>NZ_JACKUC010000030.1:0-2203119 GCF_025822555.1 Mycobacterium hackensackense
GCCTGACGACGCGCCACACCCTTACGCTCGGGCATCCCCGGCGTCGCAATCAGCTGCGGCGGCACACCCTCGATCTCCTCCACACCACCATCGCTCTGACCGGCATCCATCATCGCCTGCTCCGCCGCCGCGGTCGCCTCGTCCTTCTCCTCCGACATACCGATCGGACCAATCCGACGACCATTGAGGAACTGCTTGACCACCGGCTCCTCCGAGGTCAACAACACCTCACGCGGACCGAACATCACCAACTTCTTCCGGAACAACATCCCGATGTTGTCCGGCACCGTCCGCGCAATATTGATGTTGTGCGTCACGATCAACACCGTCGCATCGATCTGGGCATTGATATCGATCAACAACTGCGACAGATACGCGGTACGGACCGGCATCCCGATGTTGTCCGGCACCGTCCGCGCAATATTGATGTTGTGCGTCACGATCAACACCGTCGCATCGATCTGGGCATTGATATCGATCAACAACTGCGACAGATACGCGGTACGGACCGGNTCCAGACCGGAGTCCGGCTCATCGCACAAGATGATCTGCGGATCCAACACCAGCGCCCGCGCCAGGCCGGCACGCTTGCGCATACCACCAGAAATCTCACCGGGGAACTTNTGCCCATCATTGGGCATACCCACCAGCTCGAGCTTCTCCATCACGATCTTGCGGATATCGGACTCGGACTTCTTGGTGTGCTCCCGCAACGGGAACGCCGTGTTGTCATAAATATTCATCGACTGCCCATCATTGGGCATACCCACCAGCTCGAGCTTCTCCATCACGATCTTGCGGATATCGGACTCGGACTTCTTGGTGTGCTCCCGCAACGGGAACGCCGTGTTGTCATAAATATTCATCGACCCGAACAGCGCACCATCCTGAAACAGCACACCGAACAAGGTCCGGATCTCGTAGAGCTCCTTGGCCGAGCACTCCAAGATATTGGTGCCATCGATATAGATCGCACCCTTCTCCGGGCGCAACAGACCGATCAACGACTTCAAGAACACCGACTTACCGGTACCCGAAGGGCCCAGCAACACGCTGACCTCACCCTCGGGAACCTTCAGCGTGACGTCTTCCCAAATCTTCGACGACCCGAACGACTTACTCAGTCCAGTNTTCAAGAACACCGACTTACCGGTACCCGAAGGGCCCAGCAACACGCTGACCTCACCCTCGGGAACCTTCAGCGTGACGTCTTCCCAAATCTTCGACGACCCGAACGACTTACTCAGTCCAGTTACGTCGATTGCGACGCCCATACGGTTTCCTTCCGACTACGACCCACCGCGCCACGTGCTACCCCGCCTGTGGCTTGAGTCACTGTAGCGCACGGCTGATTTCAGCAACACAGAAGTGAGTTGGCAAACAGGCCTTTCGACGACGATGGGCCGGGTCGTTACCGACCCGGCCCATCAACGAGGCTGAAACTACTTGACGGTGACCGATGCGCCGGCGGCCTCGAGCTTGGCCTTGGCGTCCTCGGCGGCTTCCTTGGTGACCTTCTCCAGCAGCGGCTTGGGGGCGCCGTCGACCAGGTCCTTGGCTTCCTTCAGACCCAGGCCGGAAACGATCTCGCGGACGACCTTGATGACGCCGATCTTCTTGTCGCCGGCACCCTCGAGGATGACGTCGAACTCGGACTGCTCCTCGGCGGCCTCGGCGGCAGCGCCACCGGCGGCGGGGGCGGCCGCAACGGCGACCGGAGCGGCGGCGGTGACGTCGAAGGTGTCCTCGAACACCTTCACGAACTCAGAGAGCTCGAGCAGGGTCAGTTCCTTGAAGGCGTCGATGAGTTCTTCGGTGGACAGCTTTGCCATGGTGATTCCTTATCTCTATGGGTGGTGGTGGTTTTGTTGGTCTCAGGCGGCAGTGTCTGCCGAACCCTCTGAGGCCTTCTTCTCTTGCAGAGCTGCGGCCAGGCGGGCGACCTGGGACGCGGGCGCGACGAACAGCGCAGCGGCCTGGGACTGCTTGGCCTTCAGGGCGCCGGCGACGCGCGACAGGAGCACCTCGCGGGACTCCAGATCGGCGATCCGCTCGACCTCGGATACGGACAGCGCCTTGCCGTCCATGTAGCCGCCCTTGATGACGAGCGCCTTGTTGTCCTTGGCGAACTTCTTGATCGCCTTGGCAGCGTCGACGGGCTCGCCGTTGATGAACGCGATGGCGGTCGGACCGGTGAAGAGGTCGTCCAGACCCTCGATCCCGGCCTCGGACGCCGCACGCTTCACCAAGGTGTTCTTGGCGACGGTGTACGTCGTTCCGTCGCCCAGCGACCTGCGCAGCTCGGCAAGGTTGGACACCTTCAGGCCGCGGTACTCGGTGACGACGGTGGCCGTCGCCTCCTTGAACTTCTCGGCGATGTCGGCGACCGCGGTGGCCTTGTCAGCGTTGGCCATGCTTGCCTCCTCGTGATGGTTGGGATGTCCACCAACCGCCAGAGCCCGGATGGGCGGCAAAAGGGCCTGAAATCACAAACGCCCCGACACAGGACAGGTCGGGGCGCACAGGAAATACTGTTACCTCGTCCTCCTGCGTGGGCCGCCCGGAAATCCGGGACCTTCAACCGATTGCTCGGTGACCGACGGTCTTCGGTGGAACCCGGTAAGGATAGCGGACCCACGGCCGATCAGCCAAAACGAGCGCCACCGGTACCGCAGCGCCGTGCGATGGGGGACGCACTCACCTGGCCAGGGCCAGCGCGGCGGCCCCCACCAGTCCGGCGTCCCCGCCGAGTGCGGCGGGGACCACGCGGAGATCCCGCAGGAACGACAGTCCGGCGTAGGTGTGCAGCGCCGCCCGCAGCGGATCGAAGAGCAGAGCTCCCGACTTGGCCACCCCGCCACCGATGACGACAAGGTCCAGATCGCAGGTCGCCGCGACCCCGGCGATCATCATCGCCACCCCGGTCGCGCCCCGGCGGAACGCCTTGAGCGCGACCTCGTCACCTGCACGGGCGGCGTCGGCCAACACTTTCGCGTCGGCGCCGGGCGGGGCCGCCCAACCGTTCTCCCGTGCCCAGCGCACCAGATGCGGGCCCGACGCCACGGTCTCGACACAACCCCGGCCCCCGCACGTGCACGGCTCGCCGTCCGGTTCGACGATGACGTGACCGATGTGGCCGGCATTGCCGGTGCGCCCGTCATACGGGGCGCCGTCGAGCACCAGTCCCCCGCCGATGCCCGTCGAGACCACCATGCCCAGCAGGAATTGCGCGCCGGCCCCGGCGCCGCGCCACTGCTCGCCGAGCGCCATACACAGTCCGTCACCCCCGAGGCGCACCGGGACGCCGGTCAGCTGTCGAGTCCGCTCGACGATCGGGAATGCTTGCCAGCCAGCGATATTGATGGGGCTGACCGTTCCGGAGTGCAGGTCGACGGGGCCGGCGGAGCTGATGCCGACACCGCGCACCGGGCCGCCGGCGCGGTCCAGTGCATCGCGGATCAGCTGCGCGGCGACCTCCCATACGGTGTCCGCGTCGGCGTGTGGGGTGGGCTGCTGCGCGCGGTGCGTGAGCGTGCCCGCCGCATCGACCAGCCCGACGGCGATCTTGGTGCCGCCGACGTCGAGCGCGAGGGTGAGTGCCATCAGGTGCCCATCTCTATCAGGTGACACCGATCTGCCATGACGGTCAGTGCCGGTGAGTGTTATCGGGTTGGCGCGGGTCTCCGGGATGCTCGTAACCCGGTGCCAGTCGGACCAGTTCGGCGCAGCGCGAATCCAGCCAGTGCCGGAACACGCGCCGGCCGGCGGCCGCCCGCAGATGAGCGGTGATCGCGGGCCGCGCCTGCTCCAGTGCGATCGCTGTGCGGCGCGGGCCGAATCGGGTCGGGTTACGTTCGTGGTATGCCGCGATATCGGCTTCGGAGACCTCGACCGCCGCAGTGATCCGCGCGAAAACGGCACGGGCGTGCGGTGATTCGAGCACCGCGGCGCCGACGCTGCCGATCTCCAGTCGTGCCGCCGGGTCGGGCAGCACATCGTGCAGGGCCGGCGGATCGGCTCCGCCTTGCTCACCGGCCACCACCGCCTCGGCCACCAACAGCTGGGTCAGCCAGCGGCGCAGCTGCCTGCCTTCACTGGTTCCCGGCCGGGGCAATGCCGCAGCACGCGATCCCGTCCGCAGCCGACGTTCGCGTTCGTCGACAGCGGTTTCCGGGATCGGCGTACCGGCCACCCAGGCCACCG
Source organism: Mycobacterium hackensackense (assembly GCF_025822555.1). Lineage (NCBI taxonomy): Bacteria > Bacillati > Actinomycetota > Actinomycetes > Mycobacteriales > Mycobacteriaceae > Mycobacterium > Mycobacterium hackensackense. The sequence continues at coordinate 4,204 of NZ_JACKUC010000030.1, forward strand.
CCGTCACGGCAGCACCTGTATCTCGACCGCCGGCGAGTACACCAGTCGGCCCGCGCAGGCCACCCTGATCAGCGCCCACCACCGGCCCGGATCCAGCCAGGGTGGCGGGGCGACGTCGAAGTCCAGTTGCCGTGTCCCGCGCGCGGGTACCTCTGCCCCGACGGCCGGCGGACCCAACCATTCCCAGGTCCCCCACGGACTGATGAGGTGAGCTTCGACGGCAAGGTCGGCGCCCGCATCGGTACCGACCGTGACCGACAGCGCCGCGCGGCCGCCGGCCCGCACGCTCACCGGTTCGGGCCCGGAGACCAGCCGCAGTATCTCGTCATGCGCTGTGGCCTGGATCGACACGATGCAGACGTCCTCGACGACCTGATGCCACGCCGCGGGCAGCCCGCGTCCGCCCGCGGCGAGTTCGGCGCGGACGGGATAGAGACCGCGCGGGATGCCCGCCGGTACCGTCACCCCCACCTCGGCCTCCAGGTACTCCCCCGGCGGCAGCACGAAGGACAGGTCGGCCGGCTCGGCGATCCAACCGGGCGGCATCACCATCCGGACCCGGCCGTGCAGCGCCGTATCCGTACAGTCACTGGCTGCGGTGAGACGAAGACGCACAACGGTATCCGACTCAGCCACGAGATGGCTGGGATGCAGGTGTGCCACCAACGGCAAACCCCCCAATGGCGCGGGACCACGGTTGTGCAACCAGTAGCGCGCATAGAGCGGTTGGGCGTACTCGGCCTCCGGGGCCAGTGTCTGCTGATCGGCGTTGGCGATCCGGATCCCGTCCAGCCGGCCGCGCAGGGTGGCGATCTGATAGCCGTGCAGCGTCGTGGTCGCCGGACCGGACGGCCGTTCCAGCAGGTCGGCCTCGGTCAGCGCCGAGATACTGCAGATACCCGATCGGACCACGAATTCTGCGCTCCGGCCGTGCGTTTCGACGAGGCGAAGGGAAACCGAGGACGGCTCGACCCGCGCGGTCGAACCCGCCGCGAACGGGTTGCCGGCGGCCTTGAGCGCACCCAGGGTGACGCGGCCTCCCGTCGAGTCGACGTCGAGTAGCGCGCCGTGGGCCGGCAGTCCGTCGGCACCCGCCCGCCGGTTGGGCACGGCGATCAGCGGATGCGAGAACTCCGCGCTGCGGGCCGGTATGTCGGCGTCACGCCAGTCCCCCTCGCTGGCCACCAGCGCGTAGTCGAAGGTGTGCGACCAGTGCTGAAGCTGGAAGTTGGAGCCGTCGGGGGCGGTGCGGCGCGGCGGGTCGATCCAGGTTCCCGAGGGCCAGCCGGTGCAGGACCGCATCAGCGAGGTGTGCAGCGTGCCGTCGGGTTCGACGGCGAAACCGGGCACGCCCCGGTTGCACAGCGCGACGGTCACCGACTCGAACGGGGTCAGCCCGGCGGCTGCGTCCTGGTGCACGGCGATCTCTGCGTCGGCCAGATCCTGCACCAGCGCCCCGATATCGCCGACGACGATGAGGACCGGCAAGCTGCGGACGCCGCGCAGGTCGGCACCGGGTATCCAGGTGTCGGCGAGCGCCAAGGCCGCGGGGACCCACACTCGGGCCGTGCCGCCCGCGGCGAGCTGACGATCGAGCTCGTGCCGGTGTTCGGGCGAAGTGTGCAAAACAGCTGCGGTGAACGAATTCTCGTCCGGCGCTCCGAGCGCGATCCGCGCATCGGGCAGGTTGGAGTCCACCGACAGGTCGCCGTAGCGCGGTTTGTCCGCCGCGCTACAGGTGGCGGTGACGCCGGCGCGCACGAGGGCAACCATCAGGTCGCGGACATCGAATTGTTCTTCGGGCGTCACGACTTCGGCCACCGAGACCGCCCGGACCCCCGCGCCGACACGCACCCGCAGCATCGAGGACAACCCGAACCAGCCGTATGCCGGGTTGTCCAGCGTGTACGGATCCTGCGCGGAGTCGACGGCGTGCGCCGCCCCGTGCGGATGCAGGAGGCCGAAGCCGCGGCCGATCACCGCGTCGCCGACCTCGCTGACCGGCATCGCACCGGGCACCGGGCACGGCCAGCGCAGCCGCAGTAACTTGTCGGCGCCGGTGAATTCGTCGACGGTGGTGCGGCATTCGATGCGCGAGACGCCGTGCCACAGCGTGATCGTCTGGGTGTAGCGAAGGATGTCGCCGATGCGTCCACGAACGGTCAGCCGCTCTCCGAGTGCACAGCGGAAAGCCCGCACCTCGGCGGGGTACGCCGAGGAACACACCACCGGGCCGGTGGGCAGCAGGTGCCACGGCCCCTCGCCGGCCTTCGGGTGTGCCGGGTACTCGTCGTAGACGGCGAGTTCGTTGCCCACCTTGGTGCCCGTGATCAGCTCGCGCCCGCCGGCGAGCACCGAACTCACCCCGCCGCCGCGGGCCGGGTCGACGCGGACTCGATGGTGCTCGTTGCGTATCTCGTTGCCGTCCAACGGCTCCCACTCTGATCCCGGGCTGTCGTCGTCGAGCCGGTACGCCCGCCAACCCAGCGATCCGACATCGCGTGCCAGCCAGCTCACGGTGTGTCCGTGCGATACCGACGGGACGGGGTCGCCGTGCTGGTCGCGTACCACGCCGGCGAACGGGCGGTCGAGCTGCGCGGTCACCACATCCGACCGACGGTGCGCCAGCGGATTCCACACCACCATCGGCGCATCCACCGCGCCGCTGAGCAGGGCCAGCGCGTTGTCGCGGGCGGCCCGGCCCAGTTCCCACGCATCACGCCAGCCGGTCAACAAATCGAGGTAAACCTGGTCGGATTCGGAGCCGGTGATCGCGTCGTGGTGGGCTCCGTAGGCCAGTTGTACCCAGGCCTTCTCCAGCGCGGCCTGCGGATAGGTGGCGCCGCAGAGTGTTCCGGCGAACACCGCGAAGCGTTCGGCCTCCAACACCACGTTCTCGGCGGCACGGTTGGCCTGCTTGGTGTCGATGTAGGAGACGTCCTTGCCGGTGTAGATCGGGTTCATGTCCCGGGTCTGCACCGAAGGCAGCGCGGCCCGGTCAGCGAGTTCGGCCCGGACGGCCGTGAAGAACTCCTTGGGCAGGGCGCACACGAATCGCGGCCAGGTGTAGCGGGCGTTCCAGTCGCGGTGGATCTCGGTGACCCACTTGTTCGGCGGGGTGTAGTCGGTACCCACGGGCAGGAGCACATTGCGGGTCAACGCAACCTTTTTCAGGCTGGAGAACAGTGCGAAGGTCTGCTGCTCCGCCTCGGCGAGGCCGGCGGAGGCGTCCATCCACCAACCCGCCGCATAGTGCGCCGGCATGTAGTGGGTGAGCAGGCCCCGACCGGACGGTGCCGTCCATTCGAACTCGCTGGCGAACTGCATGCGTTCGGGGTCGCCGTGATCGGCCATCGGACCCCACTGGTGATGCGGACCGCGAGCCCACGAACTGGACGTCAGCCCGGCGTCGGCGGCCATCCCGGGGAACTGCGGGTCGTGGCCGAACACGTCGAGCTGCCATGCCGTCGCCGGGTCGGCCCCGAGCACATCACGCTGAAAGCCGAGGCCCGCCACGAAGTTCCGGATCGCCGTCTCCGGACTGGTGAGGTTGGTGTTGGGTTCGTTGTAGGTACCGCCCATGATCTCGATCCGGCCGTCGGCGATGAAGCGGCGCAGATCGGCCCGTTCCTCGGGGTGGGTGTCCCAGAACGGCTTGAGGTAGTCCACCTCGGCGAGCACGAACTTGTACTCGGGCTCGCGGCGGGCCATCTCCAGATGCGCCGTCACCAGTTCGAATCCGTTGGTCTGCCGGCACGCGCCGGGTGGATCCTCGGTCCAGACGCTGGTGTAGGCGGCCTGGGTGTTCCACCAGACCGGGTCGTAGTGGAAGTGGCTGATCATGTGCATCGTCCAGCCGGGCTCCGCGACGACGAAGGTGAACGGCAGATCACCTGCCCGCGCCGGCCGTCGTTCGCCGGGAACCGGTTGGTCGACGTGAACCGGGATCTCGCCGGTGTCGCCGAGGACCGGCCCCTCGCCGCGCAGGCCCTCGCCCTCGATCCGGATCACCTCGCCGGCGGCGTCCTGACAGGTGACCCGCACGATCTGCAGCGGCGCGTCCGCCGGCCCGACGAACAGTTCGGTCGGCTCCGCTGCGGTCAGACGCATGAGCGCACCTTACGTTCGCGCGGCCGCCCTGCGAAGGCGTTCGGCGGCAGCCCGTACCGCCTCGGCCACCTCGGGCGGGTCCAGGACTTCGAACTCACACCCGGGCATGGCCAGATACAACGCCATCCGCGCGGGATCGTCGGCGCCGGTGGTGACGATGCACGCGTCGGGTCCGTCGGGTTCGATCTGCACCGACGTCGCGGGAAACGTCTGGGCGACAACATCGTGCGCGGCGTGATACCGCACCCGGGCGATGTAGCGGTAGGGCAACGAACTGATGGCGCGGCGCACGTAGTCGGCGGCGTCGGGGGCAGATCGGGGGACGAAGGTGCTGCCGAGCGCGCGGACGTCGGACATCCGGTCCAGGCGCAGGCTGCGCCAGTCGTCACGGTCCCGGTCGTAGCCCAGCAGATACCAGCGCCGGCCGGTGGTGACCAATTGATAGGGCTCGAGGCGGCGCACGGTGGCATTGCCGCGGATGTCGACGTATCCGCAACCGATGTGTTCGTGGTCGCGGCTGGCACGAGCCAGGGTCATCAGGATGTCGGGGTCGACGGCGTCGTCGGAGGCGGCGGTCAGGGTGACGGTGTTTTCGTGGACCGCGGCCACCTGGGAGCGCAACCGTGACGGCATCACCTGGTCGAGTTTCGACAGTGCACGCAACGCCGATTCGCCGATTCCGGCCACGCTGCCACCCGCGGCCAGGCGCAGGCACACGGCCATGGCGACGGCCTCGTCCGATTCGAGCAGCAGCGGGGGCAGGGCGGCCCCGGCACCGAGTTGGTAGCCGCCGCCGTGCCCCTTGCTTGCGTGCACGGGATATCCGAGATCGCGCAGACGCTCGACATCGCGGCGCACGCTGCGGGTGGTGACCTCGAGGCGCTGGGCCAGTTCCTCGGAGGTCCAAACCCGGCGTGACTGCAGCAGGCCGAGCAGTTGCAGGACCCTGGCGGTGCTCATGTTCACCATCTTGATGCATTCATAGGACCGAAACTGTCCTATATGGATGTCAGGGTGGGTTCATGTACACCGAACTGCTGGCCGACCAGCTGGACTTCCACTGGACACACCAGCTGCGTCCGCGCTTCGAGGGCCTGACCGATGACGAGTACTTCTGGGAGCCGGTGCCCGACTGCTGGAACGTGCACCCCGGCGCGAACGGGACGACCATCGATTTCGCCTATCCCCCACCACAACCGGAACCCTTCACCACCATCGCGTGGCGGCTGGCACATGTCATCGTCGGCGTGCTCGCCATGCGCAACCACTCCCATTTCGGCGGACCGCCCGCCGACTACGAGACCTGGCGGTACGCCACCGACGCCGCGGGCGCGCTGCGCCAGCTCGATGACGAGTACGCACGCTGGATCGCGGGGGTGCGTGCACTCACCGAGGCAGACCTGACCAAGCCCTGCGGACCGGCCGAAGGACCGTACGGCGCTGAGCCCATGGCCGTCCTGGTCCTGCACATCAACCGCGAAATGATCCACCACGGTGCGGAAATCGCCTGCATCCGTGACCTTTACATCCACTCGAAGGAGAACTGATATGCCCGGAATGCCCGCCCCCGCCGCCGGCGAGCGCCAGACCCTGATCAACTTCCTGGCGTTCCAGCAGGACGCGTTCCTGGCGGTGGCCTACGGACTCACCGACGAGCAGGGGCGCTCCGCGCCCGCTGCCAGTTCGTTGTCCATCGGCGGGCTGGTCAAGCATGTGACCAACTGCCAGAAGGGCTGGACGGAGCGGGCCGCGCACGCGCCGTCCATCCCGGTGCCCGATGCCAGGCCGATGGAAGAGCTCATGGCCGAATACGAGGAGCAGTACGTGATGCGCGAGGACGAGACCCTGCACGGCCTCCTGGAAGCCCTGAAAGCGCAGAATGCCGCGACCCTGCAGGTGTTCGCCGAAGCCGACTTCGACACTCCGGTGCCGGTGCCCCACGACGTGCCGTGGTTCCCGCAGGACATCGACCACTGGTCGGTCCGGTGGGTGCTGCTGCACCTGGTCGAGGAGTTGTCCCGGCATGCCGGGCACGCCGACATCGTCCGCGAAACAGTCGACGGCGCAACGATGTACGAGTTGCTGGCCGCCGCCGAGGAATGGCCGGAGACGGACTGGATCAAGCGCTGGCGGCCGGCGTCGGTCTAGCTTGGGCGAGATCGACGAAAGGCGAGATCGACGAAAGGGCTGTCCGCAGCACCGTGCGAGCAACCCTTTCGTCGATCTCAACCCGACCAGCCGCGGGCCTTCAGAGCGGCGCGGGCGTCCGCGACGACATCGCGTCCGCGGTCCTCCTTGATCACGTGTACGAGGTGCCAATCCAGCCGGCGCAATTCGCGATTCGCCCACACGTCCTTCGCGTACTGCGCGCGCTCGGTCAGATGTTGCTGACCGTCGTACTCGGCACCGACCTTGAACTTCTCCCAGGCCATGTCGATCCGCCGGACGTAGCGGCCAGACTCGGTGCGGACGACGAACTGCGTGGTGGGCGTGGGCAACCCGGCGTCGGCGAACAACAAGCGCAACCACGTCTCCTTCGGCGACTCGGCACCACCATCGACAAGAGGCAATGCGGAATTCAGCCGGGTCAGCCAGCGCCGTCCAGGATGGACCTTTGCGAGCAGCTCGACATCTTCGACGGCGAACGGCTTCGCATTCATCAGGGCGTCGAGACGGGTCACCGCCATATCCCGGGTCAGGTGGCGCCCCAGGTCGAAGGCCGTCCGGACCGGTGATGTCACCCGAAGCCCACGCACTGTGATGATCTCGCCCTCACCCAGCGTCTCCCTGCGCACCACGAGGCCCGGCTGAGGCCGACATGCCGCGATCAACTCGACGTCCACGTCATCGTCGACCCATTTCGCCCCGTGCAGCGCCGACGCAGCCACACCTGCGACCACGGCACCGGGCGCGACGAGCAACGCCCCTTCGATCCGATCCCACAACGAGGGCCGATGGTGCTTGGGGATGTAGATCCCGCGGAATATGGGTCGATAGCGGTGACGAAGCTGGGCACGGGTGAGGCGCCCGGCCGTCACCGCGTCACCCCCGACGAATGCAACAGGCACACCTTCTTGGACGCGCCATGCCGCCCGTCGGATTCATCTCCGTCGAGATCGACGACATGGTCGCTGTCACCGCACCGGGAACGACCTTTTCATCAATCTCGGCCGAGCACGAGCCCGAGCGCCGCGTCGACCACCGCATCGAGGTCCGCACCCAATGCACCCGCAAGCCACTGCTGGGCCAACTCCGCCATCGCGCCGGTGTACATCGCCGCGCCGACCCGCGCGACCACCGGGTCGGCGCCCGTCCGCACCTCGGCGAGCACGGCGGCCAGCAGCAGATCCTGGGTGGCGGCCCGGCGCGCGATCAGCACGGGGTTGGACCGAGCGTCGGTGAACAGCACCCGACCTCGGCGCGGGTCCGCCGAACCGAAGTCCAGCACCGCTGCCATACCCGCCCTGGTGCGGGCGCGCAGCGCGTCGGCTGCGGAGGCCATCGCCGCGTCCACCGTCTCGGCGAGTTCGGCACTCACCTTGTCGTACACCGCGCCGAGCAGCTCGTCGGTATCGGCGAAGCTCTCGTAGAAGTACCGGGAGTTCAGCCCGGCGGCCCGGCACACCGAACGCACCGACAGGGCCGCCTCGCCACCGTCGCCGAACAACGCATAGGCGGCGTCGACCAGGAGTCCGCGCCGCTCGGCGCGCCGGTCGGTCAGCGGGACACCCGCCCACCGGGTTGGGGTCGACATCGGTCCAGATTAGTTCTGGCTACGGCTGTGACCAAAATGTATTCTGGTCACAATCGTGACCAGAAGGGATGTGGGCATGGATCTGCCGCACCAGCACGTCGAGCGGTTGTTGCAACGCAAGTTCGATCGGGACATCCGCAAGCACTACTTCCGCGGCCTGGAGTTCGCCGAACCCGCGGGCGATCCGGGTTGGTTCGGCCTCGGCAGCGCGGTGTGGCACGTGCACTCGCACACCGAGGCCCTGATCTTCGGCCTGCAGTGCGCGGCCTATATCGAACGCCTCGATCCGTCGATCTACTGGATGGGCATGCACCACTCACGACTGGTCAAGCGGGACGACCAGGGCAATGCCATCCCCGTGGTGGACCCCAAGGGCGCCGCGGTCCGCCTCGGGCACTCGATCGCCTTCTTCATCGGTACGGCGTACGGCAACACCGAGTCCGCCGAACGGGTGGCCCGCACCGTGCGCGCCATGCACCACACCATCAAGGGCACCCGGCCCGACGGCGCCGCCTATGACGCCGATGACCCGCAGTGGCTGCGCTGGAACTACGCCACCGTCGTGTGGGGCATCGCCACGGCCCACGAGCTGTACCACCCGAATCCGTTGCGCGGCAAAAAACTCGACCGCTACTACGGCGAGTTCATCCGGGTCGGCCAGGCGCTGGGCGGCACCGACCTGCCCACCACCAAGGCCGAGACGCTGGACTGTCTGCACTCCTACCTGCCCCGCCTGGCGCTGACCCACGGCGCAGCCATGGCCACCGGCCCCAACCTGCCGATGCCGCAGAGCGCCATCGACTGGGCGATCCGCGACACCATGCCCAGATGGGCCAAGCAGCTGATCGGCCACACCGACCCCAACCCGATCGAGCGGGCCGCCCGGCGGGCCCTCGTGTGGTCGGCGATCAACGGCCTGCACACCGCCGCCGGCCCGGCACGCGAGTTCCGGGAGGCGCAGCAGCGCGTCAAGAACGGCACCACCGTGCCGCACACCGAGCCCAGCTATGTCCCGGGCACCGATCCGCAGGTCAGCCGCGCGGATATCGAGCGCAGTTTCGCCGCCAGCTCACTGTGACGCATACCACTCAAGTTTTTGGCGTTACCGGCGGTTTTGAGACACTGCAGGGATGAGCACTCAGCCAACGAGACCCAAGCACCGCGAGGTCGCCAGGCTCGATCGGGTGCCACTGCCGGTTGAGGCCGCCCGGATCGGGGCCACCGGCTGGCAGGTCACCCGCACCGGCGCCCGCGTCGTCGCCAACCTCCTCACCAAGGGCAGTCTGCAACACAAGATCCTCCAGCAGATTCCCCAGACGTTCGCCGACCTGGGACCCACCTATGTCAAATTCGGCCAGATCATCGCGTCCAGCCCCGGCGCGTTCGGCGAACCGCTGTCCCGGGAGTTCCGCGGACTGCTGGACCGGGTGCCCCCGGCCGACAAGGACCAGGTGCACAAGCTGTTCGTCGAAGACCTGGGCGACGCCCCGCAGAACCTGTTCAAGTCCTTCGACGAGGTCCCCTTCGCATCCGCCTCGATCGCGCAGGTGCACTACGCCACGCTGCACACCGGTGAGGAGGTCGTGGTCAAGATCCAACGCCCCGGCATCCGCCGCCGGGTGGCCGCCGATCTGCAGATCCTCAAGCGCGGCGCGCAGGTCGTCGAACTCGCCAAGCTGGGCAGGCGGCTGTCCGCCCAGGATGTGGTCGCCGACTTCTCCGACAATCTGGCCGAGGAGCTGGATTTCCGCCTGGAGGCGCAGTCCATGGACGCGTGGGTGGCGCACATGCACGCCTCCCCGCTCGGTGAGAACATCCGGGTGGCGCAGGTCTACTGGGACCTGACCAGCGAACGGGTGCTCACCATGGAACGCATCCAGGGCACCCGCATCGACGACGTGGCCACCATCCGCAATAAAGGGTTCGACGGCGAGACGCTGGTGAAGGCCCTGTTGTTCAGCGTGTTCGAGGGCGGGCTGCGCCACGGCCTGTTCCACGGTGATCTGCACGCGGGCAACCTCTACGTCGACGACGACGGCAAGATCGTCTTCTTCGACTTCGGCATCATGGGCCGCATCGATCCCCGCACCCGTTGGCTGCTGCGCGAACTGGTCTACGCCCTGGTGGTGAAGAAGGATCACGCCGCGGCCGGAAAGATCGTCGTGCTGATGGGTGCGGTGGGCACCGTCAAACCCGAGGCCCAGGCGGCCAAGGATCTGGAGAAGTTCGCCACGCCGTTGACCATGTCCTCACTCGGCGATATGAGTTACGCCGATATCGGGAAACAACTCTCCACCCTCGCCGACGCGTACGACGTAAAGCTCCCGCGCGAGCTGGTCTTGATCGGCAAGCAGTTCCTCTACGTCGAGCGGTACATGAAGCTGCTGGCGCCGAAGTGGCAGATGATGAGCGATCCGCAATTCACCGGCTACTTCGCGAACTTCATGGTGGAGATCAGCCGGGACCACAAAGAACACAAAGAAGAGGGCAGCGAATGAGCGTCCGCACCGGGACCGCGACCCACGGCGACATCGAGATCGTCTACGAGGACATGGGCAATCCCGATGATCCGGCGGTCCTGCTGATCATGGGCCTGGGCGCACAACTCCTGTTGTGGCGCAAGGGATTCTGCGAGAAGCTCGTCGACCAGGGACTACGGGTGATCCGCTTCGACAACCGCGATATCGGACTGTCCACCAAGCTGCCCCACGCCCGCAGCGGCGCGCCGCTGCCGACCCGGATGGCGCGGTCGCTCGTCGGCCTGAAGAGCCCAGCCGGCTACGTCCTGGAGGATATGGCCGATGACGCGAACGCGCTGCTGGATCATCTCGGCATCGAGCGTGCCCATATCGTCGGTGCCTCGATGGGCGGCATGATCGCCCAGGTCTTCGCCGCCCGGCACAGCCACCGCACGCGCAGCCTCGGGGTCATCTTCTCCAGCAACAACCAAGCCCTGCTCCCGCCGCCCGGGCCGAAACAGCTGCTGGCGCTGCTGCAGAAGCCCAAGGACTCCTCCCGGGAAGCCGTCATCGAGAACACGATCCGGCTGACCGAGATCATCGGCAGCCCCGGCTTCCCGACGCCGAGGGACAAGGCCCGCGCCGACGCCATCGAGAGTTACGACCGGTCCTACTATCCGGCCGGGGTGGGCAGGCAGTTCGCCGCCATCATGGGCAGCGGCAGCCTGCGCCACTACAACCGGCAGGTCACCGTGCCGACCGTGGTCATCCACGGCAAAGCCGACAAACTCATGCGCCCGTCGGGCGGCCGGGCGATCGCCCGTGCCATCCCGGGTGCACGACTGGTCCTGTTCGACGGAATGGCCCACGATCTGCCGGAAGCCCTGTGGGATGACATCGTCGGCGAACTCAAATCGAATTTCGCCGGCTGATCCTGTCGGATCGGGTCGTAGTCGTTCGTCGTACAGGTAGAGAGTGGGACGCTAGGGTCCCGCCCCTACCGGAGGAACGACCATGTTCTACTTCGCACTGCTGCTGACCCCCGAGCGCGATCTGAACCCCGCCGAGGGCGCCGCCGAGATGGCGGCCTATCAGGAATTCCATGCCAAGGCCGCGTCGGCGATCCGGGGCGGCGACGCACTCGCCGCTGCGGGCGACGGCAAGCTGATCACCGGCTGGCCGGGTGAGCCGGTGGTGACCGACGGCCCGTTCGCCGAAGGCGCCGAGGTGGCCGGCGGCTACTACGTGTTCGAGGCCGACAATCTCGACGACGCGCTGGAGTTGGCGCGCCAGATCCCCGCGGCGCAGTACGGTGCCATCGAGGTGTGGCCGATGGTGCACTGGAATGCCCCCAGCCAGCCGGTCGGCGCGGATTGGCTTGCGCTGCTGCTGGAGTCACCCGACGAGGTGAACATCCCCGGTTCACCCGAGTTCGAAGCCAGGGTGGCCCAGCACGTCGAGGTCCATCAGAGCATCGGTGACCACATCCTGGGCGGAGCACCGTTGCACCCGCCGGCCACCGCCACGACGGTACGGGTTCGGGACGGCCAGACGGTGTTGACGGACGGGCCCTACGTGGAGGGTGCGGAGGTGGCCAACGGCTTCTACCTGCTTCGCGCCGCAGACCGGGACGAGGCGGTCAAGCTCGCCTCGATGATTCCCGCCGGCTCGGTCGCGGTGCGCCGGCTCGCCGGGATCGCCGGCCTGTAAGAGCCGCGCAATGACCAACCTGGACGGCGTCTTCCGTCGCGAATGGGGTCCGGCGGTCGCGACACTGGCGCGCTGGTGCGGTGACCTCACCCTGGCAGAGGACGCCGTCCAGGAGGCCTTCACCGAAGCGCTGCGCACCTGGGCCGACGGACCCCCGGACAACCCGGGCGGCTGGCTCATGACGGTCGCACGCAATCGCGCCCTGGACCGGATACGGCGCGAATCATCGCGCCCCGGAAAGGAACTCGCGGCGATGCCGATCCCAACCGATGACCGGCCGGTGCACCCGGTCCGCGATGACGAGCTGCGGATGATGTTCACCTGCGCACACCCCGCCCTCGACCGGCCGTCACAACTGGCGCTGACCTTGCGCCTGATCTCCGGGCTGACGGTGCCGGAGATCGCCCGAGCACTCATGCAGTCCGAAGCCGCCGTCGGGCAACGGATCACCCGCGCCAAGAACAAGATCCGGCACGCCAACATCCCGCTGCGGGTCCCGCCGGCAGAGTTGCTCGGCGAACGGACACCGCACGTGCTGGCCTGCGTGTACTCGGTGTTCACCGAGGGCTACTGGTCGACCGGCGGTCCCTCGGCCATCCGCGACGACCTCTGCGACGAGGGGGTCCGACTGGCCGGGGAACTGTGCGCCTTGATGCCCACGGTTGCGGATACCCATGCCCTGGCGGCGCTGACCCTGCTGCACGACTCGCGGCGGGCCACCCGGGTCGATGCCGGCGGTGCCCTATTGCCGCTCGAGGAGCAGGACCGCAGCCGCTGGGACCGAACCCGGATGGCCCGCGGCCTGGACCGGCTGGCCCGGGCGAGCGGCGCGCAGGGACCTTACCTGCCGCAAGCGGTGATCGCGGCCGTCCATGCCACGGCCCCGAACTGGGCGGCCACCGACTGGCCGACGATCTGCGCAGCCTACGATCGGCTCATCGCCGTCGCCGATTCACCGATGGCCCGGGCCAATCACGCGCTGGCACTGGGCTTTCGGGACGGTTTCGCCGTCGGGCTGGCGGCGTTGGACCGGGTGGCCGATGATCCGCGACTGGCGCGCTCGAGTGTGGTCGCCTCGATCCGGGCCGACCTGCTGCGCAGGTCCGACCGGCTGACCGAGGCAGCCCACTGGTACCGAATCGCCTTGGACCGCAGTGCATCCGATCCAGCGCAGGATTTCCTGCGCCGGCGCCTCGCCGAGTGCGGGGGCTGACGCCGAAACGCCGAGTGGCCGGTCATCTCGCGATGACCGGCCACTCGGTGAGGTGTAAGGACAGGCTTTAGACCTGCTCCTCCGTGAAGTTCCGGGTCACGGCCGGGTCCACCGGGATGCCGGGGCCGGTCGTGGTGGAGACGGTGATCTTCTTCAGGTAGCGCCCCTTGGAGGACGACGGCTTGGCGCGCAGCACCTCGTCGAGCGCCGCACCGTAGTTCTCGGCCAGCTTGGTCTCGTCGAAGGACGCCTTGCCGATCACGAAGTGCAGGTTGGCCTGCTTGTCGACACGGAAGTTGATCTTGCCGCCCTTGATGTCGTTGACGGCCTTGGTGACATCAGCGGTCACGGTGCCGGTCTTGGGGTTCGGCATCAGGCCGCGCGGGCCCAGCACGCGGGCGATACGACCGACCTTGGCCATCTGATCGGGCGTGGCGATCGCGGCGTCGAAATCCAGGAACCCACCCTGGATCTTCTCGATCAGGTCATCGCTACCCACCACGTCCGCGCCGGCGGCCAGGGCCTGCTCGGCCTTCTCACCCACGGCGAACACCGCGACACGGGCGGTCTTACCGGTGCCGTGCGGAAGGTTCACGGTGCCACGGACCATCTGGTCGGCCTTGCGGGGATCGACGCCCAGGCGGATGGCGACCTCGACGGTCGCATCCTGCTTCTTGGACGAGGTCTCCTTGGCCAGACGCGCGGCCTGCAGCGGGGTGTAGAGGTTGGTGCGATCCACCTTCTCGGCGGCTTCGCGATATGCCTTGCTGTTCTTGCTCATTGTGATTCCAATCGTGTTGTTGGAGTTGTGGTTGTCGGGCCGGAGCGGGCCCTCCCACGACTTCCGTGCTTGTTCGAGACTTTCGTGCTTATTCGACAGTGATACCCATGGAGCGGGCAGTGCCGGCGATGATCTTCGCCGCGGCGTCGATATCGTTGGCGTTGAGATCTTCCTTCTTGGTCTCGGCGATCTCACGCACCTGATCCCACGTGACCTTGGCGACCTTGGTCTTGTGCGGTTCGCCGGAACCCTTCTGCACACCGGCAGCCTTGAGCAGCAGCCGCGCGGCGGGCGGGGTCTTCAGGGCGAAGGTGAAGCTGCGATCCTCGTAGACGGTGATCTCCACGGGGATGACGTTGCCGCGCTGCGACTCGGTCGCGGCGTTGTACGCCTTGCAGAACTCCATGATGTTGACGCCATGCTGACCGAGCGCCGGACCGACCGGCGGAGCAGGGTTGGCCTGCCCGGCCTGGATCTGGAGCTTGATGAGCCCGGCGACCTTTTTCTTCGGGGCCATGTTGTTCGGTGTTCCTTACTGTTTCTTCCTGGAAGGGCGTGGGTTGCCCTGTGTTGTTGAAAACTGAGCCGCTAAATCTTGGCGACCTGGGTGAACGTCAGCTCGACAGGTGTCTCGCGGCCGAAGATCGACACCAACACCTTGAGCTTCTGCTGCTCGGCGTTGACCTCGCTGATCGAGGCCGGCAGCGTCGCGAACGGGCCGTCCATGACGGTGACGGACTCGCCGACCTCGAAATCGACGAGGATCTCGGGCCGTTCCAACGTGGCTTCAGAAGAGGCCGCCGATGCCGCGGAGGAGCTCTTCGCGGCAGCCTTCTTGGCCGCCCCCTGCGGCAGCAGGAACTTGACCACGTCGTTGAGCGACAGCGGTGACGGGCGCGAGGTCGCACCGACGAACCCGGTGACGCCCGGGGTGTTGCGCACCGCGCCCCACGACTCGTCGTTCAGTTCCATGCGCACCAGGATGTAGCCGGGCAGCACCTTGCGGTTGACCTGCTTACGCTGGCCGTTCTTGATCTCGGTGACCTCTTCGGTGGGCACCTCGACCTGGAAGATGTAGTCGCCGACGTCCAGGTTCTGCACGCGGGTCTCGAGGTTGGCCTTCACCTTGTTCTCGTAACCGGCGTAGCTGTGGATGACGTACCAGTCACCCGGCTTGAGGCGCAGCTCCTTCTTGAGCGCGGTCGCCGGATCGACGTCCTCATCCTCGGCGGCCTCCTCAACGACAGGAGCCTCGGGTTCCGCAGTTTCGGCAGTCTCGGATTCTTCAGCGCCTTCTTCGGCGCCCTCGGCGGTCTCCAGAGTCTCGTCGAGCACGTCGACGGCATCACCCGAAGGCGTCTCGGCGTCGAGCTGTTCGTCGCCGTCGAAGCTAGTCACGGTTGTCAGTCCTCTCTCAGTTCTTCCGGTCAGCCGAACACGATCGACACGAGCTTCGCCAGCCCGACGTCGACCCCGCCGATCAGCGCGACCATGAATGCCAGGAACACCAGGACCACCGTGGTGTAGCTGACCATCTGCTTGCGGTTCGGCCAGATGACCTTGCGCAGTTCGGCAACGACCTGCTTGAGGTAGTTCCACACGAAGGCGAACGGGTTGACCCGCTTGGCGTCGCTCTTCTTCTTGGCCGGCTTCGCCGCCTTGGTCTTCGTGCTCTTGGCAGTCGGTTCGGCGCCCTCGGTGCCGTCGGCGGACTCGGTGTCGGTATCGGACACCTCATCATCCTCAACCGGGGCCACCGCGGCACGCCGCGTCCGCTTACCGGTCGGGCGCAGCGGGCGGGTCACGACGGCCGTCTGGCCGGCCGCGTCCTCGGTGCCCGTTGCTTCGGTGCCTTCGGAGCCGGCACTGTCGCGCTCGTCGCTCACCGCACGCCTTTCATCTGGTTCGGGTGGTCACCTTCGCAGTGTCCACACTCGTCGAGTATTCAGTTGAGCAGGGGCGACAGGACTTGAACCTGCAACCTGCGGTTTTGGAGACCGCTGCTCTGCCAGTTGAGCTACGCCCCTTCGTGGCGGCCCTCACACAACTCGCGCGCTCCCCGACCGGCCGATTTCCGAACCGACGGACAGCGCGCTGATGTGGGAAAACCCCGAGGACCGAGTGTACATCGGCCCAAGTCTCAGTTACTAATCGCCTTGTCGCTGCGCTCCCCTCATCGAGACTAGCTCTCGATGACCGCCGAGCGCCGCACCTGACCGGTTTCGCGGTCGTACTGCACCGACACCGAATTGTCGCCTTCGTGGCCCATCAGGGTGGTGAACGCCTCCATGATGATCACGCCGTCGTCGTCGGCGAGGATGTTGCGGGTCACGACGATATCGGCGCCGAACCGCTCATCGACCGACTTCACCTCCAGCTGCGCATGCAACCGGTCGCCCACCTTGATCGGGCGGTGGTACACGAACCGCTGATCCACCTGGATGATCTGCATGGTTTCCATGCCGAGATCGACGTTGCGGAAGAAGTCCTGCTGCACCAGCAGCGCCAGAATCGACGGGAACGTCGGGCCTGCGACCAGGGCGTCGTGGCCCAGCGCGGCGGCGGCCGCCTCGTCCTGCGAAGCCGGGTCGTCGGATTTCACCGCCCGCGCGAACTGCTTGACCTGCTCGCGGCCCACCACGAAGACCTCGGGGTACTTGTAGACCATCCCCAGGATGTCAGCCTTGATGGCCATGGCTCAGGCCAGCTTCGCGATGGCGATGGCCCGGCCGAAGATCTTCTTTCCCCCGGTGGTCGCCGAGAGGGCGATCGTCACCGACTTCGATTCGGGTTCCACCGATTTCACCCGGCCGTTGAAGACGATCTCGGCGCCCACACCGTCGTTGGGCACGGGGACGACCGCGGTGAACCGGACGTTGTACTCGGTCACGGCGGCCGGGTCGCCGACCCAGGACGTGACATAACCGCCGCCGAGGCCCATGGTCAGCATGCCGTGAGCAATCGCGGTGTCGAGGCCGACCTGCTTGGCGATCTCATCGTCCCAGTGGATGGGGTTCAGGTCGCCGGACACACCGGCGTAGTTCACCAGGTCCTGTCGGGTCAGCGGGATGACCTTCTCCGGAAGGGTGTCACCCACGTTGACCGAACTGAACTCACGCAGAGCCATCAGAAAAACCCTCTTCTCCGTCTCCTGCACGACCGGCAAGGGTCGTGTAGGCCTCCTGGACAACGTCACCCTTGTCATTACTGATCACGTTCTTGGTGACGATGATGTCCGTGCCGTGTGCCTGTCGAACCGAATCTACGTAGACATCGCAGTACAGCCTGTCGCCCGCCCGGATCGGCGCCATGAACTTCAACTGCTGGTCGACCTGCACGATCTGCGCGTCCTTGACGCTGATGTTCGCATGATCGAAAAACGCATACTGCGCCTGGTAGCCGAAGATGCAGATGAAGGTCAGCGGCGCCGGCAATGCGTCATGCCCGAGGTCGGCGGCGACAGCTTCATCGTGGAAGTACGCATCGTCGTTCTTGACGGCGACGGCGTGCTCGCGGATCTTCTCCCGGCCAACCTCGTACACGTCGGGGTACCGATAGTGCATCCCGACGATGTTCGACGACAGAGCCACGACGAAGAGTTAGCGCGACTCTTTATGCGGCTGGTGCGCGCCACAGTTGGGGCAGAACTTCTTCAGCTCCAGCCGGTCCGGGTCGTTGCGCCGGTTCTTCTTCGTGATGTAGTTACGGTGCTTGCACACCTCGCAGGCCAAGGTGATCTTGGGCCGTACGTCGGTACTCGACGCCACGTCATTGCCTCTCGTTGTTTCCCTGTAGCGGTGGGGAGGCTCGATCTCCCGACCTCACGATTATGAGTCGTGCGCTCTAACCAGCTGAGCTACACCGCCCCGAATAGACGAAAGGCGGCGATCCGCCTGGCGTCCACCGAGCCCCCTAACGGAATCGAACCGTTGACCTTTTCCTTACCATGGAAACGCTCTACCGACTGAGCTAAGGGGGCCTTGCACTTCTTTGGCACTACATCAGCCCGAGGGCCTTAAAGAGGGTACATTCCCGGCGTTTCTCCTGCCAAAACGGCAGCGTATCGGGGTCGACTGGCCCGTTCGACGCTGTTTTCCACACCAGGGTCGCGAGTGTACGGGCGCAGCGACCCCGGTGCAGAAATCAGCGTTGACCAGCCGGCGCGGTTACAGCAGCCAGTCGTTGGGGCTGAACAGCTCGCAGTGCACCCGTTCGACGCCGCGCGCGGCCAACTGGTCGCGCACCGCCCGGACGAAGCCGTCGGCGCCACACAGGTAGACCTCGGCGCCGGCGGGCAGCTCCACCTCGTCGAGGTTCAGGAAGCCCTGATGCGCGCCTTCGGTGGCGTCCTCGTACCAGATGTCCAGGGTGACATCGGGCAACGCGGCCACCAACTCACGTTGCCGTTCCCGCAGCGGGTGGGTCTGGGCGCTGCGGTCGGCGTGCAGGACGACCACGCGCGTGGCCGGGTCCAGCGCTTCCAGGATGCCGATCATCGGAGTGATGCCGATGCCCGCCGAGATCAACACCAGCGGCGCACCGGGAGCGGGGCGCGGCAGGTCGCCGAACGGCACGGTGACGTCGAGCAGGTCGCCCACGCGCAGGTTGTCCCGGATCCATGTCGACACCTCACCGGTGGGCTTGACCGCGAAGGTGAGCTCCCCGTGCTCGCCCGCGTCGATCAGGCTGTACTGGCGCAGCTGGCGCGCGCCGTCGGGAAGGGTCACACCGACGGACACGTACTGGCCCGCGGTGCTCGGCAGCGCGCCGGCCGTCAGCGGGGCGACAGTCACCTGGACCGCGCCGGACGGATCGTCCACCCGGGCCAGCACCTGGGCCCGCCGGTACACGTCACCGTCACGCACACCGGCTTGGGCGTACAGCGAGCGCTCCAGGTCGATCAGCGCGTTGGCCATGATCCAGAAAACCTGGTCCCAGGCGGCCGCGACCTCGGCGGTGACGGTGTCCGCACCGAGCACCTCCACGATCGCCGCGAACAGGTTGTCGTGCACCACCGGGTACTGCTCGGCGACGATGCCCAGCGAGGCGTGCTTGTGCCCGATCCGCGACAGCAGCTCCACCGGATGCGGCAGCGCAGGGTCGACAAGGTGCGTGGCGAAGGTCGCGATCGACGCCGCCAGTGCGCGCTGCTGCGCGCCCTGGGCCTGGTTACCGCGGTTGAACAGGTTGCGCAGCAGCTGCGGGTGGTTGTCGAACAACCGGCGGTAGAACGCCTGGGTGATGGTGTCGATATTGGCGCCGATCAACGGCAGCGTGGCGGTGACGATCTCGGCGTGAACCGGGTCCAGTTCAGTGCTCTCGGTGGTGATGGTCATCGTGGTGTCCTTTCTGGGTGGGTCAAGGGAAGGGAAACGAGGGGCAGCAGGGCGCTGCCCGACAGGTCGTCGATGGTGTAGCCGTCGAGCTGGCGGTAGAAGGCTTCTTTGGCCTCCGCGAGCACTCGACGCAGCCGGCACGCGGGGATCAGCGGGCAGGGGTGGGCGCCGCCGGCGCAGTCGATCACCTCGGCGTCGCCCTCCAGGCGGCGGACCAGCCGGCCCAGCGATGCATGTCGGCCGGCCTCGGTGAGTTCGAGTCCACCGACTCGGCCGCGCCGGGCGTTGACCATGCCGAGCTCGACGAGCCGCGAGACGGCTTTGGCGATGTGGTTCTCCGACGCGTCCGCGCCGTTCGCGATGGTGCGGGTGGTGATTCGCCGGCCGTCGGTCTCCGCGGCGGCGAGCAGCATCATCGTCCGCAGTCCGAGGTCGGTGAACCGGGTGAGGTGCATGCGTCCGACGCTAGTAATTACGCATCTGTGATGCGACATTTCCGCTTGTGCGGTTAAACACCTCATGACATGCGGTTTTTGGACCTGCGGTTATCTCCGTCACGGGGCGCCGTCCTACTCTGTCCCCATGTCCGAAGACCGCCTGTACTTCCGTCAGCTGTTGTCCGGCCGCGATTTCGCCGCGGGCGATCCGATCGCCGAACAGATGCGCAACTTCGCCTATCTGATCGGCGACCGCGAGACCGGCGACACCGTGGTCGTCGACCCCGCGTACGCCGCAGGCGACCTGGTGGACACCCTGGAAGCGGATGGCATGCACCTGTCGGGCGTGCTGGTGTCCCACCACCACCCCGACCACGTCGGCGGCACGATGATGGGGTTCACGCTGAAGGGAGTGGCCGAACTCCTGGAGCGAGTCAGCGTGCCGGTGCACGTCAATGCCCATGAGGCGGACTGGGTTTCGCGCGTCACCGGTATCGCACCCAGCGAACTGACCCCGCACCAGCACGGTGACAAAGTGGCGATCGGCGATATCGAGATCGAACTGCTGCACACGCCGGGACACACCCCGGGCAGTCAGTGCTTCCTGCTCGACGGGCGACTGGTGGCCGGCGACACCTTGTTCCTGGAGGGGTGCGGGCGCACCGATTTCCCCGGCGGGGACGTCGATGCCATGTTCCGCAGCCTGCAGGCACTTGCCCAGTTGCCCGGCGACCCGACCGTATTTCCCGGACACTGGTATTCGGCTGAGCCGAACGCATCGTTGTCTTCGGTCAAGCAGTCGAACTACGTCTACCGGGCGAGCAATCTCGACCAGTGGCGCATGCTGATGGGCGGCTGAACGAGGTCGAGGGCGCAGGCAAAAGTCTCGCGGCGTATTCCGGGCTCGGCTATCCTGCGGGGTCACAGCGCCCATCCGGCGCATGATGGGGAGGAAGTCCTACGATGACGACACCGCCGACCCCGGCCGGCTGGTATCCCGACCCTGACGGCACGGGTGGTCAACGGTATTGGGATGGCACGGCGTGGACCGAGCATCTGACCCCCGCTCAGGCGCCACCGGCGCCTCCCGTTCCCGCGGCTCCCGCAGAACCTTCCGCGCCGCAGGAGCCGACATCCTGGCCGTCCGAGTTGCCGCCGTGGCCCGATGTCGAGATGCCGTCCTGGGAGCAGGCGGCCAGCGAGCAGCCCACCGCCGTCGTGAACATCCCGCAGCCCGAGCAGCCGGCACCCGAGCCGTCACCGTCTGAGCCGGAATCCGATGCGGACACCCCGGAGCCGGCCGAGGAAGCACCCGAACCGTCCCCCGAGAACCCGGAGCCGCCCACCGCGTTCGAGCCGGATACCACCGTGGTGCGGCTGCCCGAACCGGCCACCACGGTGGTCCCCACCTACACCCCGGCGTCGTTCTACGGCGAGCCGGCGGCGGCCCAGTTCGCCGAGCCGGCAGCCGCGGCACCGGGGCCCACCGCACCGGCCGCAGGAAACGGGAAACTGCTCAAGAGCTATATCGGCGGCGTGGGCGTCCTGCTCATCGCACTGATCGCGGCGCTGGTGTACGCCCTGGTCATCCACAAGCCCGAGGCCAGCCGGCTGAGCCTGCCGGGGGCGACGTCCACCCAGACCACATCGTCCTCGGCCGAGACGTCCACCGAGACCTCGCGCCCGTCGGCGACCGAATCCGCGCCCGCGGCACCCGCGGCGGGTAGCGCGGTCGACGGTGACGTCACGTTCACCCAGAACGGCATCGATATCGGCCCGACCGTCGTCGCGCCGGACAACGACCAGCTGACCAAGACCGCCACGGGTGAGTTCATCGTGGTGCATCTGACCTTGACCAACACCGGTCAGGCGCCGGCGACGTTCGTCGCCGACCAACAGGTGCTCACCGCGGACGGCCAGACCTACACCCCGGACACCGAGGCCACCTTCTATCTCGGCGGTACGACGACCGTGGTGTACCCCAACGAACCCGTCGATGTCGCCATCGCGTTCGATGTCCCGCCCGGCAGTGTGCCCGGCTCCCTGCAGGTGCACGGCGACGTGTCCAGTGCCGGCGCAGTACTGCCGTTGAGTTAGCCAAACGTTCCCCGCCGCTGCGGTTCAGGTTAACCGCGAGAATTTCTATGTCCGTCAAACGGTGGACAGACGACTGATTTCGTAGCACGATAGCTTTAGTTAGCTGGATTTCGTCGAGATGGATGGATTTTTCGCCGAATCCACGGACTGGCGCCAGCCGGGCCGCGTGGGCAGAATTATTCGCTGGATTCGCTTGTGCCGCTTCCGTCGGGGGTTGCTGTGACAAACATCGTGCTGTGCTTCGGCCAAGAGTCACATTCCGGTCGTACCGACCGCACCGGACTGCTCGCACAACTCGACGACACCCAGCTGATCTGGTCTCACGACCTCCCGCAGCGCCGCCGCAACGCCGCCGACGAGGCGCGCGCCGCCATCACCGAGGGCTATCGGCATCTGCTGACGCACTGGCGCCCGGGCGACCAGATCTTCGTCTTCGGGGCCGGCCGCGGCGCGGCCTGTGCCCAGGCCCTGAGCAGACTGCTCGGCACCATCGGCGTGCTCGACGGTGAACTCATCGACTACGTGCTCGCCACCTATGCGGTCCCGCGCACACCGCGCACCGACCAGGACTGGCGGGACCTCGCCGCCGTCGCCGCCGGGCTGACCTCCCACACGGATGTCGGGATACCCGTTCGGTTCCTCGGCCTCTGGGACACCACCCGGACGCCGGGCACCGCTGGACCGGTCGAGGTGGTCGAGGGCCGGCACGCCATGGCCATCGACGGCGGACCACCGCTGCAGCACGTCGGCGGTGTCGAGGAAGTCTGGTTTCGCGGAACACACCGCAGCATCGTCGGTGACGCCGTCGTCCTGGACTGGATCCTCGACGGAGCCACCCGCGCCGGCCTGCGGATCCGCACCGAACCGGCGGCCCTCCCGGTCCCCCGGCGTGAACCGCGCGCCCGCGGGGTACGGCGGGTGCCGCACGCCGCGGCGGTGCACGCCAGCGTCGAGATGTACCTACGCGCCCATCCGAGGTACTGGCGCCGCCTGCCCGCCGAAGTCGTGTGGGCGGACACCGACTGGCCGGCCCGCACCGAACGCCTGATCCAGGCCGACACGCCGCGCCCCCTGACCGCCCCGGCACTCGCCACCGCCAGCTAGCAATGCCGGGAGTCGCGGTTTACGTGACACTTAGCGAAGCGCTACTGTCCAGAGCGCAATCGGACGAACGGGTGGGGGCGCTGTGCAGTGGTTTCATGATCGGTGGACCGACCTCGTCGGCCTGGGGTCTGCCACCTGGCTAACGATCGCGGCGTGGGCCGGGTTGTTGCTCGCGGTTCTCGCACTGATCTTCGTCGCGCGGGCGATCAAACGGAACCGGCAGCTCAAGAGCGATGAATTGCGGCCGCACGTGGTGATGTACATGGAGCCCAGTGCCACCGACTGGCACGTCGTCGAACTCGTGGTACGCAATTTCGGCAAGTCGGCCGCACACCAGGTGCAGTTCGAATTCCCCACCCCGCTCACCGTGGGCCGCTACGAGGAAGCCTATGACGACGGGCCACCCGAGGTTGCCGCCCTCACCCTTCCCAGCGAACTCACGCAACTCGCACCCGGGCAGGAGTGGCGAACTGTGTGGGATTCAGCCATCAGCCGCGAGGAACTCGGCGGGGAGATCCAGTCCCGGTTCGAGGGCGCCCTCACCTACCGCGATCGCCCCAAGAACGAGAAGGGCAGGCGGCAGGAGTTCCACACCGAGGTGGTGCTCGACTGGGCGACCTTGCCGCCGGCGCAGCGACTGGACCTGATGCTCAACCACGACCTGGCCAGACGGGAGAAGCAGAAGTTGGAGCTGCTGCGCAGCATGCTCACCTACTTCCACTACGCATCCAAGGAGACGCGTCCCGATGTGTTCCGGGCCGAGATCGACCGGATGAACCGCGCGGTGCGCGAGACCCAGGACCGCTGGCGGACCCGCCAGGTCGACGAGACCACCGAACTCGACTTTCCGTGGATCGAGGAGGCCCGGCCCGCAGGCAGGCACCATTCGAGCCCCGCCATCAAAATTCGCAACCACGCTCCGTAACATCCGCAGCTATGACGAGCCCGGTGAGTTACTCGGTGAACGAATCCGTCGCGACGATCGCTCTCGACGACGGCAAGGTCAATGCCCTGTCCCCCGACATGCTGGCGGCCATCAACGCCGCACTGGACCAGGCCGAGTCGGATATCGCCGCCGGTACCGTGAAAGCCGTCGTCCTGGCCGGTAATTCGCGGGTGCTCAGCGCGGGATTCGAGCTGAGTGTGTTCGCCTCCGGCGATCCCGCTGCCGGGCTGGGCATGCTGACCGCCGGATTCGAATTGTCGGTGCGCGTCTTGAGTTTCCCGGCCCCGATCGTGATCGCGGCCACCGGGCATGCCATCGCGATGGGCTCCTTCCTGCTTCTCAGCGGCGATCATCGGGTGGGTTCGGCGAAGGGCCGGTGCCAGGCCAACGAGGTGGCCATCGGGATGACCTTGCCGATCGCGGCCATCGAGATCATGCGGATGCGGCTGACCCGTGCCGCGTTCTTCCGCGCGGTGTCGGTGGCGGCGACGTTCACCGGGGACGCCGCGATCGCGGGTGGCTGGCTCGACGAGATCGTCGAACGCGACGACGTGCTGGCCCGCGCCCAGGCGGTGGCAGCCGAATATGCCGCCACCCTGCATCTGAAGGCCCATGTGGCGAGCAAGCTCAAGGCGCGCGCATCGGCCATCGAGGCGATCCGAGCGGGAATCGACGGGCTGGCCGAGGAATTCGCTCTCACCACGAAGTGAGGCTCGAAAGGCCGGCCCTGAACACCTGCTCCTGACCGGGCCACCGACTGGCTAGGGTGGCAGCGATGGCTCTGCACCTGCACCGCGCCGAGCGGACGGATCTGCTCGCCGACGGACTGGGCGCGCTGCTGTCCGAACCCCTGCCCGACCCGTTCGCGCGGGAGTTGGTACTGGTGCCCGCCAAGGGTGTCGAACGCTGGCTCAGCCAGCGACTGTCGGACCGGTTGGGCGTCTGCGCCGGTGTGGAATTCGCCAGCCCACGCACGCTGATGGCGACGCTGTCCGGCACGTCCCGCGATGATCCCTGGTCCCCCGACGCCCTGGTGTGGCCGCTGCTGGCCACCATCGACGAGAACCTCGACCAGCCGTGGTGCACCACCCTGGCCACCCACCTGGGCCACTTCGACACCGGAGAGGAGCACGAACTTCGCCAGGGCCGGCGGTACGCGGTGGCACGCAGATTGGCCGGACTCTTCGCCTCCTACGCACGCCAGCGCCCCGAACTGCTCATCGACTGGGCGGGCGTCGAGGCGGACCTGTCCTGGCAGCCGCCGCTGTGGCAGGCCCTGCTGTCCAGAATGGGCATCGACCCTCCGCACATCCGGCACGCGCACACCGTGTCTCGGTTGCGGGAAGCGCCCGCGGACGGACTCCCACCGAGACTGTCGCTGTTCGGCCACACCCGGTTGCCCCGCACCGAGATCGAACTGCTCGACGCCCTGTCCACCCATCACGACCTGCACCTGTGGCTGCCCCACCCCAGTGATCACATGTGGCAGGCGCTGTCCACTCACAAGGGACGAATCCCGCGCCGCGACGACACCGGTCACCGCGCACTCGGACATCCGCTACTGGCCACGCTCGGCCGCGACCTGCGCGAACTGCAACGGGCCCTGCCCACCGCCGCGACCGACGAATACCTTTCCGCGGCAACGTATCCGAATACTCTGCTGGGCTGGTTGCAATCCGATATCGCCGCCGACCGGCTGCGTCCCGCCGGCCGCCGGCACCGGATCACGGACCGCTCCGTACAGGTGCACGCCTGCCACGGTCCGGCCCGGCAGGTCGATGTGTTGCGTGAGGTTCTACTCGGCCTGCTCGCCGACGACGCCACCCTGGAGCCGCGCGACATCCTGGTGATGTGCCCCGATATCGAGACTTTCGCCCCACTGATCTCGGCCGGTTTCGGGTTGGGTGAGGTGGTGCACGGAGCTCATCCGGCGCACCGGCTGCGGGTTCGGCTGGCCGACCGCGCGCTGGTGCAGACCAATCCGCTGCTGTCGGTGGTCGCGCAGCTGCTGACGTTGGCCGGCGGGCGCGCCACCGCCAGTGAGGTACTGAACCTGGCCGCATCCGCCCCGGTGCGCGCCCGGTTCGCCTTCACCGACGACGATCTCGACGCCGTGACCGCCTGGGTCCGGGAGGCCAATATCCGCTGGGGTTTCGACAAGGAGCATCGTGCCCCCTATGGCGTCGAGTTCCTGCACAACACGTGGCGTTTCGGGGTGGACCGAGTGCTGGCGGGCGTCGCACTGTCGGATGACTCGCGGACCTGGCTGGACACCACACTGCCGCTCGACGATGTGAGCAGCAATCGCGTCGAGCTGGCCGGCCGGTTCGCGGAGTTCGTCGACCAGCTGCACCGGACCGTCGTCGCGCTCAGTGGCACCCGCCCACTCGGTGAGTGGCTGCACGCGCTGTCGACGGGCCTCGACGCGCTGGCACACGATGACGAGGACTGGCCCCGAGCCCAGGTCCAGCAGGAGTTCGCCGCCCTCCTCGACGGGACGGCCACCGCCGCCTCGACCGTGCTGCGGCTGAGCGATATTCGCGCGCTGTTGGACCGGCAACTGGCCGGCCGGCCGACCCGCGCCAACTTCCGCACCGGCACCCTGACGGTGTGCACCATGGTCCCGATGCGCTCGGTCCCGCACCGGGTGGTGTGCCTGGTGGGCCTCGACGACGGGATGTTCCCACGGCTGGGTGCCGTCGACGGTGACGACATCCTGGCCCGCGACCCGATGACCGGTGAACGCGATATCCGTTCCGAGGACCGACAGCTGCTGCTGGACGCCATCGGCGCGGCCACCGAGACACTCGTCATCACCTACACCGGGGCCAACGAATACACCGGGCAGAGCCGTCCGCCCGCGGTGCCGATCGCCGAACTGCTCGACACCCTGGACCTGAGCTGCGAAGGAGAGGTGTCGGTACTCACCCAGCATCCGTTGCAGCCCTTCGACATCCGCAACGTGGAACCGGACAGCTCCGGCCGTCCGTTCACCTTCGACCCCACCGCCCTGACGGCGGCCAGGGCGATATCGGGGCACCGCGAACCGCGGCCGGTCTTCGTCTCAGGTCCACTGCCGGCCCCACCCCGCGCCGATGTCGAACTGGCCGAACTGGTCCGATTCTTCAACGACCCGGTGAAAGGCTTTTTCCGGGCCCTGGACTACACGCTGCCGTGGGATGTCGACGGTGTATCCGACGAGATGCCGGTGTCGATCGACGCCCTGCAGGAGTGGACGGTCGGCGATCGGATGCTCGCCGACATCACCGCCGGGCTGACACCTCAGGACGCGCAGCAGGCCGAGTGGCGCCGCGGCACCCTGCCCCCGGGCCGGCTCGGCTGGCGTCGAGCCATCGAGATTCGGGACCAGGCAGCACAACTGGCCGCCGAGGCGTTGCGGCACCGCAGCGTCGAGGGCGACGCCTTCGACGTCGACATCGAACTGGAACCGGGCCGGCACCTGACGGGAACGGTGACCCCGGTCTTCGGCAATCTGCTCTCGGCGGTGACGTACTCCAAGCTCGACGGCAAGCATCTGCTCAAGGCGTGGATCCCCTTGCTGGCGTTGGCCGCTCACGACCCGAAGCGGGCCTGGTCGGCGACCTGTGTCGGACGGCCCAGGCGGGGCACCACCCCGCGGGTGCAGACTCTGGAGGCCCCCGACTCGGCACTGTCGGTATTGCGTGACCTCGTCGGGCTCTACGACGAGGGCCGCCGATCCCCGTTGCCGCTGCCGATCAAGACGTCGTACGCGTGGGCTGCCGCACGCGACGCCGGCGACGACCCGGAGCAGGCCGCCACCTACCGCTGGAAGAACGAATGCGAGGACAAGGCCATCGAGCGGGTGTGGGGTCGCGGTGCCCGGCTCGCCGACCTGGCCGGGCTCGACGAGTACGCGCAACGCCTGTGGATTCCGCTGCTGCGGGCCGAAAGAGGCTGGCGGTGAAGGCCTTCGACCTGCTCGGTCCGCTGCCGGCACCGCAATCGACGACGGTGCTGGAAGCCAGCGCGGGCACCGGCAAGACATTCGCACTGGCCGGTCTGGTCACCAGGATGGTCGCCGAAGGCGTGGCCGCACTCGACCAGATGCTGCTGATCACGTTCAGTCGGTCGGCCAGCCAGGAGTTGCGCGAGCGGGTGCGCGCCCAGATCGTCAGCGCGCTGGCGGCCATCGACGATCCGGAGCGGGCCGCCAACGAGCTGGAACGGCACATATGCGCCACCGATCGGCCGGCTCGGCGCCTGCGCCTACACGACGCGCTGGCCGGTTTCGACGCCGCGACCATCGCCACCACCCACCAGTTCTGCCATATCGTGCTGAAATCCCTCGGGGTGGCCGGGGACAGCGACAGCGGTGTGACGCTGGTGGAGAGCCTCGACGAGCTGGTGGTCGAGATCGTGGATGACCTGTATCTGGCGCATTTCGGCATGCAGCGCGACGACCCGGTACTCGGGTACCGCGCGGCGCTGAAGCTGGCCCGGGAGGTGGTCAACCACCCCGCGACGCAGCTGCGGCCGGTCGATCCGGAGCCTGATTCGTACGCGGCGGTGTGCCTGGCCTTCGCGCGGGATGTGCTGGCCGAATTGGAGATCCGTAAGCGGCGCAGCGGAATTCTGGGCTATGACGATCTGCTGACCCGGCTGGCCGCCGCACTCGACCGTCCCGATTCCGCCGCTCGGGTGCGGATGCCGCAGCGCTGGCCGATCGTCATGGTCGACGAGTTCCAGGACACCGACCCCGTGCAGTGGCAGGTGATCGAGCGGGCCTTCACCGGGCGCTCGACGCTCGTGCTGATCGGCGATCCCAAACAGGCGATCTACGCGTTCCGCGGCGGCGATATCGACACCTATCTGCGGGCGGCCGACACCGCGGGTGACAAGCAGACACTGGGCACCAACTGGCGCAGCGACG
Organism: Mycobacterium hackensackense; assembly: GCF_025822555.1. NCBI lineage: Bacteria > Bacillati > Actinomycetota > Actinomycetes > Mycobacteriales > Mycobacteriaceae > Mycobacterium > Mycobacterium hackensackense. The sequence continues at coordinate 33,063 of NZ_JACKUC010000030.1, forward strand.
CCGCGCTGGTGGATCGGCTGCAGGTGGTGCTCGGCGGCGCGCAACTGGGTGGCCCGGGAATCGTCGTGCACCCGGTACACGCCCACCATCAGGGACACCGGCTGGCCGGCGCACCCCGCAACGATCCGTTCCGGCTGCGGGTCGTCACGCGGGGCAATTCCCATACCCGCACCATGCAGATCGACCGTTTACGCACCCATATCGGCAAGGATCTCGCCGCCGATATCGGCGCCCTGCTGGCCAGTGCCGCCACCTTCGACGGAGCCGCCGTGCAAGCCCGTCACATCGCGGTGATCGTCGAAACCCACAAGGACGCCAGGGCGTGCTTCGACGCCATGTCCGAGGCCGGGATCCCCGCGGTCTACACCGGTGACACCGACGTGTTCGGTTCCGAGGCCGCGGCGGACTGGCTGTGCCTGCTGGAGGCCTTCGACCAGCCGCACCGCCCGGGTCTGGTGCGCGCCGCGGCGGCCACCGCGTTCTTCGGTGACACCGCGGAAACCCTTGCCGCGGGCGGGGACACGTTGACCGACCGGGTGGCCGAGACCCTGCGCGCCTGGGCCGGACATGCGCGGGAACGCGGGGTGGCCGCGGTGCTCGAGGCCGCACAGTTGGCGGGGATGGGCAGCCGGGTGTTGTCCCGTCAAGGGGGCGAGCGGCTGATGACCGACCTCGCGCATATGACGCAACTGCTCCAGGACACCGCGCACAACGAGGGATTCGGGCTGCCCGCACTGCGGGACTGGTTGCGCACCCAGAGTTCCGGCGGCGGCGGGACGGCCGAACGTAATCGGCGCCTCGACAGCGATTCGGCCGCGGTGCAGATCATGACGGTGTGGGTGTCCAAGGGACTGCAGTACCCGATCGTGTATCTGCCCTTCGCCTTCAACCGCTACACCCCCGACCCGGATCCCGTCCTCTACCACGAAGATTCGGTGCGCTGCCTGTACCTGGGCGGGGCGGCGCCCGCAGTGGTGGCGGCGGGCAAGGCCGAGGCGGCCGCCAACGACAGCCGGTTGACCTACGTGGCGATGACCCGGGCCCAGTCACAGGTGGTGGCTTGGTGGGCACCGTCGTACTACGAGCCCAACGGTGGCCTGTCGCGGTTGTTGCGCGGGCGGGCACCCGGGACGGCCGAGGTGCCGGACGTGTGTGTGCCGGCCAAGATCTCCGATGCCGACGCATTGGCCCGCCTCCGGGCATGGGCGGACGCGGGCGGACCGGTGCTGGAGGAGTCGGAGATCGCGCCGTTCACCCTCGCTCCGGTGACGGCACCGGCCACGGACCTGTCGGTGCGGCACTTCCACCGGACCATCGATACGACGTGGCGGCGCACGTCGTATTCCGGACTGTTGCGGGCCGCCGAGGATTCCCGGACCGCGGGTGTCTCCAGTGAGCCCGAGGTGGCCGAACTGGACGACGAGATCCCCGACATCGCGTTGACCTCCCCTCCGGCGGGCGCCGATACGCCGTCCCCGATGGCCGATCTGCCCACCGGCGCCACCTTCGGTTCGCTGGTGCACGCCGTCCTGGAGACCGCGGACCCCCTCGCCGCGAACCTTGCGGCGGAATTGCAGGCCCAGGTGGCGATCCATGCGACCCGGTGGCCGGTGCCCGCCACCGCCGGTGAGATCGCAACCGCCCTGGTGCCGCTGCACGACACCCCGCTGGGTCCGCTCGCGCCGGGAAGGACGTTGCGGCAGATCGGTTTGTCAGATCGGCTGTGCGAGCTGGATTTCGAGTTCCCGCTGGCGGGTGAGGAGCACACACTCGCCGACGTCGGCGCACTGGTGGGCCGACACCTGCCTGCCGATGACCCGCTGGCCTGCTACGCCGAACGGTTGTCGACGGGGACGTTGGGCCGGCAGTCCTTGCGCGGGTACCTCTCCGGATCCATCGACGTGGTGCTGCGGGTGCCGGCCGGCGGGCAGACGAAATATGTTGTGGTCGACTACAAGACGAACTGGCTGGGCACCGCCGATGCGCCGCTGACCGCCGCCGACTACACCAGGCAGCGCATGGTCGAGGCGATGCTGCATTCCGACTATCCCCTGCAGGCGCTGCTGTACAGCGTGGTGCTGCACCGGTATCTGAGGTGGCGGCTTCCCGGGTATGCACCCGAAACCCACCTGGGCGGGGTGATCTACCTGTTCGTGCGGGGAATGTGCGGCCCCGCCACGCCGGTGACCGACGGCCACCCCTGCGGGGTGTTCAGCTGGGCTCCGCCACCGGCTTTGGTGACCGAACTGTCGGCATTGCTGGGGGACGCGTGACTCCGGATTTCGAACCGGCCGATACCCATGTGGCACAACGATTGGCGGCGCTGACCGGCGAGACCGACGAGTCGGTGATCCTGGCGGTGGCCCTGGCGGTCCGCGCCCTGCGCGGTGGGTCGGTGTGCGTGGATCTGCGCGCCGCGGCAGGCGAGTTCGGCACGGACGCCGACACCTGGCTGGCCGCCGTGCGGGCCAGTCCGCTGATCGGTCCCCCGGCGGTGCTGCACCTGTTCGGCGATCTGCTCTACCTGGACCGGTATTGGCGCGAGGAGCAGCAGGTGTGCGATGACGCACTGGCCCTGCTGGCCGCCCAGCCACCGGGGCCCACACCGGAGGTGGCGCGGCTGTTCCCGGACGGATTCGACGAGCAGCGTGCGGCCGCGAAACTGGCCCTGGCCCAGGGCCTCACCGTCCTGACCGGCGGTCCCGGAACGGGTAAGACGACCACGGTGGCCCGGCTGCTCGCGCTGCTCGCGGAGCAGGCGGCCCTGGCCGGCCGGTCGTCGCCGCGGATCGCGCTGGCGGCGCCGACGGGTAAGGCGGCCGCGCGGCTGCAAGAGGCGGTCCGCGCCGAGGTGGACCGCCTCGACCCGGTGGATCGCGCGCGGTTGACCGGGCTGCCGGCGACCACCTTGCATCGGCTTCTCGGGGCACTGCCGAACACGTCGTCGCGGTTCCGTCATCATCGGGGCAATCGGCTGCCGCACGATGTCATCGTCGTCGACGAGGCGTCGATGGTGTCGCTGACCATGATGGCCCGACTACTGGAAGCCGTCCGCCCGCAGACCCGCTTGCTCCTGGTCGGTGACCCCGACCAACTGGCCTCGGTGGAAGCCGGTGCGGTGCTGGCCGACCTGGTGGACGGCCTGGGCGCCGACCGTGTCGCCGCGCTGCACACCTCGCACCGCTTCGGCGAGTCGATCGGCGCGCTGGCCACGGCGATCCGGGACGGTGACGCCGACCGCGCACTGGAGGTCCTCGCCGCGGGTGGACCGCATATCGCGTGGACACCCACCAGCGATGCCCTTCGGGACGTGCTGCTGCCGCATGCGCTGCGGTTGCGTGAAGCCGCGCTGCTGGGCGATGCCCCGGGGGCCACGTCGGTACTGGATGAACATCGGTTGCTGTGTGCGCACCGGCACGGCCCGTTCGGGGTGACGCACTGGAACCGTCAGGTGCAGCGCTGGCTGACCGAGGCGACCGGCGAACCGATGTGGTCGGTGTGGTACCCGGGGCGGCCGGTGCTGGTGACCGCCAACGATTACGGACTCAAGTTGTACAACGGGGACACCGGGATCACCGTGGCGACGCCGGAGGGCCTGCGGGTGGCGATCGGTGCCGCGTCGTTCTCGACCGGCCGCCTCACCGAGGTCGACACCATGCACGCGATGACGATCCACAAATCCCAGGGCAGCCAGGCCGATGAGGTGACCGTGCTGTTGCCGTCGGAGGATTCACGGCTGTTGACGCGGGAGCTGTTCTACACCGCGGTGACGCGCGCCAAGACGGCGGTGCGCGTGGTGGGGTCGGCCGCCGAAGTCCGCGCGGCTATCGACCGCCAGGCCGTGCGCGCGACCGGACTCGGCCCGCGCCTGCGCCGGTAGGTCAGACGGTCCGCGCCGCGAATGCGGCGCTGGAGAGGATGCCGATCGCCAACGCCAGCGTCCCGTAACCCAGAACGGCGGCTGCGACGACGGCGGCGATCGATCCGAGACCCAGAACGACCAACAGGCCTGCTAACAATGCTCCGCCCATGTCCACCCTTTCCTATGACTGCCGTCACAATGTAGCGCATGTGGTGGGCTCAATCACACCAACCCGCGGACACGATTCGGTGGAGACTTACTTACGCGCATTTGTACAGTTCAAAAGGCTAATTTGAGCTTGCCTATCGGCCGGTATTGCCTTGCCGATCGGCCGACTAAGTGGCTCTGTGCCTCACGGAACGCCGAAGGGCCCGGACATGCCGTCCGGGCCCTTCAGGTGTGCGACTAGCGGTGGCTCTGATGGTGATGATGCACGGAAGTCCCCGGCTGCGGCGCGTTCCCCTGATAGGGGAAGCCGGTCTGCGCGTCGGCGCTGCCCGCGACGCCCAGCGCGATCATGGTCGGGGCGGCGGCAAGGACGATTCCTGCGGCGATACGGCGGGCGATGGTGGTCATGTCATCTCCTTGTGCGGCTTGGCTTTTCGCCGTTCAACCCGGGTGGTTCAAGCCCGCATTGTTCCGGCGTTGTCACCACAATGCCGGGTCCGGGCGCCGCGGTATGTCCGGCGACCGGACCACATATCGGGGGAATCCACGTTCCCCCGATCGGGGGACACACCCGGACCAGCCGACTACGGCTGCATCGCCGCGAGCAGCTCAGGAAGCGCAACGGTGGCGATTCCGATCGCGCAGTCGCCGATGCCGTAGGGCAGGACCAGGGTGTCGGCGTGCACCAGCGCCCCGCACGAATACACCACGTTCGGTACATACCCGTCCCGCTCGTCGGCCGCGGGATGTAACAGGGCAAACGGCAGTCGCCCGATGATCCGGGTGGGATCGTCGCGGTCGAGGAGTATGGCTCCGATGGAGTAGGTGCGCATCGGCCCCACCCCATGGGTGAGGACCAGCCAGCCGGCCTCGGTCTCAAGGGGGGAACCACAGTTGCCCAACTGCAGCGTCTCCCACACGGCGCTGGGCTTCTGACATTCCTGCGTCGTGGTCCACACCGACAGATGGTCGCTGAAGGCGACGGTGTTCGATTCCCGGTCTGACCGTGACATCGCGGCGAATCGCCCGTGTATCCGGCGCGGAAACAGCGCCAATCCCTTGTTCGCCGCCGCGCCACCCACCATCGGCGCCGACTCGAACGTCCGAAAATCCTTGGTGGTCAACAACTGTTGAGCTATCTCGGTGCCGCTGTAGGCCGTATAGGTGCCGTAGTAGGTGACCTCCCCGTCGTCCTCGACGAACCGGACGAATCTCGCGTCCTCCATGCCTGCCGTCTCGGCCTCCATCGCGGGCCACAGCACCCGCTCGGCAAGTGGAGTCTCGCCGCGGAACTCGACACCGTAGGAGCGGTCCGCAATCGCGGTGATCATCTTGATGGTCTGTGGTGCGTGAATCCTGGTGCGACTGTGCCGGTGTAGTTGCTCCAGCCGATCGTCGAGATCGGCCCGGGTGAACTGTTCACCGAGCTGGTCGAGCACATAGCCGACAGCCTCTTTGGCGCCGCCCATCTTGACCAGCTCGCTGCGGAACACCGCGGCGTCGAGCAGGGCCGAGGTGATGGTCCCGACCGTCGCGAACGGCACGGCATCGTCGAAGTGGACCGTCCCTGTGCCGTCCACGGTGCCGGTGCGGAATCCGATGGACGATCGATGCCCTTCACCGATACCCCGCACGCTCATCACACACCGCAGGCTGCCCGGCGCCACCCCCGATTGATCGGGGTGCTCGACGATGCTGGGATTGCACAGCGCGGCACCCTCGATGGTGTACTCGCTGGTGAAAGCGGCGCCCAGCAGCAAGATCCGGGCGTCGGAAAGATCCCGCCCCGGGTCCAGCCGGTCGGACAGCTCGCGTGCGTGCCGGCGGAAGGTGCCCACGAGATCGCGGTGACGCCGGTCGAACCGGACGAGCACATCGTCGAGGGCCGCCCGAACACCGTCCTCGTCGAGTGCCAGTATCCGCCGCAATACCGCTCCCGCCCGGGACTCGTGGACTTCGAATCCTTCTTGACCGGGCACGAACAACCTGGTGATGACACGTGTCGGATCGGCCGCCATCCGTAGTGGGCTCCGGGTGACCAGTTCCTGGTCCGCCAGTGTCACTGGGTCATACCGGTCACTGCGGAATACCGGCGAAGCGCCTGGCCAGTTGAAGTGTGGACATCGCCGCCAGCGTCGACTCCGCCCCCTGATTGATGTTCACGCCGTGCTCGTGCAGACCGTCGTATCCACCGCCGGTCTCGGGGTCCCACATGAGCAATCCCGCGTCGTTCGCACCCTGGAACCACGCTGCCGCGGCGCGTACGGTGTCGGGCCAGATCGACCGCGCATCGACGGAGGCTGCCCGGGCACACGCATCGGCCAGGGTGGATATCTCGATCGGCTGCTGGTCGAAACCGGGCCTGTGCTCGCCGGCCGACCAACCTCCGACCGGTGTGGGAGACAGGTGATCGCCGTGTGTCTCGCGTTCGATCAGCCAGCCCAGCAGATCCAGGCCGCGCTGACCGAGGGCGGGGTCCCCGACAACGGCGGCCGCAGCGATCATCGCCTCGGCGAGTACGGCATTGGCGTAGGTGAGGCGCTCCTCCGGCCAGGGCCAGCTCGGGTCGCCATTCGGCGCCGGGAGACCCGCGACGTAATCGTCGATCAGGCGTCGGGCCGCGGTGTTGCCGGGCTCGACACTGAGCAGTTCGGCGGCCCCGACCACGGCGAAGGCCATGGCTCGCGGCCACTTGGAGCGACCATGGGCGGCGCGCTCGAACTGCACCACCGCCAGCCTGCGCACCAGACCCAGATCGTTGTGTGCGGCGGCCGTGCCCAGACCCCACAGGCACCGGCCCCAGCAATCCTCCAGCGCGAAGCCGTCGGTCCACTTGCCGCTGTGGTCCATTCGATTACGGCATCCCCCGGAGTACGCCTGCGCCTCGTCCAGGAATCGCACCGCCAGCCGGGACAGCCCGTGGACCGCGTCGCCCGCCTCGGGCTCGCGGCTGGCCACCACCAGCACTCTGGCCATATCGTCGGTGCAGTACCCGTGGGTCTGGCGAGGCGAGGTGCCGGAGGCGTGTTCGAAGGTGCCACGTCGGTCCGAGAGTCTCAGCAGATGACCGAACTCCGTCGTTATGACAGCCATGTCTGCTTCGACCGCTTCGCCAGAATTCGGTGTGCCACAGCTTGATACGAGGTGGCTACCACCGGCCAGGCCATTGCCGGCGCGAGCCGGCGGGCCTCCGCGGCCATCCCCCCGGCAAGCCGGGGCTGGGTCAGGACGGCCTCCAAGGCGGCCGTCATCGCGTCCGGATCATCGTGAGGCACCACGATGCCGGCTCCGGTCGCAAGCAGCTCGACGGCGTGCGGGAACGCGGTCGCGACCACCGGGCGGCCACTGGCGATCGCATCCACCAAGACACCGGAGGTGACTTGATCGGTGGAGTCGTAGGGCAGCACCACCACCGACGCGGACTGCGCGAGAGCGGACAACGACGCCACATCGCGGTAGCCGGCGTCGAAATGGACCGCTGCCGAGATGCCTGCGCGCCGCGCCTGCTCGGCACGAGCCTCACGATAGGCCTCACCTTCTGCGGCAAGAACCTTCGGATGGGTGCGACCGGCGATCAGGTATCGCGGGCTGCCCCTGAGCGTGTGCAGGGAACCCATCGCGTCGATCACCCGCTCGATGCCCTTGCCCGGGCCGAGCAGTCCCCAGGTCAACAGGGTGGGGCGGCCGCTTCGCTTGGTATGGCCGAACGTCGTGACGGCCGCGCCGTGCGGAATGGTGCTGACCTTCCGGCGTTCGACGTCGAAACCTGCACACAGCCGCAGCGCGGCCGAGTCCGACATCACCACCACCTGATCCGCCAGGGCCGCCACCGCCTCCAATACCGAACGCTGGTGCCGCGTCGGATCCTTGGGGACGGTGTGCAGTACCACGATCGACGGAATCTGCAGCGCGCCAAGGATACTGATGACCTCATCGCCATCGGCACCGCCGTAGATACCGTATTCGTGCTGGATGACCGCGACATCGCTGTTGTTGAGCAGATCCGAGCACGCGTCGACCGAGGACGGCGACCCGTTGATCAGTTCGCCGACAACGCGATTGCTACGGCTGGGGGTGCCGTCGGCCACGCGCACCACATTCACGTCGGCGCCATTGGCGGCCAATCCGTCCGCCAGTGCGGCGCTGAACGTGGCGAGGCCGCACGGAGTGGGCGGATAGGTGCTGAGAATTCCGAAGCTCGGCGTTGCCGACACCGGACGCTCCAACAACGGGGTATTCGAGAATTGAGAATTAAGAAAAGGTTTCAAGGTGTGATCCAGACAGTCGGATGTCACCGACGTGCCCGGCGCGAGCTGCTGCTCGTGAGATCAACGGCGGACAGCTGACTCATCCCGGACTGGCTGGGGTCCCAACACTGTCCACATTACACCCCGGGTTCGGCCCCGGCCTGGTCAGCACGGCGAGCACGGGCCCGGCGCACGGCTTCGGCGACGATATGTTCGGCCACCTCGGCCAGTTTGCGTTGCTCGGCCTGACTCATCGCCCGTAGCTGACCGAACGCCTCCGCGGCGCTGCGCCCGGTACGCGCGCGGATGATCCCGATCGCCTGATCGATCACCGGACGCGTCGAGAGGGCCACCTGGAGCTGACCGGTGAGCGCGAGCGCGTCGGCCAGGATCCGGGCGTTGTGCACCGCGACGGCCGCCGGCTTCGCGAACAACTCCGCGAACTGCGCCGAATGCTCATCGAAGGCGTCCTTCTCGCGGCTGTAGAGGCTGACCGCACCGACGACCCGGTCACCCAGCAACAGGGGCACCGCCATCGCACTGTGCACGCCGAGCCGGCCCACCCGCGGACCGAATCGCGGCCACAGTTTGGTCCCCCCGAGCGAACCGGATCGCACCGTGCGCCGTTGCATCGCGGCGGTGATGCTCGGCCCCTCGTGCACCGTGACGTACTGGATGGTGTCGATCTCGTCGACGAACGGCGAACTCGCAGCCGACGCCAGGACGGGGTCGTCCTGGCGTTCCAGCTGCAGCAACGTCACGCCGGCACCGTCGGCGCCGGGGACGGCCCGCACGGCCGAGGCGGCCACCTCGGCGAGCACCTGGTCCAGGTCGAGGCTGTCTGCCACCAACCCGGCGAGGCTGGTGAGCCCGGCCTGCAGGTCGGCGACCGCAGTCACACCGTGATCATCTACGGAGTGCTCCGTCATCGCCCGTGCCCATACGCTCGGCCGGCAACGTACACGTGCCGGATACCCGGTTCATATTAGTTGACCCGCTTCAGACCCCAACGGCCCCGAAGTCCTTCGTCGGGCAACGCGAGCCGGAAGTTGGTCCGCAGCGTCTGCAGATACTGGCGGGCCAGCGACCCCGTGGTGTACGCGAGGTCGTATTTGTCGCACAGTTCCCGGACCCGCACGCTGATCTCGGCGTACCGGTTGCAGGGCAGGTCGGGAAAGAGGTGGTGCTCGATCTGGTAGCACAGGTGACCGCTCGAAAATGCCATCACGGGGCCTGCGTTGAAGTTGGCCGCGCCGAGGAGTTGGCGCAGGTACCACTCCCCCCGGGTCTCCTGCTGCAGGATCTCCGGCGCGAACTGCTGCACACCGTCGGGGAAATGCCCGCAGAAGATCACCACGTACGCCCACAGATTGCGGAGCAGGTTCGCCGTGACGTTCGCGGCCAGGGTCCGTCGCCATCTGCGCAGGCTCAGGGCCGGCAGCAGGACGTAGTCCTTGGCCACCTGCCGCCCGACCTTGCGGAGCAGCGACTGCGTCACCGCACGCCGGCCGGCTTCGGTGGTGGCCCGCTCGTGCTCGGAGTGCATTCCGTGACGCGCGATACCCCATTCGAAGATGAGGGCGAGCAGCAGGTTCCGCAGCGGCTGCAGCAGATACTCGCGCTTCCAGGGCTGATCCCGGGTCACCCGCAGCACACCGAAGCCGAGGTCGTCGTCCACTCCGAGCACATTGCTGAACACGTGATGCCGGTAGTTGTGCGAATAGCGCCACTGTGCGGAGGTGCCCGCCATGTCCCATTCCCACGTGGTGGAATGGATCTCCGGGTCGTTCATCCAGTCCCACTGGCCGTGACTGACGTTGTGCCCGATCTCCATGTTCTCAACGGATTTCGCGTACGCCAGCAGGACCGCGCCGGCCACCCAGCCCGTCCTCGACGTGCTGCCGGCGATCACCAGCCGGGCCGTCAGGTCCAGTACCCGTTGGAACGCGATCACCCGGTGCAGATAGGTGGCGTCCGGGCCACCCAGGGAACCTTCGATATCCGACCGGATCGCGTCCAGCTCGGCGCCGATCGCCTCGACGTCCGCCGGACTCAAGTTCGCGTACTCCGCGATATCGCTGATTGCCACCTGAATTCCCGGTCCGTGTAGGTACGGCGGCAGAGTCCGGGCCACCTCAAATGCAACACCTCCACCCTAGGCCCCGGAACCGATCCGCGCCACGCCGCGACCCCATGAGCAAGACTGGACCCATGACCGAGACCTCTGCCGCCCGTGTCGCGGTATACCTCGACTTCGACAACATCGTGATCTCAAGGTATGACCAGGTGAACGGGCGCAATTCGTTTCAGCGCGACAAGGCCAAGGGACTGGACCCCGCTCACCTGGCCCGCGCCACCGTCGACGTCGGCGCCGTGCTGGACTTCGCCTCGTCGTTCGGCACCCTGGTGCTCACCCGGGCCTATGCCGACTGGTCGGCCGATGTGAACGCGGGGTACCGCCAACAGCTGGTGGGACGTGCCGTCGACCTCGTGCAGCTGTTTCCCGCGGCCGCGTACGGCAAGAACGGCGCCGATATCCGGTTGGCGGTCGATGCGGTCGAGGACATGTTCCGACTGCCCGACCTGACCCATGTGGTGATCGTGGCCGGCGATTCCGACTACATCCCGCTGGCGCAACGCTGTAAGCGGCTGGGCCGCTACGTGGTTGGTATCGGGGTGGCGGGATCGTCGAGCCGTGCGTTGGCCGCGGCCTGCGACGAATTCGTGGTGTACGACGCCCTGCCCGGTGTTCCGGTGTTCGAGCCCGTACCGGCTTCCGAACCGAAGAAGGCCGCTGGACGGTCGAAGAAGACGGAGGAGGACGAGCCGGACCCCCAGGCGGCCGCCACCGCGCTGCTCAGTCGAGCTCTCCAGATCGGCCTGGAGAAGGAAGACGCGGAGTGGCTGCACAACTCCGCGGTGAAGGCACAGATGAAGCGGATGGATCCGTCGTTCAGCGAAAAGTCTTTGGGATTCCGATCTTTCAGCGACTTTCTGCGGTCGCGCTCGGACACCGTCGAATTGGATGAGAGCTCGACGACCCGGCTGGTGAAACTGCGTGGCGACCGATCGGACTAGCCGTCTCGCGGTGAATGCCGGGTCGAAAATCACGGAATCGCAATAAAATTCACGTGGTCGCGTCTGTCGATCAACGTCGCCGGAACCGTCGTGTCAACGTGTATGGTCGGGGAACAGGGACCATCACAGGCCCCCATATCAAAGGGGTCTCCATGGCCGACAAATCACCGCGGCAGAGCATGACGAAGAAGTCCGGTAAGTCACTCAAAGAGAAACGCGCGACCAAGCGCGCCGGCGAAGCCGGGCAGCAGACGACCGAGAATGTCCTGCATCCCAAGAAGCGCTGACTAGGACACCGCGCCGTTGAGTGCGGGTTCGGGGATCATCCCCTTCTCCACACCCCACATCGTGGCGATGGTCTTGTACTCGCCGGTGGAGATCAAGTGCTGCAGCGCCCGCATCAGCGACTGCGCCAGCGCCGACCCCTTGGCCACCGGCCAACCGTAGGGCGCCGCGTCGAACACCTCACCGGCGGGCACCAACGACCCGCCGCTGAGTTTGATGGCGAATCCGGTCACCGGCGAGTCCGCGGACATGGCCGCGATGTCCCCGGCGATCAACGCCGCCGTCACATCGTCCTGGCGGTGGTAGACCACCTTCTCGATGGGCGCGAGACCCGCCGCCACGCACTGGTCGCTCTTGGCGGGAATCTCCACTGTCTCCTGCAGGACGCTGGCCGCCACTCCCACGCGTAGTCCGCACGCCGCATCCGGGCGGACCGTCTGCCCGGCCCGTTGCGCCCAGAGCGTGCCGGCCTCGAAGTAGGTGACGAAGTCGACTGCTTTCTGGCGGTCCGCCGTGTCGGTCACCGATGACATCCCGATGTCGACGGCACCGCTCTGCACGGACGGGATGATCTGATCGAATTCGGTCTCGCGGTACTCCGGGGTCAGCCCCAAGGTGCGGGCCACGGCATTCATCAGGTCGACATCGAAGCCGACGATATCGCCCGCGGAGTTCTTGAACTCGTTGGGCGCGTAGGGCACGTTCACCCCGATCACCAACTTGCCGGTATTGCGGATATCCCCGGGCACGGTCGCGGCGATCGCCGGCACCGACCCGGGCAGCCCACCACCGGCGGCCTCGTGCGGTTCCCACCATTTCCACGCCGCCACCGCACACGCTCCCACCACCACCAGCACCCCGGCCACCACGAGCGCCCGCTGCGGTACCCGGCGACCCGCGCCGGCCTGTGCGCGCTGTGCGGAATGCCGGCCCGAGCGGGTCACCCGAACGGGGGTGTTCACCGCACGCCGGGCGGCCGCCGCCAGCTCGGCCCCGGTCTGGTACCGCTTGGCCGGTTTCTTCGCCATTCCCTTGGCGATCACCTCGTCGAAGGGTTCCAGCCGGGGGTTGAGCGCCGACGGCTTGGGTGGCGGGGTCACCATGTGTCCCGCGATCTGCTGTTCGAGACTGTCGGCCGGATACGGCCGGGTCCCGGTGAGACATTCGTAGAGCACACACGTCAGGGCATAGATGTCGGCGCGCGGATCGGCCTGCCCGCCGTCGAACCGCTCGGGTGCCATGTACGCCAGCGTGCCCAGGGTGCTGCCCGCCGTCGTCATCCCGACCTCACCGGCGACACGCGCCAGTCCGAAGTCGATCAGGTACGCGAAGTCCTGCTTGGTGATCAGGATGTTGGACGGTTTGACGTCCCGGTGAATCAGATCCTGCTTGTGCGCGGCGTCCAGTGCCGAGCCGACCTGTTCGACCACCTTGACCGCGAATTCGGGATCCAGCGGCTTGTCGGTATCGGCCAGGATCGCGCCGAGGGTGCGCCCTTCGATCAGTCGCATGTCCAGGTAGAGCCGGCCGTCGATCTCGCCGAACCCGTGGATCGGCACGACATGTGGGTCGTTGACCCCCGCGGCCGCCTGAGATTCCTGCCGGAAGCGCGCCTGGAAGGTGGCGTCCAGCGCGAGGTTGGGCGGCAACACCTTGAGTGCGACGACGCGTTTGGTCCTGGTGTCGTAGGCCTGGTAGACCTCGCCCATCCCGCCGCGGCCGATCAGCTCCTGGAGCTGGTAGTGCCCGAAAGGTGTCGAGTCCACCGTGTTCCCTCTCGGCGCCGGCCTCTGTGTCGCGTTGTCAGCTGCGTCGCAGTGTCGATCGAAGCTACATCACAGTGGCAAAATTGTCGTCACATGACTAACGGGCCGGCGGCAGCTGACGCCGGCCGGGCAGCTCCGGACGGGGCTCCGCGTCGGCCGGCTCCGGACTCCGCCGGGACGTGACCCGGCCGATGCCCGGGGCGTCAATCCACCCGGACTCGACGGATTCAGCCGGCCCCTCGGGGGCGCCCTCGGTCTGGACGGTCACCTTGTGCGTGCGTCGCAGGGTGAAGTGGATTTCCTCGGTCTCCTCGAAGACCTGCCGCAGCGGTTTGGTGGCGTTGTCGATGGCACCGGCGACGATGGGCGGCACGAAGGGCCGGATCCAGCGCACCGCGGCCTTCGTGACGTCGGGAATGACGGGGATGGCCGCCAGCCCACCACCGCGCTGCGGCTCGGCGACGGCAGGCAGGTTCCCGGACTCCGGCCCGTCCAGCGCCCGGACGCCGGCGGCGTCCGGCAGATACACATCGACCGGTGGCTCGATCTCACGGAACACCGGTTCAGGCCGCACCACCCGCACCTGTTCCCGGGCCTGCAACGCCTGCTCGACGCGGCGACGCTGCTGCTCACGGTCGATCTCGTTCTGCGCCGCGACGGCCAGCCGGGCGCTCTCCAGCTCCTGTTCGGCCCACATCTCCTCGATGGTCGAGCGGACCTCGGCCCGCTTGACCGCGATCGCCGTATCGGCCGCCAGTTCGGCGCGGTGCTGTTCGGCCGCGGCCTGGGCACCCCGCTCGACGGCCGTGGTGCCCCGCCACCGCCGCAGGATCAACGGCAGCACGCTGAGCAGCACCAAGAACATGTCCATCAGGACCCGCAGCACCAGCGGACCCGGATGGGTGCCGGTATATCCGTTCATCGCCGACCAGCGGGCACCCAGACCATTCACCTCGCCGCTTCGGCGGGCGGCCTCCAAAGCTTGTTCTCGACCTGCGATATCGGCGTCCAACCCGGCGGCCCGGCCGCTGCGGTCGGCGACGGCCGCGTCGACCTGGCGTTGCGCGTCGGCGAGGATCTCGTTCGCGGTGCGGGTCTCGGGTCCGGCACCGGGTACACCGGTGATGCGGACCTGCGGGCACTGCGGGGACGGGTTGAACTCGCACCTGGCCACCACGAGGGCCTCGTCGCGTCGGATGTTGGCTGTCGCGACGGCATCGTCGAGGCCGGCCCGGGCTCGGCGTGCCTGATCCAGCTCGGCAGACGCACGCACCACCGCAGGCGCCGAATCGACCTGCGCCGCAAGCACCCGGTCGATCGGTCCGGCGAAGATCACCGTCGCCGCCAGCTCACCGACGACGACCCCGAACGCCGCCGCGACGGCCACCCGGCCCGCCAGCGCCGACCGGCCGCCGGCGCACGCCCAACTCACCACGCCGAACAAGACTCCGGACGCCACTCCCCCAGCCGCCGACGCGACCGCCGGCCACTGCGTCGCGCCGGCCAGTGCCAGCGCGGCCACCAGCGCCGCAAGAGCGCTCGACAGCAACAGCACCGCCGCAGACAACGGTTCCGGTAGTCGCTTCGCACGCATTGAGGCTCCAAACTGTCCGAATTCGATGATGTTCCCCGTCGCGTGGCTCGCCCCCCGGCGATTTCCCGTCGCTTGGCTCGCCCGCGGTGTTCTTCCCGTCGCTTCGCTCGCCCCGGCCGAGCTGCATGCCGAACGGAATCCCTCACGCCGGCCGCGAATACCCCGGATTCTCCCACAGCGCCGGTACCCGTGCTTCGCACGACGAGCGGTTACGTTTGTCCACGTGCGTGTCGACGGCCGGGATATCAGCGTCACCGGGAGCTTGCTTCAACCGTTGACCCGTCGCACCAACGACATCCTGCGACTGCTGCTCGCCGCACTGTTCCTGGCCGCGGTGATCACCAGCTCACTGATCACCCGCAACGACTGGGTGAGCCTGGAACGGTCGGTATCGGAGATCATCGGGGTGCTCACCCCGACCCAGTCCAACCTGGTCTACCTCGCCTACGGCGTGGCGATCCTGGCGTTACCGTTCGTCATCCTGGTCAGCCTGGTGCTGTCGCGGCAGTGGAAACTGCTCGGGGCGTATGCGGCGGCGGGGCTGCTGGCCGTGCTGTCCCTTTCCATCTCCGGAAATGGCATCGCCGCCCCGCAATGGCATTTCGACCTATCCGACCGGCTGGACACCCAGCTGTCCCAGTTCCTCGACGACCCCCGCTGGATCGCACTGCTGGCGGCGGTCCTCACGGTGTCGGGACCATGGCTGTCCCGACGGCTGCGCCGGTGGTGGTGGACCCTGCTGCTGGCATTCGTGCCCATCCATCTGGTGGTCAGCGCCGTGGTGCCGGCCCGCACCCTGCTCGGGCTCGCCGTCGGCTGGTTCGTCGGCGCGCTGGTCGTCTGGGTGGTGGGCACCCCGGCCCTGGAGGTGCCGCTCGACGGCGCGGTCCGAGCCCTGGACCGGCGCGGGTTCGTCGCCACCACGCTGGCGGTCATCCGCCCGCCCGGCCCCGGACCGCTGGTGCTGGCGGCCACCAGCGCCGACGCCACCGCGGTGGTGGAGCTGTACGGACCGAACCAGCGCAGCGGCGGCGCCATGCGTCAGCTGTGGGGCAAGTTCCGGCTGCGCGATGACGAGACCGCTCCCCTGCAGACCTCGATGCGCCGCGCCGTCGAGCATCGGGCGCTGATGGCCATCGCGATCGGCGATCTGGCGCTGGCGAACACGTCGACCGTGGCGATGGCCGCGCTGGATCGCGGATGGACGCTGTACGCGCGCAAACCCGCCTCAGGCGCACCGCTGAGCGCCGAGTCCACCTCTGCCGACGCCGTGTGGTCCGCGCTGCATCTACTGCACGAACACGGCATCGCGCACGGCGATCTGCGTGCCAAGGAGATCACCGTCGATGACCACACGGTGCGGTTCGGCGGGTTCGCCCACGCCGAGTACGGCGCCACCGACCCGCAGCTGCAGTCCGATATCGCGCATCTGTTGGTGACCACCAGTGCGCTCTACGACGCACCGACGGCCGTCGCCGCGGCCATCGGCGCCTTCGGCCGCGACGCCGTGCTGACCGCATCGCGCCGGCTCACCAAATCGGCGGTACCGAAACGGATCCGGGGGGACGTGCCGGACGCGCCGGACGTCATCAAGGCCGCACGCGAAGAGGTGCAGAAGCAGACCGGCGCCGACCAGATCCGACCCGAGGCGATCACCCGCTTCACCCGCGTTCAGGTGATCCAGCTGGTGCTGCTGGTGGCCCTGGTCTACGTCGCCTATCCGTTCATCAGCACCGTGCCGACCTTCTTCTCCGAACTGGGCTCGGCCAACTGGTGGTGGGCGCTGCTGGGCCTGACCGTGTCCGCACTGACCTATGTGGGCGCGGCCGCGGCATTGTGGGCCTGCGCCGACGGGCTGGTCAGCTTCCGCAATCTGTCGATCATGCAGGTGGCCAACACCTTTGCGGCCACCACCACCCCGGCGGGCGTCGGCGGGCTCGCCCTGTCGGCGCGGTTTCTGCAGAAGGCCGGGCTGAGCTCGCTGCGGGCCACGGCCGCGGTGGCCCTGCAACAGACGGTGCAGGTGATCGTGCATGTGCTGCTGCTGATCATGTTCACGACGTTGGCGGGTGCGTCGGCGAACCTGTCGCATTTCGTCCCGAGCACGACGGTGCTGTACCTGGCTGCCGGTGTGGCGCTCGGACTGGTCGGATTCTTCCTGGCCGTACCCAAACTGCGCCGCTGGCTGTCCTCGTCCCTGCGACCGAAGCTCAAGGAGGTCACCGAGGATCTTGTCGAGCTTTCGCGGGAGCCCAAACGGCTCGGGCTGATCGTGCTGGGCGCGGCGGGCACCACGCTGGGCGCGGCGCTGGCGCTGTGGGCCAGTGTCGAAGCATTCGGCGGGGACACGTCTTTCGTCACGGTCACCGTGGTGACCATGGTCGGTGGGACGCTCGCGTCGGCGGCGCCGACGCCCGGTGGTGTCGGCGCGGTCGAGGCGGCACTGATCGGTGGTCTTGCCGCGTTCGGTGTCCCGACCGCGATCGCGGTGCCCTCGGTGCTGCTCTATCGCGTGCTGACCTGCTGGCTGCCGGTGTTCGTCGGCTGGCCGGTGATGCGCTGGCTGACGCGTAACGACATGATCTGACCGCGCACGTATGTTGGTCGGTATGGCCTTTCGTACCAAACTTGCCTCCGCGGCCGCAGTGGCCGCCACCGCGGCGATCGGCGGGTTGGCCAGCCGGCCCGCCCAGTCCCCCTGGTATGAGCAGTTGCGCAAACCGCCCTACCAGCCACCGCGCCAAGCTTTTCCGATCGTGTGGCCGGCGCTTTACGCAGATATCGCCGTCACGTCGGCGGCGACCCTCGACGAACTGGAAGCCCGGGGCGAGACCGCACAACGCAAGGCCTATCTCGCCGCGCTGGCCACCAATCTCACGCTCAACGCGGCGTGGTCGTGGATCTTCTTCAGCCGGCGCAAGCTGGGCACGGCAGCCGTCGCCGCCGCGGCGCTCACCGCAAGCAGCGCGGACCTGACCCGACGTGCCGTGCGGGTGAACGGCGCCAAGGCGGCACCGCTGGGGCTGTACCCGGTGTGGTGTGCGTTCGCGACCGTGCTGTCGACCCATATCTGGGCGCTGAACCGCCGCAGCTAGCGGTGTCCCCCCGTCGCGAGGCGGGTGTGCGCACTGTTACTTCGGGTTCGACGGCCTGCGCTGGATCCGAAGTGCGGTGGTGGGATTCTCCAGCACGGTCGTCGGCGGTGCTTCCATCACCGTCGTCGGATCCTCCCTGCGTCGAACGATTCTCGGCACCGTGGGGGCCTGCGGCACCGGCTGGATGACGGTCGGGGGCTCGGCGGGTGCCGGCGCCGCGGTAGGTGGCTTTGCGCTGACGCGGCGGGAGTGGAGATAGCCCGCCAACGGTCCGGTGAACAGCATCACGGCCAGCACGATCAGGCTGAGCACGCTGATGGTCACGTCGAACGTGCTGGTGATCTGCTGGGCCAGGTTGTTGCCGTAGATCGCGTCGGGGGCGGGGCCGGCATAGCGCGGCGCGAGCGCCACCCCGATTGCCACGTTGGCGACGCTGAAGACGACCAAGACCGCGCCGAACGCGGCGGCCACCGTGCTGTTGGTGAGATTCCGGTGCAGCCACAGCGCGATGACCGCGGTGACGAGGTTGAACACGGTCATCGCCACGCTGTCGTAGAGCGCCCGCGGCAGATCCAGCGACAACGCCACCAGATAGTCGACCACTCGCAATGTCGCGGAGGCGAACGCCCAGAACGCGATGAGTGTCAGGCATTTCTGCGCGGCGCCACGGTAGGCGCCGATGGTCGGCGGCTTGATCAGAAAGACGGCGTACAGCGTCGTCGGCGCGACGATCCCGGCCACGGCGGCCCAGGCGAGATAGCCCTCGTAACCGATCGCGGCGGTCGAGGTGTTCTGGGCGATGCCGTGGAAGGCGTCGATATCGCGCCCGACGCCGGCGATCCAGGTCAGCGTCGCGGCGACCGCCCCCGCGCTGCCGACGGCCGTCGTGGCCAGCCGTGCGGCCGCGGTCTTCTCCGTCAGCCAGCGTGAGGCGATGACGAGGGCGATCAGCGCCTCGGCGCCGTACAGCGCAGTGGTGAGGACGACCCCGACGTCCCGGCCACCGAACGTGCCGTCGGTGACGAACAGATACCGCAGCCGCCAGTACAGATTGAAGGCCACCGAGAGCGTCGCCAAGGCGATCGACAGGAAGCCGATGACCCGCGCCACCGCATACCAACGTCGAAAAGCGTTGTCTTCGATGGTGATCGACGTAATCGGCGGCTGCGCGGCCAGCAGTGCGCCGGCCACCCCGAGCAGCAGGCCCGGCCCGACGCCCGGCGGCACCGCGCCGGTGCCGCCGTGCTGGACGGTTTGCGCCAGGTGATAACCGACGAAGGCGATGGCCAGGAGCACGTAAGGACCGGCCAGCAGCAGCCGGACCCGGCAGACCCGCCGGATCTCGGTCGGCGGACGGACATGCGGGAGGACAGCGGCCCCGACGGCCAGCAGGGTCACCACGACCAGCACGGCGAACAACGCCCCGCGACTGCCCGGCACCCCGAGCCCGAACTGCAGGTTCCACGGCAGCAGCAACGCGAGCATCATCAGCGCGACCGCCAGCCCGTCGCGCACTCGGTTGGCGCGGACGGGGACATGGCCGACGCGGTCGCTCACCCGCCCGATCCTTCCACGGGCGCGGCCGAGACGGTATCGACTTCTGCTCAGCGGCCGGGCTGTGCGGTAGCTTGGAACGGTCGAAGCGTCGGGGTGAGCGCGAGGCGAGGAGTGGATCCGTGGACGTAGTCCTCGGGGTGGCGGTCACCGGACGAGTGGCACGACTGGCGATGATCGATTCGCCGGGGACCCAGGTGTTCGACCAGTATGCGTTCGATCTGCCCGACGGTGAGTCGACCGGGGCACTGACCGAACTCGCCGAGACCATCATCGGTACCTTCCGCGAGGTCACCGATTCGGGCAACCGGCTCGCGGCGACACGACTGTGCCTGCCCGACGCCGCCGAGGCCGAAACCCTGCGACAGACGGTGTCGAGCGCCGGAGTGCAGAACGTCGAGGTGGTGACGGAAGCGGAGGCCGCCGCGGCGCTGGCCCGCAGCCAGGGCGCCGACGCGTCGCTGCTGTTGGCCGGGGACGACACGGTGTCGTTGACCGTGGTCGGCGAGAATCCGGCGTTGACCTCGACGCTGGCCTCGGTGCCCATCGGCGCTGCGGGCGCCGCCGTCGCGTGCGCATCGGTGTTGGCCCAAGCGCCGGCGCACGTGCGGGTGATGCTCACCGGGCAACGCCTCGATCTGGATTCCATTGCGGCAGAACTTCATTCGATGACACCGGTCGAGGTTCCACCCGACGCCGGTTATGCGATCGCCCGCGGCGCGGCGCAGACCGCGAACGCTTCCGGTGCGATCCCCGCGGGGGCGGCCACGCAACTCGCGCCCGCCGTCGATGCCACCCAGGCCGCGCCGGCGATGGATGCCACGCTGGCCGCCCCGATTGCGGACGCCACCCAGGCCACTCCGCTCAATTCGGCCGATACCGAGCTGGCTCCCCAGCTGGCGTATTCGCAGGCCGCCGAGGAGGCCTGGCCGGAGTACCCGGACCTCGGGGAGATCCCGGACGAGGCGCTCGCCGAGTTCGTGCCCGAACAGGCGGATGAGGCGGGTTACCCGGATTCCGATTTCACGACGGCCATCCCGGCGCCGCCGCCGCGGCTCATCTTGATGGGCAGCGCGGTGGGTTTCCTGGTGGTCAGCTTCGCCACCCTGGCCGTCACCGTGGCGGTGAACATCCGGCCCGCGGCCGTCGTCAGCGCGCAACCGCCGCCCACGCAATCGGACACCGTTCCCGGACGGTATCTCCCGCCGGTGCCTCATGAGCCCGACCCGGTGGCCCTGCCGGTCAGTGTGCTGACCCCGCCCCCGGCGGCACCCGCCGCCCCGGTGCGGTCCAGAAGTGTGAGTCCGCCCGCGCAAGCGCCGGTGCCGCAGGCGCCCGCGCCGGTCGAAGCGCCGCCGGCACCGCCGGCGGTCGGCGTCCCGGCGATCCCGATTCCCGTTCCGCCGGTCGTCGTGTTCCCGCCCTTCAATCCGTGGACTCCGCCCACGGTCACGACGACGGTCACCACCACACCGACGACCACCACCACACCGACCACCACCACGACGACCACGCCGACCACGACACCTTCGACGTCGACGACGACTTCGACGTCATCGACTTCGCCTCCGACGAGCACGTCCAGCTCGCCACCACCCACGTCGTCCTCGGAACCCCCGATCGAGCCAGTCACCCCGGTGACCCCGGTCCAGCCGGTGACGCCCGTTCAGCCGGTCACCCCGGTAGAGCCGGTGACCCCGACGGCCCCGGCTTACACGGCACCGAGCCAGGCTCCCGTGCAGGCTCCGGAGCCTGCACCCGTCACGACCGTCGAGGCCCCGCCCGTCACGAAGGCCCCCTCGGGCGGTGAGTCCTCCTCGGCCGGTTCCAGCGGCCGGTCCGGCGGGAGCGGACACTCCGGGCAGGCTCCGGTGACGACGGTGTTGGAGAGCCCGTAGCTAACGCTCGCCGGAGTGCAGACCATCCCCCGCGGCCGACCTTTCCGCGGGTGAGATAGATCACTTGACAACATTGGAATCGCAGCTCACGGGTCCCGACTTATAGCAGGCAGTTGCCACCTCTACGCAGAAGCGATGGCAGAGCTTTCAGAACGGGGACCCATCTCATGAGCTCATCACTGCCGGCCCGCACAGCGGCCGTCACCGCACGGGTGGCGAAATCGACGTTGTTCACCACTCTGGCGCTGGCGGCAATCGTGGTGGGCCTGTTCGCCGGCCCCGTCGCGACCGCCAACGCCGCTGACGACTCCTGCGCGGCCGTCGAGGTGGTGTTCGCACGCGGCACCTTCGAAGGCCCCGGCGTCGGCGCCACCGGCCAGGCGTTCGTCGACGCACTGAATGCCCGGCTGCCCGGCAAGACCGTCGATGTGTACGGGGTGAACTACCCGGCCTCACTGGACTTCGGACAAGCCGTCGACGGAGTGGCCGACGCCGCCAACCGGGTCCAGGCGATCGCCACACAGTGCCCGTCGACCAAGATCGTGCTCGGCGGTTACTCGCAGGGCGCCGCGGTGGCCGGCTACACCACGTCGAGCACCGTGCCGGCCGGGTATGCGCTGCCGGCAAGCATCTCCGGACCGATGCCCGCGTCCGTCGCCTCACACGTCTCGGCCGTCGTCCTGTTCGGTACACCCGACAGCTGGTTCCTGAGCCTGGCCGACCGCAGCGCTCCCCCGATCGCGATCGGCGACCTGTACGCAGGCAAGACCATCCAGCTGTGCGCCACCGGCGACCCGATCTGCTTCCCCGGAGGCCTGGACCGCTCCGCGCACAGCTCGTACAAGTCCAATGGGATGGCCGACCAGGCAGCCGATTTCGTGGTGGGCCGGTTGGGTCTGCCCGCTCCCGCGGCGACCGTCGTGCAGGCCGCGGCCGAAGTAGTGCCCGGGAACTGAACGCCACAAACCCTACGGCCGGAAGCCAGTTGGCTTCCGGCCGTAGGGTTTTTATGGAGCTAGGCGTTGTTGTTCGCGCGTTCGGACTGGCGCTTCTTCTTTTCGATGTCCGCGAGTTGCTCGATTCGGTCGGCCTGGACGCGTTTGGCCGCTGCGTCGCGGCGCTTCTCCTCCGCATCACCGAGCTTGGCCTTGGCCGCGGCGTCGGACCGCTCCTCGGATGCGCGAATCTCTTCCTGGTGCGCGCGTTTGGCGGATTCGATCGTGTTCGTCTGCCGGGCGGCATCCTCGTCGACCCGCTTCTTCGCCTCGGCAGCGCGCTTGTCGGCGTCTTCCTCGGCTGTACGTTTGCGCTCCGCCGCCGCAGATTTGGCATCCTCGACGGCACGTTCCTTGGATTCCCGAGCCTGTCCGATATCGCCGATCACCTTGTCGTGCGTGGCGTCGAGTTCTTCTTCGGCGTGATCGCGTTTCCGCGTCGCGGCGTTCTCCAACCGGGTCGCACGCGACAGCGCGTCGCTGCGTTCGGCGAGCGCCGCACCACGACGCTGCAGGTCCTTATCTCTGAGCACGCTCCCGACAGCAGCGTCCAATAGACCTAAGGAGCGCTCATAGCGCAGCCGGACGGGCGCGTCGGACTCCATCCGCGCGAAGAACCTGTCCTCGGCGACCTGAAGCGGAAGTCGAGCGACCCGGTATTGGAAGCGCAGGACGGCGAGTGGGATTGACGTGACGCTCATGGTGACTCCTCGTTTCTTTCGTTGCTCAGGGCAGGTCGGCTTCGGCGGTCAAACGGTCAGCGCGTTCCCTGATGCGCTGCGCTTCGGCCTGGGCGCCGGCGGTGACGTGCTCGGCGGTCCGGTGGTCGTCGATGGCGCCGGACAGTTCCGCGCTCGCCGCCCGGACATTCGCACGCTCTTCGACTTTCGCCTGGGATACCTCATGCTGCGCGCCGGCTTCGGCCTGGGCCTTCGCCCTGGCCGCGTCCTGCTGGCCGGCCCGCTCCACAGCCTGCTTCTGCGCGGCGTGTTGCGCGCGGACATCGCTCTCGACGACCGCCGCTTCGGCGTTCACGGCAGCACGCGCCTGGGCGCCCTCGATCTTGGCCTCGGCTGCTTCCTTACGGGCTTGGGTGGCCTCGGCGTCGGCCACGGCGTCGACACTGTTGGCTTCCTTGCGCTCCTGGGCCTGGGTCTGCTCGAGTTGGCCCTCCGCGGTCAGGGATTCGTTGCCGGTGACAGCGCCGAACACTTCCTTCGCCTTGCCCTTGACCGAGTCGATCAAACCCTTTCGGGCCTGGTCCGCCTTGTTGTGCTCACTCATATGCTTCTCCTGTCGATAATCGGTGAAAATGCTTGATGCGCCGAGAATTTCCGGTGCCCAGTGACGAGATGGCCGGCTGGTGGCGAACCTGGCGGTTCACACGCGACACAGCGGGTAGGCGCCTCTTGGTGAGGGATACACCGTCTAGCCCCAACTGAAACCCATTTCGGCCGTGGGAGACAGATGTCATAACACCCGCAGGAAGGCCGAGCCGCCTCAGCGCATGGTCGCGAGGTTGTTCCAGAAATTCTTCAGGCTGTCGGTGCCGCCGAACAGTGTGGTGAAGTGCGTCGAGTCGACCAGGACGATGTCACCGGCCCGGTCGTCGGCCGGTGGCATCCAGATCAACGCGTTGAATTCGGTGTTGCCGGCCTCGATGAACGGGTGCGGTCGGCCCACGTCGACCGGCTGACGGCCCAGCAGCCGCAGCGCGTCACTCTCAGGAGCGGTCAACGCGTAGTGCGGCAGGTGCGGGTGGAAGTTGAAGGTGGTGACGTTACGCAACAGTCCCGAGGTGTCCAGGTCGGGGCGCGTGGTCAGCGGTGCGATGTCGCGGGTGCCCGGGATCACCGCGGGCCGCAGACCCCAATTGTTGTACACCGGTATGTCAAGGGCTTTCATCAGGGAGCGGGTGTACTGACTGAACCGCTGTTGGCGGGGGACGAGCGGATCGCCGTGGTGTTGATACTCCACCTGGCGCCGCGCATAGTCATCGGTGTTGCCGACGTCGTGATGCGGTGCCAGCAGCAGGCAGGTGCCTTCACGACGCAACCACTGCCGAATGGCCTCGATCTCCCCTGCCGAGGCTTCCTCCTGACCCAGCACGTGGTCGAGGCCGAAGACCATGAGAGTGTCGCAGTCGTTCAGGACGCGCTCATCGA
Organism: Mycobacterium hackensackense; assembly: GCF_025822555.1. Taxonomy (NCBI): domain Bacteria; kingdom Bacillati; phylum Actinomycetota; class Actinomycetes; order Mycobacteriales; family Mycobacteriaceae; genus Mycobacterium; species Mycobacterium hackensackense. The sequence goes on from NZ_JACKUC010000030.1 coordinate 57,770, forward strand.
TGGGCAGGTGGTAGCCGGCCTGGTCGATGCGCTGGAACACCGCTACGGGGTGCCCGGTGGCGTCCTCGGCCAGTTCCTGGAAGGCCAGTGTGGAACGGTGGAAGAGCTCCAGTGTTCCTGCGATGCCCTGCAGGAAATGTGCGGCGTCGTACTCGGGTGTCTCGTAGGCCGGCCACAATGCACTGCGGACCTCGGTGATGGTGGAGAAGCGATTCTCCATCGCGGCCGGGTCCCGTTGCGCCTCCCAGGGGTAACTCCACGTCCAGTAAATGCTGATCCTGCGTCGCCCGTTGTGCGGGCGGGGCACCTGGGTCTGGTTGTAGGTGCGTGCACCGGTCATCGCCGATCCTCGCTCTCGAGCCCCACCAGGTACCGCAGTGCCGAGATGCCGGGCAGGAAGAAGTAGGCGCCACCCTTGAGAGTGGTGAACGCGGGGATTCCCTTGTGTACCTTACGGATCGGCCGCTTAGGTACGGTGAAGTCCAGGGTACCGTCCTGGGCGCCACAGATCGGATCGTGTTCGTTGCCGAGTTCGTGGAAGTGCTTGTCGTTGATCCAGACGTTTTGCGCGAACTCGAACTGGCGCACCAGATCCGCGCAGATGATGAACGCCGCGATGCCGCGGTCCAGGCCATCATCAGGTGCGCCGTCGGGCAACGCCGGACCATAGGTGGCGCCCCGGCGGATCATCCGGCGCCGGTTCATGTAGTGCGCGGTGTCGCGAGGATTGAGCCGGCGAGCGTGTGAGCCCAGCGGGCAGGCGTACCCGAACGGATCCATCTTCTTGTAATTGAAGTCGTTGTTGCGCATCGGATCGGCGCCCAGTTCGGGATCGTCCGTATCCGGTGCCAGCACCAGCGGCGCTCCACTGCGCCACCGACCCATGAACTTGGCCGCGAGCAGATCCTGCCCTTCGGGCGTCTCCGCGTTCTCCCGCAGATAGTCGCGGAACACCGCGACATGTTCCTCCAGCCGTCGGTAGGCCATGAAGCTGCCATTGCGTGACAACACCTCCGGCTGCGGCAGGTTCGCGACGGGTCCGGCTTCGTCCGGATAGCCGAGGACGAACTCACCCGGTTCCAGTGGGTCACCCGAACCGGGTGTCGCCTCCTCACCGGATCCCTTGATCACCGGCTGGGACAACCGGTCCCGAAAGCCGAAATGGTCATGGGCATAGTTGAACGGCGGAGTCGCATTGAGATCCAGGTACGACAGGCTGCGCACCCCGTCGGTACGGGCCAGCAACTTATCGTGCTCGGCGATGGATCGCGCACACTGTTCATCGGTGCGGGAGAAGAGGATTGCGATCGCATGCAGATCGTCACCGGCCAGCCCGCCGACCCAGCACTCCGGGGCGCTGGTTCCGGTATCGCCCAGGATGCCGGCTCGGGAGCTCATCCCCTCGCGGAACTCGTCGGGGAAGGTCGCCAGTGAATCCTCCGGCACCCCGAGAGCGCGCAGCCCCGTCCAGGTGAACGCCAGCGTGACCCACCGATCAGACTCGGCCATCGAGGCGACCGCGTCCGCGGCCGACTGGGTCTTGTCGAGCAACTCGGAGAGCCAGGTGCGTCCACCGGCCGGGGTGTCGAAGGTCAGGAACTCGTACCGCCCCGTGATCGCCGGGGTGCGGGTGAGCAGGATGTGCTGGATATCGTCGAGTTCCAGCCCGACTCCGCTCACTGCATCTGATCCAGCATGTCGGAGAACGCGGCCTTGAGCCGTAGCGCCTTCTTGATCTCATCGGCGGTCACATAGGGATACTCGCCGTACTCCAAGAAGCTCGGCACCTGGTGATCGCGGACGAACTTGACGAAGGCGTCCGGATTCTCCTTCCAGTCCTCGGGGAAACCTTCGAGGTTCGTGAAGACGGTGGTGATACCGGTGGCGCTGAACAGCTGGACCGCGTCCTCGGTGTACTTGTCGAAATCGGTGTCGAAGATGCCCATGTACTGGAAGTGCAGGCCGGAGCCGATGTCAAAGAGATTCCACCGCAAGTAGTGCAATTTGAGCGGCGCCAATGCCTCTGGACTCGCCGCGATGGTCTCCTCGATGGTCTTTCCGTACGCTCGAACCGTCGCCTCGCGACCCGCCTTCACCTTGGCGATGATGGAGAATCCGTGGCACGCCGGTGTCCGGGGATAGATCGGACCGTAACGGCCCCGCTCGAGCTCGAAATAGCCTTCCGGCGGAAGCGCCAAGGCCGCCGGTTTCGTCCAATCACGATCTTCAGCCGCCATCTCGACCACCCATCTCGGGTCAGTGATTCGACGCGAACACTAACACCGGGGGTGCGGCATGCACACGAGATCGACATATCGCCCCGAATGTGGTGATCACTGTCTGTCGCAATAATTTTCGTTGACAACGAAAGCTATTTGATGAGAACCGCTAATCATATTTCGGTACTTCGTAGTCGGAAATATCGACCGGAAAATGCGAATCTGTATCCGCGTACGCCCTACCGGATTACTCTCCAGCGATACCGACTCAGGCGCGGCATCCAGGAATACGCGCGGTGGGCCGCGTAACCCACCGAGGGGGTCATCATGCGACCACAAATACGCTGCATCACTCTGGGGCTGGTGCCCCTGATACTCATGACCGTCGGCAGTATGGCCGCGCCGTCGGCATCGGCCGACTGTACGAATGCCGGCTACGCCACCGTGTGCGCGCAGGGCGAGGTGCGCGGCGGTGGCCCGACCCCGCCGTCAGTCGTCTACCCCTCCTATTGCGCAGACCCGTGGTACTGCGATGACGATTGGAACGTGGACGTGATCTGGGACCCGGGCCGTCCCGGCCGCCCCGGCGGTATCGGACCGCGTCGCTGAACAATGCCTATCCCGTGCCGTGACCCTTTCCATCGACGAGGAGCCTCAAACATGTTGATTCGAAACCTGATTGGCGCCGGCTTGATCGCGGGGGCGATGATCGCCGGCACCTCGGCAACCGCAGCGGCCGATCCGCCGAACTGCACCGCCGCCGACCTTGCCGGGGTGATGTCCGGCGTGTCCGCGGCAACATCGACCTACCTGTTCACCCACCCGGATGTGAATGCCTTCTTCACCGGGCTCAAAGGCCAGACGAGGGACGAGATGCACACCTCGATCAAGGCCTACTTCGACGCGAATCCCCAAGTGAGCGACGAACTCAGGGCCGTCCGGCAACCCGCGGCCGATTTCCGGGACCGCTGCAACGCACCGATGCCCGATATGCCCATGGGCTGAGGGTCCACACGTGCAACCCGTTTGAATGTCCCTTCGGGTCGACGCACCGGCGAATTCACGCGATACAGGTAGCCCGACGAATACTCACAGCTTTCTCGCAGCCAGAGGTTGGATTGCAGACGCCAACTCTTCCTAGGGTGACGGTTACCGCCCACGGCGGGCGGGCGAAGGGGACCAGACATGGGTAGCTCACGCTTCGTAGGCCGAGTCGGCGCTCTGGCGATGTTTCTCGGCGTCGGCGTATCGCTGACCACTGCACACGGGATCGCGTACGCCGAACCGTCCCCGACCACCGCCTCGACGACCGTTGCAACGCCAAGCAGTGGCGATCAGCCCGCCGCCGGCGGTACTGATCTCCACACGCAGGCCCCGAAGCACAAGCAAGACCCGTCGGCCGCCACGCCAACGACGGCAACCGATGCCGAGCCGCTGTCAGATGCTGCAGTCCAGAAAGAAACGCGAAAGCCTCGTCACAATGCCGACGAAAGCACCCACCACGGCAGCGGCACGCCACACACCGCACTGACCTCGCCTTCGACTTCGACAGCGACGCCGAAGGCCACCGAGGAACCACCCGTTGCGGCAAGAAAAGTCCCTTCGCCGAAACCAAGCACCACCGCAGCGGCTACGGCCACCCGCCTCTCCGAACAGCCGACAGCGTCAGCGACGGTCGTTCCGGCGGCCGCTACCCGAACAGCGGTGGCCACCGCTCCCCATGTGCTGGGGCACGTGGTCACCGTGGCCAAGCAGCTCATCGAAAAGGCGCTGGGTCCGCTCGTGTCGACGCTGCCGTCGAACGTGCCGGCTCAATCGCCCGTGCTGTGGACGGTCCTGGCCTGGGTCCGTAAGGAGATCGAGACGAATCTCTTTCCCGTCCATGTGGTTTCCCCGTGGTCGGTCACCAGCCCCAACCTGCTGGTCAACGGCAGTGCAGAACTCGCCGACCCGTCGCTCACCGGCAACAGCTCGGTGACCATCCCCGGCTGGACCGTGACCGGTACCCCGACCGTCATCAGATACGGCACAGCGCGTGTCATCCCCTTGGGTCTGTCCATCCCAGGCCCGACGTTGCCAGCCGTCTTCAACTTCCCCAGCGATCGCCCCGTCACCGGAGACACGCAGTTCATCGGAGGGGGCAACGTCGCAACCTCGACGCTGTCGCAGACGGTCGATCTGACCGGCGCAGCGTCAACCATCGACGCCGGCTCAACCCCGTACAAGCTCAGCGGATGGCTCGGCGGCGCGTCGATCGATCCGTCGGCGGCCTCGATCACCGTCCGCTTTCTCGACGGCAACGGCGCTCAGTTGGGGGTCGGGAAGATCGGCCCCGTCACAGCCTTGGACCGTTGGTTTCAGACCGGACTGCTCGAACGGAGCACGTCGGCCGTCATTCCGGTCGGCACCCGCTCGGCACAGGTGGTCGTGACCCTCAGGGATTCAAACCCCGCGACCCTCGGCTACAACAACGCATTCGCCGACGACCTCGCCTTCACCGTGGGCGCGGCACTACCGGCGCCGCCGCCACCCGCCCCGCCGGCATCGACGGTCGGCCAGCTCGACCACGTCTTCATGGTCTACATGGAGAACAAGGGGTATGGCGACATCGTCGGCAGCCCCAACGCGCCCTACCTCAACAGCCTTGTCAACGCGTACGGCGTCGAGACCAACTACTACGCGCTGACCCATCCGAGCGACCCCAACTACTACCCGATTCTCGGTGGTGCCGACTTCGGCTACAGCTTCAACTGCGCGACCAACTGCATCGACGCACGCAACCTCGCCGACAACATCGAAGCGGCCGGCAAGACGTGGGCGGGATACGCCCAAGGCATGTCCGCAGCGGGACCCTACACCGCGACCAGCGACTACGCGCCCGACCAACTGCCCTTCCTGGCCTACCGCGACATCTACAACGACCCGGCCCGCGCCGCCGCGCACCTGTTTCCGCTCACCCAGCTGGCGACCGATCTCTCGTCACCTTCCACCGCACCCAACTTCGCCTGGTTCGCGGCAAACGAGGCGAACAACATGGAAGGGCCCATCGACTCGCTCACGGGTGTCCTCAGCTACATCGGAGGTCTGTTCACCAAGCACCAGTACAACGTGAAGGCGGGTGATCAGTTCCTGCAGAACACCGTTCCCGCGATCCTGAACTCAGCGGTGTGGAACGACCCCACGCAAAAGAGCGCACTCTTCATCACCTTCGACGAAGACACCGACAACATTTCACTGGGCTTCGGCAACGGCGGAAATCACGTCCTTACCATCGCGATCCCCTCGCCGGGTGCGATCAGCGCCGGGATGCGTTCAGGACCGTTCACCGACGACAGCTACGCCAACCACTACAGCCTGCTGCGCACCATCGAAGACTCACTCGGACTGCCGTCCCTGACCGACAACGACACCTACGCCCAACCGCTGAACGGCCTCTGGACAACATCGCCGACGAACCCGGGCACCACACCCGTCATTCTCTGAGGACGTCGCCCCCCAGACACGCATCTGGCCCCCTCCGTAGAGGGAGCCAGACCAGGCGTGGCAGGTACAGGATTCGAACCTGTGTAGGTGAAGTGCAGCGATAGTTTCAACGGGCACCTAGGCATCCACACCCGACTCGCCTGTGTTAGTGACAACTACGGACGTCTTGAGCAGAATCCACGCATGGAGATCCTGACCTGAGGTGCTCACCCGCACGTACCCGAGTCGCTGTCACGTTGGCAGTATGAGCACGTTGATGTCGGTGGGCCCGGAGATCGGGTACTCGCCTGGCTCGGGAAGTTCGTAATGCACAGTCTGGATGGCTTTCTCCGTGAAGATCTGCAAGTGCACGATGCCGGGGCTGAGGTGCAGTTGCTGCTCTTCGGGAGGTGTGCCGAGGTAGGCGCCGACTGCAAGGGTCCCAGTTGTCAGTTCCAGATCCCCGTCGAAGGCCCGCTCTCCGAGGCCCACAGAATCTGTTCCGCGATAGACCCGCACACGGACAAGCCGCTCAGTCATCTCGGATTCGTCCTGACTCATCGTGTAAACGTCGATCGAGTGAATCGTTGACCAGCACCAGATCTCGGTCTTGAAACCCTCGGGGACTCCAGGCCGATCGTCTGTGTCGAGATCCTCGATACTGATCGTGCTACCCCACGGGTCCACTTCGACGTCGAGGAGCAGTTCGTTATCACTCGCCATCGTTTCCCTCCTTCGGTGCTTCGGTCGGCCCTGGTAGACCTACTGGTAGAGGACATTTGACCGCAGATCAGTGCTCTCCATGTCGGCCGCTATCGGCCTTATGGCTTTTTGTGGTTTATCTTGCTCTTTTTCTTCTTCTTCTTGTCGTTGGTCTTCTTTTTGCCACTAGTGTCCGAATCGCGGTCAGCACCGGTTTGATTGCTGCCTTGGCGGGCGGTGTTCAGGGCGTTGTTGCGGTGCAGGTTGGCAGTGTCTTGCGCGTGGGTCTGCTGCTCGACGCGCTGGTCGCTGGGTGACGATAGGCGTTGTTGCTGGTCGTTGTAGCGCTCCTGTGCGCAGGGTCCGCAGCGGGTTTTGCCGTCGGTGCCCCGGTAGGCGAATTCCTGGGGGTCTCCGCCTTTGAGCCCGTGGCGCTGTGTCAACGCCTGTAGCAGTTTGCGCTCTTTGGCGCTTTCGATCTCGTCTAAGTGGCGGACGCTAGACCGGCCGTTGCGGCTTTCTTGGACAGAGGCCGGCGGTGACTCATCGCGAACCTTGCCCGTCTGGGGCTCGATCTTGCGCGTGTTCAGGCGCCGGTTGGTCGGAATGTTCTTTGGGAATTCGTGGGTGAGCTGTCCTGGGATGGTTTCGAACTTGTGCTGGGTATGACCGGGCATCTCGACCTCGTCGTACACTCCGGCCGGGGCCTTGGTCGTGTAACCACAGTCCAGTTTGCATCCCGGATCCAGTGTCTCAGGAACGTAATCCTTCGGCGTCGAGGCAGTACGTCCGGCATCTGGAAGGTCTGTGCGCAGCGGCGGATTCGGTCGCTCGTGCGGTGGCGCGTTCGCCGCGGCGGGCGTTCCGACACCGGGTTTAGGGGTTACCGCGCCGGCGATGTCGTTGGCCAGCTGCGGTGACGGAGTGGGGGTGACGGGCTTCACCACTGTGGCGTCGCGTAGAGCACCTTCGGCGACGTCGTCGCCGAATTTCTGCGCCCCGCGTTCAACGGCGGCGGTCACCCCTTTTTGGATGCTGCGGGCGGGGCTGATGTAGTTGGTGACTTCCAGGGCGTCCCCTGCCGCCCCCAGGAGCTGGTTGGTGGGATCGGCGGCCGCGGCTTTCTGCACCAGCCCCGTCGTCCCCGAGAGGACCAGGCTGGCCCCGAGGCCGGAACCCACTCCGGTCACCACAAGCGCACCGCCGCCGATGATTTCGGCGGATTCGACCGGGTTGTTCTTGATCCCGGTGACCAGTGCGCTGCCGGCAGCTTGCAGAGCCGCGCCGTTGGCGCCGCTGGTACTGGCGTGAGTGAAGGCGTCACACCCCGAGATGCACGGGTCGACGTACACCGGCCACACCGTGGCGGCATCGGGGTGGATCACCTGGGCCAGCAGATACAGTCCGGGCCGGATCCGCTGTGTCACAAAAGCACTCGGCACAAGAGTGCCGTGGCTGTCACGGGCCTGCGGTGCGGCAATCGTGGCGATGGTGGTTGCCGCTGGGGTGGCCTGGTTGACGGTGATGGTTCCGTCGGTGTGGGCCAGCATCACCGTGTCGGCCGGGGTGCGCAGGAACATCGGCACTGTGGGCAACGCCTGCCCATCGGCGGTCGCAGCGCCCGAAGCGTTCGTGGCGGGTCCGGGGATGCGGGTGATGGTGCGCCCACCCGCGCCTTTGTTTTCGGCGATCACGCTGAAACCGGCGCCGCGGTCCGGGTAGACGACCTGGCCGTCCGCGGTGGTCTCGCCGGCCCCCAAACCGGCGGGCAACACCAGTTGCACGCGACGCCCGTCGGTGGTGGGCAGATCCCAGCCCGCCACCGGATCAGTAGGAATGTTCGCCGACCTCGCCGCAGCGCTCAGCGCGTCATCGGAAGCCAAGGCGGTCCCGGCGAACGCCGCAGACGCGGCAGACGCTATCGACTGGGCATCTGGGGGCGGCCCACCAGCATCAGTGGGCCCAGCGGGTGTCAACCAGTGCACCCCGCCGACAACCAACGCCAGCGCGGCCACCAACGTCACGGCCAATTGCGCCCACCACCGGACACCCCACCGCGGCCGGTCACCCGGCAGAAAATCCCCCACGACCCCAACCCCCTACTTAGCCCAACATCGCCCGCCAGCTACGACGGGCATCTGCAAGGTGTAGTCGGGAACCAACCCCAAAACCGAACGGTGATCTAGCGCACAGCAACCAATCCCTGCCGATTAGCGGTGCGATCGTCGGCGGATACGAACCCAGAAAGGACAGCTATGAACAGCGAAGACACAAAACGCATTTGCGTGACTCAGTTGTCATCACCGCACGTCAAGCAACAATTCATGCGCTATCCCGAAGAGTGTCGACCCACCGACCCGTTCCCTCGATCGAGCAACAACTCCACGGTCCAGTTACGCCGCGTGACCGAAACTGTCACCTGATCGTGCAGCAGACCCGAGCGATGCGAGCAGTCGTCTGGTTGCCTATGTCGATGCTCCTGCAGAACGCCAGGGCCAAGCTACTTACCCCCTGGGAGTGAATGACATGCTCAAACACATCTTCAGCTTCACTTACTGCGTCGCGTTGGCACTGGTCTTCCTCGCCGTTCTGCGTACAGGAGGGTGGCTGAGCGCAGGAATCTTGGCCCTGCTGTTCGCCGGAATTTCATACCTGAACAGAGCACGATTTCAGTTCTGGCGCGGCAAAGGGTTGTTCTTCAGACAATCACCGTCTCATCCTTGCGAGGACGAGACGGAGCGGTGAATCTCGCCACGAGCCAGTCGGCGAGATCGACGACTCGCAACTGTTCACAGCGGTGCGAACTCTAAGCGGGGGGGCTCCGTCAGACACGGTCAGACAGGCCGGTGGGCTGTCCGTACACGAACAGACATGCGGAGTTCTACGCGCAGAGTTACCCGCACCTTGCGACAATCCGTGACAGTTCCGCCCCCAGATACGCATCTGGCCCCCTCCGTAGAGGGGGCCAGATCAGGCGTGGCAGGTACAGGATTCGAACCTGTGTAGGCGTTAGCCGACGGATTTACAGTCCGCTCCCATTGGCCGCTCGGGCAACCTGCCGGGTGTCGCACTCCGGGACTCCGGTTTGGTGCGAAGAGAAGGGTACAACGAGGATGTACCGAAGACGAAAACGGCCCATACCGAGAGCACACCGAGAGGGAGGATCCAATGGCGGATTCCAGCTTTGACATCGTGAGCAAGTTCGACCGCCAGGAGGTCGACAACGCGCTCAACCAGGCAGCCAAGGAGCTGTCGACCCGCTTCGACTTCCGCGGCACCGACACCACCATCGAGTGGAAAGGTGAGGAGGCCATCGAGATCGTCAGCTCCACTGAAGAGCGCGTGAAGGCCGCGATCGATGTCTTCATCGAGAAGTTGGTGCGCCGCGACATCTCGATGAAGGCGTTCGAGGCCGGCGAGCCGCAGGCCTCGGGCAAGACCTACAAGGTGACCGGCACGCTCAAGCAGGGCATCACCAGCGAGCAGGCCAAGAAGATCACCAAGATCATCCGCGACGAAGGACCCAAGGGCGTCAAGGCGCAGATCCAGGGCGACGAGGTCCGAGTCAGCTCCAAGAAGCGCGACGACCTGCAGGCCGTCATCTCGCTCCTGAAAGGCGCCGACCTCGATGTCGCCCTTCAGTTCGTCAACTACCGCTGAGTCCAGATACACCATCCCGATACGCAGAGAGCCCGGAGACCACTGTCTCCGGGCTCTCTGCGTTGGTTCTGCTACGACTCGGGATCCGTGCCACCGTTGAGAATGGCGCGAACGAACTGGCCCGGTGCGGCCGCAAGGCCACCGGCGATCTGCCTCGGCGCGTTCGCCAAACCGTTGGCGATGTTCTGCGGCGCGGTGACAATCTGTCCGGAGCCCACAACAGCCTGAGCGGGCAATGTCGCGATGCTACCCAAGAGCTGTCCGGGCACTGCCGGCAGACCACAGCTCGTCACCGTGTTTCCATCTCCATCCGGAGGGCAGCCCTGGCTGAGCAGCTGACCCGGCGCACCCGCCAAACCACAGGAGCTCTTGTACCCCGAACCGTCGGTGGGCTGATCACAACCCACGCCGGCGAGTTGCGCCGGCGCCTTGGCCACATTGTCGGCGATGGTGCACGGGATCGAGGTGAACCCGGGCGCACAGCTCGCCTGCGCGGGTGCCGCGGTCGCGAAGCCACCCAGGCCGGCGATACCGGCGGCTCCGAGTACCGCGGCGACGAAGATGAGAATTCTCTTCACTGCTACTCCTATATGGGATGGCGAATTGCCAGGGCGCGAACGAATTGTGCTCAGCGTAGCCCAACTCTATCCATAGCGCGCTTATGTTGTGGCCGCGACAGCAACGATGAAAAAGCTGCCAGAAATCCCGTGAGCTGTTGGTTTATCGCCGATACTGACGGACCTGCAAGTTTGTCGCGCAATCGCGGTGAAAAACATTGCGATATCAACTATCCCTCAGCGGCGGTTATTTGCGAATGCAAGAAAAGTTGCTGCAACTAACTTGCGATATCAAATAAATTCAGTCCAGACCGGCCAGGTGCGTGAGCGGACGACCCCCTAGATCGCGCTTCGTCCAGCCACCGCCGAAGCCTCTCGCCCGACGAGCTCGAGCACCAAAGCAAGGAGCCCGGAGACTATCGTCTCCGGGCTCCTTGCTTTGGTACAGCCGTACTACTGCGACTCGGGGTCCGTACCGCCGTGAGTGATGGCGCGGACGAACTGGCCCGGGGCGGCCGCAAGGCCACCGGCAAGCTGCCCCGGCGCATTCCCCAGGCTGTTGGCGATATTCTGCGGCGCCTGGAGCACATTGGCAGCGATCGTCGTCGGCGCGTTGACGACCGTCTGCGCGCCGGCAGCAGCCTGTGTCGGCAGGGTCGCCACACTGTAGGCGAGCTGCAGGGGCGCCGCGGCGAGGCCACCCGCGAGCTGCCCGGGCGCCGCGGCCACGTTCGTCACGATCGTGCACGGGATCGAGGTGAATGACGGCGCGCACGCCGCCTGCGCGGGCGCAGCGGACGCAAAGGCAAAACCGCCGAGGCCGGCGGCGCCGATCATGCCGGCGACGATGAGGGTGCTCTTCACTGAATTCTCCCAGGGATCGAGATGTTGTTGCAGACGCAAAGATGAGTAGGCTCAGAGTAGCGCCTATGCGAGAACTTTGTCGGTCAGATGAATGACATCTCGTGTACGCCGACTGGGCGACAAAACAGGTTCGCCAAGGAACCGGCCGAAACGCAGCCGTGAATTCGTTATGCGGGAAGAACTCCGGAGCCTCGTTCAGCTGTCGCTGAGAAGGTCCTCAGTAATCGGACGGCCGACCGTCGCCCCATCGTCGCGATGGTCGGTGCCATCCCGGCACTCACCGAATACCGTGAAGGCGAGTCGGCCCGGCGCATGTGCCCGCCCCATCACCACCATCACGCCGTCCTTGTTGATGACGGTGCCGTACGGCTTCTTGCCCGGCGGCGGTCCGTCGGTCCAGCCGGCGGCCACCATCGCGGCGGCCACCTGCCGCGCGTACACGTCGGGCGCGATATCGGCGGGCAACTCCGAGCTCATCTCCACCCTGCCGCGGTACGGCGGCTCGCCCTGGTCGTTGCACGACTCGAACGAGAAGCCGCCCGAGACGTCCCGCAGGCCGGCGACCCTCCGCAGTTGCCTGCCGACGTCGACCACCTGCTGGGTCGACTGCTCGGGCGTCAGCGGATTCGCCGGTTGACCGGCATCGGGATGTGTGGGATTCATCGCACACCCTCCTAACGTCAACATGACGGCGACGGTCGCCGCGACCCTACTTGTATTCATGATCTGTGGTCACCGAACTTCCTGAACGCTCTGCTTGCGGGTCGATGAAGGCCGGGGAACCGGGGATGTCGGAATCGATGTGCGGCAACGGAATGTCGATCCCGAACGGTAGATCGACATGGTCGGGTGTGCTGATATGCGGCTGTCGGCGACCCTCGGCCAGCAGCCCGTCGCCCTCCAATCGGTCGGCGTTCCCGCTGGCGATATCGGTCATCGCACGCAAAGACTCACTCCCCATGTCGTAGTAGTGCGAATGGTCGTGGGTGCTCAGGCCACCGTGCCCGGCCACCTCGGCGTCGAAACGCACCGAGCCGTACGCGTCCCCGGCCGGGTCGGTTCCCAGACCGGCGTAGGGCCCCACCGGATACCCCAACTGCTGGTTGAGCACATTCGCCGGAATCGCACCCGGGGTACCCAACCAGCTGACCGGATCGGTGGACGCCGAACCGACGTACACCTTTCCCCCATCGAGGTGGAAGTCCGCCGCACTCTTGGCCAAATCGGTTCCCGGACAACCGATCAGCACCGCATCATTGGCCCGCATCCCGCTCCCGGCGAAGGCATCGGCCACCGTGGTCGAGCCGTACGAATGACCGATCACCGTGACATGCGAGGAACCCTCGTGGGTGGCCGACAGACCGTTGACATCGGCGGCCAGCAGCGCGCCACCTTGGCGCGCCAGATCCGGATTGGCGATCCGGAGATCGGTGAAACCGTCCGGCGCGTCGTAGCCCATCCACATGATGACGGCCGTCGGATCGTCAGGATCGGCCAGCGCTGACTGGTCGTAGAGGTTGATGGCGTCGTTGTGGCCGTCGGCCAGCCAGCCGTCGCGCACGCTGCTGCCGGTGCCGGGGACGATGACGGCGGTGTTGCGGGCCTTGTCCGGATTGCCGATCGCGATGGCGGCCCGGCCCTGCCCGTTGTCGGCCATCGGCTGGTACCCCCACAGCATCACCGGCCGCGGGTTCTTCGGGTCGGAGCCCCGCTGGTGCGTCAACCCCTCATCGGTGCGCCGGGCGTTGTAGAAGCGAGTGGCATCGTCTTGGGTCAACCCGTACTTGGCCGGGTCCTTGATGACCTCGTCCTCGGAGACGCCGTGACGACCGGCGACCTCGCGCACGCGGTTCAGGTCGTCGTGCATCACCGCCTGATTCACCTTGTCGCGGATCTCGGCGGGAATGCCGTTCAGGTTGCCCAGCTCGGCGGGGTGTTCAGCGACGTAGCGGTCCTTCTGTTCCTGTGGCAGCGAATCCCACCACTTCTTCACGTCCTCGGGTGCGGTGCCGGCCGCCGGGATCTGCGGTGGCGGCGGCGCGCCCGGCGGCTGCTGCGACGGCGAAGCGCCTACCGCGGCCCGCACCGACTCGGCGGTCTCCCGGTCGATCTCGTCGAACAGCTCCAGCAGTCTCTTGATGAGCGCAGTCCAGGCCAGCGCCAGCCCGGTGAACGCCGGCGGCAGGAACGGCGGCGCGGTGCAGGTGCCGTCGTCGGCAACCTGCCAGCCCAGCGCGCGCAGGGCCGACACCACCGACAGCAGTCCGGTGCGCGTCGAGGACAGCTGAGCCCCGCCCCGCTGCAGTGCCGCCTGGCAGGCCAGCATCCGGCCGCGCAGACCCTGCATCTCGGCGAGGTGACGTTCGGCCCGGGCGACCGCGGCGTCGGCGGCCGAACCCGACCACGCCCCGCGCAGCGCGGCGATGACCTGGCGTTCACCGGCGATGGCGGAGTCGAGTTGAGCGATCTTGCCGCCGAGCTGGGCGGCGGCGGTCAGCAGGCTCTCCGGATGCGATGCCTCCACCAGCGAGATCGAAGTCAACGAAAAACACACCCCCAAACCGACCCCTTCGATCGTCGCACAGCCCAGAAGGGTTTCCGCGCAACAATCGAATCGGCCACGAACGCGGGGACGGCAAAACTAACCTGGCCGCATGGCAGCCGCGCAACGTGTACCGAATGTCGTCGTCCTGGGTGGTGGATCGTGGGGCACCACCGTCGCGTCGATCTGCGCGCGCCGTGGACCGACCCTGCAGTGGGTGCGGTCCGAGGAGACCGCCAAGGACATCAACGACAACCACCGTAACTCCCGGTATCTCGGCGATGAGGTGGAGCTGCCCGACGGTCTGCGGGCCACCACCGATTTCTCCGAGGCGGCCAACTGCGCCGATGTGATCGTGATGGGCGTGCCCTCGCACGGGTTCCGCGGCGTGCTGCAGGAGCTTGCGAAGGAACTGCGACCGTGGGTCCCGGTGGTCTCACTGGTGAAAGGCCTGGAGCAGGGCACCAACATGCGGATGAGCCAGATCGTCGACGAGGTGCTGCCCGGGCATCCGGCCGGGATCCTGGCCGGGCCCAACATCGCGCGCGAGGTCGCGGAGGGTTACGCGGCGGCGGCCGTGCTGGCCATGCCGGATCAGCATCTGGCCGCCAACTTGGGACAACTGTTCCGCACCAGGCGATTTCGCACATACACCACCGACGACGTGGTGGGTGTCGAGATGGCCGGAGCGCTGAAGAACGTCTATGCGATCGCGGTGGGCATGGGCTATTCCCTGGGCATCGGGGAGAACACCCGGGCCATGGTGATGGCGCGCGCGGTCGCCGAGATGTCCAAGCTCGGGGTGGCCATGGGCGGACACCGCGACACCTTCGCCGGCCTGGCCGGGATGGGCGACCTGATCGTGACGTGCACCTCGCAGCGCAGCCGCAACCGTCACGTCGGCGAGCAACTCGGGCGGGGCAAAACCGTCGAGGAGATCATCACCTCGATGAATCAGGTGGCCGAGGGCGTCAAGGCGGCCTCGGTGATCATGGAGTTCGCCAAGGACTGCGGGATCACCATGCCCATCGCCCGGGAGGTCGACGGGGTGATCAACCACGGCGCCACGGTGGAGGATGCCTACCACGGACTGATGGTCGAGAAGCCCGGCCACGAGGTCTACGGTTCCGGCTTCTGACCGTTGCGCAGTCGCGACAGAGTCAGTTGAAGTACGGGTTCCGGGCGGCGCCGTCGGGTCGGTCCACCAGCGGGTTGGTCTGGTTGACGATGTAGCTGCCCGACGGGCTGAGCACGAACCCGGACTGGTCGAACGAGTTCTGACAGGTGGTCATCACACCGTCCGTGCCGCAGGTGATGTTCTTGTAGCTGAGCTTGTTGTTCGGCAGCAGCGGGTAGACGTGCCCGGTGAGCGAACCCCAGATCGGGGCGTGGGATACGGCGAACGCGGGCGGTCCGACCTGACCGCCGGTGATCGCATTCGCCTCCTCCGGCGGGGCCGGGATCGGACCGCTGCAGCCGTAATCACCGGTGGTCCGCATCATGATGCAGACCAACCCGCCGGGGGCGGCGAAGGCGTACATCGACCCGTCCATCACCATGAACTGCGAGGGCTTGGCCAGCTCATAGCCACCGATGTTCGGCGGGGGCGGTGGCGGCGGCGCGGGGTCGGCCGCCGCAACCGGAAGGGCCATGCCGGGCATAGCGACGGCGGCGCTCGCCAGCGCGATCAGCATCTTGCTCAGCATGGCCACACCCTAACCTGGTCACCTCGCGCAGGCCAGGTCAACGTAGACGGTCGTGTACCGGACGACTTCCTGCGTGTTTCCGCGCGGGAAGGCCCTCAGCTCGGTGATATCGCGCCCCGGGCGGACCCCGCTGACGCTGCACTGGTCGATCGAACCGGCGCCCACCTTGGTGGTGATGACGCGGTAGCCCTCGGACTGCAGCTGATCGATGGTCTGCTGCGCGTTCGACGGCCCGGTCGGGGCGGCACCGGCGGGAGCGGCCAGCACCAGTCCGGCCGCGGCAAGTCCGACGGGGATGAGAGTGAGCGATCTGAGCATGCGATACACCTTTCTGCGTATTTCTGAATACACGTCCAGGCTATTGGAGATATGCACCAATTCCCACCAATGCATATCAAATGCAAACAATGGTGATTCAGGCCGAATTCATACCAATTGCGAAGCCGGCGCCAGCGGCAGGTCAACCGTGAAAGTTGTTTCTTCAGAGGATGACTGGACCGTCACTGCGCCCTTGTGAGCCTCTACGATCGACGCGACAATAGCCAGACCCAGGCCGGTGCTGCCCAACTCCCGCGACCGGGATTTGTCGGCGCGCACAAATCTTCCGAACAAATTCGGCAACAATTCCGCATCAATTCCCGGACCGTCATCTGTGACCGTCAAAAGCGCACGGTCACGCCGGATGTCCAATCCGATCGTCACGGTCACCCCGGGTGGCGTGTGCATCCGGGCGTTGGTCAGCAGATTGCCGAGCACCTGATGCAGCCGCGCGCGGTCTCCGCGCACCCAGACCGGGTCCTCGGGCAGTCGCGTCACCCAGTGGTGCTCCGGCGCCGACACCGCGATGTCGTTCACGGCGTCGACGACCAGGTCGGCCAGG
This sequence comes from Mycobacterium hackensackense, assembly GCF_025822555.1. NCBI lineage: Bacteria > Bacillati > Actinomycetota > Actinomycetes > Mycobacteriales > Mycobacteriaceae > Mycobacterium > Mycobacterium hackensackense. Next base: position 74,362 of record NZ_JACKUC010000030.1, read on the forward strand.
TCGACATCGTCGCTTTCCAGGTCCTGTCCCTCGCCGAGCCTGGTCAGCAGCAGCAGATCCCCCACCAGTCCGGTCATCCGGCGGGCCTCGGCCTCGATGCGGGCCAGCGCGTACTCGGTGGTGGGTGGAAGCTCGGCGCTGTCCTGGCGGGTCAGCTCGGCGTACCCCTGGATCGCCGCCAACGGCGTCCGCAGCTCATGGCTGGCATCCATCAGGAACTGCCTGGTGCGCCGGTCGGAGGCGGCAAGCTCGGCCAGCGCGCTGTCCACGTTGGCCAACAGCTGGTTGAGGGCTTCACCCACCACGCCGACCTCGCTGTCGGGGTCGGTATAGCGCTCCTGCACGCGGGCATGGATACGCGGATCGTCGGCATCCAGGCGCAGGGTGGCCACCTTGGCCGCGGTCGAGGCGACTCGGCGCAGCGGCCGCAGCGCATATCGGACCACCGCGACCGTACCCAGCGCCGTCACCACCAGCGCGACGACGATGATCACCGCGAGGGTCACCGTCTTGCGGGCGATCACCTGATTTGCGCTGTCCAGCGATACCCCGCACAGCAGCACGTGTCCGTCGCCGACACCACCGGCGGGCTCTGCCGCCAACCGGTAGGCGCCCAACTCGGGCAGCTTCACCGTGCGGGGGCCGGCCCCCGTCCAGTCCAGGCTGTCGAGTGCGTCGACAACCGCACGCGGCGCCGGGTGTGGCTCACCGTCGGAGAACACCGCCGACTGCACCACTTCCCCGTCGTGCAGCACCGCGATCAGGTTGCCCGGGGCCTGCCCGACGAACGCCGACAATGCGTCGGCATCGACCGCATCCTCGGCCTCATCCTTCTTGAGCTGCAACTTGTGGAACGAATGGCTGAAAGCGGCCAGCGACCGGGACAGTTCCGTATCGCCCATCGTGCCCACGTAGGTACGCAGGCTGTAGACCGACAGCACGCCCACCGCGAGCAGCACGACGGTCACAATGGCGGTGACGCCGAGCACCAGCTGCCGGCGCAGCGACCGGGGCCACCAGATCACGCCGGCCCGGTCGACGGCCGCAGCATGTAGCCCACCCCGCGCACGGTCTGGATCATCGGCGCCCGGTCGGTGTCGACCTTCTTGCGCAGATAGGAAATGTAGAGATCGACGATGCTGGACTTGCCGCCGAAACCGTAGTTCCACACCCGGTCCAGAATCTCGGCGCGGCTGATCGCCCGGCCCGGATTGCGCATCAGGTATCGCAGCAGTTCGAATTCGGTGCCGGTCAGCGCGATCGGCGTACCGGCCCGGGTGACGTCGCGACTGGCGCCGTCGAGTTTGAGGTCGCCGACCGTGAGCACCTCGTCGGCCGGCGGGGTGGTGTGGCTGGACCGGCGCAGCAGCCCACGCAGCCGGGCCACCAACTCCTCCAGGCTGAACGGCTTGGTCATGTAGTCGTCGGCACCGGCGGTCAGCCCGGACACCCGGTCCAGCACGGAGTCCCTGGCGGTGAGGAACAACGTCGGGGTGTACCCCTGCGCCTCACGGACCCGCTGCAGAATCTGCATCCCGTCGATATCGGGCAGCATGATGTCGAGCACCACCACGTCGGGCTCGGTCTCGTCGAATTTGGCCACGCCGTCGTGACCGTTGTGGGCCACGTCGACCACCCAGCCCTCGTAGTGCAGGGCCATCTTGACCAGGTTGGTCAGGGCGGGCTCGTCGTCCACCAGCAACACCCGGATGGGCGATCCGTCGGCTCGGTGAATCTTGGGTAGCTGGCCGAGGATGGCTTGACGGGGGTGTTGGGTACGAGAGGGTAACGACATCGTGGCCATACACCCATTCTGCTGACCTCGCAGGGCACTGTCACGGAGTTCATAGCGAGTTCTTAGACGTTACAACGGTATGACCCGCATCACCTTTCACCTTGTCAAGTGACACGCAACGAAACAATCTGCGGTACATCACTTTTCACAGCACAATGAAAGACACCACACAGCAGAAGATTTGGGTTCGATATGCAACCTCGGATCTTCCTTGACCGCTTGTCAACGCGATAAATACGCTCGCTCATAGCAATTGCCCCGCAGGACACGTAACCGACTGCATTGCAACTTGTTTCGACGTATTCGAGATCCAGCTGCGACAAAGATGTCGTTTGTACCCACAATCCCGTGATGGGAGCTTTTCACATGCGGCAAACAATTCTGCGGTACGACCTCCCCGCCTCACTGGTGGTGTTCCTGGTCGCACTGCCTCTATCCCTCGGTATCGCCGTCGCCTCCGGGGCACCGGTACTGGCCGGGCTCATCGCGGCCGCGGTCGGCGGGATCATCGCCGGCGCGATCGGCGGATCCCCGTTGCAGGTGAGCGGTCCGGCGGCCGGCCTGACGGTCATCGTGGCCGGCTTGGTGGCCGAGTTCGGCTGGAAGGTCACCTGCGCGATCACCGTGTGCGCCGGCATCCTGCAGGTGCTGTTCGGGCTCAGCCGCATCGCACGGGCGGCCTTGGCGATCTCGCCGGTGGTCGTCCACGCGATGCTCGCGGGTATCGGCATCACCATCGCGCTGCAGCAGGTGCACGTGCTGCTGGGCGGGAATTCGCACAGCTCGGCGTGGGCCAATGTCACCGCACTGCCCGGTCAGCTGCTCGCCGCGCACGGACCGGGGCTGTTCCTCGGGGCGCTGGTCATCGCGATCCTGGTGGGTTGGCGCTGGGTGCCCGCCACACTCCGCAAGGTGCCCGGACCGCTGGTCGCCATCGTCGGGGTCACCGCGCTGAGCGTCCTCGCGCCCTTCGACGTACCCCGGATCCAGCTCGACGGTTCCCTGCTCGACGCGTTCGCGCTGCCCAGCCTGCCCGACGGCAACTGGGGTGCGTTCGCCACCGGCGTGCTGACGGTGGCCCTCATCGCCAGCGTGGAGAGCCTGCTGTCGGCGGTGTCGGTGGACCGGATGCACTCCGGGCCGCGCACCGATTTCGACCGGGAGCTGATCGGGCAGGGTGCCGCCAACATCGCCTCCGGTGCGGTCGGCGGTCTGCCCGTCACGGGCGTCATCGTGCGGAGTTCCACCAACGTCACCGCCGGCGCCAAGACCCGCGCCTCGGGCATCCTGCACGGTGTCTGGATCCTGGTGTTCGCGGTGCCGTTCGCCGGGCTGGCCCAGCTGATCCCGTCCGCGGCGCTGGCCGGCCTGCTGATCGTCATCGGTATGCAGTTGGTCAAGATCGCTCATATCGAAACCGCCCGCCGCACCGGCGATCTCGCGGTCTACGTCGTCACCGTGCTGTGTGTGGTGTTCCTCAACCTGCTCGAAGGTGTGCTGATCGGACTGGCCCTGGCCGTCGCCATGACGGTGTGGCGGGTGGTCCGTGCCAAGGTCGCAGCCGAAGAGGTCTCGGAGAACCACTGGCGCGTGGACATCGAAGGTTCGTGCACCTTCCTGTCGCTGCCGCGGCTCACCAGCGTGCTGGCCACCGTCCCGGCCGGCACCGACGTCACGATCGAGTTGTCGGTGGACTTCCTGGACCACGCCGCACACGAGGCCATCGAGGAATGGCGCCGTCAGCACGAGGCCACCGGGGGCAGTGTGCATCTGCACGATCTCGGCGCCGTCGAGATGGGCAGCGCCGTCGACGGGCCCCCCGAGCGCGGGTTCACCCCGTTCGACAAGCGCTCCGGGGTGGCGCCGTGGAGCACCTGGCAGAAGAACCACATGCCGTCGGTGCTGCACGGCCTGGCCAACTACCAACGCCGGACGGCCCCGGTACTGCGGCCCCACCTCAAGGAACTGGCCGATGAGCAGCAGCCCGAGACGTTGTTCCTCACCTGCGCCGACTCGCGCGTGGTGCCCAACGTCATCACCAGCAGTGGCCCGGGCGATCTGTTCACCGTTCGCAATGTCGGCAATATGATCCCGGCGGGCCAGAAGGATGCCTCGGTCGAGGCGGCCATCGCGTTCGCGGTGAACCAGCTGGGCGTGTCCTCGATCGTGGTGTGCGGTCACTCCAGCTGCGGTGCGATGAAGGCCCTGTTGCACGGCGCTCCGGATGACGCGCACCTGAAATCCTGGCTGGCGCATGGCGACCCGACGCTGGAGGCGTTCCAGGGCGGCGCCCACCCGGTGGCACGGTCGGCCGCGGTGGCCGGGTTCAGCACCGAGGATCAGCTGTCGATGGTGAACATCGCGGTGCAGGTGCAGACACTGTCCCGGCACCCGGTGTTGGCGGCGCACCCCGGCATCGAGGTGATCGGGTTGTTCTACGACATCGCCAGCGCCGATGTCCTGCGGGTCACCCCGACCTACGTCGAGACCCTGGTCGGCGCCGCCTGACCCGGTGATTTCGGCGCGCTTACCCGCGGTGACCGCGGGTAAGCGCGCCGAAATCGCTGTTGAGGGAACCGTGGCCGCCCGGGCGGCGTCAGAACCGATGTGCTCGACGATCTTCTCCGAAGACATGACGGCGTCATCACCCTCGACCAGGCCAAGGCAAGCGGACTCAGCGCGGACAGCGTCCAGCGGCTCGTGGCGTCGGGACACTGGCGGCGGTGCGCACGCGGCGTCTATTTCGTCGACGACCGCCCCTTCACCGACGCGGCCCGAATCCGGTCCGCCGTCTGGGGATACGGCAAGCAGGCCGCGGCCTCCGGACTCGCGGCGGCCTGGTGGCACGGCCTGACACGCTTCGCACCCGAGGTCACCGAGATCACCGTCCCGCGGAACAGCCACGGCAGACGACGGGCCGGGTGCCGGGTACGCAGACGCGATCTCGCCCCGACCGACCTGGCGTCCTGCCGCGGGCTCCGAGTGACGGCGCGGCCGCTGACCGTCGTGGAGGCAGCCGCCCGGCCGGGCGGCGGGGCCGCCATCATGGACGCTGCACTACAAGGGGGTTCGCAACTGCGCGAGCTCTGGCAGGCGCATCTACGCAACAAGGGCAGGTACGGCTCGCCGTCGGCCAGGCGATTGCTGTTCGCCGCACAAGACGGCGCACGGTCGGAAGCCGAGCGGCTGTTGGTCAAGGCGCTCAGGGTGGCCGGTATCACCGGCTGGCGGACCAATCATCCGGCCGGTCCCTATCTGATCGACGTCGCGTTCCCCGACCTGGGCGTGGCCATCGAGATCGACGGCTGGGCCTTCCACAGCGATCCGGAGAAATTCCGCAGTGACCGGCGCCGGCAGAACCACCTGATCGTGAACGGCTGGCAGGTGCTGCGGTTCACCTGGCTGGATATCACCGCATACCCCGAACGTGTCATCGGGACCATCCGCTCGGCGATTTCGGCGCGCTGACACGCGCTCCACGCGGGAAAGCGCGCCGAAATCGCTCAGCTCAGAGGCGGCGGCCGGCCATATCCTCCAGGCGACGGATACGGTCCTCCATCGGCGGGTGGGTGGAGAACAGCTTGCCGATCTTCTCCCCCGCCCGGAACGGGTTGGCGATCATCAGGTGCGCCTGGTCGGCCAGCTGCGGCTCGGGCGGCAGCGGCGCGGCCTGCACGCCGTAGGCGATCTTGCGCAGCGCGCTCGCCAACCCCAGCGGGTCGCCGGTCAGCTCGGCACCGGACTGGTCGGCCTGGTACTCGCGCGACCGCGACACGGCCAGCTTCACCACCGTCGCGGCGATCGGACCCAACAGCGAAACCAGGAGCAACGCAAACGGATTCGCGCCCCCTTCGCGGTTCCCGCCGAACATGCCGGCGAACATCGCGATATTGGCCAGTGCGGTGATCACCGACGCGAGCGCGCCGGCCACACAGGAGATCAGAATGTCGCGGTTGTACACATGGGACAGCTCATGGCCCAGCACGGCCCGCAGCTCACGCTCATCGAGGATCCGCAGAATCCCGGTGGTGCAGCACACCGCGGCATTGCGCGGGTTGCGCCCGGTGGCGAAGGCATTGGGGGCGTCGGTATCGCTGATGTAGAGCCGGGGCATGGGTTGACGCGCCGTGGTCGCGAGCTCCCGGACAATGCGGTACATCGCCGGCGCCTGCATCTCGGTGACGGGCTGGGCGTGCATGGCCCGCAGCGCCATCTTGTCGCTGTTGAAGTAGACGTAGGCGTTCATGCCCACCGCGAACAGCACCGACAGCCACAGGATGGACGGGTTACGGAACAGCGAGCCGATGAACACGATCAAAGCCGACATGCCGACCAACAGCACGAACGTCTTCATCCGGTTGGCGTGTGGATGCCAGGTCATCTGCTTCCCTTCCTACGAAAGTCCCCGCTCCCTGTAACGCCGAGCCACCCCCCGCAGGTTCCTGCGCCCGTTATCCGTGCCGGTTGACGGTGTAGTCCACCAGCGTCGCCAGCGCGGCCCTCCCCGGCCCCGCCGGCAACTGGTCCAATTCGGCGCGGGCCTGGCGCGCGTAGTCGGCCACCGCCTCCTTGGCCCGCGTCATCCCGGGCGAGCGGCGCAGCAGGACGAGCGCCTCGGCCACCTCGGCGTCGTCGGTGACCGGACCGTCCAGCAGGGCCCGCAGCCGGTCGCCGTCGGCCCCCTGCTCCCGCAGGGCGTACAGCACGGGCAGCGTGTGCACCCCTTCCCGCAGGTCGGTGCCCGGCAGCTTGCCCGACTCGTCAGGATCGCTGTCGATGTCGATGATGTCGTCGGAGATCTGGAAAGCCGTACCGACGATCCCGCCGAGCCGGGCCAGCCGCTCGATCTGCTCCTGGTCGGCGCCGGAGAACGTGGCACCGAACCGGCCGGAGGCCACGATCAGGCAGGCGGTCTTCTCGTACACCACCTTCAGGTAGTGCTCGACCTCGTCGGCGCCGGTGACCGCGCCCCGGGTCTCGCGCATCTGCCCCGTCACCAGCTGGGCGAAGGTGTCGGCGATCACCCGCACCGCTTCGGGTCCCAGCCTCGACACCAGCCGCGACGCGGTCGCGAACAGGTAGTCGCCGGCGAGGATCGCGATGTTGTTGCCCCAGCGTGCGTTGGCGCTGTCGGCGCCGCGGCGCACCTGGGCCTCGTCCATCACGTCGTCGTGGTACAGCGTGGCCAGATGTACCAGCTCGATCACCGCGCCCGCGATCGCGACGTCGGGATGATCAGGCTGCGGGCCCAGGGAGGCGGACAGCACGGTGAACAGCGGCCGGAAGCGCTTGCCACCGGCCTGGAACAGATGCTGGACGGCCTCGGCCATCAGCTCATCGGCTTTGCCCAGTTCGGTGGACATCAGGTCCTCGACGCGGGCGACACCGTCGCGCACCCGTGCGGCAAACTCCGGGTCCCCGAAGTCCACCCCCGCCACCACACTCCCCGGTGTCCTCATGGTTCCAACATACTGTGAGTCATGCTGGATACGGCGGGCAGGAGCGGAGCGCCCCGGGGAGCAATGAAGGCAGATGTGGTGGTCGTCGGCGCCGGGCCCGCGGGTTCGTCGGCCGCGGCCTGGGCGGCGCGCGCCGGTCGGGACGTGCTGGTGATCGACTCGGCGCAGTTCCCCCGGGACAAGGCGTGCGGTGACGGACTGACCCCGCGGGCGGTCGCCGAGCTGGAGCGGCTCGGCCTGGGTACCTGGCTGGACGGCAGAATCCGGCACCACGGTCTGCGGATGTCCGGGTTCGGCGCCGACGTCGAGATCGGCTGGCCGGGCCCGTCGTTCCCGTCGACCAGCAGTGCCGTGCCCCGCACCGAACTCGACGACCGGGTCCGGATGGTCGCCGCCGACGACGGCGCGAAGATGCTCCTGGGTTCCAAAGCGGTTGGTGTGCAACATGACTCGCACGGTCGAGTGTCGACACTGACCCTGGATGACGGCACCGAGATCGGCGTGGGCACGCTGATCGTCGCCGACGGCGCCCGCTCGACGCTGGGCCGGGCCCTCGGCCGCACCTGGCATCAGGAGACCGTCTACGCGGTCGCGATCCGTGGGTACCTTGCCTCCGCGCGCGCCGACGAACCGTGGCTCACCTCACATCTCGAATTGCGTTCCCCCGAAGGCGAAGTCCTGCCCGGGTACGGCTGGATCTTCCCGCTGGGCAACGGCGAGGTGAACATCGGGGTCGGGGCACTGGCCACCGCCAAGCGGCCCGCCGACGTCCGGCTGCCGCGGCTGATGGCCTACTACGCCGGGTTGCGCCGCGAGGAATGGGGCTTCACGGGCGCACCGCGGGCCGGGTTGTCCGCACTGCTCCCTATGGGCGGGGCGGTATCCGGTGTGGCCGGACCCAACTGGGTACTCATCGGCGACGCCGCGGCGTGCGTGAACCCGCTCAACGGCGAAGGTATCGACTACGGCCTGGAGACCGGACGGCTGGCCGCCGAACTCCTGGACCATCGCGATCTCACCCAGGCCTGGCCCGCCGTGCTCACCGAGCACTACGCACGCGGCTTCTCGGCCGCACGGCGGCTGGCCCTGTTGCTCACCTATCCGCGATTCCTGCCGATGGCCGGTCCGGTGGCCATGCGGTCGGAGTTCCTGATGAAGGTCGCGGTACGCATGATGGGCAACCTGGTCACCGACGAAGACGAGGACTGGACCGCCCGGATGTGGCGGTCGGCCGGAATGGCGTCACGACGGCTCGATCAGCGCAAGCCGTTCAGCTGAGCGTCAGCGGTACTCGCACAGGTAGGCCGTCTCGACCTCGGCGCGCACCCCGAATGTGCTGTCCGTCGGCACGGTGAACTGTGTTCCGGCAGCGAAGGTTTCCCAGTCATCGCGACCGGGCAGCTTGACCGTCAGCGCACCGGAGACGACGTGCATGATCTCCTCGGTGGATGTGCCGAACTCGTATTCCCCGACGGCCATGACACCCACGGTCGCCGGCCCGTCGGCCGTGGCGAACGCGATCGAGGCGACATCGCCGTCGAAGTACTCGTTGACCTTGAACAACACAGCTCCTCGCACTCGGGTGAGCGGTCAGCATACCTAGACCACGTACTTGAGCACGCCGAGGATGGCCGCCTCGTCGGCGGGCTCGGTGAGGCACGCGTCCAACGCGGACCGGAGTGCGGTGGTGTCGATATCGGTGCCGATGAACACCAGTTCGGTACCGGCTCGCCGCTGCCTCTCGAATCGGACCGATCCGCCCACCAACTGCAGCAGATACCGGTGCCCCGGGCCGAAGTCCACGAAACCCTTTGCCCGGTACAGCCCTTGGGGCCGATCGCGCAGCAGTGTCATGAACTGGCGGGGGTTCAGCGTGCTGTCGGCACGGAACTCCACGCTCTGGTACGCGGGATGGTCATGGTCATGAGACTCGTGCAGCAGCTCGTCGAACGACATCTGGGCGCGCAGTGGACGGGGCGCGGGATCGATCAGCAACCGGGGGTCGATGGTGGCGAAATCGGTGGGCAACAACGGCACTGCGGGGTGCAGCGCCCGCACCTGCGCAGTGACCGCGGCCAGATCCCCTGCAGCGGAGGCCTTGTTCAGCACCACCAGGTCGGCCACCCGTACCCCGTGCCCGAGGTCGGCCGGTGCGGTCGCGTCGACCACCAAGACCAGCCCGGCGTAGTGGAAGCGCTTGTCGTCCACCGCCATGATGGTGCGGGCCAGAGCCGGAGGCTCCGCAACGCCGCTGGCCTCCACCACGATGAGGTCCAGCCGGGGCTTGACCGCCGCCAGCTTGCCGAGCATCTCGGCCACCTCACCGTCCTCGGTGACACAACAGATGCACCCGTTCGAGAGCGAGGCCATCGCGTCCACCTGACCGGCGACCAGCATGGCATCGATGTTGACGGCACCGAAATCGTTGACCAGAGCCCCTATTCGGGCACCGGAGCTGTTGCGCAGCAGGTGGTTGAGCAACGTGGTCTTACCGGCACCGAGGTGCCCGGCGACCGCGAGTACGGGGATGCTCACGCCGCGGCGCCTCAGTCGACGGGCGGTTTCACCGCCGCATGCAATGCGACGATGCCGCCGGTGAGATTGCGCCAACGCACCGAGCCCCAGCCGGCATCGGCGATCCGGCCCGCGAGTGCGGCCTGGTCGGGCCACGCGCGGATCGATTCGGCCAGGTACACATAGGCATCCGGATTGCTGGACACCGCCGACGCCATCGCGGGCAGTGCCTTCATCAGGTACTCCTTGTACACCGTCGCGAACGGCCGATTGGTGGGCGTGGAGAACTCGCACACCACCAGACGGCCACCCGGACGGGTCACCCGGGCCATCTCGCGCAGGCCCGCCACATGGTCGACCACATTGCGCAACCCGAAGCTGATGGTCACCGCATCGAACACGCCGTCGGCGAACGGCAGCCTGGTCGCATCGGCACCCACCTTCGGCACCGCGCGGGACGCGCCCGCACCGAGCATGCCCACCGAGAAGTCGGCCGCCACACACCACGCACCGGAGGCCGTCAGCTCCACCGTGGACACCGCCGTCCCGGCCGCCAGGTCCAGCACCTTGTCGCCCGGGCCGATCTGCAGCGCAGCGCGCGTCTGACGGCGCCAGAACCGGTCCTGGCCCAGCGACATCACCGTATTGGTGAGGTCATAGCGGCGGGCCACGGCGTCGAACATCGACGCCACCTCATGGGGGTCTTTCTCCAGCGTCGCTCGACTCACCGCACTAAAACTACCTGTGAGTCCCGTACTTCCGGGAATGGGCGGCCCGTGGTGACGTTGGTATCGATCGCAGGCACCTGAGGAGGGCTACTCATGGCTGAGAAGATCTGGTTCATCACCGGCGCATCCCGGGGCTTCGGCCGGGAATGGGCCATCGCCGCCCTGGAACGCGGTGACAAGGTCGCCGCGACCGCGCGCGATACCGCCACGCTGGAGGACCTCACCCAGAAGTACGGCGAGGCGGTGCTGCCGCTGCGCCTGGACGTCGACGACCGCGCGGCCGACTTCGCCGCCGTCGCGCAGGCCCACGACCACTTCGGCCGGCTGGACGTCGTGGTCAACAACGCCGGCTACGGCCAGTTCGGTTTCATCGAGGAGCTCTCCGAGGCCGAGGCCAGGGATCAGATCGAGACCAACGTGTTCGGCGCGCTCTGGGTCACCCAGGCCGCGCTGCCCTACCTGCGGGCGCAGCGCAGCGCAGCGGGCACATCATCCAGGTGTCCTCGATCGGCGGGATCACCGCGTTCCCGAACGTCGGGATCTACCACGCCTCGAAGTGGGCGCTGGAGGGCTTCTCGCAGGCGCTCGCCCAGGAGGTGGCGTCGTTCGGTATCCACGTGACGCTGATCGAGCCGGGTGGGTTCGACACCGACTGGGCCGGCTCGTCGGCCAAGCACGCGACTCCGCTGCCCGACTACGCCGAGGCGCACCGACAGGCGCAGGAGGCCCGCGCCAAGCGCGTCGCCAAGTCCGGCGACCCGAAGGCCTCCGCCGCCGCCGTGCTCAAGCTCGTCGATGCCGAGAAACCGCCGCTGCGGGTGTTCTTCGGGGAGCTGCCGCTGCAGTTGGCCAAGGCCGACTACCAGTCCCGGCTCGCCACCTGGGAAGAGTGGCAACCCGTTTCGGTGCAAGCGCAGGGCTGACCGAGGAGCTCAGGCTGCCTTGCGCCGGCGCAGGCCGATGACGGCTTCGTAGTGGCCGAACAGTTCCTCGCACACCGCCGGCCAGGTCCGGGCGAGCACGCTGCGCCGGGCGGCCGCCGAATAGCGGGCCCGTTCGGCGATCAGGTGGTCGACGGCTCCGGGCAGCCGTTGCTCGAACTCGTCGACACCGAGCAGCAGTCCGGTGTGCATCGGGGTGACCAGGTCTCGAGGCCCGCCCGCGTTCGGCGCGACCACCGGCACCCCGGAGGCCATCGCCTCTTGCACGGTCTGACAGAAGGTTTCGTGTTCACCCGGATGTACGAACACGTCCATGCTCGCGTAGGCGGTGGCCAGTTCGGCGCCGTAGAGCGCCCCGGTGAACACCGCGCCGGGCATGAGGGCGGCCAGCTTCGGCCGGTCGACACCCTCACCGACGACGACCACCTGTAGATCGTCGCGGGCGGCCAGCACCGCCAGGCGCTCCACGTGCTTCTCCGGGGCCAGCCGGCCCACGAACCCGACAATCGGCTTACCCTGCGGTGAGAGCCGGCGGCGCAGCGCCTCGTCCCGGGCCGAGGGCACGAACCCGGTGATATCGACACCGCGGCCCCACTTGTGGATCCGCGGAATGCGGTGCGCCTCAAGGTCTTCGATTGCGGCGGTGGACGGCGCCAGGGTGCGGTCGGCCTTGCTGTGCAGCCGCCGCGTCCACGCCCACGACACCCGGGACAGCATGCCGACCCCGTAGCTCTCGGCGAACCCGGCCACATCGGTCTGGAATACGGCCACCGTCGGCACACCGAGTCGGCGGGCCGCATGCAGCCCACCCCACCCGAGCAGCGCGGGAGACGCCAGGTGGACGACATCGGGGTCGAAACCGCGTAGTACGTTGACCATTCGCGGCATCGGCACCCCGAGCGGCAGCGAGGTGACCTTGGGGAACATCTTGGACGGCACCCGGTGGACCCGAACACCGTCGTACACCCGGTCGGCCGGCGGCTGGCCGCGCGGGGTGTCGGGGGCGATGACGATGACCTCGTGACCGGTGCGGCGGAGATGCTCGATCACCCGAAGCACCGAGTTGGTGACGCCGTTGACGTTCGGGAGGAAGGACTCGGCAACGATTGCAACGCGCACGTCCCCACTGTCGCAGCGCTGGTTAACAACGCGGTTGCGTGCCGGCATATGGCGTGCGAACACCACGACAGCGGTACGGTTGCCCTTGTGCGTCGATGGTTGGTGGTGCTGGCCTCATTCACCCTGCTGACCGGGGTCGGGTGCGCGCGCCAGATTCCCGGCAGCGCACAGCCCGATCCGGTGAAACCGATGACCGAGGTGAGCAAAGACGGTTTCGGCATCGTCGCGGGATTCGCCGAGGCACCGGTGCGTATCGAGATCTACACCGAACCGCAGTGCACCCACTGCGCCGATCTGCAACACGATTTCGGCGATCAGATCCGCTATTACCTCGGTATCGGGGCCCTGCAGGTGACCTACCGGCCGATGACGTTCCTGGACACCGACGGCAATCACCATTCGGAGCGGGTCGCCAACGCGTTGTTCCTGGCGGGCACGGGAAAACACACCCCGGCCACCGCGTTCCAGTCGTTCGTCGAGGAGCTGTGGGCCAACCAGGACCCCGGCGGTAAGGGACCCACCGACGACGAGATGGCCGGGATGGCCCGCACCGCCGGCGTGCCCGCCGCCCAGGCCACCCAGATCGCCGACGGTGAGGCAGTGGTGGACGTCTCGGGCATGGAGGACCTGAACTTCGGGTTTCTCTACGACATCGACCCGACCGCCACCGGCACGCCGACCGTCTACGACCTCAACAAGGACCGCAAGGTCGACATCTACGACAACGACTGGCTCAAGAAGCTGGTCGAATCGGCGTGAGACGCCGGTCCACCACCTCGGCCACGATCAGCACCGCGCCGGCGATCAGCCAGGCCAGCACCGCGATGGAACCCGCCGGGATGATCGCCAGCGAGGCGTTGCGGTGCTGGACGCGCACCAGATCGGGATTGGTCTTGTCGTATTCGACGTAGATGCGCATCCCGTTCTCCAACTCCGACGGGTAGAGCACCCCGAGCTCGGGCCGGTAGGTGACGCGGTCGGGTGTCACGAATTCGATGGTGGAACGGCGCGGGCCCGCGTCGAGCACCTCGGCTGCGGCCACTCCCATATTGCGTTCGATCTGACCGTCGTTCACCCAGGCGCCCACCACCAGCAACACCGACTGGAATGTCACCAGGGCTGCGACCAGCACGACGCCGACCCGGATCCGGCGCAGCACCCGCTGCGGCCGGGTCTGCGCCCCGTCCCCGACGATGTGCGGAATCACGATGCGCCAGAGGGCTTTCAGCCGCTCGGCGAGTGCACCCACTACAGCGCCGCCCTGATCGACGCGTGCAGCGCCCGCAGCGACGACCGGTCGGCCTTCACCTCCAGCACCCGCATCCCGTCGTACGGCTGCTTGAGGACGCCGGTCACGTCGTCCACGTCGATCTGCGCGCAGTCGACGTGGTAGGCGCGGCACAGTGCACCCACGTCGACATCATGCGGTGTGCCGAAGATCCGTGAGGACACGTCGGAGAAGCGCGGGTCGCCCTGCTCCAGCAGTTCGAAGATGCCGCCGCCGTTGTCGTTGGACACCACGATGGTCAGGTTCTTCGGAGTGGGCTCGGTGGGCCCGATCAGCAGCCCGGAACTGTCGTGCACGAAGGTCAGGTCACCGATCAGCGCGATGGTCTTGCGCGGCGGACCGCCGCCCGCGCGCTCATGGGCCAATGCTGCGCCGATGGCCGTGGACACGGTGCCGTCGATACCGGCGACCCCGCGATTGGACCGCACCGAGACACCGGGGGCGGCCAGCCCCACGAGCGCCACGTCGCGGACCGGGTTGGAGGCACCGAGCACCAGCTGGTCGCCGTCGCTCAGCGCGGCGGACACCGCCGCGGCCACGTGCAGGCCGGTGGTCAGCGGGTGCTGGGCCAACTGGGTGTGCACCGCGGCCAGGGTGCGCCGGTGGAGCTCGGCACAGCGGCGCAGCCAACCCGGGTCGGCGGCACCGGTGGTGACGGCACGGGTACCGGTGGCCTGCGAGTTGCCCGAGACGTCGGGCCAGCGCGGGCCGGTGGTCAGGGCGAAGACCGGCACCGCGGGGTCGGCGAGCAGCGCGGAGACCGCGCGGTGCAGGGTGGGCCGGCCCAGCATGATGACCTGCTGCGGGCGCAACAGCGGCAGCGCCAGCGGATGCAGTGGATTGGTGAGTCCGGACATCGGCGCGGTGGGTTCGGCGACGGTCGGCAGCCCGGCCAGGTTGGGGTGGATGCCCGCGCCGTGCCCGGCGATGACGACGGTGTCCGGGCTCAGGTCGATGTCCAGCGGCTGATCGAAATCGACCGGTGGTGTGTAGGTCCACGGTTTGCCGTCCGGGCGGCCGGGCGGGGTCTCGTCGTGATCATCACGGTCGGGCACCAGCGGCTCACGCAGCGGGATGTCGAACTGCACCGGGCCGGCGTTGGCGCTGCGTGCTCCGGTGGCGGCCACCAGCACCCGGCAGGTGGCCGACCGCCACTGGGCGTTGAGCGCGGCCAGGTCCTCGTGGACGGCCAGGCCGAGGCTGATGTTCTCGCGGACCTGGCTGCCGAAATAGCCGAGCTGCTCCATCGTCTGGTTGGCGCCGGTGCCCAGCATCTCGTAGGGCCGGTTGGCGCTCAGCACGATCAGCGGCACCCGGGCGTAGTTCGCCTCGACCACCGCGGGGCCGAGGTTGGCCACGGCGGTACCCGAGGTCATGGCGATGCACACCGGCGCCTTGGCGCTGACCGCCAGCCCGATCGCCAGATACCCGGCGGTGCGTTCGTCGATCCGCACGTGCAGCCGGATACGTCCCGCGCGGTCGGCGTCGTGCAGCGCGAAGGCCAGCGGCGCGTTGCGTGAGCCGGGGCATAACACCACGTCGCGTACGCCGCCGCGAATCAGTTCGTCGACGACGACACGCGCCTGTGTCGTCGAGGGGTTCACCACGTCAGCCTATGCCCGGGGCTCGATGGGCAACTGCATGCGCTCTTCGCCGAAGAACTGCAGGACGGCGTCGTTGACGGTGTCGGGCTGTTCGATGAAGCCGAGGTGCCCGGCGTCGGCGATCTCCAGGTAGCGGCCGCGCGGGATGGCATCGGCCACCTCACGGCCCAGGTGCGGGGGCATCACGATGTCGTCGGTGAACCCGATCACCAACACCGATGCCGTGATGCTGCGGTAGGCGGGCAGCCGGTTGGTCTGCGGGGAGACATCGAGTTGGGTGCGCAGCCCCGGGGTGTATTTGGTCGGCCACATGGTGAACATCTCCGCCCAGTCCGTCACCGCGCGGTCGTCGTTGAGCGTCTTGGGCGAGAAGCTCTCCAGCAACCGGATCTTGGCGTCGTAGGCCGGCGGCAGGGTGATACCGGCGGCGGCGAGCTCACGTTCGGCATTGCTGAAGAAGTCCCGCGCCTTGTCGTGTCTGCCGCGGGTGGCCATCAGCACGCCCTGCGTGACCAGGTCGGGCCGGGCCAGCATCAGTTCCTGCGCGATGAACGACCCCATCGACACGCCCACGACGCGCACCGGGCCACCGACCAGGTCCTCGATCAGCTTGGCGGTATCGGCGACCACCTGTTCGGTGGTGAAGCCGCTGGCGTTCTCGGTGGCGCCGATACCCCGGTTGTCGAAGGTGATGACGCGGTAGCCCGCTCGCCGGAACGCGGGCGTCTGATGCAGGTGCCAGGTGCGGCCCGCGCCGCCACGACCGGCGATGAACAGGACGGGATCGCCGCTACCGCGGTCGTCATAAGCCAGGTTCACCCGGCCGACCCTACTTGCGGGCGCGGACCTTCTTGATCGCCTGGTCCCACAGCAGCAGGGTGCTGGCCTTGAGCGCGGCGGGTTTCAACAGCTCGCGCGACATCAGGGCCGTCGCCGAGGCCTTGGTGGCCGCCGAGGCCTTCGAGAAGTGCCCGGAGTCGAACGGCGGCTGCGGGTCGTACTCCATCGACAGCTGGATCGCCTTGGCCCGGTCCTCCCCGCCGATCTGCGCGGCCAGCCACAACCCGAGGTCGATCCCGGCGGACACGCCCGCGGCCGTCACCACATCGCCTTGACACACCACGCGCTCGTCACCGACCGGCGTCACCCCGAACGTCTTGAGCACCGGCAGCGCCGCCCAGTGCGAGGTGGCGCGTTTGCCGTCCAGCACGCCCGAGGCGGCCAGGATGACCGAGCCCGAACACACCGATGTCGTCCAGGTGGCGGTGCGGTGGGCGCGGCGCACCCAGTCGAGCACCTTTTCGTCGCGCGCATGCTCCATGGTGCTGAAGCCGCCGGGGATGAGGATCACGTCGGGTGACGGAGTCTCGTCGAACGAATGGGTCGCGCCGACCACCAGCACCCCGGAATCCGCGGCGACGGGCCCGGGCTGGTGCCAGACGAAGCGCACCTCCGCGTCGGGCAGCCACCGCAACGACTCGTAGGGACCGATGAAATCGAGTGCGGTGAATCCCGGGTACAGGACGATGGCGGTCTGCATGACGATCTCCTCTAGGCGAAGGACTTGCGGTACTGATCGGGTGAAACACCCACGCGCCGGACGAAGTTGCGGCGCAGGGTTTCGGCGCTGCCGAACCCGCAACGGGTGGCGATGACGGTGACGGTGTCATCGGTCTCCTCCAGTTGCCGGCGGGCGGCGTCGGTACGGATTCGTTCGACGTAGGCACCGGGCGCCTCGCCGACTTCCTCGGTGAACAATCGGGTGAAGTGTCGCGGGCTCATCGCCGCGCGCTGAGCCAGGGCCGAAATGCTGTGCGCGCCTCCGGGTTCGGATTCGATGGCCTCCTGCACATCGCGGATGGGCGCGCGCCGGGCCCGCGGCATCCACACCGGGGCGGCGAACTGCGTCTGCCCGCCCGGGCGACGCAGGTAGAGCACCAGCCACCGGGCGACGGTCTGCGCGATCTCGGTGCCGTGGTCCTCCTCGACGAGGTGCAGGGCCAGGTCGATACCGGCGGTGACGCCCGCCGCGGTCCACACCTGCTCGGAGCTACGCACGAAGATCGGTTCCGGATCGACGGTGATGGACGGGAATTCGCCGGCCAGCCGTGGCGCGAACGCCCAGTGCGTGGTGGCGGTGCAGCCGTCGAGCAGCCCGGCCTCGGCCGCCAGGATGGCGCCCGAGCAGACGGTCACGATCCGCCGTGCGCGCGGCGCGGCAGCGCGGATCCACGCGACGATCGCGGGGTTGCGGCGCGCCTCCTCGACGCCGAACCCGCCGGGGATGACCACGGTGTCGACGGCCTGCTGCGGATCCGGTGGTGCGGCGGCGACGAACTCCAGTCCGGTCATGGTGGCGATCGGCCGGCCGTCCATGGAGATCAGGCGCACGTCGTATCCGCCGGGGCGCTCCTGCGCGGCCAGGTGCATCGTCGCGCCGGTGAACACGTCGAACGGCCCGACGACATCGAGTCCCTGGACACCGCCGTAGCCGAGGATCACCACCGATCGCATCACGATCTCATCGTGGCGGGCCCAGGCCGTGGCGTCCAGGACATGGTCCCCACAGATCAGGACACGGCGCTACAGCCGCTTCAGTCTGCGCACGATCTGGGCGAACGGCAGCAGAGACGTGAATCCCCGCACGGCGCTGCGCTGCAGCGCACACCCGTTGATCAGCACCATTTGCCGCACCCCGGCATCGCGCCACTGCACGGCCTTGTCCAGCACCTCGTCCGGGGTCCCGACCAGTCCCAGCTCCCGCATCAGTTCCGGAGTGACGCCCTTGGCGTAGGACAGCGCGGTCTGTTCGTCCCATCCCTGGGGCACCAGATCCTGCGCACCACTGAACCCGACCCCGAGCGGATGCTGCAGACCGTGCTTGGCGAACATCTCGTCGGATGCGGTCAGGCAGGCCGCCCGCATCACCTCCGAGTCCATCGCCGCCTCCACTTCACCGTTGGTGCGGCCGGTGACCACCGAGACGCACAGCGCCGGGGTGATCGCCATCGGGTCGCGGCCGGCGTCCGACGCCGCCGACCGCACCGCGTCCAGCCGCTGGGCGTACGCCTCGGGCATGTGCGGGAACGCCGGGAAGTAGCCGTCGGCGTAGCGCCCGGCGATGCGCAGCATCCGCGGGCCGTGCGCGGCGATCCAGACCGGCGGCCACTTCCCGCGATAAGCCGGCAGATCGAAAAGCGCGTTGTGCAAAGGGAAATACGGCGAATCCCGATTCACCAACTCACCGCCGGAGTCCCACAGCGCCCGGATGGTCGCCATGGCCTCCTCGAACCGTCCCACCGGCTTGGACCAGTCCACCCCGTACGGCTCGTTACCCTCGCGCTCGCCGGTGCCGATACCGAGGATGAACCGGCCCCGCGTCAGCTGACTCATCGTCACCGCGGCCTGCGCCGTCACCGCGGGGTTGCGCCGCCCGGTGTCGGTGACGCACACACCGAGACCGAGCCGACCGATCCTGTTGCGGGCCGCGAGGTGTCCGAGCATCGTCCACGGCTCGAGGAAGGCGTCGACCGAGGGGCTCACCCTGGCCAGCCCGGTGTACTCGGGTTTCCACAGCGACCGGGGGAACAGTCCGTTCAAGTGGTCGGGAACCCAGAACGAGTCGGCACGTGCGGCCACCGCACCGAGGTAGTTCGCCCGGGTGAACGTGTCCACCCGGGGCTTTCCCGCGACGATGGTGTCGAGCAGTCCGACCTGCATGGGGCCAGTGTCTATCCGCTGGTCAGGCCCGCATAGCGTAGGCGGATACGCAATCGCCCGGCGTCACTGGACGACGATCCGCGCCGGCTGCGCGACTCACACCAGTGCATGGCATTCCCGCACCCGCTCGATCCACCACTGCCGCCGGTCCGGCCCCACGGCCAGTCCGGCCAAGCGGGCCGGGTCGGGCGTCACCGGCCCGACCGGAAGGTAGCCGTCGACCGGCGGCGCCGCGTCCACCACGTCCTCGACGAAGAGTCCCCCGGTGCCCAGCCCGCAGGCGTGCGGCAGGTCGGGCAGGCAGGCTGCGGCCAGCAGGCCGCGGGACATGCCGACCGCGGAGTCCAGCGCGCTCGACACCACCAGCGGGATGCCGATCGCGGTGGCGATCTCCAGCAGCCGGCTCACCCCGCCCAGCGGGGCCACCTTGACCACCGCGATATCGGCGGCCGCCAGGGCGACCACCCGGAACGGATCGTCCGCCTTGCGGATCGACTCGTCGGCCGCCACCGGCACATCGATCAGGCGGCGCAGCTGTGCGAGCTCTTCGACCGTGGCACAAGGCTGTTCGAGATACTCCAGGGGCCCGAGACTGTCGGCCGCCCGCACCGCCTGATCCACCGTCCACCCACCGTTGGCGTCGACCCGGACCACGGGCACCAGGGCGCGGACCGCGGCCACCCGGGCGATGTCGTCGGCAAGGGTCTGCCCCGGTTCGGCGACCTTCACCTTCGCGGTGGCGGCGCCGGGAAACCGGGCCAGCACCTCGGGCACCTGCGCGGCGGGCACCGCGGGTACGGTCGCGTTGATCGGGATCCGGTCGCGCCGTGGAACGGGCGAAACGCCGTACGCCGCTTCGATTCCCGACGCCAACCACAGCGCGGCCTCGGCCGGCGGGTACTCCAGGAACGCCCCGAATTCACCCCAGCCGGCGGGCCCGTCGATCAGCGCCACCTCGCGGACGGTGATCCCGCGGAACCGGACCCGCATCGGCAGCGCGACCACATGCAGCCGTTCCAGCAGATCGGTCAGCGGTACGTCAAACGGTGGCGCGATCGCGACCCTCCCAATGCGGCTTGCGTAGATCCTTCTTCATGATCTTGCCAGTAGGGTTGCGCGGCAGCGCATCGGTGAAGTCGACGGTCTTCGGGCACTTGTACGCCGCCAGGTGCTGACGCGCCCACGCGATGAGGTCGGCCTCGCTCGCGTCACCCTCCAAGGCCACGACGGCTTTGACCGCCTCGCCCCACTTCTCGTCCGGCACCCCGAACACCGCGACCTCGGCCACGGCCGGATGCTCGGCGAGTATCCGTTCCACCTCGATGGAGTACACATTCTCGCCGCCGGTGATGATCATGTCCTTGAGTCGGTCCTCGACGAACACGTAGCCCTCGGCGTCGATCCGGCCGATATCGCCGGTGCGGAACCAGCCGTCGGGGGTGATGGCCTCGGCGGTGGCCTCCGGTTTGTTCAGGTACCCCTTCATCAACTGCGGTGTGCGGAACCACAATTCACCCTGCTCGCCCTCGGGCACGTCCTGCCCGGTGTTGGGATCGACGACCCGCAGCTCGGTACCGGAGATCAGGGTGCCCGCACTGACCAGGCGCTCCTCGTTGTCCGCGCGGTGATCCTCGGGCATCAGCCGGGTCACCACCCCGCACACCTCGGTCAGCCCGTACACCTGGATGAACTCGGTGTCCGGCCAGGCCTCCAGCGCCTGACGCAGCAGCGGCAGCGGCATCGGGGAGGCGCCGTAGGCGTAGGTCTTCAGCGCGCCGAACAGCTGTACTGCCTCCGGGCCGGTGTCGAGCACCTTGGCCAGCACCGCGGGCACCAGGAAGGTCCGGTTGGCGCCGGCCAGGATGCCGCCGGCCAGCGCCGCGCCGTCGACGTCGCGGGTCATGTAGCTGGGTACGCCGTGGTGCAGTCCGTACTGCATGTAGGAGGTGCCCCCGACGTGGAACAGCGGCATGGCCACCAGGTTCTTGTCCCCGGGTTCGGCGGTCCAGCCCTCGAAGGCGTTGATCGTGTGGGCGATGACATTGGCCTGCGACAGCGCCACACCCTTGGGCCGGCCGGTGGTGCCCGACGAATACATGATGATGCAGGTGTCATCGGGGCTCACCTCGGGCGAGCGGCCGGTCGGGGTGGCGGCAGCCAGCATGGCTTCGTACTCGTCGTCGCCCTCGGGTTTGACCTCGATGATCTGCGTGACGGCGGGCAACTTGTCGCGGATCGCCTCGACGGCCGGCTTGAGATCGGTGCCGACGAAGAGCAGCTTGGCGCCGGAATCGTTGACCACATAGTCCAATTCCTCGGCGGCCAGCCGGAAATTGATGATGGCGTTGGCCGCGCCCAGCGACGCTGCCGCCAACGTCACCTCCACGCACGCCGGATGGTTCTTGTCCAGGAAGGCGACGACGTCACCGTGGCCGACACCCCGGGCCGCCAACGCCCCGGCCGCCCGCCGGATCCGGTCATCCCACTGGGACCAGGTCCAGCTCCGGCTGAGGTAGGTCACCGCCTCCTCGTCGGGTTTGGTTGCCGCCCAGTGGGCGACACGTTCATCGAGAAACCGCGGCTCGGGCAGGACTGGGCCGAGCGCAGCGACGGGAGTGGCCTCAGACATGCCCACAGCCTGCCACTTCTGCCTGGACATCAGGCCGGTTTGGGATAAACCTGTCGCCCCGCCAGATAGGTGGCGCGGACCGTCAGATTCGCCACCTCCTCGGGCCCCACCGCGGACGGATCCGCCGACAGCACAACAAGATCGGCATACTTACCGACCTCGATGGACCCGACGATGTCATCGGCGAACAGCTGGTAGGCGGCGTCGATGGTCTGCGCCTTGAGCCCCTGTTCCACCGTCAGCCGCTCCTGCGGTGCCAGCACCCGCCCGCTCGGTGCGGTGCGGGTCGCGGCCACGCTGATATTGCGCAGCGGCTCCTCGGGCGTGACCGGCGGATCGTTGTGCAGCGAGATCCGCATACCGGTGGCCACCGCCGACCCGCACGGCATCCACTGCTCCCCGTGTTCCGGCCCGAACAGCCCGTCGACGATGACGTCACCCCAGTAGTGCAGTTGATCGACGAACAGGCTGCAGGTGACGCCGAGGTCGTGCGCGCGCTGCAGCTGAGCCGGCGTGATGGCGCCGACGTGCTCCAGCCGCAGCCGGTGGTCTGCGCGTGGATTGGCTTGCAGCGCATGCTCATACACATCGAGGATGGTGTCGACGCCGTGATCGCCATGCACGTGGCAGGACATCTGCCAGCCCTGGGGATAGAACGTGCCGACGATCTCGGTGAGCTGCTCGCGGGTGTAGTTGGCATGTCCGCACGAGCCCGGGACGACACCGATGATGCGGGTGTCCTCGGTGTCCAGGTACGGGAACGTCAGGTCGACGTTGCCGATCCACGGTGAGCCGTCCACCCAGATCTTGATGCCCACCTGACGCACCAGGTCGTCGCCGTCACCGGGGCTCGCGTCGGTGTGCAGCGCGGCCGTGGACATCTCGTAGGTGCGCAACCGCACCGTCAACCGGTCGTGCAGTGCGGTGAGCACCGGCCGCAACATCGGGTCGAACGCCATCTCCGAACATGTCGTGAGTCCGGCCCGGTTCAGCCGCTCGCATTCGGCCATCAGCATCGCCGGATAGTCGCTGACCTTGACGGCCCCACCGAGCAGCGGGAACACCGCCGCGGATTCTTCGGCGGTACCGTCGAGTTCACCGTCGGCCCCGCGTCCGTAGCGCGCCCCCTTGGGGTCCGGGGTCTCCCGCGAGAGCCCGGCGGCGCGGGCCGCCGCGGCATTGAAGAAGGCCTTGTGGCCCGAGTTGTGGATGATCACCAGCGGGGTGTCCGCCATCTCGTTCAACCAGGACAACGTGGGTTCGGGCAGACCGCGCTGCAGCAGCGGATCCCAGCCGTTCAGGTACGCGCCGTCCGCGCCACGCTTGGCAACCTCGGCGCGGACGGCGGCGACCACCTCATCGGCCGAGCGCAGCGTGACGGGCCGGATGTCGGCCATCCGGTCCGACAGCGCGACGGCCTCCATCAGCGGATGGCCGTGTGCCTCGACGAACCCGGGCAGCACGCAGCCGTCCCCGACGTCGACCACCGCGGTGTCCGGCCCGACCCACTCCTGGGTGTCGGCCGGATCAGCCCCGATGGCGACGATGCGGCCGTCGCTGACCGCGAGCGATCGTGCGGTCGGTCGGGAGTCGTCGATGGTGCGGATGTTTCCGGTGATGACCAGGTCGGCGGGCATGACGATGATTCTTCAAACTTTTTTGCCGAGCCGTGTCGATTTGGCCGGGTGTCGTTCGACGTCATCTCGAGGGCACGATAAGCGGAGCCCCGAGACGACAGGAGAGAACACGATGTCGCGCTACATGCTGATCATGCGGTCCACCCCGGCGGCCGAAGAGTTCGTGGCGGAAAATATCGATTTCACCGAGATCATCGCCGCGATGGGCCGCTACAACGAGGAGCTCATCAAGGCCGGTGTGATGCTGGCCGGTGAGGGGCTGACCCCACCCGAGGAGGGCTTCGTGGTCGACTTCGACGCCGACCCGCCCGTGATCACCGACGGCCCGTACACCGAGACCAAGGAGCTGTTCAACGGCTTCTGGATCCTGGACGTGTCGTCGGTGGAGGAGGCCAAACAGTGGGCGCGCAAGTGCCCGCTCGGGCCGGGCGTGAAGCTGGAGGTGCGCCGGGTCAGCGAGACCGACGAGTTCCCGCAGGACAACGAGTGGATCCAGAAGGAGATCCAGTGGAAGGCCGATATGGCCGAGAAGCTGGCGGCCGACGCCCGCAAGGCCGCGGGCCGCTGATCGGCCGCCGACGCGTGAACGCGGTCCCCGACGGTGCGTCACACCGCCGGGGACCACGCCGGCCCTCCCCCGATGGCCGCGCCGGCAAACCCCTCGTCTCCGTTGCACACCAGTCTCCGACGGCCTGCGCGGACGCGCATGCGTAGTTGACTACCTGCTTTTCGGGGCATCCCCTGGCTTCATTTCTGAAACACGTTCTAGTCTGTCTGTATGACCCAAGCTGTTGCTTCCTCGCGCGAGCGCTCGTCAGGCGACCTGCTGAGGCACCCCATCCATTCCGGACACCTCACCGTGGGCGCCCTCAAGCGCAACAAGAACAAGCCGGTGCTGTTCCTCGGCGACACCACGCTGACCGGTGGTCAGCTCGCCGAACGGATCAGCCAGTACATTCAGGCCTTCGAGGCGCTCGGCGCCGGCACCGGCGCGGCCGTCGGACTGCTCTCGCTGAACCGCCCCGAGGTGCTGATGATCATCGGCGCCGGGCAGACCCAGGGCTACCGCCGCACGGCACTACACCCTCTAGGCTCACTGGACGATCACGCCTACGTATTGACCGACGCCGGGGTCAGCACGCTGGTCATCGACCCCACCCCGGCTTTCGTCGAGCGGGCGCTCGGCCTGCTGGAGAAGGTGCCCTCGTTGCGCCAGGTGCTGACGATCGGTCCCGTCCCGCAAGCACTGGCCGGGGTCGCCACGGATCTGGCCGCCGAGGCCGCCACGTACGATCCGCAGCCCCTGGTCGCCGCCGACCTGGCCCCCGATCATGTCGGTGGGCTCACCTACACCGGAGGCACGACCGGCAAGCCCAAAGGCGTCATCGGCACCGTGCAATCGATCACCACGATGACGACGATCCAGCTCGCCGAGTGGGAGTGGCCCCAGCATCCGAAGTTCCTGATGTGCACCCCGCTGTCGCACGCGGGGGCGGCGTTCTTCGTACCCACCATCATCAAGGGCGGTGAGCTGGTCGTGCTGACCAAGTTCGACCCGGCCGAGGTGCTGCGGGTGATCGAGGAACAGAAGATCACCGCCACCATGCTGGTGCCGTCGATGATCTACGCACTGATGGATCACCCGGATTCGCACACCCGGGACCTGTCGTCGCTGGAAACCGTCTACTACGGCGCCTCGGCGATGAACCCGGTGCGGCTCAAGGAGGCCATCGACCGGTTCGGCCCGATCTTCGCGCAGTACTACGGCCAGTCCGAAGCACCGATGGTGATCACCTACCTCGCCAAGGACGACCACGACGAGAAGCGGCTGACCTCGTGCGGTAGGCCCACCCTGTTCGCCCGGGTGGCCCTGCTCGGCGACGACGGCAACCCGGTGCCCCAGGGCGAGGTCGGCGAGATCTGCGTGTCCGGTCCGTTGCTGTCGGGCGGGTACTGGAATCTGCCGGAGGCCACCGCCGACACCTTCAAGGACGGCTGGATGCACACCGGCGACCTGGCCCGCGAGGACGAGGACGGCTTCTACTTCATCGTCGACCGCACCAAGGACATGATCGTCACCGGCGGGTTCAACGTGTTCCCCCGCGAGGTGGAGGACGTCATCGCCGAACACCCGGCGATCGCCCAGGTCTGCGTCATCGGAACGCCCGACGAGAAGTGGGGCGAGGCGGTGACGGCGGTGGTCGTGCTGCGTCCGGGCGCCCCGTCCGACGAAGCCGCGGTGTCGGCGATGACGGTGGAGATCCAGTCCGCGGTCAAGGACCGTAAAGGGTCGGTGCAGTCTCCCAAGCAGGTCATCGTCGTCGACGCGGTGCCGGTGACCGCGCTGGGCAAGCCGGACAAGAAGGCGGTGCGCGCCCAGTTCTGGGCCGGTGCGGCCCGATCCGTGGGCTGAGCCCTCCCGCGCGCACAATGGCAACGTGCCGGAGGACATACGCCAGACCGTGGATGCGGTGTGGCGGATGGAGGCCGCGAAGATCATCGCGACGCTGACCCGCTGGGTGGGTGATCTCGGCATGGCCGAGGACCTGGCATCCGATGCCCTGGTCGACGCGCTGACCCAGTGGCCGCAATCCGGGGTGCCCCGCAACGCGGGCGCCTGGTTGACCACCGTCGCCAAGCGCAAGGCCGTCGACCAATGGCGCCGCCAGGAGAACCTGGACGCCAAGTACGCGGCGCTGGCCCGCGAGCTGGACGACCACGCCGACCAGGCGTGGGATCCCGATCGCATCGACGATGACGTGTTGCGGCTCATCTTCACCGCCGCGCATCCGGTGTTGTCCCGCGAAGCCCAGATCGCGCTGACGCTGCGCGTGGTGGCCGGGCTGACCACCGACGAGATCGCGCGGGCGTTCCTGATCCCGAAAGCAACTGCGGCGGCCCGGATCACCCGCGCCAAGAAAGCCCTGGCGGGGTGCGCGTTCGAGGTGCCCGAGCGCGACGAGTTCCGAGCCCGGCTGTCCGCGGTGCTCGGTGTCCTCTATCTGATCTACAACGAGGGCTACTCGGCGTCGTTCGGCAGCCGCTGGATTCGCGACGAATTGTGCAGTGAGGCAATCCGACTGGCCCGTGTGCTGGCGGCACTGGTGCCCGCTGAACCCGAAGTCCACGGGTTGCTGGCCCTGATGGAGTTCCAGTCCTCGCGGTTCGCCGCGCGCACCGACGCCGACGGTAACGCCATCCTGTTGGAAGACCAGGACCGCACCCGTTGGGACCGGGCTCAGATCCGGCGTGCCACCGTGGCCCTGCAGCGCGCCGAGGACGCGCGGGCCGGGCGCGGTTGGGGCCCTTACGGGCTGCAGGCCGCACTGGCCGAATGCCACGCGGTGGCGCCCACGAGTGCCGACACCGACTGGTCCCGCATCGTGACGATCTACGATGCCCTGCTGCAGATCTCGCCGTCGCCGGTGATCGAGCTGAACCGCGCCGTCGCGGTGGCGATGGCGCAGGGACCCGCCACCGGCCTGCGGATCGCCGACGGCATCACCGGGCTGCAGGACTCCTATCTGCTGCCCAGCGTGCGCGGCGAACTGCTGGCCCGGCTGAACCGCCACGCCGAGGCGGCGGCTGCGTTTCACGCCGCGGCCGAACTGGTCGGCAATGACCGGGAACGCGACGTGTTGCTGCGCAAGGCCGCCAGATATTCACGTGACTGACCGGACCGCGGTGCGGTACGCATGAACGTGTGCCCGAACTGAGATTGCGCGCTGTTACCGACGATGACGACTTCCAGAGCTTCATGGCCACCATGTATTCGGTGTTCCTGCAGGATCCCCAGCCCGACGAGATCGAGCTGGGCCGCAAGTTCACCGAGCTGGACCGCATGTTCGGTTTCCACGACGGAACCCGCTGGGCCGCCACCGCGGGCGCCTTCAGCAAGAAGGTGAGCCTGCCCGGCGGTGCGCTGGTGCCGGTCGCCGCCGTCACCGGAGTGACGGTGTCGCCCAGCCATCGGCGCAAGGGTCTGCTCACGGCGATGATGCGCCACCAGCTCGACGACGTCCGCTCCCGCGGCACCGAAGCCCTGGCCATGCTGTTCGCCTCCGAGACGCTGATCTACGGCCGGTTCGGATACGGGCTGGCCAGCTCCAATGCGGTGCTCTCCGGCAGGGTCCGCGACCTCGGGTTCCGCGCCGACGTCGATCTGGGCGCGGGGACGGTGTCCGAGACCGACCGCGAGACCCTGCTGGGGGCCGCCCCGGCGATCTACGACCGGGCGCTGGCGAACCTGCCCGGCCGGATGGACCGCCCCGGCCCCTGGTGGGACTACTGGCTGCACGACAGTGCGGAACGGCGCAAAGGTACCGGCAGTATCCGGTTCGCCCTGCATCACGAGCCCGACGGATCCGCCAGCGCCTACGCGATCTACCGGCCCAAGTCGGATTGGGCGCCGGCCGGGCCCAACGGCGAACTGCACGTCCAGGAGGTACGCGCCACCAATCCTCGTGCCTACGCACATATTTGGCGCTACCTGCTCGATATCGACCTGATCAGGACCGTGCAGTACGACGGTGCCGCGGTGGACGAACGGCTGCGTTATCTGGTCGCCGACCAGCGGGCGCTGCAATGCCAGGTGAACGACGCCATCTTCACCCGACTGGTCGATGTGCCGCGCGCCCTGACACTGCGGCGGTACGCCGGCGATGTCGACGTGGTGCTGCAGGTCAACGACGAGTTCTGCCCGTGGAACACCGGACGGTTTCGGCTGCGGGCCGGCCGCGACGGCGCCGAGTGCGAAAACACCGACGCCCCATCCGATATCGCGATCACCGCGCGCGATCTCGGGGCCATCTACCTGGGTGGGGTGAGCCTGCAGGCGCTGACCACCGCGGGCCTGGCCGGTGAACTGACCTCGGGTGCGGTACCCGCGACAGCGACCGCGTTCGGCTGGCCGGTGGCGCCGAGCATGCCCGATCACTTCTGAGCCAAGATGGAACGGTGACTCACCTACGCGCGGTCCTCTTCGACTACTCCGGCACGCTGTTCCGACTCGAGGAGGACGACAGCTGGTTCGCCGGCATCACCGTGGACGAGCAAGCGGTCGAGGGCCATGTGCAGGCCGAACTGATGCGCCGGGTGACCGCACCCACCGGCAACTCCGTGCCGATGGACGAAGAACAGCACCACAACTGGGCGAACCGGGACCTGGAACCGCACCTGCACCGCGAGGCCTACCTGCATGTGCTGCGCGAATCCGGCCTCACCGACCAACACGCGAGGAGCCTGTACCCCAAGCTGGTCGACCCGGCGTCCTGGACGCCCTACCCGGACACCGCAGCGGCGCTGAACGGCCTGCGCGCCGCCGGCGTCGCGACGGCGGTGGTGTCGAATATCGCCTTCGATCTCCGGCCCGCGTTCGCGGCCGTCGGCACCGCGGCCGACGAATACGTGCTGAGCTTCGAGGTCGGCGCCATCAAACCGGATGCCGCGATCTTCCGCATCGCCCTGGCACGCCTGGGTGTCGATGCGGCCGAGACGCTGATGATCGGTGACAGCGAGGAGGCCGACGGCGGAGCGCGCGCCCTGGGATGCGCTTTCGCACTAGTCGACCCGCTGCCCACCGCGCAACGCCCGGACGGCCTGTTGCACGCACTCCGCGAGCACGGGTTCGACCTCTAGGCTGAACACATGGCGCAGGAACGTATCCGACCGCCCTGGTGGCTCAAGTACGTCAACAAGGTCATGATCGGGCTGTCGAAGCTCGGCGTCGGCGGCGACAAGGGCCCGTTGGTGCTCACCGTGCCCGGCCGCAAATCCGGCAAGCTGCGGTCGACACCGGTCACCCCCATGACGGTGGACGGGCACCGCTATGTCGTCGGCGGCCTGCCCGGCGCGGACTGGGTCGCCAATGTCCGCGCCGCCGGCGCGGCCACCCTGAGCCAGGGACGCACCACCACGCGGGTGCGGATGGTCGAGATGGCCGCCGAGGAAGCCGGGCCGCTGCTCCGGCAGTTTCCCGTGCTGGTGCCCACCGGGGTGAGCTTCATCCGCAATGCCGGCCTGGTGACCGGCCCGAACCCGGACGAGTTCGAGGCGCTGGCGGGCCGGATACCGGTGTTCCGGTTCGACCCCGTCTAGCCCCTAGAGGTGCGGGGCCTCTTTGATCTTGCTGTCCTGCTTACCGGCGGTCTGACAGAACGTCTGCACCGAGAGACGGGTGCCGGTGATCTCCAATTGCGCTGCGTCCTGGCCCTTTTCGTCCTTGAGCATCTTGGCGACCGCGTCGGTCTGGGTCTTCTCGTCCGCGTTGAGGAAGTCCTTGCACGATGTGTCACCACCCGTGATCGACGGGGCCGAGCACCCCATGAGCAGCCCTGCTGCTGCGAAAGCCGTCAGCAAACCGGTAGTGAACTTCATCGTCACCCTCCTGTGTCTCGGTGCGTGGGACGCACTGTGGCGGCTCACTGATACCCGACTACCCACCCGGCCAAACATCCTGAATACAGTCGGGGCATGACCTTTGACCCGGCGCTCTGGCAGCCCGTACCCGGTTTCGAGCTGACCGACATCACCTACCACCGGCATGTCCTCGACGGTGTCGCGCAGCCGACGGTGCGGGTGGCTTTCGACCGGCCCGAGGTGCGCAACGCGTTCCGGCCGCACACCGTTGATGAGCTGTACCGGGTACTCGACCATGCCCGGATGTCGCCCGACGTCGGGGTGATCCTGCTGACCGGCAACGGCCCGTCGGCCAAGGACGGCGGCTGGGCGTTCTGCTCCGGCGGCGATCAGCGCATCCGCGGGCGCAGCGGCTACCAGTACGCCGAGGGCGAGACTGCCGAGACGGTGGATCCGGCGCGGGCCGGGCGGTTGCACATCCTGGAGGTGCAGCGGCTCATCCGGTTCATGCCGAAGGTGGTCATCTGCCTGGTCAACGGATGGGCCGCCGGTGGCGGACACAGCCTGCACGTGACCTGCGACCTGACCTTGGCCAGCCGCGAGCACGCCCGGTTCAAGCAGACCGATGCCGACGTCGGCAGCTTCGACGGCGGGTTCGGCAGTGCCTACCTGGCCCGCCAGACCGGCCAGAAGTTCGCCCGCGAGATCTTCTTCCTGGGCCGCACCTACGACGCGCAGACCATGTACCAGATGGGTGCGGTGAACGACGTCGTCGATCACGCCGATCTGGAGACCACCGGTCTGCAGTGGGCCGCCGAGATCAACGGCAAATCGCCCCAGGCCATCCGGATGCTGAAGTTCGGTTTCAACCTGATCGACGACGGCCTGGTGGGACAGCAGGTGTTCGCCGGTGAGGCAACACGTTTGGCGTATATGACCGATGAGGCCGTAGAGGGCCGCGACGCCTTCCTGGAGAAGCGCGACCCGGACTGGAGCGGGTTTCCGCGCTACTTCTAGAACCTGACGTCAGAACCGAAACGACGTCTGCCCGTGCGGCGCCTTCGCGAAGGCCAGCACCTTAGCCGGCGCCACCTCGAACACGTACGCGGCGTTCTCGCCCGGGCTGAACGTCTCGTCATCGCAGTCGAAGGTCCAGTCCTCGCCGTACTTGGCGCGATAGGCCGCCGCCAGCGCGGTCAACCGGTCGCGGCCTCGCACCCGCTGCGCGGTGCCCTCGACCACCGCGTCGAGTCCGGCGTTCCAGGTGTTGGTCCCCGTCGTGACGGCGACGGCCGCGCCGTGGGCGAGGTTGTGTGCCTTCTGCTCGGTCGGTCCGGTGCAGAACACGAACGCCTGCCCCGTCCACAGCCCGACCAGCGGGGTGACGTGCGGGCGGCCGTCGGCGCGCACGGTGCTGAGCCAGTACAGCTCGGCGCCGGTCAGCAGGTCCGCCACCGAACCCCAGTCGACGGGTGTGGTGGCCTCGCTGAAGCGGGTGTCCAGGGTTGCGGTGATCGCCATGTCATGGTGACCACGCGGGCGGCGCGAACTCATCGCGGCGGCCTTCCTAGACTCGCTGGGTGAGCTTGAACCCGTTGCGCCGACTGTCCGAAGCCGTGCTGCTCACCAGCATGCGCCCGCCGCTGACGGAATACCTCAGCCGCGGGCCCGAGGTCGAGTTGCGCGGTAAGCGCATCCTGATCACCGGCGCCTCCTCCGGTATCGGCGAGGCCTCCGCGCGCAAGCTCGCCGCGTGCGGCGCGAGCCTCATCGTGGTGGCCCGCCGGGCCGACCTGCTGCAGACCCTC
This sequence comes from Mycobacterium hackensackense, assembly GCF_025822555.1. Taxonomy (NCBI): domain Bacteria; kingdom Bacillati; phylum Actinomycetota; class Actinomycetes; order Mycobacteriales; family Mycobacteriaceae; genus Mycobacterium; species Mycobacterium hackensackense. The sequence goes on from NZ_JACKUC010000030.1 coordinate 105,961, forward strand.
ACCGAGAGCATCCGCGACGGCGGCGGTATCGCCGAGGCGATCCCGGCCGACCTGTCCGATCTGGATGCCGTCGACGCCCTCACCGCGCAGGTGCTCGAAAGCCACGGCGGCATCGACATCCTGATCAACAACGCCGGGCGCTCCATCCGGCGCCCACTGATCGAATCGCTGGAGCGCTGGCATGACCTGGAGCGCACCATGGCGCTGAACTACTACTCGCCGCTGCGGCTGATGCGGGCCCTGGTGCCGGGGATGATCGACCGCGGCGACGGGCACGTCATCAACGTCTCGACGTGGGGTGTGATGAACGAGTCGTCACCGCTGTTCGGGGCGTATCAGGCGTCGAAGGCCGCGCTGACCGCGATCAGCCGGGTCGCCGAGACCGAGTGGTCGGGCAAGGGTGTGCATTCCACGACGCTGTTCTACCCGCTGGTGAAGACACCGATGATCGAACCCACCGAGGCTTTCCGGGGCATGCCGGGCCTGTCGGCCGAGGAGGCCGCGGACTGGATGCTGACGGCGGCACGGACCCGACCGGTGCGCATCGCTCCCCGGATGGCGGTGTCGGCCAAGGCGCTCGACAGCATCGCCCCCAGCCTGCTGGACGCGATCATGAAGCGCGGGATCTGAGTCGCGGCGACCGGGGACTCGACTACGGCCTCGTGATGCTGCGCGGCTCCAGTCCCAGCGACCGGACGTGCTCGGCGATGGCGCCCAGGTTCGTCGTCCACACCTGGTCGTGTTCGACGACGTAGCGCATCAGGTCGCCGAGTTCCACCGCACGCGATGCCCGCCCCGACAGGAACGGGTGGTTGGTGAGCACCCAGCACGCGCCGGCGTCACGCAGCGCGTCGAACTCCAGCTGCCACAGTTCTCGCGCCTTACGCGGGCTCTCGATCAGCCCGCTGCCCGAGATGTCGGGCAGGTAGCAGTACTGCTCCCAGTCGTCGAGCGCCCACTGGATGGGGATCTCCACCAGCGAGCCGTCGCCCACCGCCAGCTCATACGGATGATCGGCGTCCATCAGGCTGGAGTCATAGAGGAACCCGCGCTCGGCCAGCAGTCCCGGCGTGTGCCAGGACAGATCCCACATCGGTGCGCGGTAGCCGACCGGGCGGACACCGGCCACCTCGGCCAGCGCTTGCAGCCCGCGGTCGAGCGCCTCGTTCTCCTGCTCCAGCGTCAGCGCCGTGGGCTGCTCGTGCAGATAGCCATGATGGGCGATCTCGTGTCCGGCGGCGACGATGCTGCGCACGGCGTCGGGATACCGGTGCGCGGTGTGACCCGGCACGAAGAAGGTCGCCGGGATCTGGTGGCGGTCCAGCAGATCGAGGATGCGCGGGATCCCGACGAGCGGCCCGTACGCCTGATGGGAGATCACGCTCATCCGCGCCGCGACGGCCTCGTTCCCCCACAGCACCGCCGACTCGGCGTCCACATCGAACGTGAACGCCGCCGCCGCGGACTTACCGGCGGGCCAGCGGAATGTCCCGTCGCTCGGGAAGGGGCTAGAAGTCATCGGCCATCAGGCTAACCAGTTCATAGGCGAGATTGGCCGCCGCGACGGCGGTCACCTCACCGTTGTCGTAGGCGGGGGCGACCTCGACGACATCGGCGCCGACGATCCGCATCCCGCGCATGGCGCGCAGCACGGCGACCAGTTCGCGGCTGGTCATGCCGCCGATCTCCGGGGTCCCGGTGCCGGGGGCGAACGCCGGGTCGAGCACGTCGATATCGATCGACACGTAGACCGGGTGCTCGCCGACCCGGGTCCTGATGCGCTCGATGACACCGTCGATCCCGATCCTGTCGATATCGCGGCAGTGCACGATGGTGAACCCCAGCGATTCGTCGTCGAGCAGATCGGCCCGGTCGTACAACGACCCGCGGATACCCACGTGTGCCGAGTGGTCTTTGACCAGCAGACCCTGCTCGGCGGCACGGCGGAACGGTGTGCCGTGCGTGCACGGCGCCCCGAAATAGGTGTCCCAGGTGTCCAGGTGGGCGTCGAAATGCACCAGCGCCACCGGCCCGTGCACCTGGTTGACCGCCTGCAGCGCAGGCAGCGCGATGGTGTGATCGCCGCCGAGCAGGACGACGCGCTGCTCCGGGCGCCCCAGCAGTTCGGCCACACCGTCGCGGATCTGATCCACCGCTTCGGTGATGTCGAACGGGTTGGCCGAGATGTCGCCGGCGTCGACCACCTGAGCCTGCGCGAACGGGCTGATGTCGAGTGCGGGGTGGTAGGGCTTGAGCAGCCGGGACGCCTGCCGGATCGCGGCGGGCCCGAATCGGGCGCCCGGCCGGTAGGTGACGCCGCTGTCGAACGGCACGCCCACCACCGCGATGTCGTGGTCGGTCACCTCGTGGCGCTGGGGTAGGCGCGCGAAAGTCGCCAACCCCGCGTAGCGCGGGACAACCTGGGCATCGACCTGCCCGACCTTGCCCGCCGGTGACCGTACGTACCGCTGCGTCATACCCTGCTCCTTGTGGATCCCCCATTGCAGGAGATCACCTGTCCGACAACCGCTTCCATTCCGAAGTCACTCAGCAGCAGGACCGCGGCGGCGATCTCGTCCGCAGTTCCGATGCGGCCCAACGGGATCGACTCCGCGTACCGGGCCGCAACCGCGGCCAGACCGACTCCGGCCGCGTCGGCGTCGACCTGCAGCTGCGGGGTGTCGATCACCCCGGGTGCCACCGCGTTCACGATGATCCGCTCCGGGGCGAGCTCCCGGCCCAGCGTCTTGACCAGCGAGATGAGCCCGGCTTTCGATGCCGCGTAAGCGGTGGCGTCGGGCCAGCCGGTCACGCCCCACTCACTGGTGATCACCACGATGCGGCCCTCCCCCAGCCGGCGCATATGCGGCAGCACGGCCCGCACCAGATGGAACGTGCCGCCGAGATTGGTGTCGACGACCCGCCACCAGTCGCGTTCGTCGTGCTCAAGCAGGGGCGCCATGGTCATGTAGGCGTGGTTGGCGACCAGGACGTCGAGGCGCCCGGCGGCCGCCGCGACCGCGTCGGCGAGCTGCGCGCACACCTGCGGGTCGGACACATCGCCGGGTACCGCGAGTCCGCCGATCTCGGTGGCCAGTGCGGCCAGGGCGTCGCTGGGGCGAATATCGTTGACCGCCACGGTTGCTCCCGCGGCAGCGAGCCGTCGCGCATGGGCGGCACCCATGCCCTGCGCGGCCCCGGTGACCAGGACGACACGACCTGTCAGCGAGTTCATATGACCGCCCCCGAGTTCACGTTCACCACATCGCCGGTGCTGAAGGTGGCATCGCACACCAGGTATTCGACGCAGCGCGCCACCTCGGCCGGTGCGGTGAGCCGGCGCAGCGGCAGGGTGGCCAGGTATTCCGGTGCGCGCCAGGGTGAATCCGCGGCCAGCAGTGGGGTGTCGGTGGGGCCGGGGGCGACGGCGTTCACCCGCACGCCACCGCCGGCCACTTCGGCCGCCAGGCTGCGGACCAGTCCGAGGATCGCCCCCTTGGCCGCCGCGTAATGCGCATCGTGCTCGCCGCCGCCGACGGCGAGTTCACTGGCCACCGCCACCACGGCTCCCGAGTTCCGTTGCAGCATCCCGGGTAGGCACGCCCGCGTCGCGTGGAACAAGCCGCCGAGGTGTACCCGCAGCATGCGCCGCCACGCTTGTGCGTCGATCTCGGCCACCGGCGCCATCTCGTAGTAGCCGGCCGATGTCACCAGCGCGGTGATCGGGCCGAGTCGGCGGCCGATCTCGGCGATCGCACCGGTGACCGCGGGCCCGTCGCAGACATCCACGGCCACCACGTGATCGGCATCGGCGCGGTCACTGAGATCCAGGGTGCCGACCAGATATCCGCGGTGCCGCAGCGCGGAGACGACGGCGGCGCCGATCCCGCTAGCACCGCCGGTCACCACGGCGACGGGCGCGTCAGGCATCCGCGGTCTCGAGTTCGTCGATCACCTCGGCGCCGACGATGCGGCGGCGCACGCCGAACAGGACCACGCACCCGACGATCAGCACGACCGCCACCCCGATCCACACCGACCAGTCCAGATACCGCTCGTCATACACCGCACGCGGCCAGGAGATGTTGAGCATCTGCAGCACCGCCCAGACCGCGGCGACCACGGCCACCGGGGTGGTGGCCCGCCCCAGGGAGAACGCGCCATCGGTCCACTTCCGCCGGGCCAGCACCACCACGAACCCGATCAGCGGGAACAGGAATGCCAGGTAGAAACCGCCGGTGGTGAAGTTGACCATCAGCGAATAGATGTCTCCGGCCACGATGCTGAGCAGGAACAGCGCGCCGCCCACGACGGTGGTCACCAGGATGGCCAGCACCGGGATCCGCGCGGTGCCGCTCAGCCGGGCCAGCGCGGTGGCACCGGGCAGCGCACCGTCGCGGGCGTAGGCCCAGATCACCCGCGACGCCGACGTCTGCAGGGCCAGGAAGCTCGCAATGAAGCCGATGACGAAGAGCACCTCGACCGGCTTGGCGATGCCGCGACCCAGTGCGGTGGTGAGGGTTTCGTACACCGGGTCGGCCACCGAACCGGCGAGCACCGCGTCGAGGTCGGGAATGGCCAGGATGATCGCCAGGCTGGAGTAGGCCACCACCAGCGCGATGAACGTCAGCGAGAACAGCACGGCCTTGGGCAGATAGCGGCGCGGTTCGTGCACCTCCTCGGCGATCGCGCCCGCGCTCTCGAACCCCACGAAGGAGAACCCGATGAACGCCACCGCGATCAGGAACGGGCCGCTGAGATAGGTCCAGGTGCTGGTGTCCGCGCCGCCACCCTCGAACAGCACCGAGATCGAATTCTGCCGGTGGAACAGCAGCAGCCACGTGCCCAGGCCGATCGAACCGATCACCTCGGCCACGATGCTGGCGGTCATGAACACCTTGAGCGCGCCCCGCCCGATCAGGTTGATGGCGGTCCCACCGACCAGGATCACCAAGGCGATCACGGCCCGCAACCCACCCGACGGTGCGTCGACACCGGCGATGTTGGCCACGAACCCGGCCGCGCCCAGGGCGACGGTGGCCATCGCGATCACCAACGTCCACATGTAGACCCACCCCGCGAGCCAGCCGTAGGTGGTGCCCAGCAGCCGCCGCGACCACTGGTAGATGGACCCTTCCAGGGGCCAGCGCGACACCAGCATCGCGAACACCAGCGCGACCAGTAACTGTCCGCCGAACACCAGCGCGAAACCCCACCAGAAGCTCGGCCCGGCGGCGGCCAGCGCCAGGCCGAAGATGCCGTAGAGCGCCACGATCGGTGAGATGAACGCGAAGGCGAACGCGAACGCCGACCACAGCGAGAATTCGCGCCGCAGGACGTGCGACCCGTCGGTATCAGGTGCTGACATGGTGCTGCTCCTCAGGACGTGTTGGACGAACTATCAACCGGCGCCCGCATGTGCACCAGCGTTGCAGGCGAAGACGCTGCAACCGCACGACGGACGCGCCACCGCATTGGTCGATCGCACAACGTTGCCCGGGTATCCGTGTGACGGCGGCGTTACGCTCGGCGGGTGCCGGACCCGACCTCGCGTGACCTGCTGGCCGCCGGCCTGGGGCTGACGGGACCGGAGCCGGCCACCGGCGACCTGGACCGGCCGATCAGCTGGGCGCACACCACCGAGCTGCGCGACCCCTCCCCTTACCTGCGCGGCGGGGAGCTGGTCTGCACGGTGGGTATCAGCCTGCAGAATCCGCAGGAGTGCCGGGATTTCGTCGCCTCGCTGCGCAGGGCCGACGCCTCGGCGGTGTGCTTCGGCACCGGCGATGTGCACGACGACGTCCCCGAGGCATTGATCGCGGCGTGCCGGCACGACGGGCTCGCGCTGCTCATCGCCCCACCCGAGGTGCCGTTCGCCGCGCTCAGCCGGTTCGTCGCCGACTTCCGGATGGGTGGTGAGATCGCCGCCGCCCGGGCCACCAACAGCCTTGTGCCGGAACTGCTTTCATCGCAGCGTCGGGGCGAGACGGTGCGTCAGCTGCTGGACCGGGCCGGGCAGGTGCTGGGCGGCTACTTCGTGCTGGAGCCGGAGGGTTCCGGCGGCGCCATCGACGTGGAGGGGGTGGGAGCCCTCGTGTGGGTGGGGCGCGACGGCCCGCCGGAGCCGGCCCTGCTGGAGGTCATCGCCCGGTTCGCCCAGGCCGCGCAGAGTGATCGCGATATCGAGGCCGCCCTGTCCCGGGAACGTGTCGGTCAGCTGCTCTCCCTGGTGGAGCGCCGGATGCTGCTGCCGGACGCGTTGGGCCAGTTGCTCGACTGGCCCGGTCTGTCGGCACCCGAATTGGCCTGTTCGGCGTGGCCCGCGGGGGCCGGTGCGGTGCTGTCGATGGCCTTCCCCGCTGCGCTGGTGGGCGACGCCCCCGACGTGTGCCTGGTGCTGACCGCCGGCGACACCGAGTTCCGGCGCCTGGCGGCCGAGCTGTCCCTGCCGTCCGGGCACTCGGCGGCTTCCGCGCTGGTCGAGCTGGCCGCGGCCATCACCCAGGCGCGGATCGCCCTGGACATGGCCCGCCAGCACGGTGGCAGCGTCGGGCCCGACCAGCTCAGCACATTCGGCAGCCTGCTCGAGGGGCTCCCGGCGAATCGCTTGGCGCCGTTCAAGAATCAGCTCATCGATCCGCTCGAGGAGATCGACCGCGAGCGCGGCACCCAGCACGTGCGGACACTGCGGACCTTCCTGGCGACCAACGGATCCGTCATCGACACCGCACGCGAGTTGTTCCTGCACACCAACACCGTGCGGCACCGGCTGGGACGCATCCACGAGCTGACCGGACGTGACCCGATGAGCCTCGGCGATCTCGCCGCGTTCGCCATCGGGATCCAGGCCAGCGACCGCTCCCGCCGGCGACCAGACTGACGGAATCTTAGGTTAGCCATGCCATACTCGACCGCGTGTCCGAGTATGCGATCCAGCTGGAAGACGTCACCAAGCAGTTCGGGGACAAGCAGGCCCTGCGCGGCGTGACGTTCGGCATGCCGGCGGGCACCGTGCTGGGCGTGCTCGGACCCAACGGAGCCGGCAAGACCACCACCATCAACGTGCTGTCCACGTTGATCCGGCCCACCTCGGGCCGGGCGACGGTGGCCGGATTCGACGTCGTGAAACAGGCCGCGGCGGTGCGCAAGAACATCGGCCTGACGGGCCAGTACGCCGCGATCGACGAGATGCTGACCGGCCGGGAGAACCTCATCCTGTTCGGCGAACTCAACGGCCTGTCCCGCGCCAGGGCCCATGCCCGCGCAGAGGAGTTGCTGGCCGCGTTCAGCCTCACCGACGCCGCGGGCCGACGGGTGTCCACCTATTCCGGCGGGATGCGCAGGCGTGCCGATATCGCATGCGGCCTGGTCGCCGCGCCCGCCGTGGTGTTCCTCGACGAACCGACCACCGGCCTGGACCCGCGCAGCCGGCGCGAGGTGTGGGATCTGGTCGGCGCACTGACAGGTCAGGGCACCAGCGTGCTGCTGACCACCCAGTACCTGGACGAGGCCGATGCCCTGTCGGATTCGATCGTCGTCATCGACCACGGCCGGGTGATCGCCGAGGGCACCGCCGACGAACTCAAGCACCGGGTGGGCGCCACCGTCTGTCAGGTCACCCCGGTGCATCCCGTCGACGGCCCCCGGATCGCGGCCGCCCTGGCCGATATCGCGGGCGCTCCAGCCGATCTCACCGCAGATCCCGACACCGGGACACTGTCGCTGCCGGCGCCGCACGGTCTGTCCACCCTGTCGGAGGTGTTCCGCCGTGTCGAGACCCTCGATATCGCGATCTCCGATATCGCCCTGCGCAAACCGTCACTGGATGAGGTGTTCTTCGAACTGACCGGGGCGCCGGCATGACCGCACTGAGCGCCCTGTCCCGCCGCTCGGTACGGGGCACCCTGCGTGACGGTGACCTGCTCTTCGCGATCGGCGGGCCCGTCGCGTTCTTCGTGTGCTTCACCCTCACCCTGCGCAAGGTGATCGACACCGGCGATATGACCTACCCGCAGTACATCGTCGCGGTCATCGTGGTGCAGGCGATGATCTTCACCGCGATGACGACCGCCGACCGCGCCGCCCGGGATCACCTGAGCGGCATGGGAATCCGGATGCGATCCCTGCCGATCACCGCGCTGGCACCCGTCACCGCCCGGATGCTGTCCGCGCTGGTGCGCGCGGCAGCGGCGTTGGCCGCGGCGCTGGCGGTGGGTTACGGATTCGGGTTCCGGTTCCACGGCACCGTCGCCGACCTGCTCGCCTTTGTGGGTATCGCACTGCTGTTGTCGCTGGCCCTGTCCCTCGGCGCGGACGCGATGGGTTCGGTGGCCAACAGCACCGAGGCCGCCGGGCAGACCCTGCTGATCCCGCAACTGCTGCTGGTCATGCTGTCCACGGGAATCGCTCCGGCCCAATCGTTTCCGTCCTGGCTGGGCCCCTTCGTGCGAAATCAGCCGGTATCGGTCATCGCCGAGACGCTGCGCGGCCTGGCGATGGGCCACTCCGTGCGCGTCGGCGCCAGCATGGCCTGGTGTCTGGGGCTGTTGGTGGTGTTCGGCACGATCGCCCTCCGGATGCAACGAAGGGCACCGGCATGATTCGGCAATCTCGGCTGCACGCCCGGCGGCTGCTGCTGGGCTGGCGGCGCGCCCCGGTCGTATTGATCCAATCCCTGCTCTTCCCCACCTTCCTGCTCATCGTGTACTCCCTGGTGGTCGGCAGGTCGGTGTTGCACCTGACCGGCTCCAGCAGCCTGTACGGCCTGGTGCCGATGTGCGCGGTGGCCGGGGCATTGTTCGGCGCCATGGGGACCGGTGCGGCCATCCCCGACGAACGCGAGGCCGGCCTGCTCAGCCGGCTGTGGGCCCTGCCCGTCCATCGGGCCAGCGCACTGGCCGGCCGGCTGCTCGCCGAGAGCGCCCGCGCCTTGATCGGCGCGGTGGTCATCACCGTCGTGGGTGTGGCGATGGGACTGCGGTTCGTGGCGGGCTGGCCGGGCGTGATCGGATTCATCCTGGTCCCGGTGCTGATGGTGGTCGGGTTCTCGACCGTCGTCGTGGCGGTGGCGGTACAGGCCGGCGGCAAGAACATCATCACCGGGCTGTCCACGGTGTGCTTCCTGTTGTTGTTCTTCAATTCCGGCATGGTGCCCGTCGAGGTCTTCCCCGGCTGGGTGCAGCCGATCGTGCAGGCCCAGCCGATGTCACCGGCCATCGAGGCCATGCGGGGACTGGCGGCCGGTGGCCCGATCCTGTGGCCGGTACTGCAGTCGGCGGCCTGGGTCGTCGGGCTCGTCGCGGTGTTCGGTCCGATCGCGGTGCGCGGCTACCGGCTGGCCGCCGAAAATCCGTGATAGACACGGAAGATGGAAATCCTGGCCAGCCGGATGCTCATCAGGCCGGCGGACTATCCGAAATCCGTCGCGTTCTACCGGGATCTGATCGGCCTGGCCGTCGCCCGCGAGTACGGGGCGGGCACGGTGTTCTACGCCGGCCAGTCGCTGATCGAGCTGGCCGGCCACGGCGAGCCGTCGGCCGCTGGGACACAGGTGGGGCGAGCGGAGCGACGGGGTATGGCGCTGTGGCTACAGGTCCGCGATGTCCGTGCCGCACAAGCAGAACTGGCGGGCCGCGGGGTGCACATCGCCAGGACCGCCCGGGAAGAACCCTGGGGTCTGCACGAAATGCACGTCACCGATCCGGACGGCATACTTCTGATCTTCGTCGAGGTGCCCGCCACCCATCCCCTGCGCCACGACATCCGCAACTGAAAGGCACTCCCATGGCCGAGACCAAGATCACCGTCATCTACGACAACCCGACCGATCCCGCCGCATTCGAGAGTGCTTATCCCGCCGAGCAATTGGAGGCGGCCCGGCGCATCCCGGGCTATCTGAGGTTCGAGGCGTCCAAGGTCTGGCCCAAGGAAGACGGCAGCCCGACGCCCGCCTACCGGTCCCTCGACCTCTACTACGCCGACTACGACGCGGCCAGCGCCGCCGTCACCACACCGGAAGCCGGCGAGTTCTTCGCCGCGATGGCCCGGCTGTCCACCGGCGGCGTGCGGGTGCTGTTCTCCGAGATCGAGATACCGCAGCGATGAGCCACTGACCAACCAAAACACCCCCGGCCCAATCGGACCGGGGGTGTTCTGGTGAACGGGTTCAGCGTGCCGACGTCGCCAACGGCCAGCCGACCGAGGCCAGCCGCGAGGCGACCTGATGGATCTCCTCGGGGTTGGGCTCCTTCTCGATGACCTGCGCGATGGCGGCGTGGATGTCCGCATCGGTCACCGGGTCGTCGCCGTCGCTGGTGCGCAGGATCGACTGCGCAGCCTTGACGACCTCGTCCTCGGTGAGCGAACGCTTCAGCAGGGCCAGCAGCGGGAAATAGTCCTTGGGCGGGACGCCCTCGGGGTAGCCCTCGTGCAGCCAGCCGAGCACGTTGTCGATGACATTGCTGTTCTCAGTCATATCGTCAGCTCACTTGCCCGGGATGAACGGGACCGGGTTGAAACCGAAGTGGTGGATGATCGTGGCCTTGGTGATCCACAGGATCGCGATCAGGATCACTGCCGAGACCAACGCGAACAGCAGCAGACCGAAGGCCTTGATCGCCGGGTTGGGTGCCTGCACGGTGCCGTCGTTGTTGGTGCCACCGGAGCCGCTGGAGAAGGCCACCAGCCCGGTGGCGAACAGCGCGGGCAGCCCGGCGCCGAGGACGAGTCCCACGACGAGCACCTTGAGGATGGATTCCACGTAAGTCATTGCGTCACATTTCCTATCTCAGCAGTTTCGAGGTCTCGGAGACACGCGCTCAGACGGCGGCTTTGTCGGCGCTGCCGGACGTGCTGGTCTCGCGGACCTCTGCGGGCACCACCGAGTTGGTGGACTCGTCCCAGTCGGCGTTGACGTTGTTGTGGTCGACCTTCTGCTGCTGCGCGCGCCAGTACATGTAGCCCGACAGCGCGACCAGGATGACGAAGATGACACCGTCGCCGACCAGCTGCGAACCGGTGGCGGACTTCAGGCCGTAGGACAGCCAGTAGGACAGGGCGCCCACCAGAGCGGCGGCGGGCAGCGTGATCAGCCAGGCCATGGCCATCCGGCCCGCCACGGCCCAGCGCACCTCGGCGCCCGGCTTGCCGACACCGCTACCGAGGATCGAGCCGGTGGCGACGTGGGTGGTGGACAGCGCCATACCGGCGGCCGAGGAACTCAGGATGATGGCGGCCGACGATGCCTCGGCGGCCAGGCCCTGCGGGGACTCGATCTCGACGAGGCCCTTGCCCAGCGTGCGGATGACCCGCCAGCCGCCGATGTAGGTGCCCAGTCCGATGGCCAGGGCGCAGGAGGCGATGATCCAGAACGGCAGGCCGTCCTTCTTCACGTCGCCGGTCAGGTGGCCGGTGGTGATGAGCGCCAGCGCGATGACACCCATCGTCTTCTGCGCGTCGTTGGTGCCGTGTGACAGCGCCACCAGCGAGGCAGTGGCGATCTGGCCCCAGCGGAAGCCGTCCTCGCGGCGCTTCTTCTGGACGTTGCGGGTGATCCGGTAGACCAGCCAGGTGCCGACCGCGGCGACCAGGCCGGCGATGAACGGGGCGGCGAGCGCGGGGATGATCACCTTCTGGAACACACCGGGCCAGTTGACTCCGGCCAGGCCGAGCGCGGCCAGGCCGGCACCGATCAGTCCGCCGAAGAGCGCGTGCGACGAGCTGGACGGGATACCGAAGAGCCAGGTGAGCAGGTTCCACAGGATGCCGCCGATAAGGCCGGCGAAGATGATGGTCAAGCCCATCGAGGCGTCGATACCCGACAGCAGGTGCCCGGTTTTCCCGTCCTGCACCTTGAGTACCGACGTGGTGACCGTGACGGCCACCTCGACGGAGAGGAAGGCGCCGACCAGGTTCAGGAAACCGGCCAGGATCACCGCGGTCTTGGGCTTCAGAGCACCCGTGGCGATCGACGTCGCCATCGCATTTCCGGTGTCGTGAAATCCGTTGGTGAAGTCGAATGCCAGTGCTGTGCCTATCAGCAGCACCAGGATGATCATCTCTGCGCTCATGGCGCTAATTCTGGGGTAATCACATCCGGTTTGACCAGCGGGTAGGGCGGCTATGAATATGGTCTGACCAGGCGATTCTCAACTGCCCGACAGGAGTTCACCCAGTGTTCATCTTTGTGCCCCGGGGCGTTCGCCTGGGGGCGGACATGGCTGCTCGTTTGTCCGCAGCGACCCGTGAGCACGGGCACTACCATCGAGGCGAATTGTAGGGAGGAGGACGAGCGGTGAACGCTTTTCTCGCAAAGATCGTGGCGTGGCTCAATGCCGGCTACCCGGACGGAATTCCGGGGCCCGACCGCGTGCCTCTGATGGCACTGCTCACCCGTCGGCTCAGCAATGACGAGGTGAAGGCCGTCGCCCAGGACCTGATGGATCGGGGCGAATTCGACCATATCGACATCGGTGTGCTGATCACTCAGGTCACCGACGAGCTACCTCGCGACGAAGACGTGGAGCGGGTCCGGGCCCGGCTGGCCGCCAAGGGCTGGCCCCTCGATGATCCGCGCGATAACGAGGAGACCCCATAGCCGTCCTGCGCCCGCTGCCCGTCGGCCCCGGCGCGTCGGCACTGTCGGTGCTGCCGGCCATCAAGGACCTGCTCGGTGGCCATCCCGGTGACGGACACCCGGCGTTGCTTCCGGTGCCCACCGACGATCCCCGCCAGACCGAGCTGCTCATCGGCGCGCTCCGGGCCGATGAGCCCATCGACGATCACATCGCGGTGGTGGTGCCGACCTCGGGCACCACCGGGACGCCGAAGGGCGCCATGCTCTCGGCGGCCGCGCTGACCGCCAGTGCGGTGGCCACCCACCAGCGGCTCGGCGGTCCGGGCCGCTGGCTGCTGGCGTTGCCCGCACACCACATCGCCGGACTGCAGGTGTTGGTGCGCAGCGCACTGGCCGGCACCACACCCGTCGCGCTGCCGGCGAGTTTCGCCGCCACCGAACTCGTCTCCGCGGTGGCGGCCATGGGACCGGGGCGACGCTATGTCTCACTCGTGGCCGCCCAGCTGACCAAGGCACTCGACGATCCGCGCGCCGCGGCGGCGCTGGCCGACCTGGACGCCGTGTTGATCGGCGGCGGTCCGATGCCCGTCGGGGTCGGCGAACGAGCCGCCGAGGCCGGGGTACCGGTGGTGCGCACCTATGGGATGAGCGAGACCGCAGGCGGCTGCGTGTACGACGGGCGTGCGCTGCCCGGCGTCACGGTGCGCATCGACGACGGGCGCGTGGTCCTCGGCGGGGCCATGGTGGCCGACGGCTACCGCAACCCGGCGACACCCGACCCGTTCGCCGAGCCGGGCTGGTTCCGCACCGACGACCTCGGCGCAGTCGACGAGGCGGGTGTGCTGTCGATCCTCGGCCGGGTCGATGACGCGATCAGTACCGGCGGGCTGACGGTGCTGCCGCAGTTGGTGGAGAACGCGCTGGCGAGCCATCCCGGGGTGGCCGAGTGCGCCGTCTTCGCGGTTCCCGACGAACGGCTGGGACAGCGGGTGGTCGCCGCCATCGTGCCGGCGCCCGGCGCCGCGGCGCCTGCCGTGGCGGAGGTGCGCGCCCATGTCGAGAAGACGCTGGACGGCACCGCCGCACCGCGGGAGATCCACATCGTCGACGCCCTGCCCCGCCGCGGTATCGGGAAGCTGGACCGAAAAGCGCTTTCCCAACGGTTCGGTGGCGACGGATGATGGACGCATGCGAACCGAAGTCACGACTGTCGAAGCGCTCCGGGCCATCGTCGGACAACCCACCGCCGCCGTCGCCAACAAGGTGACCGATCGGCTGTCCGATATCCATCAGGACTGGATCTCGCACTCGCCGTTGTGTTTCGTGGCCACCTCCGACGCCGACGGCCGGATCGACGTCTCGCCCAAGGGTGATCCGCCGGGATTCGTGCACGTGCTCGATCCGCACACCATCGCCATCCCGGAACGCCCCGGCAACAAGCGTGTCGACGGTTACCTCAACGTGCTGGCACGTCCGCAGGTCGGCACGTTGTTCGTCATCCCCGGCCGTGGGGACACCGTGCGTATCAACGGTCGCGCCCGGATCCTCTCCGATGCACCCTATTTCGATGCCATGGCGATCGCCGGCAAGCGGCCGATCCTGGCTATGGAGATCACCGTGGAGGAAGTGTTCTTCCACTGCGCCAAGGCTTTTCTCCGTTCAGACACCTGGAAGCCCGAGACCTGGAATCCGGAGGCGATGCCGAGCACGGCCCAGCTGGCCAGATCGTTCAAACCCGACGAGAGCCTGGAACAGCTGCAGAAGTACTACAGCGAAGAGCACCTGCGCACGCTTCTCTATTAGCGCACCAGGATCGTCCGGGTGTAGAGCAGCGCAAAGCCCTTGCGCTGCACGTTCTGCTGACTCTTCGAACCGGGCGAGGTGGTGACGACGGCGATATCGGCACCGGCCGCGTACGCGTCGGACAGGCGGGCCGCCAGCAGCGCACTCTGCACACCTCGGCGGCGGAAGGCGGGTGCGGTGGCCGCCCCGGTGAGCTGTGCGACGCCGCCGGTGAGACGCATGCTGGCTCCGCCCGCGATCGAGCCGCCGCACCTGGCCAGATAGGTCACCGCCCCGGCCGCGACCATATCCCTGATGGCACAGGCGATCACGTCCCGGGCGAAGTCCTCGTGACTCGGCACACCGTCGGTATCGGGCTGGGCGAATCCGTCGACCACCACATCGACCCAGGCGGAAAGCTCATCGGCACCGGCGATCTGGATGTCGACGCCCGCAGCCGCGGGGTGCACCGCCGGCCGGGCGCCGAGCACGTTCTCAAAGGACACCAACCGGTAGCCGCGACCGGTCAGCAGCGCGCCGATCCGCGGGTCAGCCAGGTTCGACAACTCGACCTGAACCGGTGCACCCAGACGGGCGTACTCCTGCTCGATCTCGTCGAGCTCGGCGTCGCCGGGCACACCGGCGAAGCCGAGACCGACGACCTTCGTCAACGGCGACTCCGGCCCGGCGAAACATGCGGCACCGCCGGCCAGCGGCCGGGTCCGGGTGGCGCCGGCGCTCATCAACGCCGTCTCGGCGGCCTCGATACGGGCGGCCAGTTCGGTACCGGCGAACAAGTCCATGGCGGTCACTCTGGCCGAGCCGCGCGGGCGGTGACAACCGATTTTCACCGCACGGTATCCGGCGTCATCACCTCGCGGCTTTGGCTGCGCCCTTCTCCGTCGTCTTGCCCTTGTTGGCGAGCTTTCCGCCCGCGCTCTCCAGATGCGCACGGACGAACCACTGGAACTTCTCCAGCGCGCCGGCCTGACCGATCAGCAGGTCCTGGGACACCAGGTCGAGGTCGTCCAGCGTCTCGATGGCCTTGCGAATGTCGCTGATCACGCCGTCGTACACCAGATCCAGTGCCGCCAGGTGCGCCTGCACGGTGTCGCGGCCCACCGAGTAGTCGTCCCACACGCGATCCTTGAGGATGGCGCCGGGCGTGCCCTGCGGCGAGGATCCGAGCGCGGCGATGCGCTCGGCAACGTCATCGGCGAAGCCGCGCACCAGCTCGACCTGCGGGTCGATCATCTCGTGCACGCCAATGAAGTTCGGGCCCACCACATTCCAGTGCACATGCTTGAGGGTGAGGTGCAGGTCGTTGTAGGTGCTGAGCTGCTTCTGCAGCAGGTCGGCGATCTTGCGGCCGTCCTTGTCGGACAGACCGGGAATGGTGAATTCAGTCATCAATTCGCTCCTTTACGCGGGTGACTACCGGCTGCGAGTACCCCAGGCCGCGCCGCACCAATCACGTCCACCCCTCGGCCGGCGAACCGGGCGATGAGTTTGGCATCGCCCCGGCAGCGGGTATCCGCGGATATGCGCACCGACCATCACGCCGAGATCGACCGCTTGACAGCGGCGCTGGGCGAGATGTGCGCGGTCGCAGCTCACACCATGGAGTGCGCGACGAACGCGTTGGTCCGAGCGGACCGGGAGGCAGCCCAGCGCTGTCGCGCCGAAGCCGCTCGCCTCAGCCAGCTGCATCACCGGGCGGATGAGCAGGCCTTCGCGATCCTGGCCCTGCACGCTCCGGTGGCACATGACCTTCGGGTGGTCATGTCGGCGTTTCCGATCTCCGCCGACGCCCACCGGATGGGCGGGCTCTCCGTGAACATCGCCAAGGTGAACCGCAGCCGCGAGGCGGTGCCCACACCGCCCACCGCACTGACGGTCTTCGCCGAGATGGGCCGCCACGCCGTGGCGCTGGCCCACAGCGCGCAATCCGCGGTGCTGGTCAACGATCCCGCTGCGGCACAACGGATCACCGACGGCGACGAAGTGATGAACCAGCTGCACCGCCGGCTGTTCGGCATGGTGCTCGGCGACCGTTGGGAGCATGGGCCGAGGGCGGCGGCGAACGTCATGCTGCTCGGCCGGTTCTACGAACGGTTCGCCGATCACGCGGTCGGCATCGCCCGCCGGGTGGTCTTTCAGGCTTCCGGGCGGCTCCCCCACATCAGCATGTCCCCGATCTGAGACAGGGAACGCTCCCATGCCACACCTGGGCCGCCTCACCGTCGCGCCCGGCGACACCATGACACCCACACCCACCGAGCGAACCGATACCGGCGCACCGTCGTGATCACCTCGCCGCACTGCCCCAAGGAGTGACCATGCCCCGCGGAAAAGGTATCTATCAGGACGAGCCGGCAGCGCAGCCGACACCGAAGACGACCGAGGACGGCGACCTGAAGAAGGACACCCCGGACGTCGATACCGACACACCGACTCAAGAACCGCCCGACTGAGCTCACTTGTTTTTGGGTGATCGTTCTATTAACGTCGTTAACCATGAGTGACGGGTTGCGCAAGTTCAGGTTCGAACGTCAACTCGGCCGCCTGGTGATGAACCCGGTGGTCGCGGCCTTGGAGAAGGTGGGCGTGCGCTCACGCCTGATCGTCGAGCTGGAAACCACCGGGGCCAAATCGGGCCTGCCGCGGCGCGTCCCACTCGCCGGCCGTGCCGACGAGGACGGGGTCTGGGTCATCTCGCAGCACGGCCGCCGCGCAGGCTGGGCGCACAACATCGCCGCGCATCCCGAGGTCCGGGTCCGCGTGAATGATCAGTGGCGAAGCGGCACAGCCACCTTCGAACCCGAAGACGACGTCCGGACCAGAGCCCGCACCTTCGGCGGCTCGGCGACCGCGCTGACGATGCGCGCCATGGAGAGCGACCCCATCTCGGTCCGTATCACCTACCGGTAGCCGGCTCCGCCACGCTGATCGGCGCCGCGGCGGCCACGGCAGGGAAACCGACCCGAGGGACGCCGGGGGTACCCAGTTTTCCCGCCAGCCACGGCAGCGACGCCGTGAAGGCGGCCTTCGCAAACGGCCAGTCGTGCTTACCGGGCGCGGAGATCACCGCGCAGTCCATGCCTTTCGCGGCACCGAGGTGGCACAGGGTCTGGGCGGCCGCCGTCTGGTCGCCCGGGTTGCCACCCGCGTCGCGGCCGCCCAGCCCGACGGCGTCACTCGCCGCGGCCTGATTGCCCTTGTGCTGGGTCGGGGCATCACTGGAGATCTGGAACCAGCCCGACACCCCCTGGTAGCTGGGCCGCGCATTCATGACCGTGCTGGGGTCGAACTGCGCCCAGGCGGCCTCGCTGCCACCGAACAGGCGCGCGACGGTCTGCTCCTTGGTACCGGCGGTGGGGCCGAGGTCACCGGCGATGTCGACGAACGCGCTGAACAGCTCGGGATGCATCACGGTCAGGTCCACCGCGCAGGTGCCACCCATCGACCAGCCGACGATACCCCAGTTGGCCGCGGCCGGACTGACCCCGAACGTGGAGTTCATGTACGGCACAACATCTTTGGTGAGATGGTCGGCGACATCTCCACGCGGCCCGTTGACGCATTCGGTGTCGTTGTTGAACGATCCGCCGCTGTCGATGAAGACGAACACCGGGGCGTTGCCGCCATGCGCGGCCGCGAAGCCGTCCATGGTGGCGGCGGCATCGCCGGTGCGCAACCAGTCGGCAGGGGTGTTGAACTCGCCACCGATCATCATCACCGTCGGCAACGTGGCGTCACCGGCGAACCACGCCGGCGGCAGATACACCAGTTCTTCGCGGTGTGTGAATCCCGAGGCATCGGCCGGGATGGTCACCGGCACCACCGCGCCATGCGCGGGCACGGTGTGGCTCGCCTTCTGCGCCTGCACGGTGGCCAGATCCGTTTCGTCGGGCAGCGGCCCGGCGGTCAGCTGGTTCCATGCGGTCTGCACCGTCGGGAAGTAGCCGACCCAGAAGTTGACCGCCAGCGCGGTGCTGAGCAGGCAGGCGGCCACCGCGAGGACGGATACCCCGCGCCGCCACCATGCGGCCGAGGCGAAACCGAACACGGCGACGCCGATGGCCAGCCCGCTCAGCCCGATCCACACCCACAACTCATCCGGGGCCGGGTCGTCGGCCATCCCCTGCGAATCGATGAACCAATTCGCCCACGCCGCCGCGGCGACCCCGATCATCACGGCCAGGGGTAGCCACAGCAGCCGCCAGCGCCGGGTGCGCCAGCCGACCGCGGCGAGCAGGATCGCGGCGGTCACCAGCTGGATCACGATCGGCAGCCAGCCCCGCAACAGGGAAAGACCGTGGTGATACGGATCCGCCGCGGCGGCATCGGCGAGCAGCGTCGTCACATGCTCATCATGGCGCCGTAATCTTTACGCCCGCTGTGAGACAAAGACATTCACGCACAGCGGACACATATCTGCCCAGCTCGGGAGCTCAATGCCGGCGCCGGCGGGCCTAGTCCGGCAGTGAGCCACTCAGCCGCTCCGTGGCGGCGACATAGTCCTCGATGAATTCCAGCACCACATCGCGCGCCGGCTTGACCTTGTTCATCAACCCGACACCTTGGCCGACGAAGTACGTCGCCAAGGCCTGCGCGCCCTCGTGCCCCTGCGCCGCCAGCGCATCGATGCGGCGCAGCACCGGCTCACTGAGCATGTTCTGCAGCGGCAACGGCAGCGGTTGCTGGCCACCCTTGGGCGCCCAGGCGTCGGTCCAGTCCGACACCAGCTGGCGCGACGGCTTGCCGGTGCGGCCGGCCGAGCGCACCGTGTCCCGCGAGGTCGCGGCCAGCATCTTGGCCACGGTGTGCGGTTCGGTCTCGGCCTCTTCGGTGGTCAGCCACACCGATCCCGTCCACGCCCCGGCCGCGCCGAGCGCCACCGATGCGGCCATCTGCCGTCCGGTGACGATGCCGCCGGCGGCGAGCACCGGTACCGAACTGCCGGCGGCCTCGATGGCTTCGATGACCTCGGGGACCACCACCAGGGTGGACACCTCACCGCAGTGCCCGCCGGCTTCGGTGCCCTGCGCGACGATCAGGTCCACACCGGCGGCGACCTGCTTGACGGCATGCTCCTTGGCCCCGACCAGGGCGGCGACCGGAATCCCGTGCTCGCGACCCGCCTCGATCATGTAGTCCGGCGGCACCCCGAGCGCGTTGGCCATCAGCTTGATCGGGTGACTCAGCGCAACCTCCAGCAGATCGGAGCCGGTGCCTCCGGCCAGCACGGGAGCGCCGGTGCGGGGTTTGGGGTCGGGTTCGATACCGTGCTCACGCAGCAGGTTGTCGATGAACTCGCGGTGCCCCTGCGGGATCCGCGCGGCCAGATCGGCCTTGCTGAGTGCCTCGCCCTTGCCCTCGAACTTGGCCGGGACGATGATGTCGACGCCGTAGGGCTTGCCATTCACATGCTGGTCGATCCAGGTCAGCTCCTGCTCGAGCTGGTCAGGGGTGAACGCCGCACCGCCGAGCACGCCGAAGCCGCCGGCATTGGTGACCGCTGCCACCACGTCGCGGCAGTGACTGAAGGCGAACAGCGGGAAGTCGATACCGTATTGCGTGCACAGGGCCGATGTCATCCGCCCATTATCGACACCCGTCAAGTTTGTCCGGAATGGGGGTCCTACGGCAGCGCGAACGGCAGCGTCACACCGTCGTGGGCCAGGCAGTGCGTACAGGTGCGTTCGGGGGGCACTCCCGCGATCGCCTCGCGGACCAGCTTCTTGAAGCCGACCATGTTGCGTTCGAACTCGGCGAAGACGTCCACCGCCCGCACTCCCGCACCCGCTTCCACTCCGGCATCCAGATCGGTCACCAAAGCGATTGCCGCGTAACACATCTCCAGTTCCCGAGCGAGCACCGCCTCGGGGTAGCCGGTCATGTTGACCAGGGTGAACCCCTGATCGGCGAACCACCGGCTCTCGGCGCGGGTGGAGAACCGCGGGCCCTGGATCACCACCATGGTGCCGCCGTCGACGACGCCCGGCAGGTCCGCCGCCGCGGACCGCAGCGTCGGGCAGTACGGGTCGGCGAATCCGACGTGAATACCGCCGGAGTCGAAGTAGGTGTCCGCGCGCCCGCTGGTGCGGTCCACCAGCTGATCGGGCACCACCATGGCACCCGGTCCGAGCCCTGGCGCCAGGCTGCCGACGGCGCACGGCGCGAAGATGCGCCGCACCCCCAGTGCTCGCAGCGCCCACATGTTCGCGCGGTACGGCACGGTGTGCGGGGAGAATTCGTGGGCCACGCCGTGCCGCGGCAGGAAGGCGACCTCATGCTCGCCGACGGCACCGACGGTGATCGCGGCGCTGGGCGCGCCGTAGGGGGTGTCGAGGTTGATGCTGCGCGCATCCGTTCCGAAGAACGAATAGAAGCCGCTGCCGCCGATTACTCCGAGCATCCGCCCATTGTGGTGGATCAGTCCTGGGCGGGCTCCGACACCTCTGCGTTCAGGTCGGCCTTTTCGGCGGCCTGCTTGGCGGCGTCCCGGATGGCGAAGGCGTCGGTGGCCAGGCCGCCGATCGCGTTCGCCACATCCTTGACCGCGGTGGTGATGATGGTGGCCACCTCACCCACCGTCGACGCCACCGACTCGACACCTTCCTGCAAGGCATCTTTGGCGATTTCAGTCTTGCTCAGGCGGTCCGTCATGAGACAAGTGTCACGCCGGGCCCACGGCGTGACAAGGTGCCGCTCGTCACGCCTGCCCGACGACGCATGCGATTGCGACCCAGGCCTGATGTCGCAACATGTGACACAGGCCCAAATGTCGCAGCATGCGACACAAGCCCGATGTCGCAGCATGCGACGATGACCCGCATGGCTACCTTTGCGCAGTGGGTGGAAGGTGCGCGCCCTCGCACCCTGCCCAACGCCGTGGCACCCGTCCTCGCCGGCACCGGCGCGGCCGCCTGGCTGGGCGGGGCCGTGTGGTGGAAGGCGCTGCTGGCACTGCTGGTCTCGCTGGCCCTGATCGTCGGGGTGAACTACGCCAATGACTATTCCGACGGCATCCGCGGCACCGACGACGTGCGGTCCGGTCCGCTGCGACTGGTCGGCTCGAAGGTGGCCTCGCCGCGCGCGGTGCTGACCGCGGCGGTCGTCAGCCTGCTGATCGGCGCCACCGCCGGTCTGGCTCTGGCGATCCTCAGCCAGCCCTGGCTGATCGCCGTCGGCGCCGCATGCATCGCCGGGGCCTGGCTGTACACGGGCGGCTCGACGCCCTATGGCTACCGCGGACTCGGTGAGATCGCGGTGTTCGTCTTCTTCGGCCTGGTCGCGGTGCTGGGCACGCAATACACCCAGGCGTTGCGCGTGGACTGGGTGGGCCTGGCCGCCGCGGTGGCGATGGGCTGCCTGTCCTCGGCGGTGCTGGTGGCCAACAACCTGCGCGATATCCCCACCGACGTCGAATCCGGCAAGATCACCCTGGCCGTGCGGCTCGGCGATACCCGCACCCGGGTGCTTTATCAGGTGCTGGTGGTGGTGGCCTTCGCGCTGACGCTGGTGCTCATGTTGGCCACCCCGTGGTGCGCCGCAGGGCTCGCGGCCGCACCGCTGGCAGTGCGCGCCGCCACCCCCGTCCGGCGCGGTCTCGGTGGGCGCGACCTGATCCCGGTGCTGCGCGATACCGGACTGACCATGCTGGTGTGGTCGGTCGCGGTGGCGGCGGCGCTGGCCTTCGGCTGATCAGCTCGCGTGCGGGTCGGCTGAATTGAGCACCGCGATCGCGTGCTCGTACTCCCCTCGCACCTCCGCGTACCGCAGGAATTTGACGTTCTCCACCTGAATCTCGGTGGCCTCGGGCTGATTCTGCAGAATGTCGACGACCTCACGGACGAAATCCTCCAGCGGCATGGCCCATTCGCTGTCCCGCTGCCCAGGGACCAGGTCGGTCTTGACCGCGGGCGGCACGAGTTCCTTGAACTCCACCGACGACCCGGCGAACTGCAGGCGCAGCGTCTCGGTCAACAGGTGGATGGCCGCCTTGGAGGCGTTGTAGCTGGGGGTGACCCGCAGCGGCGTGAACCCCAGCCCCGAGGAGACGGTCATCACCGTGGCCGCCGGCTGGTTCTGCAGGTGCTCGATGAACGCGGCGATCAGCCGGATCGGGCCGAGCACGTTGGTGGTGATGGTCGATTCGGCCGACGCCAGGAAGGTCTCGGGGTGGTGCCAGTCCTCGATGCTCATCACCCCGGCCATGGTGATCAACACGTTCAGGTCGGGATGCGCGGTCAGCACCTGCGCGGCGACGGCGGTGATGCGGTCCGGATCGGCGGTGTCGATCCGGACGGCATCCACATCCGGGTGTTCGGCCACGATCTGGTCCAGCAGCTCCTGCCGGCGTCCGCCGACGATGACCTTGTTCCCCTTGTCCCGCAATGCGAGTGCCAGGGCCAGGCCGATACCGCTGGTGGCGCCGGGGATGAAAATGGTGTTGCCGGAAATTTTCATGATGGTGTTCTCCTCAGAGGGTTGGGACGTAGGGAAAGACCGACGACGGCTTTACCGTGACCGATTCGGCGCCCACCCCGATGGTGACCGGGGTGTCGAAGGCGAGGCTGAACATCACCTCGGGAGCGTTGTCGATCAGCGAGCGACCGTTGAATCCCGCGAAACCGAATACCGCGGCGGTCCCCACCGTGTATGGCAGCACATTCGGAAACACCAGGTGCGCAACGGTTTCACCGTACCGATCAGGGTCGGATGCGGTGCCGTACGCTCCGACGCACGCGGCGACGCGGGCCGCCACCGATTCACCGTAGGTGGCGTAGTCGTCGCGCGGGACGCCCGCGTTGAGCGCGTCCCCGAGATGCTCGTCGTACTGGGTGAACAGCGGGTGGATCATCGGCAGCCCCACCCGGTTGATCGAGCGCCAGCCCCCGGCGTCGGTGGCCAGGGTGGCCACCGCCCACACCGCGATCCGGTTGTCCGCGCGGCGCGGGGTGAGCTCGGCATCGGGCAGCTCGAGGACGAGCGAATGCACCGTCGCGCCGGCGAACAGGTTGGCGGCCCGCTCCGGCGCCCACGTCCCGACGTCGATGGTGGTGCCGTCCTGCAGCGCGTGCCCGACGGCATGCAGAATGTCG
Source organism: Mycobacterium hackensackense (assembly GCF_025822555.1). Lineage (NCBI taxonomy): Bacteria > Bacillati > Actinomycetota > Actinomycetes > Mycobacteriales > Mycobacteriaceae > Mycobacterium > Mycobacterium hackensackense. Next base: position 129,427 of record NZ_JACKUC010000030.1, read on the forward strand.
GCGTCGATCCAGAACGGATCGCCGGCCCGGCCCGCCCACGCCCGCACCCCGGCCGCGGTGGTGACCGTGACCCCGGTGCGCCCGCACAGCAGCTTGGTTCCCGTCACCTGCGGATCGGTGGCCGCGGCGCCGGACAGCCGATGCACCGAGAACCGTTGGTGCCCTTGTTCGTCCGCGGCGTCGAAGGTCACCCGATAGGTGAGGTCCTCGACCGCATCGCCGTCCAGGTCGATCTTGAACTCATACCGGCCCTCCGGGTGGAACCCGGGGACGGGGACGTCACCGCCGAACGAATGGCACACGTTGATCACCAGGGCGGTGCCGGTCTGGCCGGCGAACACGTACAGGTCGGTGATATCGAGCCGGATGTCCTGACGCGCCAACGGTGAATCGAGATGGTGCGACATCAGTCGACTCCCGCTGCCGCCGGGGTGAGCAGCTCGGCCAGGCCGACGCGATGCAGCATCTCGGCCTTCAGCCGGTCCAGCACGGCGAAGCCGACATCGGCACCGTCCTGGCTGGGATCGATGTGCACCCGGAACGGCCGGGCGCCCGACGGTGCGGCGACCACCTCGGCCACGGCCGTCGCGACGGCGCCCGGGTCGGCATCCGGCGGCACGATGGAGTTGAACGCCTCCTGGACCCGGGCCTCGAAGCCCGCATAGGGTCCGTCCTCGTAGGCGGCGGCCACGGCATGATCGGCCGGGTTCCCCGCGTGCGCGAAATGATTGGTACCCGAAGTGAATGCGCCGGGCACGATGATCGTCGTCTCGATACCCCACAGGCTCAGTTCCCTGGCGTAGGAGACGGCGAGCGCATCCATGGCGTTCTTGGCGGCGAAGTACGGCGCCAGGTACGGCGGCGTGCCCCCGGCGCAGCTGCTGCTGGACACCCACACCAGCAGGCCACGGCGGCGCGCGCGTAGATGCGGCAGCACTGCCCGGTTCACGCGCTGCGTGCCGAGCACGTTGACGTCGTAGAGCGCCGCGAGCTGCTCTGGTGTGAAGGCCTCGGCGGGACCATAGACCATATGACCGGCATTGTGGATCACGACGTCGATGTGCCCGCCGGCCGCCAGCACCGCCGCGGCCGCGGCGTCGACGGACTCCTGGGACTGCACATCCATCTCGACGGTGCGCAGGTCGATGCCCTCGGTCCGGGCCAACTCGGCGTAGGCCTGAGCGCGGGTCGCGTTACGGCCGACGATATCGCGCATGGACGCGTACACGGTGTGCCCGGCCCTGGCGAGTGCTTCGGCGATGAGTTGGCCGAAACCGCTGGAGGCTCCGGTGATCAAGACGACGCTGTGGTCCATGTGATCGAGCCTGCCTGACCAGCAACCATCTGTCACATGCATATCTATGATGGTCTATATGCTCACCACGCATATCGATCGGGTGGATCTGAATCTGCTCACGCCGCTGGTCGCCCTCCTCGAGGAACGTCAGGTTTCCCGGGCCGCCGCGCGCGTGGGCCTGAGCCAGCCCGCGATGAGCCGGGCGCTGCAGCGGCTGCGCCGGGTCCTCGATGACCCGCTGCTGGTGCGCGACCCGGACGGATTCCGGCTCACGGCCCGGGCGCAGGACATCTACGACCAGCTCACCACCGTGGTCCCGCTGTTGCAGCATCTTTTGTCCCCCAACGACTTCGACCCGAGTCAGTCCAGCGCTCCGGTCAACCTGGCCGGCAGCGACTACGCCGTGCAGACCTTCGGTCCCGCGATATGCCGACAGGTGCGTACGCAGTCCCCCGCCACGGCCGTCCGGTTCCACAACTTGCGACTGGACGGAATCATCGAGCAAATCCGCAGCGGCGCAGTCGATATCGGACTCTACGGCGGGGACCTGCCACCCGACCTGCAGGCCGAATCGCTCTTCGTCGAGGACTTCGTCTGCGTGCTGGCCCATGACCACCCGCTGACCGGTGCCGCTCCCGTCACGCTCGACGACTATCTGCGCTATCCGCACATCGTCATCGACACCGCCGACGGCCGGCAGACCGCCGTCGACCGTCCCCTGGCGTCGCTGGGCCGACCCCGCGATGCCGCCGTCACGGTGCCGTATCACTCGTCGGCACTGGCCCTGCTACCCGGAACCGATTTGATCGCAACGCTTCCCGCTCGACTACGCGCGGGCTGGGATGGCGACGCCACGCTGTGTGCCGTACCCGCGCCCGCCGAGGTCGCGACCCTGCCGTATCTGATGATCTGGAACCGCGTCTTCGACACCGATCACCGCCACGCGTGGTTGCGTGGCGTCGTGCGGGCGGCCTTGGACTAGCTCAGGCCTAGCTCGGGCCTAGCTCGGGCCTAGCTCGGGCCTAGCTCGGGCCTAGCTCGGGACTAGCTCTGCTCCGGCCCGTCGTCACCACGGAGCCGGGCCTGCAACGACTCCCGGTCCTTACGGCGGCGTTCGTCGAACGCCGCGATGCTGGCGGTGGCGCGCCGGCGCAGCGGCGCGAAAACCCAGATCCCCAGTGGCAACGCCAACACGATGGCGAAGAGCGCCGCCACGATCAACGGGAAGTCGCGTATCCCGACCAGATGGCCCGCCCCGACGATCAGCACGGTGAGTACAGCGGCAAGGGCGAGCCGGGCCAACAGATAAGCTCCGACATCACGCAACATCCGGGTACCCGGCCGACCTTCAGACACGGGCCTGAGCCTACCCACGGCGCGTATATTCGGATCAAGGAGGTTTTCGTTGCAGTACTTACTCCTGGTCCTGATCGTGGCCGGGCTTGCCTATGCGGTGTTGCGAGTGGTTCGGGCATCGGCAGATCGACCACGCACACGGGTGATCGGTCCCGACGACGACCCGGATTTCCTGCGGCGCCTCGGCCACGGGGACAACAACCCCCGCAGTTAGCCGGGCGCGACCGCTCAGGTCGTGCTCGGGAATCCCGCTGCCACCACGGCGGCCAGCTTGATCAACGCCTCTCGCGTCTGCGGTTTCAGCCGCTCCAGGCTGATCTCGGCGCCCTCTTCCAGATGCGGGTCGAAGGGCACCTGCAGCACCGCGCGGCAGCGCCGCGCGAAGTGATCCGTCACCTTCTGCAAGTCCACCTTGCCCGACCGGGGGCGAACCGCGTTCACCACGGCGATCGCATTGCGCACCATGTCCTGATGACCATGGGCGTCGAGCCAGTCCAGCGTGGCCGATGCCGAACGCGCACCGTCCACCGAACCTGAGCTGACGACGATCAGCACATCGGCATGGGACAGCACCGCGGCCATCGCCGAATGCAGCATGCCGGTGCCGCAGTCGGTGAGCACCAGGCTGTAGTACCGCTCCAGCACCTCAAGAGTTCGGGAGTAATCCTGCGAACTGAACGCCTCCGACACCGCCGGATCACTTTCGGAGGCCAGCACCTCCAGCCGGCTGGGTCCCTGATTGGTGTAGCGGCGGACATCGCTGTAGGCGTTGATGCCCTCGGCATCGCGCAGCAGGTGCCGCACGGTGGCCGGGGTCTCCAGCGGGACCTTCTGGCTCAGGGTGCCGCGATCGGGATTGGCGTCCACCGCGATGACGCGGTCACCACGGGTGGAGGCGAACGTCGCCCCGAGGGTGGCAGTGATCGTCGTCTTGCCGACACCGCCCTTCAAGGACAACAGCGCGATCCGATAGCAGCCGCGCAGCGGCCGACCCACCTCACCGAGCAGATTGTTGTAGTCGGTGACCTTCGGGCTCTCACCGAGATTGACGGTCTTGAACGTCGCCAGATACAGCCAGCGCCGCCAACCCCTCGACGGCGCCTGCTTGGGCTGGCCGAGCAGGGCGACCGTGGACAGGTCCAGGTAGGGCGCGGGCAACGGGAACGGACTGGTCTGATCGGCCGGCGGCTGCGCCGCAAGATCTCCCGTCGCTGCGCTCGTCTGGACGACGACTTCGGGTATCCCGTGCGGCGGCGTCGGGGCCGTCCATTCCGGCGGCACCTCCTGCACCGGACCTTGGCCGGGAACACTGAACCGCTGCTGCCCTCGGAAGTTCACGGGCTGATCCGGACCGAGCGGCACTGTCAGCCCACCCCCGCATACGAGTGCAGGCCGACGGTGACCAGGTTGATGAAGAACAGGTTGAACACCATCGCCACGAAGCCGATGACGTTGATCCACGCGGCCCTGCGATCGCGCCAGCCTGCGGTGGACCGCGCATGCAGATACGCCGCGTACACCACCCACGCGATGAACGACACCGTCTCCTTGGGATCCCAGCCCCAGTAGCGGCCCCACGCCTCCTCGGCCCAGATGGCCCCGAAGATGACACCGAAACCGAAGATCGGGAACGCGAAGATGGTGGTGCGGTAGGCGATCCGGTCCAGCGTCTGTCCGTCGGGCAACCGCTGGATCATCCGGCCGAACCCGTTGTCGCGATCGGCCAGCGGGGACATCTTGAGCAGGAACAGAATGCTGGCCACGCCGCCGACCAGGAACACCCCGGAGCCCAGGCTGACCACCGACACGTGGATCGGCAGCCAGTAGGACTGCAGCGCGGGCATCACCGGAGCGGCATTGGTGTACAGCCAGCGGCCGGAGACCGTCAGCAGGATCAGCACCGGCACCAGCACGAACACCCACAGCGCGCGGAACTGCGGTTTGCGCAGCACGATCGCCCCGGCGATCAGCCCGGAGAAGCACGTGAGGTTGATGAACTCGTACATGTTGCCCCACGGCACCCGTGCCGTGGCCAGACCGCGCAGCACGATGCACGTGGCCAGCAGAGCAATGCCGACGTACACCAGCGCCAGGCCGGCGCGGCCGATGCGTTCATCGGCGGACCGGGTCGGGGTGTCGGCGATGACGCCGGGGGTCGAGCTGTCCGCGCCCACCGCGGCGCCCCTGCCCGATGTCGCCCCGACGAGTTCACGGGCTTCGACCTTGCGGCCCCGCGCGTACGCCAACTCGACCGCCAGCAGGATCAAGGCGACGACCAGCACGACCACAGACGATGTGAAGGCCCAGTCCGAATAGCGGGCCAGCCCGATATCGATGTGCGTTGTATTCATGCGCGCGTCACTCTTCTCCCAGCAGCTTCACGGTGAGCCGCTCGAACTCGTCACCCCACCCGGAATTGTCGGTTCGGGCCAGACCCCCCAGCTCGACGCTTACCGTACCTGCCGCGCCTGGGGTAAGCCGAACCCACACACGGCGCCGCCGCACCACCAGGGAGACGAGCAGCCCACCCATCATCGACATGGCGAACACCAGCACCCACACCTGCGCCGGGTCATGGGAGACCTGCAGGTTGATGAACGGCACCGCGCCGTCGAACCGGATCGTCGTGCCGTCGTTCAACCGGGTCTGTTCACCGGCCTTGAGGTTGACCCGGGCCTGCTTGGTCAGCCGGCCCTGCCCGATCAGCCGCGGGTCCAGGGTGAACAACGACTGCGGGCGCCCGGTGTCCAAGCCGGCGTCACCGCGGTAGATGTCGATGGCCACCGCGGGATCGTTGAGCGCCGGGAAGCTCGACGACAGCAGGGTGCCGTCGAGCCGTTCGGTCGGGGCCAGCAGCCCCTGCACCGCGATCTGATGCTTACGGCGCTCGTCGGGGTCGGGATAGGTGCCGCCGGGCGGATCCACCCGGATCACCCCGGAGGACAGCAGCGTCAACGGATCGTCGGGACGCCACTGCACCGTGGTGGTGCGTTTCTGCCCGTCCGGGAAGGTCACCGTGAACGTCGGCGCGTAGCCGTGGCCCTGCAGGTACACCCGGTCGCCGCCGATCCGCAGCGGATGGTTGACCTCCAGCCGGTAGGGCCGCCAGGTGTCGGTATTCAGGTCGTGGCCGTCTTGGTACTGAATGTTGGCGGCGAAGCTGACCGCCTGCCCGCTGGGCAGGTACTCGGCGTCGAAGTCGTCGACCTTCAGGCAGATCGGGTACAGCGAGGTGCCGTCGACGGTATTGCCGGCCCGGAACGAATCGAACGCGGCCGGCGAGGCCGAGCAGAATCCGGGTCCGCCGTCGGCGATGACGATGACGTTGCCCTCGTAACCGAACAGCTTGCCCGCGGCGACAGCGACCAGCAGACCCAGCAGCGAGAAGTGGAAGACGATGTTGCCGAACTCGCGCAGGTAGCCCTTCTCCGCCGAGATTTCCGTGCTGCCGTCTTCGGTCCGGGTGGTGCGCCGCCAGCCTTTCAGCCGGTCGCTCATGGCGGCGGCCAGCTGCGCGGCGTCGTCGTCGGCCTTCCCATCGAGCACGGCGGCGTGATGTTTGGGTAGCCGCGCCAGGTTGCGCGGAGCGGCCACCGGCACGGCGCGCAGGCTGCGCATGTGCTCGGCCAGCCGCGGGGTCAGGCAGCCCACCAGCGAGACGAACAGCAGCACGTAGATCGAGGTGAACCAGAAGCTGGAGAACACATCGAAGGCCTGGACCTTGTCCAGCCACGGCCCGATGGTCGAATGTTGGGCCAGGTATTCGTCGACCTTGCCGGCGTTGAGACTGCGCTGCGGGAGCAACGCACCGGGAATGGCGCCGAGCGCCAAAAGGAACAGCAGCACCAGTGCGGTGCCCATGGAGGTCAGGGTGCGCCAGGTGTTGCGGATCAGCGCCCACACTCGCTGAATGGAGCTCATATCGGCAGCCTCACGTCACTGACGAACGCATCCCGCACCCACGCCACGAAGTCCCCCCACAGCCCGGTGACCAGGGCGATACCGACCGCGATCATCAGCACCCCGCCGAAGATCTGGATGCCGCGGGTGTGCGCGCGCAACCAGGCCAGCCCGCGCACGGCCCGCGCCGAGCCGAACGCCAGCAGCAGGAACGGCACACCGAGGCCGAGGCAGTAGGCGATCACCAGCGCGATACCGCGCGCGACCGCCGACCCTTCGGTGGCCGACGCCACGGCGATCACCGCCGTCAGCGTCGGACCCAGGCACGGCGTCCAGCCGAGCGCGAATACCGCGCCGAGCAGGGGTGCGCCCCCGAGGGTCGACAGCTGGCGCGGCGCGAACCGGGCCTCCCGTTGCAGCAGCGGGATGACGCCCACGAAGATCAGGCCCATCACGATGGTGACGACACCGCCGATACGTTGCAGCAGTGCCTCATTGGTGATCACCGATGTCGTCATGCCGAGCACCGCGACGCTGCCGAGCAGGAACACCACCGTGAAGCCGGCGACGAACAGCGCGGCCGCACCGACCACCCGCCACCTGCCGCGGTCATCGGACTCGCTCACCCCGACGACGCCGGCCAGATACGACAGATAGCCCGGAACCAGCGGCACCACGCACGGCGACGCGAACGACACCAGTCCGGCCAGCACGCTGACGCCGAGGGCCAGCAGGACCGGACCGTTGGATACGAGCTCGGTGGGGTTCACGTCGCCGTCACTTTTCCGCGGCCAAGCGCTCAACGACCGGCAGCAGGTCGGCGGCCAGCAGCTCACGCAGGAACACGGCGGCGACACGGTGATGCCGGTCCAGCACCACCGTGGACGGGATGACGGTGGTCGGGTATTTACCGCCGAACGCGATCATGGTGCGCATCGGCGGGTCATAGATCGACGGGAAGCTGACCTTGCGGTCGATGACGAAATCCTTTGCCGCATCCCGGTTGTAGTCCCGCACGTCGATGCCGAGAAAGGCGACCCCGAGATCGCGGGTCTTTTCGAACACCTGCTCCAGCTGCGGGATCTCCGAACGACAGGGCCCGCACCACTGGCCCCAGACGTTGATGACGACGACCTTGCCCGCGAAGTCGTCCAGGGAGAGCGTGCGGTTGGGGTCCATCAGGTCCGGGCCGGCCAGTTTTCCTGGGGTGCCGCGCTTCTCGGGCGGATCGTAGAAGATATCGGTCTTGCCGCCCGGAGCGACGAACTCGAAGGTGCCACCCTGAGCGACGGCGTCGTCACCGGTGGAACAACCGGTGAGAACCACAAGCGCCGTCGCCAGCGCAACCAACCACTTCACTACAGACCCCAGGGCTCCGTATAAGCCCACCGGACGAGGCGGTCATCGTCGAACACGAAGGACGTGATCGACGAGAGGTTGCACAGTCGGCTGTGCGGTAACGGCAGGTGAGCGAGCTTGCGTCCGGTCATGGCCCGGCGCAGCGTCTCCACCGGCAGCTGATGGCTGACGCACACCGCCTCATGGCCTTCGGCATTCACGCGCGCCCGGTGCAGGGCGGCCATCATCCGTGGGGCTATCTCGTCATACGGTTCGCCCCAGGACGGTTTCATCGGGTTGCGCAGCCGCGGCCAGTTGCGGGGGTCGCGCAGCGCGCCGTCGCCGGGGGCCACCCGCTCGCCCTCGAACTGGTTCCAGGATTCGATCAAGTCGGCATCGGTATGTATGGCGAGCCCGTGCGCCTCGGCGATCGGCGCGGCGGTCTCCTGCGCCCGCTCCAGCGGGGAGGCCACGATGTGGGTGATGTCGCGAGGTGTCAGCCAATCGGCTGCGGCTTGAGCCTGGGCCCGGCCACGATCGGAGAGGTGGTAGCCGGGCAGCCGGCCGTAGAGCACCTTCTCCGGATTGAACACCTCGCCGTGGCGCATGACGTGCACGGTAGTTCTCACGGGGTGGCCTCGGCGGCGGCCCGGGCCGCGTGCGGCAGCGCTTCGGCGATCTTGTCGAACGCGGCATCATCGAGAGCCGTTGACACGAACCAGGTTTCGAACGCGCTGCACGGCGGGTAGACACCGGCGTCCAGCAGCGCGTGGAAGAAAGCCGGATAGCGCCAGGTCTCGGTGGCTTTCGCGGTGGCGAAGTTGGTGGGCTGGACATCCCCGAAGAACACCGTCAGGAAGTTCCCTGCGCGCGAAACATGGTGGGCCACCGAGGCTTCGGTGAGCGCGGCAGTGAGCAGTGCGTGCAGCCGGTCGGCGTGGGCGTCCAGAGTGGCGTAGACGGTGTCATCGGCGGCCGCCAGGGTGGCCAGTCCGGCGGCCATCGCCACCGGGTTCCCGGAGAGGGTTCCGGCCTGATAGACCGGCCCCAGCGGGGCCAGCCGCTCCATCACCTCGGTGCGGCCACCGAAGGCGGCGGCGGGCAGCCCACCGCTCATCACCTTCCCGAAGGTGAACAGATCGGCGTCCACCGGGTCGATGCCGTACCAGCCGGATCGGCTGACCCGGAACCCGGTCATCACCTCGTCCAGGATCAGCAGGGCGCCGTGTTCGGCGGTGATCCGCCGCAGCGCGGCGTTGAAGCCGGGCAGCGGCGCGACGGTGCCCATATTGCCCGGACTGGCCTCGCTGATGACACAGGCGATGTGTTCGCCGTGCGCGGCGAAGGCCTCCTCCACGGCGGCGACGTCGTTGTACGGCAGCACGATGGTGTCCGCGGCGGCTGCCCCCGTGACGCCAGGTGAGGATGGCAGCCCCAGCGTCGCGACCCCGGAACCGGCGTCGGCGAGCAGCGCGTCACTGTGCCCGTGATAGCAGCCGGAGAATTTGATGATCTTCGGCCGGCCGGTGTAGCCGCGGGCCAACCGGATGGCGCTCATGGTGGCCTCGGTGCCGGAGTTGACGAAGCGGATGCGCTGCACCGGCGCGACCCGCTCGATGATGGCGCGGCCCAGTTCGGTCTCCGACGGCGTCGGTGCGCCGAAGGACAGCCCGTTGACCGCGGCTTCCTGAACGGCCTGCACGACGTCGGGGTGCGCGTGACCGAGGATCATCGGACCCCACGAGCACACCAGGTCGACGTAGCGGTTGCCGTCCGCGTCGGTCAACCAGTACCCATCGGCCTTGGTGATGAACCTCGGGGTGCCGCCGACCGCGCTGAACGCCCGGACCGGCGAATTCACGCCGCCGGGGATGACTGCGCAGGCGTCGGCGAACAATGCAGCGGAGGCGGCCGTGCTTGTCATGGTGTCCAGTGTCCCAGTTCCGCACACCACCCCAACTACAGGGTGTAGTGGAAAGGCTCCTACCTGGTCAGGTTGCCCGGTACGGGGGCCGGGCGGTGGTTCTGCGGGTGAGATCGATGAACTCCGGTTCGAATCCGGTCTCGGCGTCGACCGCGGCCCACAGCCGGCCCCGCCCGGCGGCAGATATCGGCAGCAGGTCGGGATCCTCGACGACGGACAGCAACGTGTCGAAATCCTCGGCCGACGCCCGCAGCGGGCGGGGGTTCGAGGGATCCAGCGCCCGGGCCGTCACCGCGGCCATCGGGCCCAGACCGAACAGGCGCAGCGCGGTGCCATAGTCACCGCCGAGGATGTCGGTGAGATCGAGTGCTTCCCGCAGTCCGACCTCGGCGGCCATCACGAATGCGTTGGTGATCAGCTTGTAGGCCACACCTGAGCCGTAGGGCCCGACCCGCTCCACCTTGCCCAGCACCGACAGCACCGGATCGGCCCGGTCTACGGCGTCGGTACTGCCTCCGGCGAGGAAGGTCACCGCCCCCTCCCGCGCGTACCGGACACCGCCGACGATGGGCGCATCGACCAGGAGTGCGTGCGCACCTGCCTGCGCCTGTACGTCCTGAACGATCCCGGGCGTCGTGGTCGAGCACACCACGAGCACACTCGCCGGCCCCAACCCGGCCAACACACCGTGCGCACCGTAGTGCGCAGCCGGGATGTCCTGCGACATCACCACACTGAGCACCACATCGCTCGCCGCCGCTGCCTGTGCCGCCGAATCGGCCGGGCGCGCCCCGGCCTGAGCCGCCGAGCGCAACCGGTCCGGGTCGGTGTCGAAGGCGGTCACCTCGAATCCGGCGTCCAGCAGACGCGGCAGCATCTGCGCGCCCATGTCTCCGACTCCGACCAGTCCGACGGTGATCACCGGCACTCCTTGCAGATCGTGTGAACTTCGGCGAGATAGCCGCCGGGGAATCGCAGGACGGCGCTTTGCGCTGCCCCGGCGGGCGGCGAGAGCACCTGCGCACCTGCGGATTTCGCCTTCACCAGAGTCGCCTCGACATCGTCGACGGCGTAGCCGGCGAGTTCGTGGCCGAACGGATACCGCAGATGCCCGTCGGTCACCGACACCATGGTGTTACCGAACGGCCCGGACAGATGGATCTGCCGAAACGTCGTACCCGGCGCACCGAGGAGGCCGCCGTCAGCAGCCGGCTCGTCCGAATCCACAGTGGCACCGGTGAATTCGCCATAGGACCGCAGGAAGGGCTCGACGTCACCGGGCGACAGATAGATCCGGTTGTCCGGGACGGTGCGCAGCGCCGGATACGAGGGCGCCGTGGTGTGCCAATAGAGCTGGGTGCGCACGCCGCCGGGGAACTGGATGATCGCGTCACGGCCGATGGGGTCGTCGAACGGCGCCACCACCGTGGTGGCGCCGGCAGCCTGCGCATGGGCCAATCCGGCGTCGAGATCGGGCATCAGCCAGCCGCCGCGTTCGGTGCCGAAGGGATACGGCACGGGCGTGGTGAATCCGAAGACCGACAGGGTGCCCACCGGCGACAGGATGAGTTGGGACCGGGTGGTGCTCGGTGTCGGGGTGACGTGCGTGGTCGCCGCCGCGCTCGTCGTTCCGCCGAAGGTGGACACCCAGCTGTGCACGAACGTGTCGAAGTCAGCAGGGTCGACATAGACGTGGACGGAGTCGTATTGCGGGCCAACGGCATCCGTCGGGACGGCCGCCGCCGACGGCGCGACACCGAACGCCAGGGTCAGCGCCACCGCCACGACTGCGAGTGCGCGCATGGTCAGCCCGCCCGGTTCGCGGACAGCGTGTCGTCGAGCCAGTCGTCGTACCTGTGCCAGCCGACGCCGGAGAACTCGCGGTGCAACCAGGTGGTGTCCACCGCGTAGCCACGGTCGGTGAGGAATGTGTACATGGCGCGCATATCCGGCGACTCGATATCGGCAGGGTCGAAGCTGACCGCCCGGACCGGCCGGCCGGAGGCGCGTTGCAACGCCGCGGCCATCTGGCGGGGTGTGATCGCATCGGAGGCGATGTCGATACGCCGCCCCAGGAACCGGTCCCGCTCGTCGAACACCTGCGCCACGAAATTGCCCAGGTCGCGGCGGTCGAGTTGTTGTAGCGGCAGATCGACTGGCAGCGCCAACTCCAGCACCCCGGAACCGAGTTCGCTGATCGCACCGAGCAGGTTGTCGAAGAAGAAGGTGGGTCCGACGATCGTGTGCGGCACGGTGGTCGCCGCCAGTGCCTGTTCGATGGCGGCCTTGCTGTCGAAATGCGGCACTCCGGAGCCCTTGTCCGCGCTGGCCACCGACGAATAGACCAGGTGCCCGACGCCGGCTCGCTCGGCAGCCGCCAGCACATGTAGGCCCTGCTCGACCTCGACGTGGGGCCCCTCCTCGAACGGGGTCGTCACCGCGAAGACGCCCGCGGCTCCGGCGAACGCCGCGGTGAGCGCGCTCTCGTCGGCCAGGTCGGCGACGACGACCTCGGCTCCCCCGGCCACGAGGGCTCGCGCCCGCGACGAATCCGGATTACGCACCACCGCCCGCACCCGCACCCCTCTGGCCTGCAGCGCATCCGCCACGGCACCACCCTGGGCGCCGGTGGCACCGAGGACCGCCACCGGCGCGGCGGCAAGATTCACGGACATGACACTCCCATTTGTCTAGACATGACCGCACGAGTCTGGCACATCCCCGATATCTGATTGATGGATAGATCGGAGAACATTAATCTCTCTGACATATGGAATTGCGGCAGCTCACCTATGCGCTCGCGGTGGCCGACACCGGCTCCTTCACCGCCGCGGCCCGTCGCTGCCACATCTCACAATCCGCGCTGAGCACGCAGATCGCGCAGCTGGAGGGCGAACTCGGCGTCCGGCTCTTTCAGCGGACCACCCGGCAGGTGAACCTGACCGAGGCCGGCGAGCTCTTCATGCCCACGGCCGGCCGCATGGTGGAGCTGGCCGACGAGCTGCGGGCCAAGATGAGCGCCTACACGGCGGAGTCGCTGAGCACGTTGCGTGTCGGCAGTACACAGACCGCGACTCGCGTCCTCGATGTGCCGGCCGCGCTCGGGCGATTGCGCGGCCGGCATCCACAGGTTCGGATCACCATGACCGCCGGCCCGAGCACGGAACTGATCGGCGCGGTCGCGGACGGCTCGCTCGACATCGCGTTGGCGGGTTCGGTGTCACCGCTGCCGGATCCCCGACTCACGTTTCTTCCGCTGGCCGCCGCGGAGCCGTTGGTGGCCGTCGTTCCTGCCACTTCAGCGACCACGCCGCACGGACCGATACCGCTGTCCCAGCTGGCCGCCGCGGGGCCCTTCATCGAATTCCATCCGGGTTCACGGCTGCGCACCATGGTCGACACGCTGTTCCGCGATGCCGGCCTGCACCGCGAGATCATCTTCGAACTCGGTCAGATCGCGGATGTGACCCGTTGCGCGGCAAATGGTCTGGGCATCGCCGTCGTTCCGCGCGCCTTCACCGTGGGCCTTGAATCCACCGGCACCGCCATCCGTGACATCGAGGGCGATCCCGCCCTGATCATCGGCGCCTACACCCGACGCTCGGCACATGAGCCCGTGCTGCACGCGATGCTGGAGCTGTTCGGTCAGCGCGGGCTCAGCGCGAACAGCGGGTGATCGGCGTCGCCGGGTGGCCGGCGACGCACCCCTCGACGACCCGACCGTGACCTACCTCACAAATATGTGGCACGCATCGCCATTCGGTTTGAGGCGCGGCCAGCGACTAACTGAGCATGCAGACATGTTCGGGACGCGTCGCCCTCCTTTCCGTCAGAGCGCAGGCAGGATCGATCGGCCCCGGCCGGTCATGACCTTTTATGCGTGCGGCATCGATTTCGACGCCATCGATGCGCTGGACGTCCACGCTCATGTATCCATCGACTGGGACGGCCGGCGCTGGCGTACCGACGAGCCCGCGCTCTCGATTCAGAGCGCTGTCTCGCCACTGACCGGAGCGATCCCGACCATCGACGCGGTGGCCCAGTACTATCGCGAACGCAATATGGCCGCCGTGGTCTTCACCGTCGACGCCACTGCAGCGACCGGGCGCGCGCCCAATTCCGTCGAGGAGATAGCCGAACGAGCCGCGCTGAACGCAGACGTGCTGATCCCGTTCGGGTCGGTCGACCCCTGGCAAGGCACCGCGTCCGTGCATCGCGCGCACCGCCTCGCCGGCGAATACGGGGTACGAGGGTTCAAATTCCATCCGAGTGTTCAGGCATTCGAACCCAACGATCGGCAGTTCTACCCCATCTACGAAGCCATCGCCGAGCATTCGCTGCCCCTGCTCTTCCACACCGGCCAGACCGGCATCGGCGCCGGCCGGCCCGGCGGACGCGGGATCAAGCTCCGCTACTCCAACCCGATGATGCTCGACGATATCGCTGCCGACTTTCCGGAGCTGACCATCGTGATGGCCCACCCCGCGGTGCCGTGGCTCGGCGAGCAGATCGCCATCGCGACCCACAAGGCCAACGTCTACATCGATCTGTCCGGAACGTCCCCCAAAGACTTCCCACCACAGCTCGTCGACGCGATCAGGACCACGTTGTCGACGAAGGTCCTCTTCGGCTCCGGTTATCCCGGTCATGATGTCGACCTCTGGCGCGATGACTTCGCCACGTTGGGCCTCCCTGCAGCAACCGTCGATCGCGTGCTGAAGGACAACGCCCTGCGAGCGCTCGGAATAGCCGACTCATGATCGCCACCGGCGGTCAGACCCCTGCGTCAGCAAGGATCTTCTCCCGACGTTTGGGCGGCAACTGGATCAGCGCGGTGGTGACGCGGCGGATGCCCGAATTGCGCGACAGCGCAAGCCAATACAGCTCGTCGTCGAGCCGCCGACGGTAGCTCTCGTCGCGTCCGGTGAAGTAGTCACTTCGGATACCGAAGAACTCGGCAATCAGCTCCATCGTCTCCAGCGATGGGTTACCGCGCCGGCCAAGGCGCAGCTGAGACAGGTACGGCGCGGACAGCGCCAACCCGCGGTTCTCCAATGCAGTCACCAGTTCACGACTGCAGTAGGGACCGCGCCCCGGCGGGTAGACCGTGTCGAACAGCCGATTCAGACGGGCGGCAAAACTGTCCAGATCTGCCGCGGACACGCGCGTCCGCGGCCGACGGCGCAGGGCCGTATCGATCACCACTGCACCACGCTTGAGCACCGCATACACCCCTCACCCGCCGACCTGACAATTATATGGATGATACCTCAGTCATAATAATGCCCCGGAATCGGTCGCGGCGGCGGCAACAGCCCTTGTGGTAACCCCCCTCATCGGACTTGGATCGACACCATGCAGCTACCGCAATGGCTGGCCCGGTTCAACCGGCATGTCACCAACCCGATCCAACGGCTGTGGGCGGGCTGGCTGCCCACCATGGGCATCCTCGAGCACGTCGGCCGTAAGTCCGGACGGCCCTACCGCACACCGCTGTCGGTGTTCAGCACCCACGACGGCGTCGCAATCCTGCTCAGCTACGGCCCGAACCGGGACTGGCTGAAGAACATCACCGCGACCGGCACGGCCACCATCAAGCGGGGCGGCCGGACCGCCGGCTACGCCGATCCCCGGGTGGTCACCAAAGCCGAAGCGGCACAGACCGTGACGGGGCCGGCCCGATTCATCTTCCCGCACATCCCCTTCGAGCAGGCCGTGCTCTTGACCAGGACGGGCTCGTGACCGCACGGGGGCGGGCGGAGTTCAACCGGAAGTACACCAACCGGGTGGTGGCACCGCTGTCGGGCTGGCTACCACTGTGGTCGGCCGTCGAACACGTCGGCCGCCGATCCGGCAAGGCGTACCGCACCCCGGTGACCGCCTTCTCCACCACCGACGGCGTCGCGGTGCTGCTGCCCTACGGGACGGATACCGACTGGGTGCGCAACCTGCTCGCCGCCGGCGGCGGCCGGGTTCAGATGCTCGGCCGAACGTTCGCCGTGACCGACCCCCGGGTGGTGCCGACCCTCGATGCGCTGGCGGTCGCCCGGACCCCGTGGCGCAGACTTCTCCAGGCGACGGGTGTCGAATTCACCCTGCTGCTCACGCGTGCCAGTTGAGCACCCCGGCGCCGGTGATCATCGCCGAACCTGGCATCACCCGCAGGCGTTGGGGCGTCAGTCGCAGCGCCGCGAACGACGGTGAGGTCGGGCTGTCCCAGCCGGGGATGATGCTCGGGTCGTAGCCGACCGGGGCCGGGCCGGTGGCGAATTTGTCCCACACCTGGGTGCGGGTCTCATCGTCGGTGTACCACTCGACCAGACACTCGGCGCTGCAGGTGTCGTGGCTGGGCGTCCAGTAGCTCACCGACACGTACGGGTGCACCGCCAGGTGCGCCTTCTTGACCGGGGTGGGCGCGGTCGCGATCCAGCCCAGCAGATCGGTCCCGTCCCACTCCCAGATGGGATGCAGAATCCGGCTGCGCGGCCGGCCGTCGGCGTCGACGGTGGCCACCGAGGCCCACACGATCGAATGGGCCATCTCGATGAAGGCAGGTGCGATTTGCTCCAGCGGGGTCACACCGGTCAGGTTATGTCTTGTCGACCTCACCGTAGCGGGGTTTGCCGTCGCCATCCAGCCAATCGTTGATGGCAGTCCCGGACACGGTGCCGTCGCTGCCGGGCAGCGTGACGGTCGGCCGGGAGTCGTCATAGGACTTCATGACGTCTTCGGCCTTCTTGTGGTGTTCCTCGGTGACTTCCAGTGGCTCTTGCGCGGGCAGCTGGCCTTCGTTACTCATATGTCAGGCTGCCCGCAACTGTGACCCACCAAACACCGCACGGCGCGATCACGCCGAGATGGTGCGCAGCGCCGCCGGCAGACTCGGCAGGAAATGCGTGACGGCGAACGCCCGGATGTCGTCGGCGGTCTGCAACGGTTCCACGCTCGGCAGCAGCAACGCCATTGCCGCATAACGAAGGATCGTGTCGGCCAGGTCGTTGACGGCCCGCTCACCGATCCGGTCGGCAAAACCCGGCGGGAAGATCACCCGCAGCGCGTCGGCCATCCGCCCGACCGCCGCCCCGTAGTGCCGGTGCATCAGCTCCATCACCAGTGCGGGTTCGTCGATGACCATCTGGTTGAGCACCCGGTGCCTGCGGAACCGCAGGATCGACAGGGTGAACGCCTCGACATAGTAATTCGATTGCGGGCCTGCGGCTTTCAGCTCGTGCGCGATATCGGCGAACAGTGCCACGTTCTCGCGCTCGATGACCGCACCCACCAGTTCGTCACGGTTGACGAACCGGCGGTAGATGGTGGTGCGGCTGACGCCGGCCCGTTTTGCGACATCGTCAAGCGCGACGCGGCGAAACCCGTGCCGTTCGAACTCGACGAGCGCGGCGTCGAGGATCAGTTGCGTCGCGTCAGGCGCCGGCATGCTGGCCGGCGTGTTGGCTGGCATAACCCCGCTGTGCGAACGTGTTGTAGCGCACCGACATCGGCAGCCGATCCCAGATCCAGTTCACCGGCCTGGACCGCCAAAACGCGGCGAAACGCTGATAGTTGCGCTCCTGGCGCTCCGTCCACGGCAGGTCCAGCAGCACCCGGGCCCGCGGCGGCAGCCCGCCGGTGGTGAGGAACGCCGCCATCGGGTTGAACACCGGCGCAATCAATTTCCACGCCAGCGGCGAGACGCCCTTGGGCTTGGGGAATCCCTTGGTGACATAACCGACGCCGTACTGGGCGGTCTTGTGGCCGACCACGATCTCGTCCATCATCCGGTCCCAGTACTGGACGAACTCCGCGTAGGTGGCGGGCATGGCGCGGTCACTCACGCCGTAACGGCGGTACCAGGCCTTGGACTCCAGGTAGATCCGCTCCTTCTCGTCGTCGCTCAGCCGCTTGACGAACGTATCGGCGAAGTAGAGCACCTGCTCGACGAAGGTGGCGTGCGCCCAGTAGTAGGTTTCCGGATCCAGTGCGTGGTAGCGGGCCGCCGGTTGTCCGTCCTGGCTGGGCATCTCGCCCTTGATGTTCTTGTGGAAGTCGCGCACCTTCTGGCCGGGGTTGTCGTCGTCGGAGCCGTACACCGTCATCATGATCGGCGGAATCGACCGCTTGACGCGCGCGGCGGTGTCGGCGAAGAACACCGAGTGATCCAGCACGCCCTGGCCCAACTCGGCCAGCATGTTCTGCAGGACGGCGGGGCGCGGCCCGATCAGATACATCCGGTTGTCACCGAAGTACTTCCACACCAGCGATTCGGGGCCCAGCGGGAGGGAGTCGGCTTGCTGCGGCTGCTCGGCCAGTTCGGTCATGGGTACAGTGTTACAACTTTTGAACTTTGTTCCAAGCGGGTGTGGCGGAGCTCACGTTCAGGGGGGTGGAACGTCCACAGAGGTCCACGGACAAAGGAGTGCGGCGCAGATCAGCGCCGACGAAGGCGCGCGATACCCAGCACCGCAAGCACCCCCGCCGCCGTCGCCAGCACCAGCGCCAGCACGATCAACGGCGGGTAGTAGACCACCGACGTGGTCGACGGCTCGCCGTCGGTGATGGGGGCGGCCTGCGCGGTCTCGCCGGCGGACTGCCAGCTCAGCACACATCCCACCAGCGCGACGAACGCCAGCACGAGTTCGACGAGGGCACGGCGGTTCACAGGGCCGGTTCCTCCACCACGCTGTGCAGCGCGGCCCGCAGGGTGCGGTGCCGCCGCGCCCAGGCCTGCGCGGAGCGGTCACCGGACAGCTTGAGCCCGATTCCGGTCCGGCCGCGCGGCACCCCGGTCAGCTCACCGAGCGCGCGGTAGGACTGCCACTTCTCGGCTTGGGCCCCCTTCGCCTCGGGGAAGATCCGCACGATGTCCGCGGTGTCGATCGTCTCGGTGCCCTGGCGCAGGGTGTGCGGCGTCAGCTCCACGGAGGTGTGGATGCGGGCCGCCTTGATCTGGATCGCCAGGAAACCACTCACCAGTACCAGGAACACCGCCGGCACACCGAACTGCACGCCGGCACCGCCGGTCAGCTGAATCGACGCCATCGCCAGTGCCGACAGCGGACCCACCAGAAGCCACCACCAGCTGGCGCCCGGCTCGTAGAACAGCACCTCCGGCTCGTCCTGCGGATCCGCAGAGGTCACGATGCGTCCTCGAACCAGTCCGCGGCCGGCGGACGGGTGAACAGCGTCGCACCGATCGCCACGGGAACCACGCCGATGAGGGTGAGCAGTTCGAGGTTGTAGGGCGCGAACAGGGCGATCACGAACACGAGGAAGACCACCACGCCGGCCAGCGCCGCCAGCGCCCGGCGGAACCGCTTGTCGCCGTTGCGGGTCCGTCCGGCCAGGAAGCTCAGGCCGAGACCCGCGAGCGCCAGGACGGCACCGACACCGCCGTGCATGAGCAGAATGCGGTGCGCCTGCCCCTGGTCCATCGAGGCCGGGAACGCGCTCACCGGTGTGGTCAACGACGTGGTGATACCCAGGATTCCGCCGGCCAGTAGCAGGACCGCACCCACCATCGTCAGCCAGAAAGCAATGGTGATGATCCGTGGACGCGGTGCTGTTGACATGGTCGGGCCAGCCTAGCGGGTGAGATATTCGTGACTGTCCCGACGGTGCAGCAAGAACACCCCGCCGACGATCAGCACCGAACCCGTGATCGCGCAGACCGCATAGGCCACCGCCGCTCCCGTGCCGCGGTCCACCGTGAACAGACTGGTGAGTGAATACATCACCGCGGTGATGCCGCCCGCGGTGAGCAGGGTGCGTGCCCACCGGTAGCCCGCGCGCATCAACAGGGCGAAGGTGACCACCAACGCGGTGACGATCACGAGGAACAACGCGGTCAAAGCGTAGGCGAGCCCCGCCGTCTTGGGTGTCGGCGCCGTCACCGTGTCGATGATGTTGGTGATCACCATCAACGGCAGGGCCGTCATCCAGAGCCAGAATCCCGTGATCACGTCTTCCGGGCGGCCATCCTGGCGGCCTTGCGGAGGCTCGGCGGGCTGGTCGGGCGGAGTCACGCCAGCCAGCCGGCGACGTCGGCCGCCCAGTAGGTCAGCACGATATCGGCGCCGGCCCGCCTGATACCGATCAGCGACTCCAACGCGGAGGCTTGCAGGTCGATCCAGCCGTTGGCCGCGGCGGCGCTGATCATCGCGTACTCGCCGGAGATCTGATACGCCGCCACCGGCACCGGTGAGATATCCGCGGCGGCGCGCACCACGTCTAGATAGCTCATGGCGGGCTTGACCATCACCATGTCGGCGCCCTCATCGATATCGAGCTCGATCTCGTGCACGGCTTCCCTGATGTTGCCCGGGTCCTGCTGGTAGGTGCGGCGGTCGCCGACCAGACTGGAGGACACCGCCTCCCGGAACGGCCCGTAGAAGGCGGACGCGAACTTCGCGGCGTAGGCCAGGATCGCGACATCCTCGTGCCCGGCGGCATCCAGCCCGTCCCGGATCGCGGCCACCTGACCATCCATCATGCCGCTCGGACCGACCACGTGCGC
The DNA here is from genome assembly GCF_025822555.1 of Mycobacterium hackensackense. Classification (NCBI taxonomy): domain Bacteria; kingdom Bacillati; phylum Actinomycetota; class Actinomycetes; order Mycobacteriales; family Mycobacteriaceae; genus Mycobacterium; species Mycobacterium hackensackense. The sequence continues at coordinate 149,755 of NZ_JACKUC010000030.1, forward strand.
ACCCGAATGCGCCTGGGCGACAGCCAGTTTCACGTACTGCTCATTGGTGGCGTCATTGTCGACCCGGCCGGCGGCGTCCAGCACACCGCAATGACCGTGGTCGGTGAACTCGTCCAGGCAGGTGTCGGCCATCAGCACGGTGGCATCACCCAGGTCGGCGGACAGATCGCGCAGGGCGGCATTGAGCACACCGTCGGGGTCGATACCCACCGACCCCTTGGCATCTTTGTCCTCGTCCCGCGGCACCCCGAACAGCATCAGGCCACCGACGCCCGCCGAGACCGCGTCGGCGGCCGCTCGGCGCAGCGAATCACGGCTGTGCTGAACCACTCCCGGCATGGAGGAAATGGGTCGTGGCTCGGCGATACCGTCGGCGACGAACATCGGCAGCACCAGGTGCCGTGGCTCCAAGGAGGTCTGCGCAACGAGTCGGCGCATCGCCGGCGTGGAGCGCAGCCGGCGAGGCCTATGCCGTGGAAACACAGTCGGGATCCCGCCGGTTAGCGCCGGCGGCTCTTCTTGCGCGGCGGCGGTAGCGCACCCTCGGCGCGCAGCCGGGCGGCGTGTTCGGCGAGCGCCTCGACGAGCGGACCGACCGCGGCCGTCTCCGGCTGCACGTCCACCCGCAGACCGAATTCGGCAGCGGTTTCGGCCGTCTTGGGACCGATGCAGGCCACGATGGTGCGGGCATGCGGCTTACCCGCGATACCGACCAGGTTGCGCACGGTGGAGCTGGAGGTGAAGCAGACCGCGTCGAAACCACCGGTCTTGATCATCTCGCGAGTGTGCGCCGGCGGCGGAGCGGCTCGCACCGTCCGGTAGGCGGTGACGTCCTCGATCTCCCAGCCCCGCTCGCGCAGGCCCTCGGCCAGCGTCTCGGTGGCGATATCGGCGCGCGGCAGCAGCACCCGGTTCACCGGGTCGAAGATGTCGTCGTACTCCGGGAACTCGTCGAGCAGACCGAGAGACGACTGCTCACCGACGGGCACCAGTTCGGGGTTGATACCGAAGGCACGCACCCGGTCGGCGGTGGCCTGACCGACACACGCGATCTTCACCCCGGAGAACGCGCGAGCGTCCAGACCGAATTCGTTGAACTTCTCCCACACGGCGCGCACGGCGTTGGTGGAGGTGAACACCACCCACTGGAACCGGCCGTCCACCAAACCCTTGACGGCCCTTTCCATTTGAGCCGGGCTGCGCGGCGGCTCGACGGCGATGGTGGGCACCTCGACCGGAAGTGCGCCGTGGCCGACCAGCTTGTCGCTCATCTCGCCGGCCTGGTCCTTGGTCCGCGGCACCAGCACGGTCCAGCCGTACAGGGCCCGGCTCTCCCACCAGTTCAGCTTGGCGCGGTTGGCCACGGTCTTGCCGATGGTGACCACCAGCGGCCCCGACAGCGGACCCGGGGTTCCCCCGCTGATCTCGGCGGCCTGCTGAATTGCCTTGTCCCCCAAGCCCGAAAGCGTGGTCTCGACGGAATGCTGCTGGCAGGTGGTGCCATGCGCGGTGACAACGGCGGGCGTGCCCTCGGACAGGCCGTACTCGATGAGCGTGCGCGCGGCGTCGGGCAGGTGCGACGCCGTGGCGTGCAGGATCAGCGGGCCGGGCGCGGCGGCCAGCGCCGCCCAGTCCACGTCACCACGCACATCGGCGACGGTGTGTGACGAGCCCAGCGGCAGACCGGCGTAGGTCGGCACCGCAGTGGTGTCCGGCAGACCCGGCACGATCTCGAAGTTCAGGTGGGTCCGGGCCAGCGTGTTTACCTCGGTGATGACCGAATCCACCGACAGCGGATCACCGGCCACCAGGCGCACGACGTCCATGCCGTGCCGGGCCTCGTTGGCCAGGGTCTTGGCGACCTCGGCGGGATCCCCCAGCGCGGGCCGGACATCCGGGCCACCCGGGATGACCGGGGGCGCCGACTCGGCGGCGCCGTCAGCAGTCACGGCCGCGGCCTCGGGCTGCGGTCCCGACGGCGGCGGCAGCTCGGCACCCACCAGCGCCAGCACTGCATCGGGTACATCGGGGTCGGTGAACACCAGTGCGGCGTTGGTCAGTACCGCGCGCGCCCGGCTGGTCAGCAGGCCGGGATCACCCGGACCGGACCCCACAAAGGTGATGCGGCCGGGCTTGATCTTGCGGCCTCGGGTCCCTGCGTGCCCAGTCATCTGTCACTCCGCTCAATTGCCAACACGTCTCGTGCACCCAGTTCGAACAGCTCCGCGGCCACCGAGAGCCCCAGCTCTCGTGCCCGCTCGGGGGACCCGATACCGGACGCACGGATCACGTCGGATCCGTCCAGCGCCGCCACGCATCCGCGTAGCGACAGCTCCTCGAAGACCCGGCCTTCCTCATCGATGGACTCGACCACTTCCGCGATCGCACCCACCGGCGCGGAACACCCCGCCTCCAGCTCGGCGAGCAGGGCTCGTTCAGCGGTGACCGCTGCGCGAGTGTCGGCGTCGTCCAACTCCGCCAGCACCGCGGCAAGGTCGGTGTCACGTGCGCGGCATTCCACCGCGAGCGCGCCCTGAGCCGGTGCCGGCAACATCTGCACCGGTTCCAGGGACTCGGAGACATCAGCCAGCCGTCCGATGCGGGCCAGACCCGCCCGGGCGACGACGACGCCGTCGAGATCACCGCTACTTACCCTGTTCAACCTGGTGTCTAGGTTGCCTCGTAGGGGGCGGATTTCCAAACCGAGACCCAGTGCTCTAAGCTGCGCGGCCCGGCGCGGGCTCGACGTGCCGATCACCGAGCCGGCCGGCAACTCCCCCAGCACCAGTCCGTCGCGGGCCACCAGGGCATCCCTGGGGTCCTCGCGGCGCGGGATGGCCGCGATCGTGAAACGTTCATCGGGCGCGGTCGGCAAATCCTTGTAGGAGTGCACCGCCATGTCGACTCGGCCGTCGTGGATGGCCTCGCGCAGCGCGGCTGTGAACACCCCGACACCGATCTCGGCGATGGGGGCATCCGACCGGTCGCCGTCGGTGCTGATGATGACCAACTCTGCGGGGTGTCCCAGCGCGATCAGTGCGTCGCGGATGACGCCGGCCTGGGTGGTCGCCAGCAGGCTACCCCGGGTGCCGATCCGGATCACGGTCTCAGCGTCTTCGCGAATGGCCAATCTACAACTCAGGCTTGTCGTTCTCGGTTGCGATCAAAGGCAATTCGCCGCCCGACACCGCATCGACAGCTTGTGGATCGAGCTCGAAGAGCTCGCGTAGCGCCTCGGCGTAGCTGTCGCCACCGGGCGCACCGGCCAGTTGCTTGACGCGCACGGTGGGGGCGTGCAGGAGCTTGTCGACGACGCGCCGGACCGTGCGGGCGACCTCGTCGCGGTGGGCCGAATCGAGGCCGGGCAACCGATTGTCCAGCCTCAGCAGTTCGGCCTCGACCACGTCGGCGGCGCGCTGGCGCAGCGCGGTCACCGTCGGGGTGACCTCGGCCATGCGCTGGCTGGCCAGGTACTGGGCAACCTCGTTGGCCACGATGACACGGGCCGCCTCGGCATCGGAGGCGGCGCCCCGGGACGCGGGTTCGCGCTGGATGCGGTCCATGTCGATGACATGCACACCCGGCAGGCCGGCAACGGCGAGGTCGACATCGCGCGGCATACCCAGATCGCAGATCACCAACGGCCGGTCGCCGGTGGCTCCCGTGTTCCGCTGGGTCAGGGCGTGGTGCACATCGGCCAGTGAGACCACCGGACGCACCGCGCCGGTGCTGCTCATCACCACATCGGCGTCGACCAGGACCGACGAGATGTCATCGAGCACGTGCGCGTGCGCCTCGACGCCGAGTTCCTTGATGTTGTTGGCGAGGCGCCGGGCTCGCGGCAGCGAGCGGTTGACCACGTCGATGCGTGACACACCGGCCCGAACCAGGTGTTTGGCGGCCAGGGCGCCCATCGAGCCGGCACCGATCACGACGGCCGTCGCGCCGACCAACCCGCCGGTACCGATCCGCTTCTCGGCCATGTCCAGCGATACCGACACCACCGAGGCGCCCGCGCTGTCGATGCCGGTCTCCGAGTGCACCCGTTTTCCGACGGACAGGGCGCGCTGGGACAGTTCGTGCAAGGTGCGGCCGACGGTGTGGTTGGCCTCGGCGGAGGCGTAGGCCCGGCGCACCTGGCCCAGCACCTGCTGCTCACCCATCACCAGCGAGTCCAGGCCGCTCGTCACCGCGAAGAGGTGCTCGACGGCGGCCTCGGCGTACCGCACGTAGGCGTATTTGGTCAGGTCGTTCAGACCCATCCCGGAGTGCTCCGAGAGCACCTGGCCGATCACCGACAAGCCACCGTGGAACGCCTCGACGACCGCGTAGACCTCGACCCGGTTGCACGTCGAGAGCACCATGGCCTCGGTCACCAGGGAGGATTGCAGCACCTGATCGATGATCTTGGCCTGATCGGACTCATCGGTACTCAACTGCTCGAGTACGGATACCGGCGCACTTCGGTGCGAGACCCCGAATAGCAGCACGCTCACGGCATCATCACCTAGGTTTCTCCCCGTCGCCTCGCTCGCCCGGACCAGGTCCAAAGTAGCCGTTTACCAGCCCACCTACCAAATTTGCTGTACCGGTTCAGCTCGGGTCTACCCCCGCCGCTGCGCTCCTACCGGCCGGACTCCAGATCCGCACGCAGCCGCTCCTCATCCACTTCCCAGTAGCTGTGCTCGACTCCGTCGAGCAGCACCACCGGCACCCGATCCCCGAACTCGCTGCGCAGCGAAGGATCGCCGGCGGCGGCAGCCTGGTCCACATCGGTGGCCGTCCAGGTGAAGCCCAACTCGCCGGCCAGTGCAGCCAGCGTCTGCGCCGCGCGTTCGCAAATGCTGCACCCCGACCGGGTGAGCAACACCACCTCATGCTCCACGCCACCAGTATCGGCGGCGGGTCTGGACCGGCGTGACTTAGGGTTGTGTCGTGTCCGAGTCCGGTGCCGCCGATATCGACGGGGTCGAGAGCGCCGCAGAGAGCGCGTTCGAGAGTGCCGAGGCGCTGGCCGGGGAAGCCAGCGCCGAAGCTGCCCTCACCCCGCCCCCACCGCCGCCGCCGGATCTCACCGCGGCCGCGTTCTTCGATGTGGACAACACCCTGGTGCACGGCTCCTCGCTGGTGCACTTCGCCCGCGGGCTGGCCGCACGCAAATACTTCACCTACCAGGACATCCTCGGAATCGTCTACGCGCAGGCCAAGTTCCAGTTCACCGGCAAAGAGAACAGCGACGATGTCGCGGCCGGGCGGCGCAAAGCCCTGGCCTTCATCGAAGGCCGGTCCACCGCCGAACTGGCCGCCCTCGGCGAACAGATCTACGACGAGATCATCGTCGACAAGATCTGGCCCGGCACCCGTGAGCTGGCGCAGATGCACCTCGACGCCGGCCAACAGGTGTGGCTGGTCACCGCCACGCCCTACGAGTTGGCCGCGACCATCGCCAGCCGGCTGGGCCTGACCGGCGCCTTGGGCACCGTCGCCGAATCGGTCGACGGGGTGTTCACCGGCCGGCTGGTCGGGGACATCCTGCACGGCCCGGGCAAGGCGCACGCGGTCCGCTCGCTGGCCATCCGGGAAGGCCTCAACCTGCGGCGCTGCACCGCGTATTCGGACAGCTTCAACGATGTGCCGATGCTGTCCCTGGTGGGTACCGCGGTGGCGATCAATCCCGACGCGGCACTGCGCGACGTTGCTCGGGAACGCGGTTGGGAGATCCGCGACTTCCGCACCGCACGCAAGGCCGCCCGGATCGGCGTGCCATCTGCGCTGGCCCTGGGTGCGGTGGGCGGGGCGCTGGCAGCGGTTGCGTCCCGGCGCCGCTGATAGGCTCTTCCGCCATGGGCATTGCGGAGAACATCATCGGAACCCACTACCGCTCCCCCGATTTTTTCGAGGTCGGCCGGGAAAAGGTCCGGGAGTTCGCCACTGCCGTGCAGGACTTCCACCCGGCGCACCATTCCGAGGAAGCCGCGGCCGAAGCGGGCCACGACACCATCGTCGCCTCGCTGACCTTCCTGGCCGTGGCCGGGCGGCGGGTGCAGCTCGAGTTGTTCGAGAACTTCGACGTGCCGGTCAACCTGGAACGGGTGCTGCATCGCGACCAGAAGCTGATCTTCCACCGTCCCATCAAGGTCGGCGACAAGCTGTGGTTCGACTCCTACCTCGACTCGGTGATCGAGTCGCACGGCACCGTCATCTGCGAGGTCCGGGCCGAGGTGACCGATAACGACGGCGCGCCCGTGGCCACCAGCATCGTCACGATGCTCGGCGAGGCCCAGATCGACGAGGCCAACGAGATGAGCGCGCAGATCGCCGCCGCCCGCGACGCCGCGATCGCCAAGATGGTGGCCGGCCAGAAAGGCTGATCAGCCCAGGAACGTGTTCCGGCGGCCGGCCAGCAGCTGGTAGAGGGTGTGCTGGATGGTCTCGCGGACATGGTCGGTGAGTTCGAAGGTCACCATCGGATCCTCGGCGGCCGTCTCGTCATAGCCCTCGGTGGAGATGGGCTCACCGAACTGGATATGCCATTTCGACGGCAGCGGCACCACTCCGAGCGGGCCGGCCAGCGGGAACAACGGCGTCACCGGGAAGTACGGCAGGCCGAACAGCCGGGCGAGCAGCTTGATATCGCCGATCTTGGGATAGATCTCCTCGGAACCGACGATCGAGCACGGCACGATCGGCACCTGCGCGCGCAGCGCCGCCGACACGAATCCGCCGCGGCCGAACCGCTGCAGTTTGTAGCGGTCCTTGAACGGCTTGCCGAGTCCCTTGAAACCCTCCGGGAACACCGCCGTCAGTTCACCGGCGGCCAGCAGCCGGTGCGCGTCCGAGGCGCACGCGACGGTGTGGCCGGCCTTGCGTGCCGCCTGGCCGACCACCGGGAGGTCGAACACCAGGTCGGCGGCCAGCAGCCGCAGATCGCGGCGCAGCGGGTGATGGTCGTGGACGGCGACCGAGGCCATCAGACCGTCGAACGGCAGCACGCCGGCGTGGTTGGCCACGATCAGGGCGGCGCCGTCGAGCGGAAGGTTTTCGATCCCGCTGACCTCAACACGGAACCACGACTTGAAAAACACTCGCAGTAAAGGCATTACGACGGCGTTGGTCAGATGCGGGTCGAACCCGAACTCGTCGACGGTGTAGTCGCCGGTCATCCGCTTGGTGACGAAATCCGCGACAGCGGTGATGGCTCTGGATAGTTCGTTGGGAGCGTCCTGCTCGTCGCCGGGCATGACGCCGCGATGCTGGTCGATCTCCCGCACGACCGCGGCGATCTGTTCGGCCGAGGCGCGGGTACCCGGATCGGTCAGCAGCGACGGATGGCGGCGGGCGCTGTCCGCACGCTGGGCGGCCCGGCGCTGCGCAGCCGCGGAGCGACCCGAATTCGAATGCAGCGGAATCACTTTGGCTTTTGATTCACCCGCCACGTCGTTACCTTCTCCCCGCCCCTGTTGGAGTGTCAGACCCGACCGCCGCTAACGTCCCCATCGCTGCGCGACTGCAGTGGCTCGGCTCTCCATTGAGCGTACCCATTTCGGGTCGATGATCGGCGTCAATCCACGGCCACGCACGTAGTCGTCGAATGCCTCCACAGTGGTCCACTTGGGGCTGTAACCTAAGTCGTTGCGCATCCGCGCGGTGTCCATGACCCGGCCGTAGCTCAAGTAGTTCAACTGTTCGCGATCGAGCTCAGTGTAACTGGTTGCGCGCCTCAGTGAATCGACGACTTGAAGCGCCGAACGCGGGACCGGCAGCGCCACCCGCCCTGACCGGCGGATCGCCTGGCTCATCATGATGATGCCCGAACCGCCCACGTTGAAGGTGCCGGCCCGGCCCGCCATGGTGGCGCGCTCCAGCACACCGAGGGCATCCTGCTCGTGCAGGAGCTGCAGTCGTGCGTCATGACCGAGCACCGAGGGCACCACCGGACCGGCGAGATACCGCGACAGCGCGGTGTCCATCGCCGGGCCGATCATGTTCGCCAGCCGCAGGATCGTCAGCGCGATATCGGGTCGACGCCTGGCCAGGCCACGCGCGTACCCCTCGATATCGATGCTGTCCCGGGCGAACCCCTCGCCGAGGGGACGCCGCGCACTGCCATCCTCGGTGAACAGCACCGGATCCCGCGCACTCGCCCCGTACACCTCAGAGGTGGACTTGAGCACCACCCGCCGCACGGTCGGAGCCTTCTGGCAGGCCGCGAACAGCTGGATCGCGCCCATCACGTTGAGCTCTTTGAGAGTGGCCCGGCCACCGGCCCGCGGTGCATAGGACGCCGCCGCGGCATGCACGACGGTGTCGACATTGCCGTTTCGGATGACCTTGGCGATGAACGGGTTCCGGATGTCGGCGCGGACGAACTCCGCGCGCCCCATCCGGCGCAACAGATCCTTGCTGGGAGCGATGGCGTCGACCGCGATGACGTGGTCGATCGCCGGGTTCTGGGCCAGGCGCGCCGTCAGGTAGCCACCGAGAAACCGGCACGCACCCGTGACCAGGACCACCTTGGGGTGGTCTGAGCGGTCAGTGGTGGCGTCCCGGTTATCACCGGATCCCTGGCTATCCATTCAGGCGAGCCTACCGAGAAGCTGGAAGGCTACTTACCGAGTTTTCTGCGCTGAACCCGTGTACGGCGAAGCAGCTTGCGGTGCTTCTTCTTCGACATGCGCTTACGCCGCTTCTTGATGACTGAACCCATGAACTCCGCTACCTACGAATGAAGGACTGACCGGGTTACTTTACCCGGGCAGGCCCGTGATGATGAAAACGCATCCCGCCCGATGGGCAGGGAGACCTCAGCCTGCGCTGAAGTACGACGTCTCCAGAAGGTCGTGAACCGCCTTTGCGTGCACACGGAACGACCGCCCGACCCGCACCGCCGGCAACTCGCCGTTGTGCACCAGTCGGTAGACCGTCATCTTGCTGACCCGCATCAGGCTGGCCACCTCGGCAACGGTCAAAAATTGAGCTTTAGGCTGGCCATCGCCAGCCGAATCCCGCGCCGATGGCCCGTTCATTGACGTCATCGCTACCCAATCCTTAAGGCACGGCCAGTTCCAGCGGCTTCCCCACCGTTGGCACGAACGCGTGCATACAACGAGGAGAATAGCGTGGCCATTGGGGTTATTGCGACGGGTGTGGGGTAATCCGTCCGAAATTCTTGAATTACTCTGATGTAATTCCTAGCTGCTCAGAGCGTGTTTTCGCAGCTGCGACCGCGTCGGCCACCGCAGCCCGCAGGCCTCCGCGTTCGAGTTCGCGCAGCCCAGCCGCGGTGGTACCACCCGGTGAGGTCACGATAGCCCGCAACTGGGCCGCAGTGGTGTCCAATGCGGTATCTGGTGCGCTGTCCAGACGGTCCAGCAGCATCGCTGCCGAGCCCGCCATCGTCTGTGACACCAGATCGGTGGCGACCCCGCGCGACAGACCCGACGCGACTGCCGCGTCGACGAGGGCCTCGACCATCAGGAAGAAATACGCCGGACCGGATCCCGATACCGCGGTGACGGCGTCGAGTTGGACCTCCGGCACCGTCAGCACCCCGCCGACAGTGTCGAAGATCGCCGACACCTCCTTGAGGTGCTCGTCGGTGGCGAACCGGCCACGCGAGAGCGCGCTCACCCCGCCACCGACCACCATCGGCGCGTTGGGCATCACCCGGATCACCGGCGCACCCGCCGGCAGTTTGGACTCGTAGAACGAGGTGCTGACGCCCGCCGCGACACTCACGACGACCTGTTCCTCGCTGTTGTCATCGGCCTTGGCGACCGCCCCGGCGATCTCGCCGATGGCCGCGTCCACGTCGGCGGGCTTGACCGCGACGATCACGTAGGTGGCGTTCTCGGCGGCGTCCGCCACCGAGGTGACCAGCACCGAATAGGTGTCGGCCAGATATTTGGCCCGTTCAGGGAACTTCTCCGCGACGACCAGATCCTTGACCTGGCGGCCGGCTCGCAGCAGACCCGAGAGCAGCGCTTCGCCGATGCTGCCCCCGCCGATGATTGCAATCCTTGGCACGGGTCAAAGCATTGCACGGCACCGCGGTCACGGCGCGTAGGACATGGCGCCCGCCAGGGCGTAGAAGACGTGGCGCCCCCGCCGGGGCGCAGAAGACATGGCGCCCCCGTCAGCTCGGGCTGGGCACCAACGCGAGTTGCCGCGTCTGCACCACGATGCGGCCTTCGCAGTCGACCACGATGTGGTCCTCGTCGAACCACTCCTGGCCGATCTGGGTGGTGGTGCACAGCACCCGCAGCCAGCCGTCGGCCGGCAGTGCCCGCACAAAGGCCGTCAGCTGCACCGTGGGCGCCCAACCGCGCCGGTTGACCCCGTAGGTGACCGGGGCCGACACATCGCCGCACAGGAGGGCGAACAGCACGTCCGGCGCCGCACCCCGGGGCCGCACCCAGTACTCGATGACCGGCGGTCCACCGTCGGCCCGCGGCGCCATGGTCGTCAGCGACGGCCGGATGTCACAGCCCCGGGCGAGATGCACGATATCGGCCATCGGATGTCCCGGCCCGATGGGCTCGAGCCCGGGCGGCGGCTCCGGTGTCATCAGCGGTACCACCGGGTTCACCGAAAGCAGCGGTGGCACAGCGTGTTCGGGCACACCGAGGGTGATCGCCGCCCGCACGGCCACCCGCTCCCCCTGTGTCAGCTCCACATCGACCAGGCTGATCCGGCGCCCCCGCTTGCGCACCAGGGTGTGCACCTGCAGCGGGCCCGGATCCGGGGCCCAGAGAAAATTGCCCGATACCGCAATCGGTTCCACGCCCGTATCGAGGCCGAGCTCCGCCCGCGCCGCATTGGCGCACAGCGCGAGCATCGCCCCACCATGCACCTTGGGCCCGATGGTCCAGTTCTCGTCGAGCACGCCGTGGTACACGCCGGCACCCGCCGACGTCAGCGACATCGCCTCGCTGAACGACACCGTCATCGCAGCAGGTGCTCCCTGGCGAAGGTCAACGATTCGACCAGCAGCGCCTCGCGGTCGGCGGCGGTGCGGGCCTGCGAGGTCGTGACCTCAAGGATGACGTGCCCGGTGAAATCGCTGGCGGCCAGCATCCGGCAGATCTCCGCCGCCGGCTGGGTTCCACGTCCCGGCACCAGATGCTCGTCGGTCGAGGCGCCGCTGCCGTCGCACAGGTGCAGATGCGCCAGGCCCCCCTGACCGCCGATGCCCATCCGCTGTGCCATCTCCACCGCGTCGGTGCCCGCGGTGGCGCTGTGCGACAGGTCGAGCGTGTAGTGCGCATGGCCACCGTCGAGGGGGTCATACGACGGCGCGAAGGCCGAGATGCCGGGTCCGGGGTGGCCGCCGCGTTTGCGCATCCGCTCGATCGACGGCGCCCCGGTGCCCCAGAACCGGTCGGCGCGGAACGGGAACATGTTCTCCACGGCGACCAGCACATCGCTGCTGCTCTCCAGCTCCGCGACCTGCTCGGAGAAGCCTTCCGCGTACCGGCGCTGCCAACGGAAGGGCGGATGTACCACCACGGTCTGGGCGCCCAGCTGCTCGGCGGACCGCACGCTGCGTTCCAGTTTGGAGATCGGGTTGGCCCCCCACACACGCTGCGAGATCAACAGGCAGGGGGCGTGCACGGACAGCACCGGGATGCCGTATCGCTTCGACAGCGCAGCGATGGCGTCGATATCTTGGCTGACCGGCTCGGCCCACACCATCAGCTCGACGCCGTCGTAACCCAGGCGTGCGGCGTAGTCGAAGGCCGCCTCGGTCCGCAACGGGTACACCGAGGCAGTCGAAAGACCGACCTTGATGGCAGGGCGCACTGTGTCTTCTGGAATCCGGTCAGGTGGACTGGAGCAGGGCCAGCGGTCCGAGCGTCACCAATGCCCCGACCGCCACCGCGATCAGCGTGCTGGCGATGTCCTCGGTCCTGCGCACCACGCGCACACCGACCACCAGACCGAGGATGACCAGAACGGACAGCACCAGAGCGACGATGTTGTTCCACTTCCACAGCTGGTCGAAGGCCACGAACAAACCGGCGCCGAACGCCACGGCGAAGATGCTCTGCGCGACGATCCACAGCCCGCTCAGGAACGGCGATCGGGCCTTGGCCGGTTCCTCGTCCAGATCCTCGTCGAGGTCGCCGGTGACGACGGCCGTATCCGCCAGCGTCGCGGCTCCGTCGGGCCCGTCCAGATCGATGTTCTCCGGCCCCGGGGTCCGCGGCCGGCGGGCCACATCGTCGGCGACGGTGTCCCCGCCGAAGAGCGTGTCCGCCGACGAGCGCAGGTAGGACGGCAGCGCGGCCGTGGCGTCGGTGTCGGCGCGGGACTCGACCGCGACATCCTCGTCGTCGATCAGCGGATCCGGGCTCATCTCCTCGGCCCCGCCCGCGGGCAGCGCCGCGGATCGCCGCAGGCCGTGGTGGGTTCGATGGGCTCGCGGATCGAACACCAGCGGCTCGAACTCGGCGTCGCGCTGCTGCACGTGCGCCTCGTAGTCGGCTTCGGCCGCTTTTTCCGGAGCTTCCTCGTGCGGCTCGACGGGCTCTTCTGCGCCCTCGGCCTCTTCGGCCGTCTCTGCCGTCTCGGGAGTTGCGGGAGCCCCCGCTATGTCCCCCGCTGTGTCCTCGGTTGTGTCCTCGGTGACCTGGGGTTGTTCGAGCGCGGACTGCGCCTCGGCCGCGACGTCCGCGTCGATCGCCTCCTGCTCGGCGTCGATCGCCTGGTGCTCATCGGTCCGGAAGTTGACGATCGGGATCTCACCGGTGAGCTCGGCAACCGTGACGGCATCGGCATTGCCGCGGCGTCGACGCCGGCGGCCGCCCGGCGACGGAGCGCCGATGCTGCCATTCTTGGCCAGCAGCTCCGCCACCGAGATGGGGCGGGTGCTGGTGGTGTCGTTCGGTTCAGTCATCGTGTGTTGCCTTTGGGCCGGGAAGCGCGGGATACCGATCCTGACGCTGGTGACAATGCGGTCTCCACCAAGGCTGTGCCGTCGGCCTCACTGTCGAGTTTCCGCAGAATCAACCCTTCTCGCAACGCCCAGGGACAGATCTCCACCGTCTCGATACCCAGCGCGCGCATACTCGCCTCAGCTACCAGCGCGCCGGCCACGATCTGTGGCGCCCGTTCGGCACTCACCCCCTCAAGCTCGGCTCGGTCGGCCGTTGTCATCCTAGAGATGAACGCTATGAGCTGCCGCAATCCCGCCGCGGTCAACGTACGTTTGGCCCGCGGCCCCGCCGCGGACGGCGCCGCACCGGTCAGTCGCGCCAGCGAACGGAACGTTTTCGACGTGGCGACGGCCAGGTCGGGGCTGCCCGCCGCCTGGATCGTCGACCCGGCCTCCGACATCTCGGTGGCCAGCCAGTCGCGCAGCGCCGCAACCTTGCGCCGGCCCGGTGGATCGTCGGCCAGCCACTCCCGGGTCAGCCGTCCGGCGCCCAGCGGAAGGGACAGCGCCACCTCGGGCTCTTCGTCCACGCCGGTGGACAACTCCAGTGAGCCCCCGCCGATATCGATGTTGATGATCCGGCCCGCACTCCAGCCGTACCAGCGGCGCACCGCCAGGAAGGTCAGCCGGGACTCGTCGACGCCGCTGAGCACCCGCAGCGACACCCCGGCTTCGGTCTGCACCCGGGCCAGCACGTCCTCGGAGTTGGTGGCATCCCGAACCGCCGAGGTGGCGAAGGCCATCAGCTCGGCGCAGCCGGAGCTGGTGGCGATGCTCGCGAACTCGGTGACGGTGTCCACCAGCTTGTCCGCGCCCTTACGGGTCAGCTTGCCCGACGAGTCGATCGACTCGGCAAGCCGCAATGCCGCCTTGGTGGAACTCATCGGCGTGGGGTGCCCGCCACGGCGCGCATCCACCACCAACAGGTGAACCGTATTGCTGCCTACGTCCAGCACGCCCAATCGCACGCGGACCACGTTAGTGGGTTTACCGTTTACTTCCGTGAGCACATCGCACGTCGGCGGTTTGGGAGGCGAAGTCGAACTCGACTTTGCCCGCGAATGGGTGGAGTTCTTCGACCCCGACAATCCCCAACACGTCATCGCCGCGGACCTGACATGGCTGCTGTCGCGATGGACCTGCGTCTTCGGCACCCCGGCATGCCAGGGCACGGTGGCCGGCCGGCCCGACGACGGTTGCTGCTCGCACGGGGCGTTCCTGTCCGATGACGACGACCGGGCCGGTCTCGACGACGCGGTGAAGACCCTCACCGACGACGACTGGCAGTTCCGGGACAAAGGTCTGGGCCGTAAGGGCTACCTGGAAATGGACGAGTACGACGGCAAACCCAATCTGCGCACCCGCAAGTACAAGGGCGCCTGCATCTTCCTGAATCGTCCCGGCTTCGCCGGTGGTATCGGTTGCGCGTTGCACAGCAAGGCGCTGAAGCTGGGTGTGGAACCGCTGACGATGAAGCCGGAGGTTTGCTGGCAGCTGCCGATCCGGCGCACCCAGGAATGGGTGACCCGGCCGGACGGCACCGACATCCTCAAGACCACGATCACCGAGTACGACCGGCGGGGCTGGGGCGAAGGCGGCGCCGACCTGCACTGGTACTGCACCGGCGATCCCGCGGCACATGTCGGGGCCCGACCGGTGTGGCAGTCCTACGCCCCCGAACTCACCGAACTGCTGGGCGAGAAGGCGTACGCGGAACTCGCCGCCATGTGCAAGCGGCGGGGCATGCTCGGGCTCATCGCGGTGCACCCCGCGACCCGCGCCGCGGAGTAGCCCCGCGGCCGGTCCACACTTTGCTGGACCGGTTACCCTTCGAGCTTGTAGCCCAGCCCACGCACCGTCACCAGGTGCACCGGGTTCGCCGGGTCGGCCTCGATCTTGCTGCGCAGCCGCTTCACGTGCACATCGAGGGTCTTGGTGTCACCGACGTAGTCCGCACCCCAGACCCGGTCGATCAGCTGGCCACGGGTCAGCACCCGGCCACTGTTGCGCATCAGGTACTCCAGCAGGTCGAACTCCTTGAGCGGAAGCGTGATCGCCTCACCGTTCACGCTGACCACATGGCGCTCCACGTCCATCCGGACGGGGCCCGCCTCCAGCACACCGTCACCGGACCCGGCCTCTTCGTTGTCGGCACCGCGCCGCAGCACCGCGCGGATGCGGGCGATGAGCTCACGGGCCGAGTACGGCTTGGTGACGTAATCGTCGGCACCCAGCTCGAGCCCGACCACCTTGTCGATCTCACTGTCCCGCGCGGTCACCATGATGACCGGCACGCTGGACCGGGAGCGCAGCTGCTTACAGACATCGGTGCCACTCATCCCCGGCAGCATCAGGTCCAGCAGGACGATATCCGCGCCCACCCGCTCGAACTCCGCCAGAGCCGACGGGCCGTCGGACACCACCGTGGCCTCGAACCCCTCCTTGCGCAGCAGAAAGGCCAACGGATCGGCCAGGGATTCTTCGTCTTCTACGATCAGGACACTGGTCATCGGTATTGCTAATCCTCTCGGTCGTCTCGTTCGTACGAGTCGTCGTCGGTGTCGGGGTATGCGGGAATCGACAGGGTGAACGTCGAGCCGGTGCCCGGCTGACTCCACAGCCGGATGGTGCCGTTGTGGTTGGCGGCGACATGCTTGACGATCGCCAGCCCCAGACCGGTGCCTCCGGTGGCCCGCGATCGCGCCTTGTCCACCCGGAAGAACCGTTCGAAGACCCGCTCCTGATCGGCGCGGGCGATGCCGATACCGCGATCGGTGACGGCGATCTCGATATCGTTACCGCGCCTGCGCCGGCTGATCGACACACCCGAGCCGTGCGGGGAGTACGCGATCGCGTTCGACACCAGGTTCGCGATGGCGGTCACCAGCAGACCCTGGTCGCCCAGGACGCGGTAACCGGTCGGCGCGTCGGTGGTGATGGCGATATCGGCCATATCGGCGGACACCTTGTGCCGGGACAGCGCCTCCGAGACGACGGTGTCGACTTCGACGACCTCCAGGTCGGGCAGGGGTTCGGCGCCCTGCAGCCGGGACAGTTCGATCAGTTCGCCCACCATGCTGGCCAGCCGGTGGGATTCGACGAGCATCTTGTCGGCGAACCGGCGCACGGTCTCGGGGTCGTCGGCGGACGCCAGCAGCGCCTCGGCGAGCACCCCCATGGCACCCACCGGGGTCTTGAGTTCATGGCTGACGTTGGCGACGAAGTCTCGCCGGGTCGCCTCCATCCGCGCCTGCTCGGACTGATCGCCGACGAACACGACGGCGAAGCGCCGATCTTCCTCGGTGAGCAGACGCACGTGACCACGGACCGACAGGCCGGATCGTCCCGTGGGGGTGCGTTTACGGGGCGAGAGGTCGATATCGACATCGTCGCCGCTGGACAGGCAGCGTTGCACGGCCTGCCAGGCGCGCTCGTCGAGCAGCCGGTCACGTACCAGGCCCAGTTCGGCCGCCTGCTCGTTCATGTAGACGACATCGCGGAACGCGTCGACCACGACGATCCCCATCGGCGAAAGCCCCACCACGTGACTGAGCATCTGCGAGACGGTGATGCCGCCCTGCTCCGCATCACGACGCGCTCGTCGCTGCTGCCGCACCCGGGAGATGACGGCGCCCGCCGCCACGCCGACTCCGAGCGCGAGCAGCGACACGGCTGCCGTCAACAGCAGCACGGAGGCCACACTCACGCGGAAATCGTACGCATCCGGTGAACGTCATCCCAGCAGCGTGAGGCCAAATCGGGACAAGTCACATAGGCAAACACAGGAGTTCGGCCCGCGTTCACCTGAGTTAACCGGCTATTTGCCGGATTACTTCTTGGCACCCTGTGCAGCCACCGCGGCGGCACCCGCCGCGGCCGCCTCCGGGTCCAGGTATCGACCGCCCGCGACCGTCGGCTTGAGGTCCGCGTCCAGCTCGTAGAGCAGCGGGATGCCGGTCGGGATGTTCAGGCTGACGATATCGGCGTCGGACATCCCGTCCAGGTACTTGACCAGGGCGCGAAGTGAATTACCGTGCGCGACGATCAGCACGGTCTTACCGGCCTTGAGGTCGGGCACGATGGCCTGTTCGTAGTACGGGACGAACCGGGCCACCACATCGGCCAGGCATTCGGTCAGCGGGCCGCCGCCGATATCGGCGTAGCGCGGGTCGGCATCCTGGCTGAACTCGCTGCCCTTCTCGATGGGCGGCGGCGGCGTGTCGTAGCTGCGCCGCCAGGCCATGAACTGCTCTTCGCCGTACTTGGCCAGCGTCTCGGCCTTGTCCAGACCCTGCAATGCGCCGTAGTGCCGCTCGTTGAGGCGCCAGTCGCGGTGCACGGGGATCCAGAGCCGGTCGGCGGCCTCCAGCGCGAGGTTGGCGGTGATGATGGCCCGGCGCAGCAGCGAGGTGTACAGCACATCCGGCAGCACGCCCTGTTCGGCGAGGAGCTCGCCGCCACGTACCGCCTGGGCACGGCCCTTGTCGGTGAGGTCGACATCGACCCATCCGGTGAACAGGTTCTTCTCGTTCCACTGGCTCTCGCCGTGGCGCAGCAGGATCAGGTTCGCCATGGCGCTCATCCTGTCACAGCGCGTCAGTCACCGTCGTCGTCGATGAGATGAGCGAAAGCCTGCAGATTCTTCAGGGACTCGCCGCGGGCCACCCGCCATTCCCATTCCTTCTCGATGGACGAGCGAAAACCCAACTCCAGCAAGGTGTTGAAGTCCGAGTCGACGGCTTCGAGGACCTGACCCAGCACCCGGTCGAGCTCATCGGCGCTGACGGATTCCAGTGCCATCCGGCCCACCAGGTAGATATCGCCGAGGTTGTCCAGGGTGTAGGCCACGCCGTAGAGGCGGCGGTTGCGCTTGAGCAGGAACCGGTACACGGCTTCGAAGTTCTCGTCCGGCTTGCGGCAGACGAACGCCTCGACCCGCACCGAGTGCTCACCGATGCTCAGGATGGTGTTCGTCTTGAGCCGCCGTTCGCCCGGCAGCGCGACCACCAGGCCGGGCAGCCCACCGTGGCTGCCCTTGTGGTGGGTGTATTCGAGCTCGTGCTCCTGCAGCGTCGCCTCGATGAGCTGTTGCACGCTACTCAATACTCGTCTCCCACTCGCTCCGGTCCTCGCGCGCGCTCGACTTCGGTCATGCCCGCACCCCCCTGCGCATCGTGAACCGCCGGCCGCTGCGCCGTGCCGTCGCATCGCGGCGCGGGTGCCGCGCGCGGTAGTCGCCGATCGCCCGCCCATAACTGGCCAGCAGGGCGTCGACGGAATGCGCCCACGAGAATGTGGCGGCATGGGCGATCGCGGCGGCCCGCATCCGCTCCGGCCCGCCTGCCAACAGTGCGTCGATGGCGGTTGCCCAGTCCTGCGGGTCGTGCCCGTCGACCAGCGTGCCGGTGACACCGTCACGGACCACCACGGGCAGACCGCCGACCGCCGCGGCCACCACCGGCGTGCCGCAGGCCTGCGCCTCGACCGCGACCAGCCCGAAGGATTCGGAATAGCTCGGCACCGCGACCACGTCGGCCGCCCGGTAGACATCGACGAGCTGTTCGCGGGATTGCGGCGGCAGGAAGGTCACCCGGTCGGCGATGCCGAGTTCGTCGGCCAGCCGGATCAAACCGTCGGGCGTCGCCAGACCGGATCCGGACGGCCCGCCGGCCACCACCACGCGCAGGCGTCCACATTCCCCGGTCGCTTCGCTCCTGCCCTCCGCCACCTTCGCCGCCGCACGCAGCAGCACGTCGGGCGCCTTCAACGGCTGGATCCGGCCCACGAACGCCACGATCCGTTCGGCCGGGTCCAGCCCGACCGCGGCCCGCGCGGCGGCCTTGTCCCCCGGGGTGAAGACGCCGAGATCGACGCCGGGGTGCACGACGTCGATCTGCGCCCGATCCGCGTGATGCAACGAAACCAGTTGTTGTGCTTCGATTTCGGTGTTGACGATGAGACGGTCAGCCTCGTCGACCACCTGTTGTTCGCCGATCGCCCGCATCGCCGGCTCGGGGACGTCCCCGCGCGCCAGCGCCGCATTCTTCACCGCGGCCAGCGTGTGCGCGGTGTGCACCAGCGGCACGGCCCAGCGATCCCTGGCGAGCCAGCCGACCTGCCCGGACAGCCAATAGTGCGAGTGCACGATGTCGTAGTAGCCGGGTTCGTGGTTGGCCTCGGCCCGCAGCACTCCGGCGGTGAACGCGCACAGCTGCGTCGGCAGATCCGTCTTGTCCAGACCTTCGAACGGTCCGGCGACCACGTTGCGCACCAGCACCCCGGGGGCCACCCGCACGACGGGTTCGTCCGTCGACGAGGTGGCCCGGGTGAAGATCTCCACCTCGACACCGCGCCGCGCCATCTCCAGGGCGGTCTGCAGCACGTAGACGTTCATCCCGCCGGCATCCCCGGTGCCCGGTTGGGCCAGCGGTGAGGTGTGCACCGACAGCACCGCCACTCGTTTGGCCGACGGACCTGCGGTGCTCAGATCGCTTGAAGGACGCACACTGACATGTCTACACCCCGGGCGTCACGAGCTCGCCGCGGCGCAGCTGGGCCCGGCGCATCGCGGCGATCGGATCGGCGTAGAGCCCGCCGAGGGACACCACGCCCGCACCGGCCTCCTGGACCCGGTTGCCGAAGGCGGTCACCCGGATATCGCGCGCGGGCAGGACCGAGCGCGCGGTAAAGGCCCGTTCCAGCACCTCCATGCCCTCCGGGTATTCGGTGAAGGCCTGCCCGCCGACCACCAGGTCGTCCGGGTTGAGCATGTCGCGCAGCAGCGCCACGGCCTCACCCAGCACGCGGGCACGTTCGGCGAGCAGGGCGCGGGCGCCGTCATGACCTGCGCGCGCGGCGCGCAACACGGCGGTCAGCGTCGACGCCGGCCCTTCGGCCGGGATGATGCGCTGCGCGCGGGCCGCCGTCAGCACCGCTTCGTCGCTGACGGTCGACTCCAGTTGTCCTGTGCCGCCGAGCAATTCGGAGTGCACTGGCAGTGCGGCAATGGTGCCGGGGCCGCTGGCGGGTGAGTGCACCCGGCCGCCGATCGACAGCGCGTAGCCGACGGTCTCGCGCGCGTAGACATAGAGGCTGGTTCCGGTCTGGGTGCCCGGCCGGCGCACGCCGAGCAGTAGTTCGGCACCGGCCATCGCGTCGACGTGTGAGGCCACCGACACCGGCAGGCCCAGCGTCTCGGCCAGCACGGGGCCGACGGGTGCTTCCGACCAGCCCAGCCGCGGGTGGTCGAGGTAGCCCGACACGCTGTCGACCACGCCACCGCTGGCGACGCCGACCCACAGCGGGCGCCTGCGGTGCCAACGGCTCAGGTAGCGCCGGGCGCTGCCGGCCAGCGAGGCCAGCGCGGCGTTCTGCGCGCCGCGCGGCGTGGGCGTCTCGACGACGTCGAGCGTGCGGCCGAACAGATCGGTCGCGACGATGCTGGTGGTGCGGGCACCGATGTGCAGGCCCAGTGTGAGGAACGGTTCGTGGTTGACCTCGACCGGCACCCGCGGCCGGCCGATCGCGCCGGAGACGGCGAGGTCGGCACGCTCACGCAGCACGCCGGCGTCGAGCAGGGCCGTGACCTGGCGGTTCACCGTGGCGATACTCAGGCCGGTGACCCGGGCGATGGCGTCGCGGGCGATCGGGCCGCGCTGACGCGCCGCCCCGAAGACGGCCGCCGCGGCCGCGTCGGCGACCTTCAGCGACGGGGCGACGATGTGATGACGGGAGAGCAGGGCGCGCTTGGCGTGGGCTACCGAAGCAGCAGCGGTCGCGGAGGAAACAGAAGCGGAAGCGGTGGCGGTACGCACAGGGGGTGTCCTTTTGGTGAAGTTTCGAGGGTGGGGGCTTCTGCCACACCGTCGACTTCAGCGAGGACGTAAGGTCCGCTAGATCAGTCGGGCGCGGCGGGATGCGCAACAACAACACGCACGCCGCGAGAGAACGCGGTTCACCGGACTGGTCTGCAACACACGGTGAACTTAGCACGCCAACTAAAGTTCGGGATATGACTTCGACATCAGCCACCCCCCGCGTCGCCGTGGTCACCGGCGCCAGTTCCGGCATCGGCGAGGCGACCGCCAAAACCCTTGCCGCACTTGGTTTTCACGTGGTCTGCGTGGCCCGCCGAGCCGACCGCATCGAGGCGCTGGCAGCCCAGATCGGCGGGTCGGCGATTGTGGCGGACGTCACTTCCGACGCGGATGTGGCACGGCTGGCCGACACGCTGGACAGCGTCTGCGTGCTGGTGAACAACGCCGGCGGGGCCATGGGCCTTGAACCGGTCGCCGACGCGGACCTCGAGCATTGGCGCTGGATGTGGGAGACCAACGTGCTGGGCACGCTGCGGGTCACCCGGGCCCTGCTACCCAAACTGGTCGACTCCGGCGACGGCCTGATCGTCACCATCACATCGATCGCGGCCTTGGAAACCTACGACGGCGGCGCCGGCTACACCTCCGCCAAACACGCCCAGGGCGCCCTGCATCGCACGCTGCGCGGCGAGCTGCTCGGAAAACCGGTGCGGCTCACCGAGATTGCGCCAGGGGCGGTCGAGACGGAGTTCTCCCTGGTGCGTTTCAAGGGCGATCAGGACCGCGCCGACAAGGTGTACGAAGGCATCACCCCGCTGGTGGCCGACGATGTCGCCGAGGTCATCGGGTTCGTCGCATCCCGACCGTCACACGTCAACCTGGATCAGATCGTCATCCGGCCGCGCGACCAGGCGCCGCACGGACGGTTCAACCGCCGGGTGTAGCCGTCGGCGCGGGCCTCGACGTGGCGACCGGCTCCGGCGTCGCGGTCGGCGTCGGGGCACCGCTGGGCGTCGCCGGCGCCGAGGCCGGGATGCCCGCCGGCGGCTTCTGCGAGGTCAGCGCGGACATCGACTTCCACTCGTCCCACGGCACCGCCCAGTCCCAGATGTCGCCGTCGGCGTAGGACAGTTCGATCGAGGTGCCGGTGACCTCGACCGGGTCGCCGTAGATCGCGGTGTTGAAATACTGCTGCGCGTCCTCGGTGGACAGGTTGATACAGCCGTTGGTGACGTTGGTGTTGCCCTGCGCTCCGGCGCTCGACGGGTTGGCGTGGATGAACTCACCGTTGTTGGAGATCCGCACCGCATACCGCTCGTGCGCGTTGGTGTACCCGGCGGCCGGGTTGGACATGTAGAAGTCCTCGTACTTCTCCGTCACCACGTGCACCCCGCTGCGGGTGATGTTGCGCGGCAGGTCCCCTTCGCCGTAACTGCACGGGAAATCGAAGAGCACGCCCTCGTCGGTGATCACCTGGATCCGGTGACTGGAGGCCTCCGCCTTGACCACCTGACGGCGGCCGATGCTGATATCCAGCGTGGAATCCGTTGCGCCGAAGGCATCTTCGGCGAATGGCACGCCGTACAGGCCGGCCTTCACGTGGACGGTGGTACCGGCCGGGTAGTACTCCTTGGTCCGGTAGTGCACGCGGGACCCACCGACCTCGTCGGGTAGCCACGCCCAGCTGCCCTCGACGGGTGGGGTGGTGGTGACTTTCAGCGCCTTCTCGACCTCGGCCCGGTATTTGGTGTCGATGGCCGCGTCGAACTGCAAGATGATCGGCGCCGCGACACCCACGACCTGTCCGTCGGCCAGCTGGAACTGGCCGTTGACCATGGTCGTCGGGTTGACGGTGGTGAAGCTGCCGGTCAGCTTGACGGCCTTGCCGTCCTTGCCGACCACCGACCCCGCCCAGGTGTACTGCACGCCGTACCCGAGCGGTTCGGTGACGCTGAACCCGGTGCGGTCGGGGTTGAGCGCGCCGGCGACGGGCTTGCCCTCGGCGTTGGTCAGGCTCACATGCTGGAACCAGCCGTCGCTGACGGCGACGCCGATCGGCGAGGTGGGCACGACGCCGTCGGAGTTGTCCTCGGGCGTGTAGGTGATCACCGGGGCCGGCGCCGGGGCCGCGGATTCGGCGTGGGGTTGGCTCGATTTGCCCGCACACGCGGCCAGCAGGCCGGCACCGCCGGCTGCAAGCACGGTGAGGGCACGCCGCCGATTCACTAGCGGGGACGTCTCACCTGCGGGGCTCACGTGAATCAACGGTACCTAGAGTCGGCAGCCAAACAGAACCGGTTCGGGTGTGAGATCGATCCCGAATCGGTTGCGCACGCCGTCCCGCACCGTTCTGGCCAAGGCGATCACGTCGGCGGAGGTGGCCCGGCCACGGTTGGTGAGCGCCAGCGCGTGTTTGGTCGACAATGTCGCGGCCGCGCCCGGACCGGGGAATCCTTTACCGAATCCGGCCTGCTCAACCAGCCAACCAGCCGCCAGTTTCACCCCGTCCGGGGCCGGATAGTTCGGCACCCTGCCCTCACACGCGGCCTGGATACGCTCGAAAGTCTCGGCCGGGACCACCGGATTGGTGAAGAACGACCCGGCACTCCAGGTGTCGTGATCGTCGGCGTCGAGCACCATGCCCTTGGCGGCGCGCAGCTTCAGCACGGTCTCTCGGACCCGCAGCGGATCGGTGCGCTCCCCCGGCGCCACGCCCAGTGCCGTGGCCAGCTCGCCGTAACGCAGCGGCGCGCTCTGTCCCGCCGGGTCCAGGCCGAACTCGACTTCGAGCACCACCACGTCCGGCGAGTTCTTCAACACACTGTGCCGGTACCCGAATCCCAGATCCGCCGGGTCTGCCCAGCGGTCCTCCCCGGTGCGGCGGTCCAGCAGACGCACCCGGGCCAGCGTGTCGGCGACCTCGGCACCGTAGGCGCCCACATTCTGCACCGGCGTCGCACCCGCCGAGCCGGGGATACCGGACAGGCACTCCAGCCCGCCCAGCCCGTGCGCCAGCGAGGTCACCACCACGTCGTCCCACAGCGCACCGGCCTCGGCACGCACGGTGGATTCGTGCACGGTGATCTCGGTGTTGGCCACCGCCACCACGGTCAGGCCGGTGAGGTCGTCGGCCAGGACCACGTTCGAGCCGCCCGCGAGCACCAGCACGTCCGGACCGAGGGGCAGGGCGCGCAACACGTCGACGAGCTTGTCGGTGGTATCGCAGGTGATGACACGGTGGGCGACGGGACCGACTCGCAGCGTGGTCAGCGGTGCCAGCGCGACATCCCCGGCGACCGAGGCGCCTTCGAAAAACTCACTGACCACGGGTCATAACGGTAGCGTGGCTGTCATGCCACGTTCATTCGACATGGCAGCCACCTACGAATGCCCCGCCGCCCAGGTCCTCGCGGCGTTCTCCGAGAAGCCGTACTGGCTGACTCGGTTGGAGAAGTCCGGCTGCGATGAAACCTCACTGGATGTCCTGGAGAAGGCTGCCGACGGCACCATCGAAGTGGTCACCACCCAGACCGTCCGGCCGGCCAAACTGCCCGCCGTCGTGACGCAGTTCCACCGTGGCGATCTCACCCTCATCCGGGAGGAACGCTGGAGCCCGCTGACCGGTGGCAGATCCAGCGCCGCCATCACGGGCGATCTGACCGGCACACCGGCACTGGTCACCGCCAGCGCGGCACTGTCCGACACCGGCACCGGAGCGCACGCCCAGATACGCGTCACGGTCGAGGTGAAGATCCCGCTGGTCGGCGGCAAGCTGGAGAGCTTCATCGGCGGGCACCTGGTCGAGATGCTGCGTCTTGAACAGGTCTTCACCAGCGAGTGGATCAGGGACCACGGCTGAACGAGCCCATCGGTCACGCGCAGGGTAAACCTGTCGGCTCACCGACGCGAGGCACCACGGGGTACAACCGGCTGCGCCGCAGCGACCGCTGGCTGGTGCATTCCCCGGTCGTGCGCGAGGCACTGCTGACCGCGCCGGAACCACTGGTGGTCGACCTCGGTTACGGGGCTCTGCCGGTCACCACGGTCGAGCTGGCCTCGCGGCTGCGCACGGTCCGCTCCGATGTCCGCGTCGTCGGCCTGGAGATCGACCCGCAGCGGGTGGCCACCGCCCGCGCCGCGGGCACCGACGTCGAATTCGCCCTCGGTGGCTTCGAGCTGGCCGGACTGCGGCCCGTGCTGGTACGAGCCTTCAACGTGCTGCGCCAGTACCCGGTGCACGAGGTCGACGCCTCGTGGGAGCGGCTGCGCACCCGGTTGGCGACCGGCGGGCTGATCATCGACGGCACCTGCGATGAGCTGGGCCGGCGCTGCTGCTGGGTGCTGCTGGACGCGGCGGGCCCGGTCAGCCTGACGCTGGCATGCGATCCGTTCGCCATCGAGCGGCCCTCGGACCTGGCCGAGCGGCTGCCGAAAGTCCTCATCCACCACAACGTGGCGGGCCAGCCGATCCACGAGCTGTTGACCGCGGCCGACCGGGCGTGGGCCGGCGCGGCCGGTCACGGCGTGTTCGGTCCGCGAGTGCGCTGGCGGGCCATGCTCGACGATCTGCGCGCCCAGGGGCTGCCCGTGCAGACCTCGCGCCGCCGGATGCGCGACGGTGTGCTGACCGTGCCGTGGCCGACCGTCGCACCCGTCTAGGCTGGGCTTATGCGGATCGCCCTGGCACAGATCCGGTCGGGCACCGACCCGGCCGCGAACCTGGACCTCGTCGCGCAGTACACCCGGGATGCCGCCGAGGCCGGGGCGCGACTGGTGCTGTTCCCCGAGGCGACGATGTGCCGGTTCGGTGTGCCGCTGGCGCCGGTGGCCGAACCGCTGGACGGCCGGTGGGCCGACGGGGTGCGGGCCGCCGCGCAGCGGTCCGGGATCACCGTCGTGGCCGGAATGTTCTGCCCGTCCGGAGACGGCCGGGTGACCAACACCTTGATGGCGTCCGGGCCGGACGTCGACGCGCACTACGACAAGATCCACCTCTACGACGCGTTCGGTTTCGCCGAATCCAAGACCGTCGCCCCCGGCCACCAGCCGGTGGTGATCAGCGTCGACGACGTGAGGGTGGGTTTGACCCTCTGCTACGACGTCCGGTTCCCCGAGCTGTATCTCGACCTCGCGGACCGCGGCGCCCAGCTCATCACGGTGCACGCCTCGTGGGGCACCGGTCCGGGCAAGCTCGACCAGTGGACGCTGTTGGCCCGGGCACGCGCCATCGACACCACGGGCGTGGTGGCCGCGGTCGACCAGGCCTACCCCGGTGACGAGATCGCCGCACTGGGGCCGACCGGGGTCGGCGGCAGCCTCGTCGCCTCCGCGGCGGGCGAGATTCTGCAGGCCGCCGGGGAGGAACCGCAGCTGGTCGTGACCGATGTCGACCTCGACGCGGCCGCCCGCATCCGGGAGACGATCGCGGTGCTGCGCAATCGCACGCAGTTCGCTAAGGCACAATCGACTGCGTGACCGATCCCTGGGCTCCTCAACCCACCGACGCAGCGCCCGCCGGGTCTCCTGCGCCCGCAGGCGCGCCCGTGCCTCCGCCTCCGGCGGCTCCCGAGCCGGCGAAATCGCTGGGCGCCAAGATCGGCGGCCTGTTCCGCGATCCGTTGTCGATCGTGCTCGTGGTGGTCATCGTCCTGGCGCTGGTCGTCGCGGGGGCGGTCGGGTCGGAGCTGGTGGCGCGCCATATCGCGGACAAGACGGTCACCCAGATCACGTCCTGCGTGGTGCAGGACGATGTCGAGGTGTCCTTCGGCAAGACCCCGGTCCTCCTGCAGTATTTCGCCGACCACTACAACGACGTCACCGTGACCACCGCGGGCCACCGCGTCCGCGAGGCCGACGGGATGAAGGCCGAGATCGTCATCAACGACATCCGGCTGACCGGGAACCAGAGCGCACCCGGGACCATCGGCGCGCTGGACGCCAACATCACCTGGACCGCCGACGGCATCAAGAACACCATCCAGAACCAGATCCCCCTGGTGGGCAGCTTCGTCAGCAGCGTGTCCACCCACCCCAGCGACGGCACCATCGAACTGCAGGCCGCACTGGGCAGCATCGTGGTGAAGCCGGAAGTGCAGAACAACAATCTGACGCTGACCGTGCAGAGCCTGTCCGGGCTGGGCTTCATGCTGCCCCGGGAGACGGTGCAGCCCGCACTCGATGCGTTCCTCGAGCAGATCACCAAGAACATCCCCCTGGGCATCCACGCCGAGAGCGTGCAGGTGACCGATACCGGGGTGACGGCCAAGTACGGGACCCGCAACGCAACGATGCCTCCGGGCCGCAGCGGTAGCGGCGGCGATCCGTGCTTCGCGGGGCTGGACTAGAACGGTTCCTCGGTGCCACCGGGATTGCAGCCGGCGGTGAACATGGCGGTATCGCTGACCTCGGGCCGCCACGGCTCGAGGTTCCAGCTGGTCTTGCCGGGCTCGGCGATCTCGGCGAACTGCCAGTGGCAGAGGAACTGGGCGCGCATCCCGGGCAGGTCGGCGTCGGGCGCATCGGTCAGCACCTCGGCCCACGCCTGGTCGGCCTGGGCGAGGGTGTTCGGGCGGGCGGACTCGGCCCGGGCGGCCGCCGTGGGATAGACCCGCAGGCTGGACAGGTCGCCCCATTTCACCCACGTGGTGTGGTCGACATAGTGGCCGCCGGCCGCGGCAACGGGTGCCGTCCCCACGAGGAGTGACGCCGTGCCGAGCGCGGCGATCAGGGTGCGCATCGCGCGGTGCCGGGCTGCCGCACTCCGCACCGCTGGACCGTCGGGAGTCAGCGCGACTTTCCCTGGATCTCAAGAATTTTCGGCCGGACGTCCACGAGGTACACACCCGCCGCGCACGCGCAGATCGCGGCGCCGAACGCATCGCGCATCAGCAGCGCGAGCAGCACGCCCGCACCGAGGATGAGCAACCACACCGGCTTCGTGAGCTTGCCGGTGGCCGTATACGCGTCGGGCCGCTGGATGGCCGCGTGGACGAATGAATACACGCCGACCAGGGCGACGATCCCGACCAGCACAAACATAATGGCACCCGCCAGGTCTGCAAGCATCACACGTGCAGCCTAGGCGGGTGCCATCAGAACGTCGAACTTACTTCTGAGTGACCTTCTTGGCCGGAGCCTTCTTGGCGGCCGGGGCGGCCGTCGAGGCGGCGGGCGCAGCCTTCTTGGCCGGGGCCTTCTTGGCGGGCGCGGCCTTCTTGGCGGGCGCGGCGGTGACCGGAGCGGCAGCCTTCTCGACCTTCTTCGGCAGTTCCACGCCGACCAGCTTGGCGGCACGCTCGCCGACGGCACGGGTCTGCGACGCCACGGTGCCCAGCGCATCCTGGGTCAGCTCGACGGCCTGGTCGGTGACCTCTTCGACACGAGCGGCGGCTTCCTCCAGCGCCGGCTGGTTGCGCAGCCGCTCCAGGGCGGCCTCGCCGCGCTCGACGAGCTTGTTGTACCGGGTCTGCGCCTCGTCGGCGTACTTCTCGGCCGCCTTGCGCAGCTCCTCGGTGGTGAGCTTGTCGCGCAGCTCGTCGAACTGGGTCGGCAGCTCCTCCTGCAGTTTGGTCAGGCGGGCGCGACCCTCCTCGACGCGGCCCTGGGCGTCGGTGCGCGCATCCTCGGCACGCTCACGCAGGGTGGCGACGATCTCGTTCACGGTGGCCAGGGCCAGGTCGGCGGCACCCACGGCGGCGAGCAGCGGAGTCTTGAGATCCTCGATGGTCTTCTCGGTCTTCTCGGTCATGATTGTTCCTTTCAGGTCAGCTGTGTGATGTGTGTGGTTCTGATGTGATGGCGTGAAACTTGGATTCAGGCGTGGTCGTCACCCCTTCCGCTTCCCCCTGCGCGCCGGATTCGGCTTCCGCTTCGGCCTCGTTCTGCTGACAGAACGACGTGTAGATGTCGAGCAGCACCTGCTTCTGCCGCTCGGTGATCGCGTTATCTCCGATGATCGCGTCACGGACCTGACTACCCTCGGATGGCTCGAGCATCCCGGCCTGCACGTAGAGGACCTCAGCCGAGACCCGCAGCGCCTTGGCAATCTGGTTGAGCACATCGGCCGACGGTTTGCGCAATCCCCGTTCGATCTGGCTGAGGTAGGGATTGCTGACGCCGGCCTTCTCCGCGAGCTGGCGCACCGACACCTGGGCCGCCTCCCGCTGAGCACGGATGAAGCTGCCGATATCGNATGCCGCGCTGCTCACGACTTCCGCGATCTTGTCGTTGTTCACCACGGAAGCGATTTTGTCGTCGGGCGACATCTGAGCCTCCATCCGCCGGGTTCCACTGACACAACCCACGGTACGAGCGAGTGCTAACTATTGCAAGCACTTGCTAGCAGTGCTCAGAAAATCAGTTGGGCCACCGAATAGATGACGAGGCCGGCCAGCGATCCGACCACCGTGCCGTTGATCCGGATGAACTGCAGGTCACGGCCCACGTGCAGTTCGATACGACGGCTGGCCTCGTCCGCGTCCCAGCGCTCGATCGTCTCGGTGATGATCGCTGTGATCTCCGTCCCATACTGCGAAACCAAGTGTTGAGCAGCGCGGATGATCCAGCCATCCACCTTGTCGCGCAGGTCGGCGTCGTCACGCAACGACTCCCCGATCCGCACCACGGAGTCCGCGATCCGGGTGCGCAGCGCCGACGACGGGTCGTCCACCGACTCCAGCACGATGCGCTTGGCGGCACTCCACGCCGTCTCGGCCGCCTTGGTGACCTCGTCGCGCGCCATGATCTGCTCTTTGACCTTCTCGGCGCGCGCGATGGTGGCCTGGTCGTACTGCAGGTCGTCGGCGAATTCGAACAGGAACTTCGTGGCCGAGCGGCGCAGCTCGTGGTTGGGGTCGCGGCGCACCTTGTCGGTGAAGTCCATGAGCTCGCGGTGGATGCGGTCGCCCACCAGGTGGTCCACCCAGCGCGGCGACCAGGTGGGCGAATCGCGCTCGATGACCCGCTCGATCACCTCGCCGGCGTTCAGCGACCACTGAAACGCCCGGTCGGCCAGCAGTTGCAGCAGCGCTTCCTGGCGCTGCTCGGCGAGTAGGCCGGACAGCACCCGGCCCACCGGCGGTCCCCACTGCGGCTCGGCGATGCGTTTGACGATCATTCGGTCCAGGACGTGCTGGACGTCCTCGTCGCGCAGCATCTCGACCAGCACCCGCAGCACGGTCGACGCCTCCGCGGCCACCCGCTCGGCGTGGCTGTACTCGCACAGCCATTTGCCCACCCGGCCGGCGATCTCGGCATCGCGCAGCTTCGTCGCCACCACCTCGGCGGACATGAAGTTCTCCCGGACGAAGGTGCCCAACCCCTCGCCGAGCTGGTCCTTCTTGCGCTTGATGATCGCGGTGTGCGGGATGGGGATGCCCAGCGGATGCTTGAACAGCGCGGTCACCGCGAACCAGTCGGCCAGCGCGCCGACCATCCCGGCTTCTGCGGCGGCCCGGACGTAACCCACCCAGTTGCCGGCGCCGCGAGATTGGGCCCACGCACATGCGAGGAAGATCACCGTCGCGCCGATCAGAAACCCGAGTGCGACGGCCTTCATCCGTCGCAATCCGCGGCGGCGTTCACGGTCGGCCTTCGAATCCGG
This sequence comes from Mycobacterium hackensackense, assembly GCF_025822555.1. Classification (NCBI taxonomy): domain Bacteria; kingdom Bacillati; phylum Actinomycetota; class Actinomycetes; order Mycobacteriales; family Mycobacteriaceae; genus Mycobacterium; species Mycobacterium hackensackense. Next base: position 180,110 of record NZ_JACKUC010000030.1, read on the forward strand.
TCCGGCGTCTGCCGCCGTCATCGCCGCAGCAAAACTGGCCGTCAGCGACGGCGGGCCCGGGGCTGGTCTGTGCGCCACGCCTCCATCATCCGCTAACGCGCCGCCGACGCGCCGCGGCGATCGACCGGGGGCGCCGAATCACCGTATTATCAAGATGACCTAGTGAACGGATATTCACGACAGTGCCACAGCAGAGCTCGGCGGCAGCGGTAAAAACCGATGGCCGCAAACGACGCTGGCATCAGCACAAGGTTGACCGTCGGAATGAGCTCGTGGACGGCACCCTGGAAGCGATTCGCCAGCGGGGCAGCAACGTCAGCATGGACGAGATCGCTGCCGAGATCGGCGTGTCCAAAACCGTGCTCTACCGCTACTTCGTGGACAAGAACGACCTCACCACCGCGGTGATGATGCGGTTCGCCCAGACCACGCTGATCCCGAACATGGCGGCCGCCCTGTCCTCGACGTCCGACGGCTATGCGCTGGTGCGCGAGATCATCCGGGTCTACGTCGACACCGTCGCCGCCGAACCGGAGACCTACCGGTTCGTCATGTCGAACAATTCGGCCAGCCGGACGAAGGCCATCGCCGACTCCGAGCAGATCATCGCCCGCATGCTGGCGGTGATGCTGCGCCGTCGCATGCAGTTGAACGGTATGGACACCCAGGGCGTGGAATCGTGGGCGTTCATGATCGTCGGCGGCGTCCAGCTGTCCACCCACTCCTGGATGTCCAACCCGCGGATCACCACCGATGAACTGATCGACTATCTGACGATGCTGTCCTGGAGCGCGCTGTGCGGGATCGTCGAGGTCGGCGGATCGTTGGAGAAGTTCAACTCGCAGGCGCATCCGTCGCCCACATTGCCCGCGTAGCTGTTTGACTGGCCGGGTGACTTTCCGAGGGCGAACGCGAGGCAGGCACGGGCGAGGACCGCAACGAGCGGGAGCCCGGCCGTGACGACCAGTGACACCGACCTCCCGGCGCTGTGGACCCACGAGCCGCACACCCATCTGGAATTCAAGCCCGGCTCCTCGGTCACCGGGATCGACCCGGACGCCACACCGGGATTCGTCGGCTCCAAACGCGACGCCCCCGTGCTGCAGGCCGAGCGCAATATCCGGTTCGCCGAGTTGCAGGAGATGCTGTACGCCAACAGCCGCGCCGGCGATACCCGATCACTGCTGCTGGTGCTGCAGGGCATGGATACCGCGGGCAAGGGCGGCATCGTCAAACATGTTGTAGGAGCAGGCAATCCGCAGGGAATCGACTACGCCAGCTTCGGTAAACCCACGGAGGAGGAGCTGGCCCACCACTATCTGTGGCGGATCCGCAACGCCCTGCCCGCGGCCGGCCACATCGGGGTGTTCGACCGTTCACACTACGAGGACGTGCTGATCGTGCGCGTGCACAACCTGGTTCCGCCCGAGGTGTGGGGTGCGCGCTACGACGAGATCAACGCATTCGAGAAGGAACTCGTCGAGGGCGGCACGAAGATCGTGAAGGTGGCGATGTTCGTCTCGCTGGACGAACAGAAGAAGCGCCTGGCCGAGCGACTGGAACGGCCCGACAAGTTCTGGAAGTACAACCCTGCCGATATCGACGAGCGGCTGCTGTGGCCCAAATACCAGGAGGCCTATCAGGTGATGCTGGACCGCACGTCGACCGACTACGCGCCCTGGCATGTGATTCCGTGCAACCGCAAGTGGTACAGCCGGCTGGCCATCCTGGAGCTGCTCATCGAGGCGCTCAAGGAGTTCAACTTCGCCTGGCCGCCACCGGATTTCGACGTGAAGGCCGAGAAGAAGCGGTTGGCGAGGGCCTAGGTTCGCCGAGACCACGGTTTGTGGCGTGATCTTCCGGCTACGCCGTCAACATCCGTAGTCTCGGCGTGCGCGGGAACCGAATGCGGCCGCGCTGCGTCCGGTAAGGGGTGTGGGACACATCGTGCTGGGCACCGAAGCGCTGGCCACCGGCCTGACGACGCGCCACGGACTGCGGACGAAGTACCGGAAGCTGCATCACAACGTCTACGCTCCGCGCGACATGGCGCTGGATGCCGCTACCCGCGCAACCGCTGCCTGGCTGTGGTCGGGTCGGAGGGCGACGCTGGCCGGCTACTCGGCGGCCGCGATGCTCGGCAGTAGATGGCTACCCGCCGACGCCCCGGCCGAACTGGCTCGCCTCCGCCAACCCAGCCCGCCCGGCATCGTGGTGCACTCCGGTGAGATCGCCGACGACGAACTCACCACGATCGGCGACATCCGTTGCACAACGGCGGCGCGTACTTGCTATGACATGGGACGACGACTGCCGGTGGACACCGGCATCATCCGCATCGACGCGCTGCTCAACCACGCGGGCGAGCGGGTGGCTGTGGTCGCCGCGATTGCCGAGCGCTACCCGGGCGCGCGCAGAATCCGGCGCCTGCGCCAGGTACTCGACCTCTGTGATCCCGGAGCTGAATCTCCGCAGGAAACGCGGCTGCGCCTTTTGCTGGTGCGCGCCGGGCTCCCCCGACCGGTCACCCAGATACCCGTGCGCAACGACCGGGGTCGCGTGGTACGCCGGATCGATATGGGTTGGCCGCAGTGGATGGTGGGCGTCGAGTACGACGGCGAACAGCACTGGAGGGACCCGGCGATCCACAGTTCGGACATCGACCGGCTGGAATTCCTGGCGGACGCGGGATGGACCATCGTGCGCGTCAGCGCCAGACATCTGCGTTACCTGCCCGACGCCGTCATCACGCGTACCCACGACGCACTCAAAAGGCGCCGAGACTACGGTTTCTGACGAGGTTCGTGTCGATTCTCGTCAGAAACCGTGGTCTCGGCGCCTTCTGGTGAGCGGCCCTACTTGGCCAGCGTGAACTGGCCGATGTTGGTGATCCCGCGGCGGAAGAAGTCCGCGCAACCGGTCAGGTACTTCATGAAGCGGTCGTAGACCTCCTGGCCCTGCAGGGCGATGGCCTCGTCCTTCTTGGCTTCCAGGTTGGCGGCCCACATGTCCAGCGTGCGGGCGTAGTGCGGCTGCAGCAGGTGGGTGCGCTTGAGCTCGAACCCGGAGTCGGCGGCCAGCTTCTCGATATCCTCGACGGCAGGCAGCTGCCCACCCGGGAAGATCTCCGCGGCGATGAACCGCATGAACTTCAGATCGCTGATGGTCAGCTTGATGTTGTTCTCGCGGAAGAACTGCTGCGTGTGGGCGAGGATGGTGTGCAGCAGCATGACGCCGTCGTCGGGCAGGATGCTGTAGGCCCGCTCGAAGAACACCGGGTAGCGCTCCTGCTTGAAGGCCTCGAACGCGCCGATCGACACGATGCGGTCGACGGGCTCGTTGAACTCTTCCCAGCCCTGCAGCCGGATCTCGACGTTGCGCTTGGTCTCGATCTTCGCCAGCCGCTTGCGGGCGTAGTCGGACTGTTCCTTGCTCAGGGTGATGCCGATGACGTTGACGTCGTAGTTGGTCAGCGCCCGCTCCAGCGCGCCGCCCCAGCCACAGCCGACGTCGAGCAGGGTCATGCCGGGCTCCAAGCCCAGCTTGCCCAGCGCCAGGTCGAACTTCGCGTTCTGCGATTCCTCGAGGTTCATATCCTCGCGCTCGTAGTAACCACAGGTGTAGCCCATGGTCGGTCCGAGGAAGAGGGCATAGAACTCATTCGAGATGTCGTAGATCGACTGCGACTCCTCGTAGTACGGCGCAAGATCGGACTCGACGTTTGACATGCGAAAAATAACCTCGTTTGTTGATTTGGCGGCCGCGGCCCGGATACCCCCCGAAGGCATTTTCGAACCGTACGCGACGATGGTACCCCATGTTAGCTAGGCTAAATGTTTCCCAGCGCTAGTACGTGTAGAAGCCCTGACCGGATTTCTTCCCCAACTGCCCCGCCTCCACCATGCGTAGCAGCAGCGGCGGCGGACCGTAGAGCGGCTCCTTGAACTCCTCGTACATCTTGTCGGCGATGAGCTTCAGCGTGTCGAGGCCGACCAGGTCCGAGAGCCGCAGCGGACCCATGGGGTGCGACAACCCCGCGACCACGGCCTTGTCGACGTCTTCGATGGTGGCGAATCCGGCCTCCACCATCCGGATGGCGGCGAGCAGATACGGCACCAGCAGCGCGTTGACCACGAAGCCGGACCGGTCCGAGCAGCGCACGACCTGCTTACCCAGCACTTTGCCAGCGAATTCTTCGGTGCGCTTGAGCGCGTCGTCCGAGGTGACCAGGGTCGAGATGAGCTCGACCAGGGGCAGCACCGGCACCGGGTTGAAGAAGTGCAAGCCCAGCACCCGCTGCGGATTCTTGGTCGCCGCTGCGATCTTCATGATCGGAATGCTGGAGGTGTTCGACGCCAGGACCGCGTCCGGGTCGGTCACGATCTCGTCGACCTCGGCGAAGACCTTCGCCTTGACCTTGTCGTCCTCGACGATCGCCTCGATCACCAGCTGCCGATCGGCGAAAGCCGCCAGGTTCGTGGTGAAGGTCAACCGGCCGAGCGCGGCGTCGCGGTCCTCCGCGCTGAGCTTGCCCTTGGCGGCGGCGCGGTCCAGCGACGCGGTGATGCGGGCCTTGCCCGCGTCCAGGAATTCGGCAGCAGGTTCGTAGACGACGACCTGCGCGCCGGCCTTGGCGCATACCTCGGCGATGCCGCCGCCCATCTGCCCGGCGCCGATCACACCCACGCGTTCGATACTCAACTTGCTCTCCTCAGACTCCCGATACGGCGTCAGGCCCCGCCCGCGGTGGCGGACGGGGCCTGACGCTATCAACTCAGTAACTCGGCGCCGAGTGGCACCGAAGGATCAGTGGAACTGACCCTCTTCGGTGGAACCGGCCAGCGCGGTGGTCGAGCTGGTCGGGTCGACCGTGGTGGCGATCCGGTCGAAGTAGCCGGCGCCGACCTCGCGCTGGTGCTTGGTGGCGGTGTAGCCACGCTCCTCGGCGGCGAACTCGCGCTCCTGCAGCTCGACGTAGGCGCTCATCTGGTTGCGGGCGTAGCCGTGGGCCAGATCGAACATCGAGTAGTTCAGGGCGTGGAAGCCGGCCAGCGTGATGAACTGGAACTTGAAGCCCATCGCGCCGAGCTCCTTCTGGAACTTCGCGATCGTCGAGTCGTCCAGGTGCTGCTTCCAGTTGAACGACGGCGAGCAGTTGTAGGACAGCATCTGGTCCGGGAACTCGCTCTTGACGCCCTCGGCGAACTTCTTGGCCAGCTCCAGATCCGGGGTACCGGTCTCCATCCAGATCAGGTCGGCGTACGGCGCGTAGGCCTTGGCGCGGGCGATGCACGGCTCCAGGCCGTTCTGCACCCGGTAGAAGCCTTCGTTGGTGCGCTCACCGGTGATGAACGGGCGGTCGCGCTCGTCCACGTCGGAGGTGATCAGGGTGGCGGCCTCGGCGTCGGTGCGCGCGATGACCAGGGTCGGCACATCGGCGACGTCGGCGGCCAGGCGCGCCGAGGTCAGGGTGCGGATGTGCTGCTGGGTCGGGATGAGCACCTTGCCACCGAGGTGGCCGCACTTCTTCTCCGAGGCCAGCTGGTCTTCCCAGTGCGAACCGGCCACACCGGCGGCGATCATCGCCTTCTGCAGCTCGTAGACGTTCAGCGCGCCACCGAAGCCGGCCTCGCCGTCGGCGACGATCGGGGCGAGCCAGTTCTCGACCGAGGTGTCACCCTCGACCTTGGCGATCTGGTCGGCGCGCAGCAGCGCGTTGTTGATGCGGCGCACCACCTGCGGCACCGAGTTGGCCGGGTAGAGGCTCTGGTCGGGGTAGGTGTGGCCGGAGAGGTTGGCGTCACCGGCGACCTGCCAGCCCGACAGGTAGATGGCCTTGAGGCCCGCGCGGACCTGCTGGACAGCCTGGTTACCGGTCAGCGCACCGAGGGCGTTGACGAAGTCCATGTTGTGCAGCTGGTCCCACAGCACCTCGGCGCCGCGGCGGGCGAGGGTGTTCTCCTCGACGACGTGGCCCTGCAGCGCGACGACGTCGGCCGGGGTGTAGGTACGGGTGATGCCCTTCCAGCGGGGGTTGTGGTCCCAATCGTGCTGGATCTGTTCCGGGCTCTTCGGCGTGCCAACGGTGGACATGGCTCTCCTTAACGGGTTAACAGGTTGCGACTGTCGCTGCGGCCTATCAACCCTCAGGTTGTTAATGCCACCGCGGCCTCGCGGGTGTGCTAATCCGAGGATGCCCTACCGCATATGCGCAGGTCCACCCGTTTCAGTTGCCAATTTTGGCTAACGCCCCGCGTTAAGTTGCGAAGATTGCGAAGATCGCGAACGGCTGAACCGGTTCAGAATCTACCCACCGGTAGCCAATTGCCGCTGGTCAGTACGCCCGTACTGTTAAACGGCGGACCATCAGCGAGCGAACAACGCGGCGACAGCTTTGGTCTCCTCGCCCACCGCATATGTGAGCGTTGTAACAGTCCGGTCCGTCAGCTCCGGGCCGAATTTGTCCGTCGATCCGGGCGGGTACACGTGCACCATGATGTCCAGGTCGTCGCCCAGTGCCACCGCCGAGTCGTGCTCGATGGTCACCCGTAGCGGCGCGGAGAGGAGTTCCGGGGTGGTCTCCAGGTAGTCCTCGACCACGCTCCAATAGACCGAGTTGTTCATGTGGTCGAACAGGTCGATATCGGTGACGCGCACCGGGTAGCGCCGGATGGCGACCGCGTCCTCGCGGGCTCCCCCCTTGAGGTACCCCTTCCACCGCAGCCGGTCCACGTCTGTCGTCCGCCGCAGCCCGGCGAGGAAGTCATCGGAGATGCGGCCCGGGCCCTGGGTCTCGCGGCTGAAGCAGATCCAGAACGCCTCGGATTCCACCAGGCCACCCTTACGGCCATCGATGCGCACCCGCATCTCGCACCAGCGCGTCGACGTCCCCGAACACCACCGCCGTAACCGCAGGATGTCGGGGAACTCGATGGGCTCGACGATGTCGATCATGGTGCGGCGCACGATCCACGCCGGGTGCACGTCCTCATAACCCATCTGCCGCAGCTGGTCCTGGCCGACGTCCTGGATGTGGCGGGTGGCACCGTCGAAACGCAACCGGCCGTCGCGGTCCACATCGGCCATTCGCAGCGACCACGAGGTGTCGAACACGTCGGGGTGGCCGTCGGGCACGGGCATCATCGTCTTGGCCAAACCACTCATGTCTTCCATATTGGTCTGCGAACAATGCAAAGCCAATCTTTGCAAGCGTGATTACCCTGGACGAGTGGCCAAGACGTTCGTCGGATCAAGGGTCCGCCAACTACGAAACGAACGCGGTTTCAGCCAGGCATCGCTGGCCCAGATGCTGGAGATCTCGCCGAGTTACCTCAACCAGATCGAACACGACGTGCGGCCCCTCACGGTCGCCGTGCTGCTGCGTATCACCGAGGTGTTCGGGGTGGACGCCACCTTCTTCGCGTCCCAGGACGACACCCGGCTGGTCGCCGAACTGCGTGAGGTCACGATGGACCGCGATGTCGACATCGACATCGACGCCGCCGAGATCGCCGATCTGGTGGCCACCCATCCCGCGATCGCCCGCGCCATGGTCAACCTGCACCAGCGCTACCGGTTGACGACGACGCAGCTGGCCGCGGCCACCGAGGACAGGTTCGGTGCGAATGTCGGAGGCAGCGGCTCCGGGTCGGGGTCCATCACCATGCCTCACGAAGAGGTGCGCGACTACTTCTACCAGCGACAGAACTATCTGCACGAGCTCGATACCGCCGCAGAGGACCTGACCATCCGGATGCGGATGAACCGGGCCGATCTGGCCGGTGAGCTGTCGGCACGGCTGACCGCCGTGCACGGGGTGCACATCGTCAAACGGCAGAACATGGGCGATACGGTGCTGCACCGCTTCGATCCCGCCACCCGCACGCTGGAGATCGGCAGCCACCTGGCCAGTGGGCAGTACGTCTTCAAGCTCGCCGCCGAACTGGGTTACCTGGAGTTCGGCGACCTCATCGACAAGCTCGTCGACGAGGGCAAGTTCACCAGCGACGAGTCCCGCACGCTGGCCCGGCTGGGCCTGGCCAACTATTTCGCGGCGGCCACCGTGCTGCCGTACCAGCAGTTCCACGCCGTGGCCGAGGAGTTCCGCTACGACGTCGAGCGGTTGTCGGCGTACTACGCGGTGTCCTACGAGACCATCGCGCACCGGCTGTCCACCTTGCAGCGGCCGTCCATGCGCGGCGTGCCGTTGTCGTTCGTGCGCGTCGACCGGGCCGGGAACATGTCGAAACGCCAGTCCGCGACCGGTTTTCATTTCTCGTCCTCGGGTGGCACCTGCCCGCTATGGAACGTGTACGAGACGTTCGCCAACCCGGGCAAGATCCTGGTGCAGATCGCCCAGATGCCCGATGGCCGGCAGTACATGTGGGTGGCGCGCACGGTCGAGCGCCGCGCGTCGCGCTATGGTCAGCCGGGTAAGACGTTCGCGATCGGTTTGGGCTGTGAACTCCGTCATGCGCACCGACTGGTCTACTCCGAAGGGCTGGAACTGACCGGTGACCCCAACGTCGCAGCGATTCCGATTGGCGCCGGGTGCCGGGTGTGCGAGCGTGACAACTGCCCCCAGCGCGCGTTCCCCGCACTCGGTCGCGCCCTCGACCTCGACGAGCACCGCAGCACGGTGTCTCCTTACCTGGTGAAGCAGACATGACCGGTTCCGAGCTGACACCGCCCGAGTCCTCCCCCACTCCGATGCCCGCCCGAATCCCGCCCGGCGGATTCCGGGAACTCGGCCCGGTCAACTGGGTGATCGCCAAGGCCGGTGCACGCGGAATCCGGGCACCGAAATTCCACCTGTTCAACGTGCTCGGCCAGCACCGGTTGCTGTTCCTGGCCTGGCTGCCGTTCTCCGGGTATCTGCTCTACGCCGGCAAGTTGTCCCGCCAGGACGCCGAGGTGGTCATCCTGCGGGTGGGACATCTACGCGACAGCGAGTACGAGTTGCAGCAGCACCGCAGGCTGGCGCGCAGCCGCGGTCTGGATGCCGCCACCCAAGCCGCGATCTTCGAGGGCCCGGACGCCGAGGTGCTCACCGCCCGGCAGCGGGTGCTGGTCACCGCAACCGACGAGTTCGTGATCACCCGGTCCATGTCCACCGAGACGTGGACCGCGTTGGCCAAGCTGTACAACCGCGCCCAGATCATCGAATTCTGCACGCTCGCAGGGCAATACGATGCGCTGGCGGCGACCATGGCGACGCTGCGGATCCCGCTGGACTTCCCGGACTAGCGGCCGGCGCAGACAGCCCACAACTGGTGAGCCGCCGATAATTCCTGCGCAGCACTTCCGGAGGTCGCGAAGAACGCGTCCTGTAGGCGCTCCCCCACCGCCGGTGCCGCGATCCAGTTCAGCACCGCTGCCTTGTTGACCGTCTTGAACGGCGTGGTGCGGGTGAACATCGCGTCGACGAGATCGGCCAGATGTCGGGCCGCCGCCACCGGCCCGGTGAGCAACGCATCAAGGTGATCTCCGAGTGGCAGTCCGCACCAATCCACAAGGTCCAGTGCCGATGGGGAGTCCGAAAAATACCCGAGGTCTGCCGGGTATACGGCGAGCAGTTCCGCCCACACGGCCGCGGCGAACCCCTGCAGCGCCGACCGTTCCGGACCGGTCCACGTCACCATCCGGATCTTCACGTCCCACACCTGGAAGTCGAACACCGGCGCGGACGTGAGCAGTAGTAGCTCCATCATCCGCGGCAAGTAGTACCGCAGCGCATCGTCGTCGAGCTCCATCACGTGCAGGGCCGTCAGATGTTCCAAGCTCAGCGCATCCAACGGCGTCGCAGCCAATCCCGCCGCCGTGAGGTCCGGGGCGCATTGCGCGCAGACCCGTATCGGCGCCGGTGCACGGTACGCAGCGCATGCTGCGTACAACTGCGCGAGCCCTTCCTGCCTAGAGATACGTAACCCCGAGCACCGCGATCGTCATCAGCACCGGGGCGATCGGCAGCGCCCAGAGGAACGCCGTCCGCACCTGCTGCTTGCGCTGATACGAACGCCAGCCCAGCAGGGCGACGCCGGCCGACAGGCCGATGATCACCACCGAGACGATCAGCACCCAGAAACTCACGTCACTGGTGTTGATCGCCGCGGTGATGGCGAGCAGCCACAGGACGTGGCCGATCACCAGCCCGCCGATGGCGGCGACTACCCTCTCGCGCACCGGCGATCAGAAGTTGATCATGTGGCCGGTGAGGCCGTGGAAGCACTCCTGCAGCGCCTCCGACAGGGTCGGATGCGTGTGCACGTTGCGGGCCAGCTCGTTGGCGGTCAGATCCCACTTCTGCGCCAGCGTCAGCTCGGGCAGCAGCTCGGAGGCATCGGGGCCGATGAGGTGGCCACCGAGCAGCTCGAGGTGTTTCTTGTCGGCGACCAGTTTGACGAAGCCGGTCGGGTCGGCCAGGCCGTGCGCCTTGCCGTTGGCGGTGAACGGGAACTTCGCGACAACGACGTCGTAGCCCTCGTCACGGGCCTGCTGCTCGGTGAGCCCGAAGCTGGCCACCTGCGGCTGGCAGAAGGTGGCCCGCGGCATCATCCGGTAGTCCCCCAGCGCCAGCGTCTCGGCACCCGCGATCGTCTCGGCGGCGACCACACCCATCGCCTCGGCGACATGGGCCAGCTGCAACTTCGCGGTCACGTCACCGATGGCGTAGATGTGGCCCACGTTGGTGCGCATGTAGTCGTCGATGGCGATGGCCTTGCGCTCGGTCAGCGCGACACCGGTGTTCTCCAGGCCGAAACCCTCGACATTCGGCCCGAAACCGATGGCCTGCAGCACCTTGTCGGCCTTGAGCTCCTCGCTCTTGCCGTCCTTGCTGACCGCGACGGTGACCGTCGAGCCGTCATCGGTGATCGACTCGACCTTGGTGCCGGTGAGGATCTTGACGCCGAGCTTCTTGTACTGCTTCTCGATCTCCTTGGACACCTCGGCATCCTCGTTGGGCAGCGCCCGCGGCAGGAATTCGACGATGGTGACGTCGACGCCGTAGTTCTTCAAGACGTAGGCGAACTCCATGCCGATGGCACCGGCGCCGGCGATGATGATCGAGCCGGGCAGCTCCCGCGAAAGGATCTGGCTCTCGTAGGTGACGACGTTCTTGCTCAGCGAGGTCCCCGGGACCAGCCGGGTGGACGACCCGGTCGCGATGATCGCGTTGTCGAAGGTGACCGTCTCGGTCCCGCCCTCGTTGAGGTCGACAGCCAGGGTGTTCGCGTCGGTGAACTTGCCGTAACCGTGGATCTCGGTGATCTTGTTCTTCTTCATCAGGAAGTGCACACCGGCGACGCGGCCGTCGGCGACCTTACGGCTGCGGTCGAAGGCGGCGCCGTAGTCGAAGCTCGCCTCCCCGCTGATACCGAAGGTTTTGGCTTCCTTGCTGAAGATGTGCGCCAGTTCGGCATTGCGCAGTAGCGCCTTGGACGGAATGCACCCGACGTTCAGGCACACGCCACCCCAGTACTTCGGTTCGACGATGGCGGTGTTCAGGCCGAGTTGGGCAGCGCGGATGGCCGCGACGTATCCGCCGGGGCCAGCTCCGAGTACGACGACGTCATAGTGGGTCACGCCATCACCCTATCGGGGCGCCGTCCTGGTCGGCACGAGACCGACCCCGGTTCTGCGAAGTCGCTCCCATCCGCGCCCGAACCGGCTACGAATGCTGCGGGAGGGGATCTTCCGGGGGATGCTTATCTGGTTCAAAGAGGTGATCGGCGGGTATCCCACCACGCACTCAAGCGAAAGGCCATCGGCCAATGCCCGAACAACTCAAACCTCACTTCGAAGACGTACAGGCACATTACGACCTGTCCGACGACTTCTTCCGTCTTTTCCAGGACCCTACCCAAACGTATAGCTGTGCTTATTTCGAGCGCGACGATATGACCCTGGAAGAAGCCCAGCTGGCCAAGATCGACCTGTCGCTGGGCAAGCTGGGGCTCCAGCCCGGTATGACGCTGCTGGACATCGGCTGCGGGTGGGGCGCCACGGCGCGGCGCGCAGTGGAGAAATACGACGTCAACGTCATCGGACTGACGTTGTCGAAGAACCAGGCCGCGCACGTCCAGCGCGGTTTCGACGCCATGGACACCGACCGGACCCGGCGGGTGCTGCTGCAGGGCTGGGAGCAGTTCGACGAACCCGTGGACCGGATCGTCTCCATCGGCGCCTTCGAGCACTTCGGACACGACCGGTACGCGGAGTTCTTCGCGAAGACCTACCGGATCCTGCCGTCCGACGGCGTGATGATGCTGCACTCCATCTGCGGTATCCACCCCGCCGACGCGAAGAAGCTGGGCATCTCGCTCACCTTCGAGCTGGCCCGGTTCATCAAGTTCATCCTCACCGAGATCTTCCCCGGTGGCCGGTTGCCGTCGGTGCCGATGGTCGAGGAGCACGCCACCGCCGCCGGGTACAAGGTCACCCGGGTGCAGTCGCTGCAGCCGCACTACGCCAAGACGCTCGACATCTGGGCCGCGAATCTGGAGGCGAACCGGGACGAGGCCATCGCCATCCAGTCTCAAGAGGTCTACGACCGCTACATGAAGTACCTGACCGGCTGTGCGAATCTGTTCCGCAACCGCCAGGTCGACGTGGATCAGTTCACGCTGGAGAAGTAGCTCCCGGCATCGGACAGGCGTCGGCGGCTTCGGCCACGATCCGGGTCCGGTCATCGGCGGGGCGCGCCCCCTCGGCGTATCGCGCGCCGGTGATCGGCGCCTGCCGGTCCAGCTCGGTGTTCTCCTCGTCGGTGAAGACCCGGCCGCGGGACAGGAAACGCATCCCTTCGGGGGATTCCAGGCTGAACCCGCCGCCGCGGCCGGGCACCACATCGATGATCAGCTGGGTGTGCTGCCAGGCCTCGAACTGCGGCCCGGAGATCCACACCGGCACGCCGTCCCCGACGTCCAGCACGCCCAGCAGGATGTCGCGATCGCCCACGATGAAATCACCGGCCGGGTAACACATCGGCGACGAGCCGTCGCAACAGCCGCCGGACTGGTGAAACATCAACGCGCCGTGGCGTTTCTGCAGTGTGGCGAGCAGATCGGCGGCCTCGGTGGTGATCAACGCTCGGCTGGTCATGTACCCACGCTACGCCCACGGTAGAAAGGTCACATGAGTTCTGGAACAGATCCCGTCGCTTCGCTCGCCCCGGACCTCAACCTTTGGCTAGAGGACATCACCGGCGACGACGCTCTGGCCTGGGTGCGCGCCCACAACGAGCCGACGCTGGCCGCGCTGTCCGGTGAGCAGTTCGAGACGATGCGAGCCGAGGCGCTGGAAGTCCTCGACACCGACGCCCGTATCCCGTACGTGCGCCGCCGTGGTGAGCACCTCTACAACTTCTGGCGCGATGAGGCCAACCCGCGCGGACTGTGGCGGCGCACCACATTGGAGTCCTACCGCACCGAGGCGCCGGTGTGGGATGTCGTCATCGACCTGGACGAACTTGCGCGCGCCGACGACGAGAACTGGGTGTGGGCCGGCGCCGAGGTGATCGAGCCCGACCATTCACGCGCGCTGATCAGCTTGTCCCGCGGTGGCGCCGACGCCGTGGTGGTGCGTGAATTCGACATGACCACAAGGGAATTCGTCAGCGCTGAACTCGGCGGCTTCGAACTACCCGAGGCCAAGACCCATATCTCCTGGGCGGACCCGGATACGGTGCTGGTCGGCACGGATTTCGGCGAAGGCTCGCTGACCGACTCCGGCTACGCCCGGCTGGTCAAACGGTGGCAGCGTGGCCAGGATCTGGCCGACGCCCCGACGGTACACGCCGGAGAGCGCTCCGACGTGATCGTCGTCGCATCGGTGGACCGGACACCGGGGTTCGAGCGGACACTGATCAGCCGGGCGGTGGATTTCTTCAACGACGAGATCTATGAGCTTCGCGGCGCCGAGCTGATCCCGATCGACGCGCCCACCGACGCGACGGTGTCCGTGCACCGGGACTGGCTGCTGATCGAACTGCGCACCGACTGGAAAGGGTATGCCGCCGGCTCGCTGCTGGCCGCCGATTATCGCGAATTCCTCGACGGCACAGCGGATATCGCAGTGGTGTTCACACCCGACCAGCACACCTGCCTGCACCAGTACTCCTGGACCCGCGACAAACTCGTCGTGGTCACGCTCGCCGATGTCGCCAGCCGCGTGCAGATCCTCACCCCGGGCGACTGGAAAGCCGCCGACGTCCCCGGACTTCCGGACAACACCAATATCGTGATCGCCGGAGCCGATCCGTACGGTGACGAGATCTTCCTGGACTCAAGCGGATTCACCACCCCCTCGCGGTTGCTGCTCGGATCCCACGATGGCGCGTTCGGCGAGATCAAACGTGCGCCCGCCTTCTTCGACGCCGACGGAATCGAGGTGAGCCAGCATTTCGCGGTGTCCGCCGACGGCACCCGGGTCCCCTACTTCGTGGTGGGGCGGCCGGGCGCCGCCGGCCCGACCCTGCTGGGCGGGTACGGCGGATTCGAGGTGTCGCGCACCCCCGCCTACGACGGTGTGCTGGGCCGGCTGTGGCTGGCCCGCGGTGGCACCTACGTGCTGGCCAACATTCGCGGCGGTGGCGAATACGGGCCGGGCTGGCACACCCAGGCGATGCGGGCCGGCCGCCATCTCGTCGACGAAGACTTCGCGGCCGTGGCGCGCGACCTGGTCGCCCGCGGGATCACCACGGTGCCCCACCTGGGCGCGCAGGGCGGCAGCAACGGCGGACTGCTGATGGGCATCATGCTGACGCGCTACCCCGAGCTGTTCGGCGCGCTGGTGTGCAGCGTTCCGCTGCTGGACATGAAGCGCTTCCATCTGCTGCTGGCCGGCGCATCGTGGGTCGCCGAGTACGGCAACCCGGACGACCCTGGTGACTGGGAGTTCATCTCCAAATACTCTCCGTACCAGAATATTTCGGCAGACCGCAGCTATCCGCCGATTCTGATCACCACCTCCACCCGCGATGACCGGGTGCACCCCGGGCATGCCCGGAAGATGACCGCCGCGCTGGAGGCAGCGGGCCACCCGGTGAGCTACTACGAGAACATCGAGGGCGGGCACGGCGGCGCGGCCGACAACTCGCAGGCGGCGTTCCGGGCGGCGCTGATCTACTCCTACCTGTGGCGGACGCTCAGCTGATCTGGATCACGGTCACCTTGGTGGGTCCCGCACTCGTCGAGGCGGACGCGACGACATAGCTGCCGTCGGCGCTGATCCGCGCGGGGTTCACCGGCGTGCCGGCCAGCACGGCCGTGGTACCGATCTGCGCGCCGGTGACGGTGTTGAGGATCGCCACCGCGGTGGTGCCGCCCGCGGCCGCGGTCACGACCACCCGGGTGCCGTCCGCGCTGAGCTGAGGCTGCCCGGCGGCGCTGCCGGCCAGCGTGAGGCTGTCGCCGACCGGTGCGCCGGTGAGTGCGTCGCGCACCGACACCGTCGTCACGCCGGCGGTCACCGAGGTCACCACCACCCTGGTCCCGTCGGAGTTCAACTGCATCCCGGCGGGTTGGTCGGCCGTACTGCCGAGGGCGGATACCTGTGTCCCCGTGGCTGTGTCGATGACCACGGCGCTCGTGGTGAACTGGCCGTCACCGTTGTCGGTGTTGGCGACGATCAGCACGCGTGCCCCGTCGCTACTCGACTGCGCCGTCGACACCAAGCCGGAGCCGGCGACCCAGCCGCCGTCGAGGCTCAGCGTGCTGCCCACCTGGGTGCCCGTGATGAGGTCGATCACCATCACCCTGGTCGTCGACTGGTCGGCCGCCTGAGCCACCAGCACCGCCCGGGTGCCGGCCGGGTTCAGTACCAGTCGGTCGTAGGAACTCTTCGAATCCCCTGAACCGGAAGGCCATCCGCTGGTCTGGATCACCGAACCCACCTGCGCACCGGTGGTCATGTTGACCACCACCAGGCCGGCCCGGAAGACGTCGGTCTGCGAGCTGCCGTCGATTCCCTGCGAGGTCAGCACCGCCCGGCTGCCGTCGGCGCTGAACTGGGCCCGTACGACCGGCGCGTAGGACGAGACCGTGAAACCGGCCCCGATCTGGCTGCCGCCGGCGTTGTACACCGAGACCTTGAAGCTCAGGCCGGTGTCGCTGGTCTGCACGAAATCGGTGACGACGATCTTGGAACCATCGGCGTTGAGACTGGCCAGGGTGGAGCTGTTGTAGGTCGCCGCGGACGCAGCGGCCCGGGTGAGCGGCGCACCGATCGTGGCGCCCGTCGCCGCGTTCACGACGGTGATGGTCGTGGCCGCGCTGACGCCGCCGATCTGCCCGCCGGTGACGACGGCGGCCCGGGATCCGTCGGCGCTGAACGACGCGGCCGCGGTACCCACGACCTGACCGGTGTCGTAGACGAGCGCGCCCGTCGCGGTGTTGATCAGGACCAGCCGGCCGGACGGTTTGGCGTCACCGGACAGTCCGGTGGTCGCCACGGCCACGCGACTACCGTCGGCATTCGTCTGGACTGCCGGGCCGACCGCCTTGTCCCCCAAGTAGTTCGAGGAGGTGTAGGTGGTGCCGACCTGTGCACCGGTCGCGACGTCGAGGATCGCGACCCGCACGTTCTTGGAGTAGTCGTCGCTGGTGGCGATGACCGCGCGGGTGCCGTCGGCGCTGAACGCCACGAAGCTCGGCGCGGTACCCGAGAGGGTGATGAAGTTCCCGACCTTCGCACCGGTGACGGTGTTGACGACCGAGAAGGCGACGACACCACCGGCGGCCGCCTTGGTGACCACGACGGCACGGCTGCCGTCGGCGCTGAAGTACGCGTCGTGGGCGATGCCGTTGACGGTGAGGGTGCCCACGGTCGTCGCGGTCCGTGTCACCGGCGCGATGTCGACGGTGACGCTGATGGCCGTGGTGCCGCCGTATCCGTCCTTGACGGTGACCGTCAGGGTGTCTTGTTTGTCCGCGGCCGTGGCACTGCCCGCCGCCGCCAGGAGTCGCGCCGCCTCGGTCGGGGTGTAGGTGAACGCACCGGTCGAGGCATTGACCGTGACGGCGCCCTTGCTGGTGGATGCCGGCGCGGTGTAGGTCAGCGGGTCGCCGTCGGGGTCGGCGCCCGACACCGTCCCGGTCACCACGCCGGTGGTCGCGTTGGGGGACCCGGTGGTCACCGACAGGGCCGGTGCGCTGTTGGCGGGCTGGATGCTCACCGACACCGTGGTGGTGGCGGTGCCGCCGAATCCGTCGGTCACGGTGACGGTGAAGCTGTCGGCCTTGTCGGCCGTGGTCGCCGTCAGCGCGGCCGCCGCGTGTCGCGCCGCCGCCGTCGGGGTGTAGGTGAAGGTGCCGGTCGACGCATCGATGGTGACGGTGCCCTTGGAAGTGCTTGCCGGAGAAGAGTATTGAAGTACGTCGCCGTTGGCGTCGGTGCCGGTCGCCTTACCGGTGACCACGCCGGTCGAGGTGTCCGGGGCGCCCTTGGTCACCGTCACCGTCGGCGCGGTGTTGGCCGGCAGGATGTTCACCGTCACCGTGACCGGCACACTGGCGCCGTACCCGTCGGTGACGGTCACGGTGAAGGTGTCGGTCTTCTCGGTGGTCGCCGTGACCGACGCCGCCGCGTGCCGGGCCGCCGCGGTCGGGGTGAAGGTGAACGCACCCGTGGTGGCGTTGATCGTGACGGTGCCCTTGGAGGCACCTGCGGCGGCGTACTTCAGGGTGTCCCCGTTGGGGTCGGTGCCCGACACCGTGCCGGTCACCGCACCGGTGGTGGCGTTCGGCGTATTCGTCGTCACCGTCGCCGTGGGCGCGGTATTGGCGGGCGCGATGCTCACCGACACCGTGGTGGTGACGGTGGCCCCGAAGCCGTCGGTCACCGTCACGGTGAAGCTGTCGGCCTTGGCGGCGGCGGTCGCCGTCGTCGACGATGCGGCATGGCGGGCCGCCGCGGTCGGGGTGTAGGTGAACGCACCCGTGGTGGCGTCAATGATGATGGCGCCCTTGGTGGTTGATGCGGGCGCGGCGTAGGTCAGCGTGTCGGTGTCGGCATCCGTGCCGGTGACAGTGCCGGCCACCACACCTGTCGAGGTATCGGGTGAGCCCGTCGTCACCGACAGCGTCGGCGCGGTGTTGGCCGGCCGCACGGTCACCGAGAGGGTGATCGGGACGCTCGCGCCGTACCCGTCGGTCACCGTGACCGTGAAGCTGTCGGCCTTATCGGCTGCGGTCGCCGTCGTCGAGGCCGCCGCGTGCCGGGCCGCCGCCGTCGGGGTGTAGGTGTACGCACCCGTCGACGCATTGATCGTGATGGTGCCCTTGCTCGTTGACGCGGGTGCGGAGTAGCTCAGCGTGTCACCGTTGGCGTCGGTGCCGGTGACCTTGCCGGTCACCACGCCGGTCGTGGTGTTCGCCGTGCCCACCGTCGCGGTCACCGTCGGTGCGGCGTTGGCGGGCTGAACGCTCACCGACACGGTGGTGGTGACACTCGCCCCGAAGCCGTCGGTCGCCGTCACGGTGAAGCTGTCGGCCTTGTCCGCGTCGGTCGCGGTCAGTGCGCTCGCCTTGTGCCGGGCGGCCGCCGTCGGGGTGTAGGTGAAGGCACCGGTGCCGGCATTGATGGTGATGGCGCCCTTGGAAGTGCTGGTGGGTGCGGAGTATTTGAGCGTGTCGCCGTCGGCGTCCGTTCCGGCGACGGTCCCGGTGACCACACCCGTGGAGGTGTCGGGTGCACCCGTCGTCACCGACAAGGTCGGTGCGGTGTTGACCGGCTGAATCGACACGGTGACCGTCGTCGGCACACTGGCCCCGTACCCGTCGGTGACGGTGATCGTGAAACTGTCCGACTTGACGGCGGTGGTCGCGGTGGGCGAGGCCGCGGCGTGCCGGGCCGCCGCCGTCGGGGTGTAGATGTACGCCCCGGTCGACGGGTCGATCGTGATGGTGCCCTTGCCGGTTGACGCGGGCGCCGAGTAGGTCAGCGTGTCACCGTTGGCGTCAGTGCCGGTGACCTTGCCGGTGACCACCCCGGTGGTGGGATTGGGCGAGCCCGTCGTCACCGACAGCGTCGGCGCGGTATTGGTGGCCACGATGTTGACCGTCACCGTGACCGGCACGCTGGCTCCGTAACCATCGGTGACCGTGACCGTGAAGCTGTCGGTCGCGTCGGTTCCGGAAACCGATGCCGCCGCATGCCGGGCCGCCGCCGTCGGGGTGTAGGTGAAGGCACCGGTGCTGGCATTGATCGTGATGGTGCCCTTGGAAGTGCTTGCCGGAGCCGAGTATTGGAGTACGTCACCATCGGCATCGACCCCCGAGACCGTCCCGGTGACCACACCGGTCGAGGAGTCCGGGGAACCCGTCGTCACCGACAGCGTCGGCGCGGTGTCGGCGGGCAGGATTGCCACGGTGACCGTGGTCGATGTGCTGGCGCCGAGTTCGTCGGTCACCGTCACGGTGAAGCTGTCGGTTTTGTCGGCGTCCGTCGCCGTCGGCGATGCCGCCGCATGCCGGGCTGCCGCCGTCGGGGTGTAGGTGAAGGTGCCGCCCACGATGGTCAGCGTGCCCTTGGGTGTGGTCGCCGGGCCGGTGTAGGTCAGCGTATCGCCGTCGGCATCGGTGGCCGAGAGCGTGCCCGACACCGCTCCCGAGCTCGGATTCTGTTCTGTGACAGTGGCAGTGACATTCGTCGGCGCGGAGTTGACAGTGTCCGGCGCGATCGCCACGGTGACGGCCACCGCGACGACGTTGCCTTTGCCGTCACTGACCATGACGTTGAAGGTGTCCGACTTGTCCGCGGCCGGTGCCCCGACGACGGCCGCGGCATGCCGCGCGTCATCGGTCGGGGTGTAGGTGAATGCCCCCGTCGTCGCATTGACGCTCACCGCGCCTTTGACGGTGTTCCCGGGAGCGCTGTAGGTCAGCACATCGTTGTCGGGATCCGTGCCGGTCACCTTGCCGGTGACGACACCCGTCGCGCTGTCCGGCTGGTTCACCGACACGCCGACGGTGGGTGGCAGATTGTCCGCAAGGATGCTCACCACAACGTTTTTGGTGGCGGTACCCCCGTAGCCGTCGGTCACGGTCACCGTGACGGTGTCGCTCGCCGCCGGGTTACCCACCGCAGCATGGCGGGCCGCGGCGGTCGGGGTGTAGGTGAAGGCGCCGGTCTTGGCGTTCACCACCACCTTGCCGTTGGCCGTGGACGCACCGCTGTAGGTCAGCGTGTCGTTATCGGCATCGGTGGCCGAGATCTGGCCCGACACCACGCCTTTGGTGTTCGGCGCCCCCGCGGACACGGTGGAGATCACCGGGTTGGCATTGGCCGGTGCGATCGCGACCTTCACACTCTTGGTCACCGTCCCGCCGTGCCCGTCGGTGACCGTCACGGTGAACGTCTCGGACTTGACCGCTGCGAGCGCCCCGGTGGCGGCCGCCGCATGCCGTGCCGCATCCGACGCCGTGTACGTGAACGACCCGTCCTGCGCGAAGGTCACCGCCCCCTTCTTCGGGGTGGCCGTGAAGGTCACTGCATCCGAATCACCATCGGCCACACCAAGAGTGCCGGTCACCACACCCGAACCGTCGGGTGCGTTCACCGTCGGTGACGCGTTCGCCGTCGGCACGGCGTTGGTCGGTGATACCGATACCGTCACCGTCAAGGTGGCGACCCCACCGTGGGTGTCGGTGATGGTCACGAGGAACGAGTCGGACTTGTCCGCGGTGACACCAGTGGCGGCCGCGTGCCGCGCCGCGTCGGTCGGGGTGTAGGTGAACGCACCGGTGCTCGCGTTCAGGGTGACCGTGCCCTTGGACGTCCCCGACGCCACGGAATAGGACAGCGGGTCCTTTTCGGCGTCAGCGCCCTTGACGGTGCCGGTGACGATTCCGGTGGTGGTATTCGGTTTGCCCACCGACACCGTGGCCGTGGGGGCAGCGTTGGACGGAAGAATGTCCACCACAACGGTGTGTGACGCGGTGCCGCCATGGCCATCGGTGACCGTCAGCGTGATGGCCTCCGAGGTGGCGCCGCCCCCTGCGGCGGCGTGCCGGGCTGCCGCGGTCGGGGTGTAGGTGAAGGTGCCGGTCTTGGCGTTCACCACCACCTTGCCGTTGACCGTGGAGGTCCCTTTGTAGGTCAAGGTGTCGTTATCGGCATCGGTGGCCGAGATCTGGCCCGACACCACACCTTTGGTGTTCGGCGACCCCGCGGACACGGTGGAGATCTCCGGATTCGCATCGGCCGGCGCGATCGTGACCTTCACATTCCTGGTCACCGTCCCACCGTGACCGTCGGTGACCGTCACCGCAAACGTCTCGGTCGTCACCCATCCGTTCGCGCCGGGCACGGCCGCAGCGTGCCGCGCCGCATCCGACGCCGTGTACGTGAACGACCCATCTTGGGCGAACGTCACCGTCCCCTTCTTCGGGGCCGCCTTGAACGTCAAGCCATCCGAATCACCATCGGCCACACCGAGGCTGCCCGTCACCACACCCGAACCGTCCGGGGCGTTCACCGTCGGCGATGCCGTCGGCGCCGCGTTGATCGGCTTCACCGCGACGGTGACGAGTTTGTCCGCCGTCCCGCCGAACCCGTCGGACACCGTGATGGTGAACGTGTCGGTCTTGTCCGCCGTCGTCGCCCCGGTCACCGCGGCGGCATGCCGGATGGCGACCGTCGGGGTGTAGGTGAAGGCGCCCGTCGTCGCGTTGACCACCACGGTGCCGCCCTTGGTGCTGATCGCCGGCGCCGAATAGGTCAACGTGTCCTTGTCGGCATCGGCGCCTTTGACCGAACCGGTGACGACCCCGGTGGTGGCATTCGGCGTTCCCACGGTGGGCGTGCCCAGCGTCGGACTGTGGTTGTCGGTCGCGGCGGTCGCCAGTGCCAGGGCGGCTTTCGCCGTGGTCTCGGCTTCGGCCTCGGCGTCCGCACCGTCGTCGGCACCGAACTCACGCCGGGAGGCCGCCGCCGCCACCCACAGCAACGGCGAGTTGACCAGGGGGCCCGCCGGGACGCCGCCCAACAGCGACGAATCCACCCCCAAGACCGGGCTCGCACCCGAGACCACCCCGACCGACTCCGCCACCACCGCAGCGGCCGGTGCCACCTGCGCCGCCGCCGGCGCGGCGGTCGACAGGGCTGTCGCGCTCACCGCGACCGGCGTCGCCTGCACACTCTTCGCCGGGGTGGCATCATCGTCGACTTCGTGGCGGACCGGCCGCGACGTCACCGACGATCTGGGCGCGTCGGCGGTCTCCCGCTTGGGCTCCGCGGCGACCGGTTTCTTGCGCTTGTGCGATGTACCCGTCGCGGCCTTCGTCGCGGGCTCGTCGCTGGTCTTGGGGTCGGTGGTGGAGCCTGCGGCCGGGGCGTTCGTGCTGGTGTCGGGATTTTTGACCGTGCCACCGGAAGACTCCGAGGGCTCGGCTGTGCCGCTGGATTCGGTGCCGCCCGTGGCCGCGTCATCTGCCCACGCGGTCCCCTGGCCCAGGGATACCGCCGCACCGACGCCCAGCGCCACCGCGAGACCGCCGACGCGGCCCACGAATCGCCCAGCACCCACCACAACTCCCAACGTCCAGATCGCAGCGGGCACCAGGGCACAGCTAGCTATGTCGCTACAGGGTAATGCCTGAAAATATCTCTAGCGTCAAATTGCTGGAATT
Source organism: Mycobacterium hackensackense (assembly GCF_025822555.1). Classification (NCBI taxonomy): domain Bacteria; kingdom Bacillati; phylum Actinomycetota; class Actinomycetes; order Mycobacteriales; family Mycobacteriaceae; genus Mycobacterium; species Mycobacterium hackensackense. The sequence continues at coordinate 202,738 of NZ_JACKUC010000030.1, forward strand.
ACCAGGCCCCGACACGACTCGCCGGCCCGCGCACACCGTGGCGAACGGGCCCCACCAGCTACGGACCGGCCGATACCTTCGGTGGGCAAAGAACATCTCACTACCGGCCCACACGGCAGAACTTTGCCAAAACAGCAGATGCACCCGGGTTCCGCTGTACCCAGCGGATCTCCTTACACGTCGTCGACCGTGACACTGCCGTTGAAGGGCGCTCCCGTGGCATCACCGATCTGCAGCGTCGCGACCTTCGTGGTGGTGCCGTTCCCGGTCAGACTGGCCACGACCACGCGGGAGCTGTCGTCGCTGCGGTACGTCGACCACGCCTCGCCCGGGAGCGTCAAGGTGGAACCCATGCGGGTGGCGGTCAGCAGATCGACGGCGGTCACCGTACTGCTGGTCGCGGACGCGGTGTAGACGATCACGCGGGAGGGATCATCGTCGACGGTGGCCCCGGTCCAGGTGTCACCGGTGAAGGTCAACGTGCTTCCCACCTGTGCGCCGGTCGCTGCGTCGTACACCGAAAGCTCGGTGGTCGCCGGGTCGGTATCGGTGCTCGCTGTGTCGGTGATGACGGTGATGCGGTTGCCTGCCGCATTGAACTGAACGTAGGACGACCAGCTCCCGACGAAGGTTCCGGTGGCGCCGAGCTGAGTCCCGTTGTCGGTGTCGATGATCGCGATACGAGTGGTGTATCCGCTGGTGTCGTCTCCGGTGTAGGTGAGGTACACCGCCCGATTGCCGCTGGAGAGGATGTTGGTGTCGTCGGCGTACACCCCCGGCGCGCCGACGAGCGTGATGGTGCTACCGACCTCGGCACCGGTCGCCGTGTTCAGCAGCGTGACGTGGGTGAGGTAGCCGGTGGTTTCGTCGCCACTGACGGAGGTGACGAAGGCACGGCTCTCGTCGTCGTTGTAGAGCGGCGGCAGGAACGACGTTCCGTCCTGGGCGGGGAAGGTGGCCGCACCCGGCATCGTCAGCGTCGTCCCGACCTGCGCCCCGGTGAGTGTGTTGATCACCGCGACGTTGGTGACATCGCCGCCCACCGTGGTGACCAGCGCGCGGGTGCCCGCGGTGTTGAACTGGAATGGTTGCAGCGTCCGCGGATCGTTCGCGGCGTAGCCGAGCGTGGTCCCCGCGATGTCGACCGTGGTGCCGACCTGCGCCCCGGTGGCTGTGTCGACGACCACCACCCGCACAGCGCTCAGGCCACCCGGAACGCCTGGATTCAGCGTGTACACGGCAACGACGGCGCGGGTGCCCGCCGCGTTGAACCGTGCGGGCAAGACCGTCACGCCGCCGACGGTGACGGGGGTACCGATCTGGGTGCCGGCAGCCGTGTTGAACACCGCGATGGACGTGTAGGTCCCGACTCCGTCCGTGTAGATCATGGTGTTGACGACGAACAGGCTGCCGTCGTCACTCAAATGCGCTGCGCCTGCTCCTGGATAGGACACGGTGTCACCGATCTGCACCCCGGTGGCCACGTTCAGCACGATCACATGGGTGGTGGAGTTCTCGGCATCGACGATCGTGGTGTACGCGAGGATCGCGCGCGAGTAATCGGCGCTGTAGGACACCGGGTTGTACACCGCGCCGGTGACGGTCGTCGTGGTGCCCACCTGCGCGCCGTCGGCGGTGTTGATGATCGTCACCTGGGTCGATTCGACATTGGAGTTCGGGTCGGTGCTGGACGTGGTGACGATCAGTCGGCTGCCCCCGGGGTTGAGGTCGATGGTGACGGGGTCGACGAAACGGAAGTCGTCCTCGGACTCGTCGTTGGCGTATTCGCGGGTGACTCCCACCCTCGCACCGGTCGCGGTATTGACCAGGGTCAGCCGCGTGACGGCGGCTCCGGTGTCCGCGTCGTAGCCGTCGATGGTCAGGATGGCGCGGCTGCCATCGGAGTTGAACTGCAGCGCATCGGGAAGGTAGGTGTTGCCGTCCAAGGTGAGGGTGCTGCCGACCTGCTTGCCCGTGCCGGCGTTGATGACCACCAGCCGGGTGCTTGCGGTGTCGGTAGCTGTCACGGAGGTGGCCACCAACGCACGCGTGCCGTCATCGGTGAACACCACCCCATCGGACTGGCCGGTGAGTTTGACGGTGGAACCGATCTTGGTTCCGGTCGCGACGTTGATGACCGTGACCAAGGTCGAGTAACCCTTGGTGTCGTCGCCGGTCACGGTGGTGATCACCGCCCTGGTGCCGGCGCCGTTCATCACGGCTTCGTAGTTCTCGCCCGGCACGTCGACCGAGCCGACAACACCCACGACCGTCTTCGGCGAGATGGTGACCTGGACAGCCTTGGTGATGACGCCGCCGGTGTGCCCGTCGGTGATCGTCACCGTGAACGTGTCTATCTTGTCGGCGGTGACACCGCCGGCGGCCGCGTCGCGGGCTGTCGCCGACGGGGTGTAGACGAACGCGCCCGTGGTGGAGTTGAGGGTCACCGCGCCCTTCGTCGTGGATGCCGGACCGGAGTACGTCAACGTGTCCTTGTCCGCATCAGCACCCTTGACGGTGCCGGTCACCACGCCCGTCGTCGCATTGGGCTTGTTCACCGAAACCGTCGCGGTCGGAACGGCATTGGCCGCGACGATGGTGACGTTGACGACCTTGGTGGTGACCGCGCCCTTCTCATCGGTGATGCTGACGGTGAAACTGTCGCCGGTGATCGCACCCACGGTCAGGCCGGCCGCATGCCGGGACGCCGCGGTCGGGGTGTAGGTGAACAGACCGGTCGCGGCATTGATGGTGACCTTGCCGCGGGGCGTCGTCGCCGGAACCGAGTACTTCGGCAAGGCCACACCATCCGGATCGATCCCGTTCACCGTGCCGGTGACCACTCCGGTGCCCGGATTCGTGGTGACGTTGCCGACGACCGCGTTGATCGGGGCCTTGTTCGGGGAGATGTTCACGGTCACCGTCGTGGTGATCGACGCCCCCTGGGCGTCCTTGATGGTGACGGTGAACGAATCCTGGGTGGCCGCAGCATCTGTGCCCGCGGCGGCTTCCCGCGCGGCCTGCGTCGGGGTGTAGCTGAACGCCCCCGTCGACGTATTCAGGGTGATCTTGCCCTTGTCCGTGGTCGCCACGGTCGTGTAGGTCAATGTGTCCTTGTCGGGATCGGTGGCCTTCACCGTCCCGGTCACCACACCCGTGGTCGGATTCGGGGTACCGACCGTCGATATCGCACCGGTGGGTGCGTTGTTCGGATCGACGACCAGATTCACCGTCTTGGTGATCGTGCCGCCGTAGGCATCGGAGATGGTCACCGTGAACGAATCGGACTTGGCCGGGTCGTCGATCGCGGGGGCCGCGCCTGCGGCCAGTCGCGCGGCCTGGGCCGGGGTGTAGGTGAACTTGCCGGTCTCCGAATCGAGGGTCAGGTCGCCCTTGGTGGCGGATGTGGCCACGCTGTAGGTCAGCTTGTCCTTGTCGGCGTCGGCGCCGTTGATGCTGCCGGTCACCACACCGGTGGTCGTATTCGGCTTACCCGGAGCCGGATTCGCGGTCGGGGCCGTGTTGAACGGCAAGATGGTCACCGTGACGAGCTGGGTCGTCACCGCACCCTTGGTGTCGGCGATGCTGACGGTGAAACTGTCCTCGGTCACCGCGCCCACGGTCAGGCCGGCCGCGTGCCGCGCCGCCGCGGTCGGGGTATAGGTCAGTGCCCCGCTGTTCGCGTCGATGGTGACCTTGCTCTTGGTCGCGGTGGCACCGACGGTGTACTTCACCGGCCCGCCTTCTGGATCGGTCGCGTTCACCGCGCCCAGGATGGCGCCGGTGGCCGAATTCGCCCCTCCCAGAGACACCGTCACCCCGGCGGGCGCCTTGTTCGGGGAGATGTCCACCGTGACCATGGCCGTGGTCGATGCGCCCTGCGCGTCCTTGATCGTGACGGTGAACGAATCCTGCGTGTCCGCAATGTCCGAGCCCGCGGCCGCCTCCCGGGCGGCCTGCGTCGGGGTGTAGGTGAACGCCCCCGTGGTTGCGTTGATCGTGACCTTGCCCTTGGCCGTCACGGCAGGGGTGCTGTAGGTCAGCTTGTCCTTGTCCGCATCGGCGCCCTTGACCGTTCCCGTCACCACACCTGTGGTCGGATTCGGCGCATTCACCGTCGGCGCCGCCGCGGTGGGGACACTGTTGGGATCGATGGCCACCGGCACGATCACCGTCCCGCTGGCGCCATGCACATCGGTCACCGTCACCACGAACGAATCCTGCTTATCCGCAGCGTCATTCGATGCGGCCGCAGCCCGGGCCTGCACCGTCGGGGTATAGGTGAACTTGCCGGTGGTCGCGTTGATGACCACCGACCCCTTGGTGGTGCTCGCCGGCGCCGAATAGGTCAACGGGTCCTTGTCGACATCACTGCCCTTGACCGTTCCCGTCACGACCCCACTGGTGGTGTTCGGCTTGCCCACCGTCACCGTCGCCGTCGGAGCGGAGTTCGGCACCGCGCCGGCTCCCGCGGCGTTCGCCGTCGCCGCGGCGGCCAGGCTCGCGCCTTCCCCGGAATCGCCACTGCCCCCACCGAACTCACGCCGCGAGGCCGCCGCCGCCACCCACAGCAGCGGCGAGTTCACCAACGGGCTACTGGGCACGCCGCCCAGCAATGACGACTCGGCAACGGCGCCGGAGGCCACACCCCTGGCCTGCGTCACCACCGGAGCAGCCGGTCGCACCTCGGCCGCCGGCACGGTCGCCGCGGTCACCGACGTCGCCACCGCGACCGGAGCCGCTGTCACCGCACGAGGCGCCTCGTCGTTCTCCTCGTGGCGGGCGGGCCGCGATGTCACCGAGGACTTCGGCGCCCCCGATGTCTCACGCGTCTCACGCTTGCTCGCCGAAGACGAAGGTGACTTGCGCTTGCGTGACGAACCCGAGCCGCCGGTCGGCTTCACCTCGTGTTCGGATGAGGCCCCCGGTGAAACCCCCTCGTCGTCGCCGTCGGCGTGCGTACCGGGCTCGGCGCCGGAACCACCCGCCGGGTTCGGGGTGCCGGTTGAGGTGGACGGCGACGGCGTACCCGACGGCGAGCCGCTGCCGCCGGAAGTGTCGCCGGCTGAGGTAGCCCCTCCGGATTCGGCCCTGCTGCCGCTTCCATCTTCAGCCCAGGCGATCCCCGCGCCGAGTGACACCGCGGCACCCACCCCCAGCGCCACAGCCAAACCGCCAACCCGACCGACAAACCGCCCAGCGCCCACGGAGCCCCCTGACATCGACGTCAATTAACAGCGGACTCTAAGCCATCTCCCGGATTTGCTCTGCCGTTCGGTTGATTCCGGATTCGCCGGCTACGGGGAACCGAACTGCAGATGCAGCCCAGCAAAGAGCCGTGCGTACCGCCAGGCGGCGCTTTGCCTCAGTCCGCCGGAGCCACTCGGCTGTCCGGACACCCGGCGCGTCGCCCGGTTATGCTGACGCCGATGACACCGCTCACCGTGCTCCGCCGCTATCTGGTGTTTCAGGGCATGACGTTCGTCTTCGGCATCGTCGGGCCGATCTTTCTGGTCATCTTCTTCACCGTCCCGCGGGATCCCGGCATGAAGTGGATGTACTTCATCGGCCTGTTCATCACCGCCGCAGACGTTCTCATCGCGCTGGGGCTCACCCAGAACTGGGTCAATCAAGAACGATTGGCGCAGAAACGGCGCTCGGACCGGTCACACCTCATCACGCCGTGAACCCAATCCGCTCAGCAGCGCCACGATCACCCCGATGATCACCAGGCCGCCGCCCACGGTCAGCGTGAGGTTGAGCCACATGTGCATACTGCCCACCGCGTGGTCGACCATCACATCGGCGATCGCGTGCACATCCCCGGAGGCGCGGTTCAGCGCGTCATCGACGTAGCGCCGGCCGATCTCGATACCCACCCACCCCGCAGCACCCACCAACAGGGCCGAAATCCCCAGTGCAGCAAAGGCTTTGCCACGCGCGCGGGCCGCCGCCAGCGTCAACAGGGCGAATACGCCGGTCAGCACCGCCGCCCCGACACTCGCCCACGGGCCCCAGACCGCGACCAGCCGCAACTGCCCGGGCCGCAGATGCTCCGACACCTGTTCGGTGAGCGGCACCTCCAGCTTCGAGGGCGGCGCGATACCGAACGAGGTCAGCGTCTCGCGGAAGGAGCTGTCCGCCAACATCGGCGATATGTCGACCACCCACCGGCCCGTCGCATCCGAACGCGAAACCCGGTCGGTGAACAACCAGTCGTGCGCGAGGCCGTTGACCTGGGCGAACTGGCCGGGGAACGCCGAGCTTGCGGTGTAGATGCCGGCACCGCGACTGAGCACGTCGGTTCCCACGTCGTAGCCGGTACCGCTGGCCAGATTCTTGAGCTGGCTGCCCAGTTCCGACGCCATTGCCTGTTGCAACGCCGGATCCTTGGCCGCCGCCGCGGCAAACGCCGTGTACCCGTCCCGGTCCACGATCGTGTGCTGCGCCCACAACGCCGGCACCGTCACCACCAGCAGCGCCGTGGTGATCAGCCACAGCAAGGCCGCCAGCAGAAACCGCACGGCGTCCTCCTCACGAGGGACGCCTCATCAGCGCTAGTCGCTGAGTGCGCGCCCCACGATCAACGGGTCGGCCTGGCCGACCACCTCATGGTCCTTGTTGTCGTAGTTGAACTTACCCAGGACGTAGCGCATCGCGTTGATCCTGGCGCGTTTCTTGTCGTTGCTTTTCACGACGGTCCACGGCGCGATCTCGGTGTCGGTCCAGGCGAACATGTCTTCCTTGGCCGCCGTGTAGCCGTCCCATTTGTCCAGCGATGCCAAGTCGGTGGGCGAGAGTTTCCACTGGCGGACCGGATCGACCTGACGGATGGTGAACCTGGTGCGCTGTTCGTTCTGGGTCACCGAGAACCACAGTTTGGTCAGGCTGATGCCGTCATTGGCCAGCATCTGCTCGAACAGCGGGGCCTGCCGGATGAACTCGGCGTGCTGCTTGGGCGTGCAGTAGCCCATCACCCGTTCGACCCCGGCCCGGTTGTACCAGGACCGGTCGAACAGCACGATCTCACCGGCTGCGGGCAGGTGGTTGACGTAGCGCTGGAAATACCACTGGGTGCGTTCCTTCTCGGTCGGCTTCTCCAGTGCCACCACCCGGGCGCCGCGGGGGTTGAGGTGCTCCATGAACCGCTTGATGGTGCCACCCTTGCCTGCGGCGTCGCGGCCCTCGAACACGATGACGTGCCGAAGGCCGTTGGCCTGGCTCCACTTCTGCAGCTTGAGCAGTTCGATCTGCAGCAGCCGCTTCTGCTCCTCGTACTCGCTGCGCTTCATCCGCTCGTCGTACGGGTAGCCCTCACGCCAGGTGTCGACGACATCGCCACCGGGCATCAGCAACAATTCGGGATCGTCGTCGTCATCGTCACGGACGGCGTAGCAGGACAGGTCCACAGTCACCGGACGAAGTTATCGAGCCGGACGTACCAGCCGGTGTCGCCCAGGTGAACAGAAGGTGAGCTACTTGGCCTCGCGCTTCGGACGCGCCAGCGCCAGCTTGGTCATCATCTTGTTCATCCGGGCCAGCGCCTTGAGCGAGTTGTTGTAGTAGTTGCCGCCGGCACCCACGCTCAGCCGCGGCGCCACCACCGTCTCCTGCCGGCAGAACTTGCGCACCCCGTCGACACCGCCGAACCGCGCACCGATCCCCGAGGTCTTCCAGCCGCCCATCGGGGCCGTCGTGCACATGAGGTTGGAGATGACGTCGTTGATGTTGACGGCACCGCAATCCAGTTGCAGCGCAACATCCTTGGCTCGGTCCACATCCTTGGAGAACACCGCCGCGCTCAGCCCGTAGGGGCTGTCGTTGGCCAGTCGGACCGCCTCACCCACCGAGGACACCTTCATGATGGGCAGCGTCGGGCCGAAGGTCTCCTCGGTCATACACGCCATCGAGTGGTCGACGTCGACCAGCACGGTCGGCGGGTAGAAGCTGCCCGCACCTTCAGTGCGCTTGCCACCGGTCAGTGCCTTCGCGCCCTTGGCCAAGGCGTCATCGACGTGCCGCGCGGTCACCGCGACCTGTGCCTCGTCGATCAGCGCGCCGAAGTCATAGCCCTCACCCGCACCCATCTTCAGGTTCTCGACCGCCTTCACCACGGCCGCGACGAACTGGTCGTAGGCCGGCTCCAGGACGTACACCCGCTCGACCGACACACAGGTCTGGCCGGCGTTGAACATCGCGCCCCAGACCGCGGCGTTGGCCGCCAACTCGATATCGGCGTCCTCGAGTACCAGCATCGGGTCTTTGCCGCCGAGTTCCAGGCTGACCGGGGTGAGCCGGCGCGCGGCCCGCTCCATGACCTTGACGCCGGTGGCGCTGGAACCGGTGAACTGGATGTAGTCGGAGTTGTCGATGACGGCCTCGGACACCTCACGCGCACCCTGGGCCAGGGCCAACACTTCCGGAGCCCCGCAATCCAACCAGCCGCGCAGCAGCACCTCGGCGGTCAGCGGGGTGCGCTCGGACGGTTTGAGCAGTACCGAGCAGCCGGCGGCGAGCGCGCCGATGGCGTCCATCAAGGCGTTGGCCACCGGGTAGTTCCACGGGGCGATGATGCCGACGACCGCCCGGGGCCGGTAGTGCACCTCGATCTTCTTGATCGACAGGAAGGGCAGCGGGGCCGGCCGGGTCTCCGGCGCCATCGCCTTCTCCACCGCCTTGATGTAGTACGACAGGATCATGATCAGCAGCGGCACCTCCTGAGCGGCGTCCGTTGCCGACTTGCCGGTCTCGGCGATCAGCAGCTTCTCGATCTCGTCACGGTGGTCGCCCAGCCAGACGGCATAGCGGGCCAGCACCTTGGCGCGGCCTTTCGCGCCCCGGGCCTCCCATTCGCGCTGCGCCTCGCGGAGCCCGGCAGCGATCCGCGGGACATCAGCGGGAGCGGTCCAGCGCACCTCGCCGGCCACGGCACCGGTGGCGGGACTGACGATGGTCGCGATATCAGAACGGTCTGCAGTGGCAGTCATAGAGCCATGCTAAACCGCACGTGTGACGTAGCTCGCACCGGGGTTGACACCTGTCAACTTCGAGGCGCGATACCTCGCACATATGCCGCCTGCCCGAGGTGCTGGGCGCAGTCGTCGATGATGCTGACCAACCGCGCGCTCGCGGTGACCGGCGGGGTCCAGCGCTGGTCGACGATGCGGGCCAGCTCCGAATCGGTGACCGAGGCGATGTACTCCAGGGTGACCTTGTGCACCGCGTGGTAGTAGCCCGCCAGCAGTGCGGTGGGCGCCCGCACCTTCCCGACCTCGTCGGGCGTATGCCCGTAACCGATGTCGTTGGCCGGCAGGTCGAGCGCGAACCGCTCACGCCATCCGTCGCGTGTCCACACCTGCTCGGCACCGGCGATATCGCACAGCTGCAGATCCTGGCAGCGCGCACTGTGCCAGATGAGCCAGGCGATGCTGTTGGCCTCGGGCGTCGGGCGCCACGAGGACAGCTCCTCGGTGAGGTCACCGGTCAGCTCATCGACATGCTCGATGAGTCGGGTGAAGGAGTCTCTCAGCAGTTCACGGGCGGCGGTGATATCGGATTCGACCACGGTCCCGACGCTACCCGCGCCCACCGACGACCACCCCGATCACGGCACCCGATCACGGCTCCCGATCACAACATCGCCAACGACACGTCCCACAGCCGCTCGGCGTTCTCCGGATCCAGCGCGTAGGGCGCCACTCCGCCGATCCCCCCGTCGCGAGACTCGACGACGACGGCCTCATTGCAGTCTTCGAAGTACCGGCCACCGACACCGTCGAGCAACGGCGAGGCGGCCAGCAGCACCGAGGTGGCCGCGCCCTGTTCGACGCTCTTGAACCGGGAGCCCGCCTGGCGGAACTGCTCCCGGGCCGCGTCGTTGTAGCCGAGTGGGAGGTGCCGCTGCAGTGCGGTGGCGATCCCGCCGGGCATCAGCGCGTTGGCGGTGATCCCGTCCCCGGCCCAGCGCCGGCTCGCTTCGACGGCGAACAGCACGTTCGCGGTCTTGCTCTGCCCGTACGCGCCGAACGGGTCGTACTCGCGAAACGCGTAGTCGATATCGTCGAACACCACCGGCGAACGCAGATGCCCCGCCGAACTCACCGAGACGATGCGCGCCCCGCCCGCCTGCCGCAGCGCGTCGTACAGGCCGATCGCGAGGGCGAAATGCCCGAGGTGGTTGGTCGCGAACTGAAGCTCGTGGCCACCTTCGGTGCGGGTCAGATGCTGGACGGCCATCACCCCGGCGTTGTTGACCAGGATGTGCAACGGCCCGGTCCAGGCGGTCGCGAAGGCCACGACACTGTCCGGCCGGCTCAGATCGAGCGTCGAGACCGAGACCGCGTCGTTGCCCGTGCTGTGGCGGATCTCCTCGGCGATGGACTCGGTGGCGTCCGCGTCCCGTACCGCCAGGGTGACGGCGGCCCCGGCACCGGCCAGGGCGCGCGCCGTCTCCACACCGATGCCGGACGAGGCGCCGGTGACGATCGCGGTCTTACCGGACAGATCGGCCCCGGCGATCACGTCGGCCGCGGTGGAGTCGAAGCCGAAGGGTGTCGTGAGGCGCGCTTCAACGGTCGGTGTGCTCATACCCGGTACCAACGGCCGCCCGGCGGAATGATTCCCGTCAGGCCCCGTGGAACACGGCTTCCACATTGTTGCCATCGGGGTCGCGCACGAACGCACCGAAGTAACCCGGGTGGTACTCCGGCCACAGCCGGGGCGCGTGCAGCGATTCGGCGCCCAGGCCGACGGCCGCGTCGTAGAACTTCTGCACGGCCTCGGCGTCGGCGGCCTGGAAGGCCACGTGCACCTCACGGTTGGGCCCGGTGGCGTCGCCGGCGTTGATATCGGCGATCCAGAAATCGGGTTTGCCGTTGCGGCCGTAGCCGATGGCCACCTCGACGTCCATCTGCCGGGTGACGCCGAGGACACCGAGGACGGTGTCGTAGAACTCCCGCGACTTGGCGAAGTCGGCACAGTTGATTCCCAGGTGATCGATCATCCTGGCATCGTAGGTTCGACGTATGACAAAGCGAAGCGACGAGGATCTGCACGACCTCGTGATCCGCAACGGCACCATCGTCGACGGATCGGGCGGGCAGCCGTACGCCGGTGATGTCGCCGTCACCGCCGGTGTGATCACCGCGGTGGGATCCGTCACCGGCCGCGGCACCCGGGAGATCGACGCCACCGGCCTGCTGGTCACCCCAGGATTCGTCGACCTGCACACCCACTACGACGGGCAGGCCATCTGGTCGGACCGGATGACCCCGTCCTCTTCGCACGGCGTCACCACGGCCGTCATGGGCAACTGCGGGGTCGGTTTCGCGCCCTGCCGGCCCGCGGACCACGAGACGCTGGTGGACGTGATGGCCGGTGTCGAGGACATCCCCGGCGTGGTGATGGTCGACGGCCTGCCGTGGACCTGGGAGACCTTCCCGGAATTCCTCGACGCGGTGGCGTCGCGACAACGCGACATCGACGTCGCCGCGTTCCTGCCGCACTCCCCGCTGCGGGTGTACGTGATGGGTCAGCGCGGCGTCGACCGTGAACCCGCCACCGCGGAAGACCTGTCCCAGATGCGCAAGCTCGCGGCCGAGGCGGTGCACGTCGGCGCCCTCGGTTTCGCCTCGTCGCGGCTGACCATCCACAAAACCGAGAGCGGGCAGCCGATTCCGAGTTATGACGCGGCCCAGGCCGAGATCGAGGCCATCGCGCGGGGTGTGGACGACGCCGGTGGCGGACTGATCCAGTTCGTGCCCGACCTGTTGGCCGCCGACTACGAACAGGCGCTGCAATCGGTGTTCGACGTGGCGGCCGATGTCGGCCTGCCCGTCACGTTCACGCTGGCGATCGGCAATGCCGGACCCGCACTGCATCTGGATGCGCTACGCATGGTGGAGAAGGCGAATGCGAACGGCGGTGAGATCACCGCGCAGATCTTCCCGCGACCCATCGGCCTGGTGATCGGGCTCGAGTTGTCCGGCAATCCGTTCATCACGTATCCGAGTTACCGCGAGATCGCCCATCTGCCATTGGCCGAACGTGTCGCCGAGATGCGCAAACCCGAAGTGCGGGAACGCATCCTGAACGACTCCCCGGCCAGCGACGGCCATCCGTTGATGTTCGCCGTGCAGGCGTTCGACTGGATCTTCCCGCTGGGCGACCCGCCGAACTACGAACCGAGCCGGTCGGACAGTATCGCCGCGCGCGCCGCCGCCCGCGGGGTCACTCCCGCCGAGGAGGCATACGACCGGCTGCTCGACGATGACGGCCACGCCATGCTGCTGATCACGCTGGCCAACTTCCGCGACGGTTCGCTGGACACCGTCGCGGAGCTGGTGCGCCGCGACGATGTGGTGCTGGGCCTCGGCGACGGCGGAGCGCATTACGGAATGATCTGCGATGCAAGCTTTCCCACCTACATGCTGACGCACTGGGCGCGGGACCGGGCCGCCGGCCGACTCGGTGTCGCCGACGCGGTGCGGGAGCTGACCACCGTGCCGGCCCGGGTGGCCGGGCTGGCCGACCGCGGCCGCATCGCCGTGGGCTACAAGGCCGACCTCAACGTCATCGACCACGGCGCACTGCGGTTGCACAAGCCGACGGTGGCCTACGACCTGCCTGCCGGCGGGCGCCGCCTCGACCAGACCGCGGAAGGCTACGTCGCCACGATCGTGTCCGGAGAGATCATCGCCGAGCGGGGGGTGCCCACCGATGCGTTGCCGGGCAAGCTCATCCGCGGGCGGCAACCCGCACCCGCCTGATCTGCACAACGAATACAATAATCGACACAGTGTCGATTAGCGCGTACCGTGGTGTCATGACCAAGACGTTCTTCATCACCGGAGTCAGCACCGGGCTCGGCCGCGCGTTTGCGCAAGGGGCGCTGGACGCCGGACATACCGTGATCGGCACGGTGCGCAAATCCGCCGACCTGGCCGCTTTCGAGAGCCTGCACCCCGGCGCGCATGGCCAGATCGTCGATGTCACCGACCACGGGGCGGTCGTCGACACCGTCGCGGAGGCAGAGGCGTCGATCGGCCCGATCGATGTCGTGATCGCCAACGCGGGTTACGGATTGGAGGGCGTCTTCGAGGAGACGCCACTGTCGGAGCTGCGCGCGCAGTTCGAGACCAACGTCTTCGGTGCCGCCGCCACCGTGCAGGCGGTCCTGCCGTACATGCGCAAGCGCCGGGCCGGGCACATCATGGCCGTCACCTCGATGGGTGGACTGATGACGGTGCCGGGACTTTCGGCATACTGCGCCAGCAAGTACGCACTCGAAGGCCTGCTGGAGAGCATCGGCAAGGAGGTCGCGGGGTTCGGGATCCACGTGACCGCAATCGAACCCGGATCGTTCCGGACGGATTGGGCGGGTCGGTCGATGGTCCGCGCCGAGCGCGCCATCGACGACTACGACGCGGTGTTCGAGCCGATCCGCCGCGCGCGGCAACAAGCCAGCGGCAATCAGCTCGGCGATCCGGCAAAGGCGGCCGCGGCCATGCTGACCATCGTCGATGCCGCCGAGCCGCCCCGCCATCTCGTGCTTGGATCCGACGCGCTGCGACTGGTGCGTGCCGGACGGGATGCCGTCGACGCCGATATCGCGGCCTGGGACTCGTTGTCGCGCAGCACCGATTTCGCCGACGGACACCAGATCGTGGCCAGTTGACCAGGCGGCGATCCGGCGAACCACGCAAGGGCGACCTCCGCGAGGCCGCGATCCTGGACGCGGCCGAACAGTTGCTGAGCACCATCGGGTACGACGCGATGACGATCGCCGACGTCGCCGAAGGTGCCGGCATCACCCGAGGCGCGCTCTACTTCTATTTCGGATCGAAACAAGAGGTCATCACCGCCCTGTTCGCTCGCACCGTCGCGGTACTGCACGAGAAGTCGCGCGCCGCAACCGAAGACGCCGCCAGCGGGGCGCAGGCGATCGACACCGCCATGAGGCGGACCGAGGATCTGTGGCGCGAGCACGGTGTCGTCATGCGTACCGCGATCGACCTTGCCACCACCATCCCGCAACTCGACGAGCTGTGGAAGGCGACCGCCGATATCTTCATCGCGGCGATCACCGCCATCCTCGAGCACATGGGCGTGCCCGCCGGCAAGGGGCCCGACCAGTCGTCGGCGATCGCCGAGGCACTGTGCTGGATGATCGAACGCAATTTCTATCAAGCCTCCCGGGTGTCGCCCGCCCGCCTGACACAGGCACGCAAGACCTGCACGGAGATATGGCTGCGCGCCGCCTCGTGAGCCGCGGCGCCATTTCGAATCACGCTGTGTCCAAATCTGGTCACCCGACGCAGCCATGTGGGTTGATTGATCTCCGTGACTGTGACCGCACCGGCCCCCGGCGACCAGGGCCGGACCCTCTCTCCTCAGGCGCGCACCGCGCTGTGGGCGAGCCTGGTCGGCACCACCATCGAGTGGTACGACTTCTTCCTCTACGCCACCGCGGCAAGCCTGGTGTTCAGCCATGCGTTCTTCCCGGACCAGACGACGTTCGTCGGCACGCTGCTGTCGTTCGCGACGTTCGCGGTCGGCTTCGTGGTGCGCCCCATCGGCGGGTTCGTGTTCGGCCACGTCGGGGACCGCATCGGCCGCAAGAAGACACTCGCGCTGACGATGTTCCTGATGGGCGGGGCCACCGCGCTGATGGGTCTGCTGCCCACGGCGGCGCAGATCGGTATCGCGGCGCCGATCCTGCTGCTGTTGTTGCGCATCGTGCAGGGTTTCGCACTCGGCGGTGAATGGGCCGGCGCGGTGCTGCTGGCCGTCGAGCACAGTCCCACCCAGAAGCGGGGCCTGTTCGGCAGCGTCCCTCAGATCGGGCTGGCCCTCGGGTTGGCGCTGGGAACCGGGGTGTTCGCCGTTCTGCAGGCCACGCTCTCGGATGCGGCGTTCCTGGCCTACGGTTGGCGCATCGCGTTCCTGCTCAGCATCGCGTTGGTGGTGTTCGGTGTCGTGGTGCGGCTACGCGCCAGTGAGACACCGGCTTTCGAGAAGGTGCGCGACAGCGACGAGCGCGCCGCCGTGCCGCTGCGCGAGGTGTTCAAGCCGCCGGTGCTGCGCTCGACGGTGCTGGGCATGCTGTCGCGTTGGGGCGAGGGTGCGGCCTTCAACACCTGGGGCGTCTTCGCCATCTCCTACGCCACCGGCACGCTGAAGCTGGAGAAGGTGCCGGTGCTGGTGTCGGTCACGGTGGCCGCACTGTTGATGGCCGCGTTGCTTCCGGTCTCGGGGCTACTGACCGACAGGTACGGCGCCAAACGCGTCTACGCCACCGGCATCGCGGCCTATGGGGTGGCCGTGTTCCCGGTGTTCGCCTTGTTCGGTACCAAGGACATCGCGCTGTACGCGGTGGCCATGCTGGTGGTGTTCGGGGTCATCCACGCCCTGTTCTACGGGGCGCAGGGAACGCTGTACGCGTCCTTGTTCCCGGCCCGGATCCGCTACACCGGATTGTCGACGGTGTATCAGCTGTCCGGGGTGTACGCGTCGGGCCTGACCCCGCTGATCCTCACCGCGCTGATCGGTGCCGCGGGCGGTGCACCGTGGATCGCGTGCGCGTACCTGGCCGGCACTGCGGTGATCAGTGTGGCCGCCACGCTGGCGCTCAAGCCGACGCCGTTGGCCGATATCTAGTTGTCGCTCGGCGGCGGCTGGGGTTCGAAGGGGTGGTACCACCACCATTGGGCGCGTTCCCCGGTCGGTCCGGGGTAGGGCGGGACCTCGGGTGCCGGTGTGGTGGGTGGGCGGGCCAAGGATCCGCGGTCGAGTTTTCGGCCGTCGCTGTCGGTGATGGCCAGCCGGTCTGCGGGTCCGGTGAGGGTGAGGCCGCCGCGGTGATGCATGCGGTGGTGGAACGGGCAGAGCAAGACCAGGTTGTCGAGGTTGGTGTGCCCGCCGTCTTCCCAATGCTCAAGGTGGTGGGCGTGCAGTCCTCGGGTGGCGGCGCAGCCCGGCACGACGCAGCAGCGGTCGCGGTGCTCCAGGGCGCGGCGCAGGCGGCGGCTGATGGTGCGGGTGGTCCGGCCGGAGCCGATCGGTTGGCCGTGGCGTTCGAACCACACCTCGCAGGTGGTATCGCAGAGCAGGTAGCGGCGTTCATCGTCGGACAGGATCGGGCCCAGGTGCAGTGATGCGACCGGCTTGTCGATGTCGAGGTGTACGACGACGGTGGTGTGCTGGCCGTGCGGGCGGCGGGCCACGTCGGTGTCCCAGCCGGCCTCGACCAGGCTCATGAACGCATCGATCCGCGTCGGGAATGCTTCCTCGGTGTCGGTGGGGTGTTCGGCGATCAGTGCGTCGTGGTGGGACTGCAGCGCGGCATCGAATTTCGCGGCTTCGAGCCGCGGTAGCCGGATCCGGTAGGTGGTGTACCGCTCCCCGGTGGAGGTTGTGGTGACCTCGGGTCCGGATTCGGGCGGTGTCTCGGGATCGGGTCGCGGTTCCATCTTGACCGCGGTACGTAATTGGCTGACCGTGGCCACCGCAGCGAGTTCGGCGTAGTGCTCATCGGAGCCCTCGGCCGCGCGTTCGGCGATCACCCCGACCTGATCCAGCGACAACCGG
Source organism: Mycobacterium hackensackense (assembly GCF_025822555.1). Lineage (NCBI taxonomy): Bacteria > Bacillati > Actinomycetota > Actinomycetes > Mycobacteriales > Mycobacteriaceae > Mycobacterium > Mycobacterium hackensackense. Next base: position 219,325 of record NZ_JACKUC010000030.1, read on the forward strand.
CCCTCCCGCAGGGCTTCGGTGCAGCGCGGAAACTCCTGCAGCCGCCGTGCGATCGCCACGACGGTCTCGGCGTTGCGCGGGGCGACCCCGGTTTTCCAGGCCACCAGAGCGGACATGGAGCGCACGCCGGTCAAACCGGCGAGCTCCTCGCGCTCCAACTCGGCCACGATCTGCACCAGCCGCCCGTCGATCGCATTGCGCTGCCCGCACAACTCGGCGATCTCGTCGAACAACACCTCCAGCCGCTCCCCTGCGGCCAAAGATGTTGCGGTACTGGACATGACACCATTCTCGCAGAGGGGTACGACAAGTCAGGCGTATCGTCACCGTCATGAGCGTGCCCGTGGATCTCGACAAGCTCGCCGGCACACTGACCGAGTTCGGATCCGGCTATCTGATCACCGTCGGTGAAGACTTCTGCGCCCACATCATCGCCGTCGAACCTGTTCTCACCGAGGGCGTGCTGGATACCGGCCCGGCGGGGACCACCACCGGTCGTAACGTCGCGGCGCACCCGGACGTCACCGTCCTCTGGCCGCCCCGCGAGCCGGGCGGGTTCACCCTCATCGTCGACGGCCGGGCCGAACTCGCCGGCGATCACGTGCGGATGCGTCCAGCGCACGCCGTGCTGCACCGTAAGGCGGCCGCCCGCAACGATTGCCGACCGCTGGAGAAATAGAGCTACGGCAGCCGGGCCGCCGGGTTCTGCTCGACCTCCGGCTGGATCAGCCGGAAATGTGATTCACTGCGCTGCAGGTATCTCCGTTGGTAATGACCTTCGATCTCTTTCCCGTCCACGGTGCCGGTCAGGATGAGCCGATCGGGCTCGTCCTGCCGGAATCTCAGCACGATCGCCGTGTCCGTCTCGGTCTGCTTGAGCTGCAGCCGATCGTCCTGCATCTCGTAGTCGTAGACGGTGACATAGCCGGCCGGGACCTGGGTGACGACGCTGGTGTAGTCACCGTCGCGGTCGGTGATCGCAATGTTGGTCCACGGCGCGGGCGAGACCTGATCCAACGTTGCCGGTCTGCCGTCGACGGTGAAAGATGTTGCGCTCCACACACCGTCGACATCGGATTGTCGATCATTGATCTGGCGCAAGGTGATGGCCCCGCCCGTCGCCGCCAGTACGACGGCCGCTGCCGCGATGACGAACTTGACCGCGGTGCCGGTGCGCCGCAGCCGGGCCGTAACCGGCTGGGGCGTTTCGCCGCGCAGCACCACCCCGGCCAGGCTGCGCCAGTAGGGTGCGGTGATGGCGATCGCGACGATCAGCAGTTGTCCGGACACGAGTTTGACCGGAACGTCGTAACACAGGTTGAGCAGGAAGACCTGCCCCATCGCGAAGACTGCCAGCAGCGCACCCAGCAGCCACGTCCTGCGCCACAGAAGCAGTGCGCCGGAAGCGAGTTCGACCGCGCCGGCCGCCATGGTGTATGGGTCGGAGGCACCCATGAACCCCCACAGCACGTTCATCGAGCTGACATCGCCGACCATCTGGATCTGATAGCCGGGCAGCCTCATGTAGGCCATCTGCGCCGGAATGAACTTGGCCAATCCGTACACCAGCATCGAGATCGCCAGACCGAAGCGGGCGAACACGTGCAGCAGCGCGGCCAGCCCGCGATAGTCGGGCCGCCGCCGATCCAGCACGGTCCACACCGCGGTGATGAACAGCGCCACCAGGATCCAGCCCAGGTGATAGCACCACGCCGCCAGCGAGTCGGCCGCACCGGCGATGTCCAGGTGCGCACCTTCGCCGCGGACGACGAAGCTACCGAGGTTGGCGAGCGCTTGCAGCAGCGGGTGAAACACCACCGACAGCCCGAGATTGCCGTACACGGACAGGATGAGGATCCCGCCGCCGACGGTGAACAACAGCCGGAACGCGAGCTTCTGCCAGGGGGTCCATGCAACGGTCACAGTCCGACGCTAGGCGAGCATTGACGACTTTCTCGCCGGGGATAACCCCCAGAAACGAAAAAGCCCCGGTGCGCAGAGCGCACCGGGGCTTTTCTCGTGAAAGGACTTAGAAGTCCATACCGCCCATGCCACCGGTCGGGTCGCCCGCAGGTGCGGCGGCCTTCTCCGGCTTGTCGGCGACGACGGCCTCGGTGGTGAGGAACAGCGCCGCGATGGACGCCGCGTTCTGCAGCGCCGAGCGGGTGACCTTGACCGGGTCGGCAACGCCGGCGGCCAGCAGGTCCTCGTACACGTTGGTCGCGGCGTTCAGGCCGTGACCGTCGGGCAGGTTCGACACCTTCTCGGCGACGACGCCCGGCTCCAGACCACCGTTGAAGGCGATCTGCTTCAGCGGAGCCGACAGCGCGACGCGCACGATGTTGGCGCCGGTGGCCTCGTCACCCTCGAGCTTGAGCTCGTCGAGCGCCGGAGCCGACTGCAGCAGAGCCACGCCACCACCGGCGACGATGCCCTCTTCGACGGCAGCCTTCGCGTTGCGGACGGCGTCCTCGATGCGGTGCTTGCGCTCCTTGAGCTCCACCTCGGTGGCAGCTCCGGCCTTGATCACCGCAACACCGCCGGCCAGCTTGGCCAGGCGCTCCTGCAGCTTCTCGCGGTCGTAGTCGGAGTCGCTGTTCTCGATCTCGGCGCGGATCTGGGCCACCCGGCCGGCGATGGCGTCGGAGTCGCCCGAGCCCTCGACGATGGTGGTCTCGTCCTTGGTGATGACGACCTTGCGGGCGGTGCCCAGCAGCGCGACATCGGCGGTCTCCAGCGAGAGGCCGACCTCTTCGCTGATGACCTGGCCACCGGTGAGGATGGCGATGTCCTGCAGCATGGCCTTGCGGCGGTCACCGAAGCCCGGGGCCTTGACGGCGACGGACTTGAAGGTGCCACGGATCTTGTTCACGACCAGGGTCGACAGGGCCTCGCCCTCGACGTCCTCGGCGATGATCAGCAGCGGCTTGCCGGACTGGATGACCTTCTCCAGCAGCGGGAGCAGATCCTTGACCGTCGACACCTTGCCGGAGACCAGCAGGATGTAGGGATCCTCGAGGACCGCTTCCTGACGCTCGGCGTCGGTCACGAAGTAACCCGAGATGTAGCCCTTGTCGAAGCGCATGCCCTCGGTGAGCTCCAGCTGCAGGCCGAAGGTGTTGGACTCCTCGACGGTGATGACACCCTCGTTGCCGACCTTGTCCAGAGCCTCGGCGATCAGGTCACCGATGGACTGGTCACCGGCGGAGATGCCGGCGGTGGCAGCGATCTGCTCCTTGGTCTCGACCTCTTTGGCGGTCGAGAGCAGGCGAGCGGTGACAGCCTCGACAGCCTTCTCGATACCGCGCTTCAGGCCGAGCGGGTTGGCGCCGGCTGCGACGTTGCGCAGACCTTCGCGAACCAGGGCCTGGGCCAGCACGGTGGCGGTGGTGGTGCCGTCGCCGGCGACGTCATCGGTCTTCTTGGCGACCTCTTTGACCAGCTCGGCGCCGATCTTCTCGTACGGGTCCTCCAGCTCGATCTCCTTGGCGATGGACACACCATCGTTGGTGATCGTGGGGGCGCCCCACTTCTTCTCCAGGACGACGTTGCGACCCTTGGGGCCGAGCGTCACCTTTACGGCGTCGGCGAGGGCGTTGAGGCCCCGCTCGAGGCCGCGACGGGCCTCTTCGTCATACGCAATTGTCTTGGCCATTGCGAAGTGATTCCTCCGGTTGGGAATTGCACGTCTGTTGGTCGGGCGCAGTGCCCGCGACGGACGGCTGGGGTGTGCTCCCTAGCCTCACCGTCCCGACCTAGCACTCACGTATCGAGAGTGCCAACTACGTTCTTAGCACTCGACCATGGCGAGTGCAAGGTGCTTCACTGAGCGCGAAGCCCGTCGAGCACCACGTCGGTGGCATGTTCGGCAACCGCGGGGTTGTAGGCCTGGATGGCCTGGCAGCCCACCAGCAACGCCTTCACCTCGGGCACGGTGACGTCCGCGCGCACGGACCCGGCCCGTTGCGCGGCGGCCAGCAGCTCGCCCAGGATCGCCAGGAACTCCCCTTCGGATTCCGGGACGACGCAGTTGATGTCGATGCCCACACCGGCCAGTGCGTCCACCAGGCCCCGGTCGGCGGCACCCCACTGCAGCACCATCGACCGCAGGAAGTCGAACAACCCGGCGCCCGGATCCCCCGAGCCCAGCAGGCTTCGGGCCTCGTCGACGATGGTGCGGATCCGTTCGGCGACCACGGCCCGGTAGAGGTCCTCCTTGGCGGGAAAGTGCCGGTAGACCGTGCCTGCGCCGACGCCGGCCCGGCGCGCGATCTCATCGATCGGCACACCGAGGCCGTCGGACGCGAAGGTCTCGTAGGCGACCTCGAGCACCCGCGCACGGTTACGGGCCGCATCGGCGCGCATCAACACCACCTCCGGGAACAAACAAGCGGGGCGTGCGTTCCGTATAGTCGGAACCAACCGGAGGACACACTCCGCTTAACCCTCTCAAGGAGTTTCTCATGCCGAACTGGACCGCCGCCAACATTCCCGATCAGACCGGCCGCACCGCCGTCGTCACCGGCGCCAACACCGGCCTCGGGTACGAAACCGCGACGGCGCTCGCCGCCAAGGGTGCACACGTCGTACTCGCCGTCCGCGATCTGGACAAGGGCCGCGCGGCCGCCGAGCGGATCGGCGGCGATGTCGTGGTGCAGCGACTGGACCTCGGCTCGCTCGCCTCGGTCCGGGAGGCCGCCGACGAACTCAAGAGCACGTACGACACCATCGACCTGTTGATCAACAACGCCGGGGTGATGACCCCACCCAAGCAGACCACCGCCGACGGGTTCGAGCTGCAGTTCGGCACCAATCACCTCGGCCACTTCGCCCTTACCGGCCTGCTGCTCGACCGGCTGTTGCCGGTGCCCGGTTCCCGCGTGGTGACGGTCAGCAGTATCGGGCACCGCTTCGCCCGCGCCATCCGGTTCGAGGATCTGCAATGGGAGCGCGACTACAACCGGCTCGTTGCGTACGGCCAGTCCAAGCTGGCCAATCTGATGTTCACCTATGAGCTCCAGCGCCGGCTGTCCGGACAGCGCACCATAGCGCTGGCCGCGCACCCGGGCGGCTCCGACACCGAACTCGCGCGACACCTGCCGCGCGCCTTCCAGCTGGCCCTCCCGGTCGCACGGGCGCTGTTCCAGGAAGCCGCGATGGGCGCGCTGCCGACACTGCGGGCCGCCACCGATCCCGGTGCGCTGGGCGGTCAGTACTACGGGCCCGACGGCTTCGCCGAACAGAAGGGCCACCCCAAGGTGGTGACGTCCAGCGAATACTCCTATGACGTCGAGGTGCAGCGCCGGCTGTGGGCGGTGTCCGAGGAGCTCACCGGCGTGACCTACCCCGATTCACTGGACCACCCGGTCACGCAGTGGGACGAACTCCCATCCGGCCGCGCGTAACTGCGGGATCGCGGCGGCATACCCGGCGGCCGTCCCGCCCTCCGGGTGGTTCATATGCGAGATGACGATCGCCCCCGGGGCGGCGCCCAGCACGGTGGCACGCACCTTCGCCGCCGGCAGCGTCGCCCCGGCGTCACCGTTGACCGTGAACCCCAGCGGCCGCTCACCGAGTTCCGACACGATCGCCACCGCGACATCGTCGTAATGCGCCGTGCCGGGCCGGAACCAGGTCGGGGGCTTTCCGGTCAGCGCGGCGATCTTCTGATGGCTGGCCCACACCTCGTCGACCACCTCGGCCGCCGAGCGGGTGCCTGCGATGCCGTAGGCGGAACGGCCGGTCACTGACAGCGGCACATGTCTGGTGCCGTGGTTGCCGATCTCGAACAACGGGTCGGCGGCCAGCGCAGCGGCCCGGTCGGGGTGCTGGTCGATCCATTTGGCGTTGAAGAACAGCACGGCAGGAACCTGGTTGCGCCTCAAGGTGTCCAGCAGTGCGTCATCGCAGCCGCCCCGGCAGGCGTCGAAGGTCAGGGCGAGCTCCCTGCCGTTCGGCTCGAACGACGTGGCGATCCCCGGCAGCGCCATCCCCCACTGGGTGGGCACCCGCCGGCCGTTCTGCCCCACCACCGCCGCCGGGTCCAGCGCCGCCGACGCCCGCGGCGCCGACACACAGGCCACGACGGTGGCGGACCCGGCCGCCAGGAACATCCGCCTGGTCATCACCTGTCCGGAGGCTAGGCACCGACTCTGAACGGACTGTGTCGCGCAACTGTGGGTTTGCTGGGGCGCGGCCGACGTAGGGTGAACCGGATGTCGCTGATCGTGCCGCCCTACCCGCCGCCCCGCTACACCGCGGACGATCCCGAGGTGAGCGCCTGGGTGCGCCGCGGCGACCAGCCCGCCGACTACGACGCCTTCGGTCTGGTCAAGTATCACTACCTGGCGAATCAACAGCAGACCGACGGCGACTACGGCCTGTACCGGGTCGAGATCAGCCCCCGCGGCGGCGGCCCCGCCCCGCATTACCACCGCGCGATGAGCGAGGCGTTCTTCGTCCTGGGCGGCCAAGTGGAGATCCACGACGGCACCGACTGGTCGACCGCCGGGGTCAACGACTTCCTCTATGTACCGCCGGGCGGTATCCACGGCTTCCGCAACACCGCCGACGCGCCCGCGTCGCTGCTGATGCTCTTTGCTCCCGGCGCGCCCCGCGAGCACTACTTCGAGAACATGGGCGCGCTCGCCGACATGACCGATGCCGAATGCGCGGAATGGTTCGTCAAGAACGACAACTTCTTCGTCTGACCGGCGCGCCCACCCGCGACACGTGCTGCGGGTATGCGCACCCGGAACCCCTTGCCCTAGACTGCCCTTCGACCAGATAGGAGTCTCGGGTGCGGCCGTACGAAGTGCCGAATTCCGGCGCCGGGGGACCCAGCACCCAGGCTTTGCGGGGCTGGCAACGCCGGGCATTGGTGAAGTATCTGTCTGCCAAGCCCAAGGACTTCCTGGCTGTCGCGACCCCGGGCGCCGGCAAGACCACCTTCGCCCTGCGCATCGCCGGAGAGTTGCTGAGCGACCGCACCGTCGAGCAGGTCGTCGTGGTGGTGCCCACCGAACACCTCAAGACCCAGTGGTCACAGGCCGCGGCCCGGCTCGGCATCGCGATCGACCCCAAATTCAGCAACTCCGCCGGCCACACCTCCAGCGACTACCACGGCATCGCCGTCACCTACGCCCAGGTGGCCAGCCACCCCACCCGGCACCGGGTGCGCACCGAGAACCACAAGACGCTCGTCATCTTCGACGAGATCCACCACGGCGGAGACGCGAAGAGCTGGGGTGACGGCATCCGCGAGGCGTACGGCGACGCCACCCACCGGCTGGCCCTGACCGGTACCCCGTTCCGCAGCGATGACAGCCCCATCCCGTTCGTCAACTACGAGACCGACGGCGCCGGATTCCAGCGCTCGCAGGCCGACCACGTCTACGGCTACGCCGATGCGCTCGCCGACGGCGTGGTCCGCCCGGTGATCTTCATGGCCTACTCCGGTGAGGCCCGCTGGCGTGACAGCGCCGGCGAAGAACACGCCGCGCGCCTGGGCGAGCCGCTCACCGCCGAGCAGACCGCGCGCGCCTGGCGCACCGCACTCAACCCGGCGGGCGAATGGATGCCCGCGGTGCTCGCGGCCGCCGACACCCGGCTGCAGCAGAAGCGCCAGCACGTCCCGGACGCCGGCGCCATGGTCATCGCCTCCGACCAGACCGCGGCCCGCGCCTACGCGAAACTGCTCACCACCCTCACCGGTGAGGAACCGACCGTCGTGTTGTCCGACGACCCGACGGCCTCGAACAAGATCTCGCAGTTCTCCGACTCCAGCAGCCGCTGGATGGTCGCGGTCCGCATGGTGTCCGAGGGCGTCGACGTACCCCGCCTGGCCGTCGGCGTGTACGCCACTAGTGCGTCCACCCCGCTGTTCTTCGCCCAGGCCATCGGCCGGTTCGTGCGCAGCCGCCGGCCCGGCGAGACGGCCAGCATCTTCCTGCCCTCGGTGCCCAACCTGCTGCAGCTGGCCTCGGAGATGGAGGCGCAGCGCAATCACGTGCTGGGCAAACCGCACCGGGAATCCGACGGGCTCGACGACGAGCTGCTCGCCGACGCCGAGAAGCGCAAGGACGAGAAGTCCGATATGGACCGGGGTTTCGAATACCTCGGCGCCGAGGCCGAACTGGACCAGGTGATCTTCGAGGGGTCGTCCTTCGGCACCGCCACTCCCGCGGGCAGCGACGAGGAGGCCGACTATCTCGGTATCCCCGGCCTGCTGGACACCACCCAGATGCGCGACCTGCTGAACCGCCGCCAGGACGCGCAGCTGCAGAAGCGCACGGCGTCCGGTGCAGTGCCGCCCCCCACCACCCATAACCAGCTGCGCGATCTGCGCCGCGAGCTCAACGTGCTGGTGTCGGCGTTCCACCACCGCACCGGCCGGCCGCACGGCTGGATCCACAACGAGCTGCGCCGCCGCCGGGGCGGGCCGCCGGTCGCCGCGGCCACCCGTGAGCAGTTGCAGGAACGCATCGACGCGGTGCGCGAGATGCAGCGCGAGGTCGCCGGCGGCTAGAGCCCCAACAGCGCCGGCAGATCGGCCACCGAGTCGATGACGTGGTTCGGCTGCATCGCGAATTCGTCTGTGGCCCAACGGTCCAAGGTGGCCTGCCGGAACTTTCCGGTGCGCACCAGCACCCCGGTCATGCCGACCACCTGGGCGGCGAGCACATCGTTGTTGAGGTCGTCACCGACCATGTACATCTCCTCGGGATCCACCCCGAGCCGGTTCGCGGCCGCCAGGAAACCCTGCGGCGCGGGCTTACCGACGGCGGTGGCCTTGCGCCCCGACGTCTCCTCCATCCCGATCAGATACATCCCGGTGTCCACCCGCAGGCCGTGACTGGTGGTCCACGCGGTGCTGCGGTGCATCGCCACCACCGGCACGCCCTGGGCCATCCAGTCGTAGACCCAGCTCAGGGTCAGGTGGGTGTACTCCGGCCCGGCCCCGCCGAGCAGCACCACATCCGGGGTCTCCGGTGCGGTGGGCCCGGTGAACTCGTGCGAGTAGACGATGTCCACACCCGCCATATCCTCGGCGATATCGCCACTGTTCACCAGGAAACATCGCGCCCCCGGATACCGGTCGCGCACGTATTCGGCGGTGAGCAGGGCCGAGGTCACGACCTCGTCCGGCGCGACGGTCATGCCCGCGGTGCTCAGCAGGTCGGCGATCTGGGTGCGGGTACGGGTGGTGGTGTTCGTCAGGTAGCTGCGGGCGATCTGGTGTTCGGACAGGGTGCGCAACGCCTGAGCCGCGCCCGGAATCGGTTGCCACGATGTCACCAGGACACCGTCGATATCGAACAGCACGCCACCGATCGCCATGTGCCGACAGTAAACGGCCAACCTTTCTGCGCAACTCGGGCCGCCCAGTAGTGTTGCGCGTCATGGGGCCACTCGCGCTTTTTGGAGAACGCTGGACCGAGAGAGATGTTCCGGACCAGACCGGCAGGATCGCGATCGTCACCGGCGCCAACACCGGGCTCGGTTTCGAGACGGCCCGGGTGCTCGCCGGCCGCGGCGCGCGCGTGGTCATCGCGGTCCGCGACACCGCCAAAGGTGAGGCCGCCGCAGCCAGGATCACCGGCGATGTGACGGTCCAGAAACTGGACCTGGGTTCGCTGGCCTCCGTGCGGGAAGCCGCCGAACAGCTGGGGACCCGGTTCGAGAAGATCGACCTGCTGATCAACAACGCCGGGGTGATGTACCCGCCCAAGCAGACCACCGCCGACGGTTTCGAGTTGCAGTTCGGCACCAACCACCTGGGTGCCTTCGCACTGACCGGACTGTTGCTGGATCGCCTTCTGCCGGTTGCCGGTTCGCGGGTGGTGGCGGTCGCCAGCATCGCGCACCGCATCCAGGCCGGCATCCACTTCGACGATCTGCAGTGGGAACGGAGCTACAACCGGGTCGCCGCCTACGGGCAGTCCAAACTGGCCAATCTGCTGTTCACCTATGAGCTGCAACGGCGTCTCTCCTCCCATCACAACCCGACCATCGCGGTGGCCGCGCATCCGGGTATCTCCAACACCGAGTTGATGCGCCACACCCCGGGCAACGGCCTGCCCGGATTCAGCACGCTGTCCGGTCTGGTCACCAACAGCCCCGCAGTCGGCGCGCTGGCCACCCTGCGCGCCGCCACCGATCCGGCCGTACGTGGCGCCCAGTACTACGGCCCGTCCCTCCCGGTCGCCTCTTTCGGACTGGTCGGCTACCCCGAACTGGTCACCTCCTCGGCGCAGTCCCACGACGCGGACCTGCAGCGCCGACTGTGGGCGGTATCCGAAGAGCTGACCGGCGTGACGTTCCCGGTCTGATGCGATCCGTCGAGGAACATCAACGCGTCGTCGCGAGTCTGATCGCGCCACGCGACCCGGTCGCGGTGCCGCTGACCGATGCGCTCGGACTGGTGCTGGCCGCTGACGTGGTGGCCCCGCTCCCCCTGCCGGGGTTCGACAACTCGGCGATGGACGGGTTCGCGGTGTACGCCGACGATATCGCCGCGGCCACCGCCGAACATCCCGTCAGGCTGCCGGTCGCCGACGACATCCCGGCCGGACGGACCGACACCGGCGCACTGAAACCCGGTACCGCACAACGGATCATGACCGGCGCACCGCTCCCCGCCGGGGCGACTGCCGTCGTTCCGGTGGAGGCCACCGACGCAGACTTCTCGACCACCGCGACCACGGTGGCCATCCGCACCGCCGCCCGGACCGGCCAGCACATCCGACGCGCCGGTGAGGACGTGGCCGCCGGTACGACGGTGTTGCGCAGGGGCCAGGTGCTCACGCCGGCGGCGCTGGGCCTGGCCGCCGCCCTGGGTTTCGGCGAGCTGACGGTGCTGCCGCGCCAGCGCGTGCTGGTGATGTCGACGGGTTCGGAGCTGGTGGCGCCGGGGACCCCGCTGCTGCCCGGCCAGATCTACGAATCCAACGCCGTGATGCTGGCCGCCGCCGTCCGCGACGCCGGCGGCGAGGTGCTCTTCTCCCCCGTGGTGAGCGACGATGTGCACGCCTTCCGGGACGCGCTGGTCACCCACACCGGCGACGCCGATCTGATCATCACCACCGGTGGGGTCAGCGCGGGCGCCTACGAGGTGGTCAAGGACGCGCTGGCCGATGAGGTCGAGTTCGTGAAGGTGGCGATGCAGCCGGGGATGCCGCAGGGCAGCGGCCGGATTTCCGGAGCCGGACTGCCGGCGGCATCCGATACCGGCACGCCCGTCGTCACGCTGCCCGGCAACCCGGTGAGCTCGCTGGTCTCCTTCGAAGTGTTCGTCCGCGCCCCGCTGCGCGCGGCCATGGGCCTACCGGCCGACCGCCCACGGGTGACCGCAACCCTGACCGAAGACCTGACCTCGCCGCGAGGTAAGCGGCAGTTCCGTCGCGGTGTGCTCGCCGGAACCACCGTCACCGGCTACGGGCCGCCCGCCTCCCACCATCTGCGCTGGCTGGCGTCGTCGAACTGTCTGCTCGACATCCCCGAAGATGTCGACCATCTGGCAGCCGGATCGCCGGTTCTGGTCTGGGACCTGTCAACCGGCTGAGTCCACGTAGAATCGGGAGCCGCCATGGCCAGACCTGCCCGCCCCTCCGACGACAACGCGTCCGAAGCGCAACGCTTCGCCGAACTCGTCCGTTCCACCGTCCCTCCGGTTCATCCGGCCGGCCTGCCGTTCATCGCGGGTGGGCTGGGAATCGCCGCACTCGGCCGGCACCGCCGCTGGTTGCGCAACGCCGGGCTGAGCGCCGCGAGCCTCTCCGCGCTGTTCTTCCGGCACCCCTCCCGCGTACCCCCGACCCGGCCCGGCGTCGTGGTGGCGCCCGCCGACGGCCGGGTGACGCTGATCGACCAGGCGTTGCCGCCTGCCGAACTCGGCCTGCCCGCCACCCCGATGCTGCGGATCAGCATCTTCCTGTCGCTGTTCGACGCGCACGTGCAGCGCGCACCCGCGGCCGGTGAAGTGGTGGCCGTGCAACACCGGCCCGGCCGGTTCCAGTCCGCGGACAAGGACACCGCCAGCGAGGCCAACGAACGCAACAGCCTGCTGATCCGCACGCCGGACGGAGTCGACGTGGTCGCGGTCCAGATCGCCGGCCTGCTGGCGCGGCGCATCGTGTGCAGCGCCCGCGCCGGTGACAAACTCGCTCTCGGTGAGACCTACGGGCTGATCCGGTTCGGCTCGCGCCTGGACACGTACCTGCCCGAGTCGGCCAAGGTGGCCGTCGAGATCGGTCAGCGTGCGATCGGCGGCGAAACCGTGTTGGCTGAGTTGCGATGATCGCCGGAGAAGAATGATCAAGGCCCGGATCAAATCGCCGACGGTGAGTCTGCGGTTCCTGCCCAGCGCCATGACGGTGGCGGCCATCTGCCTGGCGTTGTCCGGGGTGAAGTTCGCGCTGGACGGCAGGCCCACCGAGGCGATGGCGCTGCTGGCCGTCGCCGCGATCCTGGATGCCCTCGACGGTCGCACCGCCCGGATGCTCAACGCCACCTCGAAGATGGGCGAGGAGATCGACTCGCTGGCCGATGCCGTGAACTTCGGTGTGGCACCGGCCTTCATCGTCTATGCCACGCTGCTGTCGCATTCGCAGATCGGCTGGATCGTGGTGCTGTTCTTCTCCGTGTGCATCGTGCTGCGGCTGGCCCGGTTCAACGCCATGCTCGACGCCGATCTGCCGGCGTACGAGAAGGAGTACTTCATGGGCATGCCGGCCCCGGCCGGCGCGATCGGAGCCATCGGCCCGATCGCCGCGAAGTTGCAGTTCCCCGGTGAATGGTGGAACACCCCGGCCGCCGAGTTCCTGGTGATCGCCTGGATGATCGGCGTCTCACTGCTGGTGGTCAGCGCCATCCCGATGCGCAAGGTGCACACCTTCTCCGTCCCACCCAACATGGTCGCCCCGCTGCTGGCCCTGCTGGCCCTCGGCGTGGCCGCCTCGGTGCTGTACGGCTACGTGGTGATCATGCTGATCATCCTCGCCTACGTCATCCACATCCCCTTCGCGGTGCGCAGCAAGCGCTGGGTGGCCGCGCATCCGGAGGCCTGGAACGACAAACCGCGTCAGCAGCGCGCGGCCCGGCGGGCCATCCGCCGCACCCAGCCGCACCGTCGCTCGGTATCCCGTCTCGGCCTGCGCAAGCCGCCCGGCCGCCAATGACGCTGTCGTTGACCGCACGGCTCAACACGTCCGCCCTGGACTCACGTCGCGGTGTGGTGCGCCTGCACCCGGAGGCCATCGCCGCACTCGGCATCCGGGAATGGGATGCGGTCTCGCTGCTGGGGTCGCGCACGACCGCAGCAGTCGTCGGCGTGGCCCCGGCCGGCACGCCCGCCGGGGCGGCACTGCTCGACGATGTCACGCTGTCCAACGCCGGATTGCGCGAGAACGCCACGGTGGTGGTGGCGCCGGTGACGGTGTACGGCGCGAAATCGGTGACGTTGACCGGGTCGCGGCTGGCCACCCAGTCGGTGTCCCCGGCCACCCTGCGCATGGCCTTGCTGGGCAAGGTGTTGTCCGTCGGCGACACCGTGTCGCTGCTGCCGCGCGATCTGGGTCCGGGCACCTCCACCTCGGATGCGACGACCGCACTGACCACCTCGGTCGGCATCACCTGGACTTCGGAGCTGCTCACGGTCACCGGCGTCGACCCGGCCGGAACGGTGAGCGTGCAACCCAACTCGATGGTGTCCTGGGGTGACGGGATCTCCGAGTCCCGGCCGGTGCGGACCACCGCCGCGGAACCCTCGGCGGTGCCGTTCGACGATCTCAAGGGCGCCCATCTGCAGGCGGGCAAGCTCACCGAGTGGCTCAAGCTCGCACTCGACGAACCACAGCTGCTGGAGTCCCTGGGCGCCACCGCCAATCTCGGCGTGCTGGTCTCCGGTCCGGCCGGTGTCGGCAAGGCGACGCTGGTGCGGGCGGTGTGCGCCCAGCGCACGCTGGTCGAACTCGACGGCCCCGAGATCGGGGCGTTGCGCGCCGAGGACCGGCTGTCCGCGGTGGCCGCGGCGGTCGCCAAGGTTCGCGACGGCGGGGTGCTGCTCATCACCGATATCGATGCGCTGCTGCCCGCGCCGCCGGAACCCGTGGCCACGCTGATCCTCACCGAGCTGCGCAATGCCATCGCCACCAGGGGCGTCGCGTTCGTCGCCACCTCGGCGGTGCCCGACAACCTCGACACCCGGCTGCGCGCACCCGATCTGTGCGACCGGGAACTGGGGCTGTCGCTCCCCGACGCCGGCACCCGCAAGGCCCTGCTCGAGGTGTTGCTGCGGGGAGTACCCGTGGCCGATCTGCAGCTCGACGAGATCGCCGAACGCACACCGGGTTTCGTCGTGGCCGACTTGGCCGCCCTGGTCCGGGAAGCTGCGCTGCGCGCGGCGGCACGGGCCAGCACCGACGGGCAGACGCCCACCCTGAGCCAGGACGACCTCACCGGCGCGCTGTCGGTGATCCGCCCGCTGTCCCGTTCGGCCACCGAAGAGGTGGCTGTCGGTTCGGTCACCCTCGACGACGTCGGCGATATGGTCGAGACCAAACAAGCCCTCACCGAGGCGGTGCTGTGGCCGCTGCAGCACCCGGATACCTTCGCCCGCCTCGGGGTGCAGCCCCCGCGTGGGGTGTTGCTCTACGGACCGCCCGGCTGCGGTAAGACGTTCGTGGTGCGCGCCCTGGCCAGTTCGGGCCGGCTGTCCGTGCACGCCGTCAAGGGTGCCGAGCTGATGGACAAGTGGGTCGGCGCATCGGAGAAGGCGGTTCGTGAATTGTTCCGCCGCGCACGCGATTCCGCCCCGTCGATGGTCTTCCTCGACGAGATCGACGCGTTGGCGCCGCGGCGCGGGCAGAGCCACGACTCCGGTGTCACCGATCGGGTGGTGGCCGCCCTGCTGACCGAGTTGGACGGTATCGACCCGTTGCGTGACGTGGTGGTGGTCGGAGCCACCAACCGGCCGGACCTGATCGACCCGGCCTTGCTGCGGCCCGGCCGGCTGGAGAAGCTGGTGTTCGTCGAACCGCCGGATGCGCAGGCGCGCCGGGACATCCTGCGGACCGCCGGGAAGTCGATCCCGTTGGCACCCGATGTCGACCTGGACAGCCTGGCCGACGAATTGGACGGCTACAGCGCCGCCGACTGCGTGGCCCTGCTGCGCGAGGCGGCCCTGACCGCGATGCGCCGGTCGATCGATGCGGCCGATGTGACCACCGACGATGTGGCCAAGGCCCGCGACAATGTGCGCCCGTCCCTGGATCCCGAGCAGGTGGCGTCGTTGCGGGCGTTCAGCGAGAACCGCTAGCGTCATCCGCCGACCAAGGCGTCGATATCGGGCTAGATTGGCCCCGTGAGCCCGCAAGGACGGCCGCTTTCCCCGTTCGAGTCGATTCATGCGCTGGTGTCCGAGACGACGGTCATGACCGCCCGGGTGGCGGCGCCGCTCGACCTGGCCGCGCTGACAGCGGCGTGGGAACGGCTGGTGCGGCAGCACCCCGTGCTGACCGGCCGGATCGAATTCGGTGCGGCGGGCCTGGAACTCGTCGTACCGGGCGACGCACCCGAACCCGTCAGCACCGGTCGGGTCGATCCCGTGCACAACACCACCACCCCGATCGGCTTCGGCCAACCGGTCGCCGGGCTCGACGTCACCGAGGACTGGGTCACACTGCTGACCCACCACGCCGTCGCCGACGGCATCCTGCTGTACCACTGGTTCAGCACGCTGTGGCAGAACTACGCACAGATACTTTCCGGTGCAACGGTTCCGGAGCCGGCCCCGGTCCCCGTCCCGGCCGCCACCGAGACACTGCTGGCCGACCGCGGTGTCGTCAAGGGCACCCGCACCGGGGCGGAGCGCCTGGACGGCGTGGTGGTGTACCCGTTTCGCGATCCGGTCGGCCGCACCCCGGGCACCGACCCGTTCGCCCTGCACCGGCTGATCACCGTGTTCAGCCGCGAGGAGACCGCCGCGCTGCGCGCCTCGGCCAAAGCCCACCATGAGACCTTGCACGGGTTGATCTGCGGGGCAGTCCTTTCGGCCGAGCGTGAGCTGCTGGAACCCGACGGCGCACTGCCGATCGGGCTGATCTCGCATGTGAACATCCGCAAGTGGCTGAGCCCAGCGGCCGAGGATGCGGACGGCACCAACGTGCTGGGCTATTCCTGCGCGCAGGTGAGCGTGGGCCCCACCGACGACCCGCGCGCCGTCGGCGAGGAGATCTTGGCCCAGCTGCACACCGATCTGGCCGACGGCGTGGTACAGCAGACCTGCCTGCACATCCCCGAGATCGTCGCCAGGTGGGCCAGCAGCGACAACCTCGAACCGATCTCGGTGTCCAACATGGGTGACTTCGGATCCCTGCCGATCCCCGTCACGGACTTCCGGATCCGCGGCAATGCGAACTACGGCGTGCTCGCCGCAGGCGGGCCACCGGAGAATCTGCCGCTGTCCACCGGACGTCACCACGCCGTGTTCAGCTACGACGGCAGGCTGAACCTGCAGACCACCTATCCGGCCGCAGTTCTCACTGCCGAGCGCGCCCGTGCCTTCGCCGACCGGATCAGGACGCTGCTGCTGGCGATGCGAGATGCCTGAGATACCCACCGCCCCTGGCCGATTGCCCGTGCTCGGGCATGCGCACCTGGTCACCGGCGACCCGCGCACCTTCCTGCTGAAGCTGCCCGCCGACGAACCGATCGTGCGGGTGTATCTCGGCCCCAAGCCGTCCTATCTGCTGACCACACCCGAATTGATCCGCGATGTCAGCCTGGGCCGCGCGGGCAGCTTCCACCGGGAGGCGCTGCGGGAAGCCATCAGCGATCTGGTCAGCGGGGCCACCAATGTGCTCAGCGGCGACGAGCACGATCTGCGCCGGCGGATGATCGCCCCGGTGTTCCGGCAGGGCCGGCTGACCGAATACGCGCAGACGGTGGCGACGATCGCCGACGAATGGTCGGCGTCCTTGTGCCCGGGCCCCTGCGGCGAGCTCCGTATCCGGGTCCACGACCTGGTGACCCGCACCATGTTCGCCACCTTGTTCCAGTCCGATACCGGCGGCGGTGAGATCGGCTTCATCCGGGAACGGGTCCCGTGGTTGCTGTCCGAGGTCATCATCCGGGGTGCGTTGCCCGCACCGCTGCGCCGGTTGCGATTCCGGGCCGACCGGCGATTCGCCGGCCAGTCCCGCGAGGTCCGTGCTGCCATGAAGACCCTGATCCGGCAGCGTCGCGACCACCCCGATCGCGGCGACATGCTCTCGGCGCTGCTGCACCACGTGGACGCCGAGACCGGCGCGACGCTCTCCGATGACGAGACGGCCGACGAGCTGCTGCTGGCGCTCGCGGCCGGGATCGGTTCCCAATCGTCGATCTTCTCCTGGCTCATCTACGAGGTGGCCCGTGCACCCGAGATCGCCGAGCGGGTGTACGCCGAATCAGATTCCGCCACAGGCACGCAACGGCCGTTCCTGCGCAATGTGCTCACCGAGACGCTGCGGGTGTGGGCGCCCTGGATCAGCCTCGTCACCTCCGACGGTCCGGGACGGATAGGCCCGGTCGACTTCCCGGACGGGACCAATATCCTGTTCAGCCCGTATCTGATCCATCACCGGGACACCTACTTCCCGGACGCGGCGGTGTTCGACCCGGACCGGTGGGACGGGGACGGCGGCGACCGCCAGGCGATGATGCCGTTCGGCGTGGGGCAACGGCACTGCCCCGGAAGTCAGTTCGCGCTGCTGTCCCTCACCGTGCAGGCCGTCGCGCTGTTCTCGCGCTGGCGCGTGACGCTTCCCGCCGATTTCGAGGTCAAGGCGCAGGGCAAGGATTTCGTGCTGTCACCGGCCGCCCTACCCGTGACACTCGTGCCCCGCTAGCCCGCTGCCACCTTCTCCGCGATATCGCACACACGCGGCACGCCGTCCCCGGTGTCCCGCAGACGCGAGCCCAAAGCGGCTGCCCGGGAACGTGTTCCGTCGTCCATCAGGGTGCCGATCGCCCGACTGAGGGTATCGGCGCCCAGTTTGGTGAACGGCACGTGCGCCCCGACACCGAGGCGGTGCACCTGACTACCCCACAGCGGTTGATCGAAGGACACCGAGCACACCAAGGTCGGCAGACCCGCACGCAGGCTCTCGAACAGGGTGCCGATGCCGCCGTGGTGCACCGCCGCAGCGCAGTGCGGGAAGATCAGGTCGTGCGCCAGCGCATCCACGATCTTCACGTTCGCCCCGGTGGACACGGCCCCACTCAGATCCGCACCGCCGACACTGATCAGGGCCCGTTGACCGGTGCGGTCGCAGATCTGCTGGATGAGCCCGATCACCGAGGTGAAGTCCTGGATCGGCAGGCTGCCGAAACCGAAGAAGATGGGCGGGGTCCCGGCATCGGCCCAGTCCACCACCTCGGTGTGCTGTTCGGCCAGCTCACCGATGGCCTCCCGGGCCGACCGCGGCAGCCACAGGAACCCGACGAACGGCTTGGTGTCGCCCCACTCCTCGGCCAGCCCGGGCACCAGCGCCGAGTCATACATCTGCAACTCGGGCACCTGGCGCGCGGCGAGCAACGATTCGGTACTGGCCCGCGACGGCGGCAGATCCAGTTTCCTGCGCAGGTTGTCGAGGTACTTGCCGAAGACCACGGTGCGCAGGCGCTCCACCGCCGACCACGCGCCGCGGTTCACCACACCGGGGATCGGCCACTGGTGCGGGAGCGCGCCCGGCGGGGCGTAGGTGCTGTTCTTGCGGCTGGGATAGGTGTGCAGGGTGACCACCGGGATATCGCGGGCCTGCGCCAGGATCACCGATCTGTCCTCGCTGAACGTGGTGCACACGATCATCTCGGCGTCGCGGGAGATGTCGATGAGCTCGTCGTCCATCCGGTCGGCGTAGTCGGCCATCTGGCCGCTGACCATCTTCATGAGCTTGAACGAATTTCCCGCCGCCAGCGCACGCTGACCCTCGGGTGACGAATACAGGGCGTGCACATCCGGCCCGAACGGGCGGGCCGTCAGTCCCGTCTTCCCGACGAAATCGACGAAGTTGGGGGGCGCACCGACGACCACGGTATGTCCGCGGCGCTGCAGTTCCAGACCCAGCGCGATACCGGGTTGGACATCGCCGCGGCTGCCGACGAGAGGGATGAGGATATGCACGAGGGACCTTTCTAGGTGTGGGCCAGGCCCTGGACGACGATGCAGAGGTAGAACGCGATCACGAAGGCCGTCGGCCAGCTTCGGGGATGCTCATCGGCCTTGCGGGCGAGGAAGATCCAGGCCGACACGCAGGGCAGCAGCACCATCGGCAGCGGCAGCGGATTCCCGGTCACCCCGACCTCCAGGAGCACCGCCGACACCCCGAACGCCCATGACGCCAGTGCGCTCCCGGTGGCACCGAGAACACGCGAATAGCAGTGCGGGTCATCAGGATCGGAGATCCGCGACGTCTTCCGGGCGAACTCCAGGTGCAGGAACGCGGCGGTGAACACCAGCGGAGCCGCCAGCGCGGACACACCGAGACCTGGCTGGCCGACCATGATGAATCCCGTCACCAGGAACTGGGCCGGGCACACCACCGCGAGGTTGACCAGTGGATCGTCGCGGATCCGGGCCACCCGGGGTTCGGCCCACCACAGTGCCAGGCCGTATCCCAGCGCTGCGGCCAGCATCGCGGCCGACGGCAGCGACACCGCCGCCGCCAGTAGCAGCGCCACCGTGGCGGCAGGCGCCATCGCCACCTGCAGCTCCCGCGTGGTGATCCGGCCCTGCACCAGCGGGCGCGACGGGTTGTAGCGCCGGTCGTAGTCGAGGTCCTTCTGATCGTCCACCATCCGAAGGAACGCCCCGGCGGCGATCAGCGCCAACGCCTTCAGCGCGGTGTCCCACGTCGGGCGCCACGGTCCGGCACCGCCCAGCACATGGGCCATGGACTCGACGGCCACCACCCACAGGGTCAGATAGACCGGGTAGACCGGCAGATATCGTTCGGCCAGATACCTAGATACGGTCATCGGAGGCGAAGGCCAGTTCGACGGTCGCCCTGGTCTGCCCGGACTGGGTCACCGCGCCGCGGAAGGTCAGCGCATCGTCGCCGTCGGGGGCCATGGTGACGGTGCTCGGCGCGTCCAGTTCGGTGAAGGACCGGAAGTCACACCGCACCCGGGCCGGGCCGGTGACCGTTGCGGCGCGGGGGCCGAGCAGCGCCCACGCGAGCTGGCGGCCCGCCTCGATGATCAGACCGCCCGGCAGGTGATCCAGTGGGTGATCGAAGATGATCGGGTGGGCGATGTCCACCAGTACCGGCGCGCTCGCGCCGTCGGCCAACGGCACCGGATGCCCGATCACCACGTTCTCCCGGCGGCCGCGGCCGACCCGGGCCGGATCCACCGGTGCCGGCTGCGGTCCCGGGTCCCAGCTCGCGCCGGCCCGGAAGGCCGTCCAGGTGGCGGCGGACATCCAGCCGAAGGCGCCCGAGAGCTCCATCAGCTTGGTGCCGTCGTGGGTGGCCACCGCCGCGACGTCGAGCCCCTGCACCGGACCCCCGTCACCGCGCCGGAACTCCTTGCGCACCGCGATGGCGAACTCCAGATCCATCGGGCCCGGGCCCTGTCTGAGCGCGGCAGGATCCACGACGGTCAACTCGTAATAGCGCACCGTGTGCCGGGCATCCAACGGTACGTCGTAGAACAGGTGGCTGGCCGCGATGCAGGCCTGCCGGAAGGCCTCCATGACCAACAGCGCGTCATGGTAGCCGCCCTGTTCACCGGTCAGGTCCGTGTGGAAGCTGTGCCTGCGCGGCAGCTGCGCGTGGCACAGCCACGGATCAGTCGACTCGGCGGCTCCAGCGAGAGAGGTGACCAGCACCTCCGATACCGCACGCTTGTGTACCAGCTCCCTGGCGATGGTCTGAGAAAAGGTGCAGGAGTTCATGATTCACCGTTCCGGTTGTGCCCTGTGCATGGGCAGATAGGCCGACTGAAGGACGATGCGATACCACGTGTCGAGCGGTATACGGTGGCGGTCCGCGGCCTCGATGGCCGCGATCCAGTGCCGGCCGGTCTCCGGCTGCGGCACGGCGCCCGATCCCTGGAGGCGGTTCCAGGTGTCCGCGTGCGCGGCGGCCAGGTCACCGCTGCGCCGCGGTACCCCGGATTCGATCTCGGCGGCGATCCGCAGCGCGTCCGCCGACGCGTCGTCTCCCAGCGCTGCTGCCGAGATGACATCGCCGAGAACGGCTTCGGAGAAGTAGATGCTCAGCTCACGCAGCACGTCATCCGGGTCATCCGGGGAGTGCACCTGGTTGAGCAGATAGGTGCCCGACGACAGGGCGTGCCGGAGCTGCCCGGGCACCCGCTGGTCCGGATCCGCGGGCCCCTTGTCCGCCGTCAGCCGCACCGACACCGGTCGATCCCGGTCGGGATGGGTGACGATGAGGACCAGGGACGGGGACAGCTGCGCCAGCTGATCGGCGAGCATGCGGCGTTCCGCGGTGGCCCGGTGCCAGTTGAAATACCACAGGGCGCGCAGGTGCAGCGGGGTCAGCGCCACCGGGTGGGCCCCGACGATGCCGTACCGGTGCTCCCTCAGCCAGGCCACCGCCCGACTCATTCCCCCGGTGACGGCGGCATCGGGTTTGAGCAGCAACACCGCCCGGTGGAAGGAGAATTCGTCCGCATCGATCCTGAGCCGGGCCAGGGCGTCCCGGGTCTGCACGAAGTAGGTGTCGGTCTCGTACCTACTGGTGACGACATCGGTCATATGCGACTCCCCTCTCGCTGCAATGCGGCCAGCACCTCGGCGACCGAGGGTTCGGGGCGGCCCAGATAGCCTGTGCGCACACAGGAATCGAGGATCCGCCGCAGATAGCCCGCGCCGGTCGCCGGCGCCGGGAGGCCGAGCCGGTCCCGGGTGTTGGTGCAGTCGAAGTCCAGGCGCCGGGACAGGTAGCTCGCGTACAGGCGCCCGACCTTCTGGTAGTAGCTCCGCTCGATATCGTCGAGATCGTCGGGGCGAAACGTGCTCGGTGGCACGAAATCCGCCACCCGGAACGACGGATACTCGGCCAGGACGTCCGATATCGCCCGCAAGGACAGCGGGGTCGCGCCGACGGCGTGGAAGGTTTGACCGACGTGGTCGGCGAACCGCGAGGCCGCCGCGGCGATGGTGTCGGCGACATGGCCGATCGGTGACAGCCCCAGGGTGGCACCGTAGTGCCCTGGCAGGGTGCGCAGTTTGCCCTCGACGATGAGTTTGAGCACCTGGTAGATGTGCTTGTGTTCGCGGCTGTGACCGGTGCGGTATTCGCCGGAGACGATGCCGGGGCGAACGATCGCCCAGCGCAGTCCGGAGTCGCGCACCAGGTGTTCGGCCCGGAACTTGCTGCGCTCGTAGTCGTTACCGAAGCGCTGGCCGATGTCGAGCTGGTCCTCGGCGAAGGTGCCGTCATACTCGCCGCACACGTACGCGGTGCTCACGTACAGGAAACCGCAGCCCCATGTGCGGGCCAGGGCCAGGGCGTGGGCGGTGCCGCCGACGTTCAATTCGGTGTACCGGTGTTCGGGCAGGCCGAAGTCGGTGACCGCGGCGCAGTGCACGATCAGGTCGACCTGACCGGCGAGGCGACGCACGGTGTCGGTGTCCAAGCCCAGACCGGCGGCCCGGACGTCACCGTGCACCACCTCGGCGGGACGCACCCGCCGGCCGTTGTTCGCGATGATCTCGGATCGGGAGTGCACCAGCGCGATCACGTGGGCACCCCGACCGACCAGCCGGGCCACCGCATCGGCACCCACGTGTCCGGCCGCGCCGGTGAACAGCACGTTCATGACGGATCCCGTTGATCGCGTACGAGTTCCACCAGATCGCCGACCGTCGTGATCCCGGCCAGCTTGTCCTGGCTCAGCGGCGCCAGGGCGAAGGCCCGCTCCACCGCGATGGACAGTTCGAGCAGTCGCAGCGAGCTGTACCCGAGATCGGCGACCAGGGCGCTGTCCAGGTGGGGTCGGGCGGTGCCGTCCGGCGCCATGGCCGCGACCAGGGTGAGCACCTCACGCGTGAGGGTGGTCATGCCTGCCCCCGCACCGAGGGTTGGGCACCGCCGGTGGACAGCAGGTCCCTGGCCTCGTCCAGTTCCACGTACGCGTCCAGGTATCCGCCCATCCGCAGCCATTGGTAGCCGTATCTGAGGGTCTCCTGCCACTGCTCGCGTGAGGCGAACGACGACGGGAACATCTGGCCGCCGGTCACCGTCTGGACGTCCGCGACGAACCGGTCCAGATCGGCTTGAACGCGTAACGCCTCGTCGTGGTCGCCGATGGTCAGCCCGGCGAGCCGGCGTGCCTGGCGGGCCAACTCGGGGTACTCCGGGACCAGCGTGTCCAGATCGTGGAGCAGCACCTGGTCACCGGGCAGCGGCGTGACCCCCCATGCGCTGGCCAGGATCCGCACGGCCATGGTGGCGATGCGGCGCCCGCACAGGGTGCTCACCTGCCACTGTCCGTCCTTGACCGAGCCGTCGAAATCCTCGCGGGCGTTCTCCACCACCATGTTGGCCAGGATCAGCGCGCTCGCCGCTTCGGCGAAAGCCTTTGCCGGCAGCGGTGACCGCGCGATCGCCCCGTCGGAGGGCGCGCCCTCGATGGTGAGTACGGGCCGTGCGCGCGATGGTGGCGGTGTCAGCGGACGCACCGGATCACACATCGTGGCAACGGGTTTGATGATTCCCGCGCCTCGCCAGGCCAGCGCGATCAGCCCGTACCGGGCGAACAACCGCAGGTGCGCGGCCTCGGCTCGGGTCTGTGCGAGCGTCTGCTCGAACACCACGTGCCGCCAGGATTCGGCGCATTCGGGTGACAGCACGAACAGGTCGGACTTGCCGCGGACCACGTGGGTGGTGGATCGGATCGGCCAGGTGGTCACGCCGGGGACCCTCTTCAGGGTCACGTTGCGCGGGTCCAGGGTGAGGGTGGGCGCGCCCAGCCGGGTGGCGAGCGCCAGTACGCCCGCGACGGTCGGGGCACTGTCCAGCCTGCGGTACTCCTCCAGCAGTTCGGTGGCCACACCGGACCGGTGTAGCCGATCCATCTGCAGCGGTAGCCATTTCACCTCGACGTAGCCTTCGCCGTGCGCGGCCAGGAACGCCTTCATGGTCTGGGTCAGCCCTTCCCGGGCCCAGCTGACGGCCTCGGGCTCCTGCCCCAGCAGGGCCAGTGCGGCGGACTGGCGCAGGCACTGGTCGGCCCGCCGCTGCCACCACCGCGCCAGCAGGCCGGTGAGTTCCGGGTAGGACACGATATCGCGCAGCTCACCGTAGCCCGGTCCGATGCGCAGCACGGTGCCCCGCAGGAACCGTTGCACCCGGTTGAGGGTGTCCTCGGTGACCGCACTGCTCCCCCGGTCCACCGCGTCGCGCACCCGTTGCAGGCGGGTGCGCACCTGCGCGTGTGACTGGGTGCGGATCTCGACGCGGTGCCCATCGATGAACAGCACCGTCGGCATGACGGCCTCGGCTCCGGCCCCGGGCACCAGCAGCAGCAGGTCGATATCGGACCCGTCGTTGCCGAAGCCTTCGGCCAGCGAGCCCTCGAAATGCACGGTGGCGTCCTCGGGAATCACCGCGAGCCGGCGTGCTTCGGCGAACAGTGCGCGCACCGTGTCCAGCAGGCCCGAACTGGGGACCGACAACAGCTCGGCCCCGACAAGACGCCCCGAACGCCACTGCTCCCACATGTGCGCGCGGCGTGGCTTGCCGCTGGAGGTGCGGGCCAGCCCACCGCGGGGCACCCCGATGAACCACAGCGGATTGTCCTCGCCGACGTGGGCGACCAGCGCGGTGCGCAGTTCGGACAGCGGTGTCTTGCAGGGCTGTTCGATGAACAGCGCGACGCCCGGCCGGTTGCCTTCGTTGACCGCCACCGCCATCACCTTCGCGGCGACGTCGAGGTCCTCGGCGAAGACGGTGCGGCCGTTGACCTTCAGGCTCGTCCCCATCCGGCCGAGGACATAAAGTCGCCCGTCGAGCAGGAATCCGGCGTCACCGGTGTGCAGTGCACCGCCGGCCAGGCGGGTCGCACCGTCCGGGTCACCGCGGTAGCCGCCGAACACCGAGTCCCCGGACACCACGATCTCGCCGAGCACGCCGTCGGCCGCCGCACCGTCGATACGCACCTGATGCCCGGGCATCGGCACACCCACCGATACGACCCCCGTCGCCGCGCCCGGCACGAAGGTCACCGGTCGGCCGTGGCGCAGTGCGGCCTTGTCGATGCCGACCACCTGCAGGGGGTCACCCATCGGATGTGCGGTGGCGATCAGGGTGGCCTCGGCCAGCCCGTAGGACGGCAGGAATGCGGTCGGTGAGAAGCCCTGCCGGGCGGTCAGTTCGGTGAACGCCCGAAGGTGGTCGGGGTTGATCGGCTCGGCGCCGACCACGATGGTGCGCAGCCGGGACAGGTCGATGCCCTCGATATCAGCCGGTGTCAACCGCCGCGCGGTGTAGGCCAGCCCGAACGGCGGGGCGACGGTGTGCCGGGTGTCGGCGGCGGCGCGCAGCCAGCGGGCCGGATCGCGGACGAACTGATCGGGGCGCATCAGGTACAGCCCGCGCTGCCGGGTGACGGTCTGGAAGACGGCGCCGATCAAGCCCATGTCGTGATAGAGCGGCAGCCAGGACGCGGTGGCATCCGCCGGGGTCAGGTGGCAGGCCGCATCGATGGCGTCCAGGTTGACCGCCAGGTTGCGCCAGCTGATCCGGGCCCCACGCGGACGGCCGGTCGACCCGGATGTCATCTGCAGCAGCACATCCGGCCCGGGTTCGCCCAGATCGTGTAGCGGTTCTGCGGCCGGCACCTCGTCGAGCACCAGCTGTGCCCGGCCACCCGCGGCGGTGACCAGCCCGGCCAAGGCGGACGTGGTGATCACGACGCGGGCCTGTGCGCCGTCGAGCACACCCCCGAGGTGGCGCAGGTACTGCTCGGGGTCGTGGAACAGCGGCGGGGCGATCGGTGTCAGGGTCGCGCCGGCCGCCGGTACCGCGAACATCGCCGCCAGGCACAGATGCGAGGTCGGCATCAGGACACCCACCGCGTCGCCCGCCCCGATACCCCGGTCGGTGAGCAGCCGGGCGATCCGCAGCACCTGGTCGGCCAGCGCCACATACGGCACGAAATCCCAGCCGCCGTCGTCGCCGGCCAGATGGATCCCGGTGTCGGCGGCGGGTGCACTCAGCCAGCCGCGGATGCTTTCGACGTCACGCATCGGGTTGTTCCTCGAGAAGGGTGACGGTACCCGTCCCGCCGTCGACATGGATCGTCATGCCGGTCCGCACGGCGTCGGTCAGGCCGCCGATCTGCACGACGGTGGGCACGCCGAGTTCGCGGGCGATGATCGCCACGTGGGTCAGCGGGGAGGCACGTTCGATGAGCAGGGCCGAGGCGAACGGCAGAGCGGCCACCCAGCCCGGATCGGTGCGGTAGGCCACCAGGATGCCGCTGGAGAAGTCCTCCGGCCGTTGCACCACCACGGCACGTCCGGTGACCGCTCCGGGGCAGGACGGCGTTCCGGTCAGCACCGTCCCGGCGGGCGCCTCGGCTGCGGCGCCGGCACGACTCCAGCCGGCTGCGGTCAATTCCGTTGCGGTATAGGAGGATCCGATGGTGGTGAACCGTGGGGGCGCCTTCAACTCGTGGTAGTACCGTTGCAGGGTCCGGCGGCGGGTGACGGCAGCACGGGCCTCGGCGCGGCCTGTCGACCCGTCGTAGAGGCCGAACAGTTCATCACGGGTGAGCAGGTACATCTCGGCCGCGTCATCGATGAGCTCGCGCCGCTGCAGATCCCGCGCCATCACCGCGACAAGGGATTTCAAGATCCCGAAACCCTGCGTGCGGGCGAATCGGAGGTGCTCGCGGTGGGTTGCCGCGCGCTGGATCTTGGCGCGTAACGCATCGTAGATCGTCCGGCGTAAGCCGTGCAGGTGCGCGTCGAGATAGGCCTGCGCGGAGTCGTTCGGGCGAGCGGCGTCCTCCGGTGCGGCCATCCGCAGCATGTGGAAGATGCCCGACGGGTCCTGCCGCAGATCGGGCGCCTCGAGCTTGAGTTCGTCGAGGCAGCGGTAGCCGAACCGGTCGATATAGTCGTCGACCTTGCGGCGCAGTTCCTGCCAGCTGCGGCCGCCGTCCTCGGCGTACTCCACCAGTTGCGGGTACGCGGTCGCCGGATCCGCCGAGTCGATGAAGGCCCACAGCTCCGGGCTGCTGCGCGCGAATGCGGCGATATCGGTCAGGGCCCGCGCGGGCTCGAGGGACACCGCCCCGGAGCCGGGGTTGACTATCGCGAAGCCGAACCATTCGGGTGCGTGCGGCAGGAAGGCCTTCGTCATCGCGGCGAGCACGCCCACCGAGGTCAGCAGGACGGCGTCGAGCACCATCATCGGCCCCCAGATCCGGGCCACCTCGGCGTGGATCTGGCGGAACTTCCGGTACGCCTGCGGGCCGTCCAGCGTGGAGACGTCGGACAGGCCGTGGCGTTCGACGAACTCCTCGAACGCGGCGTCGAAATCCTGCACCAGCGCATCGATGCCGCGGAACCGGCGCGCGTAGGTCAGGGTGCTGCGGGACCGGTGAAACGCCTTCAGCACGGGGCCGGCGTAGGTGAACGGCTTGAGTTGTCGCGCCGTCGTGTTGTCCAGGGGTTCGCCGACACCGAGCGCGACTTCGAGCACCCGGCGGTTGAGCGGATAGCCGGGGGCGATGCCGACCATGCGGTACCAGTGCAGCAGGTTGTAGTAGACATGGCCGTTGAACTGACCGAGCATGACCGGCAGCCACGCTTCCATCTGGTCCAGTTGTGCGGGAGCCACTTTCAGGCTGCGCGCATACTCTCGGTAGACGTCGGTGTACAGGGCACGGGCCGTGGTGAAGGTCAGTGGCGAGGTCACGCCGGCGAAACTCTCGATGATGTTCGAGTTGTCCCAGATGCGCAGCGCGTCGGGCGCCACGGCTTCACCGAAATGTTCTGCCTCGAAACCCGATTCGTCTTCCAGGGTGGTGATGGGGCGCGTCTGCAGTAGCCAGATCTGCGCGTCGTCGGTGTACGCCCACTCGATGTCCTGCGGCGCCCCGAAGTGCCGCTCCAGCCGCGCGCCCAGCTCTGCGAGGCCCGAGCGCAGGTCGGCGCCGATACTGCACACCTGCTGTCGGGGTCCGGGCACCTCGGCGGTGCGGACACCGCCCTGGTCCCCGGCGACGATCATCTGCCCTTTGGCGCCGACCGTCTCTTCGATGACGGCCCCGCCGTGTTTGGCCACAACGACGGAGTCCGCATCGACGGCACCCGATACCAGTCCCTCACCGAGCCCGAGCACGGCGTTGATGACGATCCTGTCCCGTGCACCGGTGACCGGGTCGGCCGTGAACATCACGCCGCTGCTCACCGGTTGAATCAGCTGCTGCACGATGACGGCGACGGCGACGTCGCCGAAATCCAGCCCGCGTATCTGCCGGTACCGCGTGGCGCGCGGCGAGAACGTCGATGCCCAGCAACGGCGTACCGCGTCCTCGACCGCCTCGATTCCCGCAATGTTGAGAAATGTGTCCAATAATCCAGCAAAGGAATTCGCGGCGCCGTCCTCATGTTTTGCCGAGGACCGGATCGCGACATTGCCGTCGCCCACATATTCCAGGGCGGCCGAAATCGCCTCCCTGACCTGCTGCGGAATCAGCAATTCTTGGAGCGCCGCCTCGGCGTATGCGGCCTCGGCCAGTCGCTCCGATAACGTCATCTGGGTATCACTCACCTGTACATCGGCGGCGGCCAGGGCGATATCGAACGCTTCGGTTCCCAACACGGCCCAGCGCGGGACGGGAAAGCCGGCATTGGTGAGCTCAAAGAGGTTGTGCGCCTTGCCGCCCACCCGTGCGCGCAGATCACCGCGCGGCGCCTGGTCGGTGATGAGAAATGTCATCGGAGCCCTCGTGAGACGGTAGGGGAATCGGTCGGCACAACAAGTCAATCGCGAACAGAGCGAACACGATCAGACTTGGCGAAATCTTGGAGAACCAATTCGATTTCACCGAATGACTACCGTCGTCGTTCCCCTCGTTTTGATTGCAGTACAGACTGCTCGACAAGCGCCGATGAGGAACGCGTAGTGGACTACCTGAATTCAGCTTTCGCTGAGCGCGGCCAATCGGTCGATCGACGCCATGAGTTTGTCGGCCGTGGTGGCCTGCGCCCGCGCCATCCGTTTCTCGTCGGTCAGGCGGGTCCAGTCGTAGGTGTGTGTGACGCGGGTCGTCCGCTCGTCGACCGGCTCGAGCTCCCAGCGCCACAGGTGCCCGGGCGCGGGCTCGCCTTCCGGAGCGGGCTGCCAGGCGATGAGTCGGCCCTCGGCGAACTCCACGACGTGGTTCTCCCGGACCGGACCCTGGATGAGGCGCATACGGAACACGTCGCCGACGGCATGCACCCGCTGACCGGCGGGAGCTTCGGCGAGGTTGTCGTTGCCATCCCAGCGCGGCTGCTGAGCGGGGTCGGCGATCAACTCGAAAATCGTGTCGGCGGGGGCGTCGATGGTCCGGCTGACCGAGACAATGGTGCTCACGCCGAAGAGCTTACGGATGGTCGCCGCACCCACATCTTGACGGTGCCAAGTTCGGGGTGCGATAGTGAACTAGTCACTGACTAGATTCGGGAGGGGCGCCATGGCCACCTTGGTAGGAGATCGGGAACGGGAACGCACCGCCGGCGACCTGGGTCTGGCGTTGACGCAGGGCTACCTGCAGCTCACCGAATACGAGGAACGGCTGAACCGGGCCTTCGCCGCCCACACCACCGACGAGTTGTGCGCACTGACCGCCGACCTGCCGACGTCCCGGTTACGCCGCCACGATCCGCGCCGCCGGGCCGCCCAGCGGCGGGCCGCCCGGCTGGGTGTGCAGATCCACCTCGGCGCCTACCTCGCCGGGTCCGTCCTCATGCTCGCGACGTGGCTGATCGTCGGGCTGACCGCGGACCAGTGGTACTTCTGGCCGGTGTGGCCGATCCTCGGCTGGGGCATCGGCGTCGCCTCGCACATCGTGCCCGTCACGGTCCGCGCGTCGAATTCGCCGGCCTTCTCGACGTCAGCGATCGATCCAGGCATGCCAGTGCTCGACCGCCCCCGCCAGCTCTGACCTCTCACCCGCCCACGCGGCGTAGCCGTCGGGACGGACCAGCACCGCCGCGGGTAGCCCGGGACGGTCCTCGACCACCGCGAACCCGCCGTCCCGTAAGTCCACATCGGGCACGCGCCGGCCCACCAGCTGATGATCCGAACGCTCCCGTGGATACGCGATACCGATACCGCTGAGCCGCCCGGTCAGGAACCGCCGGCTGCGCGGAATCCGGATCGCCGTCGCGACGGCCAGCGCCCGGATCCGCCGCGTCGCCCACGAGCCGAGCACCAGCTGGTTGAACGCATCGGTGAGTTGGAGCACCTGAGCGCCGACCGGATGACGTTCCTTCTCGTAGCTGTCGAGTAACCATGCCGGCGCCTGCCCGCGGACCGCGGCGGCCAGCTTCCAGCCCAGGTTGACCGCGTCACCGAGGCCGGTGTTCATCCCCTGACCGCCCAGCGGGGAATGCACGTGAGCGGCATCCCCGGCGAGAAATACCCGGCCGGACCGGTACTGCCGCGCCTGGCGGCGCTCGCTGAGGAACCGCGAGCTCCAGCGCATCTCACCCATCCCGAAGTCATGACCGGCGATCCGGTCGAAGGCGCCGCGCATCTCCTGCAGGGTCACCGGTTCGGACAACGGCGCCTGCTCCCGCAGCCGGTCCCAGACGATGGCCCGGAACCAGCCGTCACCGAACGGGACGAACAGCTCCACACCCTGGGGGCCGGTGGCGGCGAACAGCGTCTCGCCCGGCGGCGCCGCGAGCCGGACATCGGCCAGCAGGATATGCGTCTGGTACTGCTTGCCGACGAAGTCGATACCGGCCAGCCGGCGTACCGTGCTGTGCGCCCCGTCGCAGCCCACCACGTAGTCGGCCGCGACGGTCTCGCCGCCCGCCAACTCGACCGTCACCTCACCCGGGTGTTGCGCCAGGCCCACCACCTCGGCCCCGCGGCGCACCGTGACGCCGAGTTCGCCGGCACGGGTCTCCAGCAGGTGCTCGGTCCCGCTCTGCGGCACGATCAGCACCATCCCGAACCGGGTGGGCAGGTCCCGCAGATCCAGGGTCGCCCCGCCCGGCGGGGTCAGCTCGTACACCGGCAAACCCTCGGGCAGCAGCCGGTCGGCGAGGCCGCGCGCGTCGAGCAGTTCGAGGGTGCGGGCGTGCACGGCGAAGGCGCGGGTGACGTTCGGCGTCGAGGTGCGTTCCTCCACGAGTTGCACGGGTACCCCGCCCAGCGCCAGCTCGCAGGCCAGCATCAAGCCGGTCGGGCCAGCGCCGACCACCACAACCCCGTTACTTGCCAAGGACTTTCGCTCCTTCGCTGCTCGGGCCGATGTTAGCCATCGCGACCCACGTAGAATGCGTGTTAAGACAAAGTCATAGAGGGACACCCCGACCCCAACCCGATCGGAGTGCCATGCTCACCGTCCTGCTCGCCCACGCGGTCGCGACCGCGCTGGCGCCACTTCTGGTGGCCAGGTGGGGCCGAGCGGCGTTCTATGCACTGGCACTCGTCCCGCTCGGCTCGCTGATCTGGGTGGCACAGAACTGGCCGAGCGCCGACCGGGTGCCCACCCTGGACATCCCGTGGGTTCCCGAACTCTCGATGGACATCACGCTGCGCTTCGATTCGCTGGCCGCGATCATGAGCGTCCTCGTCCTGGGTATCGGCGCGCTCGTGCTGTTCTACTGCGCCGGATACTTCCAGCATCACGACGGGCACACCGAGAAGCGGCTGCCCAGTTTCGCCGCCGAACTCGTGGCCTTCTCCGGCGCCATGTTCGGGCTGGTCGCCAGCGACAACATGCTGGTGCTCTACATCTTCTGGGAAACCACCACCGTGCTGTCCTTCCTGCTGGTCGGCCACTACGCGGAGCGCGCCACCAGCCGCCGCGCCGCCACCCAGGCGCTGCTGGTGACGACCCTGGGCGGGCTGGCGATGCTGGTGGGCATCATCGTGCTCGGCCAGCTGGCCGGTACCTATCTGCTCTCCGAGCTGATCGCGGCGCCGCCCACCGGGACCGCGGCCTCGATCGCCATCGTGCTGATCCTCGTCGGCGCGCTGTCCAAGTCCGCAATCGTGCCCCTGCACTTCTGGCTGCCCGGCGCCATGGCCGCGCCCACACCCGTCAGCGCCTATCTGCACGCCGCGGCGATGGTCAAGGCGGGTGTCTATCTGGTGGCGCGGCTGACCCCGGGTTTCGCCGACAACCCGCTGTGGCGGCCCATGGTGGTCGGCCTCGGCCTGCTGACCATGCTGATGGCCGGCTGGCGCGCGGTCCGCGAATACGACCTCAAGCTGATTCTGGCCTTCGGCACCGTCAGCCAGTTGGGCCTCATCACGGTCATGGTCGGGGCGGGCGGGCCGGACATGATGCTGGCCGGACTGGCCATGTTGTGTGCGCACGCCATGTTCAAGGCCGCGCTGTTCATGGTGGTCGGCGTCATCGACCACGCCACCGGTACCCGCGACATCCGCAAGTTGGCGGGGCTCGGCCGGAAGTACCCACCGCTGTTCGTCATCGCCGTGGGGGCCACCGCGAGCATGGCCGCGCTGCCGCCGTTCTTCGGTTTCGTCGCCAAGGAGGCGGACCTGGAGACCGTCTTGCACAGCGCCTCGCTGGGCTCGGCCGCGCCGTTCGTGTTGGCCGGCATCGTGATCGGGTCGGTGTTCACCACCGTCTACAGCCTGCGGTTCCTGTGGGGCGCGTTCGCGGCCAAGGGTTCGGGAAAGGGTGCGGTCACCCCCAGTGTGCGGGTCGCCGAGATGCACCGGCCGTCACCGAGCTT
Source organism: Mycobacterium hackensackense (assembly GCF_025822555.1). Classification (NCBI taxonomy): domain Bacteria; kingdom Bacillati; phylum Actinomycetota; class Actinomycetes; order Mycobacteriales; family Mycobacteriaceae; genus Mycobacterium; species Mycobacterium hackensackense. The sequence goes on from NZ_JACKUC010000030.1 coordinate 252,278, forward strand.
CCTGGCCTCCCCCGCCATCCTGGCCGCGGCGGGCCTGGTGTTCGGCCTGTTCCCGGGCACCCTCGACGACAAACTCGACGACTACTCCGAGACGATTCCCGGCGAATCCGACTACTACCTGGCGCTGTGGCACGGTCTGGGCCTGCCGCTGCTGTTGTCGGCCCTGGTCCTGGCCGCCGGCGCCGCGCTGTTCTTCGGGCGCAACCGGCTGCCCCGCGCCCGGGGCGCCTACCTGCCACTCGGTAATGCCGACCGGATCTACGACGCGGTGATGCGCGGACTCGACATCGTGGCCGTCCGGTTGACCGGCCAGACCCAGCGCGGTTCCATCCCGGCCACCCAGGCCGTCATCCTGTGCACGCTGGTCGTGCTTCCCGTCGGCGCCCTGCTGTCCGGTGCCAGGGACCGGCCCGAACTGCGGTTGTGGGATTCCCCGCTGCAGGTGGTGGTGGGTCTGCTGATGCTGGCGGCGGCCGTCGGCGCGACCGTCATGCGCAATCGGCTGGCGGCCGTCCTGCTGGTCGGGGTGACGGGGTACGGCTGCGGCGTGATCTTCGCCTTCCACGGCGCACCCGACCTGGCGCTGACGCAGTTCCTGGTGGAAACGCTGGTGCTGGTGATCTTCGTGCTCGTGTTACGCACCTTGCCCGCCGAGGCGAACAGCTCCAACATCAAGCGCAACCGGCTTCCGCGCGCCGCCCTGGCGCTGACGGTCGGCGCGTCCGTCACGGGGCTCGCGGTGTTCGCGATGGCGGCCCGGCGCACCACGCCGATCGCCACCCTGCTGCCCGACGCCGCGTACTACCGCGGGCACGGCGCCAACACCGTCAACGTCCTCCTCGTCGACATCCGGGCCTGGGACACCATGGGCGAGATCTCGGTGCTGCTGGTCGCCGCGACGGGTGTGGCATCACTGGTGTTCCGGCACCGGCGTTTCGGGGCCGCGCCGCGGGTGCCGCAGGCCGGCGGGAGCGCGGCCGGCCAGCCCGATATCGGCCCGGTCACCGCCTACAGTCCCGCCGTCGGCGATATCACCTGGTTGCGCGGCAGCGATCTGCGCGATCCCAAGCACCGCTCGCTGGTGCTCGAGGTGGCCACCCGCCTCATCTTCCCGCTCATCATGGTGCTGTCGGCGTACTTCTTCTTCGCCGGGCACAACACCCCCGGCGGCGGTTTCGCCGGCGGGTTGACCGCCGGGCTGGCGCTGGTACTGCGCTATCTGGCCGGGGGCCGCTACGAACTCGGTGAGACCCTGCCCCTGGACGCCGGCAAGATTCTGGGTACCGGCCTCGCGCTCTCGGCGGGCACCGCGGTCACCTCCCTGTTCCTCGGCGCACCCGTGCTGTCCTCGGCGGTGGTCCATCTCGACATCCCGGTGCTGGGCCCGGTCAAGCTGGTGACGGCACTGTTCTTCGACCTGGGGGTCTACCTGATCGTGGTGGGCCTTGTGCTCGATATCCTGCGCAGCCTGGGTGCCCGCGTCGACGTGGAGATGGCCCGGACATGAATCCCCTCGTCGTGCACGTCGCCCCCCTTGTCATGATCGGCGGACTCACCAGCGCCGGTGTCTATCTGCTGCTCGAACGCAACCTGACCCGAATGCTGTTGGGGCTGCTGCTGATCGGCAACGCGGTCAATCTGCTCATCCTCACCGTCGGCGGCGACGCCGGTAACCCGCCGATCCGCGGACGCACCAGCGACGGGCACACCACCACCGCAGATCCCTTGGCCCAGGGCATGATCCTGACCGCCATCGTCATCAGCATGGGCATCGCGGCGTTCGTCCTGGCGCTGGCGTATCGGTCGTATCAGTTGACCACCGCCGAAGATGTGGAGACCGATCCCGAAACCGCACGGGTCGCCGAGGGTACCGAGATGGATGCCGACGACATCCCCGATGTGGTGCCGTCCCGCGACACCGACGCGGCCGACGAGCTCGACGCCCTGCCGGGTGCGGAGGGGTCACGATGACCCTCTCCCAGGTCCTGACCCCACTGCCGGTCTTGATTCCCACGATCGCCGCGGCGGTGACGCTGTTCGCCGGCCGCACCCCGCGGCTGCAGCAGTTGGTGGCCCTGGCGTCGCTGACCTCCGTGGTCACGGTATGTGCGACGCTGCTGTACCTCGTGGACCGCGACGGCACCACCGCCGTGCAGGTCGGCGGCTGGGGCCAGAGCCAACCGGGGATGGGTCCACTGGGCATCACCTTGGTGGCCGACCGGTTGTCGACGCTGATGCTGGTGGTTTCGTCGATCGTGTTGCTGGCGGTCGTCTTCTACGCCATCGGGCAGGGTATCCGCGACGGCAACGACCGTCAGCCGGTGTCGATCTTCTTGCCCACCTATCTGATCCTGTCGGCCGGTGTGTGCACGGCATTCCTGGCCGGCGACCTGTTCAACCTGTTCGTCGGGTTCGAGGTGCTGCTGTCGGCGAGCTTCGTGCTGCTGACCATCGGCGGCAGTGCCGATCGGGTGCGCGCCGGCATCGCCTACGTGATGGTGTCGATGGTGTCGTCGCTGGTGTTCCTGATCGGCCTGGCCATGGTGTACGCCGCGGCCGGCACCCTGAACATGGCCGAGCTCGCGGTCCGGCTGGAGCATGTGCCGGCCGGTACCCGCACCGCGTTGTTCGCGGTGCTGCTGGTGGCCTTCGGGATCAAGGCGGCGGTGTTCCCGCTGTCGGCGTGGCTGCCCGAGTCCTATCCGACCGCGCCGGCCCCGGTGACTGCGGTGTTCGCCGGCCTGCTCACCAAAGTCGGTGTGTACGCCATCATCCGGGCGCATTCACTGCTCTTCCCCGGTGGCGCTCTGGACAATGTGCTGCTGGTGGCTGCGCTGCTGACCATGGTGGTCGGCATCCTCGGCGCGCTGGCCCAGAACGACATCAAACGACTGCTGTCCTTCACCCTGGTCAGCCATATCGGCTACATGGTGTTCGGGATCGCGCTGTCCAACCAACTCGGGATGTCCGGCGCCATCTACTACGTGGCGCACCACATCGTCGTGCAGACCACGCTGTTCCTGGTGGTCGGACTGATCGAGCGCCAAGCCGGGGCGTCGACCCTGCAGCGCCTCGGCGGCCTGGCCGCGGCGAGCCCGGTGCTGGCCTTCGTCTTCGTCATCCCGGCGCTGAATCTCGGCGGTATCCCGCCCTTTTCCGGCTTCATCGGCAAGGTGGCGCTGCTGGAGGCCGGCGGAGCTGCGGGTTCCGTTCTGGCCTGGGTGCTGGTCGCCGGCAGCGTGGTCACCAGCCTGCTGACGCTGTACGCCGTGGCGCGGGTGTGGACCAAGGCGTTCTGGCGGGCGCGCGCCGACGCCCCCGAGGGCTACCTGGCCGCGGCGGTACCGGTCGCCCTGATCGACGATGCCGACGATATCGACTTCGCCGACCGTGACGATGTCGGCCGGATGCCGGTGGGGATGTTGATTCCCACCGGTGCGCTGATCGTCGTCGGCCTGGTGCTCACGGTCGCGGCCGGGCCGATCTTCGCCTACAGCGAGCGGGCGGCGGCGCAGGTGCTCGACCGCAGCCAGTACATCGCCGCGGTGCTGAAGTGAGGGCGGTGCTGACGTGAGAAGGTGGACTCTTCGCGGCTGGACGCTGCTCTGGCTGGCGTTGGTGTGGATTCTGTTGTGGGGCACGGTGTCCGTGGCCAACATCCTCAGCGGTCTGGCGATCGCCTTGCTGATCACCGTGCTGCTGCCCCTGCCCGCGGTGCCCGTCGAGGGGCGGCTGCGCCCGTGGTCGTTCGTGGTGTTGGCGGCCTACGTAAGCTGGTCGCTGGTGGTGTCCTCCACACAGGTGGCGTGGCTCGCGGTCAAACCGGGCCCACTTCCGCCGACCGCGGTGCTGCGGGCGCATCTGAACATCAAGTCCGATCTCGTGCTCGCCCTGGCGGTCAACGTGATCAACCTGATCCCGGGGTCGATCGTGCTGGAGATCGACCAGACCCGCCGGCTGATCTATGTGCACGTGATCGACGTCGGCTCACAGCGCGCCGTGGACCGGTTCTACCGCCAGACCGCCACGGTGGAACGGTTGATGGTGGCGGCGTTCGAGCGCGACGCCGATTGGCAGGGGGTGCGCGCATGATCGTCCAGCGAGAAGCGAAGCGGGATCGCGCATGATCGTCCAGCGAGAAGCGAAGCGGGATCGCGCATGATCTGGGTATGGGTGGTCGCCGCGGTGATGCTGACTGCCGCGGCGATGATCACGATGTTCCGGCTGCTGGCCGGCCCCAGCACCCTGGACCGGCTGGTGGCACTGGATACCTTTGTGGCCGTGTCGATGTGCGCGATCGGCACCTGGGCGGCCTTCAGCCTGGACACCACGGTCACCTACAGCCTGACCGCACTGGCGCTGATCAGTTTCGTCGGATCGGTGAGTGTGGCCCGGTTCCGGGTCCGAGACGATGTGCCGTCCGACGCCGCACACGATGCGGGGAACCGCTCATGATCCTCGACGTGCTCGCCGCCGTGCTGGTGCTGGGTGGCTCGGCGCTGGCGTTGACCGCCGCCATCGGCGTGGTGCGCTTCCCGGACACCTTGTCGCGCATGCACGCGGCATCCAAGCCACAGGTGCTGGGGCTGCTGCTGGTGCTGGCCGGCGCGGCGATCCGGTTGCGCGGCAATGCCGATGTCGGCATGGTCATCCTGGCCGGGCTGTTCACCCTGATCACCGCGCCCGTGGTAGCCAACCGGGTCGGTCAGCTGGCGTACCGCGAGCAGAATGTGAAGGACCAGCTGGCCACCGATGAGCTGGGCGAACTGTCGGACTGACTACTCCGACAGCTGGAACTCCACCATCGCCCGCAGCGTCTCGACCGCCTCCTGAAGCACCGCCAGCCGTGCTGACGCCGACGGCGCGGCCAGCACCGCGTAGCGGTCGGCCTGGCCGATCGGGATGCGGGCGGCCAGCGCGTACAACCGCTCACCGGCCTGCTGCCCGGGCTCGGCACTGCCGAGAAGTTCTTCCCGAGAAGGCAATTCCTCGTCGCGCGCCGATGCCACGAGCGAGAACACGCTCAGCACAGCGTCTTCCACGTCGGCGATATCGGAACCGGTCACCGGAGTGCCGGGCTCATCGGGCCACGCCCGCACCTCGGCGCGTGGATACGGGGCGTCGTCGAGCCACTGTGTCACCCGGAACCGGTCCCCCAGTTCGCAGCGCAGCCGGTACCGGCCACCGCCTTGCGATGCGTGCTCGACAATCCGGGCCATCGCGCCGACGTCACTGCGCATGTCACCGCCGCCCACCTCACGGCCCGCCGCGATCAAGACCACCCCGAATTCCCGGTCCCCGGCCAGGCAGTCGGAGATCATTGCCGAATAGCGTGGTTCGAAGATCCGCAACGGCAGCTGCTCGCCGGGCAGCATCGCCACCTCGAGCGGGAACATCGGTGTCGGTGTCACCGAAAACCCTGGCCCGCCACCGCATCTTTGACGAGGGTGGTTTTCGGGGTGAACGCACACATGGCGCCGGCCAACCCGAGCCACAGTTCCGGATTCATCTGGACCAGCTCATTGTCCTTGCCGATGGCATCGATGACTTGCCGCTGCTGGGTCTTGTCCATGGTCTGGTAGTCACCACAGGTGGTGGCGGCCAGCCCGGTCGGCGGCGGGCCTGACGGACCCGGACCCGGAAGGTTGGGCAGGCTCGGGATCGGCAGATTGGGAAAAGACGGGATCGGGATCTGAATCGTTCTGGGAGCGCGGGTCTGCGGGGTCTGGATCGCGGTCGCCGCGGGATCGGCCACCGGCGTGCCCACGATCTCCTTGCTACAGCCCGCCAACCCCAACGCGACCACCAGCAATCCCACGGCGAGAACCTTCACAACACCAACTCCCCGATGAGTCCGTCGACGACGGCCCGCAGATCACCGTCATGCTCCTCGGCCACCCGGCGCTGCCGCTGATAGGACCCGCCCAGCCGGTAGATCGACTCGACCCGGGCCAGCTCCGGCGCGCATCCCAGCGAGGCCGCCACCGGTTCCAGCCGCGTCAGCAGATCGTCGAGGTCGTCGGTGACCAGTCGCTCATTGCTGTCGGCGTCCAGGATGATCTCGGCATCCAGCCCGTACCGGGCCGCGCGCCATTTGTTCTCCTGCACATGCCACGGCGGCATGGTGGGCAGCTGCTCGCCGGCGTCGAGGCGACGATCCAGGTCGACGATCAGGCTGTGGGTCAGCGCGACCAGCGCACCCAGCTCGGCGAGATTGGAGACACCGTCGAAGATCCGCACCTCGATGGTGCCCAGGTGCGCCGATGGGCGGATGTCCCAACGGATCTCGTTCATGTGGTCGATGATGCCGGTCTTCTTCTGATCGGCGACGAACTCCTCGAATTCCGACCACTTCTGGAACTGGAACGGCAGCCCGGCGGTCGGCAGCTGCTGGAACATCATCGCCCGGTTGCTCGCGTACCCGGTGTCCTCACCGTCCCAGTACGGCGAGGATGCGGACAGCGCCAGCAGATGCGGGTACTGATTCAACAGTGAGGTGATGATCGGCATCACCTTGTGCGCCGACGAGATGCCGACGTGCACGTGCACACCCCAGATCAGCATCTGCCGGCCCCACCACTGGGTGCGCTTGATCAGTTCGGCGTACCGCGGCCCCTCGGTCAGCTCCTGCATCTCCCACTGCGCGAACGGGTGGGTGCCGGCGCAGAACAGCTCCATTCCGCGGGTGCGCACAATGCGCTGCACGGTGACCAGCGTCTCGTGCAGATCGTCCATGGCCTGCGGGACGGTGTCACAGATCCCGGTGACCACCTCGACGGTGTTGCGCAGCAATTCCTTGTGCACGTGCGGGGTTTCGCCGAGTTCGGCGATCACCGCGGCGGCCTCGTTGGCCAGATCGCGGGTCACCGGATCGATGAGAGCGAACTCCCATTCGACACCGAGGGTCGGCCGGGGAGACCCGGCGAAATCGATCCGGGTTCTATTCGGCGCCGATGACACCGCAAGCTACCCGCTTGCCGGCATCGCCGGTCGCCATGGTGGTCTCGTCCGGACCCGGGGTGCCGTTGACCTGCTGGTAGCGCTCGGCGGGGATGTTGGCGAAGTTGTCGGCCTTCTCGTGAATGATGATCGCCGTCTGGGTCCCGGCGAGCAGCTGCTCGGCGGTGAACGCGTCCGTCGTCGTCACCACCTTGCCGGAGCCGTCACTGCGTACCTGCAGCGAGCTCAGGTCACCGCTGGCCGGGTGTGCGGTATGTCCGGGCACCTGCAGATGTGCACCGGCGCTGGTGAAGTCGCCCTCGCACTTACCCACCGAATGGATGTGCAGCCCGTGGAAGCCCGGCGCCAACTTGCCCGGGGCGGTGGTCTCGACGGTGACGGTGGCGACGCCGTCGGCGAACTCGAAATCGGCGGTGGCCACGGCGGTGCCGTCGGCCAGCTTCAGGACCGCGTTCAGCTTCTCGCCGGCCGCGGCGGGCGCCTGCGGTGATCCGTGTCCGGCTTCGGCCGACGGGGCGGGCGAACCGGTCCAGATGGCGGGCGTGGTTCCGGGCTGGGTAGCGACCGGCTCATAGGGCGAGCAGGCGCTGGCGATCGGCGCGATGACCGCGGCCGCGGCGAGCAGACGAAGCGAGGCTGAGATCGGCATATCCGAGAGCCTAGCCGGTGACCGCCACGATGACGCCCGGCGGTTGGTCTGCCAGTGCGGGCACCCGTGGTTCGACCGGTGCGGCGAGCAGTTTGCCCACCTCATCGGCGGCTTCCTTCTCGCCGGGAGCCTCCCCGAAGTACACCGTCGTGGCGGTGACACCCTCCAGCGTGAGGTTCCCGGTCTCGGTGACGTTCCACTGCGCGTCGCGCAGTTTGGTCGCGGTGTTCTCGGCGGCGCCGGCCACCTCGGAGATGTTGAACACCCGCACATCGACCTTGGCCGGCGCGGGTGCGGCCGATGTCTTGGTGACGGTGGAGCTGGTGGCCGCGGTCGCCGAGGTCGAGGCGCTGCTGTCGCTGTCGTCGTTGGGTCCCAGGTACTGGAATGCGATCAGCAGGAACACCACACCGAGGAACAACAGCACCATGACCATGGCGCGCAGGGGCAGCCCGGAAGAGTCTCGCTGATTCATCGGAGCCCAGACTAGCGGTCTAGGTGACCTCGAAGCCCAGCCGCCGCGCGGCCTTGGCTTTCTGTCGGCTGGCGCGTACCCGGCGCAGCCGCTTGACCAGCATCGGGTCGGCGGCGAGTGCTTCCGGTCGCTCCACCAGTGCGTTGAGCACCTGGTAGTACCGCGACGGCGACAACCCGAACAGTTCCTTGATGGCTTCCTCTTTGGACCCCGCGTACTTCCACCACTGGCGTTCGAAGGCCAGGATGTCGTGTTCGCGCCGACTCAGGCCGTCGGCGGGCTCGGAATCATCCCCGGATCGCTCAGTCCGCGCGATAGCGCCGTCCATATCGCTCCTTGGGCCCTTCCGACAGATCTGAGAATTACACGACTGTTGTTCGGCGCTCATTCAATCACGGCTGCGGTAGTGCGGGCGTGATCGTTACCCGCGAGTCGGCTGACTTAAGCTTGCCAACCGTGGCTGTTGTACCTATTCGTATCGTGGGCGATCCCGTCCTGCACACCCCGACCACCCCGGTTCCCGTGGGAGCCGACGGTTCGCTTCCTGCCGATCTCGCGGATCTGATCGCCGACATGTACGACACCATGGACGCTGCCAACGGGGTTGGCCTGGCCGCCAACCAGATTGGCATGACCGCGCGGGTCTTCGTCTACGACTGCGCCGACGAGCGCGGCAAGACCGCGCGCCGTCGCGGCGTGGTGGTGAACCCCGTGTTGGAGACCTCCGAGCTGCCCGAGACCATGCCCGACCCGGACAACGACGACGAAGGTTGCCTGTCGGTGCCGGGCGAGTCGTTCCCGCGGGGCCGGGCCGAGTGGGCCCGCGTCACCGGCCTGGACGCCGACGGCACCGCGATCACCCTGGAGGGCACCGGGCTGTTCGCGCGGATGCTCCAGCACGAGACCGGCCACCTCGACGGTTTCACCTATCTGGACGGGTTGATCGGCCGGCACGCCCGCGCGGCCAAGCGCATGGTCAAGTCCAACAAGTGGGGTGTGCCGGGGTTGAGCTGGATGCCCGGCGAGGATCCCGACCCGTTCGGCCACTAGTGCCCGCTAGATGACGAGCGTCGGTGACCGGGTGTCGCTGCGTTACCGGCTGCCCGACGGCCTGACCGATGTCGTCGGTGAGCTGGCAGCCCTGAGCCCGCTGATCTCGGTGCGGACCAAATCCGGCGAGATGGTCCACATCGCGCCCGCCGATGTGGTTTCGATGCGCGAACTCTCCCACGTCACCGTGCGCAATTCGGAGATCCGTGAGCTTGAGCACGCCGCGGCGCTGGCCTGGCCCGGCACCGAGCAACACTGGTGCGACGGCTGGCTGCTGCGCGCCGGCCCGGGGATCGGGGAGGGCCATACCAGCCGCGCCAATTCGGCGGTGCCCCTGTTGTTCGAGGCGAACCTGCACGCGCTGCCGACGATCGTGGACTGGTATGCCCGCCGCGGTCTGCCCGCGTGGCTGGCGCTGCCCGAGCGGCTGCTGCCCGTCAAGACGCCGGGCACCAAACCGACCCGCGTCCTGGTGCGCGATATCACTCCCGACATCACCCCCGAGGATGTCCCGGGCGACGGCACCTTGCGCCCCACCCCGGACGCCGAGTGGCTGCGCATCTACGAACGCGCCGTCCCCGTCGAGGTGCTGACCGCCGTCGGCACCGGGGAGGAGGCCGGCGAGGTGACGTTCGCCACCGTCGCGGGCGCCGCCGTCGGCCGCGCCGCGGTGACGACCGCACCCGGGGGCACCCGTTGGGCCGGGCTGTCGGCGGTGCGGGTCACCGAGGATTCCCGGCGCCGAGGTCACGCCCGCGCGGTATGTTCGGCACTGCTCGGCTGGGCGGCCACCCGCGGCGCCACCCGCGCCTACGTGCAGGTGCTCGCCGACAACTCCCCCGCCGCCACGCTGTACCACTCGATGGGTTTCCGCCTGCACCACACGCTGCGGTACCTGCGCGCAGAAAGCCTTCTACCCCATGCATGAGTTACTCCAACTCAACCGCGATGTGCAGTCCTCGCGTGCGGTCCGGCTGCTCGCCACCCAGAACCTGGGGATCTACGCCACGCTGATGGAGCGTCATCTGCTCGACGGGGTGGTGGCCGAGACCGATCTGGTGGTGCGCCTGGACCGCGACCTCGAAACCCTCGACGAGATCGAGCAGTCCGGCCTGGCGCTGATCAAGACATGGGCCAGCCAGGGCTGGTTGCACCGCGTGCTCGACGTCCGATCCGGGAGTGAACGCAACGTCTGCTACCTGACCCAGGACGCCCGCCGGGCCCTGGACTTCGTGCGCGGGATGCGCCGCAACGACACCATCGCCACCGGCGGTTCGATCAACGGCATCGCGTCCCGGCTCAAACAGGTCGCGGTGCGCGTCGACAACGACCCGGCCCGCATCCGGGCCGGCATCGAGGCCGAGATCGCCGAGCTGCACCGTGAGCTCGACGAGCTGGACGCCGGGTTGCGCCCCGAGCCCGACGTCACCTCGATGTACGACGAGGCTCGCGCGATCGCCCTGCAGATGGAACGGCTGATCACCGATATCGGGTTGTACGGCACCATGATCGAACAGGCCACCCAGGCGCTCGATGATCCGATCGACACCAACACCGAGTACCGCGACCGGCAGCGCCAGATGTACGCCGACTATCAACAGGCGTGGGAGTCGGCGGGCCGCGATTCGCACCGGGCGTTCCTGCGGATGATCAACGACCCGGACCAGCGCACCGCGTTCGAGGGCGATATCGCCGCCGTCGCCGGGGCCCTGCCCGAGCTGGACCCGGCGCTGCGCAAGGTGATGGCCGGGTTCTTCGAACTGGTCGGCCATCAGATCGACGAGGTGGAACGCATCCAGCAGCGCTGCGCGCAGCGGGTCAAGCGGTTCACCGCGTTCGGCACGCTGGAGCAGAGCCGCGGGGTCGCCCGGCAGTTGAACGAGGCGATCGGCGCGGCCCGCGCGTTGTTGAAGGTGTCGCTGACGGATTCGCGGCTGGACCTCGACGTGCCGCTGGCCCGGCACACCATCAGTTCCATCGGCGCCCTGAGTTTCCGGATCAACGACTTGTCCGCTCCCAAGCCGGCGGCCGTCGCCGACGGCGATGTCGATCTGTCCACCTTCGCCGCGCTGACCACCCAGGTCGACGCACCGGCGATGTCGGCGATGATCAACACCGCACTGCGCGACGCACCGCTGTCGCTGCCGGACGCGGTGTCGATGTTGGACACCGCGTATCTCGGGCATGTCATCGTGCTGTGGTCGTGGGCGCTCAAGCAGCCGGGCCAGACCGACACCGAACCGGTACGCATCCGGTTCCATTCGCTCGACGGCCGCGACCGTGAGATGGAGGTTCCGCGGCTGATGTTCACCGAACCGATTGTTGGAGTGGCGTCATGACAGATACACCAGTTGATTTCGCCTCCTTGCCCGAGGTCGACCGCACCGGTCGCCCGACACAGCCGCAGCAACGCCGGCCCCGGTTCGACGGGGATGTCAGTGCGCTGCCCGACCGGGCGTGCTGGGCGCTGCAGCACCTGCTGACGCGCCGCTTCGTCAGCAACGAGTCCGATGCCGACATCTACAGCTGGATCAAGGAGTATCGCGCGGACCTGGCGGTGCGGTTGTCCGAACTCGACCTGCAACTGCAGATCGCCGAGGGTGTCGAGATCGCGTTCATCGAACAGGCCCGGTACGAATCGGCGCGGGGTGTCAAACTTCTGCGTCGCGAACCGCTGGGCACCTACGACTCCATCCTGGCGCTGCATCTGGCCCAGATGATGCGTGCCGGCGGTGACGCGAGCTTCGTCATCAGCCGCGACGAGATCCACGGCCTGTTCTCCGGGGTGCTCAACGACACCGACCGCGATGCCGTCACCTTCACCGCGCGCGTCGACGCCGCCGTCGCCCGGCTGGCCGGGCTGGAGATCCTGCGCAAGACGCGCGACGACGAGGACAGTTACACCGTGAGCCCGGTGATCAGCGCCATCATGACGGCCTCGGTGATCACCGAGCTGCAGCAGCAGTTCGAAGAGCTGCGCAAGGGAGGCAGCACCGATGAGTGAACAATTCCATCTGTCCCGGCTCCAGGTCATCAACTGGGGCGTGTTCGACGGTTACCACAGCATCGGGTTCGGCCCCGGCGGGGCGCTCATCGCCGGCGCCTCCGGGAGCGGCAAATCCTCACTGCTGGACGCGATCTCGTTGGGCTTCCTGCCGTTCAACCGGCGCAACTTCAACGCCTCCGGCGACAACACCGCCGCCGGGTCCAGCGCGGGCCGGCGCACCGTGGACAAGTATGTGCGCGGGGCGTGGGGCCAGCGCAGCGATGCCGGCAGCAGCCAGGTGATGTACCTGCGCGGCGACGGCACCACCTGGTCGGCGATCGCGGTCACCTATGCCAGTAACACCGGGCGCACCATCACCGGCCTGGTGCTCAAATGGCTCACCGGTGAATCGCGGTCGGATTCCTCCAGCCGCTACGTGCTCGGCGACGGCGACCTCGATATCGAGGATGTCTGTAACCGTTGGGCGGCGGGACGTTTCGATGCGAGCGTGTTCAAGGACACCCGGGGCGAGCGAAGCGACGGGGAATATGGAGGATGGAGGTTCTCCACCAAGGTCGAGTCCCAGTATCTGGCCCAGCTCTATTCGTCCATCGGCATCCGCGCCTCCGACGCCGCCCAACAGCTGCTCGGCAAGGCAAAGTCGCTGAAAAGCGTGGGCGGACTGGAGCAGTTCGTCCGGGACTTCATGCTCGACGAACCGGACAGCCTGGCCCGGCTGCCCGAGGCACTCAAGCAGATCGACCCGCTGGTGGAGGCCCGCGAGCTGCTGGCGGTCGCGCAGCGCAAACGCAAGATCCTCGGCGATATCGAGGCCATCCAGGTGCGTTATGCGTCGGAGTCCAGTGATCTGGGCATCATCGATCTGGTCGACCTGCCGATGGTGCGGGCCTACACCGACCACGTGCGGCTGCGGGAGTGTCCGGCCCAGGTGGCCGCACTGGATACCACCATCACCCAGCTGGACAACGAGTACGCCGACCTGACCCGTCAGCTCAATCTCGCGAAAGCCGAAGGTGATTCGCTCAACGCACAGATCAGCGGCGCCAGCGCCAACGTCGGCCCGCTGCAGGCTCAGGTGGCCGCCGCCGAGTCCCAGGCCGAGGAGGTGTCCCGCCGGCGCGCCGCCTTCGAGGAACTCGTCACCGCCCAGGGCATCGAGATCCCGGACAGCGCCGACGAATTCTGGAATCTGCGGGAGGACCTGACCCGACAGGCCACCGAGATGCTCGGCAAGCTGGAGTGGGGCCGCGAAGCGTCCACCGATGCCGAGTACGCCCAGAAGTCGGCCCGCATCCTGCGCGACAATGCCGCCAAGGAACTCAAACGGGTGGAGCAGGTGGGCTCGGCACTCCCCGAGTTCGCCGTCACGATGCGCGATCACATCTGCACCGCGATCGGCGTCGACCCCGGCGAGCTACCGTATGTGGCAGAGCTTTTCGACTTGCGGCCCGACCAGCAGCGCTGGCGCGTCGCGGTGGAGAAGGTGCTGCGGGGTGTCGGTCTGCGGTTGCTGGTGCCCGACCGCCACCACGCCAAGGTGCTGCGGTTCGTCAACGAGACCAATATGCGTGGCCGGCTGGCCCTGCATCATGTGCGCACCAGCGCAACCGGAACCCAGCCCGAGCCGAACACCTTGGCGGGCAAGCTCTTCCTGGTCAATCCGGACCACGTGTGCGCGGCCGAGGCGCTCGACGTCATCGCGGCCGCCGGTGACCACATCTGCGTCGACACCCCGGACGTGTTCGCCCGGTTCCGCCGCGCGGTCACCGACGCGGGTCTGTACAAGGACTCCGATCGGCTGTCGATCAAGGATGACCGGCGCCCGCTCAAACCGTCCGAGTTCATCTACCAGGGCGATATCAGCGCCAAGCTGGAGGCGTTGCACACCGAACTGGCCGAGGCGGAGGAGACCTTCACGCGGGCCCGCAAGGCCGCCGACGACATCGCCGCGCAGCGTCAGCAGTGGCGGGACCGGGCCGGCGCCTGCAAGGCCATCTACGAACAGTTCCCGCAGTGGAGCCAGATCGACATCGACACCGCGGACGGGCACGCCGACCGGCTGCGCGACCAGTACGAACTGCTGCTGGCCGACCACCCGGACATCGAGGCTTTGAGCGCCCGCGCCGAGGAGTGCTGGGCCGATATCCAGGCACTGATGACCAAACGCGGGGCGATCCAGACCCGTCGCGACGATCTGGACGGCCGCCGCACCCGGCTGATGGACCTGGCCGATCGGCTCTCCCCGGCGGCGGTGTCCGAGCCCGCCACCGATCTGTTGCGCCGGTACGCGGCCGAGGTACCCGTCACCCTGGAACTGCTCAACCCCGAGCCGCATCGTGACGCGCTGTTCGCCGCGATCCGCCGGGAACGCGATCAGCTGACCGAAAGCCGAAGGCGCTCTTACGAAGAACTGTCCCGCATCATCGCCACGTTCGACACGTCCTTCCCGGATGCCATCCCCAACGACTCCGACGACCTCGACGAACGCGTGCACGACTACGTGGCGGTGTGCCGGCACATCGACGAACGCGAACTCCCGGACGCCTACGAGCGGATGATGCGACTGATCACCGAGCAGGCCCCGGATGCCATCCTGACCCTGCACCGGGTGGCCGAACAGGAGACCCGGCGCATCAGCGAGCAGATCGACCGGGTCAACGGCGGACTGAGTGCGGTGGAGTTCAACCGCGGCACCCGGCTGACACTGCGGGCCACCCCGCGCAGCCTGGCCGCGGTCTCCGAGCTCACCGAGATCGTGAAGGCCATCTCCCGCCGTGTCACCGAGGTGAGCATGGGTGACAAGAAGGCCATCCTGGACCAGTACGCGGATATTCTGCGGCTGCGTAACCGCTTGGCCAGCACCGCACCCGAGGATCGCACCTGGACCCGCGACGCGCTGGATGTGCGTAACCGGTTCACCTTCGACTGCGCCGAATGGGATGTGCGCAGCGATGAGCTGATCCGCACCCACAGCAATGCCGGCGACAACTCCGGCGGCGAGCAGGAGAAGTTGATGGCGTTCTGCCTGGCCGGGGCGCTGAGCTTCAACCTGGCCAACCCCGAGAGTGGGGACAACACACCGGTTTTCGCCCAGTTGATGCTGGACGAGGCGTTCTCCAAGTCCGACCCGCAGTTCGCCTCGCAGGCTCTGGAGGCGTTCCGCAAGTTCGGTTTCCAGCTGGTCATCGTGGCCACCGTGCAGAACGCCACCACCATCCAGCCCTATATCGACGGTGTGGTCATGGTGTCCAAGACCGAGGCGACCGGGCGCAACGCCCGCCCCGTGGCCTCCGTCGCCACCAAGACCATCACCGATTTCACCGCCCTGCGTAAGGATCTCGCATGCGTGTAGCCACCTGGAACGTCAACTCCATCCGCACCCGTGTCGACCGCGTCACCGACTGGCTCGCGCGTGCCGATGTCGATGTGCTGGCCATGCAGGAGACCAAGTGCACCGACGCGCAGTTCCCGTCGATGCCCTTCGCGGCGTTGGGTTATGAGGTGGCCCATATCGGGCTGAACCAGTGGAACGGTGTGGCCATCGCCTCTCGGATCGGGCTCGACGACATCGAGATCGGCTTCCCGGGCCAGCCGCTGTGGGATGGCCTGGCCGAGGCGCGGGCCATCGGGGCGACCTGCGGCGGGGTGCGGTTGTGGAGTCTGTACATCCCCAACGGCCGCACGCTGGCCGACAAGCACTACACCTACAAGCTGGAATGGCTTGAGGCGCTGCGTGTTTCTTCTGCCATGTGGCCGGGCCCGGTGGCGCTGATGGGCGACTGGAACATCGCACCCACCGACGAGGACGTCTGGGATCCTGCGTTCTTCGAAGGCGCCACCCATGTCTCCGAGCCGGAGCGGGCCGCGTTCCGCGCGTTCAACGACGCCGGGTTCGCCGACGTGGTGCGGCCGTACACCCCGGGCCCCGGCGTGTACACCTACTGGGACTACACGCAGCTGCGCTTCCCGAAGAAGCAGGGCATGCGGATCGACTTCATCCTGGGCTCGCCGGAGTTCGCCTCCCGCGTCACGCACGCCGAGATCGTCCGCGAGGAGCGCAAAGGCAAGCAGCCCAGCGATCACGCGCCCGTGCTGGTCGAACTCACATGACCGAGGGACTGAGCGCCCCGCTTCCCAGGCTGCTGCTGCTCCTGACGGTCGTCACCGGCGTGGTGGACGCGTTCAGCTACCTGGCCCTCGGGCACGTCCTGGTGGCCAATATGACCGGCAACGTGGTGTTCAGCGGGTTCGCGCTGGCGGGGGCGCCGGGTTTCGTGTGGTGGGCCCTGCTGCTCGCCGTCGTCACCTTTCTGATCGGCGCCGCGTTCGGCGGGTCGCTGCGCAAACGCCTGGGCGAGGACCGGCGAAAGCACCTGCTGACCTCGACGGTCATCGAATTGATCTGCGTCGCAGCCGCTCTGGCCGTGGTCATCGCCGCGCCGGCACCGTACCGAAGCTGGATTCTGAGTACGCTGATCGTCTTACTGGGCATCGGCATGGGTCTGCAGAACGCGACGGCGCGGGCGCTGGCGGTGCCCGACCTGACCACCACGGTGCTCACCCTGACCCTCACCGGGATCGCCGCGGACGCCGCGTCGGGGCATGGCAGCAAGGCGGGCCGCAGGCTGGTGCCGGTGCTGGCCATGTTCCTCGGTGCGCTGGCCGGGGCCGCGCTGGTGGTGCACGGGTATCACGCCTGGGCGCTGGGGCTGGCCACGCTGCTGTTGGCCGCCGTGGCTACGTCTGCGGCGGCTTCACACCGACTGTGATGAGGTCCGAGATGGGCGTCCAGATGGGCCGGCGCACCCGGTGCTGATCGGCGATCGTGAAACCGGCGGCCTGGAACAGTGCCCGCATCTCCTGCTCGCTGGGGTTGTGCGCGGGATTCCACAGGGCCGCCGAGAGCGCATGTAGCGGCAGCGCCTGGCGTGGGCTGATGGTCGTCACCGCCACCAGGCCGCCCGGCGCCAGCACCCGGTGGAACTCCCGCAGCGCCGCCGGTTGATCGAAGAAGTGAAACGCCGACGTCGTCACCACGGCGTCCAGGAAACCGTCCTCGAAGGGCAGTTCCTCGGCGGGCGCCGACATCCAACGCACCCGGTCGGACCGTTTGCGGGCCTGGGCGAGCATCCCGTCGGACATGTCGATCCCGTACACCTCGTCGGGCTGCAGTTCGCGCTGGATGCGGTCGGCGAGAATGCCCGTCCCGCAGGCGATATCGGCGATCTGGTGGGACCCGTGCTGCCGCAGCTGGGCGATCACCTCATCCTGGGCGGGCTGGTACACCCAGCGCTGCAGGCACTGCTGGTTGTACACCGGGGCGGCGAAACTCCAGAACCGGGTGACGGCGTCGTTGAAGCCTCTGCGCGGGGTGGTCGTCATGACTGATTACGCTTTCCGCCGGGAATCCGGTCCACCACCCAGCCCAACCGGGCCACGGTGCTCTCCAACGGGTCCACCACTTCGGCCAGCCGCTGGATCCGGGGCAGCGTCGCGGCGATCGCATGGGCCCCCTCGGCGATCTTCTCCGCCGAGGCGTCGATCCCGGCCGCCGCTTCGGTCAACGTCGTGATCTCCTTGGCGATCATCTCCGCGTGCCGGTTGATACCCGCCGCGCTCTCACTCAGCGCGGCGATGTTCTCGGCGATGAACTGTGCCGACCGCCGCAGCTCGGCGATGTCCTCGAGGACCTTGATTCTTCTGAGGATTCCCGGCCTTCTCATGACTTCCGCTCTCCCTGCTGGTAGCGCCGCAACTCGGCGCGCACGGCCGCGTCCAGCGCGCGGTCCAGGCTGGCGTGCGCCGAACGCCGTGCCACCCGGCGCATGACATCGATGAGATCCGCGGCCCAGGCGAGTTCCGCGTCGTTTCCGGGATACCAGCCGGTGCCACGTTGGCGGACCACCTCGCTGTGCCCGGCGCCGGACAGTGCCTGCGCCGCCTCGTCGAGCTTCTTGTCCACCGCCGCGGTCGTCTTGAGGATCGCCGACAACGGCATCCCGCGGGAGATCAGCTTCCCGAAGTCGTCGATGACCCGGCGGTCCCGCACCAGGTACGTATCGGCATCCTCGGCGGACTCGGTGGACTCCGCGGCCGAACCCGTCGGTCCGCCCACCTCGATGATCCCGTTGGCGGTCAGCCGCCGCAGGGTCGCGGCGTTGAGCGGGCCGAGCTGGGCTTCCAGTTGTTCGCGCGTCATCGTCTCGGGCACGGGGTGTGACCACGGTTCGGTCACCAGCTCGCCCAGGTCCGCCAGATCGAGCACCTCGACCAGCCCCTCCCCGCGCTGCAGCCCGGTGAGGAATTTCAGGATGTGCTTGACCGTGAACCCTTCGCTGAGCAACCGGATGATCGCCTGCAGCTGACTGAGATGCCTGTCGGTGTAGATGGCGACCCGGCCCCGACGCTGGGGGCGGGGCAGCAGGCCGCTCTCCTGGTAGACGCGCACGTTCCGGGTGGTCGTCCCCGCAACGCGTGCGAGGTCGTCGATCCGGTACTCGGTCACCAGCGAATTCTATGCGGTCAGCACGGGGGCACTGCTGGTATCCGCCACGGTGATCCGGTAGTCGGCCAGGTCCACCGTCTTCAGCTGGTTGACGTACTGGGTGGCGAACCCGGGGAACATGGTCGCGTTGAAGCCGTCCTCGGTCAGGTACCAGCTCTGGCAGCCCGAGTTCCAGGTGGTGGAAGCCAGCCTGCGCTGGATGTCCTCGTTGTAGCGGGCCTGCACCTCCGGCCGGACGTCGAGCGCCTTCCAGCCGAACTGCAGCAGCTTGGCGATCGCTCCGGTGATGTAGTCGATCTGCGCTTCCATGTACACCAGAGCCGAGCTGTGGCCGGGCCCGGAGTTCGGCCCGAAGGTGAAGTACAGGTTGGGGTAACCCGATACCGCGACGCTGCGGTAGGCGTAGGCGCCGTTGCTCCATTCCGAGGCCAGATCCCGCCCGTCGATACCGGTGACCGGAAACGGCGTGCCCGCCTTGGACACGTCGAAACCGGTCGCGAAGACGATGGCGTCGAACTGGTGCTCGATACCCTCCACGGTGCGAATTCCCTTCGGGGACAACCGCGCGATCGGCCACGTCACCAGCTTGCAGTTATCTGCCTGCAGCGCAGGGTAGTACTCGCTGGTCATCAGCAGCCGCTTGCAGCCTGCGGAGAAGTCCGGCTTCAACTGCCGGCGTAGCCACGAATCTTTCACCTGAATACGGAGATTCGCGAGGCTGACGGCCTCCACCAGGCGGGTGAACGGGGTGTCCCACACCACGCCGAGCGCCACCGACTCGTGGCCCCAGAACCATGCGGCGCGCATGAGCTTCTCGGCCAGCGGTGCCTTCTGGTAGATCCTCTTGGCCCAGTCCGCGGTGGGAGTGTTGACGCGCGGCAGCACCCAGCCGGCCGTGCGCTGGAAGACCTTCACCGACTCGGCGACCTTCACCAGTTCCGGGACGATCTGCACCCCGCTGGCGCCGGTGCCGACGACGGCGACCTTCTTGCCCGCGAAATCGTAGTCGTGATCCCAACGGGCGCTGTGGATCTTCTTACCCTCGTAGGAGTCGATGCCCGGTAGGTCCGGCAGGCTCGCGTTCGCCAGCGGGCCGGAGGCGACGATCACGGCACGGGCGCGCACCGGTTTACGGCCCCTGAACTTCACCGTCCACTCCCCCGCGGCCTGGTCGTAGACCACACCGGTGACGTTGTGCCCGAAGCGGATCTGCGGTGCGATGCCAGAGGATTCGACCATGCCGTCGATGTACTGCAGGATCTCGGCACTGCCGGAGTAGGTGTGTGACCAGTCCGGGTTGAGCGCGAAACTGTAGGAGTACAGCCGCGACGGGATGTCGCAGGCCGCACCGGGATAGGTGTTGTCGCGCCAGGTGCCCCCGACCCGGCTGTCACGTTCGTAGATCACGAAATCGGTGATGCCCTGGTCTTTGAGCCGGATGGCCGCGCCGATACCGGCGAAGCCGGCGCCGATGATGGCTACAGAGATGGTCACGGTCTGGTTCCTTTACGCCACGGGCTCGTAGGTCAGTTCCTGCGACCAGGTCGGGGTGTTGCGCACCATCGAGATCGGGATGGCGCCGGTGACCTTCACCAGCGAATCGGCCAGCCAGTGATACTTGGAGCTACGGTCGATGACCTTCTTGCTGTGCCACGAGATGAACCGGTACATCGGTACCCGGTGCACGAATTCACTTCGCTCACCGACACTCCGGAAGCGGCGCATGGCCTGGTACAGCCGTTCCTCGTTGACGCCCATGGCCACGATGTTGTCGCGCATCTTGTTCAGCAGCGGGAAGTAACTGAGCGTGCCGATCACCAGCGCGGGATTCATCCAGCTGCCGACGAATTCGACCGCCAACTTGCGCATTCCGGCGTGGCCCAGGATGTCTATGACCTCGAAGTCCACCGCCAGGTGCCGGGATTCGTCGGAGTTGATCCGCTTGAACACCTCTTGCGCCACCGGATCTTTCACCTCGTCGGTGATGAACTTGATCAACGCACCATCGAGTGCGACCTCCAGCATCGGGATGACGGTGCCCAGGATGGACAGGGACATGCCGTCGGAGAACTTGTCCAGCCAGGTGATCACCAGTTGCACGTTGACGCTCGGCGGCGGGATCTCGTCATTCTCCAGCATGCCCCAGCGCCGCATCAGCGCGAGCTCGGCGTTGGCGTGCTTCTGCTCCTCGGCGTGGAAGTGCTCGTAGATGCTCTTCAGCGTCGGGGTCGCGGCCTTCTTGGCCAGGGCCGCGAAGCCCCGGGCGCCGACGTTCTCGATCCACATCAGATCGGTCATGAACGGCTTGAGCTTGGCCCACAGCTCGGGGTCGATCAGTTCGGCTCCCGGTGCGTCCCAGTCGATATCGACCAGGGCCCACTGCTTGTCCTTGATCTTCTGCAGCATGTCGTCGAGGTTCATCGCCATGATTGCCGGTCCTTTCAGTTGTCGGGGAGGAGGCGGCCGAGCAGCCCGGCGCCGCGGACGTAGAGGGCTGGGAAGTGCCGCTTGAGATGCCAGATGACGGTCGCGTCCAACTGCGGGACGACGTAGAGCCGGCCACCGTCGTGGGCGTCGAGGGTGCGCGCGGCGACATTGTCGGCGGACAGGCCGGTCCAGCGCGCCAGCTGCTGGCTCAGGTTCATCGATGCCGGGGTGATGCGGCCATCGGTGAAGACGTTGGTTTTCACGAACGTCGGACACAGCACGGTGACGGCGATATCGGTGCCGTTCAGTTCCGCGGCCAGGGTCTCCGACAGTGACATCACCCCGGCCTTGGACACGTTGTAGGCGGCCATCGACGGAGCCGCGGCGAAACCGGCCGCGGAGGCCACGTTGATGATGCCGCCCCGGCCCGCCTCGCGCAGGATGGGAGTGAACACCTCGCATCCGTACACCACGCCCCACAGGTTGATGCCCAGTGCCCAGTCCCAGTCGTCGAACCCGATGTCCCCGACCGGTTTTCCGCCGATACCGACGCCGGCGTTGTTGATCACCAGCGTGGGTGCACCGGCGAAGATCTCCTGTGCCTGCTTGGCCAGTAGTTCGATCGCGCCGCGATCGGACACGTCGCACTGCACGGCGTGGCCCTTGCCGGTCGGCAGCTGGTCGATCAGCTCGACGGTGTCGGCCGCTCGGGCGGCATCGATATCCGCGCAGATCACCTCGCCACCCCGCCGGGCGAGCTCGAGGGCGAACGACCTTCCGATACCGCTGCCCGCACCGGTCACCACGGCCTTCGCGTCGGCGGTGCGGGCGGGCCCACCGAAAAGTCCGAACAGAGTGAACATCAGCAGATCTCCTGCAGTTCGTCGGAGAACCGGTCGGCGATGAAGTTCGCCGCCCGGCGCAGCGCGACCGTCGCCTCGGGAGCCAGCTTCGGCAGCGCCTGAAAGACATGCACCATGCCGGGCCAGATCTCCAGAGTGCTGACGCCACCGGCTTCCCGCAGTTGGGCGTCCAGGTATCTGGCATCGGCGGCGAGCATCTCGCACCCGCCGACCTGGATCAGCATGGGTGGCAGTGCCCGTGCCGCGCTGAAATCGAGCTTGAGCCGTGGATGGTCCGGATCCTGTCCCCGCGTGTAGAGGCCCACCATCCTGCGCGCCGCACCCGCGGACATGGCGGGATCGCGGCGTACCGCCTCCTGCCGTTCGGCGAGCCCCAGGGTGAGGTCGATCAGCGGTGAGAACAGCACCACACCGGCAGGCTGGAAGGCCGCGTCACCGGCGTGGGCGAGCAGCATGTCGCAGGTCAGGTGCCCGCCCGCGGAATCCGCCCCGATCACGATGTCGGACGCCGCGTAGCCCTGCGCCAGCAGTCGGCGATAGCCGGCTTCGACGTCCTGGGCCGCGGCCGGGAACCGGTGCTCGGGTGCGAGCCGGTAGTCCACCACGAACATGGGCAGACCGGTGGCCTCCGACAGCCGGGCGACCAGCTTGCGGTGGGTTTTGGCCGAGCAGATGACGTAGGCGCTGCCGTGCACGTAATAGCCTGCCCGCCTGCCGAATTCGACGCCCGGGCCCAGCACCCACTCACCCCCCTCGTCCGGGATGATCGTGCTGCCGGCAGGCATGGACCCGCCCACCGCCATGATGGCGGCGATCAGTGTGCGCCCGAACCCGACGCCCGCCCGGTTCATCGGGATGGCACTGGTCAACGATCCCAGCGTCGCACGGGTGGCCGCGGCGGACAGCAGTGCGCGCGGCGTGGCACGGGTCGGTACCTCGGTGTCCGTCACGCCGACTAGATCATCACCAACTGTGTCATTTGTCAATGGCACAGTTGGTAGCGGCGTTTCATTCCGTTGTCGGGATACACGGGTGGTCGGCTCGTCCCATCCGACATGCCGGCGGTACCGGTTCGACAGATCTGGCAGAAACCTCTTGACAACCGGCAATTCCGCCTCTGGCCGCACCCGTGAGATCACTGCACACTCGTCACATGACATCACCGAATCTTGTTCCACCCCAATATGAAACGCTCGTCGCCGACGCTGGGCTCCTGACTTTGCCGAGCACGCCGCTGTCGGCAGCAGCGCTCGATCTTGTGCAGACTGCCGAGTCGCCGGCCATCGCCAATCACAGCGTGCGGAGCTTCCTCTTCGCCCGGTTACTGGCCCCGCACATCGGTCTCGTGGCTGGTGAAGACTTCGATGAAGAGCTGCTGTACCTTGCGTGCGTCCTGCATGATGTCGGGCTGTCGCCGCTCGCGAAGAGAAACACCCGTTTCGAGGTCGACGGCGCGGACCGCGCTGCCGAATTCCTCAGCGGTCAAGGACTGGAAGCCCAGAAGGTCGACGCCGTGTGGGAAGCGATCGCGCTGCACAACACCGCGGTCATTCCCGAGCGCATGGGTGCGCTGACCTCGCTGACCTACCAGGGTGTCGCCATCGACTTCGGTGGAGCTCTCGGTTTACCCGCGTCGCACCTGGCCGCGGTCACCGCACCGATAGGCGCGGTGATTCATGATGCCTACCCACGTTTCGACATGGCCACGTCAGTCATCGACGCGGTCGCAGAACACGCTGCCAGCGGCCCCGACAATGCGCCGCGCTATACCCCTCCGGGCGAGATCCTGCGTGAGCGTGCAGAATTCGGCTCCACCTCGGCCGAGAAACTCATCGCCGAAGGCCGTTCGCGCTGGGGCAATTGAATGCCGCGGGCCTGTTCCGTCAACGCGGATTTGGTCCGGGTCGGTCGGCTGACCGATGTGGGATGCCACATCTCAGATCACTGGAAGTAACGATGAAAGGAAGCACTTGCATGTCCAAACCCGAATTCTTCGACACCCCCGGCTACGGCGACCTCGTGCGCGCAAACTACAGCTACAGTCAGGCACTGCGTATCGGGAATCGCGTCAACATCTCCGGCCAGGGTGGCTGGGACGATGACCAGACCGTCACGGTCGACTCCCTGGAAGCCGAGATTGACAAGGCCTTTGACAACGTGGAACGAACCCTGGCCGCAGCGGGGGCGACATGGCACGACGTCGTCAATGTGCGCACCTACCACGTCCCCACCCGGGGCGACTCGATCGGCGAGGACCATCTGGCAGCGGTCGTCGGTCAGTTCCGAAAGCGGGCCGGAAGGCACCTGCCGCTGTGGACTGCGATCGGCGTGAAAGCGCTTGGGCTACCTGAGATGAACATCGAGGTCGAAGTCGAGGCCATCATCGGATCCGGTAGCGACTAGCAGAAGCTCGGGCGGCGGCTCCGCCGATACGTTCACGTGTCGGGGGAACCGCCGTCTTTGTCCGACTCCTCAGACCGCTGCCGCCGTGCCGTAGTGGCAGGCGAAGGTTTGACGGTACGCGGTGGGCGTCGTGGCCAGGCTGCGACGGAAGTGAAGCCGAAGATTCGCAGCCGATCCCAGCCCTGACTTCTGGGCAACCCGGTCGATTGAGTAGTCGGTGGTTTCAAGCAGTTCCCGGGCAGCAGTGATGCGCGCGTTGACCAGCCACTGCAACGGGGTCGTGCCCGTCTCGTCGGCGAAGCGTCGCATGAAGGTTCGCACGGACATCCGCGCGTGCTTGGCCATTTCCGGCACGGTGACCGGTTCGGAGAGACGGTTCAAGGCCCATGCCCGGGTGGCGGCCAACGAAGCCTCCCCGACCATCGCGACCGCCGCCGGCACGTACTGTGCTTGGCCGCCCTCGCGGTGCGGTGGGGCGACCAACGCGCGAGCTACCCGATTCGCTGTCGCGGCGCCGAGATCGCGCATCAGCAGGTGCAAGCACATATCGATGCCACAGCACATGCCGGCCGAGGTGAGAACGCTGCCGTTGTCGACATAGAGGACATCCCGGTCGATCTGCACGAGGGGAAACTGTGCTTCGAGGTCCCCGAGGTGCTGCCAATGTGTGGTGGCGCGGCGGCCGTCGAGAAGGCCGGCAGCT
The DNA here is from genome assembly GCF_025822555.1 of Mycobacterium hackensackense. NCBI lineage: Bacteria > Bacillati > Actinomycetota > Actinomycetes > Mycobacteriales > Mycobacteriaceae > Mycobacterium > Mycobacterium hackensackense. The sequence continues at coordinate 277,320 of NZ_JACKUC010000030.1, forward strand.
GCCAGCGCGAATGCACCGGTGCAGATCGACGCCACTCTGGCGCCGCGCCCCAGGCTGGCTACCAGTCCGTCCAACACGGCGGCCGGGACGGGGCGCTGGACCGGCTGATACCCAGCCACGATCACGGTATCGGCCTCATCCATCGTGTCGAGCCCGTGGTCGATCGCCATGGTCAGGCCGGACGAGGCCGTCACGCGCTCTGCCAACCCGCAGATCCTGACCTCGTACGGAAGGCCGGGTTCCACGGTGAAGACGTCCAGCGGGATCGCGAGGTCCAGGGCCGTGACGCCGTCGAGGGCCACGACTGCGATGCGGTGTGTATCCATCGAATGTGATGGTGGCCTATCCCGTACCGGCACGACCAGTGGCTGTTCTGCCTCACATCGTCAGGATTCGGCCAGCCTGGTCGTCGGTGGAGTCGAAGGCCCGGATGACAGCGTGCGGCAGACAGAATCCTGTCGAACTTCGTCGGTTCTGCCTATCGCCCGTCTGGCGCTCTCTTGAGAATCCTTGAGGGCAGGCCCCCGGCACAGCGGCCCATCGCACGGCCGAGAGTCAACGCGTTCAGGCGACCACGAAAAGGAATCCGCACCATGCCCATCCATACCGTCGAGGTTCCCAAAGACTCCGAGATCTTCGGAAAAACCGTGGGCGCCTTCGCCAGCTTCGGCTACTCCGCAGCGGTCCGCTCACACGGACATCTCTTCATCGCAGGCACCATCGGTCGACGCGCCGACGGCACCATCCCGAACGACATCGCGGAACAGACCGAGATCGCCATCCGGAAAATCGAAGAAGTCCTCCGGCTCGAAGACCTCGATCTGTCGGCGCTCGTCGACGTCACGAGCTACCACGTCGACATCCACGAGCACCTGCCCGGTTTCATCGAGGCCAAGGCATCCTTGATCCGCCCTCCGTATCCGACCTGGACACTCATCGGCGTCAGCGCACTCGCGAGCCCTGGGCTCCTCGTCGAAATTCGCGCCACGGCAGCCTATCCCGAGGTGCACCCGGATTAGCGCGAACATATTCCCGACGGCCAAACCACCGCGAGCGGGTAGAGCAGGATCACGACGGTGCCGAAAGCGGCAACCGCGATTCGCAGGAGCCGATAGCCGGTTGAGGTTGCCATGACGCAATCCAAAGGTCGGTTCTGCAGAATCTCGCGCCCGACCATGGAGGGCAATCGGTCGAACTGTCTGCTCACCGACTAGATCCAAAGAGCTGGACCTAAGGGACTATCCGAGCACGATCCGTTGCCACTCGGATCTCCGCCGTACCGCGAATAGTCAGATGATGCCCAGGAAATAGGTGGTTTGCCCGCTACCGGAGCACCGCTAGATCTTTGCTATTCTCGCAGGCAGGGGGCTGCCATGAGACGATCTGCATACACGTGCGACTGCCAGGATCCCGACGAATGCGAATGCGCTTCGCTGGCCGACGATGCGCCCAGTTTCTTGATCGTGTGGATCGTCGGTGCCGTGCTGGTGGGTATGGCCCTGATGGTGTTGCTGGCCTGGCTCCTGATCGCCTGAGGAAGCCGTACCCGGATCTCAGGCCGCGTTGTCCGCGCCCGGCGCCGTGCCGTAGCGGCCCGCGCTGAACAACGAGGCGATCGCACCGATGACCATCATCACCGCGGCGGCGCTGAACACCACCACCAGACCGGAGTGGAACGGCGCGGTGATCAACTGCGGGAAGAAGGTCTGCCCGGTCAGCACGTCGGCGTTCACGCCGGGCTGATGCAGCGCGCCCGAGGGGGCCAGCAGCTCGGCCATCGGGTTGTAGCCCAGGAACGCGGCGAACAGGCTGCCCACCGGCGGCAGGTTCGCCACCTCGTGGGCCACCTGTGGCGAAACACCCTGAGCGGCAAGACCGCTCGACATCGCGGCAGGCAGAGTGTTGGCCAGACCGATGATCATGAGCGAGAAGAAGATGCCGATCGACAACGAGTTGCCGCCGTTGAAGAACGTCGACCGCACACCGGAGGCGGCACCACGCTGATCGGCCGGCACGCTGGACATGATGGCCGCCGTGTTGGGAGCGGTGAAGATACCGCCGCCGAGCCCGTTGAGGAACACCAGGATCGCGAACATCCAGTAGTCGAAATTGACCGGAATGAGCAGCAGGGCCACAAATGTCGCGGCCATCAGCAACATGCCGCCGACGGTCAGTGGGCGCGCGCCGAAACGATCGGAGAGCCACCCGGCAATCGGCGCGGCCACCAGGAATCCGACCGTCACCGGAAGCAGGTAGATACCGGCCCACAGCGGGGTGGACTCGAAGGTGTAGCCGTGCAGCGGCAACCAGATGCCCTGTAACCAGATGATGAGCATGAACTGCAGCCCACCGCGGCCCATCGACGACATCAGCCCGGCCAGATTGCCCATACCGAACGCCGCGGATTTGAACAGCCGGATGTCGACCATCGGGGAATCGACGTGCAACTCGATGAAGCAGAACCCCACCAGCAGCGCCAGACCCGCCGCGATCGAGCCGAGCACCCACGGGCTGGTCCACCCGGTGGTGGAGTCCCCGTAGGGCTGGATGCCGTAGGTGATACCGATCAACAGCACGGTCAGACCGAGCCCGAACGTCACGGTTCCGGCCCAGTCCAGCCGGCCGGATGTGCGGCTGCCGAGTTCGCGCAATGAGCGGTAGCTCCAGATCGTGCCGAGCACCCCGATGGGCACCCCGACCCAGAACACGGCCTTCCAGTGCCATTCGGAGAGGAATCCGCCGATCAGCAGACCGAGGAAGGATCCGGCGACGGCAGCCACCATGTTGGTGCCGAGCGCCATGCCGCGCTGGTTGGCCGGGAACGCGTCGGTGAGGATCGCCGACGAGGACGCCATCAGCATGGCGCCGCCGATGCCTTGGATCACCCGCCAGGCGATCAGCCACACGGCGCCGCCGCCGAGATGGAACGGGTCGAAGGACAGCGCGATCGCCGCCACCGTGAACACCACGAACCCGAGGTTGTAGATCTTCACGCGGCCGTACATGTCGCCGAGCCTGCCGAACGGAACCACCAGGACCGCCGTCACCACGAGGTAGCCCATCAGCATCCACAGCAGGTAGCTGACATTGCCCGGGGCCAGCGGGTTCAGCCCGATCCCCCGGAAGATGGCGGGCAGCGAGATCAGCACGATGGAGGCATTGATGGCCGCCAGCAGGATGCCCAACGTCGTGTTGGACAGCACCACCCACTTGTAGAAGGGGTGATCGTGGTCCATCCGCGTGCGACGGCGGGCGGTTTCGGCCTCGGCGGTCAGCTCAATCTCGGTCGTCATCAGCCTTCAGCTCTGCGTATCGGAAAAACATATATTAGCTATCCAAACGATCACCCGGCAATTCACATTCCCGGTGACGTGAGCTAGCTTGGAACTCGTCCAACACGGGAGTGCACCCAAGTGCGCTGAGAGGACGGCTAGACCAAATTCTTCGCACCGCGAAGGACCGGGCCGTCGACCGTATGAACCTGACCGGGTAATGCCGGCGTAGGGAGATCTGTTGATGACTGTTTCCGTTGGCTCTATTTCTGGCAGCTCCAAGGTGTACACCGAACGTGGCGTGCCGTTGCGCCGCGTGCATCTGACCACCGGTGAGCATTTCGACCTGTACGACACGTCGGGGCCTTACACCGACGACAACGCCACCATCGACCTGGAGAAAGGCCTGTCCCCGCGGGCCGGTGTGGTGCGCGACAAGGGCACCCAGCTGCAGCGCGCCCGCGCCGGGGAGATCACCGCCGAGATGGCGTTCATCGCCGAACGCGAGGGGATGCCCGCCGAACTGGTGCGCGACGAGGTCGCCCGCGGCCGCGCGGTCATCCCGGCCAACCACAACCACCCCGAATGCGAACCGATGATCATCGGCAAGGCGTTCGCGGTGAAGATCAACGCCAATATCGGCAACTCGGCGGTGACCTCATCGATCGCCGAAGAGGTCGACAAGATGGTGTGGGCGACCCGGTGGGGCGCGGACACCATCATGGACCTGTCCACCGGTGCCGATATCCACACCACCCGCGAGTGGATCCTGCGCAACTCCCCCGTACCGGTCGGCACCGTGCCGATCTACCAGGCCCTGGAGAAGGTCAACGGCGACCCGACCAAACTCACCTGGGAGATCTACCGCGACACCGTGATCGAGCAGTGCGAACAAGGTGTCGACTACATGACGGTGCACGCGGGGGTGCTGCTGCGCTACATCCCGCTGACCGTCAAGCGGGTCACCGGCATCGTGTCGCGCGGCGGCTCGATCATGGCGGCCTGGATGCTGGCACACCACCAGGAATCCTTCCTCTACGAACGCTTCGGCGACCTGTGCGACATCCTGGCCCGCTATGACGTCACCTTCTCCCTGGGTGACGGGTTGCGTCCCGGATCGATCGCCGACGCCAACGACGCCGCGCAGTTCGCCGAACTGGAAACCCTCGGCGAACTCACCAAGATCGCCAAAGCCCATGGCGTGCAGGTGATGATCGAAGGCCCCGGCCACGTCCCCATGCACAAGATCGTGGAGAACGTGCGCCTGGAGGAGGAACTCTGCGAGGAGGCCCCGTTCTACACGCTGGGCCCGCTGGCCACCGATATAGCCCCCGGCTATGACCACATCACCAGCGCGATCGGAGCGGCGATCATCGCCCAGGCCGGCACGGCGATGCTCTGCTACGTCACCCCCAAGGAGCACCTGGGCCTGCCGGACCGCAAAGACGTCAAGGACGGGGTGATCGCCTACAAGATCGCCGCGCACGCCGCGGATCTGGCCAAAGGTCACCCACGCGCCCAGGAACGCGACGACGCCCTGTCCAAGGCACGCTTCGAATTCCGCTGGCACGACCAGTTCGCCCTGTCCCTGGACCCCGACACCGCCCGCGAATTCCACGACCAGACCCTGCCCGCCGAACCGGCCAAGACCGCCCACTTCTGCTCGATGTGCGGACCGAAGTTCTGCTCCATGAGGATCACGCAGGACATCCGCGACGCCATGGACGAGAAATCCCTGGAGTTCGCCGAGCAGGGCAACCGGGTGTATCTACCCTTGAGTTCATGAGCTTTCTGCCGCTGACCCCACCCGGGCAGACACCGCACCGGGTGATGACGATCGCCGGCAGCGATTCCGGCGGCGGTGCCGGCATCCAGGCCGACCTGCGCACCTTCGCGATGCTCGGGCTGCACGGATGCGTGGCGGTCGCTGCGGTGACGGTGCAGAACTCTCTGGGCGTCAAGGGTTTTCACGAGATCCCACTGGACGTCATCGCGGGCCAGATCGAGGTGGTCGCCGGTGACATCGGGATCCAGGCCGCCAAGACCGGGATGCTGGCCTCGGCGGACATCATCGGCGTGGTGGCCGAGACCTGGCGCGGACTGAACACCGACGCCCCACTGGTGGTCGACCCGGTGTGCGCCTCCATGCACGGCGACCCGCTGCTGCATCCCTCCGCACTGGATTCGGTGCGTCACCAGCTGTTCCCGATCGCCACCCTGGTGACACCGAATCTCGACGAGGTGCGACTGATCACCGGGATCGAGGTGGTGGACGCGGCAACCCAGCGCGACGCGGCGAAGGCGCTGCATGCGCTGGGTCCGCGCTGGGCACTGGTCAAGGGTGGGCACCTGCGCTCCTCGACGCACAGCCCCGATCTGCTCTACGACGGCACCGACTTCTACGAATTCGACGCCGAGCGCATCGACACCGGCCATGACCACGGCGCCGGTGACACCCTGGCCGCTGCCACCACCTGCGCCCTGGCACACGGCTACCCGGTGCCCGACGCGGTGGCCTTCGCCAAGCGCTGGGTGACCGAATGTCTGCGCGCCGCATACCCTTTGGGTCATGGACACGGGCCGGTGAACGCACTGTTCAGGTTGCAGTATGGGTCTTGAGGACCTGGCCGGGGTGGCCCACGAACCCGAGGTGGGCCCGACGGGCCCCAAGGGCGTGGTGCTGCTCACTCACGGCGCCGGCGGCAACCGGGACTCCCCGCTGCTGATCCGCCTCTGTGATGAGTGGGCGCGCCGCGGATTCCTCGCGGTCCGGTACAACCTGCCCTACCGGCGCAGGCGCCCCAAGGGCCCGCCGTCGGGTTCGGCGAAGATCGATCAGGACGGCATCGCCGAGGCCATCGCCTGGGCGCGCGGCCTGGGTCACGGGCCGGTGGTGGCCGGCGGGCACTCGTACGGCGGGCGGATGACGTCCATGGTGACGGCCTCGCAGGACGGCCCCGACGTGCTGACGCTGTTCTCCTATCCCCTGCATCCGCCGGGTAAACCGGAACGCGCCCGCACCGAGCATCTCCCGCAGATCACGGTCCCGACGGTGTTCACCCACGGCACCGCCGACCCGTTCGGCGGCATCGAGGAGATCCGGGCCGCGGCGGACCTGGTGACGGGTCCGGCGACCGTCGTCGAGATCACCGGCGCCCGCCACGATCTCGGGTCGAAGACCCTGGACGTTCCCGCGCTCGCGGTGTCGGCCGCGGCTATCGTCATTGCATGACACAGCCGCCATACGGGCCGCCCTGGGGCGAGCGAGGCGACGGGGGATATCCGCCACCGCACGGGGCACCACCGCCGCCGCCGCAGCCGTATTCGTACGGCTATCCGTATCAGGCACCACTCCCGCCACCGCGCAAGACCCGGTGGGGCCTGATCATCGGGTTGATCGCGGTCGCGTTCGTGCTGTTCGCCGTCGTCGGCGTCATCGGAATCGTGTTGCTGGTGAAGAACTCGGACGTGGTCGACGCCGCCGACGTCGGCCTCGGCGACTGCCTCACCGAGATCCCCTCGGATGCCAGCCTGGTGGCGTCGGTGAAGACGGTCGACTGCACCGAACCGCACAAGGGCGAGGTGTTCGCCGTGATCACCGTGCCGGGCAACGACTTCCCGGGCCAGGCCAAGATCTCCGGTTATCAGGACAAGTGCCAGCCCGCGCTGCAGACCTACTCGTCGAAGGCGATGACGGATCCCGAGGTGGGTATGTTCGTGCTCTACCCGACCGAGGCCTCCTGGAAGCGCGGTGACCGCGCCGTCACGTGTATCGCGACGACGAACAGTCCGAGACCCGGATCGCTCAAGAACTGACTGCGGTACCGTCGGTCCCGTGTCCGAGAAGAAGAAGTCCCCGGCCGTTGTCCTCACCGGACTGGCACTCGCGGGAGCCGGTGTCACGCACTTCGTCGCGCCGCAGGTGTTCGAGCCGATGACCAAGCCGGCGTTCCCGCGTGACACCGACCGTCACATCAAGGTCAACGGCAGCATCGAGACCGCCCTCGGTATCGGCCTGCTGATCCCGAAGACCCGCAAGCTGGCGAAGTTCGGCGCGCTGGGCTACGTCGGATACCTCGCCGCCAACGCGATTCGCCACCGCTGATCGGCCTGCTGGCCGCGTTGGCCGCCTGCTTCAGCTACGGAACCGCATCCGTGCTGCAGGCCTATGGGGCGCGGAGTTCCCGCGACCCCGCCCACACCGGCGGGCCGACCCTGCACTCGACGGTGAGCGCGGCGATCACCCCGGCCTTCCTCGCCGGCATGGTGCTCGACGGTCTGGGCTTCCTGGCCAGCCTCGTGTCCGCCCGGCTGATCCCGCTGTTCCTGTCGCAGACCATCATCAGCGCCAACCTGGTGGTCACGGCGCTGCTGGGGATCGTGGTGCTCGGGGTGCGGCTGGGCGGCCGGGACTGGCTGGCGATCGGCACCGTGGTCGTCTCGCTCCTGATCCTGGGATTCACGACGGGTCATCTGGGCACCGGGACAGGACCGCCCGGGCTGCATTGGGCACTGCTGGTCACCGCGCTGGTGATCCTCGCCGCGGCAGTGCTGCTCGTCCGGTTTCTCGGAGCCCGTGCGGCGATACCCGCAGGCCTGATCGCCGGCGTGCTGTACGGCACGATGGCGGTCGCGGTGCGGGCGGCCGACGGCATCGACCCCTTCCGGCTGAGCACACTGCTCACCGATCCGGCCGCATGGACGATCGCCATCGCCGGACTCGGCGGCTTCTACCTGTTCACCGTCGCACTGCAACTCGGCTCCGTGAACGGGGCGGCCGCGGCCCTCGTCGTCGGCGAGACGGTGATTCCGGGAATCCTCGGCGTCGTGCTGTTCGGCGATACCGCGCGCCCCGGGTTCGACTGGCTGGTCGTGCTGGCATTCTGCGCTGCCGTGGCGGGCGCGGTGGCGGTGGCGATCTTCGGGAAGGTCGACAGTTCAGACTGAACAGTCTAGGCTGTCTATTGTGTCCGAGGTCAGTGAGTCAGCTGTCACCGCAGCCCGTGATATCCGAGTGCTGTTCGGCCGGCTGCGGCGGCGCCTGCGCGATGTCACCACAGCGGACGACCTGTCCCCGGCACAGACCGCGGTACTCATCCGGCTGCTGAAGAACGGGCCCGCCTCGGCCAGTGAACTGGCCGGCGCGGAACGGGTGCGCCCGCAGTCGATGGCCACCATCCTGACCGGGCTGGACCGGCACGGCCTGATCCAGCGTGCACCCGACCCCGAGGACGGCCGCCGGATGACGGTATCGCTGACCGCCGCGGGCCGCACGCACGCCGAGAGCGATCACCAGGTACGCAATGTCTGGCTGGAGCAGGCCATGCAGGACCGCTTCACCGAACGTGAGCGACAGGTCATCAACGAGGCGCTCGGACTGTTGGACCGGCTCAACGAAAAATGAGGAGCACCAATGGAATTGGGCGTACATTTCATCGACTTTCTGCCCGGTGACCCCGCCGGACTCGGCCCCACCCTGGCCGCCGCGGCGAAGGCCGCCGAAGACGGCGGGGCCACCATGTTCACCCTCGCCGATCACCTGTTCCAGATGGAGGCGGTGGGCCGGGCCGAGGACCCGTTCCTGGAGGGCTACACCTGCATGGGGTTCCTGGCCGGCCGTACCGAACGCATCACATTGACCATGCTGGTGACCGGGGTGACCTACCGCCACCCCGGCGTGCTCGCCAAAACCATGACGACGCTGGATGTCCTGGCCCAGGGCCGCAGCATGTTCGGCATCGGTGCGGCCTGGTACGAGCGCGAGCACCTCGCCCTCGGCGTGCCGTATCCGCCGCTGCGCGACCGGTTCGAGATGTTGGAGGAGACGCTGCAGATCTGCCTACAGATGTGGAGCGAGAACAACGGACCGTACAACGGTAAGCACTACCAACTGGCCGAGACCATCTGCTCGCCCCAGCCGGTGCGCCGCCCGCCCATCGTCATCGGGGGCGGCGGCGAGAAGAAGACCCTGCGGCTGGTCGCGCAGTACGCCGACGTGTGGAACAGCACGGCGGCGGCCGAGGAACTGCCGCACAAGATCGAGGTGCTCAAACGGCACTGCGACAACGTCGGCCGCGACTTCGCCGAAATAAAGCTCACCGCAGCTCATTTCGCTGACCCGTTCACCGATCTCGACGCGTATCTGCGCACCGCGGAACGGCTGGCCGACCTCGGGATCGACCTCATCAATGCCGGACCACACCCGGGCCACCCGGACCCAGTCGGGTTCATCGAGCGTCTCGGAGAACAGGTGATCCCGCGTCTGGCGGGTTAACATCCCGCAGTGAGCATGCTCAGCTGGAAGCACGTCGAACCCACCCATGACGGCACGTTCGTCGTGGCCCCCGACGAACGGCTGAGCTGGCCGCGCACCATCGGCATCGGCGCCCAGCATGTGGTGGCGATGTTCGGCGCCACCTTCCTGGTCCCGGTGCTGACCGGGTTCCCGCCGGCGACCACCCTGCTGTTCTCCGGGGTGGGCACCATCGCCTTCCTGCTCATCACCGGCAACCGGCTGCCCAGCTACCTCGGGTCCAGCTTCGCGGTGATCGCACCGGTCACCGCGGCCGTGGCCGCGCACGGGACCGGCAGTGCGCTGGGCGGTTTGGTGGCGGTGGGTGTGCTGCTGATCCTGATCGGCGGCATCGTGCACGTCGTCGGCACCCGCTGGCTCGACGCGTCGTTACCGCCGGTGGTGACGGGCGCGATCGTCGCGCTCATCGGGTTCAACCTCGCGCCCGCGGCGAAGAACAACTTCGAGAAGGGACCGCTGGTCGGCATCGTGACGCTGGTCCTGCTGGTCGGCACGCTGGCCTTCTTCAAGGGGCTGGTGGGTAGGCTCGCCATCTTCCTGGCCGTCGTGCTCGGCTACCTGCTCGCACTGGCCCTCGGCGAGGTGGACACCGCGGCCATCGCGGCGGCGCCGTGGATCGGGCTGCCGCAGTTCCACGCGCCGTCCTTCAACCTCTCGGTGCTCCCGCTCTTCCTGCCCGCGGTGATCGCCCTGGTCGCCGAGAACATCGGGCACGTCAAATCGGTCGGCCAGATGACGGGTACCGACCTGGATCCGGTGATGGGCCGGGCCTTGGCCGCCGACGGGGTGGCCACCGTCCTGGCCGGCGTGGGCGGCGGGTCTGCCACCACCACCTACGCGGAGAACATCGGCGTGATGGCGGCGACCCGCATCTACTCGACCGCGGCGTACTGGGTGGCCGCCGTCGTGGCCATCGTCTTGTCGTTGTGTCCCAAGGTCGGTGCCACCATCTCAGCCATCCCGCCCGGTGTTCTCGGTGGCGCGACCATCGTGCTCTACGGGCTGGTGGGGGTGCTCGGCATTCGGATCTGGCTGACCAATCACGTGGACTTCTCGTTGCCCGTCAACCAGATGACCGCCGCCATTCCGTTGATCATCGGGATCGCCGACTTCACCTGGCAGATCGGCTCGTTGACGTTCACCGGTATCTCGCTGGGCGCCATCGCGGCACTCGTCGTGTATCACGGGATGCGGCTGCTGGGCGCCCCCAGCCACCACGAACCTAGTCCCCCAGCGCACTGACGACACGCGAGAACACCGCGGGCAGCGCGGCCGCCACCGGAGTGATGCCGGCGCGCACCGGCCCGATCCCGGTGGCGTGCAGCAGGGCCGCCGTCAGAAAGCGGTAGCGACGGGTCAGGGACCGCCACCGCCTGTCGTAATCCGCTGTGCGCCCGGTGCGTACGCAGTCGATCAGGAGTTCGGCCGCGCCGAAGGCCAGTCCCATACCCTCCCCGGTCAGTGCATCGACATACCCCGCGGCATCGCCGACCAGCAGCACCCGCCCGGCGGTCCGGTCACGCACCTTCTGCCGCAGCGGCCCGGCCGCCCGGTCCTGGCCGTGCGGCGCACCGTCCAGCCGCGCCATCAGTGCCGGAAACTGTTTCAGGTGCTCCTCGAAGCCACCGCGCGTCGACTTCAGGATGGCCACGCCGACGCAGTCCGGACTCACCGGCGTGACATACGCTTCGGTGTCCCTGGACCAATGCACCTCCACACAGTCCGACCAGGGCGGGACCTGCACATGTCGCCGTATCCCCCACCGTCGCTGCGCCGCCTCACCCGCCGACAGCCCCAGCGCGCGGCGGATCGGTGAGTGCAGACCGTCCGCCGCGGCCAGGTACCGCGCCCGCAACCCCGCCGCGGATACCGACTCCGAATCCTGGGTGACCTCACCGACCTCGCCGTGCACCACCCGCACCCCGGCCGCGGCGGCGGCCTCGGACAGCGCGGTATGCAGTACGGTCCGCCGAACCCCTCGACCGGGACCGTGCCTGAATCGCGCTTCGGCGGTACGCCGTCCATCGAGGTAGCGGATGCCGTGAAAATCCTCACCGACGGGACGCACACCGATGCGTTCCAGCTGCCGCAACGAATGAGGCATCAACCCTTCGCCGCACGCCTTGTCGATCGGACCGCGGCGGTGTTCGACGACGACGACCTCAAGCCCTGCCCGCGCGGCGTGCACCGCGGTGGCGAGACCGGCCGGACCACCTCCCGCGACGAGCAGGTCGATCACGACGGGCCGTCCATCAGGTCAGGCTCCGCAGCGCTTCGTCTTCCACGCGGATCCGGGTGCGCAGCAGCATCGCATTGGCGACGGAGAACACCAGCGCCGTCACCCACGCGCCGCCGACCAGGGGCAGCGCCGCCCCTTCAGCCACCACTGCCACGTAATTCGGGTGCGGCACATAGCGATACGGCCCGCCCACAACCCGGTCGGCACCGGGTACGACGACCACCCGGGTGTTCCACTGCTTACCGAGCGTGGTGATGCACCACCAGCGCAGCATCTGCGCAGCCAGCACCACCCACAACGCCGCCCGGCTTCGGCGCTTACGCACCCGCGCCTCGGCGACCGCGCCGACCAGCAGCCCGGTGTGCAGCGCGACCATCACGGGATAGTGGCCTGCGCCGAACTCCTTGCCGCCGTGCGCCTTACTCCACTTCAGATTGCGATTGGACACCACCAGTTCGGCCACCCGCTCGACAGCCACCAGCACGATCAGGGTCAGAAAGCCTCGCATGGCGATCAGCGCCAACGCAGCAGGACGAGTTCCGAGCAGAATCCCGGCCCCATGGCCATCAGCACCCCCGGCGTACCGGCGGGCGGCCGCTTGCGGATCGTGTCACGCAGCACGTGCAGCACCGAGGACGACGACAGGTTGCCCACCTCCGCCAGCGACTGCCAGGTCAGGTCGAGGGCATCCGCCGGCAAGCCCAGCGTGTCGATGATGGCCTCGATCACCTTGGGGCCTCCGGGATGACTGACCCAGGTGCCGATATCGTCGATGGTGAGGTCGTGGGCGCCAAGGAAATTCGTGACGTCGTCGCCGAGATAGCGCCCGACGAATCCGGGCACCTCGGCACTGAGCACGATCTCGAAACCCTGGGTGCCGATATCCCATCCCATGGCGTGCAGCGAATCCGGATACAGATGACTGGTGGAGTCGAGCACATCCGGTCCGGTGGGGTTCATCCGTTCGGCGCGGTCCCGTCCCACCGCGACCACCGCGGAGGCGCCGTCGCCGAACAGGGCGCCGGCGACCAGGGTCGGCATCGACGGATGGTGTTTGCGGGTCAGCGAACACAGCTCCACCGAGACCAGGACCGCGACCTTGTCCGGCGCACCGCGTAGGTAATCGTTGAGCCGGGCGACGCCGGCGGCCCCCGCCACGCATCCCAGGCCGAAGATCGGGATCCGGCGGACGTCCGGGCGGAGACCGAGCCGGCCGGCGATGCGGGCGTCCAGGGACGGCACCACCGCTCCGGTCACGGTGGTGGTGATGATCAGGTCGACGTCCTCGGGGCCCAGACCGGCCTCGTCGAGCGCGCCGGACAGCGCAGCGCACCCCAGATCGGTTGCGTGCTCGATGAAGAGATTGTTTGCTTCCCCGAAGTCGGTGAGCCGCGCATACTCCTCGATCGGCAGCACCGTGTACCTGCTCTGCACCTTGGCGCTCTTGTGCAGCGCGCGGACCATCTGCTCGTGCTCCCGATAGCCAGGGAGCGCCAACAGCGTTTCGGTGACCTCGGCTTGGGTGTATCGGTGCGGCGGAAGAACGCCGTGGACTCCGGCGATGGTGCTGTAGCTGGACACGTCGGCGACATTAGTTCCCATACCAAGGACACGGGGGGCCACGTCATCCGGTTCAATCCGGTTCCTGGAATTAGTCTGTGAATCCGAACCGATCGTGCAGCCGCGCCAGTGGTTTCGGCGCCCACCAGTTCCACCGGCCCATCACCTGCATGAACGCGGGCACCAGCATCATCCGCACCAGGGTGGCATCCATCAGGACCGCCATCGCCAGGCCGAGGCCGAACATCCGCATGAATGACACGTTTGCCGCAATGAGTGCGGCGAATGAGATCGACATCACAAGCGCCGCAGCGGTTACCACGCGACCGGTTCTGGCCAGGCCCAGCGCCACGCTTTCGCCGACATCGGCCGCGGTGCGCCCGGATGCCAGCCAATACTCGCGAATTCGCGACAACAGGAACACCTCGTAGTCCATGGACAACCCGAAGGCGATACAGAACAGCAGCACCGGAATGTTTGCCACCAGCGTGCCGGTGGGCGTGGTCCCGAATGCGCCGAGGTGACCGTCCTGGAAGATCCAGACCAGCGCGCCGAACGCCGCCGACAGCGAGAGCACATTGAGCACAAGTGCTTTCAAGGGCAGCACGAGGCTTCCGGTGAGCAGGAACAGCAACACGAAGGTGATCACGGCGATCAGACCGAGCACCACCGGCAAGCGCGAGGTGATCGCGTCCACGCTGTCCCGGTTCAGCTGGGCCGCTCCGGTGATCAGCACCTCCCGGCCGGCCGGTGCCGCCACCGCATGCAGACCGTCGAGCTGTGCCTCGGAGGCATCGGAGAACAACGGTGCGGTGCTCGACACGGTGAGGTAGCTGCTGCCGTCCTTCTCGACCGGGGGCGACACCGCCGACACGTCGATCACGGCATGCAGTTCGGTGACATAGCGCTGCATCTCGGCGGAGGATATCCCGGCCGAGTCGGGTAGCACGACGGTCACGGCGGTGGCCGAGTTGTTCACGAAATCGTCGCGCAGCCGGTCGCCCACCTGGTGCGCCGACACCGACGCCGGCAACACCCGGTCGTCGGGGAAGCCCCATCGCACCCCGGTGAAGGCAGGCCGAGCAGGACCAGCAGGGTGACCACCGCCAGACCGATCGCCACGGGTCGGCGCAGCACGAATCTGGTTGACCGGTACCAGAATTGCCGTTCCACGGGCTTGGAGTGGCCGGCCCGGCCGCGCAGCCTGTCCCCCAGCAGCACGATCGCCGCCGGGGTCAGCACCAGTGCGGCGAGGGCCGCGAAGACGACGGTGGCCACTCCCGCGTAGGCGAATGATTTCAGGAAGTACATCGGGAACAGCACCAGGGTGGACATCGGCAGCACCACGGTCGTCGCCGAGAACACCACGGTGCGGCCCGCCGTCGCCATGGTGCGCACCAGCGCATCCCCGGGTTCCCCACCGTCGGCCAGCTCATCGCGATACCTGCTGATCATCAACAGCGTGTAGTCGATCGCCAACGCCAAACCCATTGCCATACAGAGGTTCAGCGCGAACACCGACACCTCGGCGAACCACGTGATCACGTGCAGCACCGCCAGGGATCCGAGGATCGCCGACACCCCGACCACCACGGGCAGCGCCGCCGCCAGCAGCCCGCCGAACACCCAGACCAGGACCAGGAAGCTGAACGGTATGGCGATCGACTCCATCAGCAGCAGATCCCGCTGCGACTGCGCGGTGATCTGCGAATTGACCATCGCGGTACCGCCGGCCAGGACGCTCACCCCGTCGCGGTCACGCACCAGCCGGTCGGTGAGTTCGGTGGCATTGTCCTGCGCATGCTTCTCGCCGCCACCGATCCCGGCGACGATCAACCCGGCTTTGCCGTCCTTGCTGAGAAGTTCGGCAAGTGCGGGATGCGGC
Source organism: Mycobacterium hackensackense (assembly GCF_025822555.1). Classification (NCBI taxonomy): domain Bacteria; kingdom Bacillati; phylum Actinomycetota; class Actinomycetes; order Mycobacteriales; family Mycobacteriaceae; genus Mycobacterium; species Mycobacterium hackensackense. The sequence goes on from NZ_JACKUC010000030.1 coordinate 292,589, forward strand.
GTGTCCCAAGCGGAGTTCACCGTCGCGACGTTCGGGGACGCATGCAGTTCGGCGGCGACCTGCGTGCCCACCGCGCGCGCGGCCGGGCTCATCGCACCGTCGGGTGCCGATACGACGATCAGTAGCTGCATATCGCCCTGGTCGAATTTCCGGGTCAGCAGATCGGCGGCTCGCGACGACTCGGCTCCGGGGTCGGAGAATCCGCCGGCGGTCAGCTTCTGGGCCACCGGTACGCCGAACACGGCCGCCGCCACCGCCATCAGCGCCGCGATGATGAGGATCCGCCTGGGTGCGGCAAGGGCCATCCGGGCGAGACGTTCCACCGGCCCATGGTGCCCGATGCAGGTCAGTCGCGGTGGGTTTCCTCTTCCCGTTCGACGTCCAGTTCGATATGCGCGCGGATGCGGCCGTTTTCGTCGGTCCAGCCCTTGGACCGGGCGAAGTCGATCATCGCGGCCAGCTTCTGCTGCCACTGTGCGTCGCCACCGCGGCCGGCGAGTTCGCTGAGGTCAGCGGGGTCCACCCAGGAATGCGCAGCGGTCACCACGACGACCTTGAACGCGGTGAAATCCTCGGGTTCGCAGACCTGGACATCCGGTGGGGTGGTACGGGTGTCGACACGCAGGTACACGGCACTCCTCAGGGCTTGCGGTGGCGGCTGTCCCGGGCCGGGACGCCGTTGGGTCCGTCGGTGGATGCGGCGTAGGCGCCGACGGCGAAGGCGATCGCCGGGCCGGCGAGGGAAAGCGCACGGTGGTCGACGTTGTCGATCCCGTCGCGGGGACCGCCGGTATTCGGGTCGAACGGCCGGCCGGCAGTCCCGCCCCAGAGCCGGGCCTGTACCGGCGTCTTCTTCTGCAGTCCGCCGGTGGTGACGCCGCCGGCGGGGATCCCGGCCGCCAGGAACGGGCTGTAGTCGCTCACGCGGTCGAGCGGCATGTCGGCGGGTCGGACGCCGGCCAGGTTGAGATATCCGGCCAGTGTGCGTTCCACCCCGGCCGAGCCCTCCGGGACCGAGGTGATCTCCGGGTTGGGTGGGCCGGACTGGTCGCCGTCGTAGGTGAAGAATCCGGCGTTCGGCGATCCCAGCATCTCGGCATCCAGGTAGACGGCGATGTCGTCGAGCTGGTCGGCCCCCAGACCGGCGAGGTATTTCGCCGCGGCGCCAAGGGTTTCCGACCCCCAGAACGCGAACCGCACCGTGTTCGCGATGGTCGGCGACGGCCCGAGCGCCGTCGCGGTGGCCAGCAGCGCGGCGACCCCGGTCCCGTTGTCGTTGATGCCGGGGCTGCCCGGTGCGCTGTCCAGTTGCGCCCCGGCCATCACGACGTTCCCGGTGGCGCCGGTCTTGGTCTGGGCCAGGACGCTGCGGGACCGCGCCAGACTGGCCTTACCGTTCAGGGTCAGCCGCACGGGGGCGTTGGTGCGGCGCAGCGCCGCGTCCACATCGCGGTCGATGATCGCGACGGGAACCTTGAGGTCTTGGTAATAGCCCCGCGGGAACAGGCCGGGTACGGCTTCGGTGGCCACCACCAGCAGGCCGGCGGCACCCGCCGCCACGGCCGCATTCTGCTTGTCGACCACCGAACACCCCAGGGCATCGACGATCACCAACGCGCCGGTCGCGCTGGGGGCGCCGCGGTAGTCCGCCGCCGTGCAGCCCGCCGGTTTGGCCGGGCGGACGCTGAGTGCGCTCAGCCCGCCGGGCGCCGTCGGCGCCAACGGCGAACCCTGGTCGACGGGATAGCGCTTACCGGCCACTTCCAGCGTCGGTGTGCCGGGGTCACCGGTCTTGAGCCACTCGAACTCCGGGGTTTGCACGTCGAAACCCTTGTCGCGCAATACCCCGGCAATGTAGTCCACCGCGGCGTCGAAACCGGGGGTGCCCGGTTCGCGGTTGCCGATATCGCTGAGCTTCTGCAGATGGGTGTACATCGCGTCGGCGGTCACCTTGCCCGCCAGGTACTGGGCCGAGATCTCCGGCGACGGCGGTGGCGGGGGTGAGCAGGCGCTCAGCGTGACGACGGCGCATGCCGTGACGATGAGGCGTCTCATGAGCCGGACAGGGTGTGCCGGGTGCGGTCGTCGCGGACCGGAACCCCGTTGCGTCCGCGTTGATCCTGGGCATACAGCGCCACTGCGTAGCCGACGCCCTTGCCCTGGATGTCCAGCGAGGTGCGGTCGATGTGGTCGAGGGTGTCGGTCGCCTTGTGATAGTTCGAGTCGAACGGCTCGTTGGCCTTACCGTCCCAGCGCTGGGCCTGCTCCTCGGTCATATCCACCTCGGCGCCGGAAAACAGTCCACCGGACGGGATCCCGGCCTTGGTGAACCCGTCGTAGTCGGAGCGACCGTCGAACGACGTGTCCTCCGCCGGCTTACCCGCGCCGTCCAGGTAGGCCACCAGGGTGCGTTCGATACCCGCGGAGCCTTCGGGCACCCTCGGCACGCCACCGTCCTTGTCCGGCGGCAGGGACTGGTCGCCGTCGTAGGTGAAGTAGCCCGGGTTCGGCGAGGCCAGCATGTCGAAATTCAGATACAGCGCAATGTCTTTGAGTTGATCGACGCCCAGTGTGGAGATGTAGTTGGTGGAACCGAGCGTACCCAGTTCCTCGGCGCCCCAGAACCCGAAGCGCACCGCATTGCGGACGTCCGGCGAACTACCCATCTGCAGCGCGGTTTCCAGCACGGCGGCGGTTCCGGAACCGTTGTCGTTGATACCGGGGCCCTCGGGCACGCTGTCCAGGTGCGCGCCCACCATCACCACATCGGCGGCGGATCCGGTCTTGGTCTGGGCGATCACGTTGCGGGTGCGTTCGACGTTCACGCCGGCTTTCATCGTCATGGTCACCGGTCCCGGGGCGGCGCGCAGCCGGGCGCCCTCGGCCTTGGTCACACTGACCACCGGGATCTTGACGTCGGTGCCCTCACCGAGGGTGGCGCCGAATTCGTCGCCGTCCACATTGTTGGCGACGATCAGCGCCAGCGCGCCGCGCTTGGCGGCGACGGACTGCTTGTCGCCGAACGGACACGAGCCGCGATTGACCAGCACCACCGAGCCCTGCACCGGGAGGCCGTCGTAATCCGACTCGGCGCAGCCCGGCGTGTCGTCGGCGCGCGCCACGACCAGCGGGCCGCTCACCCCGCCGTCCGGTGTGCCGATGGTGTAGTTGAGGGGCTTGGCGGTCACCCGCGCCCCCGCAACCGTCAGCACCGGGTCCTCGGCGAACGGCAGGCGCACCTCGAACTCCGGCGTTTGCACATCGAAGCCTTTGCCCCGCAGCGCATTTGCCACATAGTCCACACTGGCCTGGTATCCCGGCGTGCCCATCGCCCGGGTGCCGTTGTTGGCGTCGGCGATCTCTTGCAGCTTCGTCAGGTGGGCCATCATCGCGTCGGTGGTGATCCGGTCCCGGATGGTGGCGGCGTACCCGGTGTCCGGCGCGGGCGTGGGCGCCGCGGCGGTGGGCTGCGGCGCAGGCGCGTGGCCGCAACCGGCCAGGACCGCCACGGAAACGAAGACGGTTGCCGCGTGTGATCTGAGCCGCATAGGACCCACGGTAGCCGACGCCCCTCAGGCATCCCGGCGGGTCACCACCACGGCCGCCACCGCGAAGACCGCGGCCGCCACCGCGCCGAAGTACAGCGCCGAGCCCGCCGGGCCCCACCACATGGTGAAAGTCTGCAGCCACGTGACGCCGGTGAAGGCATTCGCATTGGTGAAGGGCAGCAACGGGCCGACCCGCGCCCCCAACTCCGGGCTCACCCCGACCAGCGGTTCCACCACGAACGGCAGGAGCAGCAGCACGGCGACGGCGGCGGCACTGTGCCGCACCAGAGCGCCCAGCCCGACGGCCAGCACCGCCCCCAGTGCGGCGTAGAGCGTCACCGCACCCACCGTCCGCCACACCGGCACCCCGCCGGCCAGCACCATGGACCCCACGGTGGCCAGGCCACTGACCACGACGGAGAATGACACGGCGACAACCGCTTTCGCCGCGAGCACGCGGATCCGGCTGGGGGTGGCCAAGAAGGTGGTCCGGATCATCGCCGTGCGGTACTCGCCGGTGATCGTCAGTGCGGACAGGATCATCAGCACCGGGACGCCGAATGCGGCGGCCCCGAGCTCGGGCCGGTCCGGGATCGCCGTGGCCAGCCCCAGACTGAGCACCAGCACCGCCACCGCCGTCCAGGCCGGGGACCGGGTGCTGGTCAGTTTGAGGTATTCGGACCTGATGGTCATGCGCCGGCCCGGTATTCGGTGGCACCGTCGGTGCGGCTCAGGTACGCCTCTTCCAGCGAGGCCCGCACCGCGGTCAGCTCGTGCAGGGTGAGGCCGTGCCGGGCCGCCAGTTCGCCGATCCGCTCCAGCGTGGCACCGCCGACCCGCAGTGCGCCGCCGTCCCGGGTGACCGAGATGCCTTCGGCCGTCAGCACCGTGGCCAGCCGGTCGGCCTGCGGGCTGCGGACCAGTGCGTCGGCCGCGGAGGCCAGGAACTCGTCCATCGAGGTCGCGGCGATCAACCGGCCGCGGCCGATCACCACCAGCCGGTCGGCGGTGTTGGCCATCTCGGCGAGCAGATGGCTGGAGACGAATACGGTGCGCCCCTCGTCGGCCAGCGCACGCATGAAGGTGCGCACCCAGCGGATGCCCTCGGGGTCCAGTCCGTTGACCGGTTCGTCGAAGAGCAGCACCTGCGGGTCGCCCAGCAGCGCCGCCGCAATACCGAGACGCTGGCTCATGCCCAGGGAGAACGCCCCGGCCCGTTTCCCGGCCACCTCGGTGAGCCCCACCTGGTCCAGCACCTCGCCCACCCGGGAGGCGGGGATCCGGTTGCTGGCCGCGATCCAGCGCAGGTGCGCGCGGGCCGACCGGTTCGGGTGCACCTGTCGCGCATCCAGCAGCGCGCCGACGGTGCGCAGCGGGTGGGTGAGCTCGTGATAACGCTTGCCGAGCACCGTCGCCGTCCCCGCGGTCGGCCGGTCCAGACCGAGGATCATTCGCATGGTGGTCGACTTCCCGGCACCGTTGGGGCCGAGAAAGCCTGTGACCACGCCGGATTCGACGGTGCAGGTGAGATCGTCGACAGCGGTGGTGCCACCGAAGCGTTTGGTGAGGCCGGTGAGTTCGATCATTGCGCGGCTACCACCAGGTCGGCGACCGCGCGCATACCCGCGGCGTTGGGGTGCAGCGGTGCCGGACCGCGGCCGGGCAGCGGCAGCACGATCCAGCTGGGTTTCGTGGTCCAGGGATCCCGCGACCACGGATGATGATCACGGCTGGCCGCCCCGGCGCGCACCACCTCGCATCCGGTTTCGGCCGCCGCGGCGGCGGTGGCACGTTCCAGTCCGTCCGCGAGGCGGTGCCCGAGCGCGAACAGCTCCGCGGGCAGCGGTGGCGACGCGGTGTCGGCCGGCGGCAGCAGGGTGAGGTAGTCGACGAACAACACCCGCGCCCGGGGCGCTCGCGCCCGGATCGCGGTGCCCACCCGGACCAGCGAGTCGTGCACCGCCACGAGCGCGGCGTCCCTGGCTTCGGGGTCGAACAGGTCGCCCACCGGCGTCATCCGGCGCAGCAGCCCCGGCAGCGCCGCCACGCTCAACAGCGGCACATAGCCGACGTCATTGCCGCCGATGGTCACCGTCACCACCGCCTCGGACCCGTCCAGGGCCTCGATCTGCGGCGGCGCCCCGTGCTGACGTTCGCTCAAGATATGCGCGGTGGTGGCCCCGGAGAAGGTGACGTCCACCAGCTCCAGCCCGAGCCGCGCGGCGGTCAGGTGCGCGTAGTTGCGCGCCGAGCGCATCGCCAGGACGGGCGATCCGGCGGCGCGCGGTCCGATACCGGGTCCGGCGGCCATCGAGCTGCCCAGCGCGACATAGCGTTTCACGGGGCGGCGGGACTCGACGCTTGTGCCCAGAACCGTTTCGGGATCCGGCCGGCCCCTCGCGCCAGATATCCGGCGGTGACGGCCGCGGCCATCGCGGCGGCCATCACCGGCGGATCGGCGGCACGGGTGACGGCGCTGGCCAACAGCACGGCGTCACAACCGAGTTCCATGGCCAGCGCGGCATCGCTGGCGGTGCCGATACCGGCGTCCAGGATGACCGGCACCCCGGCCCGGTCCACGATCATCTCGATGTGATGCGGGTTCGCGATACCCAGTCCGGTCCCGATCGGGGAGCCCAGCGGCATGACGGCCGCGCAGCCGGTGTCCTCCAGTCGCTTGGCCAGCACCGGGTCGTCATTGGTGTAGGGCAGCACCACGAATCCGTCGTCCACCAATTGCTCTGCGGCCCTGACCAACTCGATGGCATCGGGCAGCAGGGTGCGCTCGTCGGCGATGACCTCGAGTTTCACCCACTCGGTACCGAGCGCCTCCCGGGCCAGCCGCGCGGTCAGTACCGCCTCGGCCGCGCCGCGACACCCCGCGGTGTTCGGTAACGGCGTGATGCCGAGCCGGCCGAGCAGATCCAGCACCCCGGTGCCGGTCTCGGCGTCGACGCGGCGCATGGCCACCGTGGTCAACTCGGTGCCCGACGCGATCAGCGCCTCCTCCAGCACCGCGAGGTTGGCCGCACCGCCGGTGCCCATGATGAGCCGTGAGCCGAACTCCCGGCCGGCGATGGTGAGTTTTGTCGATGAGCCGCTTGCGCGAAGAGCATCACGGTCAGCCACCCTGCACCGCCGTCACCACTTCCACCCTGGCACCGTCGGCGAGCACGGTGTGCCACTCCGATCGCGGCAGCACCTCCCAGTCGACGGCCACCGCGATGCCCTTCTCCGGAAAACCCAAGTCGCGCACCAGGTCTTCGACCGTGATCGCATCCCGCACCTCGGCCTCCTCGCCATTGACCAGCAGTATCATCGCGCTCCTAACTCGCCCGCGATCCGCTCCGCGGTCCACGGCGCCAACAGGAATCCATTACGCCCGTGCCCGGTGGCCACCAGCGTGCGTTCGTCGAGCCTGCCCACGATCGGCAATCCGTCGGGTGTCATCGGCCGCAGCCCCGCGGCACACTCGGCCAGCTCGTACTCCCCCAGCGCAGGCATCACGGCGCACGCATCGTCGAGCAGGTCGCGCACCCCGGTGACCACCGGGGCGGTGTCGCGGCCGTGTTCGTACTGGGTGGCGCCGATCACCACCCCGTCGGCCCGAGGCACCAGATAGACCTGCCTGCCGTGCACCCGCGCCCGGACGACCCGCTGCGGCACCGGCATACAGCCCTTGCGCCAGCGCAGCCGCAGCACCTCGCCCTTGACCGGACGCACCTGCAGGCCCGGCCACAGCGCCGGGGCGTCGATCCCGTTGGCGATCACCCGCTGCCCCGGCACCTCGGCCAGGTCGGTGACCGGCGGCGCCCACTGCACGCCGGCGGACTCGCAGGCCGACGCCAGGGCGTCGACCAGGGCGCGGTTGTCCACCGCGAGTTCCGTCTCGGCGACGAAACCGTGCCGGATGCCCGGGGCCAGCAGGGGCTCGATATCCCGGGCCACGGTCGTCGGGCTGACCGGCTGTCCCTGCGCCGAGAGCCAGTCGGCGACGGTGTGCAGATCGGCGACGTCGGCCCGGTCGACCGCCACCACCAGCGATTCGCGTGCGGTGACGACATCGGCGGGCAGTCCCTGCAGGAACCCGGTGTGCCACAGTTTGAGCGATTCCAATCCCAGCGCCAGCTGGGCGTCCTCCCCCGGCCAGCCCTCGCTGTGGGGGGCGAGCATGCCGCCGGCCACCCAGGAGGCCCCGCGCTCCCCGGTGTGGTGCAGGCGCACCGACCAGCCGTCCTGCGCGGCGCGGCGGGCGATCGACAGCCCGATGACGCCGCCACCGATCACGGCGAGTGCACGTTCAGACATTCCCTCTCCCTTCGCCGGCATGACCCGGATCAGGTGTAACGGTCAGGGCTGGTCATTGGCCCACTCTCAGCCCCGGTCCCGGGACTCCCGTGTCGGCTGTCCAGGGTACTCGGCCCCGCCCGAGATCCCGGCGTGGTTAACCTCGGGCCTGTGGATCCACGTACGCGTCTCGCCGACTCCCGCCTGTATCTGTGTACCGACGCCAGGCTGGCCCGCGGTGATCTCGCCGAGTTCGCCGACGCCGCACTCGCCGGCGGGGTGGACATCATCCAACTACGCGACAAAAGCATCGAGGCCCGCCAGGAGCTCGCCGCCCTGGAAATCCTGGCCGACGCCGCCCGGCGGCACGGCGCCCTGCTCGCGGTGAACGACCGCGCCGATGTGGCGCGGGCCGCGGGTTCGGATGTGCTGCACCTCGGGCAGGACGATCTGCCACTGGACGTGGCGCGAGCGATCATCGGGGAACGCCCCGTCATCGGCCGCTCCACCCATGACGAACACCAGGTCGCCGCCGCGCTGGCCGAGGCCGTCGACTATTTCTGCACCGGGCCGTGCTGGCCCACCCCGACCAAACCGGGCCGTCCCGCGCCGGGTCTGGACCTGGTCCGGCACACCGCGGCGCTGGCACCGGAGCGGCCGTGGTTCGCCATCGGGGGTATCGACGCCGAGCGGCTGCCCGAGGTCCTCGAGGCGGGGGCACGCCGCATCGTGGTGGTGCGCGCGATCACCGAGGCCGACGACCCGGAGGCCGCCGCGCGTCACCTCAAAGACGCGCTCACGGCCTGAGCAGCGGGATGGTCGCGGTGACGCTGCGCAGCCGGTCCCAGCTGGCCGCGAACCCGGGGTGCAGCGGCAGGTCGGTGACCTCGTGCTCGGCGACCCAGCGCAGTTCAGAACTCTCGCGGTTGGGCGTGGTGGTCAGCATCTCGGTGGCATCGGCGATGACGGTGGTGTACGACCAGCCCGGTACCTCATGCGTGACCACCGAGATCCGGACCGTCAAATGGACCGCTTCCAATCCGGCTTCTTCGAAGGCTTCGCGGAACGCCGCCTCCTCGACCGATTCGTGGCTGTCCCTGGCTCCGCCGGGCAGACCCCAGGTTCCGCCCTGGTGGCTCCACGGGGCGCGGTGCTGCAGCAGCACCGCGGCGCCACCGCCGGGACCCGGCGCACGCAGCAGCAACCCGGCCGCACCATGGCGGCCCCAGAAATGCCCACCGCCGTCGGACATCACCCAACCGTCACCGTCGCCACGCACGCGTTCAGGATAAGGCTCCGCGAATTCCCACACGTCCCACCAATCTCTCTTAGACTTTCATTAATCGCCCACCAAACCACTCTGTGAGGGAGGTTCGCGCACCCGTGACCGTGGAGTTGGCGCATCCGTCGACCGAACCGCTGGCCTCACGGTCGCCGGCCACCCCTGCACATCCGCGGTGGGCGTTCCTGTGGACCACCCCGGGCCGCATCCTCACCATCGGTGTGGTTCTGTCCGCGCTCGTCATCGCCTGCGCGTTTGCCACGTCACGCACCGTCGGTGACCGTCAGCAGGCCCTGACCACGGTGCTCAACCACACCGAACCGCTGTCCTTCGCCGCCGGACAGCTCTACACCACGCTCTCGGTCGCCGACGCCGCCGCGGCCACGGCGTTCATCGCCGGCGCGGAACCCACCGATGTCCGGCAGCGCTACGAACAGGCCATCACCGATGCCTCGGTCGCCGTCACCCGGGCCTCCAGCGGGCTGACCGACGAGCCGATGATCCAGCTGCTCGGCCGGGTCAACGGGCAATTGGCCATCTACACCGGGCTGGTGGAGACGGCCCGCACCAACAACCGGGCCGGCAATCCGGTCGGTTCGGCCTATCTGTCCGAGGCGTCGGCCCTGATGCAGACCCAGATCCTGCCCGACGCCCAGCGGCTCTACGAGGCCACCTCGGCCCGCGTGGACGCCGAGACCGCCGCCTCGGCGCGCATCCCGGCCTCGGTCATCATCGTGGTGACCGCCACCATCCTGTTCGGGTTGTTCGCCAACCGCTGGCTGGCCCGGCGGACCCGACGGCGGGTGAACATCGGTTTCGTCGCGGGCGGACTGGCGGTGCTGATTATGGTGGTCTGGGTGGGTACCGCACTGGTCATCTCGACCACCGACAGCCGCAGTGCGAAAAACACTGCGGCGCAATCGCTGAAGACGGTCACCACGATGGCGATCACGGCGCAGCAGGCCCGCGCAGACGAGACCCTGGCCCTGGTGCGCCGCGGCGATGTGGACGTGCGCAAGCAGTCCTACTACCAACGCATCGACGCCATGCAGCAGCAGCTGTCGATCTATCTGAGCGGCGATGACGTCAACAAGGGCGACCTCGTCGATGCCGAGCAGCTGCTGCGCAAGTGGCGGGCCGCCGACGACCGGATCAACGCCTATATCGCCGTCGGCGACTACCAGGCCGCCACGCAGGTGGCCCTGGGCACCGGCGAGGACGACTCCACCCCCGCGTTCGGCAAGCTCGACGAGGCACTCACCAAGGGCATCGCGGACAGCCGCAACCAGCTGCGCACCGATATCCTCAACGCCCGCCGGGTGCTGTCGGGGGCGACGGTCGGCGCGGCGGCACTGAGCGTGATCGCGGCGATCGCCGTCACCCTGGGCCTGTGGCCCCGGCTGAGCGAGTATCGCTGATGAACAAGATCTGGTGTGTGCTGGCCGCGACGATGGTCGTCGCGGGCTGCTCCCAGAGCGCACCCGCGGCACCGATCCCGGAGGTGACGCTGGCTGCCCCGACCCCGGCCGGGATGCAGCAGCTGGCTCCGGATCCGTCGCCGGCTCCCGCGCGCACCGAGCACTGCGACCGCACCGCCAGCCTGCGCCCGTTCCCGGACCGCCGGCAGGCCGAAGAGGCGGTGGAGAAGATCCGCAACCGCGGCCGGCTCATCGTCGGGTTGGACATCGGCAGCAATCTGTTCTCCTTCCGCGACCCCATCACGGGAACCATCACCGGCTTCGACGTCGATATCGCGGGCGAGGTGGCCCGCGATATCTTCGGCACCCCGTCGCAGGTGGAATACCGCATCCTGTCGTCGGCCGACCGGCTCACCGCACTGCAGAACGACCAGGTCGACATCGTGGTCAAGACCATGAGCATGACCTGCGCGCGCAAGGAGTTGGTGGCGTTCTCCACCGAGTACCTCTCGGCCAACCAGCGCATCCTGGCCCCGCGCGATTCACAGATCCGGCAGGCCGCGGATCTGGCCGGCAAGCGGGTGTGCGCGGCGACCGGCACCACGTCGCTGGAACGGGTGAAACAGATCGATCCGCCGCCGGTCATCGTCGAGACGGTGACCTGGGCGGACTGTCTGGTCGCTCTGCAACAGCGCCAGGTCGACGCGGTCAGCACCGATGACACCATCCTGGCCGGTCTGGTCAGCCAGGATCCCTACCTGCACATCGTCGGCCCGAGCATGGCCGAGGAGCCCTACGGGATCGGGATCGGCAAGGAGAATCCCGGCCTGGTCCGCTTCGTCAACGGCACCCTGGAACGCATCCGCCGGGACGGGACCTGGAACACGTTGTACCGCAAGTGGTTGACCGTGCTGGGTCCGACACCCGCGCCTCCGGTGGCGAGGTACGTGGACTGATGGCCGACCCCGACGCAGGCACCGAACCTGAGGACCCCGGCACGCGGCCGGCCAGCCTGGCCGACCTGGAGGAGTTCGAGGACTTCGACAGCGACTCCGTGGCGACCGTGCGGCCGATGGCCACCCAGGCCGTGTACCGCCCGGACTTCGGGGATTCGGAGCGGTTCGCCCGGTCCTCTGGTGGGACCGCCACCACCGAACCGACCGAACACCTGACGACGGCGACCCGGCCGCGTTCCCCGACCCGCCGCCTGGGCGGTGGACTGGTCGAGATCCCGCGGGTGACCGAACGCAACCCGCTGGCCGCGCTGATGACCAATCCGGTGGTGGCCGAGTCGAAACGGTTCTGCTGGAACTGCGGCAAACGGGTGGGACGTGCCTCCGCCAAGGACGGCACGCCGGCCCGTTCGGAGGGCACCTGCCCCTACTGCGGCAGCGCGTATTCGTTTCTGCCGCAACTCAGTCCCGGTGACATGGTGGTGGACCAGTACCTGATCAAGGGCTGCATCGCACACGGCGGGCTGGGCTGGGTGTACCTGGCGTTCGACACCAACGTGAACTACCGCCCGGTGGTGCTCAAGGGCCTGGTGCATTCCGGCGACGCCGAGGCGCAGGCCACCGCGATGGCCGAACGCCAGTTCCTGGCCGAGGTGACCCACCCGGCCATCGTCAAGATCTTCAACTTCGTCGAACACGCCGACAAGCACGGTGATCCCGTGGGCTACATCGTCATGGAGTACGTCGGCGGTACCTCGCTCAAGCAGGGCAAGGGAACCAGACTGCCTGTCGCGCAGGCGATCGCCTACATGCTGGAGATCCTGCCGGCGCTGGGCTACCTGCACTCGCTCGGGCTGGTGTACAACGATCTCAAGCCCGAGAACATCATGGTCACCGAGGAGCAGCTCAAGCTGATCGACCTCGGCGCGGTATCCCGGATCAACTCGTTCGGATTCCTTTACGGCACACCGGGTTACCAGGCACCGGAGATCGTGCGGACCGGCCCGACGGTGCAGACCGACATCTACACCGTGGGCCGTACGCTGGCCGCGCTGACCCTGAACCTGCGTACCCGCAAGGGCCGCTACGTCGAGGGGCTGCCCGACGACGATCCGGTGCTGACCACCTACGATTCGTTCGGCCGGCTGCTGCGCCGGGCCATCGACCCGGACCCGCGGCGCCGCTTCACCAGCGCCGAGGAGATGTCCGGCCAGTTGCTCGGTGTGTTGCGCGAAGTGGTCGCCCAGGACACCCGGGTGCCCCGGCCCGGCCTGTCCACGGTGTTCAGCCCGCCGCGATCCACCTTCGGGGTGGACCTGCTGGTCGCACACACCGACGTCTACCGGGATGGTCAGGTGCACTCGGCGAAGCTGACCGCCCCCGAGATCGTCAAAGCCCTGCAGGTGCCCTTGGTCGATCCGGCCGATGTCGGCGCGCCGATCCTGTCCGCCACGGTGCTCAGTCAGCCTGTGCAGACCCTGGATTCGCTGCGTGCTGCCCGGCACGGCACCCTGGATTCCGAGGGTATCGACCTGTCCGAGTCGGTGGAACTGCCACTGATGGAAGTGCGCGCGCTGCTCGATCTCGGCGACGTCTCCAAGGCCACCCGCAAGCTCGACGATCTGGCCGAGCGGATCGGCTGGCGCTGGCGGCTGGTCTGGTTCCGCGGTGTGGCGGCGCTGCTGACCGCCGACTTCGAAACGGCCACCAAGTATTTCACCGAGGTGCTCGACACCCTGCCCGGCGAGCTGGCGCCGAAGGTGGCGCTTGCCGCCACGGCCGAACTGGCCGGTACCGCCGATGAGCGGCGCTTCTACGAGACGGTGTGGCGCACCGACAACGGCATCATCTCCGCCGGTTTCGGCCTGGCCCGCGCCCAATCGGCGGACGGGGATCGCGACGACGCCGTGCGCACCCTGGATCTGGTGCCTGCCACCTCGCGGCATTTCACCACCGCGCGACTGACCAGTGCGGTGACGCTGCTGTCCGGCCGGTCGATCAACGAGGTGTCCGAGCGGCAGATCCGCGATGCCGCACGGCGGGTGGAAGCACTACCCGAGAGCGAACCACGGGTGCTCCAGATCCGCGCGCTGGTGTTGGGCACCGCCATGGACTGGCTGGCCGACAATACGGCCAGCACCAACCACATTCTGGGTTTCCCGTTCACCCAGCACGGGTTGCAACTGGGCGTGGAGGCGTCGTTGCGCAGCCTGGCCCGGGTGGCCCCGACCCAGGCGCACCGGTACGCACTGGTCGACCTGGCCAACAGCGTGCGACCGATGAGCACGTTCTAGACTTCGTAGAGTTCCAGCGGAAGATCGTCGGGGTCCTTGAAGAAGGTGTAGCGGCGATCGGTGTGCTCGTCGACGCGGATCGGTTCCACCGCAACGCCTTTGGCTTCCAGATCACGCACCGTGGCGTCGAGGTCGTCGACGGCGAAGGCCAGGTGCCGCAGTCCCTGCGCTTCGGGCCCGTTCGGGCGCCGCGGCGGATCGGGGAAGGAGAACAGCTCGATCTGGGTGCCGTCGGGCAGCGCCAGATCCAGCTTGTACGAGCCGCGTTCGGCGCGATACACCTCCCTGATCACCTCCAGCCCCAGGACATCGGTATAGAAGCGTTTGGACACCGCGTAATTCGAGCAGATCACCGCGACGTGGTGAATGCGCTGCAGGCGCACGGCTACCCCTCCAGCAGAGCCGCGCACGCGCGGGCGATGGCCAGTTCCTCGTTGGTCGGGATGACCAGCACCGTCGTGGGCGATTTGTCGGCCGAGATGCGCCGGGCCACCCGCTCCGGCGCGCTGTTGAGCGTCTCGTCGAGTTCGATTCCCAGCGAGGACAATCCGGTCAGCGCGTCCCGACGCACCAGTGCGTCGTTCTCCCCCACCCCGGCGGTGAAGGTGATGACATCCGCACGGCCCAGCAGCGCCAGGTACGCGCCGATGTACTTGCGCAGCCGGTGGATGTACACCTCGTAGGCCAGGCGCGCGTCGTCGTCGCCGGCATCGATGCGTTTGTGCAGTTCCCGGAAGTCGGTCTCGCCGCCGAGCCCGTACACCCCGGAGCGGCGATTGAGCATGCTCTCGATGTCCTCGACCGTCATCCCGGCGGCGCGCCAGAGGTACATGATGATGCCGGGGTCCAGGTCACCCGACCGGGTGCCCATCACCAGGCCCTCCATCGGGGTCAGGCCCATCGAGGTGTCGATCGCCCGGCCGCCGGCGATCGCCGAGGCCGAGGCGCCGTTACCCAGGTGCAGCACAATCTGATTCAGCGAGTCCAGCGGCGCGTCCAGGAACAGGGCGGCCTGTTCGCTGACATACCGGTGCGACGTGCCGTGGAAACCGTACCGCCGGATGTGCCACCGCTCGGCCACCTCGCGGTCGATGGCATACTCCGCCGCGGCCGCGGGCAGATCGTGGAAGAACGCGGTGTCGAACACCGCGATATGGGGCAGTCCGGGCAGCAGCTTGCGGGCCTCGCGGATACCCAGCACCGCCGGCGGGTTGTGCAACGGGGCCAGCGGCGCCAGCTCGTCGATCTTGGCCAGCAATTCGTCGTCGATGACGGCGGGCTGATAGAAGCGGCGCCCGCCATGCACCACCCGGTGCCCGACCGCCACCAGGTCGTCGGTGCGCACCCCCGCCGCGGTCAGGGCGTCGAACACCTCCCGCAGGGCGGCGCTGTAGTCGGTGACGCGTTCCACGATGCCGCTGCACAGCGAGCGGCCGGAATCAGCCTCCAGCACCTGGTATTTCACCGAGGAGGACCCGGAGTTGAGCACCAGCACGCTCATTTGCCCTGCGCCTGGATCGCCGTGATCGCCACGGTATTGACGATATCCTCCACCAGCGCACCTCGGGACAGGTCGTTGACGGGTTTGTTGAGCCCCTGCAGCACCGGGCCGATCGCGATGGCCCCCGCGCTGCGCTGCACCGCCTTGTAGGTGTTGTTGCCGGTGTTGAGGTCCGGGAAGATCAGCACCGTGGCCTGGCCGGCCACCGGGGAGTCCGGCATCTTCGTGACCGCCACCGACGGTTCCACCGCGGCGTCGTACTGGATGGGGCCCTCCACCAGTAGATCCGGTTCCCGCTCCCTCACCAGTTCGGTTGCGGCCCTGACCTTGTCGACATCGGCACCGGTACCCGAGGTACCCGTCGAATACGACAGCATGGCGACCCGCGGGGCGATGCCGAACTGCGCGGCGGTCCGTGCCGAGGAGATCGCGATATCGGCGAGCTGTTCGGAGGTCGGGTCGGGCACGATGGCGCAGTCGCCGTAGGCGAGCACGCGGTCCTCCAGACACATCAGGAAGATGCTCGACACCGTCGAGACCCCGGGCTGGGTCTTGATGATCTCGAAGGCCGGGCGCACCGTGTGCGCGGTGGTGTGCGCCGCACCCGAGACCATGCCGTCGACCATGTCGTTGTGCACCAGCATGGTGCCGAAGTACGACACGTCATGGATGATCTCACGGGCCTGCTCGACGGTGACCCCCTTTTTGCTGCGCAGTTCGGCATATTGGCGGGCGAACTGGTCGCACAGCTCGCTGGTGCGCGGGTTGATCAGCTGGGCACCGTCGAGGTCGACGCCCAACTCGGCGGCCCGGGCCCGCACCGCGGATTCGTCGCCGAGGATGGTGAGGTCGGCCACCCGGTGCGCCAGCAACCGGCCGGCGGCCTTCAGGATCCGGTCGTCGTCGCCCTCGGGCAGCACGATGCGTTTGCGGTGGCTGCGCGCCCGGTCCTGCAGCTGGTAGGTGAACATCTGCGGGGTGATCACCTCGGGGATCGGAATGGCCAGCTGAGCAAGGAGATCCGCGGTGTCCACATGGGACTCCATCAGCGCCAGGGCCGTGTCGATCTTGCGAATCGAGGTGGCCGTCACCCGCCCGCGAACCTTGGCCACCGCCCGCGCCGTGTCGTAGGTGCCCGCCTCGGTGGCGATGACCGGCAGCCGGAGGTTGAGCCCGTCGACCAGTTTGGCCACCGCCGGGTGCAGTTCCAGTCCGCCGTTGAGGATCAGGCAGGCCAGGGACGGGAAGTTCTCGGCGGCATGCGCACTCATCACCGCCATCACCACATCGGAGCGGTCACCGGGGGTGATGACGGCCATACCGTCGCTCAGACGTTCCAGCACATGCTCGGCCGTCATACCGGCGACCAGCACGCTGAGCGCCTCGCGGCTCAGCAGCGCCTCGTCACCGTCGGTCAGGGTGCCTTGCACGGCATCACGCAGTTCCGCGACCGACGGTGCGACCAGCAGCGGCTCCTCGGGCAGCGCATAGCTTTTCGGGCCGTTCGGGGTGAGCGCGGCGGCCAAGGTGTCGATCAGGACGGTCAGCTGCGCCGGGTCGCATCGGTTGGCCACCACCGCCGCGGTGTGTGCGTGTTGGGCTGTCAGCTCCGCCAGACACAGCTCGACGACCTGCGTCACCTCGTCCGGGGTGCGGTCCGAGGCCCGCACCGACAGCACCACCGAGGCGCCCAGGTTGACCGCGATCCGCGCGTTGACCGCCAGCTCACTGGGGCTGGCCACATCGGTGTAGTCACTGCCGACGATCACGACGGCATCGCACTGGGCGGCCACCTCGTGGTAGCGCTCGACGATCTCGGTGATGGCGCCGTCGAGGTCTTCGTGCAGGCGCTGGTAGCTGACCCCGACGCAGTCCTGGTAGCTCAGCCCGGCCGTGGTGTGGGCCAGCAGCAGTTCCAGGATGTAATCGCGCCGCTCGCCCTCGGAGCGGGCGATCGGCCGGAACACGCCCACTTTGGCGACGTTGGCCGCCAGCCGCGCCAGGATGCCGAGTGCAATGGTGGACTTCCCGGTGTCACCCTCGGGTGAGGCGATGTAAATCGCGGACGCAGCCATGGGTAGAGCCAACCAAATGACTGAACGTGAGCCAACTCATCATGGGTCTTCCCCGGGTCCGAGGAGGTCTTCGGGGTGGTGAAGGGGGTTGACCCGAGGCGGGCCGGCATCCAACTGCGGTGGCGGAATCCATTCGACCCGGCCGCCCTTGCCGATGCGGGTCTGCCAGCCACCCTCTTTGACCAGCCGATTGTGCGGCCCGCAGGCCAATCCCAAGTTCGGGATGTCGGTTTTTCCACCTGCTCGGTAGTCGGTTTCGGCGTGATGGCTCTGGCACAGGTACGCCGGGACGCGGCAGCCGGGATACGTGCACCCGCGATCGCGGGCGCGGAGCACCATCCGCTGCCCTGGTGAGGCTGTCCGCTTGGTCCGGCCCAGATACAGCGGCACCGCCGTATGCCCGTCGAAGACGCTCAGATAGTGCCGGGCGTGGCCGGCCATCCGGATCAGATCGCACATCGGCAGCTTCGAGCCGCCGCCGGTGCGCGCGACCCCCGCGGCGTCCTCCAGTTCGGTCAAGGTGGTGGTCACGACGACGGTGACGGGCAGCCCGTTGTGCTCACCCAACTCGCCTGAGGTCAGGGCCGTGCGAGCGATCGTCATCAACGCGTCGTGCTGGCGCTGCCCCAGGCTGCGGGTGTCGGCGGCGACCGCCTCGGCTCCTCCCCCGTAGCAACCCCGGAGAAAAGCCTACCCTTGCCAAAACTGGGAAATTGCAGGGAAATTCCTGTGTTGTCAGTCCTGGCTGGGAACCGGCGACAAATGCTCGTGCACCGCCAGCAGCCGATCACCGTCGCGGGTGAACACGATCGTCTCGCGTTCATCAGACGTCGTTTCGACGCCGCCGTCGGACGTGGTGGTCCGCACCGTGTGGGTGAACACCGCGACGTCGCCGAACAGCTGGACCAGCCGGTGGCTGCTGGTGCACGACACCACGCGCCACCCGGCGTCCAGCCAGTTCGCCCACACCGCCTCATACGCGGCGCGGCTGTCCAGACGGCTGTCCTCCGGGTGGAACACGAACGTCGCATCGGGACTGAAACAGGCGAAGTATGCGGCAGTGTCTGTCGCGGCGAATGCCGCAACCAGTTCGTCGGCGGCGGCCAGGACATCCTCTTGGTTCACAGCTGCGCCAGCACCGCCTCGAACTCCGTGCAGAACCGATCGACGTCGGCCAGGGAGAACACCATCGGCGGCCTGATCTTGAGCACGTCGCCGTGCGCCCCGCACACCGAGATGAGCACCCGGCGCTCCCGCATCGCGTTCACCAGCCGCCGCGCGGTGTCACGGCCGTCCACCTCGACCCCGACGTACAAACCGGCACCACGCACCTCACGGATCTCCTCACGGGTACCGGCCAACCGGGCCAGCTCCTCGCGCAGTGCGGTGCCCACCTCCAGGGCATTGGCGACCAGCTTCTCGTCCTCGATCACGTCGAGCACCGCCGACGCCGCCGCCATCGACACCGGATTCCCGCCGAACGTGTTGAAATACGGTATCCCGCGCGCGAATTCGTCCAGTACCTGCGAACGTGCCGCCATCGCCGCCACCGGCATCCCATTGGCCATCGGCTTACCCATGGTGACCAGGTCGGGCACCACACCGTGGCGCTCGAACCCCCACATGGCCTCGCCGGTACGCCCGAACCCGGGCTGCACCTCATCGGCGATGAACACCCCGCCGGCGGCCCGCACCGCGGCCACCGCCGGTTCGAGCACCGACGGGTCCGGGTAGATACCGTCCGAGGAGAAGATGGTGTCGACGATCAGTGTGCTGACCCCGAGACCGGACTCCTGCAGGTCGGCGATGGCGGCCTGCACCCCGGCCAGGTCGGGGGCAACCGTGCGGACATGTGCGCCGACGGCTGCCGCACCGCCGATGGACGGTGAAATCGCCGTCACCGCAGCAGTATTCCCGTGATAGGCATCGCTGGTGATGATGACGCCGGTGGCCCCCGTGTAGGTCTGGGCCACCCGCAGCGCCAGATCGTTGACCTCAGATCCGGTGCAGGCGTACATCACCTGGTCGACCTCGTCCGGCATGCTCGCGAGCAGGCGGCGTGAGTAGTCGACGATCCCCTCGTGCAGATACCGGGTGTGGGTGTTGATCATGCCCAGCTGCCGCGTCACCGCGTCGACGACGTGCGGGTGACAGTGCCCGACGCTGGCGACGTTGTTGTAGGCATCCAGGTAGTCGCGCCCCTCGGCGTCGTACAACAGGGTGCCCTGCCCGCGGACCAGATGTACCGGCCGTTCGTAGAACAGCCGGTACGCCGGGCCCAGCATCCGGCCCCGAGCAGCTATCAGGGGGTCGTCCTGTTGACCGCCCTGATAGCTGTTGGAGTCCATGATGTTGGAAAATGCCATGATTCTTGTCAGCGTCGTCGTCAGCGCTCGTGAGCTTCTTCCAACACGGTACGACCCAGTTCGGCGTACCGTGCGGGTTCCTTGTACTTCAGGAAGGCGGCCCACAGCAGTCCGCCGATCCCGACCACGCCGACGATCCACGGGATGGCCGCGAACACCCAGTCCGAGGCCGCGGTTCCCGCCGCAAAGGATGCGTTGACGGCCAGCAGGTAGATCACATAGACCATGCCGAGCCCGCCCAGCAGCGGAGCCAGGAAGGTACTGAACCAGTTGGCGGTCTCCGGATGACGTTTCTGCACATGGAAATACGAGATCACCGAGAAGGCGGCCAGCGCCTGCACGATCATGATCGCCGTCGTACCCAGCAGAGCCATCAAGCCGTACAGACCGGTGTAGGGATCGCGACCGGTCACCTCGAAGAACAGCACCACCAGGGTGGCGAAGCCGGTCTGGACGAAGCCGGCGACGTGCGGAGAGCCGTGCACCGGGTGCGTGGCACCGACGGTCTTGCGCATCCCGGGGATGACATCCTCGCGGCCCAGGGCGTACAGGTAGCGGGCCGCACAGTTGTGGAACGCCATACCGCAGGCGAACGATCCGGTCATCAGCAGGATCTTGAACAGGTCCACGGCCCACTGGCCCAGGTGCTCGTGCACCGGGTTGAAGAAGATGTTGCCCGCGGTGGCCGGATCCTGCGCCAGCGCAACGGCATTGTCCGGCCCGGTGCCGACGATCGCCAGCCACGACACCAGCACGTAGAACACCCCGATGCCGATGACGGAGCTCACCACGGCGATCGGGATGATCTTCTTCGGGTTGCGCGACTCCTCGCCGTACATGGCGCTGGACTCGAAACCGACCCAGGACCAGAACGCGAAGAACAGGCCGACACCCGCGGACCCGGCAACCGCCAGGGTCGAACCGTCCGGACCGGCGACGACACCCGACAGGCTGTGAAAACCGTTGAGCGGGTTGAGTGAACCCCAGGACCAGCCCTGCGGGCCGCCACCGGTGAACAGCACCGAGAACGCCATCAGCGCGAGCATCACGATCTCGGTGACGAGGAAGACGCCGAGCACCTTGGCGGCCAGGTTGATGTCGAAGTACGTCAGCAGGGCATTGACGGCCAGCATCACCAACGCGAACACGATCCACGGCACGTGCACGTTGAACAGCGAGGAGAACAGGTCGTTGCCGAAGAAGGAGAAGATGCCGATCAACGACGCCTCGAACACCATGTACGCCAGCGCGGTCAAGAAGCCCGCGCCCAACCCGACGATGCGTCCCAGGCCGTGTGAGATGTACCCGTAGAAGGCACCCGTGGCGGTGATGTGCTTGCTCATCTTGGCGTAGCCGATGGCGAACAGGGTCAGCACGATGGTGGCGACGAAATAGCCGGCCGGCGCGTACGCGCCGTTACCGAAGCCGACCGAGATCGGCACGTTGCCGACCATGGCGGTGATCGGTGCAGCGGTGGCGACCGCCATGAACAGCACACCGACCAGCCCGACCGCGTTCGGTTTGAGGCGCTGGATGGTGTCGGCGCCCGCGGGCGCCGGTGGATCGATGATCTCGCTCATTGAATCCCAATCTGAGGGCATTTCTGGTGACCATTATTTGGTCTGGTATCCGAATGTCACCGGCGTCGATGCCGGTGACGAACTGCAACGTCGGCCATTGTTACCTCGTCGAGATTGCTTGGTCAACTGGGAAACTCAGTCGTCACACGCATTGTTTCCGGCACGTTTCGAGCCTGGCAGCTTTTGCAACAGCGAGGTAAATCTCGGCTATTTGGTCTGCTTTGGGTCGATACTTGGCCCACACTGGTCGCCATGCCGGGATTGCCTGCCGACCATGAGCGCTTCGCCCGGGCGGCACTCCCCGCCTATCGGCGCGACCTCGATACCCCGTTGCGCCTGCTGAGTCTGTCCGAGAACGCCACCTACCTGGTGTGCGACGACGACCCGATCGTGCTGCGGGTCCACCGGCCCGGATATCACTCACTGGAGGCCATCCGCTCGGAGCTGGCCTGGATGGGCGCCCTGCGCACCGAAACCGCGGTCAAGACACCCGAATTGGTGCACTCCTACGCCGGTGACGAGGTGGTGACCGCCATCGTGGGCGACCGTCACCTCTATGTCGACGCCGTCACCGTGATCCCGGGTTGCACCGCCGAGGAGGTTCCGGACTCCGTCGGGTTCGCGACCCTGGGCGAGTTGACGGCGATCATGCACGAACACGTGCAGAGCTGGCCCGTGCCGGCGGGCTTCACCCGGTTCCGCTGGGATCTCGACGATATCCTCGGCCCCGGCGCGCGGTGGGGCGACTGGCGGGAGGCATCGGCCCTTGCCGACACCGACCGGGCATCCATCACGCGTGCGGTCCATCGCGTCACCGAGGAACTCTCCGAATTCGGTACCGGTGCGGACAGATTCGGGCTGATCCATGCCGATCTGCGGCTGTCGAACCTGATGGTCGACCCGGCGGCACCGTCGGACGGGATCACCGTGATCGACTTCGACGATTCCGGGTGGGGCTGGCACCTGGCAGATCTGGGCGCGGTGGTGTCATGGATCGAGGACACCCCCGAAGCCGAGCGCATCGTGGCCGAGTGGCTGCGCGGGTACACCAAGGTGCGCACGCTGCCCGAGGCGCATCTGGCGCTCATCCCGACATTCGTCATGCTGCGGCGCATCCAGCTCACCGCGTGGATCGCCTCGCATGCCGACGCCGACGCGGCCATTGCGATCGGTCCCGGCTACGCCGTCGGGACCGCCCGACTGGCCGAGCGCTATCTCGACGATCACACCTGGTTACGTTAAGGAGACACATGTTCGACCTGCAGTCCCGCTCGGTACTGGTGACCGGCGGCAGCAAGGGAATCGGCCGCGGGATCGCCGGCGTCTTCGCCCGCGCAGGGGCCGACGTGGCCGTCGCGGCACGCTCGGCGGCCGGCCTCGACGAGACCGTCGCCGCCCTCGACGAGCTGGGCCCCGGGAAGGTCGTCGGGGTTCGCGTCGATGTCAGCGACCGGCAGTCGTGTACCGAGATGGCCGCGACGGTCATCGATGCCTTCGGCGGCCTGGACGTGTTGTGCGCCAACGCCGGGATCTTCCCCGATGCGCCCTTGGCCACCATGACCCCGGAGCAGCTCAACGAGATCATGGGGATCAACGTCAATGGCACCTTCTTCGCGGTGCAGGCCTGCCTGGACGCGCTGATCGCCTCCGGGAGCGGCCGCATCATCCTGACCTCGTCGATCACCGGACCCATCACGGGCTACCCGGGCTGGTCGCACTACGGGGCCACCAAAGCGGCGCAGTTGGGGTTCATGCGCACCGCGGCGATCGAACTGGCGCCGCACAAGATCACCGTCAACGCGATCCTGCCCGGCAACATCATGAGTGAGGGCATGGTGGAAAACGGCGAGGAGTACATCGCCAGCATGGCGCGGTCCATTCCGGCCGGCGCCCTGGGCACCCCGGAGGACATCGGCCACCTGGCCGCATTCCTGGCCACCGCCGAGGCGGCCTACATCACCGGTCAGTCCATCGCCGTCGACGGCGGTCAGGTGCTTCCCGAATCCCTGGACGCGATCGTCAACTGATCGTGGAAGAGGCCTGACCATGGAAGAGACGGCGGGAGGCGCGGTCGCCGAGGACGTGCGCCGGCGCATTCTGTCGATGCTGTCCAGCGGGGCATTGCGGCCGGGTTCACGACTGGGCACCGAGCGGGAGATGGCCGAGAGGTTCGCGGTGTCGCGTGCGACGCTGCGCAGCGCGCTGCTGCCCCTGAGCCAGGCCGGCGTGCTGGAACGGCGCACCGGTCGCGCCGGCGGCACCTTCATCCGCGCGGATATGGTGCAGCGCGGCGCTGCCGAACAGGCCGGGTTGCCCGCGCTCCTGCAGAGCGGCGGCCACACCAGCGCCACCAAGGTGCTGGCCACCGACCGCAGGCCGGCCACCGTCGCCGAATCCGCGGCGCTGGAGATCGCCGAGGATGCCGAGGTCTTCGTCATCCGGCGACTGCGCTACGCCAACGGGGTACCGCTGTCGGTGGACATGTCCTGTTTCGTCACCGAACAGGTCGGTGATCTCCTGGAGCAGCCCCTGGGTGGTTCCCTCTACGAGCTGCTGCGGGTGCGCTACGGCCTGGTGCCGGCCACGACCAACGAGACCATCGAGGTGGTCAGCGCCAGTCCGCGCGAGGCGCAGTGGCTGGACATCGCGCATCGCAAACCGCTGCTGGCCATCACCCGGGTGGCCCGCGACGCGGCCGGCAAGCCGTTCGAGTACGCCTACGACCTGTTCCGCGCGGACCGGGTGCGGCTCACCGCCACCGTGTCCGCCGTCGCCCACACACACCCGGCCCGGGAACGCCGGGCCGACGACGGCATGGTGGAGCGCATCGTGAGCGCCTGAACTACCCCAGCTTGCGCAGCCGGGGCTCCAGGTCCCGCTTGAACAGTTCGAGGAAGCGGCGCTGGTCGTGACCGGGCGCGTGGAACACCAGGTGGTTCAGGCCCCACTTGACGTAGTCGGCCACCTTCTCGACGGCCTCGTCGGGATCCGAGGCGACGATCCAGCGTTTGGCCACCTGCTCGATGGGCAGTGCGTCGGCGGCCTTCTCCATCTCGATCGGATCGTCGATGGAGTGCTTCTGCTCTGCGGTCAGCGACAGCGGCGCCCAGAACCGGGTGTTCTCCAGCGCCAGCTCCGGGTCGGTGTCATAGGAGATCTTGATCTCGATCATCCGGTCGATATCGTCGGGGTTCTTCCCGGCGGCCTCGGCACCTTCGCGCATGGCCGGGATGAGCTTGTCCTTGTAGAGCTCCTCACCCTTGCCCGAGGTGCAGATGAAACCGTCGCCCGCGCGGCCCGCGTACTTGGCCACCTGCGGCCCGCCCGCGGCGATGTAGATGGGGATACCACCCTCGGGCACGTCGTAGATCGAGGCGCCCTTGGTCTTGTAGAACTCGCCGTCGAAGTCGACGCGGTCGCCCAGCCACAGTTCGCGCATCAGGCGGACCGACTCGCGCAGCCGCGCGTAGCGCTCCTTGAACTCCGGCCACTCGCCCTCGTAGCCGGTGGCGATCTCGTTGAGCGCCTCCCCGGTACCGACACCGAGGAAGATCCGGTCCGGATACAGGCAGCCCATGGTGGCGAATGCCTGCGCGATGACCGCCGGGTTGTACCGGAAGGTCGGGGTCAGCACCGAGGTGCCCAGGACCAACCGTTCGGTGCGCTCGCCGACCGCCGTCATCCATGCCAGGGAGAACGGGGCGTGTCCACCCTCGTGCCGCCACGGCTGGAAGTGGTCGCTGACGGTGGCGCTGTCCATGCCGTGTGCCTCGGCCGCCACGGCCAACTCCACGAGTTCGCGCGGAGCGAACTGTTCCGCTGATGCCTTGTACCCCAATTTGAGTTCAGCCACGTGTCTTTTCTACTCCCTGCCCTGCACTTCTATTCCCAAGCCCCGGCCAGGGGCCCGCCTAGACTCGACCCGGTGGGCGCCTCGATCGAATTGACAGCTGTCACCGACACCGTGCATTTCGTGCAGACCGACCTGGTCAACTGGACGCTGGTGACCGACGGCGACGGTGTGCTGATCATCGACGCCGGCTATCCGGGTCAACGCGGGGACGTCGTCGAATCGGTGCGCCGGCTCGGCTTCCAGATGCAGGACGTGCGAGCCTTCCTGCTCACCCACGCGCACGTCGACCATTTCGGTTCCGCCATCGGTTTCGCCAAAACCCTTGGCACACCGGTGTATACGCACGCAGCCGAGGTGGGTCACGCCAAGCGCGAATACCTGGAGCAGGTGGCGCCGATCGATCTGGTGACGCGGATCTGGCAGCCCCGGTACCTGGCCTGGACGGCCGCCATCATCGGCAAAGGCGCGCTGACCAGGGAGGGCATCCCGGGCACCCAGGCCCTGGGTGAGGACATCGCGGCCACCCTGCCGGGCACTCCGACGGCCATCCCCACCCCCGGCCACACCGGCGGGCACTGCTCCTATCTGGTGGACGGCGTGCTCGTCAGCGGCGACGCCCTGGTCACGGGGCACCCGTTGAGCTCGCGGCGAGGTCCGCAGTTGCTGCCCGGCCTGTTCAACCACGATCAGCAGGCCTGCCTGCGCAGCCTGGAGGCGCTGGGCATGCTCGACACCGAGGTGGTGCTGCCCGGTCACGGACCGGTGTGGCGCGGCCCGGTCCGCGACGCCGTCCGGCAGGCCGCCGGGTGAGCGGCCGGGCGCCGGTCCATCATGACCGGGAACGGGCGAACTCGTTCGGCTCCGCCGCGGCGCGTTACGACCGGCACCGCCCGCGCTACCCCGCCGCGCTCATCACGGATCTGGTTGAGCGCCAAGGCATTCGGGTGCTCGACGTCGGGGCGGGCACCGGTATCGCCACCGCGCAGTTGCGCGATGCGGGCGCCGAGGCGCTGGCGGTGGAACCCGATCCGCAGATGGCCGAGATCGCCGCACGGAAGGGCCTCGCCGTGGAGGTGTCCAGTTTCGAGGACTGGGATGCGAGCGGGCGCACCTTCGACCTGGTGGTGTTCGCGCAGTCGTTTCACTGGGTGGAGCCAGAGGCGGGGCTGCGCAAGGTCCGCACCCTGTTGGCCCCCGGCGGCCGGCTGGCGCTGCTGTGGAACCGCATCGTGCCCGTCACCCCGAGCCCGGCCGAACTCGGCCGCGCGTATGAGGGCATCCTCGAGGAATGGCAGCGGCCCTCCACCGATATCGAGGGCGCGCACCTCGACCCGCTGCTCGCCGCCGCCGGCCTGGCAGGTGAACGCCGGCGCTATGTCGAGCACCCGCACTACGCGTGCGAGGACTGGGTGGATCTGGTGACGACCTACTCCAATGTGCTGCGGCTACCTCAGGCCGAACAGGGCGAACTGCGGTCCCGGCTGACCGCGACGATCGGCGCGGCCGGTGTCCACGCCACCAACGACGCGCTGGCGGTGCTGTGCACCCGCCTCACGTGAGCACGTCATAACCGAGTAGGAACACCCCGGTCAGGAACAGTCCGCAGGCCAGGACGATGGCCGGCATCAGGATCATCCCGTCCAGCTCATCGTCGTCGAACGGGTCGGTGAGCACACGGCCGAACAGCACCCGGCCGATCACATTGCCACGCAAGGCGATCACGGTCCGTCGCATCCCAGGGGAATCGCTGTTGCGGCCGACGACGAGACGCAGACCGACCCCGGCCAGCGCCGTCAACAGGGCCGCCGCCAGGATCAGCAGCCCGACGGTCGTTTGCGACACGACACGAGCCTAACTCGCCCACCTCTTGGCGATCAGCTCATGGGACCGCAGCCTGTCCTCGTGGCGGTGGGTCACCGAGGTGATGACGAGTTCATCGGCACCGGTCACGCGCTGCAGCGCAGCCAGCCGGTCGGCCACCTGATCGGCATCACCGACGAATTGGGTGTCGAGCCGGTCCTGCACGAGGGCCAGCTGCTCCTCGGTCAGTGGGGCCACGGTGTCGGGGTCCGGATACGGGGCGGCACCGCCTCCGGCGCGGATGGAGTGCACCCAGTGGCCGTAACTGCCGGCCAGATGGCGCGCGGTCTTCTCGTCATCGGCGACCACCACATCGGCCGATACCACCACATAGGGTTGGGCCAGCGCGGCCGAGGGACGAAAAGCGTTGCGGTACGCGTCGATCGCCTCGAGTGCGGTGGACGGGACGATGTGGTACGCGGAGACGAAAGGCAGTCCGAGCTCCCCGGCCACCCGGGCGCTCTGACCTTTGGAACTGCCGAAGATCCACGG
Organism: Mycobacterium hackensackense; assembly: GCF_025822555.1. Taxonomy (NCBI): domain Bacteria; kingdom Bacillati; phylum Actinomycetota; class Actinomycetes; order Mycobacteriales; family Mycobacteriaceae; genus Mycobacterium; species Mycobacterium hackensackense. The sequence continues at coordinate 320,098 of NZ_JACKUC010000030.1, forward strand.
CCGCAACGATGTCGATTCACCGGGGGTGGCGTGCGCCTCGAATCCCCCGGTCTGATAGGTACCGCCGAGCAGCGCCACGATATCGGCCACCTGCTCACCGAAATCCGGCGAGACGGCCTCGGGTTGCTGCAAGGTCGCCATGATCGCCCGCAGCCGCGGATTGCGCATCAACGCGCCGACGTCGAACGGGGCGGGCAGCACCACACCGTCCACCACATGTCGTTCTCTGGGCGGCTTCGGGGCGCTCGGCGCTTCCCGCAGCGACTCGGTGCGGCGCTGGCCCGACCGTCCGACCCCCAGATCGATGCGGCCGGGGTAGAAGGCGTCCAGGATGCCGAAGCTCTCGACCACGGCGATGGCGGTGGTGTATCCGAGCTGCACCGCGGCCGCACCCACCTGGATGGTGCGGGTCGCCGCGGCGATCTGGCCGATCAGCACCGCGGGCGACGAGCTGGCCACCGCGACATAGTGATGCTCGGCCAACCAGTACCGGCGATAACCCCACCGCTCGGCATGCTGGGCCAGGTCGACGGTGTTGCGCAGTGCCGTGGCCGCGTCGCTGCCCGCGCTGATCGGCGCGAGGTCGAGGACGGAGAGCGGAACGGTCATCACGTCATGTCTAACGTGTCCGCGGCGGGTGCATTCCAGATGGGGGTGATCGGATCGCCGTGATCCGAAATCCGGCCTGCTAGCGTCGTGCCGATGCGCGCGGTGGCGGTGGTGGTGGCACTGGTGTGCGGCCTGTTGGCCGGCTGCACCACCACTGCTCCGACGGCCACCCCGACGGGCACCCACGCGGACGGCACGTGCGAGCTGAGTGGCCTGCCCCCGCAGGCCGGCGAGACGGTGCACCGCATCGAGTCCGGCGGCCCATTCCCCTACCCCCGCAACGACGGTGTGGTGTTCGGCAACTACGAGGGCAGGCTGCCGAAGCGGGAGCGCGGCTACTACCACGAGTACACGGTGCCCACCCCGGGCCGGTCCAACCGCGGGACCCGCCGCATCATCACCGGTGGGCAACCCCTGATCCGGCCGCCCGAGTTCTACTACACCGGCGATCACTACGAATCGTTCTGCCTGATCGGAGGCGTGTGAAGACGTACCGGATCGACGGGTCCCGGATCGGGTCGGCAGCGGACTTCTATACCGAGGTCGGCCGCGCGGTCAACGGTGACGGCGGCTATTTCGGGTCGAACCTCGACGCCCTGGCAGATTGCCTGCGCGGCGGCTTCGGCACACCGGAGGAGGGCGGTTTCCGGTTCGTGCTGGCCCCGTATCAGGGCGCCAGGGCGGCGATCGGCGAACCGGTGTGGAGCACGCTGCTGCGGGTGTTCGTCGACAACGGCGTCGACCTGTGGTTGAAGAATTAGCTCGCGGTGTCCATCCCCGCCAGGATCAGGTCGATCCCGGCCAGGAACTGCTCGCGGTCATCGTGATCGCGCAGCTGGGCGGCCACCGAGTGGACGAACGGGTACCGCGCGGGGTCGTTGCGTGTCCACTGCCGCACCACGTCGGCGAGAAACGCGGCGCGGTCCGCCCCCGCCACCTGCGACCGGGCGTTCTCGGCGTTCTGCGCCGCGACGCCCAGGATGTAGTTGGTCAGCGCGGACGCCGAATTGAACTGTGCCGCTTCGGGAACACCGAGCGCCCGGATCCGGCCGCCGATACCTTCGAAGATCTGCAGCAGTGCCGACCAGGGGTGGCGGTGCAACTGGGCACCGACCCAGGGATGCTCGTCGATCGTGTCGAACAGACCCACCGCGATGGCCCGGATCGCGTCTGCCGGCGTCAGATCGCCGGCCACCCCGGCCATGGCGCGGGTGACGATGCTGTCGGCTGCTGCGGCGAGCAGCGCGTTCTTGTCTGGGACGTGGTGGTAGATCGCCCCGCTGCCGGTGGCCAGTCGGGCGGCGAGTGCCCGGAAGGTCAGCGCGCCCTCGCCGTCGGTGTCGAGAATCTCGATCGCGGCCTCGACGATGCGCTCCTTCGACAGGGCATCCGTCCGGCGTTCGGCCACGCCCCATCTTGACATGTTTGGAACGTTGTTCCAACCTGGTTGGAACAACGTTCCAAAGGGGGCTGGATGACGACGCACGTGACGATCGTGGGCGCAGGTATCGGCGGACTCGTGCTGGCGCGGGTACTGCACGTGCACGGCATCCCCAGCACGGTGTACGAGGTGGAATGGTCCGCGGGCAGCCGCGCCCAGGGCGGACAGCTGGACATTCATCACGACACCGGCCAGCCGGCGCTGGAACTGGCCGGACTGACCGAACAATTCCGCGCGATCATCCACGTGGGTGCCGAGGCGGACCGACTGCTCGCGCCGGATGGCACGGTGCTCATCGACGAGCCCGACGATGGCGCCGGGCGTCGTCCCGAGGTGTTGCGCGGGGAACTGCGCCGGGTACTGCTCGACTCACTGCCCGTGAACACGGTGCGGTGGGGCCACAAAGTGGCCTGCGCCCGACCGCTCGGCGCCGGCCGGCATGAGCTGAGCTTCACCGACGGCGGCTCGGTACGCACCGAACTGCTGGTCGGCGCCGACGGCGCATGGTCGAAGATCCGACCACTGGTCTCGGACGCTGCACCCGGCTACGCCGGTATGACGTTCGTCGAGACCTATCTGCACGACGCCGACACGCGCCACCCCGGCGCCGCCGCGGCGGTCGGCGCGGGCTCGATGTTCGCCGTCGCGCCGGGCAAGTGGATCGGCGCCCATCGTGAGCCGAACGCCGTGCTGCACGCCTATGTGGCGCTGCACCGGCCCGCCGAATGGATCGCGGCCGTCGACCTCACCGACACCGCCCGCGTCGCAGCCGAATTCGACGGCTGGGCACCCGAACTCACGGCGTTGATCACCGACTGCGACGCGGGACCGACGGTCCGGATGATCCACACCCTGCCGACCGATCACCGCTGGGATCGCACCCCGGGCGTGACGCTGCTCGGCGACGCCGCCCACCTGTCGCCGCCGTCCGGCGAGGGCGCGAACCTGGCGATGCTGGACGGCGCCGAACTCGGCGCGGCGATCGCAGCCCACCCGGGCGACACCGAGGCGGCGCTGGCGGCGTACGAGGCGACGATGTTCCCCCGAAGCGAGTCCGCCGCCCTGGAAGCACTCCGGATGCAGGCCTCCTTCGGCGGTGCGCACGCGCAGTCCGAGCTGACGGGCACCCTCTCGCGCGAAGGCTAGCCGGACAGATCCGCAGTGAAACGGTCGCGCAGCGGATAGCGCACGGCCTCAACGTGTTTAAGCTCTGCCAGCTTGTACCGGCCGTACTGCCGGCGCATACCGCGCCGCATGTCGAGCAGCGCGGTGTTGGTGTAACGCCGCCTGCCGTGACATTCCGAGGCGCTGACCTTACCCAGGTGATTGACGAATGAGCGCTCGGTGACATAGATACCGAAGCCGGCCTCACGCACGCGGATACACAAGCCGACATCCGCACCCCAGGCGAACTTGCCGAACGTCCTACAGTCCAGATCGCCGACCGCCGCCCACGCATCGGCGAAGAACGCCATCGCCGTTCCGTCGATCCCGGCCACGCTGCGGTAGTAGTCACGAGGACGGTATTGCGAAGCGGGGCCCTTGTATTCGGAAACCTGCGCTCCCCACGATCCCTGGTCGTACAACGGGGACAGCAGGCCGATATCGCCCGGCAGCCGTGGATCCAGCACGCCGTCGAAGAAGCCGGAAGACAACCTCGTGTCGTTGTTCAGCGTCAACGCCACCCGGTATCCACTGGAGAACGCCACTCGGAAGCCGAGATTGGAGGCGCCCGCCCACCCGATGTTCGCCTTGGGGCGAATGACCTCTTCGCCGCCGAGTGGCACGTACCCTCCGCCGTTGTCGACCACCAGGACATCGGGTCGAGACGCCTGGGCACGGATATCCGACAACACGGCATGGGTGAGTTCGACGCGCCCGTAGGCCGGAATGATCACCAGGCATTGCGGCTTGTCACGCTCGATACGGTGCTGCAAATCAATCCCCCGCGAATGATCTTCAGACATAAGCGATATCGCCGAATCAGGGCGATTCCGGAACCTTAACGCAACCCGAGAGAGCCGTCGCCGAGATTCCTCTCGCCGTCCCGAACTACTTGCAAACGCAAGAATGCCCTACTCGTCAACTTGCGCAGGACCGCCGATTTCAGCAACACGATCTCGCGATAACGGCCGCGCCTGCCCCGCCGAGGCGAGGCGGTGCGCCCGCTCCGGCAAACCCCACGCGGTGATCATCGGCCGGCCGCCGGCCGGTCGGCAGCCATCAAACCGACGGACCGCTCGATCCGCGCATCGTGCCCGAAGGGAACCGGGAGCACACTTTCGCGAAAAACTTGACACATGTAAAGTTCGGTCCCATGGACAACATCAGGGGCAAGACCATCGCGATCACCGGCGCCGCTCGCGGTATCGGCTATGCCACCGCCAAGGCCCTGCTGGCTCGCGGCGCCCGCGTCGTCATCGGTGACCGCGACGTCGCGCTGCAGGAATCGGCCGTCGTCGAACTCACCAAGCTGGGACAGGTTTCCGGCTATCCCCTGGACGTCACCGACCGGGAGTCCTTCGCGACGTTCCTGGACAAGGCCCGCACCGACGGTGGCGGCCACATCGACGTGCTGATCAACAATGCCGGCGTGATGCCGGTCGGGGCGTTCCTGGACGAGACCGAACAGTCGATCCGGTCATCGCTGGAGGTCAACGTGTACGGCGTGCTCACCGGCTGCCAGCTCGCACTGCCGGAGATGGTCAAGCGGCGCAGCGGTCACGTCATCAACATCGCCTCGCTGTCGGGCCTGATCCCGCTGCCCGGTCAGGTGGTCTACGTCGGCGCCAAGTACGCCGTGGTCGGACTGTCCACCGCGCTGGCCGACGAGATGGCGCCGTACGGCGTCAACGTCTCGGTGGTCATGCCGCCGTTCACCAACACCGAGCTGATCTCGGGCACCAAGTCCAGCGGCGCGATCAAGCCCGTCGAACCCGAAGATATTGCGGCAGCCATCGTCAAAACCTTGGACAAGCCCAAGACCCACGTGTCGGTGCCGCCGCCGCTGCGGTTCACCGCGCAGGCCGCGCAGATGCTCCCGCCCAAGGGCCGGCGGGCACTGAACAAGGCGCTCGGCCTGGACAAGGTGTTCCTGGAGTTCGACAAGTCCAAGCGCAAGGCCTACGAGGACCGCGCGAGGGCCGCCCAGGGCGTCATCGAGTCCGGCGGCAAATAGCGCCGCTCGGTGCGCCCGCCGATCCCGGTGAGGATCTCGTAGTCGATGGTGCCGGTGGCGTTCGCCCAGTCGCCGGCGGTCACACCGACACCACCGAACAGCACCGCCCGATCCCCCTCGGTCACGCCACCGCCGTCGTGGCCGAGGTCAACCACCAGCTGGTCCATGCAGATCCGGCCGACCCCGTCGAAGCGGCGGCCGTTGATGTACACCGGCAGCCGGTTGCTCAGCGCGCGCGGCACCCCGTCGGCATACCCACAGGCCAGCACGCCCACCACGGTGTCAGCCGGCGCAACCCAGGCGTGGTTGTACGAAACACCCTGCCCGCCAGGGATTCTCCTGACCTGCGCCACCTCGGCGGTCATCGTCATCGCGGGTATCAACCCGAAGTCGCCGAGGGCCGGCACCGGGCTGCGCCCGTAGATCGCGATACCCGTTCGCACGATATCCCGGGCCAGGCTCCGATCCGTCAGCGCGGCAGCTGAATTGGCGAGATGCACCCGCTGCGGCCGCAGTCCGGCCCGACGCAGGTCCGCCACGCGGTCATCGAGCCCGGCGGCCTGGACGGCATTGAGCGGATGACCCGGCTCATCGCCACGGGCCAGGTGGCACATCACCGTGCGCAGCACCAGCGCCTCGTCTTTGAGCAGCGCACAGATATCGGGCCAGTCGCGTTCGCATACCCCACTGCGAGCCAGACCGGTATCGACCTTGACGCCGACGGTGGCGGTGCGGCCCAGCCGGTGCGCCGCGGCGATGACCGCGTCCAGCTGCCCCGGCGTGGACACCACCACCTCGACACCGGCCTGCACCGCAGCGGCGAAATTCGTTGACGGCGTGTGCAACCACGCGATCACCGGGGCCAAGACACCCGCTGCCCGTAGCGCAAGCGCCTCGCCCACGGTCGCGACCCCGATCTCGGTGGCCCCGGCCTGCAGGGCGGCCCGGGCCACGGGCGCGGCGCCGTGGCCGTACCCGTCCGCCTTGACCACCGCGATGACCTCGGCACCGGACCGCTCGCGCAGGACACCGACGTTGTGTGCGATGGCCGCCAGGTCGACGACCGCCTCGGGACTCAGTATTGGATCGCTTCGATCAGCGGGGACGGCTCGTCCATCAACGCCCAGAACCGGTCCCGGATCGCCACGGTCATCGGGCCGGGTTCGCCGTTCCCGATCGCCTCACCGTCGAGGGAGTTGATCGGCGTGACGCCGCCGGCGGTGGTCACGGCCATCAGCTCGTCGGCGTCGTAGAGCTCGTGGCTGGTGACGTCACGCAGGGTGGCCTCGATGCCCATCTGGTCGGCCAGCTCGAAGACGGTCTTACGAGTGATGCCGGGCAACGCATTTCGCGAGGGTGAGGCCAGCTTGCCGTCTTTGACGATGCAGACGTTGAAGCCGGGGCCCTCGGCGACGCAGTTGTCGGAGTCGAGCAGGATCGCGGTGCGCGCGCCACGATCCTTGGCCTCGAAGCTGGCGGCGGTGAGGTCACCCCACTGGTAGTTCTTGATGGTCGGGTCGACGGTGTTGCGGCCGGCTCGCCGGACGTGGCGCGGCACGATGGCGGTGGTGCCGAAGATCTGCTCGGCCGGTGGGAACGCCCACAGATACGGGATGGCGTAGATGTACACCTGATGGGTGAGCTTGGTGAGATCCTTCTCGCCCTTGCGCTTTCCGTATCCGCGGGTGACGGTCAGGTTCACGAACGACTCACGCAGCTGCGACAGCGAGACGCACTTCTTCGTGATCTCGGCGAGCTCGTCCTTGGTCAGACCCGCATCCAGCCTCAGCTTGCGGGCCCCGTCGAGGAGCCGGTCCAGATGATCGCCGAGCCGGAAGATGTTGCCGTGCCAGACATGCGCCACGGTGTAGGTCAGGTCGGAGTGACCGAACCCGGTGTCGAAGATCGAGATCTTGGCTTCTTCGGCGGGCATGTACTCGCCTTCGATCCAGGCCACCCCGCCCGCGAACGGGCTGGAGGTGTCGAGTTCGTAGTCGCTGTACTGGATCACCGAACCGGCCGGGGTGTCCTCGCGGATGGCGGCGCCGGGCTCGACGGCGACGAGATTGCTGGTGCCTGCGTCTGCAATAGTCATGTCGGACAGGTCCTTTCGGGGTTAGGAGGCGTGGGTCTTGACGTAGTCGGCACCGGCGTCGCCGCGGGCCAGCCGCGCCTTCAGGCCGGTGGCCCACCACAGCGCCGCGATGGCGACGATGCCGAGGAAGACCCATTTGTTGTTGGTGAACTGGGGCAGGAACAGCAGCGCGACGGCGACGCCGAGGAACACCACCAGCGCGGTGACGTACAGCGGGAGCCGCCAGCGGCCCAGGTCGAACGTGCCCGGCTCGCCCACCGGGATGGTGCCGCGCTTGTACCCGATGAGCAGGCCGATGGTCTGCAGGATGTAGACGAAGAAGAACAGCAGCGAGGCGATGCCGATGATGTAGTTGAACGCCTGCTCGTTCACCAGTGCCGAGCACAGCAGCAGCGCAGACAGCACACCCAGTCCGAGCACCGCGTAGGTGGGCGCCTTGCTCTTGGGTGAGACGTGCCGCCAGACGTGCGAGAACGGCAGCATGTTGTCCCGGGCCATCGAGTAGGTCAGCCGGGTGGCCACCAGGATGTTGGCCAGCAGACACGCCAGGATGTTCGTCAATGCCACGGCCACCACGATTTTGGTGACGACGGGGCCGGCCTGCTGGTTGATGATCTCCTCGATGGGCGCGCCCTGGTTGGCGGCGACGGCGGCGGTGTCGCGGATGGCCAACACGTAGACCATGTACATCAGCAGTTCGATGACGATCGACGTGACCAGCGCGTAGAACATCGTCTTGGGCACCACATGCCGGGCGTTCTTGGTCTCCTCGGCGACATCGGCGCCGGACTCCACACCGATGAGCCCGAAGAACGGGCCGAGCGCGGCGGCCAGCCAGGCCAGCATGTAGGAGTCCTTGTCCCCGGATTCACCGCCGGTGAACAGCACCGAGATGGGCTGGTGGTTCTCCGGCGCGGAGAAGGCGATGATGGCCACCAGCAGGGTGGCGCCGACCGTGATGACCAGTTCCAGGCTGACGCCGACGTTGTTCACCATGGTGGCGAACCGGACGCCGTAGATGTTGATCAGCACGCAGACGAAGACCACCGCGATGGCGAGCAGGATCTGGGCGCTCTGGCTCATGGTCCAACCGAACAGGCCGCCCAGGTAGCCGGACAGGATGAAGCCGACACCGGTCATCCCGCAGACCCAGCCCATCAGCGCGATGAACCCGGTGAACCAGGCCAGGTTCGGTCCGTTGATCCGGCTGATCCACTGGTACGAGTACCCGGCCAGGGGCAGCTTGGCGGTCAGGTCGGCGGCGATGAACGCCCACAGCGCGAACACCGCACCGGCCAGCAGCAGGGTCCACACGAACGGCGCCCCGGCGGTGAAGTAGCCCGCACCGAAGCCGGTGAACACCGCGGTGGTGGCGCTGATGGTGGCGAAGCCGATGGCGAAGGACGCCAGGGTGCCGACGGAGCGGTCCAGCTTCTGGGTGTATCCGAGTTCGGCCAACTTGGCGTCCTCGGAGTCGAATGCGGGCGGCGATGTATCAGGGGTTCCAGCGGGTCGTACCGGGGTATCGGTCATGGTCACTCCAGGTCAGGCGGAATGGAACGGCGACTGATGTAAGGAAAACGCCGACGGTCGTTCACCGGAAGTTCGATGTTTTGATGGATTGATAACCGCTGGTTATCAGCGGGCTGGTTCGTCCGGGGTGTCCCCGAAGCTCCAATGCGACTGCACGTGCCTGACCAGGGCATCCGCCTGGGGAGACAGGGCCGCCGGATTCCACGCCAGCGCCGTGTGACTCGGCGGCCGGTCTGTTATCGGCACGTAAACGATGCCGGGGCGGTCGTAGAACCGGGCCACCGACGAGGTGGTGAAACTGATGCCCAGGCCCCGCGCGATCGACGTCGTCTCGGCCTCGTACGTCGCAGCGACCGCGGCGATGGTCGGCGGCCGGTTCCCGCGGACATCCATCGCCAGCCAGTAATCCCGCCACGGGCCGGCCGTCAGCGGTGCGCACACGATCGGGTCGTCGAGCAGCTCGGCGATCCCCACCTCGTGCCGATCGGCCAGCGGATGATCCCTGGGCAGGCAGGCCACCCAGGATTCGGAATCCAGGATGAGCATCCGATGTTCGGGAAGATCCACCGGTGGCCTGATCAGCGCCACTTCGGTGGCACCCGAGGACAAACCCGCGGTCGGGTCGGCGAAATCGAACTCGATCGGTTCGACGCTGACCTCGGGATAGGCGGCCTCGAAATGCCGCACGATGCGGAAGAGCAGGTCGGCGCCGGTGCCGATCAGATATCCCAGCCGCAGCCGGCCCTGGCGGGTACCCGACAACGTCACCAGGTTGTCCACCACCGCGTCCACCCCGGCCAGGGCCTGCTGCACCTGCGGCAGCCAGGCCGCCCCCAGATCGGTGAGCGCGACCTCCCGGGTGCTGCGGGTGAACAGCACCACCCCGAACGCCTGCTCCAGCGCTTTGATCGCGGTGGACAATGCCGGCTGGGTGATGAACAGGCGCTCGGCGGCGCGGCGGTAGTTCAGCTCCTCGCCCAGGACGGCGAAGTAGCGCAACTGCCGCAGCGTCACTTCACTCACGGCGGCCGGCCGGCACCGAGGACGTGAGGTCGCGGACCTCGGCATAATGTGCCCGCACCGCGGGCACGGCATCGGCCTCGTAGCGCGCGGCGGCCGGCGGGTTCCACTCCGGCAGCGAGCCGGTCAGCGCCCACGCGGCCTGCCGCGCCGCGCCGAGCGCGACGTATTCGGCCGGGTCCGGCACGTGCACCGGGACACCGAAAACGGTGGGTGCGATCTCACGCAACGCCTGCGATTTGGCGCCGCCGCCGACCAGCAACACCCGCCGCGCCGGCACCCCCAGATCGGTGAGGTGGTCGAGCCCGTCGGCCAGCGCGCACAGCAGACCTTCCACCGCGGCCCGGGCCAGGTTGGCGGCGGTGGCATTGCCCACCCGCAGGCCGTGCACCGCACCGGTCGCGTCGGGACGGTTGGGGGTCCGCTCCCCTTCCAGGTACGGCACCATCACCAGGCCGTCGCTGCCGGGCGGGGCCGAGCATGCCAGCCGGGACAGCTCGTCGTGGCCGACGCGCAGCAGAGTGGCCGCGGCGTCGAGCACCCGTGCCCCGTTGAGCGTGCACACCAGCGGCAGGTGCCGGCCGGTCCCATCGGCGAAACCGGCGACGAACCCTTCGGCGTCCCTGGCCGGGACCGCGGCGATCGCCGAGACCACCCCCGAAGTGCCGATCGACACGATGACGTCCCCCTCGACGGCCCCCAAACCCAGTGCGGCAGCGGCATTGTCGCCCAATCCGGCGCCGAACACCTGGCCTGCGGCCGCGATGCCGGCTCCGGGTGCCAGCACCCGCGGGAGGGCGGGGCGGCGGCCACGCAGGGCCAGCTCCAGAAGATCGGTGCGGTACTCGCCGGTGCCGGCGTCGTAGTAGCCGGTCCCGCTGGCATCGCTGCGGTCGGTGACGACGGCGGCCGGATCGGTCTGGCCACCCAACCGCCAGCTCAGCCAGTCGTGCGGCAGGCACACCGTGGCCGTGCGGTCGGCGGCGGCCGGTTCGTGGTCGGCCAGCCAGCGCAGTTTGGATACCGTGATGGCGGCCAACGGCACCACGCCGACCGCGTCGGCCCAGGCCTGCGGCCCGCCGAGTTCGGTCACCAGATCTGCTGCCGCCTGCGCCGAACGGGTGTCGTTCCACAGCAGCGCGGGGCGCACCACCTGGCCCCGGTCGTCCAGGCACACCATGCCGTGCTGCTGCGCACCGACCGATACCGCGGAGATGTCATCGAGCCCGCCGGCGTCTGCGATGGCCACCGCGGCAGCGGATTCCCATGCCGACGGCTCGATTTCGGTGCCGTCGGGATGACGGGCCCGACCCTCCCGCACGACGCGCCCGGTATCGGCGTCGCAGATGAGCACCTTGCAGGACTGCGTCGAGGAGTCGATTCCCGCGATGAGGGCCATGGGTTGCAGACCCTAGCCGAACTCCGGGACCGGGTCACCGTTCCGGTAATCCTCGATCACCTGCAGGTGCTCGAAGAGCTGGTCATGGGTGAACGGGTGCTGCGTCGTGGTGCCGACCAGTACCACCCGCACGATCGCGCCGTCCTCGGTGGCGTCCAGCCACAGTGACGTCACCGGCAGCCCGTCGGCGACCTGCGCCCCGGACTGCTCGAAGAACCAGACCGCATAGTCGTCGTTGGATTCTTCTTCGTCAAAGATCCAGCCGCGTAAGGTGATTCGCTCGTCGAACTCGGCGAGATCGGCCACCACCGCATCCTCGATGGCCGCCACCTGCTCGAAGGCCGCGGTGGAGATCCGGTGCGCGGCCTGACGCTTCTTTCGGCGGGCCTTCTTCGCTGCGTTGTCCCGTGACACCGCTCAGCCCAGCGCCCGGTCCAGGTCCGCGATCAGGTCCTCGGTCCCTTCCAGGCCGACCGAGATGCGCACCACCCCGTCACCCAGGCCGATGGCGGCCCGGCCCTCCGGACCCATCGCGCGGTGCGTGGTGGTGGCCGGGTGGGTGATCAGCGATTTGGCGTCGCCCAGGTTGTTGGAGATGTCGATCACCTGGAGTTTGTCGAGCACCTCGAAAGCGCGGTCCTTACCCCCATCAAGCTCGAAGGTGACCACGGTCCCGCCGCCGCGCATCTGCCGTTTGGCCAGGTCGAATTGCGGATGCGATTCCAGGAACGGGTATTTCACCCAGTTCACCCCGGCCTGGCCTTCCAGGAACTCGGCGATGCGCTGCGCGGACCGGTTCGAGTAGTCCACCCGCACGGCCAGCGTCTCAAGGCCTTTCAGCAGGGTCCAGGCGTTGAACGCACTGATCGCCGGTCCGGTGTGGCGCATCAGCTTCTGCACCGGCCCGTCGATGTACTCCTTGTCGCCCAGGATCGCACCGCCCAGCACCCGGCCCTGACCGTCGATGTGCTTGGTGCCCGAATACACCACCACGTCCGCACCCAGCGGCATGCCCTGCTGCAGCAACGGGGTGGCGAAGACGTTGTCCAGCACCACCTTTGCGCCGGCAGCGTGCGCCAGCTCGGAGACCGCGGCGATATCCACCAGCGACTGCATCGGGTTGGACGGGGTCTCGAAGAACACGGCCTGGGTGGGCTTGCTCAGGGCTTCCTCCCACTGCGAGAGGTCTTCGCCGTCGACGAACACCGTCTCGACACCCCAGCGCGGCAGGATCTCGTTGCACACCACGAAACAGGACCCGAACAGGCTGCGGGCAGCCACCAGCCGGTCCCCCGCACCCAGCAGCGCGCCGAGCGCGGTGAAGACCGCCGCCATCCCGGTGGCCGTGGCGAAGGCCGCCGGGGCGTCCTCGATGAGCCGCAGCCGCTCCTCGAACATCGAGATGGTGGGGTTGCCGTAGCGCGAGTACACGTACCGGTCGATCTCACCGGTGAACGCCTGCTCGGCACTTGCCGCCGACTCGTAGACATAGCCGGAGGTGAGGTAGAGGGCTTCCGCGGTCTCCTCGAAACCCGACCGCAGCAGCCCGCCACGGACACCGATGGTGGCCTGGCTGACGCCGTCGGGCAGGGCCGCCGGAATCCGCACCGATGGAACCTCACTCATGAACTGACCCTCGCTCTGTTGTGCACTCTGTTGCTACGTCTGTCGCTACGTCTGCCGCTACGTCTGTGTCCATGGCAGGCCGACCGCTTTCCAGCCGGTTGCGCCTCGGTGGCCGTTCTCGTCGAGATTGCCCTCGAATCCGTCGAGCACGTTGTACGACGGCGCGATACCGGCTTCGGTGGCGGCGATGGCCGCGCCGATGGACCGGTTACCGGACCGGCACAGGAAGATCACCGGGCGCTCGCCGGGCGTGACACCCGCCCCGGTCAGATCGTCGATGAAGCCGTCGTTGTGTGAGCCGTTGCTCTTGTTCCACTCGACGTAGACCACATCGCGCCGCAGCTCGGCCAGATCAGGCACACCCACGAACCGCCATTCCGCCTCAGTGCGACAGTCGACCAGGACGGCGCTGGGGTCGTCGGCGAGGAGCTTCCAGGCTTCCTGCGGCGTGATGTCTCCTGCGTAGGGTGTGGACACACCTCACACCGTAGTAGCGCGTGGTCCGCAGGGGTAACAAGGGTTAGCCCGGAGTCGCCGAGCAGATCTTCCACGACCCGTCCTCGCGGACGAGTACCAGATCGGCGCCGACCAAGGTGTCCGGTGCGTTGTTGAAGTGGTAGGTCGCCTTGGCGGTGGCGCGATCGCCGGTCACCACCACATTGCCGACGCCGTCCACATAGCGTTCTCCGCGGGTGGCCGCTGAATTACGTTGCCGGGCAAGGACGTCATCCTGCGTGCCCTGCTGTTCCTTGCAGGTGTACTTCACGAAATCCTGGTAGTCCTGCCGCTGCAGGGCGTCGTTCTGACCCGATACGGCAGTGCCGATCAGTTCGGGATCCCCGCCGTCGCTGTGGCGGTTCAGCACAAAAATCGCGGTGATCACAATGACGATGATGACGAGCGCGCCCAGGAAGGGGGCGGCGGTCGGGCGGTCCTGCTGGTCGTCCTGGTCGCTCACGACTGCCAGAGCTTACGCAGCACATGCGAGGTGCGCTGCGCACGGTCCCGGGCCACCGTCACATCGGGTGCGGTCGCCAGGGCGGCGCCCAGCCGGTACCGGCCGTCGGACTCGTCGAGCCGGTTGAACAGGCGGACATCGCTCTCGGCCACGGCCAGCGCTTCGGCCAGGACGGCGAGCACCTCCCCCGGGTCCGCGGGCTCGGTGGTCGTATCGGCGCCGCCGTAGGCCACCTCCGCCGCGCCGGGCGACACCATGATGGTGTCCACCGACAGGCCGAGCACCGCGCGGGCATGCAGTTCGAACTCGGACAACCGCTGGGTGCGCGCCGTCAGCAGGCCGGTGTCGTCCGGGCGGGGCCGCACCGTGGCGAAATACACCTCGTCACCGCGGACCAGCAGATCCACCCCGAAGACCCCGCGCCCGCCCAGCGAATTCACGATGCGGGCCGCGATCGACTTGGCGGCGTCCAGCGCGGCGGGCGACAACCGGTGCGGCTGCCAGGTGGACAGGGTGCCGTCCTCGGCGGTGCGGCGCCCGATCACCTCGCAGAAATGCACGGCTGGTCCGGTCGGCCCGGTGGTACGGACCGTCAGCAGCGTCACCTCGTCGTCCACGTCGACCACCGTCTCGGCCATCACCCGGTTGTGGGTGGTGTGCCCGGCGGCGACCGCGCGGTTCCAGGCCGGCTCGACGTCTTCGGCACGCAGCAGCACCGATACGCCGTCGCCGGGGGCGCCCTGCACCGGTGTCACGGTGAGCGGGAAACCGGCGTGCTCGGCGACGGTGGCCAATTCGGCGGCCGACCCGGCGAACCAGAACGGCGCGGTGGGCAAGCCGAGCTCATCGGCGGCCAGCCGGCGAAGACCCTCGCGGTCCAGGCTCAGGCGAGTGGCCTCGGGGGTCGGGAAGACCATCGGGGCGTGCTGCGCACCGTCGGCGACGACAGCCAGTGCGTCGGTGGCGACCACACCCGATTCGACCACCACGAAATGCGGCTGTTCCTTGGCGATCACCGCGGCCAGCGCGTCCCGATCGTTCATCTTGACCACCAGGGCACGGTCGGCGACCAGGTGTGCGGGCGCGTCCGCGTACCGATCCACCGCGACCACCGAGGCGCCCAGCCGCTGAAAAGCCAGCGCCAGTTCGCGACTCGTTTCACCCGAGCCGAGCAGCATCACGATGGGTGCCGGGCTGGGAACCGGGACGTTCTTCGCGTCAGTCATTGCCCACCCAGCCTGCCAGATCGTCAGCCCAACCGGATATCGATGTAGCACCAACGCCAGGATTCACCCGGTTCGGCCGAGCGCATCACGGCATGTCCGGTCTGGTGGAAATGCGCCGAGGCGTGCTGGAGCGGGCTGGAATCACAGCAGCCGACATGACCACAGGTCAGACACATACGCAGGTGTGCCCACGCGTGCTCGCCATCGGCTTCACATTCCTGGCAGCGTCCCGGGGTGACGGGCTCCGGCTCTACGATGCCCACCGCGGCCTGAAGATGCTCACACGAGCGGGAGGCAGTGGTTCCGGCGGCTGCAGGAGTGCCCGCCTCGCGCCGACGTGATCTCTTCAGCATATTGATCAAGGATACGGGCGGGCGAACACACGCACCGTCCGGCAAGGGGGGTTCGCGGTATGGAAGGCACACTGCTGGCGGTGCTGGCGGCGGCGGTGCTGCTGGCGGGTGTCAGCCGCCGCTTCGACGTGTCGGCTCCGCTGGCCCTGGTGGTGGCCGGGCTGGCGGCCAGCGCCATCCCGGGCTTCGGCTCCGTCGAGCTGGACCCCGAGCTGGTGCTCAACGTCATCCTGCCGCCGTTGTTGTGGTCGGCCGGTTTGGAGAGCAGCTACGTCACCATGCGCCAGCACATCCGGCCGATCGGCTTGCTGGCCGTGGGCCTGCCGCTGGCGACGACGCTGGCCGTCGGGTTCGTCGCGTTCCACACCGTGCCGGAGCTGACCGTCGCCGCGGCGCTGACCTTGGGAGCGATCGTGGCGCCGCCCGACGCGGTGTCGGCGACGGCGGTCGGCCGCCGGCTCGGGCTGCCCCGGCAGATCATGACGCTGCTCGGCGGGGAGAGCCTGCTCAACGACGCCACCGCCCTGACCGCCTACAAGGTGGCGCTGGCGGCGGCGATCGGAGCGTCGGCGACCTGGGGCTCGGGGCTGGCCACATTCGGGCTGGCGGTGGCCGGCGGACTCGTGGTCGGCCTGGCCGTGGGCTGGGTGATCGCGTTCATCCGGCACCGGCTGGACGACCCGCTGGTGGAGAGCGCCATCGGGCTCATCGCCCCGTTTGTCATCTACCTGCTGGCCGAGGAGATCCACGGCTCCGGTGTGCTCGCGGTCGTGGTCGCCGCCCTCATCCTCGGGCAGCGCTCGACGGAGGCCGGTTACGCCACCCGGTTGCAGGACGACGCCGTGTGGAAGGCGTTGCAGCTCATCCTGGAATCATTCGCCTTCCTGCTGATCGGGCTGCAACTGCCCGAGGTGGTGCACGAGCTCACCGGCATCTCGTTCGTCAGGATCGCCGTGTCCTCGGTCTCGGTGCTGGCGACGGTGATCGCGGTGCGCATCGTCTGGGTGTTCGTGTTCGCCTACACGCCGCGTCTGCTGATCAAGCGGGTCCGCGAGAACGAGCCGCGCCCCGGCGCCGCCGAGGTGTTCGTCCTGGCCTGGGCCGGGATGCGCGGCGTGGTGTCCCTGGCCGCGGCGTTCGGTGTGCCACTCACGACGCTCAGCGGGGACCCGTTCCCGGGCCGCCCACAACTGGTGTTCCTCACCTTCGTGGTGGTGGTCGGCACCCTGCTGCTGCACGGCCTGACCCTGCCCTGGGTGATCCGGCACTTCTGCGTGCGCGGTGACGACGAACAGCAGGACGCCCTCGCCGAGGCCGCTGCGCAGGACAAGGCGGCCAGGGCGGCCGCCGAGCGGCTCGACGAGCTCCTCGAAGAGCAGCGCGCCGGCGGTAACGCCATGCGCGACGGTGCCGCAGCGGTCCTGCACAAATGGAACACCGCCCGGCGCAACTCGGCCTGGGAACGACTGGGACGCAGCGAGGAAGAGCTCGGCGAGAGCCCGGCTTCGGCGTTCCGCCGGCTGCGGCTGGAGATGCTGGCCGCCGAACGCGCGACGTTCATCGCCGAACGCGACGCCGGGAACATCGACGATGAGGTGCTGCGCTCGGTGTTGCGCGGCCTGGACCTGGAAGAGGCGACGCTCAACCGCCGCTGAACTCCTGCATGGCGCCGACGAGCGCGGTGAGCACCCGATGAGCCGCCTCCAGGTCCGCGTCGGGCAGGTCGGCCAGGGCACGTGAGTTGAGCTGGGCCAGCGGGGCGAAGAATTTCCGCCCGACGGTCAGGCCGTGGTCGTCGTGGCGCAGGATCACCTTTCGCCGGTCGGCGGGATCGATATCGCGGCGCAGGTGCCCGGAGGCGATCATCCGCTCCACCAGGTAGGTGATGGCCGCACCCGAGGTCCCGAGCAGCTTGCGCAGATCCCCGGCGGTCAGCGGGGTTCCCGCGGATTCGGCCACCATGATGTGCAGCAGCGCCCGAAAGTCATTGGCGCCCAGGTCGTGCTGGCTCGCGAAGGAGCGGCCGATCTGTTCAGACTCGGCCGTCAGTGCCCGCGCGTCCGCCGCGATCTGGGCTTCCAGGTCGGCGCGGTGGCGCTGCGGTGGCATGCGCGGATCATACAGTTGATTAATAGTTAAGTATCTGAAATATTCTCGATATGTCTGCTCGTCTCTCCTGGGTCCTGGCCCTGATCGTCGTGGTCACCTCCGGCGCCCTGATGGCACTGCTCGGTGCGGGCGATTCCGCATCGCAGTCACCCGTGTCCGTCCCGGCCGCCGCCGAATCGGCCCGCGCCGACGCACTGCGGGCCGACTTCCCGGGCGGTGATCGCGTTCCGGCGATCATCGTGGTGACGCGCACGGACGGGGCTGTGCTGTCGGCGGCCGATATCACCGCGGCCGGCACCGGGGCCCGCGTCTCCGAGGACGGCAAGGCTGCCGTGGTGGTCGCGCCGCTGCCTGCGGACTTGTCCGGCTTCGCACTCAACGACGCGGTGCGCGACCTGCGCGCCGACACCGCCAAGCGCCTGCCGCCAGGTGTGCAGGCACAGGTCACCGGCGGCCCCGCGTTCGGCGCCGATATCGCCAATTCCTTTGCCGGAGCCAACATCACGCTCCTGGCCGTGACCGCGACGGTGGTGGCGCTGCTGCTCATCATCACCTACCGCTCGCCGGTGCTGTGGCTGGTACCGCTGCTGGTCATCGCCTTCGCCGACCGGGTGGGCAGCGTCGTGGGGTCGGCGGTGGCCTCGGGCGTGGGGCTCAGCCCGGACGGATCCACCGGCGGTATCACCAGCGTGCTGGTCTTCGGCGCGGGCACCAACTATGCGCTGCTGCTGATCTCGCGCTATCGCGAGGAACTGCACGTACGCGAAGACCACCGCGACGCGCTGCGCGTGGCACTGCGCGCCGCGGCCCCGGCCATCCTGGCCAGTAACGCCACCGTGGTACTGGCCCTGCTGACCTTGCTGTTCGCCTCGGCGCCGAGCAACCGCAGCCTCGGGGTGCAATCCGCCTCCGGCTTGGTGGTTGCAGCCGTCTCCGTGCTGCTGGTGCTGCCCCCACTGCTGGGGTTGTGCGGCCGCAAGCTGTTCTGGCCGTTCGTCCCGACGACCGGGTCGCACGCCAAACCGCTTACCGAGAGCGGTATCTGGCACCGTATCGCCGCCGGGGTGGCCCGCCGACCGGCCGTGGTCGCGACGGTGGCCCTGGCCGGCCTGGCCGCCCTGTGCGCCGGGCTGTTCACCACCCCGGTCGGGTTGTCCCAGACCCAACAGTTCCGGGTGCAGGCCGAATCGGTGGCCGGGTACGACACCCTGGCCGCGCATTTCCCCGGTGGGCTGACCGATCCCACCCGCGTCATCGGCCCCAGCGCCTCGGCCGACGCGATCCAGCGCGCCATCGCGGGCACCCCGGGCGTGACATCGGTCCTCCCTGCGGGACAGTCGGATACGGGGCTGACGCAATGGTCGGTGGTGCTCGACGCCGCGCCCGCCTCCTCGAAGGCGTTCACCATCGTTGACGCCCTTCGTGATTCGGTGCACCGCGTGGACGGCGCCGCGGTGGTGGGCGGCTCGGATGCCCAGGCCCGCGATACCGCCGCGGCGGCCCAGCGCGACCGGCTGGTGGTGATACCGGCGATCCTGGCCGTGGTGCTGGCGGTGCTGTTCGTGCTGCTGCGCTCGATGCTGGCGCCGGTGCTCCTGGTGGCGGTGACGGTGCTCAGTGCGTTGGCGGCACTGGGCCTCGGCGGCTGGGCCAGCGTGCACCTGTTCGGATTCCCCGCGCTGGACAACGGAACCCCGCTGTTCGCCTTCCTGTTCCTGGTGGCGCTGGGCGTGGACTACACCATCTTCCTGGTCACCCGCGCACGCGAGGAGACCCCCGCGTTCGGCAACCGGCAGGGCATCGTGCGGGCGGTGTCGGCGACCGGCGCCGTGATCACCAGCGCGGGCATCGTGCTGGCCGCGGTGTTCTGCGTGCTCGGGGTCCTGCCGCTGATCGTGCTGACCCAGCTGGGCATCATCGTCGGCCTGGGCATCCTGCTGGACACGTTCGTCGTGCGCACCGTCATCATCCCGGCGCTGTTCACCCTGATCGGGCCGCGCATCTGGTGGCCGGGACTGCGGGCCGACCGATAGCGTGGCGGTATGACGATTGGCGTGTTGTGCGCGATCCCGGACGAGCTGGCCAGTTTCGCCGAACTCATGGGGGACGTCGTGCACACCGAGGTGGCGCAGTGGACGTTCGCCGCCGGATCCATCGACGGGTATCGCGTGGTGGCCGCCGAATCCGGGATGGGCAAGGTGAACGCCGCGACCGCGGCGACACTGTTGATCAGCAGGTTCGGCTGTGACGCCGTCATCTTCACCGGTGTCGCGGGCGGTCTCAGCCCTGAACTGGCCATCGGCGATATCGTCGTCGCCGAGAAGATCGTGGCCATGGACTCCGGAATCATTGAAGATGAACAGCTTTCGCTGTATCAACCCGGGCACGTGCGGTTCTTCAACCCGACCGACGAACTCGGTTTCAGCGTGGACGAGCACCTGCTGGGCCGGGTGCAGCGCAAACTGTCCTCGGTTCTGCTGCCGTTTCTCGACGCCGAGGCGGGCGGACAGGACCGTGCTCCGCTGATCACGTTCGGCACCATCGTGTCCGGCGATGCCTACCTGCACTGCGACGCCACCCGGATGCGCCTGCACCAGGAACTGGGCGGATCGGCCATCGAGATGGAAGGCGCCGCGGTGGCCCAGGTCTGCGCCGCGTTCGGCGTGCCCTGGCTGGTGATACGCGCCCTGTCCGACCTCGCCGGGCACGACCCCGATATCGACTTCACCCTGTACACCACCCAGGTTGCCCACGCCGCGGTGCACATCGTGCACTCACTGCTGCCGATCCTCGCCTGACGGTCGTCGTCAACGCGCTGATCAAGGACTTTGCGTTCGGCGGGTAACGTCTGGTCATGACCCTCACCGAGGAGCCGAGACCGCCGGTGCACATGCGGCGCAACGGCTTCGACCCGACACCAGAACTGGCCGCCCTCCGGGATTCGGCGGGCGTGCAGTCCGTCACCGGCCCGCTGGGCAACCGGGCCTATCTGATCACCCGGCACGACGACGTCAAGGCCGTCCTCGCTGATCACGAGCACTTCTCCAACAGCCGACCGCCGGGTTTCGCCCTGCCCGGAGCACCGGAGGTCTCGGCGGAGGAGCAGGCCAGCGCGCGGGCGGGCAATCTGCTGGCGCAGGATCCGCCGGAGCATCAACGGCTGCGCCGGTTCCTCACCCCGGAGTTCACCATCCGCCGGATGAAGCGGCTGGAGCCGCGGATCACCGAGATCGTCGACCAGCGGTTGGACGCGATGGCCGCGGCGGCGCCAGTCGGGGGCGAGCGAAGCGACGGGGGATCGAGCACAGATCTGATCTCCGAATTCGCGCTGCCCATACCGTCGCTGGTGATCTGCGAGCTGCTCGGCGTGCCGTACGAGGACCGCGCCGACTTCCAGGAACGCTCGGGCCGCCAGCTCGATCTGTCCCTGCCGATCGCGCAGCGGATGACGTTGCAGCGCGAAAGCCGCGATTACATGCGGGGGCTGGTGCTCACCGCCCGGCGCGCTCCCGGCGAGGACATCCTCGGCATGCTGATCCGCGAGCACGGCACCGAACTGACCGACGACGAACTGGTCGGCATCGCCGGTCTGCTGTTGCTGGCCGGCCACGAGACCACGTCGAACATGCTGGGGCTGGGCACGCTGGCGTTGCTGCGCCATCCCGACCAACTGGCATTGATCCGCGACGATCCCGACGCCGTCGCACCCGCCATCGAGGAACTGCTGCGCTGGCTGTCGGTGGTACAGCACGCGATTCCGCGGTTCACCACCGCCGATGTCGAGATCGCCGGGACGGTGATTCCGGCGGGCAACCTGGTGTTCGCCTCGCTGCCGTCGGGCAATCGGGACCCCGCGTTCGTCGCCGACCCCGATGTTCTCGACGTGCGCCGCGGCGCGCCGGGGCACCTCGCTTTCGGCCACGGCGTGCACCACTGCCTGGGTGCGCCGCTGGCCCGGATGGAGATGCGTATCGCGTTCCCGGCGTTGTTCCGCCGGTTTCCCGGACTGGAGCTGGCCGAGGATTTCGCCGATGTCGAATTCCGGTCGTTCCACTTCATCTACGGACTACGTTCGTTGGCAGTGACGTGGAGGGATGAGAAGGGGTGAGCTGACCATGCATATCGATGCCGACCGCGACGCGTGTATCGCCGCGGGCAACTGCGTGATGGTGGCCGAGGCCGTGTTCGACCAGGACGAGGACGGCATCGTGGTGCTGCTCGACGACGAGGTGCCCGCCGGCGAGGAGGACCACGCCCGCGAGGCCGTCAAGCTCTGCCCGGCCAGCGCACTGCGCGAAGTCCCCTAGCCGTGGAATAAATCTCCGTGAGCCCTGCTTGTCGGGTTCATGGCCTATCCCGTGCGCGTTGCAGTCCAGATACAGCCCGCCGACACCCCTGACTACGCCACCTGGCGGCAAGCCGTCCTACATGCCGAGGAGATCGGGGTGGACGTCATCTTCGGCTACGACCATTTCCACGCGCCGTTCATCGAGTCCATCGCCGATGCCAAGCCGGTGCTGGCCGAAGTCCAGCCCGACGTGAACAACTTCGAGGGCTGGACCGCCCTGGCGTCGTGGGGCGAGATCACCACACGCGCCGAACTCGGTCTTCTGGTGGCGGGGATCGGCTACCGCAACCCGGATCTGCTGGCGGATATGGCGCGCACCGTCGACCACATCAGTGGCGGACGATCGATTCTCGGCGTCGGCGCAGGGTGGTACGAGAAGGATTACACCACTTATGGTTTCGACTACGGCACGGTGAAGTCTCGCGCCGACCTGTTCGATGAGGGACTGCTGCGGATCGAGCGTCGATTCGAGTTGCTACAGCCCGCACCGCTGCGCAAGATCCCGATCCTGATCGGCGGCTCCGGCCCCAAGCGCACCCTGCCTGCCGTCGCCCGGCACGCCGACATCTGGCACACCTTCCTGCCGCTGGATTCCTACCGCGAGGCCAGCGCCCGGGTCGCCGAGTTGGCCGCCGGCTTCGGCCGCGCGGACACCGATATCGAACGCTCCACGCTGTGGACGGACCCCAAGTCCGCGGACGCATACCTTTCCGCTGGAGCGTCGTTGTTCCACACCGAGATTCGCGCATCCGAGGGCAAGTTCGACTTCAGCACCGTCGAGAAACTGGTGGACTGGCGGGATACGAAACGCGGATAGCCCAGAACCGAATCCTGGTGCAGGCGTGGGGTTGTGGATAAGTTCGGGCCTGTGGATAACTTCCGTGCCGTGTCGGCGGGTCGTTGTAGTGTGAACGTATGTTCGACTTGGGTGGTGCGGCGGCGCTGATCGAGGCGTTGCGCACCGCGACCCGGGCCGAAGCGGCGGCCGCGGCGCAGCGGTGGGCGCTCATCGCCGCCCTGGTCGACTGGCACTGCAAGGACGAAGACGAAGCGCAGGCTTCTGCGGCGTTGGATGGGTGGGAGTACGCCGCCGCGGAAATATCGGCGGCAGATGCGCATCGCGCTCGCGTTGCGGGACCGGCTCCCGAAAGTGGGGGCGCTACTGGAGCACGGGGAGATTTCGGCCAAAACCGCGGCCGCGATCACCTGGCGCACCCGGCTGGTCACCGAACGCCGCCTCAACCAACAAACCCTCCACGAGAACGCGAAACCACCACCGTTCTGAGAGAACTCGTCACTCGATGGCGTCGGGCAGGGGGATCACCCCGGAGCGCCCGAGCAGCATGACGCTGACCAACAGCACCCACACCGGGAAGACGAGCATCAGCCAGACGGACGTATCGGCGGCCACCAGAACGACCACCGCCGTGACGTAGGTGGTCCACACCAGCCAGTGCGGCATCACACCCGATTTGAGCCAGATCGTCGCCAACGAGATCATGAACACCGCGGCCATCCGCAGTGCGTAGGTCTTTCCGAGCGCGGTCAGCGCCATCGTGGCGAAGGCCACCACTTCGGCGCGCGCACCCGGATCTGTCACATCAGTACTGCTGTGCGCCAAGCCGATTCCCACCGAGGTGGTGGCGAACACCATCGCCAGGAACAGCAGGCCCGCGCCCAGGAACACCGTGGAGAAGAACTTGTCCTCCACACCGGCGAACCCGTCACGCACCACGCCGATGAACCAGAGGAACGCGATCCCGGCGAACGGCATCAGGGCCGCCGCCGTTTTGAGGTGACCACTGCCCGCCACGGTCCACTGGCTGCCGTGCGCACCGCCTTCGGGCACGGTGGTCCACAACAGCACCAATGAGGCGGTGAACAGCACGGAGAACAGCACGCCCGCGACGGCCGCAGCCCGCGGGGTGGTCAGGTGGTGAAATTGAAGTGGCGTGCTCACCGCGTCATGTTCGCATCCCGCGGTGGGCGCTGCGGGCGAATCTACTTCTGCCGCAGACTCGCGAAATGCCGGGCGATGCCGTGGTGGCCGCAATGGCGGGTCCCGGCGACGGGCGCGGCGGTGCAGCCCGGGCTTCGGCACGCGCGATTCATATGAATCAAATTCAAGTAAGTCATCGATTTCCAGTCTTCACAATTCCATCGGCGGATACGCGTCGGTGGCGTGAATCGTCGATGACCATCAGGCAAGCGAGAAGGGCCGGCGCGGTCTCACCGCGCCGGCCCTCAGAAGCTCTGATTCTCGCTCAGATGAGCGAGACGCCTACCGCCTGCGGGCCTTTCGCGCCCTGCTCGACCTCGAACTGAACGCGAGCGTTCTCCTCGAGCGAGCGGTAACCGTTTCCGGTGATCTCGGAGTAGTGAACGAAAACGTCGGCAGCCCCACCATCGGGAGCGATGAAGCCGAAGCCTTTTTCACTGTTGAACCATTTCACAGTGCCCTGTGCCATTGAACTTACTTCCCTCATTTACAAGCGCGTCAACCAAAATGCGCGCAACTGACGGTAGCACGTCTGCGGGCTAAGGTTGACCCGGCAGCAGCCTGATCATCAAACCGTTGCTCTCGGCGAGCACATTTTCCGCCCCGTCGAGCAGTTGGGCTTCGACGAATGCCTTGCGTCCTTCGGCCTCGGTGACCCGTCCGCGGGCGATCAGCGGGGTGTCGATCGGAGTCACCTTGCGGTACTCGACGTGCAGGTAGGCGGTCCGGCTGATCGGCCGGCCGGCCGCGTGGATCACCATGCCGAACACCGAATCGAACAGCAGCGGCAGCACGCCGCCGTGCACCGCGTAGTTCCCGCCGACGTGATAGCGGCTGAACTGCACCTCCAGTTCGACACCGTCGGGATCGAACTTGGTGACCCGCCACGGCGGCATCAGCAGACTGCCCGCACCGGGCAGACTCGGCATCCGGCTGGCCGGGCCGACACCCTCCTCGGCCTGATACGGCTCCAGCAGCGCGACGAGTGCCTCCACACGGTCCGCTGCCTCGTCCCAGGTGGCACTGTCGGGGTCCGCCGAGACCGCGAGGTCCTGAGCCCGGCGCATCGCGGTGAGGAACCGCGCGAAGCCGGGCCCCGGGTCGGCAGGGGTGAAAACCGGGAAGCCGCCGTGCTGTTCGAAAACCGACTCCGGCCGGTCCGCTGTCACCTTGCGCCAAGCACGTCGCGGCGCACGATCGTCTGTTCCCGGCCCGGGCCGACGCCGATGCACGACACGTGCGCCCCGGCCAGCTCCTCCAGCCGCAGCACATAGTCACGCGCCTTGGCGGGCAGCTCGTCGAACTCGCGCGCGGTGGAGATGTCCTCCCACCAGCCGGGCAGTTCCTCGTAGATCGGCTCGGCGCGGGCGATATCGGCCTGCGTCATCGGCATCTCGTCGGTGCGCTTACCGTCGACGGTGTAGCCCACGCACACCGGCACCGTCTCCAGGCTGGAGAGCACGTCGAGCTTGGTCAGGAAGTAGTCGGTGATGCCGTTGACCCGCGTCGCGTACCGGGCGATGACGGCGTCGAACCAGCCACAACGACGCGGCCGGCCGGTGGTCACCCCGACCTCGCCGCCCGTCTTGGCCAGGTAGGCGCCATGCTCGTCGAACAGTTCGGTGGGGAACGGGCCCGAGCCCACCCGGGTGGTGTAGGCCTTCAGGATGCCGAGCACCGTGGTGATGCGGGTCGGCCCGATACCGGAGCCCACCGCCGCGCCGCCGGCGGTCGGGTTGGACGACGTCACGAACGGATACGTGCCGTGGTCGACGTCGAGCAGCGTGCCCTGCGAGCCCTCGAGCAGCACGGTCTCGCCGGCCTCCAGCGCCTGGTTGAGCAGCAGCCGGGCGTCGGCGATCCGGTGCTTGAAACCCTCGGCCTGCTCCAACAGGTTCTCCACCACTTCGGCCGGGTCCAGCGCCTTGCGGTTGTAGATCTTGACCAGCACCTGGTTCTTGAAGTCCAGGGCGGCCTCGATCTTGTTGGACAGCTGTTCCTCATCGAGCACATCGGCCACCCGGATGCCGATGCGGGCGATCTTGTCCTGATAGCAGGGACCGATCCCGCGGCCGGTGGTGCCGATCTTCTTGCTGCCCATGTAGCGCTCGGTCACCTTGTCGATGGCGACGTGATACGGCATGAGCAGGTGGGCGTCGGCAGAGATCAGCAGGCCGGACGTGTCGACACCGCGCTCCTCCAGCCCCGATAGCTCCTTGAGCAGCACCCCGGGGTCCACCACGACACCGTTGCCGATGACGTTGGTGACACCTGGGGTGAGGATGCCCGAGGGGATGAGGTGCAACGCGAAGTTCTCGCCCGTGGGCAGCACCACGGTGTGACCCGCGTTGTTACCGCCCTGATAGCGCACAACCCATTGCACGCGTCCACCGAGTAGATCGGTGGCCTTACCTTTGCCCTCGTCACCCCACTGGGCCCCGATGAGCACGATTGCCGGCATGGCATTTCTCCCGCTTAAAGTGATGCAGCCGGTGACCCACCATATCCGAGCGGAGCCACAGGAGCGGCGTTGACCACCACAGACAGCGGCCAAGAGATCAGCGTGCTGCTCTTCGGTGACCGTCGCATCCCCCGCACATTGGCCGACTGTCCTGCGGTGATGATCGTAGAGCCGGCCGATGTCGACGCGTCATTCACGGCGGGCCGACTTGCCGTGGCGGGCTCGGATGCCGACGTCGCGACGGTGCTGAGCAGGCTGCTGCGGGCCGATCGACTCGATATCGAGGTCGCCGTGGTGCCGCCGTTCCGGTCCGGTCGGCGGGCCCGCACCGGGCGGGCCCGCCGGGTCCCGCTGATCCGGGACGAGACCGGCGCGGTTCTCGTCGGCGCCGGGTATTGGCTGCCGCCGGACGACTCCGCCCGACAGATCGAGGGCGAGGCGGTCGTGGACGACACCGTGCTCTTCGACGGCACGGCCACCGCCGTCCGGATCGAGCCCACCGACGCGCCACCAGGACTACGGGCCAGCGTGCTCAGCCCGCGCATGCGGGCCCGCCGCTGGGTCGCCGGTCGCGCGGTGCAGCTGGGCACCACCGGAGCCGTGGTGGTGCGCGACGGGGTCCAGGCGCCTCGCCCGGTCCGACGGTCGACGTTCTACCGGCACACGCAGGGCTGGCTACGGGTGGACTGACGCGAGCGCAGCGCGGACAGGAACCGGGCCGGTAGCTTTCGTGGGGTGAACATCCGGCCCCTGCATCAATCGGTGCGTCCCAGCCCGGTCTTCCTGGCGATCGTTGCGCTCACGGCGGCAGGTGGGGGCCTGGCCTGGTTCTGCCAGGACACCGTGCGCCCGCTGTCGTACGTGGCGGTGTTCGTCTTCGTCGTCGCGGGCTGGCTGGTGTCGTTGTGCCTGCACGAGTTCGGCCATGCCTATACCGCGTGGCGGTTCGGCGACCGCGATGTCGAGATCCGCGGCTACCTGACCCTGAACCCGCTGAAGTACTCCAGCCCACTGCTGTCGATCGCGCTGCCCCTGGCGATCATCGCCATCGGCGGGATCGGCCTGCCGGGTGGGGCGGTGTACGTGCGGACGTCCTGGATGACCCCCAGGCAGCGCACACAGGTCAGCCTGGCCGGTCCGTTGGCCAATGCGGTGCTGGCGGCGCTGCTGCTCGCCGTCACGGCCCTGTTCTTCGACTCCACCCACGGCGTGTTCTGGTCCGGTATGGCCTTCCTGGGCTTCCTGCAGGTGACGGCGCTGCTGCTGAATCTGCTTCCGGTCCCCGGCCTGGACGGCTACGGCGCATTGGAACCGCATCTGAGTGCGGACACCCGCCGGGCACTGGAACCGGCCAAGCAGTGGGGATTCATCATCCTGTTCATCCTGCTGATGGTCCCCCAGCTCAACCGGGTGTTCTTCGACGTGGTGTTCTGGTTCGTCGACCTGTCCGGGGTGCCCCAGCAGCTGGTGGCCATCGGCGGACAGCTGACCCGGTTCTGGTCCGCCTGGGTCTGACCCTTGCAACATATGCGAGTTTGCGCATATATTCACGGGCATGGGTGTAGGACATGACCACAGCCACGGCAGCGAGACCCGCGTCAGCCGGATGATCCTCGGCGCGGCCATCCTGTCGGTGTTCTTCGTCGTCGAGCTCGTCACCGCGCTGACGATCAACTCGATCGCCCTGCTGGCCGACGCAGGCCACATGCTCACCGACCTGGTCGCCATGTTCATGGGGCTGACGGCGGTGCTGTTGGCCCGGCGCGGCTCGACCTCGGCCGCGCGCACCTACGGCTGGCATCGCGCCGAGGTCTTCACCGCGGTCGCCAACGCCGTCCTGCTGCTCGGAGTCGCCGGATTCATCCTGTACGAGGCGTTCGAACGGCTCGGCGACGCACCCGAGGTGCCCGGCATGCCGATGATCGTCGTCGCGCTGGTGGGCCTGCTCGCCAACGCGGTGGTCGTGCTGTTACTGCGGTCGCAGTCCGAGGCGAGCCTGGCGGTCAAGGGCGCCTACATGGAGGTGGTCGCAGACACCGTCGGCAGCATCGGTGTGCTGATCGCCGGCATCGTCACCGTCACCACCGCCTGGCCCTACGCCGATGTGGTGGTCGCCGTCCTGGTCGCGCTGTGGGTGCTGCCCCGCGCCTTCGCGCTGGCCCGGGCCGCGCTGCGGATCCTGTCCGAATCGTCACCGCACCACATCGACGTCGACGAACTGCGCACCGCGCTGGCGGCCGTCGACGGGGTCACCGGGGTACACGATCTGCACGTGTGGACGCTGGTGCCGGGCAAGGACATGGCCACCGCGCACGTCACCTGCCGCGGCAACTCGGCCCAGGTGCTGGAGGACACCCGCGCGGTGCTGGCCGCCCGTGGGCTGGAGCACGCGACCGTGCAGGTCGAACCGCCCGAGGGCGCCGGCGACTGTGAGCAGTCCACCCACTGCTAGCGGACGAACCAGGCGAACCAGTCGCGGCTGGACGGCTGCAGATAGTGCCCGGCATCCACCTTCTCGGCCGGGAACAACTTGTGCCCCGACAGGGAACCGTCGGGCTGTCTCTGGAAGTACGCCCCGCTGACCCAGTCCGGGTTGATGTCGAGTTCCATCCCGCGCACCACACCCGCATCGGTCAACAGGTGCCCCAGGGTGCACACCGACAGTGCCGGGCCGGCGACGTACACCTCGGCACCCGTGTTGGTGATCCCGAATCCGGAGCGATGAATGTAGGCCGTCTGCCCGACCGTCTTGCCCCACTCCCGCGGCCCTCCGGTGGCACAGGACGGGTTGACCTGTCCGTCGTCCACCAAGGGCACCAGGTTCTGCCGGACGCTGGCGACCGTCGGCCCCATCCGCACCTCGCGGTTCCACGCGCCGACATCGGCGGTGCCGTCGGTGTGCAACACCAGGCTGGCATCACCGTCGATCAGTGGCACCACGGTGCGGCCCTCGCTGTAGTAGCCGCCATAGCTGTGGTCGTTGAGCCGGAAACCGGCGTTGAACGCGACCGCCGTGCCCGCACGCTCCGCTGCGGTCAATGCCGCCGACGCCTGCCATGAACCGCCCGGATCGATGGTGCCCGGCCGCAACTGGCCACGCACCAGGGCCGGATCCATCCGCATCACCCCGGCCACGAACGAGGTGTGCGAGGCGTCCGGACGCAGCGCGGCCACCTGCACCGCGGGCCGTCCACCAACGGCGACGACGGTGCGCCACATCCCCTCACCGGGTAGCGGGTTGCCGCCGGCCAGCGGCGGCAGCGGCGCCGGGGGCAAGGTCGCCGAGGCGGCGGCCGGTACCACCCCCTCCGGGGTCGGGATGCCACCCTCGGGCGCACCACCCACCGCCGGCTGGTCCAGCCGATACTGCCAGCGCTCCAGCCAGGTGACCTCATCGCCCAGGCCGTGGTCACGCGCCCATTCGGCGACCTTGGCGACCGGGCTGTCGGCACCCGGGCGGTGCAGGGCCTCGGCGACGACGCCCCCCGCACCGGCACCCACCACCGCAGCGACGCCGAGAACGGCGATCACCGATGTCCGCAGCCTGCCCATTCACTGAGCCTGGCAGCGGTTCCTGGGAACTAGCCGAGACCCAGCTGCGAACGTGCGCCCGGGTCGCAGTCGTCGAGCAGATCGAGGCAGCGCGCGTACTCGGGTGTCTCGCCGATGGCATCGGCGGCTTTCGCCAGCGCCGCCACGCAGCGCAGGAAGCCGCGATTGGGCTCGTGGCTGTAGGGCACCGGCCCGAAACCCTTCCAACCGTTGCGGCGCAACTGGTCCAGGCCGCGGTGGTAACCGGTGCGGGCGTAGGCGTAGGCGGTGATCGCCTTGTCGTCGGCCAGCGCTTCCTCGGCCAGCGCGGCCCAGGCCACCGACGCGCTGGGATGCGCGGCTGCGACGATCGCCGGGTTCTCCCCCGCGTCCAGCTCCTCCTCCGCCTCGACATCACCCGGCAAGAACACCGGGTCCGGCCCAAGCAGATCACCCATGCGTGTCATAAGGCCATTGTGCCGTGCCGACATTTACAGGCAATCGCTAGGCTTGCGCAGTAGCGTCGGCAAGGGAGGACCGCAGCAGGAATGTCGAACCCAACAGGGCCGGACGAAGAGCAGGAATCCGCCAGCCGAACAGGAGAAGAGACACCGGACGGCGACGGGCAAGAGCGTCGGTTCACCGCGCCGTCGGGATTCGACGGCTCCACGCAGATCATCGATGCGGTGCCCGAACCCCCGACCGAGATCTTCTCCGCCGAGGACACCACCGAACTCATGGCGGCGCAGAACAGTGCTGTCACCAAGAACGTTGCACCGCAAGTCATTCCACCGCGAGGCGAGGCCGCCAGGCCGGTCCGGACGCGGCGCAGCTGGGGCTGGGTCATCGCGGTGGTGCTGGTCATCGCGGCCCTGGTGGCCCTGGCGGTGCTGGGCACCGTGCTGCTGACCCGCAAGAGCACGGCCGCGGTGTCACAGGAGGAGCTGGTCCGCACCACGATCGGCAGTTTCGACGGGGCCATCCAGAAGGGTGATCTGGCGACATTGCGCAGCATCACCTGCGGCGCGACCCGCGACAGCTACGCGCAGTACAACGACAAGGCCTGGGCCGAGACGCACGCCAGAGTGGCCGCCGCCAAGCAGTATCCGGTGGTGGCCAGCATCGACCAGGTGATCGTGCACGACGATCACGCCGAGGCCAATGTCACGACCTTCATGGCCTACGCGCCGCAGATCCGCTCCACCCGCAGTTTCGATCTGCAGCTCCGCGACGACCAGTGGAAGATCTGCCAGAACTCCTAGAGACGACTTCGGCGTGATTCGCTGCGCGCACCGCAACGAATCACGCCGAAATCACCAGCGCCTCAGCCCGCGGAGACACTCCGGCCGGCGCTGTGCAGGTCGTTGCACGCCTCGATGACACGCTCGGTCATCGACGCTTCAGCCTTCTTCAGGTAGCTGCGCGGGTCATAGACCTTCTTGTTGCCGACTTCACCGTCAACCTTGAGCACACCGTCGTAGTTGGTGAACATGTGCCCGACGATCGGCCGGGTGAACGCGTACTGGGTATCGGTGTCGACGTTCATCTTGACCACGCCGTACTTCAGCGAATCCTCGATCTCGGACTTCAGCGAGCCCGAACCGCCGTGGAAGACGAAGTCGAAGGGCTTGCTGCCGGCGGGCAGGCCGAGCTTGGCCGCGGCCACCTCCTGGCCTTCCTTGAGCACCTCGGGCTTGAGCTTGACGTTGCCCGGCTTGTACACGCCGTGCACGTTGCCGAACGTCGCGGCCAGCAGGTACTTACCGTGCTCGCCGGCGCCGAGCGCCTCGATCGTCTTCTCGAAGTCGGCGGCCGTGGTGTAGAGCTTGTCGTTGATCTCGGCCTCGACACCGTCCTCTTCACCACCGACGACGCCGATCTCGACCTCGAGGATGATCTTGGCCGCGGCGGCCAGCTTCAGCAGCTCCTGGCCGATCTGCAGGTTCTCGTCGATCGGCACCGCCGACCCGTCCCACATATGCGACTGGAACAGCGGGTCCTGGCCCTTGGCCACCCGTTCGGCGGAGATCGCCAGCAGCGGGCGCACGTAGGTGTCGAGCTTGTCCTTGGGGCAGTGATCGGTGTGCAGCGCGACGGTGATGTCGTACTTCGCGGCCACGACGTGGGCGAACTCGGCCAGCGCGACGGCACCGGTCACCATGTCCTTGATACCCAGACCGGAGCCGAATTCCGCTCCGCCCGTGGAGAACTGGATGATGCCGTCGCTGCCGGCGTCGGCGAAGCCCTTGATTGCGGCGTTGATACTCTCCGAGCCGACACAGTTGATGGCCGGGAAAGCGAAGGAGTGCTCCTTGGCACGGCCCAGCATCTCGGCATAGACCTCGGGCGTGGCGATGGGCATGTCGATCTTCCTCTCGGCTGTCCGGCTGACCCGGTCAGTATGACAAGAAGCTGGTGGGCCGGCACTGGGGCCCTTCGTTCTCGGGCGAACCCTGACCGAAGCGACCGTCTCGGTTAGCGTTGCGCGAGTGCGCACCCGTCCGGCACTCGCTTTCCTCACCTCGGGTGCCGTGCTGCTGGCGGCCGGATGCGCCCCGCAGCCGGCGCCCGCACCGACGTCGACCACCCCGCCGCCACCGGCCGCCCCGCCCCCGCCGGTGCTGGCCACCGTCCTGCCCGCGGGGCAGGCGCAGCTGATCGTCAACGGCCGCGATGTCGGGCCCATCGGCCCGGTGGTCTGCTCGGCCGCCGACGGCTTCGCCCGCTACACCATCGGTCAGACCTCGTTCGGGGTCACGGTGGTGATCACCGATGACGACATGCCGTCGGTGCGGTCGGTGACCATCGGGGATGCCGGCGGGATCTCGATCGGCTACGCCGCCGATGTGTCCGAGGATGCGCCGCAGGCCTTCCGTCACGGCGACACCCTCACGGTCACCGGACGCGGCGCCGGCACCGATTCGACGAATCCGGCGCGCGTCGTCCCGACCACCTACCAGCTCGCCGTCGCCTGCCCTTGACGATTTCCCCGGTATCTTGGGGCCTCATGACCACCACCCATCTGGCCCTGATGCCGGATTTCCTCGACCCGCTGAAGCTGATCGAGCAGTTCGGCACCTGGGCCCTGGTGGGCATCCTGGTCGTCGTCTTCATCGAATCCGGCGTGCTGTTTCCCATCCTTCCCGGGGACACGCTGCTGTTCGTGGCGGGCATGCTGGCCGCCGGCACGGCCGCCCAGAGCGCCCAGGTGGACACCAACTTCCAGCTGTGGCAGCTGCTGGTGTTCATCCCGATCGCGGCGATCCTCGGCGGGCAGGTCGGCTATTTCGTCGGCCGCTACCTCGGCACCGCGATGTTCAAACCGGATGCCAAGGTGCTCAAGCAGAAGTACCTCGATGAGGCCCACGCCTTCTTCGAGCAGCGCGGCCCGTTCGCCATCGTGCTGGCCCGGTTCATCCCGATCGTGCGGACCCTCGCGCCGATCACCGCCGGTGCGGCCAAGATGCGGTACGCGGTGTTCACGCTCTACAACATCATCGGCGCGGTGCTGTGGGGTGTCGGCCTGACGCTGCTCGGCTACGGGCTGGGCCAGTTCGAGGTCATCCAGAAACTGCTGGAGCCGATCTTCATCCTGATCGCCGTCGCGTCCCTGGCTCCGATGATCTGGGAGTGGTACAAGCGCCGCAAAGCCGCCAAGAACTCCACCGACAGCGTCTGAGCCTGGGCGGCCCGACCCCGCCCTAGAGTGTCGTCATGGCGGACGAGGACCGGGCGGTCGTCGACTTCATCGCGCGGCTCGGTTCGGCGATGCTCGGCGCCGATTATCCGGTCACCATCGTCAAGCGCACCCTGTCCCTCGTCGCGGACCGGTCCGGGGTGGAATGCCCGGTGTTGGTGCTGCCGAATTTCGTGCAGGCCGGTGAAGGCGAACTGAATCGGGTCGTCAACAACGACAAGCCCCTGCGTTACGACCAGACCTTCCCGCTGGGCGAGCTCGTCCAGCGGGCCGAGCTCGGGCAGGTGACACCGGCCGAGGGCTGGGCCGAGCTGGACCGCATCCAGGCGCTGCCGCGGCGGTTCCCGCCCTGGGTTTCGGTGCTCGGGTGCGCGGTGCAGAGCGCGGCCTATGCGCTGATCCTGCAGCCGACGGTGGTCGCGCTGGTCGCGGCGGCCGGTTTCGGACTGCTGATCGGCATCCTCGTCCGGGTCACCGGCGGTAATGCCGGTCTGCGTCAGCTGCTGCCGGTGGTCAGCGCCTTCCTGGTCACCTACATCGCGTTCAGCCTGGGGCGGCTGCTGCACATGGGGCATGACAGCCTCCGCGTCCTGATCCCGCCGCTGACATTCTTCCTGCCCGGCGTGGCGATCACCCTGGCGGTGATCGAGTCGTCGACCGGGCACATGGTGTCCGGGGCGGCGCGGCTGACCGGCGGGCTCCTGAGACTGGGTCAGCTCGGCCTGGGCATCGTGGTCGCGATCCAGCTGTTGGGGGTGACGACGACGGAACTGACCGATGCACCGGTCAACACGCTGGGATCGTGGGCGCCGTGGCTGGGCGTCGCCGTCTACGCGGTGGGCATCATCCTCAATCTCGGTCCGCCGCGCGGGTTCTGGCCGTGGTTGGTGCTCGTGCTGTTCGTCGCCTACGGCGCCCAGGTGGCGACCGCCGCGGCATTCGGCGGCTACGTCAGCGGTTTCGGCGGCGGCCTGGTGCTGATGCTGTGCGCGCTGCTGCTCGGCCGGCTGCCGTCGGCACCGGCCACCCAAGTGGTGCTGGCGCCCGGATTCTGGCTGTTGGTACCGAGTTCGGTGGGCCTGATCGGGATCGCCGAGTTGGCCGGCGGACGAGGCGGCGGCGCCGTGCTGGCGATGCTCGCCTCGATGATGTCGATCGCCCTGGGCTTCCAGATCGGCATTGCGCTGTGGAGCATCTTCCCGCACCGCGACGGGCTGGGGTCGCCCGGCTGACGGTGGCGGCCCGCGTTCATTCCGGTGCCGGTGCCTCGACGGTGAGGGTGTGCGCCGCCTCCATCAACATCCAGCCCGACAACTGCACCGACAGATCGCGTTCGGGGATCTCGGACGCGTTCACCGCCCCCTCGACGAACTGCGCCTCGGCGCCGCCCTCGGTGGGCAGTTCGGCCGCGCGGTCCCAGAACGCACCGAACAGCGGCAGCCCGTCGACGGTCTGGCGGTAGTCCCACGCCGACTGCGCGGAGGTGAGCACCACCTCCCGCGCCGTCGCCCGCGCCGCGTCGTCCTGCGCGGTGTCCCCGGGAAGATCGGTGACCACGAATGCCAGATACCGGGCCAGGATCGCGTTGAACAGCCCGCCGTCGCCACCGCCGGCGCCCTGGATGACGCCGTCGGTGGTCATGTGTTCCCGCACCGCGGCCACCAGTCGGTGCACCCGGGGCGCGTGTTCCGGGTCCTGGGTGCGGGCGGCGAGTTCGGTTTCCAGACCCAGCACCACGCCCTGGCAGTAGGTGTACTGGGCCCGCACCAACGAGCCGGCCTTGATGCCGTCGAACACCAGATGGGTCTCCGGGTCGATGAGCGTCTCGTCGATCCAGTCCGCCATCTGCTGCGCGCGGCGTTGCCGGTCCTCGTAACGGGCCAGGAAGATGCCGGCCGGGCCGTTGGCCGGCGCGTTGAAGAACTGGTCCTGTTTGCGCCACGGGATGCCGCCGCCGTCCTCGGGGACCCAGGCGTTGAGGAACTGTTCGGACAGGGTCTTGAGCGCGCCTTCCCGGTGGACCCCGGCCAGCCGTCCGGCCCGTTCGAGGGCCAGCGCCAGCCAAGCCATGTCGTCGTAGTAATCGTTGGTCCACCTGAGGTTGCGCAGGTGATGCCCGCGGATCTGCCGGGTGATCTTCGCGATCCGGACCGGGTCGGGATCGCGCAGCTGTGCGTCGACAAGGCAGTCCAGCAGGTGGGCCTGCCACCAGTAGTGCCAGGTCCCGAAGGATTTCTGCTTGCGGGCCGCGGGCCAGGCCACGACACCGAGCTGGGTGCCCGGCAGACCCCACAGTTTCTTCAGGTGCCGTGTGGCGATGGCGGCTTCGGAACTGGCTGCACGGTTGGCCCACACCTGATCCATGCGTCGATACTGCCCTACTCAGGGCCTACGAGGGCCTACCATGCGCCGGTTACGTCGGCATGGGTGCGGATCCATGCGTGCATGGCGATGCCGGCGGCCACCCCGGCGTTGATGCTGCGGGTCGAACCGAATTGGGCGATCGACACGGTCAGTTCGGCGCCGGCGCTGATCTCGGGGGTGATCCCCGGCCCCTCCTGCCCGAACACCAGTAGGCAATCGCGGGGCAGGACGGTCGTTTCCAGTGGGACCGAGCCCGGCACGTTGTCCACGGCGACGACGCTCAGTCCCGCCCCGCGGGCGAAGTCCAGCAGTTCGGCGGTGCTGTCGTGGTGCTGCAGCCGCTGGTAGCGGTCGGTGACCATGGCCCCGCGCCGGTTCCAGCGGCGCCGGCCCACGATGTGCACGGTGTGCACCGCGAAGGCGTTGGCGGTGCGCACGACGGTGCCGATATTGGCGTCGCTGCCGAAGTTCTCGATCGCGATGTGCAGCGCGTGTCGGCGTTGGTCGATGTCCGCGATGATCGCCTCACGGGTCCAGTACCGGTAGGCGTCGACGACATTGCGGGTATCGCCGTCGCGCAACAACTCCGGGTCATAGCGCGGATCATCCGGCAGCGATCCCGCCCAGGGGCCTACGCCGGGCGTCTCGCCCCACTCGGTAGGGCCGGGGCCCAGGCTCACGCCGTGGTCCACAGCGCCGCGTGGGTGCCCACCACCGAGACCGTGGGGTAGAGCAGTGCGGCGTTGATCTCGCCCTGCGTGCACATCGAGGCGCGGACGGCCACCGCGTCCAGGGAAGCCTCGGGGAGGACGAGCAGCGACGCCCCGTACGCCGAACAGGCATGGGACAGGCCGTTTCCCGGCAGGGTCGGACCGGTCAGCACCATGAGCGGGCCGCCGCGTTTGGCCGAGTCGTCGCGGTATCGCTGCGCCGCGCCGTCGATGGACAGCCCGATCAGCATGTAACCGTTACCGGAGAAGGCCGTCGGATCGCCGAGCGCGGACGGCGCGAGCTGGGCACCGTCAGCACGGAACGCGTCCACGCTGGTGGACTGCAGCACCAGACCCGCTTCGCTGTCCCCGGTGGGCATCAGCCCGACGGGGAAGGCCGCGGGCCAGGCCACCGTGGTCTTGGGGATGCGCTCCTCGGGTGAGTACAGGTACACCCCGCGCACCTGACTCTGGTCCCGCAGCGGTCCCAGACAGACTGTGCCACTGAGATGTTCGGGGCCGCCTCCCCCGGCTTGCACGGCGGCGGGCTGCAGGC
Source organism: Mycobacterium hackensackense (assembly GCF_025822555.1). Classification (NCBI taxonomy): domain Bacteria; kingdom Bacillati; phylum Actinomycetota; class Actinomycetes; order Mycobacteriales; family Mycobacteriaceae; genus Mycobacterium; species Mycobacterium hackensackense. The sequence continues at coordinate 357,311 of NZ_JACKUC010000030.1, forward strand.
CGAGATTGGCCGCGTCGGCGCAACCACCGATCGCGTTCGACTCGATCGGATGGGCCAGCGCACCGTAGAGGCCGAGGCGCAGGCTCTCGGGTTTGACGTGCGTTCCCCCGGTCTGGGCCGGCGCGGCGTCGATATCGACGAGCACCCGGTCGGTGTCGAAACGCAGATTGGCCACCGACACGTTCCAGCCCGCAACGGTCAGCGACTCACCGATGCGCGCCTGCTGCGCGCCGTACGGCCCACCAGAGGTGTCACCGCCGGAACACGCCGCGAGCATCAGCACCAGCGCTGCCGCCAACACGGTCCTCATCCGCATTCAGGTCCGCCCGCGGCCCTTACCCACGCGTTTGGTCACGCCGCGCACCAGGCTCCGAGGTATCAGCCGGCTCACCGTGGTCAGCGCCTTGTACTGCACGCCGGGGATGATCACCACCTCGCCCTTGGCCACCGCGGTCAAGCAGTCGCGCACCACGTCGGGCACTTCCAACCAGAACCACGACGGCGTACCCGACATCTCGATGCCGGCCCGGTCGTGGAACTCGGTGTGCACGAAGCCCGGGCACAGCGCGTGCACACTCACACCCGTGCCACTCAGCCCGTTGGCCAGTCCCTCGGAAAACGCGATGACCCAGGCCTTGGATGCCGAATAGGTGGAGCCGCGGCCCGGCATCAGCCCGGCCACGCTGGCGACGTTGATGACGGTGCCCTGCCCTGCGGCCAGCATGGCCGGCAGAGCGGCGTGGGTCAGCGCCATGACGGCGGTGACATTGACGTCGAGCTGGGACTGCAGCGTGGCGTAGTCGGCTTTCCAGAACTCACCCGAGGTGCCGAAGCCGGCATTGTTGACCAGTACCTGCACCCCGGCGGCCAGCCGGTCGCACACCCGACGGCGGTCGGCCTCGATCGCCAGGTCGGCGGGCAGCACCTCGACGCCGACACCGGCATGATCACGCAGTTCGTCGGCCAGCTGTTCCAGCCGGATGGCGTCCCGGGCCACCAGGACCAGGTCGTAGCCGTCGGCGGCGTAGCGGCGGGCGAAGCCCGCACCGATACCCGAGGTGGGCCCGGTGATCAGCGCTACGGGTTTGGCAGGTCGGGTCACCGCTGGTAGTGCGGCGATTGCCGGCCATTGCGCACCGGGGTGCGCTGGTCGACGTAGCGACTCACGTCCGCACGGCTGGGCGGCTGGTCACCACGCCCGGCGGGCAGTTCGGCCGGCCTGGGCAGCAACGGACGGCTCGGCGAACCGCTGCGGCGAGCCAGGGCGGGCTGACCCGCGTGCACGCCGACGCCGTTGCGGCCGGGCTGCGGAACGGGCGGCAGGACGCGCAGCAGATCGTTGAACTGCCGCACCGTCCGCAGTCCTTCGTCCCACTGGGCGCGGCTGCTGCTGATCGGCATGGCCACCAGCGTCCAGTTCTGCTCGTTCCACATGATCTCGGCACAGTCGGGTGCGGTGTGGGCGAACGTCACCATCCGACGGTCACAGGCGCGGCGGGCGGCGTCGAGGTTGGTGGAGTACACCATTCGCGGGCCGATCGCGCCGAGCAGCCAGATATCGCTCTCGCGGGGTTCCTTGATGTCCTTGAGCCGCAGATCGACCACGACGTTCGTGCCGATCTTGCGATGCAGGGCGATCACCGTGGCGACATCGTCGAGATCGAAGATGAACACGGCCTCGCCCCGGATCTGACCGAGCACCACATTGCGGGCGGTGACGTGCTCGCCGACGGTGGACATCACGCCGCGCTTCCAGCGATCCAGGATTTCGCTGGATTCGTGCTCGTAGTCGAAGCCATGCGACTTCGCCCACGACTTACGCCGCCGGCCCAACCCGCGCCGACGGTCGATATCGACATACAACAACACTGCCGCCCCTGTGAAACAGAGTGCGGAGAGTGTGAACCAGAGAGGGACCATTGGGGCCTAGCCTACTTGCTGGGACCCGTTTGTCTCGAACTCGTTAAGGTCACAACCCGGTTACTTGCACAAACACAGAACCCAGTGGCCACTTGTTGCACAGGTGGGGAACGAAACCGTGCAACAAGTGGCCACCGGGGTTCAGCGGGATTGAGCGGGGATCAGCCCAGGATGAGTCCGTCGCCGTCGGCAGTCAGGTTGACCGGCACCACGTCGCCGTCGTGCACATCGCCGGCCAGCAACAGCTTGGCCAGCTGGTCACCGATGGCCTGCTGGATCAGCCTGCGCAGCGGACGGGCGCCGTAGAGCGGGTCGAACCCGCGCTCGGCCAGCCACTGCTTGGCGGGCAGCGACACCTCGAGGGTGAGCCTGCGCTGAGCGAGCCGCTTCTGCAGCTGAGCCAGCTGGATGTCGACGATCGACACCAACTCGTCCGGCCGGAGGCTGTCGAAGACGATCACATCGTCGAGCCGGTTGATGAACTCGGGCTTGAACGCCGAGCGCACGGCCGCCATCACCTGCTCCTCGGTGCCGCCGGCGCCGAGGTTGCTCGTCAGGATCAGGATCGTGTTGCGGAAGTCGACCGTGCGGCCCTGGCCGTCGGTCAGCCGGCCCTCGTCGAGCACGGCGAGCAGCACGTCGAACACGTCCGGATGAGCCTTTTCGACCTCGTCGAACAGCACCACCGAGTACGGCCGGCGCCGGACCGCTTCGGTCAGCTGACCGCCCTGGTCGTAGCCGATGTATCCGGGAGGTGCACCGACCAGCCGTGCGACGGAGTGCTTCTCGCCGTACTCACTCATGTCGATGCGGATCATCGCCCGCTCGTCGTCGAACAGGAACTCGGCCAACGCCTTGGCGAGCTCGGTCTTGCCGACGCCCGTCGGCCCGAGGAACATGAACGAGCCGGTCGGCCGGTTGGGATCGGAGACCCCGGCGCGAGTCCGGCGCACCGCGTCAGACACCGCCTGCACGGCCTTCGTCTGGCCGACGACCCGCTTGCCCAGCTCGGTTTCCATCCGCAGCAGCTTGGCGGTCTCACCTTCGAGCATCCGCCCCGCCGGGATCCCGGTCCACGCCGACACCACGTCGGCGATGTCATCGGGTCCGACCTCCTCCTTGAGCATCACGTTCTCGCGCGCCTCGGCCACCGGCCGCGCCGCCTCGAGTTTCTTCTCGAGTTCGGGGATCCGGCCGTAGCGCAGCTCCGAGGCCTTGGCGAGATCGCCGTCGCGCTCGGCGCGGTCGGCCTCGCCACGCAACCGGTCCAGCTGTTCGGTGAAGTCGCGGACGATGTCGATGGCACCCTTCTCGTTCTGCCAGCGGGTCGTCAGCTCGGCGAGCTGTTCCTTCTTATCGGCCAGCTCGGCGCGCAACTTCGCCAACCGGTCGACGGACGCGTCGTCCGTCTCCTTGGCCAGCGCCATCTCCTCGATCTCGAGGCGCCGGACGATGCGCTCCACCTCGTCGACCTCGACGGGGCGGGAGTCGATCTCCATCCGCAGCCGCGACGCGGACTCATCGACCAGGTCGATGGCCTTGTCCGGCAGGAAGCGCGAGGTGATGTAGCGGTCCGACAGCGTCGCCGCGGCGACCAGCGCCGAGTCGGTGATGCGGACGCCGTGATGCACCTCGTAGCGATCCTTGAGCCCACGCAGGATGCCGACGGTGTCCTCCACCGACGGTTCGCCGACGAGCACCTGCTGGAACCGGCGCTCCAGGGCGGCATCCTTCTCGATGTACTTGCGGTACTCGTCGAGCGTGGTCGCGCCGACCAGCCGCAGCTCGCCACGGGCCAGCATGGGCTTGATCATGTTGCCGGCGTCCATCGCGGACTCACCGGTGGCACCGGCGCCGACGATGGTGTGCAGCTCGTCGATGAACGTGATGACCTGGCCGGCCGAGTTCTTGATGTCGTCGAGGACGGCCTTGAGTCGTTCCTCGAATTCACCGCGGTACTTGGCGCCGGCCACCATCGATCCCAGGTCCAGCGAGACGACGGTCTTGTCGCGCAGGCTTTCCGGCACGTCGCCGGCGATGATGCGCTGGGCCAGGCCCTCCACGATGGCGGTCTTGCCGACACCGGGTTCGCCGATGAGCACCGGGTTGTTCTTGGTGCGCCGGCTCAGCACCTGCACGACCCGGCGAATCTCGTTGTCGCGCCCGATGACCGGGTCGAGCTTGCCCTCACGGGCGGCCGCGGTCAGGTCGGTGGAGTACTTCTCCAGCGCCTGATACGTGCCCTCGGGGTCGGCACTGGTGACGCGGGCACTGCCGCGCACCTTCACGAACGCCTCACGCAATGCCTGCGGGGACGCGCCGTGGTTGGTGAGCACCTTGGCGACCTCGGACTGGCCGGTGGCCAGCCCGACGAGCAGGTGCTCGGTGGAGACGTATTCGTCGTCCATCTCGGTCGCGAGGTGCTGCGCGGTGGTGATCGCCGAGATCGCCTCCGGCGAGAGCTGCGGCTGCGAGCTGGAACCGCTGGCACTGGGCAGCCGGCCGATGAGACGCTCGGCCTCGGCGCGGATGGTTGCGGGCTCGACTCCGACCGCTTCGAGCAGCGGCGCAGCGATACCGTCGTTCTGGGTCAGCAGCGCCATCAACAGATGTGCGGGGGTGATCTGCGGGTTGCCTGCGGCGGTGGCCGCCTGCAGCGCCGAAGTCAGTGCCGCCTGGGTCTTCGTGGTCGGATTGAACGAGTCCACGACACCTCTCCTTCTTGGGTGGGACAGCCCTCCAAGGGGCTGCCGAAAATGCTTGTCGCCTTGAACAACGCCGTCAATGTTGAGTCTGTTCCGCTCAACTCTAGAGAATTTTGTCGGATTTGTCCGCCGATTCCGGATACCGAATCCGCCACGCCCGAATCTCGGCATCCGTCATCACGCATTCGGCCAGGTACCGGGCTAGCGTCGTGATATGTCCGGCTACGGTGATTTCGAGTTCGAGCGGAAGTTCGTCGTCCATGAACTGCCCGCCCTCGCCGCCTCGGATCCGAGTCCCGCCCTGATCGTGCAGGCCTATGTGTTCGCCGCCGACGGGTACGCGGTGCGCATCCGGGTCCAGGGGCCCGCCCCCGCCGATCCGCACCGCACTCCCGGCGAACTGGTGGAGGCGCTGGGCGACGAGTCGATCGGCACCATGACCGCCAAGGGCCCCGCGGCCGGCGGCACCCGCTACGAGGCCGAGCGCGAACTCGATCCGATGGTCGCGGGGCAGATCGTGCGCCGGGCCGGTCATGTGATCGCCAAGATCCGCTACTCGGTCTGGCTGGGCGAGGACGGCTGGGTACTCGACCGGTTCCTGGGCGCCAACGCCCCGCTGGTGCTGGCCGAGGTCGAACGCGGCGGTCCCGTGGTCGACCTGGCGATCCCCGAGTTCTGTGCCACCGAGGTGTCCGAGGACGACCGGTTCCGCAACGAGTACCTGGCACACCATCCGTTCAGCGCCTGGGCGGACGCTTACCGGAGCCAGCTCACCCGGCAGGGACCGAGCTTTGTCGACACGCTGGGCCACAACCGATTCGAAGGGACCTGATATGCGGCTGGCCGGCCTTCTCGTTCCCGCGCTGATCGGCTCGGCCATCGCGCTGACCGGCTGCACCCGGGAGACGCCGGGTACGGCGATGGCGCCCCCGGGCGTCACCGCGCTGCCCCAATCCGACGAGGACCAGATCACCGACCTGGTCGAGCGTTTCGAGCAGGCCTGGAACAACCTCCGGTTCGGCGAACTGCGCGACCTCATGTGCACGGAGATGCGCGGTCAGAGCGAGTTCGACGAGGACGCGTTGCAGGAGGCGCGCAGCGGATCCGGCCGCTTGGACCTGGCGATCACCGAACTGGCGATCACCGGTGACACCGCCGAGGCCGTCATCGAGAACGACGGTGACGATCCCGATGACATCGCGTTCCTCCGCGAGGAGGACGAGTGGAAGTGGTGCGAGTTCTGAGCGTGGTTCACGCCGCCGAGATGCGGGCCCGCACCTCGAACTCCAGATCGATCGCCTCCGCCACGTAGACGTCTTGTGACATCTGGTTCCCGCACATGGTGACCTCGCCGCGCGGGCTGATATAGGTCAGGTTCGCCGCGGCTGCGGTCATGGCGGCGATATCGAGCGATCCGGCCCGCGACGCCAGCGCCACGAACAGGGTCAGCGCCTCATAGCAGGACTCACCGATACTGTTCAGCGCGGGCGCCGCCGGCCCGTACCTGCGGTAGTAGTGCGCCGCGAAGTCCATCGACGCGGTGGTGTTGAGGGCCTCGAAATAGCCTGCGGCGGCGAATAATCCGTGGTTGCTGTCGCTACCGCTGGCCATCAGCATGTTCTCCTCGACATGCGGGCTGAGCCTGGGCACCGCGCCGTCGAGTCCGGTCGCGGCGAACTGTCGATTGAATGCGACGCCGTCACCGCCCACCAGCAGTAACAACACACCGGTGGCCGAGGTGAGTTCGACATCGCGGATCGCCGCCGAGAAATCCTGGGTCCCCAGCGGGACGTAGATCTCCGCGACCAACGGCACACCGTTGCCCCTGGCGTGCGAGGCCGCCGCCGCCCCGGTCTGTCGCGGCCAGATGTAGTCGTTGCCGATCACGATCCACCGGTCGATGCCGTACTCGGCCTTCATCCAGTCCATCGCGGGCAGCAGCTGCCGCGACGGGGTCTCCCCCGTCAGGAACAGGCCGGGGGTGCGCTCACCGCCCTCGTACAGGGGGCCGTACACATAGGGCACCCGACCGGCGGTGACCCTGGCGATCGCCTTGCGCACCGGAGAGATGTGCCAGCCGGTGACCGCGTCGATCGCGCCGTGGTCGATCATCCGGGCGATATCGGCGGCGACGGCGGCCGGGGCGCGACTGCCGTCGACGGGCACCAGGCGGACCTGGCGGCCGAACAGTCCGCTGGTGTCGTTGAGATCGCTGATGGCCAGTTCGGCGCACGCCTCGCAGGAGGGCCCGTAGATACCGGCCGACCCGCTGCGCGGGATCACCAGGGCGACGTTGACCATGGGAGCATCGGATCGGCTCAGCTTCACCGTTGTGTCTCCGTCCACCCGTTGTCCTGGCGTGTCTGGCTATCGTGACGGTTCCCGGTTACCTGCGCATTGCGCAACTGTTCGTATCCGGAAAAGTTGCGCCGCGCCCGCGTTCGGCGGTCCTAGAGCGACAGATCGCCGACGCGGGCCAGCGTCTGCAGGAAGTGCACGGCGGCGTCCTCGCCGAGCTCCTCGACAAGCGCACCCTTGACGACGGACTCCTGTTTGGTCAGCCGCCGCACCTTGGTCTTCCCTCTGGCCGAGAGGTAGATCAACACCCGGCGCCGATCGGTCGCATCGACTCGGCGCAGGACGAACCCACCGTCGACGAGCTTGTCCACGATCCGCGTCAGCGTGGGCGGTGGGATCGCCATCATGGTCGCCATATCGCTCATCGTGAAACCATCGCCGCTGCGCAACGCGCCCAGCACCCGCCAGCCTTCGATACTGCTCACGTCCGCATCCAGCAGACCGCGCAACAACGCATCGGTCCAGCTGCGTTCGGCTCGAAAGAACACTTCCGCAACACTTTCGATGCTGGTGGAGATCGGCACGACGCTCCCGGGGGCTTCGGTGGCAATTGATTTCATCATGAACTATTGCAGATGGAGGGTATCTCAACCGGTGCTGCGCCGCAGCCCTAGACGGGCTGCGGCGCTTCACTATTGCGTGCGCCGGCCATCCGCTCGATCACCGCGGCCCCGTACTCGGAGGCCACCCCGAAACAGGCGCCGACCAGTGCCGTCACCCCGGCGACCAACGCCGGATGGGACAGGCCGACCGACGTGATCCCGTTGCCGGTCGCCGCGATGGTGCCGACCGTCATGGCGAATCCGAACACGATGGCCGGTGTCGCCGATACCCAGCGCAGGCGCGAAACCTGCACCATCGCAAAGCTTCCGATACCGACCGCGATGGACAGCCACACCGCACCCGTCGTCCCGCTGACCGCCAGCAGCGTCACCGTGGCGATCACGATGCCGGTCCAGTTACAGGCGACCGACTTGACCAGCCCGGACGGGCCGGATCCGACGAAGAAGAAGGACGCCCAGGCCAGGAACAGCACCCACACGGGCAGGTTCCACACCGTCGCCGTCATCAACGTCGACAGCATCCCGAACACGCCGACGCTGATCGACAGCGCCGTGGCTTTCGACATGGTCACGCTGTCTCCCGTTCAGTGGCCGTGGTGGTGATCATGGTCGTGATCATGGTCATCGTGCGACAGCCGCTGCGCCTCCAGCACCGTCCGCTGCTCGAATGCCTGCGCGTCGAAGAAGTCCTTCTCCGCGGCAAGGCGGCAGAAGGCCTCCCCGAACTGCCGGTAATACACTGCGGGATCGCATGTTTCATCGATTCCCGAATCGTCGATGGCCGCGATCAGATGGGCCTTGAACTCATCCCATTCGAACGCACCCGCCCTGCAGAGATGCACCACCAGCCCGAAAAGCCGCCCCTGCCAGGGCGCATCGAACACCAACTCGCCGTTGGACCGCGGGAGTGCCGCGACACCCTCGGGGTCGTCGAACCCGGCCAGGTCGATCACCGGCGCGCTCATCACGCGGCTCCCGCAGCCGTCACGAGCGCTGTCCCCACCATCGAGTCCCGGCTGATCAGCGGGATCAGTTCGTCGACGGTCAGATCTTCGGTGCCCGCAGGGCGTTGCGGGATCACCAGGTACCGGATCTCGGCACTGCTGTCCCACACGTCGATCGCCACCCCGTCCGGCAGGGTCACCCCGAATTCGGCGAGCACGCTGCGCGGCTCTTTCACCACCCGGGCCCGGTACTGCGGATACTTGAACCACGCCGGCGGGATGCCCAGCAGGGTCCACGGATAGCACGAGCACAGCGTGCACACGACGACATTGTGTCGCTCCGCGGTGTTCTCCACCGCCACCATGTGTTCGGTCTGCAAGCCGGTGAAGCCCATATCCGCGATCGCCGCGGTGGCATCGTCGAGCAGCCATTGCCGGTACGCCGGGTCGGTCCAGGCCCGGGCCACCACCCTGGCCCCGTTGACCGGGCCCATATCGTTCTCGAACGACGCCACCACGGCGTCGACGGCCTCATGCTCGGCCAAGCCCTTCTCGACCATCAACGACTCCAGCGCATTGACCCGCGCCTCGACGTCGGACAGTGAAAGCCAATCCATTTCAGTGTTCTCCTTGGTTCAGGCCGGCTCGAGGTAAGTCTCGAACAGGTCGGCGTACAGATCGAATTCCTCGGCGGCTTCTACACCCCACAACTCCGTGGAGGTGAACCGCACCATGTAGAGCTGGTTGGCCTCGTCGACCTGCCGGTGCGCACTTGCCGCGGGGTCGTGGAACGCGCCGTACTGCTTGACGACGACCCCCTTGGCCTTGGGCAGGTAGCCCGGCAACCGGTTGTGCGTGGCCTCGCGCAGGTTGCGGACCATCACCTCGGCGCCCACCTCGTAGGCCGGCGGCGCCTCCGCGGGCACATCGTGCGGCGTACCCTTCCACAGCACGTCGATCATCTGTTCGGCGAACGGCGACAACGTGTCCGGCTTCTGCGGGTGCGGCGTCATCGACGGTGCGCCGAGCTCACGCATCCGGTCGTCGACCTCCTCGTGGGAGATGTAGCCCTTGTCGTTGAGCAGCTTCTCCACGGAGAACAACCAGTGCGCGTAGTACGTCGAATCGAGGTAGTCGCTCCATTTCATGAGCTCGATACCGTGCCGTTGCTCGTCGAGGTTGAACGCACCCTTGGCGATCGCCATCGCGGTGATGGCATGCATCCGGCCCTCGAACGGGTAACGCCAGTCCGGGATGCCGGGTTTGAGGAACTCCGGATCGACGGGGCCGAGGCCCTCGCGACCACCGAGGTCATGTGGACCGTGCATATCGGCACATCTCCCATCATTAGTTCTCGTTCTTAATACTTCCATCTGGAACTATGCTCGCCATCTCTGCAGGTAAGCAAACCGTAAACCCGATGCGTAACAGAGCATTTACAAGAGCCCACTTCTCGTTACCTGGAGATTTCCCTCCGTTGATGTCGTGTTGCACCGGTTGACCGACGGCACCACATAGGCGTAACTAGTTCATACGCAATATTTGCGTTTTGGAAGTAATTACACAGAACCAGGAGTACTTCAGATGTCCTCAGGCACACCACGGTCCGCAATCGAGCAGGCACCCGCCATCGCCCTACCCGATGCCACCACGGCCGCAACGGCGCTCTGGCTGACCGCCACGACGGCGCTCGCACTGATCGCGTTCTACTTCGTCGGGTTCGACCAGGGTGCGGTCTCGGTGTTCGGCGCCGACACCCACGTCCACGAGTTCCTCCACGACGCCCGGCACGTCCTGGGCTTCCCCTGCCACTGAGCGCGCGGACATGAACAAGATCGTCGGCTGCGGGCTGGCTTCCGGACTCATCGCGGGTCTTGTCACCTTCGCTTACACGAGGTGGCAGATCGCTCCACTGGTCGAGCAGGCCGTCGGATTCGAGGAGGCGCGTTCGCACGCCGAACAGACACTGACCGGTGAGCACGCACACGAGCACGAGGTGTTCACCAGGGTGGTCCAGGAGAACGTCGGAGCGGGCACGGGCATCGTGGCGTACGGCCTGATCGTCGGCGCGCTGTTCGCGGTCGCCTTCTGGATGCTGACCGCCTTCCTGGCCCGGCGCCGGATCGCCGCCGATCCGCGCTGGGTGTCGATAACGCTGGCCGTCGCCGGTTTCGTCGCCGTCACACTCGTCCCCTTCATGGTCTTGCCCGCCAATCCCCCCGGCGTCGGTCACGAGGACTCCGCGGGCGCACGCACGGCCGGCTATCTGGCAGCCCTGGTGGCCTCGGTGCTGCTGGCCGCGGTGGCGACCGTCGTCGCGGCCAGGCTGATACCGCGGATCGGGCGCTGGTCCTCGGTGATGCTGGCCGGGTGGGGTTATGTGTTGGCGGTCTGTCTGGTCACCGCGGCACTGCCGCGGTTCGACGAGGTCCCGACGCCGCTGCTCGACACCTCCGGGGCGGTGGTGTTCCCGGGATTCCCCGCGGCGCTGCTCGCCGACTTCCGCGCCGACTCGCTCATCGCGGCGGCACTCATGTGGGCGGTGCTCGGCACCGCCTTCTCGATGCTGCTGCATCGCACGTCCGACAGAAAGGTTGCATATGCAGATCGTTGAGTTCACGCCGACCCGGGACCAGTACGTGTGGACATTCGGCGGCGCCGAACCAGCGCTGGAGGTGGCACCGGGCACGGTGCTGCGACTGTGGACCGAGGATGCCTTCGCCGGCCGGGTCACCTCACGCGAGGACAAACCCAGCCAGGTGCTCAATCCCAAGGAACTCAATCCGCAGACCGGCCCCTTCTATGTGACCGGGGCCGAACCGGGTGACACGCTCGCGCTGCACTTCGTGTCGATCGAACCGGCCAGGGATTGGGCGGCGTCCACCACGATCCCGTTGTTCGGCGCGCTCACCGGTACCGACCGGACCGCCACGCTGCAGGCGCCGCTGCCCGAACTGACGTGGATCTACCAGGTGGACGCGGCTCGGGGCACCGCCACGTTCGTCGCACACGAGAGCGATTTCACCGTCGACCTGCCGCTGGCTCCGATGCTCGGCACGGTGGGTGTGGCGCCCGCGCTGCGCGAGGTGCGCACCACGCTGGTGCCCGACTATTTCGGCGGGAACATGGACACCCCCGAGCTGCGTGCCGGGACCACCGTCTACCTCGGCGTCAATGTCGAGGGTGCGCTGTTCTCGGTCGGTGACGGGCACTACCGCCAGGGCGAGGGCGAGACCTGCGGAACCGCGCTCGAGGGCGCCATGCACGTGACGCTCATCGTCGAGCTGATCAAGGGCGGCGCGCCCGCCTGGCCCCGTTTCGAACACGACGACGCCCTGCTGACCGTGGGTTCGGCGCGACCGCTCGAGGACGCCTGGCGGTGCAGTCAGGTGGAGATGGTGCGCTGGCTGGCGGACCTGCACGGCATCGGCGAGATCGACGCGTATCAGCTGTGCAGCCAGCTGTGCCTGTCACCGCTGGCCAACGTCGTCGATGTCAACTACAGCGCGGTCACCAAGATCCCGACAGGTCTGTTGCCGGCCGTCAGCCCCTACGGCGGTATGCACCGGCGGCTGCGTGCGGCGGCGGCGACACTGCCGGATCGGTCCGGGTAGTCCGGTGGATCAGCGCTAGAGGTGCGCGAGGTGCGACCTCAGATCGAACCTCGGTCTGTCGTCGGTCACCATCGAGAACAGCGTGCGCTGCAGATACTTGTAGGCACTCGTGGCGAGCGCCGGTGGGGTGTCGATGGCCAGCCTGAGCCTGTTCGCCTCGGGAACCGGGGAACCGGCGGGAGGCCGCGAGGGTATGCCGTAGGTCTGTTGCATCGTCGGCGACAGCGTTCTGGCCCACCCGCTCAGCGTGCCGCCGGAGTGGTTCTCACCGGTGTCCACGTGGTGCACCGCGCCCCGGAACGGCAGTGGGGCAAGGGGATAGCCATGATGCCTCGCCCACTGCACCACCCGCATATGGGACCCGATGATCGTCGCCAGCCGGTCACCGAAGACATCGAGAACCTGCGCTTGACTGAAGGCGACCGACGCATCGGCCGGCACGCCATACGCGGCGAAGGGCAGGATGTAGGAGGAGCCGCATTGGAGATGGAACGCGCGCAGACTGCGGTACACGTTGCGCGCGCGGGAATAGCGCCAGCCGCGCGAGATGTACCACCCGGGCGCGCCGGCATGCTCGGAGGTGAACGCCACGAGATCGCGATGAACGAAATCGTCGGCGTCGATGATCATCACGTAATCGGGCGCGAGATCACGGGCGGCGATCAGCCCGATCCCGAGTTTGGTGCCCTTGTCCCACACGACGTCGAGGTACGACGTCGGAGCGCCGGGCGCGACCGGCGGGGGAAAATCCACGACGACCGACGTGACGCGGTCGGGCAGCGGAAAAGACAACGGCACATTGCTGACGACGATGACGGCATAGTCATCCGACGTCTGCAATGCGATCGAGTCCAGGGTATCCCGCAGCAGACATTCATTTCTCGCATAGTCCGGTGAATTAGCTGGATTACGAAGCGAGGTAACGAAAACCAACATCTGACCTCCCCATCGCAAACCCCCGAGTCGACGCCACGAACTGGACCTTACCGGCGGATACAAGTTTCGCGACAACGACTTTCGTGGTCAACCCGAGCACGAATCGGGTCGAGGTCAGCTCACGGGGCGAACAGATCCGGGGGTCGGCGCGGATTCAGCGTTCGAGTCGCGCGCGATAGGGAGCCAGATCGAACCTCGGCCGGTCGTCGGTGACCATCGAGAACAACGTCCGCTGAAGATAGTGGTATCCGCTCTTGGCGAGCGCCCGGGGTGTGCCCAGGACCCACTTCAGGTGCATCGGCGCCACATCGGCAGAACTGGTGGGAGGCCGCGACGGCATGCCGTAGGTCTCTTGCATGCGTGACGTGAGGGCCCTCGCCACGCCACCCAGGGTGCCTTCCGAGTGATTCTCGCCGGTGTCCACATGGTGCACGGCTCCCCGGAACGGCAGTGGGGCAAGCGGATAGCCATGTCGTCTCGCCCACTGCAGCACCCGCATGTGTGACCCCAGAATCGTCGCGACGAGGTCACCGAACACGTCGTAAACCTCCCCTTGACCGAGGGCGACCGACGCATCGGACGGCACGCCATACGCGGCAAAGGGCAAGATGTACGCGGTGCCGCATTGAAGATGGAAGGGGCGCAGGCTGCGGTAGACGTTGCGGGTGCCGGAGTACCGCCAGCCTCGGGAGATGTACCACCCGGGCGAGCCGGCATGCGCGGAGGTGAACGCGACGATATCGCGATGAACGAAATCGTCGGCGTCGATGATCATCACGTAATCGGGTGTGAAATCACGGGCGGCGATCAGGCCGATCCCGATCTTGGTGCCCTTGTCCCAGACGAAGGCCGGGCGAGTCGCGTGAACACCGGGCGGCGCCGGCGGGGGAAAATCCACGACGACCGACGTGACGCGGTCGGGCAGCGGAAAAGACAACGGCACATTGCTGACGACGATGACGATGTAGTCATCCGAGGTCTGCAGCGCAATGGAGTCCAGGGTGTTCTGGAGAAGACGCTCGTTTCGCGCGTAGTCCCGCGCGTTGTCCGGATGACGCAGCGATGTGATAAAAGCCAACAACACGAACCCCCATCGGGCCTAGTCGATGCCCCCGGCTCGGACCCTACAAGACAATGCAGGGACCGCGACCCCGAGCGTCGCGCGCGGGGCACCAACGGGTTCGAGATCAGCCGATCGGATGACACCCGGGTCGGCCGACGAACCGACCCACCACGTCAGTGCGGGTAGTCCCAGAACTGCAACCAGGTGATACTCGCGAACACCGCCAACGTGACGGCGTAGACAGCGAATATCACCGCGGTTCCGCGCACGGTGACCGTCGCGCTCCTGCCTTCCACCGGGTCCAGCCAGCGCCGCATCCGCGCGACCGCGAACGGCATCAGCACCCACTGCAGCAGAGACACACTGGCCACCTGGCTGAGCCACATCGCCAGCCAGGGCTCCGCACCGAACCGGTCCAGCACCGGACCCACGAACCGGGCCAGCAGCATCACCGTCGGGTAGAGCACCATCAGCACGAGCATCGCCGTCTTCCAGCTCGGCGTCATCTCGGTCTCACCGTTCTCGAACCGGACCGTGGTACCCAACGGGGTGGTGTGCGAGAACGTGGAGAAATCGTCGTCCAGCGCCGACCGCAACGACGGCAGCGCGTCCAGGCGCTGTGGTGATTTGAGCCAGCCCGACAGCAGCCTCTCGGTGCGGAACCGGATCAGCGTCATCCACTGCTCCCCCGCGCCGGCCGGGAACACCACGGTGCCCTCATAGCCGGAGAACCGTGAGCTCGCCTCCGTCAGATCGCTCTGCGCCGTGATGAAGTCGGTCTCGCGGCCCGCGGACACGCGGTGCCGGAACACCGCGATACCCGGCGGGGTGAGCTGTCCTTCCACCACCACCAGATCGGAGGAGGCCTGGTGCACACCGCACAACCGCCCGGCGCGCAGCAGCTCCGCGCGCTGCGCACCGTCCAGCCAGGCATGCAACTGGCTCTCGCCGGCGAAGGTCGCCGAGATCGCCGGTTCCAGGCGGGGGTCGTCGTACACCGACACCACCGCATCGATGAATCCGGGTGCGGTGCGCGCCGCGGCGAGCAGCTCGCCGGCCCAGGTATCGAAGGCCGGCCGGTCGACGGGACGGTGGAAGATGGTGACAGCGATGGCACTCATGGCATCCTCCCTACGCCGGATTCAACTTCCGGCCCTGCACGTAAACCTGCGCGATCGACGATTCCCGCAGACCCATCAGCAATGCGAAAAGTGTTTGTTCGCGCGCCAAATCGGGATCCGCTGAGCGCACCCCGTAGGTCAGCGTCGCGGCCAGCGCCGGGGTCCGGGTCGGGTCGACGACCACGAAGTCGGCCTCCTTGCCGATATCGAAATTGCCGAACCGGCTCTCCATGTCCAGTGCTCTGGCCCCGCCGAGGGTGCCCAGGAACAGCATCTCGGCCGGGTGCAGTGACGTTCCTGCGCTGCCCTCCTCTGAGATGTGCACCTTGAACGCATCGCCCAGCACGCGGGGGATCAGCCATTCGTCGCCGCCGCCGAAATCCGTTCCGGCCGAGAGGTTCACCCCTGCCGCCACGGTACGTCGCCAGGGCATGGTGCCCGACCCGAGGAACAGCTGCGATACCGGGCAGTGCGAGATGGACGTGCCGGTCTCGGCCATCCGGGCCAGTTCCTCGTCGGTGCAGTGCACGCCGTGCGCCAAGATGGTCCGCCGGCCCAACAGGCTCGATCCGCCCACCGCAGACCCTGGCAGGAACTTGCCGTCATAGGTGTCCAGATACGAATTCACCTGGTAGGTCGACTTCGTCACGTCGATCTCTCCGGTACCCGGGCGGTTGTTCTCGTTGAGGTGAGTGTGCACGTACACACCCCTGTCGCGGACCGAATCATAGAGGTCGCCAAGGTTTTTCAAGGTCTCGGTGGTGACCGACAGGGAGAACCGCGGCACCACGGCGACGTGCAGCAGGGCCGTGTCCACATCACCGGTGTCGGCGGCGTGCCACTTGTCGATCTCCTCCCGGGTGAGCCGGATGGCGTCGGCCTCCGAGGTCAGCAGTGGGCCCGCCGATTCCGGGCCGACGGTCTGGATACCGCGACCACTGACGATCCGCAGCCCACGCCGTCGTGTCTCGGCGAACAGCGCGTCCTGCGCGTGCGGGAACGCCGAGCCGAACACCATGGCCGCCGTCGTACCCGCGGCGATCCGCCGATCGCAGAACTCGACGGCGGCCCGGGTGGCGAAGTCGGGATCGGCGAACCGCGACTCCGACGGGAAGATGCACTGGGTGAGCCACTCCAGTAGCTGCCCGCCGCCGTAGGAGTCTCCGGCGTAGGTCTGCGGGAAGTGGATGTGGGTGTCCACGAAGCCGGGCAGCAGGTATCCGTGCCGGTGATCGTGCGCCACCGAGGCCGCGTACTCGGACGGGATATCGGTTCGGCTGCCGCAGAATGCGATCCGGCCGCGGCCGTCGAGTACCAGTGCACCATCGGGGATCGACTTCAGGGCACCGGGCGCGTCGGTGATCGCGGGGCTGCCCGAGACGTGGAAGATGTGTCCGAAGTGGATTTGACTCACGGTGTCTAGGGGACCACGGCCAACGGCGGATCGCCGGGCAAGTGGGTAAAACTCGTGCCCGGGGGGCCGGCAGGCTTTAGTGTCAGCGACACGCCAGGGGGCACTCGACCGAAGGAGCCCGGCTTGGATCTCAACACCGTCACCGAGGTCATCCGGCGACCCACCGAACCTCCCGGGGCGCTGTGGCGTCCCGGTGACGCCTGGCTGGCCGGCGGCACGTGGCTGTTCTCCGATCCGCAGCCGAAGCTGCGCCGGCTCATCGATCTGGCCCCGCTGGGCTGGAGCGAACTCGATGTATCGCAGGCTGGGCTGCACATCGGCGCCATGTGCACCATCGGCGACCTGTACGCGCTCGCCCCACCCGCGCAGTGGCCGGCAGCCCGGCTGATCCCGATCAGTTGCGAGGCCTTTCTGTCCTCGTTCAAGGTCTGGAACGCGGCCACCGTCGGCGGCAACATCTGCATGTCCCTGCCCGCGGGTCCGATGATCACGCTCACGGTGGCGCTGGAGGCCGAATATCTGCTCCAAGCCGCCGACGGAACCGAACGTAGAGTTCCCGCAGCCGATTTCGTGACGGGCAACAATCGCAACGTGCTGGCCCCCGGCGAACTGCTGCGCGGTATCGACATTCCCGACCGCGCGCTGCGCAAGCGGGTCGCCCATCGCCGTTTCACGCTCACCACACTGGGCCGCTCCACCGTGTTCCTGATCGGCACCAAAGGCCGTGACGGCGCGACCCTGATCACCCTCACCGCGGGCACCACCCACCCGGTTCGGCTGGCCTTCGCCGGCGACCCCGACCCGGCGGCACTGCGGGACCGTATCGACGAACTCGCCGAGGATGTCTGGTTCGACGACGCGAACGGCGCCCCCGACCACCGGCGGCACCTGACCAAGCACTTCGCCGCCGAGATCACCCAGGAGCTGCGCGAATGACCTACACCGTCAACGGCCGATCGTTCGACGCCGCACCGCAACCCGGTCAGTGCCTGCGCACCTTCGTGCGTTCGCTCGGCTGGCACGGGGTGAAGAAGGGTTGCGATGCCGGTGACTGCGGCGCCTGCACGGTGTGGCTGGACGGCAAGCCGGTGCACAGTTGTATCACCCCGGCGTTCCGGGCCGACGGCCGTGCGGTCACCACCATCGAAGGGCTGGGCACCCCGGACGATCTGCACCCGATGCAGCGCCGGTTCCTCGACGCCCCGGGATTTCAGTGCGGATTCTGCACCGCCGGGATGATCATGACCTCGGCCGCACTCACCGAGGAGCAGAAGCAGGACCTGCCTCGCGCGCTGAAGGGTAACCTGTGCCGCTGCACCGGTTACCGGGCCGTCGAAGACGCGGTGCACGGCCGGGTGGGAATCGAGGAGGCCGCACCCGGTGACGCGGTGGGTGCCAGTGTGGGCGCCCCCGCGGGCCGGGACGTGGTGACGGGACGGGCCGAGTTCACCATGGACACCGCCATCGACGGACTGCTGCACCTGAAGGTGCTGCACTCGCCGCATGCGCACGCCCGCATCGTGTCCATCGACACCACCGCCGCGCTGGCGATACCGGGGGTGCACCGCGTCTACACCTGGAAAGATGTGCCGCGCAAACGGTTCACCACCGCCATCCACACCGATCATCTGGTCGACCCCGACGACACCTACATCCTGGACAACGTGATGCGGTTCGTCGGGCAGCGGGTGGTCGCGGTGCTGGCGGAGTCCGTCGCCGCCGCAGAGGAGGGCTGCCGCCGGGTGGCCGTCGAATACGAGGTGTTGCCCGCGGTGTTCGACCCGGAGCAGGCGATGGCGGACGGGGCGCCGCAGCTGCACGGCTCCGACGACCCGTTCGTGCGCGACCCGGAGCGCAACGTCCTGCTCGAGCTGCACGGCCAGATCGGCGATGTGGACGCCGGTTTCGCCGAGGCCGACGTGATCCACGAGGCCACCTACTTCTCCCCGCGGGTGGCACATGCGCACCTGGAGACACACGGGTCCATCGCCTGGATCGAGCGCAGCGACGGGGAAGACGTCAGGGGCGAGCGAAGCGACGGGGAAGACGTCAGGGGCGAGCGAAGCGACGGGAAGAACATCAAGCTCGTGGTGCGCACCGCCTCCCAGTCGCCGTCGATCGCGAAGGTGAAACTGTCACACCTGTTCGACCTGCGCCCCGACCAACTGCGGGTGTTCTGCATGAGGGTCGGCGGTGGCTTCGGCGGCAAGCAGGAAGTGATCTCCGAGGATCTGGCCGCGCTGGCCGCGCTCGACACCGGCCGGCCGGTGAGTTTCGAGTACACCCGCGAGGAGGAGTTCACCACCGCCTCCCCGCGGCATCCGATGAAGGTGACGGTGAAACTCGGCGCGAAGGCCGACGGCACCCTGACCGCATTCCAGTTCCGCAACGTGTCCAATACCGGCGCCTACGGCAACCACGGTGGGGAGACGTTGTTCGCCGCGGCCGCCGCGATCGCGTTGTACCGTTGTGCCAACAAGAAATTCGATGCCTACTCGGTGTACACCAACACGGTGCCCAGCGGTGCCCTGCGCGGCTACGGTATGACACAGCCGGCGTTCGCCGTGGAGTCCGCCATCCACGAACTGGCCGTGAAGCTGCGCATCGACCCACTTGAGCTGCGCCGCCGCAACATCGTGCGGCCGGGGGATGCGTTGCTGGCCCTGGACGACCATCCCGACGACGTCGAGTTCACCGAGGACGGCATCGCCGCGTGCATCGACCTGGTGGACGCGGCGCTGGCCCGCAACGCGGACGGTCCGCCGCTGGGCCCGGACTGGCTGGTCGGGGTCGGCACCGCGACATCGCTGCACGAGACCGCCCCGCCCACCGAGCACATCTCGGAGGCCTGGGCCACCTTGGGTGAGGACGGCAGCTACCAGATCGCGGTCGGCACCGTCGAATTCGGTGAGGGCACCTCCACCGCGCACGTGCAGATCGCCGCCACCCGGCTGGGCACCACACCGTCGCGCATCCACCTGGTGCAATCCGACACGGACCGGACCGGCTTCGACACCGGGGCGTTCGCCAGCGCCGGGCTCTTCGTCGCCGGTAACGCGGTGGACCGGGCCGCCCTCGCCCTCCGGGACCGGCTGCGGGGTTTCGCCGCGGCGCACACCGGGGTGCCGGTCGCCGACTGCGTCCTGCTCGACGACGGGGTGGACTGCGCGGGAACCCGGCTGCTCCTGACCGAGATTCTGGCGGCCGGCCGCGAGCGAGGTATCCGGTTCACCGAGGCCCGCAAGGCGTACGGATCGCCGCGCAGCGTCACGTCCAACACCCACGGGTTCCGCATCGCGGTGCACCGGGTCACCGGGGAGATCCGCATCCTGTACAGCGTGCAGGCCACCGACGCCGGGGTGGTGATCAATCCGACTCAGGTCCGTGGACAGGTGGAAGGCGGTGTGGCGCAGGGTATCGGCTTTGTGCTGACGGAGAACCACCATGTCGATGCCGACGGTGTGATGACCAATCCGAACCTGCGCAACTACCGCATTCCCACCTATGCCGACACGCCGCGCACCGAGGTGCTGCTGGTCCCCTCCACAGATTCCGTCGGACCGATGCGGTCCAAGGGGATGGCCGAATGCTGTATCAACCCGGTGGCGCCGGCGCTGGCCAATGCCCTGTACGACGCGACCGGGGTACGGTTTCGCGAGCTGCCGTTGACTCCCGAGCGAATCTTCCGGCGGCTCAACGAACTCGTCCCGGTCCCCTGAGCCATGGATGCGAAGAGGAACACCGACATGGCGGCCACCGTCATCATCGGCCAACCGGTCCGCGCCGGCCGAGAGCGTGAATTCGAGGCGTGGCAACTGGATCTGAACCGGGCGGCCTCCGAGTACCCCGGCTTCCTGGCCGCCGAGGTCAGTCCGCCCACCGCGGTACAACCCGACTGGGTGGTGGTGTACCGGTTCGATTCGGTGGCCCACGTGCAGGCCTGGATCAACAGCGCCACCCGGCAGGACCGCCTCGCCGCGGGCGCGGACTATCTCGACGGCCCCGGCACGCAGCAGGTCATCGGCGGCGGCGCCCGCCCGACCGACCCGCTGGTGACGGTGGTGGTCAGCCACCGGGTGAGCCCGGAGCACGTCGAGGATTTCCTGGCCTGGCAGCAGCGGCTTCGGTTGGCGGAGAGCAAGTTCCGCGGGTTCCGCGGTGCCGAACTGTTCCGCCCGGTCGCCGGGGTACAGGATGAGTGGACAGCGCTGTACCGCTACGAGAACGCCGACGATCTGGATGCCTGGCTGATCTCCCCCGAACGCCGTGCACTCCTCGCCGAGGGTGAACGGTTCTCCGACTTCCACGCCCGCACCATCGACAACTCATTCGGCAGCTGGTTCGCCTTCGACGAGCACGGCGCACCCGCGGCGCCGCCCTCCGATGTCAAGACCTCCCTGGCGGTATGGGTCGGCCTCTACCCCACGGTGGTACTGCTGTCACTGGCGCTGTCGCCGTTGAAGATGCCGTTGTGGTTGGGCATGCTGATCGGAAATCTGTTGTCAAGCTTCGTCATGAGCTTCATCACCATGCCCTATTACGTCAACCCGCTGCTCAAACACTGGCTGCGTCCACCACCGGATGTGCCTGTGGTCAAGACGAACTGGCGGGGCATCGGCACCGTGGCCGCGGTCATGGCAGCCACCACCGCGGCGGTATATCTCGGGACCAGGGTGTTCTGGCACCTGCCCTAGCGACCGCCCAGCGGCACCACACCCGCCACGCGCGCGATCGGCGGCAACGAGGTGATCAGCTTGGGCGTCAGGGATTTCGCGTCGGGTGCGGACCGCGCGAGCCCGTACTTGCGTACCTCGCCGTTACCGCCGGCCACCAGCAGGTCGGCGCCGTAGACGGTGCTGCTGGTGGCGACGGTGGCACCCCCTGCCGGAAATGGTGCGAATGACGAGATCTGCTGGTATTTGACGTCACCCTCGTGGTGGTTGGGGTTGTCCAGGTATATCGCCGGCTGACCGTCGAGCAGCGACCCGCTGGACCACACCACCACCGTGCCCGCACCACCGAGCTGGCTGGTGACGATGCTCTTGGAGCCGCCCTCAGCCCCGGCAACCCAGCCGGTGGACAGCGCGACACCGTCTTCGTAGGTCTCGTCGTAGGCCAGGAACTGCGCGGTCATCTTCGGATCCGACGGCTTGCCCGCGTGTTGCGGTGTGGCCGTGCCATTCGCCTGCGCCCTGGCCGTGGGGGTGTACAGGTCCCATCGGAAGGACTTGACCAGCGGCGGCTCACCGGGACCGGGTGCCGTCACGACGCTCTCCCGGCCCGACCCTGATTCGACCATGCCGGTGGCCAGGGTGACACCGGCCTGGGAGCCGGGATAGGGCGTGAAGGCGGAGAACACCTCCGGGGCTTTTCCGATGTCGGGCAGGGTGGACGAGAACACCTTGATCTGCGACTCCATCCCCGGACCCGATCCGACGATGATGTTGTCCGCCAGCGCGTTTCCGTCGATATCGGTGGCCGCCACGGACACCCCGCCGGTGAAGTCCGCGTCGAAGGGCGTGAACCGGGCGAGCTCGGTCTTGAACAGTCCGTCCCGAGTGTTGTTGCCGTCGTAGGCGACCACCTCGGGCGCGACGCCCTTCCCGGTGCCGGCCACCAGATCCAGGATGCCGTCACCGTTCACATCGGCCATCGCCACCGACGGGGTGCCCTCGAAATCGGGGAACGGATACACGGTCTGCAACACCTTGTCGCCGGCCCCGTTCTCGCCACCGTCCCGGACCTGTATCGAGGCCGGTTTGCCGTGACCGCCGGGAACCGCGACGGCATACGACGAGACCTCCGGGATGACGTTGATGGTGGCCATCAACCCGTTGTCCTCGTGGTTGAGCCGATGGCAGTGGATGACGTAGGTGCCCACGAACTCCAGGAACTCCTGGCGCAGGGTCAGCGTGGCCGGTGTGCTCACGACGTGCATATCGTTGAACACCGGCGCGGGCACATTGACGTTGTCCAGTCCCCACGGCTGCACACCGGTCTTCCCCCGGTTCGGGTCGTCGATCGCCATCACCTGAAAGTCGTTGACGTGGATGTGCATCGGATGCGCATCGTTGTTGAAGTTGGTGATCTTCCACTCCTCCACCGAGTTCAGTCTCGGCTGGATCAGCGGGACGTTCGGGAACCCGGCCGGTTCGAACATGTAGATGACGGCCTTGGGATCGTTGTTGCTGGCCTTGTCGCCACCGATGGTGTCGGTGATCGTCATCGCCCGGTTGACCGCGGGCGTCATCACCGAGGTGTCCACGAATGACGTGTAGGCGTCCAGGTTCTGGCCTGGTTCGAAGACCGTGGTCTGGCCCGGCCCGCTGGTATCCGGGGTGGCGCGGATCAGGGTTTGGGTGGGGAACACGAAGAATCCGTCGGCGAAGCTCATGTACTTCGGATCCACGGTGAGCGTGCCGAGTACCGCCGGGGTGTTCTCGGTGCCGTTGTTGGTGTACACCACACCGGGAAGTACCAGCGGCTTGGCCTCCGGGTTCGGTGGGAACTCCAGGACGAGGTCGCCTTCCTTGGGCATCGTGACCGCGATGGCGTACCGAGAACCCGGCGGGACGCTCAGCGTGGTGCCGTCGCCGTAGACGGGCCGCTGCACTTGGGTGTAGGGATTGCCGTCCTGCCCGACGATGGCGAACTTCGGATGGTTTCCGGTCGCGGTCTCGGTCAAACGGACGGTCATGTAGCCGATATCGCTGATATTGGCCACCGCCCAGATCTCGGTCTGGCCCGGTTTGATCTTCAGCTCCGGCTGGAACTGGCCGTTCACGGTGAACTGCACGTCGCGTTCGTTCTCCGGGAGCCGGTCGTTCTCGGGGATCTTCACCGTCGGGCTGTCGAAGCTCATCAGGTTCTGCGGGATGAACTGCGTCTGGCCGCGGTTGTTGTGCGGCGACAGCGGTCCGGCCCACCACGGGGTGAGGTATTGGGCGCCCATGCTGGTGTCGGCGATGTTCACCGGCGCCAGGCTGGGCTGGTAGGTGCCGTCGGCCAGTTGGTTACCCTGCGGCGGCGTGAGCGTGCTGACGAACTGCGGCCAGCTGTAGTTGTTCAGCTGGTGGCCCTTGCCCTTGCGGTCGAACACATAGTTGTACTGAAACGCCATGTCGCGCACGGGAATGTTGTTCTCGGTGACCAGCGGGAGATTGCCGTCCGGACGGCCGATCTCGAGCAGCCCGGCCAGCCCGACGTAGGTCTGCTGGGTGGTCATGGTGTGACGGTGGCTGTGGTACCAGTACAGCCCGTTGGGCATGTTCTTCGGGACGTCGTAGGTGTAGGTGTTGCCCATCCCCGCGGGGATGCTCAGCAGCACGTTGTCGGCATTGCCGGACGGGCTGACGTGCAGGCCGTGGGTGTGCAGATTGAGCGGCGCCTCGGTGAGCGTCGGCGGGTAGATGGGTACCTCACCGCCCTTGGGGGTGAACGCCGGATCGTAGAAGTCCTTGATCGTCAGACCCGCCAGATCGTTGTCGTAGTGCACGACCAGCTTCTCGCCGGGGTCCACGCGCAGGGTCGGTGCCGGATAGAGGTTGTCGCCCTTGGTGGAGCCGTCCGAGGCGGTGCCCTTGATCAGGTCGTAGCCGAACACCAGGAAGTTGGTGACCGGCTCGGGGACGGTGTCGAGGTTGACGGTGCCCTGGTGCGCCGACAGGCGTACCTCCAGCACACCGTCCTTGGACTTGAGCCGGACCGGTTCGCGGAAGGGCGCAGGTTTGCCATCCGGCCCGGCGTTCACACCGGCCGCCGGCGGGGGCGCCACCTTCGACGCGGCGCAGGCGGCGGTCGGTGCCGCGATCAGGGCGATGGCGGCGACTACTGCGGTGAACCGCCGTCGACCTGTGCGAATCTTCACGCGGTCCCCGTTCCCAGGACATCATGTCCACGCGACGGTGGACCGCATCGCAGACTACCGAGTGAGGGCACGCCCGGCCGGTTTTTTACCGGATTGTCAGTTTGCCGCCACCGCGGGTGCCGGTACATGTCGCGCGAGTACGCGGCCGCGCCCCGCCAGGTGTTAGGTTCTGCGCTATGTCCGGGAACTTCGGCTCCACCCTCACCGAACTCATCCCGCTGGCCCTGGTGATCGCGCTCTCCCCCCTGACCATCATCCCGGCGGTCCTGGCCCTGCACACCGCGCGGCCGCGCCAGACCGGGTTGGCGTTCCTGCTCGGCTGGATTCTGGGCACCGGTGCGCTGACGGCGATCTTCGTCGAAGTCGCCGACCTGATGGGCAATCTGGACAAGCCGCCGGCATGGGCGTCCTGGCTGCGGATCGTGGTGGGCGCCCTGCTCATCGTGTTCGGCTGCTACCGGTGGTTCACCCGCAAGCAGTCGGCGCATTCGCCGGCGTGGATGCGCAAGATGGCCGATCTGACCCCCGGCCGGGCCCTGGTGACGGCGATGGTGCTGGCGGTGGTCAACCCCAAGGTGCTGTTCATCTGCGCCGCAGCGGGGTTGGCGATCGGCACCGCCGGTATCGGGACGATGCACGCGTGGATCGCACTGGCGTGCTTCGTCGCGGTCTCGGCCTCCACCGCGGCGATCCCGATCCTGGGCTACGCCGTCTCGGGCGACCGGCTGGCCCAGCCGCTGGAGCGCCTGAAGGAGTGGATGGAACGCCAGCACGCCGCCCTGGTGGCCGCCATTCTGCTGGTCATCGGTCTTCTCGTGTTGTACAAGGGAATTCACGCCCTGTAGCGCCGCCGGGTGCGACGATAACTAGACTCGTCGCACGTGGGACTCGACGACCGTGACGCGCTGCAGACGTTGCGCGCCGCCGTCGACGCCGACATGGTCGGCCGGTTCTACACCCGCTGGTTCGCCACCGATATGTCGGCGCGTGACCTGTTCCCGCCCGACCTGGCCCACCAGCGCGACAACTTCGCCCACGCGCTCACCTGGCTGCTGGCGGAACTGATCGCGCAACGCGCCGACGAGCCGGTCGCATTTCTGGCCCAGCTGGGGCGCGACCACCGCAAATACGGTGTCACAGCCGCGCACTATCAGACCCTGGCCACGGCCTTACTCGGCACGCTGCGCGCCGAATTACCCGGCAGCTGGGACGCCCGGGTCGCCGAAGCGGCCGGGGACGTCGTGCAACTCCTGACCGGCGTGATGAGCGGCGCCGCCGAGGCAGAACCCGGGCTCCCGTATCACGACGGCACCGTCATCGACCACATCCGCGTCACCCGCGATGTCTCGATGATCCGGTTGCAGCTCGACCATCCGCTGGACTATCACCCCGGCCAGTACCTGACCGTGCAGGTGCCGCAATGGCCGCGGCGCTGGCGCCACCTGTCACCGTCCATCCCCGCCGATCCCGGCGGGGCCATCGAGTTCCACGTCCGATCGGTCAGCGGCGGCATGGTGAGCACCGCGATCGTCGGCGAAACCAGGTCGGGTGACCGCTGGCGGTTGTCGAATCCGCACGGCGCGCTGCATGTCGACCGCGATGGCGGTGACGTGCTGATGGTCGCCGGCAGCACCGGGCTGGCGCCGTTGCGCACGCTGATCATGGACCTGTGCCGGTACGGGGTGAATCCGCGGGTACACCTGTTCTTCGGCGGCCGGTTCCCCTGCGATCTCTACGATCTGCGCACCCTCTGGGAGATCGCCTCGACCAATCCGTGGCTGTCCGTCACCCCGGTGTCGGAGTTCGCCACCGACCCGCCATGGGCCGCCGACTACCCGGACGTCCAGCCGCCGCGCGGACTGCACGTTCGTCAGAACGGCCTGCTCCCCGCCGTCGTGACGCGCTACGGCGGCTGGGGCGACCGGCAGATCCTGTTGTGCGGGGGTCCCGGTATGGTCACCGCGACCAAGGCCGCCTTGATCGCCAAAGGCGCACCCCCCGAACGTATCCAGCACGATCCGCTGCACTGAGAGAGGATGCACCGGTGGCTCAGTCCGATCCGGCGTTCCAGAACGTCACCCTGCACGACCCGTCGTCCGCGCTGACCGCCACCTTCGTGCCGGGTGCGGGCATGATCGGCACCTCCCTGGCCGAGGACGGCACCGAATACCTGGGGCAGCGGCGCGGCCTGGCCGCCTATGTGGCCGACGGGAAGACGATGGGTATCCCACTGCTGTATCCGTGGGCGAACCGGTTGAGCGCCAACAGCTATGCCGTCGACGGGGCGGTGGTGACACTGACCCCGGGCACCGGCGGGGTGCGCGCCGACGCGAACGGCCTGCCCATCCACGGTGTGTTGGCCGCCTACCCGGGCTGGCTGGTCACCGCCCGCACCGACAACCGGCTGACGGCCACCCTCGACTACAGCGGTAACCCGCGGCTGCTGGCCGCGTTCCCGTTTCCGCATGTGCTGACCCAGGACATCACCCTGGCCGACCGCACCCTGACCATCGCCACCACGGTCACCCCGACCACTGCGGCGCCGGTGCCGCTGTGTTTCGGCTACCACCCCTATCTGCAGATCCCGGGGGTACCGCGGGCCGAATGGGTGTTGCAGACCCCTGCGTTACAGCACCTGCCGGTGGACGAGGCCGGCATCCCGACCGGTGCGCAGCGGGAGTGGCCCGCCTCGGCCGAACCCCTCGGGACACGCACCCTCGACGACGGCTTCACCGGGGTGGAAGACGGTGCGGTGTTCGCACTGTCCGGTGGTGGGCGCCGTCTTGAGGTGACCTATGAGCAGGGCTACCCGGCGGCGCAGCTGTTCGCGCCCGCGGGCGACGATCTGGTGGCCGTCGAACCGATGGCCGCCACCACCGACGCGCTGCGCCGCGGCGACTACGCGGTGGCCGCCGGCGGCCCGGTGACGGCGCGGTTCTCCATCCGGGTCAGCTGACCTCGGACGCCCATTCCTGCTCAGCGGCCAGGTGCACCAGCCCGGACGCCACCGCGTAGCGGGGGCCGTGCACACCGTCGATGTGGGCGCGGCCCACCACCACTTCACCGCGCAGCGCCTCGCCGACGGTGCGGATCAGTTCGTCGTCCAGCGCCCCGCCGCCGGCCAACACGAGCACCGCGGGCATCCGGTCGAACGCGCGCAGGCAGCGCACGATGTTCGAGGCCACCGTCGCCTCCTTGACCGCCAGCCGCAGGCTGCGCCACTCCTCGGCGGCCAGCGTGCGGGAGAACGGCACCAGACCCGCACTACCGCGGGTGCACAACCGCCCGATCGCGTCCGCGGTGGCCGGAGTGTCCAGGAACACCCGCCGGCCGTCCTCTTCGTGGGCGAGATGCGGTCCCTCGACACGCAGCGCGGGGCTGCGTTTGACGCGTTCGGCCAGTGCCCGCGGGATGGACAGCACCCGGGCCACCGCCGAGGTGATGGTCTCCCCCGCGCCCGCCGCGGTGACCGTACGGCCCGCACCGACCAGATCGACTGTGCCGCCGCCGATATCGCAGACGATGACATCGTCTGGCAGCCCCGGTGTGGTCAAGGCGCCCCGTGCGGCGGCCGCGGGCTCCGCGGCCAGCGTGTGCGCGGGCCGGCCGGTCAGCTCGGTCATCGTCTCGGCGGCGTCGGCGACGTGGTCGGCAGCCAACAACGCCACCACGGCACCCCGGGTGTCGGCGACGCCACGCCGCAGCCAGGCCCCGTTGTCGATGGCCGCCAGATCGGTGAAATAGGCGTCGTCGACGGCGACCCCGTCCTCGGCGTGCTTACACGACCGCAGCCGCACCCGCACGGCGGTGCCCGGCGGTTCGGTCCGCAACAGCGGGTAGGCCTGTTCGGGTGAGAACCGTACGGTCTCACCCCGCACGACGCAGTCGACGTAATCGTCCTCGCTCGCCGGTGGTTCGGGTGCCCGGGTGCGGCGGGTCACCGCGATGGCGGGCGCATCGGCGAGCTCCCTGGTGAACTCGGCGACCCACGGCAGTTCGTCGGGGCTGATCTGCAAGGCGGCGGCCAGCGCGACGGGGTCGGCCAGCAGGCGGTAGGCGCTGCCGTCGGCGACCACCTCGACGGCGACCAGCACATCGGGGTCCAGCAGGTGGGTATCGGCCTCGTCGACGACGGGCACCCGAATCGGGATCCGGTTGGCGATCAGCACCGCGTCGTCCTCGGCGGCGAGCACCCCGGCGATGGTCCACCCGGCGGCCACCGCATCGCAGAGGTGTTGCGCGGCTTCCTCGTAGTCGATGGACGGACCGATCGAGACCACCACCGGATCCGGCGCGACGGGGCCGGTCAGGGCGTGGACCGGCACGTGCCGGCCGACCCCGTAGCCGGTGCCCGCCGGGGTGCTGGCGTCGGGACGGCGCAGGCTGATCACCGGCGAGCGCGGTGAGGCGGCCGGCGGCAGCGGGGCGGTTGCGGTGTCCACCGGCCGGATGGCCGAGAGCACCACCCGGTCGGCGGCCACCCCGGCGTCCACCTCGATCCGGGTCAGCAGTGCCGCCGCACCCTCCAGCGAATCTCGGGATCCCTTGCGGCCGCGCGTCGGCGCCTGACCGTGCGCCAGGGGTTCGGCGCGACCGGATCCCACCCGGGCCAGCACGATCTCGGTGGTGTGGTTGCCGATATCGATCCCGGCGATGGTCTTCAACGCAACAAGCCCCGCCTGGCATACACGACGGCGGCCTGCTCGACGAGTGCGCCGCAGCGCGTGGCGCCGCGGGTGTGCAGCGACACCCGCAGCGCCTCCAGTTCGGCGGCGGTCGAGCGGTACGGGCGCAGCGCCTCGTAGAGCGCCATCACCTCTTCGCCGTCCATGAGCGCCAATTCGGCTGCGCGCAGGAAGTTCTCGGCGAGCTGGGGGTTGCCGTGTTCTTCGGCGACGATGGCCTGGTGTGCCAGGGTGGCCGGGTCCATCTGCAGATCCGACAACCTCAACCGTCCCTCGACGGCGGCGGCGACGGTGTACTTGTCGGTGGGTTCGCCGGTCATGCCCGTGTCACCTCGACCGTGACGGGAGCGGCGCCGGGTTCGCTGGCCTCGCGCTCCAGGGCGACCAGTGCGACGGCCCGGGCGTGGTACCGCGCCGAGATCGATTCATCGGTGCCTCCGGTGAGAATGGGGACGGGAGCCATGCCCTTGGCGTGCCGGGCGGCATTGCGGCCGAGTTCGCGATAGTTGCGCGCGGTGAGCAGCGGGGCCACGCTGAACAGTTCCAGGTTGGCCAGCGGGGCCAGGTCACGGCGGTGTATGAGCGCAGTTCCTTTGCCCTGCAACCCTATTCCGATACCGGAGCCGGACAGTTTGGCGGCCGTCAGGCCGATCAGCCCGACGTCGATGGTGGAGCGCACCTGGACGAACCGGGGCACGCAGCCCTCCTCCTCCAGCCCGGCGGTGAGCTGCCGGATCGCCTCACCGACGGTCAGCCCGCACAGCGTCAGCCAGACGGTGCGGCCCAGCGCCGGGGAGAGCCCGATACAGACCTCGCGGGGGTTGGCGCCCTGGCGGGCTTCTTCGATCTCGGTGAGCACCAGGTGGCCCTGATGGTCGGCCTGGTCGGCGGTGAGTTCGGCGGTGGTGCGGGCCTGCCGGATATCGTCGATCTCAGCCCGGCGCGCCGCGGTGAGGGCGTATCCCGTTCCGGGACCGCGGTAGTCGTTGGGGTCGGTGACCTTGGACAGCACCCGCATCTGTTCGTCGAAGATGGCAGAGGTCTGCAACTGGTCGCCGCGCAGCCGTTCGGCGGTCAGCGCCATGATGGCCTCGGCCTCCTCGGTGTAGCCGGTGCGGTGCAACGCCGCCACCACGTCGAACACCGTCAACTGGCGGGCCTCGATGGACGCCGCGGCTTCGGCGACGGCCTTCGGGTCACCGGGCGGCAGGTCGCGGGAGTCGTTGGCGATGACGGCGGCGGTGACGCGGTCATCGTCGTAGTCGGCCAGGCCGAGATCGCGGTACACCGCCTGCACCGCGGTGGCGGCCCGCCGCCGCACCCGGGCCAGGTGTTCCTGACTGACCGTGCGCAGCCCGCCGTCGGCACCCCAGTCCCGTTGCAGGACAAGGAAGTCGTCCATATCGTCGGCGTTGAAGTTGGACAGCGCGAAGGCGTTGTCGTAGCGCGGGATGGAACCGAAGCCGGAGAAGATGAAATCGGCGCCGCCCAGCAGCACCGGCAGGGTGTGCGCGCTGCGGCGCACATCGGATTCCGAGATCAGGTTGTCGTTGCCCGCACAGGATTCCAGATCGCGCATCATCACCATGAGGTTCTCGGCGAGCAACTCCTTCATGCCCTCGGGCACCGAGGACACCACACCGACCCCGTCGATACCGCCGTTCTGCACCCCCTGGGAACCCAGCGCCCGCGCCAGTGACACGCAGCGCGATTCGAGATAGAGGATGGAGCACTTCTCGGCCGCGCCCATCAGCACCTCGGCCCCGCCGCCACTGGTGACCCGCATCTTCAGGCCCCGGGAGGCGTAGGCCGAGGTGAGTATCGCCTTGGAGAACGGGGTGTCGTCACCGTCGGTGAAGACCTGCTCGGTGCCGTACAGCGAGATGGTCTCGGCGTAACTGGTCAGGCCGCGCAGCCCCAGCCGGAGTTCCAGCGCCTCCTCGATGGAGCACTGTGCCATGGCCCCGGGTACCCCGACCTGCGAGCCGATCAGCAGCGCGACCGCGTTCGAGGGGGCATCGCCGAGCACCGGCACGGTGGTCTCGACCTCGCGGAAGCCGTAGGCCACCGCGCTGGCCGCGTCCGCGGCGATCAGCAGGGGGTCGTCGAGTTGGTTGGTGACGTGCGCCTGGTTGCTCGGGGTGCGCCGGGCCCGCATCTTGTGCATCGCGACCTGCATCTCGGCCGGGCTGAGCACCGCCACGACGCGCGCGAGCTTGGCCGGCGTGGTGCCGCCGATGAGGCGCACCACCTCGGCGCGGGGCACGTTGATATCGACGGTCATCCGGGCCAGCGTGACATCGTCGAGCGCCATGGCCTCCTCCGCCACGGACAGGTCGATACCGTACTGCGCGATGAATTCGTCGATCACGTCGAAGGATTCGGCCGGTTTCCCGTCCAGCTCCAGGACCTTGCCGGCGCGGAAGACCAGCGAGGGCTCGGGATCGAACGGGCTGTGCATGGCGGCCAGCCCGAGTTCGGGCGCGGTGACGCTGAACCCGTCGAGGTTGACGGGTTTGGCGTCCAGCACACGAAAACGGCCCAGTTGGGGCGAGGATTCGGCCATGTACCAAATCCTGCCCTGACTGGACCGTTTTCGTAAAGGGTTAGTCCATTTATCGGGTTACCCCAACCAAAAGACTGGGTGCGTGAGCGCCTCGGTTTCAGGCCTGATGTCGGCGCCGCGTGGCTGCGGGCTGCCACAGCACCACCGCGGTGCTCGGCTTGCGCACCCGGTCGAGCTCGGCGGACAGCTCGGCGACTCGGGCCTGCAACGCCTCGACCTGGTTGGTCAGCTCGATGATGCGCTTGATCCCGGCCAGGTTGACACCCTCGTCCTGGGACAGCCGCTGGACTTCACGCAGCAGATCGACATCGTGCTGCGAGTAGCGGCGGCCACCCCCGGAGGTGCGCTCCGGGCTGACCAGACCGAGCCGGTCGTAGGTGCGCAGGGTCTGCGCGTGCATACCGGCCAACTCGGCGGCCACCGAGATGAGGAAGGTACGAGCGTCGTTCTGCTTGCTCATCGGGACTCCATGCTCATCACAGGCTCCACGTTCTTCGCGCAAGCGCTCATCACAGGCTCAATGTTCTTCGCGCAAGCGCTCATCACAGGCTCCCCGCCCATCCCGCCCGCGGATCGAACCCACTGGCGCGTTCGGCCTTGGCATAGGCCTCCAGCGCCTCGGCCGCTTCACCCTCCAGGCTCGGCGGCACCGCGACCTTCACCGTGACCAACAGGTCGCCGTGACCACCGGAACGCTTCGGCACGCCACGGCCCCGGACCCGCAGGATCCGGCCGTCCGAGGTGCCCTTCGGCACCCGCACGCCCACTTTCCCCTCCAGGGTCGGAATGGAAAGCGTTGCGCCCAGCGCCAACTCGTGGAAGCTCACCGGAACGGTGACCGTCAGATCGTCACCGTCGCGACCGAACACCTTGTCCGGACGCACATGCACGGTGACGTACAGGTCGCCCGACGGTGCGCCGCGCAGCCCCGCCTCACCCTGGCCGGCCAACCGGATCCGCTGGCCGTCCTCGACGCCCGGCGGAATCCGGACGTTGATGGTGCGGGTCCGGGTGGTCACCCCGGTGCCCTTGCACTCGTCGCAGGGGTGCTCGATGATCGAACCGCTGCCGCGGCACTCGGTGCACGGCTCGGAGAATCCGAACGCGCCCTGGTTGCGGTTGATCACTCCGGCACCGTTGCAGTTCGGGCATACCTTCGGGCTGGTGCCCGGACGTGCCCCGCTGCCATGGCAATTCGTGCACGGAGCCGGGCTGGTGAGCCGCAGCGGCATCGCCACGCCCTTGGTGGCCTCCATGAACGAGAGCTCGGTTTCGGTTTCCAGGTCGTTGCCCCGCCGGGGCCGGCTCGGCCTGGGCTGCTGTGCGCCCCGGCCGAACAGGCCACCGAAGAGGTCACCGATGTTCGCCCCGCCGGCCTGGCCGGCTTGGTCGAACAGGTCACCCAGATTGAACTCGGCGCCATCAGAACTGAACCCACCGGGGCCGAAATTGCCCGCACCGCCGCCGCCACTGAACCGCCGGCCGAATCCGCCGCTGGCGAAGAGCCGACGGGTCTCGTCATACTCCTTGCGCTTGGCGTCGTCGGTCAGCACCTCTTTGGCTTCCGAGGCCGCCTTGTAACGGTCCTCGGCAGCCGTGTCACCGGGGTTACGGTCGGGGTGGTTCTCGGCCAGGATCTTGCGCGCGGCGCGCTTGATCTCGTCCTTGGTGGCGTCGGAGGAGACGCCGAGCTCCTTGTAGAAGTCCTTCTCGACCCATTCACGCTGGGCCATGCGTCACCTCCTTACGGTGCCTAGTCTTCTGATTCTGCGGGTTGTTCGGTGCTGGGCGCGGCATTGCCGACCGTGTCGACCACACCGACCATGGCGTGCCGCACCACCTGGTCGCCGACCTTGTAGCCCTGGCGCATCACGGTGCCCAGCACCGGGTTGGAACCGTCACCCTCGTGCTGCACGGCCTCGTGCAGCGACGGATCGAACGGATCCCCCTCGGCGCCGAACGCCGAAAGCCCAAGATTTTCAAGGGCGGTCACCAGTTTCTCGGCGACGGACTTGAGCGGCCCGGAATCCAGGTCACCGTGGCTGCGGGCCCGTTCCAGGTCGTCGAGCACGCCCAGCAACTGGGTGAGCACGGCAACCTTGGCACGGTCCGCGGTGACCTGTTGGTCGCGCAGCGCCCGCTTGCGGTAGTTGGCGAACTCGGCGTGGACCCGTTGCAGGTCCGCGGTCAGTTCGGCGATTTTCTCATCGCTTGGCGCGGTGTCCGCGGGAGCCGCCTCCCCAGATCCCTCTGGGGAGGTCGACTCCTGCTCGCGAACTTCACCGGTGACCGGATCGACGCGCCGTTTGTCGGTGATGGTCACCGGCTCGTGCGAATCGCTCTCGCTCACTTGCGCTCCTGATCCTCATCGACGACCTCGGCGTCCACCACGTTGTCGTCCGAGCCGGCCGAACCGGACTCGCCGGACGCCTGCTCGGCCTGGGTGGCCTCGTAGATGGCCTGGCCCAGGGCCTGGCTCTCGGTGCCCAGCTTCTCCATCGCCGACTTGATGGCGGCGATATCGGTGCCGGCCAGCGCCGTCTTGGCCTCGGCGATCGCGGAGTCCAC
This sequence comes from Mycobacterium hackensackense, assembly GCF_025822555.1. Classification (NCBI taxonomy): domain Bacteria; kingdom Bacillati; phylum Actinomycetota; class Actinomycetes; order Mycobacteriales; family Mycobacteriaceae; genus Mycobacterium; species Mycobacterium hackensackense. The sequence goes on from NZ_JACKUC010000030.1 coordinate 391,635, forward strand.
CTTGGTCAAGGTGTCCTCGGGGACCTTGGATCCACCCTCGGCCTCACGCTGTTCCTTGACGAACTTCTCCGTCTGGTAGACCAGCGACTCGGCCTGGTTACGGACGTCGGCCTCTTCGCGACGCTGACGATCCTCCTCGGCGTGCGCCTCGGCATCCTTGATCATCCGGTCGATCTCCTCCTTGGAAAGGCCGGAGCCCTCCTGGATCTTGATCGTGTTCTCCTTGCCGGTGCCCTTGTCCTTCGCGGTGACGTGCACGATGCCGTTGGCGTCGATGTCGAAGGTGACCTCGATCTGCGGGACACCACGCGGGGCCGGCGGGATACCGGTCAGCTCGAAGGAGCCCAGCAGCTTGTTGTGCGAAGCGATCTCGCGCTCGCCCTGGAACACCTGGATCTGCACCGACGGCTGATTGTCGTCGGCCGTGGTGAAGGTCTCCGACCGCTTGGTGGGGATGGTGGTGTTGCGCTCGATCAGCTTGGTCATCACGCCACCCTTGGTTTCGATACCGAGGGACAGCGGGGTGACGTCAAGCAGCAGAACGTCTTTCACCTCACCCTTGAGGACACCGGCCTGCAGGGCAGCGCCCACGGCCACGACCTCGTCGGGGTTGACACCCTTGTTGGGCTCCTTGCCGCCGGTCAGTTCCTTGACCAGGTCGGTGACGGCGGGCATCCGGGTGGAACCACCCACCAGCACGACGTGGTCGATCTCGGAGACCGAGATACCGGCGTCCTTGATGACCGACTGGAACGGCTTGCGGGTGCGGTCCAGCAGGTCCTGGGTGATGCGCTGGAACTCCGACCGGGTCAGCTGCTCGTCGAGGAACAGCGGGTTCTTGTCGGCGTCGACGGTGATGTAGGGCAGGTTGATCGAGGTGCTCTGGCTGGAGCTGAGCTCGATTTTTGCCTTCTCGGCCGCTTCACGCAGCCGCTGCATGGCCATCTTGTCCTTGGTCAGGTCGATGCCGCTGGTGCCCTTGAACTTCTCCACCAGCCATTCGACGATCCGGTCGTCCCAGTCGTCGCCACCGAGGTGGTTGTCGCCGGACGTGGCGCGGACCTCGACGACACCGTCGCCGATTTCCAGCAGCGAGACGTCGAACGTGCCGCCACCGAGGTCGAAAACCAGGATGGTCTGTTCCTTCTCACCCTTGTCCAAGCCGTAGGCCAGCGCGGCCGCGGTCGGCTCGTTGACGATGCGGAGCACGTTGAGGCCGGCGATCTGGCCGGCTTCCTTGGTGGCCTGACGCTGAGCGTCGTTGAAGTACGCGGGCACCGTGATGACGGCGTCGGCGATGTCCTCGCCGAGGTAGGCCTCCGCGTCGCGCTTCAGCTTCTGCAGGATGCGAGCGCTGATCTCCTGCGGCGTGTAGTTCTTACCGTCGATCTCCACGGTCCAGTCGGTGCCGATCTCACGCTTGACCGAACGGATGGTCCGGTCGACGTTGGTCACCGCCTGGTTCTTGGCGGGCTGTCCGACCAGCACCTCGCCGTTGCGCGCGAACGCGACGACCGACGGGGTGGTCCGGGAGCCCTCGGAGTTGGCGACGACGACGGGGTCGCCACCTTCCAGCACTGAGACGACGGAGTTGGTGGTCCCGAGGTCGATACCGACCGCACGAGCCATAGTTGGTTCCTCCTGAAAAATTGCTGTTCGATGACACTGATTCGGATCTGAGCGAACCTCGCTCAAGCCTGCACCTGCGGGCGGCTGCCTGTCAAGCCAGAGTTGAGTCTGATGCACTCAAGTTGTCGAAATGGTCAACGGGTCATTCCACGGTTTTGTTCCCGGGACCGGCGACGTGGCGAAATCCACATCGGGTTGTTGGATTGTGAACAAGCTTCGGAGGCGTGTTGGAACGGCACCAACGCGTCGGACGCGGACATCGTCAACGCATGGCCCCGGCCATGACAGAGGCGCCACCCAGGCTCACTACGCATCCGCCGACGACGAATCTCTTTCGACGGACCGCAGCGAAGTCGATCCGATACGAGCAATACGCGGACTCCCTGCCCGCATTCCCGTCTCGAGGGCCGGGCAACGCAACTAATCGGAGGTGCCGGGACCATTCTCCGCAGAGCTTGCGCCAACATCGACAAGGCCGCCATGATCGGCACAATGGACGAGCGCGCCAATGCTATTCGATTGACAGGATTTCTCGGCCGACGTTTCGTTGTCGCCAGTTCCGGGAGGCGCAATACCGAATGGGCCACCTATCATGGACAACATTCGAGGCGCTCGAGGACAGCATCGACTGCGCGTTCCAAGGGAGCCGCATCTTGTTGGAACTGGCTGAGTATCACGCCGCCGAGCAGCGTTGCCACCGTTACGGTGGCCAGATTGTCCGCATCGACATTGAGGTCCAGCTCTCCGCTCTGGAGCATCGCGCGGTACCCATCGCGAACGTCGCGTTCAAATTGCCCTAGTCGTTCAACGGCGTAGACGTACAGCTTGTCGTCGAGGACTGCACTTCCCGGCGCCAGGATTGGGCATACGTTGTGGTGCAACGTCCTTCGGTATCGATCGACCAACTCACAGCACCACGCCCGCATTGCATCGACCGATGTGAAATCGCCACTCATAGGGTCGTTACTGGCCTCTTGGCCGTCTACATCGACGACCGCCAGAAGTAGGGATTCCCGGTTGGCGAAGTAGTGATAGATCTGTGAGCTACTGACCCTCGCCTCAGCACGGACGTCCTCGAGGGTCATCCGCGCTATACCCCGTACGCCGATGATTCGCGAAGCCGCCTCCACGATGCGCTGGCGGGTCCGCTGCCCTTTCGGAGTGAATTTTGTCGAGCGCCCGGTCATGACGCCATGGGTGTCCGCCGATGGGAGACGGCGCGGAACTCGGGCCGTTCTCGTGTGGGGCGAAAGGGGTCCCGCACCGTCCGCTGCCTCCCTGGACGGTCCGACACGTCGTCTCCGCCCGCGACCAGATACATAGGTACAGCGTACGCATCATGTCAATCGTGAGCACTTCGGGCCCACCCGTGTCGGTGACCTCAATGGCACGCATGTCGAGTGCTCTGGCTGGCGTCGGTCAGCCCAGATGGGGTAGTTCTGCCTGCGTCCGGACCACAATGACGGTAGGGGCGCTGGCTCGGAGGGCGGCCTCGACCTCACTGGCGAGTTCCTCAGTGGATTCCACGTTGGCCGCCCGGCATCCGAAGCCGGTGGCCAACGCGGCGATGTCAAGCCCGGGTAGGTCCAACCCCGGTACCCGCGGTGTGTTCTCCAGCAGTGCGAACGACTTCAGGACGACGTACGCGCCGTTGCGGAGCACGACGAAGACGATCGGCAGTTTGTGCTGGGCGGCGGTCCAGATCGCCTGGATTGAGTACTGGAATGACCCGTCACCGATGGTAGCGATGACAGGTCGTTCTGCTCCGCGGGCCCGGTTGCCCAGGGCCACTCCGACGGCGCCCGGTACGCCCCATCCGATGCCGCCGCTGCCGGTGGCGAAATGGCTGGCAGTCCGGGTCGTGGGCAGCCACTGCTGCATCTCGGCCATCGTCGAGGTCGACTCCATCACAACGACGGCGTCGTCGGGTCGAACGGCGCCCAACGTCGCGTACACCTCGTCGGCGGTCAACAACTCCGATGGCGCGGACGCCTTCACCGCTCGGTTTCGGTTGAAGGGCGTGGGCGCGGCCCGGTCCGACGGCGGATCGACCATCTCCACCAGCCTCTCCAACGCGATCCGGACATCGCCGACTGCGCTATCACCCACTGGCGCAACGGATGCCAGATGGGGGCTGGCGGTGATCTGCAGCAGTTCAGTACCTTCGGGCAAGTACTCGCCCGCGATGTAGGGGTAGTAGCGGAACACCTGAGCACCGATGACGACCACGAGGTCGTGTCCCTTCATGACTTGGTTGCATTCGGCGATCGTCATCGGCATCGACCCCGCGTAAAGCCTATGGTCCTCGGGGAAGGACGTGCGGTCGGCAAGTGCGCTACCGCGCACCGGCGCGCCCAGCTTCTCGGCGAATGCAACTCCGGCGGCCCAGCCGTCGGCCCGGTCGACCTCCGGCCCCAACATCAACAGCGGATTCGTGGCCCGGCTGATGCGGTCAGCAAAGCATCGCAGACGTTCGGGGTCCGGGCCGACGCGGTGACTGACACTTCGCACGACGGCAGGGCCGAGCGCAGGTTGGCGCCAGTCATCGAGCGGGATCGAGAGGAAGACCGGACCCATGGGCGGCTGCGTCGCTATCGCGTATGCCTGCATGAACGCGGCCGGTACGTCTTGTGCTCGCCCGGGTTCGAAGGACCACTTCACCCACGGCTGCGGCATCGTCGTGGCATCCCTGTTATTCAGATACGGGTCGCACAAGGACATTTCGCGGGTCTGCTGGCCTGCGGTGACAATGAGCGGGGTGTTGGCCCGAAATGCCGCGACGAGACTTCCCATCGCGTTACCAGTGCCGGCGGCGGTGTGCAGATTCACCAGTGCCGCCTTGCCGGTCGCCTGCGCGAAACCGTCGGCCATTGCCAGCGCCGAAGCCTCCTGCAAAGCCAGCACGTAGGTGAAATCGTCGGGAAAGTCCTGCAGGAATGTCTGCTCTGTCGAGCCGGGGTTGCCGAACACTGTCGTCAATCCCAACTTTCGCAGCAGGTCGTAGGTAGCGTCGTGGACCGTTCGGCTCGCTGGCGTGGCTGTCGTCATTGTTCTCACCGCTCTTTGGTTGGCAGATGTGTCAGTCGGCTTGGGAAGGTGCGCTACACGACAGTGCGTCCGCCGTCGACGGCGAGTGCCGCACCTTGTACGAAGCTCGCCGAGTCGCTTACCAAGAAGGCGACGGCGGCAGCGATCTCGCGCGGATCCGCGACTCGACCCGTTGGTGCCTGCGCGGCAAGGATGTCGAGCGATTCGCCGAGCGCGGCGGATCCAGGCGTTCTCGTCGGTCCAACCACAACCGTGTTCACCCGCACTCCGGACGGGCCGAACTCAGCAGCCCAACTCTTCGTGAGGAATTCCAGCGCGGCTTTGGTGGCCCCGTACACCGACATACCCGGCAACGCTAAACGGCCGGCGATGCTGGAGACATTGACGACCGCGCCTTTCCCCGCTGCGGCCATTCCCGGCGCCAGGGAAGCCACCAAGAAGTAAGGGGCTGCCAGGTTGGTCGCCACGACTGTATGGAACTCGTCGGCGGGAAACTGAGCGGTCAACGCCACACTGCCCATAGCAGCGTTGTTGATCAGGATGTCAATGGCTCCACCTGCAAGCTCCTGGGCGCGCAGGGCCAACTCCATCGCCGCCTCCGCGCCGCCGGCGAGATCGGCTTGGACGAAATCCGCCCGACCGCCGTCGCGTCGAATGTCAGCCACGACTTCTGCGCCGCGAAGCGCATCCCGGCCGCACACGAGTACGGCGGTACCTCGGTCGGCGAGAGTTCGCGCGATCGCCGAGCCGATCCCGCTGGTGGAGCCCGTTACGAGAGCAGTCGAACCGGTCGTGTAAGAGGTCATGCCATCGAACGTAGAGTTAAAATTCTGGAATATCCAATCCAAAAGTGTTGCCCGGCAAGCATATTTGAATCTTTTGAGGTAGTTGCGCGAGGAAACATATCGACGCACACGAGACTCGGGACGATCCGGACCGCCCTCACCGACACCGCAGATTGCGCTTCTACTGATACGACCTATCGACACCCGCTCAGGGATCGGTGTTCCGCGAGTTTTCGTCACAACCCGCTTTTCTGTGCGCTCGGCCCCGGCGCGGTCGGTGGTGGCCTACCCGAACTGGAGCAGCCGCAGCTGCCGGGCCGTCCACCCTGGGGTGACACCAGAAGCTCCCAGCAGATAGTCGCTCCGCTGTTCCGCGGTCCAGCCGAAGGTCTCACCGAGGCCGTCCAGCACCGTGCGAAGGTAAGGCACCGACGGTGTCCGCGGTTGCAGGTCCCGCAATGACGTCAGGGTGAACATGGGCAGCCCGTCGAGATGGCCCACATGCAGCAGGGTCTCGTACACCCTCGACGGCAGTGCCCAACCGTGTCCGACCTCCGCGCCGGGCACCAGAGCGCTGCCCACCGGATGCCGGATCTCCTGGGCGACGACGTCGACGAGCTGGCCGAACCGCACCAGGTAGGCGCGGGCGGCCAGCCCCCCTCCGCGGGCGGGGTCGTAGAACGCCATGCCGCCGCCCCACACCGTCGAGCGGCCCGCGAAGACCAGCCCGCCCGGGAGCACCGTCGCGGCACTCTCGGTCGGCAGGGTTTGATCGCGGCACCCCGTGTACGTGCGGCGCGCACCCGCCGGCCGGCCGCCGGCGAGGTAACAGCGGAAACGCGCCGCGCACAGGTTCGATCCGTACGCGACGTACCAGACGGGATCCGCGGTCCCCGGTCTCGGGATCAACCGACGAGGATTCCTTCTTCGCGGGCCGCGGTCGCCTCGGCGAGCAGCACCGACTGCGCCCGCTCGTACACCAGCCGGGCCTCCCCGGGACTGTCACCCACCGCGGTCAGTCCCACCCGTCCGCACTCGGTGAGGCAGCTGATCATATGGAAAACGACCCCCGTACAACGTGATTGATCGAAGTGCAGGCCGTGGACCACCGTGATGTCGAACAGGTCCGCGACCGTGAGTGCCTTCAACCGGTCGTCTTCCAGGTGGTCGGTGGCGACCAGGTACTTGGGCACCCCCGCGGGGGTGCGGAACATCCCGTCCGTGCCGTCGTAACTCCCGCCGGTGAGGAATTGCAGGGTCAGGAACGGGTGGGTGGTGCCGCCCTTGCGCAGGTTCAGTTCGATGGCGTACGGGGTCCAGCCACCGCTGTCGTCCTGCACCACCACGTAATCCACCGCGAATCGGCCGAGCACACCGAGGCCGGCGAGGTGCCGCCCGATCACCATCGCGGATTCGGCGATGGCCGCGGCGTAGGCGGGATCTGCCGGGAACTGGCAGCCCAGATACTGCTGGCCGCTCTTGCCGCCCAGCAACTGGTCGTGGGTGGACAGCAGTTCGACGGTGCCGTCCGGCAACGCCCGCATCTGCACACTCGGGCTGGTCAGCGCGCGCCCGGTGATCCGCTCCTCGACGATGCCGCCGTGCCGGCCGAAAGCCTCCAGATACACACTCAGCGACAGGTTGTCGGCCTCCAGCCGCATCGCGTGCACCCGTTCGGTGATGATCGCCGCCTCGTCGGGCGACCCACAGGCGGGCAGCCCCCGCAGGTCCACCAGCGCGTTACCCTGGCCGGAGACACCCTCGTTGAGTTTCACGATCGCCTCGGTCAGCGACGGGCGCCGCACCCGCATCGCCTGAATGCCGGCGACGATATCGTCGACCGAGCGCAGCCCCTCGGCTCCGACCGGGCACGGCACCGCGAGTTCGGAGAACATCCGCCGGCACCCGCTCTTGCCGCCGAGGTCGGCGAAGCGGGGGTCCGAGCCGTACATCGGGATACCCAGGGCCAGGGCGATGTCCCGCTCCAACGGGGTGGTGTTGTACGGGATCAGGTGGCTGCGGCGCTGATTCGGGATCAGCGCCCGGATCTCACGGAGCAGCCTTGGCCGCGCGAGCAGTTTCGCGCTCAGCGGTTCCGGTGCGGCATCGCCGACCGCCACCAGCGTGAGCCTGGCGCGGGCATGGGTGGGGATCACGCCGGGCAGCAGCCCGAGGTAGTACTCCACGATCGATTCGGAGACCGGCTGCGATGTCACATAGATCATCCGCAACCGCGGTTGGCGCAACAGCAGGAGCAGGAACAGCGCCCGTTCCTCCATGGCGGCCATGATGGTTCCGCTGCGGGCGGTCGGTCGCTCGATGCTGATCGAGGGAACCACGACCACCGATTCGTCCTCGAGTCCCAGCCGCATCGACTCCCACACCGAGGGCATGGTCCGCTGCAGATCCTCGAAGGTGCGGTAGCGCTCCGCGTCGTCCAGAAGTGCCAACGTCCGGGTATCGGGCATGGTGTCACCAATCCTTCTTGTCTGGCTCCGGTGGCGGTGCGATGCCGTTGACGTGGTGGACACGCACCGATCGGCTGAATCCCTTGGGTTGCACATCTCCGAACAGTTCCGAGGTGCAGATCTCCGCGATGGGCGCGAGGACCCGGTTGGTGACCAGCACCTGCCACGGCCCGGCGTCTCCGCACAACCGGGCCGCGAGATTGGTGACGCTGCCGATGGCGGCATAGTCGAATCGACCCTCGAACCCGATCCGGCCCAGCGTCGCAAAACCTTGCGCGATACCGATACCCAGCGCCAGGTCGTAGCCGTTGCGCTCCCAGCGCACCGCGAGCTCGCGCACTTCGTCGCGGATGCCCAAGGCCGTCCGAACGGCACGTTCGGCTGGATCTTCGCACGGCACAGGGTCGTTGAAGAACACCATGATCCCGTCGCCGGTGAACCGCTCGAGAGTGCCCCCGTAGGCGTGGACCAGCGAACCGATGACGCGGTGATACTCGGCGAGCACCCCCATCACCTCCTCGGGCTCACTGGTCTCGGCGAACGGGGTGAACTTGCGCAAGTCGGTGAACAGCACCACGACCTCGCGACGGTGACTGCTGAGCAGGCTCTCGTCGCCCACCACCAGATCGACCAATTGTGGCGACAGGAAACGGCGCAACCGGTTGGTGCGTTCCAGATCGGCCACCTGCCGGGCCACCCGGGCCTCCAACTCGCGGTTCCATTCCGCCAACTCGTCGGCCTGACGCCGGATGGTGTCCTGGAATCGTTTGATCCGCGCCAACGATGCGACCCGGGCGAGCAACTCGCTCTGGTCGAAGGGTTTGGAGACGAAATCGTCGGCCCCGGATTCCAGTGCGGTGAGCCGTTGTTCACCGCCGCTGGCGGTGATCATCACCACGGGCAGGAACTCGGTCGACGGGACGGCGCGAATCCGGCGACAGACCTCGTGTCCGTCCATCTCCGGCATCACGACGTCCAGCAGCACCAGGTCGATGTTCTCGCGGGACAGTATGTCCAGCGCCTCCGCCCCGGACGCCGCCGTGACGATCCGGTAGCCGTGCGGTGTCAGCACCGCCTCCAGCAACCGCAGATTGGCCGGGGCGTCGTCCACCGCGAGGATGGTCACGGCGGCGGCCTCGTCGGTGGCGGCCGGCGCCGCGGCCAGGAACTCCTCGATCTGCCCGGGCAGGGCACGCACACTGATCGGCTTCTCGAGGTAACCGTCGAATCCGGCCTGCGCGGCGCGTTCCCGATCCTCGGCCATCGCCAGCGCGGTGACGGCCACGACGGGTACGCCGGGCCGGAGAATGCCCTGCCGCAACCGGTGTAGCGTCTCGAAGCCGTCGATTCCGGGAAGCTGCAGGTCCATCAGTACGAGATCGGGTGGGTCCTGTTGGGCCAGACGCAGACCGTCCTCCCCCGATCGCGCCTCGGACACCTGGTGCCCGGCGAACTGGAGGATGTCGCGCACCAGTTTGAGATTGAGCGTGTTGTCCTCGATCACGAGGACGCGCCGGCCGCTCACGACGACCCCGCCGCGGGCAGCACGCCCACGCTGCGCAGCGCACCGACGAGTTCGTCCCGGCGCACCGGCTTGAGCAGATACGCGGCCGCACCCAAGGCCAGTCCCCGGGAGCGGTGGTCCACCGTCGAGGCGATCACCACCGGGATCGTCGCGGTGGCGGGATCGGCCTTGAGCGCTTCGAGCACCTGCCAGCCGTCCAGCCGGGGCAGCCGCACCTCGAGCACCACGGCGACGGGCCGCACCGCACGAATCAGGTCGACGGCCTTGTCGCCGTCCCACGCGCGCATGACATCGACGGGGAACTGCCCCAGGTAGGCGTCGACCAGATCCTGCGATGCCCGGTCCTCGTCGAACACCAGCACCACCGGCTGCCCGTCGGGACGGGCCACGCCGTCGGCGGCGGCCTGCGCGGGCAGGCCCGGGACCGAGAACCCGAAGGTGCTCCCTGCCCCCACGGTGCTGTCCAGCCACATCCGGCCGCCGAACAGTCTGACGATGCGCCGCGACAAGGTCAGACCGAGGCCGGTGCCCTCCTCTTTCGGAGCGCCGCGGCCGCCCTGCTGGAAGGACTCGAAGATCCGGTCCTGATCCTCCGGCGGCACCCCGATTCCGGTGTCGGTCACCGTCACCACCAGGTGGGTACCCTCCCGCTCGGCACGCACGGAGACGCTCCCGCCGTCCGGGGTGAACTTCACCGCGTTGGAGAGCAGGTTGAGCAGCACCTGCTTGAACCTGCGCTCGTCGGCCTCGATCAGTTCGACATCGCCGCCGATGTGGACGGTGAGTTCGATATCGTGCTGGGCGGCCCGCTCACGGACCATGGCCAGCGCGGCCTCCACGACGGTACCGACCACGAAAGTGCTTGGCTCAAGCTCCATCTGGCCGTCCTCGACCTTGGACAGATCCAGGATCTCGTTGATGAGCTCGAGCAGGTGCTGACCCGAGTTGCGGATATCGCGCAGATACTCGTCCTGGCGTTCGTTGACCTCACCGAACATCCGGTCCAGCAGGACTTCGGAGAACCCGATCACCGCGTTGAGCGGGGTTCGCAGTTCGTGGGACATGCTCGCCAGGAACTCGGATTTGTGTCTGCCCGCGATCTCGAGCTCGCGGGTCTTGGTCTCCAATTCGCCGAACAGCCGCGCGTTGACGATGGCCAGGGCCGACTGGCTGGCGAACGCCTCGAGCATCTCGATCACATCGGGTGGGAACGATCCCGTTCCGCGCCGCCGGATCACCAGGACCCCGACCATCGTGTCGCTGCGGACCATCGGGACCGCGAGCATCGAGCGCCAACCCTCACGCAACACGGCGTCCAGATAAGGGTCGGGCTCCGCCTGTGCGATATCGGCGATCTCCAGCACCCTGCGCTGCAGCGCCGTCCGCGCCACCACCGTGGAGTGGCGATCGATCGCCATCAGCCGCAGCCGGGCGAGCAGTTCCGGGCTGCCGCCGAACGACGCGCGCACATCGAACGAGTCGGTGGATTCGTGGTACTCCAGGATCGATCCGCCGTCGGTGCCCAGGGTGATGTCACCGAAACCCAGATTGGTCAGGCGCACGGCATTCCGGACGATCTGGTCGAGCACCTCATCCAGATCGAGGCTGGAGCCGACCGCCTCACCCACCTCCCGCAGCGCCTCCAGCTGCGCGACCTTGCTGGCCAGCTCGGCTCCCCTGGATTCCAGGCTGCGCATCAGGTCTACCTGCCGCAGCACGATCGCCCCCTGCGCGGCGAACTCTTCGAGCAACTCCCGTTCCCTGGCGTCGAACGGCGCCACCTCGGTGCGCCACATGGACAGCACGCCGACCACCTCGTCGGCCACGATCATCGGGGTGGACAACAAGGTGCGGAACCCGGCCAGCCGCTGCAGGTCCAGGCGTCCGTAGTCGTCGTCCTTGAGCACATCGGCAACCTGATGGGTGCACATGTCCTCGGCTGCCCGCCCGACGGTCGACAGCCTGTTCCTGGCGATCGGATGGGCCACCAGCAGCCGGCGATACTCCTCCGGGGTCTCCGCGGACACGCGTGAGACGTGGAACATATCGCCGCTGAGCAGGAAGAGCTGGGCGGCGCGTGCCCGGCACAGCCTGGCGGCGTACTCGACGACCGTATCGAGCACGGCACCGGGATTGGCGACATCGCGCGCCAGCGCGGACAGGATCTCCCGGCTGGACGCGGATTGTTCGCGGGCGTCCCGCAGCTCGCGGTGCAGCTGGAACGAGTCTCTCGACGTGCGGGCGGTCCGCTCGCCCGGATCGGGTGCCGCTTGCTCGTTCGCGACCCGCACGAGCGTGATCGTGGTCCACGCTCCGACGTGGATGCGGTCACCGTCCTTCAGCGGCGTCTCGACATCGCTGCCGAGCAGGTCTGCACTGCCGTTGAGGCTGGTTCCGTTCGTGGACCCCAGATCGATGATCGTCGGCCCGGTCTCCCGCAACCGCACCATGGCATGCCGGGCGGACACCCCGCGGTCGGCGGGCTCGGCGCCGAGGTCGATATCCGGTGCCGCATCCCGGCCGTCGGCCCGCCTTCCGATGAGAGTCTCCTTGCCTCGCAGAGTGATTCGACGTTGCTCGAAGGCCTGCGGGTAGGCCGGCGAATCGAGTTCGCTGCGTGCGGCGACGCGGTCGTAGAAGTCGCGGTCGGCGGTCACCACGGCCACCCATTCCGCGGCCGGTCCGGTGTCGACCCCGCAGCCCTCGCAGAACCGTCCGCTGCGGTGCGCCCCACAGGTGGGACACACCGTGACGGCAGGCGAAACGGGCTGTGCCGGTGCGCTTTCACCGGCACCGGCGACGGGTTCGCCGCAGATATCGCAGAAGTCCCCGGCGGCCGACGAATGCCCCCCGGCGCACGTCGTCATCCGAAGGTCTCGCACATCCGCGCGGTGGCCGCCAGAGTGCCCCGATCGCTCATGATCCCTCTATCGTCAGCCCTCTTCGAGGCGATGGTAACCGCCCGTTCGACGCGGCGGCGGGCAATGACCGTTTGACGGTGCCCGGCCGGGCATGAAGCCCGGCTGCCCTGCGCCACAACATAGTTGCCGAAGCAAGCACTCGCGTCGGGCGTCGTCGGTCAGCACCCGACATCCACGTAGACGGTCTTGCTGAGCAAGGTGGTGACCAGGCTGGTGCCCGCCCCAGGCGCGCCGGTGTCGGTGCGGGAGTAAAGCTGACCGGGCCGGACCGACCGGACCGAACAGTCCGCACCCACCGCGGTGCCGATCCGGTCCACGATGACGGTGTAGCCCTGCGCCTCCAGATCGGCGATGGTCGCATCGACGGTGGAGGGTCCGGCGGGGGCGGCGACGGCGGGCCGGGCGTCGCCCAGCAACGCGGCGAGCAGTGCGGCCGTACCGACGGCGCAGATGAGGATGTTCTTCATGATCGTGCCTTCCTCGGGTGTCCGGCGGAACCTCCGTTCAGGTCCCGATGAAGGCAATCGTGGGCCGGTTCGGACCCGGTGGACTGAGTAGCGGACCACTGCAATCTGGCCGCCGCACGGCCGGCTGCTACTTAGCGCCGGGAAACAGCGCCGCCAGCTCTTCTCGGCTGGAGGTGCCCGTCTTCGCCATCGCCCGGTAGACATGGCTCTCGACGGTGCGCACCGCTACCGTCAGCCGCTTGGCGATGGCCCGGTTGGACAGCCCGTGGGCGACCAGCATGACGATTTCGCGTTCCCGGTCGGTCAACGGCAGCCGTTCGGCGGCCGCGCGTAGTGCGGGCGTGTCGGCACCTCCGCACGTGGCGGCCAGCGATTCCGCCCGGCTCGCGGCGGTCAGCGCCGACCCGCGCAGTTCCCGGCGGCGATACTCGACACTGGCAAGGGCCGTCGCGTCCACGGCGGCGACGAGGTCACCGATCTGCTCGAATTCTTCGCCCACCGCGGCGAGTTCACCGGCGTCACCGTCGCGCAGCGCCGCGGCGAACCGGGCGGCGACGCGCGCCCGGTTCCCACCGATCTGCTCGGCGAGTTCACGCAGTCGGGCCGCTCCCGAGCAGTCCCCGAACTGGGCCGCGGTCTGCAGGCACATCACCTCGGCTCCGAATTGCCCTCTGGTAGAGGCACGTTCAGCGGCGGAGAGCAGGATGGCGACGGCTTCACCGAGCGTGCCCGCGCTTGCGCTCACCCAGGCGTGGGCCAGGCTGCGCTCGTGGTCCAGCGAGCGGAACGGGCGCGGCAGATCATCGAATTCGGCAAGCACATCGGCCGCTTCACGGGCACGGCCCTGGATGGCCAGCGCCATGGCATGCGGGAAGTGGTAGCGGAAACCCCATCCGATCGCATGACCGGATGCCGACAGAGCCGAGGCCGCGTCCTCCAACAACATCCGGGCGGTGTCGAGCCGGCCGGCGCCGAGGGCAGCGCGTCCCACCACGGCGGCCCCCAGTAGATGCGCCGCCCCCGGCAGATCCGCAGCCTGGGCGCGCACCCGCTCGGCCACGTCGAGGGCCTCGCCCACCCGCCCGGCCAGCAGCAGCGCGGAGACATGCGCGTCGGCGATGTTGAACCGCATCTGCGGAGCATCGAAAGAGCGGGCCGCGATGGTGTACCCGGCATCGGCGATCGCCACCGCTTCCTCGGTGCGGCCGGCGTCGGCGTATATCGCCGCCAGCGCCCACGCCACCTCGGCGTCGGCGACAGCCGGAAGGTTGTCCAACGCGAGACCCTCGGCCGCTTCGATCGCCTGCTCCGGCCGGTCCATGGCGAACCAGTAGACCGTGCGAAACGCCTGGATATAGCCGGTTGTCCGGGGCGCAAGACGGTCCGACGCGCTGTCGATGAGCTCCCTGGCTCGGGCCGGATCGCTGAGCACCCACAGCATGTTGCTGGCCCGCAGGAACGCGAATCTGGCCCGTTCCTCATCGCTCAGTTCAGCGACGTCGATGTCCGCGAGGACCGCCTCGGCCGCGTCACCCCGACTCAGCCAGGAGAGCGCATGGGCGCGAACGAAGTTGGCCTCCCACCCCGCCCCGGCTCTGATCGCCGCCTCGGCGAGCCGATCGGCGAGGGGCAGATCCGCCAGCCACACCGCACCGTGTGCGGCCCGGACCAGGAGCGCCGCGTCGGGCGCCACGTCGGAGTCCAGGGTCAAGGTGGCGCGGCGCACCACTACCCGGACGTCGTCACGTTCGGCCGATCCGGCCAATTCGCCTGCCACCAAGCCGCGCAGCCGCCGCAATCGGGTGGCCGCCGCACGGGCGCGGCGCACCTCGCCGTACAGCGGATGCGCGACCCTCGCCTCCACCGCACCGTCGATGTTCTCCAGCCTGATCAGCCCGCGGGCATCGGCCTCTTCGACCGCGCCGGCGCCGGTGATTCGGGTGAGCGCCGCCAGTTCGATCGGCTCCCCGACCGCCAGCACGTCCAGCACATCGCTCACCGGCGCCGGCAGATCGCCCATCCGGGATTCGATCAGTTCGACCAGGCTCGGAGCCACGACCGGGTCGCCCGTCCAGCGCCATTGGCCGTGCCGGTTCGCCAGCCGCCCGTCGGCCAGCTCGCGCTCGACAAGAGTGTGCAGATACAGCGCGTTGCCCTTCGTCAGTGCCCATAGTCGCTGCGCCGCATCGGGATCCACCGGCCCGGCCAGGGTCGCCGACAACAGTGCGGCCACCTCGTCGGGGGTCAGCGGCGCCAGGTCGATGCGATCGAACTCAGCGCCGTGCCAGATCTCCCGCACGGCAGTGGGAATCGGCTCACCGTCGCGCACGGTGAGGACCACCTTCGCCGCCTCCCGCTGAACGATCTGCTGCACGACGAACGTCGACAGATCGTCCAACAGCGGCGCGTCGTCCACGCCGATGACCACCGGAGTGCCGGGCTGCGCCGCCGTGAGCGCCTCGATCACCCCGTGGACCAACCGGATCGGATCGGTCACCCCCGCCTGCGCCCATGCGGTGAAGGCGCCCAGCGGGACTATTCGTGCCGACGAAGTGGCCACCGCCCAGCACGTGCGGGCTCCCCGCGCTGCCGAAGCCGACAGGGCCTCCCGGACGATCCTGCTCTTGCCCACGCCCGCTTCGCCGCACACCACAACCCCGGGAACACCCGGGGCCAGGATGGCCGCCTCGATCACGCTCATCTCGGCAGCCCGGCCGGTCAGCGGCCAGGACATGCGCACCACCGAAGCGTAAGAGAGCGGTCCCCGCCGTGTGGCCGGAAAGTACCGGGCGCGATCGCGACGCCCGAGCCAGTGCCACCCGGCGAACGGCGGCAGGAAAGGCTCACCAGGCGACACCACCCGGGATCCGCGCCCTGACCGATGCCGGTACGCCATGTTCGTCTTAAGGTTTCAGACCATGCAGACGACCGTGAAGCGCGCGGCCCGGAGATTGTCCACGGCCGCCGCCGTAGCTTTCCTACCCCTCGCGTTCACCGCCGCGGTGAACCCGGCCATCGGTTACGCCGACTGCGAGGGCGGGCAGTGGTGGGACCCCGTGGCCAACACCTGTCAGGCGCCGCTGGTGCCCAACTGTGAGAACGGTTGGTGGGATCCGGTGGCCAGCACCTGCCGCCCCGCGGTCGCCACCGTGCCGCTGGCGTGCGATGACGGCTGGTGGTGAGATCCGGTGGGCAACGTGTGCCGCCCACCGCTGCTGCCGCCGCAATAGGCAGCCGCAGTAGGCAGCTGCAATTAGGCAAAGGCCCACCCGGCCCGTCCCGCCGCTCCACCGGGTACCGTGCCCGTAATCACCAACCGTCGGTCGCGTTCGACCACGGCTGATCTCGGCGCACCTGGGGAGTTCGATGGCGCAAGACATTTCGAAGCACGTACCGGACGTCGACCCCGACGTCGGCGCGGATATCACCGTGGACCAGCCACAGAACCGGGACGGCCACGAGCGTCGGGCCTTCAAGCTGGCCACCCCCGTCGGCGATCTCGCGGTGATCATCCGCACCCCCCGCAGGCGCCCGCTGGTCCCGAAGCGATTCGACCCGTTCGGTATCGCCGACCGTGCCCTGGACGCCGCCAAGGTGGGGTTCAAACTCGCCACTTGGGGTGAGGAGCAGCTGGCCACGATGGTGAAGAACAGGCTGGAGCAACTCGATTCCGCGCCCCGCACCCCGCCGTCGGCCGACCCGGATGCGCCGGAGTCCCTGAACACCAAGATGGGCAAACTGCTCGACCGGGCGTTGGATCAGAGCACCGCCGGCAGCCAGGTGGAACTGTTCCACCGATTGCTGGATCAGCTGGTGGCCGACGAGGCGCGCATCGTCGGCGCGTTGTCCGACGGCTCGGCCTCACCGCTGGTGCACGTCTACTCCCGGTCCCGCAACACCGGCCAGCCGGCGCTGGAGAACGCCTGCTTGATCGGCCGCACGGCCAATGTGGCTTTGCCGAATATGGTCCCGCAATACGTCGGTCATCTGCTATCACTTGGTCTGGTTGAGATCGGCCCGGAGGATCCGGCCAAGAAGGCCGACTACGAGATACTCATGGCCGAGCCCATGGTGTTGCGGGCCATCAAGGGCGCGTCCCGCGGACCACTCACCGCGCGGGTGGAAAAGCAGACCCTGGGCCTGTCCGGTCTGGGTCGCGGATTGTGGGAGGCAGCAATGCAACAGGACGGTCCGTGACGTTGCAGCGAGAAGCCCAGGGCGGATCGCGGAGATGAGCACCAGCGAGCAGCTTGCGGATCGCGCATGAGCAGCGAGACGATTCTCGCAATCCAGACCTGGCAGCAGATCAAGGCCGACTTCAGCGTCAACTGGCTGATCTATCTGTCCATGCCGTTCGTGGCCGCCTTCGTCGGCTGGAGCACGAAGATCGTCGCGCTGGAGATGCTGTACCGGCCGCTCGAGTTCAAGGGCATCGGCCCTTTCGGCTGGCAGGGCATCGTGCCGCGCCGCGCCGGCAAGGTCGGCTCCAAGACCATCGAGCTGCTCACCCAGAATCTGCTCAAACCCGAGGAGATGCTGGAGAAGGTCGACGCCGCCGAGGCCGTCGAGGCACTGCGGGAACCGCTGATCCGGGCCGCCGACGAGATCTCCCGGGATATCGCCGAACAGATCCGGCCAGGGTTGTGGGACTCCCTGCCCGAGGCGGGTCGCAAAGCGATCCAGTCCCGCATCAACACCACGATCCCGCAGGTCATCGAGAACATGCTCAACGAGATGCGCGCCGACCTGCCGCGCTATATCGATGTGCAGTACCTGGCCATCACGACCCTGGTGAAGAACAAGGACAAACTCAACAAGCTGATGCGTGGGCTCGGCGACGATGCCATGGCATTCGTGCGGCGCAGCGGCATCTACTTCGGGCTCGTCATCGGTCTGGTGCAGATGGTGGCCTGGGCGTTGTTCCAGAACCCCTGGATCATGCCCGCGTTCGGCTTCGGCGTCGGGTTCATCAGCGACTACATCGCGCTCAACATGCTGTTCCGGCCGGTCAAGCCGACCAAGATCCTGGGCTTCATCCCGTTCCAGGGGCTGCTGCACGCCCAACGCGAGACCGTCACCGCGGATTACGCCCGGATCCTGTCCGAGGATCTGTTCTCCCCCGAGATCCTCTTCGACGGGGTTCTGCGCGGCCCGGGTTCGGACAAAGTGTTCTCGTTGATCGCCAAGGAGGTCGACGCGGCCATCGATGCCCAGACCGGGATCGCCACCCCGCTGGTGAAGTTCGCGGTGGGCACCGAACGGTACAACGCTCTGAAGAACACGCTGGTGGAGATGGTGCTGCAGCGGCTCCCCGACACCCTGCAATATGCCCAGGACTACGCCGTCGGCGCCATGGACCTGGAAGGCACCATCATCGACAAGATGGGCCAGCTCTCCAACGAGGAGTACGAGTCCATCCTGCGCCCGGTGTTCAAGGACGACGAGCCGACGATGATCGCCGTCGGCGCTGTCCTGGGTGGTGTCGTCGGCGAGATCCAGGTGCAGCTGATCGAGAACTTCGGCAACGAGCCGCCGCACACCGCGCTGTCCGAGCTGACCCGGGTCATCCTGAGGCAGTGATCCGGTCAGCGGCCGCCGAACGGGGTGCCGCCGGCCGGCGCATGAGCGCCCCGCACGCCAGGGCGGCCAGCACCAGCGCCAGACAACCCGCATCGAGGACCGCACCGAGCACCCAGCCGGCCACCGCGGTACCGAGCAGGAACGGCGGCACCCATTCGACCAGCCGAACCCTCGACGGAACCTCGGGGTGGCCGTGCGCCCTGGCCCGTGCGTAGTCCGGATAGAAATCGTTGAACGCCACCGCGAACAGCAGCGCCGCCAGCTGCAGGACCCAGCCGGTCCAGAAGTTGTCCGTGTCGTGCACCGCCGCGTCGCCGATGAAACCGACCGTCGCGGCAAACCCGAACGCACCGGCCCACACACCGGTGACCACCAGGTGGACCCGCACGAAAAGTGATGTGCCCCAACGCTCGGGGCGCACTTTGTGCCGCGCATAGACCATCGTGTAGGGCCGCCGCAGGACCAGCGTGACCGTCGCGTACAGCGCCAGCAGCGCGTTGGTGATGTCACCGGACCACAATTCCAGCCATGCCTTCGTGGCGCTCGAGGCGTGCAGCCCGATGATCGCCAGCACCACGAAGTAGGACACCCCGAGAAACTCGATGGCGTGCACGGGGATCCCGCGTTGCCAGCACATCGTCAGGACCAGTGCGGACACCGCCAACGCGCCGGACACGGCCACCTCGAACCGGCCCGGCCCGGCCAGCATCGCCATCCACACCCACGGCGCGAGGCCGGAGAACGGCGAGTCCAGAAACTGGACCCACAGGCGGGCACCGTGTCTGGCGCCTTTCATCCCGAGCATTTCGCCGACCCTAGGTCGGCATGCTGTGAAGTTACCCAGATGCGACCAAACGTTCCCGAAGCAGCGACCCTCCAGCCGGTAGCCTCGACGTGTGACGGGCAGGGGGATACGAGCAGCGGTGTGCGCGGCCGCGATCGTGGTCACCCTGGGCGGTTGTTCTGACCTGATCCACGGGAAACCCACCGGATCGCCCGACAACAACGGTGTCGAGCCGACGGTGCAGACCCCGCGCCCCAGTCGTAGCACGGCAGTACCGTCGAGCCCGCCCGGTCCGTCACCCACCGCTCCGACGGCCACCGCCGCACCTCCCGGCTCCGACACCCTCGCCCCGCAGAACGGGTACGTCTTCATCGAGACGAAGTCCGGGTTGACCCGCTGCCAGATCTCCACGTCCGAGGTGGGCTGCGAATCCCAGTTCCAGAACGCCCCCGTGGTGGACGGCGCCCCGGCCAACGGCGTGCGGCTCACCGCCGACGGCCAGGTCCAGTGGATCCTCGGCAATCTCGGCGATATCCCGACCGTCCCCCTGGACTACAAGACGTATCGGGCGTTGGGCTGGACCATTGCCGCGTCCGCGGACGGGACGCGGTTCACCAACGATGGCACCGGACACGGCATGGTGGTACGCACCGAGGGCGTGCAGACCTTCTAGACGGGAGACGAACAGATGTCGGTGGCACGACGCGAACGCGCGGCGCTGGTCGCGACGATGCGCGGGACCGGGCCCGACGCCCCCACCCTGTGTGAGGGCTGGACCACCCGTGACCTGGCCGCGCACCTGGTCGTACGGGAACGCCGGATCGATGCCGCGCCCGGCATCCTGATACCCGCCTTGGCCGGCTACACGGCCAAGGTGCAGGAGCAGGTGACCGCCGCCAACGACTGGGCCGAACTGATCGACAAGGTCGCCTCCGGCCCGCCGGCCTATTCCCCGTTCGCCGTCCTGGACCCCTTGGTGAACGTCGCCGAGATGTTCATCCACCACGAGGATGTCCGTCGCGCTGGAACAGATTGGGAGCCAAGGGTTCTCGATGACGAGACGGTGAAGGCCCTGACTCGCCAAGTTGCTCAGTTCGCGCGGATGACGCTGTCGAAATCACCGGCAAGGGTCAGTCTCGCCACCCCGGACGGCAAGGTGCTGGCCACCGCCGGCAAGGGCGCCCCGGTGACGGTCACCGGCGAACCGGGCGAGCTGCTGCTGTTCGCCGCGGGCCGCGAACCCGCACAGGTGACGTTGCGTGGCGACGACGACGCGGTCGCCGCGCTGCGGGCGGCCCGTCGCGGGCTCTAGTGTTGTTGACATGGGAACAACCGACTTCCGCGTCTTCGTCGAACCGCAACAGGGTGCCACCTACGGTGACCAGCTCGCCGTGGCGCAGGCCGCCGAGAAGTTGGCGTTCTCCGCGTTTTTTCGATCGGACCATTACCTGGCCATGAGCGGTGACGGCCTGCCCGGCCCCACCGATTCATGGGTGACTCTCGGCGGGATCGCCCGCGAGACCTCGACCATCCGACTGGGCACCATGGTGACCTCGGCCACCTTCCGCCATCCCGGCCCGCTGGCCATCGCCGTTGCCCAGGTCGACGAGATGAGCGGTGGCCGAGTCGAATTGGGGATCGGCGCGGGCTGGTTCGAGGAGGAGCACCAGGCCTACGCCATCCCGTTCCCGGCGCTGGGCGAGCGGTTCGACCGGCTCACCGAACAACTGGAGATCCTCACCGGGCTGTGGGGTACGCCCGCCGGCGAGACCTTCGACTTCACCGGCACGCACTACGCCGTCAAGAATTCGCCCGGGCTGCCCAAGCCCGTACAGGCACCGCTGCCGATCATCATCGGCGGCAAGGGACCCAAACGTACCCCGGCACTGACCGCCCGGTTCGCCACGGAGTTCAACATTCCGTTCGACTCCCTCGAGGCGACCTCGGCCCAGTTCGAGCGGGTGGCCGCGGCCGTCGACGCGGCCGGCCGCGCACCCGAGTCGGTGACGTACTCCGCGGCGTTCGTGCTGTGCGCGGGTCGCGACGAGGCCGAGCTGACCCGCCGCGCCGCCGCCATCGGGCGCGAACTGGACGAGATGCGCGGAAACTCCCCGACGGTCGGCACCCCGGCGGAGATCGTGGACAAGCTGGGTGCTTTCACCGCGGCCGGTGTGCAACGCGTTTACCTGCAGGTTCTGGATATGTCAGATCTCGATCACCTGGAGTTCTTCGCATCCGAGGTCATCGGCCAACTCGGTTGACCCAGCAGGATGCCGCACCGCGTGATTACTATCGGTGCCCGTGACGGACGAGCGTAAGTGGCATGAACGCACGTCCACGCTGACCGCCGCCAGCCTCGCCGCGTTGGCCGCCATCGCGCTGATCGTCTGGGGGGCGTTGTTCGTGTCCCGCCAGTTCAACCAGCCCGAACAGGCTCCGACGGAATTCGTCACCCCCAGCTTCTCCGACACTTCGGGACGGTCGAGTTCGGCTGCCACGACCACCACCGAGACGATCACCAGCACCAGCCCGCCGGCCACCACCGATATCAACGACCCGGACGCCACCACGTCATCGACGACGTCCTCGACCACCACGACGACGACCCGCCGCACGACGAGCCAGTCCCGCGACGACGAGGCCACCACGACCCGCCGCCGGCCTCGCTTGAACGAGACCAGGACGCTGTCCCCGTAGCGGCGCGCAAACTCATCGGCCCTGCGCGTGATACTCGGCGACCAACCCCTCGGCGCTGCGCACCGCCGCCCGGCACGCCCTGGTGGTGAACGGATCGTTGAGCGGATGGTCGGCGCGGCGGCGCCAGCGTTGCGCCGCCGCGAACGCCGCCCGCGGGCCGTCGTAGGGATCGGCCGATCCCAGCCCCAGCCGGCTGGCCGCGTCCGTGCCGGACCCGCCGATCAACCGGCGCAGCGACGCCATCTCGTCGTCGTTCAACGTGGTTGGCCGGGAACGCAATTGACTCAACAGCCGGAGTTCCTCGAACGCGTGCGCATCGGCCAGCAGCGGGTCGATGTCAGCCAGGATCTGCCTGCTGGCGTAGATCGGGTGGACCTGGACGAACCGCCGCAGGGCCAGCAGTGCGGTATGCGCCTTGAGCAGATCGGAGCGCTGCGCGAACTGCTGGTCGATGACATCGCGCAGGGCGATCAGCCCGCTGCGTTCCAGCAGTTCGTCGGCCAGCGCCACCGAGTCGCTGATCCCGGCGCGCAGCACCGCGATCGAGATCCGGATCCCGAACATCCCGAACCGGTCGAGCAGGGCGGCCCGGGTCGCGGCGTCCACCGGCAGCGAGCTGTCTTCCCGGACGAACCGGTCCACGCTGAGCATTGCCTTGGTCAGCTCGGCCGGTTCGACGGCCGCCAGCTTCTCCAGCGCGACGAACTCGCTCTGCCGCAGGGTGCGTGCCGTGAGCGCCAGCAGCCCGGACACCGGGACGACCGCCTGGCAGATCCCGGTCTTCTCCATCTCGGCGGTGAACCGGGTCGCCACATCCCGGGCCGACAGCATGGCATCGATGCGGCCGGCGCCGATCTCGTCGGCCCTTGACGCCACCCCGATCACCCCCAACGCACTGGACGCGCCCGCCTCACCGCCGACCAGTTCACCGATCTGGGTGAGCAGCCCGATATCGGCGGCGTTGAGGGTGCGCAGCAGGAACACCACCGCGTCCACCCGCGGCACACCGTCTTCGGGAATCAGCAGCCGCAACGTCCGGGCGGACACATCGCGCGACAGCGACGAGGTGCCGGGGGTGTCGATGATGGTGGTGTCGATGAGTTCGGCGGCCGGCCACTGCACGTCCAGGTCCTCGATGTCACCTTCGTCCAGGCCGTCGAAGCTGAACGTCAGACTTCGCCGATCCGGGCGGTCGCCCGGAACCCGCACGATCGGCACGTTCGAGCGCCGGCCGCCGCGGTGGTTGGCGGTGACTTTCGGGGTGGGACCGTGCCGGAACCGGGTGACCAGGCGGGTCGCCTCGGTGGCGTCGGTCGGGGCGATGTCCTCCCCCACCAAGGCGTTGACCAGGGTCGATTTACCCGCCTTGAGGGTGCCGGCCAGGGCGATGCGCATCGGCTCGTTGAGCCGGTTGCCGATCCGCAGCAGTTCGTTGTGCACGTCGGGCCGGTCCCGGTATGCCGGATCGGCCTGATACGCGCGGATGGTGCCGCCCAGAATCGCGCGCACATTGTCACTGGTGCTCATACGGGCGACCAGTTTAAGCGGGTCAACCTGCCACGGACAGTTTGTCCGCGTTGTCGATGACCTGCCGCAGGATGTTGAGCTCGCGCTCCAGCTCGTTGATGCGGGTGTTGCGCTCGTTCTCTTCCAGCTTGGCCGATGTCAGGGTGGCCTGCAGTGACTCGTTGAGCGAGCGCGACGCCTGGTTGGCGATACCCCGGTAGTGGTCGCGCAGCTGACGCTGGATGGCGCGCAGCCGATCTCGAGACTCTTTGTTGACCACGAACGACACGTCGTCGATGAACCGGCGCATGCTGGTCTTGGCTTCGTTGCGGACCCGCGACATCCGGTTCTCCATATCCTCCTTGTAGGCCTTGCGCCCCAACAGAAGTCCCGCACCCAGCGACAACGGGTTGAACATGCCCAGGCCCGCGAACGAGGTCAGCATGCCGAACATCAACACACCGCCGTAGGACCCGCGCATCCCGGTGACCACCTTGTGGCCGGCTTTGATCGGTTTGGCGTCCAACCGCGCAAGTGCCTTGAACTCGCCCAGACTGGCGCCCATCTCACGCGCGCTGACGTGCGGCGCCTCGATGACATCCAGGCCCGCCTCGATGAAGGTCCGGGCCACCTCGGCGGCCAGCGCCTCGGCCCGCTGGAAGGCCCAGACGAAGTTGTCGCCCACGGCGGTGGCGATGGCGTTCTCCAGTTCGGCGCCGATCTCGGCCCAGTGCTGGGTGGGGTCACAGCCGTCGATCACGCCTTCGGTGTGGGCGGTGATGTGCCGGAACCTGTTCCGCAGATCGTGATCGATATCGGCGGTCAGGTCGGCGATCCCGTCGTTGAGCACCTGCTGCCACAACGCGGTCTGGGCCAGCGCGTCCTGAGCTTCCTGCTTGCGCCGTTCGAGGTCGGCGGTGAGCTTCTCGCGGGTGTCGGGATCGTTGAGCGCTGACAGTTCGGCTTCGGCCACGAGTGCGAGATGATCTGCCGCGGCGCGAATCTCGTCGATCACGTGATCGCGGACGCGATCGGTCTCACGGGACAACACCTTGTCGCCGAGGAAGGTGACCAGTGCCGGGAAGTTGGACTCCTCGTTGAGGTCCTTGTCGTTGAGCGTGATGGCGTGGCTGCGCAGCACCGAGCTCACCGGAGTGATCGGCGTGCTGAGGCCGGCGCGCTGCAGATGGGCGGCGTTCGCCGCGACGATCTCCCGCCAGTGCGGGTACAGGTCGATCTTGGTGGCCAGAATTGTTGTCAACGGGCATATTTCGACGGCCTGCCGGATGAAGGTCAGTTCGGGCTCGGTGAATTCCTGGCTGGTGTCGCTCACCATCAGTAGCGCATCCGCCTCGGGTAGCAGTCCCAGGGTGGCCGACAGGTGCGGTTGGCCGTGGCCGCCGACGCCGGGGGTGTCGATGAAGGTCAGACCGTTCTTGAGCATCGGGCTGGGCACCCCGACCTCGACACGCAACACCTCACGGCCCTGCGCCGCCGGGGCCTGGCGCAGATCGTTGCGCAGCTCCGACATATCGATATCGACGAATTCCGGTTCGCCGTCGGGCCCGGCGACCGCCAGCCGGGCCGACGCGGTCTCGGCGTAGTGCACCACGGTGGCCAGCACCGTGCTCTCGTCATCGCCGACCCGCGCCACCGGCATGTTCAGCAGTGAGTTGAGCAGCTGGCTCTTGCCCTGCTTGAGCTGGCCGGCGATGACCACCCGGATCTGTGGGTCGGTGATCCTGTCCTTGGCGATGCCGAGGCGCTCCACCAGGTCGGCGCGGTCGTGCGCGCCGGCGATCCGGGAGCTGTGGTCGATGAGTTCGACGATCACGTCGACAGGCCTGGCCGGCCTGCCGGCCGCGACCTTGTGATCCTGCGGTGCTGTCATCTCGTCCTCTCCAGACCATCAAACTCCCATGCGCGCCGATTGGCGGGGACCTTGTGGTCCCCGCCAATCGGGTGTCGATCAGAACGCGTGGAAATCGGTGTGCGGCTCGATGTTCGTGGTGTTGTGCAGGTCGGTATCGGCGTAGGTGTTGATACCGCCGGCCTGGTGCACCGACTCGTCGGTCACCGTGGTGTGCACGGAGCTGTCCTCGTGGACCGAGCTGTCGGCGTGCACCGAGCTGTCGATCGTCGAGTGTCCGCTGACCGAGGTGGTGGTCGTCGTGTGGCTCGAGGTGTCCACCACACTGGTGTTCCCGCTGCCCAGGTCGTGTCCGACCGTGGTCTGGCTGCCGCCGACGGAGGTGGTGTTGGTCGAGCCGTGGCTGTCGTTGATGACGATGCTGCCACCGCTGCCGCCGCTACCGCCGCTACCGCCGCTGGCGTGCCCGCCGCCCAGGATGCCGCCGCCGGCGCTGGCGCCGCCACCGTTGCCGCCGCTGGTGTCGACGTCCTTGATGACGGGCCCGCTGTTGTGCGAGATGACGTCGCCGCCGGCGGTCTGCGAGCTGTCGTGGACCTGGTTGCCGGCCCCGACGATCACCGGCGAGTGGCTTCCGGTCAGCACGTCGTGGACGTTGGTGTTGCCGTCGCCGACGGTGTTGTCGTGGCCGGTGGTGACGGTGCCGTTGTTCTCGCCGTCGACCACCACACCGCCGTTGGTGGCGGTGGTCGTCGTGGTGGTCTTGCTGCCGAACAGGGTGATGTCACCGAAGCCGAGGTTGAACGCGCCCTGCTGGGCGTTGGCGCCGGCGTCCTGGTTCGGGCTGAGCACCGGCACGTTGTTGTGGCTGGCGAAATCGGTGCTGTTGTGGCTGGCGAAGTCGGTCTGTGGCGCGAACGTCGGCTGCGAGGTGTAGGAGGTCTGCGGCGAGAACGGGGAGGCGAAGTTGTGGTAGCTGGACACCGCGTTCTGCAGCCCGTACACGGGGTCGCCGTTGCCGAGTGCGACGCCGGCCGGTGCCACGCTGGCGGCGACCGAGGCGAGCTGGGCGGCGCTGACGTTCGGCAGGCCCGCGTCCCGCATCGCCTGGTCGGGGTCGGCGACGAAGGCGGCCGCGATGTCGGGGCTGCGGAACAGGTCGAGGATGTAGTCGATGATCGTGGTCATGGGAGTGCCTTTCTGAGTGACTTTCTGGGTGGCGCTTCGGTAGGTGCTTCTGGTCTGTTTCCGGGTGGTCCGGCGAACTGAAGACAACGTTATGGGTGGCGAGCGACGACGGAAACGGGGTCGAAACCCCTGCCTTCACAACCCCCATCGGGGGTATAGGGGGTATGCCCATTAGGGGGTTAGGGGATGACGGGGGACAACCGCTCCCGGACACAAAAAAGCCCGCTCCCTTGCAGGTGAGCGGGCATTTCTGGGCAGGTCAGCCGAAGATGTCGAAACCACCGTCATCGACCGGCAGGTGGTGATCACTGTCGGTGGTCTGGTTCCAGTGGGTGTCCAGGCCGGTGTCGACGACCGGCACGTCGTCGATCGGGTGCGGATCCACAGCAAAGGTCGGGACGTCGGCGGAGTAGTCATCGACCACGGTGGGCACGCTGCGCTCGAAGGCATCCGGCAGCGAGTTCACCGCCGTGTGCAGATCGTCGGTGACCACCACGGGCACGTGATCGCTCACGCCACCGAAGTCACCGAAGGAGTCGAAGGCTGCCGTCGCGGCTCCACTGGTCCAGACGCTGCCGCCGGGGTCGAACCCCAGGTCGGCGCCGCCGGTCGACACAGGCGAGGACAGCGACTCGCTGACCACCGGGATCAGGTGGTTGACATCGGCGGTGGTGACATCGGTCAGGTGCGCGTCCGCGATGGCCTGATTCGGATCCGCGGCGTAGCGCGCGGCCGCGTCGGGATCCCGCACCAGCGACATGACGAAGTCCAGCAGTTCATTGGCCATCGTGCCACCGTCCTTTCTGTGAGTTCCCTCGATGTTATCGGTGCACGTCGAGGCGCAAATCGGTGTCGAACCCACCGCGACGACGCCCGGGTTAGGGGATGCCCCATTAGGGGTTTCGACACGTTAGGGGGATTGACGCGTACCGGTCTCGGCTACCACTAAGGTGAGGGCGTCACGGCTGTCGACAGGAGATCACATGGGCGACTCGCTCGGGTTGTCGATAGGGACAACCAATCTGGTGGCGGCCCGCGAAGGCCGGCCGCCGGTCGTGCGGCGCGCGGTGCTGACCCTGTTCAACGACCGCCCAGCCGAGGTCGGGCTGCCCTCAGAAAATACCGGGGTAAACAGCGGACTGAACCAGCCGGGTCTGGTGCTGGGCGGGTTCGTGGACCGCGTGGGCGATCCCATCCCCCTGGTGGCCTCCGACGGTTCGTCACACCCTGGCGACCAGGTGCTCGCCGAGGCGCTGGACGCGATGGCCCATACCGTCGGCGGTGGCCAGCCCATCACCATCGCCGTGCCCGCGCACTGGAGCCCGGCCGCGGTATCCGCCCTGCAGATCGCCCTGCGCGCCAAGCCCGGCCTGTCGTCGGCGACCCTGGTGCCGGATTCGCTCGCGGCCCTGGCCGGCCTGCGCAGCGGCCCCGGTCTGCCCGCCCAGGGTGTTGTCGCCCTGATCGATCTCGGCGGCAGCGGCACCAGCATCACGCTGGCCGACGCGGGCGGGAATCTGGCGCCCATCGGCGCCACCCAGCGCTATCCGGACTTCTCCGGGGATCAGATCGACCAAGCGCTCCTGAACCACGTCCTTGCCGGCATCGCCGAGGCCAACAACACCGACCCGGGCAGCACCGCGGCGGTCGGTTCGCTCGGCAGGCTGCGCGATGAGTGCCGCCGGGCCAAGGAGCGGCTGTCCGCCGAGACCACCGCGGTGGTGCGGGCCGAGTTACCCGGCTACACCTCCGATATCCGGGTCACCCGCGCCGAGCTGGATCAGGTGATCGAAGCCCCGCTGGCCGGCCTGCTCGGTGCCATCGACGAAGTCTTACAGCACAACAGAATTCCCGTCTCCAGCGTGTCGGCCATCGCCACTGTCGGTGGGGGCGCGGCGATCCCGCTGGTGACGCAGCGGCTGTCCGAGCGGTTGCAGGCGCCGGTGATCACCACCCCCTACGCCCAGGTCAACACGGCCGTGGGCGCGGCCCTGGTGGCCGGTCTGGCCTCCGAGGCCGCGGCCGCGACGGGTTTGGCGCCGGCGGCAAGCCCGGATGCCGCGCCGACCGGCCTGGCCCCGACCATGGGGTGGGCCGGAGCCGGAGCCGCGGCGCCGCCGACTGCGGCCGCCCCGGGTTTGGCGTGGTCGGAGGACAACCCGCTTCCGACCGGTGAACCCCTGCCCTACGAGGGCCCGGATTACGACACCGGGTTCAGCAGCGCCCGTCCCGAGGTGGCCTTCACCCCGCAGGAGGAGGAACTCCAGGGCGAGGCGGCACCCCTGCCCTGGTACAAGCGGCCGCCGCTGCTGTTCGGCGCGGCTGCCGCGGCGGTACTGCTGGCCGGCGGTGGCCTCGCGGTCACCCTGACCGGCACCAGCGGTCCCGGCGGGACGGTGATCGAGACGGCGACGAGTTTCTCCACCCAGCCCGGTGAGAGCACCGCAGCCCCGCTGACGACGGAGACGGTGACGGTCACCGGTTCCGACGGCATCGTCACCACCTCCGAGGTACCTCCGCCGCCCCCGGTGAGCACCACCACCACGACGACGACGACACCGTCGACCACCAGCTCGACCACGACCACCACCACGACGACGACAACCACCACGACCACGACCACCACCACCACGACCACCCCGCCCACCACGACGACCACCACCACCCAGCCCCCGACCACCACCACGACGAAACCGCCGACCACCTCGGCCGCGCCGCCGACGACGACCAAGGCGCCCGAGCCCGTCACCACGACGGCCGCCGCGGCGGCCACCGTCACCCAGGCGCCGCAGACGACGGTCGTCGTGTCCGGTAACGAATAGCGCGCGCCCGTGGGCCTGGGCGAGCGCAGCGACGGGGGCCGGCCGGGTGACCCGCTCGCCACCCTGATCGACGCACCGACCGAACCGGCCAAGGTCCTGGTGTCCGGGGGTATCGGCACCGGCAAGACCACGCGGATCAACGCCGTACGCACCGCGCTGCGCGGAGCCGGCCGGGCGGTGTCCTCGTCGGTACCCGCCGGATCCGAAATCGGCAGTGCCGCAATCGTCATCGACGATGCCCAGCTGCTCGACGACGCAGACCTGGCCCGGCTCACCGCGCTGGTCGCCCGGCCCGAGCTCACCGTGGTGGTCGCCGCCGAACCGCTGGCACACCGTCCCGCCCTGGGCGGCCTGTTCACCGCCCTGGCCCGGGAGAACCCGGTGCTCACCCTCGGTGCCCTGGCGCCCACCGAATTTACCGGTGTCCCATACGAATTGGTGCGCACCGTGCAGGCGGCCACCTCCGGCCTGCCGTTTCTGGTGGGCCGGGCGGCGCGGGCCATCCCGGAGGCCATCGGTGCGCCCGACGGGGAATCCGCGGTCACGGTCATCGGCACCGCTACCCGGGTCGCGCTCGTGGAGCGACTGCACCGCCTCGACCGGGCGGTGCTGGACACCCTGTTGCTCTGCTCCCTGAGCCCCGGACTGGGCGCCGACGATATCGCCGCCGCGCTGCGGGTCGACGCCGACAGCGCACAGGATCTGATGGACCGCGCGCGGGCCACCGGGCTCCTCGACGCCGCCCACCGCCGGCCGTTCCTGGGCATCCTGCACCGTGCGGTCGCCGAGATCCTCGGGGCTGCCCGGCATCACGACACCGAACTCGCCCTGCTCCGATCGCAAACCGAAATCGGCTTGCTCTCCACAGATCTCGCACTCAGGATGGCCGAGCACGGAATGCGGGACGCCCTGCTCGCCGACACGCTGATCACCCTGGCCACGGCGAACCGTGCCCAGCCCGCACGCGCGGCCCGGCTGTACCGGGCAGCCGCCGACGCCGGTGCGGGACCGGGCGCGCACAGCGCCGGATTGGCCGACGCCCTGGCGATGACGGGTGACTGTGCGACGGCGGCCCGGTTGGCCGACGGGCTGCTCGGTTCGGCAGATCCGGCCGAACGCGCGGCCGCGGTCCGGATCGCCGCCAGTGTCGCCGTCCACGACGGCGCCGCGGGGCAGGCCGCCGATCTGTTCGCCTGGCTGGGGCCCTATCCTGACGCCTTCGTCGGATCGGCCGCGGCGATCGTGGCCATCGGGGTCGGCAACGCCGAGGCGGCCCGAGCCGCGCTCGCCGTGCCGGATTCCGGGCCGCCCACCTCGACTGCGCGCGCGGCACGCAACCTGGCCGACGGTCTGCTGCAGACCCTGGATCAGCCGTTCGCCGCCGCGATCGGGCGGTTGAGCCAGTCGATCACGGCCGAACGCACCGACACCGGCGTCGGCCCGGACAGTCCCGCCGCGCTCGTCACCCTGGCCGCCCTGCACGGAGGTGACGCGGTGCGGGCCCGCAGCATCATCGGACGAGCCGTCGGTGCCGACGCGTCCGACGATCACGGCTTCACCGGGCCCCGACACCGACTGCTGCTGGGCTGGGTGCGCATGCTGGACGGTCAGCTGAGTGCGGCGAGCGCGGATGCCGCGTCGGTGCCGTCGTCGCTGCATCGTCGCGACGCGCTGTGGTCGGCGGCACTGCGCACGGCGATCGCCCGCCGCGGAGGTGACGGCGGGGCGACGCAGAAGTACTGGTACGCCGCCGTGGACGTGCTGGCCGAATACTCCCTCGACATCTATTGCGCGCTGCCACTCGGGGAACTCTGGGTGGCGGCGGCCCGACTGCGCCAGGTCGACCGGGTCCAGCACCATATCGACGAGGCGTTCGCCCTGTTGAGCGCGCTCGGCGACCCGGTGCTCTGGTCGGTGCCACTGCATTGGGCCGGCGTGCACGCCGGGATCCTGGCCAACTCCCCCGACGCCGTCGCCCCGCACGGTCAGGCACTGGCCGCCGCGGCCGGGCAGAGTCCGTTCGCCCGCAGCCTGGCCACCGCGGGCCGCACCTGGTTACGCGTGCTGGCCCACCAGGTCGATCCCGAGGAGGTGGCCGTCGCGGCGCGCGGGTTGACCCGGTTCGGCCTGACCTGGGATGCCACCCGACTCGCGAGCCAGGCCGCACTGCACACCCCGGACGGGAAGGTGTCCGGTGCCATGCTGGC
Organism: Mycobacterium hackensackense; assembly: GCF_025822555.1. Taxonomy (NCBI): domain Bacteria; kingdom Bacillati; phylum Actinomycetota; class Actinomycetes; order Mycobacteriales; family Mycobacteriaceae; genus Mycobacterium; species Mycobacterium hackensackense. The sequence continues at coordinate 423,132 of NZ_JACKUC010000030.1, forward strand.
GCTGGCCCGCGATCTCAAATCCGATATCCAGAATGCCGAGACGGCCGACCGGGACGTGCCCAGTGCACCGGCCCGCGCCGCCGCCGAACCGGCCACCTCGACGCCGACCTGGGCCCGGTTGTCCGACCGGGAACGTGAGGTCGCCGAGCTGGTGCTGCAGGGGATGCCCTACCGCGATATCGGCAATCAGCTGCTGATCTCCGCCAAGACCGTCGAACACCACGTCGCCCGCATCCGCCGCCGGCTGGGCGCCGAATCGCGGTCGGAAATGCTGTCCATGTTGCGGGCGCTGGTGGGCACGCCGGCCTGAGACGCGACTGTGGTGACCACCACATCTGGCGTTTGCCGGATACGGACCGCAATGCCGTTACACAGCCATCGGCCAGTGTCACCAAGACTTTTCCGGTACCGGCGGACCCAGGTCGCCGGGTCCCGTCGCGGGGCTCCGCCGGGTGACAAAGAGTGAGTTAGGTCAGCCTTGCTAGCGGCGCTTCCCGGCCGGATGCAACTATGAGCAGGCATCTAGCCTAAGTTACTGGCGAGTAACACACCTTAAGTTACCAATGAGTAACTTAAATTACGGGAGGCCCGCGGTGGAAGACAGCCTGGAGCACATGCTCACGACGGGGCGGTTGATCCTTGGTTTGTTGATGACCGCGATCGTCTTGGTGTTCGCCGCCAGGCGCGTGCTGTGGCTGACGAAGCTGATCAACTCGGGCCAGAAGGTCGGCGACGAGCGCGGCCGCAAGGACCATCTGGTCCGGCGCTTCCTCAACCAGAACAAGGAAGTCTTCGCCCAGTCGAAGCTGCTGAAGTGGTCGATCCCCGGTATCGCGCACTTCTTCACGATGTGGGGCTTCTTCGTCCTCGGCTCGGTGTACGTCGAGGCCTACGGCGTCCTGTTCGACCCCGAATTCCACATCCCGATCGTCGGCCGCTGGGCGGTCCTGGGCTTCCTGCAGGACTTCTTCGCCCTCGCCGTGCTGGCCGGCATCATCGTCTTCGCCATCATCCGGGTCACCCGCGAACCCAAGAAGCTCGGTCGCGAGTCCCGCTTCTACGGCTCGCACACCGGTGGTGCGTGGGAGATCCTCTTCATGATCTTCCTGGTCATCCTGACCTACGCCATCTTCCGCGGCGCCGCGGTCAACGTGCTCGGCGAGGACTTCCCGTACCAGTTCGGCGCGTTCTTCTCCGACGGCATGGCCGCCCTGCTGGCCCCGCTGGGCCACACCGCGAACGCCTGGATCGAGACCATCGCACTGATGGGCCATATCGGCGTCATGCTGGTGTTCCTGCTGATCGTGCTGCACTCCAAGCACCTGCACATCGGCCTGGCCCCGATCAACGTCACCTTCAAGCGCCTGCCCGATGGTCTGGGTCCGCTGCTGCCCATGGAGCACAAGGGCGAGTTGATCGACTTCGATGATCCCGCCGAGGACGCCGTCTTCGGTCGCGGCAAGATCGAGGACTTCACCTGGAAGGGCTACCTCGACTTCACCACCTGTACCGAGTGCGGCCGCTGCCAGTCCCAGTGCCCGGCGTGGAACACCGGTAAGCCGCTGTCGCCCAAGCTCGTGATCATGAACCTGCGCGACCACATGTTCGCCAAGGCGCCCTACCTGATCGAGGGCAAGCCGTTCCCCGAAGAAGGCTCCGTCGACTTCGCGGCGCTGGAGCACCATCACGAGAACGGGCACCACGTCCCGGAATCGGGCTACGAGCGCATCGAGGGCCACGGCCCCGAGCAGGCGCTGCGCCCCCTGGTCGGCACCCTGGAACAGGGCGGCGTCATCGACCCCGACGTGCTGTGGTCCTGCACCAACTGCGGTGCCTGCGTCGAGCAGTGCCCGGTCGATATCGAGCACATCGACCACATCGTCGATATGCGCCGCTACCAGGTGATGGTCGAGTCGGAGTTCCCCGGTGAGCTCGGCGTGCTGTTCAAGAACCTGGAGAACAAGGGCAACCCCTGGGGCCAGAACGCCAAGGACCGCACCAACTGGATCGACGAGGTCGACTTCGACGTCCCCGTCTACGGCCAGGACGTGGACTCCTTCGAGGGCTTCGAGTACCTGTTCTGGGTCGGCTGCGCCGGCGCCTACGAGGACCGCGCGAAGAAGACCACCAAGGCCGTCGCCGAACTGCTCGCCACCGCGGGCGTCAAGTACCTGGTGCTCGGCACCGGCGAGACCTGCACCGGCGACTCGGCGCGGCGCGCCGGTAACGAGTTCCTGTTCCAGCAACTCGCGGCGCAGAACGTCGAGACCATCAACGAGCTGTTCGAGGGTGTCGAGACGGCCAAGCGCAAGGTCGTGGTGACCTGCCCGCACTGCTACAACACGATCAACCGCGAGTACCCGCAGCTCGGTTCCGACTACACCGTCGTGCACCACACCCAGCTGCTCAACCGCCTGGTCCGGGACAAGAAGCTGATCCCGGTGACCTCCGTCGACCAAGAGGTCACCTACCACGACCCGTGCTTCCTGGGTCGGCACAACAAGGAGTACGAGGCACCGCGTGAGCTGGTCGGTGCCGCCGGCGCGAAGCTCACCGAGATGCCCCGGCACGCCGATCGCGGCCTGTGCTGTGGTGCCGGTGGCGCCCGGATGTGGATGGAAGAGCACATCGGCAAGCGCGTCAACACCGAGCGCACCGAGGAAGCCATCGACACCGGCGCCTCGGCGATCGCCACCGGTTGCCCGTTCTGCCGCGTGATGATGACCGACGGTGTCGACGATGTCGCCGCGTCCCGGGACATCGAAAAGGTCGAGGTGCTCGACGTCGCTCAGCTGCTGCTGAACTCGTTGGACACCAGCATCTACACGCTGCCCGAGAAGGGCACGGCCGCCGCGGCGTCCGCCGCCCGCGCCGAAGCACGAGCCGAGGCCGAGGCCAAGGCGCAAGCCACCGCCGCGGCTGCTGCTCCCGCGGTGGAACAGGCCGTGCCAGAAGCCGCCACCGCTTCGACCGCTGCCGCCGACGTCAAGCCGGTCACCGGGCTGGGTATGGCCGGTGGGGCCAAGCGACCCGGCGCGAAGAAGGCCGCTCCCGCTGCGGCTGCCGCGGCGCCCGCTGCCGAGGCGGCACCCGCCGCACCGGTCAAGGGTCTGGGGATCGCCGGTGGGGCCAAGCGACCCGGCGCCAAGAAGGCCGCTCCCGCTGCTGCCGCCCCGTCCGCCGAGGCGCCCGCTGCCGAGGCCGCAGCTCCCGCCGCCCCGGTCAAGGGTCTGGGTATCGCCGGTGGGGCCAAGCGACCCGGCGCCAAGAAGGCGGCGCCTGCGGCGGCGGCTCCGGCCGCACCTGCGGCGGCACCTGAGCCCGTGGCCGAAGCTCCCGCGGCTCCCGCGGAGCCGGCAAAGCCGGAGCCCCCGGTGGTCGGTCTCGGTCTCGCTGCCGGCGCCCGCCGTCCCGGCGCCAAGAAGGCGGCCCCGGCCGCCGCCCAGGCTGCGCCCGCTCCGGCGGCCGAGCCTGCGGCGGTCGAGCCCGAGCCAGTCGCCGAAGCCCCCGCGGCCCCGTCGTCGAACGGTGCGACCGGCAACGACGACCGCGTGGTGGGCGACGAGGCCCCGGTGAAGGGCCTCGGCATCGCCAAGGGCGCACGCCGCCCCGGCAAGCGCTAAATCTCAGCGATTTGTGCACGTTTAGCGGCGGTTACCGCCGCTAAACGTGCACAAATCACGTCAGACCTGACGTAATTGGAATGGCGTCTGGCTCAGAATGCCGCCCGGGCAGGCGCCATTCGAGTCCGCGGAAATCACTCCGCCCAGTGTTGCCGGATCGACCGATATCGAAATGACGGCCGGCTGGTAACTACCGTCATCGCAAATGAAGCCATCGGGTTTGGTGACCGAGAAGTTCCAGCGGCCGTCCGTCAAGGTCATGGGGCTGGTCCAGCCCTGATTGCTCGCGACCGAGCCGGTACAGCCGGTCAAGCCGCAGGTGCTGGCGATGGTCCAGACATTCTCGGCGTCGCCGCCCGCATAGGTCCCGTTGAGCAGTGGTGGGTCGGCCTGCGCGGACGCAGCAAATGCGAGCGCAGCGGCGGCGGTGATCCCGAATGCCGTGCCCATCAAACGTGTCATCGACGTCATAGTGGTTCAGGAACTTAACACCGATCACGCAGAAAACTTCGACCCCGACGTCAAATTGCAACCTTGTCCGGAAAATCGGTTTGCGGGCCCGTGGGAGAATTAGCCGCGTGAGCACCAATCAGCTGTCGTGGCAGAACACCGGGCAACACCCGCGGCCGCGGACGTTCGCGCAGTCCACCAAACTGCAGGACGTCCTCTACGAGATCCGCGGGCCGGTACACGAGCACGCCTCGCGGCTGGAGGCCGAAGGTCACCGCATCCTCAAGCTCAACATCGGCAACCCGGCCCCGTTCGGTTTCGAAGCGCCCGACGTGATCATGCGCGACATGATCCAGGCTCTGCCCAACGCCCAGGGTTACTCCGACTCCAAGGGCATCCCCAGTGCGCGGCGCGCGGTGTTCACCCGCTACGAACTGGTCGACGGCTTCCCGAAGTTCGACGTCGACGATGTCTTCCTGGGCAATGGTGTCTCCGAGCTCATCACCATGACGCTGCAGGCCCTGCTGGACAACGGCGATCAGGTGCTCATCCCCGCGCCGGACTACCCCTTGTGGACGGCGTCCACCTCGCTGGCCGGCGGTACCCCGGTGCACTACCTGTGCGACGAGACGCAGGGCTGGAATCCCGATATCGCCGATCTGGAAGCCAAGATCACCGACCGCACCAAGGCGATCGTGGTGATCAACCCGAACAACCCGACCGGCGCGGTGTACACCCGCGAAACCCTCACGCAGATCGCCGATCTCGCCCGCAAGCACCAGTTGCTGCTGCTGGCCGACGAGATCTACGACAAGATCCTCTACGACGACGCCCAGCACATCGCGATGGCGTCCGTGGCGCCCGACCTGCTGTGCTTGACGTTCAACGGTCTGTCCAAGGCCTACCGGGTCGCCGGTTACCGGTCGGGCTGGCTCGTCATCACCGGCCCCAAGGAACACGCCACCAGCTTCATCGAGGGCATCAGCCTGCTGGCCAATATGCGCCTGTGCCCGAATGTGCCTGCGCAGCATGCCATTCAGGTCGCCCTCGGCGGACACCAGAGCATCGATGACCTGGTGCTGCCGGGCGGACGCCTGCTCGAACAGCGCGACGTCGCATGGACCAAGCTCAACGAGATCCCCGGGGTGTCCTGCGTCAAGCCCCAGGGTGCCCTCTACGCCTTCCCGCGGCTGGATCCCGAGGTCTACGACATCCACGACGACGAGCAGCTGGTCTTGGACCTGCTGCTGCAGGAGAAGATCCTGATCACCCAGGGCACCGGATTCAACTGGCCCACACCGGATCACCTGCGCATCGTCACACTGCCCTGGGCTCGGGACCTGTCCAAGGCCATCGAGCGGTTGGGTAACTTCCTGGTGAGCTACCGCCAGTAGCGGCTCAGCCGGACCGCCTACCCTTGGGCGGGTGACGCACTCGCACGGGCATTCGCACTCCCTGGACGGCCCCTCCCCCCTGGGGCCGCTGGCCGCCCGGATCGTGGTGGGCCTGCTCGTGGCCATCGGCATCGCGACCGTCATCGGCGCGGTGTGGCTGTGGCCGACCCAGCAGAAGGTCGATATCCCGCTGCCGTTCCAGAATTCGGCCGGCGGCGCGGTGACCACCGAAGCCGGCCGCGTGCTGTCCACTCAGATGGCCAACTGCGGCAGTCCGTCCACCGGTGCCGTGCTCACCGGCTCACCGCAGGAGGCCCCCGACGGCGGCGGCCGGTGCGTGCACTCCCTGGTGTCGATCGAGTCCGGACCCAATGCCGGCGCCGACACCCTGCTGGAGTTCAGCGGTGGCCCGGGCCAGCCGCAGCTCGCCGCGGGCGATCACGTACGGCTGAGCCGCCAGGTCGACGACGCCGGCGCCACCACGTATGCCTTCTTCGACTTCGAGCGGACCTGGGCGCTGGTCGGGCTGGCCGCGGCGTTCGCCATCGTGGTCGTCGCGGTGGCGCGCTGGCGCGGCCTGCGGGCGCTGATCGGCATCGTGGTCGCGTTCGCCGTCCTGGTGGTGTTCCTGCTACCCGCGCTGCGCGACGGCGCCTCGGCCGTTCCGGTCGCCCTGGTGGCGTCCTCGGCCATCCTGTACGCGGTCATCTATCTGGCGCACGGCGTCAGCCTGCGCACCAGCGCGGCCCTGCTGGGGACCTTGACCGCACTCCTCGTGGCCGCTGTGTTGTCTTGGGGTGCAATCGAACTGGCCCAGCTGACCGGGCTCTCGGAGGACCAGAACAACGAGGTCGCGGCGTATCTGGGACATGTGTCGATCACCGGCCTGCTGCTCGCCGGGTTCGTCATCGGTTCCCTCGGTGTGCTCAACGACGTCACCGTCACCCAGGCGTCGACGGCCTTCGAACTGGCCGAACACGCGACCTCCCGGCGGGCCATCTTCACCGGCGCCATGCGGGTGGGCCGCGATCACATCGCCAGCACCGTGTACACCCTGGTGCTGGCCTATGCGGGTAGCGCGTTACCCCTGCTGCTGTTGTTCAGCGTGGCCAACCGTTCGCTGGGCGACGTGCTGACCAGTGAGAGCGTGGCCATCGAGATCGCCCGGTCCGCGGTGGGTGGGATCGCGCTGGCGCTGTCGGTGCCGTTGACGACGGGCATCGCGGCGGTGCTGGCGACGCCGGGACCGGCGCACCAGAAGCCGGGCGGCTAGACCAGATCGTCGTCGGTGAGTTCCGTCGCCGCCAGCGCCGCGTCCAGGCTGCTATGCCGGAACACCGACGTGACGTGGTCGTGCACCACCCGGAAGGCCGAGCCGAAGGTGTCGGCGTCCGCGCCGTCATCGCCGGTGACGGTCTGCTCGGCCACCACCACGCCGTCGTGCACGTACAGCCGTCCCACGGTCACCGTATCGCCCAGAGTCTGCGCCCAGTCCCGTAACGCGGTGCGTCCCTGCGCGGCGCCACCGGCATCGCCGAACTCGATGTCGTCGCTGCACAACTGATCCAGCGTGTCGAAATCCCGGGCGTTCAGGGCGTCATGCCAGGCGAGGACGGTCGCGATCTCGGAAGTACTCATGCGCCAACTCTAGAACGGCGTGTTGGTCAGCCAGTCATCCCATACGGCGGTGTCACCGAGGACTTCGACACCGTCGGTGCGGCGGCGGGTGATGGCCAGCAGCAGGTTCAGTGCGGGACCTCGCACGGCGGCATCACCTTTGGCGTGGGCATGCGACCAGGCCAGGCCGTCTTCGTCGTGGACCACCAGCCACTCCCCCGTCGGGCCCAGCCCGTCGTCGGTGGCATGCAGGTGTAGTCGCTGCCCCGGGGCGAGCCCGTGTCCGCGTGCCGTGCTCAGCTCGATCCACTCGCTCACGCCGTCCGCGGCCAGTTCGACGGGCAGGGTGAATTCCGCGCCGACGGCGAGGTCGGCATCGGCGCGGTGCACGGTCAGTTCGTGTACGCGACGGCGCACCCACCATCCGGCCGGGCGCGGCCCCAGGAACGTCCACACCTTCTGCGAACCCACGTGGTCCACGGCATCGAGGATCAGTTGGGCGCCGGCGTTCAACCAGTCGATGGCGGCGTCGAGATCCTCGGGTGGTTTACCGTCCGGAACGTCGCGCGGATCAAGCGGTTCAGTCAGCCGTTCGCTGATTATCGTTGCACACCAACGATTTCCGCGACCCACATGGCGGAACAACTTGTTCAGCGTCCAGCCCGGACAGGTGCCGACGGGTGTCGATGGATCCGCCTGGCGGATCACCTCGCCGAAGAGTTCGGTCTGCTCGAGCAGCACCGCCCGGAAGTCCACACCTACGACCGTAGCGCGGGACGCGCTTCGCCGAGGGCGATCGGCAGGGTCGACCACCCGCGCAGCACCCGGGTGTCCCGCCGCACGCCGGTCCCGGCCAGCCGCGCGTCGGGATACCGCGCGAAGAACGTCTGCAGTCCGACCTCACCCTCGGCCCGCGCCAGCGCCGCGCCCAGGCAGAAGTGCCTGCCCGCGGAGAACGACAGGTGCCGTCCGGCGTTCTCGCGTTCGATGTCGAAGCGGTGCGGATCGGCGAACACCGCGGGGTCGCGGTTGGCGCCGGCCAGATGGAGGATGATCAGCTCACCGCGCCGCACGGCGGTGCCGGCCAGATCGACGTCGCGGCCGGCGATCCGGGCGCTCATCTGCACCGGCGAATCCAGCCGCAGGATCTCCTCGACGGCGGTGGGCCACAGTTCGGGTCGCGCGGCCAGGGTCTCCAGGTGCTCGGGGTGGTCCAGCAGCATCCTGATGCCGTTGCCCAAGAGGTTCACGGTGGTCTCGAAGCCCGCCGCCAGCACCAGCCCGGCCAGTGCCTTCAGCTCGCGTTCGGTCAGCGGTTCGCCGGCGGCGCCGCCGTCGGAGGCCGCGATGATCTGGCTCAGCAGATCCTCACCGGGGTTGCGGCGCAGCTGGCGCAGGTGTCCGCCCAACCAGTTGTCGAATCCGGCGATACCCTCGTCGACCTGCTGAGATTGCGCCCAGGTCAACCCGATGTCCAGGCTGGGTGCGGCCAATTCGCCGAAGTGCAGAATGTTGGGACGGTCCGGTTCCGGGACCCCGAGGATGTCACCGATGACCGCGACCGGCAGCTGCGAGCAGTACCGGTCGACGACGTCGACGGTGTCACCGCCGAGTTCGTCGAGCAGTTGATCGGCGCGTTCCTGGACGCGTTCGCGCAGCCGGGCGACGGCTCGGGTGGTGAACACCGAGGAGACGAGCTTGCGCATCCGGGTGTGTTCGGGCGGTTCGATGGACAGCAGTGACGGCGGCTCGATCGGGTGCAGCAGATCGTTGGAGGTGTGCTCGACGATCCAGCGCAGCGGCTTGGGCAGGTTGATGCCCAGCGAGCTGACCCGCCAGTCCTCGGACCGCAGCACCTCGTGTGCGACGGCGTGGTCGAAGGTGAGCAGTACCGCGCGGCCCCGGATGACCGGGCCCATCGCACGCATCTCATCGGCGAAGGCGCCCGGGTCGGCGCGGGCCTGCGGGTCGGCGATCAGCCGACCCTGAGGGTCGCCCCGTCGCGCCGCCACCGCGGAAAGTCCGCGCACCACCCCGTGTAGAGCAAGCCAACGAATCCGTTGCCGCATGGGTGCGAGCTTACGGCTGTCAGCGGGGAGCGCAGAAGATCAGGAAGCACGGGCCGCTCTTTTTCGGCCCGTCGTCGCCGCGATCGCCCCGCCCATTGCCGTTGCCGTTCCCGTTGCCGTAGCCGCCCTGACTGCCCGAGCCGGGGTACCCGCCGTTCGAGCTTCCGGGGTACTGACCCGGATAGCCACCGTTGCCGCCCGGGTTGCCGGAGCCCGGATAGCCACCGTTGGAGTTACCGGGGTACTGGCCGGGATAGCCGCCGTTGGAGCCGCCCGGGTACTGGCCCGGGTAACCGCCGTTGGCGCCGCCCGGATATTGATCCGGGTAGTCGTTGTCGGGGTACTGCTGTTTGGGCGGATCCCATGGGGCACGGAACACCGGGTGCGGCCACTGGAATACCGGCGCCGGTGCCGGCGGGGGGACGTAGACCGGGACCGGGTCAGGCACCGGTGCCGCGGGAGCCGGTGCCGGCGGCGGAGCGGCGGGTTCGGGGGCGGGCGCCGCCGGAGCGGGCGCCTGCTCGACGTAGACCTTGCGTGGTTGCGGGGCTTCCTGCACCACCGGGATCGGAGCCTTGATGGTCTCCGCCGGAGGTGGCGGTGCGGCCGGCTGTACGGGCGCGGCCTCGGGCACCGGTGCGGGTGCGGCCGGCTGTGCGCTCGGCGCGACCGCGTTCTGCGCCGGGGAGGGACGCTGATCGGCGGTGGGCCGGATGCTCACGGCCAACGACACGGCAAGCGCCACGACACCGACGACGAAGATCGAGGTCAATGCGCTGCCGACCAGGAGGAACGGCTTGCGGTCCTCCTCCACGGGCGCGGGTGCTTCGGCGAACGCCGCGTCGACGTCGCCGGTGAACAGCGGAGCCGCTGCCGATGACACCGCCAGTTGGGTGTCTGCGGAAGCCAGGGCGAATGCCGAGCCGGCGGTGGGCCCGTCGGGGTCCTGCGAGTACGCCAGGCCGACGGTGGACGCCTCGAAGGTGGGGGCGTTGGCGGCGGCCAGTGCGGCACCGCGGGCCAGCGCCAGCTCGGATTCCTCCGGTGCGCTGACCGGGATGTCGACCAGGTGCTCCAGGTGCTCCTTCACCGAGGACACGTCGACGCCGGAGCCGACGACGAACATGCCTTGCGGCGCGGATTCCCGGCCGGCGACGGCGGCGGCCATATCGGCCAGTACGGCCATGGCGTCGGTGCTGTGCAGGCTGCGGCTGAGCACCTTGACCACGGATCCGTCGTCGCCGTTGACGACCGACAGGGTGGCGGTGTCGCGGTCCAGGAACAGCAGCGCGGTCGAGTGGTAACCCACCGCGGCGCCGGCCGCCTGGGCCAGCGCGCTGGCGGCGTGCAATTCGGACACCAGCATGACGTCGGCGATGCCGTGCGCGGCGAGTGCGTCGCGCAGTGTCGCGGCTTCGGTGTGGTCGGTCCAGGTGACTCCGATATGGGCCAGATGGTGCCCGCCGGCTTGTGCGCTCTCCTGCGTTCCGAGCACCGCTGCGACCACTTGATCGGCCGCGCTGGGAGTTGCCGAGTCATTCGACGGCGACACCGGGAAGACATCGTGATCGACGGTGGCTCCGTCGGCCTTCGCGCCCTCAACCAGCACCATTCGCACCGTCGTAGGTGTCAATGACACACCTAATACGATGTCCACTTAACCCCTCCAAAGTGTTTGCTGCACTATCCAGGTCGCCGAGCCCGCCCCCTGCGGCACAAAGCGCCGACTAGATAGTTCATCGCCCTCAACAGCGGCGTCGTTACCCACCGACGGCGTTAGCTAGACCACTTAACCGACCCTACTCGGGTGTCGGTCAGAAGGCTCGGCCGTCTCCGATGCTCACCATGCCAGCGCAGCCTGTGCAGGAGCTATGGCTTGATGAAGTTCTGGTAGGAACGCGAGGGTGTCGGGCCGCGCTGGCCTTGATATTTGGAGCCCGCCGCGGCGCTGCCGTACGGGTGCTCCGCGGGGCTGGTCAGCCGCAGCAGGCACAGCTGGCCGATCTTCATTCCGGGCCACAAGGTGATCGGAAGGTTCGCCACATTCGACAGCTCCAGCGTGATGTGGCCGGTGAAGCCGGGGTCGATGAACCCCGCGGTGGAGTGCGTCAGCAAGCCCAGCCGGCCGAGTGACGATTTGCCTTCCAGCCGCCCGGCCAGGTCGTCGGGCAGGCTGCAGCGTTCCAGCGTCGCCCCGAGCACGAACTCGCCGGGGTGCAGCACGAACGGCTCGCCCTCCTTGGGTTCGACCAGGGAGGTCAGGTCGTCCTGACGCTGCGCGGGGTCGATGTGGGTGTAGCGGGTGTTGTTGAACACCCGGAACAGGTTGTCGAGGCGGACATCGACGCTGGACGGCTGGATCAAGGAGTCGTCGAAGGGGTCGATTGCCAGACGGCCGGCGGAGATCTCGGCGCGGATATCGCGATCGGAGAGCAGCACGCGATGAGCCTAACCAGACCGCGGTGTTCGCGACGCGCTGCCCAGGGACTGTCTCGTGAAAGTTGTCATCATCTGATGACGGACGTCGGTTGGGGTGCCCGAGGGACGCGGTGCTAATCTTCCTGATCACCGGCCTCGCCGGTACGCCGATGTAGTTCAATGGCAGAACATCAGCTTCCCAAGCTGAATACGCGGGTTCGATTCCCGTCATCGGCTCCACGCCTACCAGCGCGGATGGGGCCCTTGAGGGGTCTAGTCCTAATTCTGCACCCCGGCCGTACCCAGAGGTTCCCATGCTCGGAACCTCAAGCTCGGCCCGGAGGTACTTCGCGTCGGGTTACACCCGATGCCGCTGATCGGCCATCGTCGTCAGCGTCAACAGCGATCAGCTGTACCAGCACATACGAGGTCTTGGTCTCGCCAATTGCCTCATCCAGCACGCTCGACGCCTCAACAACCACGAGGTATCGGCGATTGATAGTTGGATTTGGATTTCCGGCGACCACACGCTCATCGACCCGGCCCTCGTAGTCGAGGCCATCTGAATCCTTCAGACCGAACCGCTTCTTCTTTGCGTCGTACGCAAATAACTCCATGCGTTCCCGAATCTCCACCACTTCCTCGTCAGGAACGAGGTGACTCAAAATGCTTACCAGCGTTTCGAGTCGAGACGACGGCAATTGACGCTCCACGTATCTAATATTTGTCCCTGCCGCCGAGACAGCAACATTCCCGCCAGAATCTGCTAATTCGACAACAAACTTTCGAAAGCTCTTAGCCGCCCGTATGCCGACAACACTTAAGCGACTTTGAATGTCGGGGGACTTGAGCTGCGGGTCGAGTAAGTCGATTATTTGGAGGACAGAATCAGCAAAAACTGATTCGCCAAAAAGGTCATCAAACGAACTCGCACCTATCTCAATCACGAAGCTCGCGGCCGCAAATGCTAGTACATCGCTCGAAGTTTTTTGGAGCTTGTCCTTTGATATACGGCCCACCTGCGCAACGCCCTGCTCCTCGCCGATTGCCGCTCCAACGGCGTCGAGCAACATTTGGGTACGAATGAGGATCTGTCCAACCTCACGCGTCGGAGCCTCCGACCGGTACGTAACTGGCCGGTCAAATTCCAAGCGGACACGCGTACGGTGTTCCTGCTTGGCGCGCCGCTCGAGTTCAGTGGGAGGTATGGCCGGCTCGGCGGTTTGCGTATCTAAGTCAAGCCAATGCTCGCCCGGCAAAATATCAGCGGGGATCCCTTTCGGTGCGACCATTTGCAAAGAGTCTTCGACAGAAACATCATAAGGAATAGTGACAATGTAAACAATGCCCTCGGCGTTCAGATAACCAGACCGGACCGACATACCGCCAGATTTGATGATCTTCAACCGCGCGTCGGAAATCGGCATATAGAGCCATCGATCGGCTTCATCACTATCATCTGCCCACGCGACTAAATAAAGCTGATCAGTCAAACTTCGACAACTGAATAGACGAGGGCCGTCGTAAAAAACGAAAGTCTCCTCTAGCTTCAGTTCGCCTAGCGGCGTATCCCGAGGCAGCCAGTTCACGTCACACTCGTAAAATAAGTTTGGGGTTCGCTCTCAAGTGGCAGCCACCATGTGTGGTGACTATTACCCCTGGTTGGGGTCGGCTTTATGACTCCATCGCCCGTCAACTCTCCGTGAGCAATGGCTTTACTTTGCATCTTTGGAAACAGATTTTGCAGTTCGTAAATGTCTTCGACCTTGGAATAGACGCTCAGACCAGCCGCAACGCATTCATCGGTAAATTTACGAAAGTTACGAATGCCAAGTTGCTTTAGTTCCAGGTGGCTCAAGAAGTCCTCCTCAGAGGAAGGCACATCCACGAGTCGATAAAAACTGCCGAGTGCTGGTTCCGCATCTTCTGGCGGACAAGACTCCGGGAAGTGCTCTGGCCACGCCACCAACCGGGGCTCCTTGTCATAGTCAGCAGTATCGGTGAGACCACCGACGAGTCGAATACTTCGCCGTCCTTACCAACACTCTAATCGCAGGTCGGGACCTGTTCAGCATCTTGAGCTGGTTTCGATGCAGAACTGTTCATGGAGTCTGGCAGCCACCGTGCACCGGTTATGGGGATTACCTTGCCGCCTGGGGGCGCCACGGCAGTCATCACACCCAACGCCGCCATTGGCTTGTCGTGATCGTCCTCGAAGAGGTGTGCGTAGATTCCCAAGCTGAATACGCGGGTTCGATTCCCGTCATCGGCTCCACGCGAAAAAGCCCTGACCCCGCCTCCGCGGGATCAGGGCTTTTCCTGTCGGCTCTATGAACTCAACGCCTCCGGCACCCGGCGCTCCGCGAGCATCGACGCGTAGCCGGACTCCTCGAGCTCGCGGCAGTAGTGCTGGTACACCTGCCCACCACCCATGTAGACCAGGAACGCCTCCGGCTTACCGGGCACGTTCTCGCCGAGGAACCATGCCTTTGCCTTCTTGCCCTCGGTGTACATCACCGTCGCCTTGCCCGTGCGTGCGGTCTCCTCGGCCCACCAGTCCTCCGATTCGAGACTGGCCTCGAAGACGTCCACGTCGTTCTCGCGTGCCCAGCGCAGGGCGCGCTGCAGCCACTGGGCCCCGAGCTGGATCGGCACCACCAGATTCGAGTACGGGGTCTGCGGCCCCAACGACATGAAGAAGTTGGGGAAGCCGTGCACCCCGATGCCGAGGTGCGAGCGCAGTCCGTCCCGTTCCCACCTGTCGCGCAACGTGATTCCTTCACGACCGACGATGTCGATGTTGGTCAGCGTGCCGGTCATCGCATCGAAGCCGGTAGCGAAGATCAGCACGTCGAGCTCGTACTCGGTATCACCCACACGCACCCCGGCCGGAGTGATCGCCGTGATGGGCGTGGCCGCGGTGTCGACCAGCCGCACATGGTCGAGATTGAACGCCTCGTAGTAGCCGTGGCCGGTCGGGACCCGTTTCCCGTTGAACGAGTATGTCTTCGGGCTCAGCAGATCCGCAGTGGCAGGATCTTTCACGATCTCGCGGATCTTGGATCGGATGAACTCCGAGGCAAGCTCGCTGGCCGCGTGGTTGGTGGCCAGATCGTTGAAGCACTCGTTGGCGAAGTGGAACCCACCCTCGTTCCACTTACCCTCGAAGATCTCCCGACGCCGCTCGTCGGACACCTCCAGGGCGCTGAACTGCGCGGGCTCCATCGCCACCCCGAAGGGGTGGTTGGCCGCCTTCTCGTAGATCGCGTCGTAGTTGTCGCGCAGCCACGCCATGTCCTCGGCGGTCACCGCGTCGTTCGTCGACTCCACGATGAAGTTCGGCGTGCGCTGGAACACCACGAATTCGCCCACCTGCGGCGCGATCTCGGGCACCAGCTGAATACCCGAGGCGCCGAGTCCGATCAGCCCGACGCGCTTGCCCGCCAGGTCGACGCCGTCGCGCGGCCAGTGGGCGGTGTGGTGCTTCTCGCCCGCGAAGCTGTCGATACCGGGGATATCCGGGTAGATCGCCTGCGACAGCACCCCCATCCCGCTGATGAGGTACTTGGCGACCAGCGGGGCACCACCTTCGATGTACACCGTCCAGGTGTTGGCGGCTTCGTCGTATACCGCCGACTCGACCCGGGTCTCAAGCCGGATGTCCCGACGCAGATCGAGACGATCGGCGACGAAGTTGAGGTACGCCAGCACCTCCGCTCCGGCGGGGTACCGCTGAGTCCAGGTCCACTCCTCGCGCACCTCCTTGGAGAACGAGAAGGAGTAGTAGCTGTACTCGCTGTCGGTGCGGACTCCCGGATAGCGGTTGGCCAGCCAGGTTCCCCCGACCCCATCCTGGGCGTCGAGAACGACGGTGTCCAAGCCGATCTCGCGAAGGTGGTGCAGGATCGCGAGGCCGGAGAAGCCGGCCCCGATCACGATGGCGTCATGAGTTTCGGTCATGGTCAGGTCCTTCGTCAGGCGGTCGCGGGTTGGGTGGCGATGCGGTGTGCGTTGGCGGCGCGGCGGGTCTGATACCACTGCGCGATCGTGGCGATGGCGGCATCCGCGGCGGGGAGTTGCCCGGCCTGCAGCGGGAATACATGTTGTTGCCCGGCCGCCACATCGAAGGTGACATCGACACCCGCGTCCTGCACCAGTGCGTGCAACCGGGTGGCGTCGGCGTAGAGGGACTCGATGTCGGAGGCGGTGATGTACAGCGCGGGGAATCCGGTGAAGTCGGCATACAGCGGATTGACCAGCGGGTCGGTCGGATCGGCCCCACCGGACAGGTAGCGGTCGATGTTGCCCTGCAGCCCTTCTCGGGCGATGAGGAAGTCGGTGTCGTCGTTGGACACCAGCGTCTCCCCGGTGTTCTCCATGTCGAGCCACGGTGACACCGTGATGACCAGTCCGGGAGTCGGCCGGCCGGCCTGCAGCAGGCGCAAGGTCGTGGCGATCGCGATGCTGGCGCCCGCACTGTCGCCGACGAAGGTGATGTCGGCCGGGTCGGTACCGTCGGCCACGAGCGCGTCGAACACCGCGGTGGCGTCGTCGAGCTGAGCCGGGTACGGATGCTCCGGCGCGCGCCGGAAGTCCGCGACGAACGCGTGGGTGCCGCACGCGCCGGCGACGTGCCCGGCCAGCTTGCGGTGGCTCGCCGGGGAGCCCAGGGCGAACCCTCCACCGTGCAGGAACACCAGCACCTGCGACCGGTCGGCGGTCAGCGGGGTGACGAGAATGCCCGGGACGCCGCCGATCTCGGTCGACTTGTACGTCACACCTTCGGGTTCGGTGGTGACGCGCTGCCAATCCTCGAAAAGCCAGC
The DNA here is from genome assembly GCF_025822555.1 of Mycobacterium hackensackense. Taxonomy (NCBI): domain Bacteria; kingdom Bacillati; phylum Actinomycetota; class Actinomycetes; order Mycobacteriales; family Mycobacteriaceae; genus Mycobacterium; species Mycobacterium hackensackense. The sequence goes on from NZ_JACKUC010000030.1 coordinate 439,528, forward strand.
GCATCAGCCGCAGCGACATGTCGGGGTTGGCGATGAACTCCTCGGTCCACTCGGCGTAGATGCGCCCCAGCGGATCCGTCGGTCGCGCGGTCATGGGAACTCCTGAACTCTCGGTGGCAGCGGCTGTGATCTGCCGCACTGAAGTCAGTGTGTGATTGCGTCACAAGCACATTCGAAAGGTGTCGCAAATTGATGCAGTGCTGTCTCAGCGTGACGCAGCTCACCGCTGCGGCCGACCGCCGCGCCACGCTTGCGGCACCCACTCATAGGAGAAGCCGCCATGAATCGTTTGAACGACAAGGTCGCACTGGTCACCGGATCGTGCCGGGGTATCGGCCACGCCATCGCCGAGGCCTTCGCCCGCGAGGGGGCCACCACCATCGCCACCGGTAGGTCCAAGACCGACGAGTCGTTCGGCCCGCGCCATCCGGGTATCCACTACCGCCAGCTCGACGTGTCGCAGGAAGAGGACTGGGCCACCGTCATCGAGGAGATACTCGACCGCTTCGGTCGCATCGACGTACTCGCCAACAACGCGGGGATCATCGCCTACCAGGGCCTACACGAGCTGAGCGTGGCCGAATGGGAGCGCGTCATCGCCACCAACCAGACCGGCACCTTCCTGGGCATGCGTTCGGTGATCCCCCACATGGTGAGCCGGCGCAGCGGCTCGATCATCAACGTCTCATCGATCTGGGGTAACGCCGCGGTCGCCGGCGCGCACGCCTATCACGCCACCAAGGGCGCGGTGCGCAACATGTCCAAGAGCGCGGCCATCAGCTACGCCAAGGACAACGTCCGGGTGAACTCAGTACACCCGGGTTTCATCAAGACACCGCTGACCGATGCGCAGGAAGTGGAGATCAACGAGTTCGTCGTCGCGCAGACGCCGATGGGCCGCGCCGGCCGCCCCGAGGAGATCGCCAACGGCGTGGTGTTCCTGGCCTCCGACGAGGCCAGCTTCGTCACCGGCTCGGAACTGGTGATCGACGGCGGCTACCTGGCCCAGTGATTCAGCCGGAGAGGTTGTAGGTCTTGAGCTTTCGATGGATCGTCGCGCGGGAGACACCGAGCAGCTCGGCCGCCTTGGAGCGGTTTCCACCGGCCTCCTGCAGGGCCCGGCGGATCGTCTCCATCTCGGTCCGCTCGATCATCGACCAGGAGCGGTGGGCGCGCAGCGAGTCGGGCAGGTGGTCGGCGTGCACCACACCGCGCACGCCGTCGGTCACCAGTTGCGCGACCAGGGTGCGCAGTTCGGCGAGGTTGCCCGGCCAGCCCGCCGCCTCGAGTGCTTGGCGCGCCCCGTCGCTCAGCGCCAGCCGTAGGCCCGGAGCACGTTGTGCGACAAGCGCATTCCACAGCGCCGGGATGTCTGCGGCCCGCTCGCGCAGCGGGGGCACCCACACCATTGCGACCCCGAGCCTGGTCGCGGCGGCCTCGGCGTCGGCCTGCGTGGCCGCACTCACCGTCAGCAGCAGCGAACCCCGGCCCGCATACGCGTCAGCCAGTGCACGCAGAGCGGACAACGACTGCGAGTCGAGATGCTCCACGCCGCGGACGACCACCCGCGCCGCACCGGCGACGGCATCGGAGAGTTCCTGCAACCAGACCTGATCACCGACGATCTGACGCTGGGCGGTGTGCAGCACCGTGACGTCGGACTGCGCCGAGCCGGGCCGATACGGACGGCCCAGCGCCAGCGAGGTTTTACCGCTGCCCGGTTCACCGGCGATCAACAGCGCGGTGCGGGCCGCGATGTGCCGGCTGACGTGGTGTGCGGCGGACAGCCACGACTTCGTCTGTCCCACCAGCCCATCCGACGACGGCTTACCGTGCCCGGACATGACACGCGGTGCGGGCCGCAGGGCCGCCACCACCCCGGCGTCGCCGTCGAGCACACAGGCCTCGATCGCCGTGTGCCCGGTGGACAGGTCGGCGCTCATCCGCGAGTCGTGCCGCAGACCCGCGCACAGGTGTCCGATCAGGTCGACATCGGTCTGGGTCAACTCCCCCGCGCGTCGGCTGCGCATCGTCAGCCCGTCGGGACCGAACGCCACCACCGGCCCGTCGTGACGTTTCGAGGCGTCGAGGAAGGCCGCGAGCATCGCCCGCGCCCCGGGCTGGGCGACATCGAGAACATGCTGTTGCAGCTGGGCGGCAAGCGAATTCGTCAGCGGTAGCAGCAGGCCGCTCCGCTCGTCGATCTTGGTCGACATCGTCACCGCGGCCAGGAGTTTGCCGGTGATCGGGTGCCACACCGGCGCCCCGGTGCACAGGGCGTCGCGATAGACGTCGGCGAAGTGCTCGGCGCCCTCGATCAGCACGCTCTTACCCGAGGCGATCGCGGTACCCACGCCGTTGGTGCCGACCGCGTCCTCGGCCAGCACCGCACCGCGCACGGTGCCGATGCGATCCAGCTGCGTCATCGCCGAAGAGTCCAGGGACCACCGCTGCACGATGCGACCCTGGGCGTCGGCCAGCAGCAGGCCCATCCCCGACCCGGCCAGGTCCTCCGCGGCGCGGGCCATCGGCGCCTGGAACATCTCCAGGAGATGGTTGTCCAGCAGGTCCTCGTCGACGCGCGGCACGTCGCGGACGTTGGCCGGGGCGCCCAGCGCGCTCTTGGAGCGCAACCACGATTCGAGCAGGTCCGGCGGCACGGCCAGGTCGGGGTCGGAGGCGGTGAGGAATTGCGCGCGCAGTTCTTCGAGCCGCGAACCGCTGGGCCGTGTCGACACCGACCACTCCTCAAGTGAGAGCTGAATCACACAGCCTACCGTAGGAGGGCCGGCCCACCCGATCCTCCGACTGTCTCAAAAAGACGCAGTCGTATCCGGCGGCACCATCCCGTCCTAGCGTCACTGGGCATGACGACGACGCTGGCCACACCCCTCGACACGGCCGTGGTGCACGGCCGACGTATCCCCACCGGACTGTTCATCGGAGGTGAATGGCGCTCGGCGGACTCGACGTTCGCGGTCGTCGATCCCGCCACCGGCGAGCAGATCGCGACCGTGGCCGACGGCGGCGCGGGCGAGGCGATCGCGGCGCTCGATGCGGCGGCCGGCGTGCAGGACCGCTGGCGCCATATCGCGCCGCGCGAGCGCGCCGACCTGTTCACCGGCGCCCATCGTCTGCTGCTGGCCCGCGCCGACGCCTTCGCCGACGTGATGACCGCCGAGAGCGGCAAGCCGCTCACGGAATCCCGCGCGGAGTTCGCGCTCTCCGCGGAGTTCTTCCTCTGGTACACCGAGCAGATCGCGCATCTGCACGGCACCTGGGCACCCGCGTCGCACGGCGGGTACCGCGTGATCACCACGCATCAGCCCGTGGGTCCGGCGCTGCTCATCACACCGTGGAACTTCCCCATGCTGATGATCGCGCGCAAGGCGGGCGCGGCGCTGGCCGCCGGCTGCCCGGTGATCGTCAAGTCCGCCAAGGAAACTCCGCTGACGTGTGCGCTGTTCGTCGAAACACTGCGCGAGGCGGGCTTTCCCGCAGGTGTGGTGAACCTCATCCACACCACGGCATCGGCTCCGGTGTCCGCTGCCCTGATGGCCGACGAGCGGCTGCGCAAGATCAGCTTCACCGGATCCACCGGTGTGGGTGCCACCCTGCTGGAGCAGGCCGCACCCGGGATCATCAACACCTCCATGGAACTCGGCGGCGACGGACCGTTCATCGTGCTCGATGACGCCGATGTCGAACTCGCCGCCCAGCAGGCGGTCATCTGTAAGTTCCGCAACGCGGGTCAGGCGTGTGTGGCGGCCAACCGGATCATCGTGCACAGCGCGGTGGCCGAGCGGTTCACCGCGCGCTTCGTGGAGCTCGCTCGGGCACTGAACGTCGGCAACGGATTCGAGCCCGGTGTGGACGTCGGGCCGATCATCTCGCAGCGCCAGCGTGACACCGTCGTCGAGCTGGTCGAGACACTGCGCGCGACGGGCGCCGAGCTCCTCATCGGTGGCTCCGCACGTCCCGGTCCCGGATTCTTCTTCGAACCCACCGTCTTTCGTGTCACCGGCAGGCCCGCCGAATTGTGCAGCCGCGAGCTGTTCGCTCCCGTCGCCACCATCTACGAGGTCGGGTCGACGGCCGACGCGGTCGCCTTCGCCAACGACACCAGGTACGGCCTGGCCGCCTACGTGTTCACCAAGGACCTGTCGCGAGCAGTCGCCGTCGGCGAACGCCTGGACTTCGGCATGGTCGGCGTCAACCGCGGGATCATGGCCGACCCCGCGGCGGCCTTCGGCGGTGTGAAGGCCTCCGGTCTCGGTCGTGAGGGCGGGCACGACGCCATCTACGACTATCTCGAGGCCAAGTACCTCGCCGTCACCGTCGACGAGAAGGAAGGCCTGTCATGACCGCCACCATCGGCTCGCCGTTGCACACCGCCAACCACCTGGGCCTGGGACTGCTCCGCCAACCGGCCATGGTGCTGTTCGGACCGGGCCAGCGTCGGCAGATCGCTCGCGTCGTCGGTGAGATCGCCCAGCGCGTCCTGATCGTCACCGACGCCAGGATGGCAACCAGCGCCGAGTTCGGCAGCGTCGTCGAAACGCTGGTACGGCAGGGTGTTTCGGTGTCCGTGTACGAGGGCACCGAGCCGGATCTGCCGCGCCGCAACGTCGTCGACATCGCCGAGCGGTTCGGCGGCGACTCGATCCAGGCCATCGTGGGGATCGGCGGCGGGTCGTGTATGGATCTGGCCAAGGTCGCCTCGGTGGTGCTGACGCACGGCGGTGACGTCCGCGACTACTACGGACAGTTCCTGGTGCCCGGCCCGGGGATACCGGTCATCACGGTCCCCACCACCGGGGGCACCGGCGCGGAGGTCACCTGTATCTCGGTGGTCTTCGACGAGGACCAGGGCATGAAGGTCGGGGTCGCGAGCCCGCACCTGGAGGCCTACGCGGCGATCATCGATCCCGAACTGACGCTCACCTGCCCGCCGGGGTTGACCGCCGCCTCGGGCGCAGACGCGCTGTCTCACCTCATCGAGTCGTTCACGGGGCGAGCGAAAAACCCCGACGCCGACCAACTGGCGACCACCCTGTACACGGGCAAGAACGTGTTGGCCGACGTCTACGCCCGCACCGGGCTCGCACTGCTGAACACGTCACTGCCGGCGGTGGCGGCGAATCCGGTCGATCTCGCCGCGCGGTCCGACACGCTGTTCGGCGCGTACTGCGCGGGTATGGCCATCAACACCGCGGGGACGGCGGGCGCGCATGCCATCCAGTCCCCGATCGGCAACCTGACCCACACCCCGCACGGGTTCGGGATCAGCGCGCTGCTGCCGTACGTGATGCGCTACAACCTGCCCGCCCGCATCCCGGAGTTCGCCGAGATCGGCCGTATCCTCGGGGTGGCTCAGCAGTCGGATTCCGAAGAGCGCCAGGCACAGTCGGCGATCGAGCGGATCGAAGCCATTCTGGAGACACTCGGTGCGCCCCTGGATCTGCGCACGCTCGGCCTCACGCCGCAGGACTTCGACTTCGTCGCCAAGCAGGCGATGCTGGCCACCCGGTTGACCGCCAACAACCCACGTGAGCTGACCACCGGATCGGTCGTGGCGATCCTGGAGCGTGGCTACGACGGTGACCGGAGTTGGTGGCAGCTGTGAGCCGGCCACCCGTGGCAGTCCTCGGGGCGGGCTCCATCGGGGTGTCGTTCGCGATCCTCTTCGCCTGCAGCGGCGTCGACGTCGCCGTCTACGATCCCGTCGCCGCGGCCCTGCCCCGGGCTGCCGAGGATCTGCGGGAGCGGCTCAAGCTACTGGGCATCACCGACCCCGCCGTTGTCGAGGCGCGGGTTAGGTTCACCTCCGATCTGGACTCCGCACTGCTCGGCGTGGGGTTCGTACAGGAATGTGCACCCGAACGGCTCGACGTGAAGCAGCAATTGCTGCGGCAGGCAGCAATTCAGACCGCCGCGGAGGTGCCGCTGGCGAGCTCGAGTTCGGCGATCGTGGCGAGCCGGCTCGCCGAGGGGCTCGATACCGCCATCGCGGCACGCATCCTGGTCGGCCACCCGGGAAACCCGCCCTACCTGTTGCCCGTCATCGAGGTGGTGCCATCACCGTCGACGGCAGGGTCCATCACCGAGCGCACGGTCGAGGTGTACCGCACGGCGGGGTTGCGGCCCGTGCTGGTGCGCCGCGAAGTCGAGGGTTTTGTGTTCAATCGGCTTCAGGGTGCGCTCCTGCGCGAGGCCTACTGTCTGGTCCGCGATGGGGTGGCGAGCGTGGACGATATCGACGAAGTGGTGCGCAGCGGACTGGGTCGCCGCTGGAGCATCATCGGCCCGTTCGAGACCGCCGACCTGAACACCCGGGGTGGCATCGAATCGCATGCGGACAAGATGGGGCCGGCGTACCAACGGATGGGTGCCGAGCGCGGACAGTCCGATCCCTGGACACCCGAGTTGGTCGCCGAGGTGACCGCGCAGCGCAGGGCGCTACTGGACCTCGACGACTGGGACGAGCGCGTGCGGTGGCGCGATCGGCAGCTGCTCCGATTGCGCGAGGCGAGCCCGACGGTGTGATATCCGTCGCCAGGGTCGCCGTTCGACTGGCAGGCCGCCCGCGGCAGTGCCAGGCTGTAAGCAATGTTTGCGCGAAACGACAAAAGCACCGCTAGTAGCGATGTAATGCGCCTCACATTGTTTGCTGGACGTAGTGGTTGGTACCTCCGCGCACTCGGTCTCAACCCGCTGGTCCGCGTCGTCGACCGTATCGAGGCCCTGGCGGTTCTCGGCATCGTGATCACCGCACTCGTGGCGATCCCGGTGGCGGTATCGGCAGGCGCCCTCGTTCGCGGGTGGGGCATGCAGACAGCCGAGCAGGAGGCGCACCACCGGCATCCGGTGCAGGCAACGGTCGTCGAGGGCGTCGGCCTGCCGACAGACTTCGAAACGCCGGCATACGTCGAAGCGCAGTGGCACGAGGGCACGCGGACACGTACCGAGTCGGTCGCCGGCACCGCGACGGTCGGGGTCGGGGACCACATGATCATCTGGCTGGACGACAGCGGCAAGGTGGTTGCCGCGCCGCTGACGCCGGCCGATGCCGAGCTGAACTCGGTCGCCATCGCGGTGACCCTCTGGATCGGCATGGTGTTGTGCAGTGCGTTTTGCACCCACATGATCCGGCGCGGTCTGGACCGGGCCCGCGACCGCGCCTGGGAGCGCGAGATCCGCCTGTTCGCGCACAATGACGACGGTTGGGCCAACAGGCAGGGCTAGAGGCGATGCTCGGACGGACAATCGGCCGGTCCGTAGCACCCGTCCTTCGCGCGGGGCGCAGGTTCGGATTCCCGTCAGCGGATCAAGTCGGCCGCCTTCTCGCCGATCATGATCGTGGCGGCATTCGTGTTCACCGGCACCACCCGAGGCATGATCGACGCGTCGGCCACGCGAAGGCCGGCCAGCCCGTGCACGCGCAGGTCCGGCCCGACCACGGCGTCGGCGCCGATGCCCATCGCGCACGTGCCGACGGGGTGGTAGTACGTGCTGGTGCCGCGAGCGAGGAAGGCTCGCAGCCCTTCGTCGTCGGCGGCGCCGGGGCCCGGGAGTACTTCGCGCGCCCGCCAGGGTGCGAACGGTTCGCCGGCGGCGATCTCGCGAGCCACCTCGATCCCATGGACCATTCGCCGTACGTCCGATTCCACGCCGAGATAGTTCGGATCGATCAGCGGCGGGGTGTCCGGATCCGGCCCCGTCAGCCGGATCGAACCGCGTGCATCCGGCACCGTCGCGACCGCCAGTGTGAAGCTGTTCGGCGGTGCGGCCAGGTGCGGTGGGTGAAACGGCACGTGGATGAACATCAGCTGCATGTCCGGGCCGGCCAGCGAGGGGTCACTGCGCCACAGCAGCGACGTCTCGGCGTGGTTCGTCCTTGCGGCCGGAATGGGTTGCGCCGCCTCATAGACGACGCCGCACAAGGGATGGTCGTGCAGATTGCGACCCACCCCGGGCAGGTCGTGGATGACGTCGACGCCCGCGGCACGGAGTTCCGTGGCGGGCCCGATGCCCGACAGCAGCAGTAGGCGCGGTGAGTCCACCGCGCCCGCGCTGATGACCACCTCGGCAGCGGCGTGGACGGTCGTTTCACGGCCGTTCTGCACGAAATCGACGCCGATGCAACGCGTCCCCGCGAATCTCAGTGCGTGCGCTCGCGAATCGGTCATGACCGTCAGGTTGGCTCGGCCGCGTATGGGGTGCAGATAGGCGGCGGCGGTGCTCTGCCGGATCCCCCCGGCGATCGACAGGTCGTGCCAACCGGCGCCCTCGGGGTCTGCACCGTTGAAGTCGTCGGTCAGCGGGAAACCGGCCGCGACTGCGGCGTCGAGGAACACCTGGGACAGCGGATTTGCCACCTCGGCCGCGGCGGGTGCCGGAGCCATCGGGCCGTCGGTGCCACGGTAGCGCGGGTCCGCGGCCGGAACCGTCTCGATGCGTCGAAAGTAGGGCAGCACCGACTCGTAATCCCAACCGGCACAACCCGACTTGGCCCAGCCGTCGAAGTCGTTCGGGTGCCCGCGCAAGTACACCATTGCGTTGATGCTGCTGCTGCCCCCCAACGTGTGGCCACGCGGCCAGTTGTGGGCTAGCCCGGCGGTGCCGGTCTGCGGGACGGTGTCGTAGGAGTAGTCGACCTCGGTGCCCCATAGCGCCGGCCACGCGGGTGGGGCGGAGATCTCGGGCCGGGTGTCCGCCGGCCCGGACTCGAGGAGCAACACCCGCGTGGCGGGATCCTCCGACAGGCGGGCGGCGATCACACACCCTGCCGATCCGGCACCGATCACCACGTAGTCGTATTCGTTGAATCGTTGCATCTGCCAATCACTTCCCATCAGATCTCCTCGGCACGGGTGACGGACCGCCTGGCGGTCACGAGACGGTGGCGCGAGCGGCTTGATCGACGAGGTCGGCGACGGCGTCCGGGTGGGAGACGGTCACGGCATGGGATGCCGCGATCTCCACCGAGTGCGACTTCGCCCGATCACCCATGAAGCGCATCGATTCGGCGGGGATCGCGAGGTCCGCCGTGGTGACCATGTTCCACGACGGGATGCTCTTCCACGCGGCTTCGGTGGCCGGCTCGTTCAGCGCGCCTTCGGTGATGGGCCGTTGGGTTGCCGCCATCAGCTCGGCGACCTCCGGTGCCACGTCGGCGGCGAACACCCGAGGGAATTCGTCCTGCTTGATGTAGAGGTCATTGGCCGTGCCACCGCCCGCAAGCGGGACGGGGACGGTCTGCAGGGCCGGCCCGAGCTGAGCGCCGGGGAACTTGGCGGCCAGCTGGGATGTGCTCTCGCCCGGTTCCAGGATGAAGCTGGCGATGTACACCAGTGCCTTGACGTTCGGGTTGCCTGCGGCGGCCTCGCTCATCACCGGTCCGCCGTACGAGTGGCCGGCCAACACGACGGGTCCCGGCACGCTCTTGAGGACGCCGGCGACGTAGGCCGCATCGTCATGCAGCCCGCGAAGTGGGTTCGCCGCAGCGATCACCGGGTAGCCGTCCCGTTTCAGACTCGCGACGACGCCGTTCCAGCTCGAGGCATCGGCGAACGCTCCGTGGACCAGCACCACGGTGGGCTTGACCGCCGGGGCGGGCTGCTCGGGCGAGCCCGGTTGCTCGGCCGATGCGCCGCCGCAGCCCGAGAGTGCCAGCACGGCACCGGCGGTGATCGTCGTCAACAGGGATGTGAATCTCATTGATCTCCTCGGATTTCGACCGGGATGCGGTCTCGGGTGAGCTGGCGACGGCGGCCGCGGCTGTTCCATCGGTGCCGCCGTCGGCCCCTGCGCACCACTCTCGCGCAGGTGGAGGGGCAGGGAATCAGTCATCCGACTACCGAAGCGCCGCGTCCCGATCTCGCACGATGCAGTCATTCGACTCGACTGCGTCATACCGGCTTGCCCGGTCTCAGGTAGCTCCGATATATTGCATATCGCTTGCAGATTGGCCGGTGCGCCGCTTTCCGCGGGTCGCCTCGACCACGGTCACGAAGGGGTCGTCATGTGGCACCACTTCATCGGAAAAGCAAGTGGTGCAGCCGAAGTCGATCGCCGTTGGTCAGCCGTCGGAGGCGTGCGCATCCAGGGTCAGCCAGTTCTTCCGCGTCTCGGTCGCGGCGGCATCCGCCTCACCGGCCTCGGCGAAGGCAATGATCCGGGCGTGCTGGGCCACCGAGTCGCGACCGCGCAGCGAGGCGAATCGGATGCGCTCGACCCGCCTGAGCACCGGCGTGTACTGGTCGAGCACCATGCCAATGGCTGCGTTCCCCGCGCGGTCGACGGGAATTCGATGGAACGCGTCGTCGGCCGCGACGGCCGCGACGACGTCTCCGGTTCGCAGCGCCTCGGCGAAAGCGGCGTTGGCCGCGCGCATACCGGCCAGATCGTCACCGGTGAGGAGCGGCACCGCCGTGCGCACCGCGAGCTCGTTCATGGCCGCCGTCACCGCCTGCGCGTCGGCCAGGGTGCGCGGATCGATCGGGCTGACGATCGTGTACCGGCCCGGCTTCGTCTCGACCAGACCCGCCGCATCGAGGCGCGCCAGCGCTTCCCGGATCGGTGTCCGGCTCACTCCGAGCCAGCCGCTGAGTTCTCCGTCGACCAGACGCTCTCCCGGCTCGAGGGTGCCGTCGATGATGGCGTCGCGAATCCGCACGAACACGCTGTCGCGCAGCAATTGCCGCCCTTCGGAGGCGCTGGCAACGGGAACCGGCATACCCCATCATGCACCGTCGAACGCGTCCCGCGAACGTCGACCCGTCACCCGATCCCCACTCCACGGAACGAGGAATCATGTCCCTTGCCGACTTCGAACGCCATCCCCTGCTCTTCGGTCCCAGCCCCGTCCACCCACTGGAGCGCCTGAGCGATCACCTCGGGGGCGCGCGGATCTGGGCGAAGCGCGAGGACTGTAACTCGGGACTCGCCTACGGCGGCAACAAGATGCGCAAGCTCGAGTACATCGTTCCCGATGCCCTGGCCAAGGGTGCCGACACTCTGGTCTCGATCGGTGGCTACCAGTCCAACCACACCCGCCAGGTGGCCGCGGTGGCGGCACGGCTCGGGATGAAGGCGCGGCTCGTACAGGAACGCTGGGTCGACTGGCCCGACGTCGTCAACGACAAGGTCGGCAACATCCTGCTCTCCCGGATCATGGGTGCCGACGTCCGCCTGGACCCCGCCGGATTCGGCATCGGCATCAAGGATTCCTGGGAGACGGCGCTCGAGGAGGTGCGCGCGGCCGGGGGCGTCCCCTACGGCATCCCCGCAGGGGCGTCCGAACATCCGCTCGGCGGACTCGGTTTCGCGAACTGGGCCTACGAGGTGCAGCAGCAGGAGCAGGAACTCGGCGTCTTCTTCGACACGATCGTCGTCTGCACCGTCACCGGCTCGACGCACGCCGGGATGATCGCCGGATTCGCCGGCCAGGACCGGCCCCGCCGCGTCCTGGGCATCGACGCCTCCGCGACCATCGTCAAGACCCGTGAACAGGTGGCCCGCATCGCCAGGCACACCGCCGATCTCATCGGCCTGGGCCGGTCGCTGCGTGACGACGAGATCACGGTGCTGGAGGGGTGGGCCGGCGACCTCTACGGCATCCCGGTGCAGTCCACCATCGACGCGATCCGACTGACTGCCAGTCTGGAAGGGATGATCATCGACCCCGTCTACGAGGGGAAGTCGATGGCCGGGCTGATCGACCTGGTCCGGCGTGGGGACATCGCACCGGAGTCGACGGTGCTCTACGCACATCTGGGTGGGCAGCCCGCACTCAACGCGTACGCGGGCGCGTTCGGCTGACCGGGCCGTGCAGGCCCGGGTCGGCGGACAGCGCATCGCGAAGCCCGGCCCGTGAGGACACGCCCAACTTGGGGAACACGCGGTACAGGTGCGCGCCGACGGTCCGGTGCGACAGGTAGAGCCGCTCGCCGATCTGCCGATTGGTCATCCCGCTGGCGGCCAGGTGCGCGATCTGCAGCTCCTGCGACGTCAACGTCGACTCCGATGGCTCGCGCGACGACCGAAATCCGCCGGCGCGCAGCTCTTGTCGGGCACGCGCCAGCCATGGCTTCGCCCCCAGGGCGGCGAACCCGTCGCGGGCGGCGATGAGGTGCCGCTGCGCTCGATGCGAATCCTTGCGTCTCCGCAGACCTTCGGCGTAGGACAGGCGGATGCGGCACGCCTCGAACAGCCACCGATCCGAGGCCGGGGAGGCCAGTGATTCCTCGAGCCGGGCGTCGGCCGCCTCGTGGTCGAGGACCAGTGCCTCCACCCCGCGCTGGATCAGCTCCATCCGCGGCGACAGCGCCGCGACATCGGTCTCCCGCATGACCTCGAGGTGGGCGCGGGCGTCCGCGCCGCGACCGGTGCGCAGTGCCGCCTCGACGAGGTCGAACATGACCCACGTGCACTGTGGGACGTGGAAGGTGAGGACGCCGGGCGGGCTCAGCGCAGCGGCGTGGCGGAATGCGGCCTCGAAGTCGCCCGTGGCCGCCGCCGCGAGCGCTCGGGGGTGGTGCGCATAGAGAAGGACACTGGTGGCGGCTCGGGGTCGTGCCCAATGGCTCATCTCGTCGGCCAGCGCGAACGCCTCGTCGTCGCGACCCCGGCCGGCCGCGATCAGCGCACGGTTGTACAGGAAGTACCACGTGAAGAAGGTGAAACCGGTTGCGGTGCAGAGCTCTTGTCCTTCATGGGCGAGTTCCTCGGCTTCGTCCCATCGTCCTGTGAGGTAGTCGTCCAGGCACAGGTGCATCAAGGCGCCGATGTGTCGACGCGGGGAGCCGCCACTGCGGCCGTGGCGGACCACCCGCCAGTGCGCCTCACGAGTGTCTGCCAGGCGGTCGAGGAACACCGATGCCGCGCCGATCCGGACGATGCGCGACGAATCGCTCTCACCGGGGAGTGTGGCGAGGAGACGCTCCAGCTCGGGTGCCGCCGCGGCGCCGCTTCGCAGCGGGTCGGCGAAGGTCCTGCTGGCCAGTGCCAGGATCTCCGGCGGTTCGGGGGTCAGGGTCCGCAGCGCCCGGAAGAACGACTCCCAGTGTGCGGGCGTACCTGCGTACCAGGAGAGAAGGAGCAGGGTGTGCATAGCTTCGATCAGCGCCGTGTCATCCGCGCGGTGACCGTGGTCGGCGGCTTCGATAACACCGACGAGGAGTCGGTGCGCGGTGTCGACGTCCCCGCCGCCGTTGAGCATCAGGAACGTCGCGGCGTTCGCCGCATGCAACGCTCCCATGGAGTCGGGACCGACCCGATGTGCCTCGGCAAGAAGGGCTTCCGGGTCACCGAGGGTGCCGCCGGACTCGGCGCCGATGTAGGCGGCCTCGGCCAGCCGACGCCCTCGCGCCTGGGGCGTGGTACTCAGTTCGGCTGCACGGACGAGTGCCGACACGGCTCCGAGCACATCGCCGCGAAGCATCGTTCGACGCGCCACTCGGTCGAGCACCCCAGCCGTCGCGTCGTCCGGCCCGACCGCCGCCGCAGCCAGATGCCAGGCCTGCCGTTCCTGGTCACCGTGGAGCGACCCGGCCAGCGCGAGGTGAGCGTGACGCCGCTCCTCGTGGGTGGACATCGCGACGATCGTCGCCCGGATCAGGGGGTGCCGGAAGGTGATTCGAGCGGGGCCGTCATCGACGTGGACGAGCTGTGCGCGCTCGGCCGGGGCGAGATCGGCGAGGCCGGGTCGCTCACCACCGGCCTGACGCAACAGGCGTACGTCACCGCTGCCATCGAAGGCCGCCGCGAGCAGCAGCCGACGGGTGGCATCCGGGAGGGCCGCGATGCGGGAGGTGAACAGCGCTTGGAGGCGATCGCTCAACGGCACGACCTCGGGCTGGTCGACGAGCGGCGCCGGGCCGGTAAGCGGGCCGGGCAGTTCCACCAGCGCGAGTGGGTTTCCCTGGGCCAGGTCGAGCACCCGTTGTCGAACGCCGGGGGGTAGGTGGGGAAACTGGTCGTCGACGAGGCGCTCGGAGGCCTCGCGGTCGAGCGGCTCGACGACTTGCTCGGTCAGTCCGCGGCGATCGAGCAGGCAATCGCTACCGGCCCGGCACGACATCACCAGCCCGATGGGGTGACCCGCCACCCGGCGCGCGATGAAGCCGAACACCATGGCGCTGGCGCGGTCGATCCATTGGACATCATCGATCAACAGCAGCAACGGTTTCCGTTCCGCGACTGCGATCAGGAGCGACAGCGCGGCGTTGCAGACGAGCAGCGCACCCGGTGGGGGCCCGGCCCGAATCCCAATGCCACCGCCAGCGCATCGCGCGGTCCGGGCGGCAGGCGGTCCAAGTCGTCGCGCAGGGACAGCAGCAATTGGTTGAGTCCGGAGTAGCCGACGTCGGCCTCGAACTCCGAACCCGAGGCACGCAGCACGAGCATGTCGGCCGCACGAGCCAGGTCGGCCGCGGCGTCGAGTAGGGCGGACTTGCCGACGCCGGGTTCGCCGCGGACGAGCCGGGTGTTGCCACTTCGTCGCACCCCATCGAGGAAGCGCTCGATCCGATGCAGCTCAACGCCCCGACCGAACAGTTCCGCCATACTCACCCCCGTAGCTGCGATATATTGCATATTGGAGCTACGGCATTGTCAAGCCGGCTCGGGCCGTCGGCATGGTTCAGGGTTCGATGACCAGTCCGCTGATCAGGTCGCCGTCCAGGGTGAATCGGTAGTGCAGATCTGCCACGCCACCCGGAAAATCTCCCTCCAGCCGCTGGAGGACGTCGACGTGCGCGTGATCCATCGTGGTCGCCCGGGTGAACTCGGTGGTGAAGGTGTATTCACCGCCCGCGCGGCCCAGCCAGGTGCCGATCTGCTCGCGGCCATGGATGGTGCGGCCCTCGTCGGTCACCGACGCGCCGGCACTGAAGGTGCCGATCGCGGTGTCCACGTCTCGGGCCCGGTGCGCAGTGAGGTAGGTCCTGACCACCGCGGGAAGAGCGTTCCACGCAGTGGCCCTGGTTGTTGTGTCGTTCGTCGTCATGACTCCACCGTGGAGTTTCCCCCAGGGGGAGAGTCAAGCGCCGGCCGCCTGAATCTGGCCCAGAAGCCTCAGCGACACGAACAATCGGCCAGTTCGTAGCACCTGTCCTTCGCGCGGCGTCAGCATGTGTTGACACTGCCCCGAAGGACTGCCGGCAGCTAGTCGATCTCGGGCAACGACACCCCGGTCGCCAACTCCGCGTACTGCCGCATCAACCGCAGCGCAACGGCCCGGCTCAACCCGGGATCGCGCGCGACGATCCGGTAACCGAAGTAGTCCTCCATCGACATCAGTGTCATGGCGATATCGCGCGCCGGCTGCTGCAGCCGGAACGCCTCACGCTTCGCCCCCGCCAGCAGCAGGTCCGTGTACAGGTCGACCTGGCGGTGGTAGATGCCCTGCACATCCCTGCGTTGATCGAGCTCGAATCCGGCGGACAGCACGGCCCGCCAGATCGCCCGCCACTCGGCATCGTCGGGACCGGTGGGCAGGCCGGCGGCAATGGTCATCACCAACTGCTCGCGCGCATCCCCCGACGGGCTCTGCAGCTTGAGTCGCTCGTCGTAGAACCGGACATCGGAACGCAGCGCCAGCTCCGAGAGCAGCTGCGTCATGTCCTTGAAGTAGTAGCGCACCGCGTTGGTGGTCAGTCCGAGCTGTTCGGCGACGTCAGCAAGCTTCAGGGTGGCCAGATCATGGCGCTCGATCAGCGCGATCGCCGCATCCATGATGTCGTGACGCCGTTCCACCTGCTTGTTCGGCCGTGCCATGGGACCAATTTTGCCCTTTCTGTTGCGCCGTGCGGCACCCGGGCGCATAGTTCTTTTCCAATCAGGAAAATAACTCTCGATGAATCGGGCGGAACCAATGCGTGCCAGAGACCTCGGCGTGGTCATCGGGGAACACCCCACCGGACCGAAGAACGCCATCACCGATGTCCCAGGGGTGCGGGTGGGACACACCACCTTGCAGAGCGAAGGCATCAACACCGGCGTCACGGTGATCGTCCCCCACGACGGCATCTGGACCGAACCGGTGTTCGCCGGCTCGCACCGCCTCAACGGCAGCGGCGAGCTGACCGGCCTGGAATGGATCCGGGAATCCGGTGAACTCACCACCGCGATCGGGCTCACCAACACCCACAGCGTCGGCGTGGTCCGCGATGAGTTGGTGGCAGCGCAGGTGCGCGCCCGGGGTGAGGGCATCTACTGGTCCCTGCCCGTCGTCGGCGAGACCTACGACGGTCTGCTCAACGACATCAACGGTTTCCATGTCCGGCCCGAGCATGCCCGGGCCGCGCTCGAGAATGCCTCCTCCGCCGCGCCGGCCGAGGGCAATGTCGGTGGCGGCACCGGGATGATCTGCCACGGCTTCAAGGGTGGCATCGGCACCTCGTCACGCGTCACCGACACGGTCTCCGGCCAGTACACGATCGGCGTCCTGGTACAGGCCAATCACGGACGGCGCGAACGACTCCGGATCAACGGTGTCCCCGTCGGGCAGCTGATCGGACCGGACCGGGTTCCGTTGCCCGACCTGCCGAGGCAGTACGAACCGGGCTCGGGCTCGATCATCGTCATCGTCGCCACCGACGCCCCGCTGCTCCCCCATCAGTGCACCCGGCTGGCTCAGCGCAGCGCGCTCGCGGTGAGCCGGGTCGGCGGCACCGGCGAGCAGTACAGCGGGGACCTGATGCTGGCCTTCTCCACCGGCAACCGTGGCATCCCCCCGTACGCATGGGACGAGGACGCGTCGACGCCACGCCCCGAGATCCCCCTGCGGATGGTCGCACCGCAGTTGATGACCCGGCTGTTCGATCTGACGATCGAGGCCACCGAGGAGGCCATCGTCAACGCCATGGTCGCCGCCACCACCCTGACCGGCCACCGCGGTTTCACCGCGCACGCCGTGGACCACGACCTGTTGCGCCAGGCCATGCGCACCAATACCTCTGACGCTCAGGAGATCTCATGACCACCACACCGGAGAAGACCGTCCCGGACGGCACGGGCAAGCGCCTCACCGGGCATCTCGGCCCCATCGGAATCGTGTTCATGGTCGTCGCCGCGGCCGCCCCGCTGACCGTGATCGGTGGCAACATGCCACTGGCCATGGGGCTCGGCAACGGCGCCGGTGCACCCATGGGTTTCGTCATCGCGGCCCTGGTGCTGCTGGTCTTCAGCATCGGCTTCGTGACGATGACGCCCCATGTCCCCGAGGCCGGCGCCTTCTTCTCCTACGTCACCGTCGGCCTGGGTGAACGCATGGGCAAAGGTATCGCCGTCGTCGCGCTGATCGCCTACACCGCCATCCAGATCGGTATCTACGGGTACATCGGCTGGGCCATCAACGACACGGTGACGCACTACGGCGGACCCGTGATCCCCTGGCCTGTCTATGCTTTCGCGGTCCTGCTGATCGTGGCGGTGCTCGGCTACCGGCACATCGAGCTCAGCGCGAAGGTCCTGGGCGTCGCTCTGGCATGCGAGATCGGCATCGTCGTGGTGCTCGACGTGGTGATGGTGGCCAAGCCCGGCCCGGCCGGCCTCACCTTCACCTCATTCGATCCCGCCACCTTCACCCAGGGCACCATCGGTATCGCGATCCTGTTCGCCCTCACCGGTTTCATCGGCTTCGAGGCCACCGCCGTGTTCCGCGACGAGGCGCGCGACCCCGAGCGCACCATTCCGCGGGCCACCTATGCCGCGGTCATCATCATCGGCGCGTTCTACGCCATCACCGTGTGGGCGTTCGTGGTGGCCATCGGGCCCGAGCAGGTCGGTGCCGTGGCACAGAAAACCCTCGACGGCGAGGGCAACATGCTGCTGGACACCACAGGTGACATGCTGGGCACCGTCGGCCGCGACATCGTGAACGTGCTGCTGCTGACCAGCCTGTTCGCCTGTGTGCTGTCCTTCCACAACGTGATCGCCCGCTACCAGTTCGTGCTGGCCGGCAAGGGCCTGCTGCCCACCCGGCTCGCCCAGGTCCACGACACTCATGCGGCGCCGTCGTTCTCGTCGGTGGTACAGACGGTGACCGCGGCAGTCATCGTCGGCGTGCTGGCGATTCTGGGCATAGATCCGCTGGTCGGGGTGTTCGGTTCGATGGCGGGCGTCGCCACGGTCGGCATGGTCGTACTGATGCTGACCACCTCGATCGCCGTGCTGGTGTTCTTCCTGCGCAACCGGGACCGGGTACCAGCGCACCTGTGGACGACACGGATCGCGCCCGCGCTGGCGGTACTCGGACTGCTCGGCAGCCTGTGGCTGGTGCTCTCGAACTTCACCCTGGTCACGGGCGGCAGCACGACGCTGAGCACGATCCTGGCACCGATCCCGTTCCTGGGACTCGTCATCGGTTTTGCTGCCTGGCGGCCGTCACAGTCGATTACCGGCTAGCTGCAATTGAATCTTGGCAGCTAGCCGTGGCGATTCGGCCAGGATCAAGGCGTTTGATCAACTCATCCGACCAGGAAGAGGAGATCATCATGAAGACCCCGATCGCTTTCGCGACACCCCTGCTGGCCGTCGGCCTCGCGGCGGGTTTCGTGGCTCTGGCACCCGTCGGCTCGACCGTTGCGGTCGCCGCCGGCCCCACCTCCACCACCTCATGGCAGCAGGACACTGCGGTCTCCGCGGACACCGGCGCCCCATTCGGCGATACCAAGGCCGGCCCGGATCCCCTCGTGCCGTACGGAACCGAGCCGCAAGCCCCCGTCACGACCGGGTTCGTCAACCGCAATCACGACGAGGGCATCACGACGAACGGTGAAGTAGACCTGCCGTTCTGACGCTCAGGCGCCGGCCAGTAGCTCCTGAGTCAACCCTGATACGACGGTCTGCTGCGGGCAGTCTCCGCGGACAGCATCGGCTCGGTGATTCGTGCGCGCTCCTCCGCCGACATCGGGACAAGGCAGAGCTTCAAACCGACCGCCGCGGCCACTTCGACCACGGTGGCAAGGGTCGGGTTCTCGGTGTGCGCGCCCAGGAGTCTGCCCACGACGGAGGGATCAGATCCGATTGCCCTGGCGAGTTGAGACTTCGTCAGATTGGACGCTTCACGAGCGCAGTTCAGCTGAGCGACGATCTTTTTCAGAGAAGCAATGCGGATTGTCTCCGCAGCGCGGTGTCGTGCGCACTCTGCCTGCATGGGCACGTCACTCATCGTGTGACTGTTGGCTGGGACATCACGCATAGCGCTCTCCGTCGTGGGCTCCATGATCACAATCTGTGAAGAGTCACCGGCAGCTAGGCGCTCTGCTGGGCTTCCTCGGCGGCAGCCGGATTCGGCAGGCTCTGCACATCACCATCCACGCTGGAGGTGATGAATCCCGTCAGGGACTGCTGGAAGGCGTTGACGGTGGCGTCGGCCTTCAAGTAGCCGGTGTGAGCTCCGGTGACGGTGATATCGGCGACGTAGTGCACGGCGGTTTGGCCGGCGTTGTAGTCGGCCGATTCGGTGCCGTTGAGGATCTCCCCGATCTCGTTGACGTAGTTGGTGTAGACGACGGTGCGGATCGTGCGAGTCGCGTCCGCGGGGTCGGGCGCCTCGCTGACCAACGCGGTGCCACCACCCACACCGGCATGCGTGCCGACTGCCGGCAGCGGTGTCGTGGTGGCAACGTAGGTGCCGAGCTGCGGGGCCCACGAATCGGAGCTGGGCGTGGTCCGGTCCGCGGCCACCGGACCGACGCTGGTGGTGTACTTCAGGTTCGCGATGACCAGCCGGGACACCGTCGGGTCGGTGATGCTGGACTCCCAGAACGTGATCGCGTCGCCGGTGGGATTCCAGCTCGGCATGCTCCGGGCGGCGTATCCGTCCCCGGTATCGAACAGCGGAATACCGTTCTCGCGCTTGAGCTCGTCGTCGAGGGCGACGATCCACTCCTGGTTCGAGACGTTGACCGGCAGCGCGTACTCGTCGTACACCGGTGCGCTGACGTAGGCGGGCAGGAAGTTCGGCCGGATGATCCGTGTCATCGGCGTGAGCGCGTCGAGCCCGCGTGTGCTGCCGATCGCGATCCACTGTTCATTCGGCGAGAAGTCCATGTCCTCGTCGTAGTCGAGGTTCGCGGTCACTCGATTCACCTTGCCGGTGGCCAGGTCGACCTCGATATCGTCGACGTTGCCGGCCTCGAAGGCCCCACCGAGGATGACCACGCCCTTGCCATCAGGGGTCCACTGCTTGCCCTCACCGGTGGGGTAAACCACCCGCGCGTCGTCGACTTCGTACCCATTGGCGGTGCGGACCAGCGTGCCCACGATCGGCAGCGCCTGCACAAGGTTGTTCGGGCCCAACACAATACGGGTGAACAGCACGTGCGTTCCGTCCGGGGAGACCCGCATTTCGCGTTGCGCATCGATGGCAAACCCGCCGCCCGGCGGCGTGGTGACCGCAATCAGCTGCCGTCCGTTGACACCGTCTTCCAGAATGGAATAACGCGGTCCCTTGCCTGGATCCTGAACCAGCACCAGAACCCGGCCAGACCCGTCATCGACGGGAACCGGCTTCATCAGATTGCCGGTTTCGTTGGTCGCCACCCCACAGGTCACGCAATCGACATGGGTGCCATCGGTGTTGATCTGATAGATCTCCGAGCGGCCACCGGCGGCCGGCTGGCCGGCGAAGAAGATGGACTTGCCGTCTGCCGAATAGCGTGGGTTGGCCGGGCTGTGGATGCCATCGGGCAGGTTCAGGATCACCCGCGACACCTCCGGGTTGAGCACCGAGACACCGATACCCGCCTTGGCGCCGTGCGGACTGAACAGGTTCAGCAGATTGAACTTCCCATCGGAGACCGACACGGTGAACGAATCGGTTTGCACCGCCGTGTAGTTGATGTCATCGGGGGTGTAGGTGAAACTGCCGGTGGCCTGATCGATGCTCACCGTGCCGAACTGTGGACCCTTGGTGACCTTGTAGGTCAACGCATCGCCCTCGGCATCGGTGGCGCCGATATTGCCCGACAGTGTCTGCCCGGTCTGCACCGTCGTGGTCGGGTTGTACGCGACCGTCGGAGCCTGATTGAACACGTTGCGCCGCACCCAGGCCAACACTGCCCACACCGCCGGGGTGAACGGTTCCGGTGTGTGGGGCGCGGGCTTGAGGAACGGGTTGAGCAGGTTGGTGACCACGTTGTTGAGAAAGCCCACCAGACCTGTCACGGGACTGCTCACCTTGGCGCTCGTCACAGGGACGGCGGCGACCGCGAGTGGGTTGGGGACCGCGGCGACCGTGACAGCCGACGGGGTCGATGCTGCGGTCGCGGTCGTCACCGCGGCGGCCGACTTCTTCACGGCCGTCGCGGTGGCAGCGGTGCTCGCGGCCGACGACGGCGATCCCGTCGATTCGGTTGCGGTCTTTACGGTATCCACTGCGGCGGCGGGCTTTGAACCGGACTTGTTCGACTTCACCGTCTTGGCGGGCTTGGCCGCCTTGTCGGTCGTGTGCGCCCCGCCGCTGCTGCTGACGGTGACGCCGGCGCCGACCTCGGTGCTCGATACCGTGGATCCCGAGCTCTTGACGGGTTCGGAGGTACCCGAAGGAGTCGTCGGATCGGTTGCCGTCGAGCCACTTCCGGTAGACGTGGCCGCGGGCTCAGACGACGGTTGCGCCGTCCCCGACGAAGACTCTGCTGTCGAACTCGACGACGAACTGGACTCCGACGACCCGCCGGTGGTGTCGGCCGCGGCCATACCGTGACCGGTGGCCACCGCGGCGACGAGCCAGGCGGCTACCGCCACGCCGCCGTAACCGCCGACCTTGGCGGTTGATGCGAACAGAGGGTTGACACGGGAATTGTTACTCGCCATAGGATTTGGCTCCGTTGCCGTTGGTGTGATTCCTATTCAGTTGAATTCCGCCAAGTCGGCGCGATTGCGGACGGCAGCTGCTACTTGAGCATGCTGCCAGCGTCGACGGTCATCGGAAGTCCTGTCACGTAACGCGATTCATCCGATGCCAGGAACAGCACCGCATTGCTGATGTCCACCGGTTCGACCCAGCCGACCGGGAGCACGTGCATGAACTGTGCGGCAACCTTCAGGTCTTCGGGGCCCGGGTTCTCAAGGTCCGGGCGGAACAGCTTCATGGTTCCCTCGTTCATGAACAACGGGGTGTTCACATTCGTCGGGTGCACCGAGTTCACCCGGATCGAGTGGTGACCCAGCTCCACGGCGAAGGTCCGCATCAGACCGACCACACCGTGTTTGGCGGCGATGTAGTGGCCGGTGTGCGGATAGGCCTTCAGGCCACCCACCGAACTGGTCAGGATGATCGATCCGCCCCGCCCTCCCGAGATGAGATGCGGGACTGCGGCTTTGACGGATTTCCACACGCCGGACAGGTTCACGTCGATCATATCGTTCCAGTCGGCCTCGCTGGTCTGGTCCAGCGTCTGGCCGCCGTTGCCGATACCGGCGTTGGCGCAGATCACGTCGAGTCGGCCCAGCTGCTCGACACCGCTGTCCACGGCGGCCTTCACCGCCTCGTAGTCGCGCACGTCGACCTCGGCGGTGACGATGCGCCGATTGAGCCGTTTGACCAGGTCCGCCGTCTCGGCAAGATCGTCCGGCGTGGCGGGTTCGATCTGCGGGTTGCTACTCACCGGACCGCAGATGTCGACGGCGATGATGTCGGCACCCTCTTCGGCCAGCCGCAGCGCGTGACTGCGCCCCTGGCCACGTGCCGCGCCGGTGATGAATGCGACCTTGCCTTCTACCCGTCCCGCCATGAGTCCACCCTCACTGTCTGATTGTGCCGCCGCCACGGAAGGGGCGGTCCGGCTCATCGACTAAAATTTTGTCGATCGATCAGGAACGATGACATGGACGTGGCGCACTGTCAATATCGAGATGCGAAGGTGCGGCCACCACGGCCGAACGGGCGGGCGCCGCGCGGCTCCGGCGGCCGATCAGTCGCGCACGACTTCGGAAGGCTTGGACAGGAGTTCGATCTGCCGGTCGATGAACGCGCGCAGTTCCTCATGACCGCGAGTCACACCCACGGCGCATTCATTACCCACGCTGCGCGCGATCTGGGCGACGATCATCGAGATCACGACTGGTGGGTATTCGTTCAGGTCCACCCCGTTGGCACGCAGCACCAGCGTCACCGCCGCGGTCTCGATATCGCGTACCCGCTCCGAGTACGCCTTGAGTTCCGTACCAACAGCCTTGCGGTGGTTGGCCAATGCCATGAATTCGGTACTCAGCACCGTCTGTCTGGGGTCGCTGTTGATCCGCCACAACGCACGTAGCGGGTCGTCTTCGAGCAGCACACCACGCAGCCGCTCCAGGGCCACTTCGCCGCCGGCACGCAGGGCCTCCACGAACAGGTCGTCCATCGTCGGGAAGTAGTAGTAGACCAGCGCCTGCTTGACGCCGGCTTTGGCGGCGACCCGCCGCGAGGTGGCAGCGGCGTACCCCTCATCGTGCATGATCTGCACCGCGGCCTCGATGAGGCGCTGCCGGGCACCGCCGTCATCGGCCTTGGATTTGCGCCCAGCGGCCATCAACGAACCGGTCTCGACATGCTTGACCGGTCATCGCGGTCCGTGATAGGCATACGGCAGTCTAACAGTTTGATCATTCGATCAGTTTCTTTCGACCTCGGGGTCGACGGCAGCGAGGAGGCGCGGACATGCAGCCCCTGTCAACGGAGGCCAGCACGGCCGCGCACCGCAGGCTTCGGATCGATCCGAAGCTGTGCGAAGCACACGCCCTCTGTATCGATCTGGACCCGGAGATCTTCGACCTCGGCGACGACGTCGCCACCTGTACACCCGAGATCGGCCAATCGCACTGGGACAGTGCCGAAGCCGCTATCGCCGCATGTCCCCGTCAAGCCATCAGCTGGATCGTCAGCAGCTGAAGTTCAGGAAAGCAGCCCACACCATGACCGACCTCGCCGACATCGACTACTTCACCAACGCCGAGATCGCCCAGGATCCGTACGCGTACTGGGACCACCTGCGCGGTCAAGGCCCGGTGGTGCGCGAGCCGCACTACGGCGTGGTCGCGGTGACCGGGTACCAGGAAGTCCAGGCGGCCTTCAAGGACGTCGATTCGTTCTCTGCGGTCAACGCCATCGGTGGCCCGTTCCCGCCACTGCCGTTCACGCCAGAAGGCGATGACATCACCGAGCTGATCGAGGCGCACCGGCACGAGTTCCCGATCTTCGAGCACATGGTGGTGATGGATCCGCCGGAGCACGAGAAGGCGCGCTCCCTGCTGGGTCGGTTGCTGACACCGCGCCGTCTGCAGGAGAACGAGGACTACATCTGGAGCCTGGCAGACCGGCAGTTCGACGAGTTCATCGCGAACGGCCACTGCGAGTTCCTCGGCGAGTACGGCAAGCCGTTCGCCACCCTGGCCATCGCCGACCTGCTGGGCGTTCCCGACGAGGATCGTCCGGAGATCCGGCGCAACCTCGGCGCCGGTAACGCGCCGGGCTCACGGGTGGGCGCCCTGGACCATGAGCCGGTGGGATCGAATCCGCTGCAGTACCTCGACGACCTGTTCAGCAAGTACATCACCGAGCGGCGCGAGAGCCCGCGCGAGGACGTGCTGACCGGTCTGGCGACCGCCACCTATCCCGACGGGTCCGTCCCGCCGCTGCTGGAGGTGGTCCGCCCGGCGACCTTCCTGTTCGCCGCCGGCCAGGAGACGGTCACCAAGCTGCTCAGTTCGGCCGTGCGGGTACTCGGCGATCAGCCGGTACTGCAGGAGCGGCTGCGCGCCGACCGCGACCTGATCGCACCGTTCATCGAGGAGGCACTGCGCCTGGAAAGCCCCACCAAGGTGGACTTCCGGCTGGCCCGCAAGACCACCACCCTCGGCGGCGTGCCGATCAAGGCCGGCACCGTGCTGATGCTGTGCCTGGGCGCCGCGAACCGCGATCCCCGCAAGTTCGAAAATCCCGACGAGTTCCGCGTCGACCGCAAGAATGTGCGCGAGCACATCACCTTCGGCCGCGGGATCCACACCTGCGCCGGTGCCCCGCTGGCCCGGGTCGAGGGCCGGGTCACCATCAACCGGCTCTTGGACCGGATGAGCGATATCCGGATCAGCGAGGCCAAGCACGGTGCCCCGGGTCACCGCAATTACGGCTACGAACCGACATTCCTGCTGCGCGGCCTGACCGAGCTGCATATCGAGTTCACGGAGGCCGGCAAGTGAGTGTGCAATCCGTCCTCGACGACATCCGGGACCGCTCCGGGACCGGTGACGTCATCCCGATCATCAACCCCGCCACCGAAGAGGTGATCGCCGAGTTCCGGGACGGCGGCGCCGAAGCCGTCGACACGGCGGTGGCCCAGGCGCGGGAGAGCTTCACCTCCGGCGTGTGGAGTGCCCTGCCGGGCAACGAGCGGGCCAAGGTGCTGTGGCGGGTGGCCGATCTGATCGACCAGCACGCCGGCGAGCTCGCCCAGATCGATTCGCTGAACACCGGGATGCCGTACCTGCAGGCATTCATGATCATGTCGACATGCGCCGAGTCGTTCCGCTACTACGCGGGCTGGTGCACCAAGCTCAACGGCATCGCCCACGATGTGCAGCAGACCGGCGGAATCACAGGCGCTTTCACCACCATGCACGCCTACACGCTCAAAGAGCCCTACGGCGTGGTGGGGCTGATCTTCCCGTGGAACGGGCCGGTGTTCAACGCCTGTACCAAGCTCGCGCCGGCACTGGCCGCAGGGTGTAGCTGCGTGGTCAAACCCGCTGAGGAGACGCCGCTTTCGGCCCTGCTGCTGGAACGGATCCTCGCCGAGGCCGGCGTGCCGGACGGGGTGGTCAACCTCGTCACCGGATACGGCCACACGGTGGGCGCGGCGATCACCGCGCATCCCGGTGTCGACAAGGTCGCGTTCACCGGCTCCACCGAGGTGGGAAAGCAGATCATCGCGGCATCCAGCGGCAACCTCAAGCGGGTCGCGCTGGAACTGGGCGGCAAGTCACCGGTGCTGATCTACGATGACGCCGATATCGACACCGCCATCATGATGGCCGCGATGGGGATCTTCATCCACTCCGGGCAGGGCTGCATCAGCGGATCCCGGATCTTCGCCCAGCGCAGCGTGTACGAGAAGGTGGTCGAAGGCGTCACCAATATGGCGAACTCGGTGAAGCTCGGCGCACCGACCGAGGACGATGTCCTGATCGGCCCCATCATCAGCGCCAAGCAACTCAACCGGGTGATGGGCTTCATCGACGAAGGTCGCCGCGACGGGGTCGAGGTGGTCACCGGCGGTAAGCGGTTGGAACGCCCCGGATTCTTCGTGCACCCAACGGTTCTCACCGATGTCGCTCCCACGGCGCGGCTGTACCAGCAGGAGATCTTCGGACCGGTGGTCGCCATCCTGCCGTTCGACGAGGACGACGAGGTGGTGGCCCTGGCCAACGATTCGGAGTACGGCCTGGCCGCGACCGCCTGGACCAAGGACATCAGCCGGGCACACCGGCTGGCCAAGCGGCTGGAGGCGGGCACCGTCACGTTGAACTGCCAGATGGTATTCGACCATTCGATGCCCTTCGGCGGTTACAAGCAGTCCGGCTGGGGCCACGAGTGGGGCCGCGACGGTATCGAGAGCTTCCTCAAGACCAAGACGGTCTACGCGCAGCTCTGATCCGGAGATCAGTGCCCCTCGTACCCGCGGACCAGCCAGTACACCGTGCGGTCGAGAATCGGCAGGATGTCGGTCACGCTGATCTCGCCCGCCGAGTGCCGGCCCAGCAGTCCGTAGATGACGCTGGAGACGATCGATTCGAGGTCGTTGACGAATGCGTCGTCGACCCCGGCCAGGATCTCCCGGCCGGCCGGGGCCACGATATCGAGGCCGAAGCGAAACAGCGCCTGGCCGTTCGCAGAAGAGCGGACCCGGAAGTAGGCCGTGAGCATTTCCGGATGCCGCTCCCAGGGCTCGAAAATCAACCGGAAAAGGTCCATCAACGCGTCGTAGAGCGAAGCGCCCGGCTCGCGGGGTTGCACGGCGACGCCCGAATAGCGGTTCTGCTGCACCCAGGACTCCAGCGCGGCCAGGATGAGATCCTCCCGGGTGGGGTACCGCTTGTAGATCGTCGCGAGCGAGGTCCGCGCCCGGCGGGCGACCTCGCGCAGTTGAACGGCGTCGTAGCCCTCGGCCGCCAGCATCTCGACCACGACGTCAAGCAGCCGGTCGCCGCGTCGATCCGGCGCCGAAACGCCATCGGCCGGTTTCGTCATTTCCCTTGCCCCCCAGTTGGTAACTCGGTTACTCTAACTTGAGTAACACGGTTACACATCTTCTGGCAGCCGCTTCTGCGGCGCAATCGAGCGAGGTCCCATGGGTTCCCTGGACGGCAAAGTCGCCTTCATCACCGGTGTCGCGCGAGGGCAGGGCCGCAGTCACGCTGTGCGGCTGGCCGAGGAGGGGGCGGCCATCATCGGTATCGACATCTGCGCCGACATCGCCTCGAACGGGTACCCGATGGCGAGCCGGGCCGAGCTCGACGCGACCGTCGCTCTCGTGGAGGCCGCCGGGGGCAAGATGCTCGCCACCGTGGCCGACGTGCGGGACTTCGCCGCCCTACGGTCCGCACTGGACTCCGGAGTCGAACAGTTCGGACGCCTGGACATCGTGTGCGCCAACGCGGGCATCGCGGCAATGGCGTTCCGGGAGTTGACCATCGAGGAAGATCTGCAGATGTGGACCGACGTCGTCGACGTCAACCTCGTCGGCTCCTTCCACACCGCCAAGGCGGCCATCCCGCACCTGATCGCAGGAGAGCGTGGTGGCTCGATCGTGTTCACCAGCTCGACCGCCGGCCTGAAGGGGTTCGGGGGCATGCAGGGCGGCGGCCTCGGCTACGCAGCGTCCAAGCACGGCATCGTCGGCTTGATGCGCACGTTGTCCAATGCTCTTGCACCCCACAGTATCCGAGTCAACACCGTGCACCCGACGGCGGTGAACACCATGATGGCGGTCAACCCGGCGATGACGGCGTTCCTGGAGAACTACCCCGGCGGCGGTCCACATCTGCAGAACCCGATGCCGGTCGGACTTCTCGAGCCAGGTGATATCAGTTCGGCGATCCTCTATCTGGTCTCCGACTCCGCCAAGTACGTCACCGGGGTCGCCTTCCCCGTCGACGCCGGCTTCTGCAACAAGCTGTGAGCGGGCGCGTTGCGGGCAAGCGGGTCCTGGTGACCGGCGCCGCCCGCGGAATGGGCCGAAGCCATGCGGTGCGCCTCGCCGAAGAGGGCGCCGACCTGATCCTGATCGACATCTGCCGGTCACTACCGGAGGTCGAATATCCGCTGTCCGCCGAGGAGGACCTCGAGGAGACCGCCCGGCTGGTGCGGGAACACGGTCGGGTCGCGGTCGCACACGTCGTCGACGTGCGCGACGCCGACGCGCTCACGGCCGCCGTCGACGACGGCGTGAACCAGCTGGGCGGCCTCGATGCATCCGTGGCCAACGCCGGGGTGCTGACCGCCGGAACATGGTCCACCACCACCTCCGCGCAGTGGCGCACCGTCGTCGACATCAACCTGATCGGCACGTGGAACACCTGCCGCGCCGCGATCCCGCATCTGGTGGACCGCGGTGGCAGTCTGATCAACATCAGTTCGGTTGCCGGACTGAAGGGTTCACCACTGCACACGCCCTACACGGCCTCCAAGCACGGCGTGGTCGGGCTGAGCCGCGCCCTGGCCAATGAGCTGGCCGCCTCCCACATCCGGGTCAACACCGTGCATCCGACCGGTGTGCCGACGGGTATGCGCCCGGATTCGCTGCACACCCTGCTGCACGACACCCGCCAGGATCTCGGGCCGATCTTCCAGAACGCGCTGCCCATCGTGATGGCCGAGGCCGTCGACATCAGCAATGCCGTGCTGTACCTCGTCTCGGACGAGTCCCGCTACGTCACCGGGCTGGAACTCAAGGTCGACGCCGGGGTCACCCTGCGTTGAGCGAACCGCACAAGGGAGCGATATGACCACCGTTGATTCCGACAGACTGCAACGCGGACGGCGCGCCTTCGCGGAGATCATGACCTTTCCGGCGCCCGACATCGAGGCCCCCGCCGAGGCGAGTCTGCTCGACTTCGTGTTCGGCGAGGTGTGGCAACGGCCCGTGCTCAGCCGGCGCGACCGGCGCTTCGTCACGCTGCCCTGCGTGGCGGCCGCCGACGCGGAGGGTCCGCTTCGCGACCACGTCTACGCAGCCCTCAACAGCGGCGATGTATCGATCGTCGAAATGCAGGAAACGGTCCTACATTTCGCGGTCTACGCCGGCTGGCCGAAAGCGTCGCGCTTCAACATGATCGTCGAGGAACAGTGGGCCCGAATCCACCGCGACCGCGGGCAGGAGATCCCGGCTCCCGAACCGCTGTTACCGCTGACCACCCCGAGCGATCCCGAGCAGCGACTCGCGGTCGGCGAAGAGTCGTTCAAGGCGATCAACTGCCTGCCCTACTCCCCGGCCCGGGACAACCCTTACCAGGGCGCCGGAATCCTCAACTTCGTCTTCGGTGAGATGTGGCTGAGGCCGGGCCTCGGCATGAAGGAACGCCGGCTGATCACCGTGGCGTGCGTCGCCTTCCAGGACGCGCCGTACCCGATCTTGAGCCATGTCTACGCGGCGCTCAAGAGCCGGGAGATCTCGTTCGACGAGATGGACGAACTGGCACTGCATTTCGCCGCCCATTACGGATGGCCCAAGGGGTCGCACCTGAACCAGGTGATCGGTGAGCAGAAGGCGCGGGTGGCTGCGGAGTGGTCCGCCGAAACCGTGTCAGGGTCATGACCGCCG
Source organism: Mycobacterium hackensackense (assembly GCF_025822555.1). Taxonomy (NCBI): domain Bacteria; kingdom Bacillati; phylum Actinomycetota; class Actinomycetes; order Mycobacteriales; family Mycobacteriaceae; genus Mycobacterium; species Mycobacterium hackensackense. The sequence continues at coordinate 469,338 of NZ_JACKUC010000030.1, forward strand.
CCGGGCCCGTCGGGCTTCTCATCGGAGGTGATCGTGTCACCGCGACCTCGGAGAATCTGCACGAGCACATCTATCCGGCCACCGGGGCGCCGAATGCCACCGTGGCACTGGCGGGAGGGGACGAGATCGACCAGGCGGTCGACGCCGCACGACAGGCACAGCGTGCGTGGATGGCGCTGACCGTCGACCGTCGCCGGGACGCGCTGATCGACCTGGCCGATGTCGTGCACGAACACCTGGACGAACTCGCCGCACTCAATGTGCAGGACTACGCCGTGCCGATCTCCTATGCCGGCACCGCGCGCATGCTCGAGTGGTTCCTTCGGCATTTCGCCGGCTATGCCGACAAGCCGCACGGATTCAGCTCCCCGGTGAACGGCTCGTTCGACCTCAACCTGATCGAGCGCGAACCCTACGGCGTCGTCGGCGTCATCGCGCCGTGGAACGGGTCGCTGGCGGTGGCGGCATCCTGTGTGGCGCCGGCATTGGCGGCCGGGAACGCGGTGGTGTTCAAACCGTCGGAGTTGGCACCCTTGGCCGCACTGCGTTTCGGCGAATTGTGCCTGACGGCAGGCCTACCCCCCGGACTGGTCAATATCGTGCCCGCCGGACCGGTGGGCGGTGCGGCGCTGGTCCGGCACCCCGGTATCGGCAAGATCCACTTCACCGGCGGTGGCGTCACCGCGCGCAAGGTGTTGAGGGCCGCCGCAGAGAATCTGATTCCGGTGGTCACCGAACTCGGCGGGAAGTCCGCCAACATCATCTTCGCCGATGCCGACCTCGACCAGGCTGCCACGCTGTCCGCACACCAGGGCCCGCTGATGCAGTCCGGGCAGAGCTGCGCCTGCGCCAGCCGCATCCTGGTCCAGGATGCGATCTACGACGAGTTCGTCGAGCGCTTTCTGGCCATCGTGTCCACCGCACGTGTCGGAGACCCCACCGACCCGTCGGTCAGACTCGGCCCGGTCATCTCGTCGGCATCTCTCGATCGCATCCTCACGATCGTCGATCGGGCCGTCGACGAGGGCGGTGACCTGCTGACCGGCGGACACCGCATCGCCGAAGGCCCCCTGGCCGAGGGCTTCTACGTCGCACCCACCGTGCTGGGAAACGTCGACAATCAGTCCGCGCTGGCCCAGGACGAGACGTTCGGGCCCGTCGTCTCGCTGATGCGGTTCACCGACGTCGACGAGGCGGTGCGGATCGCGAACGACACGCAGTACGGCCTGAACGCGTTCGTGCACACCCGCGACCTCACCCGGGCGCATACCGTGTCACGGCGGCTGGAGGCCGGGTCCGTCTGGGTGAACCAGTTCAGCCAGGTGTCACCGCAGGGTCCCTACGGGGGTTTCAAACAGAGCGGCTTCGGCAGAACCGGCGGCCTCGAAGGCTTCCAGGAGTTCACCCGGGTCAAGAACATTCGTATCGGAATCAGTTAGCCGCGCCGGCTACTCCACATCCCCCAGCAGCGTCGCCACGAAATTGTCGACGTACGTCGACGATTCCCGGGGTGGCCGCTGGTAGCCGCCGCTGACGGCGGGCCGCTCACGCAGAGTGACCTCCGGCTTCTCCACGTCGTGATAGTCGATGGTCGAGAGCAGATGGCTCATCATGTTCAGTCGCGCGTGCTTCTTGATATCGGACTCCACCACGAACCATGGGCTCAGCGCGGTGTCGGTGTGCACCATCATCTCGTCCTTGGCGCGCGAGTAGTCCTCCCACCGGTACACCGACTCCATATCCATCGGCGACAGCTTCCATTGGCGCACAGGGTCATTCAAGCGCGACCGGAACCGGCGCAGCTGCTCCTCGTCGGACACCGAGAACCAGTACTTGCGTAGCAGGATGCCGTCCTCGATCAGCATCTGCTCGAACCGGGGAGTCTGGTGCAGGAACAGGGCGTGTTCCTCCGGGGTGCAGAAACCCATCACCTTCTCGACGCCCGCGCGGTTGTACCAGGACCGGTCGAACAGCACGATCTCGCCTTTGGCGGGCAGCTGCGAAATATAGCGCTGGTAGTACCACTGGCCGCGCTCGCGGTCGCTCGGAGCGGGCAGTGCCTCGATCCGCGCGATGCGCGGGCTCATGTATTCGGTGATCCGCTTGATGGTTCCGCCCTTACCCGCGGCGTCACGTCCTTCGAACACCACCACGACGCGCGCCCCGGTGTGTTTCACCCACTCCTGGAGTTTGACGAATTCGGTTTGGAGACGGAATAACTCAGCTTCATACACACGGTTGGACAGTTTGCCGGCGGAGTCGCGCTTCTTGGCCTTCTTCTCCGCCTTGCCCTTTTTCGGCTCTTTGGTCATCGGCGAATAGTAGTCCGTCCTGCCGATCGGCTCGTGTCGAAAACGGCCGACTGCCTTCATATGCATTGTCTATGAGGGCGTTTCCGTGCCAGCCCGGCGCGGGTAGACAGGATGTCAAGTATCCACACGGAGAAAGGAACCATCATGCGGTTCACGATCATCGCCGTCCCGTTCATCGCTGCGGCAGGTATGGCCGCCGCCTCGCTCACCGCGCCGACCGCCGCCGCAGCAGCCATCAACGACCCGTGCAGTGTGGCGGTGTCGACATCACGTTGCCTGGGACCGCAGGGCATCGACGGATTCGATGTGCCGCAGCCCAGGACCGGGGTGATGAACGGCCCGTACGGCTCGTGGGGGTCGGTCCCGCCGCTCGGCTGAAAGCCGAGCGGACGGTGATCACCGGGCGCCGACGGTGTGCTGTTCCGCGGGGCACTCCGCCTCGGCCGCCCGGCCCCAGCGGCCGGCCAGCGTCGCGCAGGTGATCAGCTGAATCTGGTGAAAGATCATCAACGGCAACACGATCAGGCCCACCGGGTGCCCGGCGAACAGCACCGTCGCCATGGGCAGCCCGGTGGCCAGACTCTTCTTGGAGCCACAGAAGATCACCACGATGCGGTCGGCCCGGTTGAAGCCCATCAGCCTGGCCGCCCCCGCCGTCACACCCAGCACCACGGCCAGCAGCACCACGCACACCCCGACGACGGCCAGGAGGTGGGTCAGCGTCATACCGGCCCAGATGTGTTCGGTCATCCCCGCACTGAAGGCCGCATACACCACCAGGTACACCGAGCCGCGGTCGACGATCTTGGTCAAGGTGGTGTGCGACAACACCCGATGCAGTTTGGGCCGTAACAGTTGTCCGGCGACGAACGGCAGCAGAAGTTGGACGACGATCTCCAGGATCGACCGCGCCGACACCGTCGCATCGCCGGTGGTCTGCATCAGCAGGGTCACCAGCAGCGGGGTCATGAAGATCCCCAGCATGTTCGACGCCGACGCACTGACCACTGCGGCCGCGACATTGCCGCGGGCTATCGAGGTGAACGCGATCGACGACTGCACGGTGGACGGCAGCAGGCACAGATAGAGCACGCCGGTGTAGAGGTCATTGGTCAGCACCGAGGGCACCAGCAGCTTGAGCGCCAGACCCAGCAGCGGGAACAGCACATAGGTCGCGGCCAGGACAGTGGTGTGCAGACGCCAATGCCGCAGACCCTGCAACGCCTCACGCGGCTCCAGCCTGGTCCCGTACAACAGGAACAGCACCGCGATCGCGACCTTGGTGGCCCAGCCCAGTACGCCGGCGGCACCACCGCTTGCGGGCAGCAACAGCCCGATCGCCATGGCGGCGAACAACCCGAGCAGGAATCCGTCGATCCGGAGTTTGGCCAGAAGTCTCACCGGTTCACCGTAGAAGCCGGGTGACTCATTGCGAAAGGCGATTAACAAGATAAATCGCATCGAGTAGCGTGATGAATGTGTTGGATCCGGAACAGTTGCGCACGTTCTTGGCCGTCGAACGCGCGGGCGGGTTCACCGCCGCCGGCCGCGTACTCGGCCTGCGGCAGTCGACCGTGAGCGGGCACATCGCGCGCCTCGAACAGGCGGTCGGCCGCGAGCTGTTCCGTCGGGACACCCGCAACCTGGCGCTCACGGCCGACGGGGCGGCCATGGTCGGCTTCGCACGCAGCATCCTGGACGCCCAGGCCCAGGCCGACCGGTACTTCTCCGAATCCCGGTTGACCGGTTTCATCCGGCTCGGCGCGTCCGACGACCTGGTCACCCGAGACCTGCCGGACGTGCTGGTCGAATTCCAGCGCGCCTATCCGGCCGTGGACCTCGAACTCGTCGTCGGACTCAGCGAGAACCTCAAGATCCGGATGGCTGCCGGGGAGTTGGACATGATGGTCGCCAAGCGCCTGCCCGGCGAGCAGCACGGCGAACTGCTGTGGCAGGACCGGTTGGTGTGGGCGGGGCGCGCCGGTACGACCGATGTCGGCGACCCGGTCCCCATCGTCACCTATCCCCCGACGAGCCTGACTCGTCATGTGGCACTGCGGGCACTGGAGCGCGAGCAACGTACCTGGCGCATCGCGTGCGTCAGCGACAGCCAGCTGGGTCTACAGGCTGCCGTGCTGGCCGGACTCGGGATCGTCCCGCATGCCGAAACCCTTCTGCCCCAAGGTCTTCACCGAGTCGATGATGACCGGTTGCCACAGCTGGGCGAGCTGGAGTTCGTCCTGGTGTGCCGGCGCAGCACCCTGTCCGAGCCCGAGCGGGCCCTGCACGACGCCATCGTCGCCGGCGCCCGCCGGATGCACCAGTGACCCACACATCTTGACGGGATCCCTACCGTCGAATTAAATGACTGAGGTATCAGTTTGCAATGTGGCCGGCGGGCTCCCGGGGAGGAGAGCGTCGACGGCACCGAGGGGGAGCCTCATGGACACCGTCACCGCAACCCCGGCCGCCGTCGCGCCGGCCGGGCGGCGCGCGCGCTGGGGCACACCGGCTCTGGCACTGCTCGTGATCGGTGCCGCGGCGCTGCCGGCCTGGGTCATCAGCCGGACCGACACCGACGAATGCCACACCGTCGACATCGCCATCACCTATGTGGCCGACAACGACAAGTTGCTCAACCCCTGGCTGATCACGTCGACCGGGCCCAGCCTGGCGACCTATCGAGGATGGTCAGATCAACTTCACGAGTACGCCGCGCGTCGCGGCGAACCCGATATCGTCAACGCGCTGCGGCAGATAGCCGACCTGTCCACCCGAGCCGTGACCATCGTCGAACAGGTCCGCCGGCAACCGGCGCCGGACGACATCATCTTCGGCCACATCACCGCCTATGACGACGTCACCGACCAACTCGTCGGTGCCGAACACCCGCTCATCGCACGCTGTGGGTTCTCGCCCGGGTGACGGGTGAAGATCAGAAGACGCGGATCCAGTCGATCAGCATCTCGGCCGGGTAGTTACCCCCGCCGGGCTCACGCCCACCGGAACCGCCGACGGCGATGTTGAACACCGGGGCCAGCGTGTATCCGGGGTCGTTGAACGGCCAGTCGTCCAGCGAATTGGCCGGGACGGTGAAGTACGGCTCCATCCCGGGTGCGTAGTCCTTCCAGAAATACATGCCGGTGGGTAGCCAGGTCATCCGCCAGGTGTGCCAGCCACTGTCGATCGGGTGCGAGTCGGTGGCGAACGAGGTGCCGTCCAGCCGGGCGTGCACCGTGGTGCCCGAGGGCCAGTCCCGGTTGCCGTACCACTCGACCAGGTCCACCTCACCGCCACGCACCGGATCGTCGTTCAGCAGCCAGAACGCGGGCCAGGCGCCGTCGGTCAGGCAGTTCAGCTTGACCCGGGCCTCCCACGTGGTGCCGATCCCGCCACGCCAGTTGCCGATGATCTTGGCGCCGGCGTAGCGCTCCTGGATGTTGTTGCCCGGCCCGCGGGTGGCTCGGATGACGAGGTTGCCCTTGCCGTCCTGGAACACGTGCTCCTGGTCGGTGACGTAGCGGCCCATGTTGTAGGGCTTGTCCCACTCGACCGGGTTCCTGATGACCTCGCGAGCCGGCACGACGAACCACGCGGCCGGATCCGGCGGCGCACCGGCCGGGCCGTTGAATTCGTCTTGGAACAGGAACGTGGGACCGGCGACCGCGGCAGCCGGTGCAGGCGCACCCGGGGCCGCCGGACCGGGTCCTGGAACGGGTCCCAGATCACCGGGAAGCGGCTCTGCGTGGGCGGTCTGGGTGGGCAGCACGGCTGCAGCAGCGCCGAGGCCCATCATCATCATCACCTTGCGGCGATCCATCTCAGGCACAGCAGAACCTTAGACGATCCAAGTGACGGCGGTCGTTCAACCTCTGTTCGGGTCCTGTTAACTGACCGCCGATCTTCAGCCCACCTCGGCGTTCTGCGCCTCGTAGAGCCGCTTGTAGAGGCCACCCTGCGCAATCAGCGAACGGTGATCGCCCGACTGGGCTATCCGGCCGTTTTCGAGCACCAGGATCCGGTCGGCGACGGCGGCGATGAAATCCATATCGTGGCTGATCACCAAGCAGGTACGGTCCCGGGCATAACCCCGGATCACACCGGTCAGCCGGGCCCGCTGATCGGCGTCCAGATTCTCGGTCGGCTCGTCGAGCAGGAGCACCTCGGGCCTGCGCAGCAGGCAACGCGCCAGTGCGATGAGCCGTTTCTGTCCGCCGGAGGGCACCTGGACGTCGATCACCGTGTCGTAGCCGTCGAACATCTTCACCGGGTCGGTGATGACGGAATGGATACCCGCCTGGGTACAGGCCGCCTCGATCTCGGCGTCGCTGGCCTCCGGACGAGCCAGCCTCAGGTTGGCCCGGATGGTGTCCTTGGTGAAGAACGGGAACTGGGCGAGCTTGGAGACCTGCTCGCGCAACGAGTCCACGGTGACGGCCGCGATGTCACGCCCGTCGAGCAGGATGCGTCCGCCTTGTGGATCCAGGAACCGCAGCATCAGGTTGAACACGGTCGACTTGCCCGAACCGATACCGCCGACCAGCGCGACGGTCTCCCCGTCGGCGACGGTGAACGAGAGTCCGTCCAGCACCGCATGATCGGGCGTATAGCCGAAGGTGACCTCATCGAACACCAGATTGCCCCGTACCGGCCCGAGTGCGGTGGCGCCGGGGATCTGCACCACCGACGGGCGGGTGTCGAGCAGTTCGTAGGTCGAGGTCGCGTTGGGCGCCACAGATTTATAGGTCGTGTACGCACCCATGACCCGTTGCGCCGCACCGAACATCGTCGGCACCATGCCCGCGAACACCAGCAGACCGGCGAAGGTCAATCCGAAGTCGTCGCTGAAACTCACCCCGACGAGCAGCACCACCACCGTGCTGAGCGCGACGAAGATCTGAGAACCGTTGGCAGTGGCCTGCATCCACGCCACCGAGGACGCGCCCGCCTTCGCCGCATTCTCGGATACCTCGTGAAAGCGCTTGCTACGCAACGGCTGTGCATTGAACATCTGGATTTCGGAGATACCGCTGACGGTCTGCTCCAGCTCCGTGGACATGGCACGGTCGGCGGTCATCTCGTGGTGCACCGCCGACTGGACGCGCGCACCCGCGAACCGGAGCGTGAACAGCGCCAGCGGGGTGAGCACCAGCGAGGCCACCGTCATCTGCCAGCAGATGATCATCAGATACCCGATGGCCGACAGCAGCACGAGGCTGTCGATGAGCGGCGGCATGAGACATCCGGTCAACAACCTCTGTACACCCGAGGATTCCGCGGTGACCCGCTGGATCAATTCACCGGTGCGTGAGCGGGCGAAGAAATCCATCGACAGCGTCTGCAGGTGGTCGTGCACCCGCTGCCGAATGTCGACCACCAGGATCTGTTCGACCTTCGCACCCACCCAGCCGTTGACGAAATACATCAACTGGGTCAGCACCAGCGATACCGCCCAGGTGGCCAACAGCACCGCGAACGGCACCGAACCGGCCACCGAATGCAGCAACCCGTCCTCGCGGGCTACCAACGGCCCCCGCAGCTCCCACACCCCGCTCAGGTTGCCGCCCTGTCCCGCATCGGCGACCACCTGCATCATCGGCCCGAACGCCGCCGCCGAGACGTACGGCAGGGACGAGGCGATGACGCCGAGCAGCAGGGAGATCACGATGAGTCCCCGTACCGCACGGAGCATGCCCAGGCTGCGCCAGATCAGCCGCGGGGCAGCGGCAATGGATTGGGCCAATGAGTGCCACCTTCTCTCGCAATGTCGAGATCAGGATGCGGTATGGCGGGAGCGCGAGCGCGGTAAAACCCGCATTCAGCGGGGATAGACCTCGCTGCCGGTGGGGTAGCCGCCACCGGTGGTGGTGATGTGGACGTGGTCGTAATGTCCGTAGCCGCCGCTCTGCGCGCCGCCCGGCGTGTAGTAGACGCCGCGCCAGATGGCGTCCTGGATGCCGAACCGGACCGCGTTCTTCAGGACGAAGGAGACGATCTCGTTGCCCAGCGCGATCCCGGTGGCCGAACTGGGGTTCGGGATCATGACATCGAGGGCAAGACCGTCCGGATGCCAGCGCAGCGCGTCCGGACGCACGCCGCCGATGCTGTGGATCTCCGGAAACGTCGCGCTGATGGTCCGGGACACCAGGATGGTGCGGACCTGCAGGCCCCGCTCGGGTGCCAGACCGACGGGCAGTAGCAGCGGCCGGGTGTCCAGCCGCCAGCGCGACGCGGTGCCGGTCTGGGCTGCGGCGAAGCTGACCTGGGGTTGCACCGCGGTGGGCGCCGAGGAGAAGGCTGCGGGCGCGGCAACGATCTCCAGGCCGTAGGGCACGTCATCGGCGACCGTGACGACGTGCTCGACCACGGGTTCGGCCGCGCGGCCGGCGGCCAGTGGCTGCACATCGCCTGCCGCCGCGGCCAGCATCGCCGCTGGTACGAGCGCGGCCACAGCCAGCGAAGACGGCCTGGGGGCACGCCTGCGGACTAATGCGTGTCGGCTCACCGACTGCACATTACGACCGAGACGGGGCATACGCAGCAACTTCCGATATCTGACCGTGCACTGGTTGTTACAGTTTCGTGATCATAACCGGGCGTGTCGCCGGCGCTCAAATTCAGCGGGAATGCGGTGACGCGGGCAGAAGCTGCCGGCAGGAGTCCTCAGTCGAGATGTCGCGGGTGGTGACAGGCCGCGACATGCCCGGATTCGGCCGACGCGGTGTGGTCGACCAGCGCGGGCTCGTCGCTCTCACAGACCCCCGTCGACCACGGGCAACGGGTGTGGAATCGACACCCCCCGGGTGGGTTGATGGGACTGGGGACATCGCCCTCGAGCACCAGCCGTTCCCGGGCGGCATTGCGCCGTGGGTCCGGGACAGGCACCGCCGAGAGCAGGGCGGTGGAGTACGGGTGCATCGGGTGGTCGTACAGGTTCGAGGCCCAGGCACTCTCCACGACCTTGCCCAGGTACATGACCGCGACCCGGTTCGACACGTGCCGAACGACACCGAGATCGTGCGCGACGAACAGATAGGACAGCCCGAACTCGTCCTGCAGGTCTTTGAGCAGGTTGACGATCTGCGCCTGGACCGACACGTCCAGCGCCGAGACGGGTTCGTCGGCGATGATCAGCTTCGGCCGCAGCGCCAGCGCCCTGGCGATCCCGATGCGCTGCCGCTGGCCACCGGAGAACTCGTGCGGGAAGCGGTCGGCGTGTTCGGGCCGCAATCCGACCCGGTCCAGCAGATCACGGACCTTCGTCGTGACGTCCCGCCCGCTGGCCAGGCCGTGCAACTCCATCGGCGCACCGATGATCTGACCGACCCGCTTACGCGGATTCAGCGAGGCGTAGGGGTCCTGGAAGATCATCTGCATCTGGCGGCGTACGGCGCGCAGTTCACGGGGGCTCTTGCCCACCAGTTCCTCGCCGGCGAAACGCACCGATCCCGATGTCGGTGTGCTCAGCTGCATGATCAGCCGGCACAGCGTCGACTTTCCACAACCGGATTCGCCCACCAGCCCGAGGGTCTCCCCCTCGTCCAGGGTCAGGCTGACGCCGTCGACCGCACGGACCCGGCCGGTCTCCCGGTCGATGACGACACCGGATTTGATCGGGAAGTGCTTCACCAGGTCGGTGACCTCCAGGAGGGGGCTCATGTGGTCACCGGCTTGCGCAGCCCGATTCGGCCGTCCACCACTCGCAGGGTGCGCTTCTGCTCGTCATCAAGCCAGCATCGATCCCGGTGCAGCGGTGGCGGTTCGGCGCATCTGTCGAAGACGTGCGGACAGCGGGGGGCGAATCGGCAGCCGGGCGGCAGGTCGGTCAACGACGGTGGCGCTCCGGCGATCTGGGCCAGCCGCTCCGGGTTGGGCTGGTCGAGTCGGGGCAGTGAACCCAACAGGCCCCAGGTGTAGGGATGCTGCGGGTCGTAGAACAGCTCGTCCAGGCTCGCCTCTTCGACGATCTGACCGGCATACATCACCGCCACCCGGTCGGCGACCTCGGCGACCACACCCAGATCGTGGGTGATCAACACAACGGCCAGGCCACGTTCGGAGTTCAGCCGCGCCAACAGCCGCAGGATCTGCGCCTGCACCGTCACGTCGAGGGCGGTGGTCGGTTCGTCGGCGATCAGCACGTCGGGATCAAGCGACAGCGCCATCGCGATCATCACCCGCTGCCGCATGCCGCCGGAGAACTCGTGTGGGTAATCCCGCACGCGCCGTTCGGGATTCGGGATGCCCACCGAGCGCAACAGCTCCACGGCACGGTCCCGCGCCTCGGCCTTGGACACGTCACGGTGCGCCCGGATCATCTCGATCAGCTGGTCGCCGACGCGATAGACCGGATTCAGCGAGGTCATCGGGTCTTGGAAGATCATCGCGATCCGCTCGCCGCGCACCGCCCGCCAGCCATTGTCGTCCAGCTCGTTCAGATCGGTGCCGTCGAAGTGCACCGCGCCGCCGATGGTGGCGTTCGGTGCTCGGGTCAAGCCGAGCAGAGTCTGTGCGGTCACGCTCTTGCCCGAGCCCGATTCGCCGACGATGGCCAAGATCTCGCCCGCATCGAGCCCGAACGACACACCGTCGACGGCCCGCACCTCCCCGCCGTCGGTGGCGAAACTGACGGTCAGCCCGTCGACTTGCAGCATCATGCCGGTGCCGCCTCTCCGAGCCGGATCCGTGGGTCGAGGAAGGCGTACAGGATGTCGACGATGGTGTTGAACAACACGATGAAGAACGCACCGAACATGGTGACTCCCATCAGCGGCGGCAGGTCCAGACTGCCGATCGCCTGCCCGGCGTACAACCCGACCCCGTTGAGGTTGAACACCGTTTCGGTGAGGATCGCGCCGCCACCGACGACCACCCCGAAGTCGAGCCCGAACATCGTCACGATCGGAATCATCGAGTTACGCAACACATGCCGCAACCGCACCTGCCTCTCACCGATTCCCTTGGCCCGCGCGGTGCGGACGTAATCCTCGTTCATCACGTCGAGCATGTTGGCGCGCAGCACCCGGCTGTAGAAGCCCACGTAGAGCACCGCCAGGGTGATCCACGGCAGCACCAGGTGGTAGGCCCATTGTGCCGGGTTCTTGGTCAGTGGGACATAACTGCTCGTCGGGAACAACTGGGCCTTGAAACTCAAGTAGTACAACAGGATTGCGGCGAGCCAGAACACCGGCATGGAGATCCCGGTCAATGCCAGGATGGACAGCAGCCGGTCGGTGAACTTCCCCGAGTGCACCGCCGACAGATATCCGAAGACGATCGCCAGGGTCATCCACAGCACCGCCGCACCGATGCACAGCGAGAACGTGGCGGGCAGGCCCTTCCAGATCTGCTCGACGACATTCTGCGAGCTGGCATACGAGGTGAGTTCGCCGGTGAAGATCTGCCTCATCATGGTCAGGTACTGCACCGGAAGTGGTTGATCCAGACCGAGGTCGGCACTCACCCGCGCGATGAGCGCCGGGTCGGCGTTCTTGCCGGCGATGCGCACCGCCGGGTCGGAGTTGGGAATCACGTTGAAGATGACGAAGATCAGGACGGTGATCGCGAACAACACGGCGATCATGCCCAGCACACGGCGCGCGGCGAATCGGAGCATGTCTCAGTGCTCCATCCGGATCTTGGCCCGCGGATCCAGCGCATCGCGCAGGCCGTCACCGAACACGTTCAGCGACAGCACGGTCAGCACGATCATCGCGCCCGGAACGATCGTCAGGTGCGGTGCGGTGTAGATGGTCTGATAGCCATCGGCGATCATCGTGCCCCAGGAGGCGTTCGGCGCCCGCACGCCGGCACCCAGGAAGGACAGCGCGGATTCCAGCAGCATGTTGTTCGCGATGTTCAGCGTGAAGAACACGATGACGGTGGACACCGTATTGGGCAGCAGTTCGGAGAACATGATCCGCCACGGCCCCATGCCCTGGGAGACCGCGGCTTCGACGAACTCCTTCTCCCGCAGCGCGAGCACCTCGCCACGGATGGGTCGCGCCATATAGGGCACGTACACCAGGCCGATGATCAGGATCGGGATCCACAGTGAGTCCCCGGCGATGGTCAGGGAGCCGATCTTCAAGCCCCCCAGCGCAAGTGCCGTGCCCAGGGCGATACCCAGCAGCAACACCGGGAAGGCCCACACCACATCCATCACCCGGGAGAGCACCGCGTCGATCCAGCCGCGGTAGAAACCGCACAGCAGTCCCACCACCACGGCGAGCACCGTGGTCACCACGGCCGCGGCCACACCGATGAAGATCGAGGTGCGCCCGCCGTAGAGCAGCCGGACCATGACATCGCGGCCGTTCTGATCGGCGCCGAGCAGGTAGCGCCCGCGCAGTCCCGGACCGATCGGCGTGCCGTCGGCAGACACCACGTCGGTCTGGTGACCGTCGACCAGGGTCTTGTCGGTGATGTGGTTCTCGTTGGGACCGGTATGGGCGACATGCTCGGACCACAGCGGTGCCGCCAGACACGTCAGCACGATCAGCAGGAACAGCACACCGAATGCGAGCGCCGCCCGGTTGCGGCGCAACCGGATCCACGCCAGATACCAGGGGCTGCGGCCTCGGATCTGTTCCGGCGGGACGCCGACGGGTAGAACAGGCTCACCCGGCGCTACGACGTCCCCGACGGGGGCGCCCATCTACTTGAGCGCCAGCGCGGACCAGTCCTGGTTGAACAGGAGATGCGGAATCGTCTTGTCGAAGTCGATGCGCTCCGAGACGAAGGTGGCGAACTCCTCGTTTCCGTAGGGCGCCCACACCGCCTGTTCCATGTACTTGCGGTCCAGCTCGGCATACTGCTTCTTGACATCGTCGGACATCTGGTGGGTGCGCAGCTCATCGGCCTTCGCATCCAGTTCGGGGATGCTCACCCGGGAGTAGTTGTTGCTGTTGGTCGGCAGGATGCTCGCACCGTTGAGCAGCGGACGGAAGAAGTCGTCCGGATGCGGGAAGTCCTGGAACCAGTCGGCGAACCCGGTGTCGACATCGGGGGTGGACTGGTTGCCGATGGTGGCCCAGTAGACGTCTCCGGCGATCACCTTGAGCGTGGCGTTGAAGCCCAACTGGGTGAGCACGTCGTGGTAGTACTCGCCGATCCGCTTGCGGTCCGGTTCGTCGTCGGTCCACACCGTGATGTCCTTGTCGGCCGGATTCGCCTCGGCGATAAGGGCTTTCGCCTTGTTCAGGTCGGGTCCAGGGTAGAGCTTGTACTCTTCGTAGCCCGGCATCCCCGGCGGCAGGATCTGCTGGGTCGGATGCAAGCGGCCGCCGAACACCCGATTGAGCGCCTCCGGGTCGATCGCATAGTTGATGGCCTGGCGAACCCGGATGTCGTTGAACGGGGCTGTCTTGTTGTTCATCCAGAAGTAGTAGGTGTTGATCGAATCCTCCAACCGGAATCGGTTGCCGAACTTTGCCTTCACCTCGGCGAGGCGGTCGGCGTCGGGCGGATCGACCATGAAGTCGATGGTGTTCTGCTCGACACCGGTGACCTGGGCCGAGTTGCTCTTGTTCTGGGTGACGGTGATCTTGTCGACCTTCGCGTCGGCCACCTCGGTGGCTCCGGCGTCCTTGACCGTCTTGAAGTTCGGGTTGCGCTCCAGGGTGAGCGTCTGCGGCGCTTCGACTTTGGTGATCCGGAACGGCCCGCTGGACGGCGGCGGGTTGTTGGTGGCGTCCTCGGTCAACGGTGCACTCGGCGGCACCGGGGCGGCGAACGCCAGCGCCAGGACGTTGTCGAAGGTGCCGTTGGCCTCGGTCAGCGTGATGGTGATATCTCCGGTGGCGTCATCGGTGGTGATACCGCTGATCTTGTCGGCCTTACCCGCCGCGTACTCCTCGGTGCCGACGATCGGCTTGTAGAACACCGACCCGCCCGAGTCCGCCTTGAACAGACGCTGGATGGCGTAGGCGAAGTCCGAGGCCTTGATGGGGGTACCGTCGGAGTACTTCATATTGGGCCGCAACGTCAATTTATAGGTCTTACCGTCCGCCGAGACCTCCGGCATCGCCTTGGCCAGCCCGGGAACGACCGTGGTGCCCTCGGTGCCCTTCGCGTGCTTGTAGGTCAGCAGCGGCGTGTAGACGTTGTAGAGCACTTCCCACCCCTCGACGGTGTAGGACAGTTGCGGATCCACGTAGTCGGGGAACGACGTCAGCGAGATGTTGATCTCGCCGCCGCCGCCTCCGGCGTTCTCCGAAGAGTCGCCACCGCACGCCGCGACCGCTGACGCGGTCAGCGCGACCACGAGCGCCATTGTCCCGAAAGTCCGCGCTTTGCGCAGCCTGCTCATCCGCTCCCCCTTGCTTGCCTCGGATACCCATCCGATGTCCATAAACTGTACGCCACCCCAACGGGCTGTGGACCATCTTTGAGGAAAACTCGCAGTCGGCAACTCGAGATTTCAGAATCGGTTTTCGCGGTGCCGCGAAAAGCCCAGCATGACAGTGACAATCGCGATCATTTGTCAGGTCGACGCCATGACGCGGATTCACCGGGCAGACCGTGTGCGCGCAGTGCAGTCGGGCGGCAAACCGCCAGGCCGGAGTTGCTTCACGGCCCGGAACCACCGATTGCGCGGCGCGGTAGAGTACCCCTCGCAGCTGGTTTTTCCGTCGGCACGCAGATGTGTCGACGGTATCGAGCAGCATCGCCGGTGACGGTGGTGCTGCGAGAGGGAACCCGGTGAGAATCCGGGACTGTCCCGCAGCGGTGAGCAGGAACGAACGCCGTCATGAGCACTGGTGTGCAGCACAACGAGCACTGGGAAGCGACGGCCGGTAGGAACACCCGGTTACGGGTGTGCGCCTGTGAGTCCGAAGACCTGCCAGCTGTGCCGGGCGCGCCGCGTCCGGCGGCGCATCGCCTCGTGGACTGGGCGTATGGCCGGCATGGTCGCCGTATCCGTGATGCGGTGGCCCTTTCGGCTGCACGTTCTAGGGCGGTGGGCTTCCCCCTGTTCGAAGGACAACATCGCCGTGACTGCACCCTCTGCATCCCCGACACCCTCAGCATCCCCGACCTTCCGCGCCACCGTGCTCGGCTCACCGCGCATCGGTGCCCATCGCGAACTCAAACGGGCCACCGAGAGCTACTGGGCGGGACGGATCGACCGTGCCCAGCTCGAATCCGTGGCGGCAGGTCTGCGCTCGGCCACCCGCGCAACGCTCGCCGGCGCCGGCCTGGACTCGGTCCCGGTCAACACGTTCTCCTACTACGACCAGGTGCTCGACACCACCGTCCTGCTGGGTGCCCTGCCACCACGGGTCGACGCCGTGCCGGACGATCTGGATCGCTACTTCGCCGCGGCCCGTGGCACCGCCGACATCCTGCCGCTGGAGATGACGAAGTGGTTCGATACCAACTACCACTACCTCGTTCCCGAGATCGGGCCCGCGACGACATTTCACCTCAACCCGGGCAAGGTCCTCAGTGAACTGGCCGAGGCTCAGGCGCAGGGCATCCCCGCCCGTCCGGTGGTCATCGGGCCCCTGACATTCCTGGCCCTGTCCAAAGCCGTCGACGGGGGCCCGGCTCCCATCGAGCGCCTCGACGAACTGCTGCCGCTCTACCGCGACCTGCTCGAACAGCTGGCCGGCGCAGGTGCCCGGTGGGTTCAGCTCGATGAGCCGGTGCTGGTCACCGACACCCTCGACGATCCCGCCGCTCTGGCCGAACGCGTCTACCAGTACCTCGGCGAAACCAGCAGCCGTCCAGCACTTTTCGTCGCCACCTACTTCGGCGCGCTCGACGGTGCGCTGCCGGCGCTGGCGAGGACCCCGGTCGAGGCGATCGGGGTCGACCTGGTCGCCGGCGGCGACCGGGCGCCGGCAGCCATCCCCGAGCTCGCCGACAAGCTCCTGGTGGCCGGAGTCGTGGACGGCCGCAACATCTGGGCGACCGACCTGGAGTCGGCGCTGGGCACGCTGGCGCGATTGTCGGGATCGGCCGGGGCGGTGGCTGTTTCGACGTCATGCTCCACCTTGCACGTCCCGTACTCCCTGGATCAGGAGACGGAACTCGATGCGGCGCTGCGCAGTTGGCTCGCCTTCGGCGCCGAGAAAGTCGCCGAGGTGGCGACGCTGGCCACGGCGCTGCGTGACGGGCGGGAGTCGGTGGCCGACGCGATCGCCGCTTCTGCGGCAGCGGTGGCATCCCGCAAGTCCGATCCGCGTCTGCACAACAGTGCGGTCCGGGCTCGACTGCAGACCGTGCTGGCCTCAGGGATCGCCCGCGGGCCCGCGGACCGGCGGCGGGCCCGCCAAGATGCCCGTCTGCACCTTCCGGCACTGGCCACCACCACCATCGGCTCGTACCCACAGACCGTCGAGATCCGAAAGGCGCGCGCCGCCATGAAATCCGGCGAGATCACCCCGGCCGAGTACGAGCGGCGGATGAAGGCCGAGATCGCGGAGGTGATCCGACTGCAGGAAGCGATCGGGCTGGATGTGCTGGTGCACGGCGAACCCGAGCGCAACGATATGGTGCAGTACTTCGCCGAACAGCTGGACGGCTTCTTCGCCACCCAGAACGGTTGGGTGCAGTCCTACGGCACCCGATGCGTCCGTCCGCCGATCCTGTACGGCGACGTGGTCCGACCGAAACCGATGACCGTCGACTGGGCCACCTACGCACAATCGCTCACCACCAAGCCGGTCAAGGGCATGCTGACCGGTCCGGTCACGATCCTGGCGTGGTCGTTCGTGCGTGATGATCAACCGTTGGCGGACAGCGCGAACCAGATCGCGCTGGCGATCCGTGACGAGACCGTCGACCTGGAGTCGGCCGGCATCACGATCATCCAGGTCGACGAGCCCGCCCTGCGCGAGTTGCTGCCGTTGCGGTCCCATCAGAAAGAGGCCTACCTCCGGTGGGCAGTCGGGGCCTTCCGGCTCTCCACCTCCGGAGTCGGCGACAGCACCCAGATCCACACGCACCTGTGTTACTCGGAGTTCGGTGAGATCATCGGCGCTATCGCGGATCTGGACGCCGATGTGACCTCGATCGAGGCGGCGCGTTCACATATGGAGGTACTGGACGACCTCAATGCGATCGGGTTCTCCACCAGCGTGGGCCCGGGTGTCTACGACATCCACTCCCCGCGGGTGCCCGGCACCGAGGAGATCGCCGAATCTCTGCGTGCCGCGGTGCGAGCCATCCCCGCCGGCCGGCTCTGGGTGAACCCCGACTGCGGCCTGAAGACGCGCAGCACCGACGAGGTGACCGCGGCCCTGCAGAATCTGGTGCAGGCCGCCGAGCTGGTACGCGCCGAGCAGTGAACAGCATCGTGCCCCGGAATCCGACGCGGATTCCGGGGCACGATCTCGGTACGGCGATGAGCTCCGTTCAGGTGGGGCGACATTCGTCCTGAATCAGGAACAGCCTGGCGCGATCGGTCTCTGACATACCACCCCAGATTCCGAAATCCTCGCCGTTGTCGAGCGCGAATCCCGCGCACTCCCACTTCACCGGACACGTCGTACAGATCTCCCGAGCCAGTGCCAGTCGTCGGCGCCTGGCTTGCGAACGTTCGCCGTCGGGGTGAAAGAACAGGTCGGGGTCGCTGTCCCGACACCGAGCCCGGTTCCGCCAATCACCGGTTCCCGACCGATCACGCCCATCGGCCCACTGAGACTCCGATATCCGCCTTCGCGGTGCCGGGTTCGCGACCAGAGCGCCGATGCTCACGTGAGTGCGCGCTGCGGATGTCCGCTGTACTCACTGAGCGGGCGGATGAGGGCATTGGACGCGGCCTGCTCCATGATGTGCGCGGTCCACCCGGTGATCCGGCTCATCACGAAGATCGGGGTGAAGCTGGCGATATCGAAACCCATCAGGTAATACGCCGGGCCGGTAGGGAAATCCAGATTCGGTTTGATCGCGGTGGCCGCGAACATGTCCTGTTCCAGCCGGTGGTAGATATCCAGCCAGCGACGCCCGTCTCGCGCCATCGCGACGCGTTCGAACGCGGCCTTCATGGTCGGCACCCGCGAGTCACCGTTGCGGTAGACCCGGTGCCCGAACCCCATCACCTTCTCTTTGCGGGACAGTTTGCCGTGCAACCAGTCCGACGCCCGCTCGGCTGAGCCGATCTCCAGCATGTCGTGCATGACGGCCTCATTCGCGCCGCCGTGCAAGGAGCCCTTGAGGGCACCGATGGCCGCGGTCACCGCGCTGTAGATATCGGACTGCGTCGAGGTGACGACGCGGGCAGCGAACGTCGACGCGTTGAAGCTGTGCTCGGCGTAGAGCACCATGGACTGCTCGAAAGCCGCCACGATCACCTTGTCGGGCACTTCCCCCAGCGCCATCCGCAGAAAGTTCTCCGAGTAACCGAGGTGGCTGTGCGGTGCGATCGGATCCAGGCCGCGCCGGCGGCGCATATCTGCGGCGACGATCGTGGGCAGCGCCGCGAACATCCGAAGGGATTTCTCGTAATTCGCCGATTCGGAGGCATCGTCTTCCTCGGGGTCCTCGGCGCCCAGGTAGCTGATCGCCGTACGCACCACGTCCATCGGGTGGCAGGTATCGGGCAGCTTGGCCAGCAGCGACTGCAGGGAGCGGTCGATGCGCCGCGAGGCCCGTTCGCGCTGGGTGAACTGGGCCAGTTCCGCGTCGGTCGGCAGCTCCCCGTGCCACAGCAGGTAGGCGACCTGCTCGAAGCCGCAGTGGGTGGCCAGATCTTGGACCGGATATCCGCGGTAGGTCAACGAGTTCGTCTCCGGGACCACCTTGGAGATGGCCGTGGTGTCGACCACGACTCCGGCCAGTCCCTTGAAGATCTGCGGCTTGTCCTCGACAACACTCATCGCTGCGCCCCCTGAAGGCTGAAGTTGAAGATGTCGGAATCGAATTGGTTGTAGTCGGCGTACCGCAGCAGTTCGTAGAGCCGGCCGCGGTGTTGCATGCGATCGAGCAGCCCGGATTGCGTTCCGGTGCTCTCGATTTCACGGAGTCCGGTCTCGACCGCGTGCATGGCCAACCGCAGCGTGGTGACCGGGTAGATGACGGCGTTGTAGCCGATCTCGGCCAGCTGACTCGCCGTGAGCAGCGGCGATTTCCCGAACTCGGTCATATTGGCCAGCAGTGGCGTTGCCACGGCCGCGCGAAACTGCTCGAAATCGGCCGGCGTGTGCAGCGCCTCGGTGAAGATCAGGTCGGCACCGGCATCGGCATAGGCCTTGGCGCGGTCGATCGCCGCGGGGATCCCCTCGATACCCGCGGCGTCGGTGCGGGCGCAGATGACGAAGTTGGGATCGCGGCGGGCGGCCACCGCCGCTCGCAGCCGTGTCACCATCGTCGCGATGTCGACCACGGTCTTGCCGTCGAGATGCCCGCAGCGTTTCGGGTTGACCTGATCTTCCAGGTGCAACCCGGCCAGGCCCGCCTCTTCGAGCAGGGTGACGGTGCGCGCCGCATTCATCGGTTCACCGAAGCCGGTGTCGGCATCGATGAGGGTCGGCAGGTCGGTCGCGGAGGCGATCTGCGCGCCCCGGCCGGTCACCTCGGCCAGCGTGGTCAGCCCGATATCGGGCAGGCCGAGGTCGGCGGAGAGCACCGCGCCGGACACATATACGCCGTCGAAGCCGATATCCGCGACCAGTTTGGCGACCAGTGGCGAGAAGGCACCCGGGAAGCGCTGCAGACGACCGGAGTTCAGTGCGTCGCGAAACCTCATGCGTTTGTCGGCGGCCGAGGTGACCGCGCCCAGAAGGCCGGTCACCGGAAGATCCCGGACGGGATCGTCGGTGCCTTGTCCAGCACCCGCGGGTCGACCCGCACGTTCAGCGCATCCAGCCCGCCGGGTTTGATCGCGGCGACACCGTCGATGAGATCCAGGAAGCGTTGCTGCTCTGCGGATTCCACCACGCCGTCGGCGAGTTCGGTGAATTTGGCGACGTACTGCGCGCGTGCGAACGGGCGGGCGCCCAGCGGATGCGCGTCGGCGACGGCGAGTTCGTCGACGACCGTCTCGCCGCTCTTCAACGTCACCACCGCCCGGGCGCCGAACGCCTTCTCGGCGGGGTCATTCGAGTGGTAGCGCCGGGTCCATGCGGGATCCTCGACGGTGGAGATCTTGTTCCACAGCTCGATGGTGTCGGCGCGGTGCGCGCGCTCCGGTGTGTAGGACCGCTCGTGATGCCAGGTGCCGTCCTGCAGGGCGACCGCGAAGATGTAGGGCACCGAGTGGTCCAGCGTCTCGCGGGTGGCGCCCGGGTCGAACTTCTGGGGATCACCGGAGCCGGTGCCGATCACCACGTGGGTGTGATGGCTGGTGTGCAGGACGATCGACGCGATCTGGTCCAGGTCGCCCCCCGAACCGATCAAACGCTCGCGCAGGCGCCGCGCCAGGTCGATCGGCGCCTGGCTCTGGTATTCGGCGGAGTGTTCCTTGGTGTAGGTGTCCAGGATCGCGCGCTTGGGCTCGCCCGGTTCCGGGAGCGGCACGTGGTAGGTGTGCTCGGGTCCGCCCAGCAGCCAGGCGATCACGCCGTCCTCACCCTCCCAGATCGGCGCCGGCGCGCCCTCACCGCGCATCGCCCGGTCGACCGCCTCGATGGCCACCTTGCCGGCCCATGCCGGTGCGAAGGCCTTCCAGCTGGAGATCGAGCCCTTGCGGGACTGCCGGGTCGCGGTCGTCAGGTGCAGCGCCTGCCCGACGGCCGCATAGATGGTCTCTGGATCGAGCCGCAGCATGGTGCCCAGGCCCGCCGCAACCGACGGGCCGAGATGGGCGACATGGTCGATCTTGTGCTCGTGCAGGCAGATTCCCTTGACCAGATCGACCTGAACCTCGTAAGCGGTGGCGATGCCACGGATCAGGTCGGACCCGCGGACGCCGAGTTGCTGCGCGACCGCGACCAGGGCCGGGATGTTGTCCCCCGGGTGCGAGTACTCGGCGGCCAGGAAGGTGTCATGGAAGTCGAGCTCGCGCACCGCCACCCCGTTGGCCCACGCCGCCCACTCGGCCGACACCCGGCCCTCGACGCCGAACACGGCCGCGCCCTTGCGGCGCGGGTGTGTGAGGGCCTGGGTCCGGGCCACGGTGACGGGGCGGCGAATCACCGATGCCGCCGAGACCGCCGCGTTGTCGATGAGCCGATTGATCACCATCTCCTCGGTCTCCGGCAGTACCGCGACGGGGTCCGCCGCCACCTCGGCGATCTTCCAGGCGAGGTGCTCGGTGCGGGGGAATTCGTCGGCGCTGCGCCGGGTCCTGACGTCATGTTCACGCATGTTTCGCACGCTACGCAGGCCGCCGACTCGCGGAAAGTACCTGTAAGTGCGTAATTTTGTGTCCTTTCCTGACCCGTTTTGCGAATGTTGCGAACTCCTCGGGCGGTAGCCTTGACCAGGTGGCGAAGACGTTCGCGGGCGCCCGGCTGAGACGGCTGCGCGAGGAGAGGGGCCTGACCCAGGTCGCACTGGCGCGCGCCCTCGGTTTGTCCACCAGTTACGTCAATCAGCTGGAGAACGACCAGCGGCCGATCACCGTGTCGGTACTGCTCGCCCTGGCCGACCGCTTCGATCTCCCGACCCACTACTTCGCCGCCGATGCCGACGCCCGGCTGGTGACCGACCTGCGGGAGATCCTCTCCGACGGACCCGCCACGACGGCGCAGATCGAGGAACTGGTGGCGCGCATGCCCGAGGTCGGGCAGACCATGGTCAACCTGCATCGGCGCCTGCACGACGCCACCGCCGAACTCGAATCGGTGCACGGACGCGCCAATCTGGACAGTCAGTCCGGGGCCCAGCAGCCGATGCCGTTCGAGGAGGTCCGGGACTTCTTCTACGACCGGCGCAACTACATCGACGCACTCGATCGCGCGGCCGAGGAGCTTCGGAGCACCCACCGGCTACGGGTCGGCGGGCTGGACGGCCAGCTGACCACCCTGCTGGCCGACACGTTCGGGATCACCGTGCTGATAGACGACGGAGATGCGTTGGGCGCCAACGTCAAGCGACGCTACCAGCCCGATGCCAAGGCGCTCCACCTGGCGCGCTGGCTGCTGCCCGGCCAGCGGGCCTTCCAGCTGGCCACCCAACTCGCCCTGCTGCTGCATTCCGAGCTCATCGCCGCGATCGTGGCGACCGACAGCCAACTCAGCGCCGAGGCCCGGGATGTGGCACATATCGGGCTGGCCAATTACTTCGCCGGTGCCCTCCTGCTGCCGTACCGGGAATTCCTCGGTGCCGCTGAGCAATTACGCTATGACATCGACCAGTTGGCCCGCCGGTTCGAGGTCAGTTTCGAGACCATCTGCCACCGGTTGTCCACCCTTCAGCGACCGGATGCGCGTGGCGTGCCGTTCATCTTCGTCCGTACCGACAGCGCCGGAAACATCTCGAAGCGCCAGTCTGCCACGGCATTCCACTTCTCTCGGGTGGGTGGCAACTGTCCGCTGTGGGTGGTGCACCATGCATTCTCACGACCCGGAGAGTTCCTCACCCAGGTGGCACAGATGCCCGACGGGCGCAGTTACTTCTGGCTCGCCAAGACAGCGGCGTCGACCCCGAGCAGGTATCTCGGTACACCCAAACGCTTCGCCATCGGCCTGGGCTGCGATCTGGCACATGCCGACAAACTCGTCTACTCGGTGGGTATCGACCTCACCGACCCGAACGCCACCGTGCCGATCGGCGCGGGCTGCCGGATCTGCGACCGGTCGGCGTGCCCGCAGCGGGCCTTCCCGTACGTGGGCCGGCCCGTCCAGGTCGATCCGCAGACCAGCAGCAATCTGCCGTATCCGCCTGCGAGCTGATCGGCGACGCTCACGCCAGCATCTGCAGATAGCCTGCAATACCCCGTGTCACGGCGTCCGCAAGACGCGCGCGGGTGCCCGCGTCCGTCAGAACCGCCGCGTCGTCGGGGTTCCTCATGTTGCCCATCTCGACCAGGATCGCAGGATACTGAGCCAGATTGAGACCGGCGAGATCCGCTCGCCCGTAGAGCCCGTCCGTGCCACGGTAGGTCGACGGCTGCATACCGCACGCGACCAACTCGTCGCGCATCGCCTGGGCCAGCCGCCGAGCCGGACCGGCCTGCGCGGCGTTCAGCGGCGGATCCGAATAGTTCACGTGGAACCCGCGGCCCTGCCGGGGTCCGCCGTCGGCGTGGATACTGACGATCGCATCGGGACGAACCGAATTCGCCATGGCCGCACGCTGATCGACACACGGGCCCAGCGCATCGTCATTGGTCCGCGACAGTGCCGTTCGCACGCCCAGTTGGCTCAGCCCCGCCCGGATCCGCAAGACGGTGTCCCAGTTGAAGGTGTGTTCCGGATAGCCCGCGTCGGTGGTGGTGCCGGTCGTCTGGCACTCCTTGGTCGCGCCGCGTCCGTCCGTCACCTGCCGGACGATCGAGGAGTCGTTGGCACCGTTGTGCCCCGGATCGAGAAACACGATCCGGCCTGCCACGTTCGAGGCGGCATGAGCCACAGGCATTTCGGAGAGCACAGCCGACGCGGTGCCCAGGACCACCGGGGCGGCCACTGCGTAGCGCAGCAGCTCACGACGGGTGGACAACCGGGGTGTCGAAGAGGAGCCGCAGCACACCTTTTCACCGTAGAAGCCGCACCGCCGGATCAGAATGGATCACAGCACCTCGGCAGGGAATCGATGCGTTCGGGTGACCTGCCGCCCGGCTGACTACCTACTGACCACCCGAGTCCGGGGACGCCTGCGCAGACGCCTTCGCCGCCGCCGATTCTTCGGCGGCCTTGGCGGCCCGGCCTTCCGGGCTGCCCATCGAGTAGCCCGCCGACTTGTTGGACGCCGCGCCGGAATCGCAGTTCAGTGAGACGACCATCTCCTTGGTGGCCGATCCGGAGCTGTTCTCCGGCGCCGGCACGGTCCGCGGCACCGCGTTGACGACCACACAATCGTCGCGGCCCTGCTCGTCGCCGAAGGTGGTGCCCACGATCACCGTGTAACCGGCACCGCTGAGCGTCGAGGATGCGTCACTGAACTTCTGGCCGGTCACATCGGTACCCGCCGCGGCGGCACTTCCGGTGCTGATCGCCACCACCACACCGGCGGTGACGGCGGCAAGTCCGACGCCCAGGGCGAGCCGTTTCATCAGTGTCCAGCCTTCACCGCAGGTACCGCCATCGTGGTGGCCTCGACATTCGACGGCGCCTCCCACGTGGCCGTCGCGCCCATGTCGGCGGCCTTCACGACCGGGGATGAGTAGGTCGTGTTGGCGGGTGCATCGCCCGAGCCCGCCAACATGCTGGCCGAGCCCCCACCGTCGTGCGTGGCGCTGAGCGCCCCGAGCGTGATCATCGCGCCGGCCCCGATCACGCCGAGAACCGCGCGCCGCGAATGCCATGACGTTTGAGTGTTCATGCCCCTGATCGTGCTGCCAGGAACCGCAAGCTGGCTGAACCCGACCTGTGATGTTGCTGGCGCAATCGTTAATGACCGGTTACCGCAAGCCGGGCACTTACGGGTAGGTCGGCTGGTTCGGATACTGCGGTGCGTACGGGTAGGTGGTCTGGGTGGTCTCACCCCGGTTGGGCACCTGGATCGGGATCGGTACCGGCAGGAACGGCACCTTGATGTAGCTGGTGGTCATCGCCGGCGTCGTGGTCGTGGTGGTCGTCTCGGTGGTGGTCGTGGTCGGTTCGGTGGTGGTGGTCGGCGGTGTGGTCGTCGTGGTCGGCGGTGTCGTCGTGGTGGTCGTGCTGTGCGTGGTGTACGTCTTGGTCACCGTGACGGTCTGCTCCGGCACCGGGGTCTGGGTCTGCGGTGGTGGGGGCGGCGCCGGTGGCTCCGTGGTCACGGTGAGGACGGGGGGCGGCGCCTCGGTGGCCGACGGCGCCACCGCAGCTGGCGGCGATGCGCTCGGCGGCGGGGTGATCGCCCGGGTTGCCGGCGCGGGCGTCGGCGTAGGAGTGGACGTGCCCGAGTTACCGGTCAGCGCGATCGCCACCCCTCCGAGGGCGACCAGGGTCAGTACGCCCGCACCGGCGAACACCAGGATCGGCAGTCGCTGCCAGGCCCGCGGCGCATCGTCGTACGTGCCGGGAACATGCTGTGCCACAGCCCGTGTGGTGGTGTCGATCGTGTACGGGTTCTCCGTGCCATACGGGTTTGCGCCGGCATACGGAATCTCCCCGCCGGCGTACGGGACCGGTTCGCCGGTGGCGTCATCGTCCTGCGACCAGGCCAGCGCACCGACCGCACCCGCGCTTGCGGGCCCGAGCGCGGTCGGGATGTCCTGGGCGGCTGCGGCAAGTCCCGTCGGCGCGTCGGGCGCCGCCGGCGCCAGCCCGGTGGGTGCGTCCGCGGAGATCGGTGCCATCCCCGTGCGCAGATCGGATTCGGCCCCGTAGGCGGCGAAAAGTGCGGCGCCGACGGCGGCGTCGAGCGCAGGCTGCGCCGTGGTCACCACCGGGATCCGGGTGTGTTCCGAAAGCAGTTGGGTGATCAGCGGAATGCTCGCGCCACCGCCGACAGTCGCCACCGCGGACAGGTCGGAAAAAGTGATCCTGTTGCGCTGCAACAGATTATCCAGGGCCGCCAGCACCTCGGCGAACGGCTCGGCAAGCAGCTCCTCCAGTTCGGCACGGGTGAGCCGGACCACCGACCGCTCACCCGGCAGCGCCACGGGCACCTCGGTGGCGGTGACCGACGACAGTCTCTCCTTGGCGTGGCTGCATTCCTCGCGCAGCTGCCCGAGCAGTCCGACCGCGGCGGTGGCGGCGGGATCGGCGCCACCGACCGTTGCCAGCACCTTCGTCAGCACCGCCTGGTCGATCAGATCACCGGAGAACTCGGTCACCCGCAGCGTCTCGTCCAACGGCTCGAACGCGGCTCCGGCGTCGACGAGCGTGACACTGGTGCCGCCGCCCCCGAAATCGAGCAGCACCACCGGGCCGCCGCCCTGCAGGCCCGGGTTGGTGCGCAACGATGTCAGCGCGGCCACCGCATCGGACACCAGCCTGGGCGGGGTGCCGCTCGGCGCGAGCACCGGGTTGGTGCGGATGACCGCGCGCAACGTCCGCACCGTCGCCGCAGTCCAGTGCGCGGGAAAGGCGATGGCCGTCTGGGGCGCCGGGTCCGCCCCGGCGGCACCGATCATCGCTTCCAGCGCCTCGACCAGGAGGTCGTCGGCGGCGTACGACGATCCATCCGATGCCACCAGCGGTACCGGGTCGCCCACCCGCTCGACGAACCCGGTGAGTACCAGGCCCTCTTCTGCGGACACGCCGATAGCCGGCGTGCCGTGCGTGGGCAGGGTCAGCACAGCGCGTCGGGTCACAGACTGGCCGCCGACACTCGTCGCGACCAGGTTGGTCGTCCCGATCGACAACCCCAAGGGGTCGCTCATATTGAGCACACCTTAGCCGCCCCACCACCACCCCGACGAACGGACACACCGCGCCGATTCGAACTACGTTCCGGCACTGAACTTTTGGATCAGTTGTGAACCAGCTTTGCCCGCTTCCCCCGGGGCAGGGGGCAGCGGGGGAAGTTTGCGCAATTCGGCCGGCCCGGCGCCGACCAGGGCCGGCACCGAATCGGACACCAGGCGCGCACACGGATATTTGACGACGGTGTCGACGAACTTCGTGGCCCGGACCGGCATCCGACGGACCACGGGTGTGCTGCAATGTCGGGTATGGGTGACACCTTGGGTGAATTCGAAGCGATCAAACAGGTCAAATACCGGTACCTGCGGGCACTGGACACCAAGCACTGGGAGGACTTCGCCGATACCCTCGCCGAGGACGTCAAGGGCGACTACGGGCCCTCCCTGGGCAACGAACTGCATTTCACCGACCGCGATGCGCTGGTGAACTTCATGCGCACGTCGCTGGGACCGGAGATCATCACCGAGCACCGGGTGGACCACCCCGAGATCACCCTCGACGGACCCGACGAAGCCTCGGCGACCTGGTATCTGCAGGACCGCGTCATCGCTCCCGACTTCAACTTCATGCTCATCGGTGCGGCGTTCTACCACGACCGATACCGCCGCACACCGGACGGCTGGAAGATCAGCGCGACGTCCTATGACCGCACCTACGACGCCACGATGTCGCTGGAGGGCCTGAAGTTCTCCCTGAAACCCGGTCGTGCGCTGAACATCTGACGGGTTCGCGCGTACTTATTTCGCGACGGCGATCAGCGCGCCCGGCTGCAGCCACTGCATGATCTTGACCAGGGTGGCGTCGTCGATCGCGACGCAACCCGCCGTCGCACCCCCGTCGGTGGAGTGCAGGAAGAACGCCCCACCGTTACCGGGCACCCTGGCCTTGTTCACGCCCATCACCACGGCATGGGCGTACTGCGGAATCTTGAGGTTCTCGGTACCGCTGCTCGGGTCGGTGTCGAACGGACACTGCGCCTTCTTGCACACCTGCATGGTGTTGTAGGTCGGGCTCTTCATATCGCCGTCCCACCAGTGATCCGAACCGACCTGGACGTACTGCAGCCCACCGCCCGGGTTGGGCTGCGTGCCGAAGGCGAAGTCGAGGGTGAATATGCCCATCGGCGTTTTCATTTCGCCGTCGTGGGTCTGCGGTGCCATTCCGTTGGCCCCGATATGCGCCGGGATTCCCACGCCGATCGGCTCCCAGCCCGCCGTCGTGCGCTGCCAGACATCCATTTTCGCCGACGAACCGCCCACACCGACAACCGAGATGACCTGGGTCGCGGCGCCGACGGAATCGGCGAACCACGGGGTGTCCACCGCGCGGGCCATCGGCGGCACCGATCCCGCACCGCACAGGAGCATCGCCGCACACAGCATCAGCAGTCGGCGCATCCGTCCATCGTCTGCAGCCGGCACCGCGCGGGTCAAGTCAAGGTTTGGACACGGACTGCATTTGGCCAGGGAGCGCGCTGCGTAGGTTGGAAAGATGATCGGACGGCGGGCTCGCGGACTCCAGCAGATCGGCCAGGGTTTGGGCACCCTGGACCGCGAGATCTTCGAGGCGGTCGCCGAATCCCCCAGCCCGCTGCTGGACTCCGTCATGCCCAGGCTGACCTCCGCGGCCGACCATTCCAAACTCTGGATCGGCATCGGCGCCGCGCTGACCGCGGTCGGTACCCCCTCGATGCGGCGCGGGGCCACCCGCGGCCTGATGACACTGGCCGTGACCAGTCTGGTCACCAATCAGGGTGCCAAGCGGTTGTGGAAACGACCGCGGCCCGATCGCACGCCGGTCCCGCTGATCCGCCGGTCCCTGCGCATCCCGACATCGAACTCGCTGCCGTCGGGACATTCGGCCAGCGCGGCCGCGTTCGCCGTGGGTGTCGGCCTGGAAAGCCCCCCGCTCGGTTTCGGGCTGGCCCTGCTCGCCGGGCTCGTCGGGTTGTCCCGGGTGGCGACCGGCGCGCACTACCCCGGTGACGTCTTCGCCGGATTCGGTATCGGCGCGGCCGTGGCGGTGCTCGGTGCCCGTATCGTCCCGCCGATCGTCGAGGCCCCGCCGACGGCGTCGGAACTGCTGCGCCTGGACACTCCGCCCCGCCCGGCCGGCGAAGGCGTCGTGCTGGTCATCAACCCGGCCTCGGGCAGCGGCACCGGCGCCCGGGTCGTCGACGAGGTGAAAGCGGCGCTGCCCCGGGCCGAGATCGTGGAGGTCGGCGAAGGTGACGACATCGCCGACGCGTTACGGGCGGCCGCCGCCCGGGCCGAGGTGCTGGCCGTCGGCGGTGGTGACGGCACCGTGTCGTGCGCGGCGGGCATCGCCGTCGACGCCGGGTTACCGCTCGCCGTGTTCCCGGGCGGGACCTTCAACCATTTCGCCAAGGACATCGGCTGTGACACCGTGGCCGCGACGGTGTCCGCGATCCGCAACGGGCACGCCGCGCACGTGGACGTGATTCGCTTCAACGAGGCCGATACCGTGATCAACACCGCCAGCATCGGCGCCTACCCGGCGTTCGTGCGGGTCCGGGAGAAGCTCGAACACCGGATCGGCAAGCCGCTGGCCGGGGCGTACGCCTTGTGGCGCACGCTGCGCAGCGATCAGGCCGTGCGCATCGCGTTCGACAACACGACCCTGCAGACCTCGTTGTTCTTCCTCGGCAATTCGGTGTACGCGCCGTCGGGTTTCGCCCCGTCCCGGCGCAGCCGGATGGACGACGGCCTGATCGATATCCGCATCCTGGAGACCGGACGCCGGTTCGCCCGGGTGCGCGTCCTGACCTCCCTGATGCTGGGACGTCTGGTGCGCAGCCCGCTGTACCACGAGTTGCGGGTGCCCGAGTTCAGTTTTGTGGCGGTCGACGGACCGACACCGGTGGCTCATGACGGAGAGGTGGAGAACTCCTGCGAGGAGGCCACGTTCAAGGTGCTGTACCGAGCGCTGCCGGTGTTTCGGCCCCTGGGTCGACAGGCCTGGTGACGGTCCTTCGTCTCAGCACGGGCAGGCACCCGAGCACCCACAGATAGCCCAGCGCCCAGCCGGCCAGCACATCGGAGGGGTTGTGCACGTTGAGCACCACCCGCCCGACCCCGATCCCGATGACGATCACCGCGCCCGCGACGAGCACCGGTGTCCGCCGGCGGTGCCCCAACAGGTCCCAGGCCACCACCGTCAGTGCCAGCACGGCGGCCATATCCCCGAGCGCATGCCCGGACGGGAAGGACCAGGACGGCTCATAGGCAAGATCGAAGGACGGGCGGGGCCGGCGCACCGCATTCTTCAACACGGTGACCAGCAGACCGGATAACTCCACCGACAGTGTGAGGAAGAGCGCCACCCGAAACCGGCGCCGAAGTAGGGCTACGACGATGCAGATTCCGCCCACGACCCGCAACACTCCGGGATGGAACACGTCGCAGAAAATCGTCCAACCCCGCACCCAGCCCCGGTGGTCCAGACCGTAACGGTGCAGCGGATCCAGGATCGCCGCGTCCATAGTTGCCAGCCACTCGGCATGAGTCAGCACCGCCACGAGAACAACGATGAACACGACGGCACTCACGGCCGCCAGCACCGCCGCCCACCTCGTCATGCGTGTCACCAAATCAGTCCTACCACCCACAGCTGGACGCAGTCTGAGGGCAACGCCACGGTGATACGGGCGAAACATAGCCCCCATAAGTTTGCTGACCATGACACAAGAGCTCACGGACGAGCCGGCCGGCACTTCCGTCGACCCCGACGACCGGCTCACCGCAACCAAGGAAACCCTCGAGGACTACACGCTGCGCTTCGCCCCGCGCAGCTATCGGAAGTGGTCCACCCGGGTGGTCGGCATCTCGGCACTCGGCGGTATCGCCTACCTGGCCGACTTCGCCATCGGCGCCAATATCGGCATCTCCTACGGCACCACGAACGCACTGTGGGGCATCTTCATCTTCGCCGTCGTGGTGATGCTGACCGGATTCCCGGTGGCCTACTACTCGGCGCGCTACAACATCGACCTCGACCTGGTCACCCGCGGCAGCGGCTTCGGTTACTACGGGTCGGTCGTCACCAATGTCATCTTCGCGACGTTCACCTTCATCTTCTTCGCCCTCGAGGGCTCGATCATGGCCCAGGGCCTCAAACTCGGGTTGGGTATCCCCCTGTGGCTGGGCTACGCGGCCTCCACACTCATCATCTTCCCGCTGGTCATCTACGGCATGAAAGTGCTGTCCACACTGCAGGTGTGGACCACCCCGCTGTGGTTGATCCTGATGGTGGCGCCGTTCGGCTACCTGGTGATCAGCCACCCGGAATCAGTCGGCCAGTTCTTCGCCTACCAGGGTGAGAACGGGGTCAAGGGCTTCGACATCGGCTCCACGCTGCTGGCCGCGGGCGTCTGCCTGTCACTCATCGCGCAGATCGCCGAGCAGAACGACTACCTGCGGTTCATGCCGCCCAAGACCCCGGAGAACAAGCGCAGCTGGTGGACGTGGATGTTCCTGGCCGGCCCCGGCTGGGTGATCTTCGGCGCCATCAAGCAGATCGTCGGTTTGTTCCTGGCCGTCTACCTGATCGCCAACGTCGCCGGCAGCGCCGGTATCGCCAACCAGCCGGTGCATCAGTTCCTGGAGATCTACCAGAACTTCCTGCCCGGTTGGCTGGCCATGACCCTGGCCGTCGTGCTCGTGGTCATCAGCCAGATCAAGATCAACGTGACCAACGCCTACTCCGGCTCGTTGGCCTGGACCAACTCGTTCACCCGCGTCACCAAGACCTACCCGGGCCGGTTGGTGTTCCTCGGTGTCAACCTGCTGATCGCGCTGATCCTGATGGAAGCCAACATGTTCGACTTCCTCAACACGATCCTGGGCTTCTACGCCAACTGCGGTATGGCCTGGGTCGTGGTGGTGGCCAGTGACATCGTGTTCAACAAGTACCTGCTCAAGTTGTCACCGAAGGTGCCCGAGTTCCGGCGCGGCATGCTCTACGCGTTCAACCCGGTCGGTTTCGGCTCGATGCTGATCGCGGCGGGCCTGTCGGTCATCGCGTTCTTCGGCGGACTGGGTGAGGCCATCCGGCCGTACTCGCCGCTGGTGGCGATCGGCCTGGCCCTGGTACTCCCGCCCATCTTCGCCATCGCCACCAAGGGCAAGTACTACCTGCGCCGCACCAGCGACGAGATCGACCTGCCGATGTTCGACGAGCACGGCAACCCGGCCGACGATCACCTCAAATGCCATGTCTGCCATCATGATTACGAGCGGCCCGACATGCTCAAATCGGCGACCGGCAACGGCTTCATCTGCTCGCTGTGCCTGAGCACCGACAAGACCGGAGAGCACGTCCTGCCCGCCCAGTAAACCGCGCGATTTGTGCACGTTTACCGGCGTCGAGCGCCGGTAAACGTGCACAAGTCGTCGTAGTGTGGCCTCATGGCCGTCGTTCTTCGAAAGCTGTTCGGCATCGGCAAGCTGCCCGACGATCTGCGCGCGGCGGTGACGGCCGAAGGGATCATCCATCTGGCCGAATACGTCGCGGTGACCCGGCACTTCTCGGGTAAGGTTCCGGGCCTTCGGTCCGCGGGCAGTGTCAGCAGCTACTCCGGATCGCTGGTGTTCACCTCGCAGCGCGTGCTGGCCACCTTGTCCTCGGTACCCAAGCTGGCCGGCCGGGTCATCGATCAACGCTGGGATGCACCACAATCCGGTGCGGTGACCGCCGACATCTCGGAGACCGGACTGCGCATCAACGTCGACGTGGGCCAGGTCGATCCACGCTGCAGCGGACACCTGTCGCTGCACTACAAGGACACGCTGTCGCACGAGGTACTGGACCGGTTGCCGCGGCGGACGCTGTCCTACGACGTCCCGCCGGAGTTCGTCTTCCGTGCCGTCGGCGTGCCGTACCACCCGTGACCCTCCCCTATGACGCGACGCTGCGGGAGCGCATCCAGCGGAATCTGACCGGGCACCAGCGGCGCAGTGTCACCGATCCGGCCAAGCGGCATGCCGCGGTCGCGGTCGTGCTGGTCGACTCCGAACTCGGCGAGGACCGCGTCGACCCGGCACCCGTCGACGACTGGATCGCGGGCCGGCCGATGCCCGAGGCCGGTCTGGACGGCCGCATGGTCGACGTGTCCGGCGGCGCCGCCTTCGTGTTGTGCCGGCGCGCATCCCGGCTCAATTCCCATGCGGCGCAGTGGGCACTGCCGGGTGGGCGGCTGGACCCCGGCGAGACGGCGGTGGACGCCGCACTGCGCGAGACGCATGAGGAGATCGGCGTCGACCTACCCGGTTCCTCGGTGCTCGGCCTGCTCGACGACTACCCCACCCGGTCCGGGTACGTCATCACACCGGTGGTGCTGTGGGGCGGTGGCCGGCTCGAGCTACGGCCGGCACCCGAGGAAGTGGTCGCCGCCTACCGGGTGGGCCTGCACCAATTGCTGCGCGACGATTCACCGCGGTACATCAGCATCCCGGAAAGCCCCCGGCCGGTGGTGCAGATTCCGCTGGGCAACGACCTCATCCACGCACCGACGGGCGCGGTGTTGCTCCAAGTCCGCTGGTTGTGCCTGCAGGGCAGCTCCGAACGTGTCGACGAGCTCGAGCAGCCGGTGTTCGCCTGGAAATGAGTGATATCCCCTTGCACGAAAGGGTTGCCGAACGCCGGCGCACCATGTTCCGTGGTGATCCGTTCCGTGTTTGATCCGATGAAGGACTCTCTGTGACCTCCCCCCGTCCCGACGGACCCCCTCGCGACAACGTGCTGTTCGTGCACTGGCACGACCTCGGCCGCTACCTCGGCGCCTACCACCATGCCGATGTCAGCAGCCCGCGACTGGACCAGCTGGCAGCCGAAGGCATCCTGTTCACCAGGGCACACGCCACCGCCCCACTGTGCTCGCCGTCGCGCGGATCCCTGTTCACCGGCCGCTACCCGCAGAGCAACGGCCTGCTCGGCCTGGCGCACCACGGCTGGGAGTACCGCGCGGATGTGCGGACACTGCCGGCCCTGCTGTCCGAGTCCGGTTGGCACACCGCCCTGTTCGGCATGCAGCACGAGACCTCCTACCCGGCGCGGCTGGGTTTCGACGAGTTCGACGTGTCCAACTCCTACTGCGAGTACGTCGTCGAGCGGGCCGTGGCCTGGCTCAAGGGCCGGGCGAACGCCCCGGGGCATCCGGAACCGTTCCTGCTCACCACCGGATTCTTCGAGACGCACCGGCCCTATCCCGCCGAACGCTACGACCCAGCCGATCCCGCGGGCGTGGACGTCCCCGACTACCTGCCCGACACCCCCGATATCCGCCAGGACCTCGCCGATTTCTACGGCTCCATCACGGTGGCCGACGCCGCCGTCGGCGAGCTGCTGGACACGCTGGCCGAGACCGGCCTGGACCGCAGCACCTGGGTGGTGTTCCTCACCGATCACGGGCCCGCGCTGCCGCGGGCCAAGTCCACGCTGTACGACGCCGGCACCGGGATCGCGCTGATCGTGCGACCACCGCTGGAGGCGAACATCGCCCCCCGCGTCTACGACGACCTGTTCAGCGGTGTCGACCTCACCCCGACCCTGTTGGACTTGCTGAGTGTGCCGATTCCCACTGAGGTACAAGGGCTTTCGCACGCCGACAACCTGCGCGCCGCGGCCGGCGACGAGGTCCGCACCGAGGTGTACACCACCAAGACCTACCACGACTCCTTCGATCCGATCCGGGCGATCCGGACCAAGGAATACAGCTATATCGAGAACTACACCGCGCGTCCGCTGCTGGATCTGCCGTGGGATATCGCCGACAGCCCACCAGGTCAGGCGGTCGGCCCGCTGGTCGCCGCACCGCGGCCGGAGCGCGAACTCTACGACCTCACCGCGGACCCCACCGAAACCCGTAATCTGCTCACCGAGAGTGCTACCGACTCCGATGTCCGGGCGGCCGAGGAGATCGCCGGGGAGCTGGCCCTCAAACTCGACGACTGGCGGCATAAGACCAATGACGTCATTCCCTCGGATTTCGCCGGTAGCCGCATCTCAGAGCGCTACACCCAGACCTATCTGAGCATCCACGGACGCCCTGTCACCAGCCGATCCGGTATCGCCGCGGACCGCGGAATCGACGGCGAGCGGAGCGGCAAGACTAATACTCACGATGAGTGAAAAACCCCTCTGAGCAGCACTTACGCCTACCGGTTAGGCTCTCGCGCATGTCTTCGCAGACGACACCCACGGCGTATCTGGTCCTCGCCTCACAGCGCAGCGGCAGCACTCTGCTGGTGGAATCCCTGCGCGCCACGGGTGTCGCCGGGGAACCGCAGGAGTTCTTCCAGTACCTACCCACCACCAGCATGTCGCCGCAGCCGCGCGAATGGTTCGCCGATGTCGAGGACGAGTCGATCCTGCGCCTGCTCGACCCGATCGTCGAGGGCAAGCCCGATCTTGCCCCCGCCGAGATCTGGCGCGACTACATCCAGACCGTCGGTCGGACCCCCAACGGAGTGTGGGGCGGCAAGCTGATGTGGAATCAGACGCCGCTGCTGCTGGACCGCGCCAAGGATCTGCCGAACCGCTCCGGTGACGGGCTGCTGGCGGCCATTCGCGATGTGGTCGGCAGCGATCCGGTACTGATCCACGTCTACCGCCCCGATGTGGTGTCCCAGGCGGTGTCGTTCTGGCGTGCGGTGCAGACCCGGGTGTGGCGCGGCCGGCCCGACCCGGTGCGCGACGCCCGCGCCGAATACCACGCCGGCGGCATCGCGCATGTCGTGAAGCTGTTGCGCGATCAGGAAGAAGGATGGCGCAACTGGTTCGCCGAGGAGGGCGTCGAGCCGATCGACGTCTCCTACCCGTACCTGTGGCGCAACCTCACCACGGTGGTCGCCACGGTGCTGGAGCAACTGGGCCTGGATCCTCGGCTGGCGCCCCGGCCGGTACTCGAACGCCAAGCAGATCAACGATCCGACGAATGGGTTGACCGCTACCGCGCGGATGCGCACCGGGAGGGACTGCCGACATGACCACTGCCACCGACACGATCCGGGTCGATGAGTTGCGGCTGCTGGAGGCCGAGGCCGTCCACATCATCCGGGAGGTGGTCGCCGAGTTGCAGCGGCCCGTGCTGCTGTTCTCCGCGGGCAAGGACTCCATTGTGCTGTTGCGGCTGGCGGAGAAGGCATTCCGCCCCGGCCCGCTGCCGTTCCCGGTGCTGCACGTCGACACCGGACACAACTTCGCTGAGGTCATCGAGTTCCGGGACCGCCGCACGACGGGTCAGGGTCACAAGCTGCTCATCGGCTCGGTGCAGGAGACCATCGACAGCGGCCGCGTCGCCGACCCGGGCCCGGGCGCCTCGCGAAACCGGCAGCAGACCCGCACGCTGCTCGACGCGTTGGAGGCCGGCGGCTTCGACGCCGCGTTCGGTGGAGCCCGGCGCGACGAAGAACGGGCGCGGGCCAAAGAGCGCATCCTGAGTTTCCGCGACGAATTCGGCCAATGGGATCCGCGGGCCCAGCGCCCCGAGCCGTGGTCGCTGTACAACGGCCGCATCCGCAAGGGTGAGCAGGTCCGCGTGTTCCCGCTGTCGAACTGGACCGAGATCGACATCTGGCGCTATATCGAGCTGGAAAACCTTGAACTACCGTCGATCTACTTCGCCCACGAACGCGAGGTGTTCGAGCGCGACGGCATCCTGCTCGCGGTGTCGGAGTACACCCAGCCGACCGGTGACGAGAAGGCGGCCGTCGAGTGGGTGCGCTACCGCACCGTCGGCGACCTCACCATCACCGGCGCCGTCCGCTCACGTGCCACCCGCATCGATCAGGTGATCAGCGAGATCTCGGCCGCGACGGTGTCCGAGCGGGGCGAGACCCGCGCCGATGACCGCACATCCGTGGCGGCCATGGAAGACCGCAAGCGAGAGGGTTACTTCTGATGGGTTCTCAGACGGGCTCGACGACCCGGCAGTTGCTTCGGATCACCACCGCGGGATCGGTCGACGACGGCAAGAGCACACTGATCGGCCGTCTACTGCACGACACCGACAGCCTGCCCCTGGATCATCTGGAGGCCGTCACCGACGAAGAGGGCGTGGCCGACCTGGCGGCGCTGTCCGACGGTCTGCGCGCCGAGCGTGAGCAGGGCATCACCATCGATGTCGCCTACCGGTTCTTCTCCACCGAGACCCGCAGCTACATCCTCGCCGACACACCCGGCCACGAGCGGTACACCCGCAACATGTTCACCGGCGCGTCCAACGCGCACGTGGCCATTCTGCTGGTGGATGCTCGCGCCGGGGTGCTGCGCCAGACCCGCCGCCACGCCCGAATCGCAAAACTGCTCGGTATCAAGCATTTTGTCGCCACGGTCAACAAGATCGACCTGGTCGATTTCGATCAGCGGCGCTTCGCCGAAGTGGAACGCGAGCTGCAGCTGGTCGCCGGCCGGCTCGGCGGAGCCGAACTGACGGTGATCCCGATCGCCGCCAAATTGGGCGACAACGTCGTGCTGCGGTCCACCAACACACCGTGGTACCAGGGGCCGACACTCCTGGAATACCTTGAGGCCGTCGAACTTTCGGCACCACATCCGGATCCGGCCAATCTGCGCCTGCCCGTCCAGTGGGTGTCGCGCCCGACGGCCGAACAGCGCCGCCGCTACACCGGCCGGCTGTCGGCGGGCACGCTCAGTGTCGGCGACACCGTGGTGAGCCTGCCCGCGGGCACCCGGTCCACCGTCACCGTCGTCGACACTCTCGACGACGATCGGACCACCGCAGTGGCCCCGCTGTCGGTGTCCATCGAATTGGCCGACGATATCGACGTCGGCCGTGGTGACGTGTTCGTCAGCGCCGCCGCGGAAGAAGCCGGTGCGCTGCCGGTGCTGGCCCGCGAGATCGACGCCACCGTGTGCTGGTTCCAGGACAGCCCGTTGCGCGCCGGTGACCGGTTGGCTCTCAAACAGGGCACCCGCACCGTGCGGGCCACGGTGCAGGACCTGCACACCAAGCTCGACCCGGAGACGCTCGACGAGGTCGACGGTCCGGTTGAGTTGGCACTCAACGATATCGGCTCGGTGACCTTGCGGACCAGCTCGGTCGTGGTGGCAGATCCATACGAAGAGAACCGGGACAGCGGCGCTTTCATCCTGATCGACGAGGTGTCCAATGACACCGTCGGCGCGGGCATCATCACCGAAGCCCGCGCGGTCAAGCCCAGCGGTCACAACCGTTCCGATATCAAGTGGCACCCGTCATCGCTGGACCGCGATTACCGGTGGAGCAAGACGGGTCAGCGCGGCGCCACCATTTGGTTCACCGGGCTGCCGGCGTCGGGTAAGTCGACGCTGGCGGTGGCAGTCGAAAGGGCACTTGTCGAGGCCGGCCGGGTGGCCTACCTGCTGGACGGAGACAATCTGCGCCACGGACTCTCCGACGATCTTGGCTTCTCGGCGGGTGATCGCACCGAGAACATCCGGCGGGTCGGGCATCTGACCCGCCTGCTGGCCGACGCCGGTGTCATCGCACTCGCCGCGCTGGTGTCACCGCTGCGATCCGACCGCGAGATCGCCCGTTCGCTCAACGCCGCCGCCAAGCTGCCGTTCATCGAGATCCATGTCGCCACCCCGGTGGAGGAGTGCGCACGCCGCGATCCGAAGGGGCTCTACGCGCGGGCCAACGCGGGCGAACTCAAGGGGCTCACCGGGGTTGACGCCCCGTATGAGGCACCCGAGGCGGCGGATCTCGTGGTCGACACCACCGATGCCGATCTCGATCAGCTGGTCGGACAGGTCATCGCGCTGCTCAACCGCGAGTGACCTGGGCGACCACGAAGATCCGCCGGAACGGGAAGAACGTGACGCCGTCCGGGCGGACCGGGTAGGCGCCGGCCAGCACCGGGATGATCTCGTTGCGGTACCGCTGCCACGAGTCACCGGACAGCCGTGCCTTCACCTGGGTCAGCGCGGTCCCGGTGATCCAGTCCAACACCGGTGTCTCACCGCGCAATTCGTGAATGTAGGTGGTCTCCCAGACGTCCACCGTGCAGCCCGCGTCGCGGAGCAGGCCGGCGTACTCGACCGGCGTGCCGACGACATCGGCCTCCCGCCACGGCATATCCCGCAGCTCCTCGACGAACGGCTCCCGCCTGGCGACCTCACGGACCGCCTCATGCGAGGGGGCGTCGAAGTTACCGGGCACCTGGAACGCGAGCCACGATCCCGGCGCCAGCTGGCGCACCCACCGCAGCACGATATCGCGGTGTCCCGGCACCCACTGCAGCGCGGCATTGGACACCACCACGTCGGTATCCGGTTGCGGGGCCCAGTCCTCGATCCCGCCGACCTTGGCGTCCAGGCCGCGCTCGCGCGCCTTCTCCACCATCTCCGGCGATGAGTCCCACGCTTCGATCTGCGCGTCCGGCCAGCGCTGGTTCAGGGTCGCGGTGAGGTTGCCGGGTCCGCAGCCGAGGTCGGCCACCCGCCTCGGGCTCTCGGCCGCCACCCGCGACAGCAGATCGAAGAACGGGCGGCCGCGGTGATCGGCGAACGCCAGGTACACGTCGGGATTCCACACATCCCCGATTGTGCCCCTCGAGCCCGTGAGTATGTTCTCAGGCGATGGACGAACCGACTTCGGTGCGCCAGATCTGGGAGGCTCTCGGGCTGCCCGGCATCTTCGACGTACACACACACTTCATGCCCAAGAACGTCATGGACAAGGTCTGGCAGTATTTCGATGCCGCCGGCCCGCTGGTGGGGCGGCCCTGGCCCATCACCTATCGCAGCGATGAGCAAGCCCGCCTGCAGACGCTGCGCTCGTTCGGAGTCCTGGCGTTCACCTCACTGGTGTATCCGCACAAGCCCGCGATGGCGGCGTGGCTGAACCAGTGGGCGGCACAGTTCGCGGCCGACACGCCGGACTGCCTGTCCACGGCGACGTTCTTCCCGGAACCCGGCGCGGCCGAATATGTCGGTGCGGCCCTCGCCGGCGGTGCCCGCGTGTTCAAGGCCCATGTGCAGGTGGGCGGCTATGACCCGACGGATCCGCTGCTCGACGGCGTGTGGGGTGTGCTCGCCGAAGCAGGCACCCCCATCGTCATCCACTGCGGGTCCGGGCCGCAGCCCGGCGCGTACACCGGTCCCGGCCCGGTCCGGGCGCTGCTGCAGCGACACCCGGGGCTGCGGCTCATCGTGGCGCATATGGGCATGCCCGAGTACACCGAATTCCTGGACCTGGCCGAACGTTTCGGGGTGTATCTGGACACCACGATGGCGTTCACCGCCTTCTCGGAGGAGACCATGCCCTTCCCCGCCCGCGAGTACCCGCGACTACGCGGATGCGGCGACCGGATCCTCTGGGGCAGCGACTTCCCGAACATCCCGTACGGCTATGCCGACGCGATGACGGCACTGACCCGGCTGCCCGGTATCGACGACGACTGGTTGCGCGGGGTCTTCCACGACAATGCCGCCCGCATCTTCGGACTTCGCTGAGCCGGCTGCCGCTAGCATCGGGGTCGTGACCGAACCATTCCAGGCTCCCCCGGTCCCTCCGATTCCTGTCCCCGATGTCGCCGGCGCCGACGCGACCGCCCGCGGCCTGCCCCGCCGGGTCGACCTGACCTGGCAGCAGAAACTCGTCGTCGACGCCTCCGCGATCGCCGATCTCGGGCTGCGCACCACGATCGCCTCGATCGTCGGCGCGGCCATGCTGCCCCGGCTCGCGGGGGCAGCACGGCACCCGTCGCGCGTGGCCGCCGAGGAGCACGCGCTGGACTTCTACATCGATCTGGCCGCGAAACACGATCCGGAACTGTCGTTCCCGGCGCCGACCGCCGCGGCGCGGGTGTCCTCGCGCCCGGCCAACCCCGTCGCCACCTGGATGGCGCACGGCGAGGTGCGCAACCTCCGGTTCCAGAGCAGTTTCGAGGCGATCAATCCCGCACTCCGGGAGCAGCGCCGGGGTTACACCCGAAACAACGTGGTGCACGCCCAGCACTGGGTGCACAAGGACGGACCGCACCCGACGCTGTGCGTGATCCACGGTTTCATGGGATCGCCCTATCTGCTCAACGGGCTGTTCTTCGCACTGCCCTGGTTCTACCGCTCCGGATACGACGTGCTGCTCTACACGTTGCCGTTCCACGGCCCTCGTGCCGAAAAGGGTTCGCCCTACAGCGGATACGGGTACTTCGCCGATGGTATGGCCGGATTCGCCGAGGCGATGGCCCAGGCCGTGCACGACTTCCGTTCGGTACTGGACTATCTGGAGCACACCGGGGTCGATCGCATTGCGCTGACCGGCATGTCGCTCGGTGGATACACCTCGGCGCTCATCGCCAGTGTCGACGACCGCATCCAGGCGGTCATCCCGAACGTCCCGGTGGTCACCCCGGAAGCGGCGTTCGATGACTGGTTCCCCGCCAACAAGCTGGTGTCGCTGGGCGACCGGATCACCCGCGTCGACAAGGCCAAGTCCGACGCCGCCACCATGTTCCATTCACCACTGAACTACCAGCCGCTGGTACCCCGGGACCGTCGTCTGATCATCGCCGGACTGGGTGACAGGCTCGCGCCGCCGCAGCAGGCCGAAATCCTGTGGAAGCACTGGGATCGCTGCGCGTTCCACTGGTTCCCGGGTAACCACATCCTGCACGTCAGCCAACCGGACTACCTGCGCCGGATGACGCGTTTCCTACACCCGTTCATGTTCTGACCCGGGCCTGCAGCGCACCCGCCGGCCAGCTCAGTCTGCCGGCCAGATCCGGGCCGGCCGGGCCATGGCCGTCGAGCCGCTGTGCGGCATGGAGATTCAGCGCATCCAGAGCCGGGCGCTGCCGACCGCCCAGCCGGACCAGCCCCGGCACCGGCGCCGAACTGCCCGGCACCTCCGCGGTGCGCAGGGCAACGAGCGCCGCGGCGGTATCGGGGCCGAACTCGACGGCGGTCCAGGTCTCCAGCGTGGGATGGGCCCATACCGACGCCAGCACCTCCGGCAGATTCCGCACCGGAATCGCGTACGCGGAGACGAACCCGGCGCCGTCGGACAGTGCCCGCCAGGATTCCCTCGCCTCCGCCGGCACCGGATCCGGCTGGCCGCCTTCGACGGCGGTCACCGTCCAGCCGCTTTCCCGCAGGTGATCGGCCAGGCGGCGGGATACGATCTCGGCGGTGTCATACAGGGGGATTCGCACCGAACGAGCCTGCAGCGCGGCCAGATTGTCCTGGGCGGCCAGGGTCAGCCCAACCCAGGTCTGCCGCCGGCCGTCGACATCGCGGCTGGTGATCCGCACCTTGTCGCAGCGTAGACCGTAGCGATCGGCATAGCCGGCGATCAGCGGCACCGGGAGTTCATCGACGTCGGAGGCCTCGATCCGCAGCAGAATGGAGGCGCGGTCGACGGGCGCGGCAGCCGGTTGCGCCGTGCGGATCCGACGGCCGATGATCGCCCACCGCCGGCCCAGCAGCGTGGTGACGAATTCACCACGCCACCAGGCGAACACGATGACCACCACGGCGACCGCCGCACCGAGCACCCAGCGTGAGGTGACGGTCTGCCACGGATAGGCCAGCGCGGCCGGAACGATGAAGAGCAGCGCCAGGGTGAGTCGGGCCGTCATGCGGCTTTGTCCTTCCGTCGATGGGCGGTGATCGCGGCCACCACCAGCACGAGCAGCGCAAGCGCGCCGGTGCCGATGAACGCGACGGTCCGCGGAGTGAGGTCCTTCTGTGCGGGGACGGGCGGTCCCGCAACGGTTTTCGCCGTGGGAGCCGCACCTCCCGGGCCGGGGACATCCCAGGTCAGTGCCGCCACCGGGTCGATACTGCCCGCGCCCACCAGGTTCGACGGTGATCGGTCGGCGCCGTGGGCGGTCACGGTCAGTCTGCGTATCACCTGTTCAGCGGTCAACTCGGGGAATCGGGCGCGCACCAGCGCCGCCGCCCCGGACACATAGGCCGCGGCGTAACTCGTGCCGCGCAGCGGCGCCAATTCACCTTTGGCATTGGGTATTCCGTTGGCCAGTCCGCCGTCGGGACCGTTGCTCACCGAGATGATGTCCTGTCCGGGTGCGGCGATACCGACCCACGGCCCGGCCATGCTGAACGGTGCCGGCGCGCCGGCGCCGGTCAACGCGCCCACCGACAGCACATAGGGCTGCCACCAGGACGGGATGGACACCGACGTGACGCCGCCCCAGTTGCGCGGGTCACCCGGTCGGGCGGGGTCCGTCAATGGGTTTGTCGTGCAGGATGTTCCGGTACCGGTGGTGGAGCTGCTGTTACCGGCGGCCGCGACGATGACGGCGTCCTTCTGCACTGCCGCGTAACGCAGGGCCGCGCCGAGAGCGGACTGGTCGACCGTGCTGTCGGCGGGCACACAGGTCACCGCGGAAATGTTGATCACCCGAGCGCCCAGGTCGGCCGCCCGCACCACCGCGCGGGCCAGGGTGGCGATGTCGATGGTGGCCCGGGTGATCGCGGGATCCTCACCCTGTTGCGCCGGTGAGTAGTGCGCGGAGGTCTGGCGGATCGACAACAGGGTGGCGCCGGGCGCGACACCGGAGAATCCGTCGGGACCGGGCTGGCCTGCGATCAACCCGGCGATCAAGGTGCCATGACCGTCGCAGTCGGTCAGGCCGCCGGTCGATTCGACGAAGTCGCCGCCCGCTTCGACATTGGGCAGCCGGGGCCCTGGGTGCACGCCGGTGTCGATGACGGCCACCGTCTGCCCGTCACCGCGGCTGTACTTCCAGGCATCGGACAGGTTGAGTGCCAACGGGTTCGGGTTCACCGCGGCGGGATCGCCACCGGGCAGCACACCGGTGGTCACGCAGGGACTGCGCAGGGCCATCGCCTGCACCGGACCCGCGGCACCCGACGGCGGCGCGATCTGATCATCGACCGCCGGCGGGGTGATGGCGCCCGCGGAGGGACTGACCAGCAACGCCACCGCCCCGATGACGCCGAGCACTGCCGAACCGACACGCAATCCGGTCACCTATTCAGGACCCATTCGAACATACCCAGCAGGTAGGCGGCCAGCGGGATCACCGAAGCGTCCACCGCGGCGGCGACGAATCCGAGCAGGCGCCGGGCCGGCAGCGAGTAGGTCTCCGGTGCGGCGATCCGCGGATTGAGCGCCACCAGCACCCAGGCGGCCACCAGGACGGTGAGCACGCCGAGGGCCCACCACGCCGCGGTATAGCGGCCGGCGACCAGAAGGATGACGAGCAGCACGGCGGTCACCAGGAACGAATGGCTCAGCAGCCAGGTCTTGCAGGCGGCCGAATCCCATACTCGGGCACGCAACGCCGTGCCCGCCGCCGCGGCGACCACCAGTACCCACGCCCACGGCGACACCGCGGGGCCACCGACCAGGATCACCGAGCCGGCCACCGACAGGACCACCCCGGCCGCCAGGAAGCCGGTCTGATGTGCGTTGGTGACGCGGACCCGGCGCGGCAGATCCTCCAGCACC
The DNA here is from genome assembly GCF_025822555.1 of Mycobacterium hackensackense. Taxonomy (NCBI): domain Bacteria; kingdom Bacillati; phylum Actinomycetota; class Actinomycetes; order Mycobacteriales; family Mycobacteriaceae; genus Mycobacterium; species Mycobacterium hackensackense. The sequence continues at coordinate 513,512 of NZ_JACKUC010000030.1, forward strand.
CGCAACGGCTGAGCCGACGGGGTCGGGTCGCCCGGAGCCGGGATGACGGGGACCGGCAGCCGGGCCCACAATGCCGCCAGTTGCGCGGCCTGCACGGTGACCAGCAGCGCCAACACGATCAAGCCGCAGCCGATCCTGGTATCGGTCAGCTCCCACACGCTGCCCAGCGCGGCGAACAGCAGCACTCCGAAGCCGGTGACCGCGGCCGCGGTGAAGGTCGCGATGGCACGCTCGAACACGACGATGCCGATGATCGACCAGGCGGTCACACCGGCCGCCGCGAGCAGTACCTGCGCGGCGCCGAACTCGCCGGGAACCGCCAGCGCGAAGGCCGCGGCCACCGGAACGAGCGCCGTCACCGCCAACGCGGTACCGAATCCGCGGGATCGTGCCCGGGCCACCAAGGCTGCCAGGACGGTCGCGACGGCGACACCGGCAAGGGTGAACAGCCCGCCGGCATGCCCGGTGCTGACGCGGAAGGTCGCGGCCAGCGCCGTGGCCAGCAGCAGCAGCGCGATCACCGCGGCACCGGCAGCACGCTGAATCTGGGCGGCACCCCAGGCTCGTTCGCGTGCAGCGGAGAAGATGACGGCCGCGTCGGCGATGTCCTCGATGATGCGCGGGGCTGCGGGGCCAGCCGGAATCCGCTGCAGGGCCAGCAGGTCACCGTCGACCACCCCGACGGTGTCCAGGGTGGCATCCAGGCTGAACGGCGCTCCGCCGATCGGCGCGAGGCTCAGCCGGGCGGGCGTGCCTTCGCGATCGTCGTCGGCGGGTAGCACGGTGCGCTGTACGGCCGGGATGATCTCGCGCAGCGGCAGCTCGGCCGGCAACGCCAGTTCGGTGAGCCGGCCGGAGTCAGCCAGCACGGCCACCCGCACGATCGGCATCACAGTGTTGTCGGGCATCGGTTTTCCGTTCTCTGGTCGAAATCTCTGTGGAGCAGGGTGGCGGGAATCTGGTCGCTGCCGGCGGGCGCAGAAAACCATGAGCCCCCCGGCAGGGAAGTGGTCAACCGGTCCACCGCGGCCGCGATGGCCGACGTGTGCCCGGGCGTGAAGGTCGACACCCACTCCCCGTCGAACGCCTGGGTGGGGTGGACCAACAGGCGGCCCGCGGTGCAGTCGACGACGGCGACCCCCACCTCGGTGCTCATCCGGTACCCGTCGCGGTTCTCGCCTGCGACGATCTCGGCATACGTGCGCGGCCCGGTGAAGACCGCCTCCACCACCGCCCGCGCCGAAGGCGGGATGCCCAGGTGTTCAACGACTTCGGTGAGCTCGGTGCCTCCTCGCAGCCTCTCGTCGGCTCGCGCCCCGGCCCGCATGGGGACGGTGAACTCGTCGAAGTCGGCCGCACGCCGCGCCGCGAGCCCCGCCGTCAGTACCGGCACCAGGTCGTGCGGATGCGCGATGTCCATCTCGGTGAACGTCACCAGCCCTGCGCTGCGCAGCGCGACGACGCTTCGCCCGCCTTGGTTTACCTTCCCGTCGCTTCGCTCGCCTTGGCGGCCCACCACACCGCGCAGCATGTTGCCGTCAGCACTGACCACCCGGATCTCAAGCCACTGCCGGGCCCGGCAGCTCACTCGGATCCACTGGGCGACAGCGGGGTTGACAGCACCACTGCCGGATAGCACACCCAGCTCGGTGAGCTCGGCGACACGATCGGCCGCGAACCCCGCCGCCGCCGCCGAATCGCTGTAGGGCGGCGTGATGGCAAGCACCCAGGGCAACGAGCCGGAGCCGGTCAGTTCGGCGAGGTACCAGGCTTGCTCGACGGTCAGCTCGACCGCGTTAGCAGCCATCTATCCCCACTTGGCGCCCTCCGCCTGATCGCGGGCGTTCATCGCGACGGTGTTGGTCTCGTGGGTGCTGGCCATCGCCTGGTAGGCCCGGACCAGCTCGCTCATGCTGGTGTTCCACTGTGCCTGCCACGCCTGGTACGTCATACCGGTGTCGCCCTGCCAGGCGCCGCTCAGCGCGGCCTGCTCGGCGGCGATATCGGCGCCCACCGCGTTCAGCGCGCCTGCGTAACCGGCCATCTCGCCGGCGAGCCCCAGCATGGCCGGGTAGTTGTACATGATCTGCGACATGTGGTTCTCCTGGTCGGCTGGTGGGTTAGATGGAGGTGTAGGTGGTGGCGGCGGACGCGTCCTGCGCGACGTAGGTGCCGGCGGCGTCACCCAGGTTGGCCTGGGCCACATCCAGCAGTGCGTTGACCCGTGCGGCCACCTCGATGAAGCGCGCGTGCGCGGCCTGGAACGCGGCCGAGGACTCGCCCATGTGGAAGGCCTGTGAGGCCTGGGCGGCCTGCTCGGCCTGCGCGATGGTGCTGCGCATCAGCGCGGCCTTGGCGCCGAACGCCGACTCAGAGGCGACGATCTGCGGGATGTGTGCGTCGAGCATGCTCATGGATTTTCCTCTCGGATGTGCTGATCAGATGGAGTGACAGTCTCCGGTTGTGTTCAGTTGCGTTGTCCCCCTTCAGGTTCTGCGGACCAGTTGCCCGGCAGCATCGGATTGACCGGTCCCCCGCCGAACTGGTCGCCGCTCATCTCGGTGAGCCCGGCGGCCGCGGTTCTCTCCGTCTCACCGTCCAGCGTGCCGGTGAAGCCCATCGGCCCGGCCCCACGGGCAGAGGCACGTACCGCCGGGTCGGATCGGTGTGGGGCGGGTGGGCGCTGTTCGCCTTCGTCGTAGTCCAGGTATTCGTCGGCGTACGCGAAGTCCTTGATCTCGGCTTCCTTCTTGCGGCGGCGTTTGCGCCGTTCCGCTGCCGAGACCGCTGCCGCGGAGCCCACCGCGGCCGCCGAACCCGAAGCCGGCGCCTTGGCGGCGGATTGGTCGCGGATCACCGGTGTGAACCCTTCGCCCGGGTCACCGCCGCGCACCACATAGGCGACGGTGGTCGCCGCGGCCGGCGCCGGCGCCGGTGCGCTCGCCGGGGCCGTTCCGGCCGGCGCCGCTGCAGGGGATCCCGTGGGCGTGCTGATGGTCGGGGCCACGCCGGCCACCGGCCAGACGTTGGGTTGGTCGGACCGTTGCGGAGCCGGTGCGGGTGTCGTGTCGACCGGCACATCGGGCTGCGGGAGCAGGGCGAGCAGTCCGAGCATGGCCAGGCCGACGCCGGCCAGCACGGGGAGCAGGAACGGCGCGATCGCCACCCCGATCCAGGTTCCCCACCCCACCGGCTGGAGGATCGCCTGGTAGAGCAGAGCGGCCAGCAGCGGCCCCCACTGCACGAGTGCCCCGGCCGGGTTGGTCAGGAAGTCGAGGATGATCTGCCGGGTGGTCCCTAACGGGTTCTGCAGGAAATCCCAGATCAGATCTCCGCCCGGCAGCGATTTGATGTACTGCTCGAGGTAGCTGACGATGGAGTTCGAACTATCCAGCGCTGTACCGGAATTCACGGCCTGCGCCTGTGCCGCCGACTGGGTGGCCGTCGCGGTGGCGGCACCCGCCTCGCCGACACCCGGGGCGAGCAGCATCGGTGCCGGCTGCAGTGTCGGCGTGGCCGCCACGGTCGCCGCCGACACCGCCTGGTATCCGCTCATCACCGTGGCCGCCTGGATCCACATCCGGACGTAGTCGGCTTCGTTCACCGCGATGGGAATGGTGTTGAGACCGAAGAAGTTCGTGGCCAGCAGCACTCCGTGCACCACGTGGTTGGCGGCCAGTTCGGCGAGCGTGGGCATGGTGGCCAGCGCGGTGCTGTAGGCGGCCGCGGCCGTCTCGTGCTGTGCCGCCGCGACCGCACTGTCGGCGGCGGCCTGCGCCAGCCACATCAGGTACGGCTGGTGCGCGACGATGTACTGCTCGGCGCTGGGCCCCTGCCACGAGCCAGCGCCGACGGAGCCCAGCGTGGCACTGAGTTCACTTGCCGCGGACGCATATTCGGCACCGAGAGATTGCCAGGCCCCCGCGGCGGCGAGCAAGGACCCCGGTCCCGGGCCACTGCTGAGCAGCGCCGAATGGACCTCGGGTGGCAGGGCCATCCAGATGGGGGCGGTCATGCCGGGGCGAGCGAAGCGACGGGGGTTGTCATATCAGCCGCGCGCGATCAGGTACGACGAAGCGGCCGCGGCGTCCCCGGCGGCGTAACTCGCCCCCGATTCGGCGACACCGGCACCGGCCCGGCCGAGTTCGGCCACGGCCAGCGCCGCGACCGCACTGTGTTCGGCGCCTGCGGCACTGAACGCTGCGGCGGTCTGCAGCGACACCGGGTCGGCGGCCGGCGGCAGCACGGCGTTGGTCATCGGCGCCGCAGCGGCGTGAGCGGCGGCCAGCCGCGCGGACAGCGCCTCGACCGCGGCGCCCGCGGCGGTCAGTCCTTCGGGAACGACACGCAGAGTCATCAGCTGTATTCCTTTCCGTTCGACGCGATCCCCGATGCGTGCTCGGGGACCAAGGGGTTCACGATTTGGACGTAGGTGGGCTCTTCGCTGTCGCCGAGCACCATGGCGCGTCCCGGCGGCAGCCGGTGGAAACGGTGACCACGCAGCTTGCCGCCGTCGGCGGGGCTGCCCGAGAGCATCACGGTCGTCGCCTGCAGGTCGTTGAGCCTGCGCAGCAGCGGGGCGGTCATCACCGCGTGCGCCGAGCCGCTGGCCCGCGCGGTGACGATCACGCGCAGTCCCAGATCCCCGGCTTGGGACAACAGGCCGAGCAGCGGGGTCCACGGCCGCTGTCCGACATAGGGTCCGCTGACCGCCGGGCCGTCCGGGATCTGATCGACATCGTCGATGATCAGGTAGTGGGTGTGTCCCTGGTAACGCCAGTTGCGCAGCTCCTGCGGCGGCAACCCGGCCGGTGGTCGCCGCTTGTCGATCAGCGCCGCCAACCCGAGCATCGCCGGGGTGATCCGGTCGATGTTGGGGGTGTACTCGTTATCGGCGAACAGGGGTTCGTCCACCAGTTGCAGACGGCGGTCGACGACGGTGAACGCCACACCATTCCCCGTCACTCCGCTCGCCCCGGCCCCGTCGGGCGTCGAGTTGTCCCGGATCGTGCGGATCAGATGCCGGAGCAGGGTGGTCTTGCCCGAGCGGGTGTCGCCGAACACCATCATCAGCGGATGCGCGGCGAAGTCGATCGCGACCGGTGCCAGGTCCTCTTCGCGCTGACCGATGACCACCTGTTCCGGGCCGACGTACAACGGGCCCAACGCAGTCGGCGGAAGCTGACTGGGCAGCAACCGCACCTCGGGCGCATGCAGTTGCGGGTAGCGGGCGTTGATCGCGGGAATGAGGCGCAGATCCGGCTCGGCGAACAGGAAGTGCTCGCCGGCCATGGTGAGCCCGCGCCCCGGCTGCTCGGCCGGGACCCCGTCGGCGGGCCGGCGAAGCGCCCCGACCACCCGCACGTTGCTGTCGTGGGAGTCGCTGAGCTTGAGCTCCAGGCGCAGACCGAGACCGTCGCGCATGGCCAGCGGGACCTCAAGCCAGTTCGGCGTGGTGATCACCACGTGGATCCCGTAGGCCAGGCCGGCGTTGACCAGTTCGGTGACCTTGGCCAGCAACGGGTTACGGGTGTTGAACGTGTCGATATTGTCCCGGCTGAACGCGTAGAGGTTGTCGATGACCAGAAAAGCCTCACCGTAACCGTCTTCGTAGGTGCCGGGCCGGTTGACCGCGCCGCGCTGCTGTCGTTGCCGCAGCAGTTGTTCCAGCTCGGCGAAGGTGCGCCGGATCCGCTCGGGCTGCAACGGTGTGGCGACCGCACCGACGTGGGCCAGATCGGCCATCGGTGCAAGCTGGCCGCCGCCGTAGTCCAGCACGTAGAAGCTGACCTCACGCGGGGTGTGCGAGGCGGCGGCAGACAACATGAAGGTCGCCAGTGCGCTCGACTTGCCGGACTTGGGGCCGCCGTGGATCAGCATGTTGCCGGCCGCCGAGCCGGCCGCGAACACCAGTGTGTCCCGGCGCATCTCGAACGGCTTGTCGATCTCACCGAGCGGCCACTGGAATCGCTGCTCGGGGAAGCCACTTCCCGCTGCGCTCGCCGCTGCCCCGGTGCGGCCCAGCAGCTCGGCCAGCGGAATCGGCTCGTCCAGCGGGGGCAGCCACAGCTGCGGCGCTTTCGGCCCGTACGCTGCCAGCTGGTCACCGATCGTGGCGATCAGCTTGCGCGGGACCGGCACCTCCTCCGGCTCGGTGGACATGATGACGGTGTCGGGCGCCGGCTCTACCCGTGCCGCGGTGAACAGCTGGGGCGCTGGGGTGGCCGCCACGACGATCGAACGGGCGGTACGCGGCGGATCGTAGATCCCGTCGACGTAGGTGCTGCGGAACTTGATGGGCGTCGCCCCGGGCGCGGGCACCAGGAAGCCCTCACCCTTGTGCTCGCGGCCCGACTCGATGTGGAACGCGTCCTCGGTGCCGAGGATCTGTCGGCTGATCGACGGGCTGGCCACCTTCAGGCCGATGCGATACGACGTGTTCTTGTCGATGTCCTTGATCCGGCCCACATCCAGCGTCTGCGACGCGAACAGGAGGTGGATCCGAAACGATCGACCCTTGCGTGCCACATAGTCGAACAGGTCGGCGTACTCGGGGTGTTCGGCCAGCATGAGGGTGAACTCGTCGGCCACCACGAACAGCGTCGGGATGGGGGCCAGATCAACGGATCCCGGCACGCCCGATTTCTGGGCGGCTTCGTACTCGGTCACCGAGTTGAACGCACTGCCCTGGACCCGGCGGCCCGCTTCTTTGAGCAGCTGTTCACGACGGGCTACCTCGCCGCGCAACGTGTCGGCGAACCGATCGGCCAGCGAACGCTTCTCGGCCATATTGGAGATGACGGCCACCACCTGCGGGAAGTGCCGGAAGATATCGGCACCCGCCTCACCCTTGAAGTCGGCATAGATGACGATGAGCCGGTCGGCGGAATGAGTGGTCAACAGCGACAACAGGATCGACATCAGGGTCTGCGACTTGCCCGATCCGGTCATACCGATCATCAGGCCGTGGGGGCCCATGCCGCCCTCGGCCTCGTCCTTGAGATCGAAGACCAGCGGATCACCGGTGGCGGTGACCCCGATGGGCACCCGCAGCTCGTCATCGCGGTCACGGGGCGCCCACAGGCTCGCGATATCGAGCGCAGAGGCATCCGGGATACCGAACAGCGTGGTGAACGTCGACGCGCCGGAGCCGGCGGAGCGCGCCTGGTCCGGATTGGAGTCCCAGCGCGCCAACCGGCGGGCGAGGTGCGTGGCGGCCGCGGCGGAGAACGCGTCGGCGGTGTCGACGAACGGCTGCCAGCCCGCACTGCCCCACCGCAGGATCTTGCCGTCCACCACCTTCAGGATGGGACGGTCCGGATCCGAATACTGTTCACGGTGCGGCTCGGTATCACCGCGGTGCACCAGCGTCACACCGGCCGCGCCGGCGCGGCCGAACACATCGTCGGGATCGATCTCGGGATCGTCGAGCACGATCAGCAGGTGCTTGCCCGACGGCAGCGCATCGCCGGTGAAGGCGTCACGGTCGGCGAGCACGGGCGCGAGCAGGCCACCCAGTTCCTGTGCGCTGGTCGCGAGGTAGCGTGCCGGCCCGACGCCGTCGGCCACGCCGGTGATATCGCTGTGCGGCAACCACTTCAACCACGACCAGTCCGGCCCCTCCAGATCTGGGGTGGCCAGTGCCACACCGAGCACCGCGGGGTCGTGCCAGGTGACCGCCTGAGCGACCCACGCCCGCAACGCGTCCCGGACCTCGCCGGGATCCCCGAGCACCGTGATGCGCGAAACCTTGGCCAGGTCGATTCCGGCGGGCACCGCGCGGACGGTACGGTGCACATCGAGCAGCCCCCGCAGCGTGGTGTGCGATACCGGTTCCAGGTCGACCTCGTCGACGGCATCCTTGACGCGCAGCGCGACCGACAGCGGCGCGTCGTGCAGTCCGGCCCGCAGCACCAGGAAGTCCGGATCGTGGGGGTCGCGTTCCCACTGTCTGCGGGTGCCCGGAACGGCGGCCAGCAGTTCGGGATCGGGATGCGACCACTCCAGCGCCGCCCGCTGGGACTGCGCCTGGGCGCGCACGTTGTCCCGCACCACCGACAGGTAACGCAGATAGTCGGCGCGCTCGGCGTCGACCTCCTCGGTGCGCAGCTTGTTGTCTGAGCCCCGGTACATCGCGGTGGCGGCGAGCAGCAGCACGAACGGGAAGAACAGTGTCGTCGGTGAGATCAACCGCATCCCGGTGGCGACCAGCGCGACGATCATGCCCACGATGAGGATGACGATCAAATACGGCAGCACGCGGCGCAGCAGCGACGGCGGCACCAGCCGCGGCAACGTGGGCGGCGCCTCGATGGTGATCGCACCTTTGCGTACCTCCGGGGCGGGGATGCGCCGCCGGGCCTCGAAGATCAAGCGGCTCATCAGTTGTCTCCCTCGCGGGCGGTGTTCACCGCGGCAGGTTTCGGATCGGCGGGCAGCGCATCGTGGGCGATCAGGGCGTCCGCGCGCGACAGCGTCGGTCCGGCGGCGAACTGGGTGAGCACCGACCACGGGATCGCCACCGGTGGCGGGGTCAGGCCCAGCGCGGCGACGGCTTTGGCGTCACCGGTGGTGTCGATGCCGTAGCGCACCCCGGTGTCGCTGATCCAGAAGGACGAACCGGCCTGCGGCGCACCGGCGTCAGAACCCACCGACTGGACGAAGTACCCCTTGCCCGGAGGGAGGGCCACCCGGTTGGCGGTCGATCCGTTCCCGCCACCGACCAGGTCCACCGTGCGCAATCCGCTCGGCAGCGGCAGGGCGGCGCCGGCCAGCAGCGTCAGCGAGCTCTCGGTGGCATCGGCCGGCTTGGACCAGGACGCGCATGTCACCGGATCGGCCGCGGTGTCGACCAGGGTGACCTCATCGGACGGATAGGCGGCCATGTCGATACCGGTGGCCACCGGCAGCCGCGACACCTCATCGGCACCCAATCGCGGGGGCTGTTGCAGGCCGTAGGAGTTGGTGTTGCGCAGCATCGCCGCCAGCACCGGCGAAATCTGTTGCAGGCCATCGGCTTGCACCGCGTAATAGCGGATGTCGTTATTCGCCTGGTATGCCGCGAGCACGGCACCGATCGGCGCCTGCACCGGCAGCGGGAAGCGGGGCGGGGTTCCGGCGCCGGGCAGCGCCGGCGCCACCAGTGGTGCCGATTCCGGGATGGCATTGAACAGACCGGGTGCGATCACCCGGGGCGCCGGGATGTCGGTACCCAGACCGAGTGCATCGGTGACGGCCCGGCTGCCCAGATCGATCGGGCTGCGCCTGCCGTTCCACAGCAGCCACGTGCCGGCATGGACACCACCGACGTTCTGCACCAGCACGACGTGATCGGAGGGCAACGCCGTGGCGCGCTCACCCGTCTGGTCGGGTGTGCCGGCCAGCACGGTGACTCCCGGTGCGGGGCCGGCGACTGCGTCACACACGGTCCATTCCCCGTGCCGGGACGTGTTCTGCACCATGCGTTCCGGCGCTCCCGGGATGCCGATGAGGTTGCCGCGGGCGAAGCGGTCGATCTCGGCACTCTTGACCAGGGTCGGGTTATCGGGCTGACCGGCGATCAACCGGGCCGAGGTGAGGTTCAGCGCGGGGTGCACCACGTCGCCGATGCGTACGTACAGCGCGGAGGTGTCGCGGTCGGCGAGGATGGTGGAGCTGCCGGCATCTCCGCCCGGACGGATCAGCGAGAACACGAAACAGCCGGCCAGGCCGGTGACCACCACGAGCGCACCGACAAGTACCGCGCGGCTCTGACTGCGCAGTGGATCGACCAGCATCCTGGTGTCGTGCAGCGCGACGCCGGAGGCGATCCGGCGCATCATGAACCGCCAACCCGACACCTGATGCCGGGTGACGAATCCACGCCGGTGGGCGACCCGGTCGGGGTTCTCGTTCACCGGTGTGCGCGAGGCGAATTCGCGGCGACCGTCATCGTTCTTATCGGTCATTGTTCAGGCACCGTCAGTCCCAGGCCACGCAGCAGCGGGCCGGCCGAGCGGTTGACGTCGTCGGCGGTGATCGTCATCAGTTCTTCGTCGGTGAAATCGTCGGAATCGGCGGCCGGGCCGCTCGTTCGCGGCATGTGGTCCAATCGGTATTCGCGTTCCTCTTCGGAACGCTCGACAAGGTTTCGCACGAATCGGCCGTTACCGGCGATATCCAGGCTGCGGCGCGCCACACCATCGGCATCCGGGGTGCTGCCGGCCGCCAGTTGGGCGAAGAGCGCCTCCATCTCGTCATGGGCGGCGGACTCGAAGACGCTGTCGCGCTTCTCGGCCATCCGGACGGCCATCTCGACCAGTTCCGGTGCGCTGTAGGACGGGAAGTCGATGCTGCGGGTGAAACGCGAGCGCAGACCCTCGTTGGTGTCCAGGAACCGGTCCAGGTCGGCGCGGTAGCCGGCGACGATCACGACCAGCCGGTCGCGGTCGTTCTCCATGCGGGCCAGCAGCGTGTCGATGGCCACCAAGCCGAAGTCGTTCTTGGCGCCGGTGGACACCAACGCGTAGGCCTCGTCCAGGAACAACACCCCGTCCAGGGCGCTGTCGATGATCGCGTTGGTCTTGGCCTCGGTCTCCCCGATGTGCTGACCGATGAGGTCGGCACGGTGCACTTCGCGCACCGTCTCCTTCTTCAAAAGACCCAGGCCGCAATAGATCTTGGCGACCACACGGGCGATCGTGGTCTTGCCGGTACCGGGCGGACCGGCGAACACCAGATGATTGGTGCGCTGGGCAACGGCCAGTCCACGTGCCTGACGCCGGATCGACATGGCCACCGAGCTCTTGAGCCTGGCCACCTGGTACTTGACCTCGTCGAGGCCGATGAACTCGGCCAGCTCGGCTTCGGCCTCGGTGAGCAGGTGCGCCTTGCGCTCCTTGGCACCCGGATCGACGAAATCGCCTTCGCCGGGTTCGGTGTCCGGGTCCCACGGATCGGTGCGGGCTTCGATGCGCGCCGCGGTGGTGGTCGCCAGGCCGAACGACGAATCCAGCAGCGCCTCTTCGGTTCCGGCATGCTCGGGGTTGGCGGCGTACAGCGCGGCCAGCACATCGGCAGCTTCGTCCGCTTCACCTTGGGCCCGTAACGACAGGCCCTTGACCAGCCCGCCGTCGACGGCAGCCACCGCGACGGGGCCGTCGGGGTTCTCCAGGTGCGAGATGGCCGGCGCGAACATGCCCAGGTTGGCCAACGCGATCCCCAGGGTCACGCGGGCCGCGTGCGCGTAATGGTCCTCGAGATTCGGGGCGTTGACCACCGGGGTGAGCAGACGCACCACATCGGACCAGCGCCGGGCCCGGTGGAAGATCGCCACCCGGACCCACCGCGCCTGCAGCCAGTGCGGCCGGCGCTCGGCCAGTGCCGCGGCCAGCTGGTCGGCGGCGGCGAACTCGCCCCGGTCGGCAAGGGAGGCCGCGTAGGCCAGCTCGATATCGTCGCGGTCGGCAGCCCGGAACTGCAGATACAGCCCGGTGTCGTAGACGAAACCGAGTGCGCCGGGCTCCAGGCCGATATCGCGCTGGAGGACACCGAAGGTGGCCGCCGTCCGCCAGATGGTCTCGATGACGCGCAGAGCGTCCTGTCCGAGGCCCGCACCGGCAGCGGCCAGACCGACCCAGCCGTCGCACTGGTCCCCGGCGATGCGAGTCAGCTCGGTGAAGCCCGATCGCGCGGCCACGAGGTCGGCCGGACGCTGCCGATCGTTGACCGACAACCCCAGCGCGCGACAACAGGTCGCGAACCTGCTCGCGACGTCGCGGTCGACGCGCGCTCTTGCTGCGCTCGGCGTGAGCGTGCCACTGACCGTATCCATATGCCTTCGTACAGGGGCGCAAAGCCGCCTGCCGTCTCCTTAAGTTTGCCTATGCTAACTCGGGTGAAGTTAGCATTGCATTAACTAACTGTCGAGACGTTCGGGGACGACTGCGCCAGTGACGCCAGTCACCGGAGCGGGGGCTTACCGCCCCAGCTGGGCGAATCGCTCCGAGCAACGGTCACCTGCGCGTGATTCGCGCAGAACGGGATAACTTCGCTGGCAGCGGCGATTCGAGGGCGAGAACAACAACCAGCCGACCAGCCTTCTGGCGTAGCGCAGCAAATACGTGCGCGGCGATGTCCCTCAGACCAGCGGGCGGCCGGTACGGATGCGCCAGTCCAGATCCTTCAGCAGGACGTTGAACGGGAACTGCCGGACGAAACCGGGCGCCGCGTTGTTGACCGTCCGGATCACCTTCATCAACCGGTCGAACCGGCGCTGCCGTTGCAGATCCCAGGGCAGGCGCATCTCGTCCCGGAAGCGCTGTGGCAGGAAGCCGGTGGTGATGAGCCCGGCCCAATACTCCGCGTACCGCTGCAGCGGACCCGGCAGTCGCACCCCGCGCACACGGGATACCGCGATCGGATAGAGGTACTCGCGCACCGCGTCGTCGATGTGCACCTGCTCCAGCGATTCCTCCCAGTACTTGTCGAACGCGGCGCGGTCGGCCGGCCACATCTCCGGGGACACCTGCAGGGTCGTTCCGAGCGTGCTGCCCTCGCGGTAGTGCTGTTCGGCCATCTGCTCGTCCATCTCCCCGACGAACAGCCGGTGTACGTCCACCGCGCCCTTGTACAGGCAGGCCGCCACCCAGAGCTGCAAGTTCTTGTCGAAGGCGTTGTACTGCACCGGGCTCTCATCGGTCGAATACACCTGGGCGTGCGCTCGGTTCACCGCGCGCCGGAACGCCGCCTTCTGCTCGTCGGTGCCGCGTCCCGCGACGGCGAGATAGGTGAAGGTGGTACGCGCGCGCTTGATCGGATGCCGGTCGATCCGGCCGCTCTCGACCCGGCTCTCCATCACGCCGTAGCCCACCCCGGGCCGCGCCAGCTGCATGATCACGTTGGCGGGACCGGCGAGCAGGGCCACCCCCATCAACCCGTCGTCGAAGCCGGCACCCCACTTCGATGTACGCGTCGAAGTGGGTGCGGTCTCGTTGATGGGACGTTCGGCGATCGTCATTGATACCCCTGTCACAAAAGCGAGAACGAATGTTTCCTGATCTTGCCTTTCCGATTGGACAGGTGTCAAGATGGCAGGGTGACGCAGGTCAGGCCGTATCGCGGCGTCGAGGCTCCGCAGCGGATGGCCGACCGGCGCCGCAGATTCATCGACGCCGGGTTGGAACTGCTCGGTGGCGGCACCGAGGAGCTCACGGTCCGCGCCATCTGCCGCCAGTCGGGCGTGGCCACCCGCCACTTCTATGAGGCGTTCGCCGATAAGGACGAGTTCGTCGCGGCGGTGTTCGACTCGGTGGTCGCCGTGATCGCCGCCACCACCCAGGCCGCCGTGGCCTCGGTCCCGTTCGCCGAGCAGAACCGGGCCGGCATCACCAACCTGGTGCGCACCGTCAGCGAGGACACCCGGGTGGGCCGGCTGTTGTTCGACCCCCGACTGTCCAACGCCGTGCTGATGCGCAAACGGACGGAATTGGGCGGGGTGTTCGCGGCTCTGGCTGGTCAACACCTGCAAACGGCACTGCAGCGCGACGAGACGCCGCGGATCAATGCCGTGGCGCATTTCGTGGTCGGCGGTGTCAGTCAGGCCATCAACGCGTGGCTCACCGGCTCGATCGCGTTCGGCCGGGAGGAACTCGTCGACCAGCTGACCACCTTGCTCGACGGTTTCGTCGACCCCCGGTTGTACTGAGCGTGCCGCCGACTCCCCCGATCGGGGGACATGCGGTTCATCCGGTGCCTCCACCGGTCACCCGACAGATCTCACGTGTGATTCCCGGCATTCTTATCTCAACGCAGAAAGCCACTCACACAAAGGATTACGAACATGATCAAGAACCTGAAGGCCGCAGCCCTCGGAGTCTGCACCGCCGCCCTCATCGGCGCCGGAGCCCTCGGCCTGGCCGGCACCGCCGCCGCGGCCACCGGCACCGCCCCGACCGGCCCGGGCTACTCCTACAGCCCCGGCACCCACGCCCACCCGGCCCCGACGATGCAGCCCGGCTGGCACGGACACCACGGCCCCGCCAAGATCGCCGCCCTGCAGAACCGGTAACCGAAAAGCCCGAAGCCCCTTCCCCCTCGCGGCACACGAGGGCGGGAGGGGCTTCGCTTTGTCAGACCGCGGCGCGCGGACGGCGGTCGGCCGCCGTCCGGGGTGCCACCTTTGCCTCGTCCGGATTGAACTCCTTTATCCAGCAGGCGAATTCGAGTGTGATGCCGTCGGGATCCTGAAAATAGAAGGACCGCACGTAGACACCGGGATGCACCTTGGGCGAGGCCTGCCATTCACTCTCGTCGTGATTGAGCACTGGACCCACCCGGATACCCTTCGCCTTCAGCTTCTCGCGGTACTCGTCGAACTTCTCCGGCGGCACATGGAAGGCCAGGTGGTTCATGGTGGACACGGCGCTGGTGATCTCGCCGAGACCCGGCAGTGCGATCGGCGCCGAGATGCCCGGAACGCCGTCCGGCGCATCGGTGAACCAGAAGAACGCCACGCAGTCGCCGTTGCCGGCATCGAAGAAGAAGTGCTGCCCCATACCGCCCGGCAGATCGATCGCCTTGATCAACGGCATGCCGAGCACACCGGAGTAGAAGTCGACGGTGCGCTGCATATCCGAGCACACCAGCGCGACGTGGTTGATGCCGCCCAGCGCGAACTCGGTGTTGGGATTGTCCGGCCTGATCATGATGACGTCCCCTCTGGCGCAGATCTGAATCTGAACCTAACATCAGATTCAGATTCGATCAATGCACGACCCGGACGAGGGGGAACATCGTGACCGCGCGCGTGCAGCTTCCCACGGTCCGTGGCCGCCAGACCGAGGCGGCGATGGATGCGGCCGCACGGAACGTGGTGGCGCGCAAAGGGATCTTGGCCACCACGGTCGCCGATATCGCCGCCGAAGCGGGCCGCTCCACGGCGTCGTTCTACAACTATTACGACTCCAAGGAGGCGATGGTCCGGGACTGGGCCCTGCGGTTCCGCGATGAGGCCCGGCACCGGGCGCGCGCGGCCGCCGAGCCCGGTCTGAGCAACGCCGAACGCGCACATGCCGCGGCCGCCGCGCACTGGAACACCTATCGGCACCGGCTCGCCGAGATCATCAGTGTCTCGCAGCTGGCCATGATCAACGACGACTTCGCGCAGTACTGGGCGGATATCTGCGCGCTGCCCATCGCCCTGATCACCGCCATGGTCGAAGACGCTCAGCGCCAGGGTTTCTGCGCAGGTGACGACCCGAAACTGGTGGCGGTGGCCCTCGTGTCGATGCTCAACCAGTTCTGCTACAGCCAACTCTCGGGTGACGGCGCGGCCACCGCGGACGACGCCGCCTGCATCACCACACTGGCCAACATCTTCTACCGGACGATCTACCACAAGGAGAACGTCGCACCATGAGCAAGAGCGCTGCCGCCGGCGTCACCCGCGAATTCGTCGGACTGGACTCACCTACCGCCATCCGCGCCGGCGCCGGCGGTCATCCCTGTCAGGGCCTCTACCACCGCGGCATCGGGCGCAAACCCAAGATCGCGATGATCGCCACGCACTATCAGATCGACTTCTCCGAGCACTATCTGGCCGACTACATGGCCACCCGGGGTATCGGGTTCCTGGGCTGGAACACCCGGTTTCGGGGTTTCGAGACCAGTTTCCTGCTCGACCACGCCCTGGTCGACATCGGGGTCGGCGTGCGCTGGCTGCGCGAGGTGCAAGGTATCGAGACGGTGATCCTGCTGGGCAATTCCGGTGGCGGATCACTGATGTCGGCCTATCAGGCACAAGCGCTGCACCACCATGTCCGGCCGGTGCTCGACGGGATGCGCCCCGCCGCGGGCCTGTCCGACCTACCACCCGCCGACGGCTACGTCGCCAGCGCCGCACATCCCGGCCGCCCGGACGTGCTGACCGCGTGGATGGACGCCGCGGTGGTCGACGAGGACGACCCGGTGGCCACCGATCCCGCGCTCGATCTGTTCGAGGCGAAGAACGGCCCGCCTTATTCCGAGGAGTTCGTCGCGCGATACCGTGCGGCGCAGACCGCCCGCAACGAAGCCATCACCGACTGGGCCGAAGCCGAACTCGAACGTATCCGCGCGGCCGGACACTCCGACCGCCCGTTCACCGTGATGCGCACCTGGGCCGATCCCCGGATGGTCGACCCGACACTGGAGCCGACCAAGCGCCAGGCCAACCTGTGCTACGCGGGAACCCCGATGCACGCCAACCGATCCGCACGCGGGATCGCCGCGGCGTGCACGCTGCGCAACTGGCTCGGCATGTGGAGTCTGCGGCACGCGCAGACCCGCGCCGAACCGCACCTGGCGCTGATCGACTGCCCGGCCCTGGTCATCAACGCCGAACAGGACACCGGCGTGTTCCCGTCCGACGCCCAACGCATCCATGCCGCACTGGCCTCGACGGACAAGGCACTGTGCTCGATCGACACCGACCACTACTTCACCACCCCGGGTGCCCGCAGCGAACAGGCCGATACCATCGCCAAATGGATCGCGAAGCGGTGGAAGTAGTCAAGGTCCTCGCCCACTTCACCCCAGGCGCGAAGGTTCTGGATTTCGTTGCGCCGGAATCTGATTGGCTCGATATCCGGTGGTGCGCCGAGGATGACGACGAGACCTTCCACCGCGAACTGCCCGACGCCGAGGTGATCTGGCACGTGCTGCGGCCGCTGTCGGGCCCCGACCTGGAACGGGCTACGCACGCCAGGCTGGTACACAAGCTGGGCGCCGGCGTGAACACCATCGACGTCGACACCGCCACCCGACGCGGTATCGCGGTGGCGAATATGCCAGGGGCCAATGCGCCGTCGGTCGCCGAGGGCACCCTGCTCCTCATGCTGGCCGCATTGCGCCGGCTGCCGGCGCTGGACCGGGCCACCCGAGAGGGCCGCGGCTGGCCGTCGGATCCCAGTCTCGGTGAGACCGTCCGCGACATCGGCGGCTGCACGGTGGGGCTGGTCGGTTACGGCAACATCGCCAAACAGGTCGAGCGCATCGTGCTGGCCATGGGCGGCCAGGTGGTGCACACCAGCACCCGCGACGACGGGACGCCCGGCTGGCGCGCCCTGCCCGACCTGCTGGCGGCCGCCGATATCGTCTCGCTGCATCTGCCGCTCGACGAACGCACCCGTCATCTGATCGGCCCCGACGAGCTCGCGGCGATGCGACCGGGTGCCATCCTGGTCAACACGTCACGCGGGCCGATCGTCGACGAGGCGGCCCTGGTCGAGGTGCTGCGATCCGGTCACCTGGCCGCCGCCGGGCTCGACGTGTTCGCCGAGGAACCGGTGCCCGCGGACGCTGCCCTGCTCACCCTCGACAACGTCGTGGTGACCCCACACGTCACCTGGTACACGGTCGA
The DNA here is from genome assembly GCF_025822555.1 of Mycobacterium hackensackense. Taxonomy (NCBI): domain Bacteria; kingdom Bacillati; phylum Actinomycetota; class Actinomycetes; order Mycobacteriales; family Mycobacteriaceae; genus Mycobacterium; species Mycobacterium hackensackense. The sequence continues at coordinate 530,889 of NZ_JACKUC010000030.1, forward strand.
CACGATGCGCAGATATCTGGAAATGGCCGTCGAGAACTGCCGCCGCCTGCGCGACGGCGAACCCCTGGCCCACTTGGTTAACGAAGTGAGATAGCCCCCTGAAGTGGCGCCCGTCACGTCGGGGTACCCTCGTTCCCGACCGACCGGTTAATAGGGAAGGGCGCATATGCCTATCGCGATCAATCCTGAGCACAACGACCTGGCCGACTCGGTCCGGTCCCTGGTGGCCAAGGTGGCCCCCGCCGACGTCCTGCACGAGGCGCTGGAGACCCCGATCTCCAACCCGCCGAGCTACTGGAAGGCCGCGGCCGAACAGGGCCTGCAGGGGGTGCACCTCGCCGAAGAGGTTGGCGGACAAGGATTCGGCATCCTCGAGCTGGCGATCACGCTCGCCGAGTTCGGCTACGGCGCCGTGCCGGGCCCGTTTGTGCCTTCGGCCATCGCCAGCGCACTGATCTCCGCGAACGACCCGAAGTCCCCGCTGCTGCAGGGGCTGGCCGCCGGTGACACCATCGCCGCCTACGCCATCGACTCGGGGCTGACGGCCACCGCCACCGGCGACAAGCTCGTCATCCGCGGTGAGGTCCGTGCGGTCCCCGCGGCCGGGCAGGCGTCGTTGCTGGTGCTCCCGGTATCCGGCCTCGGCGAAGCCAGCAGCGTGCAATGGGTCGTCCTGGATGCCGACACCCTGGAGCTCGAGCCGGTGGTCAGCATCGACCCGTTGCGCCCGGTGGCGCATGTCCGGGCCAATGCCGTCGAGGTGGGCCTCGACAAGGTGCTGTCCAACCTCACCCGTGCCCATGCCCGCGCGCTCATCGCCACGCTGCTGTCTGCCGAGTGTGTCGGCGTCGCCCGCTGGGCCACCGACACCGCGACCGAGTACGCCAAGATCCGTGAGCAGTTCGGCCGCCCCATCGGCCAGTTCCAGGCCATCAAGCACAAGTGCTCGGGCATGATCGCCGAGACCGAGCGTGCCACCGCCGCCGTGTGGGACGCGTCGCGTGCGCTGGACGAACTCCGCAACGGCGATCCCGATTCCAGGTGGGAGTTCGCCGCCGCGGTCGCGGGCACGCTCGCTCCGGTCGCCTCTCAGCACTGCGCCCAGGAGTGCATCCAGGTGCACGGCGGTATCGGTTTCACCTGGGAGCACGACACCAACATCTACTACCGTCGCTCGCTGATTCTCGCGGCCAGCTTCGGCCGGGCTGCCGACTACCCGCAGCTTGTCGTCGACACCGCCACCAGCTCCGGGCTGCGCAACCTCAACATCGATCTCGACCCGGACACCGAGAAGCTCCGCGAGGAGATTCGCGCCGAGGTCGCAGCGTTGAAAGCGATTCCGCGCGAAGAGCGTAACGCCGCAATCGCCGAGGGCGGCTGGGTGCAGCCGCATCTGCCCAAACCGTGGGGACGCAACGCCGGCCCCGTCGAACAGATCATCACGGCCCAGGAGTTCAGCACCGGGAAGGTCGCCCGCCCCAACATGGGCATCGCGGCCTGGATCATCCCGTCGATCGTGGCCTACGGCACCGACGAACAGCAGCAGCAGTTCCTGTCCCCCACCTTCCGCGGCGAGATGATTTGGTGCCAGCTGTTTTCCGAACCGGGCGCCGGCTCGGACCTGGCCAGCCTGACCACCAAGGCCACCAAGGTCGACGGCGGCTGGCGGATCACCGGGCAGAAGATCTGGACCACCGGTGCGCAGTTCTCCCAGTGGGGCGCGCTACTGGCCCGCACCGACCCGAGTGCCCCGAAGCACAACGGCATCACGTACTTCCTGTTGGACATGAAATCACCTGGCGTGGAGGTGAAACCGCTGCGCGAGCTGACCGGCGACGCCTTGTTCAACACCGTGTTCATCGACGATGTGTTCGTCCCGGACTCGATGGTGCTCGGTGAGGTCGACCGCGGGTGGGAGGTCAGCCGCAACACCCTGACCAACGAGCGGGTGTCCATCGGCAGCGGGGAGCCGCCGTTCCTGGCCAGCCTGGATCAGTTCGTGGCGTTCCTGGCCGAAGGACAGTTCGATCAGATCGAGCAGAATCACGCCGGCAAGCTCATCGCCGAGGGCTACGCCGCCAAGGTGCTCAACCTGCGCTCGACGCTGCTCACCCTGGCCGGTGGCGATCCGATGCCCGCCGCGGCCATCTCCAAACTGCTGTCGATGAAGACCGGGCAGGGTTACGCCGAATTCGGGGTGTCGTCGTTCGGCACCGACGGCGCCGTCGGCGACAAGGAACAGATCACCGGGAAATGGGCCGACTATCTGCTGTTCAGCCGGGCGACCACCATCTACGGCGGCACCACCGAGGTCCAGCTGAACATCATCGCCGAACGCCTGCTGGGCCTGCCCCGCGACCCGTAATCACGTCGCCGGCACTACGGTTTGTGGCGCCCGTCGGCGAAACTGGCGACACAAACCGTAGTCTCGGCGCTCAGGGCAGGATCGAGTCGACGTACCCGCCGTCGACCCGCAGCGCCCCTCCGGTGGTGGCCGAGGCCAGCGGCGACGCCAGATAGGTCACCATGTTCGCGATCTCGGCCGGCTCGATGAGCCGCTGCAACAGGGACTGCGGCCGGTACTTGACCATGAACTCGCGCTGCGCCTCCTCCCACGGCAGCGACTTGTCCACCAACTCGTAGACGAAATCCTCGACCCCGGCGGTGTGCGTCGGTCCGGCGATCACCGAGTTGACGGTCACTCCGGTGCCCGCGGCGTCCTTGGCGAAGCCCCGGGACACCGCCAGCAACGCGGTCTTGGAGACGCCGTAGTGGATCATCTCCTCCGGGATGACGATGGCCGAGTCACTGGCGATCTGGATCGCCCGGCCCCAGCCGCGGTCCGCCATGCCCGGCAGGTAGGCGCGGATGAGCCGTACTGCGGCAAGCACATTCACCTCGAAGTAGGTGCGCCACTGCGCATCGGTGATCTCCCGAGCCGGTACCGCGCCGAAGATGCCGAGATTGTTGACCAGGATGTCGACCTCGGGCAGTTGGGCGAGCAGTTGTGCCGTGCCCTCCTCCGTGCTGACATCGGCGGCCACCCCGAAGGCGGTTCCGCCGAGACCGCGCACCCTTTCCGCGGCTTCGTCGACGCGGGCCGCGGTGCGGCCGTTGACCGCCACCCGCGCCCCGCTGCGGGCCAAACCCTCGGCGATGGCCAGACCGATGCCTTGGGTGGAGCCGGTGACGAGTGCGGTCTTTCCGGAGAGGTCGATGTTCATGACTTAGTGTTACCCGCGCGGCCGGTCGTCTATTCCCGAACGGCCATCACCCCCGGTGGGGACCCTCGGGTCGTTCAGTGCGCGCCTTCGCCTCGGCCCACATGGGCCTCCGCCCGCAGTCGCTCCACCATGTGCGGGTAGTGCAGCTCGAATGCCGGTCGCTCCGAACGGATCCGGGGCAGCTCGGTGAAGTTGTGCCGCGGCGGCGGGCACGAGGTGGCCCACTCCAGCGAGTTGCCGTGTCCCCATGGGTCGTCCACCGTCACCGGCTCGCCGAACCGCCAACTCCGGAACACGTTCCAGACGAACGGCAGCGTCGAGACGTTCAGCGTGGTGAACCCGTCGGTGGGCAGGTAGTCGGCGTAGCGGCGCGGCATGCCCTCGTCACCCAGCCAGTGCTGCACCAGGAAGGTGGTGTGGAAGCCGATGAAGGTCAGCCAGAAGTGCAGCTTGCCCAAGCGCTCGTCGAGCAGTCGGCCGGTCATCTTCGGGAACCAGAAGTAGATGCCCGCATAGGTGGCGAACACGATGGTGCCGAACAGCGTGTAGTGGAAATGCGCCACGACGAAATAGGAGTCGGTGACGTGGAAGTCCAGCGGCGGGCTGGCCAGCAGCACACCGGACAGACCGCCCAGGAGGAAGGTCACCATGAAGCCGACCGAGAACAGCATCGGTGTCTCGAAGGTCAACTGCCCCTTCCACATCGTGCCGATCCAGTTGAAGAACTTGATACCGGTGGGCACCGCGATCAGGAACGTCATGAACGAGAAGAACGGGAGAAGGACCGCGCCGGTCGCGTACATGTGATGCGCCCACACCGCCACCGACAGGGCGCCGATGCCGAACGTCGCGTAGACCAGCGTGGTGTAGCCGAAGATCGGTTTGCGCGAGAACACCGGCACCACTTCGCTGATGATCCCGAAGAAGGGCAGCGCGATGACGTACACCTCGGGATGGCCGAAGAACCAGAACAGGTGCTGGTAGAGCAGCATCCCGCCGTTGGCCGGATCGTAGATGTGCGCACCGATGCGGCGGTCGGCGGCCAGGCCGAACAGCGCTGCCGTCAGCAACGGGAAGATGACCAGCACCAGGACCGAGGTCACCAGGATGTTCCAGGTGAAGATCGGCATCCGGAACATCGTCATACCCGGGGCACGCATGCAGACCACGGTGGTGATCATGTTGACGGCGCCCAGGATCGTGCCGAGACCGCCGACGGCGATACCGAGGATCCAGAGATCCGAACCTGCACCCGGACTGTGCACGGCATCCGAGAGCGGGGTGTAGGCCGTCCAGCCGAAGTCCGCCGCACCACCGGGAGTGATGAAGCCGGCAAGCGCGATCAGCGCACCGAACACGAACAACCAGAAAGACAGCGCATTCAGTCGCGGGAACGCCACGTCGGGGGCGCCGATCTGCAGCGGCAGAACAAGATTGGCGAAGCCGAACACGATCGGGGTGGCATAGAACAGCAGCATCGCCGTGCCGTGCATGGTGAACAGCTGGTTGAACTGCTCATTGGACAGGAACTGCAGACCCGGCGCCGCCAGTTCGGTGCGGATCATCAGGGCCATCAGCCCGCCGATCATGAAGAAGATGAAGCAGGCGACGCAGTACATGATGCCGATCAGTTTGTGATCGGTCGTCGTGATCAGCCGGTAGACCAGATTGCCCTTGGGGCCCATGCGAGCGGGAAAGGGTCGGCGCGGCAGGACTTCCGGGATGGAGGGCGCTTCGGCTACCACATTCGTCTCCCCCGCCTTGCGGCGTGATCGGCACTGGACTGTCAGAGCACCTCAACTCTGCGACCTGTCCGCGTCTCGATCTAGGGACTAAAGTCCCGACTGCGCAGCCGACCGGGTGATGTTCAGGGCATCACAGCTCACGCAGCTCGCGTTTGAGGATCTTGCCGGTCGGGTTACGGGGCAGCTCGTCGAGGAAGATCACCTCTCGCGGCACCTTGTAGCGGGCGAGATTCTCCTTGACATACGTCTTGATCGCCTCTTCGTCGACGGACGCACCCTCGGTCTTCACCACGAAAGCACGCAGCCGGTGCCCCCACTCTTTGTCCTCCACGCCCAGGGCGGTGGCCTCGACCACCTCTGGGTGGCCGCTGATGAGGTCCTCGACCTCGGCGGGGAAGACGTTCTCGCCGCCGCACACGATCATCTCGTCGTCGCGGCCCGATACGTACAGCAGACCGCCTTCGTCGAAGTACCCGACATCACCCGAGGACAGCATTCCGTCGATGATCTGCTTGCCGCCGCCGCCGGTATACCCCTCGAACGGGAAGGTGTTACGCACGAAGATGCGCCCGATCTCGCCCTGCGGAAGCTCAATCCCGTTGTCGTCCAGGATTTTCACCGTGATGCCCTTGACCGGGGGACCCACCGTCGCGGGATTCTTGGACAGGTCCTTGGGCCGGGCGATGGAGGCGAACGCGATCTCGGTGGACCCGTACAGGTTGTAGATCACCGGACCCAGGTCCTTCAGCGCCCGGGTGGCCAGCTCCGCACCCAGCTGCGAACCGGATACGAACACGATTCGCAGGCTGGACAGGTTCGGCTTCGGCTGGGTCTTCTCCAACTCGTCGAGTATCCGGGACAGCATCACCGGCACGACGACGATCGCGGTCACCTGGTGCTTCTCGATATCGGCGAGCACGGTGGCCGGTTTGAAACGGCGGCGCAGCACCAGAGTGGTGCCCAACATCATCGCGATGGTGGCGTGCAGGAAGCCGAGTGCGTGGAACATCGGGGCCGGCAGCGAGGTCACCTCACCGGATTTGAAGGGCACGTGTGACAGCACGCCGCCGATCGGCGCGAGCGAGGGCGGGGTGCTCCGGTTGGCGCCCTTGGGGGTACCGGTGGTGCCACTGGTCAGGATGATCACCGAGGAGTGTTTGGTGGCCTTGGGCGCGGGCTGCTTGCTGCTGCGCTTGATGAGATCGGCCAGGGTGTCGTCGGTACTGCCCGACGGCGCGTCCGTGTCCGGGTTGGTGGCCAAGGCGCGCAGCTTGCCCAGCGCGGGTTCGGCCTGCGCCACCGCCGCGGTGTACTCGTCGTCGTAGATGACCAGCTTGGCGCCCTCACGCTCGGACACCTCTTTGATCTGCGGACCAGAGAACTCACTGTTGAGCAGGATGATGCGGGCTCCGACCCGGGCCGCGCCGTAGACGCTGATCAGAAACCAGCGGTGGTTGCGGATCAGCAGCGCGACACCGTCGCCGCCCCTGACACCCATATTGCGCAGGCCGTTGGCCACCGCATGGGCAGCTTCATCCAGCTCGGCGAAGGTGATCTCGCCGTCATCGTCGATGATGGCGGGTCGGTCCGGGTAACGCCGCGCGTTGAGCGCCGGGATCATGCCGAACTCTCCCCAGCGCCGGATGTCGGCGAGCATGGCCACGAAGTTCTGCGGCGGCTCGAGCTTGAATGCGCCCGCCTCGAACATCTTGCGGGCGTAGTGCAGCTCCGCCGCGCCGCGGTCGAAGTACTGCTGGGCTTTCGCGGCCACCTGCGCCGGCAGGTCGAAAAGACTGGGCATACGGCCACAATATGTGACACACGTCGCACCCGGGTCGGTAACTACCATGGGGCCATGGCCGAAGCGGTCTCACTGGAGGTGGGCGGCCGGCAGGTACCGATCAGCAATCCGAGCAAAGTGGTGTTCCCCGACGCAGGGGTCACCAAACGGCAGCTGATCGACTACTACCTCGCCGTCGCCGATGGGGCGCTGCGCGGTGTCGCGGACCGGCCGATGATCCTCAAGCGTTTCGTCAAGGGCATCTCCGAGGAGGCGATCTTCCAGAAACGCGCCCCGGAGAAGCGGCCGGACTGGATCGAGGTCGCCGAGCTCAAGTACGCCTCCGGCACGTCGGCCAAGGAGGCCGTGCTCACCGATGCGGCGGGACTGGTCTGGGCGGTCAACCTCGGTTGCGTCGACCTCAACCCACATCCGGTGCGGGCCGCCGACCTGGACCACCCCGACGAGTTGCGGATCGATCTGGACCCGATGCCCGGGGTGGAATGGGAGCAGATCCTCGCCGTGGCACAGGTGGCGCGCGAGGTGCTCGACGATCACGGTCTGACCGCCTGGCCGAAGACCTCCGGTTCGCGCGGATTCCACATCTATGCCCGCATCCACCCGCACTGGCCGTTCAGACAGCTTCGGCTGGCCGCCGAGACGGTGGCCCGGGCGGTCGAGCAGCGCGTACCCGACCTGGCGACCGCGCGCTGGTGGAAGGAAGAACGCGGTGAGCGCGTCTTCGTGGACTTCAACCAGAACGCCAAGGACCGCACCGTCGCCTCGGCCTACTCGGTGCGGGCCACCCCGGACGCTCGGGTCTCCACTCCGCTGCACTGGGCGGAGGTACCGGGTTGCCGAGCCGAGGCCTTCACCATCGCGACCGTGCCCGCACGGTTCGCCGATATCGGCGATCCGTGGGAGGGCATGGACGACGCACCGGGCGGGCTGGAGCCACTACTCGCCCTGGCCAAGGAGTTGGGGCCGCCGGAGAAGCCGGCGAAGGCGTCCGGTGGAACGGGCCGGCGAGTGTCGCAGATGCCGCTCATCGAGGTAGCCCGCACCAAGACCCGGGATGAGGCGCTGGCCGCACTGGACGTGTGGCGGGGTCGCCACCCCGCGGCCGCCGACCTGCTCACACCGGTCGACGTGCTGGTCGACGGGATGCGTGGCCCGAGCTCGATCTGGTACCGGGTACGCGTCAATCTGCAGCACGTTCCCGAAGACCAACGCCCGCCACAGGAACCGCTGATCGCCGACTATTCGCCCTGGGTCGGTTACACCGGTGGACAATTTCGACGCTGAGACCGGATCGGGGCTACTCAACGGTAAGTTGTCGTCAATTATTGAGGAGTACTCTTAGAGTAAGCCAAAAGTGTTGCGCCTCAACAGAATAGAAAACTCTCAGCAAAACCTTATGGGCTCATCAGGCGCAGTTCTTAGCAAAGTATTAATGCGTACTCCCAGGTACCTTAAATTCGCCCGATAACTTCGGTGTTAGTTCGAAGCACCGAAGGGAGGCATTACATGACGATCGCATTCAGGTACGGCAATCCGGCGGTCGACTGTGACGGTGCCCAGCTGCGCGCACAGTGCCGCCATCTGGCGACCGTGGCGACGCTCACCGGAGTCATCGACGACGCCAACTTCGACCGACTCACGCATCGAGTCCGGCAGATGGTGCTCACCGAGAAGCCGTTCGTCCTCGACCTCAGCGGCGTGACGGGGCTGTCCGCGCGCGGCGTGTCCCTGCTCTACGGACTCGATGACGAGTGCGACCTCGCCGGTGTCGAATGGGCACTGGTTGCCAGCCCGCAGGTGCTCGACATTCTGCGGCTCCTCGACGACGCCTTCCCGATCACCGCATCGGTACCCGAGGCACTGCATCACTTCGCCGAGGGCACCCTGGCCCGCCGGCGCCTGCTCCCACTCCTGCACAAGACCGCATAACAAAGAAAGGCGGATCACATGTTGCTCGATGTTCGCTGGTTGACCGCGCTGGTCCGCCGTCACCGCAAGCACGCCCACTAACTGCGTCACCAAGAAACCTGGCCGGCGAGTCGCGCGACTCGCCGGCCAGGTTTTTTCATGTTCAGCCCAGCGCGTTCAGGCCTTGTAATAGACCAGCTGATGCGTGGTCGCCAGCAGATCGCCCGCCCGGCTCCAGATCTGCGCCGATTGATCGAAGTGCCCACCCGAGAACCCCTGGGCACGTGCCGTGGCGAGCAGGTATCCGTCACCCTGCTCGGCCAGTTCAGCCGGACCCGCATGGAAGTACGCGGTGAACGAGATGGTGCCCGCAGGCAGGAGCTGACCGCGCCGCAGCCAGAGACGCGGATAGAAGATGTCGCACAGCGAGGTGAGTGAGGCGAAATCGATCGGGCGGGCAGGTCGATCGCGAACCCACAACGTCGTCGTCGACGACGTCGACTCACCGGCACCGGCAGCGGGCAAGGCACCGTCGATGAATCGGAGGTCGTAATTCCTGGTCCATGCCACCCCGAACCCGGCACTCGCGTCCTCGATCGACTCCGGCTCACCCACGTCCGGGCGCGCGATCTCGGTGTCGGCCCAGGTTTCCCGGCGCACCGCGAACACCGCGGTCGCCGTGGTCTTCACCTCACCGTTCTGACTCAATTCGACGTACCAGTGCTGGTTGGACCGGTTGGTTCGCACGGCCCGGGCCCGAACGTCGAAATCTCCGTCGGCGATCGGCGCCAGATAGTTCACCGTGAGCGCCACCGGAAACCCGTGCGCGTCACGCTGGAGCTCGACCGCCCGCAGCAATGTGGCCGCGGTGATCCCGCCGAACGGGCCCACCATATTCGCCCATTGCGGAATCGTCCGCCCTCGTAACAGGCCGTCGCCCAGGGCTTCCAGGGCAATCCCATCGTCGAACACCGTCATCGGCGTGACTTTACCCCGGATCCTTTGACAGGCTAATCAGTAGGTCACCGGAAGCGGTGAGCGGGATCGGGGCCACGATGCCGCTGTGAGACACCCCGAACGCTGCCCATCGGTTGCAAGTATCCGTAAAGCACGCTGATGCAGCGATTTTCCGGGAATGCCGCGTACGGGAACCCTCTTGATCCTTCTGTCATCGGCGTCGTGTGAAGGAGCGGAGATGCGGGATTTCCAGAAGCGCGTGTGTGCTGTGGTCGGCGGCGGGGCGGTCGCCGTCGGCCTGTTGATCGACGTCATCGGCAGCGCAGCGCCGTCCACCGTCGTCGCCGGCGGGTCGGGGGACTCCTCGACCACCGGCATCTATTCGTCGCCCGTGGTGCCGGCCATGACGATCAACGCCACCGGCAACATGAAGCTCGGTTCGACCGCGACGGCTCAGCTTCCCGCGTCGACGCCGGCCACCCCGCTCGCGGCACCCACGTACAAAGCCACCGCCGCGGCGACCTGCGTCAACAACGGCCAGTGCCCGTGATCACCGATGAGCTCGGCGGCCACTTTCGGCACCGGACCGGACCTGCGCTGCAGGTCATTTGAAGCGGCCGGCGAAACCGCGCAGGGGCAGGTCCGCACTGGTGAGCAGCCCCGGTGCAGCGGCGATGACGGACCGGATGGCGTGCAGCGCAGGCATACCGGTGACCGTCATGCCGATCGAGGCGAAGTTGTCAGGGTTCGACAGGTCCACGCCCGGTTTCGGGAAGATCATGTGCTTGTTGTAGACACAGGGGTCGCCCTTGATTTGAGTGATGTAGCAGCCCTTGATATCCCAACTCGGATCCGTATGCGGAGTCATCTGCCATTCAAGATGCGTCTCGACCCGCGGCACTCCGTCGACCATGCCCTGGTACTTGATGTAGTTGCCGCCCAGGGAACCCTTCGGCAGCACGTACCAGCCCAGGTCGACGTCTTTGGTGCATGCGCCGAGCTCGTAGCTGAACTTGACCTCGTCGAGCTCGAGTCCGAAGCAGTCGGCCATCATCAGCACGCTGTCGGCGAAAACCTCGGTGTACTTGCGCAACTTGTCCGGAATCGACGGATCATCAACGGGCAGACCGTATCCCACCTCGATCCAGGTGTCCTTGCTGTGATGGCAGGACACGTCGACGGATTCGATGGTGGTGACGTTCTCGATCTCGGCGACGTCGGCCGAGCAGACCACGCCGAGGATCTGGTTCAGACCGGGGTTCATACCGGTGCCGTAGAACGTGGCACCACCCTTCTCGCACGCCTCGGCGAGTACTTGGCTGACGGGCTTTCCGGACGGGTGCGGGTGGTTGGTGTCCCTGTGCCAGCCGGTGATCCAGTCGGCGGTGGTGACGATATCGATCCCCGCCTCCAGTACCTGGACGTACAGATCCTCATCCGGGAACACCCCGTGAAAGGTCAGCACATCGGGCTTCGCCGCGATGATCTCGGCGATCGTACCGGTGGCGATCACCCCGTTCGGCGCTGCGCCGGCGAGTTCACCGGAGTCCCGTCCGACCTTCTCGGGCGAGTAGCAGTGCACGCCGACGAGTTCGAGTTCGGACTGCGCGGCGTACCGCTTGATCATCTCGGAACCAACGTTGCCGGTGGCCACCTGGAATACCCGGATCGGTGTATTCATATGACTGTCAACCCTTCTGGTGTGCGAGGTCCGCGGCGCTTCCGCCCCGGCCGTCGGGATAGAACTGCATGGCCCACGTGCGAATCGCCGTGAAACCCTCATATTCAGAGGTCGACAGCGCGGGTGGATCCGAATAGCGCTGGTGACTCCAGATGTGGATGTCCTGCGCGAACTGACGGATGATCTCCTCGCCGAACGCGACGGCTTTGGCCTGCGCCCTCGGTGAATCCTTGCCGGGCACCCGCCCGATGTAGGCCATGAAGCGCACGTCGGACGTGCGATCGTCGACCGGTGTGATGGCCGAGATGGTGCGATTGTCGACCATCCCCCAACTCTTGGTCACCGCGATGCCGAGTCCGCCGTTGATGGCCTCCACGCCACTGCGGACATCGTCTATGGACTGTTGCTCGTCGCCTTCGAACGTGATGGTGAAGTCCACGTATGAGGTGGGCTCGGCGAAATCGTGCCGGGTGAACACCGGCACGATCGGGGTTTGGTGCACGTACTTGAAATGTGCGAAGTCGACGCCGTTTTCGAGGACGTACTGCGGGTGCAGCTCCAGCGCTTCACGGTGCAGGCGCTGTTGCGGCCAGTAGTCATCGATGCTGCTGCCGTCCCCGAATGCGGCGAACACGTCGGGCACGTCGAAGAAGGGCTCGCGTCCCTCGGTGTCATGCCAGATGTAGATCGACTGGTTGAGTTCGGCCACGGGGTAGGTGCGCATGCGGCGACCGCGGTTGGGGCGTGGTTCGTACGGGATGCAGACGTTGCGCCCTTCGGCGTTCCATTGCCAGCCGTGGAATGGGCACTGGATGACCTCGCCGACGACATGCCCGCCGAAGCCGAGGTGGGCGCCGAGGTGTTCGCAGTACGCGTTCATCACCGTGACCTGGCCCGATTCGGCGCGCCAGGCCACCATTTCGGTGTCGAAGTACTTCATCGCATGGACGTCGCCGACGCCGATCTGGTCCGACCAGGCAACCTGGAACCAGCCCGTCGGTTTCATCGATAACGGCGGTTTTGCCATGAGCCCTAGAATCACAGAGGGTTCTATCAAAGTCAACCATCGCGTAGCATTCGCGTGATGACCGAAGCCGCCGAACGCCGCACCAACCGGCGCGGCGCAGCGTCCCGAGAAAGCATGCTGGAGGCGGCGCTGCACGCGTTGGCTTCCGGCGAACCAGGGTCGGTATCGGGTAATCGGATCGCCAAGGATGCCGGGGCCACCTGGGGCACGGTTAAATACCAGTTCGGCGATATCGACGGGCTGTGGGCGGCGGTGCTGCGCTTCACCGCGGAACGGCGCGGCGAACTGCCGTCCCGTGCCGCGCCGCACGGCCCGCTCGCCGTGCGCGTCTCGGCCATCCTCGACGTCATGTACGACGGGCTGACCGCGACGGACTCCCGCGCCATCGAGAATCTGCGCGCGGCACTCCCCCGCGACCGCACCGAACTCGAGCGACTGTTCCCGCAGACCGCGTCGGAGTTGGCGTCCTGGCAGCGGACGTGGATCGAAGCCTGCCAGAAGGCTTTTGCCGATCTCGATGTCGACCCGGCCCGGGTGCGTGAGGTGGCGCTGTTCATCCCCGGGGCGATGCGCGGCATCACCTCGGAGCGGCAACTCGGCAGCTATATCGACCTCGATGAGGCCCGTCGCGGCCTGTCCAACGCGATCGTGGCCTACCTGGAGGCGTCGCGCCTCACCCCAGACCGCAACCCCACTCCGGTTCGGAGCCGAAAACAAAACGGCGACCGCTGATCTCGGCCGGGGTGATCCTCACATAGCGCTGTTTGACGGTGGCCGTCCACGGCAGCACCTGGGCCCGGTCGGCGGCGGCGATGTCCTCCGCGGTGTCGAGCACCTCGGCCACACCCTTGACCACCACGCTCCAGGCGTTCTCCAGGCCGTGGTCGTCGGCCTCCAATGCCACCCGGTCGTTGAGCACGATCTCGGTGAGCTTGGCGCCCTCCGCGGTCCGGATGATGATCTGGCGCCGCATGACGACGAAGTTCACCGGGAACACGTCGGGCTGCCCGCCGACACTGGTCGCCAGCCGGCCCAGGGTTACCGACGACAGCAGATCCCAGCTCTCGTCCGCGCTGAGCACCGTGATGGGCGAATCGTCCGAAGTCGTCATGGCGCTCACGCTAACGGACGCCGGCCGCCGCTCGATAGCGCTGAAAGTCCCGCGATTGAGGACTTCTGGCCCTGCTGCGCGCCGCGCCGGCGGAGCAGGATCGGGGGATGCCGACGACACTGCTGCCCGTCACCGTCATCGAGGAGGCTGTCCGCCTTGCCTGCCGCGCCCCGTCGTATCACAACAGCCAGCCGTGGCGGTGGGTGATCCAGTCCGGCACCGTGTCGCTGTTCGTCGATCCCGACCACCTGGTCGCCTCCGATGCCGACGGGCGGCAGGCCCTGCTCAGCTGCGGCGTCGCCCTGGATCATTTTCGGGTGGCCATGGCGGCCGCCGGCTATGCCAGCCACGTCGATCGCTATCCCGACCCCGACGACCATCACCGCATCGCAGACATCCGCCTGAGCAGGCTGGCCGAGGTCACCGGCGCTCAGCGCCGTCGGGCCGACGCCATCTTGCACCGGCGCACCGACCGGCTGCCGTTCGCCGCCCCGCCGGACTGGAATGCCTTCGAACCGACGGTGCGCGCCGCCGTCGACAGCACGGCCAACCCCTTGGGGTGTGCCGTCGACGTGATCGACCCCGCCGACCGGGAGACCCTGGCCGAGGCGTCCCACCTCACCGACGCCCTTCGGCTCTACGATTCCGAGTATCACCACGAGATCACCTGGTGGACTTCGCCGTACGAGGTCAACGACGGTATCCCCCACACGTCGCTGGTATCGGCGCAGGAGGCCGACCGCGTCGACGTCGGCCGGACCTTCCCCATCACGCACAATCGGGAACGCCGACTCGACGTCGGCGAAGATCAGGCACGGCTGCTGGTCATCTCCGCTTCCGACGACACCCGAGAGGGTGTCCTCGCCGCCGGCGAGGCGCTGTCTGCGGTGCTGCTGGACGCCACCATGGCCGGGATGTCGTCGTGCACACTGAGCCATCTGACCGAGGTGCCCGCCAGCCGGGACATCGTCGCGGCCTTGGTCCATCGCGCCTCGCCGCAGGTGGTGGTGCGACTGGGAATTGCCCCTCCGCTGGAGGAAGTGCCGCCGCCGACGCCGCGCCGGCCGCTGCACGACGTGCTGCGTGTCGAGATCTGATCAACCCCGTCGCTTCGCTCGCCCCCGTATTCAAACCCCGTCGCTTCGCTCGCCCCCGTATTTAAACCCCGTCGCTTCGCTCGCCCCCGAAGTACCCACACCGCCACTATGGTGACCACAGGGTCTCTCGCGAAAGGTCTGCCCATGGTCTCTGTATTTCTTGTCGACGACCACGAGGTGGTGCGGCGCGGACTGATCGACCTGCTGGACTCCGACCCCGAACTCGACGTGATCGGCGAGGCGGGATCGGTGTCCGAGGCCTTGGCACGTATCCCCGCGTTGCGTCCCGACGTCGCGGTCCTCGACGTCCGCCTGCCGGACGGCAACGGAATCGAACTGTGCCGAGAGCTGTTGTCCCAGCTGCCAGACCTCCGGTGCCTGATGCTCACCTCGTTCACCTCCGACGAGGCGATGCTGGACGCGATCCTGGCCGGCGCGAGCGGCTATGTGGTGAAGGACATCAAGGGGATGGAGCTCGCCCAGGCCATCAAGGAAGTCGGAGCCGGCCGTTCGCTGCTGGACAACCGGGCCGCCGCGGCACTGATGGCCAAGCTGCGCGGCTCGGCCGAACAGGCAGACCCGTTGTCCGGGCTCACCGATCAGGAACGAGTCCTGCTGGACCTGCTGGGCGAAGGGCTGACCAACAAGCAGATCGCGGCCCGAATGTTCTTGGCGGAGAAAACCGTGAAGAACTATGTGTCGCGGCTGCTCGCCAAACTCGGGATGCACCGCCGCACCCAGGCCGCGGTCTTCGTCTCAAAGTTGGATCGCCGGCCGACCCAGGGACAATAGACTCCTGTCGTGGCCGGACCAGATGAGGGACACCATCGCCCCCTTCGCGAGACGCTGTCGCAGCTGCGGCTGCGCGAACTGCTGAGCGAGGTACAGGATCGTGTCGAGCAGATCGTCGAGGGCCGAGATCGCCTGGACGGACTTGTCGACGCGATGCTGGCCGTGACATCCGGTCTGAAACTCGACGCCACCCTCACCACGATCGTGCACACCGCGATCGAACTGATCGACGCCCGCTACGGTGCGCTGGGCGTTCGCGGCCACGGGCATGAACTGGTCGAGTTCATCTACGAAGGAATCGACGCGGACGCCAGCCGGCACATCGGAAAGCTGCCGCAGGGCCTCGGGGTGCTCGGTGCGCTCATCGACGACCCGCGGCCGATCCGGTTGGACAACATCTGCGATCACCCTGCGTCCGTGGGATTTCCCGCGCACCATCCGCCCATGTCGACGTTTCTCGGGGTGCCGATCCGGATTCGGGACGAAGTGTTCGGAAACCTCTATCTCACAGAGAAGAACTCGGGACAGCCCTTCAGTGAGGACGACGAGGTACTCGCGCAAGCGCTGGCCGCCGCCGCCGGTATCGCCATCGACAATGCCCGGCTGTACGAGCAGTCCCAGCGACGGCAGGCATGGATCGAGGCGACTCGCGATATCGCCACCGAACTCCTGTCCGGCACCGAACCCGCCGCCGTATTCCAGGTGATCGCCGAGCAGGCCCGCAGGCTCACCGAGTCGACGATCGCGGTCGTCGCGGTGCCCGCCGAGGAGGACGACGAAGACTCCGCGCGTGAGCTCGTCGTGGTCGAGGCCGCGAGCGCCGAACCGGTGGATATCGCGGCCTTCGCGCCGATCCCGGTCGGTGTGGGGATCGTCGGCGAAGCCTATGCCCGGCGGGCTCCGGTGCGGACCGGCGATCTCGATCTTGCCGGTGCCGGCGGACCGGCGATGGTGCTTCCGCTTCGCACCACCGAAACCGTTGCGGGCGTGGTGATCACCCAGCGCAGCGCCGGGGGCGCCCCGTTCAGCGCGGACGATCTGTCGATGGCTGCGGCCTTCACCGACCAGGCTGCGCTGGCCTGGCAGCTGGCCACCACCCAGCGGCGGATGCACGAACTCGATGTGCTCACCGATCGCGACCGTATCGCGCGCGACCTCCACGATCACGTCATCCAGCGGCTGTTCGCCGCGGGCCTGGCGCTGCAGGGCGCCGTTCCCCGTATCCGGCCGGCCGACGCACAACGGCGGGTCGAGCAGTGCGTGGACGACCTGCAGGATGTCATCTCCGAGATCCGCACCGCGATCTTCGATCTGCACAGTGGATCCTCCGCCGGAAGCACTCGGCTGCGTCAGCGAATCGACGCCGCCCTGACCCAGTTCGCGTCAGACGGTGTCCGGACCTCGGCGAGTTACAGCGGACCGCTGTCGGTGATCGAACCCGCGATCGCCGACCACGCCGAGGCCGTGGCACGCGAGGCGGTCAGCAATGCGGTACGGCACGGCAACGCCACCGAGATCTCGGTGTCGGTGCGCGTCGACGACAATCTGACCATCGAAATCACCGACAATGGAACGGGTTTCAACGGACCGATCACCGAGAGCGGGCTGGCGAATCTGCGCCTGCGCGCCGAGGAATGCGGCGGCACGTTGTCGTTCGAGGAATCCCCGAGTGGCGGCATCGTGGTCGTGTGGCAGGTCCCGCTGCCCTGAGGGCGGCCCACCCCTCGCCGAACGGACACGCGCGGCAGCCTGCGACCAGTCCCTATCCGGCGGATTCGACGAGCACCGACCGCACGACACGGTGTAGCTCGTGCCCCACCGTGTCCAGCGGTTGGGTCGCGCGTTCGGCCCGGCACATCGCCACCGCGCCTTCCACCGAGGCCACGATCAGTGTCGCGGTCCCCAACGCCTGGGTCGGTTCGACACCGCACTCCCGCAACGCGCCGGCCAGGATCGATGTCCAATTCCCGAAGGCGAAGACCGCCGCGTCGCGCGCCACGGAATCCCCGTCGGCCGTTTCCTCCACCGCGACGCCGAGAACCACGCATCCCGCGTGGAAGTCACTGTCCACCAACTTCTTCCGCCACATCCCGAGAAACGCTTCCAGGCCTTCGGCCGGCCCGGCAGCCATCGCCCGAGCCAGCATGCGTGCGGTGAGATCGTCGGCCCACCGAACCGCCTCGGCCGCCAGCTGCCCCTTCCCGCCCGGGAAGTAGTGGTAGGTGGACCCCAGCGGGGCTCCGGTGTGTTTCGCCAATTCCCGCACGCTGGTGGCGTTCACCCCGCGGCGCCCGATCATGTCCGCCGCGCCCGCCACCATGCGCATCCGTGCATCCACTCCGCTGTCAGCCACGGCCCTCCTCGCTATAACGACCGTCATAGCATAGTTCACGCTGCGGTTATCACAGTCGTTATAGGAGCCCGGCGTGCCGCAGCGCCCGATTCACCCGCAGTGTCTAACGGCGCCGGCCCAGGCGCTCGGCCGCGCCCCGCACCGCGTCGGTCACGGTGTCGACCACCGGGCTGTCCAGCTTCCAGCACTGCCAGTACAACGGCACATCGAGATGCACCTCGGCGATCCGGACGAAGTCCGGACCGATCAACTGTTCGGGATACATCCCCCAGCCCAGCCCCGCCTGTACCGCCGCCCGGAATCCCTCGGCCGTCGGGATGTAGTGCACTGGCCGACGCACCTCTCGGCGAAACACCTTGCGTATCAGGTTGTCCTGCAGAGCATCATCGCGATTCCAGGCCAGCGACGGAGCCTGGGCGGCCGATTTTGCGGTGAATCCGTCGGGTAGGTGCCGCGCGATGTAGGCAGGGGTGGCCACCGGGATATAGCGCATGACACCCAGCGGCCGCGTCCGGCAACCGGACACCGGCGCACGCTCGGTGGTGACGGCGCCCATCACCTCACCCTCGCGCAGCAATCGCGCCGAATGGTCCTGGTCCTCGATCCTGATATCGAACAGAATGCCGGGCAGGCGGGCGAAGACATCGGTGAACCAGGTTGCCATGGAATCCGCGTTGACCGCGATGGCGACCCTGACGTGTTCCTGCGATTCCGCACCTGTCTCGGCGAGCGCCTCGGCTTCCAGGAGCGCCGTCTGGGCGGCCAGGCGCAACAATGGGACGCCCGCTGATGTTGCACGACAGGGCTTTTCGCGAACCACAAGCACCTGTCCCACCCGCTGCTCGAGGGCTTTGATGCGCTGGCTGACCGCGGATGGGGTGACGTGCAGGCGAGTGGCCGCAGCATCGAAGCTGCCGAGCTCGATGACCGCCGCATAGGCCGCCAACTGCTGACCGTCCAGCCTCATGCCGCAATGCTAGTGCACAGGCCTTCCCCTAGTCCTTAAGAGCCACAACTGATCCGGAGTCCGAATCGTAGTGCGCCACCCGCGCGATCCAGGTCAGGATGACTTCGGACACCTTGTCCCACGGCGTCGCCTGGATGCGCTTTGTCGAGGTGAAGGGCAACCCCACCGCGGTGGCCACGCCCTTGGCGGTGGGGATGTCGATCGCCTCACGCGGTGCAGGGTAGTAGCCCTCGCGGGTACCGGCGAACAGATCATTGATCCACCCGGTCGCGACCGTCTGCACTGCCGCCACATTCTTCGGCGCCGAGACCCCAGCGATCAGATATTCGGCGGCCTGGATGACGGGGTTGCCACCGTAGAGGCCGTCGATGTGGCGGCCACCGGTCAGCATCACCCCGTTGAACTGGCCCGGGCGGGCGTCTTCGAGTTCGTCGCCGACGGTGCCGAACATATTCCACACGTATCTCTCCGACGAAATATCCATCACGGGGCGGTAATTGGCGCCGGTGAGGGTGGACAGCGCGTGCGGTACCGTGCCGTTCATATCGACCGAGTCCAACAGCACGATTCCGGTCAAGTCGGCGAGCGCACCGTTTTCGGTCATCTCGGCCGCGGCGCCCATCACCAGGCTGCCGCCGGCGGAATGACCGACCAGGGCAAAGCGGGTGGGTAGGACGACATCGTGTCCAGCCGCAGCGGAGGCGCTGGCCGTCAGGGCATCGCGATTGCCGGCGAACAGATCCGCGACCGCCTGTTGCATCGGGGCGCCCGCCAGCCAGGCACCGTCGGACGCGAGGAAGTTCGACGTGATGGTCGGCGCCACCACGACGCTGTGGGTCCGTTCGGCGAGCGCGGCAGCGGTGTGGCTGTACATCGAACCGACCGCACCGAATCCGTGCTGCAGGTAGATCAGGCGAGTGGGCGGTTCGTCGGTATCCGGGAAATACCAATCGGCGGTGACGGTACGCCCGCCGGCGACCGGGATACGCAGCGTCGACGTCCGCACGGTGACGTGCGCATCGGCAGGGAGCACGGGTGGTCCGGCGAAGAACTGGATGAGTCCCATGACGACGTTGAGGACCGCCGAACCGACAGCATCCAGCGGCGTCGCGCGGCGCGGCGCAGCAGCCTGCGCCAGCGCCGTGTCGGCCGCGCGCTCGGTCACCGCGGTGGTGCTCGTCGGCACCGCGGCCGCCGCCGCGGGTTTCTGCACCACAGCCGCCGCCGCGGCGGTGGGCTTCTGTTGCGTCGGCGGGTCGTCGGGGTGCTCCTGCCGGCTTGCGGTGTCGCGCTGCACCGTGCCCACACTCCGGGCCACACTCAGGCGCGCCGCCCGGGCCTTCTTCTTGGCGGTCCCGGACTTCTCGGCTTCCGAGGCCGGTTCGACGTCTTGCCCGGAGGCCGCTCCGCGTGTCTCGTCGCCGCCGGCCGGTCGCGGGTGATGCTGCACGCCTTCATCCGACGTGGATGTCGGGCTGTCCTGCTGTACCGCTGCGGCCGGCTTGTCGTTTCCCGCCGACGGCTCCGATCCGGGGTCGGCCGCGGCCGCGGCCGCGCCGGCGAGCAGCGCGACCGTGAGTGCCGTCATCGCCGCCAGGGCGCCGAGCCATCGAAGCAACCGGTCACGCATCCGAGCCTCCTGTTGGACACCGCAGCCGCGGCATAATTAAACAAATTAGATCACATGTCATTTAACTGTCGAGAGGTGCCCGCGCGGCCGGAGTACCCTTTCGGTGTCACGACCAGCACGAAGGGCAGCACGAGTGGGCGAGGAGCCGGTACGCCGCCGTCGGGGCCGCCCCTCCGGCGGCGGGGCGGCAGCCGAAGAATTACGGGAGGCGTTCCTCGACGCGGCGGAGCGACTGTTCGTCAGCCGCGGCTACCGGGCCACCACCATCGAAGTGATCGCACGCGAGGCCGGGTACTCACGGGGCAGCGTGTACCGCCACTTCCCCACCCGGGACCTCCTCGTGGAGGCACTGATCCAGCGGACCACACGTCGGCACATGCTCGGCATCCTCGACCGCCTACCCAAGGACGCCAAACCACTCGACGTCATCACCGAGAGCCTGGTGATCGTCGCCAGCGAGCTCAATCGAGATCCCCTGGTGCGCTCGATCTCGGATCAGACGGATGAGCGGACCGTCGCGATGATGCTGGCCAACAACGCCGAACTGCACCGGTTGGTCGAGACATGGATGTCCGCGATGGTCGAAGCCGACGCCGGCAAGACACTGCGACCCGGGCTGCGCGCCAAGGACCTCGGCCTGTTCCTCATCGCCACCAGCATGAGCCTGCTGCTCGGCGTGATCCCCGGCTCCGAGGATCCCGCGACGACACGGCGTTACCTCGACGTCTTCTTCCTGCCCGCCGTCGCGGCGCAATTCCCGCCGGCATCACCGGTGTTCACCGCCGGCGAGACAAGCGAGTGACGAGCCGGACCGGCGACCACACGCGTTGAACGCACACCGCTATTGTTCGTGACGTGTCAGACGAGCTCTGGGAGAGCGCGACCCGGCATCCGTTCCTGGGTGCGGTGCGCGACGGCTCCATCACCGATGAGGCCTTCGATCGTTGGTTGTGCCAAGACGCCCTGTTCGTCGCCGACCTGCTCACGTTCCAAGCTCGGCTGCTGGCCCGCGCACCCCGTGCGGCCCAGTCGGTGCTCGCCGCGGGCTGTGTCGCGCTGGTGGCCGAACTGGACTGGTTCGAGGCACAGGCGCGGCTGCGGGGTATCGCCCTGGACCAGCGACCCCTACCCGCCACGCTGGCTTACCGGGAACTGCTGCGGGTCCTCGACGGCGAACCGTTCGATGCGGCGATCACCGCCCTGTGGGTGCTGGAGCGGGTGTACCTACTCGCCTGGACGCACGCCCGGTCGGATACTTCGCGATTCCGTGAGTTCGTAGAGCATTGGAGCACAACCGAGTTCGCGTCTTACATCGAAGAACTCGCCGCGTTGGCCACCCCCGACGGCAAGGACGCACTGATCGCCGAGGTGCTGTCCCACGAGGTCGACTTCTGGGAGATGGCCGGGGTATGACACTGTCCGCCCGGCTGTGGTCGGAGAACGCCGACGTCACCGCCCAGGTCCTCGACCACCCGTTCGTACGTGGGATCGGCGACGGCTCACTGCCGCGGGAACTCTTCGCCGGCTACGTCGCGCAGGACGCGTTCTTCCTCGAATCTTTCGCCCGCGCCTACGCTTTCGCGCTGGCGCGCAGCGCCGACACCGCCACGCTGCTCACCCTGGCCGACCTGCTGGCAGGGGTCCGCGATGAACTCGGCCTGCACGCGTCCTACGCCGAGTCGTGGGGTATCGACATGTCCGGCGTCGCACCGTGGCCGGCGACCCTGGCCTACACCGAGTTCCTGCTGGCCACCGCCTCCACCCAGGGGCCTGCAGCCGTATACGCAGCGATGACGCCGTGCATGCGGCTGTACGCATGGCTGGGACAGTCGCTGAACCCCGACGCCGCCGGACCCTATACCCAGTGGGTGCAGACCTACGCCGATCCTGGGTTCGAGGCGTTGGCCACCCAGCTGGAGACGCTGCTCGACGCGCAACATACCGACACCCCCGCCGTGCACGCCACCTACCGGCGCGCCATGCAGCTGGAGCTGGGATTCTTCGAGGCGGCGTTCACCGCCTAGTCCCGTGCCGCCGGGAACCCGCCGGTGGCCACCGGGCCCCAGCGCGTAGGAGTGATGCGCAGCAGGCACTTTCGCTGATCGACCATCGCCTGCCGGTACTCGTCCCAATCCGGGTGCTCACCGGCGACCGCGCGGAAGTAGTCGACCAGCGCCTCCACCGCCTCGGGCAGGTCGATCCGTTCCGCGTCACCGTCGACCTGTACGTACGGGCCGTTGAACTCATCAGACAACACCGTGACGCTGGCGCGCGGCGTCCGGCCGATGTTCACCGACTTGGCGCGCTGCGGGTAACTCGCGATCACGATGCGTCCCTGCTCGTCCACGCCGCCGGTGACCGGCGAGCTCTGCAGCGAGCCGTCCGCCCGGAAGGTGGTCAGCACCATACGGTGCCTCGGCCGCACGAACTCCAGCAGTTCGTCGAGGCTGACATCGTCTGCGGTGGCGTAGGTGCGGGGCATGTCCCAAGTCTATGAGCGGGACTGGCCTGACCGCGATCGGTTGATCCATGGCTTATGAGAGTCTTGCGGCCCACGTCGTGGCCGGGAGGCTCGATGAGATCATGGCGAGGCGCAAGCGGCCCAGTCGGGAGCAGATTGTGCACAAGCTGCTGGCCGCCAACCGGCTGTTGGCCGGGGCGGTAGCCTGAAATTGTCCTGGTCACTGCGGCGCTTTGGGAGATTCCGATTCGGCGTTTACGTACTACGGCCAGCCCGCAGCAGCAGGAGGCGCTGATTCTGGCCGCGGCGGCCGAGGAATTCGCGCGGGTGGGGGTGCGTAGATCTAGTTTGGCGTTGGTCGCGGATCAGGCTGGAGTGAGTCGCCGGACGTTGTATCGACGGTTCCCCACAAAGGAGGACCTGCTGTACGCCGTGGTCAGCGATTTGGCGGGATCCATTCTGGCGGAGTTGGCGCAGACGGTGAGCGGCCTGGGGGTCCGAGACACCGTCGTCGAGGTGTTTTGCATCGCAGTTCAAAAGGCCAAGACGGAGGGCGTGTTGCGCCAACTCACCGTCTCTGAACCGCAGACTTTGGGTGCGCTGTTGGGCTTCGTGGGACCGGATATGAACCTCATCCTGGGTAAGGTCATCGACCTCGCGGTGCTGCAGGCACGTCGGGCGGGGGCGTCGATGGACGAGCAGCAACTCCGTATCGCGGTTGAGGCGATGATTCGTTTGACCACTTCCTTGATGAACAGTCCTTCGGCCGTGGTCGATTTGGATGATCCCGCTGCGGCCCGCGCGTATGCCGTGCAGATCCTGGCGCCGATGGTTTGGTGAGATGGCCAGCCCGGTCGGTTAGGTCCACGTTTCTGCCACCCGCGGCCAATGCTGTCCGCACGCTTCGACGATCGGGCGGGCGAAACTCGAAGACGTCGACTGGCCGTTCGTCGGTAATGAAAAAAGCTTGCCCGCAGGCAGTTCCGAGCGGGGGCAACTGTTAGGCCACCACAGCTGCCCATGAATGAGGTGTGCGCCAGAGGCCAACAGCCGCGTCACAACAATTTCGCCGTAAGATTGTTGCCGACCAACCCCGCTCCTCCGGTGACCAGAACTCGCTTCACGTCAGTGTGTTGAGTCGCTGTCACACTGGGGTTTTCAGCGCGACTGAGCCCGGCGCTGTCGCGCTCGGGGCGAGGTGGATCCGAGCTGAGGGTGGCAGTGTCCGGTAGAGGTAGTCGATCTGCTTGATCATGAATGGGATCGTGATCAGCGGGGCGAAGACCCACCAGATGTTCATGAAGACAAACTTGAACATGAACCCCATCCAGAATCCCTGCTCCAGGTCGGCGAACCCGGCCCGTGTTTCGGAGATGTAGTAGATCGACACCACTGCCAGCATCATCGAGCAGGCCACGATGCCGACGAAAAGTCCCTTGATGCGTTTGATGTCGTCTCCGGTGGCTTTGGCGCGCAACAGGTAGAACCACGCCGTGAACAGTGCCAATCCACCGATGACAGCCACGACCTCCATGCCATAGAGCCCCGCATCGCTGGTCAGATAACGGGTGTCAGCCGCCCCGTACCCCCACCACAGCCACACCCAACGGTCGTCGGGGCCCGCTCCGTTCATGATGCCGGTCAGATCACCAATCAACCAGGGCGTTTCCCATGTGATCTGACTGCTGGCGGTCACCGGAAACCACACCATCGTGAACTCGGCGGCACGTTCCGACCACGTCCGGTTCTCCCCTGGGGCATCCCACCACGCCGTGAACAGCGGCACCAGCAGCGGGATGTAAATCAGCGCACCCCAGATCGTGTACGTCGGCTCGGGCGGAAGAACGCCGAAGCCGACCCCTAGGAATGGGATTCCCGTGATGAGCACGCCCAGGACGAACATCACCGCATAGATACGCCGCCGGTGCGCTGCCACCGGGCGGGCAAAGTTCAGTTTCTGCATCAAGACGTCCCTCAATCCCCAAATTGGCACATTGCCTATTATTTGTGCCAATGTAACAACACCGGCGAACGCAGGGCAAGGAATCAACCGCAAGGGACATGCAGATGGCTCACGAAGACCGACGACACGTGGTCCGGGTGCGGGTGGCCGCCGCGTGCTTAGCCGTGCTGATCGCTGGAGCCGCCGCGCTCACCTACGCGTCGTACACGGCAGCGTTCGCCTCGACCGCGCAGGTCACCGTGGTCTCGCCGCGAGCGGGTTTGGTCATGGAACCCGGGGCCAAGGTCAAGTACCGCGGAATCCAGATCGGCACGGTGGGCACCATCTCCTACCGAGGCGATCAAGCCCAGTTGGTACTTGCGATCGACAGCCGCCAGATCACCTTCATTCCCACCAACGCGAAGGTGCACATCGGCAGCACCACCGTATTCGGCGCAAAATCGGTCGAATTTCAACCACCCCGGTCGCCCTCAGCGAGCAGGCTTCGACCCGGCGCCACGGTGCCCGCAACGTCGGTGCAGCTCGAAGCGAACACACTGTTCGAGAACCTCAACGGCCTGCTGCAGAAGATCGAACCACTGAACCTCAACGCCACGTTGACCGCGATAAGTGAAGGCATGCGCGGACACGGCGACAGCGTCGGCGCTACCCTCGCAGTTCTCAATTCCTATCTGCGCCAGATCAATCCGAAGTTGCCGACACTGAGCAATGACGTGGCCGCGGCGGCGACAGTGGCCCCGGTCTACGGTGACACCGCGCCCGATCTCACCACCGTGCTGGATAACCTGCCTACGCTCAACACCACGATCGTCGACCAAGCAGACAACCTCGAGGCAACCCTTCTGGCCACCACCGGGCTAGCCAATGACGCCACCGCCACCGTGAGCCCGGCCGCCGACGACTACATCGCCGCTATTCGACGACTTCGCGTCCCGCTGACCGTCGCGAGCGACTACTCCCCAGAATTCGGCTGCCTCCTCCAAGGCATCGCCCAGGGATTACCCAGTGTCGGGGCAATCATCGGCGGGGTCCGTCCCGGCCTGTTCGCCTCAGCCAACTTCATCCCCGGCGCACCCGCCTACACCTACCCGGAGAGCCTGCCGATCGTCAACGCCTCCGGAGGCCCGAACTGCCGCGGACTGCCCAACCCGCCGACCAAGCAGAACGGCGGAAGCTGGTACCACGCACCGTTTCTCGTCACCGACAACGCCTACGTGCCCTACCAACCCAACACCGAAACGCAATTCAACGCACCCAGCACACTGCAGTTCCTCTTCAACGGCGCCTTCGCCGAACACGACGACTACTGACCGCGTCGGCACATCTACCCGCAGGTAGACGCACCTGCCGTCGACAGAATCATCGAACTCAGGCCGAGCCGTCCTCGGTCTGCAGTTGGTGGCCAATGCCCCGGCACTGCGCCACGGATAGAGACATATCCGACGACCCTGCGCTGCCGTGTACCAATCGAGGTCCGGTCAGGACGTCGACGACCGGGACGGAACCCGGCTGCGAACCCGCGGGATCACGTGTTCGGCGAAGCGCGTCATCTCCGTCTCGAACGGCTGGAACTGGAGCATGAACAATTCGACGCCCGCCTCGTGGAACTGCTGGATACGCGCGGCCACCGTGTCATAACTGCCGACCAGCCCGGCCGCGGTACCTCCGTTGGTTCCGATGTGCGGGAACTCCTGAAAGGTCTCGAACATCGCGACCGCGGGATCCACCTGCCCGGTGATCCATTCCTGCTCGGCCTTGTCCCGTTTGTCGATCTCCCACGCATAGGCCAACGCTTCGGCAGCCTCGGCGTCCGTCTCACGTGCGATGACGAAGGCGGCCATGCCGAATTCGACTGGCGCGCCGGTACGTGGCCGGGCCCGCACATCGTCGATGAGTGCGGCCACCCGGTCCAGCGGCTGGCCGTTGATGAACCAGGCATCGCAGGCATCCTCGCCGCCGGAATAGATTCGTGGGCGTTCCCGCCATCGCGACACCGGCCGCGGCCGGTAGCCGTCGGTCTGAAACCACCGTCCGTCGAAGGTGGACGGTCCGCCGGCCAGAAGCGCGCGCAGGACGCCGGTTTCCTTCAGGAGATGTCATGCCCCCACCGCGCAAGCGCGATCAAAAAGCCCCGGCGAATGCCGGACCCACCGGTGCTGTCAACGGACGGGTGTCCGATGCGGACGATGCCCGCGCTCAAACAGGTACCCATCTGACCACCGCGCAAGGCCTGCGCCTGCCGGATACCGATCATTCCCTGAAGGCAGGTTCCCGGGGCCCGACGCTGCTCGAGGATTTCCATCTGCGGGAGAAGATCACCCACTTCGATCATGAGCGGATCCCGGAGCGGGTCGTGCACGCACGCGGCGCGGCAGCACACGGCGTCTTCGAGTCCTATGGCGTCGCCTCCTCGGTCACCAAGGCCGCGTTCCTGGGCAAGAAGGGCACGAAAACCGAGGTTTTCACCAGGTTTTCGACGGTTCTCGGGTCGCGCGGTTCCGCCGACACCGTCCGCGACACCCGTGGGTTCGCGGTGAAGTTCTACACCGATGAAGGGACGTTCGATCTGGTCGGCAACAACATGCCGGTGTTCTTCATCCAGGACGGCATCAAGTTCCCCGACATCATCCACGCGGCCAAACCGCAACCGGACCGCGAGATCCCGCAGGCCCAGTCCGCGCACGATACGTTCTGGGACTTCGTGTCCTTGCATACCGAAGCCACGCACCATGTGTTCTGGAGTATGAGCGATCGCGGCATACCGCGTTCCTTCCGGACGATGGAAGGGTTCGGTGTCCACACCTTCCGGTTGGTGAACGCGTCCGGCGAGACCAGCCTGGTGAAATTTCACTGGAAGCCGGTCGCCGGGGTGCACTCGCTGGTCTGGGAGGAGGCGCAGATCGCCGCCGGTTGCGACCCGGACTTCCACCGCCGTGACATGGCGGACGGGATCGAGGCAGGCGCCTTCCTCGAATACGAGCTCGGTATCCAGGTGATGCCCGATGCCGGTACGGACAGTTTCGAGGGCATCGACCTCCTGGACCCCACCAAGCTCGTGCCCGAGGAACTGGCAGCGGTGCAGCTGGTGGGCAAGATGACGCTGAACCGGAACCCCACCAATTACTTCGCCGAGACAGAACAGGTGGCCTTCCACACCGGGAACCTGGTGCCGGGTGTCGAGGTCACCAACGATCCGCTCATGCAGGCCCGGTTGTTCTCCTATCTGGACACCCAGCTCACCCGCCTGGGGGGACCGAACTTCACGCAGCTGCCGATCAACCAGCCGCACTGCCCGGTCAATGACATGCTTCGCGACGGTATGCACCAGAGCGCGGTTCACACCGGTGTCGCCGCCTACCATCCCAACAGCATCGACGGTGACGAGCCGCACCCGGCTGATGCGTCCGAGGGCGGCTACGTACAGGTGCCGCGTGTCATCGACGGCACGGCCGTGCGAGCCCAACCGGCCTCGTTCGACGACCACTTCTCGCAGGCGACGATGTTCTACCGCAGCCTCAGTGCGGTCGAGCAGGGACCATATCGTCGAGGCCTTCACCTTCGAATTGGGCAAGGTGTACGAAAAGGCGATACCGTCTCCGTCTGTGAATACCCCGACTCAGAAGTCGCAAACTCAGCACCCAACCCGCGCTGGGTGACTCACCGCGCTTCCCGCGCAACTACAGGTGCGCACAAGGTATTTCACCGACGCCGGGGACCAATGCGCCGGGGGAAGGGCTCCGGTGGTGGATCTAGTGCCCTCGCGCGCCCATCAGACTGGGCAGCAACACACCGTCGACCACCGCGCGGACCGTGTCCTCGGTCGGCGGCCGATCCGATACCAATGACCGGAACACCAGGTATCCCGGCAACAGATCGAAGATCTCCTCATTGATCGCCGACGCGTCGATCTCTCCCCGCTTGACCGCCGCGGCCAGCACGCCGTCGATGACCATCTTGCGCTGCAGGACGAACTTCTCCTGCATCGCATCTTGCAGACCCGGGTTGTGCGACATCTCGTTGAGGACAGCGCGCATGGTGCGCATGTGTTCCTTCGACTGCTGGCATGTCGCCCGCCCGATCTCCAACAGATCGCCCCGGAGCGAGCCGGTGCGCGGCGGGATGGCGGTGTCCCGGGTGCCCTGGATGAACGCCGCGAGCACCAGATCAGCCTTGGACGGCCAGCGCCGGTACATGGTGGCCTTACTGGCCTTGGCCTTGGTCGCCACGGCTTCGACGCTCAGGCGGTCGTACCCGTGCTCCTGCAGCAACTCCAGGGTGATGGCCAACAGCTCGGTCTCTCGCTCGTTCCAAGGACAGCTCGAGGCATCGTCCTGGTGATCGGTGACCATCGCGTGCGCCCTCCCTTGGAATATCGCGGTCACGCCGCGACGTTGAACCACGTTGACGCAGCTAGAGCAGCAATTTTTGCGTACGTCAAGCAGTTGCGACAGATCGTACGGTACCGTACCGTTCTGCTTCACGTGGCGATTTCACAGCGTGACATCGTGTGATCGCCAGCGGGGGCGGCGAAAGGTCTTGGATTGAGTGGGTTCTCGGTGGCTGCGCTGGCAAAGCGGCAGTGGATCGCGATCGTGTCGATCGTGGTGATCGCTCTGGTCGCGTTCACCGTCACCCGATTGCACGGTGTGTTCGGCTCCGACAACGAGGTGTCCCGGGCCGGATCGGATGCCCTGGAGAACACCGGCTACAACCCCAAGCACGTGTTGTTCGAGGTGTTCGGCTCACCCGGATCCGTGGCCACCATCAACTACCTCGATATTCATGCGCAGCCTCAGCACGTCGACAATGTCCCGCTGCCGTGGTCACAGACGCTGACCACCGACGACCCGACGATGTACGCCGATCTGCGCGCACAAGGTGACGGCGACACCATCGGCTGCCGCATCACCGTCAACGGAATCGTCAAGGACGAAAGGTCCTCGAACAACGTGAACGGCTACATCGCCTGCTTGGACAAGACAGCATGAGCCAGCATCAGACCGAGGTCGGCCCGACCGAAGGGTCCCTGCCGGCCCGGCTGATCCGGACGCTGTCGGTACCGATCCTGTTCATTTGGATCGCCATCGCCGCGGTGTCCAACATCATCGCCCCTCAGCTGGAGGTCGTCGGCGCCGAGCGTTCGGTGGGGCTCAACGCACCCGATGCGCCGGGCATTCTGGCGATGCGGCACATCGGGCAGGTGTTCCACGAATTCGATTCCGACAGTGCGGCAATGATCGTGCTGGAGGGCGACCAGCCGCTGGGTCCCGAGGCGCACAAGTTCTACGACGGCTTGGTCAAGAAGCTCCAGGAGGACACCGAGCACGTCGAGCACGTGCAGGACTTCTGGGGTGATCCCCTGACCGCCGGCGGCTCGCAGAGCAAGGACGGCAAGGCCGCCCTGACGCAGGTGTACCTCCGCGGAAACCAGGGCGAGGCGCAGTCGAACGAATCGGTCGACGCGGTACGCAAGATCGTCGCCGACACACCGCCGCCGCCCGGTATCAAGGCCTATGTGACCGGTGCGTCACCGCTGGTGACCGACAACTTCGAGGTGGGCAGCGAGGGCACCCACGAGGTCACCGCCATCACCTTCCTGGTGATCGGCATCATGCTGCTGTTCGTCTACCGCTCCGTGGTGACGATGGTGATCGTGCTCCTGATGGTGGCCATCGAACTCGCGGCCGCCCGCGGCGTGGTGGCCGTCCTCGCCCACTCCGGTGTCATCGGGCTGTCCACGTACTCGACGAATCTGCTGACGTTGCTGGCGATCGCGGCGGGCACCGACTACGCGATCTTCGTCGTCGGCCGTTATCAGGAGGCCCGCAGTAACGGGCTGGAGCGGATCCCGGCCTACTACGACATGTACCGGGGCACTGTCCATGTCATCGTCGGCTCGGGATTGACGATCGCGGGAGCGGTCGCCTGCATGCAGTTCACCCGCCTGCCGTACTTCCAGACACTCGGTATCCCGGCCGCTCTCGGCGTACTCGTGACCCTGGCCGCCGCGCTGACACTGGGGCCCGCCGTGTTGTTGATCGCCAGCCGGTTCGGATTGTTGGAGCCCAAGGGCCAACTGCGTGCACGCGGATGGCGCCGGATCGGCGCCGCGATCGTGCGCTGGCCGGGTCCGATACTGGTGGTGACCGGCGCGATCGCGCTCATCGGGGTGTTCGCCCTGCCCGGCTATCAGACCAGCTACGACAACCGCCCGTACATCCCCGGTACCGCACCCGGGGTGATCGGGATGGAAGCCGCCGAACGGCATTTCACCGAAGCGCGGATCAACCCCGAGCTGCTGATGATCGAGACCGATCACGATATGCGGAATCCTGCTGACATGTTGATCCTCGAGCGCGCGGCAAAGGCGGTCCTGCACACTCCGGGAATCGCGCTGGTGCAGTCCATCACGCGACCGCTCGGCACCCCGATCACCCACAGCTCCATCCCCTTCCAGATCAGTGCGTCCAGCGCCAGCCAGATCATGAACCTGGGCTATCAGAAGGACCGGGCCGACGATCTGCTCAAGCAGGCCAACGAGATCGACAACACCATCGACGTGCTCAAGCAGCAGCTCACCCTGCAGCAGCAGAGCGCGGAGGCCACCCACGAGCAGACCCAGGCGTTCCACGACACCGTGGCAACGGTCAACGATCTGCGCGACAAACTCGCCAATTTCGACGATCAGTTCCGCCCGCTGCGCAATTACTTCTACTGGGAACCGCACTGCTTCGACATTCCCATGTGCTCGGCGTTGCGGTCGGTGTTCGATTCCCTGGACGGAATCTCGGAGCTGTCCGACAAGTTCGGCAACATCACCGCAAGTCTGGACAAATTGGACGCGCTTCAGCCGAAGCTGGTCGCGCTGCTGCCGCCCCAGATCGCCATTCAGGAACGCAACCGCGATCTCACCCTGTCGAACTACGCGACCACCGGTGGCACCAACGCCCAGAGCGATGAAGCGCTGAAGAACGCCACCGCGATGGGCCAGGCGTTCGATGACGCCAAGAACGACGATTCGTTCTACCTGCCGCCGGAAGCCTTCGACAACGCCGATTTCAAGCGCGGACTCAAGCTGTTCCTCTCGCCGGACGGCAAGGCCGCCAGGTTCATCGTGACCCATCAGGGCAATCCCGCCACTCCCGAGGCGATCCCGCATATCGACGCCATGAAGGATGCGGTGTTCGATGCGCTCAAGGCCACGCCGATGTCGGATGCCAAGGTCTATGTCGCCGGAATCGGCTCCACCAACAAGGACATTCAAGAAGGGATGAAGTACGACCTGCTGATCTCGGCACTGGCCGCACTGGCACTCATCCTGCTGATCATGATGTTCGTGACCCGCAGCATCGTCGCCGCGATCGTCATCGTCGGCACCGTCGCGGTGTCGTTGGGCGCCTCGGTCGGCTTGTCGGTCTTGTTGTGGCAGTACATCTTAGGGATCCATCTGTATTGGATCGTGGTGCCGCTGGCCATCATCCTGTTGTTGGCGGTGGGTGCCGATTACAACTTGCTGCTGGTGTCGCGGTTCAAGGAGGAGATGCATGCCGGCCTGAACACCGGCATCATCCGGTCCATGGCCGGTACCGGCCGGGTGGTCACGGCCGCGGGTCTGGTGTTCTCGGCGACGATGGCGTCGTTCATCTTCAGCGATCTGGTGATCCTCGGACAGATCGGTACCACCATCGGCCTGGGACTGTTGTTCGACACGTTGATCGTGCGGTCGTTCATGACGCCGTCGATCGCGGCATTGCTGGGCAAGTGGTTCTGGTGGCCGGTGTCCGTGCGTCAGCGTCCGTTGCCGGCACCGTGGCCGGCGCCCGCCCACAAGGAGTCTGAGGAGGTTTCGTCGTGAAGTCTGTCGTCACAGCCGTGATCGTCGGTGCAGCACTGGGATTGGCAGCCCCGGCGGCCGCGGACCCGGCATATGACCGCGATCCCGACACCAACTTCGCCCACGAGTTGCACACCTACGGCATCTACGGGCAGAAGGACTACAACGCCTGGATCGGCAAACTGGTCTGGACCGCCACAACACCACCGAGCAGAACTGGCAGTTCCTGGGCTCGGCACTGAACTACTACTGCCCCGACCAACGCGTCATCCTCGACCAGGTCGCGGCCGCCCAGCACTAGGAAGGAACACCATCATGCACACCACACTTCGCCTCGCCGCCGCCACCGCAGCCCTCGTCGGCGCCCTCGCCACCTCCGGTATCGCGTCAGCAGATGCCACCGACGACTACCCCATCCCCAACCGCATCCTGCGCACCCCGTGCACAGCCGAACAGATCATGGCCGCCGCCCGCGACGTCGAACCCGTCTACTACGAGCGCTACATGATCGACTACAACAACAAACCCGCCGCCGACCAACAAGGCACCCAAGACCGCATCCACTGGTTCAATGTCCTGGCGCTGGCCCAACTGGGCCAAACTGTTCTTCAACAACAAAGGCGTCGCCGCCCACACCACCGACATCTGCCAGAACTACCCGCCCAACGACATGTCCGTCTGGGACTGGCACTGACGCTCAGCTGTCGCAGAGACCGGCGGCCTTCTCTTCGCTGATGATCCGTTGGAGGGGCTGCCCGAGGTGCGCGGCGAAGTCGGCGGTGGCCCGCATGTTCCAAGCCCCGTCCTCGTAGACCATGAACCGGGAACCCCCGGCACCGTGATTCATCACGCGCACGATGGCCTGGCCGTCGGGCTCCATGCGCAGTCCCTCGACGGACAGACGCGGACCCGGCTTCTTGCACGTCCTGTAGAACTCGACGAAGTCCTCGCGCGTGATCCCCTGGCGCACCTCCTGCGCCATGTGTTCCCAGACTTCGGCGAAGTCGCCGGCGGCGAAGCTGTCGACAATGCCCTGCGCGGACACGGTGGCTGCGCCCAAGGTGACCGCGGCACCTCCCGGCGTTTCGGCGGGGTACGCGGCAAGCTGTGGCGCCTCCGACCTGGAGGTGCCATAGGACGTACCGCAGGCCGCGGATGCCAGCGCCACGGCCACGGCTGCACAGGAGGCCAGTAGTGACTTCATCCCGGGCAGGCTAACCGGGATCGGCCGAGAATGTCGGACAAACCGGTGCGAACCGACCATATGGAGGGGGTACGCCGGCATCCGGCCGAGTCGAACGCCGTGGGCGGCGTCGCCGTATCCGCACGGTCAGGCGTGGGCGCCGGTGCTCTGGTAGATGACACGGCCCGCAATGTCGACCGCGTGATCGGCAAAGCGTTCGAAGTAGCGGCTGAGCAGCGTGATGTCGACGGCAGCGGCGGTACCGTGCGGCCAGTCGGGGTTAATGACCACGGTGAACAGATGGCGATGCAGGTCGTCCATGGCCTCGTCGTCCAGGGCCAGCTGCGCTGCCTTGCCGGAGTCGTTGTTCAGCACCACGTCTGTGACGTCGTTGCCGATACGGACAGCAATGCGGCCCATATCGGCGACATCGCAGCTGACCTCGTCGGGCACCGCGGGGCGGGGGTGGCGCCGGCGGGCGATCTTGGCCACGTGCAGCGCGAGCACACCCATCCGTTCGGCATCGGCCACATTCTTGAGTGCGCTGAGAACGGCGCGCAGATCCCCGGCGACCGGCGCCTGCAGGGCCAGGATGGTGAACGCATCTGTTTCCACCTGGGCGCACCGGTAGGTGAGCTCTTCGTGCCGGCCGAGCACCTCTTCGGCGACGGTCAGGTCGGCGTTCAGCAGCGCATGGGTGGCGTGTTGCATCGCTCTTCCGCTGAGATCGCACAGACCGGCGATGCCGGTGCCCAGCGCACCGACTTGCTCCCTGAATGCCGACCGCATGAGACTCCCACGTAGGACCCGATGGTTGTCCATACCCGTCTCGGCATGGGTTCACACCAGCCCGTCGGTCAGGAGGCCTCATTCGCCCTACTCGCCGGCAGCTGCCTGCACACGTCCGCGCGGATACGGCAGATCGATGTCGTGTGCGTCGTAGGCACGGTGAATCTCGCGTCGGAGCCGACGCTGCACCGCCCACTGCGCGTTCGGCCGCGTCTTGATCGTCATCCGCAGCTTCACCAGGTCGGGCGACCATTCCTGCACTCCGAGCATGTTGGGTTCGCCCAGCACCTTCGCTGCGAGTGCCGGATCCTGCAGGGCGGTCTCGGCGGCGTCGAGGGCAACCTGCTCGGCCCGCTCGACGTCGGCGGTCAGGGCGACGGGTACCTCGATACGGGCCACGGCGTACCCCTGGCTCATGTTCCCGACCCGCGCGATCTCACCGTTGCGGACGTACCAGAGCGTGCCGTCGATATCGCGCACCGTCGTGATGCGCAGTCCCACGCTCTGCACCTCACCGGTGGCGTCACCCAGGTCGACGGTGTCGCCTACCCCGTACTGGTCCTCCAAGAGCATGAAGACGCCCGAGACGAAATCCCGGACCAGATTCTGCGCACCGAACCCGATGGCCAGCCCGATGACGCCGGCCGATGCGATGAACGGCGCGATATTCACCCCCAGCACGTTGAGTACCGCCAGGCTGAGCCACACCAGTAGCACGATCGAGACGGTCGACTTCAGCACCGAGCCGATCGTCTGCGCCCGCTGAAGTCGGCGCTCGGCAGTCTTGGGGTCCGCCGCGGCGGGCATGCGGCCGCGCAGATTGCCCAGGAGTGTCGGCTTGCCCTGCGGCGGTGCGTCACCCTTGCGATTCTGTCCGCTGGCGCGGTCGATCATGCGGTGTGCCGCGTAGCGCAGAAGCAGCGCGACCGCGGTGTAAACGACCACGCGCACCGGTACCTCGATGAGCCAGTGTCTGTTGGTATCCGTCCATTCGAAAGCCAGGGCGTGTACATCCATGCCTTCGACGGTAACGCGAGATCCGGGCCCGTTGGCAAACCCGCTTCCGCCGCGAAGCGGCACTGGATCATCCTCGACGTTGTGTGACAACGGGTTTGACCACCGCCGTCGACGACTACGGATGCATCGTCGGCGCCATCGAGGTCCGGTGTTCCGTGGGCAGGTGCACCGACCTGTTACCCCCGGCCCGCTTGGCGTCGAACATCGCATGGTCCGCGCAATCCAACAGCGCTTCCCACATCCGTGCCGACACCGCAGGCTTGTCCTTGGATACGGCGATCGACGTACTGGCCACACCGACACTGCCGGTGACCGGTACGGCGTCGGTGGCGGAGTAGACGGCCGCGCACACCAGATCGGCTGCCCGCGCCACCGCTGCGGCCGCCAAGACCGCGATGACGACGAACTCCTCTCCGCCCACCCGTGCGACCACGGACTGTGGAGCGGCGGCCAATTGGATCCGGCGCGCGCTGCGGACCAGGACCTCGTCGCCGACGCCATGGCCGTGTACCTCGTTGATGTCCTTGAAGCGGTCCAGATCGACAACCATCACCACGATGTGGTCGTCACCACTGCCTTTACGATTCAACAGATTTCGTAGATGCAGCCGCACTCCGCGCCTGTTCAGCAGACCGGTGAGCGGGTCGATCAACGACTCGTTCGCCTCGTTCTGCAGCGTCCAGATCCCGAACTGGATGGCGACCGGGACACAGGCCAGACTGACCCCGACGATGACCTTCACCACAGCGAGAGCGATGTCGCCACCGGTGTCGATCATCACGTTGGCAGCCAGCAGCACCACCGTCCCCATTACCCAGATCGCATGCACTGCAAGAAATTTCGGACCCTCGAAGAACATCAGATAGAACGACAACAAGGCCAGCAGGGTCGCGGCGAAGCCCACCGCGGATGCATCCGTGTTGACGATCGCGAGGATCGCCATTCCCACATCGGCGCACACGATGAACGCCCGCGAGGTGACCTTGCCCGGCCAGGCACCCAGCCACCACCGCAGCGCCCACCCCGCGGCACCGATTGCGACACCCGCCGCCAGAACGCGTGAGAGCAACGTTCCGGGGCCAGCCGGGGTGAATTGGATGATCGTCGAGACGATCGCGACCATCATCACGCTCGCACCGATCAGCGCCTGATTGGCTCGCGTCAACCCCCGCTTGGTGAAGAAGTCGACCTGAGCGTCGTAATCGACTGGGGTACGCCACCACTCGACAATCATGCGCGACAGCAAAGTCCCTCGCGGATCCTCGAAAGGTATCCTCGGTCCCGATGGGGACTCCAGCCCGCTCCGCGCCACCGGGCAAGTCTAGAGCCGGCGAAGGGAAGTTCAGGGCCATTTCAGGGCCATTCGGCGACCAGATCCGACAACGCTTTTGCCACCTTCACCCGCCGACGAATACAGGAAAAAGGCGGGCCCACACGTTTCCATTGTGGGCCTTGCACTTCTCACCCGCGAACGATTTGGAGCAAAGTCCCACGGCAGTTGAGAGCAAATGTGCAAACCCGTCAAATTCCAGCGACGGGTGGCGCGTCGGGGTTACTGAAAACCATTTCGCCGACCGCCAGCAGGCGCCGTAGGACGACGGCGGGCAGGACGGGCGGACATCCTGCCCCCGTGGGTTCGAACTGACTTCTAAAGCACTGTGCAGCCCGTGCTTTGCGGTCCACGAACGCTTTCGGCGGGTGGGCGCGGCGGGCGAGATCCCAGGGCACCGCGGGGTCGCCCGGCCTCGCCCAGTGCCACATCCACACCGGGTACTCCAGCATGCGGACGCCGGTGGCCGCCGCGGCCGTGGCGGCGGCCCGCCCCACTGCTTCATGGTCGGGGTGGCCGTCGCCGCGCCAGGTCGCCGCACACCACGTGCCCGCCGGATTGTTGGCCAGGATGTCGGTCAGCAAGCCGGTCAGGACGCTCTCATGGTCGGCCAGTCGCCCGTCGGGCAAGCCCAGCGAGACCGCGCTCGTGAGGCCGAGCACCCGGATCGCCGCCTCGAGTTCGATGCGGCGTTCATATGCCAGCCGACTTCGCTCCGAGGTGGACGCCCCCGGGTGGGCAGCATCCCCGTCGCTGGCCGAGACCACACGCACCTCGATCCCCCGCGAGGCGAGATATGCCGACGTTGCCCCGAATCCCAGTGTTTCGTCATCGGGATGAGCCCCCACCACGACCAGTGCTCGACAACCGCTGAAGTCCATGGCGGGCAACGGATCCGCCGACGCCCACGCGGCTGTGCCGGTGCCTCCGGTGTCCAGCGGAGTGGCGGCAAAGCGCGCACAATTGTCCAACTCGCCGTTCATCTGCGCGGTCGGCACAATCGGCCCAGGTCCGCGAGGTCCCGTTCGGCATGGCTCTGGCGTACGTAGATCACCAGATCGGCCACGCGCTGGGCGTGCAGGTTGTCGTGACAAAGCGGCTCCGGACCCATTGCCCTGCCCGTGCGGGTGATCACTTCCTCCACGGCGTGTTCGATGACGGCGCGGGTGCGCCGGGCAAGCAATCGTGCGGTGTCGGTCCGGTCGAACGGGTCGGCGTCGACATGGGCTGCCGCCACGGACAGCATGGCGTCGGCACCGGCCAGCGTGGCATCCACGGCGCCCAGGTGCGCCAGCAGGTGCGGATCCTCGGCGCGCTCCACCGCGTATCGATAGAGCGGCCGTGCCACCGCGTGCGCGCCTCCCAGCCAACATGCGGCCACCCCGATCGCGCCGTGCCAGAAGCCGGCACGCTCGAGATACCGGCCTGCTGCGCCCACGTGCACGGCCCGGGTCGCGGTGAACTGCACGGCCCGCGTATCGGTGCTCGCCAAGCCGATATTCGACCAGGCCGACGGAAGTGCGGTGACCGTCGGGGCGTCGAGCGCCACGGCGAACAACGCGCGTTGCCCACTCTCGATCTCCGCGGTGACCAACGCATGCGTGCACAGGCTCGCACCTGAGCACCACGGCTTGGTGCCCTCCAGGCGGAATGCGTTGTCAGACACGGCCTTTGCCACGAGCCGAAGGGTGGACGATTCCGCTGCCCATACGCCCCAGAGTTCATGCGGATTCGGCGGCTTCTCGCCCAGCTCGTGCAGAATGGCCGCCGCATCGGTGTGGGCTTCGGCGAGACGCCCCGCGCCGAGATCTTCTTCGGCCAGGTTCATCAGCCGATGCCACCGCTGGGCGGTGGCCCCGGAACCCGGGAACGGCACATCGAGGCGACCAGAGTCCAGCCATCGCCGCACCAGGGCGTGGGTCCCCGATTCCGCGGCAGGCCGATCGGCTGTCATCTGTCGCGGCTCAGCTCAGGCAGATTCGTCATGTAGTCGGCGAATCCGGCAGGTGCACGACCCACCGTCCGGGCACTGGTGCACACCGGGTCCTGGGCGGTACGCAGGATACGGATCCAAGGCCGCTGTTCGGCGCGCTTGACCAACTCCACGTCTTCACCGGTCTGTAGCGGGCGCCACCCGCCGATGTCGTGATACACGTCCGCTCGGATGCCCAGCGCCGCACCGTGGACGTGCGGGTGCCCTTCGACGTAGGGATGGCGGTCCTGCCAGGCGTGCAGCCGGGAAGCCGGCAGATCTCCCGACGGATGGACCATTCCGAGCACGAGGTGGTAGCCGTGCGCCGCGGCGTCGACAAATCGGGACATCCAGCCGGCGGGCACCCGACAGTCGGCGTCGGTGCTCGCCAACCAGATTCGCCGCAGCGGTGCGCCGGCATCGGCCAGCGCGGCACGCACACCGGCGCGACGGGCCGCACCGACGCTGTGCCGGTCCACCACGATCGAGCGGATACCCATCCGCTGCACAATGACGCCGGTGTCGTCCTCGCAATCGTCGAGAACCACGACGATACGACAGGTGAGTTGCGGGAAGAGGCGATGGGCTGCGCGCTGCGAATCCAGTAGCGCAGCCAGACACGTGCCGATGAGCTGTTCCTCGTTGTGGGCCGGCACGACGACGATCAGCTCGGACACGGCCTGCGCGGTGGGGGCGCTGCACCGAACAGCAGCGTGGTACCGCGCTGTCTCAACTGTGGTCATCACGTTCCTCTGAAAAGCACCAAGGGGACAGTCCGGTTGGCTGTCCCCTTGGTGCGATAGGCCTACTGCTCGGCTTTTTCGCGCGCCTCGCTGGCGGAAGCGGCCGCGCGGGCACTTTCGGCCTGCGCCTCTTTCTCTGCCGCCTCGCGCTGCGCGTCGGCCTTGTCCTGCTGCGCCTCGCCCTCACGGCGCAGGTCGTCGCGGCCGGTGACGGTGCCCGCGACTTCCTTGACCTTGCCCTTCACACCCTCGACTACGCCTTCCACACCCTCTTGGACACCGTTCTTCTCACCCATGCTGGGCTCCTTCGTCATATCGGAATTTCGGACCAGACCATTGGCTTGAGCCTGCATTGGTGGTATTCCCCGGGTGCGCTGATCGAAACCTGACACCACCCGAGCGGCATCAACCCTGCTGCTCTGCCGTCAGTTTCGTGAGCGTGTCCTCGTAACGGTCCAGCATGTGATCGGTGGTGAGACGCCGACGCGCATCGGCGGCAACTTCTCGGCGGTCCATTCGAGCGGCCACCTCGACGGCCTGAGCCAGCCGCTCCACCGGCGAGGCGTGCTCGGCGACCAGTTGGCCTCCGGACTGCTGCACCACCTCCGGCAGTCCGCCCCGCGCCAGTCCGGCGACCGGCGTGCCACACATCTGAGATTCCGCTGCCACCAAGCAGAATGGTTCATCCCATTGCGGCGTGACGAGCGTGACTACGCTGCGCGCGTAGAGATCCGACAACTCCTGTCCGGCCAGCGTGCCCACATATTCGGCGGTACCGCCGAGCAGAGGGCGCAGGACACCGTCGAACCACTCCGGGTCGCTGAGCGGTCCAGCCAACCGCAGGTGCCGACCGGTCTGCGCTGCCGCGCGGACCGCGATGTCGGCGCCCTTCTCCGGCGTGAGCCGGCCCACCCAGGCAAGGTCGTCACCACCGAAGCCCTCCGAGAACACGTGGGGATCGACGCCGTTGTGGATCACCTCGGCATGCACCAACGTGGTCCACTGCCGTCGCAACGCCTCGCTCACCGCGACGAAATGACCCGCGTCGCCTGCCAGCCAGGCCCCCACCTCCATCCACGGGAACGGCGGTGTGTGCAATGTGGTCAGCATCGGCGCATCCAGCGCGGGACTGAGCGCCAGCGGGAGCTGGTGCAAGCTCTGATTGAGTACCACGTCGATAGTTCTGTCGCGCAATACATCTCGCATCACCGCGAGGAACGCCACCTGATCGGACAGGAAACGTGGCTCGGGCATGTTCAGGTCGCCGGAGGCGATCTCAGACAGTTCCGGGACCGGCGGCATCACGTGCAGATCGTCGGCCAGCGCGGAATCGGTGCCCGCGCGTGCATACAGCTGCACGTGGTGTCCGCGGCGCCGTAACCCTGCCGCCATATCGGCGGCCAGTCGTTCCTGACCGCCGGCGAACGGTTCGCACAACGGATGCCGCGACGGCGCCAAGATCGCTACTCGCATGACCGCTCGTGCTCTGCTGCCGTCGACCGGCGGTCCGGTGGCTCGGCGTACTCGTCGTACACCGATACCGGTTCACCCCACACCTCGATGACGAGATCCGCATCCTGGTAGCGGGCGCGCAGCGGCAGGTCGATGATGTCCGCCACCTGTGCCTGGACCGCAGGGCCATCCAGGGGTATGTGTTCGGTGGGACGCCGCCAGTTCGCGACGACGATTTCCCCGGTGGGCCGCAGAGCCCGACGGGCCGCGCGCACCGTGGCCAAGAGGTCGGGTCCGTCGAGGAAGTAGCCGATCTCGGAAAGAATCACGACGTCGGCCTCAGCAGCCGGGAAGTCTTGCGGCACTGTGCCCAGCACCCAGCGGATGTTCGGGGTACGGTTTCGGCGTGCCACCTCCAGCGCTTTCGCGCTGGCGTCCACGGCGATGACCAGATCGGCGCGTTCGGCCAGCTGCACCGATAGTTGACCAGTGGCACAGCCGATTTCGATGACCCGTGCGTAGCGTGGCCTCCCGAGACAGGCCAATACCAGTTCCAGGCGTCGGCGCTCGTAGGGTGAATCGTCCAGGTGCCAAGGATCGTCGGTGGCGCCCTCGGTGAGCATCGCGTCGAACGGGTCCGCAACGTCGGCATGCGCATCCGCAGGTTCGGCGAAGACATCGCTGCGCTCGGCGAGTTCGGGATCCCCTGGGAGCGCCACGATCTCGGCTACGCACCGCGCCGCTGCGAGATCGCCCACGGCAGGTAGCACGGATTCCTTGGATCTCAGAGCGGTCAGCGACGGCGCCAGGAGGCGGAGTCTGGTCCACTGCACGTTCTCGAAGGAGGATGAATCATGGGGCCACTGAGGGTATTCCAGCAGTATTGCCGCCTGGCTGCGCGCGGCGGCCAGGGCGGCGCGGGCGAGACCGCAACGTACCGGCGAGTCGGCGGCCGCGGCGGGCGCGATGAGGAGGGAGTTCGGATGCAGTACCGAGGTGAGGCGTGCACGCACCAGGTCTTCGACGGCGTCGAGCTCCAGTCCCCGCAGATCCCACGATATCGGCCGGCCACCGGCGACCAAGCGGTTCCCGCCGTCCGAGCCCGGTGGGCGCTCGGCGTCGGCGGGACCTGTCATCACATCGATCAGATCCACGACGGGACCGGCGCGACCCCGCCCGAGATCGGTCAGCGTCGCACCCACGGCAGCGCAGCCGTCCAGCACGGGGCTGCCGATCAGCACGATATGGGTGCACACACCGGGGTTCCGACCCATGTCGAGTCGCGCAACGGTATCCCAGCGGGGGTCCAGAAGCCACGGGGCACCCCTGGCCTGCGCCGTCATCGTGAATCGACCAACCGTTGCACCAAAGCTGAGCCCCTTCGCCGACCACCTCATACCGAAGTACCCAGGTCTTGCCCATCGCAATCGATACGGGCGGGAAGGTGCCTCTGTACCACTACTCAGACGGCTGGATCCACCGCCGCCGCTACGATGAGTCCACTGCCGATAGGCAGAGGAACACTTCGGAGGTAGATGTGCCGCACGACGCAGACCCGGGTGACAGCGCCGGTCCCGCTGCCGTGCCCCACTGCGCCGTCGCCGAAAGTCAGCTCGGCGACGTGCGCGTCCTCACCGTCGCCGGCACGGTCGATGTGCTCACCGCGCCACAGTTGAAGGCGGCGATCGCCGCTGCTGCGGGCAGCGCGCCCACGGCGATCGTGGTGGACCTGACCGCCGTGGAGTTCCTGGCCTCAACCGGCATGGGAGTGCTCGTCGAAGCCCACGGGCAGCTGGCACCGGCCGTGCGATTGGTCGTCGTCGCCGACGGACCCGCCACCAGCCGGCCACTCAAGCTGGTCGGGATCGCCAACATCATCGATCTGTTCTCCACGCTCGACGAGGCCGTCGCCGACATCACCGGGTGACGATGGTCGTCAGACCTTCGGCAGCCGGACCACCTGGACAAAGAACTCGTCGATCTGGCGCACCGCATTGAGGAACTGATCGAGGTCCACGGGCTTGGTGACGTACGCATTGGCGTGCAACTTGTAGCTGCGCAGGATGTCCTCCTCGGCCGCGGATGTGGTGAGCACGACCACCGGGATGTGACGCAGTTCGGGATCGGACTTGATCTGCTCCAGCACCTGGCGCCCGTCATACTTCGGCAGGTTGAGGTCGAGCAGGATCAGATCCGGTGTCGGCGCATCGGCATAGATGCCG
The DNA here is from genome assembly GCF_025822555.1 of Mycobacterium hackensackense. Classification (NCBI taxonomy): domain Bacteria; kingdom Bacillati; phylum Actinomycetota; class Actinomycetes; order Mycobacteriales; family Mycobacteriaceae; genus Mycobacterium; species Mycobacterium hackensackense. The sequence continues at coordinate 574,148 of NZ_JACKUC010000030.1, forward strand.
CGCCGATACAGGAAGTCCAAGCCCTCTTCGCCGTCGTGAGCCACGTACAGGTTGTTCTTGATCTTGTTGTGCTCGAACGCTTCCCGGGTGATCAGCTCGTCACCTGCGTCGTCCTCGACCAGCAAGATGACGATCGCATTTGCGTCCATGGGCGTGCTCATTCACAGGTTCCTTCCGCCGCCTCTTGTCACAGCGTAGAGACGAATCGTGCACGCGGGTAGGCGGCGGCCGTGTGCAGGACCCACCGCGCTCATTCGACCTGGTCGGGCTCGTTTCGCTCGGCGATCATCGCGAGCCGCCACAGGCACTCCCTGTTACGTGGGGCGACCGCCAGGAGCGCTACGGCGTCGGGCACCCATTTCAGTGGCCCGCCCACGGCTACCTCACTCATCTCCACCTGGCAGCCACCATCGGCAGTATCACTGAGGTGCAAGGTGATTCGCGCTTCGGCAGCCGGCCGGACCTTGGCCAGCAGAACCAGCTCACGCCCAGGATCGACACTGACCACCACGGTTTCGTCGTCGATCACCGCAGGCCACGTGCCGATGGAGTGCAGGATCCGGGATCCGGTATCCGGCCAGTCGGCGCCAACGGCCCGGATACGGCTGTTACCCACGACCCAGCCCGAGTACGTCCACCCGTCGCACAGCACCGCCCACACGCGTTCGCGGCTTGCGGCGATCTGCCGTGACACGGTCATCGGGCAACCGACTGATTCGACGTGGGCACGGGTTACTCCTGTACGGGTCGACGGCGAAAGAACGGCCTCGCCGAGGGCGTAGCGATGAGCGCGAGTACCCGCCTTCCGTGCGGTGCAAACCCCTGCGAGACAGGGACGAACACGGGTGCGCAGCCCGCATGACGCCTCGGTGTTGCCGTCGTTCAGCGGACCCCCGCGTCATTGCTGAGCAACACCTTGAGCGCGCCGGACGAGGCCACGTCGGAGAAGACGTCGTAAGCCTGCTCGATATCGGATAGGGCGAACCGGTGGGTGACCAGCGATGAGGTGTCGATCTGCTGACTGGCAACCAGCTTGATCAGCGTCGGGGTGGACCGGGTGTCGACGAGCCCGGTGGTCAGGGTCAGGTTCTTGATCCAGAGATCCTCCAGGTGCAGTGTCACCGGTTCGCCGTGCACCCCGATGTTCGCGATGTGTCCCCCTGGGCGGGCCAGCGACACCGCCAGGTCGAAGGTCGCGGGAATGCCCACGGCCTCCATCGTGACATCGGCGCCCACACCGTCGGTGAGACTCGCGATCACCTCCGCCGGGTCCTGGTCGGCATTGTTGACGGTGATGTCGGCGCCGATCTTGCGCGCGATGTCGAGTCGTGCGTCCACTCGATCGATGACGACGATATGGCTGGGACTCAACAGTTTCGCCGCCAGCACAGCCGCCAGCCCGATGGGCCCGGCACCGACGATGGCCACCACGTCCGCCGGTCGCAGCTTTCCGTTCAGGACGCCCACCTCGTAGGCGGTGGGCAGGATGTCGGCCAGCAGGATCATCTGATCGTCGCCGACCTGATCGGGTATCGGATGGGTAGAGTTGTCGGCGAACGGCACTCTGACGTATTCGGCCTGCGTACCGTCGATGCGGTGGCCGAGGATCCACCCACCGCCACCAAGGCACTGGCTGTAGGAACCTTCACGGCAGTACCGGCAGACTCCGCACGACGATATACAGGACACCAGTACCCGATCGCCGACGGCCACCCGCTGCACACCCGGACCGATCTCGACCACCGTGCCGACCGCCTCGTGACCGAGCACCCTGCCCGGTGACACGGTGGCGACGTCACCCTTGAGGATGTGTAGGTCGGTACCGCAGATGGTGACCGCGTCGACACGCACCACAGCATCCGTCGGGTGCACAATGGTGGCGTCCGGTACGTCATCCCAGGACTTCTCACCATTGCCGTGGTAGACCAGCGCTTTCATGACAGGCTCCTCACTCGATTACTCTGTGGCACAGGTTCAGTCGACCGTGATGGGCGCTGCCGTACAGCTCCGCATCTCGTCCGGGTGAACTCCAGGGGCCAGTTCGACTAGCTTCAATCCCTGCGCATCGATGTCGAGCACGCCGAGATCGGTGATGATCCGGTTCACGACGCCCGCACCGGTGAGCGGTAAGGTGTTCTCCGCGAGGATCTTTGATGCTCCGTCCCGGGTTCGATGCTCCATCAGGACGATCACCTTCTTCGCACCGTGCACCAGATCCATCGCGCCGCCCATACCCTTGACGAGCTTTCCGGGCACCACCCAGTTACTCAGATCGCCACGGGCACTGACCTGCATACCGCCCAGGATCGCGGCATCGATCCTGCCGGATCGGATCATGCCGAAACTGGTCGCCGAGTCGAAGAAGCTGGCGCCGGACAAGGTGGTCACCGTCTCCTTACCGGCATTGATCAAATCCGGATCCTCGGCACCCTCGTACGGATACGGCCCGAGGCCCAGGATCCCGTTCTCGGACTGCAGGACGATGTGCACATCGCGGGGCACGTACTCGGGGACCAGCGTCGGCAATCCGATCCCGAGATTGACATAGTCGCCATCGCTGAGTTCCGCGGCGGCCCGTGCCGCCATCTGATGCCGATCCCAGGCCATCAGGCCACCTCACCTTCCGAGTGCCGATCGGCCTCATCTGCAGGCCCGAGCCGGACCGTGCGCCGCTCGATGCCCTTGCCGGCGATCTCGGCCGCGGTCAACGGCAACACGCGATCCACGTAGACACCGGGCAGATGAACTGCATCGGTATCGAGTTCACCGGGTTCCACCAGGATCTCCACTTCGGCTACGGTGACCTTCGCGGCCATGGCGCACAGCGGATTGAAGTTCCGGGCGGCTTTGCGGAACACCAGGTTTCCGTGCCGGTCGCCCTTCCAGGCGTGGATCAAGGCGAAGTCGGGGCGCAGTGCCTCCTCCAGGACGAAGGGCTGCTCGACACCGTCCCAGCTCAATGCCTTCACCGGTTTGGGTCTCGAGGCGACGGCCACCGACCCGTCCGCCGCGTACCGAATGGGCAGGCCACCGTCTGCGATCTGGGTCCCCACTCCGCTGCGGGTGTAGAAGGCCGCGATACCCGAGCCTCCGGCGCGCAGCCGCTCGGCCAGCGTGCCCTGGGGATTGAGCTCGATCTCCACCTCCCCCGACAGATACTGCCGCTCCAGTTCCTTGTTCTCCCCGACATAGGAGGCGATCAAACGTCTGATCTGCCGCTTCTCCAGCAACAGCGAATTGCCCACGCCCGCGATACCGCAGTTGTTCGAGACCAAAGTGATGTCCCGGCTGCCCAATTCGGCCAGGGCCGCCAGCAATGCCGACGGGATACCGCAGATCCCGAAGCCTCCGGTCGCCAGCATGATCGAGTCCGGGATGTCGGACACCGCCTCGGCGGCGGTCGCAACTGTCTTGTCCATGCGGTCCTTTCAGCGCAGTGTGGCGAGTTGGTCGAGTACGTGTTCGGGCTGGGCCGAGTCGGGAATGGTAGTCAGCAGCACCTCTCCTTCGGGAACCTCGGCAGTGGCGGTCCAGAACTGGTCGGGAATGACGACGATCCCCGGATCCCCTGCCGCGGTCTCGATTCCACCGTCGTGCCACAGCGCCACCGACCAGTCGAAGTGCCCCGCGACGTTGGCAATCGATGTGTAGCCGTCCAGCCGTTCGGCGGTCTGGCAGGGAGTCCCACGCGCGTCGAGCAGTACCAGAGCCACGGTGAGCTCGCCGAGTCGCCCGAGCCATTCGGCGACGTACATCGACGCGCTGTCGGCGCGGTCGGGGTCCACGGCGCCGATCGGGCTGCCTGCGATCTGGTGCGCCCACGACAGCCAGGCAGCCGGTGACGGTGTGTACAGAACCAGCCCGCGTCGGGTGGTGTGGGACACCGTGCCCAGCACCTCCAGCAGCGACTCCAGCAGGGCCTCGTCGCCGAGCAAGGTGCGCAGCGGGTAGCCCGTCCGGGACCGGGCCCCCATCGCCTCGACGAGTTCGGGACGAGCCGCCAGGTGAGCGGCCATCAGCCGGCGAACGTCGATCCAGTGACTGTCGGGATCCAACAGTCCGCGGACCTGCCCGAAGTGCCCGGCCGCGAGGGTGGTGTCCGTCCAGGGAATCGGTGCGCCCTGGCGAATGACGGCAGTGGAATAGCCGTCATCGTTGATCAACAAAGGTCGAGGGCGCCCGCTGGGAGGCGCGGCGGCAAGGGTTTTCAGGCTCATGGCGGATCCTTGTGACGTTCGGCTCGGTCAGGGGACGGTGGTGGCGGTCCCGGCGGGAGGGGCCGCCACCACCGGTGTGTCAGGCGAGTTTGCGCGCGGTCTCGCCGTAACGCGCCTCCAGCTCGTCGATGCGCTCCTGAAGTTTGGCGATCTTGACCTCTCGGCGGTCCGGCACCACCACCAGTGGCAGCTCGACCAGCGGGGCCTTCACCCGCTCGGGGCCGTCGATCGTGTACACGGTCGCCGTGATGTCCTCGTTGCCCGGCTCCCAGGTGCCCCACGATCCGTAGTAAGCGAGTTCCTTCGGAGGTTCCGGCTTGACGAACTCCTGGCAGAACTCGGCGAAGGGCTTTCCGCGCTGCAGACGTGCCCGCCGGGCGTCGGAGCGTGCCTGTTCGGTGCGTGCCACGTCGAGCCGGAAGGTCGCCGGGTCGTAGTGCACGGCGAAGATGGTCTCGGCCACCTTCTGGCTGATGCGCCCCAGTTCGGCGTCCCGGATGACCGATTCCGGCGAGCGCTCCAGCGGGTCGCCGTAGCCACCGCCGGCGCCCTGGCTGATCATGTACAGCTCGCCGTCCTTGGCCCGATCGAACTGCAGCCCCATGTGGTAGGTCGAGTACCGGCCGTCCGGGAATGGGCGTTCGTTCATGACCTTCTCGATGGACAGGTCGAACTTCTTGTTGTCCTGCCGGAAGTGTTCGTAGACGTTGGTGCCCTTGACCATGGCCAGCGGGTAGGTGCCGCAACCGTATCCGCCGTACATCCCGTAGATGGAAGAGAACTTGGCACCGGAGGTCACGGTCATGAATCCCCACTCCGGGGAGCCCTCGGCAGCGACGATCATCTCGTAACCCATGCCGCCGGTGAACTTGCCGAAGCCCATGTTGTCGCGGACCAGGCGCTTGGCCACGAGCTGCATGAACGGCACCTCTTCCTCCATCACCTCCTGCTCGGCGGTATCGGCCATGGCGCAGAACAGGGGCGAGACCGCGTCCTCTCCGTCACGGAAGGGTTTTGCCCCACCGGGCATTCCGTTGAGGTCGGCGCAGAGGTTGCCCACCATGTCGCCGTGCTGGGTGATACCGCCCCACAGGAAGGTGTTGATCTGGTTGAACCAGTTGGCAACCACATTGCTGTACTTGTGCGGCGTGGAGAACGACATCCGACTGTAGAGCGCCTGCATCGCCGAGAATCCGCGGAACGAGGCCTGCAGGGACTGCCCCATCGGGGCGTCATAGGACGCGTCCGCCCAGGTGCCCTCGTCCGAGATGATCTCGATGCAGCTCATCGCCGCGGTGCAGCGCGGCAGATCGGGCCACCAGAACGCCAGGATTGCCTGCATCATCATGGATTTCACGGAGCACAGTGGTGAGTTGATGGCACGGTTCATGATTTCCGGCCCGGTGCCACGCAGGTCGACGGTCATCGAGTCGCCTTTGACGGTGATCTTGCACGCGATCTTGATGAGGATGTTCTCTTTGAGCGTGCTGTCCATGAACTGGTCGAACCGGTAGGTGCCATCCGGCAACTCGGAGATACGACGACGGACCTCGGCGTCGACGTCTTCGATGGTGGTCCGAAGTGCTCCCACGAAGGTATCGACACCCACCTCGTCGATCACCTTGTCGATGCGCTCCATGATCTTGCGCACCGCGGTGATCTTCACCTTCAGGTCCGCCAGCTGCAGCTTGGGATCTCGCACCGAATGCTGAAGGAAGGTCAGCAGATCCCGGCGTAGCTCACCACCTTCGACGATCTTGAACGGGCTCATGCGCAGGCCGTCATCGAACGGCGTCTCCGACCCGGACGGCATACCGCCGGGTTCGCATGCGCCGTTCTCACCTTCGTGGATGGTGGCGGCGACCCACGCGATGATGTTGCCGTCGCGCATGATCGGCATGATCATCGACTGGTCCGTGTTGTGCACATTGCCGTACCTGGCGTCATTGTGGATGAACCCGTCACCCTCGTGGACGCCCACGGTCGGTTCGTCCTTCCAGTACTTCATGATGTACCGGATCGGGTGGTGCAGGATCGCGCTGAAGGCGATGACGCCGTGGCACGAAAGGTACGACACGTCGCCGGCGGCGGTGTAGATGGCCGTGGTGAGGTCGCCCCATTTGGCTCCCGGGGCCGCGCCCTGGGCCTCACACATCTCGTAACCCTCGTCCAGGGCACCGGCGATGCGCTTACGGATGCGTTCCACCTGCAGCCGATCCACGCCGGCGGCAAGCGCCACCTCTTCGTGCGCCGAACGTTCGGAGATGCTGTGGCTGCGCATGATCCCGGCGTCGGGTCCCAGGAACAGCGTGGTTTCGTCCATGAACTTGTCCACCCACTGCTGTTCTTCGTTCGTCAGCGTGGTGGCGGGCCGTTCGTTGACTGTGGTCATGGTCTTGTACTCAACTTTCTCGACGGTTCAGGGTTTCGGTCAGTCCTGCAGGAACCACACGGCGCCTTGGGCCGTGGGCTCGAGCCGCCAACCGGGCTCGACCAGGAATGTGGTGTTCTCGGTGGTGACGATTGCCGGACCGGCGATCACCCGGTCCGGACGAAGCGAATCCTGGTCGTAGACCGGGGTGTCGATCGGATCGTCGATTCCGATGAAGTGCGCCGTGCGACTACCGACCGGGGTCGGGGCGCTCCGCGCGCCACCGTGCTCCAGTGATTCGAAATTGACCACATCGCCGTCGACGAATGACGCCACCCGTACGGTGCTGCATCGGATTCCGGCTTCCGGCGCTGCCGATGAGGCCCCGAAGCGGTGACTGTAGACATCGCCGAAGGTCTTGATGATCTCCAGAACCTCTTTGACACCGTTGATGCGGTGGAGGTCGGTCAGCGCCACCGCTTGCGTCAGCAGCTGGTTGCCATACCGCATGTCGAGCTCGAGCCGGTACCGGACGTCTTCCTCGGAGAACCCCTGGCGGATCAGGTCTTCCCGCCCGGCATCCTCAAGTTCCTGTACCACCGAGTTGAATTCGGCGTAGTTGGCGTAGAGCGAACGCGTGGTGGCGTTGTACATCGTGATGTGCACGCCGCGCTCGTGGAAGTGCAGCTGTTTCATATTGCCCGCACCACATGCCGAGAACACCGAGGAGAAGGGCGGCGCCAGAACACGTTTGATACCGGCGTGCCGTGCGACACCGCACGCGTGCAGTGGCCCGTTGCCGCCGTAGGCGAGCATGGTGAAATCCTCGGGAAGATAGCCCCGCACCCGCAGTTCCTTGCCGATACCGATGGCCATCTGCTCGTCGACACCGTCTTTGATCACCCGTGCCACGTCGATCGGATCCATGTCGAGGGGGTCGCACAGATCCTCTTCGATGGCGAACAGCGAGCGCTTCGGATTGAGTTTGATGTAACCGTTGGCATAGTTGTCCGGGTCGAGGTACCCGAGAAGGAGGTCCGCGTCGGTCACGGTGGGACGGAGCCCGCCGCGGTCGTAGCATGCCGGGCCCGGGTTGGAACCCGCCGACTTCGGGCCGATCTTGATCGAGTTGTGGATGCGGTCGTAGCTGGCGATGGATCCGCCGCCGGCGCCCAGGGTGTCCAGGTGAACCATCGGAACCGATACCAGCCACCGGTCGATGGTGGGCAGGAAGTCGTAGTGCTTGACGCCTCCCTCGGGCACCAGGCCGATATCGAACGAGGTGCCGCCCATATCGGTGGCGATGACATGACCGATCCCGGTCTCGCTCGAAAGGTGTTCGGCGGCACCCACACCGGCGATCGGGCCGGAATGGATGGTCTGCAGCGCGTCCGTCGAGTTCATCTGGGCCATGCCACCGGAGTTGTGGATGACCAACATCGGCTTGTCGTAACCGAAGTCCCGGAGGTTGGTCGACAACTGTGCCAGCGCGTGGAGCATGATCTCGTGCAGGTAACCATCGATGATGGTCGACGTTGCGCGCACGTACTCGCCCTTGCGGCCGGAGACCTGATGCCCGAGCAGCACCGGGATGGCTCCCAGCTCGTGCGGCGGAAACTCGTCCAGGATGATCTCCTGGATGGCCAGTTCGTGCTCCGGGTTCTCGGTCGAATTGACCGTCGAGACCACGATCGCCTCAGCGCCGGCATCGACGAGTTCGCGGACCACCGTGCGCACGTCGTCGGGATCGAGCCGGGCGACGATCTTGCCCGCAGAGTTGATGCGTTCCTTGACCGATCGGATCATCGCCCGGGGCACCAGTGGTTCGGGCCGCTCGGCTGCGGGGAGGTTCTGCTGCATCGAATAGTCCAGGCCCTCGCCGTAGCCACGGCCACGCGACAGCGGAATGGTGTCCTCGAACCCATGGGTGACGATGGCCGCCACCTGGGGTCCGTTGCGTTCGATGAGCGCGTTGGTGCCCAACGTGGTGGCATAACGCACCGAGTCCACTTCCGAGAGCACCGTGGAGCGGTCCAGCCCGGCGCGCTTGCACGCGAGGTCGAGTGCATCGTTGAACCCGATCGCCAGATTGTGGTGGGTGGTCAGCGCCTTCGCGTCGACGTAGATGTCGTCCCAGACGAAGAAGCAGTCGGTGAAGGTGCCACCGATGTCGACTGAAATGCGTTTCATGTCAGTAGTTCTCCAGGTTGAGGTTCGTGTCAGTGATGGTGGGCGGATGCTTTGAGCGCGGCCGTGTACTTCTGCGCGTCCTCGCCGGGGCCGTAGTTGTGGACTGCCTCGGCGTCGACGCCGCGTTCTTCCCATTGCTTTCGGAGCGCTGCGATATCGATCAGGATGTCGACGGCCGGTGGGTGGCCCGGCGGGAGGTACTCGCACTCGATCTGGGTGGCGCATCCGGGGCAGTAATACTCCAGGATCCGGCAGTACGTCGGGTCCGGACTGAACGTGTACTCGTAACGCTCGGGATCGATGATCGGTTGGTGGATCTCGCGCGGGTCGCGGTCGTAGACCAGGGTGCCCGGCTTGTAGTTCTCGTGTGCCGAACCCATGTCATGGGCGCACACGCGGCATACCCACCGTTCGGTGTCCAGATCGATGACGAGGTATTCGGTCATGGGGACTCGCATCGCAAGTCTCCTTCCTTCTAAACGAATTGGTCTGGGTGAAGCGAGGTCAGTTGTTGTCGGTGAGCAGCAGGTCGCCGGCCGACGTGACACGAAATGTCCAGCCCGGCAACACCCGTGCGGTGAAGAACGGACCTTCGATGATGGCCGCCCCTTCGCCGGTGTGACCCGGGCTCAGTTCATCGAGGACGTATACGGGGATCTCGTCGACCCGGTCTGCCGTGGCGCGCACGGATCGATGGCTGACCGAGGTGGCCGGGCGGGGCTCCACCGAATTGCCCTGTTCCAGTGCGGGATGCGACAACCGCGCAGTGGCGTTCAGCTGCAGGGACACCACGCACCCGGGATAGTCCACCTCGTCGCCCGGCTGATACGGCAAGCGCGAGACCTTGGGGCCGTCCACCGAATCCCGGTCGTCGGCGTTCTCTACGAGCAACGTCCATGAGGTTTCGCAGTCGGTGAGCGAATAGCCTTCTTGGAACATGTCCCGCTCGGCTCGAGCCAGGAGTTCGTCATAGGTCTGCCGGGCCGCCCCCGTGGACGTTCCGGGAACGATGACTTCGTAGGTCTTGCCGATATCGGAGAACGAGATGCCGAACGCGGAGAAGACCGCGGCGGTCCGGGGAATCAGCACGTGCTTCACACCTGCCAGCCGCGCTGCGCCGGCCGCGCTCATCGGTCCCGCGCCACCGAACGCCAGCAGCGTCGTGTCGTCGCGGACCAGGTGGGCGAACGACGTGGACAACGCTTGGAAGTAGGCATGTTCCATCCGGATCAGGGCTTCTTCGAGCGAGATGCCCAGCGGTGCGGCGATCGTCTCGGCGATGACCGCCTTCGACCGACTCGGATCGAGCCTGAAGGTGCCGTTGAGGTAGGTGTCGGGGTCGAGGATGCCGAGCAGCAGGTTGACGTCGGTGATGGTGGCCTGTTTGCCGCCGAAGCCGAAGCAGGCCGGACCGGGCGCGGCACCGACGGACTTCGGGCCCACCCGCAGCGCACCGTCGACCAGTTGGATCACCGACGATCCACCGACACCGGCGGACGTGACATCGCTCATGGGATAGGAGATCTCGACGTCCTCGATGGCGCCCCGATCGGCCACCGCCACCACACCGTCGTCGACGATGCCGACATCGGTGGTGGTGCCGCCGATGTCCATCATCAGGGCGTGCTTGAGGCCGTAGACCTTGGCCAGGGCCGAGGTGCCTTCCAACCCGCCCCGCGGACCCGAGGAGTAGGTCTTGAGCGCGATCGACTTGGCGACCCGCGACGACGCCCCGTCATTGCGGTACACGAGCAGCGGGTTGGCCACCTTGTAGTCCTTGAGCCGGCGCTCGGCGCTGTAGAGGAAGCGCTCCATCGTGGGATGGAGGAACGAGTTCACGACGCACGACCACACCCGCCTGATGTCATTGCGGTCGCCGGCCAGCTCCCAGCTGTAGATCAGTGGCACCGACCCGAGCAGATGGCGCGGGAACTTACGGAGCAAGACGTGCCGGAGCCGCCGCTCCTGCTCGGGGTCGCTCCCGGCAATGACGACCCGGGCCGCGCCCAAGGTGGTCAACCGGTTGACCTTCTGTACCGCGTCGAACTCGAAGGTTTCGTCGTCGGCGGAGGAATCGAGGCTCAGGAAGCGGTCGGACACCAGACCGGCGAACAGCTTCTCCTCGGCGGCGGTCTGCTGCATCGCGGTCTGCAGATCGGGGATCGTGGTGAGGACACCGATCTTGGGTCCCCGCCGCTCCACCAGGGCATTGGTGCCCTGCGTGGTGGAGTAACGGATGTGCTCGGTGGCGTGCAGCAACCGGGTGATGTCCGCCTCGCCGTATAGAGCCTGCGACGCCTTTTCGATACCGGCGAACAGGCATTCCGACAGGTCATGCTGCGTGGTCAGGGTCTTCGTGAAGGTGAACGCACCGCCGTCCCACACGCAGATGTCGGTGAGCGTGCCACCGTTGTCGATGTTGATCAGGGTTTCCATGCCGCTCCGTTCTCAGGATTCACTGCGCATCCGATGTGCTCCGTGACACATCTCTGGCATTAACGTTGCCCACGTCTCACCCCGGTGGCGTGTCCCAAAATGGGACAGCGTGATCGCTTGGATGTGATCTGGCTCTCGTTCACACTGGAGGCCTCGACCCAGACGGACAGGAGTCACCTATGCCCGACAGCGCGGCGCGGATGCTGCGGGTTGCGGCCGCTCGGGCGGATTTCCTGGAGTTCGGTGGCTCCGGGGCGGCCGGTGTCTCCGAACTCGTCGCGGCTTCGTGGGAACGTAGCCAGGCCGCGGGGGTCGACGTGTCGCAGCCGCACAGTGAGTTCACCGACGAGATCGACACCGGGTCGTTGCTCATCCGATCGGCCCGCCCCGTGCTGCAGCAGCTGGAAATCGACACCGTGGACATGCCGATGGTCATCGTGTTGACCGATAACAAGGCCCGCGTGGTGCAGCGCATCGACAGTTCGGCCGCCGTCGCCCGACTTCTCGATCGAGTTCACCTTGCGCCCGGTTTCGACTACTCGGAGTCCACCATGGGCACGAACGGGATCGGCACGGTGTTCGAAGCGGGGCAGTCGATCAGCGTCGTCGGCCCGGAACACTTCAGCGAGAACCTGCACATGTTCGCGTGCACCGGCGCGCCGGTGATCGACCCGGTGACCGGACGAGTCGCTGGAGTGCTGGATATCTCCGCGCTGTCACACTCGTGGAGTCCGCTGATGCACACGCTCGCCAAGAGCGCGGCCAAAGACATCGGCCACAATCTCCTCATGGACCGCGGCCAAGCCCAGCGGGCCATCTTCGACACCTATCTCAAGGTGACGGCACGCGCGGAACGCCAAGCCGTGTTCGGGTTCGGCGAGTCGGTGTTCATCGCCAATCCGGTGGCGCAGCAGATGTTCAACGCCGACGAGCAGCGGGTGCTCCGCGAGCATGCGACATTCCTGATGGCAGGCAAGGACCGCGTCACCGATACGGTGGCGCTTCCCGATGGACAGCGCCTCGTGCACATCCGCGGCACTCGGATCCTTGCGGGTTCCGATGTGGCCGGGATCGTGGTGATCGCCGACCTGGTGCTCGCTCATCACTCCGGATCGCCGACCGACTTCAGCGTGCATCAGCTTCCACCGATCGCGATCGCCACACCGCACACGTCGCAGATCATCGACGGCCTGAGCCAGGCCCGAGAGTCCCTGGCCGGCGGGACGACTCCAGCCTGGGTTCGGGCCGGAGCCCAGCTGCGCGAAGCGCTTCGACGAACCCAGCCCGCCCTCGTGGTCGGAGAGACCGGCGTCGGGAAGTTCACGTTGGTGGCCGAGCTCTTCCACTCGGTCTACCCCGCTGGTCGCAGTATCTCCGTGGATGCGACACAGCTCGGCATGGAGGGCCCGCCGTCGGATCTCGCGACCTTGCTGGGTGATTCGGCGGAACCGACCTTGCACATCGTCCGCGACATCGACCAGGCCACCACAGACGGGGTGGAGCGCTTGGCCGCGTACTTCGAGGCTTTGGTGTCGCTCGACGGCCCGGTGTGGATGGTGGCCACCGCTTCGGACGGTTCATCGACAGCCGATCTGCCGTTCCGCCAGCTACTTCACTACTTCGACATCTCGATCGCCGTGCCACCCTTGCGCTGCCGCACCGACGACCTGCCCGCCCTGACCGCCGCCCTGCTCCGGGGTATCGCCCCCGAGCGTCATGTGCGGATAAGCCCGGAAGCGATGCGGCTCATCTCGCGCTATTCGTGGCCGCGCAACATATCCCAGCTTCGGGAGGCTCTGGTGCACGCCGTGCGACGGCGCCCCGTCGGGGAGATCCAGACCGCCGATGTGCCCGGGTACTGCCAGACGGCCGCCCGGCACACGTTGACCCCACTGGAGAGCGCCGAGCGAGACGCGATCGTCGCGGCGCTGCGGGAATCTGCGGGGAACCGGATGGCGGCGGCAACCCATCTGGGTATGGCGCGGTCCAGCCTCTACCGCAAGCTCAAGACCTACGGCATCACCGTATGACGCCAAGAAACTGTCCAAAGATGGGACAGCGCAACAACTCTCTTTCCTATTAACGTCGGGCGACAGGGGCCGATTGATCCTGCCCCGCCGCACAGACGAGGAGAGCCAGTGACCATGATTCCCGCACCCCGGATCGGCGTGATCGGCGTTGCCCACAGCCCGTTCGGCCGACTCGAGAACGAAACGGTGGCGAGCCTGGTCGGCTCCGTCACGGTCGGTGCGATCAAGGACGCCGGGATCGAACCCGCCGAAGTCGACGAGGTGTTCGTTTCCCAGTTCAACAGCGGCCTGACGCCATTCGCCTTCCCCTCGTCACTGCCGATCGGCGCCGAGCCCGCGCTGTGGGGAATCCCGATGACCCGGGTGGAAAATGCATGTGCATCGGGTTCAGCGGCTGTACACCAAGGGATTCGGGCGATTCTGTCCGGACTCGCCGATACCGTGCTGGTGGTCGGCGTGGAGAAGATGACTCATGCCGGCGGTGCACAGGTGGCGAGCGCCCTGCTCGGGGCCGACGCCGAGCTGGCCGGCACCCAGTCGCCGGAGGGATTCGCCGGCGTCTTCGCCGAGGTGGCACGGCAATACCGGGATCGCTACCACGCGCAGGACTGGCTCGGCGACACCCTCGGGCGCATCGCGGCCAAGAATCACCTCAACGGTTGCGCAAATCCGTGGGCGCAACTGCGCAAAGACCTGGGCGTCGAGTTCTGTTCGACGGTGTCAGAACGTAATCCGGTGGTCGCCGAACCACTGCGACGGACGGATTGTTCACTGGTCAGCGACGGTGCGGCGGCTCTCGTTCTCCGTAAGGACCCCGACCACCCGATGGCCACCATCCTGGGATTCGGGCATGCCAATGACCGACTGGAAAAGAACCAGCGCGATGTGCTCGAATTCGCCGCCGGGCGCAAGGCGGTAAACGAGGCACTCATGCGGGCGGGCGCTTCCGTCGACCAGCTGTCTTTTGCCGAGGTCCACGACTGTTTCACCATCGCCGAGTTGATCTGCTACGAGATGCTCGAGCTGACTCCGCGCGGGCAGGGCCGCCGCGCGATCGACGAGGGGTGGGTTTTTCGCGACGGACGGCTCCCGGTCAATGTGTCCGGCGGGCTCAAAGCCAAAGGCCACCCGGTGGGCGCCACCGGGGTGTCCCAGCATGTGATCGCCGCACTGCAGCTGTCCGGTCGCGCCGGGGACATGCAGCTGCCGGCCCCGAAACTCGGACTCGTGCACAACATGGGTGGATTGGCGGTCGCCAACTACGCCACGGTGCTCGGCGGCTGAGCCGGCAGGCCTGTTGCCATCAGACCCGTTCATACCGTCATCGTTGCGGTCGAGCACCTGCGGGCGGTCCACCGACCGTCGCCAGGGACGACAGTCCGTTCCTGCGTCGCATCGACGATGACAGCGCCGACAGGCATGCCCAGGTCGCACCGATCGTCAGCCACATCAACGCCTGGTTCAGCAGTGAATACACCCGGAAGTCGCCGAGCACCTGGGCTGGAAAGCCGTCGACAACAATGCCGTCGGGACCGCTGATCGGTCCTGGAACCTCGTGGAAGCTCGGTAACCACACAGACGCAACCAGCATGAGGACGCCGTAACCGCCCACCGCCACGGCGGCCGCCGGCCAACTTCCCCACCGACGCGACCATGCCAACCCGGCCGCCACCGCAAGGCCGGCACCCACCACCGAGATCACGGTGATCGTCAGGAACGCCGAACTTCGCGCACCGATGGTTTCTTCCAGCCCGACGGTCGGCGGATTCGCAGGGTATCTCAGGCCCGGCACCAACGCGATCGCCGTGAACATTCCCGCCGAGAGCACCAGGGCCAGGCCAGTGGGATCGGGGGCGAAGCCGCGCCGGGCGAGCACAGTGCGGAGCACGGTGTGGACCACCGCGAACAGCACACCCATCGCGACGGCCATCGCGATGATTCCGACTGCGGCGCCGAAGTTTTCCTGCACCGACCGGGTGAAGAGCTCGTGACCGTGCTCGTGATCGCTGCCGGCGAGCTGGGCCTGCGCGTGCTCGCGTTCCCCTTCGTAGTCCACGGCCGAACTGATCAACGGCTCGATCATCACGCGGCTGAACGCGAAGCTGACGATGCCGCCGACCACACCGGGCACGAGATAGCGCAGCATGGGCGGTAATTCGACGTTCAGTGGCACGGGAACCCCAGCAGGTGTCGCGCGTCGTGCACGAACTCGTGAACGTGGGTGTCCGAACCGAACACGGACACTGCACCTTGGTCGTAGCCGACGAAGTAGTAGGCGATGAGCGCGAGCAGGGTCAGGACGGCCAGCTGGACCGGTACGGCGAGGCTTGTAGCTGCTGCACGCAGGTCGGCGAGTGGCGCACCGAGGGCGGGGTTGGCATCGTTCATCTCAGAAGTCCTCGCAGTTCTAGTGATCGTGATCGTGGTCGTGGGCGATGGCGTGATCATTGGCGTCGGTGAGCAGCGGGGCGGTCAGCAGCTCGTGGCGGTCGACGAGCTTCGCGAGCGTCGCGACCCAGTGGTCGTAGTACTCCCACTGCCCCCGTTCGGGTTCCGGGGTGGCTTCCCACTCCCCGATCGTCGCGATCAGGGTCTGCTGAAACTCACTCCACGGGTAGTGCCGGAACTCCGAGAGCGCGAGGGCCAACCCGAATGCCCGGCGCTGCCATTCGTGGTCGAACTGCGGGGCAGCCTGATCGGTGGTGCAGGTCTCGTGCAGCTTCATCACGCGGGACCCGCCAACGCCACGCCGATCATCGACTCGGTGGTCACCAGATCCATCAGCATCTCATCGGTGAAATCCTCGGTGCCTTCCGGCCTTTCGGGTATGACGAACCATCGCGAGTGGCCGCTGGAGTCCCATACCTTGATTTCGGTGTCGGCCGGCAGATCGACTCCGACCTCGGCGAGCACCTTGCGCGGCTCCCGCGCGGCCCGCGACCGGAATGTCGGATCCTTGTACCAGTACGGCGGCAACCCGAGCACCGGCCACGGGAAGCATGAACACAGCGTGCAGATCACCAGGTTGTGCACCCCGGGCGTGTTAGCGACGGCCTGCAGGTGCTCACCCTCGGCACCGGCCATACCCTCGGGCAGGTTCAGTTCGGCGACGGCCGCCGGGGTGTCGACGACGATCTTGGCGGCGAATTCCGGATCGGTCCACGCCTTGACGACGATCTTCTTGCCGTTGAGTGGGGTCATCTCCGTCTCGAAGTAGGCGAGCACCTTGTCGACGGTTTGCGGTGTGATGACGCCCTTTTCGATGAGCAGCGCCTCCAAGGCGGTCACCTGTTTGGCGCTGATCTCCTCGCGGTCGGGCGGGTAGGCGAACTGGCCGGTCATGCTTCCTCCTCGATTGGTGCCAAATAGGCTTCGAACAGCTCGGCGTAGAGCTTCAGCGGGCCGCCCTCGGCGCGCGGACCCCAGATTTCGGCCGGGTCGAATTCGACGATGTAGATCGGCATCGGGTTACCGATCCCGTCGCCGGTATGGGTGAAGTAGCCGTAGTCGCCCTCGAAGACCCGTTCCACTACGCCGACCCGATCACGCAGGTATCCCGGCAGCCGGCTGTGCGCGTCGGCAGGGACGTTGGTGATACGCACCTGCGAGCCGACCGCGAACTTCGGGTGCGCGACGTCGCGGCGTGGGCTGTCGCCGAGGCGGAGATAGGCGATCACCTGATCGTCGATGGCCGGCAGGTCCTCGCCTGCTGGCGGGGTCAGTTCGGCAATCCGATCGGCGAGTTCCTCTTCGGTGACATAGCCCTTGTCGATGAAGAACTGGGTGATGCCGCCCAACCACTTCTCGTAGTAGCGAAACTTGAAGTAGTCGAACGGGTTCATCGCCTCTGCGCCAGTGCGCAGGTCGGCCCACGTCCACTCGTCTTTGAACGCGGTGGGTACCTCATCGATCGGGTACTCCGGCAACGCCGATCCGAGATGGTTGGACAATCCCATCATCGCGACATGGATGCCGAAGATCCGTTTCTCCCAGTCCTCGACGAAGACTCGCTTCTCCAAGGTGAGCGGCTCGGGCAACCCCTCGAGGCCGCCGAGATAGTGCTGCAGTTTCATCAGGCAGGGCTTCCTTCTGTGGACGGGGTCGCAGCGGACTTCTTGGTCATGACCGTCGCGAGGTATTCGGAGAGAAAACCGAAAGATGCGCCGAGGAGACAGGCCACGGCGGCGACCAGGCCGAGGTGCGAGATGGTGGTCACGGTGATGTCATTGCCCCGCCCGGCGACCGTCGACACCGTGGAGGCGAATCCAACGACGACGGCCGGGGTGGTGGCCAGCAGCGGCACCCAGGATGCCTGCACCATCACTGCACTGCCGACGCCCACGGCGACGGCAGTGACCAGCAGGCCGCCGCCCATCAGATGGGCGGCATACAGGCTGGCAGAAGCGATCACCACACCGACGAGATTCGAGGAAACCGAACGGACCCAGCCGGCCACGCCGCCTCCGACAAAGAAAAACGATGCCCAGGCCAGGAACACCACCCAGATGGGCACTGTGATGACTTCAGCAGTGAATGCGACTGCCACGCCGCCAAGCACGCCGATACTCAGCGTCAAGGCTGTCCGAGAATCCATGGCTCACCTTCGAGAATCTGAGGGGATGTCTCGCTTCGGCTTCGGAGCGAGCTACGCTGAAATCAGCTTCATGCCAGTGGGTTTCAGCGGTGTTACACGTGGATTGCTCCGCCCGTCAGGTCCGGACACGAATCGCGCAATTCCGGACTTGGCACTGTTCTCGGCTCCGCCCCCATTGCCGTCGTACCCGTCTGCCGCTACGTTGACTGTCACCTCGGCCGGGGCCAGGAAAGGACATCACCGGGTGTCGGACACGCGCAGCTCAGCGCGGCTCTCTGCCGCAGGGCGCCAACCCGCGAAAGCGCGGGGATCCAAGGCGCCCAAGATCGTCGTGTTCGCTTTGTACGACAAGGTGACGCTGCAGGATGTCGCCGCGCCACTCGAAATATTCGCCCGGGCAAATGATTTCGGAGCGCACTACCGGGTGATCTTGGCCTCGCCCACAGGCGAGGCCGTCGACACGACGTCGTTCGTCTCATTGAATGTCGATATGTCGCTGGCCGAGGTGCCCGACCGGATCGACACACTGATCGTCCCTGGCGGGGTGCCGCCCGACTTCTCATTCACGCCCGGCGAGCACGATATCCCCGAAGAGCAGACGCCGGACGTCGTTGCGGCGGCATTGCAGATGGTGGGTGAACTGGCGCCGCGGGCCCGGCGGGTCGCCTCGGTGTGCACCGGCGCATTCGTGCTGGCCTCCCTCGGTCTACTGGACGGCCGCCGGGCGACCACGCATTGGGCGCACTGCCAGGAGCTGGCACGTACGTATCCCGAGATCGAAGTGGTGCCGGACTCGCTGTTCGTCCAGGACGGGCCGTACATCACAGGAGCGGGAATCAGCGCGGGCATCGACCTCGGCCTGGCCATGGTGGAAAGCGATTACGGTCCCGACGTGGCCCGGCGGGTGGCGCGTTGGATGGTGGTGTTCTTGCAGCGCCCCGGCGGTCAAGCCCAGTTCAGCGTCTGGACCGAGGCTGCGCTGCCGGTCGAGAGTGGACTTCGCGAGATCCTCGACTCGGTGGTTGCCGATCCGGGCGCCGATCATTCGATCGCGGCGATGGCTGAACGTGCTGCGGTCAGCGAACGACACCTGGTACGCATGTTTCACGATCAGGTCGGATTGACCCCGGCCCGGTTCGTCGAACAGGCGCGACTCGAGGCGGCGAAAGTGCTACTGGCGACGGGAGATCACGGTCAGGAAGCCGTCGCGCGCCGGGCCGGCTTCGGGTCTGCGGACACCATGCGGCGCGCGTTTCGGCGCGCTCTCGGGGTCTCACCCAGCACATATCGAAGCCGGTTCCGTACCACCGGCATCCACCGCTAGCCGATTCCCCTCCCACGCCCTGCCATCCGGGTAACGAAGCACGATGGACTGGAGGCCGGCAACCCTTGTCCCATAACGCTACGGCGAGTAGCGTAACCCCGCGTGACGCGTAGCTTCCACGTGGGACAGCCGTTCGATACGCCGGACGTCGACATCACCAAGGCCCTCGAGGACGTCAGCATCCCCACCCTGCTGCTGTCGTTGGTGCACATCACGGGCGACCCGTCCTACATCAGGGACTTCAAGCAGGCCGGACTGTTCCTCAACGAGGTACAGGGCTTCATGAGCGAAGAGGACAAGGCTCGCGCCCGCGCCGCCGCGCTGCCGGTCATCGCCGACTACCGCGACCGCGGCTGCCCGGTACCCGACCCGCTACCCTCCGAACTGGTCAAAGAGATGCTCGACTGGGCCGCCTGCGAACCCGTCGACCAGGACAATATGGCGCTGATGCTCGAAGAGCTGGATCTGGAGGGTGCCGACCCCAGGCGCCCGACGGCACTCCAGGACACCGACGACTTCAGTGTCATCGTCATCGGCTGCGGAGAGTCCGGTGTACTGGCGGGCGTGCGGCTCACCCAAGCCGGCATTCCCTTCACCATCGTGGAGAAGAACACCGGCCCCGGCGGAACCTGGTGGGAGAACAGCTATCCCGGCGCGCGTGTCGATGTCGCCAACCACTTCTACTGTTTCAGCTTCGAACCGAGCAATCACTGGGACCACTTCTTCGCCGAACAACCCGAGCTGCGCCAGTACTTCCGCGAGGTGGTGGACCGGCACGGCCTGGAACCGCACATCCGGTGGAACACCGAGGTCCTCTCCGCCACCTGGCAAGACGAGCGCTGGCATGTCACGGTGCGTACTGCCGACGGCACGCAGACGCTCACCGCCAACGCCGTGATCACCGCCGTCGGCCAGCTCAACCGGCCACAGATCCCCGAATTTCCCGGGGCGCAGACGTTCGCCGGACCCGCATTCAACTCGGCGAAGTGGGATCACACCATCGATGTCACCGGTAAGCGCGTCGCACTGATCGGCGCCGGCGCCAGCGGATTTCAGATCGCCCCGGCCATCGCGGACAAGGTGGCGCATCTGACGGTGTTCCAGCGGACCGCCCAGTGGATGTTCCCCAACCCGATGTATCACGACCGGGTACCCGAGGGCGCCCGCTGGGCCATGCAGCACCTGCCGTTCTACGGCCGGTGGTACCGGTTCCTGCTGCTGTGGCCCGGCGCGGACAAGGGTCTCGACGCCGCCCGGGTCGACCCCGACTACCCAGACCAGCAGAACGCCGTCAGCGAGATCAACGCCCTGGCTCGCATCATGTTCACCGACTGGATCACCACCCAGGTCGGTGACGATCCCGAACTGCTCGCCAAGGTGCTACCCGACTATCCGGCCACCGGCAAGCGCACCCTGCAGGACAACGGCAGCTGGCTGTCCACCCTCAAGCGCGACAATGTCGATCTGATCCGCACTCCGATCGAGCGCATCACGCCGACCGGGATCGTCACCACCGACGGCGTCGAGCACCACGCCGATATCCTCGTGTACGCCACCGGCTTTCGAGCCACCGATGTCCTGTTCCCGATGACGGTCACCGGCCGCGACGGGACCGACCTACACGCCCAATGGGGCAGCAGACCGTTCGCCTACCGCGGAATCACGGTGCCCGGCTTTCCCAACTTCTTCATGACCTACGGACCCGGCACGCACCTCGCGCACGGCGGCAGCCTCATCATGAACTCGGAGTTGCAGATGCGCTACATCAACAAGTGCCTCGAGCACCTCATCACGGCGGGACTGCGATCCATGGAGCCCCTACCCGAACCCACCGCCGCGTGGCATGCCCGGTCCCAGGACGCGATCCGCAAGACGGTGTGGGCGCACCCGTCGGTCAAGCATTCGTATTTCAAGAACGCCGACGGCGAGATCCACACCGTCAGCCCGTGGCGACTGTCCGAATATCGTTCCGCCATCGATGAACCCATCTTCTCCGACTATCAGGAGGCATGAGTATGCGCGCGGTCGTCGTCGACAATGCGGGACAGATCAGCGTCGCCGAGCGGCCCGACCCGGTGTTACCCGGCCCCGATGGCGCCATCGTCGAGGTGAGCGCCACCGGCATCTGCGGATCGGACCTGCACTTCCTGGAAGGCCACTACCCCATCGTCGACCCCGTCGCCCTCGGACATGAGGCGGTCGGCACCGTCGTCGAAATCGGCTCGGAGGTAGCCGGATTCGCTGTGGGCGACCGAGTCCTGGTGTCCTCGGTCGCCGGCTGCGGACGCTGTCCCGGCTGCGCGACACACGATCCGATCCGCTGTGTCAGCGGACCGCGGATCTTCGGCTCGGGAGCGCTCGGTGGTGCGCAGGCCGATCTGCTCGCCGTGCCCGCGGCGGACTTTCAGCTGCTGGCCCTGCCGGACGGTATCGACACCGACCAGGCACTGCTTCTCACCGACAACCTGGCCACCGGCTGGGCCGCCGCCAAACGTGCCGACATCCCGATCGGCGGGACGGTCGCGGTGATCGGGCTCGGCGCGGTCGGCATGTGCGCGTTACAGAGTGCCTTCGCTTTGGGCGCTGCCACGGTTTTCGCCGTCGACCCGGTGGCGGCCCGTCGCGCCCGCGCGACGGTGCGGGGGGCCGTCGCGGTGTCGCCGCCGTCAGGACAGCAGGTGCGGGAGTTCACCGACGGTCTCGGCGCTGACTCGGTGATCGACGCCGTCGGCACCGACGCCTCCATCAACGATGCGCTCGACACCGTACGTACCGGTGGGACGGTGTCGATTGTGGGCGTGCACGACCTGCAGCCCTACCCACTCCCCGCACTGGCCTGCCTGATCCGCAGCCTGACCATCCGGCTGACCACCGCCCCGGTGCAGCAGACCTGGCCCGAACTGATCCCGCTGCTGCAGGACGGTCGGCTGGATGTCGGCGGAATCTTCACCACCACAATGCCGTTGGACGCGGCGGCCGCCGGATATGCGGCGGCCATGTCACGCTCGGGCGAACACCTGAAGATCCGGCTGGTACCGTAGCCGGCTCGAAGTCGTTTCTACGCGTGGGTCGCGATGTTCGGCGAACGACGACCCTCAGGTGGAAAGCGCCGCGATAGCTAGGCGAACGTCCCCTTGAGATAAGCGGTGATCGCGTCGGTGTCGGCCGGACCCGCGTAACCCAGGTAGCCGTCGGGACGCACCGCCACGGCCGGGGACGGGTAGACACGCGCGAAATCTCCTGCGGCATCCCGAATCAGCGGCAGATCGGTGGCGTCGACCGCGGCGTCCAGGTCCGCGAGGACGTAGACGTCGACGAGGCCGTGCGCCGCAACCCGCGCCGCCGCGGCCACCGACTCGAGATCGGCCACGGTGGTCGCCGCCGCAGCGTGCAGCAGAACGGTGTGCTGCGCCCCGTCCAGAAGGGTGAATAGCCGGAACGGGTCGGTCACTGCCGGCCGGGTCAATCCGCGGGCGTCCGGCGCCCTCGCGCCCGCGCCCTCGGCCACGATGGGGCTGCCCGCGTAGTCGATGAGCAACTGAGCCTCTCGGCGCATGAACAAGCCGACGTCGGTGGAGTCGGTGCCTTGGCCTTCGCGCGCGCTGCGGACGGTGCGCCCGACCACTTCCTCACCGACCGGGCGGCGTTCGGCGTCATAGCTTTCCAACAGACCCGGCGCGCCGGCACCCGATACCGCCAGCGCGAGCTTCCATGCCAGGTTGTGCGCGTCCTGAATGCCGGTGTTCATCCCCTGCGCGCCGGTCGGCGGATGGATGTGCGCGGCGTCGCCCGCGACGAACACCCGGCCCCGCCCATACGCGTCGACGATGCGGTGGCTGATCCTAAACACCGAGGACCAGCGCAGGTTCCGTGCAGTGGTGGGCTCGGGGGCGAGTCGGTCCAGCACGGCCTGAAGATGGCTCAGCTCGGGCTTCTTCCCACCTTCGAACCCGTGCTGCACACCACCGGACGCGTCGGTGCGAAGCTCCGGCGGCACCAGCATGGAGATCCGGTATCGTCCCCTGCCGGGCAGCGGAATGCACACCAGCAGGTCATCGATCACCCCGTCGGTCTGATGCATTGACCGCACCGTGTATCCGTGGGGAAGCGACCAATCCACCTCGACATCGCCGAGCATGTACTGCTCCTCGAAAGCCGCTCCCTCGAAGCTGAGCCCCAGGCCCTTGCGCACCGCCGAGTGCGCCCCGTCGGCGCCCACCAGATACCGCGCACGCACCGTCCGCTCGCCGGCGTCACCGGACAAGGTCACGGTGACGCCGTCGACGTCCTGGTCGAACCCTACGACGCGGACGCCACGCTCGATGGCCACACCCCGCGCCGCAAGTTCGTCGCGCAGGATGGTCTCGGTGGCGTATTGG
The DNA here is from genome assembly GCF_025822555.1 of Mycobacterium hackensackense. Lineage (NCBI taxonomy): Bacteria > Bacillati > Actinomycetota > Actinomycetes > Mycobacteriales > Mycobacteriaceae > Mycobacterium > Mycobacterium hackensackense. The sequence goes on from NZ_JACKUC010000030.1 coordinate 597,689, forward strand.
GGCAGCCCGATGAATTGGAACGGGATGTCGGCGGGCAAGGCCAGCTCGATCTGTCCTGCAGGCGCACCGTTGACGTAGACGAGTTGCCCGCGCAGTTGCACCGCGGCGTCGAGGACCCGCGACAGCAGCCCCATCCGCTCGAAGATCTCCAGCGTCCGCGGTTGTACCCCAACTGCTTTCGCGTACTGAGGAGGTTCGATCAGCGGGTCCACGATGCGAACCGAGACACCGCGCCGAGCGAGTTCGATGGCGACGGTCAGCCCGGTGGGGCCAGCTCCGGCGATGAGTATCTCGGTGTCGGCCACGCCGAGATTATGCAGCAGAGTCAACGCCTACCGGGCAGATGTGTCCTCTACGTGTCGGCGCAGGTTGTCCCGCAGGGTGGCCACCCCGCGCTGCAAGATGCGCAGCTCGTCCAGGGACAGGCCGGTCGCGGCGACCAGATCCATCTCCGCGCCCTGCTCACGCAGCGCGCGGCCCGCGTCGGTCAGGCTGACGAGCACCTGGCGTTCGTCGCGCGGATCGCGGGCACGGGTGACCAAGCCCACCGATTCGAGTTTCTTCAGGATCGGCGTGAGGGTGTTGGACTCCAGGAACAGCTTGTCACCCAGCTGCCCGACCGTCTGGTGGTCTTCCTCCCAGAGCGCGACGATCGCGATGTACTGGGTGTACGTGACACCCAGTTTGTCCAGGATCGGCTTGTAGGCCCGCCCGTAGGCAAGGTTGGCCGAGTAGACCGCGAAGCACATGAAGTCGGCGAGCTTCGGAACATCCGGTGTCATCTCCCCAGCGTAGCCAAAAATAATCGGATCCGATTTAATCGGATGGGAATGATCTGCCGGAACCACCCGTTCTGGGTTGTGCAACGAACACAACAAGCCGAGGGAGTCCCCACATGTCCGTCCTCTACACCGCCCAGACCCACACCACCGGTGGCCGCCAGGGTGAGTCCTACAGCGCCGACGGCAACCTCGACATCCAGCTCACCCCGCCCGGGGCCAACGGCACCGGTACCAACCCCGAGCAGTTGTTCGCCGCAGGCTGGTCCGCCTGCTTCATCGGCGCAATGGGTGTGGCCGCGGCCGCCCAGAAGGTGAAGCTGCCCGCCGACACCGCCGTGGACGCGGAGGTAGACCTGCTCAACACCGACGGCGCATTCTCATTGCAGGCCCGGCTGAACGTCAGCGTGCCCGGTGTGGATCGCGAGATCGCCCAGAAGATCGTGGACGGCGCGCACCAGACCTGCCCGTACTCGAAGGCCACCCGCGGCAACATCCCGGTGACCGTCACCCTGGTCTGATCGCGCACGGCCAAGCTCCACCGCCGGCTACTGACGTCCCGTAGCCGGCGGTCGGCTGTTCGGCGCGCTGCCTTTACTCGGCGAGATCCAGCGTCGGCGTCGGCCGGGAGAATCCGCGGGTGACGCCGAGCAACCAGACAAACCCGATCGCCAGCCAGATCAATCCGACGATCAATGCGGTACCGGACAGGCTGGTCCAAAGCCACAGCGTGAGCACGAAACCGATCAGAGGCAGTACCAGGCTGCCGAGCAGTTGCGCACCCGCCCGGTGCTTCAGATCGACGAAATAGTGCTTGATCACCGACAGGTTTACCACCGAGAAGGCCACCAGCGCACCGAAACTGACCACCGAGGCCAGCAGCGCCAAGTCCACGAACACCGCCGCCAGCGAGATGACGGAGACGAACCCGATCGCGTACACGGGTGTGCTGAAGCGCACCGAGACGTGGCCGAATACCTTGCGCGGCAGGATGCCGTCACGGCCCATCGCGAAGAGAATTCGCGCCACCGACGCCTGCGAGGTGATCGCCGACCCCAGCGCACCGGCAACATAGGCGGCGGTGAAGAAGGAGTTCAGGAACTGCCCACCTGCGGTCGTCATGACCTCCAGGGAGCCTGAGTCGACATCGGCGAATTGGTTGGCCGGGTACACCAGCTGCGAGATGTACGACAGCAAGATGAAGATCAGGCCCGACACCACGGTGGCGATCATGATGGCCCGCGGGACCGTCCGCTTCGGGTCCTTGGCTTCTTCGGAAAGCGTTGAAACCGCATCGAAGCCGAGGAAGGACAGGCACAGGATGGCCGCGCCGGCCAGGATCGGGTCGAAGCCGCCGGCCGACCCATCGCCGCGCAAGGGGGCCATCGCGTCGACCGTTCCGGAGTGCGAGATCGCGATGAACGCCATGACGACGAACACCACGATGAAGATCGCCTGGATACCGATGATGAGGAAGTTGGCCCGGTCGACCGACACGATGCCGACGATGTTGAGCACGGTCACGATCGCGATGGTGACCAGGACGATTGCCCATGCCGGGATGGCCGGGATGGCGGCGTTGAGATAGATGCCGATGACGAGGTAGTTGAGCATCGGCAGGAACAGATAGTCGAGCAGCAGCGACCAGCCGGCGAGGAAACCGATCGGTGCGCCGAACGACTTCTGCGTGTACGTATACGCCGATCCGGCCACGGGATACGCCATCGCCATGCGCGCGTACGAACGCGCGGTGAACACCATGGCCGCCAGCGTGACCAGGTAGGCCACCGACAGCCGGCCACCGGTGGTCTCGGTGACGATGCCGTAGGTGGTGAACACCGTCAGCGGCACCATGTACACCAGCCCGAACAGGACCAGCGACGGGAGCCCGAGCACTCGCTTCAGGTTGCCTTCGGTTTCCGCGATCGTCTCAGACATGTTGGCGCCTTTCACTGTTCGGCTGCGTACGCGCGCCGGCCCTGCAGATAGGTGCCGCGCACCCGCAACCCGGGCAGGTCCAGCGCAGCAGTGGTGGTCGGATCGCCGTCCAGCCAGACCAGATCGGCGCTGGCGCCCGGCACGAGGCGGCCCCAGGCGTTCTCGGCGAAGGCCTGATACGCCACGGCCGCGGTATAGGACGACAGCGCCCGGTCGATGGGCACGATCTCCTCGGGAATCCAGCCGCCTTCGGGATCACCCTCGGCGGTGCGCCGCGACACCGCAACCGCGATGCCGTCCAGCGGCGCCCCGGAGGACACCGGCCAGTCCGAGCCGAAGGCCAGTGCCGCCCCGGTGTTTTCGAGCGTGTGCATCCGGTACTGCTTATCGGCACGCTCGACACCCAGTCGAGGGATGGTCAGCACCGTCATCAGCGCATCCATCTGCGCCCACAACGGCTGCATGTTGGGAATGACACCGAGCGCGGCGAACCGGTCGATATCCGCGTCATCGATCAGCTGGGCGTGCGCGATGACGGGCCGCCGGTCCCGGGGACCGTTGTGCGCCACCACGTACTCGATGGCGTCGAGCGCCTGGCGCACCGCGGCATCGCCGATCGCGTGGATATGGATCTGGAATCCCAGTTCGTCGACCCGGCGGGCGGCCTCGGCCAGCGAATCGCCTTCCCACAGCTGCATTCCGTGACTATGCAGGCCCGAACAGTACGGCGCCAAAAGCGCCCCGGTCTCGTTCTCCACCACCCCGTCGGCGAAGAACTTCACCGTGTTGGCGGTCAGCAGCGGCGATCCCGCCTGCTGCACCCGATCCCGCGCGGACGCGTATTGCGTTACCTGCGAATCGAAATGACGCGGGTCGGCATAGAACGCCAGATTGAACCGCATCCGCAGCGCGCCCTGCTCGGCGGCGGCGATATAGGTGTCGACGTCGGCCGGCTCCACCCAGGCGTCCTGCACCCAGGTGACACCACGGGCCAGAAAGTAGTCGGCCGCGGTACCGAGCGCCGCGATGCGCACGGCCTCGTCCCGGGCCGGCATGACATTGCTGACCAGGTCGGTGGCACCCCATTCCCGCAGGGTGCCCAGCACGGATCCGTCCGCACGGTGCGGGATCTCCCCGAGCACCGGATCGTCCATATCCCCGGTGATCCCGGCGCGCAGCAACGCAATGGAGTTCACCCAGAACGTGTGGTAGTCCCACGCCCGCAGCACGACCGGCCGATCCAGTACAGCGGCATCGAGCCAGCGTGCGTCGAACAGACCACCCGGCGCCAGGCTGCCGTCATAGGACGCACCGACGATCCATTCCTCGTCCGGATTCTCGGCAGCGAATCTGGCTACCTCCGCAACGATTTCGTCGACCGACCCACACTGACGCACCTGGGGGCCCGCAGCCTCCAGCCCGCCGTACAGGGGGTGCGCATGCCCGTCCCCGAAGGAGGGCATGAGGAATCCGCCCTCCAGGTCCACCGTCTCGTCCGCTTGCCCTTCGCGGGCCTGCTGCCCCAGCGCCACGATGACGCCGTCGGCGATGAGCAGTGCATCCGAGGTCTGCGCCCCGGTCCAGATTGTTCCGTTGTCAAACAGTGTCGCCACCCGGGGCACTGTACGCCCAGACATCTACGCGCGCTCGGTATTCGGCGAGGGCTGCTGCTGGGTGATGCAGTGGATACCGCCGCCCCGCTCGAACAGTGGCCGGGCATCCACACCGACCACGGTGCGCCCGGGATACTGTTCGGCCAGGATGGCGGCGGCGTCGGCATCGCGGGGATCGCCGAAGCTGCAGGCGATCACCCCGCCGTTGACCACCAGGTGGTTGATGTAGCTGTAGTCGACGTAGCCTTCGGCGTCGGTGAGGGTATCCGGTGCGGGCATGTCCACGATGTCGAAGCGATCCTCCAGTGCATCTCGAATCTCTTTGCACACCTTGGTGTCCGGATGTTCGTCGGCGGTCTGTGTGTGCAGCAGCAACCGTCCCGGTGCGGTGATCGCGGCGACGATGTCGACATGTCCCCTGGTACCGAAGCGCTGCGAGTCGCGGGTGAGCCCACGCGGCAACCACACGACATCGGTCGCGCCGATGGTGCGCGCCAACTCCGCCTCGACCTGAGCCTTGCCGAGCCCGGGGTTACGTCCGGGGTCGAGTTGCACGGTCTCGGTGACCAACACGGTGCCGTGCCCGTCGACCTGGATACCGCCGCCCTCGTTGACCAACTCCGAGTTGACGATCGGGACGCCGGCCAGCTCCGCCACGGTCGCGCCGATCTTCTCGTCCCGATCCCAGCGCGCCCAGTCCTGAGCGCCCCATCCGTTGAACACCCAGTTCACCGCGGCCACCGAGCCGTCCTCGGCGTGCACGAAGGTCGGTCCGATATCGCGCATCCACGCGTCGTTCAGCGGTGCTTCGACGATCTCGATCGATTGGGAGACATAGCGTTTGGCCGCAGTCAGCTCGGCCGGATCGACCAGCATGGTGACCGGTTCGAACTCGGCGATGGCGTGCGCGACCGCCGCCCAGGTGGACCTGGCCTCGTGGTGCTCACTTTCGGTGTCACCGAGCGAATACCCCGCCGACGGGAAGGCCATCCACACCCTGTCCTGCGGCGCGGCCTCCGCGGGCATGACGTACGTCATTTGACCACCGCTGTCGCCGCATGCCCCGCACCGTACGGACGCTCGGGGTCGACGGGCGCGGTCAGTGCGCCGTAGCTCTCGGGCCGGCGGGTCAACAGGAACGGGAACAGCTCCAGCCAGTCGCGACGCTGGTCCAGGTCGAGATCGGCCACCAGCACGGCCTCCTCGTCACGCGGGGCCGACACCAGCACCCGGCCATAGGGATCCGAGATGAACGACGAACCGTAGAACGACAGCGCGCCCTCGTTCCCGGTGCGGTTGGGGACCACCATGAACAGCCCGCTGTTGATGCCGTTGGCGACGATCACCTGCTGCCACAACGGCTGGGTGTCGAAGGCCGGGAACACCGGCTCGGATCCGATGGCCGTCGGGTAGACGACGATCTCGGCACCACCGAGCGAGTAGCTGCGGGCCACCTCGGGGAACCACTCGTCCCAACAGGTCGGCATGCCCAGCCGCGCGCCGAGACCCTCGGGCTCGTAGACGGGGTACGCATTCTCTGCCGGCCCGGCCCGAAAGTAGGTGTCCTCGTAGTAGCCGGCCGAGATCGGGATGTGCATCTTGCGGGTACGCCCGACCAACTCCCCGGACGGAGATACCAGGATTGCCGTGTTGTAGCCCAGACCGTCTGCGGCAGGGGCCTTTTCATAGAGGGAGGCGTGCACGAAGATGCCGTTGGCGCGGGCAGCCTCGGCGGCCAGGGCGAAGGTCGGGCCTTCGGTCAGTTCCTCCGCAGCGTCCCCGGGATTCGGGCCGGCCTGGACGTCGGCCGGGTAGCGCAGCAGGGTGATCTCGGGCAGGAACACCACCCGGGCCCCCTCGCCCGCGGCTCGGTCGATGCCGCCCCGCAGCACCCGGGCCAGTTCGGCAGCGTCGTCACGCCAGCGGTGTTGCACGAGCGCGACGCGCAGCGGGTCCCGATCGGAGGCGGTGGTGCGCGACAGCGGAGCGGGCGCGGCTGCGGTCAAGGTGAGCATGTCGATACCCCTAAAACGAATTGATTTCGTTTATTGTGTGATGGACGCCACGACTTCGCAAGTGTTCGGAGAAATTCGCATGGGCCGACCTTCAGTTCCGATCCTGTCCACCGACCGCATCGCACGGGCGGCGATGGACCTGGTCGCTGCGACCGGCGGATTCACCATTCCGGACCTGGCCCGCAAGCTGAAGGTCAGCCCGTCCTCGCTGTACAACCACGTCACCGGCCGCGAACAGATCGTCGAACTGCTGCGCGAGATCGCGATGAGCGAGGTCGAGCTCCCCGAACTCGACGGCCCATGGGCCGAGGTGGTCGCCGCGATCATGCGGTCGTATCGACGGAGCTACGCCCGGTACCCCCGATTGATCCCCTTGATGACGGCGTACCCGGTGAGCAGCCCGCACGCGGTCGAGATGTACAACGCGCTCGCCCTGACGCTCACCCGCGCGGGCTTCGGACCCGACGAGACGCTGCACATCATCACCCTCATCGACAATTTCGTCCTCGGCTCCGCACTGGACGCGGCCGCACCCGAAACACCATGGGGCTCAAGTCCGGACGTCGCACCCGAGTTCGCTGCCGCCTTGGCCACCGGTGACCACCGGCCGGGCCGCGCCGACGAGGCCTTCGAGTTCGGTCTGACCGTGCTGCTGCGGGGCATCGGCGGGCCGTAATCTGCCCCAGTGGACAACGATGCGCTGCTGCGGCAACTGCAGGACGACGTGATCATCATCCAGGCGACTGCCCTGGCCGGCGGCCCGGATCTGGAGCGGCAGGTACCCACCTGCCCGGGTTGGACCGTCACCGATCTGCTCGCCCACCTCTGGGTTGTCGAGTCCTGGGTGCGCTCGATCCTGCGTGGCCGGGAGCCGCAATCCACCCCGGAGCCGGGTCCCGCACCCGTCGCCGATTTCATCGACGGCATCCCCGACTTCCTCACCGCGCTGCGCGCCGTTGCCGCCGACGAACCGTGCTGGAATTTCGGGCCGCCGCCCAGGACCGCGGGCTGGTGGATCCGCCGCCAGGCCCATGAGCACGCCATCCATCGCGTCGACCTGGAATCCGCCTTCGGCACCACACCCGTCTTCGACGCGGCGTTCGCCGCCGACGGCGTCGACGAGGTCGTGTCGATGTTCTACCCCCGCCAGGTGCGCATGGAGCGCAGCGAGCCGGTGTCCGAACCCCTGCGGATCGTGGCCGCCGACACGGCAGACACCTGGACCCTCGGCGACGGCGAGCCCGTTACCACCCTGACCGCAGATGCCCAGACGCTCTACCTGGGACTGTGGAAACGCCTCGACCTGCCTGCCGTTGCCCGGATCGACGGCGACGAGGCCGCCGCGCGGCGCACACTCGGGCTGGCGTTGACGCCGTAACCGCCGCCCAGTGTGGGCCCTGTGCACGCGTTTCGACGGGACAGCGTGCACAAGACCCACAATCGGCGTACCAGAGAAGACTTAGCTAGTCTCGCAGCGTGTCGACACATCTGTCCCGGCGCGGTTTCCTGGCGATGACGGCGGGGGTGGCACTGGTGGCCGCGTGCAGCCCCGAGGCCAAACCGGGCACCGTGGCCAAGGACGGGTCGGTGACCGTCAAGCACGCGTTCGGGGAGACCAAGATTCCCGCAGCGCCCACACGGGTGGTCAGCGCGGGCCTCAACGAACAGGACTTCCTGCTGGCGGTGGGTGTGGTGCCGATCGCGGTGACGGACTGGTTCGGCGGGCAGCCGTTCGGGGTCTGGCCCTGGGCCACCGCGAAACTCGGCTCGGCGCAGCCTGCGCTGCTGAACCTGGCCAACGGTATCGACACCGACGCCATTGCCGCGCTGAAACCCGACCTGATCGTCGCCACCAACGCCGGGCTGGACAAGGACACCTACGACAAGCTCGCCGGGATCGCGCCGACCGTCGCGCAGTCCGGCCAGGAGGCCTTCTTCGAACCGTGGAAGGACCAGGCCACCACCATCGGGCAGGCGGTCTTCAAGCACGACGAGATGCAGCGGCTCGTCACCGAGGTGGACGACAAGTTCACCACCGCGGGCAAGAACAGCGGGCAGTTCGCCGGGCGCACCGCACTCCTTCTGGAGGGCGCGCTCAGCGCCGACCACCTCCTGGTCTGCACCGGATGGCGCAGTGAATTCCTCACCGAACTCGGCTTCTCGGTACCGACGGTGGACTCCCCGGTGCCGCGCGACAAGTTCAAAACCGAGCTCGGCAGCGCCGACGTGTTGATCTGGACCACCGACAGCGACGCCGCCCGGGATGCCCTGCTGACCGAACCGGATATCGCCGCCCGCACGAAACACAACGTGTTCACCGACCCCGAGCTGGCCGCGGCCATCATGTTCTCGTCGCCGTTGTCCTTGCCCCTGGTCGCCGATCGGCTACCGCCGCTGCTGGCGGCGGTGGTGGGCTAGCAACCGGCCCACAGGAATGGCCTGACAAGATATCCGGGTGATCAGCACCGAGGACCGTGAGCCGACCCGTTTCGCGCAGATGGGTTCGGCCTACTATCCGGTCTTCGTCGCGGTGTTCACCGCCCTGGTCATCATCTCCAACGTCACCGCGACCAAGGGCGTGGCGTTCGGGCCGATCCTCACCGACGGTGGCTTCATCGTCTTCCCGCTGACCTATGTGATCGGTGACGTGCTCTCCGAGGTCTACGGATTCAAGGCGGCCCGCAAGGCCATCTTGCTGGGATTCGCGATGAACATCCTCGCGGCCCTCATGTTCTGGGTGACCCTGTACCTCCCGGCGGCCGACTTCTACGAGAACCAGCCGCACCTGGAGAACGTCGTGCACGCCTACACCCAGCTGATCGTCGCCGGCCTGGCCGGCTTCATCGTCGGGCAGACCATCAACGCCTGGGTCGTGGTGGCCATCAAGGAGCGCACCAAGGAGAAGCACCTGTGGGCGCGACTGGTCGGGTCCACCTTCGCCGGTCAGCTCGGCGACACCCTGGTGTTCTGCACCATCGCCGCGGGCGCCATCGGCATCACCACCTTCAAGGATCTCGCCGTCTACACCGCACTGGGCTGGATCTACAAGACCGCGGTCGAGATCGTGATGCTGCCGATCACCTACCGGGTGATCGCGTACGTCAAACGCCACGAACCGACGTACGCACTGGCTGCCTAAGTCGGCTTTAAGGCTCCTCTGGCAAAGCTCACAGACCGCGGCGCAATGAACTTACCCGGCGGTAGCGTTGGTAGATGACCGTCACTACGGATTCGCCGGTGCTCAGCACCGTTCGTGAATACGGGGATCAGGCACTGCTCCTCGAGTTCGGCAGCACCGCCGAGGTATTGGCCTGGGCCGCTGCCATCCGCCACGCCGACCTGCTCGGTGTGCTCGACATCGTCCCCGCGTCGCGCACCATCCTGCTCAAGCTTGCCGGGCCGCGTTATGTCGCCCCGACCCGGCAACGGCTGAGCAAGGTGCGCGTCGACCACGAGGCCACCGCACCGCCGGCCGGACCCGATGTGGTGATCGAGGTCGTCTACGACGGTGCCGATCTCGACACGGTCGCCGAGCTGACCGGTTTGAGTCCCGCCCAGGTGATCGCCGCGCACACCGGCAGCCTGTGGCAGGTCGGGTTCGGTGGATTCGCACCGGGTTTCGCCTATCTGGTGGGCGGCGACCCTCGCCTGCACGTGCCACGGCGCTCGGAGCCACGCACCCGGGTCCCCGCCGGCGCGGTGGCCCTGGCCGGCGAGTTCAGCGGTGTCTATCCGCGCGAGACGCCCGGCGGCTGGCAGCTGATCGGGCGCACCGATGCCGTCATGTGGGATATCAACCGCGACCGGCCCGCCCTGCTGGTGCCCGGTATGACCGTGCGATTCGAGGAGGCACGATGAGCGTCACGCTGGAGGTGCTGCGCACCGGGCCGTTGGCTCTGGTGGAGGATCTGGGCCGGCCCGGGCTGGCGCACATGGGCGTCACCCGTTCCGGTGCGGCCGACCGGCGCGCCCACACACTGGCCAACCGACTGGTCGCCAACCCGGGTGAGCACGCCACCGTCGAGGTCACCTTCGGCGGATTCTCGGCCCGGGTGCGCGGCGGGGATGTGGCGATCGCGGTGACCGGAGCGGACACCGATCCGTCGGTCAACGGGAAGCCGTTCGGCACCAACAGCATTCACTACGCCCATGACGGCGAGGTGATATCGCTTGGCGCGCCGCACTCCGGGCTTCGCAGCTATCTCGCGGTGCGCGGCGGCATCGACGTGGCCCCGGTGCTGGGCTCACGCAGTTACGACGTGATGTCGGCGATCGGTCCGGCCCCGCTGCGCGCCGGCGATGTGCTGCCGGTCGGCGAACACACCGCCGAGTTCCCCGAACTGGACCAGGCGCCGGTGGCCTCCATCGAGCCGGACATTCTGGAGATGCACGTGGTGCCCGGCCCGCGGGACGACTGGTTCGTCGATGCGGACATCCTGGTCCGCACCAACTGGCTCGTCACCAATCGCAGTGACCGCGTCGGCATGCGCCTCGTCGGCATGCCGTTGGAGTACCGCTGGCCCGATCGGCAGCTTCCCAGTGAGGGCGCCACCCGCGGCGCAATCCAGGTACCCCCCAACGGTTTCCCGGTGATTCTGGGGCCCGATCATCCGGTCACCGGCGGCTACCCGGTGATCGGCGTGATCACCGACGACGATCTGGACAAGGTCGGCCAGGCCCGGCCGGGGCAGACCATTCGGTTGCACTGGTCGCACCCGCGCGGCCCGGTGCAGTAGGCGACTGCTCCTGGTAGAACGACAGGTATGGCTGCATACACCGCACGCCTGATCCACACCGCCGATCTCGACGGTGAAACGCGAGCCGACGCCCGCAAGATGGTGCTCGACGCGTTCGCGGGCGACTTCACCGACGCCGACTGGGAACATGCGCTGGGCGGGATGCACGCGCTCGTCTGGCACCACGGCGCGATCATCGCCCACGGGGCCGTGGTGCAACGCCGGCTGCTGCACCAGGGCCGCGCCCTGCGCTGCGGGTACGTCGAAGCGGTCGCCGTGCGTGCGGATTGGCGCGGACAGGGGCTGGCGGGAGCCGTGCTGGACGCCGTCGAGCAGGTGCTGCGGGGCGCCTACGAGGTTGGTGCGCTCAGTTCCTCAGACGCGGGACGCTCGCTGTACGACGCGCGCGGCTGGGTGAAGTGGCGGGGCGCAACCTCCGCGCTGACCCCGTCGGGTATCACCCCGACCCCCGATGACGACGGAGCCGTCTACGTGTTGCCGTTGACCGCACAACTCGACCCCGACGGGGGTCTGACCTGCGATTGGCGGGACGGCGACATTTGGTGAAACCGTTGCCCACGGATCTCACAGGAGTACTCTGGCGGCAGTGAGCGGAAGTTCACAGCTGGGCTATCGCAGAGAGTGTTCGCGCAACATAGCCTTCCTAACGTGGGTGGCATGCGCAGCCCGCAGCACCTTCGCGATGACGCGACACACCTCGGCAACGGCCGAGTAACCCGCCCGAAACATGAGCTGAATACACAGGTGCCATGAACGAACCTGATTGGGCTCCGCTCACCGGGTTCCGGGTTGCGGTCACCTCGGCCCGGCGTTCCGAGGAGCTGAGCGCACTGCTGACGCGGCGCGGTGCCGACGTCACGAGCGCGGCCGCCATCGCCATGGTCCCGCTGCCCGACGACGACGAACTGCGCACCAACACGGAGGCCCTCATCGCGGCCCCGCCGGATATCGTCATCGCCACCACCGGGATCGGGCTGCGCGGGTGGATCGCCGCCGCCGACGGCTGGGGACTGGCCCGCGAACTGACCTCCGCGCTGTCCAAGGCGCGGATTGTGTCCCGCGGGCCGAAGGCCACCGGGGCGTTACGCGCGGCCGGCCTGCCCGAGGAGTGGTCGCCGGAATCGGAGTCCTCCCGCGAACTGCTGCACTATCTGCTGGAGGGCGGCATCGTCGGCATGCGGATAGCAGTCCAGTTGCACGGTGCCACCGACGAGTGGGATCCGTTCCCGGAATTCCTCGACGAGTTGATGGCCGCCGGAGCCCACGTGGTGCCCATCCGGGTGTACCGGTGGCACCCTGCACCGCGCGGTGGCGCCTTCGACCAGATGGTGATGGCCATCGCCGATCAACGATTCGATGCCGTGAGCTTCACCTCCGCCCCCGCGGTCGCGGCCACGTTGTTGAGGGCGGCCGAACTCGGTGTGGAGGACTCGTTGCTGCACGCGTTGCGCACCACCGTGCACGCCATGTGCGTCGGCCCCGTGACCGCCCGGCCGCTGGTCCGGCTCGGCGTGCCCACCTCGGCCCCGGAACGGATGCGCCTGGGTGCGCTGGCCCGGCACATCACCGATGAGCTGCCGCTGCTGCAGTCCCGCCGTATCCGGGTGGCCGGACATGTCCTGGAGATCCGGGGCACCTGCGTGATGGTCGACGAGGTGGTCAAGGAACTCCCGCCGGCGGGTATGGCCACCATCCGCGCGCTGGCGCACCGGCCGGGCGCGGTGGTGTCACGCGCCGACCTGCTGGGTGCCCTGCCCGGCAGTGGCACCGACACCCACGCCGTCGAAACGGCGGTGCTGCGGTTACGAACGGCGCTGGGCGACAAGAACATCGTCACGACCGTCGTCAAGCGCGGTTATCGGCTGGCCGTGGACGAATTCCCGGTGGGTGCATGATGAGTTACGTCTTGGTGGCGCACGGCACCCGTAAGGCCGGCGGGGTGAACATGATCGGCGAGCTGGCGCAGCGCGTCTCCTCGGTGTTGGACCGTGAGGTGCGCGTGGCGTTCGTCGACGTCCTCGGGCCGACGCCGTGCGAGGTGCTCGATTCGTTGCCCGCACACGAACCGGCCGTCGTGGTGCCGGCGTTCCTGGCCGGTGGCTACCACGTGCGGGTGGACGTGCCCGCCCATGTCGCGGCCAGCGGACACCAGCGGGTCGTTGTCACCCAGCCGCTGGGGCCATGCCACGGAACGGTGCGGGTCATGGCCGACAGACTCTTCGAATCGGGCTGGCGGCCAGGCGATTCCGTCATCCTGGCGGCCGCGGGCACCTCGGATCGCAGTGCGCAGTCCGATCTGCGTAAGACCGCGGCGATGCTATCGGCCCTAACGGGAGACCGCGTAGAGCTTGCTTTCGCCGCTACCGGGGCCCCCACCGTCGCGGAGGCCGTCCAGGCTGCGCGCCACCGCACGGATGGACGGGTGGCGGTCGCGTCCTATCTGCTGGCCGACGGGCTTTTCCAGGATCGGCTGCGTGCCTCCGGTGCCGATATCGTCGGCGACCCACTCGGCATCCACCCGGGCATGGTCCGGCTGATCGCCGGCAGGTTCCGCCGAGCCGGTGCGGTCGGCCTGCCCACCGCGGCGTAGCCGGCCCAGGTACGGGACCGCAGACACGGACCCCAGCAGCACCGCTCCCCCAAGGGCAACCGCCGCGGCCACCGTCCGCCGGGTGTCGATCAACCCGTCGCACTGTTCTGCGTAGTCGCTGGTCTCGAACTGCGGCCCGCTCAGGATGTTCTGGTCGAAGTTGAGCCGGTCCACCTTGGCGGCAACCTCGAAATCGGGACGGAAGCCGTCCCCGCACGGAATGGGTGCGCCGCTGCGGTCCACCGCCCCGAGTCCGACGGCTGTGGCGAGGGCCAGCAGCGAGCCCAGCACCCCTGCCGCTCCGACCAGTGTCGCTACCGAACGCATCCCCATACCGCCCCCCACTTCAGGATCGATACTAGTCAGTGCCGGCGAATGGCTCGAGTCGGCCGCCCGATGTTCACCTGCGCGAAAGGTCGGCAGCAATTACCAGATGGCGCAGCACTTTTCAAATTGAACTCGACGTTCGAGGTTGACATAACGCAACTGGTCGGACGCGTCGCGCTCCTCGGCTACTATCTCTGCGATGGCTTCACAATGGGGGGCGGCGCAGCTACGGGAGTGGCTGCTCACCGCGTTAGACGACACGGACGGGACGATGACCACCGCGGAACTGCGCGACTACGTGCAGCTCAAGGGCAAGGCTCTGGGCAAAGGCGCGGTGATCGAGTCGGTCTATCGGAATCTCACCGTGTTGGAGCGGCGTGGGGACGTCGTGCGCCGGCCCGGACCGGGCCGGGATGCCCACTGGGCCGCTGCCGCTACACAGCGATCTGCACAAGACCGTCCGGCGTAAGCCGGGTCCGGAACACCGCGACCGACACGTCCGGGTCGTCCAGGCAACTGCCGTCGTCAAAGGCGAAGGCCTGCTTCTTGATTGGTGTCTGTACGCAGGCGCGACCGGCACGGTCCCCAACGATCCCACGTGACATCACCGCGGCACCGGAGAACGGGTCGATATTAGAGACGGCGTGCAGCGACCCGTCGTCCAGGCGGAACAGTGCCACCTGGGTCTGGTCGGGCAACAGCACGCCCACGCCGCGGCACGGCAGCAGCCGGTCGTACGGGCAGGCTTCGACCCATTCCCAGTCGCCCTGGGCGTCAACGTCTTTGCGGTCGTCGAGCAAGGTCATGACTTCTCCTGAACTGGCCGCAGGGTGGGCATCCCGATCGGCACCTTGCGGCCGGAGGATTCGGTGAACTCGATCGTGGGATCCACCACATCGGGCGCGTTGACGAACGACACGAAACGCGACAGCTTCTCCGGGTCGTCGAGCACACCTTTCCATTCGCAGGCGTAGCCGGCGACGTGCCGCTCCATGGCTGCCTCGAACTCCGCGGCCAGGCCGAGCGAGTCGTTGCACACCACATCACGGAGGTGATCGAGTCCGCCGTCCATGGCCTCCAGCCACGGCGCGGTGCGCTGTAGCCGGTCCGCGGTGCGGATGTAGAACATCAGGAACCGGTCGATGTACCGCACCAGGGTCTCGTCGTCGAGGTCACTGGCCAGCAGTTTGGCGTGCCGTGGCGACATACCGCCGTTGCCGCACACGTAGAGGTTCCATCCTTGTTCGGTGGCGATGACCCCGACATCCTTGCTCTGGGCCTCCGCGCACTCACGAGCGCAGCCCGACACCGCCATCTTGATCTTGTGTGGTGAACGCAGACCGCGGTAGCGCTTCTCGATCTCGACGGCCATGTTCACCGAATCCTGCTGGCCGTACCGGCACCACGTGCTACCCACGCAACTCTTCACGGTGCGAAGGGATTTGCCGTAGGCCTGACCCGATTCCATGCCGCCTTCGACCAGGCGCCGCCAGATCTCGGGCAACTGGTCGACCCGGGCGCCGAACATGTCGATCCGCTGCCCGCCGGTGATCTTGGTGTAGAGGTCGAAATCCCTGGCGATCTCGCCGATCAGGATCAGCTGCTCCGGGGTGATCTCGCCGCCGGGCGACCGCGGCACCACCGAGTAGCTGCCGTTGCGCTGGATATTGGCCAGGAAGTGGTCGTTGGAGTCCTGCAGCGAAGCCTGCTCACCGTCGAGCACGTGATCCGAACTGGTGGATGCCAGGATGGACGCGACCGTGGGTTTGCAGATATCGCAACCCTTTCCGGTGCCGAACTTCTCGATGAGGCCGGAGAACGTGCGGATCTCGGTGGCACTGACGATCTCGAACAGCTCGGCACGCGACTGACCGAAGTGCTCGCACAACGCCTTGGACTGCTCGACACCCTCGGCCTCCAGCAGCTGCTTGAGCAGCGGCACACATGATCCGCACGAGGTGCCGGCCAGGGTGCACTTCTTCAGGCCGGCGACGTCGTCACAGCCACCGCAGATGGCCTCCTTGAGATCACCTTTGGTGACGTTGTTGCAGGAGCAGATCTGGGCGAGATCGGGCAGCGCCCCGACACCGAGTGCCGGTGAGTCGCCGTCGGTCACCGGGGCGATGAGTGCCAGCGGGTCGCCGGGCAGCTCGCTGGCCACCATGGGCCGCAGCACACCGTAGGCCGACGCGTCGCCGACCAGGATGCCGCCGAGCAACGTCTTGGCGTCATCGGAGAGCACCAGTTTGGCGTAAGTCTGCTTGACCGGGTCGTTGACCACGACCTCCAGGCAGTTCGGCGTATGTCCTTGGGCATCACCGAAACTCGCGACGTCGACGCCGAGCAGCTTGAGCTTGGTCGACATGTCCGCGCCGGGGAACTCGGCCTCGCCACCGAGGAGCCGGTCGGCCACCACCTCTGCGGTGGTGTAGCCGGGGGCCACCAGCCCGTAGCAGCGGCCTTCGATGGCAGCCACCTCGCCGATGGCGTAGATGTGCGGATCGCTTGTGACGCAGGAAAGGTCGGTGAGCACGCCACCGCGTTGAGCGATGTCCAGGCCTGCGGCGCGGGCCAGTTCGTCCCGCGGGCGCACACCGGCGGCGAAGACCACCACGCCGGCGTCGATGATGCTGCCGTCGTTGAGTGTGACCCGCATCGAATCGTCGACGGCGGATTTACGGATGGGCCGGTGCCGCTGCGCCGGGGCGATGCTCTCGGTGGCCACCGCGGTGTGCACTTCGATACCGAGGCTTTTGATCATCCGACTCAGCAGCACACCGCCGGCCTCGTCGAGTTGGTTGGCCATCAAGTGCGGCGACATCTCCAGCACATGGGTGGTGAGCCCGAACCCACGCAGGGCGTTGGCCGCTTCCAGGCCGAGCAGGCCGCCGCCGATGACGACACCGACCGGGGTGCTCGTGGCCAGGGCGGTGTTCGCGCCCGCCCGGATGGCGTCCAGGTCATCGAGGGTGCGGTAGACGTGCACCTGCGGCAGGTCGTGTCCGGGTACCGGGGGCACGAAGGCGTACGACCCGGTGGCCAGCACCAGGGCGTCGTATTCCAGCACCTGGCCGTCGGCGGCGGTCACGGTCTTGGCGGCCCGGTCGATCTCCCGGGCCGCCAAGCCGAGGTGCAGCACGACGTCGTTGTCGCCTGCATAGTCGTTACCGGACAAGGCCAGCGCGGCCCGGTTCCAGTGCTCGGTGTATCCCGTCAGACCGACGCGGTCGTATGCCGCATCGGCTTCCTCGGACAGGATGGTGACCCGCCAGGAGCCTTCGGTGTCCCGGGATCGCAGGGCTTCGACGAACCGGTGTCCGACCATGCCGTGTCCGACCACGACAACATGCTTGGCTGAGTGCATACCACGACGTTAGGGAGTCGATATTGCCGAAATGTCGCGTTGTGTGAAGCGGCCGTCACGGTGTTCTCACATCGGCCGGGAGGCGGGTGTGAGTGCTCTCCTGTCGATAAGTGACCGGTCGGCTATGATTTCATGGTGCCCCGTCCCGCGAATCCCGAGGTACGCCAGCGCCTGCTCGACGCCGGCCTCGGCTTGGTGCACGCCCGGGGGTTCGCCGCCAGCGGGGTCAAAGACATCACCGACGTCGCCGGCGTGCCGAAAGGCTCCTTCTACGCCTATTTCCCCAGTAAGGAAGAGTTCGGCGCCGCGATCCTGAACCATTACTGGTCCGATATCGAAGCACGGCTGTTGCCGATCCTCGAGTCGAACGGGCCGGCGCGCAAGCGGATCATCCGCTTCTTCCGCGCGCTCACCGACGATCACGAAGCCGAGGACTTCCTGCTCGGCTGCCTGGTCGGCAACCTGTCGCTGGAACTGGGCGGTTCCAGCGAGTCGGTCCGCGCCGAACTCCTGCGCATCCTGGACCGCTGGGATGACGCACTCGCGGCGTGTGTGCGTTCCGGGCAGCGTGACGGCGAAGACTTCAGGGCCGACATCAGAACCGATATCGACGCCGGCGAACTGGCCGCCACCCTGATCGAAGCGTGGGAGGGCGCCGCTCTGCGCGGGAAGGTCATCCGCAGCCGCGCCCCCTATCAGCGCTTCGAAGCGGTCACGATCCCCGCCCTCCTCACGCCCTGATCCACCGCGAGTCTGACGCATCACACCTCACACTCGTTGTTAATAGACGACCGGTCACTTATCATTGTGGGCAGTCACCTACCCAAGGACGGTCCAATGAAGCTCACGACATCGGGAGAACCCGCGAACCCCGCCCTGCCGGCCTCCGGGTTCGTCTTCGACTCGAAGCGCGCGGCGCTCGTCATCACCGATCCGCAGATCGATTTCCTCAGCGCCGAGGGGGCATCCTGGGCGGCGTTCGGGCCCAGCATCATCGAGAACGACACCGTCGCCCACATCGGTGAACTCCTGCGCGCCGCGAAGTCGGCCGACATCACCGTCGCGGTGTCTCCGCACTACTTCTATCCGACCGACGAACAGTGGACTTTCGGCGATCCGCTCGAACAGTTCATGGGTTCGGTCGGCATGTTCGCACGCCAGGGGGCGTACACCCTCGATGGGTTCACCGGCTCGGGGGCGGACTTCCTGCCCGCATACCACCGCCATATCCACGACGGACGAACCGTGATCACCTCACCACACAAGATCGTCGGCCCGGAATCGAACGACCTCGTCCTTCAGTTGCGCAAACGTGGTGTGAGCCAAGTGATCCTGGCCGGAATGGCCGCCAACCTGTGCGTCGAAGGACACCTGCGCGAACTCATCGAGCAGGGTTTCGAGGTGGCGGTGGTCAAGGATGCCACCGCCGGGCCGCGCCTGCCCGAAGGCGACGGGTACCTGGCGGCACTGGTGAACTTCCGCTTCCTCGCCAGCGCGGTGTGGACCACCGCACAGGCTGTCAAACACCTTGAAGGAGAACAGAAATGACACTTTTCGAACAACGGATCGAGCTGCGCGACGACGCCGGCGAGATGCCCGCCCTCGGGTTCGGGACCTTGATCTCCGACAGTCGGCGCACCCGCGAGGTGGTCAGAACCGCTGTCGAAACGGGCTTCCGGCACCTCGACGCCGCCGAGCGCTACCGTAACGAAGCCGACGTGGGTGAGGCGCTCAAAGATGTGTTCGGCGCCGGTATCGTCCGACGCGACGACCTGTTCCTGACCACCAAGCTGTGGAACAACAACCACCGCCCGGAGCGGGTCAAACCCGCCCTGCAAGCGAGCCTGCGCCGGCTCGGTGTGGATACCGCCGACCTCTACCTGATGCACACCCCGTTCGCATTCCGGCCCGGCGACGACCAGGATCCCCGCGATGATTCCGGTGCCGTCGTCTACGACGACGGCGTCACCCTCGAAGAAACCTGGGCCGCGATGGAGGAGTTGGTCGACGCCGGGCTCACCCGCGCCATCGGTCTGTCCGATATCGACGTCGAGGGCACCCGCAGAATCGTCACCGCGTCCCGGATCAAACCGGCGGTCGTGGAAGTGGAATCACACCCCTACCACCCACAGTGGGAGCTGTATGACTATTGCCGAGCCGAAGACATCGCCCTGCTCGCGTTCGCGCCGCTGGGGCACGCCCTGGAACCGCGGCTTCTCGATGACCCGGTGATCGTCGCCATCGCGGCCGACGCGGGGAAAACCCCGGCCCAGGTGCTCCTGGCCTGGGGTATCCAGCGCGGCACCGCGGTTCTGACGTCGTCGGTCAGCGCTACGCGGATAGCCGAGAACTTCGACGTCACTGCACTTTCGGAACACGCGATGGACCAAATCAGTCACCACCTGCATACCCGCCGCCGATTCAACTCGGTTGTCGACGCCGGCGAACCAGGATTCACCGAGGTGCCCGTCGGCAGCTGACGCCGGCACGCCACCAGACCGGCGTAGCGTGACGGTGGAAACGTGATCTGGAGGTCTGAGGATGCCCACGGCAGCGCAATTGATGGTCGAGTGCCTTGAAGCAGAGGGAGTTTCACTGGTTTTCGGGATCCCCGGCGAGGAGAACATCCGATTCGTGCAGGCGCTCGCCGGCTCGTCGACGATCCGTTATGTGCTGACCCGCCACGAGCAGGCCGCCGCATTCATGGCCGAGATGTACGGGCGTGTGACGGGGCGACCCGCCGTGGTGTCGAGCACGCTGGGCCCGGGTGCGATCAACATGCAACTCGGGGTGGCCGATGCGACCACCAACAGCACCCCCTTGGTGGCCATCTCGGCACAGGTGGGACGCAACCGCGAGTACAAGGAATCCCACCAGTACGTCGACCTGGTGTCGATGTTCGCCCCCATCACCCGGTGGTCCGACGGTGTGCCCACACCACTGGCCATCCCCGAGATGTTCCGTAAGGCATTCAAACTCGCCGAAACCGAGCGTCCCGCGGCGGTGTACCTCGCCATCCCGGAGGACATCGACGCCGACGAAGGCGACTACGCGTTGCACCCACTGCCACGCAACGTGGTTCGCGCCGAATCCCCCTCCCCCGGCCAGATCGCGCGCGCCGTCGCGGTGTTGAAGGAGGCGAAACGGCCGGTGATCCTGGCCGGCCACGGCGCCGCCCGTGCGGATGCGACGACGGCGCTGGTGCAACTGTCCGAGGAACTCGGCATCCAGGTGGCCAATACCTTCCACGGCAAGGGTGTGATGCCCGACGATCATCCCAACGGCATGGGCACCCTCGGCTTCATGCGGCACGACTACGTGAACTTCGGCTTCGACGACGCCGACACCATCATCGCCGTCGGCTATGAACTGCAGGAATTCGACCCGGTGCGGATCAACCCGAACGCCGACAAGCG
Source organism: Mycobacterium hackensackense (assembly GCF_025822555.1). Classification (NCBI taxonomy): domain Bacteria; kingdom Bacillati; phylum Actinomycetota; class Actinomycetes; order Mycobacteriales; family Mycobacteriaceae; genus Mycobacterium; species Mycobacterium hackensackense. The sequence goes on from NZ_JACKUC010000030.1 coordinate 618,488, forward strand.
GATCATCCACGTGCACCGGTTTCCGGCCGAGGTGGACGCGCACTACTCCGTCGACGTCGGCATCATGGGCGATATCAGCGCCTCACTCGACGCAATCCGGGAGGCGATGGCCGGGCAACGCTACGACCGGGAGCGCCCGGCGCCCGGCGCTCATCTGCTCGCCGAGGAGATCGCACGCGGCGCCGATGATGCGCGCTACCCGCTGGCCCCGGCCCGGGTGGTGGCCGATACCCGGGCCGCGCTGGGACGCAGTGACATCGTGTTGGTGGACACCGGTGCGGCCAAGATGTGGATGGCCAGGCTCTATCCGACCTATGAGCGCAACACCTGTCTGATCTCCAACGGGCTGTCCACCATGGCGTTCTCCCTGCCCGGCGCCTTGGGTGTCAAACTCGCCCGGCCGGATGCCAAGGTTCTCGCGGTGATGGGTGACGGCGCCTTCTTGATGAACAGCCAGGAGATCGAAACGGCTGTCCGGGAACAGATTTCGCTCGTCGTGCTGATCTGGGAGGACAACGGCTACGGTCTCATCGAATGGAAGATGGACCTTGAACTCGGCGCGCACTACAACGTCGGTTTCACCAACCCGGACGTCGTGAAGTACGCCGAGAGCTTCGGCGCCAAGGGGTATCGGATCAACGCCGCCGACGAACTGCTGCCGACGCTGTGCACCGCGCTGGCCTCCGACGGCGTATCCATCATCGCCTGCCCGGTCGACTACTCGGAGAACATCAGCCTGACCAACAGGCTCGGGGAGCTCGACGGCACGCTGTAGGGGCCCGGGCGCCTGAGCCTGGTTTCCGACGTTCTGGCGGCTCCGGCGACGGCCAGGGCACCAAAACGTCGGGATTCACGGACGCCAGCCACGGGAGAGCAGCGCTGCGCGTGCCTCGTTCACGATCTCGTGGGGGTCGTCCTCTTTGATGACGTGCACGACGTGCCAGTCGAGTCTCGCGAGCGCGCGGGCCGCCCATACATCCTTCGCGTACTGGGCGCGGCTGGTGAGGTGCTGGGCGCCGTCGTATTCGGCCCCTACCTTGAACTCCGCCCACACCATGTCGATCCGGCGGACGTAGCGACGGTCCTCGTAGAGGACGAATTGTGTTGTGGGCTTTGGCAATCCTGCGTCGATGAACAGGAGTCGCAGCCAGGTTTCCCGCGGTGACTCTGCCCCGCCGTCGACCAGCGGTAGCGCTTTGCGAAGCAGTGGTAATCCGCGCGCCCGTGGGTTGCGCCCGGTCAGCGCATAGACGTCATCCATCGCGAACGGGTTGGCGTGCATCAGGGCATCGAGACGGGCGACAGACTTATCTCGCGGCAGACGCCGAGCAAGGTCGAAGGCGGTCCGGGCACGCGTGGTGACGCGCACGCCGTCGATGCAGGTGATCTCGTGGGACGTGATCCGCTCATCGTGCAGGACCAGGCCGCGCTGTGGCCGGCCGGCGGAAACGACCTCGATATCGGTGTCCGCATCGACCCAGCTCGTGCCGTGCCATGCCGAAGCCGCAACACCAGCGATCACCCCGCCCGTGGCCAACGAGGCACCGACAATCCGATCCCGCAGCGTCGGCTCGTGGCGGGCCGGGACGTAGATGCCACGATAAATGGGCCGGTAGCTCGTACGCAGCTGTGACCGGCTGAGATGGCCCTCAGTGACCGCCGCGCTGCCCACGAACGGTATGCGCACATCTGTTCAGACGCACCGGACGCCGCGGCGGCTCCCTGTGCTGTGGATTCCGACGTTCTGGTCATGGCGCGGGCGTTCAGGACACCAGAACGTCGGAATCCAGCTGGGGCTACTTCCAGCCGGTGAGGATCTCGTTGATCTTCTCGGTCAGCGCCCACTGCAGGAACGGGCCGAAGGTGATCCGGCCGACGCCGACGGCGGTGAGCGCGGCCAGATCGGCGTCGGGCTTGACCGTCACACTGACCGGCAGCGGCACGGCCTCGACCAGGGTCGCCAATCCATCGGCGGGTTGCAGGCCGGCCGGGAACAGTGAATCGGCGCCGGCTTGGGCGGCCAGGGTGAGCCGGTCGATCCCGCGCTGCACGCGGTCGGAATCAGAGCCTTCCTTCTTGATGAAGATGTCGGTACGGGCGTTGATCACCACGTGCACCCCGGCCGCATCAGCCGCGGCGCGCAGTTCGCCCACGAGCGCCGCATGCTCCTCGGGGGTGCGCAGCCGGTCACCCTCCTTGTGCACGGTGTCCTCGAGGTTGAAGCCCACTGCCCCGACCGACAGCAGTCCGTCGATCAACCTGGCGGGCGACTCGCCATAACCCGACTCGATGTCCACCGACACCGGGACATCGACGGCGGCGGTGATCTGGGCGACGCGGGTCAGCAGATCATCGAAGCTGATCGCTTCGCCATCGGGCTTTCCGAGGGAGTCCGCGACGGGGTGGCTGCCCACCGTGAGGGCACTGAAACCGGCGTTGACCACGGTGTTCGCCGACCACGCGTCCCACACCGTCGGGAGCACCCCTGGATTGCCAGGACGGTGCAGCGCCAGCAGCGCGGCGGCTTTCTCCACAAGCACCTGATTCGACAATTCGGTTACCTCTCGTTTCGTAGACGTGATCTGTCTCACTATGGAGTCCGTGTTGTGGCTAACATCGAATGCGTAATGTGAGCCATGACACCCTTCAGCCCAAGGAGGTCACTAGTTTGTCCACTACGACCGAGATTGCCGAACTCCACGAACTCATCGGCGGCCTTCGCCGATGCGTCACATCACTGGCGGCCCGGCACGGCGACAGCCCCGCGATGCGCCGCATCGTGAACGACGCCGAACGCATGCTCAACGATATCGACCGACTCGATATCGACGCCGGAGAGCTTGAGACAGATCGCGGCGGACGGACGGTGCACCACCCGCATTCGGTGGAGAAGATCTCCATCCCCGACACCGACTATGACAGTGACTTCTGGCGCGACGTCGACGACGAAGGGCTCGGCGGCACGCGGTAAGCACCGCGCCAGCACACAACAGAAAAAGAGGGAACTCAGTGAGCGCACCGACCTCGGATCGTCAAGGTACCGGCGTCTTCTCACCAACGAGAGCTCAGATCTCACAACGCACCCTGCGCACCGACGCATGGTGGAAGTCTCCGCTCATCGTGGATCTCGGGTTCGCCGCATTCGTCATCTACGCGACGGTGCGTGCCTTCCTGCAGAGCAATTACTACGTTCCCGCCTATCACTACCTGACACCGTTTTATTCACCGTGCGTCAGTAAGGGCTGTGTGCCGGAAGCAAGCCACTTCTGGCCGCAGTTCCTTCCTGACGTCTGGTGGCTGCCCTACGCCGCGCTGTCGCTGCCGTTCCTGCTGCTGTTCCGGCTGACCTGCTACTACTACCGGGGCGCCTACTACCGCTCGGTCTGGCAGTCCCCCACCGCGTGCGCTGTGGCCGAACCGCACGCCAAGTACACCGGCGAGACGCGCCTGCCGCTGATCATCCAGAACACCCACCGGTACTTCTTCTACATCGCCGGGATCATCTCGCTGATCAACACCTACGACGCGATCATCGCCTTCCATTCGGACAAGACCGCCAGTGGCTTCGGTTTCGGCCTGGGCAACATCATCCTGCTGGTCAACGTCATCATGCTGTGGGTCTACACGATCTCGTGCCACTCCTGCCGGCACGCCGTTGGCGGCAAGCTCAAGCATTTCTCCAAACACCCTGTGCGGTACTGGATGTGGACGCAGGTCAGCAGGCTGAACACCCGGCACAAGATGTACGCCTGGATCACGCTGGGCACCCTCATGCTGACGGACTTCTACATCATGCTGGTGGCCAGTGGCACCATCGCCGATCTCAGATTCATTGGTTAACAGAACAATTCACAAACTGTGTTTTTCAATAGATGAGGGTGGTTAATGGTTGAGCTCGAACGGCACCAGTACGACGTGGTCGTCATCGGTGCCGGCGGCGCGGGGTTGCGAGCGGTGATCGAGGCCCGCGAACGGGGCCTGCGGGTGGCAGTCGTCACCAAGTCGCTGTTCGGTAAGGCCCACACCGTGATGGCCGAAGGTGGCTGCGCGGCAGCCATGAAGAACGTCAACTCGAAGGACTCCTGGCAGGTGCACTTCGGTGACACCATGCGCGGCGGCAAGTTCCTGAACAACTGGCGGATGGCCGAACTGCACGCGCAGGAGGCACCGGACCGGGTGTGGGAGTTGGAGACCTACGGTGCGCTCTTCGACCGCACCAAGGACGGCAAGATCAGCCAGCGCAACTTCGGCGGTCACACCTACCCGCGACTGGCTCACGTCGGTGACCGCACCGGTCTGGAGATCATCCGCACCCTGCAGCAGAAGATCGTCTCGCTGCAGCAGGAGGACAAGAAGGAACTCGGCGACTACGAGGCCAGGATCAAGGTCTTCCACGAGTGTTCGATCACCGACCTGATCAAAGACGGGGACCGGATCGCGGGAGCGTTCGGGTATTGGCGTGAGAGCGGCAGTTTCATCCTCTTCGAGGCACCGGCGGTGGTGCTCGCGACCGGCGGCATCGGCAAGTCGTTCAAGGTGTCGTCCAACTCGTGGGAGTACACCGGTGATGGACACGCCCTCGCGTTGAGGGCGGGCTCCAACCTGATCAACATGGAGTTCATCCAGTTCCACCCCACCGGGATGGTCTGGCCGCTCTCGGTGAAGGGCATCCTCGTCACCGAGGGTGTCCGCGGCGACGGCGGGGTGCTGAAGAACTCCGAGGGCAAGCGGTTCATGTTCGACTACATCCCCCCGGTGTTCAAGGGTCAGTACGCCGAGACCGAGGAAGAAGCCGACCAGTGGCTCAAGGACAACGACTCCGCGCGGCGCACCCCTGACCTGCTCCCCCGCGATGAGGTCGCCCGGGCCATCGTCGCCGAGGTCAAGGCGGGCCGCGGTACCCCGCACGGCGGGGTGTACCTCGACATCGCCTCGCGCATGCCCACCGAGGAGATCAAGCGCCGGCTGCCCTCGATGTACCACCAGTTCATCGAGCTGGCGGAGGTCGACATCACCAAGGACGAGATGGAGGTCGGCCCGACCTGCCACTACGTGATGGGTGGCATCGAGGTCGATCCCGACACCGGCGGCGCCGCGACTCCGGGACTGTTCGCAGCCGGCGAATGCTCCGGCGGCATGCACGGCTCCAACCGCCTCGGCGGCAACTCGCTGTCGGACCTGTTGGTGTTCGGCCGCCGGGCCGGGCTCGGGGCCGCCGATTATGTGCGGGCACTGACCGACCGGCCGACACCCCCGGAGGCGGCCGTCGAAGAGGCCACCAAGATGGCGTTGGCTCCGTACGAGGCGCACGAGAATCCCGAGAATCCGTACACGCTGCATGCCGAGCTGCAGCAGTCGATGAACGATCTCGTCGGCATCATCCGCAAGAAGGAAGAGATCGAGGAGGCGCTGGTCAAGCTGGACGAGCTGCGGGGCCGCCTGCAGAACGTCGTCGTCGAGGGCGGCCGGATCTACAACCCGGGCTGGCACCTGGCCATCGATATGCGCAACATGCTGCTGGTCAGCGAGTGCGTGGCCAAGGCCGCCCTGCAGCGCACCGAGAGCCGCGGCGGGCATACCCGCGACGACTATCCGGCGATGGACTCCAACTGGCGCAACACGCTGCTGGTGTGCAAGACCACGGGTGCCGCGACCGCCGACGCGATGGTCCCCGGTGTCACGGTCGATCCCGAGCCGCAGGTGCCGATGCGACCGGACCTGCTGGCGACCTTCGAGCTCGCCGAACTCGAGAAGTACTACACCGAGGCCGAATTGACCGAGCACCCCGAACGGAAGGGCTGACCATGGCTTCTTATGACGCGAGTCTGCGGGTCTGGCGCGGCGACGAGGACGGCGGCGAGCTGAAGGACTACACGGTCGAGGTCAATGACGGCGAGGTGGTACTCGACATCATCCACCGCCTGCAGGCCACCCAGGCCGGTGACCTGGCCGTGCGATGGAACTGCAAGGCCGGCAAGTGCGGCTCCTGTTCGGCCGAGATCAACGGGCGCCCGCGGCTGATGTGCATGACCCGGATGTCGACGTTCGGCGAGGACGAGACGGTGACGGTCACGCCGTTGCGTACCTTCCCGGTGATGCGCGACCTGGTCACCGACGTCTCGTTCAACTACACCAAGGCCCGCGAGATCCCGTCGTTCACGCCGCCGAAGGACCTGCAGCCCGGCGATTACCGCATGCAGCAGGAGGATGTGAACCGCAGCCAGGAGTTCCGCAAGTGCATCGAGTGCTTCCTGTGCCAGAACACCTGCCACGTGGTCCGCGATCACGAGGAGAACAAGGAGGCGTTCGCCGGACCGCGGTACCTGATGCGCCAAGCCGAGTTGTCCATGCATCCGCTGGACACCCTGGACCGCCGCGACATGGCTCAGGACGAGAACGGGCTTGGGCTCTGCAACATCACCAAGTGCTGCACCGAGGTGTGCCCAGAGCACATCAAGATCACCGATAACGCGCTGATCCCCATGAAGGAGCGTGTCGCCGACCGCAAGTACGACCCGATCGTGTGGCTGGGGAACAAGCTGTTCCGGCGATAGTCAGCTCGAAGAGCAGAAAGCTCAGCTAGGTTAGGTCGCCGCGCCGGCCCTGCGATGCAGATCGTCGTCGGTCAACCGGAGGTCGGTCGCGGCCTCTCGCAGGGCGGGGCGCAAATGCCGGTTCGCGCCGAGTCGTTGTATCAGCGGTGCCGCGCAGGCCATCAGGTTGCGACGCCACAGCTGTCCCCGGGTGCGCGCTATCACGGTGGAATCCGTTCGTAGCGCCAGGTTTTGATTCTTCGTGACATAGTCACGCAACCGACGCTCGTAGCGGGCGAAGGCCTCTTCGGGCTTCTGGTGCCCCGCCAGTTCGCCGGCCAGCACGTAGGCGCCGGCGATGGCGATGCTGGTGCCCTGCCCGGACAGAAACGACGGGGCGTAGGCGGCGTCACCGACCAGCGCGACCCGACCCAAGCTCCACCGATCCATCCGTACCTGGCTGACGGTATCGAAGTAAATGTCGTCCGCGGAGGGCAGTGTGTCGATGATTTCCGCTGTGCGCCAGCGGTCTTCGGCGAATGCGGCGCGGACGGTGGCGACGATCTGATCGACGTCACGTCCACTCACCGAACCGGGATCCTCGTGCATGAACGCCAGGAACGCGCGCGGGGCTGCGCCGTCGAGGGGACGTTCGACGGCCACCGTGCGACCTGGATTGGAGTACATATAGCCGTCGCCGGGGGCGAAGGTGTCCTGCGGCATATCCCAGATCGCCGCGTATGGACCCAGGTGACGGACGAACCGCGCTTCGTCCCCGAAGGCCAGGCAGCGCACGTGGGAATGGATTCCGTCGGCTCCGATGACCACGTCGAAGGTCCGGGCCGGGTGGTGCCCGAAGGCGACGTCTACACCGGACGCGGTCTGCGTCAGGGCGCTGATCGAGTCCCCGAAGAGGTAGGTGGCCCGGTCGGCCCCGGCCCGGTGCAGGATCGCGCCCAATTCTCCCCTGGTGATCTCCACATCACCGGCAGCGGCATCGTTGACCAGCCCTCCGAAGTCCAGGGTGGTCAGTCGGCGGCCGCCCGGGGTGAGCAGCTTGATCGGGACGTGGCGATAGTGCGCTGCGTCGATCTCCGCGTGCAATCCCATCCGGCGCACCACGTCGACGGCCGTCCCCCGGATGTCCACCGGGTAGCCACTCGTGCGCAGACGTTCGGCACGTTCCACGACGGTCACGTCCCAGCCGGCCTCGGCCAGCCAGAACGCCAGCACCGGACCGGCGATGCTGGCCCCGGAAATCAATGCGCTGCGTGTGGTCATGTCAGCTCCCGAAGATAAGATACACATCCGTTGCTTATGCGCTCGACGCTAACACCGTGCGATAAGCTACACAAGTGTCCTCTACCTCCGGCGGTTCACGTCGCCGCGGCGCCGCGTTGGAATCGGCGATTCTGGACGCGGCATGGGATCAGCTCAGCGAGCACGGTTATGACCGGTTCACGATCGAGTCCGTGGCGGCCCGTTCCTCGACGGCCCGCTCGGTGTTGTACCGGCGCTGGCCATCGCGCCTGGAACTTCTCCGCGCTGCGGTCCGGCATCGCGGCGAACAGGACGTGATCACGGCTCCGGACACCGGCAGCCTGCGCGGCGACGTCCTGGCCGTCCTGAGCGAGGTGAACCGGCGACGCTCCGGGCAGATCGGCCTCCTGACCGCTCGGCTGGGCGCCTACTACGACGAGGAAGGCGGCTCGCCGGCCGAGTTTCGCAGCCTCTTCGTGCCCGACGGGCCTTCCCTGATGGAGACGATCATCGCCCGTGCCGTCGACCGTGGCGAACTGGGTCCGACGCCACTGCCCCCGCGTGTTGTCTCCCTGCCCAGCGACCTCTTTCGCCACGAAGTCCTCATGACGATGGCGCCGGCCACACCCGAGACGATCATCGAGATCGTCGACGAGGTCTTTCTGCCGCTGGCGACGGCTCTCTCCCGGAAGCGCTGAGAGCGGAACCCCGCTGGTTACCTGCTCGCCAGGTTGGCGATGCGGGCCGGGCCGTGGTTGTTGTGCCAGCCGGGCTTGGCGGTGGGGGCCGGGTGGGCGTGGGTGTCGGGGCTGTAGGAGTAGCCCGGGCCGGTCGGGCCGGTGCTGGTGGTGGCCGCGGCGGCAGTGCCGGCCAGGCCGAGGGCTCCGGCGCCGATGAGGGCGGCGGTGCAGATCCCGAGGGCTGCGGCCTTCAGGTTCTTGACCATGTTCGTAATCCTTTGTGTGAGTGGCTTTCTGCGTTGAGATAAGAATGCCGGGAATCACACGTCAGATCTGTCGGGTGACCGGTGGAGGCACCGGATGAACCGCATGTCCCCCGATCGGGGGAAGTGAAGCCGCGCTGGTGCGCCCGAGTCCATGACGAAATCGACGCCCACAACCGTCGGCACTCGGCGTACGGTTGGTGGAGCGACCGAAAGATGTCCGATCAGCGTCGAAAGGGACACCGATGACACTGGGTGGAACCAACAGCGTCAACGACATTCGCAACGCCATCCGCGAGCTGAGTACCCGCGCCGAGCTGGCCCGCAAGGAAGGCCGCCCCGGCGACGCGGCCGAGATCGACCAGCGGATCGCCGCCTACCGCGAGGAGCTCGCGGGGCGGCCCTAAACGCCGAGCTTGCGGAACGTGCTGCGGTGGAACACGATCGGCGGCACGTCGTGCACAGTGATGCCGGTGACCTGCAGAACGACAATCGTGTGGTCGCCCGCCAGCACCTGCTGATCGATGGTGCTGCGCAACCACACGCTGGTGCCGTGCACGAACACCGCGCCGCTCTCGTGTGAGTGGGTGTCCAGGCCCTCGAACCGATCCCCGGTCTTGGCGGCCAGCGTGCGCGCGGCCTGATCGTGCGATTCGCCGAGCAGGCTGAGACCGAGGGACGGCAGATCCTTCAGCTTGGGCCAGGTCTCCGAGCTGTTCTGCACGCAGAACGCCACCAGGGGCGGATCCAGGGAAACCGGAACGAAGGTGCTCGCCGCCAGGCCGACCCGGACGCCGTCGACTTCCGCGGCAATCGCGATGACACCGGACGGGAAATGGCCGAAGGCCTCGCGGAGGGAGGCTGGGCTCAGCTCTGTGTCGCTCATAACACTTCCATCTTCACACGTAACGGTGCGCGGCGGCCACATCAGGGTGCGCGCGCAACCTGCTCTTCCACGCATTGCGCCCGTACACAGCGTAAATGCGATCGTTGGCGGGGTCGTCGGTGACCCCGCGGGCTTGTGCTGCCAGGTCGGCGGGCAGCGGTAGGACGGGTATCTGCGCATCGAGGCGCGGGTTGAAGAAGTAGGCCACCGACAGACGCTCGGCCTCATGGATCCGGACGCGGTGCTCGGTGGCGCGCAGGTAGCCGCCGCTGGCGATCTCCAGCATCTCGCCGATATTCACGATGAGCGCCCCCGGCAGCGGGTCGACATCGATGTAGCCATCTGGACCGGTCCCGCTCGTGCGCACCTGCAGGCCGGCGCTGCCCGGTTCCACGAGGAGCAGGGTCAGCACGCCGGCGTCGCGGTGCGCCCCGACACCTTGACTCGACGGTGCGCCACCGGGATACCGGATCACCTTGATCAGTGTGGCCGGCGTATCCGCGAAGGCCGCGTCGAACACGTTCTCCGGATTGCCCAGCGCAACGGCCCAGTGCCGCAACAGGGTTCGCCCCACCTGCGCCAAGGCCGCATCCCACTCGGCGATCACAGCGGGCAGTTCAGGCAGTCCGGCCGGCCACTGGTTGGGCCCCTGCAGCCGCAGGTAGGGCTCGCCCGGGTCGGACAGCGGGGTGCGCTCGGGGCCGATGTCGATCTGCTCGCGCCAGTCCACCTGGCCACCGGTGAGTTCACCGCCCAGCCGGGTGTACCCGCGGAAATGCGGGCTGTGGACCATCGCCACCGCATCCTTGGTGGCCTGCGGCAGCGCGAACAGTCGCCTGGCCTGGGTCAGCACCCGGTCGATCAGCTCGTCAGGGACGCCATGACCGGTGAGGTAGAAGAAGCCCACCTCGTGCGCCACCTGACCGAGCCGGCGTCGCAGGACGTCCGGATCATCCCGGAGGTCGACGACCGGCAACGCCGTCTGCACAGAAACCACAGGTCCATCTTTCCCGCCGAACGGACGGAGGGCCATGGTCCGGCTCAGGGTGAATGGAACCGCGCAGTCGGTTCACCCACCACAGACTTTGGGGGCTACTTTTCCTTGGACTCACCGTAATAGCTGTACGAGTACGCGTACGCGGCGCTTCCCTTCGACGGGATCATGGTGAACACCGAGCCCAAGAGAGTGGCACCGACGCCCTGCAGAGTTTCGACTGCCTGGGCAAGCTGTTCGCGCTTCGTCTGGCCATACCTGACCATGATCAAGGCACCGTCGGCATTGGCGGCGAGTATGGCCGAGTCTGTGACGGCCAGCAGCGGTGACGAGTCGACGATGACGTAATCAAAATGTGCCCGCAATTCGGCAAGCACCTTCGTCGCGGCCTGGGACGCCAGCAGTTCGCTCGGATTGGGCGGTGTCGTGCCGGCGGCCAGGACGGTGAGGCCGTCGAACTGTGTCTTCTGCAGCGCTTCTGTCAGCGGTACCGCACCGCTGAGCACGGTGCTGAATCCCACGGGTCCCACGAGGTCGAGGTACTTGTGCACCGTGGGCCGGCGCATGTCGCCGTCAACCAGTGCGACGTTGTTGCCGCTCTCCGCCAACGCCAATGCGATGTTGATTGCGGTGGTGGACTTCCCCTCGTTGGGAATCGAGCTGGTCACGACGATGACACGCGGCGGGTTGTCGACCGCGAGAAAGCTCAGATTCGTGCGGAGCTTACGGAACGATTCCGCGATCGCACTGTTGTCCTTGCCGAACAGGATGGCCGGGTTCTTTCGGCGCTCTTTGTCGAGTTGGATGCCGCCGACCACGCCGACATCGGTGATCTCCTCAAGAACTTCCCGGCTCTTGACGGTGTTGTCCAGAAGGTCCCGAACGATGGCCAGTGCGACACCGAGCGCAAGACCTGCGGCCAGCCCCACGAGAATATTGCGGGTCTTCTTTGGGCTCACCGGAGTTTCCGGGACGGACGCCCGTTGCTCCACCACGACCCGGGCATCGGGGGTTGCACCACGCTCCACCGTTTCCAGGTCGCGAACCATGACCACGAACTCGTCAGAAAGCGCATTGGCGATGTCACGCGCACGAACGGGCGAAGCGTCGACGACGTTCACGTCGATGAGTACGGTTCCCGCTTTCGCCGTTGCCTTGACTTTCTCCTGCAGCGCCTGGGCCGTCATGTCCAAGCCGAGCTTGTCCACCGTGCGCTGCGCGAGCGTCTCACCCATGAGTAGCTGCGCGTAGGAGACGACGCGCTCCTGTGAGAAGCGGTTTCCCTGGTAGATGTCCGACACACTGGAGGCGGTTGATGCCGAGACGAACAGGCGAGTCGATGCCTGGTAGAGCGGAGTAGTCAACAATGTCACCGCGACCGCGACCACGGTCGCCACCAGCACCGACGCACAGACCGTAATCCATCGTGCCCGAATCAACTTCAAGAAGTCTTGTAGTTTCAACGTCAACCCTTCGCCGTAACTCGTCCGCGCCTCAAAGCCTTGATTGTCCTATCGTTGACGCCCGCGAACCCTACCGCCGGCCGTCTCTTCAGCCGTGTCAACCCGCTCGTATGCGGCTCTCGCCGACAACCATGGACGCCCGGTGGGGATGATTCTTCGTCATTGCGGGCACTCCGGCACTTTGACGGCCGGAACGACACTGTCAATCAGGGGCTGAACCGGAACTCGCGGCGCTCCCGGCGCGGTCGGTTCAGACAGTCGAAAGACCAGTTCACCTGATTGTCGCGGCGGGATGGCAACTTGGACTTCGAATGTCGGATGCCCACGCTCGGTGCCCGTGAAGACCGGTATGCGTTCGCCATTCGAGAACGCGCTCAATATCTTTGCGTCCTTGGTCGCCACGAGGCGCACCGACGTCAACATCGACCCGCTCGGCATAGTGAACGGAATATTCGGGATCACGCCGTTGGCTCCGGCCACGTAGTCGGGTAGTGGCGCGTCAGGGGCAACACTTTTCAACTTCACCGTGACAGTGGTGTTCCGATGATCCGCTGAGCAGCCGTCCGCGGCGTATTCAATCTCCCGCCGCAGATAGTAATCCATCTTGTTACCGCCGAGATTGTTGATGACGACCGCGGCGTAGGGCGCTGAGTCTGCGGGGACGGCATGACCCAGAGGTGTCTCTTCGAGCAGTTTCTGCTCGTCGGGCGACGCACTCCAGGCCGCGATGCGGCCCTCACCGACAGCCTTACCCAAGGCTTCGAGCAGCTGCCGTGGTGATTCCACGGTGCCCGTCATCTTCTTCACCACTGCGTTCGCAATATCCTGGAGATACTGCTTACGTGCCGTCTGATCGGTGGGAAAGCGCTGGTACGCAATCGACTCGGTCAGCTCAACCACGTTGTCTTTGGTGACCTTCTCACCGTCGGCAAGTGTCACCGGCCCCACTGCGCCAAGGATGTAGCTCAACGCAACGGGGTCAATGGCGATCGCACCATCAACGTTGATTCCCGACTGTTGCGCCCACATGGATTTCCAGATCTGGGCGGCATACGGAAAATGCGAACTGAGATTGCTGTTGCGGAAATCAGTGCTGGCGTTGGCGAACCCGTACTGTTCGCCGTACTCCGGTCCGAGGTCGAGCGGGGTGAACGGTCCCTTGAGTTCGGTGTTGGGTCCCAGCGCTTCGACGGTGGGCTTGCCGTTCTCGAAATGAAGAATGCCGAACCCACCGAGAATTCCCCCGGTACCACGCGCCTCGGCGTTGGTTTGAAAGCCCATGAAGTAGGTTCGCGGACCATCGGCCCCCATCATCGATGGGGCCAACCGGGCTGCAAGAGCGGTGTTTTCCAGAAGTGAGGTGATCTTTGCCGTTTGGGCTTGAACTTCCGTTCGAGCCCTCCCGAGTACCGACAGATACGCCGGTTCTGGGATCGCACTCGCCTCAGCTTCCAAACGGCGGGCATCCCCGGAGATCTTGCTGAGTGCAGGCTCGTTCTCCTGGAGAAGGCGTACGTTCAGACGTGAACCTTCGAACAGTTTGTCGGGCGAAATCGCCACGCCGACTTGCGCAGACGGCTTGAGCACCTCACTGGCAAGGCCGAGCACGACACCCGAGATCTGTCGGCCGGTCTCGAATGGACTACCCAACCACGGAACAGCGGCAGCAATACTCCACGGCAGCGAGCGCGTCGCGTCATTCGCTGCCTGGGCGTGAGTCGCCGCCGAGTCCGCCAATCGCCGGCCCTCGTCAACTCGCCCGTCCGACAGGGCTTCTTTCGCCTGCTGTGCGTCCCCCCGCGCCTGCTCCAGCTCACTTTTGGCCGAGTACGCCTCGAATCCGAGCCAGCCGAGCAACGCGACGACGATCACCAGGAGCGCTGCAGCCACCATCTTCGTCTGGCGGCCACTCAGCACATCACGAAAGCGTTCGAACCGTGGCGCGCCGTCAGTCTCCACTCGATCTTCATCGTTCGAAGAGTCGCTCAGCGGACATCGCCTTCCCATTCAGGGCTGCGGCCTATCTGACTGCAGCATCAACGGGACGGCTGATGTGTCCCTACTGACCAGTGCGGCGGTCTGCGGACTAGCAGCCCCTACCGAACGAGACGGTCAACGTGCCGTACGGCCCGATCTTCGCGCTTGCCCCCAAGAGGCACACCTGGAAGTTCAGTCCGCCCGTGATCGATTTGTAGATCGGCTTGAGGAAGCCCGGGATCAACGACAACGGTGTGAACACCAGCACGGTGGTCTGGGCCGGCGGGTTCGGATTCGCGGTACCGATCCACCACAGCTGATTCTGCAACCAGTTGTCCTGAGCAATGTTGTCGATAACCTGGGTCACCGGGGCCAGAGGGGCCGGTGTGGCGATATCGGCCTGGGCGGCAATCGCCGGAGTAAGAGTGGCAGCTGCCGCGACGGCGCAGGTTGCGACTCCCACCTGAAATTTGGTCGTTGCGTTGGAAAAACGTGTCGCGATAGCGGACATTTTCTCATGGCCTTCCGTCAAGGAACTTGAGAAAAGAATCCCAGACCCTGCGCCCCCTGTCAACACGAAAGAGCGCAGGTGAAGGGATGTTTCTACGGCTAAGCAAATTATGCGGAATGCCGATATCCAAGGCCCCGCTATCTTTGGTCAGCGCTGCCCGCGGAGTTGATCTACACCCGACACATAACGGACCAGCATCTCGTCAGAGTCGGTTGCCCGATATCCAGCGGAATACGTTTTTGCCAGGTCCAATACACTATTCCGCGGCCGAGGTGCGACAGGACCTGCAATTGAGGCAAAGTATCGTTCGGCGCTCACTGCGGTCACCCGATCCGGATCATGACCAGCCAGCGCAAACACCCGACGCGCGATACCCGCCCATGAGGTCACCGGCCCGGAGCCCGTCACGTTATACACGCCGTACGGGACACACGTCTGCAACAGGTGCCGGATGGCACCGGCCAACTCGGAGGCGAAGGTCAACCGCCCGAACTGGTCATCGACGACTGACGGGTTCACGCCGCGCTCAGCGAGACCCACCATGGTGCGGACGAAGTTGGGTCCGTCGCCGATCACCCATGATGTCCGCACGATGTAATGGCGAGGAACTGTGGTGACGATCTGGTCGCCTGCGGCCTTGGTCTGACCGTAGACGCCCAGCGGAGCAAGCGGATCGTCTTCGCGATAGGCCCGCTCTGTGGTGCCGTCGAATACGTAGTCACTCGAGATGTGGACAAGGGTCAGTCCGTGTGCGGTGGCGATCCGCGCCAATGCGGCCACGCCCGCGACGTTCGTCGCCCAGGCTGCAGCACGCCCCTGAGGTGTCTCTGCCGAGTCGACGGCGGTGTACGCCGCAGCGTTGACAACGGTGTCATAGTCACGCCACCGGAATGCCTGGTCGAAGTCGGCGGCGGCGAGGTCCACCTCGTCTCGCCCGGCGAAGTCGACGTACGGGACATCCGCGTACACGTCGCGCAAGGCCCGGCCCAGTTGCCCGTTCGCGCCAAGGACCAACGTCTTGCGCGGCAGCATCGGAACGACATCGCTCAGCCTCGGATGGGCACGGTCCTTGGCTGATAACTCGGCCGTTTCCAACGGGATCGGCCAGGCGATGGCCAGCGTGTCGTCTGCGAGGTTTACCGACGTGTAGGTGGCTTCCGGTGAATAGTGGTCGTTGACCAGATAGGTGTAGGCGGTGTTTGCTTCGAGGGTCTGAAACGCGTTGCCGACACCACGCGGCACGAACACCGCCCGGGATGGATCCAGCTCCGTGGTGAACACCGCCCCGAAGGAGGGGCCGGTGCGCAGGTCGACCCACGCACCGAAAACCCGACCGCTGGCCACCGAGACCAGCTTGTCCCAGGGCTCGGCGTGGATACCGCGGGTAGTGCCGACTGCATCGTTGAACGACACATTGTTCTGCACCGGCCCGAAGTCGGGCAGCCCGGCAGCCACCATCTTCTCGCGCTGCCAGTTCTCCTTGAACCAACCGCGGTTGTCGCCGTGCACCGGTAGGTCCCAGACGGTCAGACCGGGAATCGGAGTCGCACTGCAGCGCAGCGCCTTTCCATACTCGGTCACGGTTACTGGCCTAGGCGAGCGTAGAACGCTTCGGTCGCGTCTTTGGCCGGCGCCCACCAGGATTCGTTGTCGCGGTACCACTGGATGGTCGCGGCCAGACCGCTCTCGAAATCTTGGTACTGCGGCCGCCAGCCGAGTTCGGTGCGCAACTTGGTCGAGTCGATGGCGTAACGCAAATCGTGCCCTGCGCGGTCGGTGACATGGTCGAACGCGTCGGCGGGTTGACCCATCAAGGTCAGGATCATTTCGATGACGCTTTTGTTGTCCTTTTCGCCGTCGGCGCCGATGAGATAAGTCTCACCGGCGCGCCCCTTTTCCAGGATCGTCAGCACAGCCGACGAGTGATCGTCGGCGTGAATCCAGTCCCGCACGTTTCGACCCTCGCCGTACAACTTCGGGCGCACGCCGCGCAGAATATTGGTGATCTGACGGGGAATGAACTTCTCTACGTGCTGATAGGGCCCGTAGTTGTTGGAGCAGTTGGAGATGGTGGCTTCCACCCCGAAGGACCGTACCCAGGCACGAACCAGCAGATCGCTGCCCGCTTTCGTCGATGAGTAGGGCGAGGACGGGTTGTACGGAGTGGCTTCGGTGAAACGTGCCGGGTCGTCGAGTTCCAGGTCGCCGTACACCTCGTCGGTCGAAATATGGTGTAGCCGAACGCTATGCCTGCGCGCCGCCTCCAGGAGCGTGAAGCTGCCGACCAGATTCGTGTGCATGAATGGGTGCGGATCACTCAAGGAGTTGTCGTTGTGTGACTCCGCGGCGTAGTGGACGACGGCATCGACCGATCCCACCAAGTCGTCGACCAACGCGGCATCCGCGATATCGCCCAATACAAAGGACACCCGATCTTCCGGCAGGCCCGCCAGCGACTCGCGGTTGCCCGCGTAGGTGAGCTTGTCAAGAACGGTGAGGTGATGGTCGGTGTGTTCGACGGCGTAGTGGACAAAGTTGGACCCGATGAATCCGGCACCCCCGGTAACGAGCAACCGTGTCATCAGTGGCCCCTGTCGAGCAGACCCAACAAGTACGTCCCGTAGCCCGATTTCACCAGCAATTCGGCCCGTTCACGTAGCTCGTCATCGGTCAAATATCCCTGCCGCCAAGCAATTTCCTCAGGAGCACCGATTTTCAATCCGGTGCGTCGCTCCATGGTACGAACAAACTCGGCGGCGTCGGTCATCTGATCGAAAGTCCCGGTGTCCAGCCAAGCTGTTCCTCGCGGCAACACCTGCACCTGCAATCGTCCCTGTTCGAGGTAGCTCCGGTTGATATCGGTGATCTCGTATTCACCACGCGCGCTTGGCTTCAGGGACTTCGCCATCGCCACCACGTCATTGTCATAGAAGTAAAGTCCCGGAACTGCGTAGTTACTCTTGGGCGCCTTCGGTTTTTCCTCCAACGACACCGCCAATCCATCGCGATCGAACTCGATCACGCCGTAGGCGCCGGGCTCGGCCACCCAGTAGGCGAAGATCGCCCCGCCGTCGATGTCGTTGAAGGCTTGAAGTTGAGTGCCCAATCCGGGCCCGTAGAGCAGATTGTCGCCCAGCACCAACGCAACGCTGTCACCGCCGAGGAATTCGGCGCCGATCGTGAACGCCTGAGCCAGTCCGTCAGGCGACGGCTGTTGAGCGTAGTTAATCGACACACCGAATCGGGAACCGTCGCCCAGCAACCGCTCGAAGCTCGGCGCGTCATGCGGCGTCGTGATGACCAAGATGTCGCGGATACCGGCCAGCATCAGCGTCGACAGTGGGTAGTACACCATCGGCTTGTCGTAAACCGGGATCAACTGCTTGGACACACCCAAAGTGATCGGGTGCAAACGTGTTCCCGAACCGCCGGCCAGGATTATCCCTTTCACGCGGCCATCGTGGCACAGCAGGAGCGGGTGGGCTAACTTTGGAGCACCGGTGGATGCCTTGATCCACGAGCAGCAAAACCGCACCTTTCACCAGACCGAATCGGGGGCTGATCTGCACATCCTCTTCGTTTGCACCGGCAACATTTGCCGATCGCCGACAGGTGAGCGACTCGCCGCAGCGCGTGGTGCCGAACTGCAGATCCCGGATTTCGCCACCTCGAGTGCCGGTACGCGCGCTCTCATCGGGCATCCCATGCACGCCGACGCCGCACGAGTCCTGGAGGAACTGGGTGGGGACGCATCCGGATTTGTGGCACGACACCTCACCGCGCCTGTCGCCAACGACGCGGACCTGGTTCTCACCATGACCGCGGCGCATAGAAACGACGTGCTGGAACTGGCTCCGCGGCAGTTCCGCAAGACCTTCACACTGAGCGAGGCCGCACTGCTGGCCGCCGAGTACGAGCCGCCCACCGTCACCGACCTCGCGGCGCTGCGTCCCCATCTGGCCGGCCGGGCGGCGGCTGATATCGCCGACCCGATCGGGCAGGATCGGCAGTACTTCGCGGCGGTGGGGGCTCGCATCGCCGAACTGCTCACCCCAATCCTTGAACTGTGCCGGCGCTCCTCCGATTCACCGAGCGACTAGCCATCACATGTGGCTGACCCTCCTGGTCATGGCCGTTGCGGTCAGCTTGGAACCCTTCCGCATCGGCATGTCGGTCGTGATGCTGAACCGTCCCCGCCCACACCTTCAGTTGGGCGCATTTCTGGCCGGCGGGTTCGCGATGGGCCTGGCCACCGGCGTGACAGTGCTTTTCGTCATCGGAAAGCGGTTGCCGCAGGAGCATTTCACCTTGCCCCGCGTCCAGATCGCCATCGGCGCGATGGCGCTGGTCGCCGCGCTCGCTCTGGCGGTGATACCAGGAAAGACGAGAACACCTCCGGCGTGGATGACGCGACTGCTGGAGGGAGAATCTCTGTGGGTTGCGGGAACCGCCGGGCTCGGGATTGCCCTTCCCTCGGTGGACTATCTGGCGGCCCTTGCCGTCATTGCGGCATCGGGGATCGGCACGTCTGCGCAATTGGGCGCCCTTGTGTTGTTCAACGGCGTGGCATTCGCCCTTGTGGAGATTCCACTGATCGCCTATCTGGTCGCCCCGGCCAAGACCGGTGCGGTGATGACCGCTCTGAACGACTGGATCCGCGCGCGTCGACGCAGAGAAGTCGCAGGTCTGCTGACCGTAGTGGGCGCCGCGCTGCTGCTGGCGGGGTTGTCGGGCGTCTGAGCCACAGCATTGCGGGTCCGACAACTACGACATGCACAGCGTCGCTCACCAAAATTTACGTCTCGTTCACGATCGCCCACCCGCACACGCCCACGTACCGCTCACCCGCACGGGGTACCACGTGCGGGCTACATGCCGTGCGCTGCAGGCCGGCGCCGGCACACCGTCCGGCACCGGTCGCACAATCACGATCCTCATGACATACGGCAACTGCGAGATCCGTTCAGCAACCTCACAGTCACGATCTCCAGCAACTCCAGGGGTCATCGCCGTGCGTGCTGCCCGTGTTCACCCGAGTGACCCCCTCACCGCATCCACAATTCAGCTCCGATCAGGCAAGAAAGTCGCTGCACAACCGATAGCAGGAAGGGTTGTCCCATGAGCGGTGCCGTGCCGACCGCTTTGCTCCAATACGGGAAGGCATCACGAAGTGATTCAACCGATGCGTTATCGAGCAACCTCGGCGAATGTCCGCGAATAGTCCCGAGGGACGGCAACCCACCGTTAACCGGCCAATAGGAACATAATTCAGCAAACTTAGAAGGACATAAAAGACTCTGCATTGCGCGCACCGTCCCACCGCCGGTGCAGGTACCGACCGGCACGCCACAGAAGCCGTCAAAGTGGCTTTGAACTGGACTTTTACTGTCACATTCATGTTCCGGCGACAGGGGTCGACATTTATCTTCCGAAACGTTAATAATTCACTGTGCAAACCCCGAGCGGGCCCATTAGTATCCTTCTGAACTGCGGAAAGGATGGGAACAGTGCCATGACGGACGCAAGATGTAGCCTCACCTTGCACGTCACGCGCTCACCGCGATCCAGCAAATTCCACATCGAGTTTTCACAACGCCCCTTAGGCGATGGCTCCAAGGACGCTCGCTATCGCATACCCACTCATGAAACATTGCTCCCATTGACGGCGCCGTCAGCAAGATATCGGCCTCAGCGTCGGTATACGCAAGATCATTCGGAGGATAAATTGTTTGCTGACTTCGAACGGACGGGTAAGTGACGGACGTAGCTGACGCGATTGCGCGTGTCCCCGCCGCCGGAAAAACCGTAAGGGCCGCAGTCGCGGTTAAGAAACTGGCCGCGGGCACAGTCGAACCGCCGCATACCCGTTGGGAACGTGCCGCCGCACCGAGGACGAATCTCTTCCCGACCACCGACATCGAACCGCAGCAGATCGACAAGACTGCGCCGAGTAGGCCACTCCTCAGCCGTATCCGGGGATACATGGTGGTTCCGGTGATCGACTTCGCGATGATGCTGATGCCACTCGCATGGCGGCCACCCCAGATCCTCTCGATGCTTGCCTTCACCATTCTTGGAATCCTGCTTCTCACCGGCGGAACCAAATACACCGCGCCGCTGCACTTGAGTGTCTTGGACGAGCTCCCCACGATTCTCACGCGGTTACTGGCCGCAGCCGCCGTGGTTTCCACCGCGATCCTCTATACGCATCAGAAGATCTCGGTGCTGACCTTCCTTGAGACGGCCGCGCAGGCTATCGCGCTCGTCGTGCTCGGGCGGCTCATCACCACACGTCTCATTGCCGCAAGCCGACGGCGTGGGCTGACCAGACACCACACCGTCCTCATCGGCGGAGGTGTGGCGGCATCCGAACTCGCCAGAACTCTCGCCGAACACCCTGAGTACGGGCTCAAGGTCGAGGGCTTCGTCGATGACTGCGACATCTGCCCGGCCGAGAAATACCTCAAGCGCCTCGGCCGGCTGGCCGACCTGGATATGGCCGTTGTGACATCGGGCGCGGACACGCTCCTGATCGCCGACGGCTCATTTGAGGAACGTGCGCTGATGACAGCCGTGAGAACCACGGCATGTCTGTCAGCAGAGTTGCTGATCGTTCCGCGGATGCATCACTTCCACACCCAGACCGGTATGGCCGACCAGATCGGCTCCATTCCCATCATGCGGATCCGCAACCCCAACCTGCAGGGACCGACGCGAGTGATCAAGCGAGTGTTCGACATCGTGGTCTCGACAATTGCGCTCATCGTGCTGATGCCCGTACTGGCCACGGCGGCCATCGCGGTTCGGATCGAGGGCGGACCCGGCGTCATCTTCCGCCAGGTCCGCGTCGGCCGAGACGGAAAGCAGTTCGAATTGCTGAAGTTCCGTTCGATGCGCCCGGCGAATGAAGCAGAGTCACAAACCCGTTGGAATGTGGCCTCAGACAACCGCGTAGGCCCAGTCGGACGGCTCCTGCGCTGCACGTCGATCGACGAACTACCCCAGCTCTGGAACATCTTCCGTGGGGATATGACCATTGTCGGTCCACGACCGGAACGGCCACATTTCGTCGAGCAGTTCTCCACCGAGGTGGACCGGTACGCCTATCGGCATCGGGTTCAGGTGGGTCTCACCGGCTTCGCCCAAGTCAGTGGTCTCAAAGGCGATACTTCGATCTTTGACCGGGCCCGGTACGACAATTTCTACATCGAGAACTGGTCGCTGTGGCTCGACATCAAGATCATCATCCGGACGTTCCGCGCGGTGGTGCTGTATCGCGAGCGATCAACCCGGTAAGCGAGCTCCCTCCACCGACACACCGTCTCAGTGCGACCTGAGTCAGTCGGACAGGTAGGCGGGGCCACCACCGGGTGACCGTACAAGCCGTTGAGTAGCCTGACCACCATGCCAAACGCGTCCCTCCTGACCCTGCTCCAGGAACGCGCCATCGCGACTCCCGACGCCGAGGCCTTCACCTTCACCGACTATGACGTCAACCCGGCCGGTGTGGCTGAGACGCTGACCTGGGCGCAGGTGCACCGCCGCACGCTCAACGCGGCCGTGGAGTTCGAGCAGTACGGGTCCCCCGGCGACCGGGCACTGATCATCGCCCCGCAGGGCCTGGACTACATCGTGGCGTTCCTGGGCGCCATGCAGGCCGGTTTCATCGCTGTGCCCCTGTCGGTGCCGGTACCCGGCTCGCATGATGAGCGGGTCAGCGCCGTAGTCGCCGACACGTCGCCGGCGGTCGTACTGACCACCTCGGCGGTCGCCCACCTCGCCACCCAGTACGTCGATGACGGTGCCGCCATGATCGCGGTGGTGTCCGTGGACACCCTGGATCTCGACGGGCCCGCACCCACGAACTCCGCACCGGCAGAGGGCCCGGATACCGCCTATCTGCAGTACACCTCGGGTTCGACTCGGTTGCCGGCCGGCGTGATGATCAGCCACCGCAACCTGCAGGCGAACTACGAGCAGTTGATGGCCGACTACTTCGCCCAGCACGGAGGCGTGCTCCCCGACGGCACCAACTTGGTCTCGTGGCTGCCGTTTTACCACGATATGGGCTTGATGCTCGGAATCGCGGGGCCCATCTTCGCCGGGCATGCGGCGGACCTGATGAGCCCGCTGGCGTTCTTGGGCAATCCGATGCGCTGGGTGCAGGCGTTGTCTCGGCCCAGGTACGCGTGGTCAGCCGCACCCAACTTCGCGTTCGATTTCGCAGCACGGCGCGCCGGTGATGCCGACCTGTCGGATCTCGACCTCAGCGGGATCCTCGGCATCATCAACGGGGCCGAGCGGATCCATCCGCCCACCCTGGTGAAGTTCAACGAGCGGTTCAGCGCCGTGGGCTTCCGTCCCGAGATGATGGTGCCCTCATACGGACTCGCCGAGGCGACAGTCTTCGTGGCCAGCGGCAACAGCGGCCGTGTGCCCGAAGCCGTCGAGTTCGCCGCCGAGGATTTGGTCGAGGGCATCGCGACCCGCAGCCCGGGTGGGTCACCCCTGATGAGGTACGGGATGCCAATCTCGCCGCTGGTGCGAATCGTCGACGCCGACACCTGCCGACTCTGTCCGGACGGCATCATCGGCGAGATCTGGACCCACGGCGAGAACGTCTCCGCCGGTTACTGGTGCAAGCCCGAGCAGACCGGGTCCGCATTCGGTGCGACGCTGGCGGACGCGCCGCCGGACGACCCCGAGACGGGGTGGCTGCGCACCGGCGATCGAGGCTTCATCTCCGAAGGCGACCTGTTCATCGTCGGACGTATCAAGGACATGCTGATCGTGCGCGGCCGCAACTACTACCCCGAAGACATCGAAGCCACCGTCCAGCAGATCACCCGTGGCCGGGTGGCAGCCATCGCGGTGCCCGACGAGCAGACCGAGAAGTTGGTCACCGTCATCGAGCTGAAGAAACTCGACGGTTCCGACGACCTGACCGTGGTGAAAGGTGATGTGACCGCAGCGATTTCCCGCGCACACGGACTCCACGTCGCCGATATCGTACTGGTGGCGCCCGGCTCGATCCCGACCACCACCAGCGGCAAGATCCGCCGCGCCGCCTGCATCGAACAGCATCGGCAAGGGCAGTTCGTGCGATTGGACGCTGCGCCGTGAACTGTTGGCGACGTGTGACACCGGCGACGTGCTGCTCGACCTTGGCGGCGATTTAGCGCGTTGCCGCCGTGGTGATTACGCGCCTGGCGCTGCAGCCTGCGTCAGAATCGCGCGCGACGTTGCAGAACTGCCGGCTTCAGTACTTCCTCATCTCCGCCGAGCGGGAACATCAGAGCGTATATCGCCCCCATCACCAACATCAGCAGACCGTACAGCGGGTCAGACAGCAGGCCCCATCCCGTGAAGGTGCTGATGACGAACGGGATGAGAAAGGCAGCCGCTGCCGCGGCCGGCGCATGAACGATCCCGGCCTGTTTGCGCAGGCGAAATCCCCGGACGAACGTCCAGAGCACTGGCAACCACAGCGCGACCGCGCCGATGACACCGATCTCCACCGCCGCGAGCAGGAAGGCGTTGTGCACAGGCACACCCGACGCTGTCAGCGCGTCTGACAACCCAACGACACTTACGTAGCTGTTCGGCCCCACCCCGACAAAAGGATGATCCATCACCGCTTGTAACCCGATCTCCTGGAGAACACTGCGACCACCACCGGTCGGATCCTCCTCGAACCTTCGCTGTAGTACCGGGTAGCTCGCAACGAGCCCGACTATCGCGATGCCCAACGCGCCGAACCTCTTGCCTCGCGGAGCCCGCTGCCCATAGGCAAAGAACGCCCAACCCATAAGCAAGACAAGGGCTCCGAAAATCTGAGCTCGACTTCCAGCGGCGATACAGATTCCCATGACAAGCGCGAAGATCAACGACGTCCGGCCGCTCCGCCACGAAGCGGCCGTATCCCGAAGCGCCAGGATCAGGACGAAGATCATCAATGTTGCGTTGGCCAGCTGTCCGGGATGATTCAGAAGGCCGTTGTAGCGCCCATCGAGGATGGCGAGCTCCTCAGCGCTCATCGGGTTGATGTCAAACCCGATCGCCTGTCCGGCAACCACCACAGCTTGTATCCCGAGTAGTCCGGTCAGGTACATCGCGGCACGCTCGCGGACACGCGGATCGGCGCGTATGGCATACGCACATGACGTCCCGACAAGCCAAGCGGCAAACCCCACACCCAAGTGCGCCAGGCCAGCGTCATGCTCGTCCGACCTACCCCACGAAAGCCAGGTACCTGCCGCAAGCCAAATTATCGCCGGCATAAGAAGCCAAGCTCCCGGAAAGTGCAACCGCCCAGCAAGGTTGATCAGTAGTGCCGCGACGACGGCAATCATTACTGAAGTCACACCGATGGAGGACGGCGCAATGTCGACATGCTTGTACACATCGCCCAGGTAGAGAACATAAACTGGCGCGAGATAGCACACCGCGACGACAAACACCAAGGTGATCGCCGAGCTTTCTTCGGGACCTCGTTGCAGTCCGCGTACCAAAATCAGGGCAAACACCACAGCGAGCACATAGACGACGGTCATGGAGTCAACACCCCCGGCCTTTTAGGCACATCACGACCACATCCTGGCGATCGTTCATGAGGCCAGCAAACTTGCGATCCGGGCCGCACTTCTGGACTTGTGCTTTGCGCAATACGTCGCGAAGCCTTTCCAATAGACTTTGGACTTTCCCACGCCGCGGGTTGATGTACTTTCATAATGAAGCGCCTCGATATCGCGCAGAATGAGATTTCGATAGCCTCTGGCCTTCACGCGACGTGACAGGTCCACATCTTCGTAGTACAGAAAATAATCCTCGTCGAATCCCTCGACCGCGACGAACAATTCGGACCGAATTGCGAAGCAGAAGCCCGAAACCCAGTCCACCTCCAGCTCGGATCCTTCTCTCAAACCATCCGCAAGCGTGTTCCGCCTCCCCAGAATTCTTCCCCCGCCCGCAAGGATCTTGTTTCTGAGTCCGACTGGCAACAGGTCATCCAGCCGAGTCGCTGCGGCAACCTCTTTCAGTAGCGATGGCCAAGGGCCGCCGGCGAATCCCGCGCGACCATCCGGATATCGCATTCTCGGCGCCACCATGCCGGCATCATCCGCCCCAGTGACACGAGTATGAAGCCGATCGACCACCTCAGGCGTGACCACGCAGTCCGGATTGACCACGAGAAGACTGATGTCTTCCGCAATCGCTGCATGTGCAGCGGCAACGGCGCGATTGACCCCGCCGCCGAAGCCGTGATTCAGACCGTCGGACAGCACGGTGACCCTATCGCTGCCGAACTCCTCGATCACTGACCGTGTCGCTGTGTCCGGCGAGTTATCCCATACAAAGACGCGTAGATCCGGAACCGCAAGCAGAGCATTAATACACTCGCCGATCACCGTCTCTGAACGAAACCCCACGACGATCGCCACTGGACTGTTCATCGGGCTGTGGAACCACACGTGGCTGTTAGGCCGGAATTGACACACCGACGTGCGCGCGCAACACGACGTGCCTCAGGTGCGCCCCTGCGGTCGGCCTGGAGGGCGAGCGAGCCAACGTCCACGGCCGGAGCGCCAGGCCCACCAGACCTCGGTGCCAAGTTCGTCAAGATTGCATGCGCTCCAAACACGTTCGGCCGAATATCCACGAGGGTTCCACGTGACTTGAGAATAGGGGATTCAGTGGCGGTGCGACGTATGGAGCAGGATGAGTTCTGCGATCGAATACAGGCCGTGCCGCGCACCGGAATATGCTGAAATTCTTGCACCCGTGCCTCGTTGGCTCGTCCGAATCGACATATCACCAGGCAGGGCCCTCCTCTTATCGCAATGTCGATCGGTCACTCACTTTGCCGCCAATTCGCGGAAGACCCTTGCATACTCTCGGGCAAAAGAAGACCACGAATGGTGCTGCTCGACGAAGCGCCGGCCCGCGGCTCCAAGGGCTCGGGCGAACGAGGCGTCGGCGAGAACCCGGGTGACCGCTTCCGCCATCTCCCCTGCGTCGTCAGAAACTAGGGCGTCGTTCCCCCAGTCGAGACCTTCGAGTCCCCGCGCTGCGAATGAGTTCAGCACGGTCGGTGCACCCGCCGCGAGGGAATGCAGCGATTTGAGCAGCACACCGGCCTCAACCATCGAGGGAGTCAAGACCACGTCAGCGCGCCCGAACTCCCCGTAGTAGTCGTCCGTCGCCCCGACGATGTCAACTCCTGGGATACGCGCGAGTTCTCGCACCGAGTCTCTCGGCCTCGCGCCGACGACCCGGAGAACCGCGTCGGGGTGTGCGCGACGAACCAGCGGAAGAACCTCATTCGCCAGATACTCTGCGGCAAGGACGTTCGCGGGACGCCACATAGCGCCCGCGAACAGCAGAACTGGCGCGTCGCGTTCGACGCGCGACCAAGCCGGTACGTCCAGTGAGATACCGATTCTCGGTGAAGAAGTAGACGGCGCCAGATGCGACACGTCCTTTGCATCATTCTCCGAGAGCGTGAAGACATGCGCAGCACGCCGAACAGCGGCTCGTTCCCAGAACCCGAATCGCGCAAGCTCTACACGTTCAAAGGCCCCGCGGGGCGTGTACCAAGGCGACCGAAGTGACTGTCGGTAGGCGCGGGTGACCAAGTCGTGCAGCGTGATCGTCACAGGCACGTCTCGGATTGCCAGTGCAGCCTCGGCCGGCTGGATGTACTCCATGTGCACAACGTCGGGATCGATCTGCTTCACAATGCGCAACGCTTCGCGCGTTGATTCTCGGCTCCACGATTCCCGGAAATGGTATGGGTACAGACCAGCCGCTGCTGTCAGTCGTCCACGCGCCGGGGACGCAGCGTGGAAGTTGACCCCAGCTACCACCGACGGCCGGGTTACGCAGGTGGTGGGCGCGTACACGTGCAAGTCGACGAGCTTGCCGAGTTCATGGACCAGAGGCCCCATATAGTCAGCGGCCGCATGGTCGTGAGACTCCAGCGGGGAAAACGGCGAAATGAGGAGGACCCTTGTCACAGAAGGCTGATCCTGGCACGCGAGGCACATACGTCGATGAACACTTCCGCCGCACCCGTTCTCATAGCGCGCCCGACAACAGGCAAGCAGACTCCTCGAGGCCCGATCTGAGAGCGGCAGCCAACCGCTGCCGGGCCTCTGACTCCGTCTCGATCTGGTCCAGCAATACTCTTCGCCCGGAGGCGATCTCGTGGACGTCAATCCAGTGGGGTGTTGATTCGACACTCTCGAAATAGTCCGCATATTTGAACTCGGGCTCGCCCGAGTCCTGTGGCCCCGAGAATCGGAGCAACACTGCCGGCACACCAAGTGCATCAGCGACAATCAGGCCGTGCAGGCTCGAGGTGTAGACGATCGCAGCGCTGCCGATGGCACGCACCACCTTTATCGGATGCTCATTCGGCATGACTACCTGGCACCCCTGCGCGGACAAGGCCTTCAAGTGACCCCGGGACTGCGGATTCGCCCAGACGCGATAGTGCGGGACGACAACGGCGCGCGAACCGCGCCGCAACTTGAACCCGTCGACCAACGCGGGTGCGAGAAGGCCGGGATCACCGAGCGTGGTGTTCAAAGGAAGCCCAAGCGCGTCCCGGGTTTTCGGTCCTCGGACCGCGATGAATCTTCCTACCGATCCCAGCACGGCATCTCGCGTTTCGGGCGTCGGGACCGTCCGCAAACCTGAGCCCCACACGACCGACGAAGTCGGCTTTCGCGCCCACATGTACAGGTCGAGGACCGAACCTATGCCTGTCACCTCAGCCGAGTCGAGTGGCGCCCACGTGACGTCATATCCGAGGGAACGAAAAACAAGCGGTGACATCTCATCACCGAAGTTCGAAAGCAGCCTGCCTCCGCCGGCTCGCAATCGAATCCATGTCGCGGAGTTCGACCTCAGTTCGACCCATGCAGCGCGCACATCCCTGCGCGGCGACCACCAGAAGAGCTTCATATGCGATCGTCCGGCTCACACTCGTCGACTGCTGGCGTCATGGTCGCACTCTCTGTAGGGAAGCGGCCAGGCCGCTTCCGGGGGCCTTCAAAGATCGCGTACGGATAAGGTCAGCGTGGACGCGCATCCAGCTCTGAACTGCTGCAGTCATTTACACCGTTGTCCGACTGGATGGCGTGCAGAGAACCGCCGGCCGCAGACGTGGTCCCGATGAGCTGCGGGAGGTACGACGACTCGGTGTCGGATGCACCGCTCATCCAACCTTCTGGATGTAGAACGATCCTGGCTCCCGCTCCTCGGTCAAGAACGGGCACTTTTCCTTCAGTTGATCCAAGTGGTTATGACGCAGGAAATTGAGAGCGCCAACGATCTTCCAGTCTCTGTTCGAAGTGAGGAAAGCCTCGACTATGTATTGCTCGTTCCAGAACCGCACTTCGTCGACAAGCCACTCGGCTGGATAGTCCTTCGGCGAAAAAATATCGTGGATATGGACTATCACACCCGGCTTGAGCCTCGGAAGGATGTCCAGGTACTCCACCACGACATCCCCGCCGGGTCGGATGACATGCGACGAATCAATGAACAAGATGTCATCTTCGTGAAGATCGTCGAAGATCGCCAGGTCGCAGTCCTCCACCTTCTCACGGATGACACTGACGTCTCCGCCTAATTTCTCCAGGTAGTCGTGCTCGTACGGTTCGATCAACACGTGCTGGCATCCGTACCCCGGATCTTCGGCCACGTTCGCCGCAATCGCGCGCCGAGCCAGGCGTGTCGAAAATCCACTGCCGATCTCGATGATTCGCTTCGGCTTCTTGACCCGAATCAGGTTGTACCAGTACTCGGCATCCCCGGACTCGAAAGAGCTGTTCTCGAGGTAGTACTCGTAGCCCGGTGCACTGTCCCTGGGTAAGCCGGCCAATTCGCTGCTATACGCGAACGATGCCAATAGCCCGAGTTGGTCGGCCACATTCCAGTCGATACCCGGTAGCGGCCTGTCCTTTGACAACAAATCCCGCAACGATTCGTTGTCGAAAGATGGTTCGTAGTAATGATCTCGCAGCGGGAAGCAGCCCGCTCGGATGAGCATTGACCTACTTCGCGGAAGACGCTCAACTCCTGCGCGGCGCACGAATCCGAGAACAACCGCGCACAGGAACACAAGCGGCGAAATCAGAAGGTCGGCAGCCGGTGCAAGCCGCTCAGCCATCTGCTTGGAGAAAATCTTCAACAGCCCTCCTGGATCAGGTGCGCGACGTTCAATGAACCGCCGATTCGCTTGCGTGGAGTCTAGCTTGATTCAGGCGAGAAATGTCATGCGAAGCGGCCAAAAGGACGTGAAAGTGGTTGTCCTGCAACGTATATTGAGGGAGCGGTAGGTTCAGATCTCCCCAAAGGTGGCGTATGGGTCAGCGTATCGCGATAGTTTCCCGGATGGAGGGTATCTCGGCTGCCTCACGCGCGAAAGCTGGAGACGAACATTGTGCAGTGCAGCTCTCCCGGCTGCACGTTTATGCGAATACGGAAACGCGGTTCATCGTCTTCAGCACATTCCACTGCCGCGTTGCCAGATTCTCAACATGGCTTATTCGATCCCCGGGCAGATCGCAGCTATTTTTGATTCGACATTCCGGCGCCACGCACAGGGTCGGATTTCCGCATCGGGAGTCGCGATCGATCGCCGTAGCCCATAAAATATCGAGTAGTAGCTCTACACTCCTGTGAGCATCGCGTCGCGCCGTGGCTTCACGTATCCGCCATGAGCCGAACGGGTCGCTTGACCGGATGAAAGGGTCCGAGAAATTTGGCGAAGGTACTGCTGATCTCGTTTTCGACCCTGCCAACGATGCAGAAGTACCTTTACAGCGCCAGCGACGAGCTTGCTTCCCTTGGCCACGATGTGTGGACTGCCGGTTCCACGACTCTGCGAAGTCCGTATGACCTGGGCCCGCGAAACATCGTCGTAGATACGCCGGCAACGCCACGCCCCTCCATTGCATCATTGTGGTCGTCAAAAAAGTCGCTCCATGTCGTAGCAGAGCTCATCCAACGGGTGCAGCCAGATGTCATCCATTTTGTGAACAAGCACGTGTGGAACTACTTGCTTCTGCAACAAGTGAGGTGGCGAGGCATCCACACCCGATGGGTACACACGTTCCACGATCCGATAGGACACGACGGAGACTCGGTCCAGCGAGGTGTCGTGGCCTACCACAAGGCCATCCAACGCCGACTAGATGCGATCATCGTCCATTCCGAGACAGCGCGATCGCAAACGGAGCGGTTCCTCCGGCCCACATGTCGTATTGTCCGGGCTCCGCTCGGCTTGAAACGGTGGAGGGACTACGAGGCCGCCGATGCCAGTGCATCAAAGCGAGCCCTCGTGTTCGGTCGGCTGAACTTGTACAAGGGCTGCGAGATGTACCCCGATATCTTCAACGAGGTCTACCGACTCGATCCCACCATCAAGATCACCGTCGCCGGCCAACCGTCCAAGGATCTGCCAGGCGAACTCATCGCTCGAATCGCAGCGTGCCCGAATGTCCATCTGGACGACCACTTCATCGAGGAGGATGCCGTCGAGCGGTATTTCCGCGAGGCGACACTCGTGCTCACTCCGTACCTATCCATGACTCAATCCGGGGTCATACTCGACGCGTACTCCTTTTCACGTCCGATACTTGCGTTCGATATCGATGAAGTGCAGGAATTTCTGCCCGATTTGGCGAAGGTGGTATGTCCGTTCGACACGCACGAGTACGCGAGTTCCGTGGTCGAGCTTCTCAATGACCCGGAGCGATGTGCCCAAGCTGGACGCGAAGCATGGGAGTTCGGACGAGAACAGTTTTCCCCCTCTTCGATGGCAGCTGGATTCGCCGCGGTGTACGACGCCATCAAGAGCGGCGGTTCCGCCAGCGTGTCGCCTACTGCCCGCTGACGTGACCGTGGCCTCCTGCTCCAGAGGGTATCCGGGAATCAACGCCGTCCCATGCGACGGTGTCGCACCCTGGTGAGAGCGCGACCAAGGACGTCGGCCAACAGCTTTCGCGTGGGTGTACTGAACAGCAGCAGAGAAAGGTAGATGCAACTGTTGAGTACGAATCCGCCGCCGAGGGTGAGAACGGTTGAGTCCATGCCTGATTGCGTGGCGACCACGCGCACGGTTCCGCCCGCTACGAAGCCACACAAGAGCACATGAAGGCCGGTGCGCAGGAATTTCCATGCGGGCATGGAATCGCAACGCTGAAGCCAGACAAGACTGATCAACCAGGACATCGCCAAGCCGGTCGCGAATCCCCAGGCGACACCCTGAACTCCGCCGATCGACCCCACAAGGATGCAGACGACAAGCATCGGCTTGGTGACAAGACTGAAGTAGAACAGCTGCTTCGCATTTCCTGAGGCAAGAAATGCCCAATAGGACACGTAGCTGAGGACCTGCGCCGCACCGCCAATCGACAGAATCGCCAATAGTGGAGCAGATGCAGCCCACTTCGGTCCGAGGACGACGTGCACCAACGGCTCGGCAAGCGAGGCCGTCAGCGTGAAGACGAACACCAGAGAAGCCGAGAGAACGACCTGCGCCTTCCACAGAAGGGGGTAGAAATCGTTGCCTTCGTGGTGTTTCCGCGACAGCAGTGGCAGGGCGACGTTGGTCAGGGGTGCCAGGAGTTGGTTCGCCGGAACCGAGAATATCTGAAATGCCCTGTTGTAGAGGCCGAGCGGACCAGCCCCCCAGCGGACACCGATCAGATAGCTGTCCGTATTCGATGCGGCGTAATTGATCAGCTGGGACGCCCCGGAGTGAACGCCGAACAGATAGAGGGCTTTCATTCCGGGCTCACGACGCGGGTGCCCGGGCCACCAACGAGTGACAACTATCCGCAGGAGGAGCAGCGAACCGTACGTGCCCAGCATCTGGATGACGAGCGACCAATAGCTCGCGCCGCCCACCGCGGCGGCGACCCCTGCGGCGAGGCCGATGACCTGCGATGTCGTATCGGTGATGGTCAGTGCGACGAAGCGAAAGTCGCGCGCCAAGCGAACTTGGAACTGGGCCTGAAGTGCATTGATCGTGAAAGCCAGCGCAACGAACGGCGCGATATCCCGTAGGACGGGCTCGCTGTACATGCTCGCGACCGCAGGTGCCGCCAGCGACAGCGTTGCTGTCATCACGATGCCGACAAGCGTATTCGTCCAGAACAGGTTGCTCGCCTGACCGTGAGTCAGTTTGGAAGTTTGGATTGCAGCCTGGGACAACCCAAAGTCACGGAGTAACTCCCCGAGCATGACAAAGACGGCCAACATCGCAATCAGGCCGATTTCGTACGGGCTCAACAGTCGCGAGAAGGCAACCAACCCCACCAACTGCACCAGAGCCTTGACGAGTTGGCCAACCATCGTGACCGCTCCCGCTCTTGTCGCGGAAGTGGATCGCACCTGATCAGTGGGTTGAGACATCGAGATCGCCTTGATCTGTGAAGTCGACCGAGCGGCTTCGTTGACGTTTCATCTCGATTGTCCGCCGATTCCTGTCGAGCGGTGCGCCAACAACCACCCCGTGGCGCCATACGCGATAGCGGATCATCAAAACGGGATCACGTTCGACAACGAGCATCCCAGATTTGAGCTCATACTCATGGGAAGAAGTGGGCGGGGTCGCGCTCACCAAGTCAACATTCCGATTCTCAACGTGGCTAGTCAAACTGGCTGAGGAGATCGGTCAGGCTGGTCCGCTGTCCGGTTTTGGTGGAGAGCGGACTACTACCCTGCGAGAAGCCACTGTTGTCCCAAATTCCGATCTTGTCTATATCTGCGGTCCCCTGATCGGCAAGGCCCCAAACTATCGACCCGAGTACACCTGGCAGATTGTGCAGGTCCTTTCCGCTGACAATGCGACCCACCTGCTCTGCGGGCGTCAAAGACTGCGGAGTTCCGAACTCACCCACGAGTATCGGCTTACCCAGACTTGAAAAATTCGAGAGTTTCGAGACGTCGATGTTGTCCAAATAGACGTGGATATCGACAAAATCAGCCCCGCCGTT
Source organism: Mycobacterium hackensackense (assembly GCF_025822555.1). Lineage (NCBI taxonomy): Bacteria > Bacillati > Actinomycetota > Actinomycetes > Mycobacteriales > Mycobacteriaceae > Mycobacterium > Mycobacterium hackensackense. Next base: position 652,068 of record NZ_JACKUC010000030.1, read on the forward strand.
CGCCGTCCATGCTTGATACTGAATCGAGTTTTGGTCGGACCAGAAATCCTCTGGATTTCCGAAACCATCTGACGAGTTGGATGTGGTAAGCGGTATCCCCGGCGCGACTGACCTGATCGCGCCGTATAGATCAAGAACGTTCTTCACCGTCAACCCGTCATCCTTACCGGAGCCTTCCTGAAAAACGTCGAACCCGATGACGTTCGGATACGGAGCGAGCGCTTTCGCCACTGCCTTGATCGCATCGATTCGATCCGCATTCGCGAAATCGAAGGTCGTACCGTCCCAGAATGCCCATTTTTCGCACAAAGCCGGGTAGAGCATCATCCCGACCGACTTTGTGTAGTCAGCAAGTTGCCGCCACCTGGCGATGTACTGCTCCAAGGTAATGGCAGGATAGTTTTCTCCCGCGGCCATAAAGATGATGCCGGGGTTGCCAATGAGTCGTATCGTGTTCATGCCTAGCACCCGCGCACGGTCAACCTGTGGCTTTATCCAGTCGTCCCAGTCCCACTCAGAAAACAGACCGCCCCACGATCCGCCATAGGATTTGACGACAACGTTCCCCCCTTTCACCTTGATTCCCGGGATGAGGGTGCCGAACCCCGCCACTGCGGGCACCGAAGTAACTCGTGCAGCACCGCCGGCGCCGCCCGCAGGGGTCGAATTGCCACTGCCCAATGCCCAGTCGGCAGCATGCCAGTAGGGCCGACCCGTCGTGTTGTTCACATCAGAGACGTCGCTATCCGGGATGAACTCCGCCACTGCATGGCTTGCTCCGGAGATCGACGAACTCGGCTGCGGAAAGTTCCGAGCTGCCGCCTGCTGGCCTAGCGAGCAACCCGCCAACAGCACCGCAACCACGGTTGCGAACGCTTTAGCAAGTCGCATACCCAGCTCACCACTCTCGTTAACGACGTTTAACCCGGTTACTCCCAATACGGAAACCCGAGCCTAGGTTCTGGGCGTCACTTGAAGATTTATGTAGAGACCGGGGTTCTCGCCACCGGCAAATTGCGGATCGAGCAGGACGCGGACGCGCCGGGGATGGTTGCGAATGGTGCGCTTCACCGCGATCGGCAGGATCGATGTTTCATTGGCCACCGTCGGCACCGGCAAGTTCGGGCCATGCCACGGCACACCCTCGGCGATGTCGGAGACAACGTTCTCAGGGGCGAGGTCATACCAACGGTTCTTCGTGTACTGAAAACCGTCCATGTTGTCGAGGCAATACTGAAACGTCACTCCTAGTGACCAGGTGGCCGGGTTACCGGTGACCGACTCCACGCCTAGCACCCACGTCAGAGTCTCCGCCCACCCGAAGTCCATGGGGTGCCCCGGCTGGGCGAGGCTGATACGACCTTTTGCAGATGCAGGCCGAATAGGTCCTTGGCCTAGACCGTCAGTCGTCGACGAGGAAACGAGAATCTGAGTCTTCGAGAACCGCAGCATCAGCCTGTCACCTCATTGACGGTGGCCACGGCCTGGTCAATGACGATAAACGATTCGCCCGTCCCCGGCGGCCCGGGAAAAGCTGCCACCCCGAAGTTGAGCCCACCCGCGAACGACGACATCGCGCCGCCACGCTGCGGGTTCTCGTTGGCGCTACCCCCGCTGAGCTTCGTCAAGTCGAACGTCCGACGGTTTACCTGGCACGAATGGTAACCACCCGCTCCATCGTTTGCGTCCAAATCCACGGTGAGACTGAGCCAGTCGAAGTTGAACTTATTCTCATTGTCCCCAGCCACCAAATCAGGGCCACCATAGACATCGACCCATTTTTGGTTATTGTCGGAGATCGAAAGGGTGCGCGATTCACTTGCCGCTTTCCGGCTCACCTGCAGTTTGAAGAAAGAGCGCTTCGAGTTATCCCAGAACTGAGTATCGATCATCAGCCAGAATCCCCCGAGCGACGCTGCCGAATCGTCCGCGCCATGAGCGATATAACACGAGAACGTCACCAGCCGCGCGTCATAATAACGGGATAGGTTCTTGAAAGCAGCCGCATTCGCAGGAGCCCAGCCGTCTGTATATCCGTCGTCGGGTGCCGCCGAGCAACCGATCATCAGGGCGTGACTTCCGGAAAATACGGGATAAGAAGTGAGTGAAAGGGCTGTCGCAGGGCCACGGCCGTTGTAGTGGTCTCGCCAGCCGTTGAAGCCGTCATCGAAGGTGTCATGAAAGAGCACCGTGCCGCGAAGGGGATTGCGTTGCGGAGCCCGGGCAGTCGAAAGCAGCGACTCCTCGTCGCTCGGTGGGCTCGAATCTTCTTCGCGCGAGCAGGAACTCAATGCCATGCTCGCTCCTGCGGTTGCGACTGCCGCTCCTGCAGCCCCCAAGACGGACCTGCGGGAAATGTCCCAACTCATATCGTGGTTGCTTTCACTAGGCCAGTCCTTCTCGTCGGCGGTTGCTGTGACTGATGGGAAAGTGAGAGGCCCAGGCTCGGGCGATCGAGGTCAGGCCCTGTCCGTCGCGTCCAACATCTGCACCAGTACTACTCTCTGCTAACCAAATCTGTCGAAGTGCGTTCTCCGACGTCGGCGCGAACGGTGATGCAATGATCATCCCCAACCGGGAGCCAGATGCAACCGCAACACTCAGCGATGGCCTCATTGAGTCCCGCTGAGCGATGCACTGCGTCCCACACTCGTCGGCGGGTAGTCCGGTCGAATCGGACCGGCGCATTCCCGGCGCATTCCTGGGAAAAGCCAACGACTCTCGCTGGGATGAACCCGCGCAATCAGTAAGTGCCCAGCGGTCCGACCCACAGCGGGAAAAACTCGGTGAACGACCGTCCCAGATGGATCGCTCGGCATCGTCAGCAACGCTTATCGAATCCGTCTTCCTTGTGCCAATGAACGCTTCGGCCTCGTCAGGTGATAGCTGTCGCTAACCCAATGACGAAAGCGTCTCGGCCGAGCAACTTTCCGTCCGATCGCACAAAGTCTTGCAGTCTTTGACATTCGACGTGCACCACTGCGTGCCTTCGGGCGTGGTGTTGATCCAGTCCACGCTCCTGAGATCCTTCTTCGCGGCTTGCCCTTCTGGGGTCATCAGGGAGTTGCCAGAAGAACCACCACTCGCGAGTTTTGCGCCGCAATTCAACGCGACGAGAAATCCGGTCCGGTGAGAGAAGTTGTCACCGCTGACAGACGGAGCCTTCTGCGAGGACGTGACAATGCACTGGTCGGTGGGCAGCGAACCGCCGACCACGGTGGAGATGATCAGTTTGCTTCCCCACCCGGATGCGGTCTGGGTGGCGTCAGCATACGTTTGGCCGGCCAACGCATCTGCGTGAGCGATCCCGCCGCTCAAAGTGAGCATGGTGGAAGCGAACGCCGCGATCAGAATTGCGACGCGACCGGCAGTTACCTTTACCGACACCGATTTACTCCCATCGCCGTGTATGCGGCCCGAGCATACCGTCGCGACACGGGAAATTGACGACAAATCTGACAGCAGCGTCAAACGGGCAGTGACCGGACGGCTACTTGAGATCTTTTGTGCCCCAACGCGTCATTTGCGAGATTCGCAGCCCGTGTCCGAACTTCCACCGCAATCCGAATGCACGGCGTGATCCGAAATGAGCCAGTTCGGTCCCGATATGTCCGCCTCAGTGCACGTTGTGATCCAACACGTACTGGAACCCGGCCATCAGCTGCGACAGCGGATCGACGCCTCCACTGCCAAAGGCGGCCTCACTCGCCCCCGCCGTGACCACCGCGGGGTCGTAGCCGCGAACCGGATCCACGGTAATGGGTGCGGTCAACGGATTGTCGTTACGCGTATATCCCGCATCCACATAGGGTTTCAGCACCCCGTCGAGCTTATTCAGCGTGCCCTCGTCCACCCCCATGTACTTGAACGGGAGAACGAGCGGGAGGTGCTGCTCGGGAATCATGTACGTCGTCGTCTTCGCGCCCCGCGAGTTGTACGTGACCGCGACATTCTGGGGCGGCACATTCGACGGGTTGGTGAAGGCCACCGCGGTGTGCCCGGTGGCCAGGCCGACGATCGCATTGGTGACGGAGATGATGTTGTCCTGGCGTTGCGGCCAGTCGGCGATGCTGTCGTACGGCGAGATGAATTCGTAAGTGTCGTACTGGCTGTCCACCTGCGGCGGCATGGTGAAGTCCAGTGACGGGACGACACTGCCGACCGGGAAGTTCTGCCTCAGGAAGCTCTGGCCGAACGGGTTCGTCGTCAGCGGATCACCGAAGGTCGCGAAGGACAACTGATCCGGCGGAGGCGCGGCCGGATCGTTGGCGAGCCGGTTCTTCACCGCGTTGAGCACCATGGCGCCCTCGGATAACCCCATGGCCGTGCCGCTACCACCCGCCTGGATGGCACGGATGAGGTTGCCCTCACCCACGTCGACCGACTCGCCGATGCTCGGGCCGTCGAGTCCCAGCCCCGGGAAACCGTCATCCAGCTTTCCGATTCCGGGAAACAGTCGCTCCAGGGTGTGCCCCTGAACCTGACCTGCCGGATATTGGATGTTCATGCGATTCAAGCCGGGGAACCAGTCCGCGCCCGTGCGGCGGATGTACTCGTCATAGGGAATACCGAGGACATGGGCGCCACCGAGCGCGTACGCGTTACCAGGGGTGCCACGCTGAGGGGCCGGGGCGGCAGATCCCGCTCCCGGGGCGGGTGCGGGCGCCGGCTCGTCGGCTCCGGCGATGCCTGAGGCGCCCGTGGCACCGACCGTCACCAGCACCGTCACCGCAGCGAGAAGTTTCCTCATGCCTGACTACTCCCCTGCGATATCGGTCGAGATGGCCACCAGTTCGCCTTGCCGACCAGCGTAGCGATGGCCGGCACGGTGATGGTCCGGACCAGGAATGTGTCCAGCAGGATTCCGGCACCGATGACGAACCCGCCTTGCACCACGGTACCGATGCTGGAGAACAGCAGACCCCACATCGAGGCCGCGAAGATCAGACCCGCCGCCGTGATCACGCCGCCCGTCGATGACAGCGTCCGGATGATGCCGTACCGCGTGCCGTGCGGAGACTCGTCGCGCAATCGGGAGGCGAAGAGCAGGTTGTAGTCCGCGCCCACCGCGACCAACACCACGAAGGCCAACGGTGGCACGGTCCAGTGCAACTGCTGACCGAAGCCGTACTGGAACACCAGCACACCGATACCGAGCGCCGCGAAGAACGAAATGACCACGGACCCCACCAGATACAGCGGTGCGATGACCGAACGGAGCAGCAACATCAACGTCAGCAGCACCACGATGATGGTGATGGCGATGATGAACCGGATGTCCATTTGGTAGTAGTCGCGGGTGTCGCGAAGCGCGGCCGGGTATCCGCCCATCGAGATCGACGCATCGGCCAGGCTGGTGTTCGGCTGAGCGCCCTTGGCCGCGTCACTGATCGCATTGACCTGGTCCATCGCCTGGACGCTGAACGGATCGAGTTTGGTGAGCACCAGGTAGCGCACCGAGTGCCCGTCCGGCGAGATGAACGTCTTGGCGGCGGCCTTGAAGTCCGGCAGCGCCAGCACCTCAGGCGGGATGTTGAATCCCGCCATCGCGGGGCCCGCCGCGTTCTGCTTCATCGACAGCAGGAACGCCGACGCCTGGTCCAGACCGCTGCGCATGAGCTGGATCTGGTCGACCACCTCGTTCACCCCGGTCGCCACCTCACGGCTGCCGGTCGCCGAACGGTCGGCCTGTTGCCGGAGCTTGCCCAGCGTCGCCTGCGCCCCGGCGGGCGAGTCCAGACCCAACGTCTTCATCAGCTTGGTGAGGTTGGTGAAGGCGGTGCCCAGCTGATTCAGCGAGGCATTCAGCGATTGCCTGTCTTGCATCGACTGTAGTTGTCCCGCAAGCCTATTGATCTCATCCAGGGTGCCGTCCTGGCGTGCCTGGGCCAGCCGGGAGAAGTGCGCACGGGTCTCACTGCACGAGGCGTCCAGATCGCAGGTCACATTGCCCTGCAACGCCGTCAGCACCGGCCCCACCCAGCCGAACATGTCCTTGGCCGCCGTGACGCTGATGCCCATCGAATTGCCGAGCTGGTTGATGCTGTCGACCAGCTTGGCGCCGACTTCGACGTTGCGGACCAGCTTGTCGCCGCCGTTCTGGTCGCGCATCGACGAGAAGGCGTTGACCATCTGCTGGATGGTCCCGGCGATCTGGTTGACCTGACCGCGGACATCGCCGAGGCCGGACGCCAGGGTGCCCGCCCCCTTCGACAGCCGATTGAGGTCGGTCATGTTCTGGGTGATCATGTCGGCGCCGGTACCCAGCCGATCGCCGACCAGTCCGGCTTGGTAGGTGGCCCGGAACTCCTGCGGCACCACGCCGAGCGGCCGGGTGATACCGCTGACCATCGAGATATCGGGTACCTGGGTGATGCGTTCAGCCATCTGCTCCAGGTCCGCGAGGGACTGCGGGGTGCGCAGATCGTGCGGCGACCGGACCAGGACATAGGACGGAACAGACTGGTTGAGGTCGAAATGACGTTCCAGCGCCGCATACCCGACCGAACTCGGGTCCGACGCCCGCACTGCTTTGCGGTCGTCGTAGTTGTACTTCGCCAGACCGACACAGCTGGCCAGCAGCATCAGCACCAGCAGACTGGCCACCAGGTGCAACCGCGGCCGGCGCACGATGCGAATACCGGACCGCCGCCACATCCGCGTGGTCAGCTCGCGCCGCGGCGTGACCCAGCCCCGTGGCCCGACGATGGCGAGGATGGCCGGCAGCAGTGTCAGGGCGGCCAGGAAGGCCACCCCGATCCCGATCGCGGAGGACACACCGACCGTGGAGAACACTCCCATCCGGGCGAAACTGATCCCGACGAAGGTGAGTCCGATGGTCGCCGCCGACGCGGTGATCACCTTCCCCACCGAGCCCAGGGCATGCCGGACCGCGTCCTCGGAGCTCTCGCCCATGCGCACGTAGTCGTGGTAGCGACTGATCAGGAAGACCGCGTAGTCCGTGCCGGCACCCGCAATGATCGCGCTGAGCAGAATGATGGCCTGGTTGGACACCCCCAGGCCGGTCAGCTGCGACAAGCCGGCCACCAGAGACTGCGCGATCACCAGAGAGATGCCGATACCGGTCAGCGGCAGCAGCATGGTGACCGGATTGCGGTACACCACCAGCAGCACCAGGAGCACCAGGACGGCGATCGCGATCTCGATCGGCAGACGGTCGCGCTGCCCCGCGGCGGTCAGGTCGGCGACGGTGGCCGCCGGGCCGGTGAGGTGGACCTCCAGCGGGCTTCCCGCGGTGTTCTGTTTGACGATCTCGGCCACCCGGGTGAAGGCGGCATAGGACTGCGGCGTGCCCAACGCACCCGCAAGGCCCACCGGCAGGACCCAGGACTTGCCGTCCTTACTCGTCAGAAACGAACGCAGGGCGGGCGTCCCGACGAAATCCTGCAGCATCACCACGTCTTGCTGGTCATCGCGCAGCGCGTCGACCAATTTGCGGTAGGTGGCCTCATGGGCCGGACCGAGCCCACGCTCATCGGTCAGGACCACCAACAGGAGGTCATCGCCGCCGGGCTCCTGGAACGCCTCGGTCATCTGCTTGGCGGCGACGCTGGACGGCGCATCGGCCGGCAGCATGGCCAGCGGGTGTTTCTGAGCCATCTCGTTCAGACTCGGGAACGTCAGCGGCAGCACCACCGCCAAGGCAACCCACAGGCCGACCACCGCCCAGGGCAATCGCACCACAAAATCAGCTAGCCGGCGCACGTTGCCCCCACCTGTGGTCCTCGTATTCTCTGGCCCCCGAAAATCACTGTCACAAGCTCAAGCCGCGTTGTGCTGTCCGGCCATGCACGGCAACCTACGCAAAACGGCCCCAATCGCCGCTGTCGGCCACCTGCTCGACCACGGACTTCATCGTGGCGATGTAGCGGGCGACCGACTTCTGGGCGACCGGGTTGTCCGGAAACATCACCGCCATTGCCGTACCGGCCTCGTACCGGAATACGTAGATCGTCAACTGATAGGAGAATCTACCGTCGGAGTAAATTCCGATATTGTTCGAATAACCCATCTCAGCTGCAGCGATCACCGCGTTCAGCGGAGCTGCGCCACCGTGCAGGAAGTTCGAAACCGGAAAGTTCGGATGCGGGTTCTCCAACCACGGCGCCAATTCCAGTACGCGGTAATACGGAACCCTCGCCAGATTGAGACCGGAATCGAACGAAGTCTGCGCCGCCCACGCGGCCTCGGCGAAAGTCGTCGCGGCGATCGGGACGGTGATCGGGACCAGACCGGTGAACCAGCCCTGGGTCATGAAGTTGTCCGACGTTCGGCGGGTGTCCCTCGGGGTGAGCCCGTAGTAGGTCGCCGCACCCGTCAGCTCGTGTTCGACCATGGCGGTGCAGGCGTACAGGCCGCCGACGAAACGGGTACCCGCCGCAGTGCACGCCGCTTCGAATCGTGCCGTCTGATCTGCGTCGAGCAACATCTCGCCGACCATGTCGGCCACCGTCGGCTCCTGCGGGTTACCCAGCGGTAGCGGGAACTCCGGAAGGGTGCCGTTGTTGTTCTCAGCAAATTCGATCCAGGCACGAACCTCGGGCGAATCGACCGTCAGAGCGGCCGTCGATGCGCGTTCGTTGACACAGAAATCATCGAACCGACCAGCTTCCGGTAGGGGCATCGGCTGACCGGTCGTGGTGAGCGAGGTGTACATGCCGTGAGCCTCGAGCATCGTGATGCCGATCAGCGCGGCATCCCCGTGGACGTGATCGATGCTCGCGTAGAAATCGAAATGATCTTCACTCTGAACAATGCCGAAAGAAAAGCAACCCCACTCCAGCGGAGACGGTATATCCACAATGTGTTTACGCGCGTCTTCAGCCGTGAGTTCGCCATGATTTACGGGCTCGAATTCAATATCCTCAGGATCCACGATGGAATGCCGGACAATCTCGCCGGAGCCCTCGTATTTGAACCAGCTGCGGTACGTGTCGTGCCGGCGCAGGTACGCGTTGAGCGCGTGATTCATCGCCGAAATATCGCACTTACCAGGCACTTCGCAGGTGGCGATAATTTGACGAGAATAGTCGAGGCCCGCGACTTCCTGGTGGTAGACCCCACGAATATGCTGACTCTGCATATAGCTGACGGGCACCGTGCTGACCGGAGCTTGTCGGGCCTTCTCCATGGCCGTATTTGTCGGGTGCCAGGACGTCACCACACCTGGACTCGGCGCCCAATCATCGATTGTGCCGATCGTGATTTTCCCGATTTGCAAAATGTTCCTCCCGGGTCTGAGCGGCGGCGGCTCCGGTCCGGCAACGCTGATGGCGACTTCACGATAGCGCCTACCGCTGGCGGGGTCGCCCACACACCGGCTGTGCACCCGCTTTGAGACGCGTTGCCGCGACCTTTGCCCAGGGGGTGCGCGCCGACCACCCGGGGATTTGTCCGCAGACCCGAAACGGATTGTTTCAGCAACCCGCGTGCCATACTGACCCGCGAGTAAGAAGCCGGCTGTGACCGTCGGGGACTGAGCGCGCCAGAGCCGTCGCACAACTTTCGCAGTCCTCGGTCGGTCGGGACAGCCTCAGATCTTGTCGGACCGCGGCGGAAGCGAACTCTTGATGTCAACTAGTGAACACGCCGCTGCGTCTGCGGGGCAGACCTCCAGCTTCGCGATCATCGGGTACGCCGCACGGCTTCCCGGTGCCGCCGACGCCGAGCAGTACTGGGACGTCCTGCACCAGGGGCGCGATGCGGTCTCGGAGATCCCGCAGGACCGCTGGGATGCCGACGAGTTCTACGACTCCGACGCCGGCGCGGCCGGCAAGGTGGTCACCCGTCGCGCCGGGTTCGTCGACGACGTCGTCGGATTCGACGCCCCGTTCTTCGGCGTCTCGGCCCGCGAAGCCAGGTTGATGGACCCTCAGCATCGGCTGCTGCTGGAGACCTCGTGGCGGGCCGTCGAGCACTCGGGCACCGCGCCGACCGCGTTGGCGAACAGCCGGACCGGCGTGTTCGTCGGGCTGTCCACCCATGACTACCTGGGCATGGCCTCGTCGGAACTGACCTATCCCGAGATCGAGGCCTACCTGGCCATCGGCACCTCGGGTGCCGCCGGGGCCGGCCGGATCAGCTACCGGCTGGGTCTGCACGGCCCGGCGGTCACCGTCGACACGGCGTGCAGCTCGTCGCTGGTGGCCATCCACCAGGCGTGCCAGGCACTGCTGCTCGACGAATGCGATCTGGCGCTGGCCGGCGGGGCGAACGCCCTGCTCAGCCCGGCCACCATGATCACGTTCTCGCAGTCCCGGATGCTGGCGGCCGACGGCCGGTGCAAGACGTTCGACGCGGCGGCCGACGGCTACGTACGCGGCGAGGGTTGCGGTGTCATCGTCATCAAACGCCTCGAGGACGCGCTTCGGGACGGGGACCGGATCCGGGCCGTCATCCGCGGCAGCGCCGTCAACCAGGACGGCGCGTCGGGTGGGTTGACGGTGCCCAACGGCGTCGCCCAGCAGCGCGTCATCACCGAAGCGCTGGAACGCGCGGGCCTGACGCCCGGCGATATCGACTACCTGGAGGCGCACGGCACCGGCACCTCGCTAGGTGATCCCATCGAGGTCCAGGCGGCGGCCGCCGCGCTCGGCAAGGGCCGCGATGCCGACCATCCGCTGCTGATCGGGTCGGCGAAGACCAACATCGGGCACTTGGAGGCCGCCGCGGGTATCGCCGGTGTGCTCAAGGTCGTGCTGTCGCTGGAGAACCAGGAACTGCCCAAGCACCTGCACTTCCAGAACCCGTCGCCGCACATCCCCTGGGACCGGATTCCCGTGCGCGTGGTCTCCGAGGCCACCACGTGGGAACGCAACGACCGGCCGCGCATCGCGGGGGTCAGCTCGTTCGGGTTTTCCGGCACCAACGCCCACATCATCCTCGAAGAGGCACCCGCTACGGTGCCCGCCGTCTCGGATACCGCCTCCGATGACCGGCAGTTCAAGGTGCTCCCCCTGTCGGCGCGGACCCCGGCCGCCCTGGTGCAGACCGCCGAGCAGTACCGCAGCTGGCTGAGCGCACATCCGGAGGCCACGTTGGCCGACGTGTGCCTGACCGCCGGAGCCGGCCGGGCTCACCTCGAGCACCGTGCCGCGCTGGTCGTGAACTCACTCGATTCGGCTCGCGAGCTGCTCGGTGCGCTGGCCGACGACCGGCCCGCACCCGGGTTGCTGCGCGGCGAGTGCGCCGATGCGCCGAAGACGGCGTGGTTGTTCCCCGGGCAGGGCAGCCAGTACGCCGGGATGGCTCGCGAACTGTTCGAGACCGAACCGGTGTTCGCCGCGACCATGACCCAGTGCGCGGACGCGCTGGCCGGTGTACTCGAAAAGCCGTTGCTTGAACTGCTTTTCGACGCAGACGGCGCGGACACGCTGCGCTTGACCCAGCATGCCCAGCCCGCGATCTTCGCCGTCGAGATGGGCCTGGCCCGCCTGTGGCAGTCGTGGGGCTTCGAGCCGGACGTGGTGCTGGGGCACAGTGTCGGTCAGTACTCGGCGGCGTGCGTCGCCGGGGTGTTCAGCATCGAAGACGGCATCCGGTTGCTCGCCGAGCGGGGCCGCCTCTTCGGTGAACTTCCCGCCGGTGGGCGGATGGCCGCGGTCTTCGCCGACCCGGACCGGGTCGAGCGTCTCACCGACGAGTACCCGAGCCTGTCGGTGGCCGCCTACAACGGTGCCAACACCGTGCTGTCCGGTCCGGGTAAGGACCTGGAGCAGGCGATCGCCGGGCTGTCGGCCGACGGAGTCCGGTGCGACTGGCTCGATACCAGCCATGCGTTCCACTCGGCACTGCTCGATCCGGCGCTCGACGCGTTCGAGTCCTTCGCCGGCCAGTTCGAATTCAAAGCCCCACAACGGATTCTGGTGTGCAACCGGACGGGTGCAGCGCTCGGCCGCACCGCGAAGCTGGACGGGGCGTACTGGCGCCGCCATGCCCGCCAGCCCGTCGAGTTCGCCAAGGGTGTGGCCACGCTGGCCGAGCTCGGCTGCGCCGTGCTGCTGGAGGTCGGCCCGCAGCCGGTGCTGACCGCCGCGGCCATGCGGGCCTGGCCCGACCCCGCCAACGCACCGCGGGCGATCGCGTCGATGCGCCAGAACGGCGCCGACCACCGCCAGATCGCCGAAGCCCTGGCCAACGCGTACGTGGCCGGACACGTGCCCGACTTCGGCGCGCTGTTGCAGCAACCCGCGCGCAAGCTGGACCTGCCGACCTATCCGTTCCAGCACCGGCACTACTGGTTCCGGGACAAGCAGGTGCAGCCGGCGGCCAAGACCGACTCGGCCCGCACCGAGGCCGTCCGCCTGCTGGAGGACGGCCGTATCGACGAGCTCGCAGCCCTGCTCGGCGGCTCGAATGGCGACCAGACGGTCACCGATGTCCTGAACAAGCTTGCGACGCAACATAACCGGCAGCGCAGCGCGCAGTCCATCTCGGATGCCCGCTACGAAATCAGCTGGCAGAAGGCGGCCGGTGGTGGACCGGCCGTCGGCGAAGGCTCGGCCTGGTTGCTCATCGGCGAGGATGCTGCGGTGCTGGCACCGATCATCGGCGCACTCACCGCACACGGCCACCGGCAGCGGGTCCTCCCCCTGCCCGCATCCGACGCCGACGAGCGACAGCTCGAAGCCGAGCTGCGCGCCGCGGTAGAAGACGAACCCGAACTTCGCATCCTGCATGTGGCGGCGCTGGAATCCGACAGCACGCCCTCGATGCGCTCACTGCTACGGATGCAGCACCGCGTCCTGGGCGGCACGCAACGACTGTTCCGTGCCGCAGCCGCCGCCGAACTGCGCGTGCCCATCTGGGTGGCGACCCGCGGCGCACAACGCGTCACCGACACCGACACCGTGGCGCCCGAACAGAGCAGCCTGTGGGGGTTCTGCCGCGCCGTCGCGCTGGAGTACCCGCAGGTATGGGGCGGATTGGCCGACGTCACCGAGGGCAGCTCCGACGAGTGGTTCCGGCTGATCAGGGCCCTGGTCGCGGCCCCGCGCGGGGAAGACCAGATCGCCCTGCGTGAGCAGGCCGCCTACGTGCCCCGGCTGGTCCGGCGGACCGGTCAGCCCAACCCGACACCATTGGAATTGCGTTCGGACGCCACGTATCTGGTGACCGGCGGACTGGGTTCACTCGGCCTGGAGATCGCGGGCCATCTGGCCTCGCACGGTGCCAAGCAACTGGTGCTGACCAGCCGGCGTGCACCGAACGCCGCCGCGCAGCAGCGTATCGACGGCCTACGTGAGCAGCACGGCTGCGAGGTCCGGGTCGTCACGGCTGATGTCGCCAATCCGCACGAGGTCGCGCACCTGTTCGCCACCGTGGCTGCCGAGCTTGCACCACTGGCCGGCATCGTGCATGCCGCCGGTGAGAACAGCACCACCCCGTTGAGCGATCTGGACTCCGCAGAACTGGACCGGGTGTTCTCCGGAAAGGTCTGGGGTGCTTGGTATCTCGGCGAAGCGGCAGCGGACCTGAAGCTGGACTTCTTCCTGTCGACCTCCTCGATCTCCTCGGTGTGGGGCAGCTACGGTCAGAGCGCCTACAGCGCGGCCAACGCCTTCCTCGACGGGCTGACCTGGCACCTTCGCGCCCAGGGCATCCCCGGACTGAGCGTCAACTTCGGTCCCTGGTCGGCGGGTATGGCCGATCCCGACGCCCGCGCCCAACTGGAACGGCGCGGCGTACGCACGTTGTCCCCGGCGGATGCACTGGCGGGCATGGCCGACGTCATCGTCGGGGATACCGCCCAAGGTGTGGTGGCGCGGATCGACTGGGCCCGCTTCCTGCCGATCTACCTGCAGACCGGGCAGCGTTCGCTGCTGGCCGAGGTGGCCCGCGAGGTGCCCGACTCGGTGGCCGCGGCCCCCGGCCCCGCCGGCACCACCCGATTCGTCGAACAGCTCACCGCCGCGCCGGTGCAGCAACGCAAGAAGCTCGTCCTGGAGTACCTGCGCGACGCCGTGGCCGAGGTGACGCAGATCGACGCCTCAGAGATCCGGGAAGAGGGCGGATTCTTCGACCTCGGCATGGATTCGCTGATGGCCGTCGAACTACGGCGCCGCCTGGAACAGGCTGTCGGCAAGGAACTTCCGGCGACGCTGGCAATGGACTACCCGCGCCTGACCGATGTCGCTGACTACCTGCTCGGCGATGTGCTCAACCTCAACGAGCGCGCCGGCGCCAAGGTGATCACCAAGCACACCTCGCTGGCCACCTCCGCGACCGACGAGCCGATCGCGATCATCGCGGTGGCCTGCCGGTTCCCCGGATCGCCCGATCCGGACGCCTATTGGGAACTGTTGTCGAACGGTGTCGACGCGATCCGCGAGATTCCCGAGGACCGCTTCGATGTCGACGAGTTCTACGACCCCGATCAGCAGACCCCGGGCAAGATCTACACCCGCAGCGGCGGATACCTGGAAAGTGTCGACACCTTCGATCCGGAGTTCTTCGGCATCTCGCCGCGCGAGGCCGTCTGGATCGACCCGCAGCAGCGCCTGATGCTCGAAATCGCCTGGGAGGGTTTGGAAAGGGCAGGGTACTCCCCCTCGTCCCTGCGGGGCAGCCGAAGCGGCGTCTTCGTCGGCGTCGGCGCCAACGAGTACTCACACCTGCTGTCCGGCGACTCGGTGGAGAAGCTCGAAGCGCACTTCATCACCGGCAATGCGCTGAACGCCATCGCGGGGCGCGTCGCCTTCACCCTCGGTCTGGAGGGGCCGGCGATGGCGGTCGACACCGCGTGCAGTTCCTCCCTGGTGGCCGTCCACCAGGCCAGCCAGGCCCTGCACTCCGGCGACTGTGATCTGGCCTTGGCCGGCGGCGTGAACGTGCTGCTGAGCCCGGCGTCCATCGTCGCCGCCTCGCAGGCCCGGATGCTGTCCCCGGACGGGCGGTGCAAGACCTTCGACGCCGCCGCCGACGGCTACGTGCGCAGTGAGGGCTGCGGTGTGCTGGTGCTCAAGCGGCTGTCCGACGCACAACGCGACGGCGACCGGATCTGCGCTGTCATCCGCAGCAGCACCGTCAACCAGGACGGCGCCTCAAGTGGCCTGACGGTACCCAATGGTGGTGCGCAACAACGACTCATCACCGCAGCACTGACCCGGGCCGGTCTGGCCGGAGGCGATGTCGACTACCTCGAAGCGCACGGCACCGGCACCCCGTTGGGTGACCCGATCGAGGTGCAAGCGGCCGCGGCCGCGTACGGCGCCGGCCGCGACCCGAACCGGCCGCTGCTGGTGGGCACGGCCAAGACCAATATCGGGCACCTGGAGTCCGCGGCGGGTGTCGCCGGTCTGATCAAGGTGGTGCTGTCGCTGCAGAACGAGATGCTGCCGCAGACCCTGCACTTCAACAATCCGTCACCGCACATCCCGTGGGACACCCTGCCCGTGCAGGTGGTGAACGAGGCCACCCCGTGGCTGACCAACGGCAGGCCGCGGCGCGCCGGTGTCAGCGCCTTCGGATTCACCGGCACCAATGCCCACGTGCTGCTTGAAGAAGCGCCGCCGGCAGCGGACGAACCCGCCGACGAGGCACCGGACGCACCGCGCGAGCCGTTGAGCGTGATACCGCTGTCGGCCCGCTCGGCGCAGGGGCTGACCGCTCTGGCCCAGCGCTACAGCGCCTGGCTGGAGGCACACCCCGACGTCGCGATCGACGACGTGAGCTTCACCGCCGGAGCGGGCCGCGCCCACTTCGAGCACCGGGCCGCATTGGTCGCGAATTCGGTCGCCGAGACCAAGATGCTGCTCGACGATCTGGTGGCGAACCGGTTGCGCCCGGGTGTCGTCCGTGGCGAATGCACCGACCCGCCGACCACCGCGTGGTTCTTCCCGGGCCAGGGCAGCCAGTACCCGGGCATGGCGCGCGAACTGTTCGAATCCGAACCGGTATTCGCCGACACCGTCCGGCAGTGCGCGCAAGCCGTCGACGGGATGCTGCCACGCCCGCTGCTGGAGGTCTTGTTCGGCTCCGGTCGGGATGCCGCCGAAACGTTGAAGCACACCTCCTTTGCGCAGCCGGCGATCTTCGCCGTCGAGATGGGCCTGGCCCGGCTGTGGCAGTCCTGGGGTATCGAGCCGGACGTGGTGCTGGGCCACAGCGTGGGCCAGTACGCGGCGGCCTGCGTGGCCGGCGTGCTCAGCCTCGAGGACGGGGCCCGGCTGATCGCCGAACGTGGCCGACTGTTCGGCAGCCTGCCGGCCGGCGGCCGGATGGTCGCGGTGTTCGCCGATCCCCAGTACGTGGAGGACGCCGCCGAGGCGTTCCCGCGGGTCTCGGTCGGCGCCTACAACGGCCGCAACACCGTGCTGTCGGGCCCAGGTGAGGATCTGGAACAGATCGTCGCCAACTGCAGCGAGGACGGCGCCCGCTGCACCTGGCTGGAGACCAGCCACGCCTTCCACTCCGAGCTGCTGGACCCGGTGCTCGACGAATTCGAGACGTTCGCTTCGCAATTCGACTACGCGGTGCCCACCCTGCCGCTGGTCTGCAACCGGACCGGCACGGTGCTCACCGCCGAGACACCGATCGACGCCCAGTACTGGCGGCGGCATTCCCGGCAGCCGGTGCAGTTCACCGAGAGCGTGCGTACCGTCGCAGCCCTGGGCTGCTCGGTGCTGATGGAGATCGGCCCACAGCCGATCCTGACCGCGGCCGCGTTGCAGAGCTGGCCCGAGTCCTCGGACACTCCGCGGACCATCGTGTCGCTACGCAAGGGCGCCAACGCACAACGGCAGATCACCGAAGCGCTCGCCAACGCCTACATCTGCGGGCACCGGCCGGACTTCGCCGCCAAGCACCACAGGCCGGGTCAGCGACTCGCGCTGCCCACCTATCCGTTCCAGCGCCGCCGCTACTGGCCAAAAGCCACCGGTATGACAGGAATGGGCGCCGACGGCGTTCGGGTTTCCGGCATCCTGGGCAGCGCCAAAGATCTGGCCTCCGGTGACACCGTGTACAGCAACGTGTTCTCGGTCAAGACGCAGCCATGGCTGGCGCACCACGTCATCTACGGCACCGTCGTCGTTCCGGGCGCGACCTACGCCGCGATGGCGTTGGCCGCGGCCGGCGCGCCTGCGCGGGTCAAGGAGGTCTTCTTCTACGAGCCGATCATCCTGCCCGACAAAGCTTCTCGGGAAGTACAGCTGACCTTGCATCCGGTCGACGACGGCTGGAAGTTCCAGGTGCACAGCCGGCCTTACGGTGTCCGGGAGTCCGAGTGGTCGCTGAACTCCGACGGCACCCTGCTGGCAGGTGTCGATCCCGATGCGGAGTCGCCGGATGTGGTGATCGCGCCGGACGAGGCGATCGAGCACATGAATCGCACCCGCCCACAGGAACTTTTCGACATCTTCCACGATATGGAACTGGCGTGGGGACCCACGTGGTCCACTTCGCTGAAGTCGTTGTGGGTGGGCGAGGGCGAGGCGATCGGCGATATCTCGATCGGCGAGGAACTGGCCGAACACCTCAGCAGCGAGCCGATCCACCCGGTGCTGCTGGATCTGTGCACGGGCGTGGCCTTCCCGGCCTTCCCCGCGATCCTCGCCGCCGAGCAGGGCATGCACGATCTGTTCCTGCCGCTGCGGTACGGCCAGGTTCAGGTGGCCGAGAAGATGCCGCGCCGGTTCTACTGCCGGGCCCGCTGGCATGAGAGCGCCCTCAACGGTGAAACCCAGGTCTTCGACATCGATTTCGTGGATCGGGATGGGCGGGTGCTGGGCGGGATCCGTGAGTTCACGGTGAAACGCGCTCCCCGCGAGGCGCTGCTGCGCGGGCTGGGCGGGGACTCGACCCGGCTGCTGTACACCCTGGGCTGGCAGGAAGCCGCGGCTCCGACTGTCGAGGACGAGGCAATGACCAGCGGCACCTGGCTGATCGCCGGGTTCGACAAGCTGTCCGCCGAGGTACCCGGGGCTGCCACGGTCGACGATGTCGCCGATCCGCAGTCCTGGCAGGACGCGTTCGCGGCCGCCGCCGAGCGGGGCGCGCCGGTGACCGGAATCGTCTGGCGCAGTGCCGGACGCCCCGACCTCGACGACAATCCGGCCGAGCGGCTGGAAGCCGAGATCACCGCCCTGCTGGGTACCGCCCAGACCGGGGTGGCAGAAGGCTTGCGCGGCGGATTGTGGATCGTCACCGAACGGGCCGTGGCCACCGAACCCGGTGAACCGGTCGATCCGGTTCAGTCGGCACTGTGGGGCTTCGGGCGCACCCTGATCGCCGAGCAGCCGACCCTGCGGGTCCGGTTGGTGGACGGGGATGGCTCCCAGGAGTCGCTGGATTGGCTGGCCGGCGCGCTGGGTGCACCCGTCGTCGAACCCGAAATGGCGGTGCGGCAAGGACGTTTCCTGGTGTCGCGGCTGCTGCACTGGGCGCGTAGCGGTCAGCTGCCGATGCCGCGCAGCGACGATTACGTGCTGGCACCGACCGAGCGCGGCGCGATCGACAACCTGCGCCTCGTCGAGAAAGAACTGACCCCGCCGGAGGCCAACGAGGTACAGGTCCGGATCGAGGCCGCCGGCCTCAACTTCCGCGATGTGCTCAACGTACTCGGCTTGTACCCCGGTGATCCCGGCCCGATCGGTGGCGACCTCTGCGGAGTGGTCACCGAAGTGGGGTCCGCTGTCACCGGACTCGAGGTCGGACAGCGGGTCTTCGGCTCGATGCAGGGCGCGTTCTCCAGCCGGCTCAACGTCCCGGCACCGCTGCTGGCAGTGGTACCCGACGGCATCAGCTCGGTGGATGCGGCGACGATCTCCGCTGCGGCACTGACGGTCCGGTTGGCCTTCGACTGGGCCCAGCTCAAGCCCGGGGACAAGGTGCTCATCCACGCCGCCAGCGGTGGCGTGGGATTGGCCGCGGTCCAGATGGCCCGTGCACACGGCGCGATCGTGTTCGCCACGGCGAGCAAGTACAAGCGCGCCACGCTGCGGGAGATGGGCGTGGAGCACGTCTACGACTCGCGGACAACGGATTTCGCGGATCAGATCCTCGCGGATACCGACGGCGCGGGTGTGGACGTGGTGCTCAACTCCTTGACCAGTGACGGCTTCATCGAAGCGACGTTGCGGGCCACGGCCCACGGCGGCCGGTTCGCCGAGATCGCCAAGCGCGATATCTGGACCGCCGAGCGGATGGCCGAGGTGCGGCCCGATATCAACTACGAGATCGTGGCACTGGACGTGACGATGATGACCGATCCCGACCACATCCAGAAGCTGATGGCGGAGGTCTCCGAGGGGCTGGCCACGGGCGTGTGGACTCCGGTGCCCGCCGAGGTCTATCCGCTGACCGAGGCCAGGACCGCGTTCCGCCGGATGCAGCAGGCTCGGCACATCGGCAAGATCGTCGTGCAGATGCCGAAACCGCTTCAGCCGCACGGCGACCGGAGCTACCTGGTGACCGGCGGTCTGGGCGCCCTGGGTCTGCACACGGCGTCCTATCTGGCTCAGCTCGGCGCCGGGGACATCGTGCTGACCAGCCGGCGTACACCCGACGCAGAGACCCAGCAGGCCATCGACGCCATCACCGAGCGGTTCCACTGCCGGATCCACGTGTTCTCGGCCGACGTCGGGGACGAGGCTTCGGTGGCGGCGCTGTTGGACAAGATCCGCGCCGAGCTTCCGCCGCTGGCCGGTATCGCACACCTGGCCGGTGTGCTCGACGACGCGCTGCTCCCGCAGCAGGATCTGGAGCACTTCCGGACGACGTTGGGCCCGAAAGCCTATGGTGCGCACCACCTGCACCGGTTGACCAAGGACGATGACCTCGAGTTCTTCATCGTGTACTCATCGGCGTCCGCGGTACTGGGCTCGCCGTCGCAGGCCAACTACGCCACCGCCAACGCGCTGCTCGACGGGCTCGTGGCGCAGCGCAGGGCGCAGGGGCTGCCGGCCACCGCCGTCAACTTCGGTCCGTGGGGTCATGGCGGTATGGCCAGCTCGCAGGCCGCCGTCGCCAACCTCAGTGCGCAGGGCATGATGCCGCTGGAGCCGTCGGCGGCGCTGGCCGCCCTCGGCGAGGCGATCCGGCATGGCGCGGCGCAGGTCACCGTCCTGAAGGCGAACTGGCAACGCACAGCGAAGATGCTGGGCGGTATCCGCCCGCCGCTGCTGGATCAGGTGCTGCCCAGCGGTGACGGATCGGTGCAGGGCGACAGCGAGTTGCTGCGGCAACTGCAGGAGCTGCCGGTGGCAGCGCGCGGCGGGTTCATCACCGAATTCCTGCAGCGCGAGGTGCAGGGCTTCCTGCGACTGGCGCAGCCGCCCGCGGCATCCAGCCGGTTCCTGGACCTGGGCACCGACTCGCTGATGGCCGTCGAACTGCGCAACCGGCTGTTCGGTCAGTTCGGTGGCAAGTTCGACATCAGCCCGACGGCGGTGTTCGACTACCCGACCATCGGAGAGTTGGCCGAGCACCTGGTCTCGCAGCTGCCCGATTCTGAGGCCCCAGCGGCTCCGGCCACGCCGGAGGCGCCTGCCGAGGAGCCGGCCCCGGCCGCCGTGGACTAAGCCCAGCGCGTCGCTTCCACCTCGAGTGGCAGCGACGGATGGATCGGCACATCCAGCCCGTCGTAGATCCCGGCGGGCTGGGTGGCCAGCCATTCGATGGCCCCCAGCAGACGGTTGGCCGCCGTGGTGTTGCCGCCGTCGGCCCGGGTGCCACCCGGTACGTCGGCCCGCACGACGATGGTCAACTCCGGATCGCCGTCGATGATCACCCGGTGGTCGCCGGCGCCCTGATCGGGAGCCGGCCAATCCGGTGCGACGGACGGATGGATCCGGGTGATGTGTTCGATGACCACCCGCTGCTGTCCGCCGGCCCAGCCGATCACCTTGAGCCGAAACGCCCCCTGGGTGCCCTTCTCGAAGGTGCCCATCACGGTGTCGACGTCCTCGGTGAGCGCCAGACGCTGGACGTCCTCGGTGATCTCGTCGATCTCCAGGCCGAGCCCCCGCCCGATCAGGCGGACGTTACCGCCCCACACCATGGTCGGGATGGACGGCAACAGCATCATCGGCGTCTCGTCCATCGACCCGCCGAAACCGCAGAGCACCTTCACCGAATGCGGCTGGTTGTAGGTGGAGTAGTCGAAGATCTCCTGGCAGCGGATGGTCTTGATGCGGGTACACAAACCCGCCGCGAGCACCGCGAGCGCGTCGTTGCCCCAGCCCGGGTCGACGCCACTGACCAGAAGGGACACCCCGCCCGCTTCGGCTGCCGAGGTGAGCCGAGCCACCCACTCCGGTGGCGCCGAGCGCGGGTCGTAGAGCGAGTACAGCGACGGCGTCACCACATGCGCGCCGGCTTTGAGCGCGCGCTCGATATCGGCGATCGCCTCCTCGGGCCGAATATCGCCGGACGCCATATAGGCCACCGCGTCGGCCCCGGTCAGGGCGTCGTCGACATCGGTGGTGGCCAGCACGCCGGTGGAATCGGGAAGTCCGGCAAACGAGGCGGCGTCGCGGCCGGCCTTGTCGGCGGACGAGGTGATGACGCCGGCCAGCTCAAGACCGGGGAAGGCGACCGTCGAGCGGATCGCCGTCGAGCCCATATTGCCCGTTCCCCATACCACCACACGCCTCATGCGCCTCACCTTAGAGGTTTGTTGGGTGCCTCCGTGGCGAGCATCACAGATTGAATGTCATTGCAGGTCACACGGCAAAAATGAGCGTCGAGAGCCGCCCAATCAACCAGGCGGTTGGTTCGCTGGCGACAATTTGCTCAGAGCCCCTTTGCGATGGGGTTACCGGGCGGTATAGTTCAGGCCAGTTACTGGTGGGTAACTTAGCCCTGAGTACCCAACCGACAGCTTCCATCTCATTGAGGAGAAACCGTGGGCCACTACAAGAGCAACGTCCGTGACCAGGTCTTTACCCTGTTCGACGTACTCGGTCTCGACAAGGCGCTCGGCGCCGGCTCGTTCAGCGACCTGGACGCCGACACCGCCAAGGAGATGATCTCCGAGATGGCGCGCCTGGCCGAGGGCCCCGTCGCTGAATCGTTCGCCGACGGCGATCGCAACCCGCCGGTGTTCGACCCCAAGACTCACACCGTCAAGCTGCCCGAATCCTTCAAGAAGTCGGTGAAGGTGACCATCGAGGGTGGCTGGAACAAGGTCAGCCTCGACGAGGAACTCGGCGGCGTGCCCGCCCCCAAGGCGCTGCTGTGGGCGCTCAACGAGCACATCCTGGGCGCCAACCCGGCCGTGTGGATGTACGCCGGCGGTTCGGCGTTCGCGCAGATCTTCGCGCACAACGGCACCGAAGAGCAGAAGAAGTGGGCCGTCATCGCCGCTGAGCGCGACTGGGGCGCCACCATGGTGCTGACCGAGCCCGACGCGGGCTCCGACGTCGGCGCCGGCCGCACCAAGGCCGTCAAGCAGGAGGACGGCTCCTGGCACATCGACGGTGTGAAGCGCTTCATCACCTCCGCCGAGGCCGATGACATGTTCGAGAACATCTTCCACCTTGTGCTGGCCCGCCCCGAGGGCGCCGGCCCCGGCACCAAGGGTCTGTCGCTGTTCTTCGTGCCGAAGTTCCACTTCGATTTCGAGACCGGTGAGCTGGGCGAGCGCAACGGCGTCTACGTGACCAACGTCGAGCACAAGATGGGCCTGAAGGTTTCGGCCACCTGTGAGCTGACCTTCGGCCAGCACGACAAGCCCGCCGTCGGCTGGCTCGTCGGCGAGGTGCACAACGGCATCGCGCAGATGTTCGACGTCATCGAGCAGGCCCGCATGATGGTCGGCACCAAGGCCATCGCCACCCTGTCGACCGGTTACCTCAACGCCCTGGAGTACGCCAAGGAGCGCGTGCAGGGTGCCGATCTGACCCAGATGACCGACAAGACCGCGCCGCGCGTGACCATCACGCACCACCCGGACGTGCGTCGTTCGCTGATGACCCAGAAGTCCTACGCCGAGGGCATGCGCGCGCTGTACCTGTACACCGCCACCTTCCAGGACGACGAGGTGGCCCAGGCGCTGCACGGTGTGGACGCGGACCTGGCACTGCGGGTCAACGACCTGCTGCTCCCGATCGTCAAGGGTTACGGCTCCGAGCAGGCCTACGCCAAGCTCACCGAGTCGCTGCAGACCTTCGGTGGTTCCGGCTTCCTGCAGGACTACCCGATCGAGCAGTACATCCGCGACGCCAAGATCGACTCGCTCTACGAAGGCACCACCGCCATCCAGGCGCAGGACTTCTTCTTCCGCAAGATCATCCGCGACAAGGGCCAGGCGCTGTCCTACGTGGCCGGCCAGATCGACACGTTCATCAAGAACGAGTCGGGCAACGGTCGCCTGAAGGCCGAGCGTGCGCTGCTGGCCACCGCCCTGGAGGACGTGCAGGGCATGGCCGCCACCCTGACCGGCTACCTGATGGCCGCGCAGGAAGATGCCGCGAGCATCTACAAGGTGGGCCTGGGTTCGGTGCGCTTCCTGCTCTCGGTCGGCGACCTGATGGTCGGCTGGCTGCTGCAGCGTGAGGCCGCCGTCGCCATCGAGCGCCTCGACGCCGGTGCCACCGGCGAGGAGAAGGCCTTCCTCGACGGCAAGGTCGCGGCCGCGTCGTTCTTCGCGAAGAACTTCCTGCCGCTGCTGACCAGCACCCGCACCGTCCTCGACGGAATCGACAACGAGGTCATGGAGCTGGCCGAAGCCTCCTTCTGATCTCTCACAGACCAAGTGCCCCCGGCGATCCCGGGGGCACTTGTCGTTTGGGGCATGCTTCGGTGTGTCAGCGGTTCTGCAGGACGGCGATGCGGGCGGCGCCGTGGTGGGCGTGCCAGCCGGGCGCCATGGTCGGGGCCGGGTGTGCCTTGACCTCGGGGCTGTAGGAGTAGCCGGGGCCGGTCGGGGCCTGCGCGGTGGTGGCCGCGGCGGCGGTGCCGGCCAGGCCGAGGGCGCCTGCGCCGATGATGCCCGCGGTGACGATGCTGAGTCCCAGGTGCTTGATCATTTCGGTAATCCTTTGTGTGAGTTGTTTTCTCCGTTGCGATAACAATGCTCCGAACGGCGCTCAGGAGCTGTCGGGTGACCGGTGGATGCACCGGGTGAAGTGGTTGTCCCCCGATCGGGGGAACGGCACGGCGCGTATCGGCAGGATTGACGTCATGCTGCATGCCCGACGCGTCATCCTGCTCGTCTCCCTGGCCGCCACCACCGCGCTGACCGTGGTGCTGGGTGTGACGGATCCCGAGGCGCCGCTGTCCTATCCCTCGCGGTTCCTGATCTGGAATCTGTTCCTGGCGTGGATCCCGATGGTGGCCGCGGTCGCCTTCGCCAGTGTGCGGCGCGGGATCTGGCTGCTGCCGCTGGGCATGCTGTGGCTGGCATTCCTGCCGAACTCGCCCTATCTGGTGACCGATCTGGTGCACCTGGGCGATGATGTCGAGCTGTGGCGGCACATCCTGCAGTACGGATTCGCGGCGTGGACGGGCATCGTCCTCGGTGTGGTGTCGATGCGGCTGGTGCACAATCGCGTCGAGAGGCAGTTCGGCGCGGCAGCCGGGTGGTTCCTGGTCATCGTGTCGGTGGGGTTGTGCGCTGTCGGCGTGGTGATCGGGCGGTTCCAGCGGTGGAACTCGTGGGATCTGGTCACGCGGCCGGACGCGGTGGTGGCAGGGACGCTGGAATGGGTGCGCTCACCGCTGGCGTACGTGCAATCGACGGGCGTGGCAGTGGCGGTCGCGGTGTTCTTCGGCCTGGCCTACCTCACGATCTGGGCGCTGGACGGCCTCGACTCGGACTGATGCACGAGCCAAGAATGCGCCCCAAGAATGTGCCAAGGCGGCGGTCGCAGCATTTCGGGTGACTGAAAGGGAGCTGCCGTGCCACGCACACTCATCACCACCGCCATCGCGGCATTCGCCGTCGCCACTGTGCTGTCACCGGTCGCGCACGCCGACGACGCGGTGAACCTACCGCTGACACCGGATGTGCGCGCCGAGTTGATTCAGGCCGGCGCAGTGCTGACGGGGCGACCGGCGTCGGAATTCACCGGCCTGCGCGAAGGCCAGTCCTACTATGCCGTGGACCCGGAGACCGGAATCCGCTGGGCCGCTGCCGCCTTGCACACCGACGGTACCCATCCCGAGGCAGCGATCCAGCTCCAGGACCAGAACAGCTACATGTCGTTCAGGCAGCCGGGTATCCCCGGCGCCACCTGGATCCCGACCGCCATCGGCTTCGGACCGATACCAGCCGGACAGGCACCGTGCCCGATCCCCGAGCACATCCGTGCGCTGTGGAACTGGCCCGCCGGCAAGTGCTACCGGCCGCGGTCATGAAGCTCATTGCGGCGTTGACGCTGGCCGGTTCGGTCCTGACGCTCACCCCGACCGCGACCGCCGACGCTTCGACACCATGCGACTGGGTGAGCGTCCGAGAAGCAACGGACATCCTCGGACAACCGGTCGCCGCAACACCGCGACAAGCCGGCTGCTGGTACGCGATATCCGGCGAACAACCCGGTCTGGGCATCAGCTCCGAAGTGCTGGCACCCGGCGCAATGCCCGCCGCCGCCGAGCCGGTCTGTGTCACCGAACCGATGACCACACCGCCGTCCACGACAGTGATCGCGCGACTGCACGACAACCGCATCTACCGGGCCACCGCAACCTACCAACCCTGCGACACCGTAACCCGATTCGCGCGTATCGCGATCGGCCGATTCTCCTGAGAGACCGTCATGAACCACTTCGCCACTCACACCATGTGCGTCGCAGCACTCGCCTCGATCATGCTGGCCGGGTGCACATCGGAGCCGACTTCGGTTGCAGTACACACGAATAAGCAATCTGCGTCGCCCGTGCAGGCGACCGCACCGGCCGCACCCGTCGCCGCCAAGGGGTCTGCGCACACTGCCGCCGACGTACCGTGGGATCAGGTCGGGCCGGGCTGGGTGGTGGCCATGTGGAGCCCCGTCACTCCGCATCACCCCGGCACGCCGCCCGTCCCCGGCGAGCCCACCCCGGAGACCGCCACCCAGGTCCTCTACCTTGTCTCCCCCGCCGGGGAGCGCTACCCGATGGCCGAATTCGGGCCCGCCGAGTCGGCCACCCACGTGTCCGACTGGTCCGGAGACGGCAGCCATGTGCTGCTGACCCCGGGTTACGGTCAAGACGGACAAGCGATCTCCCTTGATCTGCGCACCGGTGAGCGCACTGCTTTTCCCGTCACCGGAACGGTGCGGTACACGCAACCCAACGGCAGGGCATTCCTGGTGTCGAACAGCTACAACGGTGCCGAGCCGGGGACCCTGACGCGTATCGACGCCAGCGGTAATGTGCAGATGTCCTATCCGACAGACGGTCTGGGTGGTGCCGGGCAGTTCAGCGGCGACTACCTCGCATTCCCCGACGGAACACAGTTGGTGCTCTCCACGGCCAACCTCGGCAACGAGGTCGTGCCCAGGTCGGATAACAGCTTGGTGATCGTCGGCAACGACGGGTCGATCAACCGGACCCTGCCGGTGCCGATGTCGAACGCCACCTGCGCACCGGTGAAGTGGTGGACCGACAACGTCCTGCTTGCCCATTGCGAAATTCAGCGCGGCGGTGGTGAGCAGCTGTGGACCGTGCCCCTGGACGGCAGAAAGCCCACCGCGCTCACAGCGGTCAACACGCACGACGACGAACCGGGGTTCGAGGGCAACTACGGCAACTGGAACGCCTTCAAGACGACCAACGGCACGTTCCTGCCCACCGCGGGCGCATGCGGCACCAGCTTCGTCTCCAAGCTGACTGCGGACGGGCACACCGAGCGCCTGCATATCCCGGGTGTCAGTGACAGTGTCGGGCTGGCCGGAGTCAGCGGTGACAAACTGGTGGTGGTAGGTCAGGTCGGGTGTGGTGGCGGCAATTCACTGGTGTCCTACGACCCCGCCACCAACACGTCGGACGTACTGCTCGGCGCACCTGTCAACGGCGGCGGGGTCGAGGACGTCCGCCTCTACCCGGTCACGCCGTGACCCGGCTCATCACGGCGTGGGCTGCGCTTCTCATCGGCGCCATCACCTTCGGCGCCCCCGCCTCGGCGCAGCCGGTACGCAGTTGCACGGACCTGGGCGGGTCCGTCGAGGGCGCTCGAATCTGCCATATCGTGGCCGAAAGCGACACGTACGCAATCGATATCAGCTATCCGCTGGACTATCCGGACCAGCGGGCGCTGACCGACTACATCGCCACGGACAAGGACGATTTCATTGCTTTCGTCGGGTCCATCCCGCGGCGGGACCGTACGTATGACCGCGGCATCACCCCGCATTCGTACGCATCGCGCTCGACGGCGAGCGTCGTGCTCGAGGTGTACGGCGACACCGGCGCCCACCCGGTGACGTCATTCCAGGCGTTCAACTACGACCTCGGCACGGGCGCACCGATCACGTTCGACACCGCATTCACACCGGGCGCAGTCGGCGCGCTCGACCCGATCGTGCAACGGGAGATGGAGAAGCGTTGGGTCGGCTACCTGGACCCGGCACCGCACAACACCCTGGGCGCCAGGGTGTATCAGGACTTCGCGCTCACCGACGACGCGGTGATCTTCTACATCGGCCAAGGCATGTGGCTGCCGGAGGTCGCGGGCCCGCAGCGGGTGTCGATCTCCCGCAGCGAACTGGCAGCGGTGTTGGTCTGAGCGAACCGGCCGCCGTTCTGCTCACAGCAGCACCGGCGGCGAGATCGGGTCGACAGGCTGCATTGTCGAGGGATGACAGACAAGCCACCGCTGTTCAGCCGACAACTACGCGAAGACCTGTACCGCAAAAGAGTTCTCGTGCTCGACGGCGCACTCGACGATGACAACGGGACGGTGCTGGTCACCCAGTTCCTGACGCTGGCCGCCGACTCCGGCGACGATATCTGGTTGTGGATCCACTCCCCCGGCGGATCGGTGCCGGCCATGCTCGCCATCCGCGACGTGATGCGGCTGGTCCCTGCGGATGTGGGCACGCTGGCTCTCGGGTTGGCGTGCAGCGCCGGGCAATTCCTGTTGTCCGCGGGCACGCCGGGCAAACGCTTCGCGTTGCCGCACGCGCGCATCCTGATGCACCAGGGGTCGGCGGGTATCGCCGGGTCGGCGGTCGAGGTGGAAGTCCAGGCCGACGATCTGCGATACACCCGCGACACCGTGCTCAGCCTCATCGCCGCGGACACCGGTCAGGAGATCGACCGGATCTTCACCGACTCGCTGCACGACCGCTGGTTCTCCGCCGAGCAGGCACGCGAGTACGGATTCATCGACCACATCGTCGGCGACTTCACCCAGATAGCGCCGAATCAGAGGCAGCAGTTGGGAATTCACGCATGAGCGAGGCTTGCCGAGGGAATCGACAGATATGAGTACCTACACCATCCCCAACGTGATCGCCCGTACCAGCGGTGGCGAGCGCATCATGGACGTCTACTCACACCTGCTCAGCGAGCGCATCGTCTACCTCGGCACCGCGATCGACCCGGGTGTCGCGAACGCGCTCATCGCGCAACTGCTGCACCTGGAGGCCGACAACCCCGAGCAGGAGATCGCGCTCTACATCAATTCCGAAGGCGGCGACCTGTCGGCGATGCTGGCGGTATACGACACCATGCGGTTCATCAAAGCGCCGGTGGCGACGACGTGCATCGGTCAGGCCGTCGCCGCCGGGGCGGTACTGCTGGCCGCGGGCGCACCGGGGCGCCGGGCGGTACTGCCGCACACCAGAGTGGTGCTGCACCAGCCCGCCGCGCAGGGTCGCGGCACCATTCCCGATCTCATCCTGCAAGCCGACGAGGTGGCGCGGGTGCGCAGCCAGCTGGAGGCCATCCTGGCGCGGCACACCGGGCGCAGCACCGAACAGCTACGGCACGACACCGATCGCGATCGTGTGTTCGACGCCCACGCAGCCGTCACCTACGGCCTGGCCGACCGCGTCCTGGACCAGCGAAACCCCTAGGCCGCCATCAACATCGGGCCGCGCACGGGCCGGGTGGGGCGGCTGAGATCTGCCGAGATACCACCCAGCAGCCGGACCAGGTCCGTGCGCAACGCCCCGCACACCGCGGCGATCATCTCGCTGGACGGCTCCTTGCGGCCGCGTTCGATCTCGGAGAGGTACTGCGGTGACACGCCGGCCCGCGCGGCGACGTCGACCAGACGCTGCCCCTGTTCGTGGCGGGTTTCGCGGAGCCGACGGCCGAGGACCTCACGCCACAGCGGTTCCGGCGCCTCGCGGTGGGGGTGGATACCGGGATGGATACGGATGACCTCGCCCATCCCCGTATCTTCGCCGCCGGGAGGGCCGGGCGCCTGCCTGTTCGCCATGAGCACAAATGGGCGGGTTCGGGAAGGACACTTGAGGGGCGTCTTCACTACCTTTCGGTATGGCACGCGGCCGGATCTTCACCTCTTGTTCCGGCTCTTTGGATCTGTCACTTCCCGAACCCGTCGTGCAGACGAATGTACGCCCGTGATCAAGATCACACCAGAGGCAATTTCAATCTGATTCCAGCGACCGGAGCAGCGCCCGGGTACGGGCCCTGACCTCGGGTGATGCATCGAAAAGCACACCCACGTACTCGTCGACACCGGCGGCCTTGAGTTCCTCGACCCGGGCCGTCACGGTCGCCTCGTCCCCGATCAGGGCCGCGTCGGCGGGACCCGCATAGCCCTCGCGGTCGAGCATCGCCCGATACGACGGCAGGCGCCCGTACATCGCGAACTGCTCGGCGGCCCGGGCGCGGGCACCGTCGACGTCATCGGTGACGGCCACCGGCAACCCGGCCACCACGCGCACCGGACGCTCCCCGGCCGCGGCCCGCAACGCCGGACCGACATGACCACCGAGTGTCTTCGGGCCCGTCATCCAGGTGATGGTGCCCGCGGTGCGGCGCCCGGCGATCTTCAGCAGTTGCGGGCCCAGCGCGGCGATGTAGACATCCGGGCGCGGGGCGCCGGCGATCTGCAGGGCGCCGCGGGTGGTCACGGTCTCGCCCGGGGCATCCGCGGGCTCACCGGCCAGCAGCGGCAGCAACCCGTCGAGATACTCGTTGAGCCGACGCACCGGCTTGTCCCAGGGGATGCCCCACATGCCCTCGGTGACGGCGGCATGGGTCATGCCCAGCCCGAGGATGAACCGGCCGCCGGCGATCAGGTTCAGGGTCAGCGCGCGCTGGGCCAACTGCATCGGGTGCTGATTCTGGATGGGCACCACGCCGGTGCCGACCTCGATCCCGCCGACCTCTCGAAAGGCGACGGCCAGCACGGTGAGAAGGTCGGGCTCGTAAGGCATCTGGGTCATCCAGACCCGCCGGAATCCCTCATCCCGGGCCTGGGCGAGGTATTCCACGGTGGCGTCCACCGGCGAGCCGCCACCACTCAACGACCCGAACAGACTTACCTGCATGCCACGCTCCTGTTGAATGTCGCACCATGACCACGCAGCAGCCACGGCTGGGAAATTTCGGGCCGAACTGGTTCGCATCGGTGATGGGGACGGGCATCGTTGCGACCGCGGGCGCGACATTACCGATTCATCTACCCGGACTGCGTGGCTTCGCCGAAGTGGTGTGGGTGGTGGCCGCGGCACTGCTGGTGGTGCTGCTGGTGGCGGTGACGGTGCAATGGGTGCGCCACCCCACCGTGGCGCGCAGCCACGCGCACAACCCGCAGATGGCCCATTTCTACGGCGCCGCCCCGATGGCGCTGCTCACCGTCGGCACCGGTGCCATCCTGGTCGGCCGTGACCTGATCGGTGAGCGGCTGGCCGTCGATATCGACTGGGTGCTGTGGACGGCGGGCACGGTCGGCGGGTTGTTCACCGCCATGACCATCCCCTTCATCATGTTCACCCAGATCGACGTGGGTCCCGACGCGGCCTTCGGCGGCTGGCTGATGCCGGTGGTGCCGCCGATGGTGTCGGCCGCCGCGGGTGCCCTGCTGATTCCGCACATGGTGCCGGGCACCGGCCGCACCACCATGCTCTACGGCTGTTACGCGATGTTCGGGCTGTCGCTGATCGCCGCGCTGATCATCATCAGCCTGATCTGGAGCCGGCTGATGCACTACGGCACGTCCGGGACGGCGCGGGTGCCCACCCTGTGGATCGTGTTGGGGCCGCTCGGTCAGGGCATCACCGCGGCCGGGCTGCTGGGCACCAACGCTGTGCTGGCCGCCCCCGCCGACGTGGCGGCCGGGATGAGCGTGTTCGCGATCCTGTTCGGCGTGCCGGTGTGGGGCTTCGCCGTGTTGTGGATTTCGCTGGCCACCGCGCTGACCGTGCGCACCCTGCGCCGCGGGATGCCGTTCGCCCTGACCTGGTGGAGCCTGACCTTTCCCGTCGGCACCTTCGTCACCGGCACCACACAGCTGGCCGTGCACACCGGGCTGCCGGCGTTCAAGGTGGCGGCCGTGGCGGCCTATGTCGGCTTGCTCTGCACCTGGGGCCTGGTGGCGGTGCGCACGGCACGCGGGAGCCTGGCGGGCAGCCTGTTCGCACCGGCTGCGCCCGGGCCGATCACGGCGTCAAAGCAGCCCAAAAAGTAAGAGCCCCGTGTTGCCGTCGGGTCGGGGGGTCAGACGGCAACACGGAGCTATCCGGTGTATCGACGCACTTCCGGGCGGCGTTACAGGTTTCCGGAAACTTTTTTCGAGATTCTTTCGGGCCTGGTCAGGCTTCCAGGATTGCTGTCACGCCCTGGCCGCCGGCCGCACAGATCGAGATGAGGCCGCGCACCGGCTTACCCGTCTCTTTCTTCTTCTCGGCGAGCTGCTTGGCCAGCTGGGCGACGATGCGGCCACCGGTGGCGGCGAACGGGTGCCCCGCGGCCAGCGAGGAGCCGTTGACGTTGAGCTTGCTGCGGTCGATGCTGCCCAGCGGAGCGTCCAGGCCGAGGCGCTCCTTGCAGTACTCGTCGGACTCCCAGGCGGCCAGCGTCGCCAGCACCACCGACGCGAACGCCTCGTGGATCTCGTAGAAGTCGAAGTCCTGCAGGGTCAGCCCGTTGCGGGCCAGCAGCCGTGGCACCGCGTAGGTGGGCGCCATCAGCAGGCCGTCCGGCCCGTTGATGTAGTCGACCGCGGCGGTCTCGCCGTCGACGAAGTAGGCCAGCACCGGCAGGTTGCGCTCGGCGGCCCACTCCTCGGTCGACAGCAGGGCGACGGACGCGCCGTCGGTGAGCGGGGTGGAGTTACCGGCGGTCATGGTGGCGTCACCGTTGCGCACGCCGAAGACGGGCTTGAGCTTGGCCAGCTTCTCCGGCGACGACTCGGGCCGCAGGTTGTTGTCCCGGTACAGGCCGAGGAAGCCGGTGACCAGGTCATCGAAGAAGCCACGGTCATAGGCGGCGGCCATGTTGCGGTGGCTGGCCGCGGCGAGCTCGTCCTGGTCGACGCGCTTGACACCGAACTGCTTGGCGGTGATGGCGGCGTGCTCGCCCATCGACAGGCCGGTGCGCGGCTCACCGTTGGTGGGGATCTCCACCCCGACCGCGGCGGGCAGCTTGCCGACCAGCTTGAGCCGGTCCACGTTGGACTTGCTGCGACGCAGGCTCAGCAGCACGTGCCGCAGGTTGTCCCCGAAGGCGATGGGGGCATCCGAGGTGGTGTCGACGCCACCGGCGATGGCGGAGTCGTACTGGCCCAAGGCGATTCCGTTGGCCACCGAGATGGCCGACTGCAGGCCGGTGCCGCAGGCCTGCTGCAGGTCATAGGCCGGGGTGTACGGCGACAGGGCGCTGCCCAGCACGCTCTCGCGGACCAGGTTGAAGTCGCGGCTGTGCTTGAGCACCGCGCCACCGACCACCATGCCGATGCGTTCACCCTGGAGCTTGAAGCGGTCGATCAGACCGTCCAGCGCCGCGGTGAACATGTCCTGGTTCGAGGCGTTGGCGTAAGCGCCGTCGGAGCGGGCGAAGGGGATCCGGTTACCGCCGAGGATCGCGACGCGGCGAGAATTCGTGTTAGCCATATCCCAATGTTACCCGGCGTTCTTACTCTGGAGTAAGTTAGATCCCATGGCTTCCGATTTGTTCACCCAAGTGGTCAACTCCGGGCCCGGATCGTTCCTGGCCAAGCAACTGGGCGTACCCCAGCCCGAAACTCTGCGTCGTTACCGAGCCGGCGAACCGCCGCTCGCCGGCTCGCTGCTGATCGGCGGTGAGGGCCGGGTCGTGGAACCGTTGCGCACCGCCCTGGCCGGTGACTACGACGTCGTGTCCAACAACATCGGTGGCCGCTGGGCCGATTCGTTCGGCGGTCTGGTGTTCGACGCCACCGGCATCACCGAACCATCCGGGTTGAAGGCGCTCTACGAGTTCTTCACCCCGGTGTTGCGCAACCTCGGGCATTCCGGCCGTGTCGTCGTCATCGGCACCACCCCGTCGGAGGCGGCGACCGCGCACGAGCACATCGTGCAGCGGGCCCTGGAGGGCTTTACCCGCTCGCTGGGCAAAGAGGTGCGCAACGGCGCGACGGTGTCGCTGGTCTACCTGGCCGCCGACGCCAAGGCCGGGGCGACGGGCCTGGAGTCCACCCTGCGCTTCATCCTGTCCGGCAAGTCCGCCTACGTGGACGGCCAGGTGTTCCGGGTCGGAGCCGACGACTCGGTGCCGCCGGCCGACTGGGACAAGCCACTGACCGGCAAGGTCGCCGTGGTGACCGGTGCGGCCCGCGGTATCGGTGCGACCATCGCCGAGGTGTTCGCCCGCGACGGCGCCGCCGTGGTGGCCGTCGACGTGCCGCAGGCCGAGGAGGCGCTGACGCAGACCGCCAAGAAGGTCGGGGGCACCGCGCTGGCGCTCGATGTCACCTCGGCGGGCGCAGTCGACGCCATCATCGCGCATGTCACCGAACATCACGCCGGCAAGGTGGACGTCCTGGTGAACAACGCCGGCATCACCCGCGACAAGCTGCTGGCCAATATGGACGAGGGTCGCTGGGACGCCGTCATCGCCGTCAATCTCCTTGCGCCGCTGAACCTCACCGAAGGACTGGTCGCTGCCGGTGCGCTCGGGGCGGGTGGCCGGGTAGTCGGCCTGTCGTCGATGGCCGGTATCGCCGGTAACCGCGGCCAGACCAACTACGCCACCACCAAGGCCGGCATGATCGGCATTACCGAGACACTTGCCCCGTCACTGGCCGAGAAGGGCATCACCATCAACGCGGTGGCGCCCGGATTCATCGAGACCAAGATGACCGAGGCCATCCCGCTGGCCACCCGCGAGGTGGGCCGACGGCTGAACTCGCTGTTCCAGGGCGGCCAGCCCGTCGACGTCGCCGAGCTCATCGCGTACTTCGCCAGCCCGGCGTCGAATGCGGTGACCGGCAACACGATCCGGGTCTGCGGGCAAGCCCTGCTGGGGGCGTGATGAGCGAGCAGCCCAACGGCCTGCTGAACATGGCGCGGGCGGTGGCGGGTGCGCTGCCGTTCGTGCCGCGTACCGGTGGACTGCCGGACCGGACGGTGCACGTGCCCGATGTGCGGATCGACGCGGCCAATGTCGCGGCGTACGCGGGGGTGACAGGTCTGAAGTTCGGCGACACCGTGCCGCTGACCTATCCCTTCGCGTTGACCTTCCCGACCGTGATGTCACTGGTCACCGGATTCGACTTTCCCTTCCCCGCAATGGGTTCGGTGCATGTCGAGAACCGCATCACCCAGTACCGGCCCATCGCGGTCAGCGACACCCTGGACGTGGCGGTGCATGCGGAGAACCTGCGCGAGCACCGCAAGGGCCTGCTCGTCGACATCGTCACCGAGATCAGGATCGGCAACGATGTGGCGTGGCACCAGGTGACCACGTTCCTGCACCAGCAGCGCACCAGCCTGTCCGGGGAGCCGCGTCCCGAACCCGCCAAGCAGCCCAAGCTGCCGCCGCCGAACGCGGTGCTGTCGATCACGCCGGGGCAGATCCGCTCCTACGCCTCGATCGGCGGCGACCACAACCCGATTCACACGAACTCGTTGGGCGCCAAGTTGTTCGGCTTCCCGACCGTGATCGCACACGGGATGTACAGCGCCGCGGCGGTGCTGGCCAATATCGAGGGTCAGCTGCCCGATGCGCTGAGCTACACCGTGAAGTTCGGCAAGCCGGTGCTCCTGCCGGCCAAGGCCGGGTTGTGGGTGGACCATGACGCGGACGGCTGGAACCTCGCGCTGCGCCACCTGAAGAAGGGCTACCCGCACCTGACGGCGACGGTACGGCCGCTCTAGTTCGCGGGCCCGTCCTCAGCTCACCGCATGGGCGGCCACCCAGACTCCCATCGGGTCATGGGCCGCCCTGATCTCGCGGAGCCGCGACCACGCCTGCGGCGTAGTCGCACGTGCACCGTCGGACGGGCTGTCATCGAAGTTGGGGAACACGCCACCGGTCGCATACGGCGACATCGCCGCGACGAGAGCCGAAGCCGCGGACACCCCTGCCGCGGCCGACTCCGGCGTGTCCGCCACCGCGAGGCAGAACAGCAGGTATTCCGCTGCCACCGACGGCAGCGCCGCGTCGATCTCCCGCGCCAAAGCACCGCCCAGGTGCCGCAGTTCGGCAATCATCAGCGGTGTCGACACACCGGGTCCGGCCATCGCGAGTAGGGATTGCACCGACTCGGCCGGTAGCGAGGAAAGCAGGGCATGGTCGGTCACCGTCGGCGTGGGGCCGGGCGGGTCCATATGCATCTGCAACACCGCAGCGCAGGGAACCCGCGCGAACGTGTCGATCTCGGGTTCCAGGGCGCGCAACGGGGCCAGTAACCGTGCGGCCGTGTCATCGTCACCGAGCACGGCCCCGTCGATGATCACCAACTCGCGCCCGCGCAGGAAGTCGGGCAATTCAGGCAGCGGCGCAAACCGCATGAGCCGCAACGACGTAGTCACTGCCTCGGGCAGGGTCGCGGTCCAGTCCGCCCACCCGGCAACCACCGAAGGGGCCGCGGCCATATCCCACAACAGCATCCCGGCCACCACATCGGCCATCGGCAGCAGGTCGATCTCCACGGCGACCACCACGCCGAAACTTCCGCCACCGCCGCGCACCGCCCAGAACAGATCGGCATGTTCGGTGGCCGAGGCACGAAGCACCTGCCCCTCGGCGGTGACGATCTCGACCGCCCGAACCGTGGACGCCCCCAGCCCATGGGCGCGCCCGTAGAACGACAGGCCGCCGCCGAGCAGGAACCCGACCGCCGAGACGTCACCCGCGCTGCCGTGCAGTGCGGTCAACCCGAAGGGCGCCGTCTCTGCCAACACATCGGCCCACAATGTGCCACCGACGATCCGCGCCGACCGCGCGACCAGGTCGACCCGCACCCCAGTCAGCTCGTGCAACCGCAACAGCAGCGTCCCGTCCAGTGCATCGACCGCGAGTGCGGCTGCGGCATGCCCGGTGCTCTGGGGCGCCACCCTGAGTCCAGACGCCACCGCGGCCCGCACCACGGCGCACACCTCCTCGACCGTCCGCGGCACGGCCACCGCGACGGGACGCTGCGCCACCGCGCTGTTCCACGGCGCGCAGGCCGACTCGTACCGCGGATCGGCCGGGAAGTACACCGCGCCGGATTGCTGAAGTTCCACCAAATCGGCTGGGGCGACCGTCATATCAATGCTCCTCAAGAGTGGTCGCCGCGGTCCGTTTCCCGCGGCGTCGCCCAGCCACCTTGCCGTCGCCGAGTACCTGCGGGCCATCCCAGAAAGCCGCAGATCTTCGCCCCCAGACTTCTGGGGTATCGGCGCGGCGGCCCCGCCGCGATACTGGTACCCGTGCTCGCCAGCCTCACCGCCGAACGGATCCGCGCCGACATCGATGTGTTGTCCCGCGCGGGTCTGGACCTGGAGGCATTCCTGGCGGAGGCCTGCAACGCCATTCAGCGCGCCGTGCCATGGGCAGGGGCCTGCGTCGGCACGCACGATCCCGCCACCCTGATCCTGACCAGTGTCCGCAAGTTCGGTGCCCTGACCGCCAACAACGACAATGACACCCTCTGGGGCACAATCGAATACGGTCTCTGCGAGGCGACCTCGTTCCGCTCCCTGGCCTTGGGTGGAACCCGTGCGGTGTCCATGCAAGAACTGCCCGACCGCCAGGCCGAAACCTCACCGCGGATGAACCGGCTGATGCGTCCGGTGTACGGATTCGCCGACGAGGCACGGGTGATGTTCCACGACACGACCGGCGTGTGGGGTGGTATGGCCCTGCTCCGCGGGCCCGACGATTCGCCGTTCGGCGCCGACGACATCGCCCATCTGGCCACGCTCTCCGAGCCGCTGGCCCGCGGCGTGCGCTCGGGGATCCTCACCCGGCTCGCCGATACCGCGATCGTCGACCTGACCACCGGTGGTCCGGCAGTGGTGATCCTCGACCGCAACGACGAGATCGCCCAGATAAGCCGGGGCGCCTCCGAACGACTCGCCGCGCTGGCCACCACCGTCCACGACGGTGACCCGCTGTCGCTGGTGGTGAGTATCGCCAACGCCGCCCGCCTGGCCGGCGCCACCGCCGATGCCCCGTTACCGCGAGCACGGGTGCGCACCCCATCGGGGCAGTGGCTGGTGTTGCACGCCTCGCCGCTGGACGATGCGCTGGCCGCCACCGGGCAGGTGGTGGTCACCATCGAGGAGGCCCGGCCACCGGAGATCGTCTCGCTGGTCATCGCGGCATACGGGCTGACGCCTCGCGAGCGCGACGTCACTCGCCTGGTGTTACAGGGAGTGGACACCAAGGAGATCGCCGCCAGCCTGCAGGTGTCCACCTACACGGTGCAGGACCACCTGAAGACCATCTTCGACAAGGCCGGGGTGCGCTCCCGCCGGGAGCTGATCGCCCAGGTGTATTTCGACCAGTACGTGCCGAGGATCGGCGGCGAACTCGCACCGAACGGGTGGTTCAGCCAGTGAGATTCAGGCCTTGCCCTCCGAGGGCCGCCCCTTCAGGCCGCGCCAGAACAGGTTGATCATCAGCTCGGTGGCGTCGTGCACATCGGCGTCACCGGTGCTGACACGGTCGGCGATGGCCTCACCGGCGCCCACCAGTGCGACGGCCATCATGTTGAAATCCGCGTCCGGCTCCGGGTTTCGGGTGCCCGACTGCAGCAGCCGGCCGACCAGATCGATGATCCGCTCGCGGCCCTCACGCACCGTGTGCGCGAACGCCTGCGAACTGGTGGCCTGACTGTACAGCACAATCCAGGACGACCGATTCTTGTCGATGTAGCCGAGGAAGGCCCCGACCGCGTTGCGCAGCATGTCTTTTGGGCTCAGCGTGAAATCGATGTCACCGCGGACCACCTCGACGAACCGGTTGAGCTCCCGGTCCAGGCAGGCACCGAACAGTTCCTCTTTGGAGCCGTAGTACAGGTACAGCATCGGCTTGGAGATCTGGGCCTGGCCGGCGATGGCGTCCATCGACGTCTCGTGATAGCCGTTCACCGAGAACATCTGCACAGCGGCGTCGAGCATCTGCTGCTCACGCACGGCGCGCGGCAATCGCTTCGTTCCACCTGCCATCGGACCAGCGTAGGCAATGGTGCGGTCAGGACAGTAACTCGCCTCGCCGCTGCTCCTCCCAGAGCGCCATCCTGGTCCTGGCCGGCTCGCCGACGGCGTCCATCACCAGCGGCACCAGCAACTCGGTCAGCAGGAAGCCGGCCGCCATGCTCTGGTAGGTGGTGCCGACCGAGCTGGAGGCGGCCAGCACCACCTCGGCGTCCGGGGCCACCGGGCAGGCCAGGTCGTCGGTGATGAGCAGCACGGTGGCACCGGCCCGGTGCACACGACCGGCCAGTTCAGCGGCGCTGCGCTGATAGCGGTGAAAGTCGAACAGCACGAGCACATCGGAGCGGTCCAGTTCCAGCAGCGCCCCCAGGTCACGGCCGGTGGGATCGCCGAGCACGCGGATACCCGGCCGCAGCTGCTCCAGATGCGCCGCCAGATGGGCAGCCAGCAAATGCGAGAACCGGCCGCCGTGGAAGTACACCGTGCGGTCGGTGTCGGCGAGCAGCCGGACGGCCGCCTCCACTGCCGCGGCGGGCAACTGCGTCAGCGTCTCGACGGCCCGATCGCTCTGGGCCCGGCCGTGGTGCAGCAACCGGTCCAGCAGACTGCCCGCGGGTGGGGCGTCGGACACCCGGCTGATGGGCCCGCTGGACTGGGCCGACAGTTCGGCGCGCAACGCCACCTGCAGGTCGGCGAACCCGTCGTAGCCCAGTGACTGCGCGAACCGCAGCACCGTGGGCGGGCTGACTTCGGCCCGCTGCGCCAGCCTGGCCGCACTGGCCAGCCCCGCGCTCGGATAGTCGGCCAACAGGGCGCGGCCGACCCTGCGCTCGGCCTTGCTGAGCATCGGCAGCGCCGCGCTGGTCCGTGTCGCCACGGACTGCGGAGGCTGCGGGTCGGCGGTCACGCCTGTCAATCTGCCATGACCGGCACCGTCGTGATC
This sequence comes from Mycobacterium hackensackense, assembly GCF_025822555.1. Taxonomy (NCBI): domain Bacteria; kingdom Bacillati; phylum Actinomycetota; class Actinomycetes; order Mycobacteriales; family Mycobacteriaceae; genus Mycobacterium; species Mycobacterium hackensackense. Next base: position 691,500 of record NZ_JACKUC010000030.1, read on the forward strand.
ACCTGGTCATGCAGGGAGATCGCATTGACGCTCTCCGGCGGCAGTGGTTGCCAGTCCAGGTCGCCGAACCCGGTGGAGCCGACGATCAGGGCGCCGGTCGCCGAGCGGGCCCAGCGCAGCCCGAAGTAGTCCTCCAGGTGCTCGGCGGGCAGATCGGTGACGCTGATCTCGGCGACATCCTCAGCCGAGAGGATGCTGCGGGCGTTGGCGTGCACGGCGATGAGTTGTCCCTCGCCGAGCAGCAGGGCGTTGAGGCTGGCGTCCGGATAGTGGGCGCGGACATCGGCCACTGCGGCGCGCACCGCCTCGACGAGGTCGGGGGTCCGGCGCCGGTGCGCGCGGATGATGCCGAAGTACTTCTCGCTGTCGGTGGTGCCGCGCAGCGATGCGGCGATCTCCGGTTCGAGCAGGGCGTCCAGGGCATCGCCCGGCTTGATCGAACCGTTGTGCGCCATCGCCAGGCCGTCGGCCACGAAGGGGTGCGAATTCTCCGGGCGTACCGCCAGACCGCTTGTCGCCCAACGCAGGTGCACGATACTGCCGGTCGAGCGCCAGTCCTGCATGTACGCGGGGAAAGCCTGATCGCGCACCGCACTCTGGGCGCTGACGTGCACGCGCGGCTCTCCTTCGCCGGTGGCGGCGATACCCCAGCCGTCGCCGTGCACCTGGGTGAGCGCCACGAAGTCCTTCAGGACGTGCGCACCCACCGCCTTCTCGATCGAGATCGGCTCAGCGCAGACCACACCCAGCAAGCGACACATGGCTTCCCCCTATCCGAGAATATTTTATGAATATTTCTTCGATACGCGCATCTTAAAGATTCTGAAACATTTATGACATAGCGTTCCCGCCGAACCACTACCGAGGGAGGTCGTCGATGACAGCAGACAGCGAGCGGGAACTCGTGGATCGGCTGCGCGCCGACGACGTCGCCCTGGTGGCCGGTTCGATGACCGACCTGGCGGGCGTCACCCGGGCCAAGTACGTGCCCGTGCACCGACTCGGCGCCTTCGTCCGTTCCGGTATGGGGGTGTCACCGTCATGGAGCGTGTTCTGCGTCGATAGCGGTATCGCCTTCACCCCGGATATCGGCGTCGTCGGTGATCAGCGGCTGCGGATCGACCCCGCCGACCTGCACCTGATCGGCGACGGAATCGCCTGGGCACCGGCCCGCCTCGGCGATCAGAACGGCGACGCCGCGCCCCTGTGCACGCGCTCGCTGCTCGGCGCCGCCGAGACGGCCCTGGCCGGACACGGCCTGACGGCGCTGGTCGGCGCCGAACTGGAATGCACCCTGCTCACCGAGGACGGCGGCCATGTCACGGCCGAACCCTGGTCCCCCTACGGCATCCGCACCTCGCTGCACCACGCCGCCTTCCTGACCGATCTGGCCGCCGACGCCGACCGCGCCGGGCTGGCCTTCGAACAACTGCACACCGAGTACGGCCACGATCAGCTGGAGATGTCGCTGCCGCCCGCCTCGCCGGTGGCCGCCGCCGACGCGGTCATCCTGGCCCGCATCGTGATCGGGCGCACCGCGGCCCGGCACGGCATGAAGATCTCCTTCTCACCCGTCCCGTTCTTCGGAGAGGCCGGCAACGGCGCACACCTGCACCTGTCCCTGGCCGACGATCAGGGTCCGCTGTTCTCCGGTGGCAACGGACCGCACGGGATCCGGCCCGCAGGTGAATCCGCCATCGCCGGTGTGCTGGACACGCTGCCCGATCTGCTGGGCGTGTACGCCGGTTCGGTCCTGTCGGGCACCCGCCTACAGCCCGGCAACTGGGCGGGCGCGGCACGCTGCTGGGGTCTGGAGAACCGCGAAGCGGCCGTCCGCTTCGTCGCCGCCACCCCGGGAAACCCGCACGGCGCCAACGTCGAACTGAAGATCATCGATCCCAGTGCCAACCCGTATCTCGCCGTGCTCGCCTTCCTCGGCAGCGCCCTGCGCGGGATCGACCGGAAACTGCCGCTGCCCGACGAAGTCGCCGAGGATCCCGCGGGCACCGTCGAGGCACTGCCCGCCGATCAGGACACCGTGCTGGACATCTTCGAAAGATCAACGGTCGCAGCCGAATTACTCACCCCGGCTGTCATCGACGCCCTGGTCGCCGTTCGCCGCTACGAACAGCGCACCTTCGGCAGCCGGCCGCTGACCGACGCCATCGCAGCGCTGCGACTGGCCTGGAGCTGCTGACCCCACTACCGCCGAATTCCTGGAGGAATCGCATATGAGCACCGAAACACCCACCGAGACAGACCAACTGCCGCGACGGCGGCTGCCGTTCTGGGTGGCACTGGCCCTGTCCGTCGCCACCGTCGGGCCGACACTGGCCATGTCCGGAAACGGTCAGGGCCTGATCGCCACCGTCGGCAAGGCCCTGCCGCTGGTCTTCGTCATCGGCCTGGTCGGCGTGTCACTGGTCGGCTACAGCTTCGTCCGGCTGACCCGCCACCTCAACCACGCCGGCTCCGCCTACGCCCTGGTCGGCGGCACCGTGGGGCCACGAGCCGGCTTCTTCTCCGGGTTCGCGATGCTGGGCGCCTACGTGGGCTTCTGCATCGGCACACTGGCCCTGACCGCGGCCTTCACCAACGCCTTCATCGCCCAGCTCCAGGCCGGCAGTGAGCACCCCTACCAGCTGCCCTGGCTGGTGCCCGTGGTGATCGGTGCCGTGATCTCGGTGCTGCTGGCCGGCCGCGACGTCGCCCTGCTGGCCAAGATCCTGCTGGCCATCGAGGGGGTCGGCATCCTGGCGATGGTGGTCCTCGTCGTCGTCATCTTCGCCCGCGGCGGGGCACCGTCGACCGGGGTGGACTTCAGCGTCTTCTCGTTCTCCGGCAGCGGTGTCTCCGCGTCCGCGGTGATCTCCGGTGTGGTGGCGGCCTTCCTGTCCTGGGCCGGGTTCGAGGCGTGCGCATCGATGGGTGAGGAGACCGACAACCCCGGCCGCAACATCCCGCGCGCACTCGGCGGCACCCTGATCCTGACCGGAGTGCTGTTCGTCGTCGTGATGTTCGCCCAGGTCATCGGATTCGGCACGGACGAGGCCGGTCTGGCCGCGTTCCAGGGGTCCGGCAACACCCTCGGCGATCTGGGCAGCACCTATATCGGCCAGTGGTTCAGCCTGCTCATCATCTTCACCGCCACCGTCGCCGCATTCGGCTGCCACATGGCCACCGCCGCCACCTCCGGCCGCATGCTCTACGCGTTCGGCCGCGACGGATTCGGCCCGCGCGCGCTGGCCCACATCCATCCGGCCACCGGCGGCCCGCGCCGGGCCACCTGGCTGGTGGTGGGCCTGGCGCTGGTGGTCGACGTGATCTGCGGGGCGGTCGGCTGGCCCGATATGGGCACCGGGAACCCGGCCATCGACACGTACTTCCTGTTCGCGGTGGCGGGTTCGGTGTGCCTGATGGTGTGCTACCTGCTGGTCGAGATCGCCGCGGCATGGTTCGTCGGCGCCCCCAGGTTCCTCTCGGTGCACGGCGGGCACGGCAAGGTCGCCGGGCTGGTACTGCCGCTAGTGGGTGCGGTGGTGATCGCGGTGGTGTTGTGGTTCAACGTCAAGGACGCCGAAACCTGGACGGCGGCACCGCTGCTCGGCCTGTACTGGTGCCTGGTCGGACTGGTCATCGCGCTGGCCGCCTCCGGTATCGCCAAACGGGTCGGTGAGTCGCTGACCGCCGAACTGCAATTGCCGGGTGCGCAGTGACGACGCTGTACCAACGCGACGACGCCGTCATCGCCGGAATCGAGAAGCTGCGGTTCTTCCCACTGGAGGTGGTGTCCGGGCACGGCAGCACGCTGGTCACCCCGGACGGCCGGGAACTGCTGGACCTGTCGGCCACCTGGACCGCCTCCGGGCTCGGCCACGGGCATCCGGCGGTCGCCGAGGCGGTCAGCAGGGCGGTGCGCACCGCACCCGGTTCCGGAGGATTGTCTGCGGTGCACCCGGATTCGGTCGGGCTGGCCGAGGATCTGCTGGCACTCGTGCCCGGCACCGGTGAGCGCCGGGTCTACCTCGGGCACGCCGGATCCGATGCCAACGACGTCGCCCTGCGGGCGTGCCGGCACGGCACCGGTAGACGCACCGTGCTGGCCTTCGAGCACAGCTACCACGGCGGGGTGGGGGTGGCCATGGGTGTCTCCGGCGTGCACGTCGACGCCGGCGTGGCACCCGACCCGGATGCGATCTTTCTGCCCTACCCCAACCCTTTCCGGCCGCACGGGCCGGATGACGTGGGAACCTGCCTGGCGCTGGCCGAGCAGCACATGTCCCAGGGGCAGATCGCCTGCCTGATCGTCGAACCGATCCTGTCCGACGGCGGGCTGGTGGTGCCGCCGGACGGTTTCCTGGCCCGGCTGCACCAGCTGTGCCGGCGGTTCGGCGTCCCGATGATCTGTGACGAGGTGAAGATGGGGCTGGGCCGGCCCGGCACCCTGCACGCCTTCGAACACGACGGGGTGGTGCCCGATATCGTCACGTTCGGCAAGGTGCTCGGCGGGGGTCTCCCGCTCTCGGCCGCGGTCGGTCCGGCCGATCTGCTGGACCACCCGCCCGCCGCGGCACTGCTGACCACCGCGGGCAATCCGGTCTGCACGGCCGCCGGGCGCGCCGTGCTGGCCACCATCGTCGAGGAGCAGCTCGCCGAGCGCGCCGCGAAAGTCGGAGCGGTGCTGACGCATGCGCTGCGCGCACTGGACACCGACCGGATCGGCGACGTCCGCGGGCGCGGGCTGGCCATCGGGGTGGAACTGGTGGACCCGGCGACCGGGGAGCGCGATCCCCGGCTGGCCGCCCAAGTGGTGTACCGGGCATGGGAACTGGGTGCGGTGGTCTACTACGTCGGCGGCAATGTCCTGGAGGTGACGCCGCCGCTGGTGCTCACCGAGGACGAGGCCCTGCGCGGCGCCGAGATCATCGGAGCGGCCATCGCCGATGCCGCGGCGGGTAGCGTCGACGCCGAGGAGGTGGCCCGTTATGCCGGTTGGTGACGTCATCGACGTGTTCGATCGCGTGCAGGTGCCCGAGAAGCTGGCCGACCATCTGCGCACCGTCGAGCTGGTCGACCACCACGTGCACGGGGTGTTCAACGAACCGGTCGACCGGGCCGGATTCGAGGAGTCCATCAACGAGGGCTCGCCCGACCCCATCCCCGGGTTCATGACCCAATTCGATTCTCCGCTGGGTCTTTCCCTGCGGCGCTGGTGTGCGCCACTGCTGGGCCTGGATGCCTTCGCCGATGCCGACACCTATTGGAAGCGACGCGCCGAACTCACCCCCGGTGAGCTCGCGGACGTCTTCCTGCCGCCGGCGCGGGTCGCCCGTTGGGTGGTGGACACCGGCTTCAAGGGCGATCTCATCTCGACCCCGCAACGCCTCACCGAATTGAGCGGCGCCCCGTCCTCGGAGATCCTGCGCCTGGAACGCCTCGCCGAGGATCTGCTGGAGGCGGGTACCGCGGCCGAGGCATTTCCGGATGCGTTCCGCGCGGCACTGACCGAGGCGGCGGCCAATCCGGAGATCGTGGGCACCAAGACGATCGCCGCCTACCGCACCGGATTCGATATCGACTGGTCACGTCCGTCGGATGCACAGGTCATCGAGCATGCCCGCGCGCTGGCCCTCCGGCCGTCCACACGGGTGGACAGCCCCGTGCTGATCGCCTTCGGGGTACACGAGGCCGCCGAACGACAGCTGCCGATCCAGGTGCACGTGGGGTTCGGCGACCGCGATCTGGATCTGCAGCGCACCGATCCGCTGCTGTTGCTGCCGTTGTTGCGCACCATGGTCCCCGTCCCGGTGCTACTGCTGCACTGTTACCCGTTCCACCGCCAGGCCGGCTATCTGGCCCAGGCCTTCGACCACGTGAATTTCGATGTGGGCCTTGGTATCAACTACCTCGGGGTGCGCTCGACCGCACTGGTGGCCGAGGCCATGGAGACGGCACCGTTCGCGAAGCAGCTGTACTCCTCCGATGCCTTCGGACCACCCGAGCTGCACCTGCTGGGATCGGTGCTGTGGCGCCGCGCGATGGGTCTGGAACTGGGCGGCTGGATCCAGCGCGGTGACTGCACGGTCGAGGACGCGATCCGGATCGTGGACATGATCGGCGTCCACAACGCCCGTCGGGTCTACGGGCTTTGAATCATTACGGGGCACCGCTTTTCGACGAACTGCGCCGATTCGTCGAACGCGATCAGGCACCGTTCTACAGCCCGGGGCACAAGGGCGGCCGCACCCTGGACCCGTGGTTCCGCGCGAACATCGCGGCGATCGACCTGAACAATCTGCCCGACCTGGACACCCTGCACTGCCCGGAGGGGCCGATCGCCGACGCCGAACGCCTGATCGCCGACGCGTGGGGTGTGGGCCAGAGCTTCATCATGGTGCAGGGGTCCACCGGCGGGAACATCGCGGTGGCCCTGTCGGCGCTGCGTCCCGACGAACCCGTGCTGGTGCAGCGGAACGCCCACAAGTCGGTGCTGGCCGGGCTGGTCCAGTCCGGCGCCCGGCCGGTGTGGCTGGAACCGCAGTGGGACAGCCGATTCGGTGTGGCGCACGGCTTGGACACCGAGGTGGTGGAACGGGGCCTGACCGACAGCGGCGCGAAGGCCCTGTGGCTGTTGCACCCCACCTACTACGGCACGACCGCCGATATCACCGCCTTGGACGCGTTGTGCCGGCGGTTCGGGGCCACCCTGCTGGTGGACGGCGCGCACTCACCGCACTTCGCGTTCCACGACGATCTCCCACCGGCCGCCGAACGATCCGGAGCCGCGGCCACGGTGCAGTCGGTGCACAAGATCCTGTCGGGGTTGAGTCAGGCCGCGGTGTTGCACATCGATCCCGAACGACTGGACCCGGCGACCGTACGCCGGGCACTTCAGCTGGTACAGACCACCAGCCCACATTTCGCCATCATGGCCTCCATCGATCTGGCCCGCAGCCAAATGGCTTGTCATGGACGCGATCTGCTGACGGAGACGTTGCAGCGGGCGCGGCGGACGGCGGAGCGGCTGGCCGCGATACCCGGACTGCAGGTCCTGCGCGGCTCGGACGCCACCGGCCCGGGCACCGGGTTCTGCCACCTCGACGAGACCAAACTGCTGATCGGCACCCGCGGGTTGGCGGCCGACGCCCGCGAGGTGATGGCGCGGCTCAACCGGGTGCACGGTGTGCAGCCGGAACTGAGTGGGCCCGGGCATATTCTGTGCATCACCACCATCGGCAACACCGATCGCGATATGGACCGGCTGGTCGACGGTTTCGCCGAGGTCTGCACACACGCCGGCACCCGCGCCGGTGGCACCGACGCCGGGCTGGTCGGCGATCTGCTGGCGCTGCGCGCCGAACCGGTGCTCACCCCCCGCGAGGCGTTCTTCGCCGCCGACGCGACCGTTGCGCTGGCCGACGCGACCGGCCGGGTGGCGGCCGAGGCGATCACCCCGTACCCGCCCGGGATCCCCCTGGTGATGCCGGGTGAGCGGTTGACCGCCGACGCGGTGGCCTTACTGCGCACGCTGCGGGCGTCGGGCACCCCGATCAGCGCGTCGGACCCGACGCTGGACCACGTCAAAGTGGTGCGCTGAGCCGGCTCAGATCGTGATGACCCCGCGGTACCGGGCATGGCCCTGTTCCATGGCGGCGTAGGCGTCGGCCGCCTGTTCCAGCGGGTATTGCTGAATCTGGGCCCGGACACCGTGCAGCACAGCGAAGTTCATCGTGTCCTCGACGTCGGCCGCGGTCCCGGACGGGTGCCCGGCCACCGTCAGCGCCGGGGTGATGAGGTCCAGCGGGCTGATCGGCAGGGGGTCCGCGGACACCCCGATGACGATCAGTTCGCCGCGCGGATTCAGCCCGCCCACCGTCTGGCCGATGGCGGCGGCGTTGGCCGCGGTGGCCAGCACCACCGCGACACCGCCCAGCGCGCGCAGCGACTCGCTGACATCGCCGGCCGTCGAGTCGACATAGTGGTGCGCGCCGAACCGACGGGCGTCGTCGGCCTTGTCCTGGCCACGCGCGACGGCGATGGTCTCGAAGCCCATGGCGCGCGCGAACTGGATGCCGAGGTGTCCGAGCCCGCCCACCCCGAGCACCGCGACCCGGTCCCCGGCCATCGCATGCGTCGACCGCAGCGCGTGATAGACGGTGACGCCGGCGCAGCTCATCGGCGCCGCGTCGACGAAGGACAACGCCTCCGGAATCCGGGCCAGCGCAGTCGCCGGCGCCGTCACCGACTGGGCGTATCCGCCCGGGTACTGCCAGCTGGGCACCTGACCGTTCTCGCAGTGGATGAACTGACCCTTGCGGCACTGCCCACAGTGATTGCAGTTGCCACCGAACCAGCCCACCGCCACCCGATCACCGACAGCGAAACCTTCAACACCCGAACCGATTTCGGCGATGGTGCCGGCGATCTCGTGCCCCGGGGTCAACGGCCACGACATTCCCGGGAAATGACCGGCGACGAATTCGCGGTCGGTCCCGCACACTCCGCACGCCTGCACGGCGATACGCACATGCCCGGGCGGCGGCGAGGACGTCTCCACCTCGACGAGCTCGAGTGACCCCTGGGCCGCAGGGACGTGGACGGCGCGATGTGTGGTCATAGGTGAATCCTGCGACGATGTCGCGCGCCGCGCCAGCGAAACGGAAAGGTTGTCAGGTCAGCACTTCATCGCGGCGAGACGCCGCAACGACGCGTCCACCGCCGGCACCGCGAGCTGGCCCGCGTTGACCGACTTCTCCAGATGATCGAGGACGGCCGGCACCTCGCCGGTGGTCACCCACAGCGCGATATCGGCCCCGGCCTGCAGCGCGCGCAGGACCGCCTCGGCCACGCCGTACCGCGCGTTGATGGCCGCCATGCTGGACAGGTCGTCGGTGAAGACGACGCCGTTGAAACCCGGACCGCCGTAACCGCCCGAGCGCAGCAACGCGTACGCCGGCCCGCTGAGGCTGGCCGGGTCGCTGCCGGTCAGCCCGGGCACCTGCAGGTGTCCGACCATGACCGCGACACCGGGCAACGTGGTCAGGGTCTGATACGGCACCAGGTCGTTCGCCTTCAACGCGTCCAGCGGCGGCGTGGTGACCCCACCGGTGTGCGAGTCGCCGGACCCGTGGCCGTGGCCGGGGAAGTGCTTGAGTACCGGCATGACCCCACCGTCGTGCAGGCCGCGGGCGTAGGCGCCGGCGTACTCGGTGACCTTGGCCGGATCCGAGCCGAAGGACCGGTCCCCGATCACCTCGTCGTCGGCCTCCTCGGTGACGTCGACGACGGGAGCGAAATCGACGGTGATGCCGAGGTTGCGTAACGCCTGACCACGCTGCAGCGCGATCTGGTACACCTCGTCGGCGGTCTTGGTGGCCGCCAGCACCCGCGGCGAGGGCTGGGCCCCGATCAGGTCGGCGAGCCGCGATACCCGGCCGCCTTCCTCGTCGACGCTGACCGCCAGCGGCAGGGCGGACGCCGCGCCGGCGATGTCGGCCAGCGGCGCACCGAGGATGGACTTGTCGGTCCAGCTGCCGATGAAGATGCCCCCGACGTGATAGTTCGTCACCACCGCCTTGGCGTCCGCGGCGTCGGTCACCCCCACCATCAGCAGTTGCGCCAGCTTCTCCCGGATCGGGAGGCTGGTGACGTCACCGCAGAGCGGAAGCGCCGGCGACGGCGCGGGGGCCAGCGGCATACTCGTCGACGCGGGAGTCACGCTGCTGGTCGCCGGCGACGCCGCCGGTTCGGGCGCGGAGTGCGAACACCCCAGCAGTAGTGCGGACAGCGCTGTCAAGGCACCCAGGGTGCGGGACATCGGCATGCCCAGAAACCTTAGTCGCCGCAGCGCGCGCGTCCGACGGCCAGGACGTGTGTGCACCGTCGAGGTGCGCCGTCCTCATATTGTCCCGTGCTAGGTTGACCGCATGGATCGGTTCGTCGTGCCTGCTGCGGCCAGCATCGTCGTCGGCCTGTTGCTGGGCGCGGCCGCTATCTTCGGTGTGACGCTGATGATCCAGCAGGACACCAAGCCGCCGGTGCAGTCGGGTGACCCGGCGTCATCCGTGCTCAACCGCGTTGAATACGGCGACCGGGCCTAGCACCGGGGCAACCGCCGCACAGGGCCCGTTTCCCGTCGCCTCGCCCCTTTCCCGCCGCTGGCTGTGGCTGGTCGGCATCGTCTCGCTGGCTCTGTGTTTCGCGCAGTCCCCCGGCCGCATCTCGCCGGACACCAAACTCGATCTCACCGCCAATCCGCTGCGCTTCCTGGCCCGCGCCGCCAACCTGTGGAACAGCGACCTGCCGTTCGGCCAGGCGCAGAACCAGGCCTACGGCTATCTCTTTCCGCACGGCGCCTTCTTCCTGCTCGGCGATATCGCCGGGCTACCGGGCTGGGTCACCCAGCGGTTGTGGTGGGCGTTGCTGCTGACCGTTGGCTTCTGGGGTCTGCTGCGGGTCGCCGAACTCCTCGGCATCGGCAACCCCACCTCCCGGGTGATCGCGGCGACGGCGTTCGCGCTGTCGCCGCGCGTGCTGACCACCCTCGGCGCGATCTCGTCGGAGACGCTGCCGATGATGCTGGCCCCCTGGGTGCTGCTGCCCGTCATCCTGGTGATGCGCGGCGACCCGCGGATCCGGACGCTGGCCGCCCGTTCGGCGGTGGCCGTCGCCCTGATGGGGGCGGTGAACGCCGTCGCCACCCTGACGGGCTGCCTGGCCGCGGTGATCTGGTGGGCCGCGCATCGTCCGAACAAGCAGTGGTGGCGTTTCACGGCGTGGTGGGCCCTGTGCACGGCATTGGCCATCACGTGGTGGGCGGTGGCCCTGGTCCTGCTGGGCCGGATCAGCCCGCCCTTCCTCGACTACATCGAGTCCTCGGGCGTCACCACCAGCTGGCTGTCGCTGACCGAGGTGCTGCGCGGCACCGACAGCTGGACCCCGTATGTCGCGACCACCGCGACCGCCGGTTCGTCTCTGGTCACCGGGACGGTGGCGGTGCTGGCCACCACCCTCATCGCCGCGGCCGGCCTGGCTGGGCTGGCGATGCGCAGCATGCCGACACGCGGGCGGCTGATCACCATCCTGCTGCTCGGGATCGTCGCGCTGGCCGCCGGTTACTCCGGTGGGCTGGGGTCGCCGATCGCGCATCAGGTGCAGCTGTTCCTGGATGCCTCGGGTACCCCGCTGCGCAATGTGCACAAGCTCGAACCCCTGATCCGGCTCCCGTTGACGCTGGGGCTCGCGCACCTGCTGGGCCGGGTCCCGATGCCCGGCAGCGCGCCCCGGCAGGTCTGGCTGCCCGCGTGGACGCACCCGGAGAAGGACCGACGGGTGGCGGTGGCGATCGTGGTGCTGGCGGCGCTGGCCGCGGGCACCTCGCTGGCCTGGACCGGGCGGCTCACCCCGCCGGGTAGTTTCACCGCGATACCGCAGTACTGGCATGACACCGCTCGCTGGCTGGATGAGCACAACACCGAGCGGGGGCGGGTCCTGGTGGCGCCGGGCGCGCCGTTCGCCACCCAGGTGTGGGGTAACACCCATGACGAACCGCTGCAGGTGCTCGGCGACAATCCGTGGGGTGTGCGGGACTCCATCCCGCTGACCCCACCGGAGACCATCCGCGCGCTCGACTCGGTGCAGCGCCTGTTCGCCGCCGGGCGCCCCTCCGCGGGCCTCGCCGACACCCTTGCCCAGCAAGGGATTTCCTATGTGGTGGTGCGCAACGACCTGGATCCGGAGACGTCCCGGTCGGCGCGGCCGCTGCTGGTGCACCGATCCGTGGACAACTCGCCGGGACTGACGAAGGTCGCCACCTTCGGCGATCCGGTCGGGCCCGGCCTGCTGGAGGGATTCGTCGCCGACAGCGGACTGCGGCCCCGGTACCCGGCGGTGGAGATCTACCGGGTGGGCACTCCGGTCACCGGGCCGTATCTGGTGGACACCGACACGATGGCACGGGTGGACGGCGGCCCGGAAGCGTTGGTACGCCTGGACGAACGGCGCCGGCTGCTGGGCCGACAACCGCTGGGTCCGATGTTGCTGACCGCCGATGCCCAGCGCGCCGGGCTGCCCACCCCGCTGGTCACCGTGACCGACACCCCGCTGGCCAGGGAGACCGACTACGGCCGGGTGGACAACCACTCCTCGGCCGTGCGCACCCCCGACGATCCGCGGCACACCTTCAACCGGGTGATGGACTACCCGGCCGGTACCGAACCGGTGTACGGCAAATGGTCGGGCGGGCGGCTCACCGCGTCCAGTTCCGCAGCGGATTCGACTGCCCTGCCCAATGTCTCGCCGTCGACGGGGCCGGCCGCGGCGATAGACGGGGACTCGTCGACCAGCTGGGTGTCCAACGCCCTGCAGACGGCGGTCGGCCAGTGGCTGCAGGTCGACTTCGACCATCCGATCACCAATGCGTCATTGACCATCACCCCGAGTGCCACCGCGGTCGGCGCTCAGGTGCGCCGGATCGAGGTGTCCACCGCGAACGGCACCACCACGCTGCGTTTCGAACAGCCGGGCAAACCGCTGTCGGTGGCGCTGCCCTACGGGGAGACACCCTGGATGCGGATCACCGCGGTGGGTACCGATGACGGTTCCCCCGGTGTGCAGTTCGGGATCACCGACTTCTCCGTCACCCAGTACGACGCCTCGGGTTTCGCGCACCCGGTCAATCTGCGCCACACCGTCGAGGTGCCCGGGCCGCCGGCGGGTGCGGAGGTCGCGCTGTGGGATCTGGGCTCAGAACTGCAGGGCCAACCCGGCTGCGCGCCGGCGCCCGAGGGGGTGCGGTGTGCCGCGGCGATGGCGCTGGCCCCCGAGGAGCCGGTGAACCTGAGCCGCACGCTGACCGTGCCCGCGCAGACCTCGGTGACCGCCACCGTCTGGGTGCGGGCCCGGCAGGGGCCGCGACTGGCCGATCTGATCGCCGCGCCCGTCGCCGCGCGAGCCACCGGCGACGCCGACCCGATCGATGTGCTGGGCTCGGCCTACGCCGCCGCCGACGGCGATCCGCGGACCGCCTGGACCGCCCCGCAGAACGTGGCGCAGTTCAAGACGGGGCCCACCATCACCCTCACCCTGCCCGAACCCGCGGAGGTGGGGGCACTGATGCTGGCGCCGAGTTCCTCGGAGCTGCCCGCTCATCCGACCATGGTGGCCATCGATCTGGGCGACGGCCCGCAGGTGCGGCCGTTGACGGGTACCAAGACCCAGACCGTCGACCTCAAACCCAGGGTGACGAACACCATCACCGTGTCGATCCTGGACTGGCGAGATGTGATCGACCGCAACGCCTTGGGGTTCGATCAGCTCAAGCCGCCCGGTCTGGCCGAGGTGACCGCACTGGACCGGGCACACCGGCCGATCGCCGCCGCCGAAGGCGCGGCGAACCGGCAGCGGACCATCACCCTGGCCTGCGGCCAGGGACCGATCATCGGTGTGGCCGGGCAGTTCGTGCAGACCTCGGTGACCACCACCGTCGGCGCGCTCCTCGACGGTGCACCCGTCGCCGCGCGTCCCTGCCAGGACCGGCCGATCACCTTGCCCGCCGGGCAGCAGGAACTGTTGATCAGCCCGGGACCGTCCTTCTTCGTCGACGGTATCCAGCTGGCCACCCCCGCGGCGGGTCGAGTACCCAGCGCGGCAACGACTCCCGTGCAGCGCGGGCAGTGGGGCGCCGATCGCCGCGAGGTCGAGCTCGAGGCCGCCGGGCAGGACCGGATCCTGGTGGTGCCCGAGAGCCGCAGTCCGGGCTGGGTGGCCCACGCCGCCGACGGCGCGGAACTGCGTCCGGTCACCGTGAACGGCTGGCAGCAGGGCTGGGTGGTCCCCGCGGGCACGTCGGGCCCCCTCACGTTGACTTTCCCGTCGAACGCGGCCTACCGGCTCGGCCTGTTCGGCGGGCTGGCCCTGCTGCCGATCCTGGCTCTGCTTGCGCTGCTACCGATCCGGCGGCCGCGTGGCGGCGAACCGGTGCGCACCTGGGCACCCGGTCCGGTGCCGACCGGGATCGCCGTGCTGGCGGCCGGCGGCGTGATCAGCGGGATCACCGGCCCCCTGGTGGTCGCCGCGGCGCTGGCCGTCCGCCATCTGCTACGACACCGCGCACGCCTGCAGGAGACGGTGACCGTCGGCACCTGCGCCGTCGGGCTGATCGTGGCCGGCGCGGCGCTGTCGCGCTATCCGTGGCGTTCGGTGGACGGGTACGTCGGGCATTCCGCCGGTGTGCAACTGGTGGCGCTGATCGCCGTCGCGATGCTGGCGGCCTCGACGGTCACCTATACGTCGAGCACCAGACGCGGTGTGGCCGAACGGGATACGCAGGCCAGCATCGAGGACTGACGTTCGCCATCGGTGAGCCGGTTGTCCCGGTGTTCGGGCGTACCCGCCAGCACCCCGACCTTGCAGGTACCGCAGAACCCCTGTTTGCACGAGTAGGCGGTGTCGGGACGCACCTTGACCAGGGCCTGCAGCACCGTCTCGTCGGCCGCGACCGGCACCACCTCACCGGTGCGCGCCAGTTCGATCTCGAAGGCCGTTCCGTCGACCACCGGCGCTGCGCTGAAACGCTCGAAATACAGGTTCTTGGCACCGGTTTCAGCGAACCCGTGCCGGACCGTCTCGATCATCGGCGGTGGCCCGCACACGTACACCGCACCGCCGCGGGGAGCGTGGCGCAGCAGGTCGGCCGCGGTGGGGATGCCGTGCTCGTCATCGAGACGGATGGTGACCCGGGCCGGGTCCCACTGCCAGATCTCGTCGAGGAACGGGATGGTGTCGATGCTGCGCCCGCAGTACACGAAATGCCAGTCGGTGCCCAACCGTTGCGCGGCGCGCACCATCGGCAGGATCGGGGTGATGCCGATACCGCCGGCCAGGTAGAGCACCCGGGAGTGCGGGATGAACGGGAAGCCGTTGCGCGGCCCGCGGACCGTGACGGTGTCCCCTTCGGCCAGGGCGTGCATCTCCAGTGACCCGCCACCACCGGTGGGGATCTTGCGCACCGCGATCCGGTAACCCGAGCGGTCCTGCGGATCGCCGCACAGCGAGTACTGGCGGCGCCGCCCGGACGGGAGGTGCAGATCGAGGTGGCAGCCGGGCTGCCAGGCCGGCAGCGCCGCCCCGCCGGGATCCGCGAAAGTCAGTGCCACCACGTCGTTGTCGCTGGCGACCACGGCGCGTTTGACGAGCACCAGGGTCATCGGATCGTCGGGGGTGCGCACCGCGCGCTGGTCGGTGTAGCCCTTGCGGGTCACCGGGCGCAGCCAGAACTTGTCCAGCACCGTGGCGACCACGTTGATGGTCCGGTCGTCGATACGCGCTCCGACCGGCGGAACGTGCTTCACTGCGCGGTGGGCCGGGTGGCCGGCGACGACGCCAGGTACGCCACTGCCTGCGCGGTGTTGCCGACGTCGCCCGGGTGGTACCACGGCGAGTAGTACTGCAGGGCACGGATGACCAGATGCCGAATGGGCGGCGTCACCCCGTGGCGGGCGGAACGGAATAGCTTGCGCCACACCACTTTACGCTGCCGCCGGGATAGCGACACGTTCGGGTCGACCCGCATCAGGTAACGGATGCCCTGCCAGATCAGGTACAGCAGAATCGGCGCGACCACCACCTGAGCGCGGGCCCGCCGTACATAACTGCCGTCGAAGTAGTGCAGCACGTCATGGGACACCATCCGGTGCTCGACCTCCTCGGCACCGTGCCAGCGCAGCAGGTCCAGCACCACCGGGTCGACCGTGGTCTCGTTGAGGCGGTCGGCGTTGAGCACCCAGTCGCCGAGGAACGCGAAGATGTGCTCCAGCGCGGCGATCACGGCGAGCCGTTCGACGAGGTAGTTGTGTGCCTCCTCGCCGGTGGTCTGGCGCGGCCCGAGCAGGTGTCCGAACACCCAGTTGGCGCGCTCGATCATCGGGGTGGGGTCGATACCGTGCCGGGTGAGGTAGTCGTTGAGGCCGACGTGGGCGTTGGCGTGCATGGACTCCTGGCCCATGAAGCCGATGACATCCTCGCGCAGCTTCTCGTCCTCGATATGAGGTAGCGCCTCTTTGAGGACGGTGATGAACCATTCCTCACCTGCGGGCAGCAGCAGGCTCAGACCGTTGTACAGGTGGGTGGCCACGGGATACCCGTAGACGTAGTGCGCGGGAACGGCGCTCAGATCGAACTGCACCGGACGGGCATGCAGTGCGATCGCCGTACCGTCCGGGGTGTCGGTGTCCAACAGTTCCATCGGCAGAACGGTACCCGCGGTACTAGATAAAGTCGATCCCGGACCGCTATCGCGCGATGGCGGGCTCGGCGGTATCGGTGACCGAGCTGTCCAGCGGCGGCGGGTTGCGCCGGTACTCCCAGCGGCGCAGCGCGTTCCGGCACGGCGACTCGACCAGCGCATAACTGACGGCCGCGATCGCGAACCCGAACACCAGGGTGAGCGCCAGCACCACCGGCATGTGCCCGTTGAAGGGGAACTGCCCGATGACGGGGAACACCATGGCCAGCGCGGCCAGGTGCCAGACGAACAGGCCATAGGACCAGCGGCCCAGGGTGACCATCACCGGACTGCCCAGCAGCCGGTGGGAGGTGTCGGGCCGGTCCAGCACCAGCGGCGCCAGCAGCGCTCCGGCCACCACCGCGCCCATCGTCACCTTCACCACGAACTGGCCCACCGAACCCGGCGTCAGCCCTTCCGGGCCGGCCAGGGGCGAGGCGGCCACCACGAATGCCGACACCGCCAGCGCCGCCATCAGCAGCCGGTTGCGGGCCAGCCGGTGCGGTAGCCCGACGGGGCTGACGGTCAGTTCGGCGAGCAGCATGCCCGCGGCGAACCAGGAGAAGAAGGCCGGCGGCCAGTTCAGCGGATTGACGCCGGCGGGCGGGTGCAGTGGCAGCAGTCCCCAGGCCAGGCTGGCCAACGCCACGACGGTGATCGCCGGGATCCGGGCCCGCACCGGCAGCCGGCGGGCCAGCAATGCCAGCAACGGCAGCGCCAGGTAGAAGCTGACCTCCACCGAGAGGCTCCACATCTGGGTCAGCCCGGCGGTCAGCGTCAGCGGCACATAGATCTGGGTGAGGGTCAGGTTGGCCAGCCACACCGTGACGTTCGCCTGCGCGTCGGGCAACAAGGTGAGCACCACGATGACCGCCACCAGGTAACCGGGCATGATGCGCACCAGCCGGGAGCGCAGATAATGCCCGGTCGGAGGCCGTCGGCGCAGCCCGCGCGCGGCCGCCGCGTGACCACGCCACAGCAGGAAACCCGACAGCGCGAAGAACACCGCGACCGCGAGATCGAACCGGCCGAGCAGGCGCCCGCTGACACCGCCGGTGTGCCCGGTCTGGAACGCGACGTGGGTGAGCACCACCCCGATCGCCGCACATGCCCGCATCCCCTCGACGGCGGGCAGGAAACTCCGCGTCCCGCCGGTCTGGGAAGTGCTCACGCAGACCAGTGTGCCGGGGCCGGCGGGCAGGAGCGAAGCGACCCGGGGAGTAGTCGGATGCCGTTGTCATAAACATCGCCCTTACGGTGTGCTGTTAGGGTCAGCTTTCGACCGAAGGGAGCACGGGTTGAACCGCGCAGTGGCCCTGCGAATCGCAGCGTGCGGACTGATGGGGCTCGGCGCTGCCCTGCTCATCGCCGCCTTGCTGTTGTCCACGTACACCAAGGGCAAGATCGCCAAGATCCCGCTGGATCTTGAAGCCGACCTGATCAGCGAAGGCACCGGCACCGCGCTGGACCCGGCCTCGCTGTCTCAGCCGGACCATTTCGTCGTCAACAAGAACGTGCCGGTGGCGCTCCAGCAGCAGCTGAGCGTGGAGGCGCCGGCCAACGCCGATGTCGTCACCCTGCAGGTCGGCACCTCGTTGCGCCGCGCCGACAAACAGCAGGACAACGGCCTGCTGTTGGCCATGGTCGACACCGTGACGCTGAACCGCAAGACCGCGGAGGCGGTGTCCAGTGACACCAACCCCGGCGGCGCCGTGCAGAAACCGCGGACCATCGAAGAGGACAACCCGCCGACCAACATCGCGCTGCCGCACGAGGGTCTGGCCTACCGGTTCCCGTTCGACACCGAGAAGAAGACCTACCCGTTCTTCGATCCGATCGCGCAGAAGCCCTACGACGCGAACTACGACGGCGAAGAGGACGTCAACGGGCTGACCACCTACCGGTTCACCCAGAACGTCGGCTACGACGCCGACGGCAAGCTGGCCGAGCCGATCAAGTACGCGTCGCTGTACGACAACGACATCGACAGCACCGTGACCGCCCGCGCCGCGCAGTGGGGCGTGGAGGCCGCCGATCCGTACGACCCCGTCACCATGACCCGCTACTACGCCGCCCAGCGGACGTTCTGGGTGGACCCGGTGAGCGGCACCATCGTCAAGTCCAAGCAGCACGGCTTTCACTACTACGCCCGCGACGCCCTCAAGCCCGAGGTGACGTTCGCCGACTTCACGGTCACCTCCACCGAGGAGACCGTCGAGTCGCAGGTGTCCGCCGCGCGCGACGAGGCCGACCACCTGGCCCTGTGGAGCCGCATCCTGCCCATCACGTTCGCCGGCCTGGGCCTGGTGACGCTGGTCGGTGGTGTGCTGCTGGGTTCGTTCGGGCTGCGCGCCGAATCCGCCCTGATCGATCCGGGGCTCGACGGTTCGGATCGCGGGTTCTTCAGCCGCCGAGACGACGAGTCCGGTCCGATGCCGGCGGCCGAGGCGCAGACCGAGAAGATCCCGACCCGGCGTCCGACCGATCTCCCACCGGACCGACCGGTCTGAGCTCGACCCCCTCCCCGGGTCGCTGCGCTCCTGCCCTCTGGAGATCAGCGATAGCGCCGGCGTACGCGCTGGCGCTCTCGCTTGTGGTGACCGGCCCCCTGCTGGGCCCGGGGTATCTGTTGCTGCGCGACGCGGTGTCCACGCCGCGGTCCTACCTGTCCGACGCAGCCCTGGGCCTCACCGAGGCCGCGCCCCGAGCGCTGCCACAGGACTTCTTCATGGCCGTGACGTCGACGGTCGTCGACGGCGGGGTGGTGGCCAAGGTCCTGCTCGTGGCCGGGCTGTGGCTGGCCGGCTGGGGTTCCGCGCGGCTGGTGTCGGCGGTGCTGCCGGATACCGGGTTGGCGGGTCAATGCGTGGCGGTGACGCTGGCGATATGGAATCCCTATGTCGCCGAGCGGTTGGTGCAGGGCCATTGGAGCCTGCTGGTCGGCTACGGCTGCCTGCCCTGGGTGGCTGCGGCCATGTTCGGCATCAGGGCGACCGGACGGGGCTGGCCCGCCCTGGTGTTCTGGATAGCGCTGGCGGGATTGACCCCGACGGGACTCATCCTGGCGGCGATCGTGGCGCTGGTGTGCGTGCGCAGCCGGCGCGCCGCGGCGGTGGTGGTGACCACGGCGGCCGCGGCCGCGCTGCCGTGGCTGACCGCGTCGGTGCTGGCGGGGTCGCTGTCCGGGGTGGCGAGCACCGGTGTGCACGCCTTCGCGGCCCGCGCCGAGCCCGGGCTGGGCACGGCGGGCAGCCTGGCCGGCCTCGGCGGGATCTGGAACGCGCAGGCCGTACCCGGTTCGCGGACAAGTCTTTTCGCGGTGGTCGCGACGGTCGTCGTGGTGGCCGTGGTGGTGGTGGGCCTGCCCGCGGCGTTGCGGGTGCGCGCCGCACGGCCGTTACTGGTGCTGGCGGTCGCCGCGGTGGTGCTGCCGGCGCTGCTGGCGACCGGACCCGGTCTGGCCCTGTTGGAGACGGTGGTGCGCGCGGTGCCGGGTCTGGGCCTGCTGCGCGACGGGCAGAAGTGGGTGGCGCTCGCACTGCCCGGATATGTGCTGGCGGCGGCCGGTGTGGCCCGGTACGGCCGCGCGGTGGCCGTCGTCAGCGGCGCCGCGCTGATCGCGGTACTGCCCGACCTGGCGTGGGGTGTCGGCGGGCAGCTGCGCGCGGTGCACTACCCGGCGGGGTGGGCGACGGTGGCGGCGATGATCAACGCCGATCCCCGTCCGGTGGCGGTGCTGCCCGCCGACAGCATGCGGCAGTTTGCCTGGGCCGGGACCGCGCCGGTGCTGGATCCGTTGCCCCGCTGGGTATCTGCCGACGTGCTGTCCAGCGGCGACCTGGTGATCGGCGGACGGACGGTGTCCGGGGAGGGCACCCGCGGCCGCCGCGTCACGGCGCTGTTGCTCGACGGCGCCCCTCGGGAGCGATTGGCCGACGCCGGGGTGGGCTGGGTGGTGGCCGAACCGGGCTCTCCCCCAGTGAATCTGCCGGTCGCCTACCGGGACGGCGATCTCACGCTGTACCGGGTGGGCGGTACGGCCCCGGCAGCATCGGGGCGTGCGGTCGCGATCGCCGCGCATCTGGTGTGGTTGGGCGTGCTGGTGGGTGCGGGGCTGCTGGCACTGGGCCGGGCCTACCCGGCCATGACCAGGCGGGCACACAGCGGGGAATCAGGTTAGGGTTTTCAGGCGATATACCGGCTGATGGTCCGCTTGTCACACCATAGGAGAGCTCGACATGAACGTCATGACCCACCGGTCCCCCTTGCTGCGCCGCACTGCGGGCGGCCTCGTCCTGGTTGCGCTGGCGGTGGGTTCGGTCGCCTGCTCCAACAGCGAGAAGGAAGCGCCCAGCACCAGCACCAGCACCACCACGACCACGACGCCGGCACCGACGACGAGCGCGGCGCCGGTGGAGCCCACCGAGAAGAGCATCAGCCCGACCGGCGGCAACCTGTTCACCCCGACGGTGAAGGCACCCGGTCCGCAGACCGCGGCCCCCGGCAACCTGCCCGGGAACTCGCCGAAGTAGGACCGGCTACACCACGCCGCTGACGTACCTGCCGGCGTGTACCGCCTCCAGCACCACCCGCATCGCATCGGCACTCTGCTGCCAGGAGAACTCGGTGCTGCGCGCCTGCGCCTTGGCGCCGAGTTCGATGCGCAGCACCGGATCGGTCAGCAGCCGCGCCATGCTCTCGGCGAGCTCACCCGGGCCGTCGACCAGCAGCCCGGTGACTCCGTCGACGATCGAATCGGTCAGCCCGCCCGAGGACCGGTAGCCGATGGTCGGGACACCGTGCTGGGCGGCCTCGATGACGGCCAGCCCCCAGCCTTCCTTGCGGGAGGGCATCAGGTGTACCCAACTTTGTTGGATCACTTGGTGTTTGATGTCGTCACCGACGTGCCCATGAAAGGTCACCGCGTCGGCGATCCCGATCCTGGCAGCGTGCGCGACCAGCCGGTCCTCCCACCAGCCGCCGCCGACGATGTCCAGGTGCAGATCCGGCAGCTGCGGCCGTAATGCCGCGACGGCATCCAGCGCGTCCTCGATCTGCTTGTGCGGCACCAGCCTCGACAACACGGCCACCCGCGGCGTCGCCGAGCGCGGCTGCTCCAGGGTGCATCCCGGCGCCGCGTCAAGTCCGTTGCGCACCACCGCAATCCGGTTCTTGCCCACACCGAGTTCGACGAGTTCCCGGGCCGAGGGCAACGAGACGGTGACGTACTGGTTGCGCCGGTGCAGGCGCGGCGACAACGTCGATTCCACGAACCAGCCGAACCTGCCGGTGCGGCGTCCGGCGACCGGCCACTGTTCGCGATGGCAGTGATGTACCAGCACCAGGGAGCGCCGGCCGTAGGCGAGCCGGGCCAGGAACGGGATACCGTTCTGGGTGTCGATGACGACATCGGGCCGAGACCGGCGTAGCGGGCCAAGCCCCAGCCGGGCCAGCACCATGACCACACCGGCCCAGATGTAGACGGAGTACGCGCCGCCGCCCCGGCTGACGGTCACCCCGTCGAGCACTTCACGGCGCGGCGCGCCCGGATAGCGCGCGGTGCGCAACGTGACGTGGACCCCGTCGGCCGCCAACCGGGTGCCGATGCGCTGCAGGTACGCCTCACTGCCGCCGCCCTGCGGATGTCCGGTGTCACGCCAGCACAACAGCAGTACTGAGCGGACTGGGCGGCGTTCGGACATCGTGTCGAGAGTACCGGTGAGTAGTTTGAGCGGGTGCGTCCCTTGGATTCGTTCGCCCGGCGAGCGACACTGCGCCGGTCGGCCCGGCTGCTGGGGGCATTCCGCTTCGAGCAGAGCGATCCGGCCCGGTTCTACGGCGCGCTGGCCGCCGACACGGCGGCCATGGTGGCCGACCTGTGGGCCGGTGCCACCTCGTCGCCGGTGGCCGGCCGGACGGTGCTCGACGTCGGCGGTGGCCCCGGCTACTTCTCCGCGGCGTTCGAGGCGGCCGGAATGACCTATATCGGGGTGGAGCCGGATCCGACGGAAATGCACGCCGGACCTGCGAGTGAGCCCGGCAGCGGCCTGTTCGTCCGCGCCTCGGGGCTGGCCCTGCCGTTCGCCGATGGCAGCGTCGACATCTGCCTGTCGTCGAATGTGGCCGAGCACGTCCGGCACCCGTGGCGACTGGGTAACGAGATGCTGCGGGTGACCCGGCCCGGCGGGCTGGTGGTGCTGTCCTACACGGTGTGGCTGGGGCCGTTCGGTGGTCACGAGATGGGGTTGACGCACTACCTGGGTGGGGCCCGCGCGGCGCGGCGGTACACCCGCAGACACGGGCACCGGCCGAAGAACGACTACGGTTCGTCGTTGTTCGCGGTGTCCGCGGCGGACGGATTGCGGTGGGCCCGCTCGACGGGCGCGCTGGTCGCCGCATATCCCCGCTACCACCCACGATGGGCGTGGTGGATGACCTCGGTCCCGGGGTTCCGGGAATTCGCCGTGAGCAATCTGGTGCTGGTGTTGCGGCCCACCTGAGGCCGCCGATGGAACAGGTTCTCGTTTTGCCGAGAACTGGGTAATGTGACGGCCATGACACAGACGGCGTTCAAGACGACATGGGACAAGCTGTTCATCGGTGGTCAGTGGGTTGAACCGTCGACCTCGGAGGTCATCGAGGTTTTCTCCCCCGCGACCGAACAGAAGGTCGGCCAGGTTCCGCTGGCCGCGAAGGCGGATGTGGACGCCGCGTGCGCCGCAGCCCGCAAGGCATTCGACGAGGGCCCGTGGCCGCGGATGTCCCCGAAGGAGCGCGAGGCGGTGCTCGCCAAGGCCGTCGAACTGATCGAGGCCCGCGCCGAGGAGTTCAAGCACCTGCTCAAGCTGGAGACCGGCCAGCCGCAGACCATCGTCGACATGATGCAGTACGGCGCGGCGATGTCGACCCTGCAGTTCTACGCCTCGGCTGCCGACAAGTTCGCCTGGCAGGACATCCGCGACGGGCTCTACGGCCAGACCCTGGTGCTCAAGGAGCCCATCGGTGTCGTCGGCGCCGTGGTGGCCTGGAACGTGCCGTTCTTCCTGGCCGCCAACAAGCTGGGCCCGGCGCTGCTGGCCGGCTGCACCATCGTGCTCAAGCCGGCCGCCGAGACGCCGCTGACCACCAACCTGATGGCCGACGTGTTCGCCGAGGCCGGCCTGCCCGAGGGCGTGCTCTCGGTGGTGCCCGGCGGTGTCGAGACCGGCCGGGCGCTGACCGACAACCCGGCGCTGGACAAGTTCACCTTCACCGGCTCCAGCGCGGTCGGCAAGGAGATCGGCAAGATCGCGGCCGAGAAGCTCAAGCCGTGCACGCTGGAACTCGGCGGCAAGTCCGCGGCGATCATCCTGGAGGATGCCGACCTGGATTCGACGCTGCCGATGCTGATCTTCTCCGGCCTGATGAACTCGGGGCAGGCCTGCGTGGGCCAGACCCGCATCCTGGCCCCGCGGTCGCGCTACGACGAGGTGGTGGAGAAGGTGGCCGCCGCGGCTGCCGGGATGCAGGCCGGCACCCCCGATGACCCGGCCGCCATGATCGGCCCGCTGATCAGCGAGAAGCAGCGTGAGCGCGTCGAGGGCTACATCAAGAAGGGCGTCGAGGAGGGTGCCCGCGTCGTCACCGGCGGCGGCCGCCCCGAGGGCCTGGACAGCGGCTGGTTCGTGCAGCCGACGGTGTTCGCCGATGTGGACAACTCGATGACCATCGCGCAGGAGGAGATCTTCGGACCCGTTCTCGTGGTGATCCCGTTCGACGACGAGGCCGACGCGGTGCGCATCGCCAACGACTCGGTGTACGGCCTGGCCGGTTCGGTGTACACCACCGACTACGCCAAGGCCGTGGAGATCGCCAAGCAGATTCGCACCGGCACCTACGGGATCAACATGTACGCCTTCGATGCGGGCGCACCGTTCGGTGGGTACAAGAACTCCGGTATCGGCCGCGAGTGTGGGCCGGAGGGCATCTCGGGCTACTGCGAGTCCAAGAGCGTGCTGCTGCCGTTCGGGTACACGCCTGAGTAAAACTCGATAGACCGCGAAAAGGCCTGCGCCGGATTGATTCCGAGCG
This sequence comes from Mycobacterium hackensackense, assembly GCF_025822555.1. NCBI lineage: Bacteria > Bacillati > Actinomycetota > Actinomycetes > Mycobacteriales > Mycobacteriaceae > Mycobacterium > Mycobacterium hackensackense. The sequence continues at coordinate 715,852 of NZ_JACKUC010000030.1, forward strand.
TGGGCCTTTTCTGTTAGGCCGCCGGCTAGCGGGGCGGCTCCGTCAGTTTGGGCAGCGGGGTGTCCGGTGCCGGCTTCCCGGTGAACAGTTTCGCCGTGGCCGGGACCGGGCCCACCACATAGGAGCGCACGACCGGGTTGTGCGCCTCGCCGGTCCAGCAGTCGGCCATGATCCGGTTGGCCTGCGCCGAGCTCGCCGAGAAGGTGAGATCGATGTCGACGGTCACGTGGTCGGTGCCCGCGCCGGTGACGCGCGCGGCAATATCGCACGGCGGCGGGCCCGCCATCCCGGGCGGGATGACCGAGGTGACGGCGGGTGCGTGGAAGTACACCGTGGCCACGGTGCTGCCGTCCGGGCCAGGGGCCGTCAGGTAGCCGATCAGGTCGAGCTGACCACGGTTGGCCGGCGGCTGCGGCAGGAACGCGGGTACCCCGGGCAGGACAGCCGGCGATGACGCCGTGGTGGTCGTGGCGGACGCGGGTGTTGTTGGTGTCGCGGTGTTCTCATGCGCGCAGGCCGTGACGAGGGCTGCGGCCGCCAGCACCCCCGCCGCGGCCTTGGGGATCACCATGGGGTGACTGTAACCGAGCTCTGCGGGATGAACCCGTGATGCGTGCTCCTAGAACGCCCCTTCGGGTAGCTCCATCGGCGCCAGCCCCATCGCCTCGATGACCGCCCGGTCCGACGCCAGCCGCGGCAGCACGTGCCCGGCGAAGAAGTCCGCCGCGCCGATCTTGCCGAGGTAGAAATCGCGGTCCCGATCGGTGGCGCTGTCCAGCGCGGCATGGGCGATCTCGGCGTGCTCCAACAGCAACCAGCCGATGAACAGGTCGCCGACGGCGAGCAGGAAGGGCACCGAGGAGAGCCCGACCCGGTAGAGCTCCCGCGAATTCTCCTGCGAGCCCATCAGATATCCCGTCATGGCGGTGACCATCGCCGTCACATCCGCCAGCGCCGTCCGCAACAGCGCGCGCCCGTCGGCCAGTTCCGGTCTGGCGTTGTCGCGGTCGAGAAATGCCTGGATGCGCCCGACCACATGGGACAGCGCCCCGCCCTGATCGCGGGCGATCTTGCGGAAGAAGAAGTCCTGCGCCTGGATGGCGGTGGTGCCTTCGTAGAGCGAGTCGATCTTGGCATCGCGGATGTACTGCTCGACCGGGTAATCCTGCAGGAAGCCCGAGCCGCCGAAGGTCTGCAACGATTCGGTCAGGCATTGGTAGGCGCGCTCGGATCCCACCCCCTTGACGATCGGCAGCAGCAGGTCGTTGACGCGCTCGGCCATCGCTTCATCGGCTCCCGACACGATGGCGGCCGCCGCCGGATCCTGGTGCGCGGCGGTGAACAGGTAGAGCGCCCGCAACCCTTCGGCGTAGGACTTCTGCACGAGCAGGGCTCGGCGCACGTCCGGGTGGTGCAGGATGGTCACCCGCGGCGCCGTCTTGTTCGACATCTCGGTCATGTCGGCACCCTGGATCCGGGTCTTGGCGTACTCCAGCGCGTTCAGATATCCGGTGGACAGGGTGGATATCGCCTTGGTACCGACCATCATTCGCGCGTACTCGATGATCTTGAACATCTGCGCGATACCGCTGTGGGCATCGCCCACCAGCCAGCCGACCGCCGGTACCCCGTGCTGACCGAAGGTCAGCTCGCAGGTCGCCGATGCCTTGAGCCCCATCTTGTGTTCCAGCCCGGTGACGAAGACCCCGTTGCGCTCCCCTGGCGCTCCGTCGTCGTCCGGGATGAACTTGGGCACCACGAACAGGGACAACCCCTTGGTCCCCGGCCCGGCACCTTCCGGCCGGGCCAGCACCATATGCAGGATGTTCTCGAACAGGTCGTCGGTGTCACCGTTGGTGATGAACCGCTTGACCCCGTCGAGGTGCCAGGTGCCGTCGGGCTGCTGGGTGGCCTTGGTGCGGCCCGCACCGACATCGGAGCCGGCGTCGGGCTCGGTCAGCACCATGGTCGCGCCCCAGTTCCGCTCGACCGACTGGACGGCCCACTGTCGCTGCTTCTCGTTACCGATTTCGTAGAGGATGCTCGCCAGCACCGGTCCGGCGAGGTACATGAAGGCAGCGGGCTGGGCGCCGAGCGCGAATTCGTTGATGGCCCACGCCAGCATCGCCGGTGCAGGCACCCCGCCGACACTCTCCTCCAAGCCGATCCGGAACCATTCGCCGGACTTCCACGCCCGCAGCGATTTCTTGAACGGCTCGGGAATGCTGACCACATGGGACTCGGGGTCGAAGGTCGGCGGATGACGGTCGGTCTCGGCGAAGGCCTCTGCCAGGGGGCCCTCCGCGAGACGGCCGGCCTCGTCGAGCATCTGCCGGACCGATTCGCCGTCGAGATCCCCGAACTGGCCTGTGGCCAAGATCTTTTCGAGTGCGTAGACCTCGAACAGGTTGAACTCGAGATCCCTGACGTTGCTGCGGTAGTGCCCCATGAGGCGAGCCTATCGGCCGACGCGGTCAACGCCCTGGGAATCGCCCAGGGTGGGCATGCCGCCCGGTCGGTTCCGGCGGGCTAACTATGCACTACACCATATTTCCCCAGTGCGCCGATGGCACCCGCGTGGGTGTTCATCGATTGTTAACCCACCACCAGGCGTTTTGACGGGACCGCCGATGGTCGACGGCGCGTTCCTGGTTTATGCTCGAAGCCATAGATAGGAGGCACACGATGTTGCTCATCGAGCTCAACGTCGCCGGCCACCGGTGCACACACCGGGTGGACCAGCCCCGCCGTACCTTCGATCGGGTCCGGGCCCGACTCAACCCGCGCACCATGCAGTGGCGTCCGTCGCGGGCGGCCTGACCCGCAAGCGCGGGTCGACGCGGCGCGCGATGCTCGTCTCCGCGGTCGACGTCCTGCGCGAACGCGGCGCGGCCGGGGTCACCATCGACGAGGTCCTGGCGCGCAGCGGCGCACCGCGCGGTTCGGTCTACTACCACTTCCCCCAGGGCCGCAGTCAGCTGCTCATCGAGGCGCTGAACTATGCCGGGGATTCCCTCACCGAGGTCATCGACGCCGCCGCCGACCGCGGCGGCATAGCCCTGGTGCGACAGTTCGTCGCCTTCTGGGAACGCGCACTGGCGGGCAGTGCGTACACCGCGGGCTGCCCGGTCATGGCGGCAGCCATCAGCTCCACCGAGGATGACTCGGTCCTGGCCACTGCGGCCGGCGAGATCTTCGCGCGGTGGCGCGACGCGCTGAGTCAGACCTTTCGCAGGGACGGTTTCGAGTCCGCCGAAGCCGAATCGCTGGCCGTCATGTGCATCGCCGCGCTGGAAGGCGCGGTGGTGCTGTGCCGGTCTGCACGCACCCCCGAACCGCTGCACCAGGTCGGTCACCAACTCGAATTCCTGATCAAGTCAAGGGAATTCGTGCGAGTGTACGGAATTCCAGGTCGCTAGTAGCCGAGCAGATCGGCAAGTTTCACCAGGACGTCGACAGTCTGCGCGACGGTGCTCAACTTCGAGTCCAGCGTCTGCAGTGCACCGACGACCGCCGCGGTCGCGGAGCCGAGGTTCACCGACGTGTTGGTGGTCACATAGGTCAAGGTGTTCTGGACCACCGTCTGCGCCGCCGTCACCGCAGCCTTGACGTATTTCAGGTACGGCGCAACCTTTTTCAGCGTCGCCAACGGGTCAGTGGCCGTGGTGGCCGTCGTGGCAGTGGTGGCCGTGGTCACGCTGGCAGCGGCTGTCGCGGTCTTGGCCACCGCTGTCGTGGCACTGGCTGCCACGATCTTCGAGGTCGTGGTGGTGGCCACCTTCGCGGTGCTGGCGACGCCGGAGTGACCACCGCCGAGCTTGCGCGATGCGCCGAGGAGCAGCAGCTCCGCGGGTGCCGGTGGCGGTGTGGCCGGATCGGCCGGGGCGGCCTTCTTGCTCACCTTGGCCGGCTTGATCGCCGCGGCCACCTCGGTCCCGGTCGACGACGGCACCGTCACCGCGTCCACCTTCGGCACGCCACTCGAGGTGTCCGAGACATCCTGCGCCGGAGACGATCCTGCGCTCGTATCCGATGCCGATCCGCTGTCCTCGCCTGACGAGCTGCCGGCCACGGTCGAGCGCTTACGGGGCTTCCGCGTGGTCGACGAGGCGCTGTCATCCTTGGACGCCGCGCTGTCGTTCTTGACCGCACCGCTACCGCTGCGCCGTTTCCCGCCGGGGGTCTTGGTACCGTCGGCCGGTTTGGTGGCCGACGGTCCGGACGCGGCGGATGCCGAGGATGCGCCCTGGGACGACTCGGTGGAATCCGCGGCAGCCGTGCCGCATCCCAGAGTCACCGCCGCACCGATACCCAGCGCCACGGCCAGACCGCCCACGCGCCCGACGTACCCGGCAGCTTTCATGCTCGTCTCCTTCGCCCTGTGCGCCGGCGCCGATGCGTCGACATTGGCAGCAGCGTAAATTACTTCCCGTCGCCGTGCGGAGTTAGCTGAAAAACTCGGGCAAACTTCCTTCCGGAGACACCCGCGTCGGCCGGCCCGCCGCGATGCGACTGAAAGCCATTTCCCGCCAAGGTGTTTCGCCCGCAATGCGGTTCGATAGTTCGCTGATCGCGAGCCGCCCGACGCGCCGCACCTCATGGATGCTCGTGTGCCGGGCACACTCCAACGCCGCGATTCGTTGAACCAGCAAATAGTCATTCAGGTGCCGGAAACACACTGAAAACACCGGCGATCGGTGCGCCAGCAACGCCGGTACGGTGGCCTGAGACCGGCGATCCCGACAGCGCAGGCCGTGCATCCGATTTCGGCAAATTCCGGCACAACTTCTGATCACCCTCTCGGCCAAGGGTTTTCAGGAGAGCGATGATATTGCAAACGGCACCATCGGAGCACGGTCGTTCCCCACCACGCCGAACAGGCAGCAGGCATACCGGCGGGAGCCAGCGGCGCAATATGCGCCCCGTCCGCGACGTACGACGGTCGCCACGCACGACGTCAGGTTCAGCAAAACGCATCGCCGGCGCGAGCGGGACCGTGCACCGCTGCGGTCCGGCAGGGACCGCGGCGCACGCGCAGCCACCGCGACGCGCCTCCGGAGTTGCCACAAGTCGCGGAGGGTGTGAGGTCAGTCCGCCGGAGCGGCAACCCAACGTGCGCAGATGAACTCGCCATTGACCGCCGACTCGGTCAGCGTCCACTCCGAGCGCACCGGCAGTACCGGGGCGCCCTTGCCGAGAGTGCACGGCGCATAACTCACGATCATCTCGTCCACCAGCCCGGCCTCGACGAACTGCGCGGCTACCACCCCGCCACCGACCACCCATACATGGCGGTCTCCCGCCGCGGCCGACAGCTGCGGATGCAACGCGGTGACGTCACCGTGGAAGACCCGGACCGGGTGCCCGTCGGCGACGATGCCCGGGCGGCTCGTCAGCACCCAGGACGGCTGTTCGTACATCCAGTCACCTTCCTGGTTGCGCACCAGCCACTCGTAGGTCTGCGACCCCATCACCAGCGCCCCCACCGAGGCGGCGAACGTCTCGTAGCCGAACGGCCCGGCAGCATCGATGTCCCGGGTGAGCAGCCAGTCCAGGCTGTCGTGGTCGTCGACGATGAATCCATCCAGGCTGGACGCGGTGTAGTAGATGGTGGCCATGACCGCGAGTATGGGTCCCGGCACCGACATCTAGACTCCCTCACCAGTGAGCGAATTCGAAGCGCTGTGCGCCAACGACGGTGACCTGGCCGAGCTGCGGGCTTCGGTCCGGCGGTTCATCACCTCCGACCGGGCCGCGCACGGCTGGGAACCCCAGATCGACTCGTGGCTGACCAGTTGGGACGCCGGTTTCAGCGAGCGGCTGGCCGACGCCGGCTATGTCGGGCTGACCATCCCGTCCGAGTACGGCGGCCACGGGCAGGGCTTCCTGCACCGCTACGTGGTGACCGAGGAACTGCTCGGCCAGGGCGCTCCGGTGGCCGCGCACTGGTTCGCCGACCGGCAGGTGGCGCCGTCGCTGCTGTCCTACGGGTCCGAGGAACAGCGCCGCCGGCTGTTGCCGCAGATCGCGGCGGGCCGGCTGTATTCGGCGATCGGCATGAGTGAGCACGGCGCCGGCTCGGATCTGGCGGCGACCGCCACCCGGGCCACCCGCACCGACGGCGGCTGGGTGCTCAACGGGACGAAGGTGTGGACCAGCGGCGGGCATCGCGCACATTTCGCGATCGTGCTGGCCCGCACCAGTCCGCTGGATCCCGAGCACCGGCACGCCGGTTTCAGCCAGTTCATCGTCGCGCTGGATTCCCCCGGCATCACGATCAGCCCGATCGTCACGCTGGACGGGCACCACCACTTCAACGAGGTGACCTTCGCGGAGGTGAGGGTCGGCGACAATGACGTGCTCGGTCAGGTGGGCGACGGCTGGCATCAGGTCACCGCCGAGCTGGGCTTCGAGCGCAGCGGCCCCGAACGGATCCTGTCGACCGCGATCCTGATCTTCGGCGTGATCCGCGCGCTGGGTCCCGATGTCGACGACCGCACCGCGACGGCCGTGGGTGACCTGTTGGGCCGCGCGATGTCGCTCCGTCAGCTGTCGGTGGCGGTGGCACGCGATCTGGCCGCCGGACGCGATGCGGCCACCCGGGCCGCGCTGGTGAAGGATCTGGGCACCCGCTTCGAGCAGGAGTCGGTGGAACTGTGCGCCGATCTGCTGGAGTCGGTGGACGATCCCGGCGGGCTGCGTGCCGTGCTGGACACGGCGCGGCTGCATTCGCCGATGTTCACGCTGCGCGGCGGGACCAACGAGGTGCTGCGCGGTGTGATCGCCCGCGGTCTGGGGGTGCGCTAGTCATGGATGAGCTCGCTGCGCTGGTCGATGACATCGGCCGCCGGTCCTATGACGCCAACTTCGGGAAGCGCAGGCTCCCTGAGGTTTTCGATGCCGAGCTGTGGCAGAACCTGGACGAGACCGGGCTGAGCCGGCTCACCACCGAGCAGGGCGCCGGCCCGGCGGAGTCGGCTGTGGTGCTCGGCGGCCTGGCCCGCTACGCCGCGGCCGTCCCGATCGCCGAAACGGACCTGCTGGCCGGCTGGCTGGCCCGGCAGGCGGGGATCGCGGTGCCCGAGACCGGGCCGCTGACGGTGGCGATCGGCACCGGCGGGACCGCGACCGGCGTGCCCTGGCCGCGAGCGGCGACCGTCGTCGTGGCCGACCGATCGGCGGAGGGCATCTCGGTGGGGCTGGCGGCGGATCCGCAGATCACCGACGGCCACAATCTGGCCGGCGAACCGCGCGGCATCCTGGCCTACGACACCGTCGGCCTGCAGCGCCTGGACACCGCGATCGGTGCCGAACTGGCGCGCCGCGGCGCATGGGCGCGCTGCGTCCAGATCGTCGGCGCCTTCGATTCCGTGTTGGAGCTGACCGTCGCGCACACGTCGGAGCGGGTGCAGTTCGGCCGGGCGCTGAGCAAGTTCCAGGCGGTCCAGCATTCCCTTGCCGCCATGGCCGGCGAGGTCGAACGCGCCCGAGCAGCGACGGATCTGGCGACGGCAGCGGTCACCGAATACGGTTTCGCGGCGCCGCAGGCCGATTACGCGGTGACCGTGGCGAAGGTGGCCGTCGGGCGGGCCGTCACTCCGGTCACCACCATCGCCCACCAACTGCACGGCGCCATCGGCGTCACCATCGAGCACCAGCTGTGGTCGGCCACCATGCGGGCTCGCAGCTGGAGCGATGAGTTCGGCAGCACCGCATCCCACGCTCGACGGCTGGGCCGGCTGGCGCTGGACGCCGCCGATCCGTGGGACGTGCTCATCACGTGTCCAACACCTGGCTGACCCGGGCCTCCACATCACCGAGCCCGGCCAGGTCGATGCCGAACCGGCCGGTGAGCTGTTCGAGCACCTCCGCGGCCGACGCCAAGCGGATCTTCTCGGTGCTGCCATCGGTGTGGATGGCCAGATTCCGGCCGCGCAGATTCCACCGCGCGGTGTCGGTGACCAGGGCGACCGACAGCCCGACCACGAAGACCGCCGTCGGATAGGTCGACGAATACCAGGACCCGATGCTCAGATCGACCAGGGGCTGGGTGCGCAGGCTGAACTGGTACAGCGGCAGCCAGCCGCCGTGGATCTGGGTCTGCAGTTGCAGGCCCTCGGGGTGGTCCACCAGCCGGTAGGGCTCATGGCGGGTGTGCTGCACCGGTCCCGCCTGCAACCTGATCGGCGAGGACAGCGTCTGGCCGCCGAAGCCGACGTCGACCAGGAAGCGGCCGTCTTCACCCGGCACGGTGACGGCCAGCACGTTGTGGGTGATCCCGGTCTTGGGCGCGTCCGGTGGCCGCATCCACACCACCCGCCCCGCCAGACGGTCCACCCCGTACCCGAGGTGCTCCAGCACATAGGCCAGCAACCCGTTGTTCTCGTAGCAGTAGCCCCCGCGCCGGCGGCCGACCAGCTTGGCGGAGAGCGCCTCGGCGCTCAGGTCGTGCACGGGGATACCCATCAGCGGATCGAGGTTCTCGAACGGGATGGAGCGATTGTGCGCGGCCACGATGTCCCGCAGGGTGTCCAGGCTGGGAACCACGGGGTATTCGAGGCCGATTCGTGCGAAGTACGCCTTTTCCATTCCCCGGTCGCTACGCTCTGCCCCGCGAGCGGGAGGTACCCCCAGCCCGCCGGTGCTGTCGACTGTCATTTCTCTATCGTGAAGCATGAGCGACCACGGGTGATCTCCACCGCATCTCTTTGACCGCCCGACCGGGTCCGTGCAAAACTAGAACACGTTCTATTTTTCTGGAGGGGCAGATGACTGCTACCGAGATCGACCCCGCGGAGATCACCAAATTCGATCCCGGCCTCACCGAGAAGGTGATGGGGTGGCTGCGGCCGCTTCTCAAGGCGTACCACCGCTCCGAGGTGCGCGGCCTGGAGAACTTCCCCCCAGGCGGTGCGCTCGTGGTGTGCAACCACTCCGGTGGCCTGTTCCCCATGGATGTGCCGATTTTCGCCGCCGACTTCTACGAGAAGTTCGGCTACGGCCGCCCCGTCTACACGCTGAGCCACGCCATGCTCATGGTCGGGCCCACCGCCGACTTCTTCAAGAAGACCGGTTTCATCCTCGCCAGCCGCGAGAACGCCGATGAGGCGCTGCGCTCCGGCGGCGTCGTCGTGGTGTTCCCCGGCGGTGACTACGACGTCTACCGCCCCACCTCCGAGGCGAACAAGATCGACTTCGACGGGCGCCAGGGGTACGTGCGCGCCGCCATCAACGCGGGAGTGCCGATCGTGCCGATGGTCGGGATCGGCGGGCAGGAGACCCAGCTGTACCTGTCCCGGGGCACCTGGCTGGCCAAGGCACTCGGACCGGTCGCCCGGCTGGCCCGCACCAAGGTGGTACCGCTGTCGTTCGGTGTGCCGTTCGGCCTGTCGGCAGTGCTCCCGCTGAACGTGCCGCTGCCGTCCAAGATCGTCATGCAGGTCCTGCCCGCGGTGCACATCGACACGGAGTTCGGCGAGAACCCGGACATCGACGAGGTCGACGCGCACGTCCGCCATGTCATGCAGCGTGCCTTGGACGGACTAGCCGAGGAACGTCGCTTCCCGGTGATCGGCTGACGTGTAGTGGGCCTCCTCGACCCCGTCACCAACACCGTCGGCCTGCTCAGCACCATGGCGCGCGCCGGCGTCATCGCGCCACTGCGCCCGGACAAGTACCTGCGCATCGCCGCCGCGATGGCCCGGGAGAACATGAGCATCACCTCGGGTTTCGCCGCCGCCGCGCAGCGCTGTCCGGACCGGGTGGGTCTGATCGACGAGCTCGGAGCGCTCACCTGGCGGGAAATCGACCAGCGTGCCGATGCTTTGGCCGCAGGGCTGCAGGCCATCGGTTCCCCCGAGGTGATCGGGATCATGGCGCGCAACCACCGCGGGTTCATCGAGTCGCTGATCGCCGCCAACCGGATCGGCGCCGACGTGCTGTTGCTCAACACCTCGTTCGCGGGACCGGCGATGGCCGAGGTGATCGACCGCGAGACCGAGAACAAGGCTGCGGCCGTCATCTACGACGAGGAGTTCACCGCGACGGTGGACCGTGCGCTGGAGGGCAACCCCGCCATCACCCGCGTCATCGCGTGGACCGACACCGCGGCCGCCGATCTCACGGTCGAGAAGTTGATCCGCGACCACGTCGGCAAGACACCGGTGCGCGCCACCGAGAAGAGCAAGGTCATCCTGCTGACCTCCGGTACCACCGGTAGCCCGAAGGGCGCCAAGCATTCCGGCGGCGGACCCGAGGTGCTCAAGGCGATCCTGGATCGCACACCCTGGCGCACCGAGGAAACCGTCGTCATCGTCGCGCCGATGTTCCATGCCTGGGGGTTCTCCCAGTTGGCGTTCGCGGCGTCGATGTCGTGCACCATCGTCACCCGCCGCAGGTTCGACCCGGAAGCCACCCTGGCCCTGGTCGACACCCACCGGGCCACCGGATTGTGTGTGGTGCCGGTGATGTTCGACCGCATCGTCGAACTGCCCGACGAGATCCGCAACCGCTACAGCGGGCGCACCCTGCGGTTCGCCGCCGCATCGGGCTCGCGGATGCGCCCCGACGTCGTCATCAAATTCATGGATCAGTTCGGTGACGTCATCTACAACAACTACAACGCCACCGAGGCCGGAATGATCGCCACGGCGACACCGGCCGACCTGCGCGCCGCCCCGGATACCGCGGGAAAACCGGCCGAGGGCACCGATATTCGCATCCTGGATGCCGAGCACCAGCAGATGCCGACCGGCGAGGTGGGCACGATCTACGTACGCAACTCCACCCAGTTCGACGGGTACACCTCCGGCTCGACGAAGAACTTCCACGACGGCTACATGAACTCCGGCGATATCGGGTACCTGGATCAGGCGGGCCGGCTGTTCGTGGTGGGCCGCGATGACGAGATGATCGTGTCCGGTGGGGAGAACGTGTATCCGATCGAGGTGGAGAAGATCCTGGTCACCCATCCCGAGGTCGCCGAAGCGGCGGTGATCGGGGTGGACGACGAACAGTTCGGGCAGCGGCTGGCCGCGTTCGTGGTGCTGACCGGCGAGGGGGCCGGTGTCACGGCCGACGAGCTGAAGCAGTTCGTGCGGGAGAATCTGGCCAACTACAAGGTGCCGCGCGAGATCACCGTGCTCGACGAGCTGCCGCGCAACAGCACCGGCAAGATCGTGCGTCGCGACCTTCAGGAGCGTGTCGGTGGGTAAACGCAGAGCCCTCCGCACCCTGCTTGCCGCCACTGCCGAAACCGTCAACGCCGCCAACGCCTTCCGGCCGCTGACCCGCCGTGGCTACCCGGCGATCGGGGTGTTCGCATTCGGCTGGCCGACTGCGGAGAACGTGCCACTCGTGGTCGGCGGATCGGCGCTGAGCGCACTGCGGCACGCGGTGCGCGGTGACTACCGTTCGACCGGTGGACGAATCGCCTTGTTGCTCAAGGTTACCTCCTGGCTGGTACTGGCGGTCGTACATCGCCGCGGCGTGCGGTCCCGGCCGTATTTCGAAGACCCGCTCGATGAGGTGTTGGGACCGGCGTTCCCGTCGGTGCCCCCGCGTCCCGATGGGGTGTTCGCGACCGGCCGGACGCGGCGGCGGTACGTCGAGAAGACGGTCAGCTACGGGCCGTACCGCTCCAATGTCGCCGATGTCTGGGTGCGGCCGGATCTTCCCCGCGACGGCAAAGCACCTGTGCTGCTGCAGGTTCCCGGCGGTGCGTGGATGATCGGGATGCACCGGCCGCAGGCCTATCCGTTGATGTCGCAGCTGGCCGACCACGGCTGGATCTGTGTGTCCATCGGCTACCGGATCAGCCCGAAACATGCCTGGCCGGCGCATATCGTCGACGTCAAGCGCGCACTGGCCTGGGTGAAGGCCAATATCGCCGAGTACGGCGGTGACCCGAATTCGGTGTACATCACCGGGGGTTCGGCCGGCGGTCACCTCTGCTCACTGGCCGCGCTGACCCCCAACAATCCGGCGTATCAGCCGGGGTTCGAGGATGCCGACACGTCGGTGGCCGGCGCGGTGCCGATCTACGGCCGCTACGACTGGGTCACCGAGAGCTATCCGGACCGGCGCGAGTTCGGGTCGGTGCTGGAGCGGATGATCGTGAAGCTGCCGTTCACCGACAACCGGCAGCTGTACCTGGATGCGTCCCCCATCACCCATGTCGGCCCGGACGCCCCGCCGTTCTTCATCCTGCACGGCACCCACGACACGCTGATCCCGGTGGAGGAGGCTCGCGAGTTCGTCGAGGCGCTGCGCGCGGTGTCCACGGCCCCGGTCATCTATGCGGAGATCCCGGACGCCCAGCACGCCTTCGACATCTTCGGCTCGGCGCGCGGGCACTACACCGCGTCGGCGGTGGAACGTTTCCTGAACTGGGCGCGGGCCACCCGGCCGGAGTGACGGTGTGAGCAACCTTGCATGCAAGGTTGCATGCAAGGGGCGTAGAGTCACCTCCATGAGCGAGGGAGACTCCAGCGGACAGCGTGCCTACCAGACCACCAAGGACCAGATCCTGTCCGGCGTGGTACGCGGCGGACAGCTGCTCAGCGAGGTCGAGGTCGCCGCGTCCCTCGGGGTGAGCAGAACGCCGGTGCACGAGGCCTTCCTCCGGTTGGCCGCCGAGGACCTGCTCGAACTGCTCCCCCGTCGCGGTGCCGTCGTGGTGCCGGTGCCGCCGCGGGAGGCCACCGATCTGCTGGAGATGCGGCTGGCGCTGGAGTCGGCGGCGGTGCGCAGGCTGTGCCGCAACCCCGACGCCGTCGACGCGTTGTTCACCGAACTGACCGAGTTGATCACCCTGCAGCGCGAGGGCGCCGCGGCCGGCGACGAGAACCGGTTCGCCGCCGCCGATGACGCGTTCCACCACCGCATCGTCGACGTCGCGGGCAACGCCATCGGGCAACGCTTCTACGGCTCGCTGCGGGACCGGCAGCGCCGGATGATGGCCGCCGCCGTGCGGTCCGACACCGCCCGCGCGGCACGGCTGATCGATGAGCACGCCCTGCTGGCCGACGCGATCGCGCGTCGCGATCTGGCCGATTTCGAGGCCCTGCTGCTGGCTCACCTGCAGGCGACCTACGGGGTGGTGCTGTGAAATCCCCAGTCCGGCCCTGGGCCGCGGTCGCGTTGGCCGTCTTCTGCATCGGCTGGGGCGGCAACCAGTTCACCCCGCTGCTGATCGCCTACGCGCAGCACTCCGGTTACACGCGTGTCGACGTCGACATCCTGCTCGGCGCCTACGTGTTGGGCCTGGTGCCGGGACTGCTGGTGGCCTCCGCCCTGTCCGACCGGCACGGGCGCCGGCCCGTGATGATCGCGGGTCTGGTGAGCTCGGCGCTGGGCAGCATCATCCTGGCGGTCGGCGATGACGCAGGTTTCGCAGCCCTGTTCGGCGGGCGACTGCTCAGTGGTCTGGCCGTGGGCATCGCGATGGCCGTGGGGTCGGCCTGGATTGCCGAATTGTCAAGGCCACCATATGATTGCGCACCCGCGGGGACCGGCGCACGGCGGGCGTCCATCTGGCTGTCGGTCGGGCTCGGGACCGGACCGCTGTTCGCCGGGGTGCTCACCGCGTTCGCGCCGCTGCCGCTGGTGTTGACCTACATCGTGCATGCGCTGCTGTGCCTACCCGCGTTGTGGGCGGTGTCCTACCGAGCGGTGGAGACCCGCGATGAGGCACACGACAGTGGGGCTTCGCTGCTGGGGCGGCTGCGGGTGCCCGCCGCGAGCCACCGCCGATTCCTGCATGTCGTGGCGCCCATGGCGCCGTGGATCTTCGGCTCGGCAGCCATCGCCTATGCGATCGTGCCCGCGTTGGTGGCCGACCGGCTCGGTTCCTGGGCACTGCTGTACACCGCGGGGCTGACGGTGCTCACCCTCGGCTGCGGTGTGGCGGTGCAGCCGATCGCGCGCCGCCTGGACGACCGCTCGAGCGCGCGTGCCGTCGTGGTGTCCATGGTGCTGATGGCCGCCGGTGTGTTCGCCGCGGTGGCCACCGCGATCACCCGGTCCCCGGTCGTCGCACTGTTCGTCGCGATGCTGCTGGGCAGCGCCTACGGAATTGCCATCGTCTCAGGCCTTTTGGAGATTCAGCGGATCGCCGAACCCGACGAGCTGGCCGGGATCTCCGGGGTCTACTACTCGTTGGCCTACGTCGGCTTCCTGCTGCCCGCGGTGCTGGCCGTGCTGGCGCACTACTTCAGCTATCCGGCCATGCTGACCGCGCTCGGTGTGCTGGCGGCGGTGTGCGCCCTGCGCTGCGCGACGGGGTGGTCCAAGCACCTCGAGCGCCCCGCCGCCGCAGCGGTGGGCTGACCGCACGCCAGCGAGATCACCGAGGCGCGATCAGCACAATCCGGTGTGCCGGCAGATGACCGGCGGCACCTGGGGCGACGGTAATTGCGGCATCTTGGGCGGCGGCGGGAGCCGGGGGTGGAAGCCTCCGCGATTGCCGTCATTACCTCCGCCGCCACCCGGGTCGGCGGGAGCGGGTGCGGGCGCAGGCTCCGCCGGCGGAGCCCCCGGTGGTGGTGGCGGCGCCGGCGGCGCGGGAGGCAGTCCGGGTGCGGGCAGCTTGGCGGGCATGATCCAGATCGCGATCGACTGCGGCGTCAGCCCGTAGCCCGCCGGTGCGGCCGTGAGCGCCAACTGGGTGGGCAGCATATCGGGCCTGAGGTGGAAGAACACCCACCCGTCGGCGTCGGCACTCACCGGGGACACCAGGGGCGGCGACGTGAGCACGGTGGGCTTCGCGGTGGGGATGTGTTCGCCGCTGCTGACGTACAGCTGAAAGCCGCCGTTCGGGCCGGTGACGTCGATCGGTGCGGTGACCCCGGTGAGGGAGACCTCGATCCCGACCTCCAGTTCGCTGCTGGTCGGCTGGCGCACCACGGTGAGGTTGTCGGACTTCGGGGTGATCGTGGCGCCCTTGGCCGTCAGCGCCGTCCCCAGCTGGGCCATACCCGGAAGAATCGACACCGCAGCCGGGCCGGTGCTGGCACTGGCGCTGACGGACGACGTCTCGGCCATCGGCGGGGTTGCGGGCCCGTACGAACAGCCCGCCAGCACGACGGCCGCCGCGAGGACCGAGGTTGCGGCGCCCAGGTGCGCTGGCCATTCCATGGGTGTCATTCTGACGTATACCCGACGCCTGTGAGCGACTGCCTCAAACCATCGCGTTCTCGATGACGGTCAGATCCTCGGAAATCCCTGCGGCACGGCGGATCTCGCGGAAGTCACGCACCATCGCCTCGGTGACCTCGTGCGGGTCTTCCACCGTTGCGGTATCCGAGATCACCGAGATGTTGAGCTGGTCCACGTAGCTCCACACCGTGATGTTCAGTCCGCTGGCCGCGGTGAGCGGGCCCACCGAATAGATCTCGGTGACCGTCGCGCCACCGACTTTGCCCTGCTCCCGGGGCCCGGGGACATTCGAGATGTTGAGATTGAGCACCTTGTT
The DNA here is from genome assembly GCF_025822555.1 of Mycobacterium hackensackense. Lineage (NCBI taxonomy): Bacteria > Bacillati > Actinomycetota > Actinomycetes > Mycobacteriales > Mycobacteriaceae > Mycobacterium > Mycobacterium hackensackense. Next base: position 731,324 of record NZ_JACKUC010000030.1, read on the forward strand.
CTGGCCGTCCTTGTCCGAAAGCCGGCGGAACAGGCCCTCGACGGCGGCGGGCGGCATATACGACGCCCACCGCGCGACCAGTTCGGGACCGATGAGCTGATTGCTCTCCTTGGCCAGCGCGGCGTCCGCACTGGCCCGCTTCACCCGTTCCAGCGGATCGGCGAGGTCCACCGGCAGTGCCATCAGCACACCGGTGAACCGGTTGCCCGAGATCCGTTCCGGGGAGAAGTCGAAGCTCATCGGCACCGACGCCAGCAGCGGGTGATCGGCCTTGCCCTCGTAACGCAGCTGCAGTGCGCGCAGCGCCCCCGACGACATGGCCAGCACCATGTCGTTGATGGTGGCGCCCAAAAGTTTTCCGGTGGACTTCACGTCGGCCAGTGCCAGCGTCGCCGTCGCGAAACGGCGTTCCGGGGTGAGCACGTGGTTCATGAAGCTCGGCGGCGGGGTGAAGGGACGGGTCAGCTCGGGCCCGAACTTGCGGCTGCTGCGACGGACCCGGCCCACCCCGGCGGCGGTGTACTTCACCAGACCCGGCAGCCTGCCGATCTGCCGAAGATGATCGGTGAACGCCGTGCGCACCAGCTCCGCCCCGGACGGCGCCGGATCGGTGGCGTAGGAGTCGCGGTCCCGCTGCGGCCCGTCCTGCAGATCCATCCCCCGGGCGAGCAGATTGGCCGAGGCGACACCGTCGGCCAGCGCATGGTGGATCTTGCCCACCACGGCGATACGCCGGACCGGATTGTCGGCGGTGCCCCCGTCGGCCAGTCCCTCGACGAAGTACATCTCCCACAGCGGACGGCTACGGTCCAGTGGCGTGCTGGCGATCTGCCCGATGGCCTCGTCCAGCTCACGGCGGCCGCCCGGCGCGGCCACCCGCCACGGCCGCACGTGGTACTCGAGGTCGACATCGCAGTTCTCCCGCCACATCGGGTGGTGGAACTTGAACGGGATGTCGACGAGTTGATACCGGAACGGATCCAGCTTGTGCAGCCGGCTGTGCAGTACGTTGCGAAAATCCTCGACGCCGAAAGTGCGGTCACCGAGACCCTCGAGCGCGATCACCGCGATCTTCAAGGTGTGCATGTGCACATTCGGCGCTTCCGAATAGAGCAGGAACGCGTCCCACCCGCTGAGCCTCTTCACCGGCGTTCCTCCCCGTGCGAGGAGTCTATATAACTGCCTTTGCCTGTCTCGCCGGGGAGTTTCGGTGAATTTGGTTGAGGAACAAGCCGATTGCGGTGGCCATGGGACCGGTGCGGGCACCGTCGGTCATATCGAAGGCATGGCCGGCACCGGGTAGCTCGATATAACCGACCTCGGAGTCGGACACCGCACCGAGTCGTTCGACGAAGCTGCGGGCCTGCTCGACCGGAATGACCGAGTCACCGGTGCCGTGGATGACCAAGAACGGCGGGGCATCCCGGTGGATCTGGGCGATCGGCGATGCCTGCCGGAAGACCTCCGGGTGACGGTCGATCTTGCGCTTGACCACAACGCGTTCCAGGAAGTCGACAAAGCGCATCCGCTCCTCGGTGGAGCGATCCTCCCAGTCGTAGCGGCCATAGATACCGATGACGGCGTCGACCGAGGTGTCCGAACCGTCGGGCAGATCGCCCTGCAACTCGGGGTCGTTCGGGGTCAGGCCCGCGAGTGCGGCCAGATGCCCACCGGCCGAGCACCCGGCCACGGCGACGAAGTCGCGGTCGCCGCCGAACTTGTCGACGTTGGCCCGCGCCCACGCGATCGCCGCCTTCACATCGTGCAGGTGCCGGGGCCACCGGTGATGCGGGGCGACCCGATAGTCGATGGACAGGCACACCCAGCCCTGTTCGGCCAGATGCGACATCAGGGCATAGCCCTGCAGCATCCGGCTGCCGTGCACCCAGGCACCGCCCGGGACGAACAGCAGCACCGGCGCGGGTTCGGCCGGCAACTGTTTGGGCCGCCACACATCCATCAGCTGGGTCGGGCTGTCGCCGTAGCGCACCGACGTGCGGTACACATTGCGCCGGTACTGGAGGGTGTTCCACAGCGGTGGCTTCTGCTCCGGGGCCGGCCACTCCACGGCGAGGTCGGCGGCGGGCACCACGGCGCGCAGAGCCTCCGCAGCGATCGCGCTGGTCTGGTCGCGCTCCGCCTTGCGGATCTCGGCACTGCCCGGCGTCATCCACGACTTCGCGGACGAGGAGAAGAAATCCGGCATATGCCGGAATCCCCATACGCCCATCGCGGCGACCGCACCGAGCGGCTCCAGATGCTTGCCGATCACCGGCAGGGAAGCCGAGGCCACCGTGAGCGCCAGCATGCGGTCGGCCGGGCCGGCGGTCAGCAACCAGCGGGCGCGGCTCCACATATCGGATCCTGGGTATCGGGTGTCCGGGCGTGCCGTCATTTCGCGAGACTACCCCGCGGTAACCACCGCCGACGTGACAACTTGGCGAAGTTGTCTACCCCGGTCCCATATTGTGACCTGCGTCACTTCTACGTCGTTCGGTGAGCCGGGTAACTTCGCTGATCATGAGCAAGTCGGCCCTGGCCATCACCGAAGAACACCGGGACCTGGCCGCTGCGGCGGCCGGGCAGCTGCAGCGCTCGCACAGCCTCGCGGCCGCGCGCGCCACCCTGGAAAACCCGGGCGGCCACCCGTCGGCCCTCTGGTCGGCCGGTGCGAATCTCGGCTGGAACGGGCTGGCGCTGGCCGAGGAGTACGGCGGATCGGGGTTCGGGCTGGCCGAGCTGGCCGTCGTGGCCGAAGTGGCGGGCCGCGAGCTCATGCCGGGCCCCTTCCTGCCGACGGTCACCGCCGCCGTGACGATCGACCGGTGCGCCCCGGATACCGTTCGGGCGCAGCTACTTCCCGGACTCGCCGACGGCAGCCTGGCCGCCGCACTCGGGCTCAACATCAAGGTGACCCTGGGTGAGGACCACACCTCGACCGCCGAATGGCCCGCGGTGCTCGGCGCACCCGACGCCGACATCCTGGTGCTGGCGGCCGGTGCGGACCTCGTCATCGTGGCGGCCGACGCACCGGGTGTCACCGTCACCGCGCTCGAACCGCTGGACACCACCCGCACGGTGGGCGCCGTCTCCATGCGCGGCGCCCAGATTCCCGCCGACCGGGTGCTGCGCGGCGCCGCGCGGCGCGCCCGCACCGTGTTCCGCATCCTGGCCTCGGCCGAAGCGGTCGGGATCAGCTGGGCGACCCTGGACATGGCCGTCGAATACGCGAAGGTCCGGGAACAGTTCGGCCGGACCATCGGCACCTTCCAAGCCGTCAAGCACCACGCCGCGAACATGCTCGTCGAGGCCGAACAGACGACGTCGGCCACCTGGGCGGCCGCCCGCAACGATGACCTGGGCGCGGCCTGGTTCCCGGCGGCGATCGCGGCGTCGCATGCCATCCGCGCCCAGGTGTTCAACGCGCAGAACAATATTCAGCTCCACGGCGGCATCGGGTTCACCTGGGAGCACGATGCGCATCTGTACCTGCGACGGGCTCGCACCATGGCCACCCTGCTCGGTGACGGTGCCGACCCCCTGCTCGACGTCGTGGACGCACAGCGCAGCGGGGCCGCCCACACCGCGTCGTTCAGTGTGCCGGCCGAGGCCGAGCAGTACCGCCCCGCCGCCGCCGAAGCCGCGGCCACCGCGCGTGCTCTGCCGGCCGATCAGCAACGCGACTTCCTGGTCGACTCCGGCTACCTGGTGGCGCACTGGCCCAAGCCGTGGGGCCGGGCCGCCGATGTACTCGAACAGCTGGTCATCGAAGAGGAGTTCGGTTCGGCGGGCAGGAGCGCAGCGACCGGGGGATCGACACCGATCGACATCCCCGACATGGGCATCACCGGATGGGTGACCCTGACCATCGCCCAGGCCGGCACCGACGAGCAGCGCGCACGCTGGGTGGAGCCGGTGCTGCGCGGTCAGGTGATGTGGTGCCAGCTGTTCTCCGAGCCGGGTGCGGGCTCGGATGCCGCCGCCGTGCGCACCTCGGCCAAGAAGGTGGACGGCGGCTGGCAGATCACGGGTCAGAAGGTGTGGACCAGTCTGGCCCAGCATTGCCAGTGGGGCCTGGCGACGGTGCGCACCGATCCGGACGCGCCCAAACACGCGGGTGTCACCATGATGGCCGTCGATATGAAAGCGCCTGGAGTGACGGTCAATCCGTTGCGCGGGCTGACCGGCGACGCGCATTTCAACGAGGTGTTCTTCGACGACGTGTTCGTTCCCGACGCCGATGTGGTGGGCGAGGTGAACAAGGGGTGGCTGGTGGCGCGGGCGACGCTGGGCAACGAACGCATCTCCATCGGTGGGGGTTCGTCGGCGCCGACCGGCTTCACCCTCGATGAACTGGTCGAATTGCTCGACGCCGCACCGCCGTTGATCGCGACTGAGTACGTGCGCGCAGCGGGCGCGGTGATCGCCGAGGCGCACACCCTGCCGATGCTGAACCTACGGCGGGTGAGCCGCGCCATCGCCGGCACCGATCCCGGCCCGGAGGGCAATGTCACCAAACTGCTGCTGGCCGAACACACTCAGCGGCTGACCGAATTGGGGATGGCGCTGGCCGGCCCGGCCGCGGTAGTGGGAGCGAAGCCGACGCTGGCGCGCGCGTACCTGGGCAACCGGGCCATGACGATCGCCGGTGGTACGTCGGAGATCACCCGGAACACCATCGCCGAACGCATCCTCGGTCTGCCCCGCGATCCACTGCTGAAGTGAGCTGACTCAGCGGACGGCGGCGCGGCCCCGGATCCGGCCGAGCACCGCCAGTGCCAGCAGCGTGACCAGCAGCAGGATCGCGGTCGACGCGGCCGCCTGCAAGGCCTGGCCGCGATCGGTGAGCCCGAAGATGGTCACGGGCAGGGTTTTCCAGGTCGCCGGGTACACCATCACGGTGGCACCGAGCTCACCCATGGACAGTGCCACCGCCAGTCCTGCCGCCGCGCCGAGGGCCGGCAGCAGCAGCGGCAACGTCACCTGCAGCAGCACCCGCACCGGGCCGGCGCCCAGCGATTCGGCGGCCTGCCGGTAACGCGGGTCCAACCGGTCCAGCGCCGCCGATACCGCGCTGAACGCGAAGGCCAGTACCAGCACGGCGTGGGCCAGGATGACGATCCAGCGGGTGCCGCCCAACAGCAGCGGCCGGGAGTTGAAGGCGATCAGCAGACCGAGCCCGATGGCCACCGAGGGCACCGCGATGGGCAGGTGGAACACCGCATCGGTGAAGCGGCGCAACCATACCGGACAGTCCCGGGCGGCCAGCGCGGCCCAGGTCCCGAGGAGCAGTGCGAATGCGCCGGCGACGAAAGCGGTCTGCAGGCTCACCGAAAGGCTGGCCAGATTCTCCCCGGTGAGCGCCTCGCCGACCCGGCCGAGGCCCAGTCCCGAAGGCAGTGCACCCGTCCACGAGCCAGCCAGCCCGGCCAGCAGAACGGTGGCCAGCGGTGCGACGAACACGACGAGCACCACCACGCCGAACACGGCCAGTGCGACCGCCCTACTTCGCCGGTTCCACAACAGCATCGGCGCCGCCCCTTCCAGAGGTCATGCGGGCGAACATCATTCGGTAGGCGAGGTAGAGCCCCAGCGAGAGCACCACCTGCACGGCAGCGATCACCGCGGCGCCCGGCAGGTCGAAGGTGACGATCCCGCGGGTGTAGATGAGCACCGGCAGGGTGGTGACGCCCTTGGCTCCGGTGAACAACACGATGCCGAACTCGTTGAGGGTGAGCAACAGCACCAGGCTGCCACCGGCCATCAAGGCCGGCCATGCCTCCGGCAGCACCACCGAGCGCAGCACCCGCAGCGGGCCGGCACCCAGGCTGGCCGCCACATCGAGCTGGGCGCGCGGCACCATGGCGAACGCCGCCAGCAGTGGTCGCACCACGAACGGGGTAAAGAAGGTGATCTCCGCGGCGATCACGCCGGCCGGGGTGTACAGAACGTTCAGCAGCGGTGCCGGGTCGCCGCTCAGGGCACTGATCGCCGCGTTGACCGCACCGGCCGTGCCGTAGAGGAAGGTGAAGGCCAGGGTGATCAGGAACGACGGCAACGACAGGACGGTGTCGATGAGCCTGCCGACCAGGCCGGAGCCGGGAAACGGCACGAACGCCAGGATGACCGCCAGGAAGGTGCCCAGCACGAGGCAGCCCAGCGTCGAGCTCGCCGCGATGGCGACGGTGCGCCACAACGCATCCCGGAACTGTGCGGAGCCCAGCACCTCGGCCCATTTTCCCGGCCGGGTCGACTCGCCGAACACCCGCGCCAGGGGATACACCGCCGCGAACAGCACCACGGCCAACGGCGGCAGCACCCACCAGTGCGCCCGGTGGCGTCGCGGCGCGCGGGTGACCCGAGCCGTGTCGAGCAGCACGGCAGTACTCCCGGTCACGAGCCGGCCCGGACGAGCACTCCGGCCGGTTCCGGAATCCGCACGCCCACTTCGGTTCCCGCCTCGAAGTGGACATGTCCGGGTACGTCGATCTCGATGAGCTGGTCGGGCATGCTGGTGATCGTCAGCACCAGCCGGGTGACCGCACCGCGCCACATTGCCGCATTGACACTGGCGCGCAGCGCATCCCGGTCACCCAGCGATACGATGCGCAGGGCGTGCGGACGGATGCACAGCAGGGCGTGCGCACCCGGCGCCCAGTCGGCCTTGCCGACGGCCGGTTGCGGGGCCTCGGCGCTGACCGTCTTGTGCGAGACCGTCACCAACGCCGACGTGCCGATGACGCGACCGACGGTGCACGGAATCAGGTTGGCCCCGCCCAGGAATGCCGCCGTGAAGCTGCTCGGTGGCCGCTTCCACAGATTCTCGGCGGTGTCGACGTCCATCAGCCGGGCGTTGTTCATCACCACGATGCGGTCGGCCAGCGCCAGCGCCTCCGCCTGATCATGGGTGACGTAGAGCATGGCGGTATCGGGCAACGATTCCTTGAGCTGTCGCAGCTCGGCCAGCATCGACTGGCGCAGTTGGGCGTCGAGGGCGGCCAGTGGTTCGTCCAGCAGTAACACCCTCGGGCGGATCGCCAGCGCCCGGGCGATCGCGATGCGCTGCTGCTGACCTCCGGAAAGCTCACGTGGCAGCCGCTTTCCGTAGGCGGACATGCCGACCATATCCAGGGCCTCGGCGACCCGGCCGCCGATCTGGTCCCGGGGTACGCGCTGCGCCTTGAGCCCGAAGGCGACATTGTCGGCCACCCGCATGTGCGGGAACAGCGCATACGATTGCAACACCACCCCGATACCGCGCTTGGCCGGAGGCAGATCGGTGATATCGCGCCCATTGAGCCGGACCGCACCGGAGGTCGGCCGGACGAAGCCGGCCAGCGCGCCCAGCGCGGTGGACTTCCCCGACCCGCTCGGCCCCAGCAGCGCCACGGTCTCCCCGGTGCCGACCCGCAGGTTGAAGTCGACCAGCGCATGGGTGGCCTTGGCACCGCGGCCGTAACTGACTCCCACCCGGTCGAAGACGATGGCCGGGCCGGCCGTGACGGGATCACCGGATTCCCTGGGTCGTACGCCGGCACGTGCGACCTTGATCTCGGCCATATCAGTTGCCGGTCGCCTTCTGGTACGCGGCGACGTCGGCGTCGAGGTCGGCCAGCACCGCGTTCCAGTCCGGCACCCAGATCTGGACATCCTTGAGCACGGCGCCCGGCGTGTTCGGGGCGGGCGTGCCGGCGGCGACGGTACGGATACTGTCGCGGACCGGGATACCGAGCGCATCCGGTTCCACCGTCTTCTGCACCTCATCGGAGAGCAGGTAGGCCAGTAGCTTCTTGGCTTCCTCGGCGTGCGGTGCACCCTTGGTGACGCCGGCCACGTACGGCAGCGACACCGTGGTGCGGGTGCCGTTGTGCGCGGGGATGACGATGGCGAACGTGGACCCGTCGTCCTTGATGGAGCCGAGGTTCATCTGCACATCGCCGTTGGCCACCAACAGTTCTCCGTTGCTGACCTTGGGCTGTAACTTGCCCGTCGACGACGACGGCCCGACGTTGTTGGTCTGCAGCTTGGCGAGGTAGTCCAAGGCACCCTGCTTGCCGAGCAGATGTTGCAGAAGGACCAGCACGGCGGTGCCGTCACCGGCCTGTCCTGGCGTCGAATACTGCAGTTTGCCCTTGAACTCCGGTGCCAGCAGGTCATCCCAGGTCGCCGGGGCGGGGGTGGCGGCCGGGTTGACGATGAAGCTCAACGCGTTGTCGACGATCGGCACGTAGCGATCCTGCGGTCCGACCTGATCCGCGGCGATACCCGAGGTATCGGCCCCGCTGGGCACCAACAGCCCTGACGCGTCGGCCTTCTGGATGAACGGCGGCAGGGTCACCAGCAGGTCGGCCTGCGGGTTGGACTGCTCCTTCTCCACCCGGGAGACCACCTCCCCGGATCCGGCCTCGACCAGGTTGACCGCGATACCGGTGTCCTTGGTGAACTCGGCGAACCGGCCCTTGTACCAGCTCGCCAGCCCGTCGGCGCTGTACACCGTGAGGGTGGTGCCGCTGCTGGAGCCGCTGGACCCGGTCCCACCGCAGGCGGCGGTGAGGGTGGTGGCAGCGAGGGCCACCACCACCGCGGTGGCACGAAAAGCGTTGCGCAGAAACATGATGTCCTTCACGGGTCAGCGGGAGGTCAGGAGCAGATCGGCGAAATCGACGACGGAGCCCACCACGTGGGTGGCCCCGGCGGCGCGGAGGTCTTCCTCGCTGTGGGCGCCGGTGAGGGCACCGGCAGCGATGGCGGCACCGGCACGCAGCGCGCTCTCGACGTCGGTACTCGTATCGCCGAGCACGGCGACGTTGTCGACGCTGTCGGCCTGCAACCGCATCAACGCGGTGAGCACCAGGTCGGGGTACGGCCGGCTACGCACGCCGGCGCCGGGCGCCAGCACCAGATCAGCGAGTTGCTGCCAGCCCAGCGCCGCCAGCAGCTTGTCCTGGGTGACCGCGGAGAACCCGGTCGTCAGCGCCACCTTGACCCCGGCCCCGCGAAGTTCGGTGATCGCCTCGGCCGCACCGGCGATGGGTGCGGCGTGACCGTTGTCGATCAGTTCGGCATAGGCACGCTCGAACTCGTCATTGGCACGCCGGGCGCGGTCCTCGGTACCGAACAGGGCGCGGAACACCACGATCTTCGACTGTCCCATGGTGTCCAGGACGTATTGGCGCGCCCGGTCGCGTTCGTCGCCGTCGGCGGGCAGTCCCGCTGCGGTGGCGGCGGCCTCGAAGGCGCTGACGACCAGTCCGTCATCGGCGACCGTGGTTCCGGCCATGTCGAGGACGGCGACCTGAATGGTCTTGTCCGGCATATGTTCTCCCTACATTCCGATGAGATCGGCGGTGTGTTCGGCGATGGCGGGCCCCAGCGTCATACCGCGGCCGCCCGGGCCGGTGACCACCCATACGTTGTCCTCGGGCGAGGTCCGGCACACCAGCTGGTGAGGATCGGTGCACTGGCTGTAGACACCGGCCCAGCGCTGCCGGATGGCGGGCAGCGGCCTGCCGAGGAACTCCTCGACCCGCGCCGCCAGGTAGGCATAGGGCTGTGTGCTCACGTCGAAGGCGAACGGTTCGTCGTACTCGTGGGTGTCGCCGATCGTCAGACCGCCGTGCAGGCGTTGCACGCAGAGCAGTTGCATATGCCCGTCGGCGGCGATCGGATCCTGAGGTTCGTTGCGGCGCAGCGCGTCCAGTGCCGGTCCGGCGAAACCCGGGTAGTAGCGGAAGCTGTCGGCATCGGCGACGGCGGTGGCGAGCGCCTCACCCAGCGGCTCGGTCTGCATCATCTGCAGGCGCACCCGGCGAACCGGAAGGTCACCGGCGAGTTCCCGGACCAGGCCCGCGTGGACGGCACCTGCGCACACCACGACCAGGTCGGCGCTGTGGCGTTCGCCGCGGTCGTCGCGCACCGTCAGGCCGTCCACCGATCTGGCCTCCACGCCGGGCAGGAAGGTGTATCGCCCTGTGCGCACCAGATATTCGCGGATGGCGGGCAGCGCCTGCCTGGATTCGACGACGGCATCCCGCGCGCAGTGCAGACCTCCCAGGAAGGTGCCGCGCAACGCCGGATTGAGGGCACGTACCTGCTCAGGGTCGAGCAGGGTGAACCCGCGGTGGTCGGCATCGCCGCGGTCGACGGCCTCGCGGGCCACCGCCACCTCGGCGTCGGTGCGCAGCAGGGTGATCGAGCCGGCCGCCCGGAATCCGATCCCGGGGATCTCGGCGCCGAGCTCTTCCCACAGCTCACGCGACCGCAGGGCGGCGTCCAGTTCGGCGGTGGAGCGGCCGGACACCCAGACCAGGCCGAAGTTGCGCACCGTGGCACCCCGGGCCTCGGTCTCCCGCTCCAGGTGCAACACGGTGTGCCCGCGCCGGATGGCCTCCACGGCGTGGGCGGTGCCGAGGATGCCGCCACCGATGATCGTCACGCGCATGGTGGTTGACCATGGCCCCTCGCCGCGACCTGCGCCCGACCTGATCATGTTGGGGTGCCGAATACTGAGTGAACAATTGGTATAGACCAAACTGGGGTAGTGTTGGGCCATGCGGGTTCTCGACGAAACAAGCCTCGAGGAAGTGCACACCGTGCTGCGCTCGTTGCGCGGGGTGTGGGACGAGGAGTCCGTCGACGAGCTGGACCATGCCCTACAGTCCGCCGCCAGGGCGATGGAGGACACCGCCGATGACGAGTTGGTGCTCGCCGCCGCCCTGCACGACCTGGCGCACAGTCCGCTCATCGATGCCGGGCCGGAACACGACGCGGTGGCCCGCGCATGGCTGACCCCGCGATTCGGCGAGCGTGTCGGCTGGCTGGCCGGTGCGCATGTGGCCGCCAAGCGCTACCTGGCGGCCACCGATGCCGGCTACGCGCCGTCCCAGGTGTCGATGCTGTCGCTGGCGAGCCAGGGCGGGCCCGGTGTCGACCCCGTATTCGTCACACACCCGTGGTGGCCGGATGCGTTGCGGTTGCGCCGTTATGACGATGCCGCCAAGGATCCCGGCGCCCGGGGTGCGACCATCGAGGATGTGCTGACCGTGGCGCGGCGGGTGCTGCACCGATGACCTCCCCGTCTTCCCGACCGGTGCCCAAACCGTACGTGGTGCGCACCGGGCTGGACGAGATCCTGGCGGCTCTGCACGAGGGCGATGCGGTGCCGCCGGAACGCGAACTGGCGGTGCGGTTCGGGGTGGCCCGCGAAACCGTCCGGCAGGCACTGCACGAACTCCTGGTCGAAGGCCGTATCGAACGGCGCGGCCGCGGCACCGTGGTGGCCGCCCCGAAACTGGTGCAACCGTTGTCGCTGCGCTCCTACACCGAAGGCGCCGCCGAACGCGGCCGCGTTCCCGGGCGCCTGCTGGTGAGCTGGGAGGACATCGAAGCCGGTCCGGAACTCGCCGCGGCGCTGGCGATCACGCCGGGCAGCATCGTCATGCAACTGGAACGGGTGCTGCTCGCCGACGGACGCCGGATCGGGCTGGAGAGCACCTACCTGGCGTCCAGGCGGTTCAGGGCGTTGCGCACCACCTTCGACCCGACCACCTCGCTCTATGCGGCGATCCGGGCCACCGGTGTGGTCTTCGGGTCGGCCACCGAACGCATCGAGACCGCGCTGGCCTCACCGCGTGAGGCGGGCTTGCTGGACACCACGACGGCCATGCCGATGCTGCTGCTGCACCGCCGCTCCCTCGACCCCGACGGGGTACCCATCGAAACGGTGCGCGCGCTCTATCGCGGTGACCGGATCGCTTTCGAGACCTCGTTGTCGTAATACAGAATTGCCGTAATACTGTGCGGGTGCCCAGCCCCGTACCCGATGTCGTGTACCACCCCGATCTGGCCCGCATCGCGCGTTTCATCCCGCGCCGCCTGGTGGGCCCGCAAACTGCCCCGGTGATGCAGTACCTGTCCCGGCGGATGGGGCGCTCCGTCCCGGACGGGGTTGAGGTCCTGACCCTGAGTTCCGGGGTCACGCTGCGCCTGCACCGCCCGCGCGGGGTGGCCAAACCCGGCCCCGCTCTGCTGTGGATGCACGGCGGCGGCTATGTGTTGGGCAGCCCGGCGCAGGACGACAAGTTGTGCCGGCGCTACGCCGGCGAACTGGGCGCGACGGTGGCCGCCGTGCAGTACCGGCTGGCACCACAGAACCCGTACCCCGCCGGCCTCGACGACTGCTACGCGGCGTTGACGTGGCTGGCGCAGCTGCCCACCGTCGACCCGTCGCGGTTGGCCATCGGCGGTGCCAGCGCCGGCGGCGGGATGGCCGCCGCGTTGGCCCTGCTCGCCCGGGACCGGGGCGAGGTGCCGCTCGCCGCGCAGGTCCTGGTCTACCCGATGCTCGACGACCGGACCGTGGGCCCGGAGTTCGACGATCCGGGGCACCGGCTGTGGACCCAGGGCAGTAACGGATTCGGCTGGCGGGCCTATCTGGGCGGGGCGGATCCTGAGGTGGCGGTCCCCGCGCGCAACCCGGACCTGTCCGGGCTTCCGCCCGCCTGGATCGGCGTCGGCACCCACGACCTGTTTCACGACGAGGACCTGGCCTATGCGCAGCGCCTGCGCGAGGCGGGGGTCCCGGTCGAGGTCGAGGTGGTCGCGGGGGCGTTCCACGGTTTCGATGCGATAGCGCCCAAAACCGCAGTGTCACAAGACTTCATCGGAAGTCAGATTGCGACACTGCGGCGGGCGTTCACCGCTGCGCCCTAGTCGCTACTCTCGGACGACGTTGTCCTCGAACACGATCCGGCCGATCAGTTCGTAGCGGCGCGGGTCGCGCAGCCGGAAGTAGGTGGCCAGCGCGGCCCCGAGTACGAACAGTCCGACCACGATCCACGGTGTCAGCTTGAACAGCAACGTGCCCGACGCCGCACCCGCAGCGGCGTCCTTGTGCTCCCAGAGCAGGTACACCACGTACAGCATGCCGATACCGCCGAGCAGCGGCGCGGTGAACGTCTTGAACCAGTGGGCGCTGGACGGGTGGTTCTTGTGGAAGTGGAAGTACGCGATGACCGAGAAGGCGCAGAGTGACTGCACCACCATGATGGCCATGGTGCCGAGGATCGCCAGCAGCGTGTACATGTGCACGTAGGGGTCCATGCCCGCGAAGAAGAAGGCCAGGATGAGCACCAGCGTGATCCCGGTCTGCACGAACGACGCGACGTGCGGCGATCCGTGCGTCGGGTGCGTGGCGCCGATGGTCTTCTGCAGCCGCAGCGACAGGCCTTCCCGGCCGAGTGCGTACAGATACCGGGACGCGCAGTTGTGGAACGCCATACCGCAGGCGAACGATCCGGTCACCAGGAGGATGTTGAACACCGTGATGGCCCATTCACCGTAGGTGCCGCGCACCGGCCCGAAGAAGATCTCCGATGACGTCGCGGGATCCTGGGCCAGCTCGACCGATTGCTGCGGACCGGTGCCCGCGATGGCCATCCACGACACGAACACGTAGAAGAGGCCGACGCCGATGACGCTGATCATGGTGGCGCGCGGGATGATTCGCTTGGGATCCTTGGACTCCTCGCCGTACATCGCGGTCGACTCGAATCCCACCCACGACCAGAAGGCGAAGAACAGGCCCAGTCCGGCACTGGCCCCGGCGACCGCCGCCGGGGTGAACGCACCGATCGGATTGAGCGTCTCGGCCACGGCAAACCCTTCGGGGCCACCACCTTTGACCAATACCGCCAGCGCACCCAGGGCCAGCATGACGATCTCGGTCACCAGGAACACCCCGAGTACCTTCGCCGTCAGGTTCACGTCGAAATAGGTGAGGATGCAGTTGAGCGTGAGCATCAGCAGCGCCGGGATCAGCCAGGGCACCTGGATGTGCAACTGCGAGGCGAACAGGTTCTGGAAGAAGAACGAGAAGATCCCGATGAGCGACGCCTCGAACACGATGTAGGCCATGGTGATCAGCAGGCCGCTGGCCATACCGATGATGCGCCCGAGACCGTGCGAGATGTAGCCGTAGAAGGCACCGGTGGCCGTGATGTGTTTGGCCATGGTCGCGTACCCGATGGCGAACAGCCCGAGGACGACGGTCGCGACGATATAGCCGGCCGGGGCATGTGAACCGTTTCCGAATCCGACGGCAATCGGGACATTGCCGACCATCGCGGTGATCGGCGCCGCGGTGGCCACCGCCATGAAGATGACGCCGATGGTGCCCACTGCGTTGCGCTTCAGTCGTTGGACGTCACCAGCGCCGTCAGCTGGTCTTTTGGTAGGTGGTGCGACGTTCTCAGTCATCGATGGACGTACCTTCCACGCGTGAAGAGGGCGGCTCGATGTGGCGCACGCCACAGCCGGAACCTCTCGTATATTGGCACTACCAATTGATTGGCGCAAGACCCAATCTGGGCCATTGACACAATTGGTCCTACCGTTTTACGGTGGGCGCCGTCACCGCTTCCCAGTGACGGCAGAGGAGCCGCATGTACGACTACGGCACGTTCTCATTCGCTTCGAAGACCGAGGTGCTCGAGCGCGCGAAGACGTTCTGGAACCCGGACAAGACCCAGTTCTGGACCGACTCGGGTGTCGATCTGGTGATCGACCGCCGTGAGGGGTACTTCCTGTGGGATATGGGTGGGCGCCGGCTCATCGACATGCATCTCAACGGCGGCACCTACAACCTCGGTCATCGCAATCCCGAAGTGATGCAAGCAATCACGGAGGGCATGACGCATTTCGACGTCGGCAACCACCACTTTCCCTCGGTGGCGCGCACCGCGCTGGCCCAGCGCCTGGTCCAGACCGCCCCGGCGTCCATCAAGAAGGTGGCCTTCGGGTCCGGCGGTGGTGAGGCGATCGATATCGCGCTCAAGAGTGCCCGGCACGCCACCCAGCGCCGCAAGATCGTCTCGATCGTGAAGGCCTACCACGGTCACACCGGACTGGCGGTCGCCACCGGCGACGACCGGTTCGCCAAACTCTTCCTGTCCGACAACCCCGATGAGTTCCTCCAGGTGCCGTTCAACGATATCGACGCGATGGAGCGGGTGCTGGCCTCCGGAGACATCGCCGCGGTCATCATGGAGACCATTCCGGCCACCTACGGATTCCCGCTTCCCGCACCGGGTTACCTGGAAGCGGTCAAGGCGGCCACCGAGAGACACGGCACGCTCTACATCGCCGACGAGGTGCAGACCGGACTGATGCGGACCGGCGAACTGTGGGCCATCACCAAGCACGGGATCGAGCCGGACATCCTGGTGACCGGCAAGGGCCTGTCCGGTGGCATGTACCCGATCACCGCGGCGCTGCTGGGTGACCGGGCCGCACAGTGGCTCGATCAGGACGGTTTCGGACACATCTCGACATTCGGCGGGTCCGAACTCGGTTGCGTCGCCGCGATCAAGACCCTGGAGATCAGCTGCCGGCCCGAGGTGCGCTCGATGGTGCACTACATCTCCGACCTCTTCGACCACGGGCTACGCCGCATCCAGGCCGGCCATCCGGACTGGTTCATCGGCATCCGGCAGAACGGCGTGGTGATCGGGCTCGAGTTCGACCACCCCGAAGGCGCCAAGTTCGTCATGCGGGAGCTCTACGAGAACGGGGTGTGGGCCATCTTCTCGACCCTGGATCCCCGTGTGCTGCAGTTCAAACCGGGCCTGCTGCTCTCCCGCGAGCTGTGTGAGGACGTGCTGGACCGCCTCGACGTCGCCGTGGCCCGGGCCAAGACCGCTGCGCGGGGAAGGAAGAACACATGACCAGCACCGCACAGGCGGGCCACATGCTCGAACGGGCCCGATGGGCGGCCGCCGCCTACGCCGAATACGACGCGACAGCCGTGACGGCGATCGTGCATGCGGTGGCCGAGGCAGCCCACGCCGAAGCCGAACGGTTCGCCGCCGAGGCGGTCGCCGAAACCGGGATGGGCGTGGTGGCCGACAAAGTGACCAAGAACCGGGCGTGCTCACGGGGCATCGTCGACCACTACCGCGGCGAAGACTACGTGACACCGCGCATCGACGCCGCCCGCAAGATCGTCGAACTCCCCCGCCCCGCCGGGGTGGTGCTGGCCCTGACGCCGACCACCAATCCCGTGGCCACCGTGTACTTCAAGACGATCCTCGCCCTGATGACCCGCAATGCCGTCGTCATCGCGCCGCACCCGCGGGCCGCCCACTGCTCGGCCGGCGCCGCCCGGGTACTCGCGGAGGCGGCGGTCGCCGCGGGCGCACCGGACGGCGTCGTGCAGGTGGTCGAGGAGCCGTCGATTCCGCTGGTGCAAGCGCTGATGGCCGATGACCGCACCGATGTCATCGTCGCCACCGGCGGAACGGGCGTGGTCCGCGCGGCGTACTCGTCGGGCAACCCGGCACTGGGGGTCGGGCCCGGCAACGTGCCGGTGTTCGTCGACGCCAGCGCCGATGCCGCCGCAGCCGCCATGCGCATCGTGGACAGCAAGGCCTTCGACAACTCGGTGCTGTGCACCAACGAATCCGTGCTCATCGCCGAGGATTCCATCGCCGACACGCTGCGCGGGGCCCTCACCAGAGCCGGGGCGCACCTGCTCGACGAGGACGGCGCACGACGGTTGCGGGCCTACATGTTCGCCGACGGCCGGCTCAACACCGAGGTCGTGGGCCGGGACGCCGCGTGGATCGCCGGACAGGCCGGTCTGCGCGTCACCCAGAAGACCAAGGTGCTCATCGCTCCGTTCGGCGATGTGATCGCCGAGGAGATGCTGGCCCATGAGAAACTCTGCCCGGTTCTGGGGATGACCACCGCAGCCGATACGGCACGCGGTATCCGCGCGGCCCGGGCCGTGGTGCGCATCGGCGGTGCGGGTCATTCGGCGGCCATCCACAGCGAGAACCCCTCGGTGATCGCCGATTTCGCGGCGCAGGTGCCGGTGCTGCGGGTGTCGGTGAATGTCGGTAACAGCACCGGCAGCTCCGGCCTGGACACCAACCTGGCACCGTCGATGACCATCGGCACCGGATTCGTCGGCCGCAGTTCCATCGGCGAGAACTTGGCACCGCAGAACCTGATCAACTGGGCCCGCATCGCGTACAACGCCGAAAACGGGGTTCCGATAGGCGATTTCGGCGGCATCGTGCCGTGGCAGACACCGACGGGGCCGGTTCCGGCGTACCCGCGGGCCTCCAACGATCGCGGCGCGCCCGTGACGCCGCCGCGGCCGGCATACCCCGCACCGGCACGCTCGACCGACCCGAATCTCGATGCCCTGCGCGCCGAACTGCGCGCCCTGGTCGTCGAAGAACTCGCACAACTGATCAAGAGGTAGATCCGTGGCTGAACTTCGTTCCTTCATCTTCATCGACCGCCTGCAGCCGCAGACGATGTCCTACCTGGGTACCTGGATCAAGGGTGCGTTGCCGCGGGCGAACCAGGCCGCTCAGATCATCGAGGTCGCCCCCGGCCTGGACATCGAGGGCGTCACCGACGTGGCGCTCAAGCATGCCGAGGTCAAGGCCGGAATCCTGGTGGTGGAGCGGCAATTCGGCTACCTGGAGTTCCACGGCGAGACGGGTGCGGTGCAGGCCGCCGCCGACGCGGCGCTGGATTCGCTGCGGGAATCTCGACGCGATGACTCGCACGCCGCGGTGCGGCCGACCATCCTGGCCTCCCGGATCATCTCCAGCATCGACCATCAGCACGCATTCCTGATCAACCGCAACAAGATCGGTTCCATGGTGCTGGCCGGCGAATCCCTGTTCGTGCTCGAAGTGCAGCCCGCGTCCTACGCCATCCTGGCCACCAACGAGGCCGAGAAGGCCGCCGACATCAAGGTCGTCGACTTCCGGATGATCGGTGCGACGGGGCGGGTCTACCTCTCCGGCACCGAGGCCGACGTCCGCCAGGCCGCGGACGCCGCCCGCGATGCCCTGGCCCGAGCGTGAGCATGGACCGCGACGAGCTCCGCGCGCTGGTGCGGGAGGTGGTGCGCGAAGCGGTCCGGGATGTCGGCATCGGTATCCGGACCGCCCCACCCTCGCCGCCCGCGAGTCCCGTTCAGCCGGCCGGCCCGGAACCCACCGGTCCGCGCGCGGCCGATGAGCGCCACCGTACCGAGACGGTGCGACTGACCACCGATACCGACCTGGACGGCTTCGTGCGAAAACTGCTGCGGCTGTTCGAGAATCCGAAGACCCGGGCCGACCTCAAAGCCGGCCGGCTGCGGTTTCGGCTGGGCAACACCACCCACGCCACCCCCACGGGTGCGGTGCACCGCGTGCACAGCGGCGCGGTGACCGAACGACACATCGCCGACCTGGCCGGCGGCACGCTGGTCCTCGGCCGCCGGGCCGTGCTCACCCCGCTGGCGCGGGAGAAGGCGCGGATGCTCGGCATCACCATCACGAAGGAGCGCACATGATCGCCCCAGCGACGAAGGAGCGTCAATGATTTCAGCGACCGTGACCGGCAACGTCTGGTCCACCCGCCGCGTGGCGGGGATTCCGGCGGGCGCCTTCCTGGAAGTCGAGGTCGACGGCGGCAGCAGCCTGATCGCCTTCGACGTCCTCGGTACCGGCGTGGGCGAGCGCGTCCTGATCGCCCAGGGGTCGGTGGCCTCGAGCTGGTTCACCGGCACACCACCCCCGGTGGACGCACTCATCATCGGATCCATCGATACCCATCCCAACAAATAAGGAGAACAACCATGTCCAGCAACGCAATCGGTCTCATCGAAACCAAGGGCTACGTGGCTGCGCTGGCCGCCGCGGACGCCATGGTCAAGGCCGCCAACGTCACCATCACCGATCGTCAGCAGGTCGGTGACGGCCTGGTCGCCGTCATCGTCACCGGCGAGGTGGGCGCGGTCAAGGCCGCCACCGAGGCCGGCGCAGAGACGGCCTCCCAGGTGGGCGAACTGGTCAGCGTGCACGTCATCCCGCGCCCGCACAACGAACTCGGCGCACACTTCGCACTCGCCGGCAAGTAACCCCATGCCGACCGAAGCGCAGGAGCACACGCGGATTCACACCCAGATCCGCGTCTACCTGATGGTGGAGGACCTGCAGCGCCAGTTCGCCGCCTACCTCGGCACCCCGACCCGGGCCCGGGGCTATCCACCCTATGCCGGTGAGCACGCCCTCATCGTGGAGGTGTCGCCCGCGTTGGCGATCGAGCGGGTGATCGATCTGGCGCTGCGCGAGGTACCCGGCATCCAACCGGGAATCCTCTACGTGGAACGGCAATTCGGTGTGCTGGAGATCCATTCGGCCGATCTGGACGAGGTGCGCCGCGCCGGCGAGGCGATCCTCGCGGGCACCGGCAACAAGGCGTCCGACCAGCTCCGGCCGCGGGTGCTCTATCACGACATCATCACCGATATCACCGATCAGCACGCGGTCATCCTGAACCGCAACCGGCAGGCATCGATGATCCTGCCCGGGCAGTCGCTGCTGGTGTACGAGATGACCCCGGCACTGTTCGCCGCGGTCGCGGCGAATGAGGCCGAACGGGTGGCGCCCGGGCTTACCGTGGTGGATGTGCAGATGATCGGCGCGGCCGGGCGGCTCTACATCGGCGGCAGCACCGCCGAGGTGACGGCGGCGCGCGATCGGATCACCTCGGTACTTGCCGGGATCGAGGGACGGGACCACTCGTGATCGCCGACGACCGCGCGGTGGCCGAACAGGCGCGGGCGCACTACGACATCTCCCCCGGTGCGTCACTGCGGCTGCTGAACCTGTCGGAGAATGCCACCTATCTCGTCACCGACGGTGACCGTCGGTCGATCCTGCGGGTGCACCGGCAGGACTATCACCGGCCGCACGAGATCGAGTCGGAATTGGACTGGCTGGCCGCGCTGAAAGCCGAGGGTGACGTCACGGTGCCGACCGTGCTGCCCGCCCGCGACGGACGCCGGCTGGTCACCGTGGACGGCCCCGATCCCCACCGAACCCCTCGCCATATCGTGCATTTCGGGATGGTCAACGGAGTCGAGCCGGACGAGAACACGCTCACGCGTGAGGACTTCCACACCCTGGGCCGGATCACCGCTGCGCTGCACGACCACGCCAGGTCCTGGACCCGGCCGGCCGGCTTCGGCCGGTTCTCCTGGGACTGGGAGCACAGCCTCGGCGCAGCCCCGCGATGGGGCCGCTGGCAGGACGCCGAGGGGGTCGGTCCAGCCGAGCGGACCGTGCTCGAGCGGGCTCAGACGCTGCTGCGGCACCGGCTCACCGAGTACGGCACCGGGCCCGAGGTCTACGGGCTGATCCACGCCGATCTGCGGCTGGCGAACCTGCTGGTCGACCCGGACGGATCCCAGATCACCGTCATCGACTTCGATGACTGTGGATTCGGCTGGTATTTCTACGATTTCGGCACCGCGGTGTCCTTCATCGAGGACGATCCGGCGCTGCCGGAATGGCAGGACTCCTGGGTGAGCGGCTACCGCACGCGGCGCGAGTTGGCCGCCGCCGACGAGGACATGCTGGCCTCGTTCGTCCTGCTACGCCGGCTGCTGCTGCTGGCCTGGATGGGCAGCCACAGCCACACCCGGGAATCCGCCACCAAGGCGATCAGCTATGCCGCCGGCAGCTGCGCGCTGGCCGAGCGGTACCTGACCTCCGATGGCCACACATTGAACTTCTGAAGGGCACCACCATGTTCACCTCACTACAGGGCCGCACCGCGATCGTGACCGGCGGCAGCAAGGGGATCGGCCGCGGGATCGCCGAGACGTTCGCACGTGCCGGCGTCGACGTCGTGATCACCGGCCGCAACGCCGACGATCTGGATCGCACCGTCGCCGCGCTGGCCGGTCTGCCCGGCCGGGTCAGCGGGATCAGTGCCGACGTCGCCGACCCCGAGGATTCCCGCCGGGCGGTGACCGAGGCGGTCCGCAGGTACGGAGGCGTCGACATCGTCTGCGCCAATGCCGGGATCTTCCCGTCGGGACGGCTGGAGGACCTCACCCCCGACGATATCGAGGCGGTGCTCGCGGTGAATTTCAAAGGCACCGTGTACATCGTGCAGGCCGCGTTGGCCGCGCTGACCTCCAGCGGACACGGCCGGGTGGTGATCACCTCGTCGATCACGGGACCGATCACCGGTTACCCGGGCTGGTCGCACTACGGTGCCAGCAAGGCCGCCCAGCTCGGCTTCCTGCGCACCGCCGCCATGGAACTCGCCCCGAAGAAGATCACCGTCAACGCGGTGTTGCCGGGCAACATCGTCACCGACGGGCTCGGCGAAATGGGCCAGGAATACCTCGACCAAATGGCATCGGCCGTGCCCGCGGGCCGGCTCGGTTCGGTGGCCGATATCGGCAACGCAGCACTCTTCTTCGCCACGGACGAGGCCGCCTACATCACGGGACAGTCGCTGGTCGTCGATGGTGGGCAGATTCTGCCCGAATCGCACCTGGCTATCGCCGAACTCTGAGACACCTGCGGCTAGAATTGGCTATACCAATAAGACCGGCGGGGTCGCACGGCTGACAAGGGGGCGCGGGTGGCAACTCACAGCGAAGAGTTGCGGCGCCGGATCGTGGCAGACGTGAATGCCGGCACACCCGGAGCCAAACTCGGCAGCGAACGGGATCTGGCCGAGCGCTACGGCACCAGCAGGTCCAGCCTGCGCCAGGTGCTCGCCGCGCTGGAGGAGGCGGGTCTGGTGCACCGGGTGATCGGCCGGGCCGGCGGTATCTTCATCAGCCACGGACAGGTCGAGCGCAATCTCGCCGACGTGGTCGGGGTGCCCGCGTTCCTCGCGCACCAGGGCTACGTCGCCGGCACGCGGGTGCTGTCGACGAAGATCGGCGTGCCCGACCACGGCACCCAGCACGCGCTGAAGCTCGGACCGAACGATTACGTGGTCGAGATCCAGCGGGTACGGCTGGCCGACGGGTCGCCGATCTCGTTGGAGCACGCGCAGTTTCCGGCCGACACCGTTCCCGGACTGCTGGAGCAGCCGCTGCGCGGATCGCTCTACGAGATCCTGGAATCCGAGTACGGACTGACGGCCGGGCGCGCGGTGGAACGCATTGAGGCGGTGAGCGCGACCAATGACGAGGCCACCCTGCTGGGCATCAAGCCCAAAGCGGCGCTGCTGCTGATCACCCGCGTGACGCACGATCAGAACGGCACTCCCTACGAGTACTCCCGGGATCTGTTCCGCGGGGATCGCACCGCACTGGCCGTCACCGCACAGGGGCGCGGTCTCGCGGGCGCCGACGGTGAGCCGGCATCCATCAGTTTGCAGCGTCAGACCGGCTGACCTCCCCGTTCGGAGAATCTCATTCTCCGATTCGGCCAACGAGGTATTGACCTTGGGGTCGCCACAGTGCTAAGCAGGTGCTCAGCATAGTGGCGCGCCTCTGCGCCGT
Source organism: Mycobacterium hackensackense (assembly GCF_025822555.1). Classification (NCBI taxonomy): domain Bacteria; kingdom Bacillati; phylum Actinomycetota; class Actinomycetes; order Mycobacteriales; family Mycobacteriaceae; genus Mycobacterium; species Mycobacterium hackensackense. Next base: position 753,645 of record NZ_JACKUC010000030.1, read on the forward strand.
GGCACGACGAGAGGGTCGACGATGACGCTGCAGGCGGTTCTGGACGAGATTCGGACGCGCCCCGGGACCGGCGAGGTCATCCCGATCATCGACCCGGTGACCGAGGAGCAGATCACCGAGTTCACCGACTGCGGGGAGGCCGGGGTCGACGAAGCGGTCACCCGCGCCAGGGCGTCCTTCGAGGCCGGGGTCTGGGCCGGGCTGCCCGGCCGCGAACGCGCCAAGATCATGTGGCGCATCGCGGATCTCATCGACGAGCACGCGGCCGAGTTCGCCGAAATCGACTCTGCCAACACCGGAATGATGAAACTGCAATCCGAGATGGTGGTACCCACCTGCGCAGAGTTCTTCCGCTACTACGCCGGCTGGTGCTCCAAGATCAACGGCACCGCCTATGACGTGAAGACCACCGGCATCGCCGCCGACAGCTACGTCGACATGCACGCGTACACCCTCAAGGAGCCCTACGGCGTCGTCGGGCTGATCTTCCCGTGGAACGGGCCGATCTTCAACGCCTGCGCCAAGATCGCTCCCGCGCTGGCCGCCGGGTGTAGCAGCCTGGTGAAACCCGCTGAGGAGACCCCACTTTCGGCACTTCTGCTGGATCGCCTGATCCATGAGGCCGGCGTGCCGGAGGGTGTGGTCAACCTCATCACCGGCTATGGACACACCGCGGGCGCAGCGATCAGCGCCCATCCCGATGTCGAGAAAGTGGCCTTCACCGGATCCACCGAGGTCGGCAAGATGATCGTGGCCGCCTCGGCGGGCAACCTCAAGAAGGTGATGCTGGAACTCGGCGGGAAATCACCCGTGCTGATCTTCGACGACGCCGATCTGGACAAGGCCATCTTCGGCGCGGCGATGGGCATCTTCGTGCATTCCGGCCAGGGCTGCGTGTGTGGTTCGCGAATCTTCGTACAACGAGGGGTGTACGACCAGGTCGTCGAAGGCATCGCCGGCGTCGCGAATTTCATGAAGTACGGTGGCCCGAGCGAAGAGGGCGTCATGAGCGGCCCGTTGATCAGCGCCAAACAGCTCAGCCGCGTCCTGGATTTCATCGAGGAGGGCAAGCGCGACGGTGCCGAGGTGGTCACCGGCGGACACCGGCTCGACCGCAAGGGCTACTTCGTCCATCCGACGGTGCTGACCAATGTCGATCCCGGTATGCGGCTCTATCAGCAGGAGATCTTCGGGCCGGTGGTGTCGATCATCCCGTTCGACGAGGAGGACGAGGCCATCGCGATGGCCAACGACACCACCTACGGGCTCGCCGGCACCGTGTGGACCACCAATATCAGCCGCGGTCACCGGCTGGTGAAGCGGTTGCACGCCGGCAGCGTGCAGATCAACTGCCAATTGGTGTTCGACCACGATGTGCCGTTCGGCGGCTACAAGCAGTCCGGCTGGGGCCACGAGTTCGGCAAAGAGGGCCTCGACGGTTACTTGAAGACCAAGTCGGTCTGGGCTGCGCTCTAGTCCACACCGCTAATCCCGGCCGACCACCTGACCGTCGATGATGGTGGCCGCCACCCACTTTGCGTCCAGATCGCGCAACACATCCTCGGGCGGGCCGGCCAACACACACAGATCGCCGGGCGCACCGGGCGCCACCGTCCGGGCCCGGGTGGGCTCGGCCGCGTCGCCGAGGAACAGCGCCAGCGCGGTCCGCGCGTCGATGCGCTCCCGCGCCCCCAGCACGGCGCCCGACGGGGTGAGACGGTGCACGGCCGCCCGTAGCGCCGCCCACGGGTTGCCGTCGCCGAACGGCATATCGGTGGAAAGCGCCACCGGCACACCGGCTTCCAGCAGCGAGGCCAGCCGCCACAGGTCCTGGTGTTCCTCGGCCGGTACGTCGGCGAGGTACTGATCGCCGCGTTCGGCGACGAAGTTGGGTTGGGTCACCACGGTGACCCCCAGCCCGGCGAGCACGTCGAGCTGATCGTCGGGCACCACCGCCGCGTGCTCGATGCGGTCACCGGGATGCACACCCGCATCACGCAGCGCGGCGAGGCTGACGACCAGTTGGGCGGCGGTCACACAGTGCAGCGCCACCGGTGCGTCCTCGTCGTGACGGCGCCCGATCCAGGCCGTGAGTTCGCCGAGATCCAGATCCTCGTCGTGCAGGATGCGTTTGCCGGGGGCGAGATGGTGCACGTGCTGACGCAGGCCGCCACGGCGGTGCACCTCGGCCAGCACCACCATATCGGTGATGTCGAGATCCGGTGTGGCATCGGTGATTCCGGTGACCCCGTACCGGCTGAGGCGCCGGCTGAGATCATCGACGGCGGTATCCCGCCGTTTGAGCGCATCCGACCAGGACCGGTCGGCACTGCGCAGCCGGCCGTCCGGATGATCGGCGAGCCCGACAGCCGCCAGGCCGGCCGAGTTGAGGGTCCACAGGACACCGCTGCGGTGCTGGATCCGGACCGGCACCGAGGGCGCCAACGCGTCGAGTCCGTCCCGGTCCAAGGAGCCGGCCACCGCCTCGTGGTAGCCGATGGCCCGGATCCAACCGTCATCCCCCACCTCGGCAGCGGCCAGCACCCGGGCCAGATCATCGCGGTCGTGCACCTCGCCGACGCCGACGCGCAGCGAATCTGCCGCGGCGGCAGCCGAATGCACGTGCACATGGTGATCATGCAGACCGGGGATCACCAGGCCGAGCCCGGCGTCGAGCACCTGTTCCCCGTCGGCGGGCTCCAGCGCCGGGGCGACCTCGGTGATCCGGGAGTCCACCCGGATATCGACGACATCGCCATCCAGCAGGGTTGCACGCCGAATCAGCATGACACGGACCACCTTTCCTCGACCAATCTGTGAACTCGGGCGTTATCGGCCCCCAACTCCGGTGCGGGGCAACCGGGCTCCGGTGCCGCCGCGCGGCGGCACTCGCCCCCGAGGCCCGCGTAGCGCGCCGCCGTCGCCGCCATCGAGATGTCGATGAGTTCTCCCCCGCCCCGGCTCAGGGATTCGGCCACCGCATCGGCCGCGTGCAGACCGGTCAGCGGGTCGGCGAGGGCGTCACCGACGAAAACCGGCCCGCCGCCGTCATATCCGACCAGCGCGCCGGATACCGCGGCGTCATCGCCGAAAGCCACCCAGTCCGCTCCCACACCGTCGCCGCCGTGCCCGGTGATCCGCAGCCATACCCGGCCATCGCGGGGTGCGACGGTGTCGGGGTCCAGCCCGCGCCGCCGGAGCGCGGCCGGCCGCGAGGCCTCGATCACCACATCGGCCACCGCAAGCAGCCGGTGCAAGGCCTCGGTGTCATCGAAATCGACTGAATAGGACAGCTTTCCGCTGTTCATCCAGTCATAGAAGGCGGCCGGCCCGGCGCGGGTGCCATCGGGGCGGCGCGGGCTCTCGACCTTGACCACGGTGGCGCCGGCGGCCCCGAGCAGGTGCCCGCACAACGGGCCGGCCCACATCGACGACAGGTCGACGACCAGCAGATCGGCCCACGGCCGGATCCGCGGCGTCCCGGTGCGGTGCAGTCGCGGTGCGGCCGCTGCGGTTTCACCGAGCAGGGCGGCGGGCAGACCGAGCAACCGGGCTCGCCCGACGGCCTCGACGGCGCCGTGCCGCTCGATCCAGGACTGCACCGCCTGCCACGGATCGGTGATGGCATCGGCGCCGACCAGTGCGGGCACCGCGTCGAGATCGTCGGGGCGGGCCAGGGTCAGTGCGCACCAGCCGTCCGCCCCGCGCAGTAGTCGGGTGGCACCGCCCGCGGAGAACCTGCCCCGGGGCGCCCAGCCCAGCTGCACGGCACGGCCGGTGAGCACCTGGGTGGCATCGACGGGGACGCCGGTACGCAGCGCGAACCGGTCGGCGATCTGCTGGGCGCGTGCGCAGATCTGCTGCGGAACACCCACCTCGGTCATCCCGCCATCTTGCCCCGGCGCGCCGCCGAGGCGCGCCGGTTCAGGCGTGCAGGGCGGTGAAACGCCAGTCCAGCACCTGACGGTCGGGCTCGCCCACCGCGTAGACCAGCGATCTCAGCCCCAGTCGGCCGTCGGATCCCACCGTCTCGACATGCAGTTCGCTGAAGAGCGTGTCGCCCTCGTGCACGGGGCCCGTGTGATCGCAGGATTCCCAGCCCAGCACCGTGAGCACGTCGGGCAGCAACCGGGCAGCCTGTGCCAGGGCCAGACCGATGGTGTGCCCGCCGTAGACCAGGCGCTGCCCGCCCGGGCGCCAGTCATGATGAGTGGCCGCGATATTGAGCGACAGCCGGGCGAGTTCCGGGGCACTGGACACCACATCCGCCGTGCTGGACAGGACCGCCCCCGCCACGGGTCGACCGGAGGTCCGGACTGCGTCCACCGTCCAGCCGGCCGTCGGATCCGGCGGCACCTGCTGTCCGGCGCCGATCGCGGTCAGATCGTCGGCGTGGCCGGTGTCGGGCGCGTCCGGGGACAGCGGCAACATGGCGCAGCGGTAGAAGTCCAGCACGGACCGGCCGGCTTGGTCGACGGTGGTCATCCGCAGCGCCGCGAGCCCGGTGGCGGCGCGACCGGGTTTGGCGGAGTTCTGGCGCAGTCCGACCACCTCGGTCCGGGTGGTGAGGGTGTCACCGATGACCGGGAAGCGGTGAAAATTCAAGCCCCGATAGAACAGATTGGCCTTGACCCGCTGGGTCACCAGAGTGGACTGACCGATCGCGATATCGCACACCAGACCGGGGTGGGCCAGTGGGCCGGCGGCCCCGGTCACCGCCCGGCTCAGTTCGGCGTCCAGGGGCAGGCGCAGCCGGTCCCCCAGGATGGCCTGATGGGTCGCCGCCGCACCGGAGGTGAGTGTCATCGACGGCGCGGTGTCGAAGACCTGGCCGACCCGCAGATCGTCGAAATACGGGCCACCCGGCGTATGCGCAGTCACGGCCCGCACTCTAGGTCAGGGGTGGGTGGGCTCCCCGGTCACCCGGTGGTCGGCGTGGTTGAGACCCTCCTGCACCAGGCGACTCAGATGCCCGTCGCGCAGCCGGTAGAAGACCCGGCGCCCGTCTTTGCGGGTGTCCACGAGCCGGGCGAACCGCAGTTTGGCGAGATGCTGGCTGATCGATGTGCGGGACGCTCCGGTCGCGTCCGCCAGTGCCGTGACATCGGCCTCGCCCTGGGCCAGCAACCACAACAGGTGCAGTCGGGTGCGGTCGGCCAGCATGCCGAAGGTCTCACTGGCGATATCGAGCCGTTCCCGATCGGGTGCGGCCTCATGTACGAGACTGGGCGACTGACCTGGCTTCGGTCCCCGTTCCCCCGAGACCGGCTGCCTGCCCATCGACCCTGTCCTTCCGTGCGATTCGCACCGCGGCCAACGCCGCGAATGTAGCGAGGATAGCGAGAATCGAGGCGGCGGCACCCTGATCGACGGTCGCGCCCACCCATCCGGCCACCGGATAGGTGATCAGGAATCCCGCATGTGACAGCGAGAACTGCGCGGTGAAGACCGCGGCGCGGTCCGCACCGGCGTTGCGCCGCAGCAGCCGGCCCGTCGGTGTGTTGATCATCGACGTCGCCGCACCGAGCACCACCCACAGCAGGGCCAGAACCGGCCAATCGACAAGGCCGGCCACGAGCACAACGGCAGTCACACCGAGGCCGGCCGCCGCGAGGCCGGCTCCCGTGAGCATCAACACCCGGTCCGGGTACACACCCAGCAAGCGCGGGAGCAGCAGGGCCAGCGCCATCGACCCCGCGCCGTAGCAGGCCAACAACAACGCCACCTGGGTGTTGTCACCCCCGAGCAGGTCCCGGACATAGACCACTGTGTTGACCACCACCAGCGCGGTGGCCGACGCGACCACCACGTTCATCGCGAGAAGACTGCGTAATTCTTTGCTGCGCATCATGATCCGCATCCCCGCCAGCACGCGTACGTACAGCGGCGCGGGCGCCGCCACGGCCGCCGGCGACGGTATCGCGGTGGTCAGCACCAGGGCCATCGACACCAGGAATCCGGCGCCGGTTCCGACGAACAGGCCGTCATAGGCGATCACCGTGAGCAGTGCCGCGGCCAGCAGTGGGCTGAGCAGCGATTCCAGGTCATAGGCCAGCCGGGTCAAGGCCAGACCTCTGGTGTAGTCACCCTCGTCGGTGAGCACATCGGCGAGGACCGACTGGAATGCCGGCGTGAAGGTGGCAGACGCCACCTGCAACACGAACACCAGCAGGTAGATCTGCCAGACCTGGTGCACCCAGGGCAGCGACACGGCGACCAGCGCGCGCACGATATCCGCCCCGACGAGCACCGCCTTGCGGGGCAGCCGCGCCGTCACCACCGACATCACCGGCGCCGCAAAGACATACGCGAACATCTTGATGGCCAACGCGGTGCCCAGCACCGTGCCGGCAGCGCCGCCGGCCAGTTCGAAGGCGAGCAACCCGAGCGCGACGGTCAGCAGTCCGGTGCCGGCCAGCGCGGTCCCCTGGGCGACGTAGAGTCGCCGGAAGACGCGGTGCCGCAGGACCATGCGACAAGTATGACCTATATGTGCGCAGTTGCGCACATATAGGTCGTCAGGCCGTCGGCCCGATCTCGTCGACCAGGCCCCACGCCCGCGCGGTGCGGGCGTCGATGGTGCGGCCGGACAACACCAGATAGGCGGTGCGCCAGCGGCCGATCCGCCGGGTGATGCTCACCGTGCCACCGGCACCGGGGATGAGCCCGAGAGCGAGTTCGGGCAGCCCGAGTACCGCATCCGGGTGGCACCGCACGTGCCCGCAGTACGCGGCCATCTCCAGACCGCTGCCCAGCACCTGACCGTGCACCACGGCACGACAGCGCGGCCCCAGCCGGCCGGCGAGTTCATCGAGCACCAGCGCCGGGCTGTACCTGGTGCGCGCCAGATGTGCACTGGCCGGATCGTCGAAGGTGCCGAACTCGGCCAGGTCACCGCCACTGCAGAACGACCGGCCGTTGCCCGTCAGCACCACCTCGGTGATGCCGTCGTCGAGCCGGGCCACCTCGAGCGCTTCCAGCAGCGCCGCACGCGCATCGGTGGTGAACGCGTTATGCCGTTGCGGACGGTTGAAACGCACGAACAGGGTGTCCCCGGCGCGTTCGGCCTGCACGGGATCGGGCAGGACCGGCAGCTGCACGGGCCCGCGGCCGGCCAGCCAGCGGCTGAATTCCGGACCTGCCTGCAGCGTCGAATACGCCAGCGATTCGGTGATCACTCCGCCGAATGCCGGGGCCGCCGGGTCCAGGGCACGCAGCACGTCATCGCATACCGCGGCGGCCTGCGGCCAGCGCGCGCAGCGTCCGGTCAGCTCGGTGACCGCCTGTTCCACCGAATCGACGGTGATCAGCCGCGGGTCCTCGGCGGAATTCTCGGTGAGCGTGAAGGTCAGATGATCAGCGGGCGCGCCGGTACCGACGAGAATGCCTGCCGGCAGCGCCAGTTCGCTCACGAGTACTTGTTTATCAGCTCCTGCTTGTAGAGCTTGCCGGTGTCGGTGCGCGGCAGCTGCGCCTCGAACGAGATCGACCGCGGGCACTTGTAGTGCGCCAGGTTGTCCCGCAGCCAGGCGAGGAGCTCCTGCGCGAACTCCTCGGTGGCATCGTCGGGATCGACGGTCTGCACCACGCCCTTCACGCTCTGGCCCATCTCGGCGTCGGGGATGCCGAACACCGCGGCGTCCATCACTTTCGGATGCGTGACAAGCACGTTCTCGGCTTCCTGCGGGTAGATGTTCACCCCGCCGGAGATGATCATGTGATGCCGCCGGTCGGTGAGGTAGAGGTAGCCGTCCTCGTCGAGGTAGCCGATATCGCCGACCGTCTTCCACCCCCGCGAATCACGCGCGGACTTGGTCTTCTCGGCATCGTTGAGGTACTCGAAATCCTGCCCGCCCTCGAAGAAGATCTCGCCCGCCGCACCGGCCGGCAACTCGTTGCCGGACTCGTCGAGGATGTGCACGATCCCGGTCATCGCCTTACCCACCGAGCCGGGGTGGGTCAGCCACTCCTGCGCACTGATCAGCGTGGCACCGATCGCCTCGGAGGAGGCGTAGTACTCGTCGACGATGGGACCCCACCAGTCGATCATCTGCTTCTTGATCTCCACCGGGCACGGTGCCGCAGCGTGCATCACCCGCTGCAGGCTCGAGACGTCATAGGAGCGGCGGACCTGCTCGGGCAGTTTCAGGAAGCGGGTGAACATCACCGGGACGAACTGCCCGTGCGTCACGCCGTGCTTCTGGATGGCATCCAGCGCGCCCTCGGCGTCGAACTTCTCCAGCACCACCGTCGTGATGCCACCGGCCTGCGCCTGCATCGACCACACCGACGGCGCGGTGTGGTACAGCGGCGCCGGGCTCAGGTACACCGCGTCGGGATTCATCCAGATGGACACCAGTGCCGCCATCAGTCCGGGCGTCTCCGAGGGCGGCAGATGCGGCAGCGCGCGCTTGATGCCCTTCGGCCGGCCGGTGGTCCCCGACGAGTACTGCAGCAGGTCCCCGTCCGTCTCGTCGTCGATCGGCGTCTCGGGCTGATCGGCGACGGCCGCCGGGTACTGCGCCCAGCCGTCCAGGTCGTCGGCCGTGGTGAGCAGCACGGCGGGTAGGCCGCTGGGCAGGTGCGCGGCCAGCTCGGCGCACACGTCGCGGAGCGCGGCGGACCCGACGATGGCCTTGGCCTCGCTGTTGTCGATGATGTAGGCCGCCTCGGCCGCGGTCAGATGGGTGTTGATCGGGACGTAGTACAGCCCCGACCGCCGCGCCGCCCACATGATCGTGTGCATGTGCTCGGTGTTCTCCATGAGGATCGCCACGGCGTCACCCTCGCGCAGCCCACGGCTGCGGAAGTAGTGGGCGAGCTGGTTCGCCCTGGCCTCCATCTCACCGAAGGTGACGACGGTGCCGGCCGGATACAGGATGACCGCGGGCTTGTCAGGGGTTGCGAGCGCGGTTTCACGGATCTGCATGGGCTGACTCTACGACGCGCCTCTTGACACCCGTCAAGTGGTGGCCGCCACACGTGCCGCGACCAGCTTCACCGGCCCATCCGGGCGGCCGCCGGCTCCGAATGCCGGAGGACAAGGGTTTGGTCTGGGAGGTTCGGTGGAATCCACGCGCAGCCACGTCTGCGACGTAGTCCGTGGCCGGCAGGAGGCCTTGTGACGGACGACGGTTCACTTCGGGTGCTGGTCACCGGAGCGACGGGCTATATCGGCGGGCGGCTCGCACCGCGACTGCTGGGCGCCGGGCATCGGGTGCGGGTACTGGTCCGCGATCCGGCCAGGATCGGCACCGTGCCGTGGGCCGCGGATGTCGAGGTCTGCCAGGGCGACCTGATGGACCGGGGCACCCTCGACGCCGCCTGTCGGGACGTCGACGTCATCTACTACCTCGTGCACTCGATGAACAGCGATGGGGAGTTCATCGAGGCGGAGAGCCGCAGCGCGCGCAATCTCGCCGCGGCGGCCACCCATGCGGGCGTGGGCCGCATCGTGTATCTCGGCGGCCTGCACGCGGACTCCGACCAGTTGTCGACGCACCTGCGCTCACGTGCCCAGGTGGGGCAGATCCTGATGGACTCCGGCATTCCGACGGTGGTGCTGCAGGCCGGTGTGGTGATCGGTTCCGGCTCAGCGTCTTTCGAGATGATCAGGCACCTCTCCGACCGGTTGCCGGTGATGACCACACCACGCTGGGTGAACAACCACATCCAGCCGATCGCCGTGCGCGATATGCTGTACTACCTGATCGCGGCGGCGACGGCCGAGCTGCCGAAAAGCCGCACCTACGATATCGGTGGACCCGATGTGCTGCGCTACGGCGAGATGATGCAGATCTACGCCGAGGTGGCCGGTCTGGCACCGCGACGGATCCTGGTGCTCCCGGTCCTCACACCGAAACTCGCCGGGTTGTGGATCGGCCTGGTGACACCGGTCCCGCGCAGTATCGGTCGCGCCCTCATCGAATCGTTGAGCACCGATGCCGTTGCGGCCGAACATGATATCGACGCCATCATCGCACCGCCGCCCGGCGGGCCGACCGGTTACCGGGACGCCGTCACCCTCGCGCTCCGGCTGGCCGACCGGGGCGAGGTGGAAACCACATGGGCGAACGCCTCGGCGAACGGGGCGCCGTCGGACCCGTTGCCGTCCGATCCGTCCTGGGCCGGCGAGGTGGTGTACACCGATGTGCGCAGTATCGACTGCGGCGAACCCGTCGACCGGGTGTGGCACGCCCTCGACGGGGGCCGCACCGAGAATCGCCGGCGGCCGTTCCCGTTCGGTCCGGGACGCCGCCACTGGCGGGTCGAGAAGCAGACCGAACCGCAGTATCTGCGCGTGCTGGCGCACACCCGCGCGCCGGGCAGTATCCGGCTCGAATGGGAGCTCGAACCTCTCGACGCACAGCGCACCCGCGTCCACCAGCGGGCCATCTACACCCCGAAAGGGCTTGCCGGACAGATCTTCTGGTACGCCCTGCTGCCGATGCACCGGGCCGGGCTCGCCGCCCTGCTGCGCGGCGTCGCAGCGACCGACCATACGAAGGAGCGCAGATGATCCAGATGCAGCGCACGGTGTACACCCAGGCCGCACCCGATGCGGTGTTCGCCTACCTGGCGGACTTCACCACCACCGAGCAGTGGGATCCGGGTACGGTGCGGACCGTGCGGGTCGCCGGTGACGGGGGTGTGGGCACCCGATACGAGAACACCTCGAAATTCGCCGGCCGGACCAGCGAACTGGTCTATGAGGTGACCGAGGTGACCCCGGGGAAATCCATCCGCCTGCGCGGCGAGAACTCCTCGCTCCTCGCGCATGACACCATCACCGTGCGCCCGGACTCCGACGGTTCGCAGGTGACCTACCAGATCGAATTCGCGTTCCAGGGGTTACTTCGCTGGGCCGAGCCGCTGCTGCGGCTGGCCGTCGGGAACCTGATGGACAAGGGCGCCCAAGGGCTGCGCCGCGAACTCGCGAAGATCTGAGAGCTACGCCAGTCCGACCGCGTTGGTGCAGTACTGCCACACCCAGTTCAGGTCGGCATCGCTGTAGTGCGTGGTCGGCAGGTAGTGCATCGGACGGATCCGGCGGTCGTGCCAGAACTCGCCCGACGGTGGCGTGGGAGTTGTCGCGGTGAGCCAGATCGCGGTATCGGCGGCCTGCTCGGCGGTGCGCAGCACCGGGCCGGTCAGTCGGCGGAACGCCGGCAGGGACTCGGCGACTCCGGGAGTGTCCGCCCAGCCCGGGTGCATCGCCGCCACCATCACCGGCCAGCGCTTCGCGAGCAGCGGCGTCAGCGCGACCTGGACCCGCTTGCTGCGCGCGTAGGCCGTCGCGCCGCGGTAGCGACCCTTGCGGTATTCGATGTCGTCCACGGGCAACGGCTGGGTGTACATACCGCCCGAGGACATCAGCACCACGCGCGGATCGGGCGCGGCGACCAGAGCGGGCAACAGCAGCTCGGTGAGCAGCAGGGGCCCGAGCACATGGGTGGACAGGGACAGTTCGTGCCCGTGGGCCGTGTAGGTGCGCTCCGGCGGCATGACACCGGCGTTGTGGATCACCGCGTCCAGCCGAGGCCGGCTCGCCGTCAGCTCGGCGGCGAACGCCCGCACGTCCGTCAGATCGGACACATCGCAGCGTTGCACCACCAGCTTCGCGCCGGGCAGCCCGGCGCGGATGTCGTCTCGGGCCGCCTCGCCGCGCGCGCGGTCCCGCACCGTCATCAGCACGGTGGCGCCCAGCTCGGCGGCGCCGGCCGCGATGGCTTTGCCGATACCGGAGTTCGCGCCGGTGACCAGCACCGTGGCCCCGTCCAGCGCGCCCGGATCCAGGGCCGGCCAGAACCGCTCCCGCACGGCGTAACCCACTCGGGAGTACCCCGCAGCGATCGTGCGGTCGAGCAGGGCGTCGAACAACTTCCCGGGGAAGCTGGTCATCGGGGTGGCTCCTATCGGTCCGCGAAGAGGGGGGATTCCTCTCCTGATTCGGAGCCGCCGGCCCTCCGTATCGGCCGGCCGTCGATGACGTGCGCCGACGTCGGCGCACCGAACGGCGCCCGCAGCGTCGGGAGCAGCTCGCGCCGGTTGACGATGAGACCGGCGATGGCGAGCACGCCGTAGACACCGCACAGCACCAGCCGGCCCGTGGTCGAAGTGATGGGGAACTGCACCAGGAACAGCGCCAGCAGCAGCCAGGCGGTGTGCCGGTGAAAGCGCAGCGACAGGATCAGCGCGATGCCCATCAAGGTCTGGGTCGCGGTGAGCAACACCTCTTCGATCTGGCGGCCGTCCAGCACGAGGGCGCTTCCGCCGCCGCCGGCCAGGTACGCGATGGGCAGCGAGCCCATCAGCAGCGTCCACTGGTTCACCTTCGACGAGATGAGGGTGGCGATCGCGGCGGTGCCCTTGCCCCGGCTGGCGAAGATGATCGCGATGATGAACTCGGGTGCCTCCGATGCCAGCGGCGCCAACCACTGCACCAAGAGGAATTTGTCGATCCCCAGTTCGGTTCCGGCGCCGATGAGGCTCTCGGCGAACGGTTCGGCACACGCGAGGATGACCGCACCCGCGATCACGAACAGGGCGACGACGGTGCGGCGACGGGTCCCGGTGGGCAGCGCGCCGATGGCGGCGGCGGCACCGATCAGATCGGGTTCCTCGACCTCGCCCCGGGTCAGTTTGTAGAGGTAGAAACCGAACCAGGCCAGCAGCGCCACCCCCAGCACCAGGTGGATCCGTCCGGTCGACGGGATGACGAAGGCGATCACACCGGCGATGAGCAGGAACCCGAGCTCCACCCGGTTACCGGGGTCCAGGGCCATCTTCGACGTCTTCTGACCTGTGGTGCGGCGGGCCACCCACAGGCCGACGAGCACGACGACGGGCCACCCGATACCCATCAACAGCCGGTTGGAGCCGGTCATGTTCGCCGCCGCGTACTGGACGTACTCGGGATTGCTGCCGGCGGTGTACGCGTAGTACAGGTCGACGGCGTACTCGGGGAGCACCGCGATCAGCGCCAGCACGGCGATGGCCAGTCCGCCCGACACATCGATCTGTGCGGCTTCGGCGGCCCAGGCCAGCAGGAAACTGGCGGCGACCACCGCGGATCCGTAGATCACCAGCGCCACAATGGGATTCGGATGCAGGCCGGCAACGCGTACCACCAGAGCGGGAATGATGAAGACGAGGGCCAGGGCGAGCGACCGGATGAGGGTCCATCCGTGGGTTCTGGTCACGAGGGCAGTCCTTGCTGTGTGCGCGGTGTCCGGCCCGGACTTCATCGACGGCGACGAAACCTCGGACCGACAGATGTCATGTCGGCCGAAGGTCTCGCTCGCCGGATATGGGATCCGGTGGAGGGCCGGGCGGCTACCGCCGCCAGTGTGTCGACCATCCGCATCGCGCCGGGCCAGCCGGCGGTCAGGAACTACTCCCCTTCGCTGTGCCCGACCCTACGCGTCCGAGAACGGCACAGCAACTTAGCGTTGCTACAAATTAATCGTGTCAAATACCCTAAACTTGCTGATCAGAGCCTACGTATCCGATTGTTTGGGCGTTCGAACTCAGCGTTCCTGCCACCCCTAGCAAATGGTAAACAAAAAGACACCGCCCCCGGCCTGGGCCGGGGGCGGTGTCTGTGGCTGCGAAACGGTCAGTCGGACTCGGCCAAGCGCGTCTTCAGCGTGTCGAACTCGTCCAAGATCGCGGTGGGCAGCTTCTCGCCGACGAACTCGAACCATTCCTCGATCAGCGGCAGCTCGGCGCGCCACTCATCGGCGTTCACGGCCAGCGCCTCGTCGACATCGGAGGCCTTCACATCGAGACCCTCGAGGTCCAGATCAGCGGCGGTCGGCACGATACCGATCGGAGTGCTCTTACCCTCGGCCGTGTGCTCGATGCGCTCGATGGCCCACTTGAGCACCCGGCTGTTCTCGCCGAAACCGGGCCACAGGAACCGGCCGTCGTCGCCGCGGCGGAACCAGTTCACGAAGAACACCGCGGGCATCTTGGACTCGTCGGCGTTCTTACCGATGTTGATCCAATGCTGGAAGTAGTCGCCGACGTTGTAGCCGAGGAACGGCAGCATCGCCATCGGGTCGCGGCGGACGGTGCCGACCTTGCCCTCGGCGGCGGCGGTCTGCTCGGAGCCCAGCGTGGCGCCGATGAACACGCCGTGCTGCCAGTCGCGAGCCTGCGTGATCAGCGGGACCGTGGTCTTGCGACGGCCACCGAACAGGATCGCCGAGATCGGCACGCCCTGCGGGTCGTCCCACTCCGGCGCCAGCGTCGGGCACTGCGAGATCGGGGTGCAGTAGCGCGAGTTCGGGTGCGCCGCCTTGCTTTCCGTCTCCCGCAGGATCCAGTCGTGGCCCTTCCAGTCGATCAGGTGGTCGGGCTCGCCTTCCAGCCCCTCCCACCACACATCGCCGTCGTCGGTCTTGGCGACGTTGGTGAAGACGGTGTTGCCCGCCGCGATGGTCTTCATCGCGTTCGGGTTGCTGCTCCAGTTGGTGCCGGGTGCGACACCGAAGAAACCGAATTCGGGGTTGACGGCGTAGAGGCGGCCGTCCTTGCCGAACCGCATCCACGCGATATCGTCGCCGACGGTCTCGGCACGCCAGCCCGGGATGGTGGGCTGCAGCATCGCGAGGTTGGTCTTGCCGCACGCCGACGGGAACGCCGCGGCGATGAAGTACGCCTTGTTCTCCGGGCTGATCAGCTTGAGGATCAGCATGTGCTCGGCCAGCCAGCCCTCGTCGTGGGCCATCGCCGAGGCGATGCGCAGCGAGTAGCACTTCTTGCCCAGCAGCGCGTTACCGCCGTAGCCGGAACCGAAGCTCCAGATCTCCCGGGTCTCCGGGAAGTGGGTGATGTACTTCGTGTCGTTGCAGGGCCAGGGCACGTCCTTCTGACCGGGCTCCAGCGGGGCGCCGATCGAGTGCAGTGCCTTGACGAAGAACCCGTCGTCGCCCATCTTGTCCAGCGCGGCCTGCCCCATCCGGGTCATGGTGCGCATCGAGACCACCACGTACTCCGAGTCGGTGATCTCGACACCGAGCTTGGGATCCTCGGCGTCCAGGGGGCCCATGCAGAACGGGACGACCCACATGGTCCGGCCGCGCATGCTGCCGCGGTACAGATCGGTCATCAGTGACCGCATCTCGGCGGGCGCCATCCAGTTGTTGGTGGGGCCGGCGTCGACCTCGCGCTCGGAACAGATGAACGTGCGGGATTCGACGCGGGCGACGTCGGACGGATCGGACAGCGCCAGGTAGGAGTTCGGCTGCTTCTCCGGATTGAGCTTCTGGAAGGTACCTACGTCGACCAGCTGCGCGGCGAGACGCTCGTACTCCTCCTCGGAGCCGTCGGCGAATACCACCCGGTCGGGCTGGGTCAGCTCCGCGACCTCCTGAACCCAGGCCAACAACCCCTGATGTTTGGTCGGTGCAGTGTCGAGACCGGGAATGGTCGCTGAAGTCATCTAATATCTCCTGCGTAGGTTACGCGCCAGTAGCATTGGCGATAACTGGTAGGTCACGATCGTCCCTATGGAGAGGTTAACTCCCGTGACATACGTGTAGTGAATCGGGACAATGTCCGATCACTCACAAGAACGATTCAGAAACCCCAGAACGCCAGAACCGGTCAATACCCGCTGTGCAGCTCGGCACACACCGACGTCAGCGCGGCGCGCAGCCGAGACAATTCCCGCCGGCTGTCGGCGGCCGATCGCGCGGTGACCACCGCGATATCCCGCAGGTCGGCGTCGATCTCCGCCACCCGCCGGGAAAGTTCGGCCGCCTGCCGCTCGTCCCAGGCCGCATTTTCACCGGTGAACTGGACCTCTGCAACCAGAACCCGGCCGGCGACACGTTGCTCGGCCGCCTCCCGCAGCCTCGCGGTGACCTCGGTGACCCAGCGGTCCACCACCGCGCGGTCGTGCAGCACGCTGCGGATGCCGACCACCCACACACTGAGCAGCAGCCCGGCCAGCGCGCCGATCACCACACCCGATGCGGCCAGGCCGGGCGCCAGTCCCGCGAACAGCCGGCTCACCGCGAACGCGGCGCCCAGTCCGAATCCCGCGCCGAGCAGCATCATCAGCCGCGTCTCCAGGGTCCTGGACCGCAGCCCCGGCACACCGGGATCCGGTACCGGATCCGGCGCAGGCACCTGGGGAACGGACAGGCCGAGTTCGGCGGCGACATCCGCGAGGTGCTCGGTGATGCCGTCGTCGACCTCCCGCATCACCTCGGCCGACCGTCGGTGCACATAGGACACCAGCCGGTCGGCTCTCCTGCCGTTCCACTCCGCGACGTCCTCGGAGAGCTCGGTGCGCACCGAGGCGCACCGATTCCTGGCGTAATACGCCAACTGCACCCGCGCCTGCTGCACCTGACTCCGCAGGGCGATGTGGCGTTCGGAACGGGCCAGCCGCAGCGACCGCGTCAACTCTTCACGTTCGGCGGCGAGCAATGCCGCGCGGTCGTCCGGCCGCCGCCCAGCGCTCAGCGTGCCGATCCGCCCGGTCAGATGAGTTTCCCACGCACGCAATTCATTTCGGCGATCCACGGTGTCGTCTGCCAGCTTCGCGGCCAACACCTCGACCAGCTCGTCGAGCGCAGGCTCGCCGTCCTGCGGCGCGGCGGCCACGCCGACCCACGGCATCTGCGCAACCGCGGGGATCTTGCGGCGAGCATCTCCCGGTCGGTGGCCAGCACCTGGTGCCAGGCCCGGTGCACATCGATCTTGCTGACGGCACCGATCAGCAGGTCGGTGTTGCGCGCGGCCGTATCCAGCAGCGCCGCGTCCGACTCGGTCAGCGGTGCCACCGCGGATACCGTGAACACGACGGCGACCGGCGCATGGTCGGGAGCCAGGTCGGCGGCTTCGACGAAGGCTCGCCCCGGAACCCTGGCCCGCAGCGCCGCGGCCAGGGCGGACACCCCGGCCAGCCACGGCCCGACCACCGCGACGACATCGCGGCGCACCACGCCCGGCGGGTCGACACCGGCGGGCACCGTCTCGGGTGCGGTCTCGGGGCTCATGCCCGCTCCGTCAGCCGCAGTGCTCCCCGGGTGAGGGCATGCGCGCACCGGCGGTGCAGGGCGTTCACCGGCCCGCGGCCGTACCGGCTCCACCGCACCGCATCGGCGCCGCCGACGGGTAACCCGTCGGCGCGCAGGACATCGGCCGCGGCCGACATCACCGCGAGGACCACCGCGTCACACGCGAGCAGATCCCACAGCGCGACGTCGGCGGAGTACACCGCCAACGCCCGCAGTTCGGTCAGGGCCGTCTCGATGCGCCCGTACCGGACCGGCGCCGCCGCCGCGGTGAGGGCGGTGAGGACCTCGTCGAGGCCGCTGAGTTCACGGAGCAGGCCCGGCAGCGCGGACGGGCCCGCGCCCGCCCGCAGCGCGTCGGTCAGCGCGTCGATGCCGAACCGGTCCAGGGTGGCGAGCAGCCGATCCGCGAGGGCCGCATCGACGGGCGACGCGCGGCCGGGTTGGTCGAGGGCCCGCACCTGCAGGGTGCCGACCAGGGAATCGTCGAGCACGGCGGTGGCCAGCAGGGCGTTCAGCGGCACCGTCGGGCGGCCGGTGCGGCGCCGGATCTCGCCGACCTGCCCAGGCGCCGCCGCGCCGAGCAGATCCATCTTGTTGAGCACCACCAGCGCCGCCCGGCCTGCCGAGTCCTCGGGTTTGACCGTCTCGGCGACCACCAGGACGGTGACATCGCCGGTATCGGGACCGGGTGGGTTCAGCACGGTCCAACCGGCACCGCCGAGCGCGGCGGCGACCGTGGCGCGGCCGGTCCCCGGTCGGCCGGTGACACGCACCGTGATGGGCCGGGTCAGGCGCCGCAGGATCGGAGCCAGACGGCCATCGCCGGTCCGTGCGGCGAAAGCCGCCAACTCCTCGGCGAAAATGACCGACTCCTCACCTCATGCGTCGCACTGACACCAATCCCCACATCAAATGGTGACACTGCGGCGAGGTGGTCGTGAACGGTGTTTTTTCGCACACGGCGTTCCAGGCAACTGTTGGGTATCAATCTGCACCACGATGCGGGTAGATCGGGCGTGATGAGCGACGATGGACCGATGTATGCCCAGCGCGAGGAAGCCGGTCGTGAGCTGCCGGATTCGGGTACCGCGGGCCTGAGCGCAGCGAACGGCGCCCAGGACGGTGTGCCGATCACGCACCATGCCCGGCGCGTCAGCAGCTTCAGGAACCGACGTTCCACCCTGTCCGGCGGTCAGCAGGAGCTGTGGGAGCGGCGTTGGCCCGAGCTCGGCGCCGAGGCCCGCGACACCACCGGGCGTCCGCTGCCCCGCGACCTCCCGCAGTGGTTCGGCCGTCAGGCCCCGGTGGTCCTGGAGATCGGCTGCGGCACCGGCATCTCGACGCTGGCCATGGCCATCGACGAACCGCACCTGGACGTGGTGGCCGTGGAGGTCTACCGGCGCGGGCTGGCGCAGCTGCTCGGGGCGATCGACCGCACCGCCAAGACGGACCACCCCGTGACGAACATCCGGTTGATCCGCGGTGACGGACTGGACGTGCTCGAGCACTTCTTCGGCACGGCCTCGCTGACCGGCGTACGGGTCTTCTTCCCCGATCCGTGGCCGAAGGCCCGGCACCACAAACGCCGGCTGCTGCAACCCGAGACCGTGGCGCTCATCGCCGACCGTCTGGTGCCCGGCGGAATCCTGCACGCCGCCACCGACCACGCCGGCTATGCCGAGCAGATCGTCGAGGTGGGTGACGCTGAACCGCTGCTGCAGCGGGTATCCGCAGACAGCCGGCTGCCGATTTCGGTGCGGCGGCCCGAGACCAAGTACGAAGGAAAGGGCCTGGAGGCCGGGCGCGATATCGCCGAGCTGGTCTGGAAGCGGGTGGAGTGAGCGAATGACAGCTACCGACGAGCAGCCGATGAGCGCGACCTCCGACACCACCGAGGTGCCGGAGCTGGCGGCCCCCGCCGACGAGGCACAGTCGCCGGCGATCAGGAAGGTGCTGCTGGTCTGGGACGCGCCCAACCTGGACATGGGACTGGGCTCGATCCTCGGTGGCCGGCCGACGGCCGCGCACCGGCCGCGCTTCGACGCGCTGGGGCGGTGGCTGCTGCAACGGACCGCCGATATCTCGGCTGTCGCGGCCACCGGCAGCGCCGAGGACGCACCGCTGGGTTCGTTGGAGGCCCACCTCGAGCCGGAAGCCACCGTCTTCACCAATATCGCCCCTGGTAGCGCCGATGTCGTTCGCCCGTGGGTGGAGGCGCTGCGTAACGTGGGCTTTGCGGTCTTCGCGAAGCCCAAAGTCGATGACGACAGCGACGTCGACAGCGACATGCTCAGCCACATCGCGCTGCGCCGGGGCGAAGGTCTGGCGGGTCTGGTCGTGGCGTCGGCCGACGGTCAGGCGTTCCGCGCGCCGCTCGAGGAGATCGCGCACGACGGCGTTCCGGTGCAGGTGCTGGGATTTCGCGAACATGCCAGTTGGGCGTTAGCGTCGGATACCTTGGAGTTCGTCGACCTGGAGGACATCGCAGGTGTCTTCCGGGAGCCGCTACCGCGAATCGGCCTTGATTCGCTGCCCGAGCAGGGCGCTTGGCTGCAGCCCTTCCGGCCGCTGTCGGCGCTTCTGACCTCGCGCTTATAGACAACAGAAGCGATAATGCGCGCGCAGCGTGACCAGAACATATTAAGGAGCTGACGTGTTCGCCTGGTGGGGTCGAACGGTGTACCGATTCCGATACATAGTGATCGGTGTCATGGTCGCACTGTGCCTTGGTGGCGGCGTGTTCGGGGCGAGCCTCGGTCAGCATGTCACCCAGAGCGGTTTCTACAACGAGGGCAGCGAGTCGGTGCGGGCGTCGCTGCTCAGCGACGAGGTGTACGGCCGGGACCGCACCAGCCACGTCGTCGCCATCCTGACGCCGCCCGATGACAAGAAGGTCACCGACAAGGACTGGCAGAAGAAGGTCGTCGGTGAGCTGGACCAGGTGGTCAAGGACCATCCCGATCAGATCGTCGGTTGGGTGGGCTGGCTGAAGGCCCCCGACACCACCGATCCGACCGTCAGCCAGATGAAGACGCAGGATCTGCGGCACACCTTCGTCAGCATCCCGCTCAAGGGCGATGACGACGACACCATCCTGAAGAACTACCAGACCGTCCAGCCCGACCTGGAGAAGATCAACGGCGGCGATATCCAGCTCGCCGGCCTGAATCCGCTGGCCAGCGAGCTGACCGGCACCATCGGCACCGACCAGCAACGCGCCGAGGTCGTCATCATCCCGCTGGTGGCCGTGGTGCTGTTCTTCGTGTTCGGTGGCGCCGTCGCCGCGGCCCTGCCCGCCATCATCGGCGGCCTGACCATCGGCGGCGCGCTGGGCATCCTGCGGTTCACCGCCGAGTTCGGGCCCGTGCACTATTTCGCGCAACCCGTGGTGACGATGATGGGCTTCGGCATCGCCATCGACTACGGCCTGTTCATCGTCAGCCGATTCCGGGAGGAACTGGCCGAAGGCTATGACGTCGAGGCCGCGGTACGAAGATCGGTGATGACCTCGGGCCGCACGGTCGCGTTCTCCGCGGTGATCATCGTCGCCTCCATCCTGCCGCTGCTGCTCATCCCGCTCGGCTTCCTGAAATCCATCACGTACGCGGTCATCGCGTCGGTGCTGCTGGCCGCGTTACTGTCGATCAGCGTGCTGCCCGCCGTCCTCGGCATCCTCGGGACCAACGTCGACGCCCTCGGCGTGCGCACCCTGCTGCGGGTGCCGTTCCTGGCGAACTGGCCGTTCTCCCGCAAGATCATCGACTGGTTCATCGAGAAGACCCAGAAAACCAAGACCCGCGAAGAGGTCGAGAAGGGCTTCTGGGGCCGGCTGGTGAATATGGTGATGAAGCGGCCCATCGCGTTCGCCGCACCCATCCTCGTCCTGATGATCCTGCTGGTCATTCCCATCGGGCAGCTCGCGTTGGGTGGCCTCAGTGAGAAGTACCTGCCGCCGGACAACCCGGTGCGTAGTGCCCAGGAACAGTTCGACAAAGAGTTCTCCGGTTTCCGTACCGAACCGCTGACCCTGGTGATCCGCAGCGACAACGGCGAACCGGTGACCGATCAGCAACTGGCCACGCTGCGGTCCGAGGCTCAGACGGTGTCCGGTTTCTCCGGCACCGACAACCCGTCGAAGATGTGGCAGGAACGCTCGGTGCAGGAGGGCGGGTCCAAGGACCCGTCGGTGCGGGTACTGCAGAACGGTCTGGTGAACAGCGGTGACGCCCCCAAGAAGATCGAGGAACTGCGGGCGCTGACGCCACCTCGCGGCACCACGGTGTTGGTAGGCGGCACGTCCGCGCTGGCGCAGGACAGCATCACGACCCTGTTCGACAAACTGCCGCTGATCGCGGTGATCCTGGTGATCACGACGACCATCCTGATGTTCCTGGCGTTCGGTTCGATCGTGCTGCCGATCAAGGCGGCATTGATGAGCGCGCTGACCCTGGGGTCCACGATGGGCATCCTGACCTGGATGTTCGTCGAGGGCGGCCACGGTTCGGGCTTGTTCAACTACACGCCACAGCCCCTCCTGGCGCCGATGATCGGCCTGATCATCGCGGTCATCTGGGGCCTGTCCACCGACTACGAGGTCTTCCTGGTGTCCCGGATGGTCGAGGCCCGCGAACGCGGCCTGTCCACCGCGGAGGCCATTCGGATCGGTACCGCCACCACCGGCCGGCTCATCACCGGCGCCGCGCTGGTGTTGGCCGTGGTCGTCGCCGCGTTCGCGTTCTCCGATCTGGTGGTGATGAAGTACCTGGCCTTCGGCCTGCTCATCGCGCTGCTGCTGGACGCCACCGTCATCCGGATGTTCCTGGTGCCGGCGATCATGAAGCTGCTGGGCGACGACTGCTGGTGGGCCCCGCAATGGATGAAGCGGGTCCAGCAGCGGATCGGGCTCGGCGAGGTCGAACTGCCCGACGAGCGCAAGCGCCCGACGGTCCGGGACTCCGGCGAGCCCGCAGCCGACCCGGCCGCTCTGGTCGGGGTCGGCGCACCGCTGCCGGCCCTGCCCGCACACGACCCCACCCATCCGGCCGCACCGCCCGCACCTCCGGCGGGCGGACGACCTCCGGTGCGCCCGGCCGGACCGTCGGCCGCGGGCACCACCCGGATTCCGACCACCGCGCCCGCCGCGCCGGAGCCTCCGACGACGCGGTTCGCCGCGCAGCCCGAGTCGCCCGCCACCGTGGCGATCGACGCGGCGCGTAACGCGGTCAACTCCGCCGGCACCCAGGCGCCGGCCGATCGGGCCCGCCGGGGTGAGCCGCGCGACAAGCGGGAGATCGAATCCTGGCTGGGCGATCTTCGTTCCGGGAACACTCCCCCGCCGCCACCGGCGCGCCCGTCGGCACAACCGACGGTCGCGATGGGCGATCCGGGTGCCAACGCACCGACGACCGCCATCCCCGCCCAGCGTGACGCCGACCCGGCCACCGAGAAGCTGGACACTTCCAAGGTGCGCGACAAAGCCGAAACCGGCGACGATGCACCGACCCGTCGCAGTGGCGGGCTCAGCGCCGCCGACCTGCTGCGGCGCGAGGGCAGGCTCTAACCGGACTCGTCCCCGGCCCCAGGATCGGGGTCGGGGTCGGGCCCCGCACCCGACTCGGCGGCCAGCAGGGCTTCCTCGGCGTCCGGATCCGGTGCCAGCAGCACCCGCACCGCGCTGTTGGTGACCGCCAGCGCCGGCACCGCGAGCAGCGCACCGACGATGCCGGCCAGCACACCGCCCCCGGCGATGGCCAGCACCACGGCCAGGGGGTGCAACGACACCGCGCGACCCATCACGATCGGTTGCAGCACATGGGCTTCCAGCTGTTGTACGGCGATGATGAGGCCCAGTGTGATCAAGGCGTACACCCAGCCTTTGGCGATGAGCGCGACGACGACGGCGATCCCGCCGGTGAGCACCGCACCCACGAGCGGGATGAACGCACCGAGGAACACCAGCGAGGCCAGCGGGAGTGCCAGTGGCACCCCCATGATCGCCAGGCCGGTACCGATACCGATCGCGTCGACGAGGGCCACCAGGCAGGTCGCCCGCACGTAGCCGATCAGCGAACGGAACCCGGCCCGCCCGGCGTCCCGGACCCGGTCGCGCACCGTCGTCGGGAAGATCCTGGTGATGAAGGCGAAGATGTCGCGACCGCCGTTGAGCAGGAAGATCAGGGTGAACAGCACCAACAGGGCACCGGTCACGATCTCGGTGATGGTGCCCGCGGTGGACAGCGCCCCGCTGGTCAGTTTGGCCTGGTTCTCCCGCAGCGCCGTGATGACCGAGTCGCCGGCGTGGTCGATCTGATCCTTGCTCAGATGCGCGGGCCCCTCCACCAGCCACACCCGCAACCCGTCGATACTGCGCGTCACCTGCTCGACGAGATCCGGTGCGCCACTGATGAATTGACTCACCACGAAGGTCAGGATGCCGCCGACGACGGCGATCGCGCCGAGGATCACCCCCGCCACCGCCGCCCCGCGCGGCACCCGGCGCGTGTGCAGGAGGTCGACCGCAGGCATCAGCAGCGCGGCCATCATGGCCGCCAATGCCACGGGCACGAAGATGAGCTCGAGGTGGGTGATCACCCACAGCGCCGCCATCACCGCCGCACCGATGACCAGCAACCGCCAGGACCAGGCGGCCGCCTTGCGGATCACGGGGCTCACCGACTCGTCGGCGAGCGGATCGGCGGTGAGTACACCAGGGGAGCGGGTCATGCCCGGTAGCGTAACGGCGCGGCGCGCCACGCAGGCGCACGTTTCCGCATGACATCGGCCGTTACCCTGGAGGCGTGTCGCATGACGACGCGCCGATGAGCAGCGACCACCACCAGGCTTCCCCGCCGGATGGCCGTCGCCGCGGCAAGTACTGGTGGGTGCGCTGGGCCATCCTCGTAGTCGCCGTCATCGTGCTGACCGTGGAACTGGTCCTGGTCTGGGATCAGCTGGCCAAGGCGTGGAAGAGCCTGCTGTCGGCGAACGGGTGGTGGGTGCTGGCGGCCGTCGGTGCGGCGATGGCCTCGATGCACAGTTTCGCCCAGATCCAGCGCACCCTGCTGCGTTCGGCCGGTGTGGAGGTCAGGCAGTGGCGGTCCGAGGCCGCGTTCTATGCGGGTAATGCGCTGTCCACGACACTGCCGGGCGGTCCGGTGCTGTCGGCCACCTTCGTCTATCGCCAGCAGCGGATCTGGGGCGCGTCACCGATGGTGGCCTCCTGGCAGCTGGTGATGTCCGGGGTGCTTCAGGTGGTCGGCCTGGCACTGCTCGGCCTGGGCGGGGCCTTCCTGCTCGGCGCCAGCAAGAACCCGCTGTCGCTGATCTTCACGTTGGGCGGGTTCGTCGCGCTGCTGGTGCTGGCGCAGACCGTGGCGGCCAATCCCCAACAGATCGACGGCATCGGCGTTCGGCTGTTGTCCCGGTTCAACGCGGTGCGGGGCAAACCCGTCGACACCGGATTGGCCGGCTGGCGCCGGATGCTCACACAGCTGGAGTCGGTCAGTCTCAGCCGCCGGGCACTGACGAATGCGTTCAGTTGGTCGATGTTCAACTGGATCGCCGATGTCGCCTGCCTGGCGTTCGCCGCCTACGCCGCGGGCGGACACCCATCGCTGGCCGGACTGACGGTGGCCTACGCCGCGGCCCGTGCGGTCGGCTCGATCCCGCTGATGCCCGGCGGCCTACTGGTGGTCGAGGCGGTCCTGGTACCCGGCCTGGTGTCCAGCGGAATGACGCTGGCCCAAGCCATTTCTGCGATGCTGATCTATCGCTTGGTCAGCTGGATCTTCATCTCCACGATCGGCTGGGTGATCTTCTTCCTCATGTTCCGCACCGAGGCGGACCTGGACCCGGACGCCGACCCGCACCGGGAACCCGAGCCGGACAACATTCGCGAAACCGCCACCGAAAGCCAGGATATGACCTTCACCCCTGATCCCGACAACACCCGCAATCCCGACTCATGACAGCGCTGATGCGGTGGGCCGCAGTTCTTTTCAGCACCGTCGCGGTGACGGCCGGCTGCACCGGCGAGACCACGCGTTCGGCCCCGCCCACCAGCTCCACCTCCCCTGCCCCCGCCGGTGAGCCGGTCGCCACCCCGCTGCTGGCCCGCCCCGTCGCCGCCCCCATCCCGGTGCCGGGCACCGACGGGCGGACCCATCTGGCCTACGAGTTGCTGCTCACCAACGTCCTCAGCCAGGACGTCACCGTCTCGACGGTGACGGTGCAGGGTGGCGGCGCATCGCTGCTGTCCCTTTCCGGTGACGCGCTGGCACATTGGACCCGGATACTGGGCGCCGCCGCGAAACCCACCACCACCATCGGCCCCGCGCAGACCGCGGCCGTGTGGATCGATGCCACGGTCGCCCCGGAAAATGTCCCGGCCCGACTCGACCACACGATCACCGTGGCGCTGAGCCGGCCCGCTCCCCCGTTGCTCCCCGCGATCATGACCGAGACGGTGGCCCCGGTGACGGTGCAGACCCGCACACCGGTGCAGATCGCGCCTCCGCTGCGTGGACCGAAATGGCTGGACGCCAACGGATGTTGCGAGATGACGCCGCACCGGATGGCCCTCAACCCGCTCGACGGTCAGCTGTGGGCCGCCGAGCGGTTCGCCATCGACTACGTCCAGCTCGACCCCGGCTACCGGCTGCTCAACGGCCCTGCCGGCAAGCTGACCAGTTACCCGTACTTCGGCACCGATATCCACGCCGTCGCCGACGGACCCGTGGTCGCCGTCCTCGACGGTCTGCCCGAACAAGTGCCGGGGCAGACACCGACCGGGCTGCCCCTGGATCAGTACGCCGGCAACCACGTCGTCCAGGATCTCGGCAACGGCAACTATGCGCTGTATGCCCATCTGAAAACCGGGAGTGTGAAAGTCCAACCGGGACAACGGCTCACAAGCGGACAGGTGCTCGGCAGCCTGGGCAACACCGGCAATTCGGATGCACCACACCTGCACTTCCACGTGATGGACTCTCCCGATCCGCTGCGTTCGGACGGCCTGCCGTTCGTGTTCACCTCGTTTCGGCTGGACGCCCAGACCGCGAGCATCGACGTCTTCGACACCCTGATCGCGGGCAAGCCGGCCCCGTTGCGGCCCGGCTCGCACGCCCGTGACGAATCCGAGGTCACCCCATTGGTTTCCGATGTGATGGACTACTCCGGTGAGTAAACGCAGCACCGTCCTGGCCGCCGTGACTGCCGATGTGGTGGCCGTCATCGTCTTCTGCGCGATAGGCCGGCGCAGCCACGCCGAGGGGGTGACGCTGGACGGGGTCGCCCAGACGGCGTGGCCGTTCCTCACCGGCACCCTCGTCGGCTGGCTGGCGGCGCGGGGCTGGCAGCGCCCCACCGCGATCACCCCGACGGGCCTGATCATCTGGGTGTGCACCGTGGCGATCGGCATGGTGTTGCGCAAGGCCACCGCCGCCGGTACCGCGTTCAGCTTTGTGGTGGTTGCATCCCTGACGACCGCCATCCTGCTACTCGGCTGGCGCGCCGCCGCCAAGGTGGCGTCCCGGTCCTGACCGGCACGGTGGCGTCCGGGTCCACCGGAGCCGAGATGGCGATGGTCAGCGTCGCGCGCAGGCCGCCCAACGGACTGTCGGCGAGATCGAGTTCGCCGCCGTGCAGATCGGCCTGCTGGGTGACCAGCGCCAGCCCCAGACCGGAACCGCCGGGCGCCGCCGTACTGCCGCGGGCGAACCGGCCCAGCACGATGTCCCGTTCGTCGGCCGGCACGCCTGCGCCGTCGTCGTCGACGATGATGTCGATGGTGTGAGACCGGCGGTGTCCGGTCAGCACGACATGCTCGGCGCCGCCGTGGGTCGCCGCGTTGCGCACCAGGTTGTCCACCGCCAGGCGCAGACCGCCGGGCCAGCCCCACACGGTGCCCAGGTCGTCATCCGCCTCCACGGTGATCTCGACCGTGCTGCCGGTGCGCCGGTTCTCCCGCGCCACCCGGTCGAGCAGGTCGGTGACATCGATCGGCTCCCGGTCCTCGACCTGTGCGAGTTGGCCGGAAGCCAGTTGTCCCAGCGCGGTGATGGTGGCCTCGACTCGCAGTTGCGCCCGCAGCAGGTCGGCGACGACCTCGTCGCGCTCCTCGTCGGGCAGGTTGTGGATTCGCAGCGTGTCCAGGTCGGCGCGCATCGCCGTCAGCGGGGTGCGCAGTTCGTGGGCGGCGTTGGCCGCGAAATCCTGGGCGGCCTGAAGGGAATTCGTGGTGGCCTGTTGAGCGGCGGCCAGCCGGCGCAGCATTCCGGCCATCGCGTCGGAGAGTTCCTCGGCCTCCCGCGCGCCGGTGACCGCCGGCATCTGTTCGCTGCCACCACCCAGTCGCGTGGTCTGCTCGGTGAGCTTGCGCAGCGGCCGTACCGCCGGGCCGGCCAGCAGCCAGCCCAGCCCGCCCGCGACGATCACGGTGAACACCCCGACCGCGGTGTAGAACGGGATCCTGGCCCGGTTCAGCAGGATGCTGTCGGCCCGGATCCCGATGGACACCAGCACATTTCCGGCCTGTTGGGTCATCTTGATGGTGCGCACCCGGTAGTCCACACCGTTGACCACGACGGTGTCGGTGCCGGGCGGCAACGACGGCAACTGGAAGCCGCGTTGGAAGACCACCTGGCCGGTGGACATCGATCGGCCGGTGGTGAGCACGCCGCGCTTGGGGTCGGCCAGCTGCTCGGGAAACATGCTCGCCTCGACGATCGAATCCAGCCGCCGGTCCAACTGCGCATCGTCATTGCTGGCCAGCACGACCGAGGTGAGGATGGTGAATCCGGCGACGACGGCGGCCGCGGCGACCGCCGAGGCCAGCGCCACCCGGGTGCGCAGCGATGCGGACCGACCGAAACGGGACAGCCGCACGCGCTACGCCTCCTCCCGCAGGACGTACCCGATCCCGCGGACCGTGTGGATGACGCGCGGATGGCCGTCGCGCTCGAGTTTGCGCCGAAGATAGGACACGAACACGTCGGCGACGTTGGTGTCCACGTCGAAGTCGTATCCCCACACCAGTTCCAGCAGCCGCTGCCGGGAGAGCACCACGCCCGCGTTCTCGGCGAGAACCGCGAGCAGATCGAATTCGCGCTTGGTCAGGTCCGCGCGATCCCCGTCGACGAAGACCAAACGCCGCGCGGTGTCGATGGTCAGCGGCCCCACCGACATGGTGTCCGACGGCCGGTCGGAATGACCGGCCCGGCGCAACAGCGCGTGCAGCCGCGCCACCAGCTCACCCAGATCGAACGGTTTGGTCAGGTAGTCGTCGGCGCCGGCCTCCAGGCCGGCGATCCGGTCGTTGACGGTATCGCGCGCCGAGAGCACACAGATCGGGATGTCGTTACCCAGTGCGCGCAACGCCGTGACCACGGCGACGCCGTCGAGTTCGGGCATCTGCACGTCCAGCACGAGCGCGTCATGCGCTTCGGTGGACAACAGGCGCAGCGCCTCCTTGCCGTTGGCCGCGACCCGGACGTCGAACCCCGAATGCCGTAGCCCGCGAGCTACCGACGTTCGTACGTCCGGGTCGTCGTCGACCATGAGCACCATTCGACCGGTGCTCTCCGAGGAGACTGAGTCGAGGGCGCCAGGCACGCTACCTACGGTATGGCAGGCGCCGGTCCGGCGCCGCAGCGGTTCTTGAGATCCACCAGCGGCTGACGGATACCGGTCAGCTCCGCCTTGGTCTGCGGGTTCTGGTCCAGGTACTCGGTCACCTTGGCGCGGACCTGGTCGCGGGGCAGGCCCTCGAGGCTGGTGAAGAACCAGTTCACATCCGGGTGGGTGAACAGGTACGCGGAGGTCCCCGCAGAGACTCCGGCGGCCACCTGAGCCAGGTCGCCGGCAGTGCAGTTGGGCGGATTGTTGGCGGGATCGTCAGCAAGCGCCGACGGGATGGCACCGAACAACATCGCACCGGCGAGTGCGCCGGTGCCTACCGCGCCAGCAACCGCACGCCGCGCAGCACGAGCCGAGAGCAACATGGTCAAGCTCCTTACCGAATTCTGCATGTTCACCTGCGTCGGTGACCGTGTTCGGTGACCGACACCAAGAAGCTAAGCAGAATCCCGAGGGAGTTTCGCGGCTTGCTGACAACGAATCGTCAGAAACCACGAATTCCCAGGTCGCACCGCCGACTCAGCGGGTGCGCACGGGTCGCCCGGGCTACCGGGCGGCGATGGTGGCGGGCCCGGGCAGCGGTCCGGAACCCGATCCACCCGCCGCCGACGGCGCCGTGGCGGCCGGCGTGGTGGCCACCGGGGTCCCTGCGGCACCGAGCGACTGTGCCGGAGCCAGGGTTGCCGGCAAACCTCCCGGGGTGACCGGGGAGGCGTTCTGGGCCGCCTGCATCAAACCCAGCAGCTGCGGCATCGTGATCGGCAGCCGGCACTGGGTGGACAGCGACACCAACGGCTGCTGCAACTGCTGCATATCCTTGCCGGCCTGCGGGTTGGCGTCGAAGTACGTTTTGGTCGCGGCGAGCGACTGGGGCCCGGCAGGCTGTTGTGCGATCGTCGTCAGCGCCTGGTTGGTCTCGGGGTGAGCGTCGAGATACGTCCCCGTCGAGTTCGCCACCGAGCCGATGGTCTTGGCGATCTGGCTGGCCGCGCACGGATCGGGTGCCGCGGTGGCGGCCGGGGTGAGCAAACCCACCGCCACCCCACCACCGAGCGCACTCACAGCGAACGCTCCGAACAGGGCACGACGTAGGGAGCGCGGGGCTCGGGACGTCATCGTCATGGGTCACTCCTTCACGGTGACGACTGCGATGCCGGTCGCGCAGCGGTGATGACCGGCGTTTTCCGCAGACTTTCGGGCCCCCGACCCGGAAACTCCTCCGCCATGATGCCATTGCACGCCGACCGCGGGAAATCGGCGCAGCAAACTTCCAGCTGAGGGTGGCACATACCGGCCCGGCCGGTGCGCCGTGACCCGCTCCACACCATGGGGACGCCGGGCAGCCCAGTCCCACGTCAGAGCCCGTGCGCAGCCGCACCCGCTGTTCACAGCGGGTCACGAGCGGGTTCAGAGCAGGTCAGGACACAGCCTGCTGCGGTAGGCTCCGGGCTACCAGCGGCGGGGAGAGAGGCGGAGGCTCGCCATCCAGCAGTTCATGTTGCGCTTGAGTAGCGGCCTGCGCAGATATCGCTGGGCGGTGTTTGTCGCATGGCTGCTGCTGCTCGTGCCCTCGGTCTATCTCGCGATGAGCCAGTCGGACAATCTCACCGGCGGCGGCTTCGAGGTGTCCGGATCGCAGTCGCTCTACGTCCAGCGCCAGCTCGAAGCGCAGTTCCCCGAACAGGGCGCGTCGCCGTTGGCACTGGTCGCGGTGCCGCGGGCGGACGCGTCGTTCGAGGATATGAACGCGGCCGTGGCCGATCTGCAGCGCATCGCCGCCGAGGTGCCCGGGGTGAAGGTCGTCCCGCCTGTCGCCGCTGCCGCCGCCGGCGGCCGGCAACAGCCACCACCGGCCCCGGACCGGCCCTACGTCGTCACCCTGCAGCTGGATTTCAACAACAGCGGCGCCGTCGACATCGCCAAGCAACTGCGCACCAAGGTCGGCATCGTCGGGGACCAGGCCGGGCAGACCCAGGATGGCAAGGTCCGGCTGTACGTCATCGGCCAAGGCGCCCTCGGCGCGGCGGCCCAGACCGCCACCAAACACGACATCGCCCAGGCCGAACAGTGGAACCTGCCCGTCGTGCTGATCGTGCTGCTGGCAGTGTTCGGGTCGCTGGCCGCCGCGGCGATGCCCATGTTGCTCGCGGTGTGCACCGTCGTGGTGACGATGGGCGTCGTCTTCTTGCTGTCGATGGTGTCGACCATGTCGGTGTTCGTCACCTCGACGGTGTCCATGTTCGGTATCGCGCTGGCGGTCGACTACTCCCTGTTCATCCTGATGCGGTTCCGGGAAGAGCTGCGCGCCGGCCGCGACCCGGCCCAGGCCACCGATGCCGCGATGGCCACCTCCGGCCTGGCCGTGGTGCTGTCCGGGCTCACCGTCATCGCCTCGGTCACCGGTATCTATCTGATCGGGACCCCGGTGTTGCGCTCGATGGCCACCGGCGCGATCCTCGCGGTCGCCATCGCGGTGCTCACCTCGACCACCCTGACCCCGGCGGTGCTGGCCACGTTCGGCCGGGCCGCGGCCAAACGGTCGGCGCTGCTGCACTGGTCGCGCCGGGCCGACACCACCCAGTCCCGGTTCTGGACCCGGTGGATCGGCGGGGTCATGCACCGGCCCTGGCTGTCGGCGCTGCTGGCGTCGATCCTGCTGCTCGCCATGGCCGCACCGGCCTTCGCGATGTCGCTCGGCAACAGCATGCTGCGCCAGTTCGACCCCAGCCACGAGATCCGCGGCGGCGTCAATGCGGCCGCCGAAGCGCTGGGACCGGGTGCACTCGGGCCGATCCGGATCCTGGTGACCTTCCCGACCGGCGATGCCGACGCGCCCCAGTCGGCGCCCGTGCTGGACGCCATCCACACCAGGATCACCCAGGCACCCGATGTCGCGACGGTGTCGCCGCCGGTGTTCGGCCAGGACAACCGCCACGCCCTGATGTCGGCGGTGCTCTCGGTGGACCCGGAGGACCTCGGGGCACGCAGGACGGTGGACTGGCTGCGCGCCGAACTGCCGAAGCTGCAGACCGACGGTGTGCGGGTCGATGTCGGCGGCCCCACCGCGTTGATCAAGGATTTCGACGATCAGGTCTCGGCCATGCAGCCGTGGGTCTTCGTGTTCGTCTGCGTGATCGCGTTCGTGATGCTGCTCATCTCGATCCGGTCGGTGTTCCTGGCCCTCAAGGGCGTGCTGATGACGGTGCTGTCGGTGGCCGCGGCTTACGGCAGCCTGGTGGTGGTCTTCGAATGGGGCTGGCTGGAGGACCTCGGTTTCGCACCGCTGGCATCGCTGGACAGCACCATCCCGCCGCTGGTGCTGGCGATGACGTTCGGCCTGTCGATGGACTACGAGATCTTCCTGCTGACCCGCATCCGGGAGCGGTTCCTGCACACCAACAACACCCGCGACGCGGTCGCCTATGGGGTGAGCACCAGTGCGCGCACCATCACCAGCGCGGCGCTGATCATGATCGCGGTGTTCATCGGTTTCGCGTTCGCCGGCATGCCGCTGGTCGCCCAGCTCGGTGTCGCGTGCGCGACGGCGATCGCGGTGGACGCCACGGTGGTGCGGTTGGTGCTGGTGCCCGCGTTGATGGCGATGTTCGATCAGTGGAACTGGTGGTTGCCGGCCTGGCTGGACCGCATCCTGCCGTCGGTGGACTTCGAGAAGCCGCTCCCCAAGATCGATATCGGCGACCTGGTCCTCATCCCGGATGACATCTCCGGCCTGGTCGCCCCCGGCGGAGATCTACGCGTGGTGATGAAATCCTCGGCCAGACTCAAAACCCTTGCGCCGCAGTCGATTATCGTCGCCGATCCGTTGGTGTTCAATGGCTGCCGGCCGCGGGTGGCCCAACTCGCGGGTGCGCGCCGGTTCGCCGGCGTCGGTGCCGGCCGTGCCGGCGGCGGCGGCGCCACCGGCGTGACGCAGACCGTCACCAAGCCGGTGCACCCGGTCACGATGTGGCGGGGCCGGCTCGCGGTGGCCCTGGACGCCCTGGAGATCGCCTCGGGTGCCGAGCGCTCGCCCGCGGAGCGGCTCGCCCGCAACGACTTCGCGCCGATGGAGACCACCAACGTCCAGCTGCCCACCGGGGACCGGCTGTTGATACCGACCGGCGCCGAGACGCTGCGTCTCAAGGGCTACCTGATCATGGCCCGCAACAGCGCCAAGGACTACGCGGATTTCGCCGGTATGGCCACATCGATGGACACCGAGACAGCGGCTTCGGTGCTGGCCGGGATGGACCGGTACTACTGTGGACAGCACCCGCGGTCGCAGTGGGTGGCCACTCAGCTGATCAGGCGGCTGGCCGATCCGCGCCCAGAGGACGACCCGGCCGACGCGTTCGCATCGGCCGATACCGATTGGCCCACGGTCCGGCGGATTTGCCTGTCCGTCGCCGTGGCGATGCTCGAGGAGACGAGGTGACGGTGGCCGCGAAGCCCGCACAGGCCTCGGTGCCCACCGGGGACCGTCCGGTGGAATTCTGGCCGACCTCGGCGATCCGCGCGGCCCTGGACAACGACGATCTGTCGGTGTGGCAGCGCATCGCCACCGCGATCAAACGCGATCCGTTCGGCCGGACCGCGCGCCAGGTCGAAGAGGTGCTCGAAACCGCACAGCCCTACGGTGTTTCGGCGGCGCTGGCGGAGGTCCTGGACAAGGCGCGGGCCCATCTGGAGGCCACCGAGCGCGCCGAGGTCACCCACCATGTCCGGCTGCTGCTGGAACGCTCCGGGCTCAAGCCGCACGAGTTCGCGTCCCGCATCGGCGTGCCCGCCGACGAGTTCACCCGATTTCTCGACGGCACCACCAGCCCGGCGGCGTCGATGATGGTCCGGATGCGCCGGCTCTCGGATCGGTTCGCCAAGCTCCGGGCGCAACGCGACGCGCAGTAGCGACCGCCCGCGTCGTCAGTGCGCGTTGATCGGCGTCACGTCGGCGACCAGCCACTTGCCGCCCTGCTTGGTCAGCACCACCCGCAGGGCCAGCACCGCGATATCGGTGGGTTTACCCGGTGCGTTCTGGGTGCCTCGCATCACCACCGCCACGCTCGCATCGGACGGGCCGATCGCCTCCACCCCCGCCGAGATGGTCTGTGCCTGGCCCGAGACGTTGCGACTGGTCAGGTCTTTCACGACCGCCGAGAATTCGCCCCGATAGGACTCCGCGCGGTCGGGTGTCATCAAGGCGGTGGCCCGGTCGATCGACGCGTTGGGACTGCTCGGGGTGAACGTGGCCGAGGCCTCGGCCACGCTGCTCGCGATCCCCACCACCTCGGCGCTGTCGTTGTGCAGATTGCGGTCGGGCACCGTCCACCGCGTGTACCCGACGCATACCGCGGCCGCCAAGGTCACGGCCGCCACCGCTGCCACCGCCAGCCGCAGCGCCGGGCCGTCGTCATCGGTGCCGAGGGTGACCCCGTCGCGCCGGAACAACACGGCGTTGACCACCACGCCCTCGACGATCAACAGGCACAGCACCGAACACACCGACACCCACCACAGGGGCCAGGCCAGTGCGGCGCCGACGTAGAGCAGCGCGACGATCGCCGCGAGCGGGGCGAGGACATCGAACAACAGCACGCGCAACCGGTTGCTCATCGAATGGTCTCCAGCCGCGAGATCAGCAGCCGGCCGTCCACATCGGAGACCCCCAGCCGCAGGTTCCACCGCACCGTCTGGGGTTTGCCACCGGCATTCTGGCTCACCGAGGTCGCCACCACCAGCACGTCGTCGGTGCGCGACGCCACCGCGGAGAGCTCCGGCTGGTCGGCGGCCGGTTTGTCACCCTCGCCCGGCTGGTGGTGCAGCGTCTCGATGGACACCGACTCGACCTGGCCGACGGTCTGCGCCTTCAGCTTGGCCACGATCTCCTTGAACGGCTCGACGGTCTGGTCGAATTCGACGTTGAGTTGGCCGACGGTGCCGTCGCGCAGCTTCTGCAGGTTGCCCGCCACGGTGTCGGGATTCATGGTGACCAGCCCGCCGGTCCAGTCCGCCGCGGTCTGCAGCACCCGGGTGCGATAGGCCAGTTCCTCGGCGTCGCGGTGGTGCCCGGACCAGATCATCGCGGCCAGCACGGCGGCCGCCACCGCGATCACGCCGAACACGGCGGAGGCGACGCCGTAGCGGCTGATGGTCGGCGTCGGCTCCGGCGGCTCTTCAGTGAGCTGGTCAGGCATGGCCGTGAGGCTACCTGCCCCGTTGCTGGAGTCATCTTCTGGCAGGATGCGAGAGTGACATCAGATACTTCCCGGGTCGCTCCGCCACAGCCCTGCGCCGAAGCCATTCCATCCGGTATCGACCTCAGCTTCGTCGACCGCGAGGTCCGCCCGCAGGACGACCTGTTCGGTCATGTCAACGGCCGCTGGCTGGCCGACTACGAGATTCCGGCCGACCGGGCCACCGACGGTGCCTTCCGCACCCTGGCCGACCGCGCCGAGGAGCAGGTGCGTGACCTCATCACCGAGGCCGCCCAGTCCGGCGGGGCCGGGGACGCGCAACGGATAGGCGATCTGTACGCCAGCTTCATGGACACCGAGACCGTCGACCGGCGCGGGCTGGCACCGTTGCGTGACGAACTCGCCCTGATCGACGCCGCCGCCGATGCCGACGCGCTGGCCGCGGTGCTGGCCGGCCTACAGCGCACCGGCGTGAGCGGTGGCACCGGCGTGTACGTCGACACCGACTCCAAGGACTCTTCGCGCTACCTGCTGCACCTGTCCCAGTCCGGGCTGGGCCTGCCCGACGAGTCCTACTATCGCGATCCGCAGCATGCCGCGATCCTGGACGCCTACCCCGCCCATATCGCCCGCATGCTCGAGCTGGTGGATCAGCAAGATCACGCCGACACCGCGGCGCGCATCGTGGCGCTGGAGACCAAACTGGCCGCCGCACACTGGGATGTGGTGAAGCGCCGTGACGCCGACCTCACCTACAACCTGCGTACCTTCGCCGAACTGCCCAGCGAGGCACCGGGATTCGACTGGACGGGCTGGGTCGGCGCCCTGGGGGCCGACCCTGCTCAGGTGGTGGTGCGCCAGCCCGACTTCCTGACCGCGTTCGCCGCGCTGTGGTCGAGCGAGCCGCTGGCCGACTGGAAGGCCTGGCTGAGCTGGCGACTCATCAGTTCGCGTGCCTCGCTGCTGCCCGACGCGCTGGTCGAGGAGAACTTCGACTTCTACGGCCGCACCCTGTCGGGCACCCAGGCCATCCGGGACCGGTGGAAGCGCGGGGTGGCCCTGGTCGAGAACCTGATGGGCGATGCGGTCGGAAAGCTCTACGTGGAGCGCCATTTCCCGCCCGCCGCGAAGGCGCGGATGGACGAGCTGGTCGCCAACCTGCGGGAGGCCTACCGGGTCAGCATCACCAACCTGGACTGGATGACGCCGGAGACCCGGGAGCGCGCCCTGGCCAAGCTGGACAAGTTCACCCCGAAGATCGGCTACCCGGCCCGGTGGCGCGACTATTCGGCGCTGGTGATCGACCGCGGCGACCTGTACGGCAACTATCAGCGCGGCTACGCCGTGGAGTACGACCGGGAACTGGCCAAGCTGGGCGGTCCGGTGGATCGCGACGAGTGGTTCATGACGCCGCAGACCGTCAACGCCTACTACAACCCCGGGATGAACGAGATCGTCTTCCCGGCTGCCATTCTGCAGCCGCCGTTCTTCGATGCCGAGGCCGACGATGCCGCCAACTACGGCGGCATCGGCGCGGTGATCGGGCACGAGATCGGGCACGGCTTCGACGACCAAGGTGCCAAGTACGACGGTGACGGCAACCTGGTGGACTGGTGGACCGATAGCGATCGCGCCGAATTCGGCGCGCGGACAAAGGCTTTGATCGAGCAGTACGAGGAGTTCACGCCACGCGCGCTGGCCCCGGACCATCATGTGAACGGCGCGTTCACCGTCGGGGAGAACATCGGCGACCTGGGCGGTCTGTCCATCGCCCTGCTGGCCTACGAACTGTCTCTCGGCGGCAAAGAAGCTCCGGTGATCGACGGCCTGACCGGCGTGCAGCGGGTGCTGTTCGGCTGGGCACAGGTCTGGCGCACGAAATCCCGTGACGCCGAGGCGATCCGCCGGCTGGCCACCGATCCACATTCGCCGCCGGAGTTCCGCTGCAACGGCGTCATCCGCAATATCGACGCGTTCTACGATGCGTTCGAGGTGACCGACTCCGACGAGCTGTATCTGGAGCCGGCCGCCCGCGTGCGCATCTGGAACTAGGTTGCGCGGTTAGAACATCTGCCAATCGGACGCACCGTCGGGTGCGTTGTAGGTGCCCTTCGAGTTCTTCACCACGACGGCGTCACCGCTGCCGAAGTTGTCGTAGAACCACTGGGCGTTCGCCGGGCTGAGGTTGATGCAGCCGTGGCTGACATTGCGCTTGCCCTGATCACCGACCGACCACGGGGCGCTGTGCACGAAGATGCCGCTGTTGTCGATGCGCACCGCGTCCTGCACCTTGAGCTTGTAGCCCTCCGCGGAGTTCACCGGCACACCGTAGGTGGAGGAGTCCATGACGATGTCCGGGAACTTCTCCAGCACGTAATAGGTGCCGTTCTTGGTCTCGTGCTTGCCGTCGGGACGGCCCATCGACACCGGGAACGTCTTCTCCACCTTGCCGTTACGGGTGACGGTCATGGTGTGGGTGGCGTCATCCACGGTCGCGATGAGCTGTTCGGGCACCCGGAAGCTCGACTTGGTGCCCCCGGCATCGATGTTGACGACGGTGCCTGCCGGCCAGAAGGCCAGCGGCCGCCAGCGCAACTGGGTGTCGGTGGTCCAGTAGAACCGGCCCGGCACCGGCGGGACCGATGAGATGTGGACCGCGTCCTGGGCCATCTGCCGGTCGGCGATCGGCCGCGCGAAGTTGATGTAGATCGGCTTGGCGGCACCGGCGATCGCCCCGTTGGTGGGGTTGAACGTCGGCGGCGCGAACACCGGCTGGCCGGTGTACGGAGTCGGGTTCTGCCCGGCGGGGGTGCCCGCGGGAATCACCCCGGGGGGCGCCATCGGGTCGACCGGGGCGGCCAGCGGATCAGCCGGCGGCGGGGCCAGCGGATCGACGGGCGGCGGCGCGGGCGGGTCGACCGGGGCCGGCGGGACCGGATTGGCCGGGAACGCGAACGGGTCCGGCGGTGCCGGCGCCGGCGGGGCGTCGACGACGCCGGGGTCGGGTGCGACTTCGGGATCCGCCCAGGCAGACGGGCTGCTCATACAGAATCCTGCGACCACCCCGGTCACCAGGATCGCGCCGGCGAGCTTGCGTCTCGTCTGCTGCGACATGCGTTACCTCCAGTACATTTCTGCAAACCAGTGTGGCATAGCGCCAAGACCCCATTAACCCTGGCGAGGCCGGGCAGACCCCTCATCTCCACCCGGCCGACGCCACTGACCTGGGGTTTAATCGCCATCCCGGCGTAGGCCGTTACAAAGTGTGATGTTTGCGCAGGTCGGTGGCTACGACCGGACCAGCCGTGCGATGGCCGCCGACGCCTCGGCCAACTTGGCATCCGCCTCGGTACCGCCCTCGGCCACCGCCTGGGTCACGCAGTGACCCAGATGCTCATCCAGCAAGCCCAGTGCCACCGATTGCAGTGCGCTGTTGACGGCACTGATCTGGGTGAGGATGTCGATGCAGTACTTGTCGTCCTCGATCATCTTGGCGATGCCGCGGACCTGCCCCTCGATCCGGCGCAACCGCTTGGCGTAGTTGTCCTTCTGCGACGAGTAGCCGTGGTCACCGGAGTTCACGTCCGTCATTTCCTCACCCCACCATCTGCTGCATCTGCTGTACCTGCGCCTGGCGTGTGGCCAGAATCGATTTCGCCAGTGTCTGGGCGTCGACGTTGTGCCCGCCGGCGATCTCGCTCTGGGCCAGATCGATCACGGCGCGGTGCAGGCCGAGCATCGACTGCAACCACAGTGTGTCGAACTCCTGGCCGTGCAGCGACTCGAGCCGCCCGACCGTGGCGGGGTCGAGCGCGCCCTGTGCCGCGGTGCCCGGCGCCGCGGACGGACTCGCGCCGTCGTTCCACTGCACCAACAGCACCTTGACGGTGTCGCTCTCGCTCTGTTGTCCGGTCGCCACGGTGTTGGCCAGTGCCACCAGGTCGGAGTTCGACGAACGGGTCGGCGCGAGCCGCGCCAACTGGATGGCCTGCTGCTGCAACTGCATCAGATCTGTGCCGAAGGTGGTGTCCTCGGCATTGCTGCCCGCGGGCGCCTCGGTGATCACCGGTGCCGCGCTGGTCTGGACGGGTGCCGGGACGGGCGTTTCACCGGAGCAGGCTCCGACCGACACGGCCACCGCCACCAGGGCCATCGAGAACAGAGCGCGCACCGCACCCACTGTACCGGGTACCCCGGCGGGGTATCTGAATACGGTTTGGGCCGGTGGGGGCCCCGAATGCATACTTACGGGATGCCCTCAGATGCTCCTTCGACCTCTGACTCTCTTCGCGCAAGCGGCTCAGCGCCGGACATCAAGCCCCGTAGCCGCGACGTCACCGACGGCCTGGAGAAGACCGCCGCCCGCGGCATGCTCCGCGCGGTGGGCATGGGCGATGACGACTGGGCGAAACCGCAGATCGGCGTGGGTTCGTCGTGGAACGAGATCACGCCGTGCAACATGTCGCTGCAGCGGCTGGCGCAGGCGGTCAAGGGTGGGGTGCACACCGGCGGCGGCTATCCGCTGGAGTTCGGCACCATCTCGGTATCCGACGGCATCTCGATGGGCCACGAGGGGATGCACTTCTCACTGGTGTCCCGTGAGGTGATCGCCGACAGCGTCGAGACCGTCGTGCAGGCCGAGCGCCTCGACGGGACCGTGCTGCTGGCCGGCTGCGACAAGTCGATTCCCGGCATGTTGATGGCCGCCGCCCGGCTCGATCTCGCCTCGGTGTTCTTGTACAACGGCTCGATCATGCCGGGCGTCGCCAAGCTGACCGACGGCACGGAGAAGGAAGTCACCATCATCGACGCCTTCGAGGCGGTCGGGGCGTGCGCGCGGGGGTTGATGTCGCGTGCGGATGTGGACATCATCGAACGGGCGATCTGCCCGGGCGAGGGTGCCTGTGGCGGCATGTACACCGCCAACACCATGGCCTCTGCCGCCGAGGCGCTCGGTATGTCCTTGCCCGGCAGCGCTTCTCCGGTGGCCATCGACAAGCGCCGCGACGAGTACGCGCGCCGGTCCGGTGAGGCCGTCGTGGAGCTGCTGCGCCGCGGGATCACCGCCCGCGACATCCTGACCAAAGAGGCCTTCGAGAACGCCATCGCCGTCGTGATGGCGTTCGGCGGTTCCACAAACGCCGTGCTGCATCTGCTGGCCATCGCGTGGGAGGCGCAGGTCGAGCTGACGCTCGCGGACTTCACCCGCGTCGGACAGAAGGTTCCGCACCTGGCCGACGTCAAGCCCTTCGGCCGCCACGTGATGAAGGATGTCGACGAGATCGGCGGTGTCCCCGTCGTGATGAAGGCACTGCTGGATGCCGGGCTGCTGCACGGTGACTGCCTCACGATCACCGGCCAGACCATGGCCGAGAACCTCGCCCACATCGCGCCGCCGGACCCCGACGGCAAGGTGCTGCGCGCGATGAACAATCCGATCCACCCCACCGGCGGGATCACGATCCTGCACGGCTCATTGGCGCCCGAGGGCGCGGTGGTGAAGTCCGCGGGCTTCGACTCCGACGTGTTCGAAGGCACCGCAAGGGTTTTCGAACGGGAGCGCGCAGCACTCGACGCTCTTGAAGACGGCACCATCACCCACGGCGACGTTGTCGTCATCCGCTACGAGGGCCCCAAGGGCGGTCCGGGTATGCGCGAGATGCTCGCCATCACCGGCGCCATCAAGGGTGCGGGCCTGGGCAAGGATGTGCTGCTGATGACCGACGGCCGGTTCTCCGGCGGTACGACGGGCCTGTGTGTCGGGCATATCGCGCCCGAGGCCGTCGACGGTGGACCCATCGCGTTCATCAAGGACGGCGACAAGATCCGCCTCGACGTCGCGAACGGGAAGCTGGACCTGCTGGTCGACGAGGCCGAATTCGAGTCGCGCAAGGTCGGTTTCGAGCCGCTGCCCCCGGTGTACAAGACCGGCGTGCTGGCCAAGTACACCAAGCTGGTCGGCTCCGCTGCCGTCGGCGCGGTGTGTAGCTGAGCCGGCTAGCGAACCGCCATCCGGCGGATCCTGCGGACAGCGAGTTCGAGCACCGGTAGATAACCGGGCGCCCACCTGGGCGCACTCATCCAGACTCGGCACCCGGCGCCGCGCGGTTCCACACCGTGCCGGGTGGCGGGCACTCCCGCGACATCCCAGGCCCACATCCGCCCGGGATCGAAACTGGAGATGAGGAAGGGTAACGGGATACCCACCGGGGTCCAGAGCCGTCCGCTGGCTCCCAGCTGAATTGCGGTGCCGTCGAGTTCGGCCCTCGCGACCGTCAGGCCCCAGTGCGGCCAGGCATCGAGATCGGTCAGTATTCGCCACACCGTGTCTGCGGGTGCATCGACGTCCCGGCTCCGTGTCCACATGCCGCGGTATATACCCGCCGCCCGGGTAGGCCGAACCCGCGCTCAGTTCACCGTCG
Source organism: Mycobacterium hackensackense (assembly GCF_025822555.1). Lineage (NCBI taxonomy): Bacteria > Bacillati > Actinomycetota > Actinomycetes > Mycobacteriales > Mycobacteriaceae > Mycobacterium > Mycobacterium hackensackense. The sequence goes on from NZ_JACKUC010000030.1 coordinate 794,928, forward strand.
GTGGTGGCGGCGGTGGTTCGAAGGGCTGGTACCACCACCATTGGGCGCGTTCCCCGGTCGGCCCGGGGTAGGGCGGGACCGACGGTGCCAGCGTGGTGGGTGGGCGGGCCAAGGCTCCGCCGTCGAGTCTTCGGCCCTCGGTATCGGTGACGACCAGCCGGTCTGCCGGTCCGGTGAGGGTGAGGCCACCGCGGTGATGCATGCGGTGGTGGAACGGGCAGAGCAAGACCAGGTTGTCGAGGTTGGTGGGGCCGCCGTCTTCCCAATGCTGGAGGTGGTGGGCGTGCAGTCCGCGGGTGGCGGCGCAGCCGGGGACCACGCAGTGGTGGTCGCGGTGCTCCAACGCCCGGCGCAGGCGGCGACTGATGGTGCGGGTGGTCCGGCCGGAGCCGATCGGTTGGCCGTGGCGTTCGAACCACACCTCGCAGGTGGCATCACAGAGCAGGTAGCGGCGTTCGCCCTCGGAGAGCACCGGACCCAGGTGTAATGCAGCTGCAGGCTTGTCGATGTCGAGGTGCACGACCACGGTGGTGTGCTGCCCGTGCGGGCGGCGGGCCACGTCGGTGTCCCAGCCGGCCTCAACAAGGCTCATGAACGCATCGATCCGCGTCGGGAACGCTTCCTCGGTGTCGGCGGGGTGTTCGGCGATCAGCGCGTCATGGTGGGACTGCACGGCCGCATCGAACTTCGCGGCGTCCAGCCGCGGGAGCCGGATCCGGTAAGTCGTATAGGTGTCGTCGGGGCTGCTGGTCTTGGTGAACTCGCGGCGCGGCTCGGACGGTGTCTCAGGATCAGGGTGCGGTTCCATGGGGCTGCTGGTCTTGGTGAACTCGCGGCGCGGCTCGGACGGTGTCTCAGGATCAGGGTGCGGTTCCATCTTGATTGCGGTACGCAACTGGCTGACGGTGGCCACCGCAGCGAGTTCGGCGTAATGCTCATCGGAGCCCTCGGCGGCGCGTTCGGCGATCACCCCGACCTGATCCAGCGACAACCGGCCTTCGCGCAGGGCTTCGGTGCAACGCGGAAGCTCTTCCAGCCGCCGTGCCACCGCGACGACGGTCTCGGCGTTACGGGGTGCGACCCCGGTTTTCCAGGCCACCAGAGCAGACAGGGAGCGCACGCCGGTCAGGCCACACAACTCCTCGCGCTCCAGTTCGGCCACGATCTGCACCAGGCGCCCGTCGATCGCATTGCGCTGCCCACACAACTCGGCGATCTCGTCGAACAACACCTCCAACCGCTCCCCAGCGGCCAAAGATGTTGCGGTACCGGACATAACCCCAATTCTCGCAGAGGGGTCCGACAAGTGATGGTCAGCTGGACGCACAGTCGATTGGCAACTCGCGCGGCCTCATGAGGTGAGCCCACCAAGCACGGTCGGACGCCGATCTGCCCGGCCAACGACGCAAGACCATTCGCTCGCTCCGTGGAGCGGGTGGCCGGCAACTCTGATCACCCTGGGTTGAGCGTCATTTCGGGTACGGCGAGAGCCGACCTATTCGCCGCGGAACCGTCCGTACAACTCCGGCAGAAAGCCGGCCAGATGGTTCATCTCCTGCGCGCAATGCACCAGCAGGTCACGCGGATCGGGGAGCTGCCGGGCCGCGATCGGACGTAAGGCCCAGTCAGCCAACGCCATCCCGCCGCGCAGCGCCACATGCCTGCCACCCATCCAGAACCGTGAGCGCATCTCCGCTCCCTCGGCGGTCGGCCGGACCTGATGTACCAGCCAGCCGATGTCCACCGGAATGTCAGCCGAACCCAGCCGCGCGGTGATCGCCAAACCGGCGTGCCCCAAAACCGACGGATCGACGAACTGTATTGCGCCTCTGGTGAATCCCGATCCGATGTACTCGTGCACGATCGACGTGCGCCCGAGATAGGTCGGGTCATCGCGACCGTCGCGCCAGCGCGCCGAGACATGCGCCCGCGGATGCCACAGCTTGTATCGCCGGGCGTCGCAGCCATGCCAGCCGAACCACCACTGCCACATCGGCGGCGTCACACCGGGCATATCGGTGCGCACGGCCACCGTGAAGCCGCCGTCACCGACGGTGCCATAACCGTTCTCGGTCTGCTGATAGCCCTGCTCTGCGAGCCGATCCCCGAAATCGGGTAACACCGGACCGGCCTGCGGGCCGTGCTCGAGGGCGTGCACCACATGACGGGGTAGCGGCGCCATCTCCGGACGGAAGAAGGACCCGAACTCCGTCTCAGCGTCGTCGCCCCGGTAACCGAGATAGCCCATCTCAGACCCGGCCCATCCAACTGTGGAAACGACCCTGCGGATCATATTGGGCGCGAACGGCATCGAGGCGCGCCATGCTCGCATCGGTGGCGAACCGCGCCGGTCGCTGACCCAGATTCTCGTCCGCCAACTGCACCCCGGTGGCCAGGTGGGCCATCTCCGCCATGTTCGTACGCGCCCAGTCGCCGTATCGAGTGTCGTCGGCCGGGTCGGACCAGGCGGTGTAGAGCGCCAGATAGATCTCGTCCTCCAGGCTGTAGGCCATGTCCTGGCGGGCGGGTGAGGGTCCCCAGTTCAGCCAGAGGAAATGCGAGGGATGCGGCGGCATGGTCTCGATGATCCGGCGGATGCCGGGCAGCAGTTCGGTCGCCGGGGCGGACGTCCACATGTTGTCCGTGGCGTAGCGGTGCCCGGACGGGTAGTTGCTCATCACCGCCTCGAACCAGCTGGGCAGATCCGCCGGGGCGAACGGGACGGCGACCAGCGCATCGTCGCGCACCGGGCAGGAATCGAGCAGTGCCAGAGCGGCTTTGGCGTCCTCCTCGGTATCGGCGAACACCGGTGAGGCGAGCACGATACCCGGGGCGCGCAGTCCGACGCCGGGGATCTCGGACGAGGTGACGATCTGCAGTTCCACCCGCCGGTCCACGTCGGCACTGATCGCCCGCGCCCAGCCGAACACCTCGTCGGCAGTCTCGATCGGGTACACGTAAAGGCTGCTACCGCACACCGGGGGCTTCGGATAGAGCCGCAGGTGGAAGGCCGTCACCACCCCGAAGAAGCCGGGACCCGACCCCCTTGCCGCCCAATAGAGTTCGGGATGATGCCGGGCATCGCAGTACACCTGCTCCCCGTCGGCGGTCACCACCTCCAAGCCCAGCACGCTCTCGCAGGCCGGCCCCACCACCCGGCTGTTCCAGCCGTAACCGCCTTGCAGCAGATACCCGCCGACCGCCACCCCGCGGCAGTGCCCGGCCGGGAAGAACAGGCCCCGCTCGGCGAGCTCGACGGCCAGCACACTGCCACCTTTGCCCGGTCCGACGACGGCCGTCATGGCCGGCTCGTCGACCACGCACGAGTCGAGCCGGCTGACGTCGAGTAGCAGACCGCCGTCACGGACATGGTTGGCCGCCCAACTATGCCCACCCGACCGAATACCCACCTTCACGTCGCGCGCGGCCGCGTAGCGCACCGCCGCGACCACATCGGCGACATCGGATGCCTGCACGATGACGTCCGGAAAGCGCTGCGGCAGGCGTGCATTCCACACCGTCGCCCGACGGGCGGGCTCATACCCGTCGTCGCCGCGGAAGAAGTGCCGTCCGTCGGGGAGGGCGCTCATGATCACTCCTCAGATTCACAATGCGGTTCGTTGTAGTCCACAATTCGGGTCACTATAGTGAGCGGATGCCCGCAGCGGAACAGAATCGCGAAGACGGAATTCAGGTCCTACGACGGGCCGCCGCAGCGCTCGACGAGATCGCGACCGAACCCGGCCGGTTACGTCAGGTGGACCTGGAGAACCGGCTGGGCCTGGCGAAATCCACGGTCCGACGGATCCTGCTGGCCCTCACCGATATCGGTTATGCCGCCGTGGACGAGGCAGGCAGGTTCAGCCTGGGCGACCGCCTCGTCGGCCTCGCCGGATCCGACAGCGCCCACCTCGTCGCCGCTTTCCGTCCCACCCTGCAGCGCATCGCCGACGCCACGGGCGAGACCGTCGACCTCTCGGTGCTGCGCGGACGCGAGATGTGGTTCATCGACCAGATCGAATCGGGTCACCGCCTTCGTGCGGTATCTGCCGTCGGCGTGCGCTTTCCGATCGACGGAACCGCCAACGGCAAGGCCGCCAAAGCGGTGCTGGAGGGTGCTGCCGCCGAGGTGCAGTTCGATCTGGACGAGCACACCCCGGGCATCTCCGCGGCGGGGATAGCCGGCTGGACGCCCGGCGGGCAGGTCGTGGCGATCTCGGTGCCGGCACCCAGCGACCGGTTCCGGGCCAACCGGTCCGTGATCGTCAAGGCGCTGCGGGCCGCGCGCGCATCGTTTCAGCACTGACGCGGCGTGTCTCCTTTAGCGCTGACGCTTCGCGTCTCCGGCAACGTTCGCGCCGCAGCTCGCCCGCCCTGCGCCCACCGATTACGGACCCCATATCTCCTGTAATGTGAGGTCGAGCAGTGGCCCACAACACATATCGAGATGCACGGAAAGAGTCTTCAGTGAACGACGTTCTCGCGCGGTCCGGCATCTTCCAGGGGGTTGCTCCCGATGCTGCCGCCGCCCTGATCGCGCAGTTACAGCAAGTCTCATTCCCCCGCGGGCACGCCGTGTTCGTCGAGGGCGAGCCCGGCGATCGGTTGTACATCATCACCGAGGGCAAGGTGAAGATCGGACGCCGTACGGCAGACGGCCGGGAAAGCCTGATCACGGTGATGGGTCCGGCAGACATGTTCGGTGAGCTCGCGCTGTTCGACCCGGGGCCGCGCACCTCCACGGTGACCACCCTGACCGAGGTGAAAGCCGTCACGATGGACAGGGAAGCCCTGCACGCCTGGGTTATGGGTCGCCCCGAGATCGCCGAGCAACTGCTGCGCGTCCTGGCCCGCCGGCTCCGCCGCACCAACAGCGCGCTCTCCGACCTGATCTTCACCGATGTGCCCGGCCGCGTGGCCAAGCAGCTGCTCGATATCGCCAAGCGGTTCGGCCGGCCGGAGGGCAACGTCCTGCATGTCACCCACGAGCTGACCCAGGAGGAGTTGGCTCAGCTCGTCGGCGCATCGCGCGAAACGGTCAACAAGGCCCTCTCGGACTTCGCGCAGCGCGGCTGGATCAAGTTGCAGGGCAAGACGATCCTGATCTACGACTCGGCCCGGTTGGCTCAGCGCGCGAAGTAGCGGGCTAGGTCACGACGGCTACGGCGAAACCGTCCCAGCCCTTGGTGCCGACGGTTTGGATGGCCGCGGCGTCCAACCGGGGATGGCGGCCCATCAAGGCCAACATGTCGCGTACGGCGCGCGCCTGGACATCCGAGGGTTCCGGTTCCAGGACGCGGCCCATCCGGGTGACATTGTCGACGACGATGACCGCGCCCGGCGCGGCGAGCCGGACGGCCCACTCGACGTAGGCGCTGTTGTTCTCCTTGTCAGCATCGATGAAGAACAGGTCGAACGGGCCCTGCAACGTCGGCAGGGTGTCCAGCGCCGCACCGACGATCACCTCGACCCGGTCCGCAACCCCGGCGCGCTCGAAGTTCTTTCGCGCGACCTCGGCGTGCCGCGGATCGAACTCCAGCGTGACGACCCGCCCGTCCGGGCCCACACCGCGGGCCAGACAGATCGTGGAATACCCGGCCAGCGTGCCGATTTCGAGCACACGCCGAGCCCCGGCGATCCGCGCCAGCAACTGCAGTAGGTGACCGTGCTGTGCGGACACCTCGATGGCCGGCATGGACTCCACGGCCGCGGACTCACGCGCCGCGCGCAACGCCTCGTCCTCGGTCTGCAACAACTCACCGAACAAGGCGTCGACCGCCACCGGATCTGCCATCACTGCACCCCTTCTTTCGCATAGAGCACTCGCAGTACATGCTGCACCTCGGGTCCCATCACCACACCGGCCAGCTCACCCATCGTCGTGACGAATTCCCGGCCGTGTGGCGCGCCCTCCGGGCACAGATGGTGGGCGAGCTCGTGCAGCACCACGAGTTCCCGCAGCGCCCAGGTGGTGTGCTGATCCGGAACCGCCATGGTCGCGGTGTCGGCCTCATAGTGCGCGGCCGTCAGTCCCCGTCTGGCCCGGACCGCGACCGGACCGGCACCGGGCCACCTCTCCCGGACGGCGGGCAGCGCCAGCACGTCGTCGACGTACCGGCGCACCGAATCAAGCGAGCCGAACCGGCCCTCCGGAGGCAGCGTCAGCGCGGTGCCGAAGAAGTCCACCGAACCGTTGCCGCGCTGGGCGGCACGGTCGAACATCGTGCGGATAAATCCTTCGGCGGCATACACTTTCGCGCGCTGGACATCCCGCGCGGTCACGGCGACGTCATGGCGACAAGGGGGTACGGGCGCCGGGCAACTCCTGGCTGAGCCCCAGCCGGGCCCGCTTCCCGGCACGGTCACCGGCGCGCCGGGCCGCCGACGAGTAGCCCGACGAGGCGCTGCTGGCCCGCCAGGTGCCGCGTGCCGAGGAGCTCTGCCGGTAGAACGATTTCAGTTCGAGATCCTTGTTACGCAGGGCCAGCGCCGTCCCCGGCCGGTCCTGCCGATCGGCTTCACGTTCGGCCTCGGCCTTGGCCTCGGCCAGCCGCTGCCCCACCCGCGCGCCGAAGGCCAGCTGGAAGTTCAGCCGGGCGGTGATGGTCGGTGTCGGCCGGTGCTCGCCCGAGCCGATATAGGCCTCGGATGCCTTGACCATCTGGGTCACCAGGCTGGCGTAGAGCGCATGGGTGGCGTCGATATCCTCGGCGAACCCGTAGGCGTGCACATAGGTCGAGTTGGTGGCGACATCGCATTTCAGATCGTTGGCCAGCCCGATCACCACGAACAGCTGCACGTACGTGCGCAGCCCGCGGGTGCCGGCCGATCCGATGGTGATGGTGCGCTGCTCGGGTAACTGCGCCTTGGTGCGCTGCGCCGAGTGGGCCCGGGCCAGCGCCAGGTCGATCGAGGTCGCCGTGGCCAGGCGCTGCGCGGCGGTCATGAACGCCTCGGCCTCATGCGGATTGTCGGTGCCCTCGGCCTGGCGCAGCAGGGCCGCGATCCGGGCCAGCATCTTGTCGCTCATGTTCGCCAGGTTAACGCTCCAGTCCGACAGCCTATTTCGTGATGAAGGTGTTCAGCGCGTCGGTCAATTGGGGGGATAATGGCGCCTTCTTGGCGTAGTTGGCCACATTGTCGGTCGGGTCGTCGCGCAACACGTGGTTGACCCCCTTGAGCGCCACCACCGTCAGGGCGGTGTGCTTGAGCGCGCCGATCAGCCCCTGCTCCGCCGGGCAACTGGCCTGGTTGTCGGCGTCCGAGCAGGTCAGCAGCACGGGCGTGGTCGCGGGGATCTTCGCGGCCAGAGCCACCGGATCGATCGCGTCGGCCTCCACCACGGCCTTCACGTTCTTGGTGTTGAGAATCGCCGACAGGCCCTCGGGCAGGGTGTCCGGCGCGGTGCCCTGCGTCCGGGCTTGGGCCACCGCGGCATTCCAGGCCGCCACCACGACGTCGGCCTGTGCCCTGGTCTTTGCCCCCGAGCTGACCGCGGCGTCGACGTCGGCGTGTACCCGGCCGGTGATGATGTCCAGATAGCGGGCCGACAGCGGCTGGAACAGACCCAGCGCGTGGATCCTGGGCGCGTCCGGTGCGGTGTCGGTGGCCAGGTTCATCGCGTGAATGGTGCCCTCGCCCAACGCATATACCGACAGATGCGCCGCGTCGACGCCGGGCCGGCCGGCCAGGAACCTGATCGCCGCGCGGGCCCCGGCGGTGTAGACGGCGCTGCCGACCTCGGCCGGGTGGTCCTTGAACTTGCCCAGACCGGTTTTGCCGGTGCCGACCTTGTCGTAGCGCAGGGTGGCGATGCCATGGTCGGACAGATACTCGGCGAGCTGGCGCATGTTGCCCACCGGGCCGGCCACCGCGTTGTCGCCGTTGCGGTCGGTCTGGCCGCTCTCGGAGATCAGCAGCGCCGCGGGTCCCGGGGTGTTCTGATGGCGGAACGTGCCGTGGATCGTCAGGCCGTCGGCGTCGAAGCTGATGTCCTCGTCGACCCAGCCCGTGGGCGGCTGCGGGGTCTTGGCCTCCGACGAGCAGCCGGCGACCACCAACGCCAGCGTGGCCAGCAACAGCAGGGCTCGTCTCACAGCCTGGTCTCGATCCAGGTGGTCACGTCATCGAGCACGAGTGCGCGCTCGGGTTCGTTGAACACCTCGTGGTAGAGCTCGGGATACACCTTGAGGTTGACGTCCTCCGATGCCACGCACTCCACCAGCCGCTCGCTGCCCGTGACCGGGATCAACTTGTCCTGACCGCCGTGCACCACGAGCAGGGGCGCGGTCAGCGCGGAGGCCCGCTGCGGCATGCTCTCGCCCACGCCGATCAGGGCCTTGGCGATACCGGCGGGCAGGTTGCCGTGATGGACCAGCGGGTCGGCCTCGTAGGCCGCCACCACCTGCGGGTCGCGCGAGACGGCGTCGGCGGGCAGGTTCTCCACCGGCAGCCCGGGCAGCAGACTTCCGACCACCTTGGCCACCACCGTCATCACCGGGGACACCGCTTCCTGGGCGTAGACCGCCGGCCCGGACAGCACCATCGCCGCGTAATCGTCAGGGTGTTCGACGCCGTAGGAGAAGACCACGCCGCCGCCCATGCTGTGGCCGAGCACCACCCGTTTCAGGTCGGGGTGCGCCGCGGTCGCCAAGCCGACGAGATGGTGGAAATCGTCGGTGTACTCGGAGATGTCCTTGAGGTAGACCCGCTTGCCGCCGGACCGGCCGTGCCCGCGCAGATCGAGGGCATAGGTGATCAGTCCCGCCTCGCCGAATCGCTGTGCGACGTGGTCGTAGCGGCGGGCGTGCTCGGCGTAGCCGTGGCAGAGCACGACGACCCCGTTCGCCTCGGTGGACGGCGTCCAGACGTCGTAGACGATGCGGGTGCCTGCGACACCGTCGAAGCTGCGTTCACTGCGGGTAGTCGCCACCCGACGAGCGTAACGGGGATGGCCCACCGCCGGAGGCGCCGAGGTGGCCCCTGTGTCGGTATCGGTGCGTAAGCTCGTCAGCGTGAGCGTCCTCACAGAGACTCCGAAGAAGTTCGACTCCAATGACGCGTTCCTGGCGGACGCGCAACAGTACCGGCGCGAGCTGCTGGCGCACTGCTACCGGATGACGGGCTCGGTGCACGACGCCGAGGATCTGGTGCAGGAGACATTCCTGCGGGCGTGGAAGTCCTACGACGGTTTCGAGGGCAAGTCCTCGGCGCGTACGTGGCTCTACCGCATCGCCACCAACACCTGCCTGACGGCCATCGAGAACAAGCAGCGCCGTCCGCTGCCGTCCGGGCTGGGGACCGACAGCTCCGACCCGACCACCGAGATCCTCGAACACCATGAGGTGCCCTGGCTGGAGCCGCTGCCCGACACCGCCGAGGTGGTCGAGTCCAAGGAGTCGGTGCGGTTGGCGTTCGTGGCAGCGCTGCAGCATCTGTCCCCACGGCAGCGGGCGGTGCTCGTGTTGCGCGATGTATTGCAGTGGCGCGCAGCCGAAGTCGCCGATGCCATCGGCTCCTCGACTGCCGCGGTGAACAGCCTGCTACAGCGGGCGCGCGCCCAGCTCGACGAGGTGGGCCCCAGCGCGGACAACACACTGTCGGCACCGGACTCCCCCGAGGCCCAGGAGCAGCTGGGCCGCTACATCGCGGCGTTCGAGGCCTACGACATCGACAAACTCGTGACGCTGTTCACCCAGGAGGCCATCTGGGAGATGCCTCCGTTCGACACCTGGTATCGCGGCCCGGAGGCCATCGGCATGCTCTCGAAGCACAAGTGTCCGGCCGAATACCCCGGCGATATGCGGTTCATCGCCACCACGGCCAACGGCCAGCCCGCGGCGGCGATGTACATGCGCAACCCCCAGACCGATGCACACGAGGCGTTCCAGCTCCATGTCCTCGACATCACCCCGGCCGGGATCTCCCATGTGGTGGCGTTCATGGAGCCGCGGTTGTTCGCGACGTTCGGACTACCCGAACGGCTCTGAATCGGCGGTTGTCGATCGCCGTCACCGACCGCGGGCCGCAGCCTGTAGCCCCGCGATATCGAATTTCCCGTGGGTGGCCAGCACCGCCGCCATCAGCCGGTCCTGAGACGCGGCATCGCCTTCAGTGACCAGGTCGTAGTACTCCGTGGGGGTGATCTGCCAGGACAGGCCGTACTTGTCCTTGAGCCACCCGCAGGGCTGCTCCGACCCACCCTCGACCAGCGCCGCCCACAACCGGTCCAGTTCCGCCTGGCCGGTGACCCGCACCTCCAACGACACCGCTTCGGAGAAGGTGAACTGCGGCCCGCCGTTGATCCCGACGAACCGCTGACCGGCGAGCTCGAATTCCACCACCACGGGCACATCCTGCGGGGACGGCGAGTCCGGGTGGGAGGCGATGGTGGTGACGATCCGGCCGTTGCCACCGAACGCGGCGATGTAGTGCGCGGCGGCCTCCTCGGCCTGGCGGTCGAACCAGAGGTTGGGCACGATCTGGGCGTTGATCTGAGTCATGAGGGGTAGACCCGCGCCGACCCGCGGATTCATCGAAACCATCCTGAACGATTCAGTAAAGCCATCGAATCTGCAGTTCAATAGTGGTACATACGCAATTTCTAGAACCTGTTCTATGATCGCAATCCATGAAGACCAAGGGCGCCCTGCTGTGGGAACTCAATTCGCCGTTCACCATCGACGAGATCGAACTCGGTGACCCCGTCGCCGACGAGGTCCAGATCCGGATGCACGCCGCCGGCATGTGCCATTCCGACTACCACATCACCACCGGCGCCACCCCGATCGGCCTGCCCGCACTCGGCGGCCACGAGGGCGCGGGTGTGGTCACCAAGGTCGGCACGAACGTCACCGGGATCGAGGAGGGCGACCACGTCATCCTCGCGTTCATCCCGGCCTGTGGCGTGTGTCCGCCCTGCCTCAAGGGCTTCCGCTCCCTGTGCGACCGCGGCGCCGTCCTGCTCGGCGGCAAGGCGATCGCCGACGGCACCAGCCGTATCCATGCCGGGTCGCATGAGGTGTCGCCGATGAACCTGCTGGGCACCTTCGCGCCGTACATGACGGTGCACAAGGACTCGGTGGTCAAGATCGACAAGGACATCCCGTTCGAGACCGCTGCGATCATGGGTTGCGCGGTGCCGACCGGGTTCGGCTCGGCCACCAATGTGGCCGAGGTGAAGCCGGGCGAGACCGTCATCGTCGTCGGCGTCGGCGGTATCGGGATGAGCGCCCTGCAGGGCGCGGTGATCTCCGGCGCCAAGCACGTCATCGCCATCGACCCGAACGAGTGGAAGCGCGAGCAGGCCATCAAGTTCGGCGCCACCCACGTATACCCGTCGATGTCCGAGGCGATCATGCCCGTCATCGACACCACCTACGGCCTGATGGCCGACAAGGTCATCATCGCGGTCGGCGAGATGAAGGGCGAGTACATCGAGGAGGCGATGATCCTGACTGCCAAGACCGGCACCTGTGTGGTCACCGGGATGGGATCGATGCTCGACGCCGACGTGAAGCTGAACCTCTTCCTGTTCACCATGTTGCAGAAGACGCTGAAGGGCAACATCTTCGGCGGCGGCAGCAGCCACGTGGAGACCCCGCGGCTGACGGCGCTGTACAAGTCGGGACTGCTGAACATCGACGATATGATCACCCGCACCTACAAGCTGGAAGACATCAACACCGGCTACCAGGACATGTTGGACGGCAACAACATTCGCGGCGTGATCCGGTTCGACGAATCGGACTGGTAACCCTCGCACGCAAAAAGGCCCCCGCTCACGCGGGGGCCTTTCGCTTGCGGGTGACTACTTCGGTGGCATCCGGATGCCGCCGTCGACACGGACCACTTCGGCGTTCATGTAGGAGTTGGTGATCAGCTCGATGATCATCGAGGCCAGTTCCTCCGGCTTGCCCAGGCGGTGCGGGAAGAGCACCGACTCGCCGAGCTTGGCCTTGAAGGCCTCCGACGCCTCACCCTCCCCGTAGATCGGGGTGTCGATCAGGCCGGGGGCCACGGTGTTCACGCGGATACCGACGGCCGACAGGTCCCGGGCGACCGGCAGGGTCAGGCCCACGACACCACCCTTGGACGACGAGTACGCGGCCTGGCCGATCTGCCCGTCGAAGGCTGCGACGCTGGTGAGGTTGACGATGGCGCCACGCTCGCCGGTGTCGGTGAGCTCGTTGCGGCTCATCGCGGTGGCGGCCAGTCGGATGCAGTCGAAGGTGCCGACCAGGTTGATCGCGAGCACCTTCTTGTACACGTCCAGGTTGTGCGCCGACTCGAACTGGCCGTCCTTGCCGATGGTGCGCTGGGCCCAGCCGATACCGGCCGAGTTCACCAGGGCGCGCAGCGGACCGAGGTCGGTGGCCGTGTTCACGGCGTCGATGATCTGGTCGGTGTTGGTGACGTCGACGGTGACGAAGACGCCGCCGATCTCGTGCGCGAGTTCCTGGCCGCGTTCGGCGTTCAGGTCCGCGACGACCACCCTGGCGCCCTTGGCGGCCAGCTGACGTGCGGCGGCGGCGCCGATACCCGACGCGCCACCGGTGACGATTGCACTAGCTCCATTGATATCCACGCCCGCAGACTATCCCTATCCACCGGTGGGTAGGGAACAGACCACCGACTGGCACCTCGAGTTCACCTGGGCCGCGTACCGTGCCCGCAGTTTTGCGTAGGCACAGACAGGAGTCACCTTGACCGACGCCAGCCGCACCGATGCAGGCCGCACCGATGCCGTTGATGCGCTCCGTTCCGACTACGACCAGACACCGTATGTCTCGAACTCCTTCCCGCAGTCGGCACCCGGGACGCTGGCGGCCGTGGCCCACCTGTTCGGCTTGGCGCCGGCGGAGGTCGGGACCGCGCGCGTCCTCGAGATCGGCTGCGCCGCCGGAGGCAACATCCTGCCGTTCGCCGCCACCCACCCGGACGCCGAGGTGGTGGGGATCGACCTGTCCGAGGTGCAGATCGCGCAGGGGCGCGCCCGCATAGCGGCGCTGGGCCTGGAGAACATGCAGTTGATCGCCGGCGATATCGCCCGGCTGGACCTCACAAGCCTGGGGCGGTTCGACTACGTCATCGCCCACGGTGTGTACAGCTGGGTGCCCGATGGCGTGGCCGAGGCCCTGCTGGCCATGATCCGGGCCACGCTGACCGCGGACGGCGTCGCCTACCTCAGCTACAACTGCTACCCGGGCTGGAAGGCCAAGGAGATCGTGCGCGACGCCATGCTGCTGGCCGGCGGTGGCAGCCAGACGCCGGGCGAGAAGGTGCGGCAAGCCCGTGGGATGGCCGATTTCCTGGAGGAGGTGGTGCCGGCCGGTGGCGTGATGGCGAGCATCCTGGCCGAATGGCGGGCCTCCGACGACGGCTTCGGCGATTCCTACCTGCTGCACGACGAGTTGGAGGCCTTCAACACGCCGCGTTACTTCTACGAGGTGCTCGCCCGCACCAGCGCGCACGGGCTGGCCTATCTGGGTGAGGCCCGCCCGGAAGTGATGATCCCGGCCAATCACGGACCCAAGGTGGCCGAGTACCTGGCCGCACACTGCGGTGGCGCGCAGGTTCTGGTGGAGCAATACCTGGACTTCGTCACCAACCGCACGTTCCGGCAGTCGTTGTTCGTCCACGCCGAGCGCGCCCAGCAGATCAGCTATGACCCTGACGCCGACCGTTTCCGCCGGCTGCACCTGGCCGCCACGGTCCCGCCCCTCGACGGGCCCACCCGGCTGGACACCTCGCGCCAGGAGTTCCAGCAGGCCGACGGCGCCACCTTGTTCACCAACGCACCGGCCATCAAGGCGGCCCTCGATGCGCTCACCGAACGCTGGCCGTGGACACTGTCCCACGACGAACTGGTGGCGACCGTGCGTGAGCGCCTCATCGCCGCCGGGGAGCAACCGAGTGCCGATCTGCCCGCCCATATCGACGACCTGACCAGTGTCCTCGTCATGCAGGGTCAGGCCCACTACCGCCTCGATCCGGTACTGCCCGAACCGGCCGGCGAACCGGTGAGAATCGACGAATCGGCAAGGCGGATGGCCGAATTGACCCAGCTCGACGAGGGCGGGTCGACGTTCAACCGCTGGCATGAGACGGTGCCGCTGGAACCCCTGGACCGCCTCCTGCTCCCGCTGCTCGACGGTAGCCGCGATGACGCTCAACTGGTCGAGGCGCTGCTCACCGCCGGCGCGGGTACCCGGGAGGCCCTCGTCGAGCACGTGCACACGATGCGGCACCGGTTGTCGGAGATGAAGCTGCTGCGCCGGGGCTAACGCCGGTCCAGCAGCGCGACACCGCCGCCGGCGAGCTCACCTGAAAGGTGTGCGGCGCGCCCCGTCATCGCCAGCAGCAGTGCCTCACCGGTCCCGCGGACCTCGGGCCCGCGCCCGGCCGCCCAATCCAGATCGGTGGCGACCAGACGAAGGCCCCGGGTGCGACGCGCGCCCCTGATCACCGGGCTGATCCGCGCGAAGGCCAGCGCGGCGCGCAGCGCCTCGGGATCGACGGCGCGGGGCATCCGCAACGGCCGGCGGATGTCCTGCTGATGGACCAGGCATTCGATCAGCGCCACCCGGCCGCCGTACAACGCGCCCGCACCGGTCGGTTCGGCCCGGCGCATCAGTTCGATCAGCCGCCCGGGCTGAACAGACCCGAGGCGGGCAAGGGCATTCGCGTTGAGTCTGCCGACGTCCCAGCGCGCGGCGAACATGTTGCGGGCCAGGGCAATACGTCCCTGACCGAGATAGGCGATGGTGTGCGTCGCGACGTCCCGGACGGTCCACCCCGCGCACAGGCTCGGGGCATCCCACTGTTGCGGGGTGAGACTTTCCAGCAGATCGGCGAACGTCTCGCGTTCCGCGCAGGCGAGGGCACGGACGGTGGCCACCGCCTCAGTGTGCCTGATCGAGCCTGCGCACCGCGCCGGCCAGCCAACGCCCCACGGCGGCGGCCTGTGCGGCGCTCATCTCGTCGAACAGCACCGCGCGCACCAGTGCGACATGACCGGGCGCGGCGACCGCCAGCGCCTCCCGGCCCGCGGCGGTGATCTGCACCGTGACCACGCGCCGGTCATCGTCGGCACCGTGGCGGGCCACCAGGGCACGGTCGGTCATCCTGCGCAGCTGATGCGACACCCGGCTCTGTTCCCAGCCGAGCCGCTCGCCGAGCTCGTTCATCGCGCAGCCGGGTTGTTCCTCGAGGGCGACGAGCACCTCGTAGTCGGCCAGTGACAACCCGCAATCGGCCTGTAACTGCCGATTCATCGCGGCCTGCAGCCGGGCGCTCATGGTCAGGTAGTCACGCCAGATCTGCTGTTCGTCGTCGGTCAACCACATGGAATACATGACACATCATCTATGTTGTGGTGTCCAGTACCGGCACCTAGGCTGGCATCGAATCGCAAGGAGAACCCGATGAGCAATACCGCAACCATCGACATCCGCCGCGCCGGCGACCGGGCGGCCACGAAGATCTCATGGCTGGACTCCAAGCACTCCTTCTCGTTCAGCGATCATTACGATCCCGCCAACACCCATCACGGGCTGCTGCTGGTCAACAACGACGACATCGTCACGCCGGGCGCCGGGTTCGAGACCCACCCGCACCGCGATATGGAGATCGTCACCTGGGTGCTGCGCGGCTCATTGGTGCACCAGGACTCGACCGGGCACTCCGGGGTCATCTATCCCGGACTGGCGCAACGAATGTCGGCCGGCCGGGGCATCCTGCATTCCGAGAAGAACGACTCCTGGAACCTTACGGGCGGCGAAACACATTCCGAGCCTGTGCATTTCGTGCAGATGTGGGTCGTCCCGGACGAGTCCGGCATCACGCCGGGCTATCAGCAAATGGAGATCGACGACGAGTTGTTGCGCGGCAAGCTGATCACCATCGCCTCCGGTATGCCCGAGCATCGCGACGAGACCGCGATCAGCATCCAGAACCGCTTCGCCGCGCTGCACGGTGCGCGCCTGCAACCCGGCGACTCCGTGGAACTGCCCCAGGCGCCCTACCTGCACCTGTTCGTACCCCGCGGTGAAGTGGCCCTGGAGGGCGCGGGCCCGCTTCAGGAGGGCGACGCCGTCCGACTGACGGCCACCGGCGGCCAGCGGGTGACAGCGACCACCGCGGCCGAGATCCTGGTCTGGGAGATGCATGCGGGTCTGGCCGCCTAGCCGACAGCTCCTCTGCAGCGCCGCGGTGGTGCTGCTGGCCGGGTGCGCGGCGGGCACCACCCCGCCGCCACCCGCCGGCACGACAGCACCCGCCGCCGCGCCTGCCGGTTTGGTGCCGGTGACCGTCGCCGTCCCCGACGGCCTCGATCACCGGCCGTTCGACACCGCACGACAGGCATTGGTCCCGCCGGGGTGGACGGTATCGGTCTGGGCCAGGGTGCCCAAGGCGCGGCTGGCGGCGTGGGCGCCCGACGGGCGACTGCTGGTCTCGCTGCCCAGCATGGGCCAGGTGGTGTCGGTAGGACCCGAGCGCGTGACCCCGTTGCTGAGCGGCCTCACCCAGCCGCACGGCCTGTCCTTCACCGGTTCTACCCTGCTGGTCGCGGAGAGCGATCGGATCACCGCCTACGACTACCGCGACGGCAGCGCCACCGGTCCCCGGCCGATCGCGGCCGGGCTGCCGGACGCACGCAGCCCGGAGCTGCGCGGCGCCTACTCGCACGCCCTCAAGAGCGTGACCGTCGGATCCGATGGCGCAGTGTACTTTTCGATCGGATCGACCGGGAACATCTCGGCACAGGACCGGACGGCCGACCCGCCACGGGCGACCATCATGCGCGTTCCGCCCGGCGGCGGTCCCGCGACCGTGTTCGCCACCGGGGTTCGCAACGGCACCGGCCTGGCCACCGCACCAGACGGATCGATCTGGACGGCCGTCAACAATCGCGACAACATCGCCGACCCCGCCACCGGAATGGTCCATCCCGATTACGTCGCCGAGAATCCGCCCGAAGCCATCGCCCGGCTGACCGCGGGCCGCGAACTCGGCTGGCCGTTCTGCCATCCCACCGGCGGCCCCGCCGACGCCCCGTTCATCCGCGACGTCCAGACCAACGCCGACGGCGGCGCGCTCGACTGTGCGTCGCTGCCACCCGTCGAGCAGACCATCGGCGCGCATTCGGCACCGCTGGGCATGAGCTTCACCGAGGGCGCGCTGCCGGCGCCGTACGACTCCGGGGCGTTGCTGGGCGTGCACGGGTCCTGGAACCGGCAACCGCCCCGCGCCCCCGAAGTGTCCTTCCTACCATGGCGCAACGGGATCCTCGGCCCGGCAGAGACGCTCCTCGGCGGGTTCCAGTCCGCGGACGGATCCCGCTGGGGGCGCCCGGTTTCCGCGGTGGTCGGCCCCGATGGAGGGGTGTATGTCACGGATGACCTCGCCGACGCGGTGTACCGCCTGGCGCCGCCGGGGCTGCGCTAGCAATTGTCTTGTGGCAGAAGCGTTATGCGGCCGTGACGTAAGTTGACAGTGAGCCGGCTGTGATTATCCTGAGCATCTGACCGAAGTTTGCCAGGAAGGATCGACGTGCTGAGCACAACCCGGTTTCTCCTGCGCATTGGCGCCGGAATCGCAGTGCTCGCGATCACCGCGGCGCTTGCCACGGCCACCGGATCCCCGGTTGCGCGAGCCGCAGACGGCCGCACATTGCTGGCGAACGCGATCGCCACCACCCGCGGTGCGTACCTGGTGTACAACTTCGGCGCCGGCAATCCGGCACCGATGCTCAATGCCGCGGGCAGTTGGTACGAGATGAGCAACGGCGGCCACCTGATGATCATCAAGGGCGCATCGGCGCGGCTCACACCGCGCCTACTCGTCGATTCTCATGCCGGCTACCAGTCTCGCTGCGAACGCACACCCGGCGCACGTACCGGCGAAGGACTGCTGCAGTCCGCAGAGATCTACACCCCGATCGCGGCGTGGCACGCGCTGGGCCGGCCGACGATCGCCGTCAACGCCAATTTCTTCGACATCCGGGGACAGCGCGGCGGCTCGTGGAAGACCACCGGCTGCAGTTCCCCGCTCGGGGCGTACGTCGACAACACCCGCGGGCAGGGCAAGACCAACGCCGCAGTCACCGGCACCATCGCCTACGCAGGTAAGCAGGGTCTGTCCGGCGGAAACGAGATCTGGACCCCGCTGTCGACGATGGTCCTTCCGGTGTCCGGGGCGCCGTTCGTGGTAGGTCCCAGGGGTGCAGAGGATTTCGACGCGGCCACCCCGGTCGTCACCGACCTAATGAGCAAGGGCACCCGCTTCGTCGCGGTCAGCGGTCTGGGACTGCTCGCCCCGGGAGATACCGGCCAGATGAACGACCCCGGCCCCTCGGCGGCGCGCACCGCGCTGGCCTATGCGCGCGGCCGCGACGAGATGTACGTGTTCCAGGGCGGCAGCTACACCCCGGACCAGATCCAGGATCTGTTCCGGGGCCTGGGCAGCGATACGGCCATCCTGCTCGACGGTGGCGGATCGTCGGCGATCGTGCTGCGCCGTGACGCCGGTGGCATGTGGGCCGGGGCCGGCGTGCCCAAGGGGTCGTGTGACACCTATCAGGTGCTGTGCGACTCGCGCGAACGCGCGCTACCGGCCTGGCTCGCGTTCGATTGAAAACCGTTCGGCTAAGCGGCTTCTCCGGCCGAACCTGATCGCGCGCCCTCGGAGCTCTTCTTCGTCGTGCTGGCATCCTTCGACTCCGAGGCGGCCGGCTTCTTCTTCGGGCTGAACGCACGCGTGATATCGCGAACCGCTTTGGTCAATGGGTCGGGCTTCTTGACCGTCGGCTTCGGATTCGCCTGCGCCGGCTTCTCGTTCTTGGCGGTGTCGTCCTTCTTGGCGTCGTCCTTCTTGGAGTCGTCCTTCTTCGAGTCCGCCTTCTTCGAGTCGTCTTTCTTGGAATCGGCCTTGGTGTCGTCGGCCTTGGTGTCATCGTCCGCCGCGGCATGCTTACCGGTGGACTCGGCGGTCTGGCCGGTGGCGAGCGTCAAGGTCCGTGCCGCGGCCGACGGTAGCGCGTTGGCCTCGGCCAGCCCGGAAGCCGCATCGGTGGCCGTCTTGGTCAGCTCCTTCGCGAAGCTGCCGCTGGTGATGCTCTTCACCACCTTGACGAGCTCGTTGACGATATTCGGCGGCGCCGCCGTCGGATGGCCGCTGAAGAACTCCTTCTGGAATCCCTTGACCAGGGACTTGATCACGTCGTTGACCGCTTGGCCCGGATTCACGTGCGGGAACGTCATGAAAGGCGTCGGGGTGTCGGCGTCGGTGAGCGTCCTGGTGTATGTGCCGTCGGCATTGCGCACCACGTCGGTGTACCCGAGGTTCACCAGACTTGTCAGTGCCGGCGCCAGGGCGTTGGCGAGCCGGATCGGCAAGGTGCCCATCGTGCCGAAACTCACCGCGTTGAGCACATCGCCGGTGAGGTACAGCGGTTCCAACAGCGGCAGGGTCTTCGCCGGCAGCGTGAGATAGATGTTGAGCGCCAGCGGATTTCCGGCGGTCACGTTACCCACCGCATCGCCGACTTCGTCCCCCACTTGTTCCAGGATGGTGTCGAGCGTCAAACCGCGAAGGATGTAGGTGGCGCCCACCGTTCCGGCCATCAGGTTGTTGGCCAGCGAGAAGGGATTCGGCCAAGCGGCGAAGTCGGAGAACGGCTGGTATTGCGCGGTCGCATCGATCTTGATCGGGACCAGATTCGCCCCGCCGACCGCCAGCCCGGTGGTGAGCAACGGGATTCCGCCGCTGTGCACAGCCCCCGTTTCCGGGGTCAGCAGGTCGATGCCGAGCAGATCGCCCAACGGGTAGAACCGGGACAACAGACCACCGTTGGCCCGGCCCAGATTGTTCAGCAGCACCATCGGCAGAATGGTGAAGCCACCGACCAGCGGATGCTGGCTCGCCTTGGAGCCGCCGGGCTGGAACCCCAACTCGCTCAGGATCTTCGAATACGACGCCCCGGTGGAGAAAGCCCCCAGACCGATACCGGCGACAATGGGAATGCGCACGTCGGTGACGTCGAGTAGTTCCAGCGGCAGGGCGTCGGTCACCGCGTGCAGCAGATTGACCGCCAGTTGCAGCGGCACTCCGAGCGGCCCCAGCACGTCGAGGGCTTCCTTGGCCTGCTTGAAGACGATGTCGAGCAGACCGTCGCCGCTGATATCCAAGTACGGTGTCGAATTGATGGCCTCGGCAACGGCATTGGGAGTACCGGGTGTCCACCCGATATCCAGCCCCAGCATCTTCAGCAGGCCGAACGTGGGGCCCGGGGTGATGACCTTGACCCCAGCCACATCCGTGTTCGCCAGATCCACGATATTCGACACATCAAGCCCGATGAGACCGAGTAGCGCACTGAGCGAGACGTTGCCGGCCGAGTCGGTGATGTTCAGCAGATCCAGGACCCCGACCAAGGCGTCCGACACCCCGGCGGGCAACGCCCCGTCGAGCAGCGACCCGAGGTCGATCTTCACCGCGCCGAGCACCTGATCGAGCAGGTCCACCGGTATCTGGTTCAGCACATCGCCGATGTTGATGTGCAGACCGCCGGTCAGGGCCGGCACACTCACCCTGCCGACCAGGGCCTTGGCGATGGTGGCGTACAGGTCCTGCGCCTCGTTGTAGACCGTATTACCCAGGCCGCCAGTGATATCCGGCAGCTCGCCCGGTTTCGGGAACAGGCTTGTCGACGCCGTGAGATCCAGCGGTTGATCGTGTACCAGACGCAACTCCGGACGCGCCTGCACCGGCTGGGGCGCGGCCGCTCCCACCGTCAGTGCGGTGACCGTCGCGGTTGCGGCCCCCACGACCGCGAGCCGCTTGGTCCGCTCCCCCGCCGCGCGATGTTTCCCCGTCATGCTTACGTGCCTCCCCGTAGCCTCCCAGCCGACGCACAGGACGGTAACACCCTGCCGGTGCCCGGATACGGTTTTGCCGAGAACTATCGCGTGCGTCGAAGTCTTGCGCGCGTTGGGTTTTGGTCAGGGCTGACGCATCACGACACGAAGAAGCCGATCTCGCAAAGCAGTCGGGATATGAGTCAGCAGGGCAACTTGAGCCTTGGGGCCCAGCCCTACGACATAGCGTGGCCGGGGCCGCCGCGAGGTCAGCGCGGTGTACACCACATCGGCCACCGTCTCGGGTGCGACCGCAAGCCGCTGCGAAATCGGCACGGACCTGCGCATGCCAGCAACGTGACGGGCATAAAGTTCACGGTATTGCGGCGTCAGGTCGGCCTCCACCTCGGACACCATGGTGTCGGCGGTGCGCCACATGTCGGTGTCGGTCTGCGCCGGCTCGACGAGCACCACCGGTATCCGCCACGGCGCCAACTCCATCCGCAGGGCGTCGGCGGCCGCCTCGAGCGCGAACTTGGACGCCGCGTAGGCACCCGTCAGCGGCGTCGACAGCCGGCCGTTGACGCTCGAGATGAACACCACCCGGCCATGGGACTCACGCAAGCGCGGCAACACCGCCCGAGTGACCGCAAGCTGACCGATCACGTTGACGTCCAACTGCTTTCGCCACCCTTCGGTGGTGACCGTCTCCATCGGACCCGCGACCACGATGCCGGCATTGTTGACCACGGCGTCCAGCCTCGACGGCAACGCCGCATCCAACGCCGCGAGCTGTTCCTCGTCGGTGACGTCGAGCAGCACCCCCGTTATCCGCTCGTGCGTCGCGCCGACGGCGGCCACATCGGCGGCCGAGCGGACGCCCGCGATCACCTCCCACCCGCGCTTGGCCAACTCTTCGGCGATGGTGCGCCCGATTCCGCGTCCGGCACCGGTCACAAGTACTGATGGCATGTGGCCAGGTTATCCGGAGTCCTCGGGCCCGAAAGCGAAGATCGATGCAGACGCGGCGACTATCACCGCGGCCAGCCCGATCACCGGTGCGACGGCGAATCGGCTCAGCGTCGCGCCCAGCACGGCGCCGCCGCACATGGTGGCCACCACCGCGTACCGCAGCTTCTCCCGCTGACCCGTTCCGCCGGCGAGCCTGCTGTCGAATCCGATGCCCACGATGGTCGAGGTGAGCACCGTCGTACTCAGTTCCGGAATGCCGAACTGCCGCGCGGTGGCGTTCTGGATACCGAAGCTGATCGCCAGCCCGCCGATCAAGACCAGCTTGCTGTCATCCCGGTAGTCCAGGACGCCGGCACCGGCGAGCGCGGCCACGGCGCCGATGATCACCACCTCGATCGACAGCGTGACCACCAACCACCTGCGTACCGTCGAATCCAGCTGCCGGGCAAGACGTCCGCCGATCACCGTACCTGCGACGAAGCCGGTGAAGGCGACCACGGCGGCGGTCAGGTCCACACCCGTTTGCGGCACGAACCAGAACCCGAGGAAGATCACGTTGCCGGTCATATTGGCCACGAAGACGTGACCGAGCACCAGCACGCTCACCGCGTCCACCACACCGGTGGCCAGGGTGAGCAGCAGCAGGGCCGCCACGGTCAGCCGCCGGGACACCGGTGAACGCATCGCGCGGCTACAGCCTCGGTGTGAGATCCAGCGACGTGACCGGCGTCATCTCCGTGATGAGCCACTTCGAGTCCCGGCGTTCCAGCGTCAGCCGATAGGACAGGTAGCGCAGCGACGGGATGTTCTTGGTGACCGGACTGGTGGCCACCGAGTTCGTGTACACCAGCGCGGTGGCCCGGTCCGGGCCGATGCTCTCGATGGCCGCACCGAGCACCTGGGTGCTGTTGGACACCTGGGCCTGCTTGTTCGGCGCCACGATCGCGTCGATGTACTGGCGGTACTGGGCCGCGAAATCGCCGCCCAGATACTTCTGTGCCCGGTCGGGCAGCGATTCCATATCGTCGGGCGTGTAGGTCCACAGCGTGGTGATGGCGCTGGTCGCGGTGCGGGCGACGTCCAGTTTGGTGTGCACCAACGCGCGGTCGGACAGGTACTGCTGCGCCGTCGCACCGGCGAACGCGCCGGCCGCCACGAACAGCAGCGCCGCTACCGCCGCGACGATCTTGAGTGCCTTACCCGCCGGCCGGTGCGGCACCAGCACGGGTTCTTCGGCGGGCTCCGCGTCACCGGAATCCGCTGGGGCGGCGTCCGTCTCGGGGACGGACTCCGGGCCGCTCGCCGAAGCTCTACCCGCCTTGCCCGTCGGCTGGGCCTGGGCTTCGTCGTCCTCGGACCCGGTGGTCAGATCACCTGAATCAGCCGGCTGATCTTCCACTGGCGCCCTTCCTGAATTGTCGTTGCCAACCAACGGCTTCCGGTTTCGATGGTCTGCTTGCCGTCGGGAGTCTTGCTGGTCGTCAGGGTGGCCACCAGGACGTCGGCACTGCCGTCGTCGTTCCAGCGCTGTACACCGGCGGCGAGCACCGCGCCCGTGGTGGGCTCCAGACGCGCCACCTGGATGACGATCTCGTTCTGCTTCTCGGTGAACGCCTTCACGAACTCGCCGGTGGCCTGTGCCTTGATCCGGTCGGCATAGTCGTTGGCATGGAACGGATCCATGGTCGTGTACACGGTCATGAAGTCCCGCACATACGCCAGCGCGGACGCGTCCCTGACCTCGGTGCGGCGATCCGATTCGTGTGCCATCACCATCACCGTGCACAGCCCGATGACGGCGGCCAGCACCAACGCGCAGACACCACCGACCACCGGCAGACCCCAGCGCCTCGGCGGATTGTCCGCTGCGACAAAGAATTCGGGCTCGTCCGGGTCGATCTGGCGGCGCGGGCTCATCGGGGACCACCGCCCGGGGTGGGCCGGGTGATCACGGTGAGGTTGCCCACCCGCCACTGTCCGCCGGATTTGACGAAGTCCACCTGCACCGTCGCGGTGATGACGCGCAGGGTTTTCGGGTCGGCACCGCGCTGGCCCTGCATGGCCATCAGCATGGTCGCGGTGTCCGCGCCGACCTGGGTGACCGCGCTGTTGACGGTCCAGTACTCATTGGCCACGATCGGCGCCTTGCGCACCGACTCCTGTTGGGCCACAAGCTGCGGGCGATAGCCGTCGGTGGCCAGCGACTGCGCCTTCGCGAAATCGTCGGCCAGGGTCTGCGGGGTATAGCTGAGCAGCTCCTCGACGATCCGGGGGCCCTGCTCCGAGATCTGCGCCCGGGCCTCGTCCACCGCCCGGTCATGCCGGTATACCGCGCCGTAGCCCAGTCCGGCCGCCGCACAACACAGCACCACCGTGGCGGCCAGCCCGAGCGCGACCGGCCGGCGCAGATCGCGCGCCGGAGCGTCGACTCGCACCACCTCGGTACGCAGCAGCAGATCGGCGAAGGTGCGCCCACGCCGATCCCACAGCGGCCACAGCCACCCGACCAGCACCGCGGCCGTGTCGAGCAGATGCGCGATATCGCGGACGATCAACCGGACGCTGCCCGCCGGGGCGCCGGTGCGGGTGAGCACCCGGATGCCGGTGACCGCGCGCCCCAGGGTCCACCCCGTCCATGCCGGTATCAGCCAGCGATTCACCAGCACCGCCAGCGTGACCGCCGCCCCCAGTACCGCGAACACCCACCACTGCCAGCTCATCCACGGCGAGATCCAGGCCAGCATCGCCATGATGACCACCACGGCGACCCCGAAGAGCACGTCGATGGCCAGCGCCCCGGCCCGGCTCCGCCAGGAGGCCACCGGCAAGTCGGGGGTGGCGGTGGCTGCTGCGGTGTCCAGGGCATCGTTCACGTCGAGCACCGCCGTCACGTCGTCACCTGGACGAGGTTGGCGATCTTGTACGTGCCGTCGTCACGCTGCATCGTCACCCGCAACCGGTAGCCCTGCTCCTGGTCCGCGGCTTGCGAATTGGTGACCTTCGTCCGCACCGCCACCAGGATGTCGACGGAGCCGTCGTCGTTGTGCCGTTCGACCGCGGCACGCAGGTCCGACACCGCGACCTTCACGTTCGCCGCTTGATACGCCTCCACCATCATGCCGCTGAAGAACCCGGCCTGGGCCCCGAAGTCACCGGTCGAGCACTCGATGATCTTGGCCTGGCTGGCCCCCATCGACGCCGTGTCCGGAGCCTGGGTGGCGGTCACGCAGTCCTTGGCGGCCTGCAGCGCGACGGCGTCATCGCGCCCGATCTGGGCGCTGCGGGCGTTGGCCTGCACGGCCAGGTAGCCGACCACGGAGAGCCCGGCGGTCAGCACGAGCAGGCCGGCGGCGATCGCGGCCACCCATCCCGAGCCCAGACGCTCCGGCCTCGGCTGGTGCGCCGGGGTCACCGGATCGGGCTGCGCCTCGGGAAGTGCCGCTATCGGTTCTTCTGAATCGTGGTCATCAGGGGTGGGGTTCAGCCGGCTGGTGCCAGCATCTCCTTCCATCCGCTATCTCCTGGCTTCATCGAGTTGTTGACGGTGTACTTGACACCGTCTGGTCCGACCACCTCACCGCTGGATGGGCTGTACACCGCCGACGGTCCTGCTGCCGGAGTGTAGATGCAGGGGTTGGGTTGCTGTCCACTGCAGCTGACGGTGCCCTGGCCGGGCGGGGTGAGCGGGTCACTGGTCGGGGCGAAAACCTCCGGCGGCGGCAACTGGCTGGCCCCCAGCGGGTTGAGCCCGTTGTTGATCGACGGCGCGGGGATGACCCGGCCCGGCTCGACGGGGTGGGTGCAGCGGGCGCCGGCCGCCGGGCAATCGACGACCTGGTTGGGGTCGCCGTACCACGGGTTGGTGCCCGCAGGCACATACGGCTCGTTGCTGCGGCAGTCGGCCGGGGTGGCCGCGCGCTTGCCGGGGAAGTCGGCGCAGGGGTAGTTACGCGCGCCGCGCACTGCGTTCGGTGCGTCCTTGGGAATCTTGCAGTACAGGCCCGACGGGATCGGCTGGGTGGTGGTGTCGGCCGGCGACCGCCACTGCGAGGCCGGCAGGAATCCGGTCAGGCACGGCGGCGGAGAGTTGATCCCGAGGCCGAAGTGCAGCAGGCCTTTCGGCGCGAAGATCGTCGCGGTCTGGGCGATGGACGCGCCCTGGGGCAGCACCACCAGCACCTGCTCGACGTTCTTGTTGTACCGCTTGAGCATGTCGATGACGACCTCGAGGTTGGCCAGCGTCTGCGGCAGCGCATCACGCACATCGCCGAACACCGCGTTGAGCTGATCGGCCGTCGGCGCCGCCTGCTGCAGGCCGCTGCGTAGTGCACCGTCCTGCTCCGCGGTCTGGCTGGTGATGGTGTTCAGGTTGGCCGCCCACTGGGCGATGGCGTCCCCGGAGTTCACCTGGCTGTCGATGATCGGCCCGGAATGCTCGACTATATCGTTCACCGAGGGCAGGTTGTCCTTGAAGTCACCGGCCAGTGCCTGGGTGGAGTCCACCAGCCGCTGCAATGACGGACCCAGTCCGCCAACGGCTTTCGCCGTCTCGTCGAGCAGCTGGCCGATCTTCTCCTTGGGCAGCGCGGCAAGGCCCGCCTCGGCGGCGTCCAGCGCGGGACCGACCTCGGCCGGCACCGAGCCCTTGGTGATGGTCTGCCCCGAGCTGAAGTACTTGCCCTCGTCCTTCTCCGACACGATGTCCAGGAACTGCTCACCGACCGCCGACACCGAGTGCACGTTGGCCGACGCGTCGAGCGGGACCTTCTTGTCGTTGTCGATGTCCATGGTGATCCGGGCGCCCTTGGGGGTGGGCTGGACATCGCGCACCTTGCCGATGGTGGTGCCGCGGTAGGTGACGTTGGCCGTCTCGTACAGGCCTGCCGAGTTCGGCAGATCCGCGTAGAGGCGGTACATCCCGATCCCTGCGGCGGTGGGCAGACGCAGATAGACCAGCGACAGCACCACCAGACCGATGATCGTCAGGGCGGTGAAGACCAGCAGCTGCATCTTGATGAACCTGGTCAGCAACATGTCTCACTCCCCCCTTTCGACCAGCGGACCACCGGGCGCGTTGTGCGGGTTCGGTGTGTATCGGATATCCGGGATCATGGTCGCCGGATCGCGGCCCCAGGCCTGTTCCAGCGCCCGCAGCATGCCCGACACCCCGGTGCCCGACAGCAGGCCGTTGTCCACCGCGGACAGCGTCAGGTCGATGGTGGCGGAGGCGTTGATGTAGTCGCCGCGAATGGCTTTCGGCACGTTCTCGATGTTGAACGGCACCGTCAGCAGCAGCTTCAGCGCGCCCACCAGGTACGGCGAGGCCTTCGACAGCTGTTTGAGCGGACGCTGCAGGTTGACCAGGTTGGTGTGCAGGTTTGCGTTGGTGTTGCTCAACGTGTCGTCGGCGGCCGCCGACACCCGGCCCAGTGCCGTCACCGCGTCGGCGAACAGATCGCGGGTGTCCGCGAAATGCTGGATCAGCGGCGGGAATTCGGTGAGCACCTGGTCCAGCGTGTCATTGCGTTTGGCGACGACGGCCAGCAGCCGGTTGGTGGAGTCGATGGCGCGGGTGATGTCGTCGCGCTGCTTGTTCATCTCCTGGGTGAAGGTGTCCAGCCGGTTGAGGAACTCCCGGATCTGATCGGCCCGGCCGGTCAGGATGTTGTTGACCTCGTTCTGGATCACCTCGATGTTGGGGATACCACCACCGGTGAGGATGCCCGAGATGCTCGCCAGCGTCCGCTCGATGGTCGGGTAGGCCGACGAGTTCTTCAACGGCACCGTGTCCCCGTTGCGCAGCGGCGTCGACGACGGGTCCGGCGGGCTGTCCAGCTCGACGTGCTGCGAGCCCAACAGGCTGGTCTGGCCGATCTTGGCGAGCACGTTGGACGGCAGTTTGACGCCGGGCTCAAGGTCCACCGTCAGGGTGGGGACCCAGTTCTTCAGCTCGATCGAGCGCACCCGGCCGACGAACACATCGGCCACCCGGACCCGGCTGTTGGCGTTGAGCGCCAACGTCTCCGGCATCTGGATGTAGATGGTGGAGTGACCGTCCTGCGTTCCCGGTCCACCGGGCAGCGGGACGTTGGCCACACCGCGCCACTGCGAGCAGGAGCTCAGTGCCAGCGCGGCCACCGCCAGCGCGGCGGTGCGCCGGCCGGTCGTCTTCCAATCACGGGTGCGCACTAGTTGCCCCCTCCGGCTTCGGCGGGCAGCGGCGGGCCGGCGGGTGCCGGTACGGCGGCCGGGGCCGCCGCGGGCGGCGCCGCGATCGCTCCCAGCGGGTCGCCGGGCAGCACGCCCGGGGCCGGCACGGGCGGTGGGCCCGGCTGCGGATACCACGGCGGCGGCAATGGAGTGTTCTCGCTGTAGGCGTTCGGCGGGCCGGGCAGGTTGCCACCCGGGGGCACACCGAAGGCGGGCGGCGCGGCCGGCGGCACGATATCCGGACCACCCATCAACTCCGCCAACGAATCCGGGGTCAGCATGTTCTGCGTGAACGGCTGCACCGAGACACCCTGCATGCCCGGCGCCACAATCCAGCCCGGCTCGTGGTTGCCGTGCGAGAACAACGTGTCCCGCGACCAGATGCCCGGCACCGTGGTGTCCTTGTACCCCGGCGGCGGCTGCAGTCGCGGTTCGGAATAGGCGATCTGTTTGGGCAGCGTCATCGCGGTGCTGGCCATGTTCACCCCGAACGGCAGGAAGTTGAACTTGATGGCGTCCAGGATGGGCGCCAGGTACTGGGCGCACAATTCCGCGGATTCCTGGTAGCCCAACCGGCTACCGGCCTGGATGGTGCTGCAGATGAAGTTCAGCGGGTTCGAGAAGTTCGTGACACCGGGCAGGACCGGGACGGCCACGATGCCACCCTGGTTGGGCGACACGATGTTCACCACGTTGGAAACCAGGTTCGGGTACGCGTGCAGGCCGGTCTCCAGGCCGTTACGCGGCTCCGGTTGCAGGATCGTGGTGGTCACATCCGACAGGTTCTTGATGTCGGCGGTGAGCGGCTTACCGTTCTCGTCCAAGAACTTTCGGGTGGTCGCCAGCACGTTGTTGAGATCCTGTAGCGCGGTGGCGACTTCACGATCGGTGTTGGTGAACGAGTTGGTGAACTGCGCCAGATTGTCGTTCAACGCCACGAACTGCTGGTCGTTCTTGTACAGCGCGTTGACGAAGGTGGCGAGGCTCTTGATCACCGCGACGATGTCACCGCGGCCTTGATGCAGCGCGTCGAGTGCTTCGGACAGACCCTGGATGGTCTTGTTGAACTGCTCGCCCTTCCCGGCGAACCCGTCGGCGAACGATTCGATGATGTCGCCGAACGGGCCCTTGGGCTGCTCCTTGGAGGGCCCCAGATCGGCCAGGATCCGGGTCACCTGGTCGCGCAGCTCGTCGTACTCCACCGGAATCTGGGTGCGCTCCAACGGGATCGTCGCGCCGTCGGCCATCGCCGGCCCACCGGTGTAGGGCGGCGACAGCTGAATCACGCGGGATGCCACCAGGCTGGGGTTGAGCACCGACGCGGATGCGTTCTCCGGGACCTTGTACTTGCTGTTGAAGTGGAAGACGACCTTCATCTTGTCGCCGTCGGTGGTGATCGAGTCGATCTTGCCGACCTGCACCCCCATGATGAGGACCTTGTCCCCGGGGTACAACGCGAGCACCTCGGGGAAGTACGCCGTCACCGTGGTGGTGGTCAGCTTCCTGTAGACATTCCAGCCCACCACGCCGGCGCCGATCGCCACCGCCACCACGAGGGCGGTGAGGATCACCGCCGTCCGGGAGAAGTGCGGCAGCTTGATGTTTCGGATGTTGAAGACGCTCGACATTACGGAGCCACCCCCTGAGATCCGGGCGGAAGGAACGGCGGGTTACCGGGCAGGGGCTCGGTGCCCACCGGGGACAACTGCTGGCCCGGTCCCGGCGGGGGCGGCGGCCCGGGCAGGATCGGTGCGGGCACCGCGCGACCGGGGATGTCGCCGGGGGGCGTGGGTACCCCGGGCGGACCGACGGGCACCTGGCGTGCACCGGGCGGACCGGGTGCGATCGGCACCGGTGTGCCGGGCACATCGGGGGACAGCTGACCGGGGATCGCCGCGGACGGGACACCCGGGTTCGGGCCGATACCGCCCGGATTCGGTGCCGACGTCGCCACATTCGGCGCGCCGTAGTTGGGCCCGTACGGGTTGTCACCGTAGGGACCGACTCCCAGATGCGCGCACGGCAACGGATCACCGGGGCGGGGCAGACCGTCGGCCGGAGGCGTGTACGAGCATGGTGATCCCGGGGGCACCGCGGGTCCGGGATTCTCCGGGGTCCCTTCCAGCGGGGTCGGCGCGGGTGGCGGTGCACCGTTTTCGAAGCGGGTGCCGTTGGGGTCGGGGAACTGGAATGCCGGCAGACCGGAGTTGCGCCAGAACTGCTCGGGGTCGATACCGCGTTTCTTGAACGCCGCGTCGACGAACGGCTGTAGCAGCGTCGGCGGCAGCAGGTTGGCCAGCAGCACCTTGAAGTACGGCCCCGACGCCAGCGCCTCGGCCAGCGAGATGATGAACTTGCCGGCCAGGCTGAGGGTGTCGGCCAGGTCGTTGCGGCGCTCGCTGAGGATATCGCTGACCGTCTTCAACTGGGTGAGCACGTGGTTGAGGTTCGGGTTCTCATTGATGAACCCGGTGAGCTGCTGCGACACCGTCGAAATCCGCTCCAACAGCATGCTGACGGCCTGGTGGCGCTCGTTGACGGCGGCCAGCAGCGTCTGCGCATTGACCAGCAGCGCGTTCACCTGTCCACTGCGGTCGCCGAGGACGGTGGCGATCTTGCCCGCGTTGGACAGCAGCGCCTTGAGCTGATCGTCGCGCTTGCCCAACGAGTCGGAGAACTCCTGCACACCCTTGAGCGCGGCGCTCAGGTGCGGCGAGGTCTGATCGACGGTCTCGGAGAGCACGTTCAGCGACTGCTTGACGGCCTTGGTGTCCCAGCCCTGCGAGGCGCGGGTGACATCGAGGAACGCGTCGTAGATCTGGTACGGCGTCTGGGTCTGCTCCACCGGCAGGAACCCGCGCGGTTTGAGGATCTTGTTGCCCCGGGGCTCCACCTGAATGTTCTTGCGGCCCAGGATCGTATCGGTGCGGATCGCGGCGCGGCTCTCCGTACCGATCTGGCGACCACCGAGGGTGTAGCCGATCTCGACTTTGTCGCCCTTGATGTCCATGCTCGTGACATCGCCGACGTCGACGCCGGCGATGCGCACCTTGTCCCCGACGCTGAGGCCGCCGGTGTCGTTGAACTGCGCGTAATACGTCGGGACCGCGAACAGCATCGGCACGCTGGTCAAGCTCGAGCCGACCCCGATGACCAGCGCCACCGTGATCACACCCATCACGCCTTTTCGGACCCGGTCCGAACCCTGGATGGTCCTCATTTCGGCGTGCACCTGCCCGACGGCTGGGTGACCACCCGGACGGTGCGGACCGGCCCGCCCGGCTGCGCCCCGTTGAGCTTCAGCGAGAGATCGCAGACGTAGAAGTTGAAGAAGTCACCGTAGAGTCCGCCGGCGCGGCCGATGATCTTCAGCGACGCGGGGATCTGCTGCAGGATGCTGTTCACCTCGTCCTTCTGATCGATCAGCGGCTGTTGTGTGGTCTCCAGGTAGCCGAGGGTGTCCCGCAGCAGCGGCCGGTTGTCCGCCAGCAGATCACCGAGCGAACCGGCGGCGTTGCTGATGTCGGCGACCGACGAGGCGATCGGATCGGCCCGGTTCTTCAGGCCGGTGATCAGCGCCTCGAAGTTCTTCAGGGTGTCGTCGAACTGGGTCTGATGCTTGACGGTGGTCTCGAGCACGGTGTTGAGATTGGTGATCACCTCGCCGATGGCCTGGTCACGGCTGGCCAGTGCCGACGTCAGTTCCGCCGTCTGGTCCAGGATGTCGCTGATGGTGCCGCCCTGACCCTGGAAGATCGTGATGAGCGAGTTGGCGATGTTGTTGACCTTGTCCGGGTCCAGCGATTTGAACAGCGGGCGGAAACCGCCGACCAGGGCATCGAGATCCAACGCCGGCTCGGTGCGCTCGCGCGGGATGGTGCCACCCGGCGGCAGGATCTTGTCGCTGTCACCGCGGCGCAGCTCCAGGTAGCGGTTGCCGATCAGATCCAGGTAGCGGATCGCGGCGGTGGACCCCTGGAACAACTGCAGGTCGTTCTGCACCGCGAAGTCCACGCGGACGTGCTGGCCGCCGTCGATCAGCGTGACATCTTTGACCTTGCCGACCTCCACGCCGTAGGCGCGGACGAACTGGCCGCTGCGCAGCCCGCTGACATTGTCGAACACCGCTGAATAGCTGGTGGTCTTGTCGAAGCGGAGCTGGGCGAACACCACGAAGATGATGGCGGTGAAGGCGAGCAGCACCGCCGAGATCGCTCCCAGTTTGAAGATCGTGCCTTTGATACTCATGCGGCTCCCTCGCAGGCTCGGGTCCCGCATGCCGTTTGTCTATTCGTTCCGCAAGCGTCTCTCATGGGTTGATCGTGTTCTCCCCCACTTGGCGACCCCAGACGTACTCGGCGGCCAGCGGCTGGCCGAGTTCGAAGTGGTTGTAGGGCGCGATGCTGGCACCGGTGTCCATCACCAGGTACGGCATCGGCCACAGGTCGCGGGTGATCGGCTGCCAGCAACCCGGCCGTCCCTCGGGACCACCACGCGCATTGATCCGCGGGAGATTGTCCGGGTAGACGTAGGGGTTGCCCGCGCCGAGCAGCTCGGTGTTGGTGAGCAGCGAGTAGCCGTTACCGCCAAGGGCCGCAGCCAGTTTGGGGGCGGCGTCGTGGAAATTGCGGACGGTGCACAACAATTCGGGGCTGTAGTAGTCCAGCAGCTTGCTGGTGGGCAGCAGGTCCTGCGCACCACGGACCAGATACGGCCCACCACGCTCGAAGATGTCCCCGGCGTTGTTGCCGAACCCGACCGCCGACATCAGCGCCTTGTCGATATTGCCGCGCTGGGCATTGAGCGTCCTGGCGGTGACCACCGCATGGTTGAGCCCGTCGAACAGATCCGGAGCGGCATCGGCATACACCCCGGACAGATCCGCCAACCCCTTGGTGTCCCTGCGGATCTGCGGCATCCGGGCATTGAGCTCACCCAGAATGTCATTACCGTTGACCAGCGACTGACCGAACTTGTCCCCCAACCCGTCCAGCGCCTGCGCCGCCGCGGTCAACGTCCCGGGCATTGAGCTCACCCAGAATGTCATTACCGTTGACCAGCGACTGACCGAACTTGTCCCCCAACCCGTCCAGCGCCTGCGCCGCCGCGGTCAACGTCTGGTTCAACTTCACCGGATCCAGCTGCTGGGCGATCCCCATGATCGTCTCGAACAACGTGTTGAACTCCGTGGTGGTGCTCGTCGCGTTGATCACCGCACCCGATTTGAGCTTGTCCGACGATGGGTCCGCCGGCGACAGGAAGGAGATGTACTTGTTGCCGAACACCGTCGTGGCGCGCAATTCTGCGTCGACATTGGCCGGGATCATGTTCAGGTATTGCGGTTCCACATCCAGGAGCAGTTTGGCCCGCGACTCCTCGCCGTCGCTCACCACGCCCGCGGATTTCAGCCGTCCGATCGGCACCCCGTTGAAGGTCACCTTCGAACCCGGATCCATCGACAACCCGGCCCGCTCGGCCATCACCACCAGGGAGGCCTTCTTGTCGAAATAGCCGCGGAACTGCGCCCAGGTCAGGCTGAGCACGACGGCCACCACGAGCAGCAGCACCAGACCGGCCAGCTTGTAGGGCGGAGTCTTGGGCTTGTTCACAGATCCAGTGGGTGCGGTCATCGTGCTACACCGTCAGGTTGAAGTTCGGGTCGGTGCCGTACAGGGCCAGTGAGGCCAGCAGCACCACCATCACGATCGCGATGAGCGACGTACGCATCGACCTCCCCACAGCTTCACCGACACCCACCGCACCGCCACTGGCGAAATAGCCGAAGTAGCAGTGGTTGAGCATGATGATGACCGACATGATGATGACCTCCAGGAACGACCACATGACGTCGTCGACCCGCAGGAAGGTGTGGAAGTAGTGGTCGTAGGTGCCCGATGACTGGCCGTAGAACAGCGTCGTCACCGACTGGGCGGACAAGAACGACAACAGGATCGCCATGGCGTAGAGCGGGATGATCACGATCGATCCGGCGATCAGGCGGGTCGACACCAGGTACGAGATCGACTTGATGCCCATGACCTCGAGCGCGTCGATCTCCTCGCTGATGCGCATGGCGCCGAGTTCGGCGGTGGCACCCGCACCGACGGTGGCCGCCATGGCCTGGCCGGTGACCACCGGCGCGACGACACGGATGTTGGCCAGCGCGGCGAAGAAGCCGGTGAACGCCTCCACACCGATGTTGCCCAGCGACGCGAAGCCCTGGATGGCGATCAGCGAGCCGGCGGACAGGGTGACGAAACCGATGATGGCCACGGTGCCGCCGATGACCGCCATGGCGCCGGTGCCCATCCCGATCTCGGCGACCAGTCGCAGGGCCTCGCGGCGATAGTTCTTGAACGCGTGCGGGATATGCCCGACCGCGGTGACGACGAACCAGGCGACGTGCCCGATGCTGTCCAGGAACCGGCCCGGCGCACCGGCGAAACCGGAGGCTCGACCGAACGCCCGGGGAAACCGGGTCCGAAGAACTGCCGCTGTACTCATGCGCAATCCGCCTTCGGCTTCTTGCTGAGGCTCATGCGCAATCCGCCTCCGGCTCCTTGCTGCCCGCTCATGTGGTCGTCCCGAATCGCACGCCGATGGTGGTCAGCACCACGTTGACGGCGAACAGCGCCACCACGCAGAGCACCAGCGTCTCATTGACCGCGGTGCCCACGCCCTTGGAGCCGCCGGCCACCGTCAGCCCGCGGTAGCAGCCGACCAGACCGGCGATGAGCCCGAACAGGGTGGCCTTGATGACCGAGATCATCACCTCGGGAAAACCGGTGAGCAGGGTCAGTGTCGAGACGTAGGCGCCGGCGTTGACGTTCTGGATGTACACACCGAAGAAGTAGCCGCCGACCAGGCCGATCGTGATGACCGCGCCGTTGAGCAGGAAGGCCACGAAAGTGGACGCCACCACGCGCGGGGCCACCAGCCGTTCGATCGGATCGATGCCCAGCACCTCCATCGCGTCGATCTCCTCGCGCACGGTGCGCGCACCGAGGTCGGCGCAGATGGCGGTGGAGCCGGCGCCGGCGACGACGAGCACCGTCACCAGTGGTCCCAGCTGGGTGACCGCACCGAGCGCCGCACCCGCGCCGGAGACGTCCGCGGCACCGAACTCGGCCAGCAGGATGTTCAGCGTGAAGATGATGAGCACAGTCAGCGGGATCGAGACCGCAAGGGTCGGAAGGAAGGCCACCCGGATCAGGAACCAGCTCTGGAGGACGAACTCCTTCCATTGGAAGGGCCGGGTCACCAGAGCCTTACCGGTCAGCACGCACATTTTGAAGAAGCCACCGACCATGGTCAGGGGCTTCTCCAGCTGATCGCGGACGTAGTCGACCAGGCCGTTGCTCGCGGTCACCGTGGCGTACTCCCCCCGAGATCGTCACGGTCCGCACGGAGCGGCATCACGTGTGGCACATCCCCTCCCTGCCCATTTCCGGCCCCGTCCCCGAACATGTGATTCCCGTCTCCCTACTCGCGGGTAGTAAGACGGACCACAGGACTGTACCCGATCCGGTACCGGCGGTGTTGGGCAACTGATTTATTCACATCGCAACCGTTAGCAAAGCCATGCCGACTGGTTACCTTACCGATGTTGTGCTAGAAACCGTTGCCGCAGTAGAACTTTCGCCTGCGTCAACGACGGTTTCGGTACCGAACTGCGCGCGCAGCTCTGTTTTCAGCACTTTGCCCGACGGATTGCGGGGCAATGCGTCGACGATCTCCAGCGCCTTGGGATGCTTGTAGCGAGCTAACCTCTCGGTGAGAAAATCACCGAGATCGGCCAGGGTCAAGCTTTCGCCGGTCACCGTCCCCAGTGCCACGACCGCGACCGGCACCTCGCCCCACTTGTGATGTGGGCGGCCGATGACCGCGACCTCCGCAATCGCGGGATGAGCAGCCAAAACGTTCTCCACCTCGGCGCAGTAGATGTTCTCCCCGCCGGAGATGATCATGTCCTTCTTACGATCGACGACCCAGATGTAACCTTCGTCGTCCTGGCGCACCAGGTCACCCGAGTGGAACCAGCCACCGGCGAACGCCTCGGCGGTGGCCTTCGGGTTGTTCCAGTAGCCGGCCATCAGGGTGGGCGCCCGGTAGACGATCTCGCCGACCTGCCCCACCGGGACGTCGTTCATATCCTCGTCCACGATGCGCGCCGACACCGTCGGAATGACCCGACCGACCGAGCCGAGCTTGCGAATTGCATCCTCCCCCAACAACATACAAGTAACGGGTGACATCTCGGTCTGCCCGAACGCGGCCAGGATGTTCGCCCCCGGGAACGACTCGGCCATCTCCCTCAGCAACGTATCCGAGGCCGGGGCGGCACCCCAGGACAACACGCGCAGGACCAGCTTCCGTGGCCGGGCCCGCTGCGCCGCGCATACGGCCTGCCACTGCGCGGGCACCAGGAAGATACCGGTGACCTTCTCGGCCTCGAGCACGTCCAGCAGCGCACCGGGATCGAACGCGCCCAGCGGGTACAGCACGGTCGGGCGGCCGAGCAGCAGTCCGGCGATCATGTTGCCGATACCGGCGATATGGAACAGCGGGACGCCGATGAAGCCGATGTCGTTGTTGAGATCGGCGCCGTTGGTGAACAGGTTGGTGAGGGCCTGTCCGGCGATGTTCGTGTGGGTGAGCACCGCCCCCTTGGGACGTCCGGTGGTACCGGAGGTGTACATGATCAGCGCCGGTGAATCGTTGGGGATGTCCACCGGGGCGGGCGGTGCGCCGGCCTCGTCGATGAGGTCCTCGTAGCCCAGCAGACCGTCTTCACTCCCGCCGCCGGCCACGATGATGGTGGCCAGTGTCGCGTCGAGCCCGCGGACCGCAGCCGCGACGGGCGCCAACACGGATTCGGTGATGATCACCCGTGCCGCACAGTCGCTGACCAGGAAGGCGATCTCGGGCGGGGTCATCCGGAAGTTCACCGGTACCGCGATCGCGCCCAGCCGGTTGGCCGCCAGGAACGACTCGATGAACTCGTTTCGGTTGAGCATCAGGATTAGCACCCGGTCGCCGAATTCCACGCCGCGGCGCTGCAGCGCCCCGGCCAGCGCGGTCACCCGCCGGTCCAGCTCACCCCACGTGGTGGTCTGGCCGAGGTAACGCAGCGCGGTCTGTGCCGGCTGCATGAGCGCGTGCCGGGACAGCTGGTTGGACCAGTTCTGCTGGCGGGCGAGGTACGGCTGGTCGGTGGGCAGCGGCTGCGAGGTCAACGGGACGCCTTTTCGGTCGTGGAGTTGCGCGTTCTTGATATTTGATCAAATCTTGTGTCGCCGCGGTCACACTATGACGAGAATGGCCCCTGAACAAACTCGCACAAAGCCGCGACAAACCCGCACCTCCGCGAAAGGCAACCCACCCGAACTGTGAACGCACCCGCGAAACCCCTCGCGCTCGGCCGTCGCGAACAGCTGTCCGACGAAGTGGCCGCCCACCTGCGGGCGGCCATCATGTCCGGCACGCTGCGGCCGGGCACTTTCGTGCGGCTCGACGAGACCGCCGCCCGGCTCGGCGTCAGCATCACGCCGGTGCGCGAGGCCCTGCGCACGCTGCGCGGCGAAGGCATGGTGCAGCTGGAACCGAACCGCGGTCATGTGGTGGCGCCGTTGACCCGCGACGATATCGCCGACATCTTCTGGTTGCAGGCCACCATCGCCACCGAGATCTCCGCATCCGCCGCCACCCGCGTCACCGATGCCGAGATCGACGAGCTGTCCCGGCTGACCGACGAGCTGTCCGATGCCGTCACCGCCGGAGACGCCGAGGCGATCGCCATGGCGGAGTACACGTTTCACCGCGCCTTCAACAGGTCGGCCGGCCGGATCAAGTTGGCCTGGTTCCTGCTGCACGCGACGCGCTACCTGCCGCACCACCTCTACGCCGCCGACCCGACCTGGGGTGCCGGCGCGGTGGTCAACCACCGCGAACTGGTCGAAGCGCTCCGGCGTCGCGATGTCGACGAGGTGGTTCGCCTGACACGCAACCAGTTCTCCGACGGCGCACAGCGGTTGACCAACCGCCTGGACGAACTCGGTCTCTGGACCTGAGTCAGGCGCCCAGTTCTTCGGCCCGCTTCTTGAGATTGCCCGCCAGATGCTCGAGCGCGTCGTTGGCGATCTTCTTCACCATGAGCGACGGCACACCCGGCATCGACACCTCCACGTCCATGTCGACGGTGAGCAGCGCCGTCGCACCCATGTCCACCACCGAGAACAGTTGTTCCTGCTTGGAGAAGATGTCGCCCTGCTGCATCACCGTCTGGATCTGAAACTCGGCGGGGTAGTAGACCGCCTGGATGAAGCTGCTGTCCATACCCTGGATCTTGGTGTCCATCCGCAGCTGGCTGGGCCGGCCGTCCTCGTACCGCGCCAGGATCCACAAGCCGGTGATCTCTTCGTTCCACTGTGGATAGGCCTCGAAGTCAGCCACGATCGCCATGATCGCCGCGGCTGGGGCGGTGACCTCTTCGGTCTTGCTCACGATGGGCATCGGGCGATTCTATAAGGCCATGAACCCACCGCTCCGGGTCGCCGTCCTCGACGACTACCAGAACGTCGCCTTGCAGATGACCGACTGGTCACCGGTCACGTCGCGCGCAGAGGTGACGGTCTTCGACGATCACCTGGCCGACGAGGATGCGCTGGTGGCCCGGTTGGCGCCGTTCGATGTCGTGTTCGTGATGCGGGAGCGAACGCCGTTGCCACGCAGCGTGCTGCACCGGCTGCCCCGGCTGCGCATGATCGCCTCCACCGGCAACGCGAATGCGTCGATCGATATGGCGGCGGCCGCGGAGCTGGGCATCCACGTCAGTCACACCGGCGGATCGGTGGCCTCGACGGTGGAACTGACCTGGGCGCTCATCCTCGCGACCGCGCGCAACCTGGTGGCCGAACGGCAGGCGGTCGCCGAGGGCCGCTGGCAGATCGGTGTGGGCCGAGAGCTCGAGGGTCGCGTGCTCGGGGTGCTGGGACTGGGTCGAATCGGGCCACGGGTGGCGCGGATCGGGGCCGCCTTCGGTATGGACGTGGTGGCGTGGAGCACCAACATGACGCCGGAGGACGCGGTCGCGGCGGGCGCCCGGCATGTGCCGCGTGACGAGTTCTTCTCGACCGCCGACGTCCTGACGGTGCACCTGAAACTGGGTGACCGGTCCCGCGGATTGGTCGGTGCCGCCGAACTCGCGGCCATGAAGCCGAGCGCCCTGCTGATCAACACGTCCCGCGGTCCCATCGTGGACGAGGCGGCGCTGATCGAGGCGCTGCGCTGCGGGTCGATCGCCGGGGCCGGTCTGGACGTGTACGGCACCGAACCCCTGCCCGCCGGGCATCCGCTGCGGACGATGCCGAACGTCGTCGCCACCCCGCATATCGGCTATGTGGCCGACCGGCCCTACCGGATCTTCTTCTCCGACGGTGTCACCGCCATCGCGGAGTGGCTGTCACACCACGGCGCCCGAGAGTAGGCCTCTGATCTCGGCCGGGATCGGCACCGGTCTTCTGGTGTCGCGGTCGACGTAGACGTGAACCCAGGTTCCGAGGGCGGCAAGTGGTGCACCCGCCTCGAACAGCGCCGTGCGGTAGGTGACGCTGCTGGTGCCCAGCCGGGTGACGGCCAGGCCGACCACCAGATCCGCCGGGAATTTCAGCTCGGCGAAGTACCGGCAGCCCGATTCGGCGACCACGCCCAACCACGGCGCCGACATCGCGTCGGTACCGCTGCCCGCGCCGATCCAGGCGTTGATGGCCGTGTCGAACAGCTCGTAGTACACCGCGTTGTTGAGGTGGCCGAACATGTCGTTGTCCGTCCAGCGGGTCTGCACCGGCCAGTGCACCGGGAAGTCGGCACTCGTCAGATCCATGACGGTCAGTCTGTCAGGCTGGTGCGATGAGGATTCGTGGTGCCGTTCTGGAGACCATCGGGGCACCCGCCCCCTACGCCGACTCGCGTCCACTGCGCGTGACCGAACTCGACTTGTCCGATCCCGGCGATGGTGAGCTGTTGGTGCGGATCGAGGCGGCCGGCCTGTGCCACTCCGACCTGTCGGTGGTGGACGGCAATCGGGTGCGTCCGGTGCCGATGCTGCTGGGGCATGAGGCCGCGGGGATAGTCGAAAAGGTCGGTGGTGCATCTGATCTCACGGTCGGTCAGCGCGTGGTGATGACCTTCCTGCCGCGTTGCGGGCAGTGCAGCGCCTGCGCGACGGACGGGCTGGCACCGTGTCTTCCCGGAAGCGCAGCCAATGCCGCGGGCACCTTGCTCAGCGGGGCCGTGCGGCTCGGCGACGGTGTGCTGCACCATCTCGGGGTGTCCGGTTTCGCCACGCACGCGGTGGTGGATCGGCGATCGGTGGTGCCGGTCGCGCACGATGTCCCCCCGGTCGTGGCGTCGCTGCTCGGGTGCGCGGTGCTCACCGGCGGCGGGGCGGTACTCAATGCGGGTCGGCCGAAGCCGGGCCAGACGGTCGCGGTGGTCGGGATGGGCGGGGTCGGGATGGCCGCCATGCTCACCGCGCTGGCGCATGACGATGTGCGGGTCATCGCGGTGGACCGGCTGCCGGACAAGCTGGTTCGGGCCCACGAGCTGGGTGCGCACGAGGTCTTCACACCCGAACAGGCCGAGGCCGTACGGGCCGAGGTGGTGATCGAGGCGGTCGGGCATCCGGCGGCGCTGGAGACCGCCATCGGGCTGACCGCACCGGGCGGCAAGACCATCACGGTGGGCCTGCCGCATCCCGACGCCCGCATCAGTCTGTCGCCGCTGGCGCTGGTGGCGCAGGGCCGCGCACTGATCGGCAGCTACCTGGGCTCGGCGGTACCCGCTCGAGACATCCCGCGCTTCGTCGACCTGTGGCGGGCCGGGCGGCTGCCGGTGGAGGCCCTGGTGTCCGCGACGGTCTCCCTGGATCAGATCAACGCCGCAATGGACGCGCTGGCCGCCGGCACCGCGGTGCGCCAGATCATCGAGTTCGGCCACGGCTGACACGAGTGCGTCGACCAACCCGAGACCACGTCGGACAGCAAGGGCAGCACACCCGGACCTCCGAGATCGACATTCTGCCGAGAACCACTCGCACTTTGCGACCCAAATGCGCATTTGGGCGGAAAGGGAGGTCAGAACCAGGGGTCGGCCATCTCCAGCGTGGTCCGATCCAGGCTGGCCAGCAGGTCCAGTTGCGTTGCTGTCTTGGGTAATTCGTAGCGGAAGAAGAACGTGGCAGCCTGGCGCTTGCCCGCATAGAAGTCACCGGCCCGATCGCCGGCGGCCAGGAACTGCTCCAGCCAGATCCAGGCGATCACGATGTGCCCGAACGCTTCCAGGTAGATCGCACTGTTGGCCATGGCCGCCTCGATGTCACCGGAGGCGAACAGGCCCGTCGTCACCTCGGCCAGTCGCCGCCATGCGGTGTCGAGCTGCGCACCGAACTCGTGATCGCCGGCCGCTGCCA
The DNA here is from genome assembly GCF_025822555.1 of Mycobacterium hackensackense. NCBI lineage: Bacteria > Bacillati > Actinomycetota > Actinomycetes > Mycobacteriales > Mycobacteriaceae > Mycobacterium > Mycobacterium hackensackense. The sequence continues at coordinate 836,436 of NZ_JACKUC010000030.1, forward strand.
CCGTCGCCGCGATCCGCTCCCCGAGGGCCGCCATCCCGGCACCGCCGCGCTGGGTCACCTTGCGCCCCAGCAGATCCAGGCTCTGAATTCCGTGCGTCCCCTCATGGATCGGGTTCAGCCGGTTGTCCCGGTAATGCTGTTCGACATCGTATTCGCGGGTGTACCCGTAGCCGCCGAGGACCTGGATGGCCAGGTTGTTGGCCTCCACGCACCATTGCGAGGGCCAGCTCTTGGCCACCGGGGTGAGGATATCCAGCAGATCGGTCTCCTCGAGATCGACCAGCCGCGCGCAGTACAGCGCCAGGCCCAGCGCGCCCTCGACATAGGACTTCTGCGCCAACAGCATTCGTTTCACATCGGCGTGCGCGATGATCGGCACCTGCGGGGTGCTCGGATCCTTGACCAATCGGCCCTGCGGTCGCTCCCTGGCGTACTGCAAGGACTTGAGATAACCGGTGTAGCCCAGCGATACGGCACCCATCCCCACACCGAGGCGGGCCTCGTTCATCATGTGGAACATGTAGACCAGACCACGGTGCGGCTCACCGACCAGATAGCCCACCGCGCCGTCGAAGTTGAGGACGGTGTTGGTGATCCCGCGCTGGCCCATCTTGTGATTGAGCCCGGAGATCGCGACGTCGTTACGGGTCCCGACAGCGCCGTCGGCGCCGACCAGGTACTTCGGCACGATGAACAGCGAGATGCCCTTGGTACCGGCCGGCCCACCCGGGATCTTGGCCAGCACCAGGTTGACGATGTTGTCGCTGAGTTCGTGCTCGGCACCCGAGATCCACATCTTGGTGCCGAAAATCCGGTAGCTCCCGTCGGCCTGGGGCTCGGCACGGGTGGTGATATCGGCCAGCGACGAGCCGGCCTGGGTCTCCGACAGCGCCATGGTGCCGGTGAAACGGCCGGCCAGCATCGGCTTGACCCAGGTCGAAATCTGGTCGGCACTGCCGAATTTGGCGATCAGATTCGCATTGGCGATGGTCAGCATGAGGTAACCGGAGGTGCTGACATTGGCCGCCGAGATCCATGCGAACCCCGCCTGGGCCACCGTCGCCGGTAACTGCGCGCCACCGAGTTCGGCGTCGAAACCCATGCCCAGCAGATCCGCTCTCGCGAACGCCTGCAGTGCTTCTTTGACCTCGGGGATGACCGTCACGGTGGTGCCGTCGAAGCTGGGTTCGTGGGCATCGCTGAGCTTGTTGTGCGGGGCGAAATAGCGTTCGGCCAGCTGCTCACACAGCTCGAGCACACCGTCGAACGTCTCCCGGGAATGCTCGGCGAATCTGGGCCGGGCGGTCAGCTCCTCCACCCGAAGCCATTCGTAGAGAAGGAAATCCAGGTCGCGTCGGGACAGAATGGTCGACTTCACCGGATCGTGCTCACTCCCCCGTCGACGGGGATCACCGCACCGGTGATGTAGCTGCTGGCCCGGCTGGCCAGGAACACCGCGATACCGGCCATATCGTCGGGTTGCCCGACCCGGCCCAGCGGCAGCAGCGACCCGACGGCGTCTTCACCGGCCGACAACAGCTCTTTGGTCATCCGGGACGGGAACAGGCCGGGCGCAATGGCGTTCACCAGAATCTTGGGGGCCAGCTCCCCTGCGAGATGCTTGGTGAGCATGTGCACCGCCGCCTTGCTGGCGCTGTAGGAGAAGTTGTCCCTGCCCCGCTCGGGCACCAGGAAGCCGTCGATGCTGCCGGTGTTGATCACCCGAGCCGGATCATCGTCGGTGGCGCCGGCGGTCAACAGTGGCACGAGCGCGCGGGTCAGCAGGAACACACCCTTGACGTTGACGTCGAAGACCTTGTCGAAACCGGACTCCGGGAAATCCTCGAACGGCGCACCCCAGGCGGCGCCGGCATTGTTGAACAGGACGTGGACGGCGTCCTCCTGGTAGGTCACCGCGTCGGCCAGCGCTCGGACGCCCTCAGCGGTGCCGAGGTCGGCGGGGATGCCCTCCACGGCGCCCAGCGGGGACAACTCGGCCACCGCGGCGTCGAGTTCGGCCGCCTTGCGGGCCGCGAGGTAGACCTTGGCCGCACCGGCTTCCAGCAGCCCGCGCGCGATCATCACGCCGATGCCGCGCCCGCCGCCGGTGACCACCGCGACCTTGCCGTCGAGCCGGAACAGATCACTCATGGCCGGCACCACCCTCCGTCAATCCCTGGGCTCCTCCCAGGGGTTCCGCGTTGCGGACGGTTTCGTCGCGGATCAGGCCGCGCAGCAGCGCGGTGCTGAACTCCACCGCGATCTCCTGTGCGGTACGGCGGCCGTGGGGCCGCAGCCATCGATAGGCGCCCAGCGTCATGCCGATGTACCCGAGCGCCAACACGTGCGAATCGCAGTCGTAGAACTCACCGCTGGCGATCCCGCGGTCGATCACATCGCGCACATGCTCGTAGACGGTGGCCTCCGCCCTGCGGATGTAGTCCACCTGCTCCTCGGTGAACCACTCGCTGATGTAGGGGCCCTCCTGGAAATAGACGGCCGCCGCCTCCAGGTCATTGGCGATACCGGTGAGCAACCGCCTGGTGAAGTGGTAGATGGTCTCGCGAGCGGAGGCGCTGGGGTCATCGTGCAGCGCGTGCACGGTGAAGTCCGCGGTGGCCTTGTAGATATCCCAGAGGATGAGCGACTTGCTGGCGTAGTAGTGATAGACGGTGGCCTTGTTCAGCCCGACAGCGTCGGCGACGTCATCCATCCGGGTGCCGTGGTACCCGCGGGCGGCGAAGAGTTTGGCGGCGACGGCCAGCAGCTCTTCCCGCCGAGACAACCCGTTGGCGGTGGATGCCCCATTGGACGCCCCGTTCGACTCCGTGGACATGACAACTCACTATCTGCAGACCGGGAAAACCGGGAACCAATCAACTGGTTGGCCAGTCTAGGCAATCGGCGGGATCCGGTGTCGCACCCCGGCACAATCGCGTTAGACTTTGCACACGCAATGGCCATGCTGGGGAGGCATCGATGGACCCGAATCCGGATTACGACATCAGCGACGAGGGTGAGTTCTTCTTCAGTTGGCTGGCCTGGGGACTGCGTGGCGTGTACCCGCCGCCCGCGTATCCGCCGGTCTGACGGACTCACAGGAAAAAGGCACCCGCCGCGGCGGGTGCCTTTTTCGTGTAGCGGGCCTGCGATTTGTGCACGTTTACCGGCGGTGAGCGCCGGCAGACGTGCACAAATCACTCACGCCGCGGCGGCCTTGACCGCCTCGCCCACCTCATCCTTGAGCTTCAGGAACTCCGGGGACCGCCGCAGCTCCGTCGCGCCGACGCCGGTGCGGGGCAACTCGGAAGGCAGGTCCAGAGCCACCTTGCCGGGGCGCCGGGTCAGCACCACGATCCGCGAACCCAGGAAGGCCGCCTCGTCGGCGCTGTGCGTGACGAACACCGTCGTGCGTCCCGACTCCGCGCTGACCTGACGGACATCCTCCTGCAGACGCTCCCGGGTCAGTGCGTCCAGCGCGGCGAACGGCTCGTCGAGCAGGAACAGGGGTGTCTCGGCCGCCAGCGCCCGGGCGATCGCCACCCGCTGCTGCTGCCCACCGCTGATCTCCCAGATCTTGCGATCACCGGTGCCGTCGAGCCCGACCCGTTCGAGGAGTTGTTCGCGCCGCTCGGCGCGCCGCTCCCGCGGCACCTTGGCGTACTTGAGCGCCAGATCGACATTGCCGCCGACGGTCCGCCACGGGAACAGCCGCGGCTGCTGGAACACCACCCCCGACGTGACACCGGGCGTCGGGGACGTCCCGGCCACCTGCACATCGCCCGCACTGGGCGATTCGAAGCCGGCGATCAACCGCAGCAGGGTGCTCTTCCCACATCCCGAGGCACCCACCAGGACGAGGAAGGCCCCCGGGTCGACGTCGAGGTTCACCGGCCCCAGCGCGGTGACCGCGCCCGATCCCTTGCCGTACCGGTGCTCGACGTTCTTGATCAGCAGCCGGCCGGACGAATCACTTCTTGTCGAGGACATCCGGTAATCCCTTGGTGTAGACCGCATTCTGGAAGGTGCTCAGCGGAGCGGCGGCCGGGATCTGCTTCTGCTCCGCCAGGAACTGCGACGCGCTCTCCAGATTGGCCGCGATGTTGCCGGGCTTCCCGTCGGTACCCAGCCACTGATTCGAGGTCAACTCCTGCGGAGTCAGGTACACGCCCTGCTTCAGTTGTCCCGCAACATCTTCGGGGCTCAGGCCGATCTCGGCGGCAATCGCCTTGGCCGCCGCGGCAGGATCATCCTTGATGACGTTGAGGGCGCGGGCCTCCTGCTGGCGCCACACATCCACCACATCGGGGTGCGCCGCGGCGAACTCACCGGACACCACCCCGAGGTCCAGTGTGGGCTTGCCGTCCTCGGCCAGCTGGCGGCTGGTGATCAGGTCCTTGCCGGTCTTGCGCAGCTGATCGAGCGTGGGCAGCCAGGTGTAGGCGGCCGCGATATCCCCACGGTCCCACGCCGCCAGGATGGCCTGCGGCTGCAGGTCGATCAGCTGAACATCCGCCGGGCTCAAGCCGTTCTGCGCCAGGGCGGCCAGCAGGCTGTAGTGCGCGGTCGAGGCGAACGGCGTGGCAACGCGTTTGCCCTTGAGGTCGGCGATGGTGTTGATCCCGGTGCCGTTGCGGGCCACCAGCGCCTCGTTGTCACCGGCGACGTCCAGCACGAAAGCCACCTGGTACGGAATGTTCAGCGGGGCCGACAGTCCGCGGGCCACCGGGCTGGAACCGATGGCACCGAAATCGAGTTCCTTGGCGATGAACGCGGTGTTGATATCGGCACCGGAGTCGAACTTCGTCCACTTGATGTTGTAGTCGGGCAGCGCGGATTCCAGCCACTTGTTGTTCTTGACGATCAGGTCACCGCTCGGAAAGGACTGGTAGGCAATGCGGATGGTGGGCTTCGACTGGTCCTGCCCGGAGTGGTCCACCGAGCACCCGGCCAGCGTGAGCGCGGCGGCGACGGCCGTGGCCAACAGTGCCTTCAGTTTCATATCTTTCCTCTCCAGGGGACGGCCCGCCGCTCGGCAGCCCGCAGAATGCCGTCGATGACCAGACCCGAGATCCCGATGGCGAAGATCCCGACCAGCACGACCGGGGTGTTGTTGTAATTGCTTGCGTCCTTGACCAATCCGCCGATCCCGGGGATGCCGTTGAACAGTTCGGCGGCCACCACCGACGAGTAGGCCATACCGACCGCCAGCCGGATGCCGGTGAACGTCTCGGGCAGCGCCGAGGGCACCACCACATCCCGGATCACCTGGGTGCGGGTGGCACCGAGCGCACGGGCCGCCTCCTGCAACCCGACCGGTGCGGCGACGACCGCCGAGGTGGTGGCCACCGCTGCGGGCGGCAGGGCGGCCAGTGCCAGCAGGGTGATCTTCGGGGCCTCGTCGATACCCAGCCAGATCACCAGCAGGAAGAAGTAGGCCAGCGGCGGAAGTGCCCGCAGAAACGTCAGCCATGGCTCCAGCACGCTGCGCAGCCAGCCGACCGAGCCCATCACCAGACCCAGCAACACACCCGCGGCCACGCCGATGACGACCCCGGCGAACACCCGCCGCAGCGTCATGTAAAGGTGCTCCCACAGCAGGTAGCCCGCGTAGCCGCGGGTGCCGTCGTGGGTGGTAGAGACATCGACGAAGGCCCGCCACACCGTGCCCGGATACGGCACGAAGGTCTGGTTCCAGATGCCTGCGGCGGCGACGATCTGCCACACCGCGAAGAACACCAGGACCGACAGCAGCGGCAACCCCGCACGGGTCAGGACAGCGCGGCCTCGCCCGGAACCTCCGGCGGGCGCATGCACCGGACCGACCGCCTCATCCGGGGTGATATCGACAAAGACCGACACGTCGGGCCCAACTTTCTTGTGGACGGCTTTCTGTGAACCGGTGATGTCGGGTACACGCCGCCCCTTTTATACGGGCGGCTGAACGCAGGGTGAAGAGCTCTGCTCACAGCGAGTTTTAAGCCGTTGCACCCGCGCCGCCCACCGCCTGCGAAACCGGCCGGAGACCCTCGTGTCCGGCCAGATACGACCGTCTCGCTTTTCGTCGGTGACAATGGGGGGAGCACGGTAGGAGGCGACGTTGTCGATAGCGCCCGGTGAGCGGTTCGCCGGTTACACCGTCGTGCGCCTCCTCGGTGCGGGCGGTATGGGCGAGGTCTACCTCGCCGCCCACCCGCGACTCCCGCGCCAGGACGCCATCAAGGTGCTGCGCAAGGACGTCAGCGCCGATACCGAGTACCAGGCCCGCTTCGAACGGGAAGCCGACTTCGCCGCCGACCTCATGCACCCCAACATCGTCCGCGTGTACGACCGCGGCGAGTACGACGGGCAGCTGTGGATCTCGATGGAGTACGTGGACGGCACCGATGCCGGGCAGCTGCTGCGGGGGCGGGGCTCCGGCGGTCTGCCCGCCGATGAGGTGGTGCACATCGTCAGCGCCGTCGCCGACGCCCTGGACTACGCACACCAGCGCAAGCTGCTGCACCGCGATATCAAGCCCGCCAACATCCTGCTCACCGATATCGGCGCCGAGTGGCCACGTGTCCTGCTCGCAGATTTCGGGATTGCCCGGCGGATGGGCGATACCAGCCGCCTGACCGCGACCAGCATGACCGTCGGCACCGTCGCCTACGCGGCACCGGAGCAGTTGATGGGTGAACACGTCGACGGCAGGGCTGACCAATACTCGCTGGCGGCAACGGCTTTCGAACTCCTGGCCGGGGTGCCGCCGTACCTGCACGACAATCCGGCCGCGGTCATCAGCAAGCACATCACGGCGCCGCCGCCCCCGATCGCTGGACGCCGGCCCGAGCTCGCGGATCTGGACCCGGTGCTGTCGCGGGCGCTCGCGAAATCCCCGGAGGATCGTTTCGGAAGCTGCGCGGAATTCGCCTCGGCACTGCGCGCCAGCATCGGTGGTCCCGGCGGCCTCACCGTCCCGGCCCAGGCGTACCGCACGCCCAAGCCCCGCCGTCGCCGCACCCGACTGCTGGCACTGGTGGCGGTGCTCGCGACGATCGGCGTCGCGGCGGCGGCCTATCTGCTGGGCGAACGTGAGCCGGTGACACGACACGCCGCCCCCGGAACACCCCCGGTGCCCGTGGTGCTCATCGGCGCCGACTGCGAAACACTCGGTGCAGCCGGGCAGAGCAGTACCGGCGAGAAGGCCTACTGCGCCCGGCTGCCGAGCACCGGGGACACCATGTGGTCGATCTACTCCGGCACCGTCCCGGTCCCGACGGTCACCCCGGCCGCGACCGATCAGGTGTATCCGCCGGGTATCGAAGCGCAGGTGCGGGTGTGCGTCACCGAAACCGGCCAGGACCGCGCGACCTGCCGGGACAACGTCCGGCGCGGCAATCTGGTGGGTCCGCCATGACCGAGGTGCGCGGCCGGATCTGGCGGTCCGGCAAGCCTGTGGACGGGTTCACGTTCGAGGCGATCTCGGATTGCCTGGCGGCCGAGGACACGCTGGTGTGGGCTGACATCTACAACCCCGACCACGACGATCTGCGCAGGCTGGCCATCGAGCTGGGGTTGAACATCTGGGCGGTGGAGGACGCCACCGCACCGATGGAACGCACCAAGGTCTCGGTCTATCACTCGCACACCTTCTTCACCGTGTACGCGGTGAGCACGGTCGCTCCCGAGGACGACAGCACGGCCACCCTGGTCAAGTACCGGATCTCGGCATTCGTGCTTCCCCGCGGACTCATCACCGTGCGTCTGCCCGCGGTCGGGCCGGACGGGGCGGTGCCGTTCGACATCGACCTGGTGTCACAGCGGTTCGACGAACTCGGCGGGCAGGAGCACGGCACCGGCGCCCTGGTGCACGGCCTGCTCGACGTCGTGGTGGACGGTCATTTCGAAGCGGTGCAGGAGCTCGACGACGCCATCGAATCCCTCGAAGACGAACTGTTCGACAACGACGGACCGCGGCGAGGCCTGCAGCGGCGCACCTACCGGATGCGCAAGGACCTGGTACAGCTACGCCGGGTGGTGCTGCCCATGCGCGAAGTGGTGAGCACCATCCAGCACCGCCGGCTGGATTCCCGGACGTCGCCCGAGCTGGATCCGCTCTACGCCGACCTGTACGACCACGTGCTGCGCGCCTCGGAATGGACCGAATCGCTGCGCGACATGGTCACGTCGGTGTTCGAGACCAATCTGTCGCTACAGGACGCGCGGCTGAACACGGTGATGAAGAAACTCACCGGCTGGGCGGCCATCATCGCGGTGCCCACCGCGATCACCGGCTTCTACGGCCAGAACGTCAATTACCCGGGGATCAACACCACGATCGGATTCGTCGCCAGTTCCACGCTGATCGTCGTTCTGGTGATTCTGCTGTACGTATCGTTCAAGAGGCGCGACTGGCTGTGAACATTCGTTCACCGTTGCAGGGGGGCCCGCGCAAACGGGCATTGCGGATGCGAAACTCATGCATGCCAACCAACAGGCCGCATTTCCCAAGAACGGACTTGAGTCGATGATCATCGCGATACCGCGCGAGTCTCTGCCGGGTGAGACACGCGTCGCCGCCACACCGCAAACCGTTGGGCAGATCATCAAGCTGGGCTATTCGGTAGTGGTCGAGTCCGGCGCCGGCGCCGCGTCCAGCTTCGCCGACGCCGCCTACGTGGAGGCCGGCGCGCAGATCGGCGACCCGTGGGCCGGTGATGTGGTGCTCAAGGTCAACGCCCCCAGCGATGACGAGATCGCCGCGCTGCGCGACGGGGCGACCCTGGTGTCGTTCATCTCGCCCGCACTCAAGCCCGAACTGGTCGAGAAGCTGTCCGCGCGCCCGATCACGGTGCTGGCCATGGACGCGGTACCGCGCATCTCGCGGGCCCAGTCACTGGACGTGTTGTCCTCGATGGCCAATATCGCCGGCTACCGCGCGGTGGTCGAGGCCGCCCACGCCTTCGGCCGGTTCTTCACCGGCCAGGTCACCGCAGCGGGCAAGGTACCGCCGGCGAAGGTCCTGGTGGTCGGTGCCGGGGTCGCCGGACTGGCCGCCATCGGCGCGGCGGGCAGCATGGGTGCGATCGTGCGGGCCACCGACCCCCGGCCCGAGGTGGCCGATCAGGTCAAGTCACTGGGTGGGGACTACCTCTACGTCGACCCCGCGGCGGCCGAGGTGTCGGCCACCGGCTACGCCAAGGAGATGGGCGACGACTACAAGGCCCGGGAGGCGGAGCTCTACGCCGAGCAGAGCAAAGACGTCGACATCATCATCACGACCGCGCTGATCCCCGGCCGCCCCGCGCCGCGGATCATCACCGCCGAGATGGTCGCGTCGATGAAGCCGGGCAGCGTGATCGTCGACATGGCCGCGGCCAACGGCGGCAACGTCGAGGGCACGGTCAAGGATCAGGCCGTCGTCACCGACAACGGCGTGACGATCATCGGCTACACCGACCTCGCCGGCCGGCTGCCGGCGACGGCGTCCCAGCTGTACGGCACCAACCTGGTCAACCTGCTCAAGCTGCTCACCCCAGAGAAGGACGGGCGGCTCGTCCTGAACTTCGACGACGTGGTGCAGCGCTCGGTGACCGTGGTGCGCGACGGCGAGACCACCTGGCCCCCGCCCCCGGTGCAGGTCTCGGCGGCACCGGCGGCCGCGGTCGCGCAGGCAGTGGAGCCCAAGCCGGCCAAGGAACCGATGTCCACCGGCCGCCGGCTCGGGCTCACCGGCATCGCCGCCGCGGTGCTGTTCGCGCTGATCGCCATCTCCCCGGTCGCCCTGCAGGTGCACCTGACGGTGTTCGCGCTGGCCATCGTGATCGGCTACTACGTGATCGGGCACGTCCACCACGCGCTGCACACCCCGCTGATGTCGGTCACCAACGCGATCTCCGGAATCATCGTCGTCGGTGCGCTGCTGCAGATCGGCCACGGTGATCTGCCGATCACCGTCCTGGCCACGATCGCGATCCTGCTGGCCTCCATCAACGTCTTCGGCGGCTTCGCGGTGACGCGTCGCATGCTCGCGATGTTCTCCCGCAGCTAGAACCAGCGCCCTTTATTCGAACCAGTTTCGATGCCCATCTTGACTTGAATGGAACGGATTCCATGTTCACGGTAGAGACTGCCGCCACCTCGGCCTACGTCGTCGCGGCCCTGCTGTTCATCCTGGCCCTGGCCGGGCTGTCCAAGCACGAGACATCCAAGGCGGGCAACACCTTCGGCATGGCCGGCATGGCCGTGGCCCTGATCGCCACCATCGCGCTCGCACTGGACCGCAAGATCGAGCCCCTCGGCCTCGGGCTCTTGGTGGGTGCGATGGCCATCGGTGCCGCGATCGGCCTGTGGCGCGCCCGCGTCGTCGAGATGACCGGCATGCCCGAGTTGATCGCGCTGCTGCATTCGTTCGTGGGCTTGGCCGCCGTCCTGGTCGGCTGGAACGGCTACCTGCACGTCGAGAACTCGCCGGGTGGCGCCGAGGCGGCACACCTGGCGGGCGAAGGCATGCTCGGCATCCACTCCGCCGAGGTGTTCGTCGGCGTCTTCATCGGCGCAGTCACCTTCACCGGATCGATCGTGGCCAACCTGAAACTGTCGGCCCGGATCAAATCCAACCCGCTGATGCTGCCCGGCAAGAACGTCCTCAACATCGGTGCGCTGGTGGTGTTCTTCGCGTTGACGGTGTGGTTCGTCATCTCCCCGGCGCTGTGGCTGCTGATCGTCGTCACCGTGCTCGCCCTGCTGCTCGGCTGGCACCTGGTGGCCTCCATCGGCGGCGGCGATATGCCCGTCGTCGTGTCGATGCTCAACAGCTACTCCGGCTGGGCGGCCGCGGCATCGGGATTCCTGCTGTCCAACGACCTGCTGATCATCACCGGCGCCCTCGTCGGCTCCTCCGGTGCCTACCTGTCCTACATCATGTGCAAGGCCATGAACCGGTCGTTCATCTCGGTCATCGCCGGCGGCTTCGGGATCGAGGCCGGCCCGGCCGAGGACAAGGACTACGGCGAACACCGCGAGATCACCGCCGAAGGCGCGGCCGAACTGCTCGGATCCGCCGACACGGTCATCATCACCCCCGGTTATGGCATGGCCGTGGCCCAGGCCCAGTACGGCGTGGCCGACCTGACCCGCAAACTGCGCGAACGCGGGGTCACCGTCCGCTTCGGCATCCACCCCGTCGCGGGCCGGCTGCCCGGCCATATGAACGTGCTGCTGGCCGAGGCGAAGGTGCCCTACGACATCGTGCTGGAGATGGACGAGATCAACGACGACTTCGCCGACACGGCCGTCGTGCTCGTCATCGGCGCCAACGACACCGTCAACCCGGCCGCCGCCGAGGATCCGGGCAGCCCGATCGCCGGTATGCCGGTGCTCACGGTGTGGAACGCCGAGAACGTCATCGTCTTCAAACGGTCCATGGCCTCGGGTTACGCGGGTGTGCAGAACCCGCTGTTCTTCCGGGAGAACACCCAGATGCTGTTCGGCGACGCGCGCGACCGCGTCAACGACATCCTCGCCGCGCTGTAGCGCGTATCCAGCGGGTCAGGCCCGCAGACCGTAGGTGAGCAGCGTGGCCAACTCGGCATAGGCCTCGGCGTCGCTCAGACCCGTCGCCGTGCGGACCTCGCGTTGCTGGATACGGACCATGATCGTCGCGACGAGATCCGCCGCGAACGAGGCGTGCACCTGACGGTACGCACCGTTGCCGACACCTTCCTCGATCAGTTCGCGCACGCGCTGCGCGGCGGCGCGGGTATTGGCCTCATACACCTCGCGGGCCGGGGCGAACGCGTTGAGATCGGCCATGAACACGTCCGAGGCGACGGCCAGCTCCTCGCCGACTGCGGTGAGGTACGCCGCGATGCGTTCGCTGCGGGTCTGCTCCAGGATCGCCTCGACGGCATTGGTCGCACGCTTGAAGAAGTGGATCGTCACCCGCCTGACCAACTCGTCCTTACTGCCGGCCAGGGTGTAGAGGGTGGACTTCGAGCAGCGCAGTCTCGCCGCGATGTCATCCAGCGTGAGGTGACTGAACCCCTCCGCCAGGAACAGCGCCAGCAGATCGTCGAACAACGCGGTCTGCCGACGTGTCGCGAAACCGTCGTCCGCCAGATCGAACATCAGCCAATAGTACTGCAGTGACGCTTTCAGTACCCTTAATGATACTGTTGGCTCGACTTCAGTACTGTTTTGGAAAGGCGACCTCCCGTGGCTGTCGACCGCCTGCTGCCCACCGCAGAAGCACACGAGCTCATCGCGCTGACCCGCGATATCGCCGATCGCGTGCTCGACCCCATCGTCGACGCCCACGAGAAGGCCGAGACCTACCCCGAGGGCGTGTTCGCCCAGTTGGGCGCCGCCGGGCTGCTGAGCCTGCCGCAACCGGAGGAGTGGGGCGGTGGCGGCCAACCGTACGAGGTGTATCTGCAGGTGCTCGAGGAGATCGCCGCGCGCTGGGCGGCGATCGGGGTGGCGGTGAGCGTGCACAGCCTGTCCTCGCACGCACTGCTGATGTTCGGCAGCGACGACCAGAAGCAGCGGTGGCTGCCCGACATGCTCTCCGGAGCGCAGATCGGCGCCTACAGCCTGTCCGAACCGCAGGCCGGCTCCGATGCCGCGGCCTTGCGGTGTGCGGCCGTCCGCGATGGCGATCACTACGTGCTCAACGGTTCGAAGGCGTGGATCACCCACGGCGGCAAGGCCGATTTCTACACCTTGTTCGCGCGGACCGGCGAGGGTTCCCGCGGGATCTCGTGCTTCCTGGTGCCGGGCGACACCGAAGGCCTGAGCTTCGGCCAACCCGAGGAGAAGATGGGTCTGCACGCGGTGCCGACCACCTCCGCGTACTACGACAACGCGCGCATCGAGGCCGACCGGTTGATCGGCACCGAAGGACAGGGCCTGCCGATCGCGTTCTCGGCACTGGATTCCGGTCGCCTCGGCATCGCCGCAGTGGCCGTGGGTATCGCCCAGGCCGCCCTCGACGAAGCGCTGCGCTACGCCAACGAGCGAACGACGTTCGGGCGCAAGATCATCGACCATCAGGGACTGGGCTTCCTGCTTGCCGCGATGGCCGCCGAGGTGGTCAGCGCGCGGGCCACCTATCTGGATGCGGCGCGGCGACGCGATCAGGGTCTGCCGTACTCGACACAAGCCAGCGTGGCCAAGCTGATCGCCACCGACGCCGCGATGAAGGTGACCACCGACGCCGTGCAGGTGTTCGGCGGGGTCGGCTACACCCGCGACTTCCGTCCGGAGCGGTATATGCGCGAGGCCAAGATCACCCAGATCTTCGAGGGCACCAACCAGATTCAGCGGCTGGTGATCGCCCGCGGGCTCACCGCCTGACGGAGGCCGGTTCCGGCGGGGAGGTCACCGTGACCGTCGTCCCGCGTCCCGGCGCCGAGTCCACGTCCATGTCCCCACCCATCGCATCGACCCGAACGAGCAGCGATCCCAGGCCGATATGGCCGGCGGCCACCCGGTCGGCGACCAGGGATGGATCGAATCCGACGCCGTCGTCGGCAACCGTGAGCACCACCCGGTCGCCGACACGCGCCAGCCTGATCGTCACCACCGTGGCGTGCGCGTGCTTGCCGGCATTGGCCAGCAGTTCCCGCGCGGCCCGGTAGATCAGCGGCTCCGATTCCGGCTTGCCGACCTCCTCCAGGTCGGCGATCACCTCGCCTTGCCCGCGAGATTCGAACTGCCGCGCCAACTCCCGAACCCCGGCCGTCAAACCGAGCTGCGCGAGCACCTGCGGGTGTAGTTCGGTGACGACGGAGCGCAACAGGGCCGCAGTCTGTTGCAGCGCCGAGTGCACCGCATCCAGCGCGGGATCGGGCAGCCGTTCCCGGATCTCGTCGAGCTCCATCCGGGCGGCCAGCAGGTTCTGCAACGGACCGTCGTGCAGGTTCTCGGCCACCTCGCGGTGACGCCGTTCGTCGGCAGCCATCGCTTCCGACACCAGTTGCCGGCGCACCTCCAGCAGTGCCTTGACCCGGGCCGAACGACGCGACAGCACAAGGCACAACGCCGTGGTCGCGACCGCCAGCCACATCAGGAAGCCGAAGTGGGTGTACACCATATTGGGCAGGCCGATGCGGTCGTCGCGCTTGGAGTAGACGATCCACACCGACAAATACGCTGCGGCCGTGAGGGTTCCGATGATGCCGGTCAGCCACGGCCGGTCTTGGAACGCCACCGAGATGGGCAGCAGGAAGAACACCGGCAGCAGCGCCGCGGTGGCACCTCCGGACACCAGGCACAGCACCACGATGACGAGGACGTCGACTCCTGTGGACGCCCAGTCCGCCCAGCGCGGCAACGGACCCCGCAACGCCACCAGCACCCACGCCACGGCGGCGATCGCGTACGTGCCCAGCACCACCGCATAGAGACCGGGCAGCCAGTGGTCGACCTCCCAGATCCACACCAGCACCGCGATCAGCGCGATCAGCGGTAACCGCAGCACCGCGGAGACCCGGACCGGTTCGGCCGCGAAGAAGTCGACGATGCGCACCACGTCAGTCGAGCAGCTTGCGCCGCATCGCCTCCGCCACCGCGGCGGCCCGGTCGCCGACGCCGAGCTTTTCGTAAAGCCGCTGCACATGGGTCTTGACCGTGGACGGCGCCAGATACAGCTCCTTGGCCATCGCCGGGATGCTCAACCCACTGGCGATCATGCCCAGCACCTCCCGCTCGCGGGCGGACAGCGTCGGCGCATCCGGCTCGTGACGGCGCCGGATCTCACCGGCGAGCGACGCGGCCAGCGCAGGGGCGATCACATCGCGTCCCCGCGCGCAGTCCAGCACGGCGCTGACCAACTCGCCGCGGGTCGACTCCTTGGACAGGAAGCCGGCCGCGCCGTCCTGCAACGCCTTGTAAACGATGGCCGATTCGTCATGGGCTGAGATCAGCAGCACCCGGGTGGGCAACTGGTCGCGGGTCACCGCGGCCGCCACCTCGGAGCCGTCCATTCCCGGCATCCGGTAATCCAGCAGCGCCACCGCGGGTTTGTGGGTGCGGATGGCCTCCAGTGCGGCCACCCCGTCATCGGCCTCCGCGACCACCTCGATGGATCCGCTGGCCACCAGTGCCCGGACCACTCCGTCGCGAAACATCGGGTGGTCATCACCGACCACCACCCGCACCTTCTGTGCCGAGTCCTGCATGCGAGTCAGCTTGTCACAGCTTGCGCCGACCGGGAGAGTCATCGGTATGGATTCCGACGAGCTGCAGTGGTTCGTCGTGCTCGCCGAAACCGAACACGTCACCGACGCGGCGGCCGAGCTCGGCATCAGCCAGCCGACGCTGTCGCGAGCGCTGGCCCGGCTGGAGGCTCAGGTCGGTGCACCGTTGTTCGACCGGGTCAACCGCAGACTGGCGCTCAACGCCTACGGCCGGATCCTGCTCGAGCATGCGCGCCGCAGCATCGCCGAAATGCGTTCGGCCACCGAACGTATCGCGGCACTGCGCGATCCGGAGACCGGCCTGGTGCGGCTGGCGTTCCTGCATTCGCAAGCCGGCGGGTTCGTTCCGGAACTGTTGCGGCGGTTCCGGGCCGAGGCACCCCGGGTGCGATTCGAGCTGTTCCAGGGGGCCGCCCACGAGATCGTCGAGCGGCTCACGGCCGGGCAGGCCGATCTCGCGATCACCTCGCCGCGGCCGCCGGGCTTCCCGTGGCGCGGCCTCTACGTGGAGCGGCTGTGTCTGGCGGTACCTCGCGAGCACCCCTTCGCCCGACGGACCCGCATCCGGCTCGCCGACGCCGGCGCCGAACCATTCGTCGGGCTGGCACCGGGATTCGGGCTGCGCCAGCTGACCGATGAGCTGTGCGAGGAAGCCGGGATCGACCCGCCGGTGGTCTTCGAGGCCATGGAGATCCCGACGATGGAAGGGCTTGTGGCGGCGGGATTCGGGGTGGCGGTCGTCCCGGTACCCAGACCGCAGCGCGCCGAACCCGGTGCGGCCTATGTTCCGCTCACCGAGGCGTCAGCCAAACGGCAGATCGGGCTGACCTGGAACGGCTCCCGGGAGGTGCCGCCCGCCGCGGCGCGGCTGATCGATTTCGTCATACAGAATCGTCATGAACTTGCCTAAATTCATGCATTGGACACATTGTTTGAGGAGTCCTAGCGTCGTCTGAGTGACTTCTACGACCACCACTGTGACCTGGCGGGGACATGCACGTGGGTCGGCCGAGTACCGCAGGCTGCTGGCCGCGTTGTTCTGTGCGGGCGTCGCCACCTTCGCGCAGCTGTATTCGCCGCAGGCCGTGCTGCCGCTGATCGCCGCCGATCTGGGCACCGGTGCCGCACACGCCGCGCTGACCGTCTCGGCCGCCACCGTCGGCCTGGCGCTCGGCGTGATCCCGTGGTCGGTGCTTGCCGACCGGATCGGCCGGGTCCAGGCGATGACGATGTCCGTCGCTGCGGCAACGGTTCTCGGGCTGTTGGTACCGTTCGCGCCGACCGCCGGTCTGCTGCTCGGCGGCCGGCTGCTCGAAGGACTGATGCTGGGCGGTGTCCCCGCCGTCGCCATCGCCTACCTGACCGAGGAGATCGCATCCGGTCACGCCGCCCGCGCGGCGGGCACCTACGTGGCGGGGACGACGATCGGGGGCCTGGCCGGCCGGCTGGTCACCGGGCCGGTCGCGCAGTACGCCGGCTGGCGGGCCGGCGTGCTCACGGTGGCGGTGCTATGCGCTTTGGCGGCAACGGCATTCGTCAAACTTGCGCCACGTGCACGCGGCTTCGCCCCGTCGCGCAGCCGCGATCTGGGCCACAAACTGCTGGCCAATCTGCGCTCACCCCGGCAGCTGGTGTTGTTCGGCCAGGGTTTCCTGCTGATGGGCGGGTTCGTCGCCATGTACAACTTCCTGGGTTTCCGACTGATGGCGGCGCCGTTCCACCTGCCGCAGACGTTGGTCAGCCTGATGTTCCTGGCCTATCTGGCCGGGACCTGGGCTTCGGCCCGAGCCGGCGCCGAAGCAGGCCGGCACGGCCGCCGCGCGGTACTGCTCGCCTCCACCGCGACGATGATCGTCGGCACCGCGATCACGCTCAGCGACAACATCTTTGCCGTACTGGCCGGGCTGGTGCTGGCCACGGCCGGGTTCTTCGGCGCTCACTCGATCGCCTCGGGCTGGGTGGGGACCGCCGCCGCCGACGGCAAAGCGCAGGCCTCCTCGCTGTACAACCTCTGCTACTACGCCGGCTCCAGCGTGGTCGGCTGGTTCGGCGGGGTGGCCTTCGACACCGCCGGCTGGCCCGCAGTGGCCGGGACCGTCATCGGGCTGGCCGCCGTGTCCGGCCTGCTCGCCGCCGCGACGCTCAGAACGGCGGAACATCCTCGCCGGTGAACTCCGCACCGAAGGTGGCGGGCGGGGTGCACCCATGCCTCCTTCCACTTGTCTAACCAAGTGGCATATCGTGACGGTCATGGACTTCGCGATGTCTGCCAAGGCGGCTGATTACCACAAGCGGCTCTCCGACTTCATGGTCGAGAACGTGTTCCCGGCCGAGGCGTCGTATCACGCCTATCGCGACCAGATGGGCCCCAAGGACCACACGGTGCCGCCGGTGGTCGAGGAACTCAAGGTCAAGGCCAAGACGGCCGGGCTGTGGAACCTGTTCCTGCCCGCCGAGTCAGGATTGACCAACCTGGAGTACTCCCCGCTGGCCGAGCTGAGCGGCTGGAGCATGGAGATCGCCCCCGAGGTGCTCAACTGCGCCGCCCCGGACACCGGGAACATGGAGACCCTGCACCTGTTCGCCAACGAGGCGCAGCGCGCGCAGTGGCTCGAACCCCTGCTCAACGGTGAGATCCGCTCGGCGTTCGCGATGACCGAGCCCGCGGTGGCCTCCAGCGATGCCCGCAATATCGAGACCACCATGCTGCGCGACGGCTCGGACTACGTCATCAACGGCCGCAAGTGGTGGATCACCGGGGCGGCCGATCCGCGCTGCAAGCTGCTCATCGTCATGGGCCGCACCAACCCCGACGCCGCCAGCCACGCGCAGCAGTCGATGATCCTGGTGCCCATTGATACGGCTGGGGTCACCGTCCTTCGGTCGTTGCCGGTGTTCGGCTGGCAGGACCAGCACGGGCACTGCGAGATCGTGTTCGACAACGTGCGGGTGCCGGTGGAGAACCTGCTGCACGAGGAAGGCAGCGGGTTCGCGATCGCCCAGGCCCGGCTGGGGCCGGGCCGGATCCACCACTGCATGCGCGCCCTGGGTGCGGCCGAGCGGGCGTTGGCGTTGATGATCGACCGGGTGCAGACCCGCATCGCCTTCGGTAAGCCGCTGGCCGAACAGGGTGTGGTGCGCGAGCAGATCGCCAAGTCCCGCAATGAGATCGATCAAGCCAGGCTGCTGTGTGAGAAGGCCGCCTGGACGATCGACCAGCAGGGCAACAAGGCCGCGCACGTGCTGGTCTCCCAGATCAAGTCGGTGGCCCCGCAGGTCGCGTGCAATGTGCTCGACCGCGCCATCCAGGTACACGGCGGCGCCGGCGTGTCCGACGACTTCCCGTTGGCCCGCCTGTACGCCTGGCACCGTGCCATGCGGCTGTTCGACGGGCCCGACGAGGTGCACATCCGCACCATCGCCCGCGCCGAACTCGGCCGGGAGAAATCGGCGTTTGCGGCGGCTGTGACAAAGTAGTCAGCGTGGAACTGTCGGGTGCCTGGAACTTCCGTGACGTCGCCGAGCAGACCGGGATCCGTCCCGGCCTGCTGTACCGCTCCAGTGAATTGAGCCGGCTCGACGACAGCGGTCGCGCCACTCTGTCCGCGCTCGGCATCGCCGATATCGTCGATCTGCGCTCGCACCGCGAGGTCCAGCGCCGCGGCGGGGGCCTGCTGCCCGCCGGCGTGGCCGTGCATCTGCTGCCGTTCCACTTCGACGACGACAGCGAGCAGGACGCACCGCACGAATCGACCTTTCAGCGGGTGATGTCCGAGTCGCCCGCAGACGAGGACGTCGCCGAGTCGGCCAAGCGCTACATGGCCGAGGTCTACGAGGAGTTCCCCGCCCTACCCGGTGCCCAGACCGCGGTGCGGCAGGTCATCGCGATGCTGGCCGACAACAAGCCCGTGCTGGCGCACTGCTTCGCGGGCAAGGACCGCACCGGATTCACCGTGGCGACCGTGCTGGAGGCCGTCGGCATCGACCGCGAGGCCATCCTGGCCGACTTCCTGCGTAGCAATGACGCGATCCCGCCGTTGCGCGAGCAGATCCTGGAATCGGTGCGCGCCCGATCGGACTCCGCCGAGGTGATCACCTTCGCCGAGGCCCGGCTGACCGACGAGGTGCTCGGGGTGCGCGAGGAGTACCTGGACGCGGCGTGGCGGGTGCGCGACGAGAAGTACGGCTCACTCGGCGGTTTCCTGGACGTCGCAGAAGTGACTCCCGACCAACTCGACCGATTGCGCGCCGCCCTGCATCAGTGAAATCACCAGACAAGCACCGCGACGGCCCAGGTGATGGTGGCCAGCAGCGCCCCGGTGAACTCCACCCCGACCGACAGCGCCACACCTTTGACGGCGTGCACGGTGGACGCCCAGGCCCGGCACTGATCCCGGCGTTTGGCCAACTCGGCCAGGTACACCCCGAGGACGAAACCGAGAACCAGGCCCAGTACGGGCACCACGAAGAACCCGATGACACCGAGCACCCCGCCGGCCACCAGGCTCCAGGTGCCGACCTCGGCGGCCCGCATCCGGCGCACCGGCCACGTGTACTTGATCACCTCGGCCACGACGAAGCACGCCGCCGCGACACCGAGGGTCACCCAGCCCACCGCGGTCTGCTCGACCAGCGCCCACACCAGGATCGCGGCGAAGACCAGCAGCCCGCCGGGCAGGATCGGTATCACGATGCCGGCCAGGCCGATGGCGATGACCACGGCCACCAGGACGACGCCGAGGGTGCTCACCGCTTCAGGCTACGGAACGAGGACGAGCTTGCCCCGGATCTTGCCGTCGGCCAGCGCCTGCAGACCCGCCGCGCCGTCGGCCAGCGGGTAGCTCACCGGTGCGGGCGGGCGCAGGCCCGCCGCCACCAGTTGCGCCAGACCGGCACCCACCTCGGCCTGCGCACCCGGGGACTGCCGGACGAACTCGCCCCACCCGACGCCGACCACGCTGGCATTGCGCAGCAGCAGCCGGTTCACCTTGACCGTCGGAATACCTTGTCCGGCAGCAAATCCGATGACCAACAGCCGGCCCTCGGGAGCCAGCACCCGGATGGCGTCATCGAACGCATCCCCGCCGACCGGGTCCACCACCACATCCGCACCGCGGCCGCCGGTGGCCTCCAGCACCGCCTGGCGCCAGCCGTCGGTCAACGGCAGGGCCACGTCGGCACCCACGCCGGCCACGAAGTCCAGGGCGTCGGGCCGGTGCACCAGCGCCACCACCCGTGCCCCCATCGCCTTGGCGATCTGGATACTCGCCACGCCGATACCGCCGGCCGAACCGAGGACCAACACCGTCTCCCCGGCCCGCAATGCCGCGCGGCGCGCCAGGGCGAAGTACATCGTGTAGTAGTTGCCCAGCAGAGCCGCCGCCGACGCATCGTCGATGCCCTCGGGAGTCGGCACCACACTCGATGGCGCCACCGCCACCTGCTCCGCGTAGCCACCCAGCATGGTGAATGCCGAAACACGCTGCCCAGCAGAAAATCCCGATTCCGCGGGGGCCGAACGCACGGTTCCGGCCACCTCCATCCCCGGGGTGAACGGGGGTTCCAACCGCAGCTGGTATTCACCGCGCAACAGCAGCAGATCCGGGAAGCAGACGCCGGCCGCGCCGACGTCGATCACCACCGCATCCGGGGATACGGGGTCGTCGACATCGGTGTAGGCGAGCCCCTCGGTACCGGTCAGGGATTGTGCGACAAGGGCTTTCATCCGAGCTTGAAGCTGGCGGCCTGGGCAGCGGACAGATCGGTGATCTCGCCCCACTTGGCGGCGATGTCGTCCACCGACGGCACCTCGGTGAAGGTGACGCCGTCGTTCTGGAACAGTGCGGTGCGCTGCACCTTGCCGCCACCGACGATGAACACCGAATCGGTGTCGGGCAGTTCCTCGGTCATCAGGTAGGCCACCACCGGCGCCACGTACTCCGGGGTGAGCTTCTCGAAGACCTCGGGCGGCAGGATGTCCTGGGTCATCCGGGTGGCCGCGATCGGCGCGACGGCGTTGGTCTTGATGTTGTACTTCGCACCCTCCTGCGCCAGCGTGTTGATCAGACCGACCAGGCCGAGCTTGGCGGCACCGTAGTTGGCCTGTCCGAAGTTGCCGAACAGGCCGCTGGTGGAGGTGGCCACGACCACCCGGCCGAAGCTCTGCTCGCGGAAATGCGGCCACGCGGCGCGGATCACGTTGTAACCGCCGTACAGATGCACCTTCAGCACGGCGTCCCACTGCTCGAAGGTCATCTTGTGGAAGGTGCCGTCACGCAGGATGCCGGCGTTGCTCACCACACCGTCGACCTTGCCGAACTCGTCGATGGCGGTCTTGATGATGTTCTCCGCACCCGCGGACTCGGCGACGCTGTCGTAGTTGGCCACGGCACGGCCACCGGCGGCCTTGATCTCCTCGACGACCTGGTCGGCCATGTTGTGTCCGGCACCGGACCCGTCACGGGCACCGCCGAGGTCGTTGACGACGACACTGGCCCCTTCACGGGCCAGCGTCAGGGCGTATTCACGGCCCAGTCCACCACCGGCACCGGTGACGACAACGACGCGATCCTGCACTCCGGGCATGGGATTCCTCTCCACGGTTTTCTGTCCGGTTGTCGGACGACAACCTTCTGTATACGGAAGTCGGTTCTGCGGCGGTAGACCGGGTCCGCCGACGACTTGTTCCTGCCAACCGCCGATCAATCACCGCCATCGGGATTACCTCGCTGACCTGTGCGTTTCAACCATCAGAGGGCGCGAAAAGCACCTAAGACGGCAGAAGAGAGAAGCACGATCATGAAGAACGTCAAGAACATCAGCATCACCGCGATCATCGCCGGCGGACTGACCGCCGCCGTCCTGGGCCTGGCGGCCCCGGCCTCGGCCGATATCAGCCACCACGACTGGATCTACGACATCCAGCCGCACGCATCGGCGCCGCAGGTGGACAACACGGTTCATCAGAGCCACTGACGTACCGACGAAACCGGGGGCATCCGAACGGATGCCCCCTTTTTCGTGCGTCAGAAGATCTTGCGCGCCAGTTTCCATGCCTTCTCGGTGTAGGGCGGATAGATCATCTTGGCCAGGTCCGGCCGGGTCGGCTTGGTCAGCACCGACTTCCGGTGGCTGAACTCCTCGAATCCGAAACGCCCGTGATAGGCGCCGATACCCGACGGCCCGACACCGCCGAACGGCAGCCGCGTGGTGGCGAAGTGGAAGATCAGGTGGTTGACCACCATGCCGCCGGCCGGCACCTCCCGGATCACCCGCTCCCGGGTGTCCTTCGACCCGGTGAACAGATAGGCCGCCAGCGGCTTCGGCCGGGCGTTGACGAAATCGATTGCCTCAGACAGGTTTTGCACGGTGATGATGGGTAGGATGGGGCCGAAGATCTCGTCGGTCATCAGCGGTTCGTCGAGCGCGGGGTCGAGCACGACGGTCGCGTCGATCTCGAGGGCCTCGGCATCGGATCCGCCGCCGATCACCACCTCACCGGTCGTGACGGCGACCGCCCCGGCCAAGCGATCGAAGTGGCGCCGGTTCACGATCCGCTTGCCGCCGGCAGCGTCGGCCTCGAACGTCGTGACGGCCTGTTTGATCCGGTCGACGAGCTCGTCGCGGATGCTGGCGTCGGCCAGCAGGTAATCGGGAGCGATGCAGATCTGGCCGGAGTTGATGAGCTTGGTCCACGCGATGCGCTTGGCGGCCACCTCGATATCGGCGTCGGCGGCGACGATCACCGGGCTCTTGCCACCGAGTTCCAGCGTCACCGGCGTCAGATGCGCGGCGGCACTCTGGTAGACCTTGCGCCCGATCTCGGTACCACCGGTGAAGCACAGCTTGTCGAAGCCCTGGTCGATGAGTTCCTGGCTGACCGCACCGTCGCCCTCGACGACCACGACCGCGCGCGGATCCAGATAGCGCGGCACCAGTTCGGCCATCAGTGCCGACGAGGCCGGCGCCAACTCGGACGGTTTGAGCACTACGGCGTTGCCCGCGGCGATCGCGCCCACCGCCGGCCCGAGGGTCAGCGCGAACGGAAAGTTCCAGGCACCGATGACCAGCACCGTGCCGAACGGCTCGTATTCGATCCAGCCGCGGCCCGGCAACTGCGAGATCTCCAGGCGCCGATACTTGCGGCGGGCCCACTTGGCAACGTGCTTGGCGGCGTCACCGGCCTCGGCGGCCACGCTGGCGACATCGGCGAGCCACGCCTCGAACGGCTTGCGGCCGAGGTCCTCGTCGAGGGCGGCGGCGATCGCCAACTCGTTGTCGACCACGAGTCTCTGCAGGGCCAGCAGCTGCTGCTTGCGCCACCGCAGGTCGCGGGTGCGGCCGGTGGCGAAGGCAGCGCGGACATCGGCGACGATCGCCGGGATATCGGGAGCCGCCACCGGGGTGGTCGCCGGCGTCGCATCGGTCGTGGTCACGGGCGCGTCCTTCCGCATGAGATGCCCCGAATACTAACCACTTGGTTGGGCGGCCAGAAGACCCCGCCGTGCGGCGTTTACCGGCGGACCGCGGTGACGAAGTAGGAGAACGCGTCATCGCCGGGGGTGTCGGGGCCACTGGGCAGCGCCCAGCGGCCCAGCCGGCGCATCTCGTCGGCCGAGGTGACCGCCGTGCTGTCCCAGCCGTGCTCGGCCAGCCAGACGGCGACATCCGCTCGGTCCGGGTCGTTGTACATCAGCTCACCCACATCGATGCTCTCGCCCATCCCGAACTTCTCCCGGATGGCCTCGAACCGGGCTCGCATCTGTTCCCGACGCTCCTGGGCCTGACGGGGCGCGGTCTCGACGGCGATCCGGCTGCCCGGCGCACTCAGCTCGGTGATCTGGCCGAACAGCCGGTCCTGCGCGTCAGCGGGCAGATACATCAACAGCCCCTCGGCCAGCCACGCGGTCGGCGCGGCGACGTCGAATCCCGCGTCGGTGAGCGCGCCGGGCCAGTCGTGCCGAAGGTCGACCGGCACCTGATGCAGCGTCGCGGACGGCCGGACGCCGTGTTCGGCCAGCACCGCGGCCTTGTATTCGAGCACCTTGGGCTGGTCGATCTCGAAGACGGTGGTGCCTGCCGGCCAGTCCAGCCGATAGGCCCGCGCGTCCAGCCCGGAGGCCAGGATCACGACCTGCCGGACGCCCGCGTCGACGGCGGCGGCGAAGAACTCGTCGAAGAACTTCGTCCGCACCGCCTGATAGCTGCCCATATGGGTGAAGATCGCCGCGGCCTCGGCATCGATCTCGGCCGCCTTGGCGACGAACTCCTTGTCCAGCATGAAGTTCCACACCCCGGCCTCGGTGCCGCCGACCAGAATCTTGGCGTACGGATCACTGATCAGGGGGTCATCCCGGTCGGTTTCGGCCGCGCGGGCGGCGGCCACCATGACGGCAGTGGTTCCGACGCTGGTGGCGATGTCCCAGGTGTCGTCGTCGGTGCGCAGAGAACTCATTCCGCCATGCTACCGAACAACTTAGATTAGCTATACGCTAGCGCGGGTGCCAGTTACGTCGGCAGCGACCAGAGCTTGTTAGCCAGCAGCAGTTCGAACTTCTCGATAACACGTTCCAGATCTGCATGCGAGCCGACGTACCCGGCGTAGAAGCCCATCCCCCACATGACCGCGACAAGGAGCTCGACAAGCGTCTCCACGTCGGTGTCGGTGGTTAGCTCCCCACTGCCCATCGCCTCCCGGACCGCCCACGAAATGAACTCCCGCGAACTGGCCAGCGAGTCGTGGGTCTCGTGGGCGAGCTCAGGATGACGCTGCGCCTCCAGCACCGAGGTGACCAGGAAGGCGGCCACCGAGCGATCCTTGGTATCGGTCTGCATGACCACCGAGAAGAATGCCGACAGCCTGGCCAGTAACGTCGACTGAGCCTTGGCGCGCTCGAACCCGGCGCCCACCACCATGGCATTGGTCTGCTCGATCACCTCGCGATAGAGCACCCGCTTGCTCTCGAAGTAGTGATTGATGGCGGGCCTGGTGAGGTCCGAGCGGATGGCGATCGCCTGAAAGGTCGCGGCGTCGTAGCCGAGTTCGCTGAACACCTCCCGCGCAGCCTGCAGGATACGCTCTCGGGTGTCGGCTGCTTTGGCTGCAGGCGGGCGACCCGGTCCTCTGCTGGCTATGTGCGGCACAGTCAAATTGTGCCACAGATTACCCACTTCACTACCGCGATCTTCGCCTCGGCGTTATCTACAGCTCGCGCCCAGCAAACGTTGGTTATCGTTGCTCCGGCGCCGGACCGGCGCAGCCCGGCAATATCCGTGGACAGACCAAACTAAGGTGTCCCACCATGGGGGTTGGCGTGTCGAGGGATTCATATTTCGAAGCCGGTATCGACATCTTGTCCGACCTCGGCTACGGCGGCCTGAAGCTGGCCGAGGTATGCCAGCGACTCGGTGTCACAACGGGCTCGTTCTATCACTACTTCACCAGCTGGTCGTCCTACACCCGGGCGCTCGTCGACAACTGGGTGCAGGTGAAGACCACCCAGATCATCGACGCGGCCCGAGCCGAGTCCGATCCGCGGCGCAGGATCGGCACGCTGGTCGAGGAGGCGCTCGCCCTGCCGCACGGCGCCGAGGCGGCCATCCGGGTGTGGAGTTCCATCGACCCGACGGTGGGTGAGGTGCAGCGCACCGTCGACCAGCAGCGGTTCGACATCATGAAGGAATCGGCGCTGGAGATCCTCACCAGCGACCGGCAGGCGCATGTGTTCGCGATCGCCGCGGTGTATCTGCTGACCGGCTATGAGCAGACCTCGCTGCCCCGCGATTTCGGAGACCTGCGCTGGTTGGCCGACCAACTGCTCGACGGGCTCGACTCCGGGATGTTCGGCACCGTTCCGGACCACCCGTGACCGTCTAACATCGTCGGGCATGCTCACCCCTGCCGGCCTGTGGCTCAGGCTGTGGAGAAGGGTGCATGCTCGCGACCCCGAGTACGACGCGATGCGTCGCGCCGCGCGCGCCGGGCTGATGATGCCGGTGGTCGCCGCCGCCGGGTTCAGCGTCGGTGGCGTGCAGACGCCGCTGTTCGCGATTCTCGGCGCGGTCGCCCTGCTGATCCTCGTCGACTTCCCCGGAAACCGGCCCGCCCGGGCCCTGGCCTACGCCGGGTTGGGAGTCAACGGGGCCATCCTGGTCACCCTGGGCACCGTGGTGGCGCCCGTGCCGTGGTTGGCCGTGGCGGTGATGTTCGTGGTGGCGGCGGCGGTGATGTTCGCCGGCGTGCTCAGTGAGATCGTGGCCGCCGGCCAGCGCTCCACCTTGCTCACCTTCGTTCCCGCCCTGTGCCTGCCGCCGGGCCCGATTCCGGATCGCCTGCTCGGCTGGTTGATCGCCCTCGCCCTGTGCGTGCCCGCCGCGCTCTTCCTGTTCCCTCCGCGCCACCACAACGAACTTCGGCTCTACGCCGCCCGGGTCTGCGCGACGCTCGCCGACACGCTGGACCGGGTCGAACCGAGCGCCGAGGACCTCGACGCCGTTCACGAGGCGATGGACAAGCTGCGCACCACTTTTCTCGGTGCCGATTTCCGCCCGGTCGGACTGACCGCGGGCAGCCGGGCTCTCGTGCGGGTGATCGACGACCTGCAGTGGCTGTCCGACCTCGTGACGCGATCCCCCGGCACCGCGCTTGCCGAGCTGCGGGACCCGATCGTGGCGGTGCTGCGTGAGTCCGCCGCCGTGCTGGAGACCGGCGGCCCGCAACGCGACGCACATCGCAGCGCGCTGGCCCACGCCCTGGCCGTGCAGCGACTCATCGCGCAGAGCCGGTACCGCGAGGACATCTGCGAGATCCTCGACGCACCCGATGACGCCGCGGCGCTGGGAATCGGACGAATACTGTTGACCCGCAGAACGATATCGGCGTGCGTCTCCGCGACGGGGCGGGTGATCGGACTGGCCGCCGACGCCGACGCCCGCCCGGTGTGGGCGCGAGTGCTGGGCCTGCGACTGCCGGATTCCGGCGCGGCCGCACGGGTGCTGTCCGAATCCGAGGCCATCGCCAGCATCCCGTCGGGGTTGGTCGCGACGCGGGCCGTGGTGGTGCGCAACAGTCTTCGCACCGGATTGGGGCTGGCCCTGGCCGTCGGGGTGACGCATCTTTTCCCCCTGCAGAACGGGCTGTGGGTGGTACTGGGCGCCATGTCGGTGTTGCGCAGCAGCGCCCTGACCACCGGGACCCGCGTCGTACGCGCGGTCGCCGGGACGGTGATCGGGTTCGGGCTCGGCGCGGCCTTCATCGCGCTGCTGGGCGTGGACCCGGTGGTGATGTGGCTGGCGCTGCCGCTGGTCGCATTCGGGTCGGCGTTCGTCCCGGAGGTGGCGTCGTTCATCGCCGGGCAGGCCGCGTTCACCATGATGGTGGTGATCATCTTCAACCTGATCCACCCGATCGGCTGGCGGGTGGGCCTGATCCGGGTCGAGGACGTGGCGATCGGCGCCCTTGTCGGCGTGGTGGTGTCGCTGCTGTTGTGGCCGCGGGGTGCGGCCGCGGCGGTGACCCGGTCACTGGATGCCGCCCGCGCCGCCGGCACGGCCTATATGAAGGCCGCGGTGCTACGGGTGACGCGGGGCGCCTCGGAAGAGGCCGACGACCGCATCACCGCACTCGGCCACGATGCGCTGTCCGCCGCCCGGACCCTGGATGACACTGTGCGCCACTATCTTTCGGAGAGCGGGGGCCCGACCGACCTGCGCGCTCCGGTGATCAGGTCGGCCAACCGAGTCACCCGGCTGAGGGCCGCGGCCGAGCTGATCGCCGATGTCGTCCCACCACCCCTGGCGGTCTACCCCCAGGTCCGTGACGCCCTCGAATCTCATTGCCACGCAGTATGCGAACGATTTCGCGGTGTCGAGTCGGTGCACTTCGGTCCGCCGATCAGCGACGACTTCGTGCGGGCCCTGCGCGCCGGCGCCGGTGCGGGCGAACTGGCGATCGCGGCCGCGCTGCCGCTGGTCACCGTCGCCGCCCACCTCGGCGAACTGGAACTGCTCTACCCGGAGCCGGTCAGCGATGGGGCCGGAGCGCATTCGGCGGCACCGTCCCGAACCGGCCCGCGTTGAAGTCCTCCAGCGCTTCGATCACCTCGGACTTGGAATTCATCACGAACGGCCCGTAGTGGAAGACCGGCTCGCGAATCGGCTGGCCGCCCAACAGCAGCACCTCCATCGCCGGGCGGTGGGAGTCCTGGGAGCCATCCGCGGCCAACGCGATCCGGTCGCCCGGCCCGAGCACGGCCAACTGACCCTGCTGGATCGGGTGACTCACCGGTCTCACCGAGCCGCGCCCGGACAACACGTACACCAGGGCATTGAACCGCCTGTCCCACGGCATATCCAGCCGCGCGCCCGGGGCAATCGTGGCGTGCGCCAACGTGATCGGGGTGTGAGTACCGCCCGGCCCGGTGTGGCCGTCCACCTCACCGGCGATGACGCGCACGAGCGCCCCGCCGTCGGCCGAGGAGAGCAATTGCACCTCGCGCCCCTCGATGGCCTGGTACCTGGGCGTGGCGAACTTGTCGGCACGGGGCAGGTTCACCCACAACTGGATGCCGTGAAACACGCCGCCGCTCTCGACGAGTTCGGCCGGCGGCGTCTCGATGTGCAGGATCCCGGCCCCGGCGGTCATCCATTGAGTGGCACCGTCGGTGATCAATCCACCGCCACCGTGCGAATCCTGATGGGCGAAGCGGCCGTCGATCATGTAGGTGACGGTCTCGAACCCGCGGTGCGGGTGCCAGTCCGTTCCCCTCGGCTCACCGGGCTGGTATTCGATTTCGCCCATCTGATCCATATGGATGAACGGGTCGAGGTCGGCGGCGCTCACCCCGGCGAACGCGCGCACGACGGGGAAGCCCTCCCCCTCGAAACCGCGTGGGCCGGTGGTGATCGAACGCACCGGGCGTTCGGTGTCGGCAGGTTCTGGCCCCGCGATGCGGGGCAGGGTCAGCGTATCGGCTGTGATGGCAGGCATACCACATCTAACCGGACTATGGTCCGATTAATTCCCCGTACATTCGCCGCCTACCCGAGGACGGCGCGTGCGGCGGCTCGGGCGTCCGCGGCGCTGGCGGTACCCAAGACCGCCTCGGCGGCGTCGCGGCACTGCTGCAAGGTGACCTGCGCCAGTTTGGCGCCCACGCCCTGGACAGCGGCCGAGGCCGCCGACAGCGAGGTCACGCCGAAGCCGGTGAGCACACACGCCAGCAACGGATCCGCCGCCGCCTCCCCGCACACACCGACCGGCTTGCCCACCGCGACACCGGCGTTCACCGCCATGGCGACCAGCGCGAGCACCGCGGGCTGCCACGGATCGGTGAGGGTGGCCAGGTCCGCAGACATCCGGTCGGCGGCCATCGTGTACTGCGCAAGATCATTGGTGCCGATCGACAGAAAGTCGACGTGCTCGAGAATCCGGTCGGCCAGCAGCGCCGCGGCCGGCACCTCGATCATCACGCCCGCCATGAGCCCGTGCGAACGGACCTTGGCCGCAAAGCTCTTCGCCTCTTCGGCGGTCGCGATCATCGGCGCCATCACCCAGGGCGCGTTGCCGGACCGCTGCGCCGCGGCGGCAATGCCCGCGAGCTGGCGATCGAGCAGCCCCGGGTTACCCGTCGCGATCCGGATACCTCGCACCCCCAGCGCGGGGTTGGCCTCATCCGGGTGGCCCGCGAACTTGAGCGGTTTGTCGGAGCCGGCGTCGAGGGTGCGGATCACGACCTTGCCACCGGCGAAGGCCTCGAGCACCTCGGCGTAGACGCTCGCCTGTTCTTCGACCGTGGGCTCGGTGTCGGTGTTGAGGAAGCACATCTCGGTGCGGAACAGGCCGACGCCCTCTGCGGGTGTCTGGCGGGCAGCCCGCGCCGCGGCACCGTCCTGGACGTTGGCGAGCACGGCGACGGCGTGACCGTCCGCCGTCGCGCCCGGCCCGGCCCAGCCGGCCGCGGTCGCGGCGGCACGCTGCGCCTCGGCCACTTCCCCACGGGCGGCAGCATCATCCGGCGAGACGGTCACCGTGCCGCGGGTGCCGTCGACGAGCACCTTGGCGCCGACGGGCACGTCATCGAGTCCGTTGACGGCGACGACGCACGGGATACCCAGCTGACGGGCGATGATCGCGGTGTGGCTGGTCGGTCCGCCCAGGGTGGTGGCCAGGGCCACCACCAGCGACGGATCCAGGCCCGCGGTATCGGCGGGCGCGAGGTCTTCGGCGCACAGCACCGAGGGCACATCGGGTTGCGGGACCCCCGGCTCGGGCAGGCCCACGAGTTCGGCGATCACCCGATCCCCGATATCGCGCAGATCGGTGACCCGCTCGGCCATCATCCCCCCGATCTGGGTGAACAGCCCGACGAACTGGTCGACGGCAGCGGCCACCGCACGCACGGCCGGGGCGCCCTCGGCGATGCGCTTCTCCGCGGCACCCAGCCAGGCCCGGTCCTGCGCCAGACCGGCGGTGGTCGCGAGCACTTCGGAGGCGGCACCGGTGGCGCGACCGGCCCGCTCCCGCAGCCGTTCGGCCACGGTCGCGGCCGCGGCGGTGAACCTGGCCGATTCCGCCGGACGCTCGTCCTCGCCCAGCGAATCGGCACCGAGATCGATGACCGGCTTGCGCCCGGGACGGATCACCGGGGCATAGGCCACTCCGGGCACTACCGGGACACCGGTCAGGACGAGGATCCCGGTGTCCGTCACAGATGGGGAACTCATGTGAGCCACGTTACAAGAAATCGTTGACAAGTCAACACAAACAAGCGTAAAACAACACATACCAACATTCCTCACCGGGGTAGCACCGGAAAAACCCACCCGATCCCAGACCTCGAGCACCGAGACCGGAGCCATGTACGCCGAAGAACGTCAGCAAGCGATCGCCTCCCTGGTGATCAGGCAGGGACGCGCGTCCGTGGCCGAACTTGCGCAGGCCTACGACGTCACCACCGAAACCGTCCGGCGCGACCTCGCCGTCCTGGACAAGGCGGGGCTGGTGCGCCGCGTGCACGGTGGCGCGGTTCCGTCGCGAGCCCTGCACCTGGTCGAGCAGGATGTCGACGAACGCGACACCACCCGCTCCGATCAGAAGGACGCGATCGCCGCGGCAGCCGCCGACTTCTTCCCACTGTCCGGTTCCAGCGTGCTGCTGGACGCCGGTACCACCACCAGCCGGATCGCCGCGGCCATGCCCACCGACCGCGACCTCGTGGTGGTGACGAACTCCATCCCGATCGCCGCCCGACTGTCGGCCGTCCCGTCGGTCACGCTGCAACTGCTCGGCGGACGGGTCCGCGGCCTCACCCAGGCGGCGGTGGGCGACGCCACCCTGCAGGCACTCGATCACCTGCGGGTGGACATCGCCTTCATCGGCACCAACGGCATCAGCGTCCGCCACGGCCTGTCCACCCCCGACCCCGACGAGGCCGCCGTCAAACGCGCCATGGTCCGCAGCGCCAATTACGTTGTGGTGGCCTCTGATTCGTCCAAGATCGGCCGCGAGGAGCTGGTCAGCTTCGCACCCCTGTCCAGCGTCGACGCGCTGGTCACCGACACCGAGATCACCGACGCCGACCGCACCGAACTGACCGGTCTCGGCATCGAGATCGTCCTGGCAGGAGCCGCGGCATGATTGTCACCGTCACACCCAATCCGAGCATCGACCGCACGGTCACCCTCGGCACTCCCCTCACCCGGGGGGCGGTACATCGGATCGGATCGGTCACCAACGAGCCGGGCGGCAAGGGCGTCAACGTGGCCCGCGCCCTCGGACTGGCCGGACTGGACACCATCGCCGTGTTACCCGCCGCCGATGCCGATCTCATCCTGGCCGCGCTTCGGGCCGCCGGCGTCCCGTTTCGCAACGTGCCGATCCGCGGCCAGGTGCGGACCAATCTGGCCATCACCGAAAGTGACGGCACCACCACCAAACTCAACGAACCCGGCGCGCCGTTCGAGGCGGCTGCGCTGCAGGAGCTGACACACACCGTGCTGCAGGTCGCCCAAGGTGCCAGCTGGGTGGTGCTGTCGGGCTCGCTTCCCCCGGGCATCCCCGTGCACTGGTACGCCGATATGGTGGCCGCACTGTCGGATTACGACTGCCGCGTCGCCGTGGACACCTCGGACGCACCGCTGGCCGCTCTCGCGGCCGGTTTCGGTACCGCCGCCCCCGATGTGATCAAGCCCAACGCCGAGGAGCTCGCCGGCTTGACCGGATACTCGGCCGCCGAGTTGGAAAGCGCTGCCGCCCAGGGTGATACCGGACCGGTGGTGGCCGCGGCCCGGCAACTGGTCGACCGTGGCGCGGCCGCCGTCCTGGTCACCCTGGGAGCGGCCGGAGCCGTGCTGGTCGACGGCGACGGCAGTTGGCTCGCCACACCGCCACCCATCGTCCCGCGCAGCACGGTCGGCGCCGGGGACTCGTCGCTGGCCGGCTATGTGCGTGCCGCACTGGAAGGTGCGCCCCCCGCGCAGCGGCTGCAGATGGCCGTCGCCTACGGCAGCGCCGCGGCCGCGCTGCCCGGTTCGGCACTGCCCGCGCCCTCGCAGATCAACACAGAAGCCGTTGCGGTGAGGTCACTCTCGCCGTCCGCCGCCTGATCCTGAACCCCGACGAGGAGGTCACGTCATGTCATCCACCGATACCGCACAGCCGGTGATCACCACCGACCTGGTGCTACTCGACACCGATGCCGGCACCAGCAACGAGTCCGTCATCGCCCGCATCGCCGCACTGCTCGCCGCCGCGGGCCGCACCGGCGACGCCGACGGCCTGGTGGCCGCCGCCATGGCCCGCGAGGGTCAGTCGGCCACCGGTCTCCCCGGTGGAATCGCCATCCCGCACTGCCGCTCGGCCTTCGTCGACACGCCGACCATCGGGTTCGCCCGGTTGGCGCCGGCCGTGGACTTCGGCGCCCCCGACGGCCCCTCGGATCTGGTCTTCCTCATCGCCGCACCGGAATCCGGTGGTGCCGACCACCTCAAGTTGCTGTCCAGTCTGGCCCGCGCCCTGGTCCGCAAGGAGTTCGTGGAATCGCTGCGGACGGCCAAGACCGCGGGGGAACTCGTGGCACTCGTGGACGGGGTGGTGAACCCGGCCCCCGCCGGCAGTCCCGCCGCCGCCGTTGCGCCCGTCCCCGGCAAGACCACGTCGATCGTGGCGATCACCGCCTGCCCCACCGGTATTGCGCATACCTACATGGCTGCCGACGCCCTCAAGCTGGCCGCAGAACGGGCCGGTGTCACGTTCACCGTCGAGACCCAGGGCTCCTCCGGCAGCACCCCGCTGCCTGCCGACACCATCGCCGGTGCCGACGCCGTCATCTTCGCCACCGATGTCGGCGTCAAGGACAAACAGCGATTCGCCGGTAAGCCCGTCATCGCCTCGGGCGTCAAGCGAGCCATCAACGAACCCGACACCATGATCTCCGAAGCCATTGCGGCCGCATCCGATCCGCAGGCGGCCCGGGTGTCCGGCTCCGTCGAGGAGGCCGGCGCCTCGTCCGCGGCGAACAGCCTGGGCTGGGGCACCCGGTTGCGTCAGATCCTGCTCACCGGCGTGAGCTACATGATCCCGTTCGTCGCCGCCGGCGGCCTGCTGATCGCGCTGGGCTTCCTGTTCGCCGGCTACGACATCGCGAACGCACCCGAGGGGGCCAAAGGGCTGTCCTTCGGCATGAACTCGCTGGGCGCGCACATCGCGACCGGAAACTCGCTGGTGAACCTGCCCGCCGGTGGGTTCGTCCAGTACCTCGGCGCGGTGTTGTTCACCCTCGGCGGCCTGGCATTCATGTTCCTGGTCCCCGCGCTGGCCGGCTACATCAGCTTCGCCATCGCCGACCGGCCGGGTATCGCACCCGGATTCACCGCCGGCGCGGTCGCGGTCTTCGTCGGTGGTGGTTTCATCGGCGGTATCGTCGGCGGCCTGATCGCCGGGTTCGCGGCACTGTGGATCAGCAAGATCAATGTGCCGCAGGTGTTCCGGGGTCTCATGCCGGTGGTCGTGATCCCGCTGTTCGCCTCGCTGATCGTCGGCCTGCTGATGTTCATGCTGCTCGGCCGCCCGCTGGCCGCGATCACCTCCGGACTGACCAACTGGCTCAACGGACTGACCGGCGCCTCGGTGATCCTGCTCGGGGTGATCCTGGGTCTGATGATGTGCTTCGACCTGGGTGGGCCGGTCAACAAGGCCGCCTACGCGTTCGCCACCGCCGGCCTCAACGTCAGCGATGTCGCATCCCTGCGCATCATGGCCGCGGTGATGGCCGCCGGTATGGTGCCGCCGCTGGCGATGGCGTTGGCCACCCGGCTGCGGCCCGGGCTGTTCAGTGAGCCCGAACGGGAGAACGGCAACGCCGCGTGGTTCCTCGGTGCCGCGTTCATCTCCGAGGGCGCCATCCCGTTCGCCGCCGCCGACCCGCTGCGCGTCATCCCGTCGATGATGGCCGGCGGTGCCGTCACCGGAGCGCTCATCATGGCCTTCGACGTCACGCTCAAAGCGCCGCACGGTGGCATCTTCGTGTTCTTCGCGATCGGCCACCTGATGTGGTTCCTGGTCGCCCTGGCCGCCGGAACCGTGGTCGCCGCCCTCGCGGTGGTGCTCGCCAAACAGTTCACCAAGACACCCGTATCCGCCTGATCCGTCCCACCCATCGCACCACCACCGCCAAGAGGAGAACAGCAATGCCCAGCAAGACCGTCGTCGTCGGATCCGCCATCGGCCTGCACGCCCGGCCGGCCGCCATCATCGCCGAAGCCGTCGTCAACGCCGGCGTCCCCGTCACCCTGGCCGTCGACGGTGGCGAGCCGGTGGACGCCGGTTCCGCGCTGATGATCATGACCCTCGGCGCCGGCAACGGTGCCCAGGTGACCGTGGCTTCCGACGACGCCGCCGCGCTGGCCACCGTCGCCGACCTGGTCGCCCAGGACCTCGACGCCTGAGCGCGCCCGCGCGCCTGACAGAAAGCGCAACTGCCCCCTTCGTCGTCCCCGTAATATTGCTCTGACGTCAGCCTGCGAGACCCATCTGGCAGGCTGACGTTGCGCGAACACGCCGCCAAGACGGGGCCTTCGCTTTGCTGCGGTTGTGCCTGCACATCCGCATCCGGGGATTGCAAGGGGGAGTGGACAACGTGCGACGTATCGCCGCGCTGCTGGCCGCGTGCGTGTTGTTGGTGGGTACGGCCCCGCCGGCTGGTGCGGTCGAGCCACCGACGATCGATCCGGCGGCGGTACCGCCTGACGAGACCGGGCCCGATCAACCCACCGAGCAGCGGCGGGTGTGTTCGGCCCCGATCACCTTCCCGAACTCGAACTTCACCGACAAGCCGTGGGCCAACGACTATCTACGGATCGCCGACGCCCAGAAGTTCGCCACCGGCGCCGGTATCACCGTCGCCGTCATCGACACCGGGGTCAACGGCTCGCCGCGGGTTCCGGCCGAACCGGGCGGCGATTTCGTCGACAAAGCCGGCAACGGTATGTCGGACTGCGACTCCCACGGCACACTGACGGCGTCGATCATCGCCGGACGGCCCGCGCCCACCGACGGGTTCGTCGGTGTCGCACCCGATGCCCGCATCCTGTCGCTGCGCCAGACCTCGGACAATTTCCAGCCGGTCGGGTCCCGCAACGACCCCAACGATCCGAACAGCACCCAGACCGCCGGCTCCCTGCGCAGCCTGTCCCGGTCGATCGTGCACGCGGCCAATCTCGGCGCCCAGGTGATCAACATCAGCGAGGCGGCCTGCTACAAGGTCACCCGCCCGATCAACGAGTCCGGCCTGGGCGCGGCCATCAACTACGCCGTCAACATCAAAGGTGTCGTCATCGTGGTCGCCGCGGGCAACACCGGTCAGGACTGCACGCAGAATCCGCCGCCCGAGGCCGACCAGCCCAACGACCCCCGCGGCTGGAAGCAGGTCCAGACCATCGTGTCGCCCGCCTGGTATTCGCCGTTGGTGCTCACGGTCGGCGGTATCGGCGAGACCGGACAACCGAGCAGCTTCTCGGTGTCCGGCCCCTGGCTGGATGCCGCGGCACCGGCGGAGAACATCATCGCGCTCGGCTACGACGGCAATCCGGTCAACGCGCTGGCCGGCACCGACGGGCCCATCCCGATCGCCGGCACATCCTTCGCCGCCGCATATGTGTCCGGGTTGGCGGCGCTGCTGCGTCAGCGGTTCCCGGAGCTCACCCCGGCGCAGATCATGAACCGGATCACCGCGACCGCCCGCCATCCCGGCGGCGGGGTCGACAACTACGTCGGTGCCGGCGTCATCGACCCGGTGGCCGCACTCACCTGGGATGTCCCGTCCGGCCCGTCCGCGGTGCCGTACCGGGTCAAACAGCTTCCGCCCCCGGTCTACGTCGCGCCCCCGGATCGCAGACCCATCACCATCGTGGTGCTCACCGGCACCGCGGTGGCGCTGATCCTCGGGATCGGTGCACTGGCCCGGCGTGCCCTGAGGCGCCGATGAGAGAGTTCTTCGGCCAGTTCGGTTTCCGGTTCACCACCGCCCACCTGCTGTGGGCGGCGGTGCTGATTCCGGCCGTCGTCGTGGTGTCGATCCCGATGAACCTGCTGTGGCTCGGCATCACGCTCGGCGCGCT
This sequence comes from Mycobacterium hackensackense, assembly GCF_025822555.1. Classification (NCBI taxonomy): domain Bacteria; kingdom Bacillati; phylum Actinomycetota; class Actinomycetes; order Mycobacteriales; family Mycobacteriaceae; genus Mycobacterium; species Mycobacterium hackensackense. The sequence continues at coordinate 873,233 of NZ_JACKUC010000030.1, forward strand.
GATCGCGATCGCCACCACGCTGACCATCCGGGGCCGGCGGCTGACCGGGTGGATCGCGGCACTGTTCTCCTGGCGCCGGCGGCATACCGTCGCGCCACCGGCACCATCGGAACCCGATGTCGGCGCGACGGTGCTGCCCGGTGACCACGTGGCGGTGCGGTGGGAGGGCGACGCGCTGATCGCGACCATCGAGCTGGTCCCCCGGGCGTTCACCCCGACGGTGCTGGTCTCGGGTGAGGCGTTCACCGACGATGTGGTGGACACCCGGCTGGTGGAGAAACTCATCGCGGCGCACTGCCCCGAACTGGAGGCCGATGTCGTGTCGGCGGGTTACCGCGTCGGCAAGACCGCGCCCGCCAATCTGGTGGCGCTCTACGAGCAGGTGGTCGGGCCGTATCCCGCCCCGGCAAACCGGCGGACCTGGATCGTGCTGCGCGCCGACCCCGAACGGACCCGGCGACCGGCCCAACGGCGCGAATCCGGGGTCGCCGGACTGGCCCGCTACCTGGTCGCCTCGACCACCCGGATCGCCGATCAGTTGGCGGGCAACGGGATCGACGCACGGTGCGGGCGCAGCTTCGACGACTTCGACCGGGCCACCGAGATCAGCTTCGAACGCGAATCCTGGTCCTCCATCAAGGGCCGCAGCACGTTCACCGCCGCCTATGTCGCACCGGGCGGCCCGAATGTGTGGTGGTCGGCCCGTGCCGACCACACCATCACCCGGGTGCGTATCCGGCCGGGCAGCGCCCCGACCACGACGGTGCTGCTGACCACGCTGGCCAATCCGACCACGCCGCGCGGTTTCTCGTGCCTGTTCGGCGGGCAGCGGGCCGCACTGCTGGGCAAGAGCCCGGTCTCCGACCGGCATTACGAACTGCCGATCGGCTCGGCCGGTGTGCTGGTGGGCGAGACGGCCGACCGCTACCCGGTCTACATGCCGTTCGACGATGTCGACGTCAGCATCAACCTCGGTGACGCCCGGCTGTTCACCCAGTTCGTGATCCGGTCCGCCGCGGCGGGCGGTGTGGTCACCCTGGGCCCGCAGTTCCGCGAGTTCGCCGGGTTCGTCAACGCCCGCATCGGCAGTGAGGCCAAAGTGACGTGGCCCCATGCCACCACGTATCTGGGGCCGCATCCCGGTGTCGGCCGGGTGGTGTTGCGCAGCAACTTCATCGGGACCCCGCGGCATCGGCAGCTACCGATCCGGCTGATCAATCCGCGTGAGGAGAGCCGGTACCAGATGGCGCTGGAGGGGGCGTCGTGACGCCCCAGCGAGAAGCGGAGTGGGATCGCGCATGACAGAGGCGAAGGTCGACACCGCCGCACTCAAAGGTCTTGCGGGCGCCATGCGAAGCGTCTTCTGGTACCAGCCGGAGGCCCAGGCCATGCCGCCCGATCAGCTTCCGCTGGCGGTGGCGGCAGCCGCGAATCTCAACGCCAATGCCGCAGCGCTGCAGCAGCATCAGAAGATCGCCGAGGCCGAAGGCCAGCGGCTCAGCGAGATGCTGGATTCGGCCGCCACCGCCTACGACAAGGTCGACGAGCAGTACAAGAACGCCCTCGACGACCCGCAGCGCCACGCGGCGGTCGAGGCCATCACCGTGGCGCCGCCGTCCACGCCGCTGCCGCCCCTGCCGGACGGCCCGGCCGCTCCCGAGGCCCTCGACGGCGGCGGCTACAGCAATATCGAACAAACGCAAGCACTTCTGCTCAGCGGCAACGAGGCCTCGCTGCGGGCGGCCGCCGTGCAATGGGGACTGGCCGCCGACAGCGCCGAGGGCGCCCGGCCGATGCACGACGCCAACGACTGGGAGGGTGAAGCGGCCGACGCCGCCCACAAACGGCTCAACGACTACGGCGACTGGTGCACCGATCTGGCTGCGGCGTGGCGCCGGCTGGCCGAGGCGGCCACCAAGGTCGCCGATGCCCACGTGACCGCGCTGACCGAGCACACCCCTCTGTACCTCCGGTACCAGGCGGCGAAGGAGGCTCTCGCGCGGTTGCTCGCCGAGGGCGATGCCCGGTCCCAGGTGCAGGCCCAGCCCGTCCAGGCCGAGATGACCAAACTGCAGCAGCAATCCGACGAGGTGCGGCAGGACTACGCGGGCCACGCGACCTTCGATCAGGTGAAGGTCCGCGATCCCGGGTTCGCCTCGCGCGGTGGGGGCGGCACCGGTGCGGGCGGTTCCGGTGGCGGCGGCAGTACCGGCGGTGGTGGAGGCGCTCCGGGGGCCGGCGGCCAGCCGATGGGAGCCCCGGCGCAGTTCGCCTCGTCCGGTACGCCGCAGGGCACGGATCCGGCATCCGCCGGTCAGTCCCCGTCGGGATCGTCCGGGTCCGGTGCCGGCCAATCGGGTTCGGGTGGCAGCCCGTCCGGTAAGGGCGGCGCACCCTCGGGCGGCGGTGCGCCGTCGGGGGGTGGCCTGCCCGGCGGTGGGCTACCCGATGGTGGGCTGCCCGATCTCGGGCTCGACGATCCGGGCGTGAGTCCCGCCTCCACCGGGGGTGGCGGCGGATCCGGCGGCGGCGCGGGCGGCGGAGGGGGCGCACCGGCGCTGCCCCTGCAACCCAGTGTCGGGGCCGAGACCGTCGGACCCGCGCCCGGCGGCGGCGCCCGAGGCGGCGGCTCGGGTGCGATTCCGGCGTCGGCCATGGGTGGCGGCATGGGTGGCGGTATGGGCGGAATGGGCCACGGTGCGGGTGGCGCATCACCGGGCAAGGAGAAGCGCCGCGATCCCAACACCGCCCCGGACGAGGACCTCTACACCGAGGATCGGCCATGGACCGAAGGGGTCATCGGCGCCCGCCGGCGCCGCGATATCCCGGACAAGGACCCGAAGTGAGTTTCGAGCCGACCGACGATATGCACCCCCAGGTGGCCGCGGTACTTCGGCAGGCCGGCCGTCTACAGGATCTGATGGACAGCCAGCTGCAGAAGATGGCGAACGAATCCTTCACGGCGGCAGACGAATCCGAGACCGTCGAGGTCACCCTGAACGGACACCACCACCTCGTCGACGTCCATCTGTCCGACGGGGTGCTGCGCCTGGGTTCGGACACGGTCTCCCGCCGGCTCAACGAAGCCCTGCACAACGCCACCGAGGTGGCCAGCGAATCCATTGCGGTGGATCAGGATCGGCTCAACGAGGCCATCGCCGACATCACCGGCGATACGCCGGGCATCCCTTGACCAGCGGTGACATGATGCTGACGTGGGCGACACCGACGACGGTCGCGGTGCGGTACCGGTAACGGGACCGTGGTGTGGGTCGTGCGGCCGTACGGAGTTGCCGCCGGATTCCCGCTTCTGCAACAAGTGCGGCGCGCCTGTCACATCGGCACCGACGACGGCCGAGTACAAGCAGGTGACGGTGCTCTTCGCCGATGTCGTTCATTCGATGGACATCGCTGCAGCCGTCGGCGCCGAACGGCTGCGTGAGATCATGGGCAACCTGCTGAACCGCTGCACGGCCGTGGTCAGCCGCTACGACGGGTCCCTGAGCCAATTCACCGGCGACGGCATCATGGCGGTCTTCGGCGCGCCGATGGCGTTGGAGGATCACGCTGTTCGCGCCTGCCTGGCAGCGTTGGCCATCCAAGAAGAGGCCAAGCGGGTGGCGGCCGAGGCCCGCGATCGCGACGGCATCGATCTATGGCTGCGGGTCGGCCTCAATTCAGGTCAGGTGATCGCCGGTGAGATCGGCTCCGGATCCAGGTACGCCACGATCGGTGTGCAGGTGGGCATGGCTCAGCGGATGGAATCGGTGGCACCTCCCGGTGGGGTGATGCTCAGTGCGTCGACCGCGCAACTGGTGGCCGAATCGGCAACCTTGGGCGCAGCCGAGTGGGTTCACATCAAGGGTGCCGCCGAACCGGTGCGCGTCCACCGCCTGCTGAGCATCGGCGAACCGCATCGCGTTGCGGGTGCCGAGTCGGATCTGGTCGGTCGACGGCGGGAGCTGTCGGTCGTCGAAGGCGCACTGCAGCGCGCGATCGACGGCCACGGCGTGATTGTCGGCGTGGTGGGCCCGCCCGGTATCGGCAAGAGTCGCCTGGCGCGCGAGGTGGCGGCCATGGCGGGCCGGAGGGGGGCACCCGTGTTCAGCGCCTTCTGCGAGTCGCACGCCGCCCAGGTGCCCTTCCGAGTCGTCACGCAGCTGTTGCGCGCCGCCACCGAGATCGGGGCCCTGGAACCCTCGGTCGCGCGAAATCGAGTGCGCGACCAGATGCCTGGGGCAGACCCCGACGACCTGTCGCTCTTCGACGACCTGCTGGGCATCGCCGATCCGCAGGCCATCCTGCCCTCGATCGACCCCGATGCCCGTCGGCGGCGGTTGAGCGCGTTGGTCGACGCGGCGATGCTGGCCCGCGCGGCCCCGGCGGTCTACGTCGTGGAGGACGCGCATTGGATCGATGAGGCCAGCGAGTCGATGCTGGCCGATTTCCTCACGGTGGTCCCGCAGACGCCCTCGCTGGTGCTGATCACCTACCGGCCCGAGTATCACGGAGCGCTGGCCGACATGGCCGATGCGCACACCGTAACCCTTGTCCCGCTGAGTGATTCAGACACCGCAACGCTGGTCACACACCTCCTCGGCGCCGACCGCTCGGTCGAGGCACTGGGCCGCAGAGTCGCCGAAAGGGCCGCCGGCAATCCGTACTTCGCCGAAGAGTTGGTGCGCGACTTGGCCGAACGCGGTGCGCTGCGGGGCGAGCCCGGCGCCTACCTGTCGGGGGTGGAGACGGGCGAGGTGAGCGTGCCCGCCACGTTGCAGGCGACCATCGCCGCACGCATCGACCGGCTCGCTCCGGCGGCCAAGCGCACGCTGAGCGCGGCAGCGGTGATCGGCTCGCGATTCAACCTCGACCTGGTCACGTGGTTGGGCGTGGAGCCGGTCGTGGACGAATTGGTGGCGGCCCAACTCGTCGGCGTCATCCGAGAACCCGAGTATGCGTTTCACCATCCGCTCATTCATTCGGTGGCCTACCAGGCACAGCTCAGGTCGGACCGCTCAGATCTACACCGCCGGGTGGCTGCCGCGATCGAAGCCCGCGACCCGGATTCGGTCGAGGAGAACGCGGCATCCATCGCAGAACACCGGGAGGCCGCCGGCGATCAGCACGCCGCCTACGGCTGGCACATGCGCGCCGCCATCTGGGCGACCAACCGCGATATCAGGGCCGCCCTGTCGAGTTGGGAGCGTGCCGAAACGCTCGCCGACACCTTGCCGGCCGATGATCCGGGCCGGGCAGCCATGCGGATCGCCCCGCGCACGATGCTGTGCGGGACCGGCTGGCGTGTCGGCGCCGACTCCGCCGGCGCGCGCTTCGATCAGTTGCGAAAGTTGTGCGCCGCCGCCGGGGACAAGGCGTCACTGAGCATCGCCACGGCAGGCATGGTGGTGAGTTACGCACATCGAGACTGGGTGCGCGAGGCGTCCCAGTTGGCCTCCGAAGCGTGGACCCTCGCCGAGGCGGTCGAAGACGCGACGTTGACGGTGGGGCTGTCGTTTCCGCTTATCTTCGGCAAGATCGAGAGTGGGCAGTGGGGTGAGGTCCTGCGGTGGTCGCAGACCGTTATCGATCTGGCAGAAGGGGATTCATCGAAAGGGAACTTCCTGGTCGGGTCTCCGCTGGCTCTCGCCTGCACGTCGCGGGGGATGGCCCGGTACTGTCTGGGTCGTCCTGGATGGCGTGCGGACCTGCGCCAGAGCCTGCCTCTGGCGCAGCGCTCCGATGCCGCGTCCTACGCGGGAGCGGTCGGCTATGTCTACTTGCTGGGCATACCTTTCGGCGTACTGAAGCCCGATGATGATGCGCTGCACGAGATCGAGGATGCGCTCCGGATTGCTGAGCGCTCCAGCGATGACGCCGTGGTCGGATACATCCGGATGGCGTTGAGTGTTGCGCTGATGCATCGCAGCGCAACGGCAGAGCGTGACCGCGGGCGAGAGGTCGCCATCGAGGTCGGCGAGGTGCTGGTGAAACGGCGACGCAACCTCTGCGATCTGCCGATCATCGAGATGTATGTGGCGCGCGAAAGAGTCGGGGGCGGAGACCGGGCCGGCGCGATCGCGATCATGCGCACCATCTGCGACCACCTGTTCCGTGACGGCGGACTGCTGCTGTGGGGCATCCCTGCGACCGGCGTTCTGGTGGAGTCTCTACTCGACGATTGCACCGCCGCCGATATGGCCGAAGCCCAGGCAGCGATCGAACGCTTGGTGCAGGCGCCCGCCGACGATGCCCTGGCCGTGCGCGAAATCTGGTTGCTGCGGCTGCAGGCGCTGCTGGCCCGGGCTCAGGGCGACGATGCGCGCTGTCACCGATACCGGGATCAGTACCGCGATATGGCCGAAGCGCATGGGTTCGAGGGTCACCTCGACTGGGTAGCCGATATGACGTGACGCCTGGGCGTGGATCAGACCACCAGTACGCCGGCGGACTCGACACTGACCCGGACCCGGTCCCCCACCGCGAACGTCTGGCCACCTCCCACCTGCGCAAGTACCAGCGGCCCCGCAGCCGGGCCATGTCCCAGAGCCACGAAAACCCTTGATATCGCGCCGAGGAACGACACCGACTGCACCGTCCCCGCGCCCGCCGGATCGGCGGTGAGGCGCACCGCCTCCGGCCGCACCAGCGCCGTACCCGCGCCGGCCACCGACCCGGGCAGCGCGGCCACCGTGCGGTCCCACAGCCGCACCCGGGCGTCGTCCACCTGCGCCGGGATCCGGTTGCTCAGTCCGACGAATTCGGCCACGAACGGGGTGGCGGGCGAGGTGTACAGCTCGACGGGGGCGGCCAGTTGTTCGAGGCGGCCGGCGTTCATCACACCCACCCGGTCGGCGACGGCCAGGGCCTCCTCCTGATCGTGCGTGACGAACAGCGTGGTGATGCCGACTTCCTGCTGGACCCGCCGGATCTCGTCGCGCAACTGCGTGCGCACCTTGGCATCGAGTGCCGACAGCGGCTCGTCGAGCAAGAGCACCCTCGGCCGGATCGCGAGTGCGCGGGCCAGCGCCACCCGCTGCTGCTGACCGCCGGACAACTCTGCGGCATACCGGTCCGACTGTGCCGACAGTCCCACCAGATCGAGCATGTCCAGCGCACGAGTCTGCCTGTCCCGCTTCGCGACTCCGCGCATCTTCAGCCCGAAGGCCACGTTGTCGCGCACCGTCAGATGCGGAAACAGGCTGTACGCCTGGAACACCATCCCGATATCGCGTTTGTTGGCCGGTGTCCGGCTGATATCGCGTCCGTCGACCCACACGCTGCCCGTGCCGGCCTCGTCGAGACCGGCCAGGATCCGCAGCGCGGTGGTCTTTCCGCAACCCGACGGTCCCAGGAGTGCCACCAACTCACCGGGCTCCATCCGCAAGGTGAGCCCATCGAGCGCCCGTACGGACCCATAGCGGCGGGTCAGCTCACGCAGTTCCACCGCGACACCGGCGCTCATCCTCGACGCCCCCTTCTGGTCACCATCGAAAGAACAAGCAGCAGAACGAAACCGAACACCAGGGTGGCCAGTGAGGCAGCCACCGACGTCGGCCCGTCGGCCTTGCCGATCGTGACGATCTGCACCGGCAACGTCATGTACCCCGACAGCGACGCCACCGTGTACTCGCCGAGCACCACCGCGATCGAGATGAACGCCGCCGCCACGATGCCCGACCAGATATTGGGCACGATGACCCGCGCGATGGTCGTGGTCCAGCCCGCCCCCAGTGAGCGGGCCGCCTCGGCGAGGGTCTGCAGATCGATCGCCGCCAGGGCCGCGTCCAGTGCCCGGTAGGCAAACGGCAGCGCCAGTACGACGTAGACGAAGGTCAGGGTCAGTGGGGATTCCCCGAGCAGGTAGGTCACCCACAGGTAGACGTTACGCAGGCCGACGACGACCACCAGCGCGGGAATCGTCAACGGCAACAGACACAGGAACTCGACCGGCCCGCGGGCCCACGGTGTGCGCAACCGCACCCAGATCATCGTCGGCACCAACAGCGCGAGCATCGCCACGACCGTCAGCACGGCCAGCAGAAGTGAGGTGAGGATCGCGCCGGTGAGCTCATCGTCGGTGACCAGACTGCGCCAGGCCGCCAGGGTGCGTCCTCCGCCACCCAGGTCTCTGGTGGCGAAATCGGCCATCGCATAGAGCGGAACGAGGAAGAACACCCCGAACAGCACCCAGAGTGCGCCGCGCACAGCCCTGTTCACTGCAGCCACCTCGCGGTGCGGCGCACCAGCGCGTTGTAGGCCACCATGACCACCGCGACGACGACGATCATCTCCAGCGCCAGCGCGTAGGCGAACCCGGACTGGCCCAGGACGACTTCACTGGTCAGTGCGGCCCGGATCAACAGCGGCACGATGGGGCTGCCCTGGCTGACCAACGCTGCGGCGGTGGCATAGGCGGCAAAGGCGTTGGCGAACAACAACAGGACCGAACCGAGGAAGGCCGGGGTCAACAAGGGCACCCCGACCTCACGCCAGTACTGCCACGGCCCTGCCCCCAGACTCACGGCCGCCTCACGCCACTGCACCCGTAATCCGTCGAGGGCAGGCAGGAACACGATGACCATCAACGGGATCTGGAAGTAGCAGTACACCAGGATCAGCCCGGGCAGGCCGAAGAGCCAGCCCGATCCGGCCAGATCCCAGCCGAACGTCTCTTGGGCCCAGACCGTCAGCACACCGTTGAGCCCGATGGTGGCCAGGAACGCGAACGCCAGTGCCACCCCGCCGAACTGGGCCAGCACACTGCACAGCGACAGCACCGCCCTGCGCAGCGTCGAGGCGGGCGGACTCCCGACGATCAGCCAGGCCAGGATCGCCCCGAACACCCCACCGATCAGCGCGGTGCTGCCGGACAGCACCAGGCTGCGCCCCAGTGCCGCCAGCGGTGCCTCGGTGAACAGCGCCCCGATCCGGGCCAGCGAGAAATGCCCGTCCACGAGGACCGCGTTCACCAGGACCGTCCCGGTCGGGATGATCAGGAACACCGCCACCACCGTCAGGAACGGCAGCAGCGGCAACGCCTCTCGGATACGGCGCACCGTCGGGCGCAGAATCAGCCGACTACCTTGGCCCAGTTGGCTTTCAGATACTCGGTGGCCTTCTTGTTCTGCTCCACCGACACGAACGTCGCGGCGCCGTCGACCGGCGGCAGCGTGCCGTACACGGCGCGGTCGATGGAGCCCTTGGTCACCATCGAGTCCGCGCGCACCGGTCGGGCGCCACCGGCCAGGTACAGGTTCTGCCCCTGGTCGCTGTAGAGGAACTCCTGCCACAGGCGGGCGGCCGCCGGATGCGGTGCATCCTTGCTGATGGCCTGGAAGTAGTAACCGGCGACGGCGGCGTTGTGCGGAATGATCACCTTCCAGCCGGGCACCTTCTTGGATTGCGCGACGTTGAGGTAATCCCAGTCGATCACCACCGGGGTCTGTCCCGAGGCGATGGTGGCCGGGGTCGGATCCACCGGCAGGAAGTTACCCGCCTCCTTCAACTTGCCGAAGAACTCGACACCGGGGGCGATATCGTCCGGCGACCCACCCTGGGACACCGACGCCATCATCACCCCGGAGAAGGCGGAACCGGCTTGGGTCGGATCGCCGTTGAGCGCCACCTTGCCCTTCAACTCCGGCTTGAGCAGGTCGTCCACGCCGGCGATGACCCCCACACTGGTGGAATCGAAACCGATGGACATGTAGCCGCCGTAGTCGTTGACCCAGAGCCCCTTCGGATCCTTGAAGTCATCGGAGATCTCGCCGAAGTGCTCCACCTTGTACGGCGCGAACACGTCGGTGTTGGCCAGTGCGACCGACTGCCCCAGGTCGAACACGTCGGGTGCGGTGCTACGGCCCTTCTGCTGCTGGGCGGCGTTGATCTCCTCCTGGCTGTTGGCACCGGGCTGGGCCGAGTTCACCTTGATGCCGTACTTGGCGGTGAAGGCCTCGATGATGGCGCCGTAGTTGGCCCAATCCGGCGGCAGGGCGATGACGTTGAGTTCACCCTCCTTCTTGGCGGCCTCGATCAGGCCGTCCATCCCGCCGAAATCGGCCGCCGAGGTCGCCGTGCTCGCCTTGTTCGCGCTCTGCTCCTCGTTCTTCTGCGGCGGCGCGCAGGACGTGACGAGTGTGACGGTCAGCGCGGCGGTGGCGGTCATCGCGACAAGTCCTGATTTCCTCATACGCGAACCCTCCGTTGAACAGACTGCCGCCCGGTGACGTGGTGGTGACAACATCTGCGTTCCGCGATGAATCTGCGATGAACGTAGACCGACCCTACCGGCGCTTTCGCCCCCGCGACGGCCCTTCGCCGAAGGTCGCTGCCCACACCGCGGCGCAGGTCTGTCGGCGTGCCGCTCCGGCCAGAATCGGCGTTTGCGCAGGTCGGCGCATACTATCTGGGGTGTGGCTGAACGCGAGGCCCCAGGGGGAGCAGATTTTCGGGTGGATGAGACCGCCGGTCCGGCCGGTGCCGACGGCGTGCCCGACGCCGACCACCCCAGCTGGGTCGGGCATAACTCCAGCGTGTGGGACGACCCGCGGCTGTATGAACCGGTACCCGCCCCCAGCGATCCCCCGACCGGTCCGTTCGACGCGTTCAACACCGGAACGTGGACCTTCAAACCTCCGCCGGCGCCCTGGTATCGCACCCAGAAGGCGACACTGGCGATACTTGCGGTGAGTGCCGCGGCCATTGCCATCGTGGTGTCGATCGTGCTTCTCGTCTTCTCCGGCCCCGGGACCGACGATCCGGCGGATCACGTGGACACCACCCCATCGGCCACCCCGACGACCACCTCGGCATCGGTGCTGCCGCCCCCAGCACCCCCACCACCTCCGCCACCGCCTCCTCCCCCGCCGGCACCGGAGCCCGAGCAATCCGGCCCGGCACCGCGCCAGCGCAGTGAACCGTCCTCGAAGCCGCGGATCAATGTCACCCGGTCGCCGATGAGTGTGGCGCCGCAACCCCGTACGCGATGACCCTTCCCGCCACCGACCTGTTCGCTGCCGCACCCGTCGCGGTGCTGGCGACCGTCGGGGACGGGGTACCGCACGTGGTGCCGGTGGTCTTCGCCGTCAGCGGCGACACGCTGTACACCGCGGTGGACGCGAAACGTAAGTCCACCCAGCGGTTGCGGCGACTGGCCAATATCGAGGCCAATCCCGCGGTGAGCCTGCTGGTCGACCATTACGCCGAGGACTGGACCCAACTGTGGTGGGTACGCGCCGATGGCACCGCCGAAATCCATTCACACGGCGACCAGATGGCGATCGGTTACGCGTTGTTGCGGGCGAAGTATCGGCAATACGAGCGCACCGCACTGGACGGTCCGGTGGTGGCGGTCACCGTCAGCCGATGGTCTTCCTGGCACGCCTGAGTACGCGATCCTGCCAGCTGTCGATCAATTACTGCCGCCGGAATTAAAACCACCGGCACCCCCGTTGAAGCTGTCACGTCGGGACCGAACCAGCGGTACCGATTGAGGGGGACGTAGCCGCACCACCACCACCCATGGCGGTGTGGAACGTCAAGTCGCAGAAGAGGAAACAGCACATGAAGAAGCTCGGCATCGCCGTCGGCACCGCTCTTGCCGGCGGATTGGCCACCACTGTCATCGGGCTCGCGGCGCCTGCGCTTGCCGCGCCGTCCGGGCCGGGCTCCGCCCAGGACACCATCAGTTCACTTCAGGCTCAGGGCTACAAGGTCATCGTCAACCGGGTGGGTACCACTCCACTCGATCAGGCGACGGTGGTGGCGGTGCGCCCGGGACAGACCTATGCCGGCGTGGATGCCACCGGTGGTGACTACCTGGCCACGGTCGCGGAGAAGACGGTCTACGTCGACGTGAAGTAATCGTTGCGAAGAACCACGAAAGTGGGGCACCCCCGATCGGGGTGCCCCACTTTCGTGTCTAGATCAGTCCGAGCAACTGCAGGTCGGTGATGTACTTCACGATCACCGGCGCGCTGACATGCGGGATATCCTTGTCCGCACCGATTTTCGCGTCCTGCACCGCGGCGCGGAACACCTCGGTCGGCGCGATCGAACCGTTGAGCGGGGTCTCCGGGTGCTGGTAGTTGTGAAGTAGCGGCAGCAGCGAGGCCTGGCGCTGCCTGTCGGGCAGCCCGCGCAGCGTCGTCTCGAACCGGGACAACCACTCGGCGTAGTCGTCGACGCGTTCGATCTTGTAGCCCGCCTCGACCAGCCAGTCGACGAAGGTGTCCATGCCGATGCCGTCGTCGTACGGATTCATCACGTGATACGTCGCGAACCCGTCCTGAACGTGCGCACCGAGCGTCGAGATGGCCTCGGCGATGAACTCCACCGGCAACCCGTCGTAGTGCGACGCCTGCCTCTTGCCCTCGGCATCCAGTTGGTAGAACGATCCGGGTGCGATCCCGGTGGCCACCAGGCTGAACATCATCCGGGTGAACATGTCGGGCAGGTTCAGCTGTCCGGCGTAGGTGGTATCGGCCAGGATCATGTCGCAGCGGAACACCGATACCGGCAATCCGGCCAGATCGTGCGCCTCACGCAGCAACACCTCACCGGCCCACTTGCTGGTGCCGTAACCGTTGGCATAGCTGTCGTTGATGGCCCTGGTGGCGCTCATGGTCCGGACATCGGCATCCTCGACGAACGTGCCCGGCTCGATCTGGTCGCCGACGCCGATGGTGGAGACGTAGGCGAACGGCTTGATCTTCGTCGTCAGCGCAATCCGGATCAACTCCGCGGTCCCCAAGGCATTGGGACCGAACAACTCGCTGTAGGGCAGCACGTGATTGACCAGCGCCGCCGGATCGACGATGAAATCCACCGTATCGGCCAACCGCTGCCAGGTGGCCTTGTCCAACCCCAGATCGGCCTCACCCTTGTCACCGGCGATCACCTCAAGATGATCGGCAGCCAGTTCCCGGTAGTGCGCAAGGAGTTTCGGGTCACCGCCGCTGTTAGGTCCAGCACTATCGAACGTCTTATCCAGCCGAGCCCGCGCCTCCTCATCCGACCGGGCGCGCACCAGGCAGATCAGCTTCCCATCCACCAGGTCCATCCGCTCCAGCCACTCCAAGGCCAGATAACGCCCCAGAAACCCGGTCGCACCGGTCAACAACACCGTGCGAATCTCGCTGCCCGCCTTCGGAAGCGACGGCGCCGCAGCCAACGTCGCGGAATCCAGGAACTTGTCCAACGTGAGCTCACTCGCGGTGACCTCGGCCGCATGCCGGCCGTGCACGGAGGAGAAGGTGGGCCGGCCGGTTCCCCCGGCGCGCTGTGTCTCGATATGCGCGGCAATGGTCGCCAGATCCGAGGCCGGACTCACGATCACCGACACCGGCACCTCAACCCCGAAGATCTCCTGCAACAGATTCCCGAACGTCAACGCCGACAACGAATCCCCACCCAGATCGGTGAAGTCGCCGCACCGAGCAGTGCCGCGGCAGCGCGCACCACGGTCTCGATCACCGGCGCGTCGGCACCGGCGGATCGGAGCTCTCTCAACTCGCGAGCCTGCCCGTCGGCGAGCTCGGCGTACAGCTCCTCGAGTGCGGGTCCGTAATGGGCCTTGAGCTTGGGCCAGGCCAGCTTCCGGATCCCGGTCAGCAGACCGTTCTCCACCGTGAACGGCGTGGTCTCCACCAGGAAATCCCGGGGCACCTCGTAGCTCTGCAGCTCCAGCGCCTTGGCGACATCCTGGAACGACGCGGCGATGTTCCGCTTGAGCTCGTCGTGCGACCAGCGCGCCTGGGCGTCCTCGGTGGGTACCACCACGGCCAGCAGATACGGCTGAGCGCTGTTGCCGTACACGTAGATCTGCCGCACCAGCGGGCTGTTGTTGCTGAACGCGGCTTCGAGTTTGGCCAGGGTGACGAACTCGCCCTGGGCCAGCTTGAGCACGTTGTTGCGCCGGTCCACATAGCGGATCTGGTCCGGCCCGAGTTCGGCGACGATATCGCCGGTCCGGTAGAAACCGTCCTCGTCGAACACGCCCGCGGTGACCTCCGGCCGCTTGTAGTAGCCGGGGAACAGGTTGACCGTCTTGACCAGAAGTTCGCCGCGCGGATACGGCTGATCGGTGTGGTAGTAACCGAGGTCGGGGACGTCGACCAGTTTGTAGTCGATGGTCGGCGGCCGTTGCACCCGTCCGTCGAAGAACACCATGCCGGCCTCGGTGGAGCCGTAACCCTCGCGAAGGTGGATACCGAGGAACGACTCCACCCAGGACTTCAGCGCATCGGTGATCGGGGCGGAGCCGGTCATGGCGTCCACATAGCGCCCGCCGAGCAGGTTGTCCCGCATGTCGGCGAGGACGGCATCCTCATCGGCACCGTGCGCGGTGCGGCTCTGGAATTCCTGATAGAGCATCTCCCACACGCGGGGAACGAAGTTCAGCTCGGTGGGCCGGGCCAGTGCCAGATCCTCCAGGAGGGTGGACAGATCGGCGCGGGCGGCGAAGTAGCAGGTCCCGCCCGCGGCCAGGGTGCTGTACAGGATGCCGCGGCCCATCACGTGGCTCATCGGCATGAAGTTCAGGTTGATCGAGGCGACGCTCGGACCGAACCACGACTCGCTCGAGCGCTGCCAGAACGACGCGACCTGGCTTTCCAGATACATCGCGCCCTTCGGGGCACCGGTGCTGCCCGACGTGTAGATCAGCAGGGACAGCGGGTTGGGGTCCTCACCGCTGGGCGCCGGGGCCTGTGCCAGCTCGCTGCCGCGCGCCAGCACCTCGGGCAGGGTTTCGACGACCACGGCCGCCGCGCTCAATGCCTCGACGGCAGCGGCCAGGGCCTCGCGGTGGTCATCGACCTCCGGGTGGTAGTCGAACACGAGGACGCGCTCGGGTGCGTGGCCGGTGAGCGCGAGCTCGACGGCCTCGTCGACATATCCGATACTGGCAGCGATGACCCGCGGCTCGGTTTCGGCCAGGATGGGCGCCAGCGCGGAAGCCGACGAACTCGACTGCAGTGGAACGGAAACCGCACCGATCTGGCCCAGGGCCGTGTCGATGACGGTGTAGTCGGCACTGGTGAAGCCGAGGATGGCCACCCGGTCACCTGCTGTCACACCGGCGTCGTACAGTGCGGCGGCGGCCGAGCGAACCCGGTTCCACAGCTCCCCGTAGGCGACGGTCTCGAACCGAGGGAGGAGCGCGGCCGTCGTCCGGCCGGTGGCGGGATCGGTGACGAACTCGACGGCGCGCTGCCCGAGGGCCGGCCGGTCGGCGTAGCCCTGCAGGACGGTCTGGACAATCTGCGGGAGTCTGATCCCGGGGGCTTCGGCGGCCTCGGCGACGGTGGCGTCGGGTCGCGCTGCGGCGAACTGCGGATCATTGGCGATCAAGTCGGCGACGCGGCGTTCGAGCCGTTCGTCCTGGGTAGCTGTGGACATCACAAAACCTCTGAAACGTTCGGTATTTCAAGACAAATCAGGAGGGAGCGCATCATTGGGCTCCACTAGGAATGACGAGCGAGGAGGTCGGCGAATTCCCGCTCGCGGCTGTCAATGAGCTGAGAAAAGCCCTACAGCAGGCCGAGCAACTGCAGGTCGGTGATGTACTTCACGATCACCGCGGGGCTGACATGCGGGATGTCCTTGTCCGGCCCGATTTTCGCGTCCTGCACCGCAGCGCGGAACACCTCGGTCGGGGCCATGGCACCGTTGACCGGGGCGCCGGGCCGCTGGTAGTTGTGCAGTAGCGGCAGCAGCGAGGCCTGGCGCTGCCTGTCGGGCAGGGCCCGCAGGGTGGTTTCGAACCGGTCGAGCCAGTCGGCGTAGTCGTCGACGCGTTCGATCTTGTAGCCGGCTTCGACCAGCCAGTCGACGAAGGTGTCCATGCTGATGCCGTCGTCATAGGGATTCATCACGTGATAGGTCTCGAAACCCGCGCCGACATGGGCGCCGAGTGTCGAGATGGCCTCGGCGATGAACTCGACCGGCAGCCCGTCGTAGTGGGCACGCTGCCGATTACCTTGCGCATCAAGCTCATTGAACGACTTAGGCGCCACGCCCGTGGCCACCAGGCTGAACATCATCCGAGTGAACATGTCGGGCAGGTTCAGCTGTCCGGCGTAGGTGGTATCGGCCAGGATCATGTCGCAGCGGAACACCGAAACCGGCAGCCCGGCCAGATCGTGCGCTTCGCGCAGCAACACCTCACCGGCCCACTTGCTGGTGCCGTAACCGTTGGCATAGCTGTCGTCGACGACCCTGGTGGCGCTGATGGTCCGGACATCGGCATCCTCGACGAACCGGCCGGGCTCGATACCCCAACCGACACCGATCGTGGAGACATAGGCGAACGGCTTGATCTTCGTCGTCAGCGCAATCCGGATCAACTCCGCGGTCCCCAACGCATTGGGACCGAACAACTCGCTGTAGGGCAGCACGTGATTGACCAGCGCCGCCGGATCGACGATGAAATCCACCGTATCGGCCAACCGCTGCCAGGTGGCCTTGTCCAACCCCAGATCGGCCTCACCCTTGTCACCGGCGATCACCTCAAGATGATCGGCAGCCAGTTCCCGGTAGTGCGCAAGGAGTTTCGGGTCACCGCCGCTGTTAGGTCCAGCACTATCGAAAGTCTTATCCAGCCGAGCCCGCGCCTCCTCATCCGACCGGGCGCGCACCAGGCAGATCAGCTTCCCGTCCACCAGGTCCATCCGCTCCAGCCACTCCAGGGCCAGATAACGCCCCAGGAACCCGGTCGCACCGGTCAACAACACCGTGCGAATCTCGCTGCCCGCCTTCGGAAGTGTCGGTGCCGCAGCCAATGTCGCGGCATCGATGAACTTGTCCAGGGTCAGGTCCGCGGCATGGACTTCCTTGGCTCCGGCGCCATGGACCGAGGTGAAGGTGGGCCGGCCGGTGCCACCGGCGCGCTGCGTCTCGATGGACTCACGATCACCGACACCGGCACCTCAACCCCGAAGATCTCCTGCAACAGATTCCCGAACGTCAACGCCGACAACGAATCCCCACCCAGATCGGTGAAGTGCGCATCCGGCGCCACATCGCTGCTGGCCGCGCCCAGCAGGGCGACCGCGGCGCGGGAGACCGTCTCCAGCACCGGCGCCTCGGCACCGTGCTGGCGCAGGGTCTGCAATTCGTTGGCCTGCCCATCGGCGAGCTCGGCGTACAACGCCTCCAGTGCGGCGCTGTAGCGCTCCTTGAGCTTGGGCCAGGCCAACTTCCGGATCCCGGTCAGCAGACCGTTCTCCACCGTGAACGGCGTGGTCTCCACCAGGAAATCCCGCGGGATCTCGTAGCTCTGCAGGTCCGCGGCCCGGGCGGTGTCCTTCAGCGACTGGGCGATATCCGCCTTGGTCGCCGTCGGATCGCTGGGCACGACGACGGCCAGCAGGTACGGCCGAGAGCTGTTGCCGTAGATGTAGATCTGCTGCACCAGCGGGCTGTTGGTGAACGCGGCCTCCAACTTGGAGACGGTGACGAACTCGCCCTGGGCCAGCTTGAGCACGTTGTTGCGCCGGTCCACATAGCGGACCTCGTCGGGCCCGAGTTCGGCGACGATATCGCCGGTGCGGTAGAAACCGTCCTCGTCGAACATCTGCGCGGTGATCTCGGGGCGCTTGTAGTAACCCGGGAACAGCTGGGTGGATTTGACCAGCAGCTCACCGCGCGGGTGCGGGACATCGGAGAGCCGGTAGCCCAGTTCGGGGACATCGACCAGTTTGTAGTCCAGCACCGGCGGACGGGTGATCCGGCCGTCGACGAACACCGAGCCCGCCTCGGTCGATCCGTAGCCCTCCAGCAGGTGCTGGTCGAGCAGGCGCTCGACCCAGGCCTTGAGTTCGGGCGAGATGGGTGCCGAACCGGTCAGCGCGCTGACATAGCGCCCGCCGAGCACGTTCTCGCGCATATCGGCCAGTACTGCGTCCTCATCGGCACCGTGCGCGGTGCGGCTCTGGAATTCCTGGAACAGCATGTCCCAGATACGCGGCACGAAGTTCAGCTGGGTCGGGCGGGTCAGCGCCAGATCATCCAGGAAGGTCGACAGGTCCGCGCGGGCGGCGAAGTTGACGGTGCCACCGGCGGCCAAGGCGCCGTAGAGGATGCCGCGGCCCATCACGTGGCTCATCGGCATGAAGCTCAGCACGATCGAGGGCACCTTGCCCTGGCTGTCGTCCCAGTGTGCGTTGGCGGCGGGTCGCCAGACGTTGGCGACCTTGCTCTCCAGGTACATCGCGCCCTTGGGCGCTCCGGTGCTGCCCGAGGTGTAGATCAGCAGGGACAGCGGGTCGTCTTCGGGACCGGTGACACCTTCGATATCGGGCAGATCGGCACCGCGCTCGAGGACGTCGGCGAGCGCCTCGACGGTGACGCCGGAGCCCAGCCGGGCCTGTGCGGCCTCGACGGCCTCGCGCTGGTCGTCGATCTCGGGGTGGTAGTCGAAGACCACCAGGTGCGCGGTGTTCGCGGCCTGCACCAGAGCGACGGCGTCATCCAGGTAGTCGATGCTCGTGGCGATCAGGACGGGTTCGGTCTCGGCGACGATCGGCTGCAGCGCCGCGACCGACGCGCTGGTCTGCAGCGGCACCGAGACGGCGCCCAGCTGGGTCAGCGCGGTGTCGACGGTGGTGTAGTCGACGCTGGTGAAGCCGAGGATGGCGACACGATCGCCGGGGGCGACGGGATGGTTCTGCCAGGCGTTGGCGATCGCCTGCACCCGGTCCCACAGCTGCCGGTGGGTGATGGTCTCGAAGCGCGGCAGTAACGAGGCCACCGTCCGCCCCGTCGCGGGATCGGCGACGAATTCGACGGCGCGCTGGCCCAGCGCAGGCCGGTCGCCGTACCCCTGCAACACGGTCTTGACGACGGCGGGCAGACGCAGGCCGGGCTCGTCGACGGCGGCGATCACCTCGGCGCTGGGCGTCGCGGCGGCGAACTGCGGGTCGGTGGCGTACAGGTGGTCGAGGCGGAGCTCGAAACGCTCATCGCTCATGTCGTTGGTCATGCGGAAACCCCCGATAACTCTTCAGATCAATGAAATTCTGGTGCCATATGCCGGGCTCTGCGGCCCGGTAACCGAAACAACGTTAGCAAAACTAAAGATATGCCCGTTCTCGGCGACTACCAGTGTGTTGTGAGCCAGCTAACTGGGCGTCGGAGTCTTGCGGGCTTCCAGTTGTGCTTCGTAGGCACCCTCGTCACGACCCAGCGCAATCGTCGCGGTCGTCATGACCACCACCGCCGCGGTCAGGGCGATGGACTCCCAGCCGTTGGCGTCCAACTGCTCACCGAGGATGAAGGCGCCCAGCAGCACGGCGGCCAACGGCTCGATCACGATCATGGTGGGCACCGAGGTCTGCAGGGAGCCGGCGTGGAACGCCGACTGCTGCAGCAGGGTGGCCACCACGCCCAGCGCCACCAGCACGTAGGGCACCGGGGTGGCCAGCACCTGGGCGACGCTGTCACGGGCGAGCAGGTGCGTCAGGACCTTGGTCATCACCGCCACCATGCCGAACAGCACGCCGACCCCGACGGCCAGCAGCACCGCGCGCTGCCAGCCCGGTCTGCGCACCGCGATCACCACGCAGGCGATGACGAGCAGGAAGCTGATCGCCACCGCCACGGCGATCTGGCGGGCGGGCGCGATGTGCTCGTTCGCCCGTGGATGCGCCAGCAGGATGAACACCGCCAGCGACAGCGTGAGCAGGATGGCCCACAGCCATTCACCGCGGGTCACCCTGCGGTGCGCCAACCGGGCGCTCAGGGGCAGCGCGAACAGCAGTGCCGACACCAGCAGCGGCTGCACCACCAGCAGTGAGCCGTGCGCCAGGGCGAGCGCCTGGAAGACGAATCCGGCCACGGCCGACGCCGTGCCCGCCCACCACAGCGGGCGGCGCAACAGGGTGGCAACCATGACGGTGCTCACCCCGTGCTCCGGGGGAACGTCGAGGGTGGCGCGCTGGCGCACCACGATGCCGACAGCGGCAAAGATCGCGGCGCACAAAGCGAACAACACCACCAGGGCGGGGCCTAGCACGCCCCAACCCTATGGGGTCAGCGGGCCGGGCGCCTAAGACCGCGGTCAGCGGGTCGGTCCGGACCCCAGTTCGGCGAGCGCGTCCGCCGTCCGCAGATCGTCGTACGCGGCCGAATACCGTTGCGCGAGCGCCAGCGCGATATCCGGGCGCTGCCACAGTTCCCCGGCGCTGGCGGTGGCCAGCCACAAGGTCAGCCCATGCGCCACGGACGCGCGGTAGCGCAGCCAGATCTCGTAGGCCGACGGGAGTTCCGCCGCAGGCAGCTCGAGCGCCTCGCGGTAGACGGCGAGCAGGTCGCGCTCGTGCGCCCGGCGGTCCTCGGTGGTCACCGCACCCTGCAGGAAGTAGCCGAGGTCGAGCGAGAAGTTGCCGCGGCGGGCCACCTGCCAGTCCAGGAAGCCCAGCTCCCCGGTCGGCAGGAGGTAGGTGTTGCCCACGTGCGCGTCACCGTGCAGCAGCGTCGGCACCCCGCCGGACGGGCCGGTCAACGTCGCGACGAAGGGCTTCCAGATACCTTCGATGAGGTCCTCGATACTCAGCGCGTGCACCGAGGCGGGCGCATCGGCGCCGAGGCGCTCCAGCGCGGCGGGCAGCGGTGCGTACTGCATCCCGTCCCACTCCACGAACGGTTCGAGCCAGTCCAGGCCGGGCCGGCCCAGCCGCTCACCCCAGAACCTCCCGTGCAGACGGGCCAGCCCGCGCATGCCGGCGGCCGCCTGCTCGACGGTCAGCGGCCGGGTCGCGTCACGTGGATCGGCGTCACGCGCGGTCAGGTCCTCCATGACCAGGACGAAGTCTTCGGCCCCTTCGTCGATGACCGCGGCGAACACCCTCGGGTGCTCCAGCGGCAGGTCGACGTGCGAGGCGAACAGTCGCGGCTCGTGCAGCAGCCCGCTGGTGAGTTTGATCAGTTCCCGATGTTCGGGGTCGACCGCCTTGACGAACACCGCGGGAGGCCCGGTAGGTCCGTCCGCGGTGTACGTCAGCGCCAGCCGGGCCCGCCGGTTGGTGCCGTCATCGCGCATCGCGACGCTGACCTCGCCGACCACCGCACCGGGAAAGTCGCGGGCCAGCGCAGCGGTCATCCAGTCCGCGCCGACCTCATCCCACGAGCTCGGAACGGTCAGACTCGCCGTCACGGAATGAAGGCCGGCATCGAATCCCAGCCACGCACCGTCGACGTCGGCGACAACGCGGCGTTGGGCAGGTCGATCTCCCACTCCGGGAAGCGCTTGAGCATCTCCTCCAGGGCGATCCGGCCTTCCAGACGCGCAAGTGCGGAGCCGAGACAGAAGTGGGTGCCGACACTGAACGCCAGGTGCTGACGCTGCTCGCGGTGGATGTCGAAGACCTCACCGTCGGGCGGGAACTGGCGGCTGTCGCGGACCGCGGCGCCGATGAGCATCATCATCGAGCTGCCCGCGGGCACGGTCTGGCCGTAGTACTCGACATCGCGGGTGACATAGCGCGCGACGTGGGGCGCGGGCGGCTCGAAGCGCAGCAGCTCCTCGATCGCGTGCGGGATCAGCGCGGGGTTCTCGACGAGCTGACGCCGCTGATCGGGGTGCTCGGCGAGCACCTTGGCCGCCCAGCCGATGAGCCTGGTGGTCGTCTCGTTCCCCGCACCCGCCACCACGTTGATGTAGATGAGCAGCTCTTCGCGGGTGAGGTGGCGGGTCACCCCGTGCTCGTCGGTGAACTCGACGTTGAGCAGGTCGGTCATGATGTCGTCGGACGGGTTGTGCTTGCGCCAGTCGATATAGGTCTCGAAGATCGAGCCGTCGACCAGGCCCTTCTCGGCGGCTTCCATCGGCTTACCCGCCTCGGTGCGCATCTGGGCGTTGCCGTGGTCGCGGATCATCTCCTGGTCATCCTCGGGGATACCCAGCAGCGCACTGATCACCCGCATCGGCATGATGGCGCCGAAGTCGGTGATGAAGTCGATCTTGCCGCTGCCGACCAGGGGGTCCAGCGCCTGGGCGCAGTACTCCCGGATCTTGGGTTCCAGCGCGGCGATCTTGCGCGGCGTGAACATCCGGGCCAACAGCTTGCGGTGCGTGGTGTGGATCGGCGGATCCTCGAAGATCAAGGCGCCCGAGGGGATCTCGATATTGGCCTTGATGAGCTCGATGATGGCGCCCCGCGCCGAGCTGAACGTCTCGTGGTCGATCAGCGCCTTGTTGACGTCGGCGAACCGGCTCAGCGCGTAGAAGTCGAACTGCTCGTTGTAGTAGAGCGGCGCCTCCTCCCGCAGCCGGGCGAACGCCGGATACGGGTTGGCATTGATCTCGACGTTGTACGGGTCGAAGTACACATCTTTACTGGCGTCGACGGTCACCTGTTCACCTCTCCGGGGGCAATCACTTACTCGCGTAAGTTACGCGGGTCACTCCCCGGAGGGCAAGCGTGGATGTGACCGTCAGGTCGAGGCGCGCTGGATCAGATGCGCGACGTTCTCACTGCTGGGCTCTTGGCCGCTGGGATAGCCGAGCTCGGACATCATCGCCGCCACCGACACCTCGACGATGGTCTTGGCATCCAGCCCGACAGAGGTCAGCGGTGGCCCGCTCACCGCGCCCAGCGGGATCGCGTCGACTCCCATCACGGCGAGGTCCTGCGGACAGCGCAACCCGGCCTCCCGGATACCGTGCAACACCACCAGCGCGGTCTCATCGCTCTGCGCGCACACCGCCGTCACCCCGGCGCCCACCCAGTCCCGCACCACCGCGGCGGCGTCACTGCCGTCGGCGGCGACGGCCCCGGTGACGATCTCGGGCAGGTCGCGTGCGGCCACCCGCAATCCGGCGAGCCAGTAGTCGCCCAGCGGGCGCAGCGCCTCGGCCTCGGCGTAGGCGAACGCCAGCCTGCGGTGCCCGCGTGACACCAGATGCGCCACCCGCATCTCCCCGATGCTCAGGTGCAGCGCCCCCATCGCGTGCAACTGCGCGCTGCCCAGGTGGATCTGGGGAATACCTGCTGCGGCAACCGATTCCAGCGCCGCACCGCTGAGCGGGAACACACTGGTGACGGCGATCGGGTTCAGATCGGCGACCGCGTCGACGACATTGCGGCCGTCGTCGGTCTCGAACTGCAAGGACAGCACGATGCCGTGCCGGCCGAGTTCGGTGGTGAGCCGGCTGCCCACCTCCAGCAGCAGTTCACCCAGCGAGAACCGCGGCACCACGTAGAGCACCACCCCACTGCCACCACGGGCGAGGTTGCGGGCCGCGAGGTTGGGCCGGTAGCCGAGTTGGCGGGCCGCGTCGTGCACGGCGGCACGGGTCTGCGCCGAGATGGTCTGGCCCTTGACGTCGTTGAGCACATAGCTGACCGTCGCGGGCGAGACGTTGGCCAGACGGGCGACATCGGCTTTCGTCGGGCGTGCCGACTTCGGCTGCGCTGTCATCGGCCCATCATGGCAGGTCACCCGGCGCCGGATCCGTCTCCCTGGGCAGCGTCAACACCGTGCCGAGCGACAGCACCGCGGCGACCATCAGATAACCCGCCGGCGCGACCACGCTGCCGACGTTGGCGGTCAGCCACGTCACGGCGTACGGCGTGGTGCCGCCGAACAGTGCCACACACACGTTGTAGCCGACGGAGAAACCGCTGTACCGGACCCGGGTGGCGAACAGTTCGACCCCCGCGGTGACCGCCGCCGACACGTACACCGACTCGATCGCGGCCAGCGCGCAGTGCGCCCCGATCGCCGCCACCAGCGAGCCCGAGTTCAGCAGCAGGAACAGCGGATACGCCAGCACGATGAACCCCGCCGACCCGGCGATCAGCAGCGGGCGCCGCCCGATCCGGTCCGACAATGCGGCCAGCGGCAGGATCAGGATCAACGCCACCAAGCCGGCCAGCGTGATCGACACGAACGACGCCGTCTTGCTGTGGTGCAGCGTCTTGATCAGGTAGCTCGGCAGGAACGTGAACACCACGTAGTAGCCGACGTTGAAGATCAGGAACAGGCCGATCACCGACATGATGGGCCGCCACGACGTGGTGAGCGCTTCGTAGAGCGGCCGGCGCGCGATATCGGCGCGCGTGCGCAGGGCGGTGAACTCCGGGGTGTCGTCCAGGCGCAACCGGATGTACAGGCCGACCAGGCCCAGCGGCGCCGCCAGCAGGAACGGGATGCGCCAGCCGTAGCTGTCCATGGCCGCGGCGGGCAACGTCGCCTGGAGCACGGTCACGGTGACGGATCCGAGCAGGAAACCCAGCACCCCGGACCACGCCATGAACGTCACGGTGAGGCCGCGGCGTTCGGGGTCGGCGTACTCGGCCAGGTAGACCGCACCGCCACCGTATTCACCGCCGGCCGAGAAGCCCTGCACGCAGCGCAGGCCGAGCAGCAGCAGCGGGGCGGCCACCCCGATCGAGGTGTAGGTCGGCAGCAGACCGATCAGCAGCGTCGCACCGGACATCAACAGGATGACGACGGCGAGCACCTTCTGCCTACCGATACGGTCCCCGAGCGGCCCGAAGACCAGTCCCCCCAACGGTCGCATGAAGAACGCCGCGGCGAAGATGGCGAACGTGTTGAGCAGCGCGGCCGTGTCGTCACCGGCCGGAAAGAAGTGCGCGGCGATGAAGGTGGCGAGGAATCCGTAGATGGCGAAGTCGAACCATTCGACGGCATTGCCGATCGAGGCACCGACGACGGCTCTGCGCACTGCGCTGGACATGCCGACACACGGTAGTCAGGCACCGACCGCGATGCGCCGTTTACCGATTAGGCGACACGCTTAACCGCGGGGCTCAATCCCCTTGCCGCGAAACAGGCTTCAGGCGGCGTCCGGTTTGTCCGCCTCCGAAGCGGACGGTTTCGGCTGCTGCTTCTCGGGCTCGGGATCGGACTTGCGCCCGGTCAGCGCCCGCAGCGTCGAGGAGATCGCCGCCGTCGACTGCCGGAGCTTGTCCGGGAGCGAGGTTCGGGCAGGTTTCGCCGTCTTCTTCGGTGTCGCCTCGCCCGCGGTCGCCTTGTGCGCCACGGTGTTCGGTGTGGCCGGCGCCCCGATCGGCGGTACCGCTGCCGCGGTCACACTCTTGCTGTAATCGCTTCTGTCGTAACCGAGTTCGACCACGTTCCGCAGCGGGGCGTCCAACTTGGCCAGCACCGGCTTGGGTAGCAGACCATTCAGCGGCATGAGTAGCGGCAGCTGCTTGGTCGGGATCACGTAATAGGTCGTGTCGCCGTGCTGCTGGTAGTACCGCGGGTCGTTCTTGTCGATGCCGGCCACCGCATCCGCACCGAGATCCTGGGTGTCGCCGTGCAGATAGATGATCCCGAGCACCGCGTTCGCGGTGGCCAACGGGTTCAGCGGGTAGGCGGGGAAGTCGGCCCACCCGTCGTACTGCCGGGCGATGTCGACCGTGGTGCCGCTGCCCTCCACCGGTTCACGCACCACCGGGGTGGCCCCGTTGAACGTGATGTTCAGCAGCGGCACGTAGAGCCCGTGGAAACGCTCGAGGATGCCGCCGTTGGGCCGGTTGGGGTTTTCCACCAGGACGTAGTTGACGCCGTTGCCCAGATGGTCGCGCTTGTACGCGGTGGCCACCACCGCGCCCTGTGAGAAGCCGAACACGGTGTCCCCACGGTGCGGTTGCTCGCCGAGGGCGGCGATGCCCCGGCCGACCGATACGCCCCAGGACGGGTCACGGAACCCGCCGTGGGAGAACGGCCCGATCGTGGCGGGATAGTCCACGAAGTGGAAGTCGGCCGCGTCCGGCGCCTGCTCGCCGGCGCCCGTCATCATCCGGCCGGTGAAGACCAGGGGCGCCGGATGGCTGGTGGTGTCGCCGATCTTGGTGCCCTGCAGGAAATACACGGCCGAGTTTGCCAATAGCGCCGGAGCCGCCGCGACCGCCGGCGTCATCCCGACCAGGACGGCTCCTGCGAGTGCCACGCCCGCGGTACCGAGAACTCCGCTGACCACACCCGCCGAACGGGCACGATGCCGACCCTGTGTATTCGCCATGAGAGACCTCATTTCGGCCCGGCCACCGGGACCTCGCGAAAGCGTAGCGCATCGAGTTTGCTGGCGCGGCGATTACGCGCACTGTTCGGCACCGGGTGAACACCTTCTCGGCCGCCGATCCGCCGGCCGGGCACAACCGGAGCATTGTATGAGGCATGGACATGCATCTGATCGACAAGATCGCCGTCGTCTCGGGGGCGAGCAAGGGTATCGGCTTGGCGATCAGCCAGGCGTTCGCCGCCGCCGGCGCCTCCGTCATCGCCGGGGCGCGGCACAACTCAGCCGAACTGGAGGCGCTCGAGGCCGCCGGATCCGCGACCTTCGTCGCCGCGGACCTGGCCACGGCCGACGGTGTCGCGTCACTCGTCGCCGCCGCAGCCGCCCGCGGTGGTATCGACATCCTGGTGAACAACACCGGAGCGGTCGTGCCGCACATGGGTGGCTTCCTCACGCTCACCGACGAGGCCTGGCAGGCCTCGATCGAGGTCAACCTGCTCTCGGCCGTCCGCCTCACCCGCGCGGCGCTGCCCTATCTGCTCAAGAACGGCGGATCGGTCGTGATGATCGGTTCGGTGAATGCGGTGATGCCCGACTACCCCATCCTCGACTACAGCGCCACCAAGGCGGCGCTGGCCAATCTCGCGAAAGGGTTGTCCGGAGAGTTCGGGCCCCGGGGTGTGCGCGTGAACGTCATCAGCCCCGGCCCGGTGGCGACCCCGCTGTGGCTGGCCGAGGGCGGTGTCGGCGACCAGTTCGGCGGCGGCAGCGGTGCATCCGCGCAGGACGTGCTGCAGTCCGTGGTCGCGAGATCTGCCACCGGGCGTGCCACCACCGCACAAGAGGTCGCCGACCTGGCACTGTTCCTGGCCAGCGACCGGTCCGCCAACATCACCGGCGCCGACGTGCGTATCGACGGCGGCTTGGTCACGACCACCGTCTAGCACGGCCGCCGCTGCAAAGCCGTTCTCGTGGTGCAGGATTGAGCACATGTACGACCTCGAAGACGCGATCACCGAGCGCCGGTCCAGCCGGCTGTTCCTGCGGGACAAGCCGGTACCGCAGGAACTGATCGACGAGGCCCTCGAACTCGCCGTGCGGGCCCCGTCGAACTCCAACATCCAGCCTTGGCAGGTGGTCTTCGCCTCCGGCTCAGCCCGGGACCGCCTGGTCGAGGCGCTCCTGGCCGAGGCCGACTCCTCGACGCCGAAGGTGCCGAAACTACCGGAGCACTTCGACCACTACCGCCGTGATACCGGCGCGCTCGTGTACGGGGCGATGGGCATCCCCCGGCACGACACCGAAGGGCGCCGGATCGCGGTTCTGCGCAACTGGGAGTTCTTCCGGGCACCGCTGGCCGGCATCGTCTGCATGCACCGCGATCTCGACTTCGTCGACAGCCTCGGGGTGGGCATGTTCCTGCAGACCTTCCTGCTCGCGCTGACCGCGCGCGGGCTGGGGTCCTGTGTGCAGGTGTCGATCGCCGGTTATCCCGAGACCGTGCGCGCCCAACTCGGGATCCCCGAGGAGATGCGCGTGTTGTGCGGACTGGCGATCGGCTATCCGGACCCGGACTTCCCGGCCAACGGGCTGCACATCCCCCGCAATCCGCTGGCCGAGAACGTCCGGTTCGTGCAGGACTGAGCTACTCGCCGGCGTCGTCGGCTGCGGCCGCGGACACGGCCTTCTTCGCGTCGGCACGCGTCTTGTACAGGCTGGCCGCCGTGGTGATCACCAGGGTGACGACGATGACGCCGAGGCTGGCCAGTGTCGGGATCTCCGGTACGTGCACCGACTCGCCGCCGTTGATGAACGGCAGTTCGTTCTCGTGCAGCGCGTGCAGCAGCAGCTTCACCCCGATGAAGCCGAGGATGAACGCCAGGCCCTGCGACAGGTAGACCAGCCGCTTGAGCAGATCGCCGAGCAGGAAGTACAGCTGCCGCAGACCCATCAACGCGAACACGTTGGCGGTGAAGACGAGGTACGGCTCGCGGGTCAGGCCGTAGATGGCCGGGATGGAATCCAGCGCGAACAGCAGGTCGGTGGTGCCCAGCGCGACGATCACCAGGAACATCGGCGTCATCAGGCGGCTGCCGTTGTCCTTCACCCACAGGCTCAGGCCGTCCCACTTGTCGGTGAACTTCAGGTGCCGCTGCGCGAACCGGACCACGCCGTTGTCGGCATCGTCGTCGTGTTCGGTATCGCGGACCAGTTTGATCGCGGTGTACACCAGGAACGCACCGAACAGGTAGAACACCCAGGAGAACTGCTCGATGGCCACCGCGCCGAGCGCGATGAAGATGCCGCGGAAGATCAGCGCCAGGATGATGCCGACCAGCAGCGCCTGCTGCTGGTAGATCCTGGGCACCTTGAAGCTGGCCATGATGATCAAGAAGATGAACAGGTTGTCCACCGACAGGCTGTACTCGGTGAGCCAGCCCGCGAAGAACTCCACGCCGTACTGCTGACCGTGGAAGAACCAGGTCCACAGCCCGAACGCCACCGCCAGGCTGACGTAGATGGTCAGGTAGGTGGCCGTCTCGCGTTTGGACGGTTCGTGCGGGCGCCGCCCGATCACGATCACATCGAAGAGCAGGATCGCGATCGTCACGCTGAGCGTGATGCCCCACTCGAGTGCAGAAACATTCATGGAATACGAGCCTCCGGTCGTCGTTCAACGGCCGAGGTCTCTTCCGCCGCGCCGGATAGGCACAGCCCGCGGCACCGGTAACCCGACGTTGGATCACGTGATGACGACACCGCAGCGGTAGGAGTACTCCCCTCGCCGTCGATTGTGTCAGACGGGTCGGGCCAGGTCGAATCGCCGGGCCTCGGCACGCTCGACGAAGACCGAAATGGCCGACCCCAAGCCATATCTCGACCATGCCTGCGATCAGGCGGGCGCGCCCTCTACTATGAGAGCTTCTGTCCGGCCAGTGCAGTGACGCACTCCGGTCAAGCCCACCCCCTCTGCCGCGGAGTGCCCTTGCGTCTTGATCGTTACCGCGTGCGCGTCGCCGGTCTGGCAGCGTTGCTCATCGTTGCCACCGGCTTGGGCGTGACGCAGAGCTCCCGCATCGTGGCCTGCCAGGACGGCTGCCGCACCCTGGCCGCAGGTCCCGACTTGGCCGCCGCCGCCGAGGCGGCCCCACCGGCGCCGGTGCCCGCGACCGTCCGGGTACTGCCACAGCCCGGGGCCCAGGGCGTGCTGCCGGTCGGCCCGGTCCGGGTCACCGCGTTCACCGGGACACTCACCGACGTGACGATGGTCAACGAGGACGGTACGACCGTGCCGGGTGTGCTGACCCCTGATCGCACGGTGTGGAAGCCGGCCGTCCAACTCGGCTACGGCCGGACGTACACCATGACCGTGCGGTCGCAGGGGCCCGGCGGGATGCCGGCCGCGGAGACGTCCAGCTTCACGACGGTGTCGCCGAGCTACCAGACCTCGGTCTACCTCAACACCACCGGATACGCGTCCCTGAAAGAGGGCGGCACGTACGGCGTCGGCACCGTCGTCGTGGCGCGGTTCGACGAACCGATCACCGACCGGGCACGCGCGGAACGGCAGCTGGTGGTGACGACATCGCCACCGGTGAAGGGTTCGTGGAACTGGGTGGACGATCAGACCGCGCACTGGCGGCCCGAGCACTACTACGCGCCGGGTACCACCGTCACGGTGGCCGCGAACATCTACGGTGTGCCGCTGGGCGGCGGGGTGTACGGGCAGGACGACGAGAAGGTGTCGTTCAAGATCGGCGACTCCCATGTGTCGATCGCCGATGACAACACCAAGCAGGTCAGCGTGTTCGACAACGGGAAACTGGTGCGCACCATGCCGACCTCCATGGGCCGGGGCGGCACCGAGACCATCGGCGGGACGACGCTGAGCTTCTGGACGCCACCAGGGGTGTACACCGTGCTGGACAAGGCCAATCCGGTGATCATGGACTCCTCGTCCTACGGCCTGCCGGTCAACTCCCGGCTGGGCTACCGCGAGACCATCCCCTGGGCCACCCGGATCAGCGGTGACGGTATCTACCTGCACCAGCTCAATGCCACCGTCTGGGCGCAGGGCAACACCAACACCTCTCACGGCTGCCTGAACCTCAACTCCGAGAACGCCGAATGGTTCTTCAACTTCTCGATGCCGGGCGACGTGGTCGAGGTCCGGCACACCGGCGGGCCGCCACAGCAGCTGCTCGCTCAGAACGGCGACTGGAGCGTGCCCT
This sequence comes from Mycobacterium hackensackense, assembly GCF_025822555.1. Lineage (NCBI taxonomy): Bacteria > Bacillati > Actinomycetota > Actinomycetes > Mycobacteriales > Mycobacteriaceae > Mycobacterium > Mycobacterium hackensackense. The sequence continues at coordinate 903,458 of NZ_JACKUC010000030.1, forward strand.
GGGACCAGTGGCGCAAGGGCAGCGCGCTGCCCTGAGGCGTCTCGCCTAGATGGCCCCGGCCCTGGGGGCCGACGTGCTCGTCGCGTAGGGGTCCGTCGTCGTCGTGGGCGTGGTGCCGGTCAACTCGGGGAAGTCGGGAACCCAGCCGTCGTCGGTGGTCGTCGTGGTCGTCCCGGGGCTGGACTCCCCCGGATTGATATCCGACGTCGACGGTCTGGTGCTGCGGGTGGTCGTCGTGGTCGTGGTGGTGGTGTACGACGTCGACGGGGCGTCGGCGGTGGTGGGTGCGGGCCCGCGGGGCGGTTCCACCGAATCGTGCGCCGTCTGCAGCACCGCGAACACCAGGACGACGATCACGGCGACCGCGCCGGCCCCGGCCGCGTACACCGCCCACGATTCCTCGTACCACGGCGCCTGCGCCGGTTCCCCCGTCGCGGTGTCCTCGTCGTCGCCCACAGCCGGTGATCGTAGCCAGCGGCTGTGCCGGCCAGGTGTGTGACTAGCCCTTGACGATGTCCTGCCCCTGCACGGTCACGGCGACCGTCGCCAACGGCTTGGTCGCCGGGCCTTTGAGCACCGCCCCGTCCAGGTCGAAGGTGCTGCCGTGGCACGGGCAGGTGATCTTCCCGTCGGCGACGGACGACACCGCGCATCCGGCATGGGTGCACACCGTCGAGAGCCCTTTGAAGACCCCGGCGGTGGGTTGGGTGAGCACCACGTCGTCGACGATGACACCCGACCCGACCGGCACCTGGGACGTCGTGGCCAGCGTGCCCGCAGCCTGCCCCGGCGCCGACGTCCCCGCCGACGATTCCGTTGCGGGCGGGGCCGCCTTCTGGCCGGAGCCTGAGCATGCCGCGATTGCGGTGGCCCCCAGACCTATTCCGGCACCGGCCAGCACCTGGCGGCGCCCGACGGCGTTGTCCTGAGTGGTCATGAGCAATCTCCTCGCATCAGTCGGCAAGTCCGTTGGTCTGGAGGAACCGAAGGGCTGCGGTCAACCAGATGTCGACGAGCGTAAAGAACACGGGGCGACCTAACACCGGAATCACCCCCGGCTACGGAAAACCACCCACCGCATGGCGCTGTACATGAACACGGCCTCACCGCCACCGGCGATGAGGCGCGCCAGGTGGTACTCCAGCCCGAACGAGGCCAGCGCGGTGGGAAACGCGACGATGAAGGCCGCGTAGTTGATGGCGACGACCACCACATAGCTGGCCAGTTGCGGTCCGACCACCGCGTGCGAGCGGAAGTTCAGCGTCCGGTTCAGCACATAGCTGAGCGCGAAGGCCACCACGTAGCCCAGGGTCAGCGCCACCGGCAGCGGCACACCAAAACCACTGTGCAGCAAGGTCAGAATCGTCAGATCCACCCCGAAGGTGAAGCTGTTGATCAGTGCGAAGCCGAGGAAGGTCGGCGCGACGACACGGTCGAACCCGTACGGCAGGCGGGCGACGACGCGTGCACAGAATCGGTGAAACCGCTCGGCAAGTCGGGCCGGTGCCGACGCCGGCGCCGGTTCGGCGGTCACCGCCCCACGATGGCACCCGGATATGACCGACCCGTTATGCGCCGGCAAACATTCAGCGCTTGCCGGCGCGAGCGGCCAAAAGCTCTGTCCCGGTTTCTTGTTCGGCGAACTGCACGACCCGCCCCGCGACGGCGTAGTCACAGGCCAGCGCCGACCGGCCGATCAGCACGGGTCCACCACGCAGACCGAACCGGCCGTCCACACCGACGTAACTGCCGGGCGGGATCGGCTCGCTGATGCAGTACAGGGTGGTGGCCGCGCCGGCGTCGGTGTCGTTGGCCAGCGCTGCGGCGACCACCTTGACCCCGCGCTGCACGATCCCCATCAGCGGGCCGCCGGGTAGCTGCGGCAGATTCGAGTCCACCCATCCGGGGTGGGTCAGCTGGGTGACGACGGGTGACCCCGCGGCCCGCAGGCGTCGATCCAGTTCCAGTCCCCACAGCATGACGGCGAGCTTGGACGCCGCATAGGCGCCCATCACGGTCCACTTGTGGGCGCGTAGGTGCAGATCGTCGAGGTGCAGCGTCGCCGACTTGTGCGCTTCGGAGCCCACATTGATGATCTGGTCACGCACACGGTCCAGCAGCAGGTTGGTGAGCGCGAACGGTCCGAGCAGATTGGTCGCGATCGTCGCTTCGAATCCGTCGACGGTGTCGCAGCGCTGCCGGGTGAGCGTGCCCGCGTTGTTGATCAGGATGTCGATCTCGTCGACACCGAGGGTGTCGAGCCGGCCGGGGAAGGCACGCACCGACGCCAGATCGGCCAGATCGAGTTCGGCCACGACGGTGTCGCCACCCATCTCCGCTGCCCGCTGCGCACCCAGGGCGGTGTTGCGGACGGCCAGGATCACCCGCGCGCCGGCACGGGCCAACGCGGTCGCAGTCGCCAAGCCCACCCCATTGGTCGCACCCGTCACGATGATGCGCTTTCCGGTCAGATCGCCGAGCCGTCCCGGTGTCCACTGCGATGTCATAGTGCGAGGCTAACCGCGGATTTTGCACTCGCAAGCACGGTGCCGACGGCCACCTGTGCTGGTACCGTTCGCTGAATGTCACGGTGTTCGTGCCCGACGCGGTCAGGTGCCTGATGCGCACTCCTGGGCGGTGGCGACATCGCGGTGATCACTACCGGTGGCTGACCTCATTCCTGGCCGCCCGCGATCTGCAGACACTGACGTGTCGCGTGGTGGCGTGGAGCATCCTTGCGCTCGGCGCGATCGCCGTACCCGCCATCATCTCCACGCCGCGGCACTCCGTGGCGTACGGGCCGCTGGCGGTGACCGTCGTCATCCTGTCCATCGGCGCGATGGCCGCAATCTGGCTGCGCGCGGAATGGCCGACCTGGCGTCAGTCGGTGTTCTGCGTGACGCTCGGGACACTGCTGATCGCCGCCGGGTGCCTGATGGTGCCGAATCCGGTGCTCGCCCTTGTGGGTTCGACCGCGTTCGTGGTGACGACCGCGTACACGGTGTTCTTCCATTCTCGCCGGCTCCTGCTGATCATCTGGACTCTCCAGGCGGCGACGCTCGCCACCCTCGCCTGGCGGTTGTTCGTCGAGGATCCCGTCATGGCGGTCTCGTCGGTCGCCTTGGTGCTGACCATCAACGTGTCCGTCGCCTCTGCCTGCGAACTGGCGCTCAAGATCGCCGGTTCCGAGACGAACACCGGGGGCATCGAGCCGCTGACCGGTCTGCTGAATCGGCAGACGTTCTACGACCAGGTGGCCACTCTCATCGGTTCACGCAGCCGGCGCGACGACCGCTACTTGGTGCTCATCGTGGCCAACCTGGACAGCTTCTCGCTGCTGACCGCGATGTCCGGAAAAGCCGGCGGGAACCGCGCTCGCGTGGCGATCGGACAGCGCCTGCGTGAAACCGTCCGGGGTGACGCCATCATCGGTCACCTCGGCGATTGTGAGTATCTGGTCGCCGATGTCTTCACCCACGCCGACCCCACCCCACTGGCCGACCGCATCCTGAGCACCATCAAATCGGCGCCCTTCCAGCTGACCGCGAGCCTCGGGGTGGTCAGCACGCCGCTGCAGCCGCTGGCACGGCACACGTCGCACGACGTGCTCGACGAGCTGGTCACCATCGCGACCAACGCCATGTACGAAGCACGCAAGGCCGGGGGCAATCAGAGCTGCCTGCTCGAATCGCCGAAGCTGGCCACGGTGCGCGACGATCCGGATGAGGACCACCGGGACATCGGCCGCTCGGCCTAGAAGCCGATCAGCCGCCCCAGCCGCGGGTGCCGTCCCAGCCAGCGCACAGGCCGTTGATGCACCCGCTGCCGAAGCCACCTTGCTGCGGGTTCCAACCACCACAGCCGTGCCAACCGGGCCCGCTGCTGCAGCCTCCGCCGCCGCCGTGGCCGTCCGGACCGCCGTAACCGTTAGGTTCTGCCACCACCGAGGTCGGTGACCCCACCTCGGGCGCAGCCGCGCTCACGACCGCCGCCGGCGCGGCGAATGCCACGGCGGCGCATGCCACCGTCGCCAGTCGTCTCATCGCACTCATATCGCACGCTCCCTCGACTCAGCGAGCGTCGGTGGACAGCGGTTGATTGACGACGATCTGCACCGGCATGTGCGGTCCGTCTTGCAGCAGCATGACGGTGGGTGTCGCAATCGCCACCAGCGCGACCACGGACAGCAGGGCCGCCTCGGCGTAACGCTTTATAGTTAGCATGACTAGATAGTCCCCCTAAGCAAGGCGCCTGACAAGGCATTTGTGAGTGAGGACACGCCCCAGCCGGATTCCCGGCCACTCGTCACACCGGCGCACTGATTCATACCTGTGCCAACAGCACGAGGCGCCTCGCTCATTCCGTCAGGGACGGCGAGACTTCACACCGTCAGTAGACGGGTGCGGAAAAGGTCGAGCACCTGGTCCAGCGCCGCTCTGGTGCGCTGGCCCGGTTCGTCGATGAGATGCTCGGTGAGTACCGAGTGCGGAGTCATCAGCGCGTCGGGGTTGGCGTCCGCGTCATCGAGTTCCACGGCGACGAAGGCCTCCCCGAGCTGTTCACGCAGGAAGTCGAACCGCTCGGCCGGCACCAGCCGATCCGAGGTGAACCGCAGGCCCAGCACCGTCAGCCCGGCCGCACACCGCTGCTTCACCACGGCCAGATCCTGGGGTGAGATGTCGATGGAGTGCTTCTGTCGCGCCGTCAGTGCCACCGGCATCGACGGCTGCGACAGCACCGGGGCGAGCAGCACGTCATCGGTCGCCATCGCCAGCGCATAGCCGCCGGTGAAGCACATTCCGACAGCACCGACGCCGGGCCCGCCGCAGCGCTCGTGCTCGGCGCGGGCCAGTGCGCGCAGCCAGCTGATGACCGGTGAGGTCCGGCCGGTCGCCAGGGTCACGAATTCCTTACTGATACACGCGGGCACCATCGTCCTGGCGAAACTGCTGAGCGCGGTGAAGGTGCTCCGGTTGGGATCGAAGCCGGGTTCGCCGAACAGGTGTGGAAGCACCGCCGTGCATCCGATATCGGCGACCTTCCTGGCGAAATCGAGCACCTTCGGCGTGATCCCGGGGATCTCGGCGATCACGATGACGGCGGGCCCGCTGCCCTTGCGGAAGATCGACCGCGTGGTGCCGTCGTGGGTGAACTCGGTGTGCTCGAAATCGGCGAGATCATCGTTGGGCACCGCAGTGGTCCTCTCCCGTACCAGACACGAGCAACAGCGGCCACCCTACCGTCGTCTCGCCGAATGCGAGCACATCGGCTCCTGCCGGAAACCACATCTGCAACTGCGCTTCGCGATATCGGACATGGTCGGGGTGCACCACGGTGAAGGCCAGACCGATGACGACGTAGGGCAGCGCCAGCCACATCAGCGCCTCGAGCATCGCCCCCACGGTCACCGGGCGGGCCAGCATCCCACGCACTCGCCGCATCGTCTCCCCGTTCAGATCACGAGATACAACCGTTGCCGAACAACAGGATCGGCCACGTCATCGTCGATCTGACGAAGGTCAGCGCGGTCAGCTGGTCCAGGTGCCAGAACGACCACAGCACTCCGGCGACCCCATACGGCACCGCAAGGAGCAGAGCCGCGCCGATCCATTCGGCGATGGTCAGCCGGCAGTTCATGATCCGGTCGAGCACATTCACAATTCGAACGTATCGGTGCGTACCCGTTCACACGTAGGGATCGATGATCTCCGCGCGCATCGGTTCGCTCGCCGAACCCACCGGGCGACTGAGCTTCTGCGCGTCGAGCACCATCAGTGCGACATGCAGGGAGGTGCGCGAGTCCCCGTCGTCGAGCTCCACGCCCAGCGTCTCGCTGATCGAGGCGAGGCGCTTGTAGAGCGCGGGCCGGCTCATGTGCAGCCGCTGGGCCACCGCCACCTTGTTCCCGGCCAGCCGCAGGTATTCCCGTAGGACCGCGATGTTCGACGGGTCATCGGACAGCAGTGCCCTGAGTTCGGTTTCGGCGAAGGCCTGCACCCGATGATCGCTGCGCAGCAAGGAGATCAATCCGCGCAGCCGGACATCGGCGGCCCGGTAGAACGGCCGCGGCTTCTCCCCCATCGACAGGGCGACCTCGGCGATGTGGGCGGCTTCGGCCAAACCCTGGATCGCATCGATGACCCGTTCCACCGGTTCGCCGACCGCCAGCGCCGAGTCGGAAACCCCTTCGACACGCCGTATTTCGCGGCGCATATCATTGCCCAGCGCGCTCAGCGCCGCGTCCGCGGAACGAGTGACGCCGAGCGACAGCACGAGTCCGATCTCACCGTCGCGCCGGACCGAGAACAGGCCGGTGTGTCCGGACGCGTTGACGGTGTGCATGACGGTGTCCAACAGGGAGACGTTGCGCCGTTGCCCGGCAACGGGATCGGCCTGGGCTCGAATGTTCTCGGGCCGCTGCACCCGGACGGTCGCCGGAACGTAGCGGGCCGCCGAACGCAACCCCAGCGCGTGCGCACGAGCCGCGGCTTCGCGCTCGTCGGTGACCCGGCTGCGCAATACATCGTCGATCAGGCCCGTCTGGGCCTGATGCTGTAGCCCGGATCGGTCCCGCTCGATCATCCGGTGCAGGGCCAGCGCCACCCCGGCACGTTCCAGCACCATCTGGGTGCGCGCCACATCGGCGGGCCGCCGGGGCACGATGAGCCGACCCCACTCTTCGGTGCGCGGCCCCACCGAGGTCAACGCCCAGTGCTCGGTTCCGGCATTGCGCCGGGATCGGCGCTCCCAGTCGTGCAGCAAGTCGGCGGCGTGCCCGCGTGCGGACACCGCCAGCACCCGGTGCGCCAGATCCTCGAGCACCACCGGTTCGTCGAGGATCGCCGCCGCGGCGTCGACGATGCCGCCGACCGAGGCACGCTTCATGCTGAGGTCGGTGAAGGTCTCGTGCACGCGCCGGTCGAAGTCCACCCGGTCGAACTGATCGGTGACGATCATCCGGTGCACCGCCTCGGTCACCTCCACGAAGCGCACCTGGCGGTGCAGCGCCACCAACGCCACATCGCACTCTTCGGCGATCGCGCCCGCCCCCGGCGGCAGGCTCGCCCCGCCGAGTTCGACGACCACCGCGAGCACCCCGGCCTCGGCCATGCCCGCCAGGTAGCGGCGCGGGTCCGCGCGCAACGCGGCACCGGTGGTCAGCACCAGCTCACCGCCCTGCACCAGCGTGGACAGGTCGGCCATATCGCTGACGTGCACCCAGCGGACGGGCTCGTCGAACCGCCGGGAGCTCAGGACCTCGGGCTCGCCGTCTTGCAGCACCGGCAGTCCCAGGACATCGGCCACCGTGATGATCATTTACAAAGTGTATCGGCGAAGCACAATCTGTAGACACTTCGTCACGCTCGAGGAGGACCACCCCGTCGCAGACTGGATGCAACCCTCAACAGAAAGTGAGCACATCGCGATGCAAGCCACGGTTCAGCACTGGCTCAACGGCACGTTCTTCGAAGGCACCTCGGGTGCGACCGCGCCGGTGACGAACCCGGCGACCGGCCAGGTCACCGGCCAGGTCGCGCTCGCCTCGGTGTCCGACGCCCAGGCCGTCATCGACGCCGCCGCCGCGGCGTTCCCGGCCTGGCGGGACGCCTCGCTGGCCAAGCGCACCCAGGTGCTCTTCAACTTCCGCGAACTCCTCAACGCCCGCAAGGGCGAACTCGCCGAGATCATCACCTCTGAGCACGGCAAGGTCGTCTCCGACGCCCTCGGTGAAGTCTCCCGCGGCCAGGAAGTCGTCGAATTCGCCTGCGGTATCCCGCATCTGCTCAAGGGCGGCTTCACCGAGAACGCCTCGACCAAGGTCGACGTCTACTCGATCCGCCAGGCCCTGGGACCGGTGGCCATCATCTCCCCGTTCAACTTCCCGGCCATGGTCCCGATGTGGTTCTTCCCCCTGGCCATCGCCACCGGTAACACCGTCGTGTTGAAGCCGTCGGAGAAAGACCCCTCGGCGTCCCTGTGGCTGGCCCAGCTGTGGGCCGAGGCCGGGCTGCCCGACGGCGTGTTCAACGTTCTGCAAGGCGACAAGACCGCCGTCGACGAACTGCTCACCAACCCCAAGATCAAATCGGTGTCCTTCGTGGGCTCCACCCCGATCGCCCAGTACGTCTACGCCACCGGCACCGCCGCCGGCAAACGCGTCCAGGCCCTCGGCGGCGCCAAGAACCACGCCGTCATCCTGCCCGATGCCGACCTCGACCTGGCCGCCGACGCCATGGTCAACGCCGGCTTCGGCTCCGCAGGTGAGCGCTGCATGGCCATCTCGGCTGCCGTCGCCGTCGGACCGATCGCCGACGACCTGGTCGCCAAGATCGCCGAACGCACGGTCGGCCTCAAGATCGGCGACGGCACGAAGGATTCCGATATGGGTCCGCTGGTCACCAAGGCCCACCGCGACAAGGTGGCCGCCTACATCGACGCCGGTGAAGCCGACGGCGCCAAGGTCGTCGTCGACGGCCGCACCGTCACCGCTGACGGCGCGGCAGACGGTTTCTGGCTGGGCCCCACCCTGCTCGACAACGTCACCCCCGACATGAGCGTCTACACCGACGAGATCTTCGGCCCCGTGCTGTCGGTGCTGCGCGTCGAGAGCTATGACCAGGCCCTCGAACTCATCAACAGCAACCCCTACGGCAACGGCACCGCCATCTTCACCAACGACGGCGGCGCCGCCCGGCGCTTCCAGAACGAGGTCGAGGTCGGCATGGTCGGCATCAACGTCCCCATCCCGGTGCCCATGGCCTACTACAGCTTCGGCGGCTGGAAGGCCTCGCTGTTCGGCGACAGCCACGCCCACGGCACCGAGGGTGTCAACTTCTTCACCCGCGCCAAGGCCATCACCAGCCGCTGGCTCGATCCGTCGCACGGGGGCATCAACCTCGGCTTCCCCACCAACTAATCGACCGGGCAAGTGAGAAAATCGAAACCATGACTGTCACCGAAGAGACCGCCGCGCTGCCCAATGGGCTCACCGTCGCGGACGCCCGCGCCGAAGCCGCCCGTGCTTACGAGCTGGACCGCAAGCATGTGTTCCACTCCTGGTCGGCCCAGGCCGAGATCGCCCCGATGACGATCACCGCGTCGCAGGGGTCTTATGTCTGGGACGGCGAGGGCAACCGGCTGCTGGACTTCTCCAGTCAGCTGGTGAACACCAACATCGGCCATCAGCACCCGAAAGTGGTTGCCGCCATTGCCGAACAGGCTGCCAAGCTCTGTACGGTCGCACCGCAGCACGCCAACGCAGCACGCTCGGAGGCGGCCCGGCTGATCGCCGAGCGCACCCCCGGTGAGCTCGACAAGATCTTCTTCACCAACGGTGGAGCCGACGCCGTCGAGCATGCGGTGCGGATGGCCCGGTTGCACACCGGCCGCTACAAGGTGCTCTCCCGGTACCGCGCCTATCACGGCGGCACGGAGACGGCGATCAACCTCACCGGTGATCCGCGCCGCTGGCCCAATGACCACGGCAACGCCGGGGTGGTGCACTTCTTCGGACCGTTCCTGTACCGCTCGCAGTTCCATGCCACCACCGAGGCCGAGGAGTCACAGCGGGCGCTGGCCTATCTGGAACAGCTGATCGCACTGGAGGGCCCGTCCACCATCGCCGCGATCATCCTGGAGTCGATCCCGGGTACCGCGGGCATCATGGTGCCCCCGCCGGGATACATCGCCGGGGTGCGCGAGCTCTGCGACCGCCACGGCATCGTGTTCATCGCCGACGAGGTGATGGCCGGCTTCGGGCGCAGCGGAAAGTGGTTCTCCATCAACCACTTCGACGTGGTGCCGGACCTGCTGACCTTCGCCAAGGGGGTCAACTCCGGTTACGTCCCGCTCGGTGGTGTGGCGATCAGCCCGGCCATCTACGAGACGTTCGCGCATCGCCCCTACCCGGGTGGGTTGACCTACTCCGGGCATCCGCTGGCGACCGCGGCGGCCGTGGCGACCATCAACGCGATGGCCGACGAGGGCATGGTCGAGAACGCGGCCCGAATCGGTGCCGAGGTCATCGGCCCCGGACTGGCCGAGCTCGCCGCCAAGCACCGCAGTGTCGGTGAGGTGCGGGGCGCCGGGGTGTTCTGGGCCGTCGAATTGGTCGCCGACCAGCAGACCCGCGAGCCCCTGGCGCCCTACGGGGGTTCCAGCCCGGCGATGAACTCCGTGATCGCGGCCTGCAAGGCCGGTGGCCTGCTGCCGTTCGCGAACTTCAACCGCATCCACGTGGTGCCGCCGTGCAACGTCTCCGAGGACGAGGTGCGCGCGGGTCTGGCGATCCTGGATAACGCTCTGGGCGTGGCCGACGCCGCACTGTAGTCGGGTCAGCGCAGGCGATGCGCGGCCAGGTGCACCCGCGCCGCATCCGGGATCGGCGCGGGCGCATCGTCCACCAGGGTCACCAACACGGTGTCGCACAAGCTGACACAGCGCTGGTCCACGAACAGCGCCGTGGACAGCACATACGACGTCCGGCCGATGCGCCCGACACCCAGGCCGGTGGTGACGGCCGCCGGCCAGTGCGCCTCGGCCAGATAGTGCAGCACGCTGCTGGCCACCACCACCCGGACGGCACGGGTGGCCTGCTCATACACCCCGGGAAAGACCGCGGTGTTGAACTCGGCGCGGGCATTCTCGTGCAGCGAAGCCAGTGCGAGGTTGTTCAGGTGCCCATTGGCGTCGACATCGCCGAACCGGGCCAGGCCGGCACCGGTCACGGGGTAGGTCTGCAGGTCCGACCGCGCCGGATGCGGGCGCTGCACGGCGGTCACCAGCGGCTCGTCGTTCGTCATCTCGGCGTCAGTACACCACGCCGTAGGCTGGCGGACGTGCCCGACCTTCACCCCGATATCGCTGTTCTGGCTCCGCTGCTCGGCACCTGGGTCGGCCCCGGGGCGGGTGAATATCCCACCATCGCGCCGTTCACGTATCTGGAGACCGTGACGTTCGGCCATATCGGCAAGCCGTTCCTGGCCTACTCGCAGCGCACCAAGGCCGCCGATGACGGCCGGCCCCTGCACGCCGAATCCGGCTATGTCCGCGTACCCGAGCCGGGCCGGGTGGAGTTTCTGCTGGCGCATCCGACCGGCATCGTGGAGGTCCTGGAAGGCACGCTCACCACGCACCCGCTGCGAATCGACGTCACCGCGACGACCATCGGCCGCTCCGCATCGGCCAAAGAGGTGACCGCGCTGGCCCGTTCGTTCCGGTGCGACGGTGACGAATTGACCTACACGGTTCAGATGGGTGCGGTAGGCCAACCACTGCAGCACCATCTGTCGGCGACTCTGCGGAGGCAGTCATGAGCACGACGATGAAACCCGAAGGCCGCATCCGGGTGTCCAGCGATCTGGACGAGATCACCGATCGCGCGCCCGAGGACCACAGCGATATCGATTCCCAAGCGGTGGAACGCATCTGGGACAACGCCAGGTACTGGTACCAGGCCGGGATGCAGCCGGCCATCCAGGTGTGCGTGCGGCACCGGGGCAAGGTGGTGCTCAACCGCGCCATCGGCCACGCCTGGGGTAACGGCCCGGCCGATCCCGTTGATGCCGAACGAATTCCGGTCCGCACCGATACCCCGTTCTGCGTCTATTCGGCCGCCAAGGCGATCACCGTCACCGTCGCACACATGCTCGTCGAGCGGGGCAGCTTCGCGCTGGAGGACCGGGTGTGCGACTACCTGCCCGGCTACACCAGCCATGGCAAGGACCGCACCACCATCCGGCACGTCCTCACCCACAGCGCCGGAATCCCGTTCGCCACCGGGCCGAAACCGGATCTGCGGCGGATGGACGACAGTGCGTATGCCCGCGAGATGCTGAGCCAGATGAAGCCCGTCTACCGGCCCGGCCTGGTGCACATCTACCACGGCTTGACGTGGGGTCCACTGATGCGCGAGATCATCTCGGCGGCCACCGGACGCAGCATCCGCGACATCCTGCACGACGAGATCCTGGCGCCGCTGCGTTTCAGGTGGACCAATTACGGTGTGGCCGCAGAAGATGTTGCACTGGTGGCACCCAGCCACGTGACCGGCAAGCCGCTTCCGGCACCGATCGCCAAGGCGTTCAAGCTCGCGATCGGCGGAACGCCGCAGCAGATCATCCCGCTCTCGAACACTCCCGAGTTCCTCACCGGCGTCGTCCCGTCCTCGAACACCGTCTCCACCGCCGACGAACTGTCCCGGTTCGCCGAGATCCTGCGCCGCGGTGGCGAACTCGACGGGGTGCGCGTGATGGCCCCGGAGACACTGCACGGTGCGACCCGACAGGCGCGCCGCCTGCGTCCCGATCTCGCCGTCGGCGGGGCGCCGATGCGTTGGGGTACCGGCTACATGCTCGGGTCCAAGCGATTCGGCCCCTTCGGGCGGGACGCGGCGGGGGCGTTCGGGCACACCGGGCTGACCGATATCGCGGTATGGGCCGACCCGGACCGCGCCCTGTCGGTGGCCGTCGTGAGCAGTGGAAAACCCAGCGGTCACCCCGAAGCCAAACGCTATCCAGCGCTGCTGGACAGCATCAACCGCGAGTTCCCGGTCACGCCTTAGCGGCGGCCCGCACCAGCAGCCGCAGCAGTACCTGACCGATCCCCGCCAGCGGGATCTTCACCAGTGGGAACGACGCCGTGGAACCGATGGTGTAGTCGATCCGCGTGCCCGTACCCGACGGTGTCAGCCGCACCTCTCCGGTGTAGCCGGGGAACGGCGTACCCGACAGCGCCTTGTAACCGAACACGTGCGGTGCGTCGAAGGTGGTGACTTCCTCGACGATATCCGGCCCCGGCCCGGGGGTCTTGATCTGACGGACGGCGCCCACGCCGTTGGCCTCGGGGGTGCCCGGCCGGCCCAGGCTGACCTTGATGCCCGGCGCCCAGGACTCCATTCCCACGTGGTCGGTCAGGGTGGCCCACACCGTGTCGATGGGTGTGGCGACGGTTGCGCTTGCGGTGACCTGCATGGCCTCATCCTGCCCCAGGGTGCGCAACCCGCATAAGTGACGGCCGTCACGCCTGCCTATGGTGAGGAGATGAGCGCGAAAGCCGATGCGGACCGGATCGCCGACCTGGCCCGCCGGGTCGTCGCCGAACACGATCCGACTCAGGTCCCGATTCCGGAGTATCTCACCGCCTGCTACGACGCCGGCCTGTCCTGGGTGCACTTCCCGGAGGGCCTCGGTGGCCTCGGGGTGTCGCGCGGGTTGCAGGCCGTCGCCGACGGCATCCTGCAGGGCGCGGGCGGACCGATACCGCTGAGCCTGAATCCCATGGGCTACGGCATGGCCGCGCCCACCATCCGCGAGCATGCACAGTCCGAGGAGCTGAAGCGGTCGTGGTTGCGGCCACTGGCGGCGACCGAGGACATCTGGTGTCAGCTGTTCTCCGAGCCCGGTGCCGGATCCGATCTGGCCGGCCTGGCCACCTCCGCCGTCCTCGACGGTGACGAATGGGTGGTCAACGGTCAGAAGGTGTGGACGTCGCTGGCGCACCGGGCCAGGTGGGGTCTGCTGCTGGCCCGGTCGAATCCCGATGTGGCCAAACACAAAGGGCTCACCTACTTCGTGCTGGACATGCACGGGCCGGGCGTCGAGACGCGGCCGCTGCGCCAGCTGACGGGGCAGGCCGAGTTCAACGAGGTGTACCTCACCGACGCCCGGATCCCCGATGCCCACCGGCTCGGCGACGTGGGTAACGGCTGGAACGTGGCGATGACGACGCTGATGAACGAGCGCAGCGCCCTCGGTGGCAGCGGTAGCCGGCGCGGCGCGGGCACCATCGCCGACGCCGTCGCGTTGTGGGCGACGCGACCCGATCTGCGCACGCCGGTACTGCGGGACCGGCTGACCCAGCTGTGGTTGCGCTCCGAAGCGCAGCGGCTGACCGCGCAACGCTCGCGGGCCACCGCGACCGTCGGCGGCCCTGGCCCGGAGGGGTCCATCGGCAAACTGGTGGGTGCCGAGCTGAATCAGCACATCTACCAATGGTGCATGGATCTGCTTGGCGCCGAAGGCATCCTGTACCACGGCTACGGACTGCACGACAGCGACGATCCCGAGGATTGGCGCGGGCCCGTCCAGCAGCGGTTCCTGCGCAGTAAGGCCAACACCATCGAGGGCGGGACGTCCGAGGTGATGCGCAACATCCTGGCCGAGCGGATCCTCGGCCTGCCCGGTGATCTGCGGGCCGATGCCGGTATGCCCTGGAAGGAGATCCCCCGTGGCTGAGTTCGAGTTCAGTTCCGAACAGATCCAATTGCGTGCTGCCGTAAGACGATTCAGTGCCGACAACTTCGGCGAGCAGGCCGCCCGCGCCCGGATGGAATCCGAGCCGCGGTTCGACCGGAAGGTCTGGCAGCGCCTCGGGTCCGAGTTGGGGGTGCTCGGCCTTTCGGTGCCCGAATCCGACGGTGGAGCCGGCGGCACCCTCGTCGATCAGGCGATCGCGGTGGAGGAACTGGGCGCCGCACTCGCGACCGGTCCGCTCTTCGGCACCGTATACCTGGCCATCCCCGCACTGGTGGCCGCCGAACCCGGCGCGGCCCGCGACGAATTGCTCGGTGCGCTGATGGAAGGTGCCCGCACGGCGGCCTTCGCCGTCGGCGACCGCGCCGGCGCCTTCGATCCCGACGCTGTCACGGTGACCGGGACCGACACCCTGACCGGCCGCATCGACCGGGTGGTCGACGGCGACGCCGACGAACTGCTGGTCGCGGCAACGAGTTCGCAGGGTGTGGCGTTGTATGCCGTGACCTCCGACGGCGTCCGTCGCGAACCGCTGGTCACCCTCGATCTCACCCGGCCGCAGGCCACCGTCACCCTTACCGATGCGCCGGCCCGGCTGATCGCGGGACCGGACACCGCACCGCGCGTCATCACGCACGCCCTGCAGGCCGGGTCGGCGCTGCTGGCCGCCGAGCAGGTCGGCGCCGCGCAGCATCTGCTCGACCTCTCGGTGGAGTACGCCAAATCCCGGCTGCAGTTCGGCCGGCCGATCGGCTCGTTCCAGGCGGTGAAGCACCGGCTCGCGGAAGGTCTCGTCGACCTCGAACATGCCCGCTCGGCCGCCTATCACGCGGTGTGGGCGTTGACCGACGGATCCGATGACCCCGCGCTGGCGGTCAGCATCGCCCAGGCCCTGGCGTCGGCGACGCTCGCCCGCATCGCCACCGACACCATCCAGGTGCACGGCGGTATCGGGTTCACCTGGGAACACCAGGCGCACCTGTACTTCAAGCGGGCCATCACCGACGCGGCGTTACTCGGCAGTGCCGAAGCGCATCGGAACCGGGTGGCGGAGTTGGTGCTCGATACCGCGGTCGTGGACAAGGCACCCCGGGTCGCGGCGGGCTGAGGGGTTGCCTCGACGGTGAGTGAGGCTAACTTCTAGCTTCCCTAAGCGTCGAGGCCGGCGATCTCGGCCGCGATCAGTTGTCGTACCTCTCGATTAGCGTCGAACACATGTTCGAAGTATTGCTGGAGCGGTCCGCGGCGGGGGAAGCACTGGACCGGATGACGGCGGCCGTGCGTGCGGAGAACGCCGCGGGAGCGCGACGGCTGGAGGCGATCGCCGATCTCTATGAGATCCGCGCCCCGGGTGCGGACGTGGAGCGGCTGAACTGGGCGATCGACGGATACGCCGGCCTGGCCGCCGAGGTGGCGGTCGGGTTGGGGATCTCCCGATCCCGGGCGGATGCCCAGCTCAGGGTGGCGATAGCGCTCCGCGACCGGTTACCGGCCGTGGCGACGGTGCATCTGTCCGGGGAGGTGGACTACCGGTTGGTCACCACGGTGATCAACCGCACCGACCTGGTCGACGATCCGGCCCGGTTGGGCGTGATCGACGTCCAGATCGCCGCCAAGCTGCTCGAATGGATGCGACTGTCGGGGCCGGTGCAGGAGCAGCGCATCGACGAAGTCATTGCCCGCAGTGATCCTGCAGGAGTCCGCACTCCGGGCCCGGCGCGGGATAAGCGGCGCGTCGATGTGGCGCCCGCGCCGGGCGGGATGTCCGATGTCTGGGCCCGCGTCGAGGCCGCCGCAGGTGCCGCGTTCGACACCTTGCTCGACACGATGGCCGACAGCGTGTGTGCCGATGACCCTCGCACCAAACACCAACGCCGCTCCGATGCGATCCTCGCGATCGGGCTGGGCACCGCGCTGGCCTGCGAATGCGGTAATGCGGCCTGCCCGGCCGCCGACCCCGGTCGCCCCGCCATCGCGGGCCGATTCGTGATCCACGTGATCGCCACCCCGGCCACCCTCACCGCCGACCCGCACGCGCCGGGATACCTGCCCGGGCACGGCGTACTACCCGCCGACCAGGTCACCGCTCTGGTGCGTGCGGGTGCCGCGGTCAAGGACATCCCCGTCCCGGCACCCGAGGCCGAACCCGGCTACCGGCCCTCCACCGCGTTGGCGCAGTTCGTCCGCACCCGCGATCTGACCTGCCGGTTCCCCGGCTGCGCCGTGCGCGCCGAATACTGCGACCTCGACCACACCGTGCCGTGGCCGGGCGGCCCGACACACCCGTCAAACCTGAAGTGCCTGTGCCGTTTTCATCACCTGCTGAAAACCTTCCACGACGGCTGGACCGACACCCAGTACCCCGACGGCACCGTGGCCTGGCGCACCCCCACCGGCCAGGTGCACACCACCACACCCGAAGGCGCGCACTGGTTCCCCGTCCTGGCCACGCCCACCGGAACACCCGCTGTCCACGCCGCCGAGCCGCCGAGCCCGCTCCGCGGCCTGAAAATGCCCCGGCGCGGACAGACTCGCACCGCCGAACACACCCAACGCGTCACCCACGAACGCGGGACCAACCGCGAGCGCCTCAACCAACGACAGGCCGAACGACGCCTGTTGGCGTGGCAGCTCGAAGACCACCTCTACGAACAAGCCGCACTCGATGACACACCGATCCCGTTCTGAGGCCGGCTCAGGCTATCGCGCCGGCGTCCTTGAGCTCCTCGATGCGGTCCCACTCCAGCCCGATTTCCATCAACACCAGCTCGGTGTGCTCGGAGGCCTGCGGGGCACGGGTGGTCTGCAGCGGTTCATGATTGAACTGCACCGGCCCACGCACCACCTTGAACGGTTTCCCGTCCGCACCTTCGACCTCGACGATCATGTCGTTGGCGATCGCCTGCTCGTCGGTGCCCAGATCCACCAGGCTCTGGAACGGCGCCCACTGACCTTTCATCGTCTTGAGATGCCGACGCCAGTACTCGAACGGCTTGCTGCGGATTGCTTCGGTGATGAGTTCCACACCGGCTTCGGCATTCTCGATCAACGGCAGCACGTCGCAGAATCGCGGATCATCGGCGAGTTCGGGCAGGCCCAGGTGTGCGAAGGTGTCGCGAATATAGCCGGTGGGGCTGACGATGCACAGATTGATGGTGCCGCCGTCAGAGGTCTGGTAGTTGGCCATGAATGGATTCACCGATGCGGTGGCGCCCGGCATCAGCGAGCGCATCGTCTCCCCGGTCTCCATGCCCTGGGTGACGCTGGCGCCCGCGGCCCACCAGGCGGTACTCAACAGCGAGACGTCGATCTCCAGGGCCTCCCCGGTGCGTTCCCGGTGAAACAGTGCCGCCGAGATCCCGCCGGCAATGTTCATCCCGCCGATCGAGTCACCGAAGGCCGGGATACCTTGGGGCAGAGCACCTCCCAGTTCCTCGGGGGTGAGCGCATGCCCGACCCCGCTGCGGGTCCAGAACGCGGTGCCGTCGAAACCGCCGGTGTCGCGTTCGGCGCCCTTGTCTCCGTACGCACTGCCGCGCGCGTAGATGATGTTCGGGTTCGCCGCACGGATGTGCTCGACGTCGAACTTGTTCCGCTGCCGCTGTGCAGGCAGGTAGTTGGTCAGGAACACATCGGCGGTCTTGGCGATCTCGTAGAGCACCTCCTGGCCGCCGGGCGTGGAGACGTCGATTCCGACACTGCGTTTACCGCGGTTGGGATGTTCGATCAGCGGGTGCCGGTCGCGGTCCAGTGCGAAGCCGCCCATGTTGACGAAACCACGCTGGGTGTCGCCCCGAATCGGATGTTCGACCTTGATGACATCGGCACCCCAGTCCGCCAGGATCGCCCCCGCCGCCGGGACGAAGGTGAACTGCGCGACCTCCAGGACGCGCACGCCCTCCATGACCTTGCTCATCCGGGTCCTCTCCACCGATCTACTGGCGACCGTACCGTATTGGCGACGGTACGGGTGGGTCAGGCTGAGCCGCCAAGTGCATCCTTGAGATGTGCGGCCGAGACCGCCTTCAGGTGCGTGATATCGGAGGCGACGGAGGCGAAGGTGAACCCTTCGGCCAGGCGCCGGGCGGCGGTGACGCCGTCGGACGTGTGGATGCCTGCGGCAATACCTACTGCGGCCGCCGCCTCACGCACCTTTGTCAGCGCGGCCTCGAATTCGTCGGCCACTGTGGGATCATTGGAGTGCGCACCGCCGACCGCCAGCCGCAGATCCGACGGTCCGACGTACACGCCGTCCAGTCCGGGCACCGCGGCTATCTCGGCCACGTTGGCCAAGCCCTGCGGGGTTTCGATCATTGCCAGCACCACGGTGTCGCGGTTGGCATCGGCGGGCAGCGGGCCGATCCGCAGCTGCGAGCGCATCGGCCCGTAGGAGCGGATCCCGTTGGGCGGGTATGTCGCTGCGGCGACCGCGGCGGCGGCATCGGCGGCGGTGTCGATCAACGGCACGATCACCCCGGCCGCCCCGGCGTCCAGCGCCCGCCCGATCGGGGTCGGGTTGTTCGCCTCGACACGCACCAACCCGACCGGTCCGCCTGCGGCGTCGATGGCGGTCAGCCCGGCGAGCATGCCGGAGTATCCGATCAGCCCGTGCTGAAGGTCAAGCGCCAGGTAATCCCAGCCGACATGCGCCACCCATTCGTGGGCGACCGGACAGTCCAGCACCGACCAGTAGCCGAGGATACGTTCGCGGTTACGGAGCCGAGCGGCGAATTCATGTGCGCTCATGATGACCTATCGGTTGTAGTTGGGCATCGGGCCGCGAAGCGCAGCGCCGACGTCATCGCAGGCTTCGATGATCTCGGCGTCCAACGGCCCCTTGGCCAGCACCGCGATATTCGCGCGCAGGTGGCTGACTTTGGAGCCACCGAGCAGGATCGGTCCGGTGGCAGGTTTGGACAGCAGCCAGCGCAGCGCCAGTTCGGTCAGGGGCACGCCGGCCTTCTCGGCGATGGTGCCCAACGCCTCGATTGCGTCGAAGATCGCGGTATTCCAATATCTTTGCTTGTACATCTGCGCCAATCGCGAGTCGCCGAACCGGCCGTCGGCCGGGTCGGCGTCGAAGCTGTGCCGACCGGTCAGCAGTCCCCCGCCGAGTGGGTTGTACACCATGGTGACCAGCCCGGTGACGGCGGCGAATTCGGCGTACTCGTCCTCGATCCGGCGGGCCAGCAGATTGTAGAGCTGCTGAGCGACGATCGGGCGGGGCGCGCCGACCTCATCGGCGACGCGGTTGACCTCGCCGATCTGCCAGGCGGCGAAGTTGGACACCCCGAGCGCTCCGATCTTGCCTTCGGCTACCAGATCTGCGACGGTGGAAAGGGTTTCGGTCAGCGGGGTCGCACGGTCGGGCTGGTGCAGGTAGAACAGCTCGACGTGGTCGGTGCCCAGCCGTGCCAGGCTGCCGTCTACGCTGGCGCGCAACCCGGCCGTCGACAGCGGGGCATGCTCCCCCGCGTCGGGGTGCGGCATCCCGGCTTTGGTGGCCAGGGTGACCCGGTCGCGGCGGCCCTTGAGCAGCCCGGCCAGGATCCGTTCGGTCTCACCTCCGGCGTACCCGTTGGCGGTGTCGATATGGGTGATCCCGGCGTCCAGCGCCGCGTCGAGTAGACGCCGTGCACCCGCGGCATCGACGGTGTCGCCGAAGGTCATGGTGCCCAAGATGAGTGGGGCCAGTTGAAGGTCGGACACTACGCGGCTCCTTGTTCCTGTTTGGTGCGCAACACACTGCGCGGCTTGACGCCTACCATGGTGGTGGGATCCAGAGCGGCGGCTCGCAGGGCACGGGTGTACGACTGTTGTGGATGGGCGAGCACATCGGCAGTGGCACCCTGTTCGACGATGCTGCCACTGCGCATCACGATGATGGTGTCGCTGATCTCGCGCACCACGCCGAGGTTGTGGGTGATGAACACATAGGTCAGCCCGGTGTCGCGTTTGATCTCCCGTAGCAGTTCGAGCACCTGCGCCTGCACCGACACGTCCAGGGCGCTGGTGGCCTCATCGCAGACCAGCAGGTCCGGGCCACTGGCCAGTGCGCGAGCGATGCCGATGCGCTGGCGCTGACCGCCGGAGAACTCGGC
Source organism: Mycobacterium hackensackense (assembly GCF_025822555.1). NCBI lineage: Bacteria > Bacillati > Actinomycetota > Actinomycetes > Mycobacteriales > Mycobacteriaceae > Mycobacterium > Mycobacterium hackensackense. The sequence goes on from NZ_JACKUC010000030.1 coordinate 923,811, forward strand.
GGGCCTGCGGCGCAGGGCTGTTGACGGTAGCCCCACCCGGTCGATCAACTCGGCGGCCTTGGCCTCCCGGGCGGCCCGGCTGCGCACCCCCTGCAGCCGCAACGGCTCTCCGACGATGTCGACGGCGCTGAGGTGCGGGTCCAGCGAACCGTAGGGATCCTGGAAGACCATCTGGATACGCGACCGCAACGGCCGCATTCCGCGCTCGGACAACGTCGCGATATCGGTGCCGTCGAACACGATCCGCCCCGACGTCGGGGCCAGTAGCCGCACGATCGCCTTGGCGAGGGTGGATTTCCCGCAGCCCGATTCGCCGACGACAGCCAGGGTGGAGCCCTTCTCGACGCTGAAGCTGACGGTGTCCAGGGCACGGAACACCCCGTCGCCCACCGAATATTCGACCACCAGGTCGTCGACTTCCAGTAGGTTCATGCCGGCACTCCGATCTTGACGGGCCCGTCCAGCCGCGGAACCGCGGCCAGCAGGCGCCGGGTGTACTCGGCCTGGGGTGCACGCAGCAGTTCTTCGGCGGAGCCGCCTTCGACGAACCGCCCGTTGCACATCACGAAAACGCGATCCGACATCAGCCGGGCCACCCCGAGATCATGGGTGATCAGTAGCATGCCGACGCCCGTGCGTTCCTGCAGTTCCAGCAGTAGGTCCAGGATGCTGGCCTGCACGGTGACATCCAGCGCACTGGTCGGCTCGTCGGCGACGATCAACTCGGGGCCGGCGGCCAGCGCGGCGGCGATCAGGACGCGCTGCAGCTGTCCTCCGGAAAGCTGGTGCGGATACTTGATCAGCTGTTCGGTCGGTCGCGGAATATGGACCTGCTCAAGCAGTTCCACCGCTCGGTCACGTTGGCGGGCCCTGCCGGTGACACCGCTGTGCCGGATAGCGTCGCGCAGCTGGGCGCCGACGGTGTGCACAGGGCTCAGCGCGGTCATCGGGTCCTGCGGTATCAGTGCGATGTGACGACCGCGTACCGCCTGTAAAGCCTTGACGTTGTTGAGGATCGGTCGGTCCTGGAAGGTCACCGACCCGGACAGCACCGCCAGGTCGGTCGGCAGCAGGCCTAGAAGGCCCATCGCCGTCGTCGACTTGCCGGAGCCGGATTCTCCGATGATGGTGACGGTTTCGCCGGCCTCGATGCAGAACGACACTCCGTCCACGGCGCGGATCACACCGCCGGCGGTGATCAGTTCGATCTGCAGGTCATCGACGCAAAGGAGTTTGGGCATCTCAGTTCGCCTTCTTTCGCAGCGAGAACCGTTTCAGTACAGCGATTCCGGGCAGTCCGACGCTGTCGCGCAGCCCGTCGCCGAGCAGGTTGACCCCGACCACCAACAGGGCGATGACCAAGCCGGGCAGAGTGACCAACCACCACGATGTGGTGACGTAATCCTGGCCGTCGGAGATGATGCGACCCCAAGTGGCGAACGGGCGCTGCGGTCCGGCGCCGAGGTAGCTCAGCGCACTTTCCAGCAGCACCGCCTGGGCCAGCAGCAACAGAACCACCAGGGAGACCTGCTTGACGATATTGGGGATGATGTGGCGCAACAGGATCGCGGTGCGGCCCAGACCGAGAACGTGTGCGGCGGCGATATACGGCTTCTCCCGCTCGACCAATGTCAATGATCTCGTGAGACGCGCGATTTCGGGCCACTGGGCGATCGCGATGACGAATGTGATGACGGGGATGGAGGGCCCGAACAGGGCCACGACCAGGAGCAGCATCATCAACAGTGGCAGCGACAGCTGCGCCTCCAGCAGCCGGCTCACCACGGTGTCCACCCAGCCGCCGCGGTAGCCTGCCAGCGCGCCGAGGGACAGCCCGATCAGGCCCGAGACCACCACGGCGAGAATGCCGATGACCAGCGACACCTGGCCGCCGTAGAGCACGCGTGCCAGCAGGTCGCGGCCCAGTTGATCGGTGCCGAACAGGTGGCCGTCGGTCAGCGGCGCCAGCCGGCGGGCGGCCAGGTCGGTGGCATCCGGCGAAGGGACCGGCAGGATCCGGGCGAACGCGACTGGCACCATGACGAGCAGCGCGGCGATGCTGCCAACCCAGATCTTGACCTTGCTGTCGCGGGCTCGCCGGGTCGCTCCGGCGCGGGCGATATCGCCGGCGGTGACCGCGGAGGGCCGCTGGACTGCCGGGGCTTCGAAGACGGTCGTGGCTGTTTCGGTGCTCATCTGGCGCTTCCCTTCCCGAGCCGCACCCGCGGATCCAGCACCGGATAGCAGAGGTCCACGGCCAGCTGGACCAGCACCGCCAGTACGGCGGTCACCAGCACGGTGGCCTGGATCAGCGGATAGTCACGGGTTTCCAGTGCACGCACCACCAGGGAGCCGACGCCCGGCCAGGCGAACACCACCTCGACGACGACGACTCCGTTGAGCATGGACGCGAACCGGGTGCCCAGCGCGGTCAGCACCGGGATGGCCGAGTTGCGCATCGAATACCGCCAGATGAGTTCGCGTTCGGACACGCCGCGGGCCCGGCCCACGGTGATATAGGGGGCAGTGAATGCGCCCACCATCTCCCGGCGCACCATCCGCGAGATCAGCGCGACCTGCAGCACGGCGATGGTGACCGTCGGCAGCACCAGGCTGGACCAGGTGGTGAAGCCGGCCGCCGGGAACACCGGCATGAGCACCGCGAACACGGTGATGAGCATCAGGCCGGTCCAGAAGTCCGGCATCGACTGGCCGGTGATGGTGACGGCGTTGGCGGCCAGTTCGCGGCGGGTGTCGGCGTGTCGTGCCATCCACACCCCCAGGGGCACGGCCACCAGGGTGGTCAGCAGGATCGCTGCCACCGACAGCGTGATGGTGTAGGGCAGGCGCCCGAGCACCACGTCGAAGGCGGGCGCCTGGAAGGAGTACGAGGTGCCCAGATCCAGGTGCAGCAGCCCCTGCAGGTAGCGCAGGTACTGGATGAACACCGACTCGTCCAGGCCGAGGTCGGCTCGGATACGGGCCAGATCCTCGGTGCTGGCCAGCGGGCCGGCGATGGCGTCCGCCGGGTCCCCCGGCGCCAGCCGGATGAGGACGAACACCGTGGTGAGGGTGAGGAAGACGGTGAGCAAGCTCTGCCCGAGCCGCCGGACGATGTATCTCGGCATGGCGGCGGTGAACCAGCGGCGCGCGGGCGTTCGGGCGCCTGCGGCCGGGGGCGGCGCCGCCGGAGCGTAGAGCTGTTGGGTCATCGTGACGTCCTTCGTTGAACGACAGGTTTTGTTACTCAGCTCACAATGGCATGAGTGCGTGATTTGCGCAAGCATCGTGGTTGTATTGCGTGTTTCGCGCAATAGGGCGTACAGTTCAGCTGTGTCAGCCGTCACAGCAGCACTTCGCCCGGAGGGTCGATGATGACCAAACCCTTGCTCGACCGGCAGTTTTCCCGCCGAAACCTGCTGCGCTCCAGCGCGCTGCTCGGCGCCGGCCTGGCCTTCGGCTCCGCCGCGGCCGGGTGCGCCACCCCGACCGGCCGCCCTGGCCCCACCACCATCAGCCTCGCGATGAACCGGTCCATGACCACACTGGACAACAAGCTGCTGCAGTACGACGCGGCGGTGACGGTGCAGCGGGCCGTCCGCCAGGCCCTCACCGAGATCGACCGGCATCTGCGTCCGCAGCTGGTGCTCGCCGAGGAGTTTCGGCTCACCTCGCCGACCGAATGGTTCGTCCGGCTGCGCCGCGGGATTCGGTATTCCGACGGCTCCCCGGTGCAGGTGGAGGACGTCGCCACCGCGCTGAACATGTACAGCCAGGTGCACGGCGGATTCGTCGGCGGATTCTTCCCGGAGTGGCCGACCGTCCGCAAGATCGACGCCACCGCGTTCACCCTCAACACGCAGCGTCCAGTCCCGGTGCTCGACTACCTGATGTCGAACATCCTGATCACCCCGGCCGCGGCCAACCGTCCCGAGGATCTGCAGGGCGGTGTCGGCACCGGCCCGTTCATCGTCACCGCCGCCGACCGCGGCCTGGGCAACTACAGCCTGGAACGCAACACCAACTACTGGGGTCCGCGCCCGTCCCTGGAATCGGTACACGTGCGGTTCATGCCCGAGGAGTCCAGCCGCGTGGTCGCGCTGCGCAGCGGTGAGGTCGACGTGATCGATTCCATCACCCCCGACTCCACCGACCAGCTCGCCGGATTGACCGGTGTCGCCATCGACCACGCCGACGGCGTGCGCCTCAACCAGCTGTTCTACAACTTCCGCAAAGCTGCTGGCGCCCCGACAGCCGACCCCCGGGTCCGCCGTGCCCTCACCTACGCCATCGACGGCAAATCGTTGACCGACAACGTACTCCAGGGATCAGCCACCGCCTCCAAGGGTGTCATCCCGCTCAGCCTGGACGGCGCGATCGAGACCGGGGTGTACGTCTACGATCCCGACCGTGCCCGCCACGAACTCGACGCATTGGGCCTGCGCGACCTGAAACTGAAGATCATTTGGGAGAGTGGCGAATTCGCCGCCGACACCGACATCATGGAGTCGGTGGTACAGATGCTCTCGGCGGTCGGGGTGAACGCCACCCTGCAGCAGTTCGAACCCGGCGGCGATATCGCGCAGTGGCGTCAGGGCAAAGCCGGCGACTGGGATGTGCTGGGCAACGGCTTCCCCAGCCCCACCGGGCTGGCCTTGACCATCATGCAGGGCATGTACGCGGGCACCGCGGAGAAGGAGAAGACCCGCGACACGTACCACGGCTACCTCTTCCCGGACATCACCGCGCAGATCACGCGTGCATCCGAGGAGCCCGACGCCAAGAAGCGCGCCGAACTGCTGGCCACCGCACAGCACGCGATCTGGGACACCTGCCCGATGCTGTGGTCCTTCGTGCCGAAGGCGGTGCTGGGCCGTCGGGCCCGGATCGAAGGGATCAGCCTGCGCCCCACCAATTCCTATGATCTGTCCACTGTCTCGCTGAAGGGCGAATGACCGTGCTCACCGACGGGGTTGTGCGCAGCCACACCGAGGCCGGACGGCGAGACGCGCTGCTGCCCGCCCCCCAGGTCCAGAACCACGCCGCCAACCTCGCCGTGCTGCCCGACGGATCGCTGGCCTGTGTGTGGTTCGCCGGGACCCAGGAGGGTGTGCCGGATATCAGCGTCTGGTTCTCCCGGATCGACGACGGGGTGTGGTCGACACCGGTGCAACTCTCCGATGACCCGACCCGCTCGGAGCAGAATCCGATTCTGCACGCACACGATTCGGGCGAACTGTGGCTGCTGTGGACATCCCAGCATGCCGGCAACCAGGACACCGCACGGGTACTGCGCCGCATCTCCCACGACGGCGGGCGTACCTGGGGCGACGCCCATGTGCTGCTGCCGGAGACCGCCGAGGGCGGGGTGTTCGTCCGGCAGCCGCTGGTGCCACTGCCCGGCGGGCGGTTGCTGCTGCCGATCTTCCACTGCGTACGCATCGCGGGACAGCGCTGGGTCGGTGACCGCGACTACAGCAGCGTGATGATCTCCGACGACGCCGGGAGCAGCTGGCGTGAGGTGGCGGTGCCCGAGAGCACCGGTTGCGTGCACATGAACATCGGCCGCCTGTCCGACGGCACCCTGATCGCGCTGTACCGCAGCCGCTGGGCCGACGCGGTCTACCGCAGCGTGTCCACCGATGACGGGGAAAGCTGGAGCGCGCCGGTTCCCACCGAACTGCCCAACAACAATTCCTCGATCCAGTTCGTGGTGCTCGACGATGATCGACTTGCACTGGTGTTCAACGAATCCAGTGCAGCCGACGCCACCGCGCGGCGTACGTCGCTCTATGACGAGATCGATGACGACGGGCTGGCCGACGGTCCTGCCGTGCAGTCCGTGAAGCCCGATGACGGGGACGACCGCGCAGCATTCTGGGGGGCTCCACGCGCCCCGATGACGTTGGCGATCTCCGACGACGGCGGACTGACCTGGCCGGTCCGGCGCAATATCGAAGTGGGCGACGGGTACTGCCTGTCCAACAACTCGCGCGACGGTCTGAACCGCGAGTACTCCTACCCGAGTATCGCCTCCACCGGGGACACCCTGCACACGGCGTTCACCCGGTTCCGGCAGGCCATCGAATACGTCGAGGTCACCCCGGAATGGATCCGGACATGACACCGACCGCGGTGGTGACCGGCGCCAGCTCCGGCATCGGAGCCGCAGCGGTGCGCCGCCTGCTCGACGATGGCTGGCGCGTCATCGGTTTGAGCCGGCGTACCCCGGATGTCCAGGACGCCGAGTTCACCCCCGTCACCATCGATCTCGGTGACTTCGATGCGCTGCGCGCCTGGGCCGGGCAGGCCGGCTCAGTGGATGCCGTCGTGCACGCCGCAGGATTGCAGCACTCCGCCCCACTGGGAGCGCTCGATCCCGAGCACGGCCTGCAGATGTGGCGGATCCACGTCGGCGCCGCCGAGGTGCTGGTAGACGCACTGGCCCCGAAACTGTCCGACGGTGCCCGGGTGGTTCTGGTCGGCAGCCGCACCATGACCGGCAACGTCGGCAAAAGCCAGTATGCGGCAACGAAATCCGCACTCACCGGGATGGCGCGATCCTGGGCGGCCGAGCTCGCCGCCCGTGCCATCACCGTCAACGTAGTGGCCCCCGGACCGACCGACACCCCGATGCTGACCGACCCGGCCCGGGCCCACACTCCACCGAAACTGCCCCCGCTCGGCCGGTTCATCGACCCGGCCGAGGTGGCCGGACTGATCGCATTCCTGTTGGGTCCCAACGGGGGCAGCATCACCGGCCAGTCCATCGTGCAGTGCGCGGGAGCCTCACTGTGAGCGCCCCGATCATCGTGCTGGCCGATGACCTGTCCGGGGCCGCCGAAGCCGCCGCGGTGTTCCTGGACCGGCAGACCTGCGTCGCCCTGCAGTTGACACCCGGGCAGCCGGCCGGGCCCGGAGTCACCGTGATCGACCTGAACACCCGCACCATGAGCGCACCGGACGCCCGGCGGGCACACCGCGACGCGCTGGCTACGGTCGCCCCGGATGCGATGGTGTTCAAGAAGATCGATTCACTGCTGCGTGGACACATCGGCACCGAGGTGGCGGTGCTGGCCGAACGCGGACCGGTGACCGTCGCCGCGGCTCTGCCGGCGCTGGGCCGCACCGTGATCGGCGGTGTCCTGCACATCGACGGGATACCGCTGCATCGAACCGGCGCCTGGGCGGCCGAAACCAGCACCCCACCGAGCACGGTCACCGAACTGTTCGGCGCCGATGTCGTGGTGTGTGACGCCGTCACCGATGCCGATCTGGACGCCGTCCTGCGCGACGCCGCCCCCGGCACCCAGTTCGTCGGCACCGCGGCACTGGCGGCCGCGGCCGCGCGCACCCTCGCACCGGGCACTCCGCAGCCTCCGCCGCGCCGGGATCCCTCCGTTCTGCTCGCCGTCGTCGGCACCGCCGAACCAACAGCAGCAGAACAGGTCCGGCGGCTGATCGAACACGGCTTCGGACACCTTCCCGTCGCCGCCGCTGCCCTGTTGAACGGCAGCGCCGATCCAGGCCGGCTGGTGCTGGCCCTGGACAGCGGCCCAGTGGTGCTCACCATCGGCGGCGAGGTCCGGCCCGGGCAGGCTCGGGAGCTGTCAGCAGCCCTCGGGAAACTCGTTGCCCAGGGCCAGTTTCAGCATCGGCCCGATCTGATCCTCACCGGCGGCGAGACCGCCCGTGCGGTCATCGACGCCATCGGCCTCACCGAGCTGCGGCCCGTTCACCAGGTACACCACGGTGCGGTGGTGTCGGTGGCCTCCGACGGGCGCAACGTCGCCACCCGTCCGGGCAGCTTCGGCGATCACGACAGCCTTGTCGCGATCGCCGACCACCTGACCCCGCACGTCCATCCCCAACCGAAGGACAAGTCATGACAGGACATCCCATCGTCGCCGTCACCATGGGCGACGGCGCGGGCATCGGACCGGAAGTCATCGTGCCCGCCCTGCTCGACAAGGCCACCCAGGGGTTCTGCAACCCCGTTGTGATCGGCGATGCCAACCGGCTGCGCCAGGCCGCCGGCATACTCGGAATCGACGTCGAGATCGTCACCGTCACATCTGTTTTCGACGCACAACAGATTCCCGGCCGGATCAACGTCATCGACCTGGACCTGCTGCCCGCGGATCTGCCATGGGGTCAGCTGTCTCCCGTTGCCGGGCACGCGGCCTACGAATACATCCGGGTGGCAAGCGAACTCGCGGTGCGCGGGGAGGTGCAGGCCATCTGCACGGCACCACTGAACAAGGAGGCCCTGCATTCGGCCGGGCACATCTTCCCCGGGCACACCGAACTGCTGGCGCATCTCACCGGCACCGAGGAGGTGTCGATGATGCTGTCCACCCCCAAACTCAAGGTCATCCACGTCACCACTCATATCGGACTGCTCGACGCGGTGCGGCGGATCGAGCCGGGTCTGGTGGAACGCACCGTGCGCCGCGGGCATGAGGCACTGGTCCGGTCCGGAAATATCAGCCCGAAGATCGGGGTGTGCGGGATCAATCCGCACGCCGGGGAGAACGGGCTGTTCGGATACGGCGAGGAGGAGCAGAAGATCGTCCCTGCCGTCGAGAAGCTGGCCGCCGAAGGTATCGATGTGCACGGACCGCTGCCCGCCGATACGGCGTTCTTCCTGGCTGGTCGCGGTGACTACGACCTGATCGTGGCGATGTATCACGACCAGGGGCACGGCCCCGTCAAGGTGCTCGGTATCGAGGCTGGAGTGAACATCACCGTCGGCTTGCCGGTGATCCGCACCTCGGTGGATCACGGTACGGCGTTCGATATTGCGGGCAAGGGCATCGCCGAGGCCGGTAGTATGGTCGAAGCACTTCGCCAGGCTGCTGAATTGGCAAGCAGCACAACGACTGTCTAAGGATCGAGTGTGCCGGTACGGGGTTCGCAGGCCCGCCGGGCCGAGATCGTCCGGCTCGCGCGGTCCAGTGGTCTGGCCAGTGTCGAGGAACTGTCCACCCAGTTCGGCGTCACCGCCTCCACCATCCGGCGTGATCTGAGCCAGCTCACCGAGCAGGGGCTGATCGCCCGCACCTACGGCGGGGCGATCGCCCTGGACCGTCAACCTGAATCCTCGTTCCGGCAGCGGGCACTGGAGGGTTACGACGCCAAACGCAGTATCGCCAAGTGGGCGGCGGCCCAGGTGCGGTCCGGTGAGACCATCCTGCTCGATGCCGGGACCACGGTCGGTGCGATGGGTGAATTCCTCTGCGAGGTTGCCGGGCTCACTGTGGTTACCGCGGGGCTCAGCGCACTGGAGCAACTGGCCGACGCCGTCGACGTGCGCGTCGAATGCATCGGCGGCACCCTGCGGCACCTCAGCCAGGGATTCGTGGGGCCACTGGCCGAGGCCACCCTGAGCCGGCTGACGTTCGACCGCGCCTTCCTCGGTGCCGACTCGGTGCACGCCGAACTCGGCATCTGCGAAGCGGAGTTGGAGCAGACCCGACTCAAGGAGCTGATGATCGAGCGCTCCGGGACGGTGTACGTCCTGGCGCACGCGGCCAAGCTCGGGCAGCGGCAGTTCCACGCGTGGGCGCCGATCCCGCCGGGGACGACCCTGGTCACCGACAAGTCGGCGACCGAGGAGCAGCTCGCCCCGTTCCGGGCGGCCGGGGTCCTCCCCCAACGTGCCCCCTGACTGGGCATTCCGGATGGGCCGGTCGGCGCACGCCCGGAGTTCAGCGCAGCGGTGCGAACGCGAATTCCGTCAGCCCGGTGGCCGGGTCGATCGCGGCGCGAAACCCGATCTCCGCGGCCGCCCGGGCGGGGTCGGCCACGATATGACGGACATCGCCGCTGCGGTAGCGCCCCGTCACTTCCGGTCCCGGGCCGCCACGGGCGTCGCACAGCCATTGGGCGACCTCCATGATCGAGACCGGACGGCCCGAGCACACGTTGTACGCCGCGAAATGCGCGCGTTGCGGTCCGGCGCCGGCGCTGACCGCAGCCACGTTGGCCGCCGCGACATCCTCGACGTGCACGAAATCCCGCATCTGCCCGCCGTCCTCGTAGACCGCGGGCACCCGACCGGCTTCGAGAGCGGACCGGAAGATCGCCGCCACACCCGAGTACGGAGTGTCGCGCGGCATGCCCGGTCCGTAGACGTTGTGATAGCGCAACGCGATGACCGTGGAGTCGGTGGCCTCGGCCCACGCCAGTGCATAGTTCTCCTGGGCGGTCTTGCTGGCGGCGTACAGGCTGCGCGGCCGCAGCGGTTGCCCTTCGTCGACCGAACACCACTGCAGGGTCTCTCCACCGGTCGGGCAGCGGTGGTCGAACACGCCGGCATCCAAATCGGTGGTGGTGCGCGGCAGCGGGTCGACGGCGCCGTGCACCGCACAGCGGTAGCGCCCCTGCCCGTAGACCACCATCGACGACGCCAGCACCAGCCTGCGGCACCCCGCGGCATACATCTGCGCCAACAGGACGGTGGTCGCGTAATCGTTGTGCGCGCCATAGGAAGGGGCATCGGATGCGTCCACCCCCGCCCCGACGACGGCCGCCTGGTGACACACCACGTCGACACCCCGCAAGACCCGGGCCAATCCGTCCGCATCCCGCACATCGAGCAGCGTGCAGCCCGCCGGCAACGCCGCGCCGGGGCCGTGCGCCGCAGCGAGCATCGCATCGACGGCGACGACGTCATGCCCGGCGGCGCTCAGCGCCGCCGCGACCCGGCTGCCGATGAATCCCGCCGCCCCCGTGAGAAGCACCCTCATGATTCCGCCAGCGGTAAACGCACCTCGAACCGCGCCCCGGTGCCCAGATTGTGCGCCGACAGGGTCCCACGATGGGCCTGCACCAGACCTGCCGCGATCGCCAGCCCCAACCCGGATCCGCTGGGCAGCGACGAATCAGACCGCGGCACACGGCCGTTGGAACCCCGGTAGGCGACATCGAAGACCCGGGCGAGATCGTTCTCGTCGATACCCACACCCGTGTCGTCGACGCGCGCCCAGGCACCGTGCTCGTCGCGGCCCAGTGTCAGTTCGACATGGCCCCCTTCCGGCGTGTGCGCGATGGCGTTGGCCACGAGATTCGACAACACCCGCACCAACGCGCGATCGCTACCGACCACGCGGACCGGTTCGGCGGGAAGGCTGGCCCGCAACAGCACACCCGCACGTTCGGCCGCGATCCGGTGGGTGGCCACCACATCGTCGACCACCTCGTCCAGCGCCACCGTGTCGTGGGCGGGCTGTACGGCACCCGCGTTGATCTTGGACATCTCGAAAAGGTCGTCAACCATCTCGGCCAAGCGGATCGACTCCTGTTCGATGTGCTCGGCATGCCTACGGATCTCGCCGGGTTCGACCAGTCCGTCCGAGATCGCCTCGGCCACCGCGCGAATACCCGCCAGCGGGGTGCGCAGGTCGTGACTGACGAAGGCCACCAGCCGCCGGCGCGACTGTTCGGCCGCCCGCTCGGAATCGCGGATCTCTCGTTCCCACACCGTGCGACGGGCTTGGTAGCGGGCCAGCATCACGGCCGCCGGGATCGTCACCACCGACACGATGACGAGAACGACCGCGGTGCGCTCGAACGTCTCGGTGATCATGAACCCGCTCGCGCCGAGGACACCGGTGAACGTGGCCAGAGTGGGAATGAGGACCAGTGCCACCATGCTCAGCGCCAGTGACCATGACCGCGCGAACCGGATGATCACCGCACCGGCGAGGACCACCGGCACCGAACAGGCCAGCGCCCACCCGATGATCTCCCACACGTCAGCCGACGGCATGACCGCCACCGTCCTGCTCCGGCGCGCCCCAGAGATAACCCCGACCCCACACCGTCTGCACGCGGTGCTGGTCGCCGAGTTTGGCCCGCAACCTCTTGATGTGCACCGTCACCGTCGACAAGTCACCGAAGTCCCACTGCCACACCAGTTTCAGCAGCTGCTCGCGGGAGTACACGGTGCCGGGATGCGATATCAGGAACGCCAGCAGATCGAATTCGCGGCTGGTGATGCTCACCGGCACGCCATCGACGGTGACCGACCGGGCCGCCGTGGACACCGTCAGACCCCCGCTGCGGAAGAGGGCAGGGGCGGCTGTGGACGCGGGTGCGCGCCGAAGCACAGATCGCACCCGCAGGGCCAGCTCGCGCGGGCTGAACGGTTTGGTGAGATAGTCGTCGGCCCCGGCTTCAAGGCCGGCGATCCGGTCGTCCTCCTCGCCCAGTGCGGTCAACAAGATGATGGGCAGTCCGGAGTCCGCACCACTGCGCACGCTTCGGCACAACGTGAGTCCGTCCGGGCCGGGCATCATCAGATCGAGCACGGCCAGGTCCACCTGGAGGGTGTCCAGCATCCGCAGTGCCTCTGATCCGTCGCGAGCCACCGAAACCTGGTGACCGTCGCGCTCCAGATACCGCCGGACGACATCGAGTACGACCGGGTCATCATCGGCGATCAGCACCCTCGTCACGTCATCGACAGTAGCCCGGTATGGTCGCTACCTGCATGGATGTCACGAAGTCGTCATGATTGGGCCCTTCCCCATGCCGGTCGGCCGGGCCTACCGTCGGGATATGTCCGGACCGACAGTCACCGTCGTGCTGCCGTGCCTCAACGAGGCCGCGTCGCTACCTGGCGTGCTCGCCGCGGTGCCGGCCGGGTACCACTGCCTGGTCGTGGACAACAACAGCACCGACGACACCGCCCTGGTCGCAGCGCAGCACGGCGCCCAGGTCGTCGCCGAACCGCGGCCCGGGTACGGCGCGGCGGTGCATGCCGGCGTGGTCGCGGCGCGCACTCCGCTTGTCGCGGTGCTCGACGGCGACGGTTCGCTGGACCCGGCGGCGCTGCCCGCATTGGTGGCCGATATCGCTGCCGGCGCCGACCTCGCGGTGGGTCGGCGCCGGCGGGAGCCGGGTACCCAGTGGCCGTGGCACGCGCGGCTGGGTACGGCCGCGGTGTGCTGGCGGCTGCGAGCCCGCCACGGTCTGCCGGTGCACGACATCGCCCCGATGCGGGTGGCCCGCCGCGACGCGCTCCTGGATCTGGGTGTCACCGACCGCCGATCGGGCTATCCGTTGGAACTGCTCGTGCGTGCCGCGCAGGCGGGCTGGCAGGTGACCGAGCGCGATGTCGCCTACCGTTCCCGCACCGGCGGCGTGTCCAAGGTGAGCGGATCGCTGCGCGGCAGCATCGTTGCAGCGCTGGATTTTTGGCGAGTACTCTCGTGAACCGGCCACTTCCGGTGAACGTCTTGGTGGTGGCCAAAGCACCGGTCCCCGGGCAGGCCAAGACCCGGCTGGCCGCCGCCGTCGGCAACGACCTGGCCGCCGATATCGCCGCAGCGGCGCTGCAGGACACTCTCGACGCGGTGGCCGCCGCACGCGTGGCCGCCCGCACGGTGGCGCTGACGGGCGATCTGAATCTGGCGCGCTGCGGCCCCGCGATCCGCTCCCAGCTGACGGCGTTCACGGTGATCGCGCAGCGCGGGATGGACTTCGCCGACCGGCTGGCCAACGCCCACCGCGATGCGGGGGTGGCCGGCTACCCGGTGCTGCAGATCGGGATGGACACCCCGCAGGTGAGCGCCGGGTTGATCGAGGAATGCGCCGCGACACTGCTGGATGCGCAGGCGGTATTGGGTCCTGCGCGCGACGGCGGCTGGTGGGCGCTGGGCCTGCACGATCCGGCCGCGGCAGCGTGTCTGCGTACGGTGCCGATGTCGCGCCCGGACACCGGGGCTGTCACGCTGCACGCGCTTGCCGACACCGGACTGGAGGTGCGCCTACTCGCCACCCTGTCGGACGTGGACAACCTCGCAGATATCGATGTGGTGCGCCGGGAATGCCCGCGCGACAGCAGGTTCGGCGCGGTCACTGCAACGGGGGGAGCATGATGCTGGGGAATCTCTACGAGCTTGCGCTTGCCGGTGAGCGCTGCTGGGTCCGATACAACGACGGCACGGTGCAGCAGCTGCCCGTACACACCTGGCTGGGTGGGCACCGGTCCGATCGGCGGTTCGTGCGCGCGGTCCTGGACCGCTGCGCCGGCCCGACGATCGACCTCGGTTGCGGTCCCGGCCGGCTGGTCGCGGGTCTCATCCGGCGCGGGATTCCCGCACTCGGGGTGGACCAGTCAGCCACCGCGGTGGAATTGGCCCGAGGCCGCGGCGCCCCGGCGTTGCGCCGTGATGTGTTCGACCCCTTGCCGGGTACCGGCCGCTGGCAGACGGTGCTGCTGGCCGACGGCAACGTGGGTCTGGGCGGTGATCCGCTGCGGATTCTGTCCCGGGCCGCCGAACTGTTGTGCCACGGCGGTATCTGCCTCACCGAATTCGACTCGGCCCCAGTCGGAATCAGATACCGGTGGGTGCGCCTCGAGTCGGCGCAGATGATCGGTCCGTGGTTCCGGTGGGCGACGGTGGGGATCGACAGCGCCGCCGGTATCGCCGCCGGCGCGGGCCTGTCGATCACCGCGGAACATCAGATCGGCGACCGTGTGCTGGCCAGTTTGTCGGTGCGATGAGCACGTCTGGATTGCGCGGGACGGCGGTCACCGCCCGTATCGGAATGGCGCTCGGCGTGGCCGTCGCCGTGTGCTTCTGCACCGGTCTGATCAGTCATCTCATCCAGCACCCCCAACCCTGGTTCGGGTGGCCCACGCGGCCGGTCTGGCTGTACCGCGTCACGCAGGGGCTGCACGTGGCCTCCGGGATCGCCGCGATCCCGCTGGTGGTGGTGAAGCTGTGGTCGGTGTGGCCAAAGCTCTTCGAGCGACCGCTGATCGGTGGTGTCACCAGGCAACTGGAGCGACTGTCGATCCTGGTGCTGGTGGGGGCCATGCTGTTCGAACTGTCGACCGGGCTACTCAACATCGCCCAGTGGTATGTGTTCGGATTCTTCTTCACGACCGCCCACTACGCGGTGGCCTACCTGGCCGCGGGCGCGGTCCTGGTCCATCTGGCGGTGAAACTGCCGGTGATCCGGCGCGCACTGGGCGAGCCGCTCGGCGACGTACGCGCCGGCGGTGCCGTGGGCCCCACCCGCCGAACCGTGCTGCGCGGCACCTGGCTGGCGGTGGGCGTCGCCACCGTGGCGACCGCGGGCCAGGCCGTCCCCGTGCTGCGTCATCTTTCGGTGCTGGCCCCGCGTTCCGGGCAGGGGCCGCAGGGCATCCCCGTGAACCGCAGTGCGATTGCGGCAGGTGTGCTGCGCCGGGCCTACGCCCCCGAGTACCGATTGACGGTGGCCAACGGCACCACGGTGCGCACGTTCTCGGTCGCCGAACTGAACGGCTTGCCCCAGACCACACATCGCCTACCGATCGCCTGTGTCGAAGGCTGGAGCGCGGACGCCGCATGGACCGGAATCGTGCTGGCCGACCTCATCGCCGCGGTCGGCGGCTCACCGGATCACGATGTCAGGATGATCTCTCTGGAACCGCCCGGCCCGTACTCGCGGACGGTACTGCCCGCTCGTCACGCGAGGGACCGGATGACGCTGATTGCGTTGCGGCTCAACGGTGAGACGCTGCACGCCGACCACGGCTACCCCTGTCGGCTGATCGCCCCGTCACGCCCCGGTGTGCTGCAGACGAAATGGCTGGACCGGATCGAGGTCCTGCCGTGATCGCGGCGCGCACCGTGCTGGCCCTGGCCGGTGTCCTGCTCGCCGGCTATGGAGCGGTACTGCTGTGGGACAACCCCGCGGTCGTACTGGTCCACATCCTGGTGTGGGGGCTGGTCGCGGTGATCGTCCACGACGCGCTCTTCGCCCCGTTGTGCGTCGCGGTGGGCTTCGCCGGCCGGCGCCTGCTCCCGACGCGCTGGTGGTCCCCCGTCGCGGTGGCGGGTCTGTGCACCGTCGTGCTGGTCGCTCTCGCGGTCCCGGTGTACGACAAGCCCGGTATGCGTCCGGACAACACCACGGTCCTGGACCGGGACTATCACCTCGGTCTGGTGATCGCGCTGGCGGTGGTGTGGCTGTGTGTACCCGCGTATCTGCTGTCGTCGCGGGTGCTACCAGTTCGTCAGGATCAGATGATTGATCAGCAGGGCGCCGGTGACGTTGAGGGCCAGCCACCACCGGCGTGAACCGGTGGGCAGAAAAGCGCATGCGGCCGTCAGCCACACCGTGAAAGGCAACCAGATCCGCTCGGTCTCGGCCTTGCTCAGCATGCTCAGATCCGCGCAGACGATGGCCAGCAGCGCCCCGAGCACCACCAGATGCGCACCGGAGCGGCCCCGCAGCGCCGCCCGGTCGAAGGTGTGAGCGATACCGGCGACAGTCGCCGGCCCCACCGCGCACACCACCGCGGCCAGATTCGCCCACGACCAGTACTGGAACGGCCGGTTCGACGCGATACCCTGCCAATACCGTTGTTGCACCAGCACGTAACCGTCGAACCACCAGAATCCGGCGAGCGCAAACACTCCCACCACCGCGACCGCGGCCAGCACCGCGGTGACCAGAACGCGTGCCCCGGTGCGCCGATCCGGCGCCGCCAGCAGCACCGCGGCGGCCACCAACCCCATCAGGCCCAAGCCGTAGTTGAGGAAGATCCCCCATCCCAGCAGCAGACCTGCGCCTGCGGCCGGGTACACGGCCCGCCGGGTGCGCGTGGCCAGCGCGAGCAGGGCGATACCCCACGCGGCGACACCGGCGTAGTAGCCGTCCGCGGACACGGCGATCCAGATGGCGGTCGGCGCCACCGCCACGAACGGTGCTGCGGCCCGGGCCACCGTTTCACCGGACAGGGTCTTGAGGGTCACCACGATCGCCGCGGCGGCGCTGGAACCGATCAGCAAGCACCACAACGCGGCCCACGCACCACCACCCAGACCCACCCGATCCAGCCACACGAAGGTGAGCAAGGCACCCGGCGGATGGCCGGAGACGTGGGTGATCCACGAGTTCGGCTGGAAATCAAGAATTCTGGAAGCGAAGGTGCGGACAGCCTCCGGGATGTCGGTGATGGTCGGGACCTGGCGCAGATACTCGTGCCGCGCGGTGAGCCTGCCCGCGAACCCGCGTTGCCAGCCGTCGACCATGGCCAGCGAGAATGCCCAGGTGCAGGAGGTCGCCCACGCTGCCCACGGCACGGCGCGCCAGGGCAGGCGGGCCGACAGCGAAGGGCCCCACAACACCGCTGCCACGGCGATGGCGATCGCCGGCCCCGAGCCCCAGCCGACATGCACGTTCCACCAGCCGAAGATCGGTGCGGTCTGGGCGAAGTCGCGGACCTGTTGGGCGGTGCTGTTGATCAGCGGAGTGACGATTCCCCAATGCAGGTGCGGCACCACGAAGGCGACGACGACCAAAACGGCCCCCAGACCGGCGGCCACGTAGCCACGGTTCGCACCCCTCACACCGATTCACCCTACGGCGCCGCGCGCGCCGAGGTTCTGACATTTGTGTGACGCCGCTACCGCTCCCGCACCCCGCGGTAGATGCCACGCCGGACGATCCACGGCTGCAGCACCCGGTCGATCGACCACGCGGGGAAGCGGAACGCCTGCCCGGCCGGGGTGAACACCTCCAGGCCGTCGTGCTGCACCCCGAGGACCGAACCCCAGCGGGTCGACGGGGCGCGGTAGTCCCGCGGCCGGCCACCGGCGAGATGGGCCTTGACATTGCGGGCCACCAGACCGTCGGCTCGGCTGCGCGCCGACGCCCGGAGCGGATCGGTGGCCGCGACGTCGCCGACCGCGAACACCCCCGGATGCCCGGGCACCTGCAATTGCGGTGTCACGCGGACGAATCCTTGTTCGTCGAGCACATCGGCCGGTAGCCACGCCGTGTTGGGGCGGACCTTGCCGATCGCCCAGAGCACCGCGTCCGCAGCGACCGGGGACTGCCCCGTCGACCAGTGCACCGGGTCACCGGTGATGGCGTCGCATCCGAATCCCACCGGGACCACCGCGCGATGGCCGGGGTGCAACGTCACCCCGGCCGCCCGCAACCGCTTCTCGATCCGCTTCCACACCCGCCAATGATGCTGGGGCAGCGCACGTTCACCGGGGTAGTACAGCGCGACACCGGAAGCCGGCAACGCCACCGCGAGATTCGCCGCGGCACTCACCGCGGCGGCACCGCCACCGATGACCGCGATCGACTCCGCACCGGCCAACTGGTCGCGCACCGAATACAGCTCGCGCCCAACATCTTCGGCGGTCTGCCAGACCGGCCGGCGCCAGAATCCGTTGGTCACGCCGGTCGCGATGACCAGCGCGTCATAGGGCTCCACCGTGGCGTCACCGGCGCGATCGACATGCACGGTGCGCGCCGTCAGATCCACCCCCGTGAGCACCCCGTGCACCGTACGCACCCGGTCGAGTCCGCGGAACCGGCCGAACTCGATCCAGTAATCGCGCGCCCAGTCGTCGGGCCGCGCCACCCGCACGCCCAGTTCCTGGCCACTGACCAAACCCGGTTTCACCGAGATGCCCACGACGTCGAACCGCCGGGCCAGCCGGATGGCGGTGAGCACCCCGGTGTCGCCGAGCCCGGCGATCACGACGCGTTGGCGGTCCATCACCGCACGCTAACGGCTCGCGGCCGGCAATCCGACCATTGACGCCACGTCGCCACCGTCGTACCGTCACAGCACGGATCTACTACAGGGGGTAGGAGATGTTCCGTATCAGTAATTGGAGCTTCGCCCAGTGGGGTCTGCTCGTCATCTCGGCGTTCCACCTCACGCAGGCGATCATCGGATTCATCGCCGAACCCAGTTTCGCCACCGGCCCGGGAGCGCCGACCGTGCAGATCCTCGGCATGGACTACAACGGGTGGCATGCGCTCGCCGGTCTCGCCCTGTTCGGGCCCGGCCTGGTGTTCTGCCTGCGCAAGTCCTGGTCGGTGTTGTATCTGCTGGCCGGCGCGGTGGCCGGCGGACTCCCCGGCGTCTGGGCACTGTTCTCCCATCAGGTCGCCTACGTGTTCACCTTTCCCCACAACATCACCGATGCGGTCGTGCACTTCATCACGGCGGCGGTGATGGCCGGGGTCGCCGTCATCCAGATCCGGCTCGACGGTGGGCTGCGAAGGTCGCTGGCCGATCTGCGACGTTAGCGAGCTAGCCGATCGCGTCGATGGCCTTGTAGATCCGCTGTTCACTCACCGGCCGGGGTGTACCCAGCTGCTGTGCCCACAGGCTCACCCGCAGCTCCTCGATCTGCCAGGCGATCTCCCGGATATCGGCGGCTTGGGCGCGGGTGGGCGAAATAGCTTGGACCAGAGCGTCGTACGCATCCTCGACGGCGTGCACGCGGGCCATCCGCTCGGCGTCGGCGCCCGGGCCGTGCGGCAACCGTTGCAACCGGCGTTCGATGGCGGTGACGTATCGCGTCAGATCGGCCAGCCGGCCGGCGCCGGCATTCGTCACGAATCCCTTGGGCAGCAGTCTGTCCAGTTGTGACCGGATGTCAGCGACCGCTGCCGCCTGGGCCGGACCGGGTTTGTCCGGTAAGGCCACTCGGACCTCATGGAACGCCGTCAGCACCTTCTCCGCCCTGGTGACGATGCCCCGGGTCATGGGGGCCAGCTCCGCGGCCACCCTTGCCTGCAACGCGGTGAAATCGGCAACGGTCCATACCGTCGTGCGGGCCAGCGCATCCACCGCCGCATCGGTGCAGTCGTCCAGCAGGTCCGCCAGCGTGCCGTCCGGGTTCGCGCCCAGCGCCAATCGGGTTCGGGTGTCCAGGCCCCGCTCGATGGCCTTCACCGGCGAGGGCACGCTGCACCGCAACAACCGCCGGATGCCGGGACCCATCGCGGCCTGTTGTTCGGCAGCCGAAGCGAACACCCGCACATCCACCGACTTTCCGCGGTCGACGAAGGCCGGGTAACCGCGCACGGTGTGCCCGCCGGTGACACGCTCCACGGTGCGGGGCAGTTCATCGAGATCGGCGGGCCACGCGGTCAGACCGGTGCGCTCCAGGCCACCCGCGACGGCCGCGGTCACCGCCTGCTGAATCGGTGCGGCCAGGTCTTCCTGAAGTGCGCCAAGGTCTTTGCCGCGCGCCACCTCCTTGCCGTCGTTGTCCTCGACGGCGAACGTGACCCGCAGATGCGCGGGCACCTTGGTCAGGTCGAAGGCGTCGATGGGCACCAGGATTCCGCTGATCCTGCGCAGTTCACGTTGCAGCGCGTCGAGTACCGAACCCGATCCGGGATCCAGTGTGGGCAGCACCGCGCGGGCGGTGTCGGGGGCGGGCACGAAGTTGCGGCGCAGGTCCTTGGGCAGTGACTTGATCAGCGTGGTGATCAGTTCCTCCCGCAATGCCGGTACCTGCCAGGCGAATCCGTCACCGCCGAGGCGGGCCAGCACCTGCACCGGCACATGGACCGTGACGCCGTCGTCGGCCGCACCCGGTTCGAAGCGGTAGGTCAGGGGCAACGCCAGATCGTCGGTGCGCCAGGCGTCGGGATGGTCGGCGGAGTCGTCCACCCGCAGCAGTTCCTCGCGGGTGAAGGTGAGCAGATCCGGGGTCAGGTGTCGCTGTTTCTTCCACCACCCGTCGAAATGCCGCGCCGATACCGCCGTGGCCGGCACCCTGGCGTCGTACAGGGCGTAGATCTCGTCATCGGTGACCATCAGGTCACGCCGCCGCGACCGTTCCTCCAGCTCCGCCAGCTCGGCGCGCAGCGCGGCATTGTCGCGGAAGAAGTGGTGCCGGGTCTGCCAATCGCCTTCGACCAGCGCGTGCCGGATGAACAGCTCGCGGGCGACGACGGGGTCGACGGTGCCATAGCCGACCCGCCGTCGCGGCACCAGCGGCAATCCGTAGAGGGTGACCCGTTCATAGGCCATCACCGCGCCACGGACGGCGTCCCAGTGCGGTTCACTGTAGGTGCGCGCAACCAGATGTGCGCCAACGCGTTCCAGCGTCTCGGGATCGATACGGGCCGCTGTCCGGCCGAACAGCCTGCTGGTCTCCACCAGATCCGCGACGACGATCCAGCGGGGTGGCTTGCGGGTCAGCACCGAGCCCGGCGCCAGGACGAACTTCGAATTCCGCGCACCCTGGTAGTCGCGGGAGTCCCGGCCCTTGGTTTCCTCGCGCAGGCCGATATGGGAGAGCAGTCCCGCCGCCAACGCGGCATGCACGCCGGCGGGATCGGCGGCTTGGTCGGATTCCTGGATACCGATATCGCGGGCGATACTGCGCAGCTGACCGGCCAGGTCCTGCCACTCCCTGACGCGCAGGTAGTGCAGGAACTCCTCGCGGCACATCCGGCGGAAAGCGCTGCCGGAGCGTTCCCTTCGCTGCTCACGCAGATAGTTCCACAGATTGAGGTACGACACGAAGTCGGAGTGCTCGTCGGCGAACCGGGCATGCTTCTGCCGGGCCGCCTCCTCCCGGTCGACGGGTCGTTCACGCGGGTCCGGGATGGACAGCGCGGCGGCCAGCACCAGCACCTCGCGCACACAGCCCTCCGCGTCGGCCGCCAGGATCATCCGGCCGATCCGCGGATCCAGCGGCAGCCGCGCCAGCCGGCGCCCGGTGTCGGTCAGCGCGCCCGTGCTGTCGAAGGCGCCGAGTTCCTGCAGCAGCCCGACCCCGTCGCGGATGCTGCGTGCGTCGGGCGGGTCGAGAAACGGGAACTGTTCGATGTCACCGAGGTCCAGCGCCGACATCTGCAGGATGACCGCGGCGAGGTTGGTCCGCAGGATCTCCGGGTCGGTGTAGCGCGGCCGGCCGTCGAAATCCGCTTCCGAGTACAGCCGGATGCAGATACCCGGCGCGGTGCGGCCCGACCGGCCGGCGCGCTGATCCGCCGACGCCTGCGAGATCGGTTCGATGGGCAGTCGCTGAACCTTGGTGCGCCGGCTGTATCGGGAGATCCGGGCGGTACCGGGATCGACGACGTACCGGATCCCCGGAACCGTCAACGACGTCTCGGCGACGTTGGTGGCCAGCACGATCCTGCGACCGCTGCGGCTCGGGGTGAACACCTTCTGCTGATCGGCGGTGGGCAACCGGGCATACAGCGGGAGCACCTCGGTATGCGGTCCGACCGCACCGCGCAGTGCCTCTGCGGTGTCCCGGATCTCGCGCTCCCCGGACAGGAACACCAGCACGTCACCCGCCGGTTCGGCGGCCAGTTCGTTGACCGCGTCGACGATGGCCTCGGTCGGATCGCGCAGCTCGGTGCGCACGATCTCGTGATCGGGATCGTCCGGGTCGTCGGAGGCATCGGCTGCGACCGGCACTTCCAAGGGGCGGTACCGGATCTCGACCGGATACGTGCGCCCCGACACCTCGACGATCGGGGCCGGCGCCCCGACGGTGCCGAAATGCTCGGCGAATCGGCCCGGATCGATCGTCGCCGAGGTGACGATGACCTTCAAATCCGGTCGGCGGGGTAGTAATTCGCGCAGGTAGCCGAGCAGGAAGTCGATGTTGAGGCTACGTTCGTGGGCCTCGTCGATGATGATCGTGTCGTACCGCAGCAGGCGCCGGTCTCGTTGGATCTCGGCGAGCAGAATGCCGTCGGTCATCAGCTTGACCAGCGTCGAATCGTCGGCCTGATCGGTGAAGCGCACCGTGTAGCCGACGGCGCCACCGAGCGGGACGTGCAGTTCGTCGGCGATGCGCTGGGCGACGGTGCGGGCGGCCAGCCGCCGCGGCTGGGTGTGCCCGATGGTGCCGCGGATACCGCGGCCGAGTTCCAGGCAGATCTTGGGCAGCTGAGTCGTCTTGCCCGACCCGGTCGCCCCCGCCACCACGACCACCTGATGCGCGGCGATCGCCCTGGCCAGCTCCCCGCGGTGCTCGCTCACCGGTAGGTCGGGGTAGGTGATCTCGGGGACCGCGGCCCGCCGGGTGGCGATGAGTCCTTCGGCGGCGGCGAACTGCGCCACCAACTTCTCATCCGGGGCGCCGCGCAGATTCTTCAGTCGCCGGCCCAACCTGGCGGCGTCCCGGAACGTCAGGTCATCGAGGCGCGCGCGCAGCTCGGTGGCGGACGGTTCTTGCACCAGGACAAGCATAGGGTGCACGCTCGAGGGATCGACCCGACGGGAGCGCCTCATGAGCGATCAGCTGTTCGATTACTTCGGCGAGATGTTGCGGGCCTGCCTGGACGCCGATCTGAGTTCGTCACCTCAGATCGGTGCCGACGAGTTCGCCAGGTTCCTCACCGACGATGTGCGTCTGCACGTCCTCCAGGGCCGGCTGGCCGCCACCGAATGGGGCTTGGCCGAGGGACGGGGACCGGTACACGTGGCCGCCACCCACATCGTGATCACCGAGCACGGCCTGCTGTACGCGGCCGTGGTCACCCTGCCCCAACCGCGCCATTACCTGGCGGCGCCGCGCGCCCTCCTCGATTGGGTGGCCGATCATGTCGCCGCCAGCCCGCCGCCGTCGGGTTCGGCCGCCGCAGTGGACTGCCGCCTCGACCACGACCTCGCGTCGATCTGGCAGTTCGAGAGCGCATTGCGCCACCGACTGGATACCGATCCGGTGCTACAGGTGCAGCTGGCACCGGCGTTCGCGGCCTGAGGCCTGCCGGCCCGCTAGCGCGGCGACCAGTAGGCCAGCATCTCGGCGAACGTCTCGAACGCCGGTGTGGACACCCCGTAGGCGACCTCGAAGTGCACGCTCAGCGGGAAACCCAGATCGGCGACGCCGTCGATGACCCGCTTGTACAGATCGAGCATCAGGGTCCGCTTCTCGGCGGGCTCCAGGCCGGCCAGCTTGGTCACGAACTCCTGTTCGGCGGCCACCGCGGGATTGCCGGGATCCTGGATGAGCCAGGTGATCAGCCCGACCTTGGACTCCATCTTGGGCACGAACCCGAACGACAGCAGGATCTCGGGCCGGTGATCGGTCTGCTCGGCGAACTCGGTCAGGAAGCCCACGATCGCGTCGGAATACAGCAACTGCGTCATGCCGTAGGTGGCGCCCTGACCGCATTTGAACGTGAACCGGCCCTGTTCACCGTCGCGGGTGGGGATCAGGATGGCGCCGCGGTTGGGCACCAGGTCGGCGTAGATCGACAGCGCGTCGGTGGGTGCGACACCCTCCCCTTCGCCGTCCTTCATGGTGCGCGGCACGCCGACGAAGGCGATCCCGTCGAAACCCGCGCCGCTGAGCTCGGTGAGGCGTTGCCCGAGGGCGTCGGGGCCCAGGAAGGACGTCACCTGGGTGCACAACCCGCGCATACCGGGCAGTTCCGGCCGGATCAGCGACCAGTACTCGAGGACGTCCATCTTCGGTTTCATCTCGACGGGACGGTCGTCGTCCTCGTCGATCATGCCGGGGATCATGATGTGGCCGAACCGGCCTGCCAACCCCGTCGCGGCGGCCAGCTCGAGCACCTTGTGGGCCTCGTCGACGGCGTACTGCGGGCCGCGTTCCACGTTCGGCGGCACGAGTTCCAGTGCGATGGTGTTCAGAGGTGTGGTCGCTGGCACCCTCATACCCTACGGATCGAGTCGGGGGGCATGGTAAACCTCCCCCATGGCTGAACGGGTGACCTTTCCCAGTGCGACCGGGCCCATGCTGGCCGGGGTGATCGACCTGCCCGACGGCCCGGCGCGGGGCTGGGGCGTGTTCTCGCACGGTTTCACCCTCGGCAAGGACTCACCCGCGGCAGCGCGGATCTGCAAGCA
This sequence comes from Mycobacterium hackensackense, assembly GCF_025822555.1. Taxonomy (NCBI): domain Bacteria; kingdom Bacillati; phylum Actinomycetota; class Actinomycetes; order Mycobacteriales; family Mycobacteriaceae; genus Mycobacterium; species Mycobacterium hackensackense. The sequence continues at coordinate 948,424 of NZ_JACKUC010000030.1, forward strand.
ACTGGCGTCCGACGGGATCGGGATGTTGCGCTTCGACGCGCTGGGGCTGGGCGGCTCCGAGGGCGACTGGGGCGACGGATCCTTCACCGTCAAGGTCAACGATGTCATCGCGGCGTGCAGGTTCATGGCCGACCGCGGGACACCGGCGGACATCCTGGCCGGGCACTCCTGGGGCGGTGCGGCGGTCCTGGCCGCGGCCCGCCAGTGCCCCGGGGTGCGCGCCGTGGTGACCGTCGGCGCCCCGATCGATCCTTCGCACGTCGAGCACCAGTACGACGCCTGTCTGGAGCAGGTGTTCGCCGAGGGCAGCGGGCAGTGGATGGTCGGCGGCAAGACCCTGACCCTGAAGCGGGCCTTCGTCGAGGATGTCCGGGTGGCCAAACTGCACGACAAGATCAGAGGTCTGAAGCTGCCGCTGCTGATCCTGCATTCCCCGACCGACAACACGGTGGGAATCAAGAACGCCAGCGATATCTTCCGCACCGCCCGGCACCCCCGCAGCTTCGTGTCCCTGGAGGGTTCCGAGCACCTGCTCACCGGCCCGGGTCAGGCGCACCGCGCCGGCCGCATCATCGGCGCGTGGGCCGATGCGTATCTGGGTGACCGTTAGCGCCTACCATCAGCGCACCACTCGGTGACTTTCGTCCCTATGGTCTGGCTTCCCCGAAGTCATAGCGTCATTTGCACGTAGCAAGCCGCGACGGGCGGCACGGGGACAACAAGGGCGGAAGTGCCACCATGACGACTCCCACACCGACGGACCGTGTACGGCTGCGACTGAAACCCGAAGGACCGCACAGCGGTTACGTCGACGGGGCCTGGTGGCCACGCAGCGCCGATCTGACGACCGAGATCCCCGATCTGCTCGCGGCGCTCGAGACGCGGATCGGACCCGTCGATCGGGTGCTGTACAAACTCAGCGAATGGGCGCACGCACCCGCCAAACTGCCTGTCGGGACGCGCAGGATCCGACTCGACGGGTACCGGATCCAGCCGCCGCACACGGTCGAGGTACTCGGGTTCAACCGCAACAGGGTCGTCTTGCTGGTGGTCCCACCGGACGCGAGCCCCGCGCACGCCGAGTCCACGATGTCCGCCGCGGCAGCGCCGGTCCGGACGACGACGATCGATGCCTGATCTCACGCTCGGCGTGATCGCCCGCACCGGCAAGGAGAACGAACACCGCTTGCCGCTGCACCCGGCGCAGCTGGGCCGCATCGACGCCGACCTACGCGACCGGATCTATCTGGAGGACGGCTACGGCGCAGATTTCGGCGTCTCCGACGCAGAGTTGTCGGAGTCGGTCGCCGGGGTGCGCTCACGCGCCCAGTTGATCGCCGAGTGCGATGTCATCCTGTTGATCAAGCCGGACGCCGACGATCTGGACCAACTTCGGGTCGGGCAGGTCCTGTGGGGCTGGCCGCATTGCGTGCAGAACGCGACGTTGACTCAGCGCGCCGTCGAACGCCGCCAAACGCTCATCGCGTTCGAGTCGATGCAGCACTGGAGCGCCGACGGGTCGTTCACCTTGCATGTCTTTCACAAGAACAACGAGATGGCCGGCTACTGCTCGGTGCTGCACGCGCTACAGCTCATCGGCTCCACGGGCACCTATGGCCGTCGGCTGCGTGCCGCGGTGATCGGTTTCGGCGCGACCGCGCGGGGTGCGGTGACGGCACTGGGCGCGCACGGCGTCACGGATGTCGACATCCTGACCCACCGCGGTGTCACCGCGGTGGCCTCGCCGATCCACTCCGCCGATATCGTGCAATTCGACGAGCAGGCGACGGGCCCGGGCGGCCGATCGCAGTGCTACGCACTCATCGACGGCGGGCGGACTCCCCTGTCGGAGTTTCTCGCCGAGCACGATGTCATCGTCAACTGCGTCCTGCAGGACACCGATGCGCCGTTGACCTTCCTGGTCGAGGACGATCTCGCGGCGTTCCAGCCGGGCAGCGTGATCATCGATGTGTCCTGCGACGAAGGGATGGCCTTCAGTTGGGCGACGCCCACCTCGTTCGACCGTCCGACATTCACCGTCGGCACCAACATCACGTACTACGCCGTCGACCACAGCCCGTCCTACCTGTGGAACTCCGCCACGTGGGAGATCAGCGAGGCGCTGCTTCCGTACCTGCGATCCGTGCTCGCCGGGCCCGAGGGCTGGAACGCCGACCCCACCATCCGCCGCGCGATCGAGATCCAGGACGGAAAGATCCTGAACCCCGCCATCACCTCGTTCCAACGCCGGCAGGGGTGAGCCACGGGCTAACCGCGCCCGGCGCGGATCATCTCCTCGCGCGCAACCACCTTGACCCGCTCCCGGCCCTGCTGTTCACCGAGGGCGATCTCGTGCGCATCGAGCCGTTCCCATTCCGCCCACGTGGTGTAGTCGACGCCCTTGCCGGAAAGATACGCCAGGATGGCGTCGGGGTCGCCGACCTCGGGTGGCCGCAGTCCCGGTAGATCGGCCAGCAGACTGCTGACCGTCTCGGCCGCATCGGATTTCGTGTGGCCGATCAGCCCGACCGGGCCGCGCTTGATCCAGCCGGTGACATAGGTGGCGTCCACCACCATCCAGTCCGCGTCGAGTACCCGTCCCGCGTCGTGCGGGACCACCCCGGCGTGGTGGTCGAACGGCAGATCAGCCAGATGGGTGGATTGGTACCCGACCGCGCGATACACGGCCTGCACCGGCCAGTCGATGTATTCACCTGTACCACGGACGGTTCCGTCACCGATCAGCTCGGTGCGCTCCGTTCGCAGCCCTTCGACGCGGTCCTCGCCGAGCACCGCCACCGGCGCCTGACAGAGGTGGAGGTGGATGCGGTGCGGCGCCCCGGTGGGCTCTTTGTCCATATAGCGCATCATCGTGTCGACGACCAGCTTGACCGACTTCGTCGAGTTGATCGCCTTCTGACTGGCCTCGTCGATCTCGAAGCCCTCCGGGTGCACGATCACATCCACACTCGGCGAGTGCGACAACTCGCGGAACTCCATGGGCGAGAACTTGATCTGGGCCGGACCGCGCCTGGCGAACACGTGCACGTCGGTGGCCCGGTTGAGCAGCAAGCCCTGGTACACGTTGCCCGGGATCTCGGTGCTCAGCTGTTCGTCGGCGGGTTTGGCGAGCATCCGCGCGATATCGAGCGCCACATTGCCCGCGCCCAGCACCGCCACGCTCTGGGCCTCCAGCGGCCAGGAACGGGGCACGTCCGGGTGACCGTCGTACCACGACACGAAGTCCGCGGCGCCATAGCTGCCGGGCAGGTCGATTCCGGGGATGTCCAGTGGACGGTCCCCGCGGGCGCCGGTGGAGAAGATCACCGCGTCGTAGTGGCGGCGCAGGTCGGCGAGGGTGACATCGCTGCCGTAGTGCACATTGCCGAGGAAGCGAATCTCGTCCCGGGACAGCACCCGGCGCAGCGCCTTGATGATCTCCTTGATCCGCGGGTGATCGGGCGCCACGCCATAGCGCACCAGGCCGTAGGGGGCGGGCAGCCGGTCGAACAGGTCGACCCGGGCACCGGGATGTTCGCTGGTCAGGATGTCGGACGCATAGATCCCGGCCGGACCGGCCCCGACCACCGCCACACGGATGTCACGCACTCAGCACCTCACTCAAGTAAGTAAGGCGAGCCTAATCTGGCACGCGGGTACCGCAAGACCTACGTCTCAGCGAACCAGGGTCGCTCCCCCGTCGAGACGGATCTGCTGCCCGGTCATGAACCGTGATTCGTCGGCCAGTAGGTACAACACGGCGTATCCGGTCTCCCAGGCAGTGGCCCGGCCCATCTTCAGCTTCAGCACGTCCTGATAGGCCTGGTCCACTTCGTCCGGCTCGAGTCCGAACAGCGACTGCGAATCGGTGTTGCCGAGCTGCGAGTCGATCGGCCCGAGCATCAGGGTGTTGGCTCGGATACCTGACGCGGCGTATTGGGCCGCGGTGAGTTCGGTGATGTAGTTCAGGCCGCACTTGCCAAGGGCGTAAGGCATGATGCCGATGTTCAATCCGACTTCGTTCTTGATGCTGGCGATCGACGAGATGTTGACGATGCTCCCGGTGGTGTCGCCCTCGTTCTTCTCCATGGCCGCCGCAGCGAACAGGTTGCAGTAGTAGCAGCCGAGCATGTTCACGTTGATGCCCCGATCGAAGTCCGCCGTCGTCATCGTGTTGTTCAGCCGGTCGAACGGCGGATTGATCGCCACGCTGTAGACCATGCCGTCCACGCGGCCGCTGTGCTGCATGACGGAGTCGAATATCCGTTGGCAGTCGTCCTTTTCCGCGACATCGGCCCGCACCGCGTAGGCGGCACCCCCCTCCGCGGCGATCCGGTCCACGGTCTCCTGGGCGGCGGGGAGATTGTGGTCGACTGCTACCACGGTCGCTCCGTGCCGCGCCGCAAGAATGGCACTCGCTCGCCCGTTGCCCAGTTTCGGCCCAGGCATCTGCCCGCCTCCGACGACGACCACGACCTTGCCGGAAAGGTCGAAGGCGGTACGGGTCTGCGTATCGAAATCTATTGCCATGGTCCCTCTTTCAAGATGTGGTGTGGATTGCATGTTCGGGACACTGCGAGACGGCCTCGGCCACAGCATCTTCGACACGAGTGGGAACTTCGGTACGGATGGCTTCCGCGTAACCGGTACCGGTGAGGGTGAACACTTCCGGGCACAATCCGACGCAGATTCCGTGACCGGCACATGCTTCGTCGTCTACGGTCACCCTCACGACGGGGTCACCACTAGATGCAGGTCCGTCAGCCCGCGCAGGATGTAGGTCGGCACATAGTCGAAGCGCCGGCTGTCCACCTCACCGTGCCTGTTGGTGTCGATGTCGATCGCGCTGGTGTTCAGCAGGATTCGCGCCACCACCGCCTTGGCCTCGGCGCGGGCCAGCGGCGCACCGATGCAGCTGTGCACCCCGCGGCCGAATGCGAGGTGCCGGCGGGCGTTGTGCCGGTCGAGATCGAACGCGTCGGGGTTCTCGAACTGACGGGGGTCGCGATTGGCCGCACCGTAGTGGACCATCACGGTGGTACCGGCCGCGATCTCGACGTCACCCACCGTCTTCGTCGCACGGGCCAGCCGGAAGTCACCCCTGATCGGGCTCTCGAAACGCAGTGTCTCCTCGATGAAATCGGGGATGCGTTCCGGAGTTCGGCGCAGTTGCTCCTGCAGGGTGGTGTTCTCGGCCAGGATCTTCAACGCCGAGGACAGCAGGCGCACGGTGGTTTCCTGACCCGCGGAGAACAGATTGGCAGCCACCCGCACCACGTCGATCACCTGCGGTGTCGACCCGTCGGGAAATGCGGCGTGCGCCATCTCGGTCAGCACATCGCCGCGCGGCTCGCAGCGGCGTTCCTCGATGTAGCCGGAGAACCGCTCGTAGAGGAACTCCAGCGGCGCATGCGCCATCACGCCGTCCTCGGTGCTGCCCAGCGACACATCGCCGGTCAGCCTTTCCGCGAGCTCGGGACGGTCCTCGTGCGGGACGCCGAGCAGATCCGCGATGACCAGGAGCGCGACGGGATTGCCCACCTTGCTGATGAACTCGCCGCCACCGCCGGCCACGTACGGTTCGAGTACCTGGTCGGCCAACCGCCAGATGTACTCCTCGTTCTCCTTCAACCGCTTCGGGGTGATCAGGCGGGCAAGCAGCGACCGGTGCGCGGTGTGCGTCGGCGGATCCATCGACGGCAGCTGATCGCTGAAGGGCAACTCATCACGATGCGCGTCGATGAGCGCACCGACGGCCGCGCCGTCCAGTCCGTCGAGCGGCACCGGAAATCCGGGGACCGGTCCGGTGGTGGAGTTGCACGACGAGAACGCCGCGGGGTCGTTGACCACGGTGTGCACCTCGTCATATCCGGTGACCACCAGGACACCGTGAGTGGGTTCGCGCAGTACGGGGTTGCTGGATCGCATGCTTTCGAGCAGCGGATAAGGGTCGGCGATCAAGCGTGGGTCCTGGAAGAAATCGATGTCTTCCAGGACGTTCGGGGGCGTCGGCGGCACGGTGGACTCCTTCCGGCCCGGACCCACCCAGGGGTCGCGGTCAGCATCTCGGTAACATCCGTTACCTAGCTACTCTAACAGAACTAGGAAACACCTGTTACTTAGTGAGCTGAAGTCCCATAATCGAGCCATGGTTCTCACCGCTCGCCCGGAGCCGGCCCGCGATCCGCGCGCGCAACGCACCCGTACCGTTCTGATGCGCGCCGCGGTCGACCTGGTGTCCGAGCGCGGCACCGCTGCCATCACCATGTCCGATATCGCGGAGGCCGCCAACGTCAGCCGCAAGGCGGCCTATCAGCAGTTCGGGGACCGCGACGCGCTGCTGTTGCAGACCGCCCTCGACTTGGTCCGGTGCGAGCTGATTCCGGCGCTGGCAGCGCTCCCCAGCGGCAGGGCCCGCATGCTCACCAACGCCAGACACTTCGCCGGGTACCGGGCGTTCTACCGGCCCGTGTTGCTCAGCGCCGCCGGCCTGCCGTTGAGTCGCGAACTCTCGCACGTGCTGGCTCCCATCACCCGCGAGAGCCTGGTCCTTCAGTTCGGCGACACCGTCAGCGCCGAGACGATCGCGGACCTGACCACCACCTTCGTCGGCGGCAGTACCGCACTGTTGATCAGATGGCTGGTCGAGGACGACGAACCACTCGACCCGGTCGACTTCACCGACCGGTACTTCCGCGTGCAGTCGCTGGTCCTACCGCCCGGGAGGACAATGGCGGGATGAGAATGCCCGCCGCCTTCTTCGGACACGGCAGCCCGATGAACGCGCTCGAGACCAATCGCTACACCCGCGCCTGGCAGCAGTTCGGTCAATCCGTGCCACGGCCACGGGCCATCCTGGTCATCAGCGCACACTGGTACATCAACGCCACCGCGGTGACGGCGATGCCGCGGCCCCGGACCATCCACGACTTCTACGGTTTCCCGCGCGAGCTCTACGACATGCATTACCCCGCACCGGGTTTGCCGGATCTGGCCGGCGAGATCGCCGATATCGCCGAACCCACCTGGGTGGGCTCCGACGTCGACAGCTGGGGTATCGACCACGGCACCTGGTCGGTGCTGGTGCATGCCTTCCCCGACGCCGACATCCCCGTCGTCCAGTTGTCGATCAATGCCGAGAAGTCGCTCGACTACCACCTCGATCTGGGGGCCCGGCTGGCCCCGCTGCGCGACAGCGGCATCCTCATCGTCGGCAGCGGAAACATCGTGCACAATCTGCGCGCCATGGATCCGGGCACACCGGATACCGGATTCGATTGGGCCGCACGATTCGACGAATCCGCCCGCGAGCTGCTCACCGCGTCCCCGGCGGATATGGCGCGACTCACCGAACATCCCGACTACGCCGCCGCGGTGCCCACCCCCGACCATTTCATCCCGTCGCTGTACTTCGCCGGGTTGCTCGCGGCGGCGGGACCGTCCGCCGCCCCCGACACGCTGATCGACGGATATACCTACGGTTCGTTGTCGATGACGTCGTACGCCGCCTGACCGGGATACTGTGTGCGGCGTGAGTGCACGCATGGGTCGCTTGGCGCTGGTCGTGGCCACCCTGCTGACGCTCACCGGATTCGTCGCCCCGGCGGCCCGCGCGGACCTGCAGTCCCGTATCGCCGCGGCCGACAGCTATCTGGCCTCCCGACCGGGTGTGATCGGTTATGTCCTGCGGGACCGCAGCACCGGGCAGAGATACGCCAACGCGGCCGCCGACACCATGATCTGGACCGCCTCCACCATCAAGCTCGCGATGGTGGTCGACCTGCTGGCCCGTGAACGCGCCGGGGCGCTGCGGCTTTCCGCTGCGGACCGTCAGCTGATGATCGCCATGCTGCGCGACTCGGACAACGACGCCGCCGATACGCTGTGGTCGCGCTACGGCGGGCCCGACCATCGCGCGTTCAACACCGACTTCCCGAGCTACGGATTGACATCCCTGCAGCCACAACCGGGGTTCGGCGATGTGTTCCCCTATTGGGGATTTCAGAAGGCCACCGCCAACGACCTCGACCGCCTGATGAATTACGTGCTGACCCAGATGAATTCCGCCGATGCCGCGGCGATCGCCAGTGAGATGCAGCGGGTCAGTCCGGATCAACAGTGGGGCGTCTGGGGCGCCGGACCCGCAATGACTCCCGGCAACAAGAACGGCTGGTCCCAGGAACAGGGCGGCTGGGTGATCAACTCGGTGGGATTCGCCGGGGCCGGCGCGCGCTTCACTCTCGCCATCATGAATGCCCTCGGCGGCGAGGGCGGCTATGACGACGGCGTCGCGACGACCACCAGGTTGAGCCAGATCCTGCTCAGTTGATGCGCGCCGCCCGGATCGCCGGCGCATTCGACGCCGCCAGGAAGCCGCGCATATCGTCGGGATACCGCACGTCCAGTTCCACCGATTCGGTGAAGCGGTAGGGCTGTGCGGCGATCACACTCGCCAATTGTTTTCTGATCCGCGACATCTCGGCCCGTACGGTGACCACCCGGGACCGGTCTCCGTAGAGGTCCTCCGCCAGTTCCGGTGCCGAACGGCCCGAGGGACAGGTCGCGAGCACATACAGGATCTCGGCATGACGCTGCGAGATGTCCCGCCGCCACGACCCGAACTGTCCGGCCACCTCGAGCGTCGGGGCATTTGGATCGCGCAGATCCAGGGTCGCCCGGGTCGACGCCGCCGCGGCGTCGTCCTCGCCGACCGGTCGCACCAGCCACCCGCCACTCAACGGTTCCAGATCGCAGGACCCCAGCGCGGGAACCCAGGCCCTACCGGGTGTAACGTTCTGCGGCAACAGAATTCGGTGATGCGGCGGGAGTGCGCCGACGGCGGCGACCCAGCCATCCACATCGACCGCCAGCGCGGGCCCGGCCATCCTGGCCAGGATCGGGGCGGCGACGGCCCGCAACTGGTTGAGCGTGCGGTCATGCGCCTCACGCAACTGGGATTCAGCCAGCCGGGACACGAGGTCGACCAGCGCGATGGTGGTGGGATGGACCGTTGCCGCCGGTCCCGACACGTCGACGGCACCGATCACCTGACCGGTGCGCGGATCCCGAATCGGGGCACCGGCGCACGTCCAGGCGTGGTGGCTGCGCAGAAAATGCTCGGCCGAGAAGATCTGCACCGCGCGCCGGGACACCAGCGCGGTGCCGATGGCATTGGTCCCGACCGCCGCCTCACCCCAGTTGGCGCCCTCGATGAAACCCAACCGGTCCGCTTTCATCAGCACCCGGGGCGCCCCGGAACGCCACAGCACCCGCCCCCGCGCATCCGCGACCACCAGGATGTTGTTCCCGTCGGCCAGCACCGATTCCAGACCGCGGGCGATGTCGTCGAGTACGGCCATCAGTCCCGACGACTGCCGCAGCGCATCGAGTCCGCTGCGGTCCACATCCGGCGGGCAGTGATGTTCCGGGTCAATACCCTTACCCAGCAACCTGTTCCAGGATTCTTCGATGACCAGGCGTGGTTTCGCGGGGGACCGCCCACCGGCCATCGTCGCGTCGTACACCTCGGACAGCAGCAGCGCGTAGCTCCGCGGGTCATCGCCGAGCGCGACCGCGGGTTCGGGTATCGACGAACCGGGCATTGCCTCGATTGTGCTCCCCATCACACCGGCTGTCACGCGCGGGCGCCCGGGCCTCAGCGGTACACCATGCCACCGTCGATGAGACCGGCCTGGCCCGTCATGTAGTCCGCGCCGGGACCTGCGAGATAGGCGACGAAACCCGCCACATCCGCAGGCGTCTCGGGCCTGCCCAGCGCGATCGTGGCGGCGAACTTCTCGAACGTCTCCCCCTCCGCCGCACCGGTCAGCTCGGCGAACCTCTTGTCGATCGCCACCCACATATCGGTGCCGACCACACCGGGGCAGTAGGCGTTGACCGTGATGCCGTCGGCGGCGTGCTCCTTCGCCGCGGCCTGCGTCAGCGCCCGCACCGCGAACTTGGTGGCACTGTACGGGCCCAGCATCGCGAACCCCTCGTGTCCCGCAATGGACGACGCATTGATGATCTTGCTGATCTTTCCCCGGTCCCGGTTCCCGAGCTCCTTGAACTTGGCGACCGCGGCCTGGACACCCCAGAGCACTCCGTCGACGTTGACGGCCCACAGCCGGGCAAGTTCCTGCGGTGTCACCTCCGCCAGCGGTCCCACCAGGGCGATACCGGCGTTGTTCACCATCACGTCGAACCCGCCCAGTGCCGACGCCGCGTGCGCCACGGCGGCGAACACCGCATCGCGGTCCGACACATCCGCCACGAATGTGGTTGATTTCGAACCGATCTGGGCGATCTCGTCGGCGACGGCGGCGATACCGTCGTGCTGGGTATCGACGAGCGCGATATCGGCGCCCTGGCGGGCCAACTCAAGGGCGATACCCCGGCCGATTCCCCGCCCCGCGCCGGTCACCAAGGCGACCTTGTCCAGTAGCGGAGCGTCGATGGTGCGTGTCATGTGCTGTGCCTTTCGGTGTGTGGTTGTCGTACCGGTCAGCGGGACGGGTCGACGAGGACCTTCATCTTGGTGCCGGCATGGAGGGCGTCGAACCCCTCGTCGACCACCTCGTCGATACCGATGGAGGTCACCCATCCGGTGGTGTCGTAGGCGCCCTGGGCCATCAGCCCGATCACGGCCTCGAAGTCGGCCGAGGTGTAGCACAGCGATCCCTGGATGCGGGACTCGTTCATCACCAGCCTCAACAGCGGTGTCGTCAAAGGCTTCTCGTAGATCGCCACGCTGACCATCGGCCGTCGGGCACCCACACAGGCCAGTGCGGTGTCCACCGCAGGCGCCACCCCGGCCGCGTCGTAGACGGCGTCGGCGCCGCGGCCCGAGGTGTGTTCGGCGATGAACGCCGGCACATCCACAGCGGTCGGGTCCAGGGTGCGGGCGCCCAGCGCTTCGATCGCCGCCCGCCGGGTGGGTGTCGGCTCGACCACGTAGATGTCCTCAAGGCCCTTGCCCCGCAAGGCGAACCACAGCCCGATACCGATCGGTCCCGCACCGAACACCATGGCCGTGCCGTCGGCGGGTGGCTCACCGAGGGTGGCGGCGTGGTAGGCCACCGACATCGGTTCGACCAGTGCGCCCAGTTCCAGGGAGACGTTGTCGGGCAGCTTGTGCAACATGTCGGTGGGCACCACGGTGTACTCGGCCATCCCACCGTCGGACATCAGGCCGTGGAACCCGATCTGCGCGCAGATGTTGTAGTTGCCGGCCTGACAGGCGGGGCAGTGTCCACACCGGTAGATCGGCTCGACCGCCACCCGGTCACCCTCGGCCCAACCCTTGACCCCCGCGCCGACCGCGGTGATCGTGCCGGCGAACTCGTGCCCCATGACCAGCGGCAGCTGCTGACCGGTCAGCGGATGGGGTGCGGTGGGGATGAAGATGGGCCCGGCGAAGTATTCGTGCAGGTCGGTCCCGCAGATGCCGTTGAAGCCGACCTGGATCTGAACGGTGCCCGGCCCGGGCTCGGGCCTGGCCACCTCGGTGACGTCGAGCTTGTTGGGTCCGTAGTACACAGCTGCTTTCATGCCTGGAGTCTGATGTGATGCGGGGCACACCCGAAAGGGTTGCAGGGGGTTGCAGTGGGCGAACCGCCACCCGTCGGCTCCGCCCACCCGGGCGCTGCAACCCCCTGCAACCCTTGTGACGTGTGCCGGGCCGGCGTGTGCTGCCTCACATGACCCAGACCGTTGAACGTCCCGATGCACCGCCCACACTGTCGCCCCAGGAGCGGGTCGACGCCTGGCTCGCAGATTTCGAACATGCCCTGGCCACCCGCGATATCGAGCGCGCCGTCGGCAAGTTCGCCGTCGACAGCTTCTGGCGCGACCTGGTGTCCTTCACCTGGAATCTCAAGACCCTGGAGGGTCGCGACGCCATCGGCGAGATGCTGGAGAACCGACTGGCCGGCACCGACCCCTCCGGGTTCCGGACCCGTGAGACCCCCACTCAGGACGGGGAGGTGACGACCGCCTTCATCGAGTTCGAGACCGCCGTCGGGCGCGGGGTGGGGCATCTGCGCCTGAAGGGGGATCAAGGCTGGACCCTGCTCACCACCCTCCAGGAGCTCAAGGGCCACGAGGAGCACAAGGGCGCCAGCCGCACCCTCGGCGCCGTGCACGGCTCCGACCCCGACACCCGGTCGTGGGCGGAGAAGCGGCTCGACGAGGAGCGCACCCTCGGCTACTCCGAGCAGCCGTACGTGGTGGTCGTCGGCGGCGGGCAGGGCGGGATCGCGCTGGGTGCGCGGCTGCGCCAGCTCGGCGTGCCGGCCATCGTCATCGACAAGCACGAGCGGCCCGGCGACCAGTGGCGCAACCGCTACAAGTCGCTGTGCCTGCACGATCCGGTGTGGTACGACCACTTGCCCTACCTGCCGTTCCCGCAGAACTGGCCGGTGTTCGCGCCCAAGGACAAGATCGGCGACTGGCTGGAGTTCTACACCAGGGTGATGGAGGTGCCGTACTGGTCGAAGACGTCCTGCGTGGCAGCCACCTACAACGAGACGGACAAGCGGTGGACCGTGGAGGTCGACCGCGACGGCGAGAAGGTGACGCTTCGCCCGGCCCACCTGGTGCTGGCCACCGGAATGTCGGGCAAGCCGAATGTGCCCTCGTTCCCCGGGCAGGACGTCTTCCTCGGCGATCAGCATCACTCCAGTCACCACCCCGGTCCCGACCGTTACGCGGGCAAGCGGGCGGTGGTGATCGGCTCCAACAACTCCGCGCACGATATCTGCAAGGCCCTGTTCGAGAACGGTGCCGATGTCACCATGGTGCAGCGCTCCTCGACGCATATCGTGAAATCGGATTCGCTGATGGATCTCGGTCTGGGCGACCTGTACTCGGAGCGGGCGCTGGCCGCGGGGATGACGACGGAGAAGGCCGATCTGACCTTCGCGTCGCTGCCGTACCGGATCATGCACGAGTTCCAGATCCCGATCTATGACGCAATCCGCGAGCGGGACAAGGATTTCTACGCGCGGCTGGAGGCTGCCGGCTTCGACCTGGACTGGGGTGACGACGGTTCCGGTCTGTTCATGAAGTACCTGCGCCGCGGCTCCGGGTATTACATCGACGTCGGCGCCTGCGACCTGATCGCCGACGGCAGCGTCAAGCTGGCCCACGGCGGCGTATCGGACCTGACACCGAATTCCGTTGTGCTGTCCGACGGAACGGAGCTGCCCGCCGATGTGGTGGTGTACGCCACCGGGTTCGGCTCGATGAACGGCTGGGCCGCCGATCTGATCGGCCAGGAGGTGGCCGACAAGGTCGGCAAGGTGTGGGGCCTGGGGTCGGAGACCACCAAGGATCCCGGACCGTGGGAGGGCGAGCAGCGCAACATGTGGAAACCGACCCAGCAGGAGAACCTCTGGTTCCACGGCGGGAATCTGCATCAGTCCCGGCACTACTCGCTGTACCTGGCGCTCCAGCTCAAGGCGCGCCATGCGGGCTTGCCCACTCCGGTGTACGGGCTGCAGGACGTGCACCACCTGTCCTGAGTCAGCAGCCTCCGTTGACGGTGCGGTCGGGCCTGCCCTGGTCGTCGACAACGATGTCGACCATCCCACCCCGGGACAGGCCCACCCGCACCGTGTGGGCGTCGATCCACTGAACGAGGTTCAGCGACATGGCATCCGAGTTCACGCAGCCCAGCGTGCTCTCCCGCGACAACAGGCCACGCCGGGTGTGCAGCCGCAGTTCCCACGTCATATCCGGCGCGAAGCCCGCAGTGCTCTGGTACACCACCACGTCCGCGCGACCGTCCGGCGAGGGGAAGGCGGACGGGGTGTTCATCGGACTGGCGAACGCGGCCGCGAACCAGCCGATGAATCCCACGGCCACCGCGGCCAGTGCGCACACCGCGACGCCCGCCCGCTTCAGCGCGGTGCGGGCGAAGCCCAGCCAGCAGGCCAGGGCCAGAAGCAGGAAGCCCGGCACGCCGAACAGCACCGGGTGGTAAAGCCACGGCCGCAGGACGAAATACGGGTAGAGCAGGAATCCCCCGACCGCCAGCGTGCACAACAGCGCACCGACCAAGGTCAGGATCGCCGCCACCGGAGTGGCGCTCGAGCGTTTGGGACGAGCCACCCGGTCAAACTAGTCGATACCGGGCGTCAAGGGTTGATGGTGCGTTCGCCGATCTGGCGGCCCCAGACGTACTCGGCGGCCAGCGGCTGGCCGAGTTCGAAGTGGTTGTAGGGCGCGATGCTGGCACCGGTGTCCATCACCAGATACGGCATCGGCCACAGGTCGCGGGTGATCGGCTGCCAGCAACCCGGCCGTCCCTCGGGACCACCCCGCGCATTGACCCGGGGCAGATTGTCCGGATACACGTAACCGTTTCCGGCGCCGACCAGTTCGTCGGCCAGCACCAGAGAATAGCCGTTGCCGCCGAGCATATCGGCGAATTTGGGTGCGACATCGTGGAAGTTGCGCAACGTACACAACAGCTCGGGGCTGTAGTAGTCCAGCAGCTTGCTGGTGGGCAGCAGGTCCTGCGCACCACGAACCAGATACGGCCCACCACGCTCGAAGATGTCCCCGGCGTTGTTACCGAACCCGACCGCCGACATCAACGCCTTGTCGATATTGCCGCGCTGGGCATTGAGCGTCCTCGCGGTGACCACCGCATGGTCGAGCCCGTCGAACAGATCCGGACCGGCATCGGCATACACCCCGGACAGATCCGCCAACCCCGTAGTGTCCCTGCGGATCTGCGGCATCCGGGCATTGAGCTCACCCAGAATGTCATTACCGTTGACCAGCGACTGACCGAACTTGTCCCCCAACCCGTCCAGCGCCTGCGCCGCCGCGGTCAACGTCCCGGGCATTGAGCTCACCCAGAATGTCATTACCGTTGACCAGCGACTGACCGAACTTGTCCCCCAACCCGTCCAGCGCCTGCGCCGCCGCGGTCAACGTCTGGTTCAACTTCACCGGATCCACCTGCTGGGCGATCCCCATGATCGTCTCGAACAACGTGTTGAACTCCGTGGTGGTGCTCGTCGCGTTGATCACCGCACCCGGCTTGAGCTTGTCCGACGACGGATCGGCCGGCGACAGGAACGAGATGTACTTGTTGCCGAACACCGTCGTCGCCCGCAACTGCGCGTCCACATTGGCCGGGATCATGTTCAGATACCGCGGCTCGACATCCAACACCAACCTGGCCCGCGACTGACTCCCGTCGCTCACCACACCCGCGGATTTCAGCCGCCCGATCGGCACCCCGTTGAAGGTCACCTTCGAACCCGGGTCCATCGACAACCCGGCCCGCTCGGCCATCACCACCAAGGAAGCCTTGTCATCGAAGTAGCCGCGGAACTGCGCCCACGTCAGACCGAAGACCAACACCACGACGGCGAGCAACACCGCGCCGGCGATCCGGTACGGGGGTTCCTTCGCGTCGTTGAAAGGACCCTCATCAACGAGCTCGGGACCACCGGTATCGGGTACTGACACCTGTCGATTTCACCATGTCACAACAGTTTTCCGCATATGCGGACAGCTGTGATACTCACCGCCCGGGGCGGCCAGTTGTGACTGCGGTAACAGTTGTAAGGCTAGTGCCAGTCCCAGACGGACATGTCGTTGGGCGGGTAGTTCTGGCAGATGTCGGTGGTGTGGGCGGCGACGCCTTTGTTGTTGAAGAACAGTTTGGCCCAGTTGGGCCAGCGCCAGGACTAGTGCCAGTCCCAGACGGACATGTCGTTGGGCGGGTAGTTCTGGCAGATGTCGGTGGTGTGGGCGGCGACGCCTTTGTTGTTGAAGAACAGTTTGGCCCAGTTGGGCCAGCGCCAGGACATNTGNTCGTAGAAGGCGTTGGTGGCGGTGTCTTCGGAGTATTGGCGCCGNCCGGCGTAGTCCATGGAGAAGAACCAGTGGATGCGGTCTTGGGTGCCTTGTTGGTCGGCGGCGGGTTTGTTGTTGTAGTCGATCATGTAGCGCTCGTAGTAGACGGGTTCGACGTCGCGGGCGGCGGCCATGATCTGTTCGGCGGTGCAGGGGGTGCGCAGGATGCGGTTGGGGATGGGGTAGTCGTCGGTGGCATCGGCGGAGGCGATGCCGGAGGTGGCGATACCGGTGGTGATGGCGCCGGCCAGGGCGGCGGCGGCCAGGCCTACCCGGGCGGCGTTCCGAAAGTTGGTGCGCATCATGGTGATTTCCCTCCTAGGCGGCGTGATCGATGACGCCGCGTTTTTCGGGGCAGTAGTAGTCGACGGCCAGCCCCACGAACTGCCACACCTGCTCGGTGCTGCTGTCCCGGTCCAGCTGATTCCGTACGAACGTCGCCGTCTGCGCCGCATCGGTGTCGACGTTGTTGTACATCCGCTTGCACATGATCTTGCCGATCCAGGCGTTGTAATCCTTCTGCCCGTAGATCCCCACGGTGTGCAGCTGATGGGCGAAGTTGGTGTCGGGATCCCGGTCGAACGACGGGTCGGCACTCGCGACCCCTGCGGTCGCGAAAGCGATTGCCGCACCGGCCATCACCATGGCTACGCGTTTCATGACAGGACCTCCTGGGGGTTCTTCTGGATGGGTGCCGGCCAGTTCTCCGGGACCGGGCGCTGACGCACCCGCTGCGGCCACCAGAACCACTTGCCCAGCAGCGCCGCGATCGCGGGTGTCATGAACGACCGGATGATCAACGTGTCGAACAGCAGACCCAGGCCGATGGTCGTTCCGACCTGCCCGATCACGGTCAGCTCACTGACCGCCATCGAGATCATCGTGAAGGCGAACACCAGACCGGCCGAGGTGACCACCGATCCGGTACCGCCCATCGAGCGGATGATGCCGGTGTTGAGGCCGGCGTGGATCTCCTCCTTGAACCGGGAGACCAAGAGCAGGTTGTAGTCCGCGCCCACTGCCAACAGGATGATCACCGACATCGCCAGGACCATCCAGTGCAGCGGGGTGCCCAGCAGGTGTTGCCACAACAGCACCGAGAGCCCGAAGGACGCACCGAGTGACACCAGGACCGTGCCGACGATCACCGCGGAGGCGACGATCGCGCGGGTGATGATCAACATGATGATGAAGATCAGGCACAGCGAGGCGATCCCGGCGATGACCAGATCCCAGTTCGCCCCCTCCTGCATGTCCTTGAAGGTGGCGGCGGTACCGGCCAGGTAGATCTTGGAGCCCTCCAGCGGGGTGCCCTTGATGGCTTCCTTGGCGGCCTGCTTGATGGCCTCGATATGCGAGATGCCTTCGGGGCTCATCGGATCCCCGTCATGGCTGATGATGAAGCGCACCGACTTGCCGTCGGGGGAGATGAAGTTCTTCATACCGGTTTTGAACTCGGGATTGTCGAACGTCTCGGGTGGCAGATAGAAGGAGTCGTCGTTGCGGGCCGCGTCGAACGCTTCGCCCATCGCCGACGAGTTGTCCTGCATCGCCGACATCTGATCCTGTATGCCCTTCTGGGTCTGATACATGGTCAGCATGTAGGTCTTCATATTCTTCATCGTCGCGATNGCGTCGAACGCTTCGCCCATCGCCGACGAGTTGTCCTGCATCGCCGACATCTGATCCTGTATGCCCTTCTGGGTCTGATACATGGTCAGCATGTAGGTCTTCATATTCTTCATCGTCGCGATCATCGACGGCATGAGCGCCACCATCTGCGGCATCAACGTGTCCAGACGCTCCATATCGGGCATCAGCTTCTGGATGTCGTCGGTCATGGTGTCGATACCGTCGAGGGTGTCGAAGATCGACCTGATGGCCCAGCACGACGGGATGTCGTAGCAGTGCGGCTCCCAGTACAGGTAATTACGGATCGGGCGGAAGAAATCGTCGAAATCGGCGATATGGTCCCGCAATTCGGCCACATCGAGGGTCATGTTCTTCATCTTGGTGACCATCGAATGCGTGGTGGCGGCCATCTGGAGGTAATTACGGATCGGGCGGAAGAAATCGTCGAAATCGGCGATATGGTCCCGCAATTCGGCCACATCGAGGGTCATGTTCTTCATCTTGGTGACCATCGAATGCGTGGTGGCGGCCATCTGCACCGTGATGTCGGACATCTTGGTCATGTTGTCGATCGTGACCTGCATGTCATCGGCCTGCTTGAGCATGTTGGCCATCATGTCCTGCTGGTACTTCTCGTTCATCTTCTGCGACGTGCCCTGCATGCTGATCTGGAACGGGATCGAGGTGTGCTCAATCGGGGTGCCCTGTGGCCGGGTGATGGCCTGCACCCGCCCGATGCCCGGGGTGCGGAACACTGCCTTGGCGATCTTGTCGATCACCAGGAAGTCCGCCGAGTTACGCAGATCGTGATCGCTCTCGATGAGCAGCAGTTCCGGGTTCATCCGGGCCTGGTTGAAATGCCGATCCGCCGCCGCGTACCCCTCGGCCGCAGGCAGATTGCCAGGCAGATAGTTTCGGTCGTTGTAGTTGGTCTGGTAGCCGGGCAGTGCGACCAGGCCGACGAGGCACAGGGCCAGCGTCGCCACCAGGATCGGCCCGGGCCAGCGCACCACCACGGCACCGATCTTGCGCCAGCCGCGGATACGCGCACTGCGCTTGGGCTCCAACGTCTTTCCGAATCGGGTCGCCACCGAGATGATGGCCGGGCCGAGGGTCAGGGCACAGAACACCAGGGTCACCATGCCGACCGCCAGCGGGATACCGAGCGATTGGAAGTACGGCAGTTTGGTGAAGTGCAGGCAGAACGTCGCGCCGGCAATCGTCATGCCCGAGCCCAGGATCACGTGCGCGGTGCCGTGATACATGTCGTAGTAGGCGGCTTCCCGGTCCATACCCCGGGTGCGCGCCTCTTGATAGCGGCCGATCAGGAAGATCGCGTAGTCCGTCGCCGCGGCGATGGCCAGCGTCACCAACAGGTTCGTCGCGAACGTCGAGAGCCCGATGATGTCGTAGTAGCCGAGGAAAGCCACCGCGCCACGGGTGGCGGCCAGGCCCAGCACCACCATCACCAAGGTCAGCAGCACCGAGACCACCGATCGATAGATCAGCAGCATCATCACGATGATCACCGCGAACGTCAGCGCCTCGATCACCTTGAGGCTGCGGTCGCTGGCGATCTGCTGATCCGCCGTCATGGCGGCCGGACCGGTGACGTAGACCTTCACCCCCGGTGGCGGCGTCAAACTGTCGACGGCACCCTTCACCGCGTCGATGGACTCGTTGGCCAGTGACTCGCCCTGGTTACCGGCCGTGTACACCTGCACGTAGGTGGCCTTGCCGTCCGCGCTCTGCGCACCGGCCGCCGTCAGCGGATCGCCCCACATGTCCTGGATGTGCTCGACATGTTTGGTGTCGGCTTCCAGTTTCTTGATCATCTCGTCGTAGAACTTGTGCGCGGCGTCATCGAGCTGGTGATCACTCTCCAGCACCACCATCGCCGAACTGTTCGACTTGAACTCCTGGAAGTTCTCGCCGACCCGCTTCATCGAGATCACCGACGGCGCGGTCTCGGGGCTCATCGACACCGCCTTCATCTGCCCCACCACTTCGAGCTGCGGGACGATGACGTTGAGCAGTGCGACGACCGCCACCCAGCCGATGATGATCGGGACGGCAAGCGTGCGTACCCATTTCGCGATGCCACCGCGGTCGTGCCCGGCGGCTCGCGGGGCGGCCGCGAAGGCGTCGGTGGGCGGCTCGTGCGGGGCACTCATGTCGTCGTGAGGTGCACTCATGCGGATTTCACCAAGCAGTAGGTATGGGCGCCGACACCGTCGACAGTACGTTCGTCTTTGACTTCGTCGTCGACGGTGATGCGGCAGGACAGGCTGGAGCCGTCGCCCTGGCCGGAGATCGTGGGGAAGACCGAGGGCGCGGTGGTGCTCAGCGTCAGCGTCCAGGGCAGCGCGACATTGTCGGCACGCTGCGGTTTGGCGTCCAGATCCATGTAGTTGACGTTCGCCGTCGCACCCGGCTCGCCCCAGATCTCGTACTTCACCACCTTGGGGTCGAACGGCTCGCTCTCATCGGCGGCACTGTTCTCCGTGGAGACATAGCCCGGGCCGGTCCCGAAGAACGTACGGACCCGCATCACCGTGAACGACGCGACGGCCACCACCACGACGATGACCAGGGGTATCCACACGCGTTTCAACACGTTCATCGCCCGACTCCGTCCGGTCCGTGAACAGCCTCACTTAGCCTGGCTACTCGACTGGACGAGATTAGCCAATCGGCTAAGTTAGGACAAGACGAACGTCAAAGTCTGTGACGGCGGATACTGTCCGTGCGAAGATGCGCAGCAGGTCACAGCCAGATCAGGGACCAGATCCGGAAAGGAGGCGGTCGGATGGCCAAGCCAGTGGCTCAGCGCGGCTTCGCGCGTGAACGCGTCCTCGACGCCGCCCTCAATCTGTTCGCCGAGCGTGGCGTCAACGGCACCTCGCTGCAGATGATCGCCGACCACCTCGGCGTCAGCAAGGCCGCGATCTACTACCAGTTCCACACCAAGGACGACATCGTGCTGTCCGTGGTCCGCCCGGTGTTCGACGATATGGACCGGCTGGTCCGCATCGCCGAGACCATCTCCAATCCGGACTCCCGCCGCGACGCCACCATCAGCGGTTTCGTCGAGATGGCGATCCGGCACCGGCGCATCGGCACCTTGTTCTACGGCGATCCCGCGGTGCTCGAGCTCGTCCGGGCGCACAAGGAGTTCGAGGATTGCGGTGATCGCCTGCGCGAGCTCCTGATCGGCCCGACCGTCGACGTCGAGACCCGGGTCACGATCGGGATGATCACCGCGGGCATCTTCGGCAGCACCACCGAACCGCACCTGAGCGATATCTCCGACGGCGATCTGCACCGCATCCTGCTCGACCGTGCCCAGCGCCTGCTGGCGGTCGCCGCCCAACCCGGCACCGCCGCGCTGCGCGGGTGAGCACGGTGTTGCTGCGACGTATGGGCCTCGCCGCGCTGGCCGCCGTCAGCGTCGCGTCCGCGACACCGGGGGTGGCGCACGCGATGCCCAGTCCACTGGATGCCCTGGTCTCCGCGGCCGCGCAACGGCTGCAGGTCGCCGATCCTGTCGCCGCGGTCAAGTGGATCACCCACGGGGACATCGAGGATCCGGCGCGCGTCCAACAGGTGCTCGACGCCGTCGCCACGACGGCGCACACCCGCGGGATCGACGCCGATTACGTCCGGCGGATCTTCACCGACCAGATCCACGCCACCGAGGCGGTCGAGTACCGCCGGTTCGCGGAATGGAAACTCGACCCCGCCGCCGCGCCGCCGTCGGCGCCCGACCTGTCCGCGTCCCGGTCCCGCATCGACGCGCTGAACACGACGATCGTCGATGAACTTGCCGCACAATGGGACCTGTTGCATTCGCCGGCCTGCGTCCCGGCCCTGCGCGATGCAGCCGACACCGCGGCAACGACGTACGGCCTGGACCCGGACTACCGGGACGCGTTGGCCTTCGCGACCCACTCATACTGCGGCTGAGGTCGGCGCGCCTCGCTCACCCCGGCGCTGTTTGGCCACACCGAAAGTGGCCACCGTCCGCACCAGTTGCTCCAGATCTGCCACCCGCCCGACCGGGACGCCACCGGGCACCAGCCACACCGCGGGACCGCCCCGGGTGAGCTGCAGCTGGGGCACCGGTTCCCGCAGCACGGTGATCCGCGCACCGTCGCGCACGATCTGCGCCTGCAGCGGTGACCCGTCAGTTCGGATCACGGTGAGCGCAGCGCGGCTCTTGCACACTTCGAGGGTGCCTGTGCGGTACTGGCCGCCCAAGCCGATCTGGACCATATCGTCGACCAGCGGAACGGTGAGATACATGGTGCCGCTACGGATCTCGTCCAGATCAGGTACGCGAAGCAGCCAACGGGTGACAACAGGCATACCTTAATGGTAACGATTTTCAGTAATGCTGTGCCCGGCGACCCGTCAGCGGGCGCCCACCTCCGCGGGCAACGGCGGCGGCAGCGGCGTGGTGGACGTCGGTGTGGTGGAACTCGTGGAGGTCACCGTGGCGGTCACGGTCGTCGCGGTGCCACTTGTCGGGGTCCCCTGCGGTTCGTGCACATCGGTGAGCGGCTCGTTGCGGATGACGGTGCCGCTGGTGCTCACCTTCAGCCCGGTCGGGGTGACGGTGTAGGTGACGCCGTCGCTCTCGGCGACGTACCCGCCGTTCGAGGCGGTGGCGGTCAGAACCAGCTTGGCGCCGTCGCGCACCCGCACGCCGCGATATTCGTAGCCACCGCTGGCGGTCTTGCAGATGGCGATGCGCGAACTGGAGGTGCTGCCGAACAGGACCGCGACCGCGGGGGCACTGCACCGAGCTGTGGAGTCGACGTAGCCCTGACTGTCGCTGTCCGGAGCGGCGCCGGCCAACCCCGCCGCGGTCGCGAGCAGCGTCAGGCCCGCCGCGGCGGATGCGGCCAGGCGGACAACGGAGAGCGTGGAAGTAGGCATCACCTTCCACCTGACCACGACCCGGGTAATTGCGCGAGCGTCAACGCCGAGACACCACCGAATCGTTAAGTTCTCGCAACACGCTCGCGCTTGTGTCGGCCGCGACGCGGCTAACCGAAACTCAGCCCGGCCGCGGCACCGCCCTGATCGCGGTGCGGATCGCCAGGTAGATCAGCGAGGACGTGACGGCGAAGACGGGCCAGCCCATCGCGACCCGGGCGATGGCGAGCAACTCGGCCTGATTCGACTCGTACAGGTGGTACTGCACGAAGAACCTGGTCCAGGACACCAGTGCCATCACCACGGTGACGGCGTCGAAGGCCAGCCGTGCCCGCCGGATGGCGCGCCAGCTGTCGTCGCGGCCGGTGACCCGCGCCCAGACCACACCGACGAGTGGCCGCCGGATGAGCACCGACACCGTGAAGGCGATGGCCATGCCGAGATACATCCAGATGCCCGGGAGATAGAAGTCCCGGGCCTCACCGGTGACGAAAGCCAGGCCGGCGCACACCAGAACCCCGGCGAACCCGAACAGCGCGGGACGGGTGGAGGCACGGCGCACCAGTTGCCACACCAGGATCACCACCGCGACCCCGACCGCGGCGGCAACGGCGGGCACCAAGCCGGCAACGGCGGAGGTCGCCGCGAACACGGTGACCGGAAGGGCGGTGTGGATGAGCCCGCGAACGCCACCCGCGTGGGCCAGCAGGGTGGCGGCCGGCGACCGCGTCTCCGTCATGCCCACCGAGGGTACGTGGGCGGGCACCAAGATTTGCTGCCTCGCGCGTGAGTGAGTACTCTCTCACCTCGTGACCGTCTCCCGTCGCGATCAACTCATGGCCACCGCGCTGGCACTGTTCGCGGCCAAGGGTTATGGGGCGACGTCGGTGGCCGATATCCAACAGGCCGCGGGTCTGGCCCCCGGGTCCGGCGCTCTGTACAAGCACTTCAGCTCGAAGCGCGCCCTGCTGGAAGCGGCGATCACCAGCCGTATCGAGAAGATCGTGACCGCTCGAGAGGAATACGACTCGGGCGAACCGCAGGGCATGGTGGCCTCGGTCCGGATGGCGGGCCGGCTGATCTGGAGCAACCTGACCGAAAGCGAAGAGTTGCTGCGCGTCATGCTGCGCGAACCCGACGAGCTCGGCGACCTCGACGAGAAGACGTGGCAGATCATCACCGACAACGCCTATCAACGTTTCGCCGACGAGCTCACCCGGTTGAACACGTCGGGCCGCACCCGCATCCCCGATCCCGAGGCCGCCGCCGCGGTGGCCATCGCCTCGCTGAGCTACTTCGCCACGCTCCGCGCCCTGACCACCCGCACCCCGGGCAATGTCGACGACGACCGCTATTTCGAAGCCTGGGTCGACCAGACCACCGCCGTGCTGGAACGACACACCATCCCGAAGAATCCTTGAGCAGCAATCGAATTCAGGAGCAAGCATGACTTTCTCACTTCAACTGTCCGATGACGTCGTCGAGGTGCGCGACTGGGTGCACCAGTTCGCCGCCGAAATCGTCCGCCCCGCCGCATCCGAATGGGACGAGCGCGAGGAGACACCGTGGCCGATCATCGCCGAGGCGGCCAAGGTCGGCCTGTACTCCCCCGAATTCTTCGGGACGCAGGCCGCCGAGCCGAGCGGGCTGGGCTTCCTCACCGTCTTCGAGGAACTGTTCTGGGGTGACGCCGGTATCGCGCTGTCCATCCTGGGCACCGGCCTGGCCGCAGCGGCATTGGCCGGCAACGGAACTCCCGAGCAGATCGGCCAGTGGCTGCCGGCGATGTTCGGCACCCCGGGCGAACCCCAGCTGGGCGCGTTCTGCTCATCCGAGCCCGACGCCGGCTCCGACGTCGGCGCCATCCGCACCCGGGCCCGCTATGACGAGGCCACCCGCGAGTGGGTGCTCAACGGCACCAAGACCTGGGCCACCAACGGCGGGATCGCCAACGTGCACATCGTGGTCGCCTCGGTGTATCCGGAACTGGGATCCCGCGGGCAGGCCACCTTCATCATCCCGCCCGACACCCACGGTCTGACCCAGGGCCAGAAGTTCAAGAAGCACGGCATCCGCGCCTCGCACACCGCCGAGGTCGTCCTCGACAACGTCCGGCTGCCGGAAGACCTGATCCTCGGCGGCCGGGAAAAGTTCGAGGAGCGGGTGGCCCGGGTGAAATCGGGCGCCTCCGCCGGCGGTCAGGCCGCCATGAAGACCTTCGAGCGCACCCGCCCGACCGTCGGTGCGATGGCCGTGGGGGTGGCGCGCGCCGCCTACGAGTACGCGCTCGAGTACGCCAGCCAGCGGGAGCAGTTCGGCCGCAAGATCGGTGAGTTCCAGGCGGTCGCGTTCAAACTTGCGGATATGAAGTGCCGGATCGACGCCGCCCGGCTGCTGGTGTGGCGGGCCGGCTGGATGGCACGCAACAACCAGAGCTTCGACAGCGCCGAGGGCTCGATGGCCAAGCTGGTGGCCAGCGAGACCGCGGTCTACGTCACCGACGAGGCCATCCAGATCCTCGGCGGCAACGGCTACACCCGTGACTATCCGGTGGAACGCATGCACCGTGACGCGAAGATCTTCACCATCTTCGAAGGCACGAGTGAGATTCAGCGCCTGGTGATCTCACGCGCCATCACCGGACTGTCGATCCGGTAGCCCTCACTTCTGGGTGAGCAACACGTACTGGGCGGCCACCAACTGCTGGGTTTCGGGCAGCCCGACACCGTTCGCCTCGATCGCGTACTGGCCGGCCGGTGCCACGCAGTAGAAGCCCTTGGGGCGAGCCGCGCAATGACTCTGCGGCAGCGCCGGAACCTGGTCGGCCGGTTTCGCCCCCTGCAACAGCACCTCGTTGTCGAAACCCTTGGTGATGGCCTGCGCCGTCTGCGAATCGCGCGACTGGTAGACATTCGCCTGGCCCATCGCCACCGCCGTGACACCGGTATCGGCGAACAACTTCTTCGACGCGACGGGGTCGCTCTGGAAGTGCATGGCCGCACGGGCCGGGTACACGGAGTTCTTGGTCGGCTTGACCTCACCGGTGACCAGCACCGTGCGGGCCAGCAGGCCGGTCGGGTCCAGCGGAATCTGGGCCAATGCCGCCACATCCGTCGGCGTGAATCCGTCGATGACCGGGCCCTGCGTGGCGATCGCCTTGGCGACCAGCCCGGTGGCGGCGTCCGGGCCGGCCGAGGTCTGCGTCAGCTGGGTGAGCACGAAGGTCCCGTGCGGATTGAACGACCGCACCACGGTCCAGGGGTGATCCGATCCCTCCGGTGTGAAGGGATAGGAGACGGCCGTGGCTTCGGGGTGGCCGGGTATCGGCGTGCGCTCCGGCCGAACCCCACGGATCGGACTGGCTGCGGCGGCGTCGGCCATCGCGCCCGCCGCCGCGGCGGCGGCGGCCGGGTCCGGAAACCGCAACACCGCGTTGACCAGAACGGCCTGGTCCGATTTGCGGGCGGACGCGAAGCCGCCGACGAAGCCGTGGCTCTGGGCCGCCTCGGCAATGGCCTCCGGTCCCAGTTGGGCCAACACGGCCGGGGTGTCCATGACGTAGTACGTGCCCAGGTAAGGGTCGATCAGCGAGGCGTCGACATCCCACGGCCCGATCACGTACTCGGCCATGCGGCGCGCCTCGGCCGCGGCGCCCGCCTCCACAGATCCGGCCGCGCCCAACACCGGACGCGGTGCACTCAGGTAGTTGCCCACATTGAGCTGGTCGGGACTGATGACGGGCAGCGCCGAAGCCGTCGGTGCCGCAACCGAACTCGGCGCTGCCGGACCCTCGTTGGCGTGCGAACATGCGGCCAGCAGTACGACGGCGGCAAGCGTGAGGCCGTGTTTCGTGAGGCGGCGCAACGCATCTGGTGTAGTCATTGCGTTCCGACCCTAGCGGGTCAATCGCCGGTTCGGACGAACTTGTCGGTGAAATCGCCGCCCTTGCACTCACCACCGGTCGACACGTTCTGACCCTTTCCGCTGAGCACGGGGATCGGATCCTGCCCGTCGCCCGGCAACGGGTACTCGGCGGTGATCTTGGTGTGGGTCGTGCCGCCCATCGCGCAGGGCACGGTGCCCTCCTCGTCCCGCACCCATTTGCCGTCCGCGAACACCAGCGTCACCACACCGTCCATGGCGTGGAACGTGCTGATGCACCGATCGCCGGTGCGCAGGCAGTGGGTGCGGACCTGCAGGTCCGGCGCTCCGGGCGCGAAACCGCCCGCGGCGTAGACGGTGGACTCGTGGTAGCGCCCGTGCAACCCCGATGCCGGGGACGTCGTTCGCGGCGGCAGGGTCGCCGGGTCGGGCAGCGTGCTGCGCGCGTTCTCACCGGTGCGGGTGAACGTGACCGTCCGCTTGCCGCTACCGCAGTTGTTCGCCGTGGATCTGGTGGTCTCCCCGGTCAGGGTGCCGTCGGGCTGCGGGGTGAGGGTGTACACCACCCAGACCTCGGTGGGAACGTCGGGACACTGCACCGACGCGGTGGCCACGGCGACCCAGGCGCCGGCGATCTGGTCGAAGGTCATATCCGAGACGAGCACGATGCCGCTGTCCCCGACATAGGACGCGGTGGCGATGCAGCCGTTCGAACCGCACCCGGACCGGACATCGTAGGTGCCCGTCGTGGCTGCCGCCCCCGGAACCGGGTTGCCCTCCAGGTCGGTGCCCGGTCCGAAGTCGGCCCGGTACAAGCCGGTGAACCCCGATCCGGACGCCACCTGCGCGGTGGGGGCGGCCGGCGTGGCCGCCGGCTTACCGTCACGCGAGGACAACCGCACACCCGCGAAGACGGCGCCGGCGACCAGTACCAGGGCGAGCACCGACAGCACCGCCACCAGTGACTTGGAGATGCCCTTGGATCCCGGTTCCGGTTCCTGTTCCGCGGGCGGCTGAGTCGGCGGCGGTGGAGGTGGCGGGGTCGCGGGCAAGGTGGGATGACTTCGGGGCTCCGGCATCGGCGCCGCGAGCTGATATTGCAGCGCATGCGCGAACTCGCCGCAGGTGGGGTAACGGCCTTCCTTGGACTTGGCCATCGCCCGGGCCAACACCGGATCCAGCCCGCGCAGTTCCGGCCTGCGCTCACCCAGGGACGGCGCGGGCGCGGTGACGTGTTTGGTGATCACCACCGCAGGATTGCTGTCGGCATACGGCGTGATGCCGGTGAGTAGGTGAAACGCGGTGCACGCCAACGCATATTGATCGGTCCGGCCGTCCATCGGGTCGCCGCGCAGCTGCTCGGGTGCCGCATAGGCCACCGTGCCCACCGCCATGTTGGTCGCGGTCAGCTTCGTCGAGTCGTCCATCGGACGGGCGATGCCGAAATCCGCCAGATAGATGCGCGAGGTATCGGATTCCAGCAAGATGTTGGCCGGCTTGATATCTCGGTGCAGTAGGCCACGCTGATGCGCATAGTCCAGGGCCGAGGCGACACCGGCGATGATCGGCAATGCCACGTGGGCGGGCATCCCGTTCGGGTAGTGGTCGCGCAACAACCGGGCCGCATCGGTGCCCGCCACGTAGACCATGGAGATCCAGAGTTGCCCGTCGACCTCACCGCGGTCGTACACGCCGAGGATGTTGGGATGAGACAGGGTGGACACCAGGTCCGCCTCGCGCCGGAACCGCGGTGCGTACTCCGGATCGGCGGTGAGGGTCGCGGCCAGCACTTTCACCGCATCCTGGCGCGGCAACCTCGGATGGTCCGCGAGGTACACGCTGCCCATGCCGCCCGCGCCGAGCAACCGCCGGATGGTGTATCCGGCGAAAATCTGACCCTCGGTGAGCGACACGGGCAAATCGTATTCGACCCGTCGGATGAAAGCGTCAGGTCTGTCAGGCAGGCTGGACAGGACATGACCACCACTGCCGCCCTGCTCGAGGACCCCACCGACCTGACCGCCCTGCGGGCGCTGGGTGCCGATCCCGACGAATTGTTCGTCTCCTTCGCCGATTGGGCGCAGCGCTGCGGGACCACGCTCTACCCGGCGCAGGAAGAGGCGCTGATCGAATTGGTCAGCGGCGCCAATGTCGTGCTGGCCACCCCGACCGGGTCCGGGAAGTCGTTGGTGGCCACCGGTGCGCAGTACGCGGCGCTGGCCGGCGGCCGGCGCAGCTATTACACGGCGCCGATCAAAGCCTTGGTCAGTGAGAAGTTCTTCGCACTGTGCGACGTGTTCGGGGCGGCCAATGTCGGCATGCTCACCGGCGACGCGGCCGTCAACGCGGGTGCGCCGATCATCGCGTGCACCGCCGAGATCCTGGCCAATGTCGCGCTGCGCGAGGGCGGTCCGGAAAGCACGGCCACCGACCTCATCGTGATGGACGAGTTCCACTTCTACGGTGACCCCGACCGCGGCTGGGCCTGGCAGGTGCCGCTGCTGGAGTTGCCCCGTGCGCAGTTCCTGCTGATGTCGGCCACCCTGGGCGACGTCACCTTCCTCCGCGAAGACCTGACCCGGCGCACCGGCCGGCCCACGGCGCTGGTGGCCGGAGCGGAGCGGCCCGTGCCGCTGTTCTACTCCTACGCCACCACACCGATGCACGAGACCATCGGCGACCTGCTGAGCACCAAGCAGGTGCCCATCTACGTGGTGCATTTCACCCAGGCCTCCGCCCTGGAGCGGGCCCAGGCGCTGATGAGCGTGAACGTCTGCACCAAGGAGGAGAAGGCCGCGATCGCCGAGGCCATCGGCAACTTCCGTTTTTCGACGGCGTTCGGCACCACGCTGTCCCGGCTGGTGCGCCACGGTATCGGCGTGCACCACGCGGGCATGCTGCCCAAGTACCGGCGGCTGGTCGAACAGCTGGCGCAGGCCGGCCTGCTCAAGATCATCTGCGGCACCGACACGCTCGGCGTCGGTATCAACGTGCCCATCCGGACGGTGGTGTTCACCGCACTGTCGAAGTACGACGGCACCCGCACCCGACTGCTCAAGGCCCGGGAGTTCCATCAGATCGCCGGCCGGGCCGGCCGGGCCGGTTACGACACCGCGGGCACCGTCGTCGTGCAGGCCCCCGACCACGAGGTGGAGAACCTCAAACAGTTCGCCAAAGTGGCCGACGACCCCAAGAAGCGGCGAAAACTGGTGCGCCGCAAGGTACCCGAAGGCATGGTGCCGTGGAGTGAGGCGACCATGACACGGCTGGTCGAAGCCGCGCCCGAGCCGTTGACCAGCAATATGCGGGTGTCCACGGCCATGATCCTGGATGTCGTCGACCGGCCTGGGAACCCGTTCGAGTCCATGCGCCGGCTGCTCACCGACAACCACGAACCGCGCAAACGCCAGCTCAAGCTCATCCTGGAAGCGGTGGGCATCGCCCGCTCGCTGCTGCAGGCCGGGATCCTGGAACGGCTGCCCGAACCCGAGCCCGACGGCAGAAGGTACCGGCTGACCGTCGACCTACCGCCCGACTTCGCCCTCAACCAACCGCTGTCGACCTTCGCGCTGGCTGCCGTCGACGTGCTCGACACCGAAGCGCAAACCTATGCGCGCGACGTGGTTTCGGTGATCGAGGCCACGCTGGAGGATCCGCGCCAGATCCTGGCCGCGCAGTTGAACAAGGCCCGCGGCGAGGCCGTGGCGCAGATGAAGGCCGACGGCATCGAGTACGACGAGCGTATCGAGCTGCTCGACGAGGTGACCTATCCCAAACCGCTGCAAGAGATGCTCGAGTACACCTTCGGGGTGTACCTGCGCACCAATCCGTGGGCCGCCGACGGGAAACTCGCACCGAAGTCGATCGTGCGCGAGATGTGGGAGCGGGCGCAGACC
Source organism: Mycobacterium hackensackense (assembly GCF_025822555.1). Classification (NCBI taxonomy): domain Bacteria; kingdom Bacillati; phylum Actinomycetota; class Actinomycetes; order Mycobacteriales; family Mycobacteriaceae; genus Mycobacterium; species Mycobacterium hackensackense. The sequence goes on from NZ_JACKUC010000030.1 coordinate 978,651, forward strand.
TTCCGGGAGTTCGTCAGCGAATACGGCTTGACCAGATCGGAAGGAGCGGTGCTGCGCTACCTCTCCGACGCGTTCAAGGCGCTGCGGTCCGGGGTGGCCGCCACCGCACGTACCGAGGAGCTCGTCGATATCGTCGAGTGGCTCGGTGAGCTTGTGCGTCAGGTCGATTCGAGCCTGCTCGACGAATGGGAACAGCTCACCAGCGGTGACCAACCCGATGCCGCTCCGGTGACCGTGCCGGTGCGTGCGCTGACGGCCAACGAACGTGCGTTCACGGCGATGGTGCGTAACGCGCTGTTCCGGCGGGTCGAGTTGTTCGCACGCCGGCGCTGGGCAGATCTGGGCGCGCTGGATGGCGGTTCGGGTTGGCCGGCACACCGTTGGGAAGAGGTCGGGGCGGCGTATGCCCGCGAACATGACGACGTGGGCACCGGTGCCGACGCCCGGGGGCCTGCCCTGCTGATCTTCGACCGCCAACCCGAGGTGTGGCGGGTGCGGCAGATCCTCGACGACCCCGCCGGTGATCATGACTGGGGATTCGACATAGAGGTGGACCTGGCCGCATCGGATGAGGAAGGATTTCCGGTGGTGCGGATGACCGGTGCCGGGCGGCTCGACTGATCGTCACCGGGCAGCACGCCGTCTTGGGGGTTCGGATGAGGATTTCCTGGGTATTCCGTTCGTGCTTAGCGCGGGGCACTGGCGCCACCGCGGGTCGGGGACAAAGTGTGGAGCAGTTGTGAAAAATCGGATTGATCATTGGTTGGGCGCCGCGGCAGCGGCGGTGTGCGCGGCGGCGGGCTCACTCGCCGGCGCTGGTCAGGCTGTGGCAGATCCGGCCGGCGCGTGTCCGGACGTGCAAGTCGTCTTCGCGCGCGGGACGTTCGAGCCGGCAGGTATCGGCGGTACCGGCGGGGCGTTCGTGGATGCGCTCCGGGCCAAGACCCCGGGTAAGACGGTGGACGTCTACGCGGTGAACTACCCTGCCTCCCTCGATTTCTCGACGGCGGCCGATGGGGTGATCGACGCCAGCAACAAGGTGAAGGCCACCGCGTCCGCCTGCCCGGACACCAAGATCGTGCTCGGTGGCTTCTCGCAGGGTGCGGCGGTGGCCGCCTACATCACGGCCGATGCCGTGCCCGCGGGCTTCGCGCTGCCCTCGGGTCTCACCGGACCGATGCCGGCCTCGGTGGCCGATCACGTTGCCGCGGTGGCGCTGTTCGGCAAACCGTCCAGCGGCTTCCTGCAGATGATCTACACCGGCGCGCCACCGATCACCGTCGGCTCCCGGTACGCGGGCAAGACCGACGACCTGTGCATCCCGGAAGACCCGGTGTGCTCGCCGACCGGTCATGACCAGGGCGCCCACGGTTCGTACGCCGCCAGCGGCCTCACCGACCAGGCGGCCGACTACGTGGTCAGCCGGCTGGGCGGCCGTACCGCGGCCCAGCCCATCGACCAGGCCGGCCAGCGTTAAACCAGTTCGCGCAGCGTCTCGATCAGCTTGATCCGGGCGGCGGGCGTCTCGGCGATCGGCACGACGTTGAGTGCCGTCACGCCCGCCTCCCGGAACGCGGCGACCCGCTCCTTGACGAATCCCGCTGAGCCGATGAGCGAGACATCGCGGACCAGCTCGTCGGGCACCGCCTTGGCCGCGGCTTCCTTCTCGCCGGCCAGGTAGAGCTCCTGGATGCGGTCGGCCTGCGGTCCGTAGCCGTAGCTGGTGGCCAGCGAGTGGTAGAAGTTCTTGCCCTTCGCGCCCATCCCGCCGATGTACAGCGCCAGATGGGGTTTGACGAACTCGCGGAGCGGTTCGACGTCATCGCCGATGGCGAGCACCGGCCCGGCGTAGATGTCCAGTTCGCCCAGCGCCGGATCGCGCTTGGCACGCCCGGCCGTCAGCGCCCGGCCCCAGACTTCACCGGCCTTCTCCGGCAGGAAGAAGATCGGCTGCCAACCTTCGGCGATCTCGGCGGTCAGCTCGACGTTCTTGGGCCCCAGGGCGGCCAGCAGGATCGGGACCCGTTCCCGGACCGGCTCGTTGATCAGCTTGAGCGGTTTGCCCAGTCCGGTGCCGCGGTCCTTGGGCAGCGGGATGGTGTAGTGCTCACCGTCGAACTGCAGCCGTTCGCGACGCCAGACCTGCCGGCAGATCTGCACCACCTCGCGGGTCCGGGCGATCGGTGCGTCGTAGGGCACCCCGTGGAAGCCCTCGATGACCTGCGGCCCGGAGGCCCCCAGGCCGAGGATGAACCGGCCGTCGGAGACGTAATCCAGTCCGGCGGCCGTCATCGCGGTCAGGGTGGGGGTGCGGGTGTAGAGCTGCATGATGCCCGAGGCCAGTTGCACCCGTTCGGTGCTGGCCGCCAGATAGCCCAGTGCGCTCACCGCGTCGAACGAGTACGCCTCCGGGACGAACACGATGTCCAGGCCGGCGCGTTCGAGGTCGGCGACCTCGGCCGCGACCTCTTTGAATCCGCCGGCGTAGTTGATACCCAGTCCGATCTTCATGCGCCGTACTCTCCCCCGGGTCGCTGCGCTCCTGCCCCCAGGGAACCCTCCAGTGCTTCGGCCTGGATCTGCGGGAACTGGGCGGCCATCGCCTCGGACAGCGCCTGCGCCCCGGAGAGCGGGCGGACCATCACCATGAAGTCGTCGATGAGGCCGGCGTCGTTGGTGTGGATGAAGTCGCAACCGGTGATCTGTTTACCGGACACCGTCGCCTCGAAGACCAGCGCGTGATCGTGTCCGTCGTTGATCTCGCGGATGTAGCGGAAGTCCTCGAAGACCCGCAGCACCCCGCGCAGGATGGCCGCGGTGATCGGTTTGCCCGGATACGGCTTGAAGGCCACCGGGCTGGTGAACACCACATCGTCGGCCAGCTGGGCGGCCATCGCGTCGGGATCACGGGCTTCGACGGCTTGACGGAAGGGATGCATCCGGCACCTCACATAGTCACATTGTTGAATAGGTGTGGATGACAGTACAGTAGCCGGGTGGCACTACGCGACGCGGTGCTGGCCGCCCTGCTCGACGGTGAATCGTCGGGCTACGACCTGGCCAAGTCCTTCCACGCCTCGGTGGCCAACTTCTGGACCGCCACCCCACAACAGCTGTACCGAGAACTGGATCGGCTGGCCGCCGACGGCCTCATCGAAGCCCGGGTCGTCCAGCAGGAGCGTCGGCCCAACAAACGGATCTTCTCGCTGACACCAGCCGGGCACGCGGCCATCATGGCGTTCACCGCCGCACCGCCGAAACCCTCGATCTTCCGCGACGAGTTGCTCATCAAGGTCAACGCCCTCGACGGCGGTGACGCCACCGCCGTCCGCGGCCTGGTGGCCGAGCAGCTCGCATGGTCGCAGACCAAACTCGAACGCTACGAACGGATGCGGGTGCGCCTGCTCGCCGGCCGGGATGAGGACGACCATCTCGCCAACGGCACCCGGATCGGCCCCTACCTGACCCTGCTGCGTGGCATCGCCTTCGAAGAGGAGAACATCCGCTGGGCGCAGCGCACGCTGTCGGTGCTCGACAGGCGCGCGGGGTCAGAGCCGATACATCTCGCGTGACATCGCCGCCTCTTCGATGACGCGGTCCCGCCTGGGCGGGTAGTACCGCCGCCGTCGCGCCCCGGGGTCCGGCTGCCCGGACTCGGCGATCCATTCGCGCGCCAGCACGTGCCCCAACCTCATCACCAGGGTCATCACCAGCCGGCGGGCCGGCCCAGCTGTGCCGGCATGGGTTCCGGCACCGATCGATGCAGCCATGACATCTCCTCGTCGTCTCACCTGCCGGAAACCTAACATAAGAAATTGAAGTGCGCACTATCTTATTTCAGTTCGCACAACCATTAAGGAGCGCTGCGGTAGGCTTCTCGGCATGTCCCGGCGCAACTACGGTCAGTTCTGCGGTCTCGCCCACGCCCTCGATGTGGTGGGCGAACGCTGGACGCTGCTGATAGTCCGGGAGCTGGCCTCCGGGCCGAAGCGGTACACGCAGCTCGCGGACGCGCTGACCGGTATCGGCACCAGCCTGCTGGCCACCCGGGTCCGGCAGCTGGAGGCCGACGGCGTCGTCGCACGCAAGCTCATCCTCGACCAGCCCAATGCGGCGGTGGCCTACGAACTCACCCCGTCGGGCATCGAGCTCGCGAAGGCCACGGTCCCGCTCGCACTCTGGGGCGCGCGGCACCAGATGGCCGGCGTCGAGTCCGTCGAGGAGACCTTCCGCGCCGAGTGGGCGCTCGGCTTCCTGGCCGCCGCCGACGACGACGAGATACCCGCCGATTTCGCCGCGGTCTACCAGTTCCACATCGACGGCAGCACCGCCTGTCTGCACGTCCGCGACGGCCGGCTGCGGGTCAAGGCCGGCGCCGCTCCCGCGGCCGACGTCACCGTCCGAACCACCGCTGCGACGTTCCTCGCGATCGCCGGGCGACACGTCACCTTGGGTGAGGCCATCGCCAGGGGCGATCTGGAGGTCACCGGCGACGCCGACGCGATGGCCCAGCTGACCGGTATCGTCGAGCGGCGCCTGCCGGGCGGTGCGCCCCTGCGTGCCTGACTCCCCTGGCCTGGAACTCACGGACGTTCGGGCGCGTTGGGGGAAACTGTGACTAGCGGAGATTACGACGACGAACTGCGGTCGGAACGGCAGTACGTGGACCGCCTGTATACCCGGCTGGACACCGAGCGCTCGGCGGCCAAACAACGTTACGACGCCGCGCTGCGCGGTGATATCGACGCCCAGGACGGCGCCACGCTGCTGGAACGCGATGTCGGCGTGCGGGCTCTCGCGCGAGAGATGAATCGCCTCGACGTCGCGGACAGCGGGCTGTGCTTCGGGCGGCTGGACTCCGAGTCCGGCGAGCGGATGTACATCGGGCGGCTCGGCCTGTTCGATCCGGAGGACGGCTACGAGCCACTGCTGCAGGACTGGCGCGCCCCGGCATCGCGGGCGTTCTACACGGCGACCGCGGCGAACCCGGAGAGTATGCGGCTGCGGCGCCAATTCCGCACGCTCGGAAGGCGATTGGTCAGCTTCACCGACGAGGTGCTGGGCCGCCCCGATGCCGCCACCGGTGGGGACGCCGCGCTGCTGGCGGCGGTCAACGCCCCGCGCGGTGACGGAATGCGGGACATCGTCGCGACCATCCAGGCCGAACAGGACGAGATCATCCGGCTGGACCATCCCGGAGTGCTGGTGATCGAGGGTGGACCCGGCACCGGAAAGACCGTGGTGGCCCTGCACCGGGTGGCCTATCTGCTCTACACCCGCCGGGAGCAGATCGAGCGGCACGGCGCGCTGGTCGTCGGGCCGAGCCCGGCCTTCCTGGAGCACATCGGCCGGGTGCTGCCCTCCCTCGGCGAGACCGACGTGGTGTTCACGACCACCGGCGACCTGGTGCCCGGTCTTCGAGTCACCGCCGAGGACGCCCCCGCCGTGGCGCGGATCAAGGGCTCGCTGCGCATGCTCGATGTGCTCGCCGCGGCGGTCGCCGACCGCCAACGCCTGCCCGAGGAGCCGCTGACCATCGAGCTCTCGGATGTCACGGTGCGCATCGACGCGGAGACCGCACAGTGGGCCCGGGAAGAGGCGCGCGGCAGCGGCCATCCGCACAATCAGGCCCGCGCGGTCTTCATCGATATCGTCACCTACGTCCTGACCGAGCGGGCCATCGCCCGTATCGGCCGGGGCTGGCTGTCCCGGTCGGACAAGAACGCCTGGGAGCAGATGCGTACCGACCTGCTCGAGGACCTCGCCGAGAACACCGCGTTCCACGCCGCCATCGACGAACTGTGGCCGCTGTTGACTCCGGAATCCGTTCTTTCGCAGCTGTATTCGTCGAAGGAACGGTTGCGTGCCGCGGGTGCCGACGAGGCGCTCTGGCGAGCCGACGGGCAGGCGTGGACGGTGTCGGACGTACCGCTGCTCGATGAACTGGTCGACCTGCTCGGCCGGGACAAGGCCGCCGACCGGGCCGCCGCACGCGAACGCAAGAAGCAGGAGGCCTACGCCAAGGGCGTCCTGGACCTGATGGTCGCCCGCGAAGAACTGATGGACGATGAGGACCGGTTGCTCGCCCAGGACATCCTGGCGGCCGAGGACCTCGCCGACAGGTTCTCCGAACGCGATACCCGCGATCTCGTCGAACGCGCTGCCGCCGACCGGGATTGGACGTACCGGCATGTGGTGGTCGACGAAGCACAGGAACTGTCCGAGATGGACTGGCGGGTGCTCATGCGGCGCTGCCCCGCGCGGTCGTTCACCATCGTCGGCGATCTGGCCCAGCGCCGCTCCGAAGCCGGTGCGCGGTCCTGGGATGCCATGCTGGCACCGTACGTCCCGGGCCGGTGGGTGTACCGCTCGCTGTCGGTGAACTACCGAACACCCGCGGAGATCATGGCCGTCGCGGCAGCCCTGCTCGCGGAGTTCGCACCCGAGGTGACACCGCCGGAATCGGTGCGGGCATCAGGCTTCGCGCCGTGGGCACGACGGGTCGACGCAGAGGAATTACCTTCGGCGATAGCGCAGTTCGTGGCCGAGGAAGACCGCCTGCCCGGCACCTGCGTGGTGATCGGACCGCCCGGCGTGCCGGGTACCGTGCCCGCGTCGCAGACCAAGGGCCTGGAGTACGACGCCGTCCTGGTGGTCGAACCCCAACGGATCCCGGCCGAAGGCGGTACGCGCGGATCAGCCGACCTCTACGTCGCGCTGACCCGTGCCACCCAGCGTCTCGGCGTGCTGCACACGGGTCCGCTACCGGAGGCTCTGCGCGGGCTGTAGCCCGGTGTCGGTTTCGTCGGCCAGCACCAGGTTGTACAGCGGTGCGCCCCAGGCGTGCAGACCGTCGGTGGCCGGCGCGTAGCCGGTGTGGACGGCGATACCGGTGGCGGACATCGCGTCCTGATCGGGGACGGCATCGCAGACCGGGTCGCCCACATCGCAGACGCTGACGGTCCGGGCGCCCATCCGCGCCGGCAGCGTGGAGGTGTCCGTCGACGCCAGGAACGAATGCTCTTGTGCGACACCTTTACCCACCCCCGGCGCCAGCGCCGCCGAGCCCATGTTGATGGTGGTGTCGCCGGGCAGCCGGTCGCCGTCGGCGACCAGCAGGGCGGCCACCACCTGGGGATCGTCGGCGAGATCGTGCAGGTTGCGATGAATCACCATGGCGCCCTGCGAGTATCCCGCCAGGATCACCTTGGTCGTGGGGCACTGCGCGGTGAAGGCCGTCAGCTGATGGGCGGTGGCATCGGTACCCGCGTGCACGCTGTCCATGAAGTTCATCCACCCGCGTAGCCCGCCGTCGGCCGGGACGGGGGCGGCCGGGTACTGCACGGCTTCGGCGGTGAGGGTCCGCCCGCTGGCGGCCAGCGCCGAGCGCATCTGCAGATAGGACTGGTAGACCACATCGCCCATCCCGGCGTTGGCGGCCAGGGCGGCACCATCACGCTGGCCGGAGCCGGCGGCGCCGATCCAGTGGTAGTCCCCGCATCCGGGGGCCGCCGAGGCCGGGCCTGCGGACAGACCGATGAGACCGGGCGCGAGAAACGCCCCCGCAACCACTGCTATCACCCGACGAATCACGAATACATGATCGTCACCAGCGGCTGCAGCGTTACGTGAGGTGCCGCACGCCGCCGTTGGCTACGGTGACCACATGGCATCTGATGCGCTGGTCAGCTGGCTTGCCGATGCCGATCCTGCGCTGCGCTGGCAGGTCGAGCGCGACCTGATGAGGATGCCCGCCGAGGTCTGGCAGGCGACCCGGTCCCGCGTCGCGACCGAGGGCTTCGGCGCACGGCTGCTGGCGGCACAGGACCCGGACGGGCAATGGGCGGGTGGCGCGTTCTTCCCGGCCGATTTCGACACGGGCGAGCGAAGCGACGGGGAGGATGGTACAGCGGAGCGTGAGACCCACGGCCAGCCCTGGACCGCGACGACCTGGTCGCTGAACTCATTGCGCGAATGGGGGCTCGACCCGGCGGTGCTGCGCGGGCGCCGCACGGCTGAGCTGCTCGCCGAGCACTGCCGTTGGGAGTACGACGAGCTGCCGTACTGGGGTGGCGAGGTGGACTGCTGCATCAACGCCTGGACCGTGGCCAACGGGGTGTGGCTCGGTGCCGACGTCGACGGGATCGTCGCCTGGTTCCTCGAGCACCAACTGCCCGACGGCGGGTGGAACTGCGAGTGGGAGGACGGGTCGAGGCGATCGTCGTTCCATTCGACCCTGAACTCGCTCAAGGGACTGCTCGCCTATGAGGTGGCGAAGGGGCCCGACGATGCGGTCCGAGCGGCGCGGTGGGCCGGGCAGGAATACCTGTTGGCGCGGGGCCTGTTCCGCCGCTTGTCGACGGGGCAGCCGGTCGCCGACTGGGTCGACGCGTTCGGCTACCCGTTCCGCTGGCGCTATGACGTGCTGCGCGCCGCCGACTACTTCCGCGAGGCCGGCACACACGACGGTGTGTCACCCGATGCGCGGATGGCCGATGCGGTGGCGCTCATCCGCAATGCTCGCCGCCCGGACGGCACCTGGCTGCAAGCGAGCCCGCTGCCCGGACGGGTGTGGTTCGACGTCGACGTCCCCGCCGGTGAACCCTCGAAGTGGCTGACGTTCTTCGGGACCCGGGTGCTCGACTGGTGGGCCGGCCCCGATTCCCGCAGCTAATTAGTGTCTGTGAACGAAATACGCGGTTTGCTGGGCATCCCTAACTCAACCTGAGTCCGCCCAGGCACGCGAAGACCGATAGCATTGACCTGTCTGCGCGGTTGACGATGCCGTTACCGCGATCGTCCCACCGATGAAAATGATTCTCGGCGTGGGTAATAGAACCGAGCTATCGACCATGGGGCGTTCCCGGGCAACGCCCGGGAACAAATGCCCGCCCGAAGGAGTTGCAGCGACACGTGGCCGACCCGAACCGGATGACCAGCCGGCCGCTTACCGTGCCGAGTTGCCAGCAAATTCACAGTTTCGGGCTGTTCTGATGCGCCAGGGACCTCTGGCCGGACGGTATCCGGCCGTGGCCGCCATGGTCACGCTGGCGCTCATCCCCTATCTCGCGCTGTCGGCGGCACTCGATCCGCTGGTACCGATCATCTCCGCAGATCTGCACATGACCGCCCAGCAGATGAGCCTGTCGGCGGGGCTGGGCAACGCTGCCTATGCCGTGGGCACGGTGCTCGCGGTCCAGTTCGCCCAGCACCTGCCCCAGCGCCGGATGCTGCTCGGCTACGCGGTGCTGCTCGTCGTGGGTTCGGTGCTGGCCGCCTCGGCGCAGAACGCGGGGATGTTCATCGGCGGTCACGTCCTGCAGGGGCTGGCCACCAGCATGCTGCTCATCGCGGCCGCGCCGCCGCTCACCATCGGTTTCCCCCGGGACAAGCTGCGCAACACCGCCGTCATCATGAACATGTGCGTGTTCGGGGCCGTCGCACTCGGCCCGTTCGTCGGTGGTGTGCAGGCCGAATCGCACGCCTGGCGGCCGCTGTTCTGGATCGTCGCCGCGATCGCGTTGACGGCACTCATCCTGGCCGCCCTCACCTTCGACGACGCGCCGCCCGCCGATCCGGACGCGCCGCGCGACCTGTGGGCGATCGCCCTGGCCACCGCCGGCTGCACCGCGGCCTTCGTCGGCGCCGCACAACTGACCACCCACGGTTTCGGCGATATGGCGGTGACGGGCCCCATGCTCGGCGGCCTGGCGCTCATCGTCGCGCTGATCGTCTACCAGTTCCGGGCCCGCCGCCCGCTGCTGACCATCCGCACCATGCTCACCAGTTCCATCCCGGTCGCCGGCGTCGGCGTCGCCTTGTTCGCCGCGGCCGCATCGGTGGCCGCCACCGCGCTGACCGCCAACGTCTTCCTGCTGAGCTTCAGCCCGGTGCAGGTGGGGCTGATCTATCTGCCCGAGCTGGGCGGCGCGGTGGTGATGGCCGTGGTGTTCGGCATCGTGATCTCCCGGCGTGCGATGCACTACCTGCCGCTGGTCGGGATGGCGCTGCTGGCCGCCGGGATCCTGGTGTTCCGGCTGTCGTTACCGGGCAATCAGCCGCTGGCCCTACTCGGCTCGGCGCTGACCGGTCTGGCGCTGGGGGCCACGGTGGCGCCGGCCTTGTTCGTCGCCGGTTTCTCGCTCCAGTCCAACAGCCTGCAGCGGGTGTTCGCCATCATCGAGTTGCTGCGCGCCGTCGCGGCGTTCATGGTGGCGCCGATCTTCGCCCACTTCGCGTCGACCGCCGCGGACGACCTGGTCACCGGCACCGGTATCGCCCTGTGGATCGGGTTCGGGCTGTCGATCGCCGGCGCCGTCTTCGGTGTCGCCGTCTACGCACTGAGCGGAGCCCGCCCGCAGACCCCAGACCTGGACCTGTTCTTGGACGGTGAATCACCGGCCTGGTACTCGCCGCCGCTGCTGGCGCGCCTGCGCGGGCTTCCGGCATCGGTGCCGGAAGCCGAACCGGCGCCAGCCGCGGCACCACCGCCATCCTCCTTCGCCGCCGACTCCCCCGGCCCCGTGGTCATCGCCTACGACGGCACCGAGCGAGCCGCCGCCGCCATCGCCGCAGCCGCGGCGGCGCTGCCACCCGGCCGCCAGGCCCTCGTGCTGTGCATCTGGCAGCCCGTCGACGTCGGATTCACCCCCGCCGACGGCCGCCATCTGGATGCCGACAAAGCCGCTGAGGTGCGGCGATCCGCCGAGCAGACCGCCGCCTATGGCGCAACGCTGGCCGCCGAGGCAGGATTTGCGGTGTGCAGTAAGGCAGTCGAGGCGTCGCCGACCTGGCACGGCATCGTCGCGACGGCCAAGGAACACCACGCAAGCCTGATCGTGCTCGGACCGCACCGTCGCAACGGATTACTGGGCCACCTGCAGGGCAGCGTCGCGGCGGCGGTCGTCGCGCACACCGATATCCCGGTGCTGATCGTCCCGCAGGCCTCGAATCTCGTTGCGGTCGGCGACTGAACGGAGTCCCCAGATGAATCGTCGCGACATGATGTTGCTGACCGGTATCGGCGCGCTGACCGCCGCCATGCCCACACCCGTGGCTCGGGCCGCGCCCGTCGCTCCCCCGCCCGCGGCCCCACCGACTGGCGGCTATCTGTTCGCCGACGAGTTCGACGGGCCGGCCGGCTCGGCCCCCGACGCATCGAAATGGGAAGTGGCGCTGGCCCGCGAGTCGATGGAGGATCCGACGTTCTGGGAGCTGCCCGGCAATGTCGGCCAGTACCGCGACGATCGCCGCAATGTGTTCGTCGACGGCAAGTCCAACCTGGTGTTCCGCGCCGCGAAAGACGGCAACACCTTTTACAGCGGCAAGCTGTTCGGGAAGTGGCGGGGTGGCATCGGGCACAACTGGGAAGCCCGGATCAAGCTGAACTGCCTCACCCCGGGCAGCTGGCCGGCCTGGTACCTGGCCAACAACGACCCCACCATCGGTGGAGAGGTCGACATCATGGAGTGGTACGGCAACGGCAAATGGGCCCCCGGTACCGCGGTGCACGCCAAGCTCAACGGCGGCGAGCACGTCAGCCAGACGATCAGCGTCGACAGTGCCTGGCACACGTGGCGGGTGCAGTGGGATGACGCGGGTATGCGGTTCTGGCGGGACTACACCGACGGTGCCCAGCCGTATTTCAACGTGCCCGCGCATGCGCTACCGGACTGGCAGTTCAATCAGCCTGGCTACCAACTGTTTCCGGTGCTGGATCTGGCGGTGGCCGGGTCCGGCGGTGGCGACCCGGGCGCCGGGACCTATCCGGCCGACATGCTCGTCGATTACGTGCGAGTCTGGTGACGCCGCACGCCTTTTCAGGACAGCGGGGGCTTCAGGCCTGCAAAGCGGCGACCCGGACACGTTCGCGCATGGACGCGACCACGCCGCCGTCGTTGAGGATGTCGGTGCCGGTCAGGTAGCCCGCCCGGTCGCTGGCGCAGAAGGCGAACAGTTCGGCCATCTCCTCGGCCTTGCCCCAGCGGGGCACGGCGAAGTCGGCCACCATGGCGCCGGCCCCCGCGTCCGCTTCCAGCTTCCCCATCTCCGTGTCCACCGACCCCGGGGACACCGAGACGATCCGCAGCCCGCGGGTGTTGAAACGCTCGGCCTGAGATGACGTGTACCACTTCACGAAGCCCTTGCTCACCGCGTAGGACATCCCGGAGCGAGCCTCCTCCGGGGCGATCGCGTACGCCGCCCGCATCGCGTCGGCGAAGGCGGGAGCGTCGGTCAGCGCCAGGGGGAACTGCGCCGCCGGAATGAGTTCCTCGGGCATCAGATAGGCCGCCATCGACGCGACATTGACGATCACCGAGCCCTCGCCCGCGATGGCGAAGAAGGCCTCGTTGACGTTGACGGTGCCCAGGGCGTTGGTCCGCATCACGTAATCGGCGTCGCCCATGCTGGGGCTCACACCCGCAGCGTGGATCACCGAGGCGATCTCACCCAGTCGCGCCGCGGTCTCGAACAACGCCCCCACGGCCGCCCGGTCGGTGACATCGCAGTGCACCGCGGTGGCCGTCACCCCGAGACCGGACAATTCGGCGGTCGCGGCGGTCAGCCGATCTGCCCTGTTGTCGGCCAGCACCACGGTGTGGTCCCGCCCGACGATCTTGGCCGTGGCCCGTCCCATACCGCCCGCGCCACCTGTGATCACCGACACTCCGCTCATAGTTAGACCGTATACGTAATTCGCGTGCACGTGTAGACCTCATCGCGGATTACCACGGGTTTTCAAGGGCTCGGCCGAGTGCCGCCCGGGGGCAGGCTGGTACCAGGTACACACCTCTGACAAGGAGAACAATCATGAGGATCACGGTGTTCGGAGCATCCGGGCTCATCGGCTCGCAGGTCGTCGAACTGCTCACCGCGGCCGGCCATGACGTGGTGGGCGCGTCGTTGCGTACCGGCGCAAACGTGCTGACCGGCGAGGGCCTCGCCGAAGCGTGTCACGGTGCCGACGTCCTCATCGACGTCACCAACTCGCCGTCCTTCGAGGACGAGCCCGTGCTGGCGTTCTTCACCGCCTCGTCGACGCATCTGGTTCAGGCGGCCCGAGCCGCCGGCGTCGGGCATTACGTGGCGCTGTCCATCGTGGGCACCGACGGCCTGCCCGACAGCGGCTACCTGCGGGCGAAGGTGGCTCAGGAGCGGATCATCACCGATTCCGGCCTACCGCACACCATCGTGCGGGCGACGCAATTCCACGAATTCGGCGGCGCGATCACCGATTCCCTGCGTTCCGGTGACGTGATCCACGCTCCGGACGCCCGGATCCAGCCGATCGCGTCGGCCGAGGTCGCCGCCGAGCTTGCCCGGGTGGCCCAACAGCCGCCGGTCAACGGCATCGTCAACATCGGTGGGCCGGAGAAACTCAGCTTCGCCGACCTGGTCCGCGCGGTGCTGGCGCAGCGAGGTGAGGACACCCCGGTGGTCATCGATCCGGCGGCCACGTACTTCGGCACTGTCGTCGACCAGGACAGCCTGGTGACCGGGCCCGCAGCGGTGCTCGCCCAGACCCGGTTCACCGATTGGCTGGCCACCCGATAGTGGTCAGGCCGGGAACTCGACCGGATAAGGCTCGGCGAAATCCGCCGAGCGCCCCACGGCGGCCCATTTGCGATCCTCGGCGAGGAGCAATTCGTCCTGGCGGATCGAGCCCTCCACGGCGTTCACCCCCAGCGGCAGGTGATACGGAAGGTCGTCCCGGCGTGTCAGCCGGACCAGGATCTCGGCGGCGCGCACCGGGTCACCCGCGGTGACCGCAGCCGTTCTCCGCACGGTGTTCATGGCGCCCACCGTGCTCGCGTACCGCTCGGGGATGTCGGCCACCTCCATCGAGGCACCGGCCCAATCGGTCGCGAACCCGCTCGGTTCGACGACGAGCAACTTGATACCGAACGGGGCCGTCTCCGTCTGCAGCACCCGCGAGAATCCGTCGATCGCGAATTTCGCGGCCTGATACGACGCGATACCCGCCGATCCGCCGACCCGGCCGCCCATCGACGAGAACTGGATGATCAGCCCGCCGCCCTGGGCGCGCAGCACGGGGATGGCAGCCTTCGACACGTGCACGACACCCCAGAAGTTCGTCTCGAACTGGGCGCGGAAGTCGGCGTCGTCGCCGGTCTCGATGGGTGCCACGTTGGCGTAGCCGGCGTTGTTGACCACGACGTCGAGGCGGCCGAACCGTTCGCGCGCGGACGCGATCGCCGCGCGAGCCGCGTCCGGGTCGGTGACATCCAGCGGCAGCGCGGCAATCCGATCGCCGTAGCCGCTTACCAGGTCGTCGAGTTGTTCGGGTCGGCGTGCGGTGGCGGCGACACGGTCACCGGCCGCCAGTGCGGCACGCACCAGTTCGCGACCGAACCCGCGGGAGGAACCCGTGATGAACCAGACCTTGCTCATGCCTTCTCTCCCGTCCCTCTCACAAGTGAGAGCTTGACTATCACATAGTCTGGAACATGTCGGCGCGGGATCTATTCCCGTATGACCAGACCAGGGAGGTGCACGTGCGCCGGGATGCCACCAGCAACCGCGAGAAGCTCGTCACGGCGGCCGAGCAGGTATTCGCCGAACACGGCCCGGACGCCACGCTCGACGACATCGCCACCGCCGCCGGTGTGGGCCCGGCGACGCTCTACCGCCGGTTCGCCAATAAGGAAGCCCTGGTACGGGAGGTGCTCGCGGGATTCTTTCAGCGGCTCATCGATGTCGCGGGCGTCGCCGAGCAGGCACCCGCCGACGAGGGTGTGGAATTGTTCCTGCGGACCGTCGGTGTGGAGCTGGCCGAGAAGTCGGGACTGTCGGCGCCGGTGTGGGGCGACCTGGCACCGCGCGCGCTGGTGGACGAGCTGCGTCGGCGCGCCACCGGCCTGCTCACCCGCGCCCAACAAGCCGGAGCCGTGCGCGCCGACCTCACCCCCGACGACATCACCATCGCCGTGTGGGCGCTGCGCGGGGTGATCCAGTCCGAGCGCATCGACCCGGCCCACCGTGGTCGGCACCGCTGGGAACGCCACCTGGACACGATCATGCGGGGTTTCCGTCCCCCAGCCGCTGCCGCAGGGTCGCCGCGCGGATCGTGAGATGGTGGCGTTCGGCGAGGTTGTCCGCCTCGGCCGCCGCGCGCGCGTAAAGATCTGCCGCCGTGGCGGTTTCGCCCGCCCGCTCGTGCAGGTGCGCCGCCGCGGCGGTGTAACGGGGCAGCGCGGGATCCAGCTCGACCAGGGCGGCCAGCCCGGCGTGCGGCCCGTCGGCCTCCCCCACCGCCACCGCGCGGTTGAGTCGCACCACCGGGCTGTCGGTGAGCCGGACCAGTTCGTCGTACCACTCGACAATCTGCACCCAGTCGGTCTCACCGACGGTCTGCGCGTCGGCGTGCAGGGCCGCGATGGCAGCCTGAGCCTGGTACTCCCCCAATCGGTCCCGGGCCAGGGCCGCCTGCAGGATGTCGACGCCCTCGGCGATCAGGTCGCGCCGCCACAGCGCACGGTCCTGCTCCGCCAGCGGGACGAGGGCCCCGTCGGGCCTCGTGCGGGCCGGCCGTCGCGCGTGGTGCAGCAGGAACAGCGCCAGTAGTCCGGCCGCCTCCTCGTCGGGCGTGGCGGCGGCCAGCTGCCGGGCCAGCCGGATGGCCTCCTCGGCGAGATCCAGCTCGCCGCTGTACCCCTCGTTGAAGACCAGGTAGAGCACCTTGAGCACCGTGTGCAGATCGCCGCGCCGGACCAGGCCGGTGGCGCCGACGGTGCGCTTGGCCCGGCTGATCCGCTGTGCCATGGTCGATTCCGGAACCAGGTAGGCCGCCGCGATCTGACGAGTGGTCAGCCCGCCCACCGCGCGCAGCGTCAGCGCGACGGCGGAGGCCGGAGTCAGGTCCGGATGGGCACACAGGAAGTACAGGTCCAGCGTGTCGTCCACCGCGACGGCCGGACCGGACGAAGGCTGTTCTGCGACAAGAACTTCGCGATGCTGTCGGGCCGCGTCGGAACGCGCCAGGTCGAGGAAGCGGCGCCACGCCGTGGTGATCAGCCAGCCCTTGGGATCGTCCGGCGGGCGGTCCTGCCACGTCTGCAGCGCCCGGATCAGCGCCTCCTGGACCGCATCCTCGGCAGACGCGAAATCCGCACCCCGGTGGACCAGCGCCGCCAGCACACCGGGGATCAGATCGCGCAACCGCGCCTCGTCCACTAGTCAGCGACGCACGGCGTGTGATTGAGCAACGGCCGAAGTTCCAGCCATTCGTGAATCGCCGCACCACCCGCGCCGGGTGCGGCCGACAATTCCGCGGCCAGCTCGACTGCCCGCTCGTAGCTGTCGACGTCGATCATCATCCAGCCGGCGATGAGATCCTTGGTCTCGGCGAACGGGCCATCGGTGACCGGCGGTTTCCCCTCACCGCCGGAGCGCACCCAGGTCCCTCCCGGGGCCAACGCCTGACTGTCGACGTATTCGCCGGTGCCCTGTAGCCGCCCGGCGAATTCGTTCATGTACGCGATGTGCGCCTCGACCTCGGCGGGCGTCCACTGGTCCATCGGCACGTTGTTGACCGACGCCGGCGCCCCCCGGTAGTGCTTCAGCAGTAGGTACTTGGCCATGACATTCTCCCTCCGGTTGGCGACCCTAGCGGTCGCCTCACCATGGAGACGGAGCTGCCGCGCGTTTCACGACATCACCTCACGGCCGGAACAGCACCGTGATGCAGAACGGGTGGCCCGCCGGGTCGATCAGTACCCGCCATTTCTCCGGGTTGGGCTGGATCTCGGCCTTGGTGGCCCCCAACGCCAGGATTCGGGTCTCCTCCACGTCGAGGTTGGCGACCGCCAGGTCCAGGTGCAGCTGCTTGGGCACCTGCCCGCCGGGCCAGGTCGGCGGGCGATGGTCCTCGACACGCTCGAAGCTCAACAGGAACCCCGCCCCCTCCAGCGCGACGACGTCCGCGGTGGACAGCACCACTTTGAGCCCCAGCACCTCCCGATAGAAATCACCGAGTGCCGCCGGGTCCGGGCAATCCACCGCCACCGCGCCCAACCGAATGCTCACGACCGTCCCCCGTCAGTACGTCAGACCGGACACACGAGTGGCGCGCCCGATTACCTGACAACAACCTGACAGTAATTGCTCTTCCGGGACTGCTAACCGCGGTACTGCGCCACCTTGTCGGCGTAGTCGTCGAGGAGGCGCAGCGCCTCATCGCGCGGCAGGCTCGGCAGCAACAGGTTCAGTTGCCCGAAGCCGAGGCGCTCCAAGGCGGACCAGTACCCGGGGTCGAGCGGGATGCCGAACGAGCTCAGCGGCACATCGTGACCGGCGCCGTCGCGCAGCTGTTCGATGCGTCGGGTCAGTCGCTCCACGGGGAGCGGATTGGAGATCCAGCCCGCACCGTGCCGGATCACCCGCTTGACGGTGGCATCCGAATCGCCACCGATGAGGATCGGCGGGTGCGGCGTCTGTACCGGCTTGGGCCGCAGATAGGACGCATCGAAGTCCACGTATTTACCGTGGTATTCGGCGGGCTCGGTGGTCCACAGCGCCTTGATGGCTTCGATCCGCTCGTCTAGCAGCGCGCCGCGGGTCTTCGGGTCGGTGCCGTGATGACGCAGCTCCTCCAGATTCCACCCGGCGCCGACGCCGAAGACGAAGCGGCCGTTGGAGATCAGGTCGATGCTGGCGGCTTCTTTCGCGGTGATGATCGGGTCGCGCTGGATGAGCAGCGCAATACCGGTGATCAGCTGGATGCGGGAGGTGACAGCCGCGGCCCCCGCGAGCGTGACGAACGGGTCCAGGGTCCGGTAGTAGATATTCGGCAGCTCGCCGCCCAACGGGTACGCCGATTCCCGGCTGGCCGGGATATGCGTGTGTTCGGCGATGGCCAGCGCGTCGAAATCCCGTTCCTCGATGGCCTGGGCCAGCGTGACGGTGTCGATGGTGTCATCGGTCACGAAGGTCGAGATTCCGAACTTCATCGATCAGCGACCGTTGCCGAAGGTCGCTGTCACCTGACCGGTGGTGGCACGCTGCTGGTTGTCGTGCACCCACTCGTGATGGGCGATATCGGCCTGCGCGGGCGCAGCCAGTCCGACGACGGCGGCGGCGAACGCGGTGGCGATGACTCCGGCGAATCCAAACTTCTTCATTTCCAATCCCTTTCGTGGGAGGCTCGGGTTGCTTCTGGCCTAGGTAACGCCCGGCCCGGCCCGGTAATTCCGATGGCAGAAATTGACCGCCGAGTGGCAGTCGCCCTACGTATCCTCAGCGGCATGCACCTGATCGCGCTGGAAGAGCATTTCGCCTGGGATCCCGTCAGCGACGGCAACGCGGTGGCGGGCTGGTTGCGCACACACAATCAGCTCGGCTACGACCGGCTCTATGATCGCGGGCCGTTACGGCTTGAGCAGATGGACGCCGCCGGCATCGACTTCCAGATCCTGTCTCTGTTCGATCCCGGCGTACAGGAATACACCGACCCCGCGCTGGCGGTGGACTACGCGCGCCGGGCCAACGACGAGGTGGCCGAGACGGTACGGCAGTACCCCGATCGATTCGGCGCCTTCGCGACGCTGGCCACCCAGAATCCGGATGCCGCAGCCCTCGAGTTGCGCCGCGCAGTCACCGACCTCGGCTTCGCCGGTGCACTGATCAACGGTCACACCCATGGGCGGTATCTCGACGATCCCGCGTATGAGCCGCTGTTCGACGCTGCCGAGAGCTTGGGTGTGCCCATCTACCTGCACCCGACCACACCACACCCGGCGGTTATGGCGGCCTGGTTCGCCCCGTACACCGATCAGGGTCTGCACCTCGCATCCTGGGGTTTCGCGGTCGAAGCCGGTACGCATGCACTCCGGCTGATCTATTCCGGACTGTTCGACCGGCATCCGAAACTCCAGATGATCCTGGGCCACCTCGGAGAGATGTTGCCGTTCACCGCCTTTCGTACCGACCGCTACTACGGACTGGGCGGATCAGGCGGCGATCTGGCCAAACTCCCGTCGCAGTATCTGCGGGACAACTTCTACGTCACCACGAGCGGAAACTTCTCCCCGCCGGCCATGGCCTGCACACTGTCGGTGCTCGGCGCCGATCGGGTGATGTTCTCGGTGGACTATCCGATGGATGACAACGTCGCCGGCGCCGAATTCCTGGCCTCGTATCCGATGAGTGAGGCCGACCGCCGCAAAGTCGGCTACCAGAACGCGCTGCGACTGTTCGGCGACCGGATACCGGATCCGTCCCGGTGATGCGGGGCCACCGGCCGTTCACCTGCGCGAGTTGCCCAGCCTGGTGAGGAGTCGCCGCAGGCTGGTGGCCAGTGAGCTGGGCACGTGGTCGGGATCCATCAGCTCGTTCTCCGCGAGCGGACTGCCTTCGCCGGCAACCGTATCCGCGGCGAACCGGCGCAGCGTCCTGCCCTCGCCGATCAGTGCCTCGGTGGCCTGCAGGAAGGTCGCGCCGTCCTGCAGTGCTGCTTCGAAGTCGCCGGCGGCGACACCCAGATGTTCGCTGATCAGCCGGTTCCGGAAAGCGGTAACCGTCTGCCGGAGGGTGTCATCTGCCGGGCCCGACTCGATGGCCACATCGCACTCGCTGTCGAAGCCCATCGACCGGTTGTTCAGGTTGGACGAGCCGATGCGCAGCAACCTGTCATCGATGACCAGGATCTTGGAATGGACATAGATCGGCGCGCCGGCTTCGGTCACCGGCCAGTAGACGCCCAGCCGGTGCTGGTTGTCGGCAGCCCAGAGCTCTTCGAGCAGCAGCTTGCGTGCGCTGTCCATCGATTCCTGCTCCAACCGGCTCTCGGACCGGCGGGGCAGCACGATGACGATCTCCGGCCCGTCCGGGTCCCGTAGCCGCTCGGCGAGCGCTTCGGCGAGACGCCGGGAGGCCAGGTATTGATTCTCCAGATAGACGGTCCGCCGGGCGGCCGCGATGGCTGCCAGGTTCAGCGCCTCCACCTCGCGTACCTCGTCGCGGCCCGGGAGGTCAGGGATGGTCCGCGCGATACCCACCCCGACATCGGTCGCGTCGGGTTCCAGACCGCGCGGCCACGCCTGGTTCGTCACCTCCAGCCGGTCCAAGGACTGACCGGTGGCCGCCTCCCATCGGTCCCGGGCCAGATCACCCAGCCCGCTCGCGGCCGCACCGTCGATCGCCGCGGCGATCTCGTGCCGAGGGCCGTAGTCCCGGCGGAACACGCTGTCGTCCAAGTGTTCTGAGGTATCCCAGCGTCCCAGCGTGAGGTCGATACCGCCACAGAAGGCCAGCACGTCGTCGATGACCACGATCTTCTGATGGTGGACCGCACCCGTGGGATGCCGGCCGTCCACCGCGAATCGGATTCGCCTGCCGCTGAGCCGATTCAGCACCGTCACCGGCGTCAGCCCGTACCAGAGATCGTCGAACACCGGGAGCAGCCGCAGATTGGACTTCAGGACGTGGATCTCCAGGCCGGGCCGCTTCCACAGCAGCCAGTACAGCAGTGCCCCCAACTGATTGGGCCCGGGCAGCGTGGTCTGGCCCTGCTCCATGGTGGTCCGGCCGTCGAAATCCCAGCCGATCAGCATGATCCGATGGCGGGCACGCAGCATCGCGGCCTTGACGTGCCGTAAGTAGTCCGCACCGTCGACGATGAAGGCGACCTTGTCGGCGTGTTCCACCCGCCAGCACGTCCGGCCCGGCTCAAGCACGAAATCGCCAGACACAGCCGCTGTCTACCACACCGGCGCAGGCGACGCTGGTCTGTGACGTCGCCTACCCGGCTGCGCCGAGCTGCTTCTCGAAAGCGTGCACACCGATCTGCTCTGCGGGTAACGCCCGGTCGTACAGCGCGGTGTATCCGGTCGACAGATACAACGCCACCGCCTCGGGCTGGCGGGGACCGGTGGTCAGGTACACCCGCCGATAGCCGCGTTCACGCGCAATGCGCTCCAGCTCGGCCACCACGAGCTTGCCGTAACCGCGACCACGGTGCTCCGACGATGTCCAGATCCGTTTCAGCTCGGCCGTCGATGCGTCCAGGCGGCGAAAAGCGCCCCCGGCCACCGGTATTCCACCGGACAGTCCCACCACGAGCACCCCGCCCGGCGGGGCGAACTGCTCGGCGGGATAGCTGCGCATATCGGCGTATTCCGTACCGCTCAGATCGCCGTAGCGCGCCTGGTACTCCCGGCCGAGTTCCGCCAGCAGCGGCGCCGCCAGCGGATCGTCCTGCCGTACCTCCACGAACTCGACCGGCCCCACACACATCCACGACACGCTACAAGCCGGTCACCGGCCGTTGCCGAAGGTCGACGTCACCTGGCCGGTGCTCGCGTGCTGCTGGATTTCGTGCACCCAGTCGTGGTGGGTGATATCGGCCTGAGCCGGCGCGGCCAACCCGACCAGGGCGGCGGCGAATCCGGTGGCGATGATGCTGGCAAATCCGAACTTCTTCATTTTCATCAGTCCTTCGTTATGGAGTCGATTTACCGGTTCGGGGTTCTCCTGGCCGGTCTGACTTCCACAACACGCAGGTCAGTGCCATTAATTCCGCTGGCAGAAATTGGCGCACGGTTGGCAGAATGTGGCGCCGGGATGCCGCCACCGGTCATCCGTCGAGTGCGCGCCGGCTAAACACCGTGCAGATTCACGGAGGTACCGGACGTGCGCGCTGCGCTTCGCGGGAATTATCCGAACCGTTATCGACGTTTACCCCAATTGTCACACGGGTATCTCTGGTAACAGCGCCGGGGCGCCGGCGCAACCCGTCCACAGAGAAAGAGCCGAATGGGTCATCACCATGAACACCGTCCTCTACTTCAGCGCCACCGGCGCCGTCTATGAAACCCGCGCCTACACCCAGGCCGATATCACCCAGCTCATCCACGATCAAGGGCTGCAGTGCCTGACCAGCGCTGACCGGCAGTTCGACTTCTGGTTCAGCCCGACATCGCGGCGGTGCCAGCGCCGCGTCAATCGCCGGGCCTCCGAATTACTCTTGGCGACCACATCTTTCACCGCGAAGACGGTCCCGCTGCTGCGTGGCAGCATCGTCGTGGCGACCCATGACGCCGACGGCGACCTGGACGGTCTCAGCTGGGAGCAGCTGGATCTGCTGGCCCGCCAGAACCGCACCGTGACCCCCAGGGACGAGCGGGTTCTCAACCGGTGGATCATGCGCGACCAGCGCCGTCAGCGCCGCGCCACCCAAGCCGCCCCGGTCTTCCACACCCCCGCACCGCGGAGCGCGAGCCCGGTCAGATGACCTGCCTACCACCGAGCGGGAACTCATCCACTGCGCTCAGCTGACTCATAGCGCGTTCCCATCCCACTGAGATGTGATGGCCCCTGCGACGCACGTGTCATCACCGGCCGACACGGGTATGTCGACCACGGTCACCACCAGTGCACAGGAGGAACGCAGCGATGTCCGTGAGCACATCACCACGGGCCGCCGACCCGGTACCGCCCGTCGACCCCGCGAACCACCGCCAGCGCAATCTCACCTTTCTGGCGGTGGTGCTCGGCATGCTGCTGGCCGCCCTGGACCAGACCATCGTCGCGACGGCGCTGCCGACCGTCGTGGCGGATCTCGGTGGCGCCGGCCATCAGGCCTGGGTGGTCACCAGCTATCTGCTCGCGTCGACGATCGTGACCGCGGTGGTCGGCAAGCTCGGCGACATCTTCGGCCGCAAGAAGGTGTTCCAACTGGCGGTCCTGCTGTTCCTGGCGGGTTCGATCCTGTGCGGCCTGGCTCAGTCGATGGAGATGCTGGTCGCGTCACGGGCTCTGCAGGGACTCGGGGGTGGCGCCATTACCGTGACGGCGGTCGCGGTGATCGGCGAGGTGATCCCGCTCCGGGAACGCGGCCGCTACCAGGGGGCGCTCGGCGCGGTCTTCGGTGTCACCACCGTCATCGGCCCGTTGCTCGGCGGACTGTTCACCGACCACCTCACCTGGCGATGGGCGTTCTGGGTGAATGTGCCGGTGGCCGTCGTGGTGATCGCGATCGCGGCCGTGGCCATCCCGGAGTTGCACCGCACCGCGCGGCCGGTCCTCGACTATGCGGGCATCGTGCTCATCGGCCTCGGTGCCGCCGGGCTGACGCTGGCCACCAGCTGGGGCGGCACCACCTACGCCTGGGGCTCGCCGATCATCCTTGCGCTCTTCGTCGGGTCCGCGGCGGCACTCATCGCTTTCGTCGCCGCCGAGCGGCGCGCCGTCGAACCGATCCTGCCCATCCGGTTGTTCGCCAACCCCGTCTTCACCGTGTGTTGTGTGCTGTCGTTCGTGGTGGGCTTCGCGATGCTCGGCGCGCTGACCTTCCTGCCGACCTATATGCAGTTCGTCGACGGCGTCTCGGCCACCGCCTCCGGGTTACGCACCCTGCCCATGGTTGCGGGACTGCTGGTGACATCCCTGGGCAGCGGTGTGATCGTCGGTCGTACCGGGCGTTACAAGATCTTCCCCATCGCGGGCACCGCCATCATGGCGCTCGGCTTCGTGCTGCTCTCCCAGATGGATGCCGGCACCTCCACCCTGGTTCAGTCGCTGTACCTGCTGGTGCTGGGTACCGGGATCGGCCTGAGCATGCAGGTGCTGGTCCTGGTCGTGCAGAACACCGTCGACTTCACCGACCTCGGCGTGGCGACCTCCGGGGTCACGTTCTTCCGCACGATCGGCAGCTCATTCGGGGCCGCGATCTTCGGATCGATGTTCTCGAACTTCCTCGACGACCGCCTTCCCGCGGCGATGGCCCGAAGCGGCGCCCCGGCCCAGGCGGCCACCTCCCCGCAGGTTTTGCACCAGCTGTCCCACGAGGTGGCCGCCCCCATCATCGACGCCTACGCCGACTCGCTCAGCCGGGTGTTCCTGTTCGCGGCACCGGTCGCCGTCATCGGTTTCATCCTGGCGTGGTTCCTCAAGCAGGTTCCGCTGCGCGACACCGCCGCGAGCGGCAGCACCGATATGGGCGAGGGCTTCGGCATGCCGACCATCGAATCTCCGGAGAAGCTGCTCGAAGTCGCGATCGGGCGGCTGCTGCAACGCAGCCACGGCGTCGACCTGGAGGCGCTCGCACGTTCCCCGCGCAGCCGGGTCGATACCGCGGCCCTGTGGGCGCTGATGCAGATCTACCGGCACGCGTCGGTCACCGGGACCGCGGATATCGTCGACATCGCCGAGGAGCGCCGGGTGCCGCGCCAGATCCTGGAGCCCACCTTCGACCGGCTGGTCGCCACCCGGTACGCGACGCGGGTCGCCGACCAGTTCTCGCTGACACCCGCCGGCGCCGCCGAGATCAACAAGGCCCGCGACCTCATCTCCAGCTGGATCACCGAATCACTGTCGCAGTCAGAGGATTTCAGCGCCGGTCTCGGCGGCCGGGCGGATCGCATGCAGGTGCAGGGTGCTCTCGACCGTATCGCGCGCGGCGTGCTGCTGGAACGGATCGCGGAGCGCGAGGAACCCCGGCCGCTGAAACTGGGGGCTCCGGCAGGTGAGCCGCCGACTCAGCCGTTCCGGTTCAATCGATCGCCCTAGGAGAACACCCCGCGGTTTTCCGCGCCGCCGGAGTGGGTACATGGATCGCCATGAGCACACCAGTCACCCCGCCGGGACGCGATGATGCACCCGCCACCATCGGGCTCCTCCTGAACTTTGCGGCATTGATCGCGATCACCGGGTCGCTCGCGCTTGCGCTCGGCGGACACACCGCCGTGGCGGTGTTGCTCGCCGTCGTCGCTGCCACCGGATTCGTCGCCAGCCTGGTCCTCTTCGCGTTCGACAGCCGCCGCGCCGAGCAACCGGCCGACTGACCAGCTATCGCTGGTCGACCTGACCGTCTGCCACTCGCCACGTCCGGTCCAGCCGCACGTTCTCCAGCATCCTGCGGTCGTGCGTCACCAACAGCAATGCGCCGTCATAGGTTTCGAGTGCCTGCTCGAGTTGTTCGATGGCGGGCAGGTCCAGATGGTTGGTCGGCTCGTCGAGCACCAGCACGTTCACGCCGCGGGCCTGAAGCAAGGCCATCCCGGCGCGGGTGCGCTCACCGGGAGAGAGCCCGTCGACCGCGCGCTCGACATGGTCGGCACCCAGCCCGAACTTCGCGAGCAGGGTGCGCACGTCGGCGGTCGACCACGACGGCATCTGCTGCTCGAAACGGTCGAGGAGCCGCCCCGGACCGGAGAACTCGGCCCGGGCCTGGTCGATCTCGCCGATGGCGACATTCGCACCGAGGGTGGCCCGGCCGTCATCGGGCTTTCGGTGCCCCAGCAGCAGCCGCAACAAGGTCGACTTGCCCGCCCCGTTGGGGCCGGTGATACCGATCCGCTCGCCGGCGGCCACCTGTAACGACACCGGGCCGAGCACGAAATCGTCCTGGCGGACAACGGCTTTGTCGAGTGTCGCGACGACCGAGCTGGACCGCGGTGCGGCGCCGATGGTGAACTGCAGCGTCCACTCCTTGCGCGGCTCCTCGACTTCCTCGAGGCGGGCGATCCGGCTCTCCATCTGGCGCACCTTCTGCGCCTGCTTCTCGCTGGACTCGGTTTGCGCACGGCGCCGGTTCTTGTCGTTGTCGGGGGCCTTGCGCATCGCGTTGCGCACGCCCTGACTGGACCACTCCCGTTGGACGCGTGCGCGTGCCACCAGATCGGCCTTCTTGTCGGCGAATTCGTCGTACTGTTCGCGCCGGTGCCGCCGCCCCACCTCCCGCTCTTCCAGATAGCTTTCGTAGCCGCCGCCGAACACCGTCGTGGTGTTCTGCGCCAGATCGAGTTCCAGAATTCGGGTGACACTGCGGGCCAAGAACTCCCGGTCATGGCTCACCAGCACCACACCGCCGCGCAGGTCGGAGATGAAACGCTCCAGCCGGTCGAGGCCGTCGAGGTCGAGATCGTTGGTCGGCTCGTCGAGCAGCACGATGTCGAATCGCGAGAGCACCAGCGCCGCCAGACCCACCCGGGCCGCCTGTCCGCCCGACAGCGACGTCATCTCGGTCGACTCCGGCGGTACGGCCTGCGGGTCGAACCCCAGGTCTGCCAGCACCGCGGGCAGCCTCTCGTCGAGATCTGCCGCGCCGGTGGCGAGCCAGTGATCCAGCGCGCGTGAGTAGGTGTCCGCAGCGGTATCCGACTCGGCCAGCGCCGCCGCCGCGGTCTCCATGGCCAGAGTCGCCTCCGCGCAGCCCGTCCGGCGTGCGATGTAGCCGGCGACGGTCTCACCGGGCACCCGTTCGTGTTCCTGCGGCAGCCATCCGATGAATGCGTCGGCCGGCGCGACGCTGACCGTGCCCTCCAGCGGGGCGAGATCGCCGGCCAGGATGCGCAGCAGCGTGCTCTTGCCGGCACCGTTGGCGCCCACGACACCGATCACATCGCCCGGCGCCACCGTCACGTCGAGGCCCTCGAAGAGGGTGCGGTGGGCGTAACCGCCTGCCACGTTCGAAGCGACGAGGGTTGCGGTCACAGACCCGCTTTGCTCGCCAGATCGATCGCGTACTGGTTCATGAAGCGGCCCGCTCCGGGGTCGCCCCGCCCGCACGACCCGTCCGATTCGCCGGGACGCTTGATCCACAGGTAGGCATCCGCGTGTGCGCCGGCGGTGGCGGTGGTGGGCGGCGTGCCGAGGGCCCGGCCGGCGGGATTGCACCACGAATCGCTGTCGACCGGTCCGACGCCGTTGCGCGAGGTGTCGATGACGTAGTGCGCGCCGTTGGTCAGTCCGGAGATCGCCTCGCCGTAGCCGATCTCCTCCTCGGTGGTGAAGAAGTTCGCGGTGTTGAGACTGAAGCCCCTGGCCTTGGCCACGCCGACGTCGTTGAGCATGGCCGCCATCTTGTCGACGCTGGTCCAGCGGGAATGACCCGCATCGATGTAGACGGCGGTGGCCGGGTTCCGGGTCAGGGTGTCGACGCCGTACCGGATCAGGTCGAGACGCTCCTGACGCTGGCCGGCCGACAGGCAGTCGGCCATGGCGAGCGCATCGGGTTCGAGGATGACCGCGGCCGGCCCGGAACCGATGGCCGCCGCGACTCCGTCGATCCAGCCTCGGTAGGCGTCCGCCGAGGAGAACCCGCCGGCGGAGAAGTTGCCGCAGTCGCGGTGCGGGATTCCGTAGAGGGCCAGCACCGGTCTGGTGCCCGCGGCCTGCGCGGCGGCGATGTATGCCGCGTCGACCGCCGGGGTGGACAACCGGTCCATCCAGTACCCCTGCGGGGTGTTCGCGATGGCGGTCAACTGTGGACTGGGCGGGTCCGCACTCTGCGCCGCCCGCATGGCGGCCGACCCGGGGTTGACATAGAACGGCATTCCCGCGAGCGGGTTGGCATCGTCGACCAGGCGGATGGCGGGGGTCTGCACCGGACCGGCGACGAGGCCCACGCCCGCCATGGCCGCCACGGTCAACAACGGAGCGACCCACCGAGCGACCACGCCGGCAGCTGAGGACATCACGCCCAAAAACATAGTGTCGCAACACAATGAGTGCCAATTACAGCGGCCCGCTGCGCCGATCCCGAACGATGCTGGGGCCGCTGGTCGGCAAATCATGAGGCAACGCGCCAAAAGCGTTCATACAGCGCCCTTACCGAGGCGTGGACACGACAGCAACCACGCCAGGTTCCCCCGACTGTTCGCTGCGCGCGGCCGACAACCCTCGACTTCAACCCGAGGGTCGACGTGCCGAATGCAAACGGCACCGACCCCACCGACGGTGAGATAGAGTGCCCACCGGACCTGCCCCGACTCGAAAAAGTATGTGAGCACGCACAGTGAAACGCTCCCACCGGCTCGCGGTGATCTTGGCGCTGGCACTTGGCGTGGTCGGTGCCGACGGCGCGCTCCAGTCCGACCGAGGCGTAGTGCACACCACGGCCGTGTCGGCCCCTGCGCTGGCCGCCAGTACGCAGAGTGCTGAACGAGTTCGGTTGTACAGCAGTAAACCCGTCAGCGTCTGGCGGCGGGAGCAGGGTCAACCGCTGAGCTCGCTGGCGGCGGCTTCCGACCGATTGATGGCGACCATCACCCGCGGCGACTTCGCCGGTATGCACGCCGTCTGCCGCGATGTGACCGCCATCAACCAACGCATCCGCGCCTCCCTGCCGACGCCCGATCGTGCCCTCACCGCTGCGCTGCGGCAGCTGACGGTTCACCTCGACGACTTGACCACGCACTGCTCGACCTTGAGCCTGACCTCACCCTTCAGCGAGTTCGGTCGGCTGAACGACGATTTCAAAGGCGCCGCACGGTCCTTCGCGGCGGCCAAGTTCCTTCTGAAAGGCACCGAACCGCGCTGATCGCCGACCGGCCTAGCCGGTGGCCATCGCCGCGGTCTCCAGTTCGCGGATCGCCGTGCGCAGCCCGCGCCGCCGCCCGGTGGCCGGATCGACGCCGAAGCTCTCCCGCATACCGGCCCGGATCCGGAATTTCAGTTCGGAGTTCGTCTCCGGCGCGTCGTCGGACGTCGCCGTGAGGAGCTTGTCCGGGAGCGCGAGCTTGACGATGGTCCAGAACGACTGGAAGTACTGGCGCGGAAGCGATCCCGTCGTATACGGCAGATCGTACTTCTCGCACAGCGCCCGCACCCGCTCACTGATCTCCGCGTAGCGATTGCTGGGCAGGTCGGGGAACAGGTGGTGCTCGATCTGGTAGCACAGGTTCCCGCTCATGAACGCCATCAGCGGACCCGCGCGAAAGTTCGCCGAGCCCAGCAGCTGGCGCAGATACCATTCCGCCGGCGTCTCGTTCTCGAACTCCTGGCGAGTGAATTTCTCTGCGCCGTCGGGAAAGTGCCCGCAGAAGATGACCATATACGACCAGTAGTTGCGGATCAGGTTCGCGACCGCATTCGCCTTGACCGTGCTCTTCCAGTTTTTGCCGGACAGTGCCGGGAAGACGAGGTAGTCCTTGCCGACTTGTTTACCCACCTTCTTACCGATCACCCGGAGGTCTTTGCGGACCTCGGCCCAGGACTTCTCCTTGGCGCGGACCTTCGCCGTCTCCAGACCGTGTGCGGCAACGCCCCATTCGAAGAATGTGCCCAGCAGCAGGTTGTACACCGGGTTGCCGATCATCCAGCGTTCCCACCGCTGATCTCGCGTCAGCCGCATGATGCCGTAGCCGATATCGTCGTCGAGGCCGACGACATTGGTGTACTTGTGGTGGATGAAGTTGTGCGACTTCTTCCAGTGTTCGGTGGGAGAGGTGGTGTCCCATTCCCACTCGGTCGAATGGATCTCCGGATCGTTCATCCAGTCCCACTGACCATGGGTGATGTTGTGCCCCAACTCCATGTTCTCGATGATCTTCGCCGTCGCCAGCATCGCGATACCGGCCCGGCGGGCCCCCTTGTGGTGACTGGCGAACAGCAGGACACGGGCACCGACAGCCAGACCGCGCTGAAGCTGGATGGCCCGCCGGATATAGCGGGCATCGCGTTCGCCGCGCGACTCTTCGATATCCGATCTGATCGTATCCAGTTCGCGGGCAAGCGCTTCCACATCGTCCGGCGTCAGATGTGCGTACCGCTTGATATCCGTGATGGCCATGACTGTTCCCCCTTAGACCTTGAGTGTGCAGTTACCGGACGCGGTCGAGACGCAGGTGTTGATCCGATCCCCGGCCCCGTGCTCGACGCCCGAGCGGAAATCACGCACATGCCCCTCCTCCAGGGGCAACACACAGGTCTGACAGATCCCCATCCGGCACCCGAACGGCATCTGGATACCCACCTTCTCACCGGCTTCGAGAAGTGAAGTGGCACCGTCGATCTCGATCGATTTGCCGGATACCGCGAAGGTCACCGTGCCGCCCTCACCGCCTTTGTCGGTCCGTTCGATCGTGAACCGCTCGACGTGCAGGGCATCATCGAGACCCACCCGGTGAAACGCGTCCTCGACATCGTCGAGCATCTGGGCCGGGCCGCATGCCCACGTCGACCGGGCTCGCCAGTCCGGAACCGCACCGTCCAACCTGGTGAAGTCCAGATGCCCGGCAGTCTCGGTGAGCTGAAGGTGCAGCCGGTAACTGGAATGCCGCTCTTCGAGTGCCCGCAGTTCGTCTCGGAAGATGACGGATGCTTCCGACGGGGCGGAGTGCACGTGCACGATATCGGGCTGCTGCCCGCGGACCGACAAGGACCTCAGCATGGCGATCACCGGGGTGATACCGCTGCCCGCGCTGATGAAGAGCAGCTTCTCCGGCGTCGGGTTGGGTAAGGCGAAGTCGCCCTTGGGTTTCGCCAGCCGCACGATGGTTCCCGGCGCGACGCCGTTGACCAGGTGCGACGACAGGAAGCCCTCCGGTGTGGCCTTGACGGTGATGGTGATGTGCTTGGCACCGCGCTGCGGTACCGAGGTCAGCGAATAGGATCGCCAGTGCCAGCGGCCGTCGACCCGCAGCCCGATCCCGACGTACTGCCCCGGCTGGTAGTCGGCCGCGAAACCCCAACCCGGTTTGATCGTCACCGTCGCGGTGTCCTCGGTCTCGCGCCGCACATCGACCACCTCGCCACGCAGCTCCCGTGCCGACCACAGCGGGTTCACCATCTTCAGGTAGTCATCGGGAAGCAACGGGGTGGTGGCGCGAGCGGTCAACCCGCGCAGCACGTTCACCTTCGGGCTGACAGCCGTCTCGACATTCTTGGCGGGCCGGATACTCCACCGGGCCAGCCGGCGCATCGCTGTGACCATGCCGGTGTTATTACCCGCGAGTAAGGTAGTTCACACCTCGAGCCGCTCCGAAATCCCGTCCGCAGCGTTCTCAGGTGCGCACGGGGCGCCGGTAGGTGAGTGTGTCGAACTCTCGTCCGTATTCGTCGACGGCCGTCACGTCCATCTCACTGACCAGGACGCCGGGCCGGACGTCGACCCGTAGGAACGCGTAGTTGCGGAACCGCACCCGCGACCAGTTGACCGCCTCGGCCTGCTTGCCCCCGGCGGCGTTCCAGACATAGCTGTTCGGCACGCTCAGATCGTCGAGCACGTGGCCGCGGTAGCTCTCCAGTTCACCGGGCTGGAAGCCGTATCGCGGGCGGCCGCCGCACCCGACGGTGTAGTAGACCGTGCCGTCCGTGGCGGGATAGACCACGGAGTTGTCCAGGGCGACCGTCGTCGGTGCCCCACCCCGGATCGGGTCGGTGCGCTCGAACACGTGATTGTGGCCCTGCAGGACGAGGTCGACCTGGTATCGGTCGAACAGGTCGCACCATGCCGCCCGCACGCCGCCGTCGCTGGCGTGTGCGTCGGTGGTGGAGTACGCGCAGTGGTGGAAGAAGCAGACGATGAAGTCGATGTCCGGGTTGGCTCGGTGCGCCGCGAGTGTCCTTGCCGTCCAGGTTGTTTGGGCACCCCCGGAGTATCCGGTGTTGGCGGTGATCTCGTAGCTCACGTCGTTGGCGTCCAGCGACAGCACCGCGACGTTGCCGTAGACGAACGAGTACACCGACGGGCAGTTCGCGGGGCCGTTGCCGGGAAAATCCAGCCTGGCGAGGTGGCCCCCGTACCCGTGTGTCCCGTACGCCGCCTCCATATCGTGATTGCCGGTGGCGAACATCCACGGCGTCGTCGAGGCGCTGCCTTCGATGGAGCCCAGGTAGACATCCCAGACGAAGGGGTTGAACTTGTCGAAGCCCGCGGGCGGCGTACCGCCCGGGCCGATGAACGCACCCGGCTTGCCCATGCCCGACGGATCGGCGTACGCGATATCGCCGGCCAGCACGTGGAAGTCGGGGCGTGCCGCGATGATCTGGCGCAGCACGTTGGCCGTGTGCGGCACGTCCGGATCGTTGTCGGGCTTGTAGTAGCGGTCGTCGTACTCGCCGGCGGCGAGGCCGGGCGGCAGCACCGGCGTGTCGTCGGTGCCCTGGTCTCCGATCATGGTGAACCGGAACGGGCCGGTGGCCGCCCTGGCGCTCGGCATCGCCGTCGAGGCCGAGCGCACATCGCCGAGGAAGCCGTCGTCGGTGCGCCAGCGGTAGTGGTGCGCCGCCGCGCCCGGCAGACCGTCGATCGGGGCGTGCACGTAGAACTGTTCGGCGGCCAGCACACCGCCGCGGCCATCGGGGATCTGCGTCACCAGATTCCGGATCTCGGCCTGCACCGTCGCGCCCAGGTCGGCCGTCGGGCCGTGGTCCAGGAAAACTCTCGTGCCTTTGGGATTTCGGGAGAGCTGCGCGGACAGCCGCAGCTGAGTCGAGGCATCCGAGCCGTACCCCACCCGGCGGTTGGCCACCCCCAGGGGCGCGTCGTCCGCATAGGCACGGACCCCGAACGGGGACCGGCCCACCGCGGCGATCGCTGCGGCGGCCGCCGCCCCACCGAGGAAGAGCCGGCGGGAGACCGGCCTGCTTCGCAGGTAGTTCAGATGCCAGTGATGGCGCTCGGCCATGCTCATGGGGGCCGCAATCCCCACCGGAATCCCGGTGTCGGGTACGTCCCTGGCGTCGGGGGGTGAGTTGCGGACCATTCCACCGATGGTGGCTCAGATCGCGCCGAGATGCGTAACGCAGCGGGGAAACCCGGACCGAACTTCCAGTGAACGACCTAACTTCTGCGGGATGGGTCCCGGCTGCGAGGAACCGTAAGAGGCCGCATGGCAACATGTTCGACGAGTGCGCAAATTCGATCCGGCTCAGCCGAACCCGATACCGATGCCGAATTCACCGCCCGGATCGTCATCGTTGTGGTTCGGGCAGCGCACGTCGACGTAGACGGTGTCACCGGTCGCCGGCGGCGCACCCGAGTGATCGGGATTGTTCACGGCGACCACCGTGCACGAGGACAGCGGTTTGGTGTCGTAGCCGTTCACCCAGTTGATCTGGACGAGGTATCCCTGGTCTTCGAGGTCGGCGATGACCGCATCGGCCCCCTCCGCGCGCGCGGTGGGGGCGGCGGTCAGCGCCGCAGCGGTCAGCACCGCCCCGACCACCATCCGCGCGCACCACATCCCTCCACGATCCACCCGATATCGCCGGGGGGCAACGGTGCGATCAAGGTCAGGATCAATCTCCCTGCAAGACAAACCGTTTCGCCGCCGCCGTCCGCCTCGGCGGGCCTGCCCCGACTCGCTGATTCTCAATGCACTTGCGCTTGCTCCAGGTTCCAGACTTTCCCGGACGCGGTCCGACGTTGCTGCGCCGGTCGTCCGCGAAGCCTTCTCAGCCCCGGCCAACAGGGCCGCTAGGATGGGTGAATTCGCCAAGGGGGGTTGCTTTTGAGCGCCATTGAGACGGAAGGGCTGACACCCGAGTTCCGTGAACTCGTCCATGCGGCGGCCCGCCAGGAGCTGACCAAGTGGGGTATCGATCGATTCAGCATCGTGGCGTTGGCGGATCGCAACGGTCTGCCGGTGGACGAGATCCTCGAGTTCTGGACGGACGAAGCGGCACTCATCATGGATGTCCTTCTGGACGGTGCCGGACGCGAGGCGGCGCCACCCGACACCGGTTCCCTTCGCGACGATCTGTACGCGCTCGCCGTCGGGATGGCCGCGTATCTGGGATCCGATCAAGGCCATCAGATCCAGGGTTCGCACCTGATCGGCGAGCCGTTTCTCGATGGCATCGAGATCCGGCGCACGTTGTGGCGGGTGCGCGTGCAGCGGCTCGGCATCGTGTTCACCCGGGCGCGCGATCGCGGCGAGCTGAGAGACGGTATCGAACCGGCCGTTGTACTCGAGATGCTGTTGGCGCCGATCAATATGCGCGCCCTGTTCACCGGCGAACCGATCGATGAGCAGTACTGCCGGCTGATGGCCGATCTGGTGTGGCACGCGGTGCGTTCCTGACCACCTATGGTCCGCGGTTGGGCTCAGTGCCTGGTGGCGCGTTAATGTGCTGAGGTCAACCTCAGCGAACGCGCAGATAGAGAAGTTGAGCACAGCCATGACCGCAGCAGCAGATACCTCCGCACTTGAGTCCCGGGTCGGCCATTACTACCAGATGGACGACACGTACCTGGTGGGACGCGAGAAGATACGTGAGTACGCCCGGGCACTCCAGTCGGATCACCCCGCCCACTGGGACGTCGACGCCGCCAAGGCGTTGGGCTACCCGGGCCTGATCGCGCCGCTGACGTTCACCTCCGGCCCTGCCATGGCCTGCAACCAGCGCATGTTCGAATCGGTGGTCGTCGGCTACGACATGTATCTGCAAACCGAAGAGGTCTTCGAACAGCACCGCCCGATCGTCGAGGGCGATGAGCTGCAGATCGACATCGAGCTGACGTCGGTCCGCCGGGTGGCCGGCCGCGACCTGATCACCGTCACGAACACGTTCACCGACACCGCCGGCGAGGTGGTGCACACCCTGCACACCACCGTCGTCGGCGTCACCGGCGAGGACGTCGATCCGGCGATCAAGCCCGCCGTGCAGGGCGTGATGATGCACGGCATCAACATGCTCGGCGCCGAGCATCCCGAGGACTACCGGAAGACGGTGCGGCCCGAGGGCGAGATCCGGATCGCCGGGGGCGGCGCCACCCGGACGCCCGGGTCGCCGTCGTTCGATGAGCTCGCGGTCGGCGACGAGTTGCCCGTGCACCACACTCGGCTGTCCCGCGGCGACCTGGTGAACTACGCCGGCGTCTCCGGCGACGCCAACCCGCTGCACTGGGACGAGAACATCGCCAAGCTGGCCGGCCAGCCCGACGTGATCGCCCACGGCATGCTCACCATGGGGTTGGGCGCATCGTTCTTCTCGGCGTGGTCGGGCGACCCCGGCGCGGTGACCCGCTACGCGGTGCGGCTTTCGCAGCCCGCGGTGGTGCCGGCTGCCGGCGGCGCGGACATCGAGTACAGCGGCAAGATCAAGTCACTGGACCCGCAGACCCGCTCCGGTGTCGTGCTGGTCGGCGCCAAGTCGCAGGGCCGGAAGATCTTCGGCTTGGCGACGCTCAACGTCCGGTTCAGCTGAGGGCAGCCGGCAAGCGCACCTTGCCAGGCCGGCGCACCAGGAGAGATACTTAGTCCAATTAACGTTTCCTGGGTCCGCGGATGAGGAGGCACGGTGAACCTCTGGGGTGATCTCACCATTCTCGACGGGATGCTGGCCCTATCTCTTGTCGCGTGCGTCTTCGTCTACATCCGCAGGTTGGAGAACCGCACGCCCGCGGCGATGGGTGAACAGGTCGGCGCCCACAAAGCCGTACTGGCCAAACTGCGTAAACGCGAAACGCTGTCCCGAGAAGAGTTCGACTACGCCACCGAACTGGTCGACGACGCCCGCTCGCCGCTCGCCTACGCGATACCTGCCGTGCTCTTCAGCTGTGGCTTCTTCTATGTGGTGGGCTGCCTCTACGAGTTGCACGTACACGGTGGCAACCCTTCGTTTCGCACCTTCATCGGCGGTATCCCGATGCTGACCTCGATGAACATCGCCGCTCAGCTGCGCCGGGTGGCCCGGCTGAAGAAGAACCTGCGGGATGTCACCCTGCGGGATGTAGACGTGACCGAGCCGGTCTATCGGGACTCCGGGGCCACCTCGGCAATGTCGTCGTCGTCCTCCCAGAGCAGGAGCTGACGGACCGAGGCGCGGGAGCCGTAGGGCTGGAGCATCTGGCTGGCGGGCCGGGGACGCACCTTCAACGGCCACCAGAACCAGCGACCGAGCAGGGCCGCGATGGCCGGTGTCATGAACGACCGCACGATCAGCGTGTCGAACAACAGCCCGAGGGCGATCGTCGTACCGATCTGGCCGAGGATGCGCAGATCGGCGAAGACGAATGAGGCCATGGTGGCCGCGAACACCAGCCCGGCCGCCGTCACCACCGCGCCGGATCCGGCCATCGCCCGGATGATGCCGGTGTTCACGCCGGCACCGATCTCCTCTTTGAATCGGGATATCAAGAGCAGGTTGTAATCCGAGCCCACGGCCAG
Source organism: Mycobacterium hackensackense (assembly GCF_025822555.1). Taxonomy (NCBI): domain Bacteria; kingdom Bacillati; phylum Actinomycetota; class Actinomycetes; order Mycobacteriales; family Mycobacteriaceae; genus Mycobacterium; species Mycobacterium hackensackense. The sequence continues at coordinate 1,014,506 of NZ_JACKUC010000030.1, forward strand.
CAGCAGGATGACGGCCAGCGCCAGCACGATCCAGAACAGGTCGATGCCGAGGATGTCCTGCCAGATCAGCACGGAAAGGCCGAACGAGGCGCCCAAGGACAGCGCCACGGTGCCGACGATGACGATCGCCGCGATGATGCTGCGGGTGATGAACATCATGACCAGGAGGATCAGGCTCAGCGCGGCGATCGCGGCGATCATGAGGTCGTACTTGGCGCCGTCCGCAATGTCCTTGTAGGTAGCGGCGGTACCGGCGAGGTAGATCTTGGATCCCCCCAGGGGCGTGCCCTTGACCGCACCCTGGGCGGCATGGCGGATGGCATCGATATGCGAAATACCTTCGGGCGTAGCGGGATCGCCTTCGTGCGTGATGATCATCCGGGCGGCTTTGCCGTCGGGTGACATGAACAGCTTCATCCCGCGCAGGAATTCGGGATTGCTGAACGCCTCGGGCGGCAGATAGAAGGAATCATCGGTTTTCGACGCGTCGTACGCCTGGCCCAGTGCGGTGGCGTTCTGCAGTGCGGCGGCGGTCTGATCGTTGATTCCCGAGGTGGTGGCATAGTTCGTCAGCGTGAGATCGCGATTGGTCTGCTGGCTCTGGATCTGCGGCGGAATCAGCGCGAGCAGCTTGGGTTGCAGCGCATCGAGTTTCGCGATACTGCCCGCGACGTTGCTCAACTGATCGGTCAGCGCGTCGATACCGTCCAGCGCGTCGAACACCGATCTGAGGGCGGCGCACGCCGGGATGTCGAAACAGTGCGGCTCCCAATAGAAGTAGTTGCGCAGGGGCCGGAAGAAGTCGTCGAAGTTGGCGATCTTGTCGCGCAGATCGTTGGCGGTCTGGACGGTCTGAGCGAAGGCCTTGGCCTGCTCGTCGGTGACGGCGCCGGACTGTTGTTGCAGCGCGTACTGCTGGCGCAGCACGTCGATCGAATTGTTGATCACGTCAACCTGTTTGAGCAGATCCGCACCGCGAGCCTGCTGGAAGGGCAGGTTGTTGATCTGAGAAGCGCTGCTCGCGCTGATCTGGAACGGGATCGACGTGTGGTCCAGCGGTGTGCCCAGGGGCCGGGTGATCGACTGCACCTGCGCGATACCGTCGGTGTGGAAGACCGCCTTGGCGACCCGTTCCAGCAGGATCATGTCGGTGGAATTACGCAGATCGTGGTCGGCTTCGATCATCAACAACTCAGGGTTCAGCCGCGCCTGCGAGAAGTGCCGTTCGGCCGCGGCATAGCCGACGTTGGCCGGGGCACCGGCGGGCATATAGGGCCGGGCGTCGTAGCTGGTCTGATAGCGCGGCAGGGCGAGCAGGCCGATGAGCGCGACCGCGACCGTCGCCGCCAGGATCGGCCCGGGCCACCGGACGATGGCGGTGCCGATACGCCGCCAGCCCATGGTGCGCATCGGCCGGGCGGGCTCGAACAGACCGAAATGGCGGCCGATGACCAGCAAAGCCGGTGCCAGGGTCAGCGCCGCCACCACCGCGACGAGCACGCCGGTGCCGGCCGGGACACCCAGACTCTGGAAGTACGGGAGCCGGGTGAAGGTCAGGCACAGGACGGCGCCCGCGATGGTCAGGCCCGAACCCAGAATGATGTGCGCGGTCCCGTGGTACATCGTGTTGAACGCCGAGACGCGGTCCTGCCCGGCGTATCGCGCTTCGTGGAATCGGCCGAGCAGGAAGATCGCGTAGTCGGTGCCTGCGGCGATCACCAGCAGCGTCAGCAGGTTCGTCGAATACGTCGACAGTTCGATGATGCCCGCGTTCGCGAGCACGGCCACGACGCCGCGGGATGCGGTCAGTTCGATCATCACCGTGAAGATGACGAAGAACACCGTGGTGAGGCGACGGTAGAGCCAGAACAGCATCACCGCGATGACCCCGAGGGTGATCAGCGTGGTCTTCAGCGTGCCGTGGCGGCCCACCTCGAACTGATCGGTGACCAGTGGCGCCGCGCCGGTGACATAGACCTTCAGGCCCGACGGCGGCGGGGTGTGGTTGACGATGTCACGCACCGCGTCGACGGATTCGTTGGCCAGTGACTCACCCTGGTTGCCGGCGAGGTAGACCTGCACCAGCGCGGCCTTGCCATCGGCGCTCTGCGACCCGGCCGCCGTCAACGGATCGCCCCAGAAGTTGTCGATGTGTTCGACGTGCTTGGTGTCCTCGGACAGCTTCTGCACCAGGCCGTCGTAGTAGTGGTGCGCCTCGGCACCGAGCGGCTGGTCGCCCTCCAGCACGATCATCGCCGAACTGTCGGAGTCGAACTCCTGAAACACCTTGCCGATTTGCTTGCTGGCCTGCAGGGATGGTGCATCGTGCGGGCTCAGCGACACGTTGTGCGATTCGGCCACGGTCTCCAGTTGCGGTACGAAGACGTTCGTGACGACCGCCAGGCCCAGCCAGAAGAAGGCGATCAGCACCGAGAACCGCCGAATGAAGTCCGGAACGCCGCCACCGGAAGCAGTGCTCATCCGGACTTGTCCAGACAGTAGGTGAGGGCGTTCAGGGTGTTCACCGTTCGCTCGTCCTTGACCGCGTCATCGATCTTGATGCGGCAGCCGATCGAGTCACTGTCGCCCTGTGCCGTGACGTTGACGAAGACGGCCGGTTGGGTGGTCGTCGTGTCATAGGCCCAGGGCAACGTGACACCATCGGCGCGCTGCGGTTGCGCGTCCACGTCCAGGTAGGTGATGGTGGCGACGGTGCCCGGCGGGCCGAACACCTCGATCACCACGTGTTTGGGGTTGAACGGCACGATGTCGTTGTCCGAGCCGCTGGGGGTGGACGTGACATCCGTCGAGGCGAAGATTCCGTGCAACCGAAAGACCGTGAAACCCGCGATGGCGACCACCGCCACCGCGACGAGAAGCATCCAGCGTTTTCCCAGCTTTCGGCTGAACGAAACCCGCTGCATCCGTGACCCTTTCGTGAGCGGCGACAGGCGCGGACAGTAGAGGCTTTTAGGACGGCTAATCAACTAGGTTGACGGTACGACAACAGGGCGGGCATCACAACACCGGGCGGCGACCTACCCGCGCACGCGGGCGCGTCCCACCACGACCCGAGGTGGGCGTGTGTGCGCGCCGGATCGCCTGCTGCGACCCGAGGGGCCTTACGGGACAACGACTCTCGGTCGTCCCGGCCGATTGTTCAGGCCAGGCCGGTCGCCGACCGGCGCCGGCGCGAGATCGCGTCGACGCTTGCCGCGAGTAGCAGGACCCCGCCGGTCACCAGGAAGTTGATGTAGGACGACTGGTTGAGCAGGCCCAACCCGTTGGCGATGGTGGCCACCACCACCCCGCCGATGACGGCATCCAGCGCCCGGCCCTTACCGCCGAACAGGCTGGTGCCGCCGATCACGGCCGCGCCGACGGCGTACAACAACACGTTGCCGGCGCCCGAGGAGGCGGATACCTTGCCGCCGTAGGACGCGGCGATGATGCCACTGAGCGCTGCCAGCGACGAGCAGACCACGAACACCGACATCCGGATACGGGCGACGTTGATCCCGGCCCGGCGGGCCGCTTCGGCATTCCCGCCCACCGCATAGATGTGCCTACCGTAGGAGGTGCGGTTGAGAACCACGCTGAGCGCGATGAGCAGCGCCCCCACCAGAGGCAGAACATAGGGAATGCCGCGTATCTCGACGTTCGGGTTGACGCTGCGGTTCAGGTTGAGCACGTAGGCCACGCCGAGTGTCACCGCGGCCACCCCGATGATGCGCGCGATCACCACACCGATCGGCGGATGGACCAGCCCCTGGGTGACCTTGGTGCGGTGCCGATACAACTCGAGACCGGTGAAGCCGGCGACGATCAGCAGCGCGAACAGCCATCCCGCGGTGACCGGCATGTTGTCGATGGTGATACCGCGGATGACGGGGTCGTCGATGCGGATCGAGCCGCCTTCCCCGATGAGTTTCAGCGTCACGCCCTGCAGGCCGAGAAAGAAGGCCAGCGTCACGACGAACGACGGGATACCGAGTTTGGCGCGCAGCAGGCCGATCGCCAGGCCGATCGCCGCGCCACACAGGATGCCCGCGAGCACCCCGGCCCACCAGGGCCAGCCGCCGTCGACGATCATCAGGCCCATCGCGCACGCCGACACCCCTCCTGCCACGCCCGCGGACAGGTCGATGTCGCCGAGCAACAGCACGAACACCAGTCCCATGGCGAGCACACAGATCGAGCCGGCCTGGGTGACGAGGTTGGCCAGGTTCAGGGCCGAGGTGAAGCGCTCATTGGCGAGCCCGAACACGGTGAACAACACGATGAGGCCGAGGACGGCGGGCAGCGACCCCATGTCGCCGCCGCGGACGCGCCGCAGATAGCTGCGCACCGCATCGCGGAAGGATTCGTCGGTACGGGCGTCGGCAGCGAAGTCCGCGTCGGCCAGTTTCGGATTGAGCGTTGTCATCGTGTGGTCCTCACATCGACTGTGCGGCGTCGGCCGGTGCCAAACCGAGGCTGCCGGAGCGGCCCGCCGTGATCAGTTCCACCACCTGGCTGTGGCTGACCTCAGCCGCTTTCACCTCTGCGGCCACCCGACCGAGGTACAGCGCGCATATCCGGTCGGCGACCTCGAACACGTCGTTCAAGTTGTGCGAGATGAACACCACGCCCACGCCTTGGTCGGCCAGCCGGCGGACCAGGTCGAGGACCTGCCGGGTCTGCGCCACGCCGAGCGCGGCGGTGGGCTCGTCGAGCAGCACCACCTTTGCCTTCCACAGGACGGACTTGGCGATCGCCACCGTTTGACGCTGTCCGCCGGACAGGCTGGACACCGGCTGGCGCACGGACTTCACCGTGCGCACCGACAGCGCTGAAAGTGCCTCGCGGGCCAGCGATTCCATCTTCGCTTCGTCAAGTGCACCGTGTCGCTTGAGCTCACGCCCGAGGAACATGTTGGAGACGATGTCGAGGTTGTCGCACAACGCCAGGTCTTGGTAGACCACCTCGACCCCGAGCGCCGACACGTCGTTGGGTCCGTGCACCGTGACCGGGTTGCCCTCGAACACATAGGTTCCGCTGTCGAGTGGGTAGATCCCGGCGATGGCCTTCACCAGAGTGGACTTGCCCGCGCCGTTGTCTCCGACCAGCGCGGTGACCTCTCCCGGATACACCTGGAAATCCACATCGTGCAACACGTGCACGACACCGAAACTCTTGTTGACGCCCCGGAGTTCGAGGATGGGCGCGTTCGGTACGGACACGATGCCCCTAGAGCCCCGCAGCGCTGCACGCCGCCGCGAACTGCCCGGTGCAGACATCGGCCTTGGCTTGGCCACCGTCGTCGAAGACCACCTTGACGGTGTCCTTGGTGATGGCTTTCGGCGTCAACAACACCGACGGCACGTCCCGGTTGCCCTTGTCGTCACGAGATGTGCTGTTGGTCTTGGGTTGTTCGCCCTTGGCCAGTGCGATCGCCGCCTGCGCGAGCGCCCCCGCCTCTTCCTTCGCCGATTTGTACACGGACATGCATTGAGAACCCGAGAGGATGTTCTGCAATCCTTCGACGGTGGCGTCCTGACCGGTGACCGGCACCTGCCCGGCCCGCCCGTTCTTCTCCAGGATCGAGATCACCGACCCGGCGAGCCCGTCGTTGGCCGCGTACACGCCGTCGACCTTGCCGTCGGCGCCGGTGTACATCTGCTCGAAGATGGTGACCGCCTTGTCGTTGTCCCAATCCGGTACGGCCTGCTCGGCCACCACCTTGATGGTCGGCACCTTGTCCACCACCGAGTGCGCGCCACCGGTGAACAACGTGGCGTTGTTGTCGGTCGGCGATCCGTTGAGGAAGACCACATTCGACGGCTTGCCCGCGAGGCAGTCGACCAGCCCCTGGCCCTGCAGCTCGCCCACCTTGGTGTTGTCGAACGAGACGTACGCATCGGCAGAGCCACCCAGGGTCAGCCGGTCGTAGTCGATCGTCTTGACGCCCTGGCCGGCGGCCTTCTGCTGGATGGACGCGCCGCTGTCGGAGTCCAGGTTGACCAGTGCGAGCACCGTCACGCCGTCGGCGATCATCGCGTCGGCGATGGTCGCCATGTTGTCGGCGGATCCCTCGGCGTTCTGGATGGAGTACGGCACGCCGGCCGCCTTGAACGCGGCCTCCAATGCCGGCCGGTCCTTGGATTCCCAGCGGACCGACGACTTGGTGTCGGGCAGGATCACGCCGATCTTCTGCCCCTTGGCCTCACCTGCGCCGCCGCCACTGCCCCCGTTGTTGCCGCCACACGCGGTGAGCGTCAGGCCTGCGCCGACGACGACGACGACCATCAGACCGGTGATTCGCTTCATGCAACCGCCCCTCATCACATCCGCCGATACCTCGGCCTTTTGTTGTTTCGGACAACTTATAGCGTGATGTGCATCACGTCCAGCGATTCGGGCCGCGACCCTCAGCGCGCACCCATCAGATGCTCGATCGCCAACTGGTTCAGCCGAACGAATCCGAACCCCTTGGCGCCGAAATAGGAATCGGCATCGAAATCCTCGTACGCCGAGCGGTCGGCCAACAGCTCCTGATATGTCTCGCCGGCGCCCATCGTGGTTCGCCGGAGCTCGTCGACCCGGGCGACCCGGCGCGCCTCGATGACCTCCGGGTCGGCACGGAAGGCCGCGGCACGTTGTTTCAGCAGCAGATACATCCGCATGTTGGCGGCGGCGGACTCCCAGACCCCGCTGCTGTCCTCGGTGCGGCTGGGCTTGTAGTCGAAATGCCGGGGGCCGGTGTAGCTGGGGCCGCCGTCCACGCCGCCGTTCTCCAGGAGGTCGACGAGCGCGAAGGCATTGGCCAGATCTCCGTGGCCGAACACCAGATCCTGGTCGAACTTGATCCCGCGCTGGCCGTTGAGGTCGATGTGGAACAGCTTGCCGGAGTACAGGGCCTGGCTGATGCCGTGCACGAAATTCAGCCCGGCCATCTGCTCGTGGCCGGTCTCCGGGTTGACCCCGACGAGTTGCGGATGGGCCAGCGACTCGATGAAGGCCAGTGCATGCCCCACCGTCGGCAGCAGGATGTCGCCGCGCGGCTCATTCGGTTTCGGTTCGATCGCGAAGCGCAGCGCGTACTTCTGGTCGAGCACGTACTCGCACAACAGGTCCAGCGCTTCGCGATAGCGTTCGAGCGCGGCCCGGACGTCTTTGGCGCTGTCGTATTCACTGCCTTCGCGACCGCCCCACATCACGAACGTCTCCGCTCCGAGTTCGGCGGCGAGGTCGATATTGCGCAGCACCTTACGCAGCGCGAATCGCCGGACGCCGCGATCATTGCTGGTGAATCCGCCATCCTTGAACACCGGATGGGTGAACAGATTGGTGGTGACCATGGGCACCACCAACCCGTGGGCCGCCAACGCCGAGGTCAGCCTGGAGATGGCGCGGCGGCGCTGGTCGTCGGTGCTGCCGAACGGGAACAGGTCATCGTCATGGAAGGTGAGGCCGTATGCGCCGAGCTCGGCAAGCCGCTCGACGGCCTCGACCACGTCCAGCGCCGGCCGGGTGGCCACGCCGAACGGGTCGGAGGCGACCCAGCCGACCGTCCACAGGCCGAAGGAGAATTTGTCCGAGCGCTTCGGGGCGAGGTCGCCCGTGGCCGCGGCGGTGGATTCGAGGATGGACATCGCATGCTCCTGAAACTGGATTTGTTGCTTGTCCGAACATAAGATGTGGCGCAGACCACTGTCAAGGGAGGATTCTCGAATGGGAGTCGGCACCAATACCGACGATGTCCGGCGCCGCAACCTGTCCGCGGTGCTCACGCTGGTGCACCGTGCTCGCGCACTGACCAGGTCGGAGCTGACCCGCCGGACAGGATTGTCCCGATCCACGGTGAAGGACCTGGTGGAAGAGCTGGTCGGCGCCGGCCTGATCGAGGAGTCGCCGGCCGCACCGGTCAGTCAGGTCGGCAGGCCCAGCCCCATGGTGCGCCCGCAGACCGGCACCCTCGCCATCGCGGTGAATCCCGAAACCGATGCCATCACCATCGGTGTGGTGGCCTTGGGTGGCACCGTGCTCGAGGTCGCCAGGTACCCGACGCACGGCGTACCCAGTGTGGGCGAGACCGTCACCATCACCGCCGACGCCGTCGCCCGGATCGAGGCCGGGCTGGACAGCCATCAACGTGTCATCGCGATCGGTGTTGCCGTTCCCGGCCTGGTGCACGCCACCAGTTCGGTGGTCCGGCTGGCCCCGCACCTCGACTGGCATGACGAGGAACTCGGCCAGATGCTGCGCGCGGCAACGGGATTACCCGTGTTTGCGGCGAATGACGCCAATCTGGGTGCGATCGCCGAACACATCTTCGGCGGCCATCCCGACGCGCGTCACATGATCTACGTCAACGGCGGCGCCAGCGGAATCGGCGCGGGCTTCGTCGTGGCGGGTGAACTGCTGGAAGGTGCGGCGGGCTACGCCGGCGAACTCGGTCACACCTACGTCGGCGGCGCCGGGCCGTGCCACTGCGGACGCATCGGATGCCTGGAGACCGAAGTGAGCGAGACGACCACGAAAACCCTGGCGCACCAGGCTCAGTATCTCGGCATCGCACTCGGCAACGCGATCAACCTGCTGAACCCGAACCTCATCGTGCTCGGCGGATTCCTGAGCGCCTTCCCGATGCAGGCCGCTGCGGCACTCGACACCGCGGTCACCCGCCACTCCATGCGAGTACCGAACGAGCAGGTGCGCATCGTGTCGGCCAATTTGGGCTCGGGCACGTTGATGATCGGAGCCGCGGAGGCTGCCTTCGCGTCGTTGCTCGCCGACCCCGCGGCGCACTGTCCCACCAGCGGGGGACGCGCGATCAGATGAGGCCGAGTTTCTCGGCCAGTTCGAGGACCGCTTGTGCCCGGGCCCGGGTGGGGCCGACGCTGCCGTCGTACGGTCCGGCGGGTGCGTCCAGGTCGGCGAGCGTGCCACGCGCCTGGTCGATGTCCAGTGGCGACGGACTGAGCAACCGGTTGATGGTCTCTGCATGTTCAAGGTCCAGGCACAGCCGCCCGGTCATACCGGCGGCTTTGGCCACCGCCGTTTCCCGAGCGAGGTGGCGCGTCTGGTCACGCAAGGTGGGGCCGTCGATCGGCGCGGGCAGACCCGCGGCCCGACTGGCGATCACCAGCCGCGCACGCGCGTAGGCCAGCACCGTCGGCTCCTCGCTCATCCCGGTGTCGCGGCGAAAGTCACCGACCCCGAACGCAATTCGAGAACATCCGGGGGACCGCGCGATATCGGAGACCGACTCGATACCCAGTGCCGACTCCACCAGCGCCACCAGTGGTGTGCCTGCCGGCAGCCGCGCGGCGGTCGCGGCGATATCGTCACCGGATTCGGTCTTGGCCAGCATGACGCCGGAGAGCCCACGGGCATCGGCCAGGGCATCGAGATCGGTCGACCAGTCGGGCGTGCTCACACTGTTGATCCGCACCCACCCCTGCGCCCCGGTGTTGAGCCACTCGACCACCGACAGGCGACCGGCGGGTCTCTGGGTGGCAGGCAGTCCATCCTCGATATCCAGCACGACCACATCAGCACTGCCGGCGGTGGCGGCGTCATACGCGTCGCGACCGTCCGGGATCCCCGGCTGCAACAGCCATGCCCGGGCCAGTGACCAGTGCGGCTTGCGGACTCGTCCCGTTACCTGTGGTGAAACTGTCACGTGTGGGGCCCTCTCGCTCGGCGACGTCGCATCCATCGTCCAAGCCCCGCGGCGTGGGTACCAGATTGCGCACATAAAGTTCACGACACATTCGCGCACGGCTGCAGGAGGAACCCATGGCAGTGGCCACCGAGGCGATGGTGGTGCAGGCTGAGCGGCGCAGCCTGCACGCCTACATGTTCACGATGCTCGGCCTGGCGGTCCTCGGCTTCGCCGTCTACGCGATCACGCGGGTGTCGGCCACCCAGCTCGATGGGGTGATCTCGTTGATCAACGCGGCGGCCGCCTTTATCGCGGCACGGCTGGCGGTGACGGCGTCACGGCCAGCCGATGCCGACAACCCCTACGGTCGTCTGGCGCTGGAGAACCTGTACGCCCTGTTTCGTTCCCTGATGATCCTCGGCGTGGTCATCGTCGGTCTGGTCACCAATGCGATCAAGGTGATCGACTATCTGGTGACCGGCGAGGGCAGTGAACCGGAGTTCGGTATCGCGGCGGTGTACACCGCGGTGTGCGTGCTGATCTGCCTGGCGCTGAAGTGGAACCACGAACGGCACAACCGGGCGGTCGGTGGGGCGTCGGCGCTGCTGCGGGTCGAGGCGACGGCGGCGAAGATGGAAGCCATCATCAGCGGCGGCATCTGCGCTTCACTGGTCGTGGTCACGGTGATTCCGGAAGGCACCGTCATCACGTCGGCCGACTTCAACATCAAGGACATCGCCGACAGCATCATCGTGCTGATCCTGTGCGTGCTGCTCCTCGGTGAGCCGGTGCGTCAGATCCGGTTGGAGTTCGGGCGCCTGTCCGGGCGTCGCGCCGATCCCGATCTCGATGCCGCGGTGCGGGACGCGGTGAGCGCGGTGGACGCAGCCCATGCCCACGAGCTCGATCACGACCTGACGCTGGTCGACGCGCTGGCCATCAGCCGAGGCAAGACGATCGAGATCGACCTGCGGGTCTCCTACGCGGGCACGATGTCCGTCGCCGAACAGGATGAATTGCGGGCCCATACCTATCAAGAGCTCCGCGACCGCATCGGGCCGCTGCGGCTGACGCTGGTCTTCAGCGACCTACCCATTCACGCCGTACCCACGCTGGATCGGCGACAGGCGTGACCGTAAGACCTGCACGCCGGGTCCGGTCAGGGCGTCGAGCGCCACCGCCCGACCGCAGAGCGCCAGCATCACCGATGTGCCGGATCCGCTGATCAGATCGCCACCACCCCAGGTCCGGCCGGTGTCCTCATCGCGCAGCGCGATGCCGCGCAGCCGACGCTGCGGGAAGAAGCCGAATTGTGTCGGGCCCGTGAGGAAATCGATGACGCGGGCCACGTGCTGCGGATCTGGGCGATGGGCCATCCCCAGGGGGATTCGAATGTCGGCACCGTGCACCAGCACATCGGTCAGACCCGACAGCGGGCCGGTGACCGGCGGGCTGAGCCGGTGGTCGGCCTCCCGGCGCAACGTTGCGGCGATATCGGCGGCCGAGGCGCGCGCCCGGTGTCTCGCGAGCGCGTCGATGCCGCGATTCATCCCGCCGTGTCGTACCCCACTGGCCAGAAAGCCCCAGAATCCGTCGGTGAAATCGCTGACCAGATGTGCCGCCACGGTTTTGACATCCCAGCCGCCACACAGGCTCGGGGTGGCCAGCTGTGCTGGATCCAGCCCGTCGATCAGCGTCGCGATCGCCCGCCGCTCGTCGGCCACCGCGACGAAGACCCGTTCGCGTTCGTCCCCGCTGAGGCGCATGACCACAACCTATCCATCGCGGCGGATCGACTCAATCCGATAAATCAGGGTGCTCCACCCGGTTCACGAACGCAGGATTGCGGCGCCGTACCAATGGCACAGCAGCAGGGCAACTTCCACGTCCAGCACGTCAGCGGTGATCGGTCGGCCACGGCGCTCGATCGCCCGTGCCACCCGATACTTCACCGAGTTGAAGTGCAGGTGAAGCTCGCCGGCAGCCGCCGTGAAACTCTGTCCTGCTCGTAGGAACACCCGCAGGGTCTCACGCAGACGTTCGTCCCTCGCATCGGCAGAGGCCAGCGGCCCCAGTACCTCGTGCACCCAGACACGCGCCTCGGCCAGATCGCCGCCGGCCAGACCGGCCAGCATCAGTCCCGGCTCGGCGGCGCTGACCGCCCGGGCAGGGCCGGTACCCGCAGCGGTCAGCACCGCATGCACGAGCTGCGCCTGTCGATGAGAACGGCGAAACCCTTCCACCCCCGGCAAGGGTTGGCCCGCAGCGAGATTGATCGACGAGTTCGCGGCGTCGGGCAGCGGGACGCGGCGGCCGGGTTCCAGCGGTATCCATGCCCACCCGGTCAGCCGGTCCGCCGACACGAACAGCGCACGGTCGCGTGCACCCACGGTGGTGGCGTATTCGTACACATACCGCTCCAAGGTGGTCAGCTCATCCCGCTCGGCGGATTCCTCACACCAGAGCACCAGCGCCAGGTGGTGCGACCGCAGCGGATAGCGCAGCGCCGCAGCGACCGCGTCGATGTCGATGTCGATGTCCTCGTCGCTCTCCAGCACGCGCCGAATCTCTGCTGCCTGCATGTGGTTTCGACTCTGTTGCCACCGGTCATGCTCGTCCTGATAGATGGTGAGGACTTGCTGGCTGATCCAGTCGATATAGCGGAATGTCACGGCGACGATCTCGTCGAACACGTCCAGCCTGCGTTGCGGATCCAGTTCGGCGGCTCGGATCTCCTCGAGCAGGATCTTGAGCACCTCCTGGTGACCGATCCGGTACGCGCGCACCAACGCGTTCGCCGATATATCCCGCTGTGCAAGCCGCCTCGCATACTCCAGGGCGGCCGTCGGCGCCTCCACGTGCTCCACCGGGATGCCGTGGCGGATCGCCGAGAAGACCGTGTCGATGTTCGCGGCAACGTTGTCCCGCATCAGCTGCACCAGTTGTGCGTCGCCGCGCAGGTCGGCGACCTCCTCCATCAGGACGGCCTGGGTGCGGGCCGTGACCTCATCAAGCTCGGCGGCCAGTCTGCTGACCACCGCCGCCGCGGAGTCAGCCACCGAATCACCGGCGCTGCGTTCAACCATGCCTGCGACCCTACTTGTCTTCCGGCAACAAAGAGAGGCCCGCAGTTGGTGCCCTGGGGATGTCGTTTTGGGCTCATGAGCCTCTTAGCGTTGTACTGAGCGGTTCTCAGACCGCAGACACAGAGCGTCTTGGAGCAGCCCATGTCCGTCGCAGCAGCAGTCGACGAACCCGCCACGACATCATCCGAACCCCATGCGTTGCCGGATCCGGGTGCGCCGGTGCCCAAGCTGGCCCTGCCGACGGTGGCGCTCCTCGTGGTGGCGTGGACGGCGTTCGTGACGTCGACGGTCGGCTACCTCCATGGCTGGCTCCCTGCCGGAGTCACCATCGCGATCAACGCCGTGGTGACCTTCGTGATGTTCACCGTGAGCCACGACGCCATCCACCACGCGATCAGCAGCACGCGGTGGCTCAACGGGTGCGTCGGGCGGCTGGCGTGGCTGCTGGTGGTCCCGATCATCTCGTTCCCGACGTATGCGTTCCTCCACATCGAGCACCATCGGCACGCCAACGACGACGCGAACGATCCCGATGCCTGGGCCTCGCACTCCCGGTGGTGGCAGATGCCGCTGCGGTGGCCGTTCCCCGAGCTGATGTACTCCGGGTTCATCCTCCGCACGGTGCGCAGCCGACCGAAATCCGAAGTGGCCGAGACGTTGGGGCTGCTGACCCTCTGCGTGTCCGCACTGAGCGTCGCGATCGTCAGCGGCCATTTCTGGACGCTGGCCGTGGTGTTCCTGATCCCCCAGCGCATCGGGCTCATCGTCCTGTTGTGGTGGTTCGACTGGCTGCCACATCACGGCCTGGCCGACACCCAGCGCAGCAATCGCTACGGCGCGACCCGAGCCCGGGTAGGCATGGAGTGGCTCTACACCCCGCTGATGCTGTCGCAGAACTACCACCTGGTGCATCATCTGCACCCCTCGGTGCCGTTCTACCGGTACCGAAAGACCTGGCACCGCAACGAGGAGGCCTACCTCGAGCGTGACGCGGCGATCACCACGGTGTTCGGCCAGCACCTCAACGCAGGCGAGTACCGCGAATGGAAGCTGCTCAACAGCAAGCTCGGCCGGGTGGTGCCGGTCTACATGCCGCCGCGGTCGAGCGCGCCGTACGCGGTGCTGCACAGCATTCCGGTGGCCTCGGTCGACCCGATCACCGCTGACAGCACCCTGGTGACCTTCGCGGTGCCCGAGGCGCTGCGCGATGAGTTCCGGTTCGAGCCCGGCCAGCACATCACCGTGCGGACCGATCTCGGCGGTGTGGGTGTCCGGCGCACCTATTCGATCTGTGCACCGGCGACCCGCGCCCAACTGCGTATCGCGGTCAAACACCTTCCCGGCGGGGCATTCTCGACGTTTGTCGCCGATGAACTCAAGGCCGGGGATGTGCTGGAGGTGATGACCCCCAGCGGCCGGTTCGGCACCGCACCGGAGCCGCTGGCCCGCCGGCACTACGTGGGTCTGGTGGCCGGTAGCGGAATCACACCGGTGCTGTCGATCCTGGAGACGGTGATGCAGATCGAGACCGAAAGCCGGTTCACCCTTATCTACGGCAACCGCACCAGGGAGTCGACCATGTTCCGGCATGATCTGGCCCGGCTGGAGTCCCGCTACGCCGACCGCCTGGAGATCACCCACGTATTGTCCGACGAGCCGTTGCACACTCCCGCGCTACGGGGGCGGATCGACCGGGACAGGCTGGAGTCGCTGCTGAGCACCGGCCTGGCGCCCGACACCGTGGACGAGTGGTTCATCTGTGGGCCCCTCGGGATGAGCACCGTGGCCCGGGATGTGTTGACCGGCCACGGGGTCGCCGACGGGCGCATCCACCTGGAGTTGTTCACCGGCTACCCACAGACGCCCACGGCTGATCGTGACTATGCCTCTGCCACGGTGACTTTCACCTTGTCCGGACAGCAGGCGACGGCCGAGCTGACCCCCGGGGACTCTGTCCTGGAGGCCGCGTTGCGCGTCCGCGGTGATGCCCCCTACTCGTGTATGGGTGGCGCCTGCGGCACCTGCCGCGCCAGGCTGTTGCACGGCACCGTGGTGATGGACCAGAACTTCGCGCTCGGGTCCGCTGACGTGGAGGCCGGGTATGTGCTGACGTGTCAGGCGCATCCGACGAGCCCGACGGTGTCGGTCGACTTCGACGCGTGATGCTGACGACCGATCCCGGACTACTGCTCTTCCCACGGCAACAGCACGCACTTACCCGTCGTTTGCCGGTCTTCGATGAGCCGGTGTGCCTTCGCGGCCTGCGATAGCGGTAGCTGTACTCCGAGCTGGATTCGAAGGCGCCCGGATGCCACATGGTCGGCGAGTTCGGCGAGCGCAGACGTGACTTCGTGCCGGTCGCCGTGCAGATAGGGATAGAGGCTGAAGAATCCCAGTGTCTGGTTGCCGAACAACCGTCCAGCTGCGAACTCGGCCTCGAAATCTATGACCGGAGTGGTCTTGTCGGCGCCGCCGTAAGCGCTCAGCCGGCCGAACGGCGCCAGCGCGGCGACGGCTTGGGTGAACGCGCTTCCGCCGACGTTGACCAGCGCGGCGTCGACGCCGCGACCGCCGGTAGCGTCCAGCACCGCTTTGCTCCAGTTGGGTTGCGTGTAGTCGATACATGCGTCAGCGCCCAGTTCGGACACCATCTTTCGCTTCTCCGCCGAGCTGGCGGCGCCGATCACCGGTCGCGCACCCCGGATCTTGGCGAGCTGCACGGCAATCGAGCCCAAGCCACCCGCCGCGGCGAGGATCAACACCGACTCGCCGGAGGCGAGCCGCACTCCGTCACGAAGCAAGAAGTAGGCGGTGACTCCTTGAACCAGCAGTGCGGTGCTCTCTGCGTACCCGAGGCCGGGAGGCAGTGGGCGCACCGCCTCTGCCGCCGCGACGACGTACTGTGCGTACGCGGCCGGCTCCGCTCCGGAGAGGAAGCCGAATACTCGGTCGCCGACCGCTGCGCTTGCGACACCGTCGCCGACGGCCTCGACAACGCCGGCGAACTCCGCCCCCAAAAGGTGAGGCAATGCGGGCTGAAATGGGTAGTTGTTGCGCCGCTGGTCGATGTCGGCGAAGTTGATTCCCGCCGCCTCATTGCGGACCAGCACCTCGCCGGGACCTGCTTGGGGGATGGGGACATCCTCGTAGACCAGGCACTCAGGCGGCCCATAACGGTGGATCCTGACGGCCTTCATCGTACCACTGGTCATTGAACTCTCCCTTATCGAAAGCGCGCCGCGGGGCACTCGACCAAGATTTAGTTGGTAGCATCCAACTATAGCCACATTGGTTGGTTTGCACCAACCAACTGTCACGCGGGGAATGAGACACATGTCGACTCGGGAACAGCCCACTCAGCGCATCCACATCGCGATGGCCAAGCTGGCCCGCTTCATGACTCGCGCCGAGACGCGCACCAAACTGTTGGGCGACTCCGGCCGCGATCTGACGCCCATCGACGTCGAGCTGCTGCGGACCATCGTTGCCAATGGCCCCATGCGGGCGTCGGAGCTGTCCGATTGGCAGGCCGTCGACAAATCCACCATCACCCTGCAGGTTCGTCGGCTCGTGCAGCGCGAATTGGTCGCGCGGCAAACGGATCCGACCGATCGCCGGGCGGCGCTGCTCACGGCGACCACCCAGGGCCTGAGAACGTGTCGGCGGATGGACTCGGCGGGAGTCGAGTTGCTCGAAGCCGTGGTAGGCAAGTGGCCGAAGCGCGATCAGGTCATATTCGCCTCGCTGTTCTCCCGGTTCGTCGACGACCTGAGCGCGGGACCGACGGAGTAGACGGCCTCGGTGCGGTTCCCGACCGCGCGGCGGTGGATGATCGGCGAGGAACCACCGCCCGGGTGGCAATTCGCGCTGTCAGCCGCGCGCCTCGACCATCCAGCACGCTGCGGGGTAGCGCACTTCGCCGTCGACGACGAACTCCGAGTACGCCTCGCGAAGTGCGGCGATCACCTGAGCACGTGTCCGGGAGTCTGCTGTCCGCAGTGCCCGGCCGACCGATCCCATCTGGGTCAGGTAAGGCAGCAGGTCGCTTTCCGGCATGGTGCAGGTGACGTCGACCGGGCGAATATCGATGGCAGACCACCCGCCGGCGCTCAGGACGGATCGGGTCCGATCCGGATCGGCGAAGGCGACCGGCCCGGGGCTCCCCGCGATCACGGGCTTGAGGTCCGGCAGCAGGTGCGCCGCCGCACGTTCGGCAGTCGCCATGAACGGGTTGTCCTCCGGGTGACGCCAACACACGAACGCGAGTCGGCCACCTGGGCGGGTGGCGCGCCGCAGATTTCCGAATGCCGCTTGGGGGTCGTCGAAGAACATCACCCCGAAGCGGGACACCAGGACGTCGAAGGTGTGTGCCGGGAAGGGAAACGCTTGTGCGTCACCGATAATGAAGTCGACGGGCAGCTGCCGGTCACGCGCGCGCGTTCGGGCCAACTCGATCATCGGTTCGGAGATGTCGATTCCGGTGCAGAGGCCCCCCACGCGCTCGGCGAGGGCCAGTGTCGTGGCACCGGTGCCGCAGCCCAGATCCAGGATTTGTGCGCGCGGTTCGGCCGCCGCGGCCACGGAGTCGACGATGAGGTCCTCGAAGGCCTTCAATGTCTGGTCGAGCACGGGCTGCAACGTCACCCACGCTCGACCGCTGTCGCCGTTCCATGCCTGCACCTGAGCAGCGTTCACCCGCTCGGTCATCGTCGACTCCCTTGCTCACGAACTGGACTTGACCCACAATTTCAGTTCAAGTCAACTTGAGCGCAAGAGGAGTCAACGAGCGGTGATCGACATCTCCGAAGTCGCGAGGCGCTCGGGCTTGCCGGCCTCGACGCTCCGGTTCTACGAGGAGAAGGGCCTGATCGCCTCCGTCGGTCGCCGGAGCCAACGCCGCCTCTTCGCCCCTGACGTATTCGACAAGCTGGCGCTCATCACGCTCGGTCGGACTGCCGGCTTCTCCCTCGACGAGATCGCCACGATGCTCAACCTCGGCGGACCACTGCAGCTCGACCGAACGGCTCTCACCGCCCGAGCGGCCGAGATCGACAGCACCATAAGCACACTCACCGCCATCAGCACAGCACTCAAGCACGCCGCGGCCTGCCCGGCCCCGGATCACCTGGAGTGCCCCACCTTCCGCGGCTACCTCGACCTCGCCGCGGCCGGACTACTTGGTGAGTCGGCGCGCGTCAGGCGCCCGAAGTAGAGCCTGGTGTCGCTCGGGTCTGCTCACGGTGGAGTTGGCTCACCGCGCACGCAACCACTGCTGCTGGCGCCGAACGAAATCCGCATCGACGACGGCACCGTGCCCAGGCACGTAAACGGCGCCGGGTCCGCCGATTTCCAGGACCCGGTCCAACGTCAGCGCCCACTGGGTCACATCGGACCCGGAAGTCACCGAGGGATCGCCGGACTCCTCGACCAGGTCGCCGCAGAACAGCACGGTCGGGTCGGTAGCGCGCAGCGGCGGTACCCGCACGACCAGGTCATGGTCGGTGTGGCCGATCCCAGGATGCTCGACCTCGACGGTGCGGTCGCCGAGCTCGATCGAGGCCTGAGCACACAGGTGCTCCGGGATCCGCACCGCCGCGATCACCGCGTCGATATCCGCCTCCGCGGCACCGTATTCGAGGGCGTGTGACCGCAGGTAGTCGGTGCGGTGCAACATCGTCTCGGCGACTGCCGGCATGGCGTGGACGGCGGCCTCGGCGAATACCGCTGAGCCGAGGATATGGTCGAAATGGTCATGCGTGAGCACGAGATGGCGTACTCCGCGCTGGTCGAAACGGCGCACGTCGGCCTCGATCGAGCGGGCTTCCTCGAACGTGGTTCCGCTGTCGATCAGCAACGCACCGTCGTCGCCCAAGACCAACCCCACGGTGACGTCGAGAAACTCGAGCCGGCAGCGGTAGACGCCCGTCGCGAGCGACTCCCAGTCCTGATTCATAGTGGCTTCAGCCTTCCACGTGATCGTCTAGCGCATGGACCGGCCGGCCGAACCCAAGGTCTGCGCGGCCTCGACGACCCGCGCGGCCATCGCGTTCTCGGCCGGTTTGCCCCATGATCGCGGGTCGTAGGCCTTCTTGTTGCCGTAGCCGCCGTCGACCTTGAGCACCTCGTCGTAGCTGCCCATCATGTGCCCGGCGATCGACCGGGTGAACGCGTACTGGGTGTCGGTGTCGATGTTCATCTTGACCACACCACTGGCGACCGCGGACGCGATGTCCTCGGCGCTCGATCCCGATCCGCCGTGGAAGACGAGGTCGAACGGCTTGGGTCGCCCGACTTCCCCGCCGATGACGGTCTGGATCTCATGCAGAAGTTCCGGGCGCAGCTGGACCGAATCCGGGTGGTAGACACCGTGCACGTTGCCGAACGTCAACGCGGTCAGGTACCTGCCGCGCTCCCCCGCGCCCAACGCCTCGATGGTCGCGCGCGCGTCATCGACGGTGGAGTACAGCTGTTCGTTGATCTCATGGGATATGCCGTCCTCCTCACCGCCGATCACGCCGACCTCGATCTCCAGCAACGTGTTCGCCGCTACCGACGCCTCCAGTAATTCCGCTGCGATGCGCAGGTTTTCGTCCAGGGGCACCGCCGATCCGTCCCACATGTGCGACTGATAGAGCGGGTCGAGGCCACGGCTGCGGCGCTCGATCGCGTCGGCGAGCAACGGCCGGACCCAGTCGTCGAGGTTCTCGGCGGGGCAGTGATCGGTGTGCAGGGCCACCGTGACCGGGTAGTGCGAGGCGACCTCGTGCGCGTAGAGCGCGAGGGCCCTGGACCCGGCGAAGCGGCTCTGAACCACGTTGCCGGACAAGTAGAGTGCCGTGCCGAGCGAGACCTGGATGATGCCGTCGCTTTCGGCCTCCGCGAAGCCCTGCAACGCAGCGTTGAGCGTCTGCGAACTGGTCACGTTGATGGCTGGGTACGCGAACCCGTGCTCCTTGGCGCGATCGAGCATCGCCACGTAGCGCTCGGGGGTTGCTATCGGCATCAGCCAGGATCCTCTCGGTGGGCGTCACGTGCATCCGCACGAATTGCGATGGTGAAACGTCGTCGGCACCCGTATCCGTTGCGGCTCGGCATCGTGCCCTCGTATCCGGCGCAGCAGCAGTTCCACCGCGGTGGCGCCGATCGTCTCGACGTCCTGCGCCGCCGCCGTGAGCTTGGGCTCGAAGAGATCCGACCATTCGAAGTCGTCGTAGCAGACCAGTGCCACGTCGGACGGAATGGACAAGCCGAGGCTGCGCACCGCTTTGAGCGTGCCGATGGTCATGGCGTTGTTCAGGGACACCAGCGCGGTGGGCCGGTCCGCGCGCGACATCAGCTCGCAGACCTCGCGTTCCGCCACGTCCGTGCTGGACTGGCCGTCCACCACCAGATCCGCGTCGACCGTGATACCGCGGTCCGCGAGGGCCGCGGTGTAGCCGTCGAACCGCTCGGTGGTGGAGGAGATCCCGGCCAGGCCGCGTACGACCCCGATCCGCCGGTGTCCGAGGTCGAGCAGGTGCTCGGTCAGCGACTGCGCCGAGGAGAAGTTCTCCGGACCGACCTGATCGCAGGCGATGTCGACCCAGCGATCGATCAGGACCAGTGGGGTTCCCGTGCGGGTGACCTGCGGGAGGGTGACCCGCTCCGAGCCGGCCGCCGGCGCCACGATCATCCCGTCGACCTGCCGGTCCAGCAGCGAGTCGGTGACACGTCGCTCCGAGTCGACGTCGTCGTGGGAATCTCCGACGATCAGGACGTACCCGGCATCGGAGAGCGCACGTTCCACCGCGTGCACCAGGCTCCCGAAGTACGGGTTGGTCAACGCGGAGATCGACAGCCCGACCGTGTGCGTGCGCCCGGCCGCCAGTGCTCGCGCCACGACGTTGCGGCGGTACCCGGTCTGCTCGATGGCCGCCTCGACGCGCAACCGTGTCGCCGTGTCGACCTTGCGGGTGCCGTTGAGCACGTGCGAGACAGTCGAAGCAGAGACGCCGGCGATACGGGCGACATCGCCCATCGTGGTCACCGGAGACGCACGATTCGGTCGGCGCGACCTGAGGTCGACTCGATCAGTTGGGCGTTGCGTTCATCGGACCCGAACGCCCAGAACGCCGCGTCCTCCGGGGACTTGCCGTGCGCCTCGTGCCGGCGGACCAGCCGCGCATGGCGAACGTCGGTGTCGGGAGCCAGGAACCAGACCGCGTCGAGGCAGGCTCGCGCCGCGGGCCACGCGTCGCATTCCAGCAGGAGGTAGTTGCCCTCGGTGACAACCAGGGGCACCGTGGGCGGGACCGGAATGGACGAGCCGATCGACTCTTCGAGTTCGCGCCGGAACCGGGGCGCGTACACGATCGCGTCGTCGGGGCGCTGCGCCCGAAGGGCGGCGATCAACCGGGCATACCCGTCGTCGTCGAACGTGTCGTGCGCACCCTTGCGGTCCCGACGGCCCAGGTCGATCAGGACTTCGTTGGCCAGATGAAAGCCGTCCATGGGGACCAGCACGGCGGTGTCCGGGCCCAGCGCGGTGACGAGTCGTTCTGCGACGGTGGACTTCCCGGCTCCGGGGGCGCCGGTCAGGCCGAGAATGCGGCGCTCGCCCGGAACGACGAGGGCCGTGGCCCACTCGACGAGCTCCTCCAACGTGGCGTCCTGTACGTCTCGCTCGATGGTCACCGTTCTCGCTTTCGAGTCTGCTGGGTGGGGAGTTCGTTCAGCCATGCCCGTGGCCCGATGACCGAGCACCGGAGTGCGGCCACCCGAGCCGAGCGATCGATGCGCTCGGCCACGCCGCGCCCGCTCTGGGTCGAGAAGTACGAATATGCACCATGGAAGACATCGCCGGCACCGAGTGTGTCGACCACCACCACCGGTTCCACCGGCACGGACCCGCACTCGCCGGCGGACCACCACTGCACGGGGTCGCCGCCGTGCGTGGTGACGACGGTGCGAACACCGCTGCGCACCAACGCCGCTGCGGTGGACGCGGGGTCGGCGGCGCCCGGCATCCGGAAGTCGTCGGAGCACACCATGTCCGTCGCGTGGCTGACCAGCTCACCCATCACCGGTTTCCATCGGCCGGCGTCCACGACGAGGGTGACACCGCGTGCCGCCGCGAATTCCGCGGCAGCGATGGCCATCAGCGGGTGGTGGCCATCGACGAGCACCACCTCGGCTTCCGCCACGAGATCACCGAGGCCTGCCGGTGGTGACGCGTCGGAGGTGACCGCGTCGAGTGAGACCACCGATCGGTCCCCCGTCGATTCGACGACCGCCACCGACGACACGGGCACCGCCCGGCTGGTACCGGTCGCCGCGTCGACGACGCGCACGCCGTACGCGGCGAGATCGGCTCGGATCAAATCGGCGACGGGATCATCGCCGAGCGCGGTGACCAGGATCGCGCGGCCGCCCAGCGCCGCGAAGGTGACGGCGGCGTTTGCGGCTGGTCCACCCGCAGCGACGAACTGCGCGGTGGAGGTGATCTTCTGGTTGACCGCAGGGGCTCCTCCGATCCGGTGGATCACATCGAGGGTCGCCAGTCCGACGAAGACCCCGACCGGCGCCCCCTCAGAGGCCGGCGCGTTCCTCATCGGTGGGCTCCTCTGCACCGGTCATGAGCGCGACCACCTCGGACATCGAGCGCTTCTTCGGATCGACGACGCCGGCACGTTGCCCCAGTCGGTGGATGTGGATGCGGTCGGACACCTCGAACACGTGCGGCATGTCATGACTGATGAGCACCACGGGGATACCGCGGTCGCGGATCGACTTGATCAGGTCGATGACCTGTCCGGACTCCCGCACCCCGAGCGCGGCGGTCGGCTCGTCCATGATGATCACCCCGCGGCCGAAGGCGGCCGCGCGCGCCACCGCGACGCCCTGACGCTGACCCCCGGACAACGTCTCGACGGCCTGGTTCACGGACTTGATGCCGATCTTCAGATCCGCCAGGTGCTGGGATGCCTCCTGACGCATTCTCGGCATGTCCAGGCGACGGAACAGGCTGCCCGCGATGCCCTTTCGCCGGACCTCGCGTCCGAGGTACAGATTCGACGCGATGTCCAGCGCCGGCACCACCGCGAGATCCTGGTACACCGTCTCGATTCCGGCCGCTCTGGCGTCTCGGGTGCTCTTGAACGACACCGGTGCTCCGTTCATCAGGATCTCGCCCGAATCCGGTATCACCGCACCTGCCAAGGCCTTGATCAGACTGGACTTCCCGGCGCCGTTGTCACCGATGACCGCGAGGACCTCACCCGCGCGCAGCTCGAAGTCGGCGCCATTGATGGCGGTGACGTTGCCGTACTTCTTGACGAGACGGCGGGCTTCGAGCACGGGTGCCCCGGTCGTCATCCCGGTGGTCTTCCCGGTATTCATTGTGATCTCCTGCGCGCGAATTGATCCACTGCCACCGCGACGATCACGAGGATTCCGGTCGCGATGTTCTGATACAGATTGTCGACGCCGGCCTGGGTGAGACCGTTGCGGAGCACGCCGACGATCAACGTGCCCACCAGTGTTCCGCCGACCCCGCCGCGCCCACCGAACAGGCTGGTCCCACCGATGACCACCGCGGTGATCGTCTCGAGGTTGGCGTTCTGGTACGCGTTCGGGTCGGCGTTCGGGATGCGACCCAGGGCCGCCCACGCGGCGATGGCGGCGATCACGCCCGTGGTGAGGTAGACCGAGAACAGCACCCGCCCGGACTTGATTCCGGACAGATTCGACGCCTGCGGGTTACCGCCGACGGCGTATATGTGTTTCCCCCAGGCGGTTTGGGACAGCGCGTACCCCATGGCGAGGTAGACCAGGAGCATCGCCAGCACGCCGTAGGTGGTGGAGAACGACCCGATCCGGAAGGACGTGCCGAGGAACGTCAACGGCCCCTGCGGCACGCGGTAGGTCTGCGAACCCGCGAGCAGCCGGGTGCCCGCCAGGATCGCCGTGAACGTGCCCAGCGTGACGATGAACGGCGGCAGGCGCAGCACCGTGACGAGCCCGCCGTTGAGCGCACCGAACACCATGCACACCAGCAGCGTCGACCCCAGCGCCACGACCGGTCCTGCCGCGCCGGCAGTTTGGGCCATCACGATGGTGCCGAAGACGGCGACCGCGCCGATCGACAGATCGATACCGGAGGTGAGGATGATCAGCGTCTGGCCCACGGCCAGGATGCCGACCACCACGGACTGTTGCAGGATCAGCGAGACGTTCTGCGGGTTGAGGAACGAATCCGAGACCGCACTGAAGATGATGATCGCGATGACCAGCGCCACCAGCGGACCGAGCAATGGTTCACGCAGGATGCTTGCCGCGTTGAACCGGCTCGATACCGAGGGCTTGGCCGTAGCTGGTGCTGTCGCAGGTGCGCCGGTGGTCATATCTCGGCTCAGCCCCAGCAGTTCTTCTCGCCCCAGGCGGTGTCCTTCGACTCGAGTCCGGGAACGGGCTTGTCCGTGACGAGCTGCGAGCCCGTGTCGTTGAAACCGCTCGGCTTGGTGCCGTCCTTGGCGAACTTGACCACGGCGTCGACGCCCTGCTCGGCCATCTTGGCCGGGAATTGCAGCACGGTGGCGCCGATCTTCCCCGACTTCACGTCCGCGATGCCCGTGCAGCTGCCGTCGATCGAGCCGATGGTGATCTGGCCTGCGCGGTTGGCGGACTGGATCGCCTGGTACGCACCGGCGGCGGCGGGCTCGTTGATGGTGTAGAGCGCGTTGGCGCCCGGGGCGCGTTGCAGGATGTTCTCCATCGCGGTCTGCGCCTTGGTCTGGTCGCCGTTGGTGCTCTCCCGGCCGACGATCTCCGGTGAGTCGTTGGTGATACCGAAGCCCTCGAGGAAGCCGTCGTGCCGGAAGGTGTCGACGGTGCCACCCGGGGTGCCATCCAGCATCACGACCTGGGGAGGTGTGTTGCCGAGCGCGGCCTTGACCCACTTGCCCTGGCTGACGCCCGCGGCCTTGTTGTCGGTGGCGAAGGTGGCGTCGACGGCGTCCTCGGGATCGGTGGCGGTGTCGAGTGCGATGACCACCACGCCGGCGTCGCGCGCCTTCTTGATCGCGTCGAGCACCCCGGTGGAGGAGTTCGGGGTGATCAGGATGCCCTTCACGCCCTGGCCGACCATGTTCTCGATGGCCGCGACCTGACCCTCGTTGTCACCGTCGAACGCCCCCGCGAGGGCGATCAGCTGGGCGCCGTCCTTGTCGGCCTGCGCCTTCGCGGCCTCCCGCAGCTTCACGAAGTACGGGTTCGAGTCGGTCTTGGTGATGAGGCCGACCTTGACGCTGCCCGAACTCGATCCGCCGCAACCGGTCAGACCGAGAACCAGCGAACCGGCCATCAGCACCGCCCCTACCGCGAGCGTGCCCTTGTTGCGCTTGTCGAACATGCGGACCCCCTTGTCCTCGATGTGACGCCGATCACGCGACGTTCTTCGGCAGCCTAAGGGCAGGCAAGCGCTTGCGCATGCGCTTTCGCATGCGCTTTCGCGAATTGGTTCCGGCCGATGTGTAGCCCGCATGAGTTGACCCACCCCTCGGGTTGATCAACTCAGACTGATAAGTCTAGCCTGATGATATGGGTGAGAACCGGGAAACCGAGCAGGTGGCACGGTCACTGTTCCTGTGCATGGGCCTGCTGCGCCGGCGCCTTCGGCAGCGACCGGTCGCCGACGTTCTGACGTTCCCTCAGATGGCCGCTTTGAGTCGGCTGGACCGGTGCGGACCCGCCACCTCGGCGGATCTGGCCCGACAGGAGCAGATCAGTCCACAGTCGATGGGCACCACGATCGGAGAGCTCGAAGCCAGAGGGTTCATCACCCGTCAGCCCGACCCCACCGACGGAAGGCGAATTCTCTTGTCCATCAGCGCTTCCGGTAGTCGAGAAGTCAATCGTCGGCGCGACGCCCGCGTCGAGCAGCTCGCGGCCGGGTTGGCCGACTTCACGGCCCACGAACTGGCCCAGTTGGCCGCCGCCGCGCCGCTGATCGAGCGACTCGCGCAGCGCCCCTAGATGACTGTCGAAGAGCAATCCACCGAGGCCCGGGACAACTACCGCTGGGTCGCGCTGACCAACACCACCGCGGCGGTATTCATGTCCGCGCTGGACGGATCGATCGTCATCATCTCGCTGCCGGCGATCTTCCGCGGCATCCACCTGGATCCGCTGGCACCGGCCAACATCACGTTCCTGCTGTGGATGATCATGGGCTACCGCCTGGTCCAATCGGTACTCGTCGTGACCCTGGGCAGGATCGGCGACATGTACGGCCGGGTGCGGGTGTACAACCTGGGTTTCACCGTCTTCACCGTCGCCTCGATCCTGTTGTCGTTCGACCCCTTTGACGGGTCGGCCGCCGCGGAGTGGCTGATCGGCTGGCGCTTGCTGCAAGCCGTCGGCGGATCCATGCTGACGGCCAATTCGGCCGCCATCCTCACCGATGCGTTCCCCTCCGACCGGCGCGGCTTCGCACTCGGCTTCAACCAGGTGGCCGCACTGGCCGGCCAGTTCATCGGACTCATCGCGGGCGGACTGCTGGCGGCCTGGGATTGGCGGGCCGTCTTCTGGGTCAACGTGCCGGTCGGAGTTTTCGGCACCATCTGGGCCTATCGCCGGCTCCGCGACAACGGTGAACGGCACCGCGGGCGGATCGACTGGTGGGGGAACATCACCTTCGCCGTCGGATTGTCTGCAGTTCTGATCGCCATCACCTCCGGAATCCAACCGCACGGCGGGCATCCCACCGGTTGGCACAGCCCGTTCGTCCTGGGCACGCTGACCGCCGGGATACTGCTACTGATCGCGTTCGTCATCATCGAATCCCGGGTCGCCGAACCGATGATCAGGTTGAGCCTGTTCAGAATTCGGGCCTTCAGCGCAGGCAACATCGCCACGCTGGCCTCGGCGCTGGCACAAGGCGGCCTGCAGTTCATGCTCATCATCTGGCTGCAGGGCATCTGGCTGCCACTGCACGGCTACGACTACGCCGACACACCCCTGTGGGCGGGCATCTTCCTGCTCCCGCTGACGGCAGGCTTCTTGATCGCCGGTCCCGCCTCGGGTGCGCTGTCGGATCGGTTGGGCGCCCGCGGTATCGCATCATCGGGCATGGTGCTGTTCGGGCTGAGCTTCGTCGGTCTGCTGTTGTTGCCGATCGATTTTCCGTACTGGATGTTCGCCGCACTCATCGCGCTCAACGGCGTCGGCAGCGGGATGTTCGCCGCACCGAACACCTCGGCCATCATGGGCAGCGTTCCGGCCGCCGAGCGCGGCGTCGTGTCCGGCATGCGTGCGACATTCCTGAACAGCGGCACCGCGCTGTCTATCGGGGTGTTCTTCTCCCTGATGGTGGTCGGCCTGTCCGGCAGCCTGCCCGGCGCCTTGGCGACCGGACTGCAGGACCGTGGCATTCCCGGCGACGTGGCGCACCAAGTGGCGGCGCTGCCACCGGTGTCGACACTGTTCGCCGCGGTGCTGGGCGTCAATCCGCTCGAGCACCTGCTGACGCCGAGCGGCGTTCTCACCGCGCTGCCGGCGGCCGATCGTGATGCCATCACCGGCCGCGAATTCTTCCCGCAACTCATCAGCGCGCCATTCCACCAGGGGCTCACCGTGGTCTTCGGGGTCTCGATCGGTCTGGCGCTCGTAGCTGCCACCGCCTCATTGGCCCGGGGACGGATTCGGCAACCCACCAGACCTCGTTGATCGGCTCGATCGACATCCTTTTGTGCACAGACTGACAATTTTGGCAAAGATTTGATGCGCCGCATGAAGAACCGTGCCAAGATCGCCACTGGGGGCATCTGGTGCAACGACCAATGGGACGGCCGATCGGAGTTCGCGGATCAGAGACGCGAGAGCGAATAATCGCGGCTGCCCGTGAAGTCTTCGGTGAAGTCGGATACGAAGGCGCGACGACAGGCGAGATCGCACGCCGGGCGAGCGTCACGCGCCCGGCGTTGCGTTGCTACTTCCCGTCCAAGCGGGCTGTCTATGACGGGGTGCTGGCCGGGGCGAGTGCTGATATCGCTGCGGCGGTCGCGGCCGCCGCACGCGAAACGACACTGCTCGAGCGGCTCACCGCGTTCATGGCGATGATCGTCTCCGACCGGCGCCGCGCCACGTTCTTCGCCACCGTGGTCCTGGACTCCTACCGCCACCCCGACTTGAAGAATCGCCACTGCGCACCGCGCGAAGATGCCCTGGCATTCCTGACAGCGGCAGTGGGCGACGCTGTCGCGCGGGGTGAGCTGGCCGACGACACCGACACGGCTGCAGTGGTGGAAATGCTCTACGCGGTGATGGTCGGCGCCAGCCTGCACGGTGGGTTCGCCGACGCGGAGATCGAGCACACCGCCGCGGTCGAGAGGTTGCGCAGGCTGTTGTCCGGGGGATTCGGCGGCTGACGGCGGTGCGGCTTCCTCGTCGCGCGCCGACGTGTCGAACATCTGCGTTGCTGAAGTCGCATACGGGCGAATCACTTTTCATGCCAATCAGATTCATCGTCCTTGCGTCGTAGACGCCGACACCTTCGCTTACCGGACAGGAAATGACCGCGACGAGGCAGACCGGCTACGCTGCCGTCTCATGGGCACGCGCCAAATAGTCATCGCCATCGCAGCTGCCACCGGCGCGCTGGTGGTGGTCGGCGGCGCGACGCTCGCTGCGCTCCACCTGCAGGCCGACGAGACCCCCGGTTCACCCCATCCGAGCCCGCCGGCGACCACGGCCTCGCCGTCGCCGTCCAGTGGGCTCGCCCCCGGTGCCCTCGCCGAATACGACCAGCAGCTGGTGACCAGTTTGCGCTCCCACGGGCTCAGCATCGCCAACCCGTCCATGACGGCGCGCGATGCACATCTCATCTGTGCACGGCTGCAGCACGGGCAATCCGTGGCGGAGGTGAAGCGGGACTATACGCAGGTGTCACAAGGTGATTCAGCAGTCGCGGACCTGTTCGTCTCGACGGTGATGCAGATCTACCCCAGTTGTCCGTGATCACAGGCGCTCTTGCGCTGTTTGAAAGCCGGCCGAATCGGCTATTCGATCGCGGTCGAGCCGATTTCAGACGCTCCCGGACCGAGGGGACCCCTCATGCCAGACATTGCGATCCGGCAAGCCACCTTCGACGATCGATTGGGCGAGCTGCGGTTCACGCTGGAACAGGTCTGCAGACTCCTGGAAGCGTCGCTACTGGCGGTGGGCGATCTGAGTGATTCGGACACACTGCTGGTGATCGATGAGGTCCGCCGCGACAACGATCGGGTCCAGACCGGCTGCGCCGACGCCAAACGCGAGGCCCTCGCCTTGGCGTGGCACGTCCCCTCCGCTTCGTGCATTTCACCGCTCCTCACCGTGTACCGGGATGCCCGAGTGCTGGCCAAGATGGGTTGGCTCGTGGTCGAACTCGCCGAAGCGGGTGCCCCGATGGCGGAACCGTGCCGCGACGTTCTGCGCGCGGTGCAGTCGAAGATGCTCGCGGCCACGACCGACCTGTACGTCGTGATGACTGAAGGCGATCGCCGTCGAGCCAACGATGTCGGCTCCATGTCCACACTCGACGGATCTCAGCTCCACACCGGGCGCCGCACCTCGGCCGGCCGGAAGACTGCCCGGCGACTGGTGCGCACGGGCGAGCGCTGGACCAGCCATGCGATGTCGATCTCCCGCAGAGCCGCGGCGGCCGCCGCGTAGGCGGTCACTTCTGGGCCAGGGCCTCCACGATGGCCGCGCAGAACGCCGGGAGATCGTCGGGCGAACGACTGGAGATCAGGTTTCCATCGACCACGACCTCGCGGTCCACGACCGAAGCACCCGCGTTCTGAAGATCGATGCGAAGACTCGGGTAGGAGGTCAACGTCCGACCCTTGGCCACACCCGCGTCGATCAACGTCCACGGGGCATGACAGATCACGGCGACCGGCTTGCCCGATTCGACGAAGTCGTGCACGAAGGTCACCGCCTTGGCATCACTGCGCAGTTTGTCGGCATTGACTGTGCCACCGGGAATCACCAACGCATCGAATTCGGCGGGCGTTGCTTCGGCCACCAAACGCTCCACCGGCGTCTCCCCTGCCGGCTCCAAGTCGTGGTTGCGCATACCGACCGAACCATCTTGCAGTGAAAGGAGTTCGGTACTTGCTCCGGCGGCGCGCAACGCCTCCCGGGGTTCTTCCAGCTCACGACGCTCGACGCCGTCGGTGGCCAGTATCGCGACTTTCTTGCCCTCCAACGGCGCGATGCTCTCCTCCAGCGCCTGTTCGGCCTGCCCGGCGAAATCAGCCAACTCCGCGATCGACTCGTCGCCTTCCTCAGCGCGCATGGTGAACTCCCCACTGGATTGCGTTCGGATGAGATGGTTGGCTACCCGCGCCTTTCGGTTCCGAAACGCCACCAGGCCGAAAGACACGCGTCGTCCCGCGAGGCAACACGAATAACAGCAGTCACATTGTTAACATCGCGCGGTGTCCGACTCGTCGTGGATGACCAACAAGCCGCGCGTCAGCCCGGTATCCCGCCGTGACGCGCTGCGCTACGCGGCCGCCGCGACGGCCTTGACCGGACTGGGTGCGGCAGCGGCACGTGCCGGCGCGCCCACGGCGTCGGCCGCCGCGCCCACGCTGATCGACTTCGCCATGCGCCAGATTCCGGCTCGCGACATCCTGGCAGCGGGGCACGCCGGGGTGATCAACTACGTCTCGACGTCACGCCCGGGCTCGTCTATGGGTGCCAAGCCGATCACCCTGCCCTACGCGCAGTCCCTGACCGCCGCTGGGCTGGCGATCGTCAGCAACTACCAATACGGCAAGCCGGGCGGGACCGCACCGTCGGACTTCACCCGGGGCTACGCCGGCGGCGTCGCCGACGCCCGCACCGCATGGCAGCTCCACACCGCCGCCGGTGGCGGCCAGAGTGCACCCATCTTCTTCAGTGTGGACGACGATATCGACCGCGATACCTGGAACAATGTGGCACTGCAATGGTTTCGGGGGATCAATTCGGTACTCGGCGTGCAGCGCACCGGCATCTACGGCGGTATCAGGCCGTGCCAGTGGGCCACCACCGACGGTGTCATCGGACGGTCACGTTCGCCCGGCCGCGTATGGGCGTGGCAAACCCGGTCATGGTCGGGCGGTCAGATCTACCCCGCCGCCGTGCTCTACCAGCGCGTGGTGAGCACCGCGTCGAATCCAGGCCCGGTGGTCGGCGGGCTCGAAGTCGATGTCAGCGATGCCCTGGCCCAGGATGTGGGCCAGTGGAACCTGCATCCGTGACGGCTGCTGACCGTCGATAGCCCCGCTCGTCCCGCTTCCATCTTGTTCGTCTCGGCTTGACACACGCCAGCAGATGCGCAGACTGAGGAAGGCGACGACCTCAGCCTCAGCTCGAACGTCAGCAATCCGGAGGTAACGGCTTGCCATACTGGTCCACCACAGACCTCAGCGTGCAGGATCAGGCTGCCTACTGGGGTGATGTCGTGTGCGAGGCATTTACTCCGCTGTCCCCCAAACGCGGTCAGACACAACTCCACCGCAGCATGTTTACCGAAGGCCTCCCAGGCTGGGTGCGATCGTCCCCACTAGCCGAAACGAACTGCGCCGAGATCGCGTCGTGCACCCAGCTGTTGACTCACGGCCCACGCGAGGTACGCCGGTCCCCCACCGAGGCAGTGTTCGTCAACCTGCAACTCGACGGGACGTGTTACGGGGAGCAAGACGACCGCAGGTGCATCGTCCCCGCCGGCAGCATTGCCGTGTTCGATACAACGCGGCCATACCGACTCGAATTCACTGAGCCGATGGCCCAAAGGAGTTGGCGTGTGCTGTCGTTTCGCATCCCTCGCGATCGCTGGCAGGCCAGCGTCGGCGACCTCGAATTCACCTCCACCACCATCGACACGAACGGAGGACCCGGAAGCGTCGCCTCGGCCATGATGGCGTCGCTGTGGCAGAACCTGCAGACCCTGGACCAGGGCACGGCGACGAGGCTCGAGAGTTCATTCACCGACGTCCTTGCCGCCGTGACCGCCGTCCATAGCCGCGCCGCCCTGGAGTCCGAAAGCGGACAACGTGACGCCGCGCTGAGATTGTTGGTACGCAAGCACATTCGGACGATGATCCCGCGGGGAAGGGTCACGGCCGCCGACGCCGCTCGCGCGGTGTCGATCTCGGTCCGTTCATTGCACCGACTGTTCGAGGCAGAGTCGAGCAGCTTCGCCGCGTGCGTCCGTGAGGAGCGTTTGCGCGGTGTGATGCTTGATCTCGTCTCGTCGCCCAATTCGTTGCCGCTCTACGAGATCGCGGCCCGATGGGGCTTCTACGACAACTCGCATCTCACCCGGGCCTTTCAACGCCACCTCGGCTGCACACCGACCGAGTATCGTGCCGCCGGCGGGCGGGTTGGCCGACTTGGTCAAACCTCGGCGACCCATGTGCTCGACAACATCGGGTCGTAGTCCTCACGCCTCATCAGCGCGTGCAACTGGCGACGGCGCACTCCCATGTTTCCGCCGTCATACAGGGGAAAACAGAGCACGTCCTGCATGATCCCGGCGATCGGAGTCTCGTCGCCGTAGGAGTTCACTCCCACAACACGCATGGCGTCGTACACGACCTGCACCGCCAGTTCAGAGGTGAAGATCTTCACCATGTGTCCTATTTCCTCGTCGCCACCGCAGGTCCGGTCGTAGAGATGGCATCCCTTCCAGGTCAGGTAGCGGGCAGCTTCGATTCGGGTCTTGATGTCGACGAGCATGTACCCAGCATTCTGGTATTCGATGATCGGGACCGACCCGGAGCGCTTGTCGGCCTTGGCAAACGCGAGCGCGTAGTCAAACGCGGCTCGCATCCGGCCGACGCACGCGGCGCCGATGATCGATGATGTCCAGTTGAACGTCCTTCGCACGATCTCGATACCATCGCCCGGCTGTCCGATGAGGTGATCGGCAGGCACCCGCACATCGTTGAAGGTGATGCGTGGCGAGATGGTCGCGCGGTGACCGACTGTGTCGATGTACGACTCGATGACGACCCCGGGAGTGTCGCCCGGTACGACGATCACGGCCATCGATTCCGCAGGACTCAGACTCGGATCGGTACGGCAGAGCACGCTGATGAGGGCGGCGCCTTCCCCGTACCAGCCCGAGCCGTTCGTGGTGAAGTGCTTGCGGCCGTTGATCACCCAGTCGTCCCCGTCCCGCCGTGCGAACGTTTGCACACCGCCCAGCGGATCGTCGCTGTCGAAATTGGCGCCGCCGGCCACCTCGGTGAATGCCCACGCAGCCAGCAGCGCCTCGGTGCCCGCGAACCGGGGCAGGAACTTGATCTTCTGCTCGTCTGTGCCGAAGTGAATGATCGGCTGCAGGCCCAGGCCGGTTCCCAACAACGCGGTCGGCACGTTGATGTCGACCCGCGTCAGTTCCTCCGCTGCCAGTGCAAAGTCGAGGGACGACATCGCGGTACCGCCATATTGAACGGGTAGCAGCGCCTTGACGAAACCCGCATCGGCCATCTCTTGGTAGAACGGTCGGATCGCGGCAAACCTCGCCTCGGGTGTAGACATGCCCGCGATCGCCTTGTCGACGAGGCTGAGCCGTTCGGTGGCGAAGGTGCGCGCAGCCGACCGCAATGCGAGCTGGTCCTCACTCATGGTGAAGTCGATGGTCATGAACACTTCCTCCTGATACGCGGGAATCGCCGGGACCCCCTGTGAGTCCCGCAACAGGTAGTACGATGCGTCGATATTGTTGCGGAACAAGACGTTTCCCTTGTACGGACGTGCCGGGTTCGTTGTACCGGTGCGCCACTATCGCCGCGACCGACTCCGTCCGGGGTCTCAGGACTGGGACGCGAGACACCCCTCGGCGCGACCGCCTCACTCGCGTCGGTCGTTCCTTTGCAGCAGAGCCCGGCGCAGTTCCGGTGGCGGAGTCGATCGAGAGTTCCGACCGGGATGTCGGCCAGCCGATTAAGCTGGGATGAACGGTGGGCGCAGCGTTGACCCCTGGTTCAGGATTTGGTGGAGGAGATTTATGCGCTGGCGGCTGCCGAAATGGGCGATGACAAGCATGGCGATCGGCGGGGTAGCACTGCTCGTGAGCGGTTGCGAGGCGCAGGCGGAGGGTGCGCCTGCGACCGTGGGGGACACGCCGCCGGCGACGTTCGCTCCCCAAGCCCCGCCCGCCGAGCCGGCGGCGCCACTGGCCGGACTCGACGCCCGAGTCCGTCAAGCCACTGCTGACGCGGCAAAGTCTGGGGCCGATATCGAGGCAGTTGTGCTCGACCGCACCACCGGCCAGACCGTCTCCAACGGGGCCAACAGGCCCTTTCCGATCGCGTCCGTGGTGAAACTGTTCATCGCCGACGACCTGCTGTTGCAGGAATCCCAGGGCAAAACGACGCTATCGGCGTCCGACCGTCAGTTGCTCGACCTCATGCTGCGCTCGTCCGACGATGGCGCCGCCCAGACCTTCTGGGACCGTAGCGGCCGGAACGCCGTCATCGCGCGCATCAAGGCCCGGTACGGGTTGCCGGGCACCACAGCGCCGTACAACGGGCACTGGGACGTCACCCAAAGCACCGCAAACGATCTCGTCCACTACTACGCCATGCTGTTGGACGGCACCGGCGGGCTGCCACCCGAACAGGCCGGCGTCATCATCGGCGACCTCGCGCAATCCACACCGACGGGAAGTGACGGGTACCCGCAGCGGTTCGGCATCCCCGAGGGGCTCTATGCCGAACCGGTCGCGGTAAAACAGGGCTGGTTCTGCTGCTGGGACGGCGCCAACCAGTTGCACGTGTCCACCGGCGCAATCGGACCCGACCGTCGCTACGTGATGGCGATCAGCTCCCTGGATCCCGATGACGCCGCCGCCGCCCGCGAGACCATCACGCAGGCCGTCAAGACGATGTTCCCCGGCGGGAAGATCTGAGACACAGCCGGATTCAGAGCCGGCTCATTCATCCGTAGGCGGCGTCGAGGAAACGGCCTCGCACCTCAGGTGACGGGATCGGACAGGTGTCGTAGCGACCACCGACAAGGTAGCGTCGCGCGGCGAAAAGCTCATAGAGCCTGTCGCGTACCCGCGACGGAATCACGCGTCCAGCCAGCGCCAGTCGCCACCAGCCGCCGAGATACGCAGCGACCCGTAGCATCGCCGTCGAACGGATGTCCACCGCCTCGGTGGGCCGGCCGACGTTGCGGACGTACACCACCGAATCGATACCCACCAGTTCCGGATGGCGCGCCGTCACTTCGCGGGCGAAGTCACTGTCCAGGGCTGCGAACCGTAGGGTGCCGCGGCGATCGAATCGCAGGATGGTGCGTACCGCGCTGTTGCAGACGCCGCACACGCCGTCGTACAGCAGGACCGGTGCGTCGAGCGATGGCTGCGCTGCGTTCACCCGGACCTCCCCTCCAGAGAAGCCATACCGTCTCGTCGATCATCGCAAACATTGACCGGGACTTCTGCGGACTGTTCCCATGATCACTTCAGCGCCATGCCAGGGATGCGCGCTCGGATCGCTTCGAGGTCGGCCTCGTCGGACACGCCTTGGAAGTCGTTTCGCGGGGTGTACGGCGCTTGCAGCGCGCGGACCTCGTCGGCAGTGAGTTCGATGTCGAGAGAAGCGATCGCGTCGTCGACGTGCTTGGTCGAATTGGCACCCACCAGTGGTGCGGTCACCACCGGCTGGCGATGCAACCACGCGAGCGCAATTGTCGCGCGGGTGACGCCGCGTTCCTTCGCGATCCGGCCGACCGCCTCGATGATGGCCCGGTTGGCGTCCTCGTCGGACGGGGAGTACAGCGCATCGGCGAACGCACCGTCGGATTCCGATCGCGTGGTGGACTTCGCCTCATCCCAGCCGCGCGCCAGGCGCCCACGCGCCAGCGGGCTCCACACGATCGTCCCGACGCCCTCGTCCAGACACAGCGGGATCATCTCTCGTTCCTCTTCGCGGGCGAGCAGGTTGTAGTGGTCCTGCATGCTGACAAATCGGGCCCAGCCGTGGCGTGCCTGCAGGTGCAGTGCCTTGGCGAACTCCCACGCCGGCATCGACGATGCGCCCAGGTAACGGACCTTGCCGGCCTTCACAAGGTCATCGAGAGCTTGCAGCGTCTCCTCCAACGGGGTGGCGTGGTCGTTGCGGTGAATCTGATAGAGGTCGACGTAGTCGGTGCCCAACCGCCGCAGCGAGTGGTCGATCTCGGTCATGATCGCCTTGCGGGACAGCCCGCGACCGTTGGGGCCGGGGCGCATCGGGTGGCGCAA
This sequence comes from Mycobacterium hackensackense, assembly GCF_025822555.1. Classification (NCBI taxonomy): domain Bacteria; kingdom Bacillati; phylum Actinomycetota; class Actinomycetes; order Mycobacteriales; family Mycobacteriaceae; genus Mycobacterium; species Mycobacterium hackensackense. The sequence goes on from NZ_JACKUC010000030.1 coordinate 1,050,510, forward strand.
CTTGGTCGCGATCACCACGTCGTCGCGGTTGGCGAAGTCCTTGAGCGCGCGCCCGAGGATCTCCTCGCTGGAACCGTTGGAGTACATGTTGGCGGTGTCGAAGAAGTTGATGCCCGCGTCGAGGGCGTACTTGATGAGAGGTCGCGCCTCGTCCTCGCCCAGTGACCACACCGGGTGGCCGCGGTCCGGTTCGCCGTAGGTCATGGCGCCGATCGCGATGGGAGACACGTCCAGGCCGGTGGTGCCGAGCTTGCGATATTGCATGGGATTCCCTTCAATGAGTACCGGAGACATCTCCACTTGAAGGTAACGGAGAGTTCTCCGCTTAGCAAGGAGGATGGCGTGGCCGACGTCCAGCGCGCGGACGCCCAGCGCAACAGGGCTCGCATCCTCGAGGTGGCGTTGCCGGCATTCACCGAGGACCCCCAGGTGTCGCTGAATGCGATCGCCAAACGCGCGGGCGTGGGCCCGGGCACGCTGTATCGGCACTTCCCCACCCGGGAGGCGCTCCTACTGGCGGTCTACCAGGAGGAGATCGAGGCCCTGGGCGCATCGGTCGAGCGGTTGCTCGACCAGAACCCGCCGCTGGACGCTTTCCGCGCCTGGGTACGCAGACTCGCCGAGCTGGTTCGGGTCAAGCACGGCCTCGGCGAGGCCTTGGAGAGTCCCGCCGCCAAGGCCGTCATCGACGCCACGTACGAGCCCGTCACCGGCGCGATTCGACGCCTCCTCGATGCCGCCACGACCACTGGCGACATCCGGGCAGACATCGATGCCGGGGACGTCCTACTGCTGCTCAGCGCGCTGTGGCGGGTGCCCCCTGGGTCGGCGGGACTGACCCAAGCCGACCGCATCCTGGACCTGATCGTGGACTCACTGGCGGTGTCCCCGCGCCGGCACTCAACAGGGTCGTGACGAGCGCGGCCGGTTCGCTCCCGGGTGCTTGGCCGTGCGTGTTCTGGGATAGTTCGGTTGTATGGCAACGCGTTCGGCCGCACCGAACCGCTGGGCGCTGCTCATCGTCGCCGCCACATGCATGCTCGTTGCGGCGTGCACCGACCCACCGACTGGCCCACGAGTCGAGTCAACCGGTCCGGCCAAGGACGGGGCGTGTGGGATGTCCGGCCCCACGCTGGCGGAGCTCGCTGAACGGCGCGGAAAGACGATCGGAACCGCCTACCGGTCTACGTTCGCCGAGACCGACCCCTGCTATGGCATCGTCGCTGCGACCGAGTTCAACTCTCTGACAACCGAAATCGGCACCATGATGAACACGATCGAACCGGCGCCCGGGGTGTTCGATTTCCGCGAAGCCGACGCCGTGGCCGACGTCGCCGCACGGCAGCACCGCGATTTTCAGATCCACGCCCTCATCTGGGACCCGCTCGACCAACCACAGTGGGCCATCGTGCCGCCGGCGATCCGCGCACTCCCGCCCCCGCAGCGTCATCAGCTCATGACCGACACCGTCACCGCGATTCTGCACCGCTATGCGGGAAGGGCGAGCACGGTGACGGTGGTCAACGAGGCGTTCGACCAGATGGGCCACCTGCAGCCCACCGCATGGTGGCAGACGACCCGGAGCGACCAGTACATCTTCGACGCGTTCCGCGCCGCCCGCCTCGCCGATCCACACGCCCAGCTGTTCTACAACGACCACAGTGCCGAAACCCACAGCGACAAGTCCAATGCCATCTACGACTTGGTCAAACGCCTGCACGACACCACGGTCGACGTCGATGTCGACGGCACCACCGAGTCACTGCCCCTGATCGACGGGATCGGGTTTCAGGCACACATGCTGGGCGGTGAAGGCCAACAGCCCTCGGTCCCCGACATGGCCGCCAATCTGCAACGCTTCGCCGACCTCGGGCTCAAGATCCGCTTCACTGAACTCGATGTCCGTATTCCCGTCGTCAACGGGACCGCCACCGCGGCCGACCTCGATCGGCAGCGAGACGTCTTCAGAGCGATGACCACACTGTGCCTTGATCAGCCGCAGTGCACGGGCATCACGCTCTGGGGATTCACCGACAAACGCTCCTGGATCACCGATTACCCCTATACCTTCTCCGGCTACGGCGCCGCCACCCCACTGACCACGAATTATCAAAGGAAGCCGGCTCGCGACGGAATAGCCGAAGCGCTCCAGGAGAGTTGACTGAGTCGCAGCCCTAGGGGGTGTCGTGTTTATGGTCCTCACGCTTGAACTCCTGAGGGGCCGACCGGTCTTCCCACATCGCGGGCCTGGGCCGGATGACCGGTGTGGTCCACCATTTGCGCAGCTTCTTGAGCAATTTCCACCCCCTCGCACGCCCCAGACCGAGAAGGCCGCGTTTGCTCGCGTGGCTGGCCCCCAAGGGGCCAATACGGTCATATTGTCGCACAGGCCGATCGTCCGGAACAGGCACCGCCCATCAGAATCGCGGGCTCACTCGACGATAGGGGCGCCTTAGGCTGGGGGTCTCATCGCTGTACAACGGGAAGGAGATTCGAGTTGCCGAGCTCTGACGAGTACGACTCGACCGCCATCGCCCGGGTGAATGCGCGAGCCTGGAATATCGAGGTTGCCAACCATCATTGGGCGACCGTGCCCCTGACCGACGACGAGTTCCGCGACGCGGCGCGCCACGGATTTCCGGTGTCGTTGACAGGATCTCGGCCGGTGCCCGCCGGGTGGTTCGGTGACCTCGCGGGCCGACGGGTACTGTGCATCGCCTGCGGTGGTGGACAACAGGCGGTGCTGCTCGCCGCGCGAGGCGCTGTCGTCACCTCATTGGAGAACTCCACCCAGCAACTGCAACGCGACCTCGACACCTGCGCCCGGTTCGGTCTGTCGGTGACCGCCGTCATCGGTTCCATGGACGATATGCATATGCTGCCAGCGTCGGCGTTCGACATGGTGGTGCTCGGCATGGGGTCGCAGTTCGTGGCTGACATTCGCCCGGTGTTCGCGCATGTGCGCCGCGTCCTCACCAGTGAGGGCGCCTTCATCGGGGCCTTCATCAACCCGGTCTGCTATGTGTTCGATTGGGCGGCTCAGCTGGCCGGCAGGCTCGAGGTGAGGCACCGGGTGCCGTACTCGGATCTGGCCTCGCTGACCGAGGAGGAACGGCTCACCCTCTTCGGACCCGACGCGCCACTGGAATTCGGGCACAGCCTCGAACAGATCATCGGCGGTCTGTCAGCGGAAGGCCTGCGCATCAACGGCTACCTTGAAGAGTTCAACGCGCGCGAACAGGTGGGTAAGTACTTTCCGAGCTATTTCGCGTTGCGCGCCGACTGAGTGGCCGGTGACGGCAGGCCTTGGCCCGCAAGCAGTGCGGTGACCTTGCTGCGCTTGGCGTCCAGGTCGCGCAGCTGGCCGTCGATATCGCGCAACGTCTCACGGATCACCGCAGCCACCTGCGGGCACATGTCCAGATCGTCACCGTTCATGCACGGCAGCACTTTTCGGATGGTGTCGGCACTGAACCCCGCATCGATCAGGCCCCTGATCCGTTTGACCGATTCGACGGCCGATTCGGGGTAGTCGCGGTATCCGTTCGAGTGCCGGTCGGACTGCAGCAGGTGCTGTTCCTCGTAGTAGCGCAGCGACCGGGGCGATACGTCGCAGCGTCGTGCCAGCTCGCCGATCCGCATGGTGCCTGCCTATGTGATGGTGGTCGCACGAAGTTGACCTTGACGTCAATGTGAAGGTTTAGCGTCCACTCTATGACGCATCCACACCTCGTCGCCGACCCCGACATCATCGCGACCGGAACCGGCGGGCCGCTCGTGCTCGCCCACGGTGCGGGAGGCAGCGTGGGCGCCAACTTCGGACAGGTGATCGAGGCCTTGTCGGCCACCCGCACGCTCGTCGGCCTGAACTATCCGGGCTCGGGCGCAACACCCGAGGCCCCAAATACATTGGACGTGAACGTTCTCGCCGATTCCTTGGTGCGGGCGGCTTTGGACGCCGGGTTCGACAAGTTCCCCATTCTCGGCTTGTCACTGGGGACGGCTGTTGCGGTGACGGCCGCGGTCCGTCACCCGGATCGGGTGACGGGACTGCTGCTCACCGTCGGATTCGCCCAGCCCGACCAACAGCTCCGGCTCGTCGTCGACACGTGGACCGCGCTGGCGGCACGTGATGATCGCCGGGCGCTGGCCGGCTATCTGGTGAGTCTGTCGTCCCCCGCGGTGCTCAGCGATTTCGACCGGCAAGCCGCCGATACGGCCATCGCGGCGACGCTGGAGAACTACCCGGCCGGCGGCGCGGACCAGGCGCGGTTGGCGGCCTCGGTCGACACCGTGGCCGCGTGCCGCCAAATCGCAATACCCACAGTCGTTTTCGTCGGCGGTCAGGACCGCATCGTGTTGCCGCAGACGACACGTCAGTTGGCCGAGGCGATACCGGGCGCGACGCTGATCGAGTATGCCGCGGCTGGGCACATCTTCACGCCTCCCGAGGCATCGGTCTGGATCGACGACATTCGCGAGTTCCTGCGCGATCACGAGTTGTGAGCGCCCGCCGCAGGTGACGCACCGCCCGCGCGTGAGCGCACCGACATTCCAGCACGGACGGGCGTACCCTCCCACCGTGAACGTCGACATGATCACCACCACCGTGGCGCTGGGCTGAGCCGTGAGCGCACACCTCGCTGTCCTGGCCACACTGGCGCTGGCCATCCTGTTCAGCCCCGAGACGCTGGTGTTGGGATTGATCGTCGCCAGCGACAAGAAGGTGCCCAGGCAGGCGTCATTCGCCTTCGCGGTCGGCGCCATCGCCGGTATCGCGTTCGCCACCGGTATCGGTATGGTGATCGCCCACCTGACCGGCGCCGGGAGCGCGTCCGCGCACCACAATTCGTGGCCGGGTTTCCTGGTCCGTGTCGTGATCGCCATCGCCCTGCTGGTGATCGGTATCTACCGGGCGGTCGCCGCGGCGCGGCACAAGCCGATCGCCGACGTGTCCGAACCCGACCACCAGCCCAGCCGGCTGCGGACCCGAGTCACCGAGCGCTTCCCGGCGCTGTCGCGCCAGCTGAATCCACAAGCCGACCTACCTGTGCGCCAACGGATCACGCGGGCAGCGATGGCGGGGTTCGCCGTCTGCGGACTACATCCCAAGGTGTTCCCGATCGCCATCGCCGCCGGGCATCAACTGCTGGAGATCAGCGACCGCTCCGAACGAACCCTCGGCATTGTGGTCTTCGCCGTGATCGCGGTGGTCCCCGCGCTGGCGCCGGCGGTGATCGAGTTGGTCAGCCCCGGTGCCTCTGGGCGCATCAAGGACCGCTACGAGCAGCTCATGAAGGTCCATGGGCGCTGGATCATCGCCGTCCTGCTGCTGGCCGCCGCGGCGTTCGTGGGCCACAACGCGTTCGAGCACCTGCCGAAGGGCTGATGGACGGACACCGCCCACACCCAGGGACGCCGCCCAGTGTCCGGGTACAACGCGGGCGTTCGAGCCCGCGAATGGTTTCCACGACGGCCAGCGGTGGAACCTCTGCGTGCCACGTCGCTCTCCACAATCCCGATGCGGGCTGCGTTCAAGGGGACGCTGAGCCTGCCGGTAGCCGCGCTCGATAAAACTCTCATGTCGGGCGCGCTTCAAGAGGTTCGCGCTCGGCAAGAGAGCTCTCACTCACGAGTAGTTCGCAAACACGACATCGTCTGCGGTCCTATGCGCGCGCTTCGCGGCGGCCTGAAATTGACATCGTACCGCCTGACTCACCACGAGTCGCTACGCCAGGTACCGTGTGAGCCCACTTCACCCCCGAAATAGCTTCTGATGCCGTTCAGCGACTTTCGCGAGGAGCTCCCGCAACCGGGTAGCCTGCTCGATCAGCACTCGCAGGAATTCGGGGTCATGGCAGTGATTGTCGATTGCGGCGACGGCGGTGTCGCGTACGGCGCCTTTCACCGAGCTGATCACGCCGACCTTGAGTCGCGGGTGCGTTCGGACCTCTGCCGGCACGGCCGCTTGCACGGCTGTAGAACGTGCTTACTCTTAGGCACCTCACCCGCTCACTGCCCGATTGATCACCCTCAACCCCGAAGGCTACTCGCGGGCCTGACCGAACCCCCGGCCGGAACCAGTCTGGCGGGCCGAGACGATCGCCAATAGCTATCACCAGCCGACCGTCATGGATTCGCGAGAAGCAGTGATGACGCAATCGTGGCCAACGCTTTCACTGCGGATGCGGCGTCACGCTGATACTGCGCTTGCACGATGGCACCATCGATTGCCGCACCGAGCGCTTGCGCCGTTCTGGCTCGGTTCGCACCCGGGGGAAGTGTCGCTTTGATGGCCGAGACCATGTCTGCTTTGTGTCGCGTGGTGATGGCGTGGACCTCGGGCAGTTCGGCGCCGATCTCGTTGACGCTGTTGATGAACGCGCAGCCGCGGAACGAGTCTGCCGTCAACCATTCCTCGATCGCGGATACCACTGCGGGCCGGCGGCGATTGCCAGCGGCGTAGCGATCGAGTGCGTCGACAAACCAGTCCATCCAGCGCCGGTGTCGCAAGTCCAAGAACGCCAATATCAGCGCGTCTTTACTTGGAAAGTGACGATAGAAAGTCACCTTGGTGACACCGGCTTCGGCTATCACCTTGTCGATGCCGGTGGCTCGAATTCCCTCGCGGTAGAAGAGCCGGTACGCGGTGGCCAGTATCCGTTCCCGAGCCGGGAGGGCCGGGACGTCGATCTGCGGATCGAGAACCTGGGCAATGCTCACCCCCTCATCGTAGACAACTCTGTCCACATGGGCGACGTCTTGATGTAGACAGCTCTGTCGACAGGCGCTACCGTAGCGTTTATGTAGACAGGTCCGTCTACACGGATCGATGTCTCGATCCACTTTCCAAGATAAGGACAACGACGATGACCGTGACTTCCGTAATCGATGTCAAAACTCCAGTTCCGCCGTTCACCGATGAGTCGGCTGTGCTGAAGGTCCGGCTGGCTGAAGACGCTTGGAATAGCCGCGACCCGCAGCGGGTAGCGCAGGGCTATTCAATCGACAGCGTCTGGCGCAACCGTTCGGTGTTCGTGACGGGCCGTGCGCAGATCGTCGAATTCTTGAGTGGCAAGTGGGACCGCGAACACGAGTACCGCCTCATCAAGGAGCTGTGGGCGCACAGCGACAACCGCATTGCGGTCCGCTTCGCGTACGAATACCACGACGATTCGGGTCAGTGGTTCCGTGCCTACGGCAACGAGAACTGGCTATACGACGAGAACGGGCTGATGACACACCGCCACGCCAGTATCAACGATGTGCCGATCGAGGAAGGAGAGCGCAAGTTCTTCTGGGATCGGAATGCGCCACGGCCAGTAGATCATACGAGTTTATCCGACCTCGGTCTGTGACTCTGTCGTCTCGTTCCCTCGGCCAACACGCCGGCGCCTGAAAGGACAAGCACTTAGAACGCTCGATACGCGTCTTCGGGTGAACCGGTAGTCAGAGCTGTCCGTTATGACAAGACCGGTTTCCACCGGCGCGCTTGGCCTGGTACATCGCGTCGTCGGCGGCCCGGATCAGTTCATCGATGAGCCCCAGGTTGGGAGTGGCCGCGTCACCGTCAATCGGCGCGCTGGCAGTACCGACACTCGCGGTCACCGATACCGGAAGGTTGGCGATGGCTTGGCGCAACCGCTCCGCGTGGACCTCCGGTTCCGGCTGGCGCACGACATCGGCGACCAGGAACTCTTCTCCCCCGGCTCGGCCGATCACGGCCGAGCGCCGGCAGCTCTTCTCCAGCGCTTCACTCACCCCGATCAACGCGGCGTCGCCGGCGGCGTGCCCTTGAGTGTCGTTGAGGTGCTTGAAGTTATCGAGGTCGATCATCGTAATGATCAAATGGGCACCGCTGCCGTGGTGACGCATCATGAGTTCGTAGACCGAGTAATGAAACGACCGCCGGTTGTGCAAACCGGTCAGCGGGTCACGGCCGGAGCTTCGCAGGTCGACGCGCAAGGTGCGGACCAACGACTCGATGCCGAACGGCAGACTGACGTTGAGCGCCGCCACGACCGCGAGCGCAGCGGCTGTCAGGTAGGCGTCGCCGGTCTTGGCGACGACACGACCGGCCAGGACTGCGGCGCAGAGCGCGGCCACCCCGCAGTTGAGATTGACCTCCCGCAGGGTGTGGAAGTAGGCGACGAATCCCCCGACCACCGAGAACGTCGCGCAGCCCACCAACCCCACGTAAGGGTTCGAGTACGACAAGCAGGCCGCGGCGATCGTCGCCGACGAGGTCAACGAGAACGCCATCGACTGCCGCCGCGTTGGCCAGTGCGAGAGGAAAGGCAGCGCGGCGGCCACAGCTGACCCGGCCGCCACAAAGCAGATGACGGTCGTCAGCCGGTTGCCAGGCCCCTGGGGGCTGAACCCCATCAGCGCCGTCGAAGCCGCCAGCAACACGGTGGCGATGACGATCGTCACCCGCCACAGCCGCTGCAGACCGCGGTCGTAGAGGTAGGCGCTGATCCAGTCGTACTGGTCGGCATGACGCCCCGGCACACGGCCCCACCGCGCCATCGCCACTCCCAAAATCCGACCGCGAACTGCCCCCAATAGTTGCCACCTCAATCTTGCCAGCGCCGCCCGGCGCCCGGCGCAGGGGCCGGTTTGCCGCGTGCAACTCCCCTGGCGAGATTCGTCATGATGTGCCGACCCTTGTGGGGCTCTCGAAGCGTAGGGGATCGGGCTCGTCCGGCCCGACTGCCTGACCGCTCCAAGTGGCCCGACTACTGGGGAAACACCACCAGGGTGGACACTATGACGTGGCCCTTTCTGCAACAGTGTTCAAAGTCGAACTCGGCGTCTCCGATGTCGATCACGGTTACTACGCCGATCACACACTGACCGTGGCCCGTCATCCCAGTGAGACCGATGAGCGGATGGTGGTGCGGTTGTTGGCGTTTGGGCTGCGTGCACACCGGCTCAGCGACGTCGACGGCGAGTTGGCGTTCGGGGCGGGCCTGTCCACCCCCGGCGTGCCGGACTTGCGGCTCGCGGACTACACGGGCCGGATCCTGGAGTGGATCAACGTTGGTCAGCCAGATGAACGCGCCTTGAGCAAGGCGGCCAGCCAGGCCGACCAGGTGCTGCTGTTCCCGTTCGCCGCCGGCGTGGCCACCTGGTGGCGCACCGTGGGGCCCAAAGTGGCCGGGATTCCGAACCTGTCGGTGGTGCAGATACCGCACGCCCCGGTGCAGCAACTGGCCCAGACTGTCGATCGACGGGTCTCGGCGCAGGTGATGGTGATGGAAGGTCAGGTGACGATGACCGTGGGCGGTGTCGACGTCACCTTCACGCCCGAGCCATTGGAGTGAACGTCTGTGCCCCGGGGGCTCGTCGATACCGCGAGGACGCCCTATGCGGATCCGGTCGCTACTGACGCCGTCGATCGCCCCATCGTCGTGGCATGGGCTTCGAGCAACTCAGGGTAGTCGGCGGGCGCTGGCCACTGGCTCCGTGCGTACACCTTCGCCCATGACGATGCTTGTCGCGACCCGCAACCACGATCGAAGCAGGCTTGACCGTTCAATCGCCTTCCACCCGGCTGACGTCGGCATCGACATCACCACGGTCGAGATGCGGATGCAGGAATTGGGGTGCGGTGGGCAGGCACAGGTGCAGATCCGACCGCATGCTGATCTCGACGCGGGCGAGGGTCACCATGAAGTCCAGCACGTGCCCGCCGCGCGTGTAGTCACGGTCGAGGTACGGCGTCATTCCTCGGCGACATCGCGCGCCGGTTGCCGTGCCCCGGTGAACCGTTCGGCCAGAAGTTGCACGCGTTCGGCGACGTGGTCGTCACGCAGTCGACCGGTGACGCCGAGGGTTACCGTGCCATGCAGGCACGCCCAGAAGACTTCGGTGAGGGTGTCGACGTCCTGCCCGTCGGCGACGCGACCGACCGCCCGATGCAGCGTCGCGAACGCCGCCGTCAGTTGCGGTGGCGTGTCGTCGGCGCCAAAGTGCAGGGCCGTCGCGCGAGTGAACATCGCCTCGTAGAGCGCGGGGTTGTCGCGAGCGAAATCCAGGTAGGCGTAGGCGATCCGGACCAGGACAGCCTCGGCGGCGACTTCAGCGTCCGCGGCGGCGGCGAGGACCTCGGAGAGTTCGGCAAAACCGTCGAGGGCCACAGCGTCGGCGATCTGTTCCATGCCGGCGAAGTGCTTGTAGAGCACAGGCTGGCTGTATTCGATTTCGGCGGCCAGCCGGCGGGTGGTCACCGCATCCCAGCCCTCGGCCTCGGCCAGTGTGCGCGCAGTACTGACGATGAGTTGGCGCCGGGCGGACTGCTCGCGCTCACGGCGATCCTTCGTGGCCATGCCAAATGCTATCACCGCTAGCAGGAATAGCAGCGCTAATGCTACGGTTGAGCCAAGGGTTAGCATTGCTAGCACTTTTTCCGCGAAGGAGTGAGAAATGGATGTGGACCTGCTCATTCATGCCGCTGCGCTGGTCACAGTGCTGGGCACAGGTGTGGTGTATGGCACCGACGTGTTCTGCGCGATGGTGATGCGCCCGGCGCTGGCTCAGGTCGACGACGACGCGCTGGTCGCGGTGATGGGCTACGTGCACCGCGACGGTGACCGGCGGATGCCGGTGCCCGGCGTGCTCGGCATCGTTGCCGCCGCAGTGGGCGCGGTCGCGGCGGCGACGAGTGCGCACTGGGTCCAGGCCGCCGCTGCGGGCACAGCTCTGGCGGCGTTGCTGATGTGGCTACTGCTCTACACCCGACTCAGCGCACCTATCAACCGGCAGCTGACGGCGGCCGCCGAAACCGGCGAAATGTTGCCCAATGGGCGTGCGCTGCAGGTGAAATGGGACTCGTTGATCGCCGCGCGTGCAGCCCTGCAGGGTATAGCCGTCGCCGCCTCGTGCGTGGTCCTACTCGCCTGATCACCACCCCGTCACAGGCACCACCTATCCCCTCGTCCCCACGAAGGAGCCCTTCACCATGTTTCAGCTGAGGATCTACCGCCTGCGATCTCCAGAGGCTCTTCGGCGCTACGCAGACGTGCACTGGGCCCGGCACCTGGCCACCTTCGCCGTGTTCGGCGTCACCACCTACGGGGTGTGGACCGACCACACCGACAACGCGAACCGCCTGGTCGCCTTGATCGGCTACCAACCGGCCGCGGATCCCGACGAGATCACCCGCCGCGTCATGGCCAGTCCGGAATTCGCCGCCGACATGGCCGGTTTCGACGTCACCGACATCCTCGAGGTCCAGACCACACTGCTCGACCCCACAGCCTTCTCCCCCATCCACTGACCGAACCCCAGGAGCAATGAACATGTTCATCACCACCGTCGGATACATCCTCGCCGGTATCCTCGCCGCTGCCATCATTTTCATCGGCGCACGCTTTCTCATCGCGCCACGCACCGCCGCCGCGGGCTACGGCGTGCTGCCCGATCTCGGCCAACCCGGCGTCCGTGCCTACCTGAGCGTCAAAGGCATCCGCGACATCACCACCGGATTGTTCGTCATCATCCTGATGCTCGCCCACGCAACCCATCTCGTCGGCTGGGTCATGCTGGCCGCGACCCTCATCCCAATCGTCGATGCCGCCATCGTGCTGCGCAACGGCGGAGCGAAGTCCATCGCCTACGGGGTGCACGGCGGCACCGCGGCGGTCATGCTCATCACCACCGCGCTACTGCTCGCCTCTTGAGCCGTATCACGCCCTTCGCCACCCATGGGCACAGGAGGACCGAGATGAGAACCGATCTGTTCTCTCCCCCCCAGCGCCGAGAAAGTCGTCGCCGCCGCTGAGTCGGTGACCCGGCTTCCTCCCTTGGTCACAATTTCGCGTCTGGCTCAACGGTTTTGATGAACGGACTCACCGTGCGGTGCTGTCGCGCCCCGTCGTTTCTGCTGCGGCTAGGCGGGCGTACTCAGAGGGCGAGCATCCCGCCACCCGTGCGAACGCGGTGGTGAACGCGGTCGCAGACTGGTAGCCGACCACCTGAGCCACGCGCGCGACGGCTGGCCGCTCGGTCCTCAGCAGGTCTTTGGCCAAAGCCACTCGCCATTCCAGGAGGTACTGCATGGGTGTCAATCCCACTGTCCTGGTGAATTTTTGAGCGAAGACTGCGCGCGATACCGCGGCCACGCCAGCGAGGTGCTCGACGGTCCAGCCCCGTGCGACGTCGGCGTGCATTGCACGCAGCGCTGGGGCAAGCACCGGGTCCGCCAGACCCGCGATCAATCCCTTGCCGCGGCTACCAAGCGCCGGCGCCGCGGGAACCCGTGTGGCTTCGATGACCAGCACCTCGACGAGGCGTTTCAGGATGACGTCCCGACTGGGTCCGTCGGTATCGGCTTCCTCGGCGATCAATTCGACCAGCCGGGTCAACCTGGCCGCGCCCGGTTGCCCGGCCCTTACGAGGATGACCGGTGGAAGTAATGCGACCAGCAGGGCCGCGCTGGCCGGATCGAAGCGGAAGTACCCGCCGAGCATGCGCATCGTGATCGGCTCAGATTTGTCGCCATGATAGGTCTCCCCCGAGTGGTCGAGCGGTGTGAAGATCGGGGTGGCGTCCGGGCGGCTGCGCATGGTGAACTCCGGTGTCTGCGGGAAGAGCAGGAAGTCACCGCGGCGAAGTTCGATGTCGTCGAGGCCCTCGGGCTCCAGCAGGCACGACCCGTCGAGCACCAAACAGAACGCCGGGTCGCCGTAACGAGGCTTTTGGACGCCCCACTGGCCACCACCTGTGATGATCTTGGCCAGGACCGCCTCGGGACGTAGCAGCGACATCAGCTCCTCCATCGGTTCCGTGTCGCCCATGCCGCAGACGCTAGCGTGGACTCCATTCCACTGCCGACATGCCCATCCTGACGAGTCAGGTCAGGTCGACTGGGCCAGCGCCACGGCATCGGGTCCCGCGGGAAACCTCAGCTGGTCCGATGTGTCGGTGGCGGCCTTGAACACCACGTCCGCGACGTCGCCGGGGGTGGTCACCTCGCCGGGCTGACCAAACGCTTCCATGATGGGTGCCACGAACGGAACGTAGTCCTCGGGGGTTTGGCTCATGCGGCCGGAGCCGTTGCTGGTGAACGCCGTCGACGGTCCGTAACCCGGTTCGACGAGCTTGACCCGCACCCCGAAGAAGCCCAGCTCCAGGGCCAGTGACCCGGAGAACCCCTCGATTGCGGACTTGCTGGCTGTGTATACCGCGGCCAGCGGCATCGCGGCGAGCGTAGTGCTTGAGGTGACGTTGACGATCACGCCGGAACGGCGTGACCGCATCTGCGGGACGACGGCCTGGGTTACAGCCATGGCACCGAAGGTGTTCGTGTCGAACAACTCTCGTGTGGTGTCCATCGGGGTGGCCTCGAACACGCCGATACCGCCGATGCCTGCGTTGTTGACCAGCACGTCGATCGGCCCGGCGGTCTGGACCGCGTTTGCGATGCTGTCGCGGCTGGTGACGTCGAGCGCAACTATCTTCAGCCGATCCGAACTCGGCAGCACGTCCTGACGTGGTGTCCGCATGGTGGCGACAACGTTCCACCCCTCGTCGAGGAACTTTCGTGCAGTAGCGAGGCCGTAGCCGGAAGAGCAGCCGGTGATGAGTACTGATGTCATGGCTAAAAGCTAATGAGCGCGGGCGGTCCCGAACAACACCGTCCCGTCTTGAATAGCTTCGCGATCGTCTTTGGCGGTCCAGCCGCTATGCGACTGGGGTTGGTGGGTCGGGTCCACTGTTGGGTGCCACAGCGCCACTCACGAAGCGCTTCATTTCCTGCACCGGTGCCAAGTGGCGCAGTCGGCCCGGTGTTCAGCGACCGCTCTGCGGCGCTTGCTATTTCGGATGAGCGAATGTCTGCGGAGTGTGCTCACGCCAAAGGTCGAACACCTGGGCGCGGGGCAGATTGCGCCAGACGTTGTGCCATTCGTGCCAGTCCCTCGGCGCGCGTCATCGTGCCGACGTAGCCCAATTCGCGACGAGCGGCGTCGTCGTCGGTGGTGAATTCCCGCCCAATCAACCGCACCATCGTGCGGGTCAGCGGCGGGTCGCCCTTGTCGGTGCGCAGCGCCGCGAAGGTTTCCATGAGGCGTCCGAAGGTGAACGCGACACGGTAAGGCACGGAGCGCAAGCCATCGATCGAGTGACCTTCCAGTTTGGCGAGCCCAGCGATGAATTCGCGGAAGGTGACCAGGTCGCGGTCGTTGATGAAATAGGGGCGCCCGCCCGTGCCACGCGCCAGCGCACACTGCACCGCCTCGACGACGTTGTCGACATGGATGGTGGACGCGGGGTATTCGCCGCGGCCGATGAATGCGAATTGACCTGACTCGATGGCGTGCGGAAGCTGCTTGCTGAACGGCCCCCCGGGACCCCAGAGGGCGGGCGGGCGAAGGGCGATCGTGCGAAAGCCGGGGCCGTTGGCGGCCAACACCGCCGCCTCACCCTGAGACTTACTGGCGATGTAGCCCGAGAAGCTACGCGGGTAGGTGGACGCTGATTCATCGATGTTGCTGGCCGGCGTGCCACGATCGTCCATGGCTACCGCGGCGGCACTGATGTAGACGAACGTTACGGCCCCGGCAACCCGGGCTGCATTCAAAACAGCCTCAGTGCCAGCGACATTCGCGCTGAAGTACGGGGCACGCGGCCCGGCGAAGCGGAACAGCGCTGCGGCATGAACAACCGCGTCGACCGCGGGCAGCGATAGTTCGTCGGGTTTGTCGAGGTCCCCCGGCACCGGTGTCGCGCCCAAGGCGCGCACCACGTCAGCCGACGACGCCGAGCGCGCGAGGGCGAATACGGTGTGTCCGTCCTGGACAAGCCGTGGGATCAGGTGGGCACCGAGGAATCCGGAGCCGCCGGTTACGGCAATCTTCATGCTGGTTTCTCGCTTTCGTCGGGAGTACAGATGGATTGCACTGCGCGTTCGCGCAGGGTCGTGATGACGACCGGATCTGGCTGTCGCTCCCGCGCCATCACGTAGAGAGTCGACGCGGCGTGCGCCGAGGACCAGATGAGGTCCGCTGCCGCTTCGACTTCCATGGCGAGGCGACCGTCAGCGTCAATGGCCGCGATGCGCTCCACGAGAAGCGCGCGTCCTGCATCGGCGGCGGGAATGGTGGCCCCTTGCAAGACACGGACCACCATGGCGGCGTACAGCCGTGGTCGTTCGGCGGCGAAGCGCACGTAGTTGTCCCAGCCCTGCCGTAGCGCCATTACCGGATCAGCGGAGAGGGCTTCAGCCTTCTTGCTCGTGAGGAACTGCGCGAACGCCTCGGTGATCGCGGCACTGAGAAGGCCATCCGCACTGCCGAAATGGTGATACAGGGTCGGGGCGGTGACGTCTGCGATCGCGCACACCGAACGCGTCGAGAAACCTGCCTCGCCTTGTTGTTCCAGAACCTGCAACGCCGCGGCCACCAGCAGCGATTTCGTATCCACGATTCGAAATATAGCACCGCTATAGCCCCTGCGCTATAGCGGTGCTATATTTCCTTTTCGCGCGGCGCAGGCATGGTAGTCAGGAGGGGGCGCAAGCCGCTGCCGTTCCCACCCGAGCCAGTGGCGTCGCTGAGCGTCAACGCGGTGCGATGGTCGCTCGACCGCGCCGACCACAATTACGGAAGGCGCAACGTGCTGCTGCGCACCCTGGATGCCGTGGGGCTGGGCTTCGACTCCTGACTCACGTCCGATCCCCGGGTGATCGGGCAAAACCCCAACGCAATGTGACGGTCGCGCTGACCGCGGATCGACAGCATCCGGCGTCTCACTGAGCGTGGCGGTGCTCTGCCAAGGCGCGGAAGGCCTGCACAGGTGAGGCGGTGGGGTCCTCGGTGAAAACTTGGATGCCGATGTGGTTGGCGCCGGCGGTGAGGTGCTCGTTGATCTGGGTGTAGATCGCTTCCGGGGAGCCGTGAGCGACCAGGGCGTCGATGAGTGCGTCGCTGCCTGACCCGTCGACGTCGGCTTCGGTGAACCCGTGCCGCATCAGGTTGTTGGTGTAGTTGCGCAATCCGAGGTAGGGATTCTGGACGGCGGGACGGCCGATCTTTCGCGCTGCGTCAGCGTCCTCGGTCAGCACGACCTTGTGCTCGGGGGCCAGAAAAGCGCTGCTACCCAATGTTTCTCGCGCATAGCGGGTGTGCGTGGGCACGGTGAGATATGGGTGCGCCCCCAATGTCTTGTCGCCGGCCAGTGTGAGCGTCTTGGTTCCCAGCGCACCGATCACGATCGCTTCGGCCGGCACCCTGCCGTCCAGAAGCGCGTCGACATAGTGGACCATCCGCTCGTAAGGCTTTTCGTAGACGTCTCGGGACTCAGGATGACCGAGACCGACGCCGAGCAGCAGGCGAGGTCCGTAGCGGTCGACGATTCGGTGATAATGACGCGCGATGCTGCGGGCGTCGTCTTGCCACATGTTGATGATGGCGCTCGCGATGATCGCATGCTTCGTCGCGGCGATCATCTGCTCAAGCAGCTCCATGCCACCTACGGGGTCCGCGCCGATTCCCACCCAGATCGTCTGATAACCCAGCTCTTCGAGTTCAGGCGCGTATTCGATACGTGGAGCGTCGCCCAGTGCGGGATTGAGCCATGCTCCGTAAGTGCCGAACTGCTCGTGCACGTCGATTATCTCCTTCGGGTTGGCGCACCAACGGGTGCCGGTATGGCTGCGGAATGAACTGCGTGAGAACTGCTTTCATCCCGGCGGTGGGGTGGTACTGAAGATCGGCCAACAGATTTCTGTGGCGGTGAACGCTGTCGGATCTGAGGGCGTGGCACCGATGTAGTGTTCGCGGATCGGCCCCTGGTCGCTGATCAGATGCTCGTTTGCGTATATGCCCAGAGCCCCGTAACTGCGGTCGATGCTCTCGTCGTGACCGCCGGGGTGAGTGAGGACGGCGAATTCAGCCTGAGGCAAGACCTCGGCACGCACCCCCTCAGGAGGGGTCGCGGACTGCGGCGCAGGCACGAACAGGGTGGCCTTGCCCCGTGATTCGAGAAACAGTGCTCGGTCGTAGAGGCCACCCGGCACGACCGTCGACGGTGCGCCTGTCGCCGTGGCAACCGCGTCTCTCAGCGTCCTCAGCGTCACCGCGAACCAGCTGTCGATCGCGGACACCTCGATGGTGGCGCCGATCGACCACACTGCGAGCGCGGGTTCACGGCGCAACTCCACAGAGGCGGGGGTGTGCACAGGAGAAAGCAGCTCGCGCAGCGCACCAACGGTGTCACGGGTCTGCTGCAGTTGCACTTCCATCTGTTGGAGATGAGCCGTGATGATCTCAGTGCGGGCCGCGGCGTCGTCTGTGCTCAGCAGCGCCTTGATGTCGGGAATGGACATGCCCAGAGAGCGGAACCGACGGATGATGTGTGCATGATCGACCTGGCTGGTGTCGTAGAACCGGTAGCCGGTGTGGAGATCGACGAGAGCTGGTTCGAGAATGCCGATGTCGTGGTAGTGCCGTAGCGCCTTCCTGCTGAAGCTGGTCATCACGGCGAAGTCACCGATCGAGACCCGTGCGCCCATCGCATCCTCCTCTGCGTTCCGCCGCCCGCTTAAGGCGTAAGGCCATCCTGAAGTCTCCCCCTGGGGGAAGGTCAACATCGCGGCGTGAGTCCGAGATTCGCCGGCCCAGGGTTGACCTTCCCCTTAGGGGAAGCTCCACGGTGGGTTCATGACCACAGAATGGGAAGCACTCCCGGACACCGTAAAAACGTTCATGACCGCACTCGATGCCCGTGAGGTGGACCAAGCGCTGGCCACACTCACCACCGATGCCGTGGTGACCGACGAAGGCCACCACTACAAGGGACATGACGAGATCGGGGCCTGGGTGGCCACCGCGGCCGCCGAGTACACCTACACCACCGCATTCACCGGCGCGACAGTGCTCGAACGGCAGACCGGTACGACTGTCGACGTCGGGCAGCACTTGGAGGGCGACTTCCCGGGCGGCGTCGCCGACCTGCACTACCGCTTCACCCTCGACGGCACTGTGATCAGCCGGGTGGTGATCGAGCCATGACGCGGCGTTGGTTCATCACCGGAGGCACCCCCGGCAACTTCGGGATGGCGTTCGCCGAGGCCGCACTCGAGACCGGCGACCGTGTGGTAATCACCTCCCGGCGCCCGCAAGAGCTGGCGACGTGGGCCGAGCAGTACGGCGACCGCGTTCTGGTCGTGCCGCTGGAACTCACCGACGCGGCGCAGGTGCAGCGTGCGGTGCATGCCGCAGAGGAGCACTTCGGCGGCATCGACGTGCTGGTCAACAATGCCGGCCGCGGATGGTACGGATCGATCGAGGGCATGGACGAGTCGTCTTTGCGGGCAATGTTCGAACTGAACTTCTTCGCCGTGCTGTCGGTGACACGTGCAGTGCTGCCGGGGATGCGCGCCCGGGGCAATGGGTGGATCGTCAACGTGTCCTCGGTGGCTGGGCTTGTATCAGCGCCTGGATTTGGCTACTACAGTGCGACGAAGTTCGCCATCGAAGCCATCACCGATGCCCTGCGTGATGAGGTCGCCACACAAGGCATCTCCGTGCTGACAGTCGAACCGGGGGCGTTCCGCACGAACGCCTACGCCGGCTTCGCCAACGAGCCTGTCGCGGAGACGATCCCGGAGTACCACGACATGCTGGAGCAGGTCCGCGCCGTGTTCGTCGGGATGGACGGGGTGCAGCCCGGCGATCCGCTCCGCGGTGCCCGTGCGGTAATCGCGGCGATGGCCCAGAACCCGCCGCCCCGTCGGCTGGTCCTAGGCAATAGCGGCTACGACGCCGTGATCGATACGCTGGGGCAGACCCTTGCCGACATCCGGGCTAACGAAATGCTCTCCCGCAGCGCGGATTTCCCCACCTAGTCGATCTGCTGAGCGAGACACACCCGGCCCGACCAGCTAGTCTCACTGCGTTGGCCAGACCAAGAACGCTGGTCGCCGGAGTGACCCCACTGAACTATCGCATTCTTCAGTCGGTGCGGCGATGGTCGAGGCGTTACACGAGGTTGCGCTCAAGCAGCGACACAGCCGCATCTCGTACTGCCGTGGCCGCTGGGCGCGCCGTCCAACCGAGCAGCCGCTCAGCCTTTTCCGAGGTTGCCGCCTGCTGGACGCCCACTCGAGATGCTGCTCACCGGTCTGCGGACCTGACGACCACGTCAGCATGCTCGCTGAGGGCGGCTTCAAATCCTTCGGTGAGCGTCGCGTTGTCCACGTTGCCGGTGCAGACACGGCGTCTCGATCTCGCCTGGGAATGCTGGGAGGTCTAGCGTGGGCGGAATGGGTTTGTTCAGTCATGAGGAGTCCCGATCCCCGGCCGACGGCGTTGGTGGTGGGGCTGTTGAGCAAGCTCGGGGTGCTCAGGTGAGCGAGTACGAGGTGGACGAACCCGTGGTAGTGGGGCCGGGGTTGCCGCCTGAGGACGGTTCATGCGGTCAGTTCGCTGTGCAGTTTCACGTCTCGACGTCAATGCTGCTCGGGCTGAAACGTATTGCGGATATGCGTGGGGTGAGCGTGCCGGAGGTATGCCGGCAGGTGGTCGGTGTGTTTGTTGCCCAGCAGGAGGGCGAACTGGGTGCATTGCTTGCTGCGGAGGCGGAGGCGGCTGATTACCGGCCGAGTTTGGGACAGGCGTAGCCGCGCCCGCCTCAGGGCTGCCGCCTGGATCTGATCCTTGCTCCGACGAGGTCCGGCTACCTCCGAATAGCCTTGGCGCTCAAAAGGTCCAGGGCAGGTAGCCACCCGAGCCGACCTTTCACCTCACATGCCCCTTGGTGTCCGCGGCCGGGGCAAAGGGGTCAACGGGGTGTCTCGGGGCGACGTCCGTGGATCGGGCTGTTTGGCCGCTCCGCGGCCAGCTTTGGCGCGCGGCCGAGAATACCGTTCCGCATCTGCTCCGTCAGCGCGCCTCAAAGTCGATATCGAAGAGCGACACAGGCCCGAGGATCACGCCGTTCTCCTCGACGTAGCGGTCCCACAGCTCGATCAAGTCGGCCAGTTTGTCGGGCCGGGCAGCGGCCAGGTCGTGGACCTCGCCGGGGTCGCAGGAGAGGTCATAGAGCTGCCAGGTGCCCGGACCGTAGGGCGCGGGCAGATGCAGCGCCTTCCAATCCCCCTGGCGAATCGCGCGGCGCCCGAACAACTCCCACCCGGTGCCGGTGTCGGCATCATGCACCACGTCCGCCTGCCCGGACAGGTAGGGCACCATCGATCGCCCGCGCATCGGCTCCACCTCCCGGCCCCGATACTCGGTAGCGGGGTGCGCGGCACCGGCGAGCTCCAGCACGGTCGGGGCGATGTCCATGACGGTGGTGAACGCGGTGCCGATCTCCCCCTGCCGGGCAAAACCCGGCCAGGTGACAAAGCCCACCACCCGGATTCCCCCCTCGGTGGTGAAGGCCTTGTGCAGCCGCGACGGCGCGGTGGCGGCCTGCGCCCAGCGCGGGCCGTACCAGGCCCAGGAGGTGGGGGCACCGAGGTTATCGACGCTATTGTCACAGTGCTTCGCGACGAACGCTTCGATTTCGGGGCCGCGCAGCGGCATCGCCTCGACGATCGTGCCCTCCGCGCCGTTGTCCGACAGAAAGATCACGACGGTGTTGTCGAGCTCGCCGGTGCCCTCGAGGTAGTCGATCACCCGACCGATGTTCCAGTCCATGTTATCCACCATGGCGGCGTAAACCTCCATCTTGCGGGCGGAGACGGCGCGTTCCTCGTCGGTCATGTCCGCCCATTCCGGGGCGCCGTCGGCGACCACCGGGTGGGGCTCGACGTCGGGTGGGCACAGGCCCAACCGGGTGAGCGCGGCCAGCCGCTCCTCGCGCAGTGCGTCCGGTCCGGCGTCATAGCGGCCGTGGTAGTTGGCGATGGTTTCCTGCGGCGCGTGCAGCGGCCAGTGCGGCGCCTGGAAGGGCAGGTAGGCGAAGAAGGGCTGGTCTTCACCGTCTTGGGGACGTTCGTGGAGGTAGCGCAGCAGTGTGTCGGTGTACGCATCCGACGAGTAGAAGTCCTCCCCTACCGTGACGAACTGATCGTCTTCGGTGAACATCGTCGGCACGGGAGAGAGCCCGCCGCCCCCGCGGGTGCCGTAGTGGCTGGCGCCGGCCGGCAGCAGGGCGAAAGAGCGGTCGAATCCCCTTGCCCACGGCGACCTTTCGATCGTGTCGCCCAGATGCCACTTGCCCGACATGAGCGTCTGGTAGCCGGCGTCGCGCAGCAACTCCGGCAACGCCACGACCCGGTCGTTCAGATAGCCCTCGTAGCCGGGGGCGCCGCGGAATTCGGGGGCAGCCATCTCGAGCATGGTGCCGATTCCGGCGACGTGGTGATCGGTTCCGGTCAGCAGCATCGCCCGCGTCGGCGAGCAGGCCGGCGCGGAATGGAAATCGGTGAGCCTGATGCCCGAGTGGGCCAGGCGGTCCAGGTTCGGGGTGTTGATTTCGCCGCCGAAGGCGCCGATGTCGGAGAACCCGAGGTCGTCGGCCACGATGACCAGGAAGTTGGGACGCGTCACGCTGAAGCATCCTGTCACGGCCCAGCCAAGACCCGCCCCTATTCAGCCCTGGTCCGCATTCGTGGTCGTGAGCCGTGGTTCAGGCGGCTGAGTTCGGCCACTTGGCACGTCGTCCTAGGACGGGTTGCCGACGACGTCCATGGCCCCACCCCGGGGCCCACGGGAAGCATCCCCGTTCGTCAGCCCATACCAATTGCAATGCAGGGAAATTACGACCAAAGAGCTCGACGGCGAACCTCATATGGACATCCGGGTGCTCCACCTGAGCCACCTCGATGAGGAATCGATCTTCATAGTCGATGTGCATTGCCGGGGCAAGCTCGACGCCGTCGTCGACGATCATGTGCGCGATCGAGTTGAGCACTCGACAGGAGACGTTTGCGGGCAGCCCGGTCATCAACAGTTCTGGAAGACCGCGATTGTGTAGTCCCACCGTGTACGCCAACGGTCGCTTGTCACTCTCGACGTATTGAACAGCCCACCCGTGGTCCTGAATTGTCGCGCGCAGGTGGTCCAGGTACTGCTCCGTGGTGCCGTCCGGGTTGTCGCATTTCCAGCACATCGCGGCCCCTTTCGTTGTGGATGCCGCCAGCATGCGCGCACCCTCCGACATGTGTGCGGGGGCTCGGTCCGACGATCGATCAGCCGCGCGGTGTCGTGGTGATGTGTACGTGGTCGAAGTGACCGTATCCCGTCGCCTGGGGCCCGGCCGGCGTGGAATAGACACCCCGCCAGATCACGTCCTGTAACCCGAACGAAGGTCCGTTGGCCAGCACGAACGCGCGGATCTGGTCGCCGAGCGCGATACCTTCCGGGCTCTCCGGGTGGGGAATCATGATGTCGATCGCGAGACCGCGCGGATGCCACGGCTTCGAGTCCGGCCGTACCCCGTCGATGGTCGCGATCTGGGGGAAGTGCGCGCTGATCATTCGGGCAGCAAGGACGGTATTGGGTTGTAGGCCAATCTCATTCGCGACACCCATGGGCAGTGCGGCGGGATCGTCTGGGATGGCAGCCGGGGGCGGCGGAGCCAGGTCGCCCGCCGGCAGGTCTGGCATCGCGACGATCGCGGGATCCTGCGCAGGTGGCGTTTCCGGCGGCAGTGGCGGTGCAACAGCGCTTTCGATCACCGCTTGCTGCTGCGGAGTCAACAGGGCGTACTGTGCTTCCGCTGCGGCGATACGGCGCAGCAGATCCTGCAGTGCGGTTTGCAGGTCCGCGCGTACTGCGGCAGCTCGCTCCGCCGCGGTGCGCGCGTCTGCGGCCGAGCGCTCTGAGGCCAAGGCGGCGGCAGCGGCGCGCTCGCGCGTTTCGCGGTAAGCCCTCAGCTGATCGGTGGCGGTGGCTTCCATCGTGTGTTGCAGCGAGAGCCCGTCGATGAGACGTTGCGGCGATGACGCCGTGAGCGCTGCAGTCATTTGACTGTGACCACCGCCCATGTAGGTCATCGCGGCCAGGCGATCGACGGCCATCTGATGCGGCCCCAGCTGGGTGTCCGCTGCCTCCAATGCCGTGAGGTCGGCGCGCTGGCGGTCCTCAGCTGCGACCTGTTGAGCCTGGGCAGCGTCGGCGTCGCGCTGAGCCGTGGTGACGGCCTCCCGGCTGCCCACCGCCTGCGCAGAAAGCTCATCGAGCTTGGCCAACGCGTCGTCCGCAGGTTCGGCATTCGCGGCGCCCATCGCCGCGGCCATCACCAGGAGCGCCGATCCGGCGCCGCACATCGTCCGTCGAAGGCGGTCGCGAATCCCAGTCATGCGGATTTGTCACGATCCTTCGGTCATGGTGCGGCCTAGCCCGGCTGTCGATGTCCCGGGACAGGCTACGAACTGTGCTCGACGATGTCTAGCCGAGCGTCGTCGCTCCCCTGGTCAGGGACTGACTTCTAAGGTTCATGGAGATCGCGACTTTCCTTTGCGTCCATCCAATGCCCACGCGATTGAGCGTTCGCCTCTATACGTCAGGGCGCAGAATCATTGTCGGCTTGAGGGATCCGCCCTGGGGGAACTCTTGGCTCCGCACCCTCTTAGCGCCACCAAGGCGAGACCGTTATGGCGCCGGCCCCGCAGAACACGTTGCCGTCCGGATCGGCCAGCACCATGCACCCGACATCCGGACCGGCAGTGTGCCGGCCCAGTTCCGCGGCGCCCGCGCGATCAGGCGAGCTGCGTCTCGGTCCTTGTCCGGGGATGCAGAAAGCCGAAGATTCTCACTTTCATGTCCAATCGGACATCGGATCAACCTTCAACTTGAGAATGGAACATCAAACTCGAGAAGCCACACGACGACGTGTTGTGGCTGCCCAACTTTCATGTCCATACATCCACCGCGGATCTGGCGCGAATCGCACCAATCCCGGCGGATGTCTATGGGTGCAAATCCCACTTTCGTGTCCACTGAGCTCAAGACGCTGGTTTGACCTGGCAGTAGATCTTGCTCGCCATCAGGAGTAGCGGTGCCGGATTATTCACGTGACGCTGCTGGCTCGGAGTGCAGTCCACAGAGCATCCCCGGTCCTCGGCGGCGGTGCCCTAGCTGCGGCGATGACACGTCCCACTTACTTCAGCCAGCCAGGAGGAGTTCTACTAACTCCTGCCGCTTAGGTCACGAACCCGAAAGGGTTCGTGAAGCTCTTGTTTATGGTGATGCTTGGTCCTGGCGGCTGCCGGGACGGTGGCGCGGGGATTTACTCGGGTGTGTCCCGGACAGTGGCCTCGGCAGCCTGATTGATAGCGGCCGCAAGCTCGTCGAAAGAGACTCGCTGCGTCACACTCTTAATCCGCGCTAAACCGATGCTCCGGTAGCCAATCGACTCAACGTGAGACCGCGGCAGGACGTAGAAATCCCACTGCGAAACGTCCAGCGGATCGTAGGCATCGTGTGACTGCGCCGTCTGGACACAGAAAACATAGACGTCGGCATTGAACGTTCGCTGACCCGAGTATCGGTTCTCGGGACCCAGCTTCTGGGAACGGAGGCCACTGAAAGAGATCCTCGACAGATCGTGCTGTGGCCAGGCCTGGAGGTAGGCAGAAGATTTGACCTCAACCTGAATGCCGGCGGCTGTGAGGACGTCGAAATCATCCCATTCAGGCCGGGGCTCCACCGCGCCAACGGCCTTCGCTACAAGCCACTCGGCGAGAACTCCCCGCAGGACATTAGAGCGAAGATCTCTGGCCGCGTATGACCAGAAGTCCTTCACGGTGTGGTCGAGTCCTGTGAAGCGCTCGTCACCAGTCAGAACCCGGGCGGGTCCTGGTTGAAACATCATGTCGCCGGTCACGGTCCTGAGTCTGCCTGCCAACACCCGACCATGGACACCATGTTGGAGTTCTGCCCCGTAGCGATCCAAACGTGCGGTCGTGACAGGGCTCATGGTGATGGCGACCTAGCCGTCTGCCTCTGACGCGACCCTGAGTTGCTGAGGCCAGCTACTCGCGGTGATAGGTGTTCAGGTTGTTCGTTATCGCCATGCGGCTCAAAGCGGGCCAGCAGGCCCTCGCTATCAAAGATCTTGCGGGCCAGGCGTGGTCAGGCAACTCGTCTAGGCACAGTTGCAGCATGCTCGCGTCGTCATCGTCAGCTAGCGCAGCGAGGACCGGGCGATGGTCAAAGCCTCGCCGACCAGTTTCGAGTGGCTTCATTTGTCCGTCGTCGGCGTAGTACAGAACAAGATTGTCCAGGGCGTCGATAGCGGACCGCAGCTGCGGGGACGCTGAGATGTTGCTGCCCTTAAGCAGGGACGACAACAATTCCCCCACGGTGACGCGCCGGCCGCTACCCTTCCGGTAGGCCCACATGTCGACGTAGCGGCCCTGATCGGATTCGCCTGGTATCCGGGTGCCGAAGTCGCCGTAGTGCAGCAAAGCAGTCGCAATAATGTGTTGCATCGCGCTGCCGGCCAAAGCTGTGCGCAGCTTCTCCCGGATGGCAGCGCGGTAGTCCACTTCGGTTGCAGCCGTCGTCAATCCGCGGGCAAGATTCTTCGGCTCCGTGGGCATAGGACCGTCCAAGATGCGAAGCGATACGTCGATGAGGCGATGAAGGTAACGCGGTTTGTTCGCGGCGAGGCCGTCGTCGAGGATGTTCGCAGCCAACTCGGGCCCCGCGGGGTAGAGCCAACCGGCCCATTTGGGATCCTCATCGCACTGCTCCACTACATCCAGTACAGCGTCACGGTCGTGGTCACTGCCGGTGAAAAGCTCCCCTGCCGCGAAGAGCCAAGCGTTGCGCCAGTGCGGACTGCGCGCAGCGGTCACAAGGTTGTGTCGGGTATCGGCGTCGGATCCGTTGATAAGAGCGCGACCAGCCATGAGTTCTTGAAGGCTGCGAACGTCAAAGGCGACGGTCTGGTCTTCGGCCGCAGCAAGCAGAACCAGACGTTGAGTAGCGACATCGACCAGCTTGTCAGCGAGTGTGTTGGCCTTCGGGATGGGATGTTGATCTTCCCGAAAGCGCTCGAATGCGATGTCTCGCAGTGTCTCCAAGGGCATTTGCGAGCGGATATCCCCTGAAGCCTCATTGCGCTGATGGAGGACTAAACCGACCCGGAGGTGGACGTCCTCGATCTCGGTTCGGTAGGTGTTGAAGAACGCTTGATGGCCCGTCGACTTGCCCGCTTCGCGCTTGAAGACAGTGTCGAAATAGCTCCAGAACAGGCGGTAGCGATTAGCAGGGAGCACGCCAGAGCTGAACACGATGACGGTAAGAATCAGCACCTGAAGTGGCGTTTTCAATAGTCTCTGTACCGAACTAGTGGCTAACGCAGTGTCCAGCTTGGCCATGATGGCGTTGCGGTAGTCCGGTTCGTCGGTGTTTAGCCGTTGTGAGCTGATGTGTTGCGCGTAGGCGGTGGCCTCGTCCTTTGTGAAGTCCGCCAGGTCGATCTGGTCGAAGTGTTCTGGTAAGAGTCGTTCGGTGTATCCGGTTGGCCGGGTGGTGACGATAACGAACAGGTCGGCATCGTTGTCATTCGCGTCGCGAACCAGTTGCGTGATCTCCGAGATAACCCTCTGGCGTACAGCGGGATGCGTTACTTCATCGAGCCCGTCAAACAGCACGACGCAGGGCCACGTTTTGAACCAGGCTTCCAAGCTGTATGGCTGCACCTGAACTTGCGATCGATCCGACACCAGCTGGCACATGTATCGGTAGACACTGGGCCCACCGTCGTCGGGACCCATGGCGTCGGCCATCGCCGCGAGTTCGACCCGTAGCGCCCACCGCGGCAACGAAAGTGGGTGTAGCCCGAGTCGATGCATCGAGGTACGCGCAGCTGCGATCACATCCTCAACGCTGGCCGGCACGATAGATTCGTTGCTGCAGAACGATGCTCGGTAGAGGTGCGTCAGGTACCGGGTCAGAGTGCTCTTTCCGTTCCCGGCTGCACCAGTGATGACCAAGTGACGCGCAGGTGGGCCTTCGCTCACCGTCTCGGAGCGCCACGACGAGGAGCGCAGGACTTGGTCGCTGCGACCTAACGCTTCTTGAAGTGCAGTCGATCGCCCCTGCGCGATCTCGACGGGAAGGTCGACAACAATGTCATCGACGACGTGTTTGGCCTGCCCGTCGCCGGCATCGTCGAATCTGATCCAGCGACCAGTTTCCAAGGACCGGCGCGCGTGGTCAATGAACACCGCCGGTAAGAGATCCGCTGGGATAGCGCCAGGAAGCTGGCCGAGGCGGGCCAGGACGTCGCCGACGGTGATGAGCGGTGTGAAGCGTTGGCGCACACTGGCGTTTCCGGTGAGCGCGTTGTTGATCTTATTGCGATGCCACACCCGTATTTCTCGTAGACCTTTGCTGCGCAAAGTCCGCGGGCTGCGTCCTTTCCCGTAGTTGTGGACCAGCTTTTTTGCGAGCCAGGCTTCGAGTTTGTGCATGGTCCCGCCAGGATCGGCCGGCGTCAGGCGAACGTTGGTGATCACGAGCAAATAGTTGGGGAAGCGCGATCTCTTTGACTCAGCTTTCATCCAGGTATCAAGCTCGGTGCCAAGGTGACCCAACAACCAGGACAGGTCCTTGTCAGGATCGTCGGCAGGATTCTGACAATGTTTGACCTGGACCACGGTGTACCCGTCCCACCGCGTCGAATCGTCAGGCTCGGTGGCCGACCAGTTGACCGGGCCGGTCCACGTGGCTTCACGCCCCCCATCAGGGCCGGGCCCATACACCTCTAGGCCGGCGCCGATGACGGGCTCCACAAGCGCGACCGCGAGCTGTTCGAATGCACGCGCGCTGAGCTGCTCGTAAGCAAAGTCGTTTTCCACTAACATCCCTGGTCATGCGGTCTATTGCCAAACACGAGCCTAGGGCCTCCACGAACTGAGCCGTCGCAGCAACACTCTCCCTCGCCCTGTTACCGGCGTGCTCCCCGCACCACTACATATTTCGTCGTGAACGCCGGCCCGGGGTTATGAAGGCAAGCGCAGGATGCGCCCCGCTGAGTGGGCGGGTTTCCGGTCGGTCAATTCTGCTCGGGGATCACATCGGCTGATGTAGGACCGTTCTCACTGCCTTTAGCGATTGACGTAGGACGTCGACGTCAGGGCGTGGCGAGGAAAACCCGCGGGGTTTCGTCCGTGTACAGCACGATCTGGATCCGGTCCTGCACGCCCGCTCGCTCAGGGCAGTTCGGATTTCCTGTGGCACCAGTGAGGAAGGTGTCGAGGACGTCTTCCCGAGTGGCGGGCTTCACCGCTGGGCTCCACCAGTAAATGATGAGTTCGCTCCGTGGGCTTCCGTCGTCGGGCTCATGATTGAGCGCCTCGTAGACGCGGCGCCACCACCAGCCGTCCGATTCGCCAAGAGAGCACCCGAAAATGATGAACAGTCGAGTGTCGGGAAACAGGTGGCTGTACTCGATACGGTTCATGGCCCAGTACGGCTTCATGAGTTCCCGGTGGGGGTCTGTGCCCTGGTTGAAGCTGTCGGGTGCGTCGATCCCGAACAGAAGCGACCGCGGAATTGCCTGCTGTCCGTGAGGATGGATGACCTCGCTGCGGACGTAACTGGACCAACTGGTGTCGTGGTTCCACGATCCATCCAGATGGCCTGTTGGGTTGGGATAAAACCAGAAGTTCCGGTCGGCATGCGTGTGCGCTTGCGGCCTGAACTGCTGGGCGTCGAGAAAGGCGTAGTCGTCGAGTAGAGGCGTGTAGTTGAAGTTCACGAACAGGAAGTTGAAGAGGTCGTAGTGTTGGGTCTCGGTGGGGAAGGAGAAGGACTCGAAGGTCGGGGACATTTTGGCGACGTCTCCGACGAATTTCGCCATTGATTCCACGGCCAAGGCACCTTGTGCGGAGTCCTTCCCGACCCGGGCGAGTAGGTCAGGTGGTGCGACGAGTTCCAGGAATTCGGAGAACGCCGCCTGGATGGCGAGTGTTGACTCGTAGACGGTTTTGGCCTGCTGCACGCCGCCGTGAGGTCTGATGAGTCGCCCGATTGCTGCTTCGATATCGCTCCAGTTTTCCTCGCCGTTCTCCTTAGCGTCAGCCATCTGCTGGACCACGAGATTTGAGGAGTCGAAGTTGCGAGAGGCGAGGTAGTGATAGAAGGCTGGATAGCGGGGGGAGAACCGGGATTCGTAGCGCTGTGCGACTTGAATATCGAAGCCGTTGCCCACCAGGACCATGATGTTGTGCTGGCGCCTCAGGGATTTGTAGTCGGCAGACGTGAACTCGCGATACCCCATGTCTGGCCCGCCCATCTCTCCCGTTCGAGCCGTCCGTGTTCGTTGCGCGCCGGCTTCCCCACGGGGGATTCTAGGGCCCCGATGCGGTGAGTTTTCGGCCGGTTCGACACCCAGCAACGCCTCGGCCCGGTTCCACTTGGCTACCAGACGGTGTTTCACTTCCATCTCCGATGTCATCCCGCGAAGTCGCGGTCACCGAGTGCTGGCCACACATCTCACATCCGGCTGGGCTCTTCTAGCGTCAGCTCTTCGCCCTCGTCGTTCGCGGATCCCCCCGCGGCTCGCTAGTTTCGTCGCCAGTGACCACAGTCGTGCACTAGGCACGGCGCATGCTCAGCGTGGCCACCTCCAAGCGGCGGCGGGGCACTCGTCGAGGGCAGCGCGGGTGTCGAGTCGCCCGAATCCTTGTGGGTCGTTTCGCCTCCTTCACAGGTGGGGCGGGATGCTCCGGCGAGACCAGCCGCCGCCGGTGGCGAAGCTGAGTACGTCGGCGTTGGCTACGACGATCAGGACGTCGATTTCGGCCGGTAACCGCAGCATCGCGGTGGGTGCTTCACCGGGGGTCTCCATCATCGTGTGGATCATGCCGGCGGCGGGGCCGTCCAGGCTGGCGACGAGAGCCGCTACGTGGACGCCGGCGCGGCCGGCCAGGGACTGGCAGGCGTTATCGGAGTGCTCGTCGAGCCAGTCCTGCAGGAAGGGCGCGACATCGTCGTCGAGGTGGGTGGTGCGGGGCTGCTCACTCATGGTGCCGCTAAACATGATTCCCGGCTGCAGCCCGGCGCTGGGGAGCACGGCGCAATGCCCGTAGAAGCCGGCCATTTCTGCGAATCGTGGCCAGTTGTCGTGATCGGTGAATGCGTCGGTGATGCCGCGGGATTCCAGCTCGCCGATGAATTGAGTGAGGGAGTTGATCAGGGTCTTCACCCGAGGCGTCTTGAGCCTGCCTTCGTAGGTTTGGTGCGCCGCGGACACGTCCAGCGATACGCCCCAGAGGTGCTGGAGGGTAGGGATGGGGATGTACCTGCCGGGTAGTGCGTCGTAGGCGGCGATGAATCGGCGCAGCGGCTCGCTGGTCAATTCTTTGACTTCCACGACGTGGCGTGGCGAGTGGAAGTCAGGGATCGGGCCGCCGGTGACGAAGGTCGGGTCCTGGTCGCACACACGGGTGAGATCCGGGTCGTCGAGCACCGTCGCGGCGGCCGTCGCCGCTCGTCGCTCGATCGGAGTGGTTCGGCAACCGTGGTGCCCGCACGGCGGCGCCGCGGTGTCCTCTGCCGCTCTCATGTCAGCCGCGCATGTTGGCGAACGGCAGCCGGCCGTGGTGCGCGCGGAAGAGGGCGATCATCTCGGTTTCGGTGGTGGCGGCGGCGCCCTCGTCGGTGGTGCGCCAGCCCACCAGGAGGTCGGCGTGGTCGGCGAACTGCCAGATGCGGCGGCCCCCGGCGTGGCCGACCGGTTCGCCGGCGCAGTGGCGGCGGAACTCGTCGAGGCGCTTGCACAGGCCGCGGCGTCCGGTGGCGCCGGCATTTGCCTTGCCGATGTAGACGATGCGGGTGCCGGGCACCCAGTGCGCGTGCAGCTCGGCGACGGGCACCGTTGGGTCCTTGCCTTTGAATTGGCCGGCCGGCGAGGCGTCCAGGAACGTCGGGGGATTGTCGGTGGGTCGCACGATCACGTAAACCCCGGGGCCGGTGGGTACGTCGGCGGTCGGCAGCGCCGCGAACGGTACCCAGCCTGTGAACCCGCCCGGGTCGATCGGCTCCGTCATCGTTTAGGCGTCCCACTCCCTCATGTCGAACACCTCGAACGCCGCCGCGGCGGCCTTCGGGTTCTCCTCTTCGAGCTTCTGGATGTAGCCGACGGTGCGCAGGCCGGCCAGGTCGTCGTCCGGGATATTCACGCCGTACCTGGCGTCCGCCAAGCCCTTCGCTGTCAGGTCAGAGTCGTACCACCCGCCGACCAAACCCTCGCAATGGTGTGTGGCCCCTGGATGGGTCACCACGTAAATCGTTCTGCCCACGCCCTACCGTAGCGAGCCCGGCTCACTCGCCCCCTGCATGCTCTCTGGACGAATCGGGTTGATCGTTGCTGGCGGATAGTGATCCATCGGCGATAGCGTCGGTTGCGATGTCTGGGAATCTGCCGTTGCGTCGTTCATGTCGAGGTCTTTTAGCCAACGGCGAACAGATTCTGCTTGCCCAGCACAGCATTGGTGACGGCCGCACCGTGTGGGTCGGTCCAGGTGGCGGGGTCGAGGACGATGAAACCCTCACTGAGACGCTGGCCCGCGAACTGCATGAGGAGACTGGCCTGGTGCTTACCGGCGCCCATATCCCTCGGCTGGTGTGGATTCAGACCGCCGAGTTCAGGGAAATGAGCGAACAGGGTTATGCCGGGGTCGTCAACTACTATTTTCTGCTGCACGTTGATATTTTCGAGCCGGCCAGCGGGCTCGCGGCGGGTGAGGCCGGCCACCCTGACGGGGAGGGAATCCTTCACCAGCGCTGGTGGTCTCTGACTGAGATCGTGTACGCCCATGCTCATGGAGAGTTGTTTTCTCCGCGGGCGTTGCCGACGCTCATCCGGGCAGTTCTGGACGGTCCGCCGACAGCGCCAATCGCTATTGGGCTCTGAGAAAATGGTTGCTGTTCTTTTCTAGAGACGTTGGACAGCTCCTTTCCTGTCTCACCGCGCACGGCCTGGTCGCCAGCTCCGTGGCCGTCACTGATCGAGGTCGAGGTCGAAGTTTCAGGGTGTCGGGTATTCGGCGTGAAGGTCGCCGTGGAACAGTCGCCCGTAGAAGGGGTTCATCTTCGCGGCGGTCGGTGCGTGCCGGGTCAGGATCGCAGCGACCGACGGTGGCACGTCCGCTGGTACGCGTCCAGCGGCGCACTGGTCTACGTACTCGTCGTGGGCGACTGGGTGACCACCGGGAACGCCGCAGACATCGGTGACCAGCCAGTTGACCAGCCGCATGGCTGCGTAGTCGGCGTCGTGCGTGAGGTGTTGTGCCGTGAAGTGACGCTCAGCTGCTGTCAGGTCGAACTGCGGCGATATTGCCAGGCCGAAGTCGCCGAGATAGATCCGCTCCATGTCGGTGCGGATGTTGCCGAAGTGCCCGTCCATGTGCAGCAACTCCCGGTCCCGCAGGAAGGTCACGATGTCGGCCAGCTGCCGCTCCAACGCGACAGCTTTATCTGCGGGGTTGTGTCGCAGCCAGTCCGTAATCGGGTGTGGAATGTATTCGCAGAACAGGACCAGGCTGCGGGTGGCGGCGGCCAACGCTTCCAGACGGACCCGCACGGCCGGGGAACCGCCCTGCGTGGCGACGGCGGCGTCGATGTCGGCGTGTTCGGCGGCGACTGGTGACCGGCCACGTAGCGCCCGCCAGTGGTAGAGCAATGGAAATGACTGCGTTTCGCCGGTCAGCACGGCGTCAGTGGCGATGACGTTGGCGGCCAGCTCCCGCCAAGCATTGAACCCTGGTCCGCCGATGCCGTACTGGCAAAACATCGGCAGATCAAACAGGTTCGCTGTGGAGCCCGGGTTGGCGACCTCCCGATCGGTTAACGGGATCCGCTTGACGAAGAAGGGCGTCCCGTCGACCTCCACAACCTCCGATCCGCCACCTACCCCCACGCCGTTCAGTCGTCCGGTTCCCACCAGCGCTGCAAGCTCACCATCGCTGCGCGACCCCAGCGACGCCGAGACTTTCCGATGAAGGGCAGCCCTAGCCGCTGTCATCACACGAGTGTGGCACTGACCGAGGTCTCGACCCCAAAGCGTGAGCTGTTGTCAGATATCCACAACACGTGCACCCGTCTCGCATGTAGAAAACGAGACAGCCGCCGATGCGCCACCGCCCACCGTGTAATGCCAGGTCGCGGTGTCTCATATCTGCTTTACATTGCGTGCCTCAGATCTTCAGTGGCGCACAGCAATGAGACGTTAGCGATGTGACCAAGCTTCTCGGTTCACGCGGCGGCAGCTACTAAGGTAGGAACCGATGCTTGAGCCAACCGATCTGGGACCTCCACGACGAACCGCGCCTTGGCCTGCGGGTAGGCCGGGTGTCAAAAATCCCGGTTAATGGACATCATGTGGACATTTGATATGGGATATGGACATCAAACTCGGGAAGCCACAGTAGCAACACCACCGCTTCTACCGCGCCATATTCGTGAACCGCGACAGGTGAAGCTGGTGCGCCACAGTGATATTCGCCGTCGGCCCGTTACGGTGCTTGCCCAGGATCAGGTCGGCCTCGCCACCGCGCGGGTCATCCCGGTCGATAGCATCCGGGCGGTGCAACAGGATGATCATGTCCGCGTCCTGCTCCAGCGATCCCGACTCACGAAGGTCAGACACCTGCGGGCGTTTGTCGGTGCGCTGCTCCGGACCACGGTTGAGCTGGCTGATCGCCACCACCGGTACGTGGAGTTCCTTGGCCATCAGCTTGAGGCTTCGGGAGAAGTCCGAAACTTCCTGCTGGCGTGATTCGTATTTCTTGCCCGAGCTCATCAGCTGCATGTAGTCCACGACGATCAGTCGCAGATCGGCTTTCTTCTTGAGCCGTCGCGCTTTCGCCCGGATCTCCATCATGGTGAGGTTCGGCGAATCGTCGATGTAGAGCGGCGCCTCACTGATCTCACTCATCCGGCGCGCAAGCCGGGTCCAGTCGTCGTCGTTCATCCGGCCCGAGCGCATGTCACCGAGCTTGATGTTCGCCTCTGCCGACAGCATGCGCATGACGATCTCGGACTTGCTCATTTCCAGCGAGAAGATGACGCTGGCCATCCGGTGCTTGATGGAGCACGACCGCATGAAATCCAAACCCAGCGTCGATTTCCCGACGCCCGGACGCGCCGCCACGATGATCATCTGGCCGCCGTGCAGACCGTTGGTGACCTCATCGAGATCGATGAATCCGGTGGGCACGCCATGGGCCATGCCCCCCGCCGAGGCGATGGCGTCGATCTCGTCCATCGTGGGCTGCAGTAGGTCCTCCAGCGGCACGAAGTCCTCGGACTGGTTGCGCTTGTCGGTGACGTCGTAGATCTCGGCCTGGGCGCGGTCGACGATGTCGTGCACATCGGCGCCGTCGGCTCCGGCGTAGCCGTACTGCACGACGCGGGTGCCGGCCTCCACCAACCTGCGCAGCAGCGCCTTCTCGGCCACGATGCCGGCGTAGAAGCCGGCGTTGGCTGCGGTGGGCACGGTGGAGATGAGGGTGTGCAGATACGGGGCGCCACCGATGCGGCGCAGCTGCCCGCGCCGGTCCAGCTCCGCGGCGACGGTCACGGCGTCCGCGGGCTCACCGCGGTCGTAAAGATCGAGGATGACTGTCGCGACGTCTTGGTGCGCGGGCCGATAGAAGTCGCCGGGCTGCATGCGCTCCAGCACGTCGGCGATGGCGTCCTTGCTCAGCAACATGCCGCCGAGGACCGCCTGCTCGGCAGCCATGTCCTGCGGGGGCTGACGGCCGAAATCCTCCCTGGGCGGCTCGTCCATACCGTGATGACCGAGGTCGTTCACGACTGCCACTAAGCGTCCCTCCCCCTTCGTTATGTGGCCGAACATATGTTCGGCGATAGTTGTCATGACAGTACGACGCGCTCCCGACAAGTCCAGCCAAAGCCAGTCGGGGTTCGGCGCCACTGCCTGGCGACGGGCCAACATTAGACGTTGCTGTGGCCGGTGCAACCGAGCCTGTGGATGAAGGTGTGGATGGCGTGTGGACAGCCTTGGACAACCGTGTTGAGCGGGTGGGGAGAACTTGTGGATTAACTCATCGGTAGCCGAACAACCTGCAGGTCAACGCTACCGCCGAAGTGTCTAAACTTGTGGATGCAAAGTCACCCGGCGTGTCGGCCTGGGTTGCCGGGTCGGGCGTGTTGCATTGCGCCGAAGAGCCGAAGAGGTTAACAGACAGTTTCCGTTGCTGGGGCCATAACTGGAGTTGCGTTCGCTGGAGACACAGCAACGCCCGGGCGGAAGCTCTGAGCTTTCCACCCGGGCGTTGCAGAGGTACGTGAGGAGTACCGAGCCTACTCGGCGACGACGTTGAGCGGGACCGACACGGTCACGCCCGCGTGCAGCCGCACTCCGACCGGGTGCGTCCCGACCGCCTTGATGTGTGCCTTGGGCAGGTCGACGGTGCGCTTGTCCAGGTTCGGGCCGCCGGCCTTCTTGATGGCCGCGACCACGGAGGCCTGGGTCACCGAACCGAACAGCTTGCCGCCCTCGCCGGCGCGGACCGCCAGAGCGACCGGGCCGAGGGCCTCGATGGCCTGCTTGAGCTCGTTGGCGTGCTCGACGCCGCGGATCTCCTTGGTTTCGCGGGCACGACGGATCTCGTCGGCCTGACGCTCGGCGCCACGGGAGGCCACGATGGCCAGCCCGCGCGGGAGCAGGTAGTTACGGCCGTAGCCGTCCTTGACCTCGACGGCGTCGCCGGCGACACCCAGGTGGTCAACCTCTGCGGTGAGAATCAGCTTCATGATGTGGTTCCTCCCTTACCGCGTCGACGAACCGAACGGCAGCAGAGCCACCTCACGGGCGTTCTTCACCGCGACGGCAACGTCGCGCTGATGCTGGACGCAGTTGCCGGTCACCCGGCGGGCACGGATCTTGCCGCGCTCGCTGATGTAGGTGCGCAGCAGCGCGGTGTCCTTGTAGTTGATGTCCTGCCCCTTGCCCTTCTTGGAGCAGAACA
The DNA here is from genome assembly GCF_025822555.1 of Mycobacterium hackensackense. Lineage (NCBI taxonomy): Bacteria > Bacillati > Actinomycetota > Actinomycetes > Mycobacteriales > Mycobacteriaceae > Mycobacterium > Mycobacterium hackensackense. The sequence goes on from NZ_JACKUC010000030.1 coordinate 1,086,418, forward strand.
CGCACTTGCGGGTCTTGACCGGCTTTTCGGGTGCCGGCCGCCGCTTGGTACTACCGGATTTGGCCATGGGTCTATCTCTTTCTCAAATGTTCGTCTGTGTATGTCAGAAGGGCGGTTCTTCGTCAGCGCCGCTGTAGGAGCCCGCCGCGGGAGCACTGCCCCACGGATCGTCCTTCGGCTCCGCACTGCGCGGCTGACTCGATCCGCCGCCGAATCCACCACCGCCGCCGCCACCGCCGCCGCGGCTGGCCTTGTTGACCTTGGCCGTCGCATACCGCAGCGAGGGGCCGATCTCATCGACCTCGAGCTCGACGACGGTGCGCTTCTCACCCTCACGGGTTTCGAAGGACCGCTGCTTGAGCCGGCCGGAGACGATGACGCGCGACCCCCGGGTGAGGCTTTCGGCCACGTTCTCGGCCGCCTCCCGCCAGATGTTGCAGCGGAGGAACAGCGCTTCGCCGTCCTTCCACTCATTCGTCTGACGGTCGAACGTCCGGGGAGTGGACGCCACCGTGAAGTTGGCGACGGCCGCTCCGGACGGCGTGAACCGCAGTTCCGGGTCGGCGGTCAGGTTTCCGATAACGGTGATGACAGTGTCACCAGCCACGAGGTCCTCCTGGGCAGTGGGCAGCCTATGTTGGGCGCGAGCCTACGCAACGCACCCGACATGGGCGGCGTGTATCGGCCTAGTGCTTGTCGGTCCGCATCACCTTGGTCCGCAGCACGGACTCGTTCAGGTTGAGCTGGCGGTCCAGCTCGGACACCGTGGCCGGCTCGGCCTTGACGTCGACGACGGCGTAGATGCCCTCGGCGTGCTTGGCGATCTCGTAGGCCAGCCGGCGACGGCCCCAGATGTCGACCTTGTCGACGGAACCGCCATCCTTGCGGATGACGTTCAGGAACGTCTCCAGCGACGGAGCTACGGTGCGCTCGTCGAGAGTGGGGTCAAGAATGACCATGATTTCGTATGGACGCATGAGAAACCCATCACCTCCTATGGTCGTTGCGGCCACGGCGTGTCCGTGGCAGGAGGGTCGCCTGCGTCGGCAACCTGACCAGGCTACAGGCCAGGCCGCTGATCTGCGAAATCGCGCGATACCCGGCCGTCGTTCCCGACGTTTTGGTGGCTACCGCGGCGCATGAACCACCGAAACGTCGGAATTCGCGTCAGCGGGCGGCGTCGGCCAGCTCGGCATCCGAGGCGGGCTCGGGTCCCACCAGGACCTGCCGCGGCCGCAACCGCTCGGGCAGCCACTTCGGGAAGGCGTCGGGCGCCCCGTCGAACACGCCGCCCGACGGGTCGTCGATGGTGCCGTGATGGCGCACCAGATCCAGCTCGGGCCGGTAGATCTGTCGGATCACCAACGCGATCAACGCGAACACCGCGATATCGCGCAGCAACACCGTCGCGGTGAACCACTGCTCCGGTAGCCCGCGGTTCTGCTCCCCGTACAGGTACAGCATTCGCGGTATCCACACCAGCGCATCGATCGTCATCCACGCCAACAGGATTCGCCGGTGCGGCAGGGCGAGAACGGCCAGCGGCACCAGCCACAGCGAGTACTGCGGGCTCCACACCTTGTTGGTCAGCAGGAAGGCGGCGACCACCAGGAAGGCCAATTGCGCCACCCGCGGCCGGTGCGGTGCGGTCAGCGCGACGTACGCGATCCCCACACAACACACGACGAACAACACCGCCGTCACCGCGTTCGTGACCGAGGGCGGCTCCCAGAACCCGAGATCGGGATCGAAGCCACGCCACCCGGTGAACGACTTCACCACGTTGTACAGCGAATCCATGTCATCACCGCGGCGGGTGTTGAGCCGGAAGAATTCCGACCAGCCGCGTGGGAACAGCAGCAGCACAGGCAGATTCACCACGATCCAGGCGGCCACCGCGGCCAGTGCCGTGGTCCCCGTCGCCCGCCACCGTCCGGTGCGCAGCGCCAGGATCACCAGCGGCACCAACAGCAGCAACGGGTACAGCTTGAGCGCCACCCCGACACCGATGAGCACACCCGCCACAGCGGGTTTTCGGCGTGCCCACGCCAGCATCGCGCCGGCCGCACACGCGGCGGCCAGCGCATCGAAGTTGGTGAAGATCTGGAAGATCACCAGCGGTGAGGCCGCGACCAACGCCGCATCCCAGATCCGCCGGCCGGCCAGCAGGGCCGTCGCCCATATTGTCGCCAGCCACGCCAGCCCCAACCCGAACGCGGAGATGTTGAAGAACATCACCACCTCGGCGACCAACGGCACCGAAACCAGCTTCGTCAGAGCCGAATACGTCTTGGCCAGCGTCATGGACAGGTACTGGTAGATGCCCGTCAGCACCGGATATTCCATATAGCGGATCGCCGGGCTGCCGTCGTACTGGACGTTGGGTTTGCCCGTGCTGTCGGTGTCCACCCAGCTGGACTTGTATGGAAACTTGCCCTGGTTCAACAGTTCCGCGGTATAGAGCGGCACGGTGTCGGAGTAGCAGAACTCGTAGTAAGCCCGCTGATTCTGCCAGTTGGCGACACGCTGGGCCGCGGTACCGGTGCTCGTGGACTGCAGGCACGCGGCCTTCGTCGAATAGCCCAGCGCCAGGAAGATCACACCGATCACCAGCATCACCCGCAGCGGGGTGAAGAACCGCGTGCGCCCGATGAGCGCGTGCCGCCCCACCGGGCCACCGATGGTGTGCGACAGCGCCGCACCGATCACATCCGTGCGGCTGGGCAGGTCCCGGTCATGAGCACTGCGCAGATCACGCGCCAGCGGTGCCGGGGAAACCGTCTGCTGCTCGTCCGGTTCGGTCACGGTGGCGGCGGGCCGGGCGGCGGCGCCGGCGCATTGGGATCACCCGGCGGGGGCGGTCCCAGCGGCACCGTGGTCGGCGGACCCCACGGGATGGTCACACCGGGCGCGATCTCCAGGGTCGGCTGGATGACGGTCTCCGACGGCGGGGGCGGCACCGGCGCCACGGGCGGCGGCGGGGGTGCCTGCGGCACGCCGGCGTAGCCACCGATATCGGTCGGCTTGGGGAAGGTCTCGTTGTCGGTGCCCTTGAGCGCACCGTCCATCGTGGCCTTCCAGATATCGGATGGCAGCCCGGACCCGTACACCGGTCCGCCCCATTCGTTGACCAGAGGCTTGGTACCCGAGGTGGTGCCCACCCACACCGCCGTCGACAGCGACGGCGTGTACCCGACCATCCAGGCGTCCCGGTTGGCGTCGGTGTCGCCCAGCTGGTTGGTACCGGTCTTGGCCGCCGAGGCACGGCCCCCGGCCAGGTTGTGTCCCCTGGACCAGCCGGCGATCGGCTGCATCGCCGCGGTGACGTTATCGGCCACGGCCTTGTCGATGCGCTGCTCGCCGCTGTTGTCCTGCTGCGAGGCATCGAAGAGGACCTTGCCGTCCGCGTCGACGACCTTCTGCACGAAGTGCGGCTTGTGGTAGACGCCCGAGTCGGCCAGAGTCGCGTAGGCCGAGGCCATGTCGACGACCCGGCTCTGGTACTGGCCCAGCACCACGCCGTTGTTGGGCGGTCCGCCCTTGCCGTCCTCGCTCAAGGTGTGCTCGACACCGGGGAAGCTCTCGGCGACGCCGGCGCGGTGCGCGGCGTCGGCCACGTCCTGCGGCCCGTTCTTGAGCTTGAGCATCAGCCGGTAATAGCTGGTGTTGAGCGACCGCTTCAACGCCTCGGCGATATTGCAGACCCCGCAACCCTCGCCCTCGACGTTGGTGATCTTGATGCCGTTGACCGTCACCGGCGAGCTGTCGATCTGGTAACCCAGGCCGATACCCTGCTGCAGCGCGGCGACCAGAGCGAACACCTTGAACGACGACCCCGTCGGGAGACCGGCCTGGGCGAAATCGAAACCCTGGGCGTCGGAGCCGCCGTAGTAGGCCTTGATGCCGCCGGTCTTCGGGTCGATCGAGACCGCGGCCGCGCGCATATCGGGCATCTGCCCGTCGAGCGTCTTGGTGACGGCGTCCTCGGCCGCCTTCTGCGCGGTCGGGTCGATGGTGGTGGTGACCTGCAGGCCCTCGGTGTTCAGCGTCTGCTCGTTGATGTTGAACAGGTCCAGCAGTTCCTTGGTGACCTGCCGTTCGATCAGCCCGTTGGGACCGGTGGTCTGGTTCGCCGCGCTGGCCTGCTCGGGCGGCACCGTCGGCGGGAACACCTGGGCGGCCCGGTCGGTCTTGGACAGCGCACCGATGTCGACCATGCCGTCGAGCACCCAGTTCCACCGCTCGGCCGCGCCCTCGGGATCGACCGCGGGGTCCAGCGTGGAGGGCCGCTGGATCAGCGCCGCCAGCAGGGCGCCCTCGGCGACATCGAGTTGTTCGACGGGTTTGTCGAAATACGCCTTGGCCGCGGCCGAGATGCCGTACGCCCCGCGTCCGAAATAGATGATGTTGAGGTAGGACTCCAGAACCTGGTCCTTGCCCCATTCCCGCGACATCTTCGTCGAGATGACGAGTTCCTTGGCCTTGCGGACCAACCCGCCCACCCCGGAGCGGGCATCGCCGACCAAGGCGTTCTTGACGTACTGCTGCGTGATGGTCGAGCCACCCTGCAGGTCACCGCCGAAGATGTTGTTCTTGAAGGCGCGCGCGAACCCCGACAGCGAGAAGCCCGGGTTGCTGTAGAAGTCGCGGTCCTCGGCGGCCATCACCGCATCACGGACGTGCACCGGGATCTGATTGATGCTGACGTCGTTGCGGTTGCCCTCGGGCGGAACGATTCTCGCCAGCTCGCTGCCGTCACTGGCCAGGATCGTCGAGACCTGCGCGGTGCGGATGTCACCGGGCTTGGGCACGTCGACGATGAGATAGGCCATCGCGAACGTGACGAACGGCAGGACGAGAAACAGCACCAGCCCGAGATAGACGGCGCGGCGTACCCACTTCCACTGGAAGCTGCGGCCCGGCGCCCTGGAAGGTCCAGTCGGGCCGGGCGGAGGTCCGCCCGTGGGCGGGCGCGGGGGTGCCGGCGGTGGTGGTTTGCGCGGCGGTGCGCCGTCCAATGCGGCCTTGACGACGTCGATCGGGTCACGCAGGTGCGCCGCGGTGGCGTTGCGCACGGGCGGCAACAGCGTGGTCTGACGGTCATCGGGCGGAACGTTCGCCCGGCGGTGTGCGCCCGGTGCAGCGGTGTGCTCGCGTTCGGCATCACCCGCTGACCTCGTATGGCGCCCTTCGCTATTCACTGGCCGTACGCGCGCCGGAACGCGCCGTTCGAGTGCGAGGCGCCTTCGGGGCCTTCGGCGACCGAGGCGCGCCGAGCACATACGACTTGACCAGATGGTTCCAACTGCAGGTCCGGCATACCTCCACCACATGTACCGCGAATTCGTCGTAGCGCGTCGCCAACAGCACCAGCTCCTCGGCGGTGCGGGCAGAGCCCGACACCGGACCGAGATGGTCACCGAAGACCCAGGACACCAAGGTGAGCTGCTCCTTGCGGCAGATCGGGCACATCACCGAACTGGGTTTCCCGTGGTATTTGGCGGCACGCAATAAGTAAGGATTGGCGTCGCACACCTCGGTCACCCCGGTACGTCCGGAATACACCTCGGCCAGCAGGGATCGGCGCCGGAGCGCGTAATCCACCACCTGTCGCTGCAATCGCACGCTCACCAGAGTACGTCGGTGCCCCGGCAGCGGAGTGAGGACGGGCGCTGAAGAACGCTGTGCGTCGGCGCTGTCGCACCCCCGGCAATACGATCTTCGCCATGGCTGCACGCACACGGGCGAAGGACAGTGACCGTGACGCGACCTGCCGACTTCTGGACAACGCCCTGGCCGATGGGCAGCTCTCCGGGGAGGAGCACCGGCGCCGGGTGCAGACCGCCGTGACGGCCACCACCCTCGGCGAGCTGGAGGCCCTCGTGGCCGATCTGCAGCCGACCGAGCAGGACCAGCCGCCCGCCCGCACCCGCGCCAAGCGCAACGTGCTGGTGGCTGCGGCCGGTATCACCGCCGCGGTCCTGGTCGTCCTCGCCACGGCCGTCGACTGGGGCGGTGACGACGCCCCGGCCAGCAACCCGGGTCCGGCCGCACCGGTGCCCGAATCACCGGTGGCACTCGCGCCGCCGGCGCCGACCGTCGCACCCGACACCGTGCCCCCGGCCGTCATCACCCCGGTGCGCGACCTGCACACCGTCGAAGGCCTGAGTGCGGTCATCGAGGCGATGCGCGCCCGGTTCGGCGACACCATGGGCTACGAACTCGCCATCGGGACCGACCAGGCATCGCTGGCCCGGCCCGACCCGGCCGATGAGCAGTCGAAGGTGATCTACCCCTACCGCGGCGGCTGGGACGACCCGTCCAAGCGCGCGCGGTCCGATGGCGACGACCTGACCGATCTGGCCGCCTTCGACATTCCGGCCACCGCGGCGGCGCTGGCCGCCGCCCCGGCGACGCTGAACATCGCGCCGGCCGACGTGTCGAGCAGCTATCTCGATATCGACCACGTCGCCGCCGAGGGCGGACTCGAGCTGCTGGTGAAGATCACCACCACATCGGGCTCCAGCGGTTACCTCTATCTCGATCCGTCCGCAAAGGTGAAACGCGTCGAGAATCCCAGCTGACCTGCAGTCAGAACATAGGAACTTCTACGATCATCGCGTGGCGACACGGCAGACAGCAGCAACGCGGGCCAAAGACACCGACCGCAACGACACATGCAAGGTGCTCGACACCGCGCTGTCCGAAGGGCAGCTGTCCATGGAGGAGCACCGTGAGCGCGTCAGCGCGGCCACCAATGCGGCCACCCTCGGCGCGCTGCAGAATCTGGTCAGCGACCTCCAGGTGGGCAATGCCCCGGTCACCCTGCCCAACCTGAAACCGGAACGCACCCTGGCGGGCACCGCCGCCGGCGGGGGCTGGGGCCTTCGGGTGGCGACGGCCGCCGTGCTGGTGATGCTGGGCATCGCCATCGGGTGGGGCCTGTACGGCAACTCGTCCTCACCGCTGAGTTTCACCACCGACCCCGGTGCCAAGGCCGACGGCATCCCGGCCACCGTGTTGACGCCACCCAGGCAATTGCAGTCACTGGGCGGGCTGACCGGTCTGTTCGAGCAGATGCGGCAGAAGTTCGGCGATACCAAGGGCTACAGCATCACCATCTTCGAGGATTACGCCTCGTTGACCCGCCCCGATCCGAAGGAGCCCCGGCGGGCGCTGAACTACTACTACCGCGGCGGCTGGGACGATCCGTCCGAGACGAACGTGAGTGACGGCGACAAGGTGGTCGACCTGGGCGCCTTCGACATCCCGAAGATGGTCGGGATCATCCGGGGCGCCGCGGAGAGCGTGGGCATCAACCCCGCCGAGGTGAAGAGCACCCACGTCAGCATCGAGCCCAACAGCGATATCACCGCCCCGCCCGGGGCCATCGAGATCAGCGTCTACGTGTCACCGAAGTTCGGCAACAGCGGCTATATCGAGCTCAACGGGGACGGCACCATCAAACGCGTGAACTACGCCGGATAGCCCGATACGTCGCCCGGCATATCGGGCACACGTAGCGCCGAATATATCGGCGCGATACAATTGCCCGACGTGTTGAGTCGACGTGACATTCGTTCGACTTTGACAAGTACGTCCAAGGTTCGCTCTGAGGGGGAGGTGATTCGGTGCTGGAGCTCGCCATTCTCGGACTGCTGCTCGAGTCGCCCATGCACGGCTACGAACTACGCAAACGGCTGACCGGGCTGTTGGGCGCGTTCCGGGCGTTCTCCTACGGCTCCCTCTATCCGGCACTGCGGCGCATGCAGGCCGACGGCCTGATCGTCGAGGACGCGGCACCCGAAGGCACCCTCAAGGTCCGTCGGGCGCGGCGCGTCTATCAGCTCACCGAATCGGGCACGCAACGCTTCACCGAGCTGGTCGCCGACACCGGGCCACAGAACTACACCGACGACGGTTTCGGGGTACATCTGGCCTTCTTCAATCGCACGCCGGCCGAAGCCAGGATGCGGATCCTGGAAGGCCGGCGGCGCCAGGTCGAGGAACGTCGCGAGGGCCTGCGGGAGGCCATCGCCCGGGCCAGCAGTTCCTTCGATCGCTACACCAAGCAGTTGCATCAGCTGGGCCTGGAATCCAGTGAGCGCGAAGTGAAATGGCTCAACGAGTTGATCGCAGCCGAACGGGTGGCGCAGGGCCGCCCGGAGTCACAACCCTGATCAGCCCTGTTCAGCATCCAGCACGAAGTTCAGTAAGAGAAGGAGAGCGTTACATGTCTGAGTCGAACGAAGTTCGGGTCGCTATCGTCGGCGTGGGCAACTGCGCGTCCTCACTCGTCCAGGGCGTCCAGTACTACAAGGATGCCGACGAGAACGCCTCGGTGCCCGGCTTGATGCATGTCAAGTTCGGCCAGTACCACGTGCGCGACGTGAAGTTCGTCGCCGCGTTCGACGTCGACGCCAAGAAGGTCGGATTCGACCTCTCGGAGGCCATCTTCGCCTCGGAGAACAACACCATCAAGATCGCCGACGTGCCGCCGACGGACATCGTCGTGCAGCGTGGGCCGACTCTGGACGGCATCGGCAAGTACTACGCCGAGACCATCGAGATCTCCGACGCCGAGCCCGTCGACGTGGTGAAGGCACTCAAGGACGCCAAGGTCGACGTGCTGGTGTCCTACCTGCCGGTCGGCTCCGACGAGGCCGACAAGTTCTACGCCCAGTGCGCCATCGACGCCAAGGTGGCGTTCGTCAACGCCCTGCCCGTGTTCATCGCCTCGGATCCGGTGTGGGCCAAGAAGTTCGAGGATGCCGGTGTCCCGATCGTCGGTGACGACATCAAGAGCCAGGTCGGCGCCACCATCACCCACCGCGTGATGGCCAAGCTGTTCGAGGACCGCGGCGTCACCCTGGACCGCACCTACCAGCTCAACGTCGGCGGCAACATGGACTTCAAGAACATGCTCGAGCGCGAGCGCCTGGAATCCAAGAAGGTCTCCAAGACCCAGGCCGTCACGTCGAACCTGACCGGCTCGCTGGCCGGCAAGATCGATGACAAGAACGTGCACATCGGCCCGTCGGACCACGTCGCGTGGCTCGACGACCGCAAGTGGGCCTATGTGCGTCTGGAAGGCCGCGCCTTCGGCGATGTGCCCCTGAACCTGGAGTACAAGCTCGAGGTGTGGGACTCGCCGAACTCGGCCGGCATCATCATCGACGCCGTGCGCGCCGCGAAGATCGCCAAGGACCGCGGTATCGGCGGCCCGATCATCCCGGCCTCGGCCTACCTGATGAAGAGCCCGCCCAAGCAGCTGGCCGACGATGTCGCCCGCACCGAGCTGGAGAACTTCATCCACGGATAGCCCCAACCGGCGATTTGTGGAGTCGTACCCGTAATGATTGCGGGTATGACTCCACAGATCCCGGATGACGACCTGGCCGACCTCGACGAGTTCGGCCTGTTGCACGAGAACGCCGCACAGATCGGCGCCACCGCGATCCCGCCGGTGACGCGCGTCGACGCCGGCCGGGTCAGCTTCCTCAAGTGGGGTACCGAGTCACCCCGGGTGGTGTTCCTGCACGGCGGCGGACAGAATGCGCACACCTGGGACACCGTCATCCTCGGGCTCGAGGTGCCGGCCCTGGCCATCGACCTGCCCGGGCACGGCCGCTCGGCGTGGCGCGCGGACGGTGACTACGGCCCCAAGCTCGGAGCCCAGGCCATCGCGCCGATCCTGCGCGAGCACGCCCCCGACACCCGGCTGGTGGTCGGCATGTCCCTGGGCGGGCTGACGGCGCTGCGCATCGCGGCCACCGAACCCGCGCTGGTGCCCGAGCTCGTCCTCGTCGACGTGACACCGTCGGCTCCCGAACGGCACACCGAGATGACCAAGGCTCAGATGGGCACCGTCGCACTGGTTCAGGAGAACCGGACCTTTCCCACCTTCGAGGCCATCCTGGAGGCCACCGTCGCCGCGGCACCCCACCGGGACCGGAACTCGTTGCGGCGCGGGGTGTTCCACAACTCCAAACAGCTCGACGACGGCTCCTGGACGTGGCGTTACGACTCGTTCCGCAAGGGCGACGGATTCGAGGGACTCTGGGATGACGTACCGGCCATCAGCATGCCCACCACGCTCATCCGGGGTGCCAACTCGTTCTTCGTCAACGACGAGGACGCCGCGACCTTCGCCCGCACCGCCCCGGGCTTCCGGCGCACCCATGTGGTCGAGGGCGCCGGGCATTCCGTCCAGGGTGACCAGCCGGCGAAACTGGTCGAGTTGCTACGCGAGATCCTCGGATAACCGGGACTTTCCCAGCAGTTCACCAGCTGATTGCCAGGCTCGCGTAGGTTCGCCGGCCATGGCCCTCGTTCCGCTGAATCTGCTTGTCTCCCATCACGGCCGCTCTGGCCGCCAGCATGTGACCTGCCGCAATCGATGCGGGGACGCCTGTTCCAGGCCCGCCCCCAACACCAGCGACAACGCCTACTTCGGCGATATCGTGGCGGCGATGTCGCGGCGGTCGGTGCTGCGCGCGACCGGTGTCGCGGTGCTGGCCGTCGGTGCCGGATCGGCACTCGCCGCCTGTGCCGGCGAAACATCCACCGCACCTTCGTCTTCCGCCGCGCCATCCGGCGAACCGCTGCCCGGGATGCGGTTCGAGAGCGTCGCACCCAATACCGAGGACGCCGTGGTGGTCCCCGACGGCTACCAGCAGCGCGTGGTGATCGCCTGGGGTGACCCGGTCCTGCCGGGCGCGCCCGTGTTCGACGTCAAACGCCAGACCGGCGCCGCGCAGCGCGCACAGTTCGGGTTCAACAACGACTTCGCCGCGCTGCTGCCCATCGAGGGCGTCGCCGGGCACTACCTGCTGGTGAGCAACCACGAATACGTCAGCCCGCAGTTCATGTTCCACGGCTACGACGCCGACGCGCCGACCCGCGAGCAGTTCGACATCGAGACCGGCGCGGTCGGCCTGTCCGTCGTCGAGGTGCAGCGCAGCCCGCAGGGTGGGCTACGCCCCGTCATGGGCCGCTACAACCGCCGCATCACCGCCGACACACCGTTCACCCTGACCGGGCCCGCGGCCGGATCACCCGCCGTGCGGACCGCCGCGGACCCGGCCGGGCGCACCGTGATCGGTACCTTCGCCAACTGCTCGGGTGGGGTGACCCCGTGGGGAACCGTCCTTTCCGGCGAAGAGAACTTCCACACCTATTTCGGCGCGGCCGAAGGCACGGCACCCGCCGACCCGGCCCGGTACAAGCGCTATGGCGTGCTCACCGAGCCGTCGGAACTCAAGTGGGAGAACTTCGATCCGCGCTTCGACCTGGCCAAGACACCGCTGGAGGTGAACCGGTTCGGCTACGTCATCGAGATCAACCCGTGGGATCCGGCGTCGGTCCCGGTCAAACACTCGGCGCTGGGCCGCTTCAAACACGAGGCGGCCAATGTCTACGTCACCGGCGACGGCACCGTCGTGGTGTACACCGGTGACGACGAGCGCTTCGACTACATGTACAAGTTCGTGTCGGACAAGAAGATCCAACCCGGTAATTTTGCGCACAATATGACGCTGCTGGACGAGGGCACGCTGTACGTGGCGAAACTGTCCAGCGATATCCCGGCCACCGAGATCGACGGCAGCGGCAAGCTGCCCGCCGCGGGCGCGTTCGCCGGCACCGGAACCTGGATCCCGTTGCTGCACTCCGGGCCCGCCGGTTTGGCCGAATCGCTGATCGAGGGGTTCTCGGCCCAGGACGTCGCGGTGTTCACCCGGCTGGCGGCCGACAAGGCCGGTGCCACCAAGATGGACCGCCCGGAGGATTTCGAGGCCAACCCCAAGACCGGCAAGCTCTACGTCGCGCTGACCAACAACGACAAACGCGGCGCCGAAGGCAAGGCCAAACCGGATGCGGCCAACCCGCGCAACGAGAACAAGAACGGTCAGGTCCTGGAGATCACCGACGACCACGGCGGCACCTCGTTCACCTGGGACCTGCTGCTGGTGTGCGGCGACCCGGCCGCGGCCGACACCTACTTCGGTGGTTTCGACAAAACCAAGGTGAGCCCGATCTCCTGCCCCGACAATGTCGCCTTCGACGGGCACGGCAATCTCTGGATCTCCACCGACGGGAACGCGCTGAAGTCCAACGACGGCCTGTTCGCGGTGGCCCTGGACGGAAACCGACGCGGCGAGACCAAGCAGTTCCTGACGGTGCCGGTCGGTGCGGAAACCTGCGGACCCGTCGTCACCGACGACCTGGTCACCGTCAGCGTGCAGCATCCCGGCGAGGGCGACGATCACAGCCTGGACAACCCGCTGTCGCACTGGCCCGACGGCGGCACCGCACCGGCCCGCCCGGCGGTGGTCGCGGTATGGCGGGACGGTGGCGCGATCGGGCTGTAGCGCTACCGTTGGTCTCTATGACTCGTATCGGCGTTCAGCTGCAGCCCCAGCACTCCCCCAACTACGGTCACCTCCGCGACGCCCTGCGCCGCTGTGAAGACCTCGGCGTGGACATCGCGTTCAACTGGGATCACTTCTTCCCGCTCTACGGCGATCCCGACGGTGCGCATTACGAATGCTGGACCATGCTGGGGGCCTGGGCCGAGCAGACCTCGCGTATCGAGATCGGCGCGCTGGTCAGCTGTAACTCCTACCGCAATCCCGAACTGCTCGCCGATATGGCCCGCACCGTCGACAACATCTCCGACGGCCGGTTGATCCTGGGCATCGGATCGGGCTGGAAGGAGAAGGATTACGACGAGTACGGCTACGAATTCGGCACCGTCGGAAGCAGACTGGACGACCTGGCCGCGGCCATGCCGCGGATCACTTCCCGGCTGGGCAAACTCAACCCCCAGCCGGTGCGCGAGATCCCCATCCTCATCGGCGGTCAAGGTGAACGCAAGACGCTCAAACTGGTCGCCCAGTACGCGCACATCTGGCATGGATTCACCACCGCGGAGACCTACCCGGACAAGGCCGCCGTGCTGGACCGGCATTGCGCCGACGCCGGGCGCGACCCGGCCGCAATCGAGCGGTCGGCCGGCGTCGACCGCAGTGGCGACGGCCTGATCGCCAACGCCGAAGCGGTGACCGCACTGGGTGTTTCACTGCTGACAGTCGGGGTGAACGGCCCGGATTACGACCTCTCGGCGGCCGAAGAACTGGTCCGGTGGCGCGACAGCCGCCGGTGACATGCCCAAGCGGTACGGCGTCAACGAACGTGACCAGGTGGTCGCCCACGTCGCGCAGCTGATCCTCACCGGCAAGCTCCGTTCCGGAGACCGGTTGGACCGCAACGAACTTGCCGCCGCGCTGGGGACGAGTCGGGTCCCGGTCCAGGAGGCCGTCGCACAGCTGGAGCACGACGGTGTCGTGGCCACCCGCTATCACCGTGGCGCGTTCATCGCGCGTTTCGACGCGCACGTGCTGCTGGAGCACTACCACCTGTACGGGGTGCTCAACGGTCTCGTATCGGCGGGTGCGGCCGCCGAGGCGAACACCGAGACCATCGGACGGCTCAAGGACCTCGTCGGCGCGCTGCGCAGCGAGAACTTCCACAACATCGCGTGGGAGTACCGGCAGCTGCTGGTCGAACACCATGCCGGACCACGGTTACAGGCCGCGATCGGTGCGGCGCAGACCTTCATCCCCCGGGCGTTCTGGGCCGACCACCAACACGTCGGGCCGGTGCTGTTGGCGCACTACGTGGCCGAGACGAACGCCATCGCCGTCGGGGACCCCGATGCCGCGCGCGCCGCGTGTGAGAGGGGCGCGGCCCACATGGGCCGGGTCATGCTCGCCGAGCTGGTGCGCCGCGGCGTCCTCGCACCGCTGATACCGTCCCGCGGCGTGCACCGGGATTCCGAATGAGCCGAACTCGCCGCCTTCCGCCGCGCACCGGCTACGTTGCCACGATGACGTCTGTTCCGAACCGCGTCGGCCGGGCGGTGCTCTGCGTGCTGATCGCCATGATGGCCGGTGCGCTGGCGTTGGCCGCACCCGCGCACGCCGACCAGTGCGCCCCGCCCGGCGTGGACAGTGCCAGTGCCCTCCCGACGAACCTGGCGGCCGCCGCCAAGGGTCCCGACGCCGACAGGTACACCACCGCCGGCGTCGAACCGCTGCAGAGCATCGACATCAAGGCGCTGGGACTCGGCGTCCCCGGGGTGCTCACCGTGGGCACCCTGTCCGATGCACCACCGAGCATCTGCATCAACTCCGCCGGCCAGTTCACCGGATTCGACAACGAACTGCTGCGCGCCGTCGCCGACCGGATCGGCCTGAAGATCAACTTCGTCGGCACCGACTTCTCCGGCCTGCTCGCCCAGGTCGCCTCCCGCCGCTTCGACGTCGGGTCGTCCTCGATCACCACCACCGACGCGCGGCGCAAGACCGTCGGCTTCACCAATGGCTATGATTTCGGCTACTTCTCGCTGGTCGTGCCGTCCGGGTCGCCCATCGCCGGGTTCTCGCAACTGGCCAAAGGGCAGCGGATCGGCGTCGTCCAGGGCACCGTGCAGGAAGCCTATGTGGTGGACACCCTGCACCTGGATCCGGTGAAGTTCCCCGATTACAACACCGTCTACGCCAGCCTGAAGACCCGTCAGATCGACGCGTGGGTCGCGCCGTCGCAGCAGGCGGTCGGCACCGTGCAGCCGGGCGATCCGGCCGTCATCGTCGAAAACACCTTCAGCCTGGACAATTTCGTCGCCTGGGCCGTCGCGAAAGAGAACAAGGCGCTCATCGACGCGCTCAACTCGGGGCTGGATGCGGTGATCGCCGACGGCACCTGGGCTCGGCTGTACGCCGACTGGGTGCCCCGCGCGTTGCCGCCGGGTTGGAAGCCGGGCTCGAAAGCCGCTCCGGTGCCGCAACTTCCGGACTTCGCGGCCATCGCGGCCCAACACGCGGGCGCACCCGCCGCCGGCGGCGCCGCGCCCAAATCCACCCTGGCCCAATTGGGTGCGGCGTTCCTGGACTGGGACCTCTACCGACAAGCCATCCCCGATCTGTTCAAGACCGGGCTGCCGAACACGTTGATCCTCACCGCCGGCGCCGCCGTCATCGGGGTGCTCCTCGGTCTGGTGCTGGCCATCGCGGGCATCTCGGGCTCGAGGTGGCTGCGCTGGCCGGCGCGGGTGTACACCGATATCTTCCGCGGCCTGCCCGAGGTGGTGATCATCCTGGTCATCGGGTTGGGTATCGGACCCATCGTGGGCGGCCTGACCGGGAACAACCCGTACCCGCTCGGGATCGCCGCGCTCGGGTTGATGTCGGCGGCCTATGTCGGCGAGATCTTCCGGTCCGGCATCCAGAGCGTGGAGGCCGGACAGTTGGAAGCCTCGCGCGCACTGGGCTTCAGCTACCGCTCGTCGATGCGGCTGGTGGTGGTGCCCCAGGGGGTGCGCCGCGTGCTGCCCGCGCTGGTGAACCAGTTCATCTCGCTGCTGAAGGCGTCCTCGCTGGTGTACTTCCTCGGCCTGGTCGCCAACCAGCGGGAGCTCTTCCAGGTGGGACGTGACCTCAACGCCCAAACCGGGAACCTGTCCCCCCTGGTGGCGGCCGGCTTGTTCTACCTGCTGCTGACCGTCCCGTTGACCCATTTGGTGAACGTCATCGACGAGCGCCTGCGCACCGGCCGCCGGCCGGCCCCGGTGCAAGAGGAGATGATCTGATGGCCGACCCAGGGGCGAGCGAAGCGACGGGGAATGTTGCGGTCTCCTTGGCAGCCAAGGACATTCACCTCTCGTTCGGGCCGAACGAGGTGCTGCGCGGGGTGGATGTCCAGGTACCCGCCGGCAGCACCGCCGCGATCATCGGGCCGTCGGGCTCGGGGAAATCGACGCTGCTGCGCACCCTGAACCGGCTCTACGAACCCGACCGCGGTGACATCCTGCTCGACGGCCGTTCGGTGCTCAAGGACAACCCCGATGTGCTGCGCCAGCGGATCGGCATGGTGTTCCAGCAGTTCAACCTGTTTCCGCACCGCACCGTGCTGGACAACGTGACGCTGGCGCCGCGCAAGCTCAAGGGCATGTCCGTCGAGGCGGCGCGCGAGGTCGGCCTGGCCCAGCTGGACCGGGTTGGTCTGCGGCACAAGGCCGATGTCCGGCCGGCCACGCTGTCCGGTGGCCAGCAGCAGCGGGTTGCCATCGCGCGGGCACTGGCGATGTCGCCACAGGTGATGTTCTTCGACGAAGCGACCTCTGCGCTGGATCCCGAACTGGTCAAGGGCATCCTGGAATTGATCGCCGAACTCGGCTCGGGCGGGATGACCATGGTCATGGTCACCCACGAGATGAGCTTCGCGCGGTCCACCGCCGACACCGTCGTGTTCATGGATCACGGCAAGGTCGTCGAATCCGGTCCGCCGGAGCAGATTTTCGAGGCGGCCGAAACGGAACGGTTACGCCGTTTCCTGTCGCAGGTACTGTGAGGTCCGCGTGACGGGAAACTTCGTCACGGAGCCGACCCGGCAGGAACAGACAGGTTAGACTAGCGAATTATGGTCGAGACCGAACCGCAGGTCGCTGAGCTGGCCGGGGAGCTCCAGCGGGTGCTTTCCAAGCTGTTCTCCGTGCTGCGTCGCGGTGACACCACCAACAAGAGCCAGGCCGGTGACCTGACGCTGGCCCAGCTGTCGATCCTGCTGACTCTGCTGGACTGCGGGCCCATCCGGATGACCGAACTGGCCGCCCATGAGCGCGTCCGCACACCCACCACCACCGTCGCCATCCGCCGCCTGGAAAAGCTCGGGCTGGTCAAGCGTTCCCGCGACCCGTCGGACCTGCGTGCGGTCCTGGTCGAGGTCACCCCGCGCGGCCTCGTCCAGCACCGCGAGGCACTGGAGGCCCGGCGCACGTTCCTGGCCGAGATGTTGGCCAAGCTCAGCGAGGACGACCAGCGCACGCTGGCCGCCGCGCTCGGCTCCCTGGATCGGCTGGGCGATCAACCCCCGACCGAGAAGTCCAACTAGCCCAACCAGTCGAGTACCGCGGCAGCGGTCCAGGACTGCTGCATGCTGCCGAGCGGCTCGCCGGTGAACGGTTCGTAATATTCGGCGAACGTGCCATCGCTGGCCTGGCGCAACCCTTCCCGGCGCAGCACCGACGACCGCTCGGCCCAGCCCCGCCGGGCGAAACACCACGAGAACAGCCATGTCATCACCGGCCACACCGGGCCGCGCCAATACTCCCGCGGCCGGAAGTCCCGCGATACCGGCGAGGTGGACGGGATCAGCGAGTACTTCAGGTCCGGATGCCCGCAGAACCGCGGGCCTTCCAGCAGTTTGAGCAGGGCCCGCTCCTTGTCGTGCGGCAGCCCGCCGCACAGCAGCGGGGAGAACTGCGCGACCGTCTCGGTGGCCACCCACTTCTCCGACCTGAGATCGAAATCCCTTGCCGCACCGGATCGTTCATCGGCAGTCTCGATCACGCCGGCGCGGAACCGGTCGGCCCAGGCGTACAGGTCGCGGACATCGGCGTTCGGTCGCTTGTAGTCCTCACCGATCTCGGCCAGCACGGTGCAGGCCACCGAGAAGACCGCCGAGACGAAGACGTCCTCGACCGCGAAGCTCATCACCTTGGGCAGCAGCTCGTCGTCGTAACGCGCCGACTTCATCTCCTCGAGCAGCCACAGGTAGCGGTCGTACTCCAGATCCGACGGACGCTGTGTCGAGTCGGTGTTGATCTTGTTGTCCTCGCGCTGGTATTCGGGCACGTTGCCCGGAATCACGTTGGCGTACGCACTGTCCCAGCGTGGCGAGTTGTCCATGCCGGATTCCCAGCCGTGGTAGAGCGTGACGCGGCCGTGGCCCTGCTGATCGCGGCTCTCGGCCAGCCACCGGTGCCAGCGCACCAGATCGGCCCAGCGCCGGTCCAGGAACGCCTCGGCGACGGCCCGGGTGGAGCGGCCCCTGGTCTTGGCGCGGTCCAGGATCCGCTGCACGGCGATGGCGTGCACCGGCGGCTGGGTGATGCCGGACGTGTGCCTGGTGCGGGGGGCGTTGGCGGCCAGCGCCGAGGTGGCCCACCGGGCCGGGCCCGGGAAGTAGCCGTCCACCCCGTTGGCGAACACGATGTGCGGGATCATGCCGTTGCGCCACTGCGCGGACAGCAGGGTGTCGAGTTCGACGACGGCCCGCTCGACGCTCAGCGGCGCCAGACCGATCGCGACGAAGGCGGCGTCCCAGCTCCACATGTGCGGGTACAGCAGCGGTGCCGCGGTGGTCATCACGCCGAGGTCATTGCCGCGCAGCAGATAGGCCGCGCGGGCGGCGAGTTGCGTGGGGGCGAAGCTCGGATCGGGGGGCATCGCATCAATCATGCGACGCCGGACGTCATTCTGCAGATTGGCACGTCGCGATCGGTACCCTCGACTGGTGCCGACCGCATTGATCACGGGCGCCGCCGGCGGCATCGGCTCCGCCATCGCCGCCGCGCTCGCCCCCACCCACACCCTGCTGTTGGCCGGCCGGCCCTCGGCCCGGCTCGATGCGCTCGCCGAACGTCTCGGTGCCCCGACCTGGCCGCTGGAGCTCACCGACCCCGACTCGATCGAGGCCGCCACGGAGGTGCTCAGCGAGCTCGACGTGCTGGTCCACAACGCCGGCGTGCTCTACCCGGGGCGGGTCGGGGAATCCTCGGCCGAGCAGTGGCGGGCCAGCTTCGAGGTGAACGTGACCGGCGCGGTGGCGCTCACCCTGGCGCTGCTGCCCCAGCTGCGAGCCGCCCGCGGGCAGGTGGTGTTCATCAATTCCGGTGCCGGCCGCGCCGTATCCGCAGGTATGGCGTCCTATTCGGCGAGCAAGTTCGCGCTGCGGGCGTTCGCCGATTCGCTACGTGCCGACGAACCGTCGCTGCGGGTGACCTCGGTGTTCCCGGGCCGCACCGATTCGGAGATGCAGCGCGATCTGGTCGCCTATGAATCGGACGGGGCGAAGGACTACGACCCGGCGCGGTTCCTGCGCCCGGAAACCGTCGCCGAGATCGTCGCCCATGCCGTGGCCACCCCGGAGGATGGCCACGTGCACGAGATCGTCGTCCGCCCCCGCTGACCTCAGGCCGGGACCATGCCGTGCGGGTCCAGCACGAACTTCTGCGCCACGCCTGAGTCGAACGCGGCATAGCCTTCCGGGGCGTCCTCCAGCCCGATCACGGTCGCGTTCACCGCATCGGCGATGTGGGCCTTGTCGTGCAGGATGCTCATCATCAGGCCGCGGTTGTACTTCAGCACCGGGCACTGCCCGGTGTAGAAGCTGTGGCTCTTCGCCCAGCCCAGCCCCAGGCGGACCTTCAGCGTGCCGTGCTTGGCGTCGTCATCCGTCCCGCCCGGATCACCGGTGACGTAGAGGCCCGGGATTCCGAGCGATCCACCGGCCCGGGTGGCGCTCATGATCGAGTTCAGGACCGCCGCGGGTTGCTCCCCGGCCCCGTGGCCGTGCCCGCTGGCCTCGAATCCCACTGCGTCGACGGCACAGTCGACCTCATTGGTGTGCAGGATGTCGGCGATCTGGTCTTCCAGCGTGGCGTCGGCGCTGATGTCGATGGTCTCGCAACCGAATGATTCGGCCTGCTTGAGACGCTCGGCGTTCAGGTCACCGACGATCACCACGGCCGCACCCAGCAGGTGTGCCGAGTACGCCGCGGCCAGACCGACCGGCCCCGCGCCGGCGACGTACACCGTCGACCCCGTGGTGACGCCCGCGGTCTTGGCGCCGTGATAGCCGGTGGGGAAGATGTCCGACAGCATCGTGAGATCGCGGATCTTGGCCAGCGCGGCATCACGGTCGGGGAACTTCAGCAGGTTGAAGTCGGCGAACGGCACCATGACGTAGTCGGCCTGGCCGCCGAGCCAGCCACCCATGTCGACGTACCCGTAGGCCGAGCCCGCGCGGGCGGGGTTGACGTTCAGGCAGATCCCGGTCTGCCCCTCGCGACAGTTCCGGCAGCGCCCGCAGGCGATGTTGAACGGCACCGAGCAGATGTCCCCGACTTCCAGGAACTGGACGTCCGAACCTTTCTCGACGATCTCGCCGGTGATCTCGTGGCCCAGGGTCTGGCCGATCGGCGCCGTGGTCCGTCCGCGCACCATGTGCTGATCCGACCCGCAGATGTTCGTCGACACGCACTTGAGGATGACGCCGTGGTCGGCCTTGCGACTCATCCCCATCGCCTCGGCGACCTCGGCGGGCACCTCGAGTTTCGGGTACGGCAGTGTCTCGACGGCCACCTTGCCGGGACCCTTGTAGACGACGATCCGGTTATCACTCATCGCGCACTCCAACCCGGACCGCGATCACCGTATGTCGTTCTCTCAGACGGGATTTCCGCCGACATCGCGCGGTCCTGGAGCCCAGTATCCGCGCGCCGATATGCGAAAAGGCGAATACGTGCTCATCGGCAGCGGAAACTAACCGAACGGTGGGGACCATGCCCCACCGCTCGGGGGTTCCCCTCAGACGACGAGGTTGACCAGCTTGCCCGGTACCACGATGACCTTCTTCGGGGTGGCCCCGTCGAGGAATGCCAGCACCTTCTCGTCGGCCAGGGCCGCGGCCTCCAGGGCCGCCTTGTCCGCATCGGCCGGCACCGTGATCTTGCCGCGCAGCTTGCCGTTCACCTGAACCGGCAGTTCGACGGTGTCGTCCACCAGATAGCGCTCGTCGGCGACCGGGAAGGGGCCGTGCGCCAGCGGGGTCTCGTGGCCCAGACGGCGCCACAGCTCCTCGGCCAGGTGCGGTGCCAGCGGGGCAACCATCAGCACCAGCGGCTCGACCGCCGCGCGGGCCGTCACCCCTTCCTTGGTCAGGTGGTTGGTGTACTCGATGAGCTTGGCCGCGGCGGTGTTGTTCCGCAGTGCCGCATAGTCTTCGGCCACCCCGGCGATGGTCTTGTGCAGGGCGCGAAGCGTGTCGTCGGACAGTGCCTCATGCTCGGCGACCCGTTCGGCGCCGGTGGTCTCATCGACCACCGCACGCCACACCCGCTGCAGGAAGCGGTGCGCACCGACGACATCCTTGGTGGCCCAGGGCCGCGACGCCTCCAGTGGTCCCATCGACATCTCGTAGACGCGCAGGGTGTCCGCCCCGTACGCGTCGCAGATCTCATCCGGCGAGACGGAGTTCTTCAGGCTCTTGCCGATCTTGCCGAACTCCTGGTTGACCTGCTGGCCCGCGAACCAGAATTTCCCGTCGCGTTCCACGACTTCGGCGGCGGGCACATAGCTGCCGCGCGCGTCGGTGTAGGCGAAGGCCTGGATGTAGCCCTGGTTGATCAGACGGCGGTAGGGCTCACTCGAGCTGACGTGCCCCAGGTCGAAGAGCACCTTGTGCCAGAACCGCGAGTACAGCAGGTGCAGCACCGCGTGCTCGACGCCGCCGACGTAGAGGTCCACGCCGCCCGGGTCATGCGGGCCGTGGATCTCGGGCCGCGGGCCCATCCAGTAGGCCTCGTTCTCCTTGGCGCACAGCTCGTCCGGGTTCTGCGGGTCGGTGTAGCGCAGCTCGTACCAGGAGCTGCCCGCCCACTGCGGCATGACGTTGGTGTCCCGGGTGTAGGACTGCAGCCCATCGCCCAGATCGAGTTCGACGTGCACCCATTCGGTGGCCTTGCCCAGCGGCGGTGACGGCTCGCTGTCTGCGTCATCCGGGTCGAAGGACACCGGCGCATAGTCCGGGATGTCCGGAAGTTCCACGGGGAGCGCAGATTCCGGCAGCGGGTGCGCCCGGCCGTCGGCGTCGTAGACGATCGGGAACGGCTCGCCCCAATAGCGCTGGCGGGCGAACAGCCAGTCCCGCAGCTTGAATTCGACGCGCGCGCGACCGCGGCCGTCGGCCTCCAGCCGGGACACCACCACATCCTTGGCGTCCGCGACGCTCAGCCCGTTGAGGTAGTCGCTGTTGACCAGTTCTCCGTCGCCGGTATATGCCTGCTCCGAAACATCGCCGCCGGCAATCACTTCCACGATCGGCAAACCGAATTCGGTGGCGAACTCCCAGTCCCGCTGGTCGTGACCGGGCACCGCCATGATGGCGCCGGTGCCGTAGCCGGCCAGCACGTAGTCGGCGATGAAGACCGGAACCTGTTGTCCGTTCACCGGATTGGTGGCGTAGGCGCCCAGGAACACCCCGGTCTTCGACTTGTTCTCCTGGCGCTCCAGGTCCGATTTGGCCGCGATGGCCGCCCGGTAGGCCGCCACCGCCTCCGTCGGGGTGGCCGCGCCGTAGGTCCAGCGCCCGTCGACTCCGGCCGGCCAGCTGCCCGCCGTCAGCACGTCGACCAGATCGTGTTCGGGGGCCAGCACCAGATACGTCGCGCCGAACAGCGTGTCGGGCCGGGTGGTGAACACCTCGACGTCGCCGGCGTCAGGGGCCGTAGGCACCTGGAAATAAACGGAGGCGCCCGTGGACCGGCCGATCCAGTTGCGTTGCATGGCCTTGACCTTGTCCGGCCAGTCCAGGTGGTCCAGATCATCGAGCAGCCGGTCGGAGTAGGCGGTGATCCGCATCATCCACTGCCGCAAGCGTTTCCGGAACACCGGGAAGTTGCCGCGGTCGCTGCGGCCGTCGGAGGTCACCTCTTCGTTGGCCAGCACGGTGCCCAGCCCGGGGCACCAGTTGACCATCGAGTCGGCGCGGTAGACCAGGCGGTGACCGTCGACGAGATCGGCGCGCTCGCCGGCCGACAGCGTCGCCCAGTCCCGGCCGTCGGGCACCGGGCGCGCCCCCGAGGAGTATTCGGCGATCAGTTCGGCGATGGGGCGGGCGCGGTTGAGGGCAGGGTCGAACCAGGCGTTGTAGATCTGCAGAAAGATCCACTGCGTCCACTTGTAGAAGTCCACATCGGTGGTGGAGAAGCTGCGCCGGGTGTCGTGGCCCAGACCCAGCCGGCCCAGCTGGCGCCGGAAGTTGACGATATTCGCCTCGGTGCGGGTGCGCGGATGCGTGCCGGTCTGTACGGCGTACTGCTCGGCGGGCAGACCGAACGCGTCGAACCCCAGAGCGTGCAGCACGTTGCGCCCGGTCATCCGGAAGTAGCGCGCGTACACGTCGGTGGCGATATAGCCGAGCGGATGCCCCACATGCAGCCCGTCACCGGACGGGTACGGGAACATGTCCTGGACGAACATCTTGTCCGCGGGCACGGATCCGCCGTCGGCGGGCGCGAGCGAACCGACCGGGTTCGGCACGTTGAACGTGCCGAGCACGTTCCACCGCTCCTGCCAGCCGGCCTCTATCGCACCGGCCAGTTGCGCGTTGTAGCGATGGCTCGGGGCGTCGGCATCAGGGGAGGCGTCGGTGTCCGCCGGGGCGTCTGTCACGCCAAACAGGGTATAAGCGCCGCTCGAGGTGCCTTCGGCCACGGGTTGGTAAAGGTTCCGTTGCAGAGCGGTCAGCACACGGTTGCAGCTCGGTTCCGGCCCTGGTGACCACGCACCGGGCGCGGATACAGTCGGCCCCTGACTTGGGGAACGATCTGGAAGGACCGACGTCAGATGAGGAAAATTGGCGACGGCGGGGCCGTCCATCAGACTTCGCACCGCTGGCGGATTCTGATCGCTGGAACCGCGGCCGGCGTGGCCGGCGTGGTCGGGCTGGCCGGCAATGTCGCCGGTGCCGAGCCCCTGGCCCCACAACCGGCGCTGCCCGCACCCGCCACCGTCACCCAGACGGTCACCGTCACCCCGAACGCGAACCCGCTGGTGCCCGCACAGGCCGCGAGCGTGCCGGCCGCCGCCCCCGCAGCCCCCGCCGCGGTTCCACCCGCCGCCGGACTGGCCGCGCCGGCCACGCCGGGCGTCTCGATGGCCCCGGTCGCGACCGCGACCGCCACCATGGCCCAGCCGGTCACCATCCCGCTGAATCCCGACAACTCGGGCACCATCAAGGATTTCCTCAAGGCCAAGGGCGTCACGCTGGAGCCGCAGAACCCCCGCGATTTCACGGCCCTGCACATCGTGCTGCCGATGCCGACCGGCTGGTCGCAGGTCCCCGACCCGAACGTGCCCGACGCGTTCGCCGTGATCGCCGACCGGGTCGGCGGTGACGGCCTGTACACCTCCAACGCCCAGGTGGTCATCTACAAGCTCGTCGGCGACTTCGACCCCCGCGAAGCCATCCGGCACGGTTTCGTCGACAGCCAGCAGCTCACCGCCTGGCGGCCCACCGACGGCCGCATCTCCGTCATCAACGATGTGCCGACCTCGTGGATCGAGGGCACCTACCGCGAGAACAACATGACGCTCAACACGTCGCGGCACAACCTGATCGCGACGGCCGGCCCGGACCGCTACCTGGTGTCACTGGCGGTGACCACCGGGGCCAGCGTCTCGGTCGCCTCCGGCGAGGCCACCGACGCGATCATCAACGGGTTCAAGGTGCTGCCGCCCGGTGCCGTACCGGCCCCTGCGCCCGCCGCCCCCGCCGCCGCCCTGGCCGTCCCGGGTGCAGCCGCCACACCTGCCGCACCGGCGGCTCCCGCACCGGCGGCACCTGCCGCTCCCGCGGCCACCGGAGCCGTCGCGCCGCTGGCTCTGGGCCTCCCCGGCTGACGGGTCACGCGCGCCTCGTATCCTGGGGGGCATGCTCGTCGCCGCCGTGTTGTGTCTGTGTGCCGCGGCTGCCACCGCCGCCGTCGCCGGCTGGACGCTGAGCCGTCCGCATTCGGACGATCCCGTCCGTCAGATCCTGCGGGCCGTCGCACCCACTCAGTTCGCGGCGGCGGCCATGCTCGCCACCGGTGGTGTGGTGGCACTGGCCAAGCCCGGCACGATGGCGTTCCTCGTACTGATGGTGTGTGTCGTGGGTGCGGTCGGCACGGTCGCCGCCGGATGCTGGCAGAACGCGAAGCTGGTGGCCAGGGCGGAAGCCGCCGAGGAACTCGCCCGGGCACGCTCGGGCGCCGACGGCTCGGCCGGGTGCGCGGGATCGTGCGCCTCCTGCACCCTGTCCTGCAGCTGAGTCAGTTCCGGCTGATATCGATCGGGTGCGTCGCAAGCATCGACAGCGGTAGCGGCTGGCGACGCAGGACCCGGGCCCACAGATCGACCTTCGGCTCGACGTGGATATCCGTCGGCAGCGCCGACAGCACGATCCAGTCGTCCCGTTCGATCTCGCCCTCGAGCTGACCGATCGTCCAGCCCGAGTACCCCGCAAAGATCCGGACTCCCTCGACGACGGGGGCGATCGCATCCGGATCGGCATCCAGGTCGACCATCACCACCCGGCCCTGCACATGGCGCAGCCCGGGCACCTCGGCCGCGCTCATCCCGGCCCGCAGCGTGGCCAGGCACAGCGCGGAATCCCGCTTCACGGGGCCGCCGATGAACATCGTCTTGGGTTTGAGTGCGAGCTTCGCCCACTGCGGCAGCACGTTGTAGACCGCGGTCTCGCTGGGCCGGTTGAGCACCACCCCGAGCGTGCCGCCCTCGTTGTGCTCGACGATGTAGATGACGCTGCGCCGGAACGTCGGCTCGAGCAGATCCGTCTCGGCCAGCAGCAGCGTGCCGGCGCGCACACGAGGTGCCGTCGGAGCCGTGTAATCCTCCGGATCCTCTGAGTGCGCCACCCGTTCATCATCGCACCAGCGACCGCGCGCGGTGACGAACGAGCACGGCCCGCCGGGATATTTGTAGTGTGGATTCTGGGTGCGGATCGCACGGTCCCGGCCCGGACAGGATCTGACACCACATGACGGACACCCGCCCACCTGACACCGGCTGGCAGGCGATCCGAGGTATGCCCGAATTCCGTCGGCTGCTCGAGTTGCGGGCCACCAGTCAGTTCGGTGACGGGCTGTTCCAGGCGGGACTGGCCGGCGCCATCCTGTTCGGTACCGAACGCGCGGCCACACCGACAGAGATCGCGCTGTCCTTCGCCGTGACGTTCCTGCCGTATTCCTTGCTCGGTCCGTTCGCGGGTCCGCTGCTGGACCGGTGGGATCGCCGGTTGGTGCTGGTCGGCGCGAACGTCGGCCGGTTGGCGATGGTGCTGGTGGTCGGCGCCGCACTGGCGTTCAGTGCCGACGATCTGGTGCTGCTGTCCGGTGCGCTGATCGTCAACGGGTTCACCCGCTTCGTCTCGTCCGGGCTGTCGGCCGCCCTGCCGCACGTGGTACCGCGCGACAAGGTCGTCTCGATGAACTCGGTGGCCACCGCCACCGCCTCGGTGGCCGCCTTCCTCGGCGCCATCTTCATGTTGGCGCCACGCTCGTTGCTCGGCGCCGACGACGTCGGCGCGTCGGCGGTGATCTTCCTGGCCGCGATACCGGTGGCCGGGGCGCTGCTGCTCTCGGTGCGATTTCCCCCGCACGTCCTCGGCCCCGACGACACTGCCCGCGCGGTACACGGGACGGTGGCCTACGCGGTGTTCACCGGCTGGTTGCACGGGGCCAAAACCGTGGCCGCGGTGCCGACGGTGGCCGCCACGCTCAGCGGCCTGGCCGCGCACCGGATGGCCTTCGGCATCAACACCCTGCTGGTGCTGGTGATCGTGCGTCATGTCGGTGACAGGGACGTCGCCGGTATCGGACTGGGCACCACGGTGGTGTTCGTCGGCGCCGCGGGTATCGGGGCCTTGCTGGCGACCCTCCTGACCCCCGCGGTGGTCGGCCGCTGGGGCCGTTATCGCGCGGCCAACGGCGCGCTGGCACTGGCGGTCGTCATCCAGTTGTGCGCGGTCACCCTGGCGCTGCCGGTGATGATCGGGTGCGGGTTCATCCTGGGCGCCGCCGGACAGGTGGTGAAGCTGTGCGCCGACAGCGCCATGCAGATCGACGTCGACGACGCCCTGCGCGGGCATGTGTTCACCGTCCAGGACGCCCTGTTCTGGGTCTCGTTCGTGGTGGCGGTGGCAGCCGCGGCGGCCGTCATCCCCGTCGACGGTCGATCGGCGCCGCTGGTGGTGGCCGGCGCCGGGCTCTACCTCGCCGGGCTCGCGCTGCACGCGTGGCTGGGGAGGCGGGTCGGCCCGGCGGAGGACCGCGGCTAGAGTCCACCCCATGGCTGGAGCAGCACCGATCGTCGCCGATCTGCGGGCCGAGAGCGATGTGCTCGACGCACTGGTGGCCGAACTGCCCGTGCAGGACTGGCACACCCAGACCCCCTCCCCCGGCTGGACCATCGCCCATCAGATCGCGCACCTGTGGTGGACCGACCGGACCTCACTGCAGGCGGTCACCGACGAAGCCGCCTTCACCGAGGTGCTCGGCGAGGCGGCAAAAGATCCGCTCGGCTTTGTCGACGCGGCCGCCGAGCGGTTGGCCACCACCGCCCCGGCAGACCTGCTGGCCGGGTGGCGCGCCGACCGGACCCGGCTGCACGAGGCCTTGCTGCAGGTCGAGGACGGCCGCAAGCTGCCGTGGTTCGGACCGCCGATGAGCGCCGCATCGATGGCCACCGCCCGGCTGATGGAGACCTGGGCGCACGGCCTCGACGTCGCCGACGCCCTCGGTGTCCGCAGGGAGCCGACGGCACGGCTGCGCTCGATCGCCCACATCGGGGTACGCACCCGTGACTTCGCCTTCAGCGTGCACGGGCTGGCCCCGCCAGCTGCTCCGTTTCACGTGAAACTTCAAGCGCCCGACGGGGATTCGTGGTCCTGGGGGCCCGACGACGCCGCCCAGTCGGTGACCGGGTCGGCCGAGGACTTCTGCATGCTGGTCACCCAGCGCCGCGCGCCCGCCGATCTGGACGTGACGGCCGTGGGCGACGAGGCCGCCACCTGGCTGACCATCGCCCAGGCATTCGCCGGCCCGCCGGGCGCCGGGCGCGGCTGAGTACGCCTCAGATCTCACTGGCCGAATCCGCCGCCCCATCGCCGTCGCTGTCGGTGAGTTTCACATCCCACTGCCCGTCGGCGTCGCGGTCGGCATAGGCCACCTCCCCCGCGAGCACCCGGTCGGCCAGGCCGTCGGCATCGGTATCCAGCAGCCGGTCATCGGCCTGGCCGTCGGCGTCGAAGTCGACCAGCGGGCCGCCGGTCTGTTCCACCCCGTCCAGGCCGAACCACCGCACCCGCCCGGCTCCGTCGACTGCGACCGCCCATGCGCCCGAACCGTCGTCGGTGAACAACGTGGCGGCCGCGCCCACATCGTGGACAGCGTGGTCGGCGAGTCCGTCCTGGTCCAGGTCGGCCAGCGCGTCGTCGATACCGCCGTCGCCGTCGAGATCCAGGCCGATGCCGTCGACTATCCCGTCACCGTCCACATCGACGACGGGTTCCCCGGTGAACATCGTCGCGCCGCCGTCACCGTCGGCCAGGCAGTAGTCCATACCCTGTCAGACGCATCAGGCCTGCTGCGCGTTCCACCATTCGCGAAGTTCTGCCACCGCTTCGTCGTGCTCGAGGGGGCCGCGGTCCAGCCGCAGTTCCTTGAGGTACTTCCAGGCCTGCCCGACCTGCGGGCCGGCCGGGATGTCGAGGATCCTCATGATCTCATTGCCGTCCAGATCGGGGCGGACCCGCTGCAGGTCCTCCTTCTCCGCGAGCTCGGCGATCCGCGCCTCGAGATCGTCGTAGTTGGCCTGCAGCCGGGCGGCCCGGCGCTTGTTGCGGGTGGTGCAGTCGGCCCGCACCAGTTTGTGCAACCGGGTCAGCAGCGGGCCCGCATCGGTGACGTACCGGCGTACCGCGGAGTCGGTCCACCGCCCGGTGCCCGTCGAATCCGCGTAGCCGTGGAACCGCAGGTGCAGGTACACCAGCTGGGACACATCGTCGACCATCTGCTTGGAATACTTCAACGCGCGCATGCGCTTTCGGGCCATCTTGGCGCCGACCACCTCGTGATGGTGGAAGCTCACCCCGCCGTCGGACTCGTGCTTGCGGGTGTCGGGCTTGCCGATGTCGTGCAGCAGTGCTGCCCACCGCAGCACCAGGTCGGGCCCGTCATCCTCCAGGTCGACGGCCTGGCGCAGCACCGTCAGCGAATGCCAGTACACGTCCTTGTGCTGGTGGTGTTCGTCGATGGCCATCCGCATCTGACCGACTTCGGGCAGCACCACATCGCCCAGCCCGGTCTGCACCATCAGGTCCACCCCGGCGACCGGGTCGGCACCGGTCAGCAGCTTGTCCAGTTCGGCGGCCACCCGCTCGGCGGTGATCCGTTCCAGTTGCGGCGCCATGTCCAGCAGCGCCTCCAGGACCCGGGGCGCCACCGTGAAGCCGAGCTGGGACACGAACCGTGCGGCCCGCAACATCCGCAGCGGATCGTCGCCGAACGACACCTGCGGCGCCGACGGCGTGTCCAGCACCTTGGCGCGCAGCGCCGCCAGACCACCGAGCGGGTCGCAGAACTCCGCGGGACCGTCTTCGCCGATCCGCACCGCCATCGCGTTGACGGTGAAGTCGCGGCGCACCAGATCCTCGTCCAGGCTGTCGCCGAAACGCACCTGTGGATTGCGCGTCACCTGGTCATAGCTGTCGGACCGGAAGGTGGTGATCTCCAGCCGATAGCCGTCCTTGCCGACCCCGATCGTGCCGAAGTCGATACCGGTGTCCCAGAGTGCGTCACCCCACCCGCGCAGGAACTTCAGCATCTGCTCCGGGCGGGCGTCGGTGGTGAAGTCCAGATCCGTGTAGTCGCGGCCCAGCAGCGCATCCCGGACACTGCCCCCCACCAGGTACAACTCGTGGCCGGCGGCGGCGAACGTGGCGCCCAGATCAACCAGCAGGTGCCGGTATCGGCTCAGCGCCAACCAGGCGCCGGCCAGCAGTTCGGCATCGGCGGCGTCGGGAGTCGCGTCGTTCGGCACGGTCGGTGAGTCTAGTGACCGGGCGCGGGACGCCGATCAAGCGCACGAGGAACGAGAGCGCGCTGAGAAGTCGCGCCGTCGGCCGGGGTCGGCCGATAACGACCCGGCGACAGCCCGGCCACGACCGGGCCAGTGTGGCAGGAAGCGCACGCCGCGGCAGCTACTATCGCTTGGGTGTCGGACGGCGAACAAGCCAAACCGCGACGGCGCCGAGGGCGTCGCCGCGGTCGCCGTGCTGCCGGTCCACCCGCACCTGCCACCGAACAGTCCGCCGGAAACGCCGATCAATCGGCCGCCGAGTTGACACCCACTCCGGCCAAACCCGGCCAGAACCGTCCGCAGCGCCAGCCCCGGCGCGCCCAGGAACGACTGCGCACCGTGCACGAGACATCGGCGGGCGGCCTCGTCATCGACGGTATCGACGGGCCGAAAGAAGACCAGGTCGCCGCGTTGATCGGCCGGATCGACCGGCGTGGCCGGATGCTCTGGTCACTGCCCAAGGGCCATATCGAGATGGGTGAGACCGCCGAACAGACGGCCATCCGCGAAGTCGCCGAGGAGACCGGCATCCAGGGCAGCGTGCTGGCGGCGCTCGGCAGCATCGACTACTGGTTCGTCACCGAGGGGCGCCGGGTGCACAAGACGGTGCACCATTACCTGATGCGATTCCTGGGTGGCGAACTCTCCGACGACGATGTCGAGGTCACCGAGGTCGCGTGGGTTCCGATCGGGGACCTACCGGCCCGGCTGGCCTACGCCGACGAGCGCCGGCTGGCCGAGGTCGCGGGCGAACTGATCGAGAAGCTGCAATCCGATGGCCCGGCGGCGCTGCCGCCACTACCGCACAGCTCCCCGCGACGACGTCCGCAGACCCATTCGCACACCCGGAACCGTCGCCAGGAAGACTCGTCCGGCCGGCGGGCGAACGGATGCGGAAACGGCCCGTGAGTTCGGTGGCGGTCCGGCGTACCGGGTCGCTTCGCTCCTGCCCGCCGGTCCACGTCTTCCGCTTCCTCGCCGCCGCAGTACTGCTCATCCTGGTCGCCATCCCCGCCGTCTCGCCGCGCGCGGCCGCCGGTGAGCCGAGTTCCGCGCAGTTCCTGCACCTGCAGATCGACCGGGTAACCCCCGATATCGTCACGACCACCAGCGATGCCGTGGTCACCGTCGCCGGCACCGTGAGCAATGTGGGCGACCGGCCGGTGCGTGACATCGTGGTCCGGCTCGAACATGCGGCCGGCGTGACCGCCGCCCCCGGACTGCGCAGCAATCTGTCCGGGAACCTGGACCAGTACGAACCCGTCGCCGACTTCATCACCCTGGCGCCCGAGCTGCAGCGCGGTGAGAAGGTCCCGTTCACCCTGAGCTACCCGGTGCGGGGCGGCAGCCAGCCCTCCCTGCATATCGACAAACCGGGCGTGTACCCCGTCCTGGTGAACGTCAACGGCACCCCGGACTACGGCGAGCCGGCCCGGCTCGACGATGCCCGCTTCCTGCTGCCGGTGCTCGGGGTGCCCGCCGATCCGACGGACACCGCCGGCACCGACGGGGCCCCCACGGTCGGCGCCGTCGTGGCACCGGACACCACCAGACCGGTCGCCACGACGGTGCTGTGGCCGCTGGCAGATCGGCCCAGGCTGGCGGCCGGTATCCCCGGTGGGACCACGCCGGTGCGGTTGCTCGACGACGACCTGGCCACCTCGCTGGCCTCGGGTGGCCGGCTGGACACCCTGCTGACCGCCGCCGATTTCGCCACCAGCCCCGAAGTGGATCCCGACGGCACCGTCCGCACGGCGCTGTGTCTGGCGGTCGATCCGGACCTCCTGGTCACCGTCAACGCGATGACCGCCGGCTATGTGGTCAGCACCACCCCCGATGGTGGGCTGAACGCACCCACCCGGCCGGGCACGGGCAAGGACGCGGCCGTCGACTGGCTCAACCGGCTCAAAGCGTTGGCGCAACGCACCTGCGTGACGTCCACGGTGTACGCGCAGGCCGACGTGGACGCCCTGGCCCGGGTGGGCGACCCCACCCTGAACACCGCCGCGACCACGGGCGCCGCCGACATCGTGGACCAGATCCTCGGTATCAAGTCGGTCCGCGGCGCCGCCCTGCTGGGCGACGGGCCGATGACCGACCGGACCGTGTCCTTGCTGGCGGCGCAAGGCCCGACGGTCGCGATCGCCGCGGCGCCTCTGACCGCGAGCGGCGAGGACACCGTCGCGCTGGATCCACGTCGCGACGCACCGCAGGTGGTCACCGCACCGTTCGACCCGATGGTCGCGGCCGCGCTCGCCGGGGCCGGCACGGACCCGCAGACACCGACCTATGTGGACTCGTCGCTCACGATCCCGCTCGCCCACGACTCGCAAGTGGCCCGCCTGCAGGACGCGCTGGGATCGCTGCTCTGGCGGGGCCTGCGGCCGGATATCGACCCCCGCACCCAGATCGTCATGCCCCCGCTGGCGTGGAATCTGCGGCCCGACGAAGCCCAGGCGGTGTTCACCGCGATCTCCAGCACGCTGCGCGCCGGTCTCGCCGTGCCGCGCCCGCTGCCGGCGCTGATCGACGAAACCCTGGCCGCGGCCCCCTCGGCGGCCGGACGCCCACCCGCCATCGACGGCAATCCGCGGGCCCGGTTCGACGACGACGTCATCTCCGGTATCGGCTCGACCACCACGCGGCTGTCGGAGCTCACCGCCGCCTTGACCACCGACCAGCAGACCGGCCTGACGGGTCCGCAATACACCGCGCCGCTGCGCGAGGACATGTTGCGCGCGCTGAGCCAGACCGTACCGCCGGACTCACGCAACGGTCTTGCAGAGCAACGACTTTCGACCGTCCAGCGCACGCTCGCGGATCTGACCGGGGCGGTGACCATCGTGAACCCCGGCGGGTCCTACACGCTGGCCACCGAGCGCAGTCCGCTGCCGCTGGCCCTGCGCAACGACCTGCCGGTGCCGATCCGCGTGCGGTTGCACATCGACGCTCCGCCGGGGATGACGGTGACCGACCCCGGCGAGATCGAACTACCCCCCGGCTATCTGCCGCTGCGGGTGCCGATCGAGGTGCACTTCACCCAGCGCGTCGCCGTCGACGTCGCCCTGACCACCGTCGACGGGATGCCCCTGGGTGAGCAGGTCCGGTTGTCGGTGCATTCCAACGCCTACGGAAAGGTGCTGTTCTTCATCACCTTGACCGGCGGCGCCATACTTGCACTGCTGGTCGGACGCCGGCTGTGGCACCGGTTCCGCGGTCAGCCCGACCGCGCCGACCTGGTGCCGCCCACCCGTCCGCTGCGGGCACACCGGCCCGACCCGCTGGACACCGCACTGGCCCACGCCCCGGACGATGACACCCGATGAACGCACCTCAACACTCCCCGCGCCGCGCCGCGCCGCCGGCTCCCCCGCCGTCGCCGCAGCGCACGGAGCTGTCGGATTCAGCAGTCGTATCGCGGTCCTGGGGTATGGCGTTCGCCACCCTGATCAGCCGGATCACCGGCTTCTTCCGCATCGTGCTGCTGGCCGCCATCCTCGGCGCCGCACTGTCCAGTTCGTTCTCCGTGGCCAACCAGCTGCCCAATATGGTGGCCGCACTGGTGCTGGAGGCGACGTTCACCGCCATCTTCGTCCCGGTGCTGGCCCGCGCCGAACGCGATGACGCCGACGGCGGAACGGCTTTCGTGCGCCGCCTGGTCACCCTGGCCACCACCCTGTTGCTGGTCACCACGATCATCTCGGTGGCCGCCGCACCGCTGCTGGTCGACCTGATGCTGGGCAGCGACCCGCAGGTGAACCGGCCGCTCACGACCGCATTCGCCTACCTGCTGCTGCCCCAGGTCATCTTCTATGGCCTCACCTCGGTGTACATGGCAATCCTGAACACCCGCAACGTGTTCGGGCCGCCCGCCTGGGCGCCGGTGGTCAACAACATCGTGGCCATCGTGACGCTCGGGGTGTACCTGCTGGTGCCCGGCGAACTGTCGCTGAACCCCGTCGAGATGGGCAACGCCAAGCTGCTGGTGCTGGGCATCGGCACCACGCTGGGCGTCGTCGCGCAGGCCGCGGTGCTGCTGGTGGCTATCCGCCGCGAGCGGATCAGCCTGCGCCCGCTGTGGGGTATCGACGACCGGCTCAAGAAGTTCGGCACGATGGCCGCCGCGATGGTGCTCTACGTGTTGATCAGCCAGATCGGCCTGATCGTCGGCAACCAGATCGCCAGCTCGGCCGCCGCGTCCGGCCCGGCGATCTACAACTACACCTGGCTGGTACTGCAACTGCCGTTCGGGATGATCGGTGTCACCGTGCTGACGGTGGTGATGCCGCGGCTGTCCCGCAACGCCGCCGCCGAGAACGGCCCCGCGGTGCTCGCCGACCTCTCTCTGGCCACCCGGCTGACCATGATCACGCTGATCCCGATCGTCGCGTTCATGACCGTCGGCGGCCCGGCGATCGGTACGGCCCTGTTCGCCTACGGCAACTTCGGCGAGACCGACGCCGGCTATCTCGGCCAGGCGATCACCCTGTCGGCGTTCACGCTGATCCCCTATGCGCTGGTCCTGTTACAGCTGCGGGTGTTCTACGCGCGGGAGCAACCGTGGATCCCGATCGTGCTGATCCTGGTGATCACCGCCGTCAAGATCGTCGCCTCGGTGCTGGTCGGGCACCTGGTGCAGGATCCGGAGCTGGTCGCCGGCTACCTCGGGCTGGCCAACGGGCTCGGCTTCCTGGCCGGCGCCACCGTCGGCTATCTGGTGCTGCGGGCCAACCTCATGCCGCTGATGCCTCCCCCGTCGCTTCGCTCGCCCCAGGCGCCTCCCCCGTCGCTTCGCTCGCCCCAGGTGGGCCGGATGCTCAGCGTCGACGTCGTCCGCACCATCCTGGTCACGATCACCGCCTCTCTGCTCGCCGGGCTCGCCGCGCACGTGGTGGATCGCCTCCTCGGCGTCGAGAAGCTCACCGAACACGGCGGAGCCGCCGGATCGCTGCTGCGGCTGCTCATCCTCGGCGTGATCATGCTGCCGATCATCGCCGGCGTGTTACTCGCGGCCAGGGTGCCCGACGCCCAGGCCGCGCTGCGCGCGGTGCAGCGGCGGCTCGGGCGAGTGCCCGCCGTGCCACCGGCACCGGGTATCTCCCAGCGCCCGGGACGTCCCGTCAATTACGCTGTTCAGAGCAATTCGTATGCATCTCAGCGCCCCGCCGGGACGGGCACGCGGAAAGGAAATATGGTGGCCGACCAACCCGGCAGCGGGTTCTCTCCCGGCGCTGACTCTCCTTTGGAGACAAGCGCCGGTTCCGGCGCGACCACACGCATCCCCACCGCCGGGTCCGATTCCCGGCCCGCGGTGGCAGATGACCTTCAGCCCGACGTCCCCGCCCGCGAGGCCCTGCCTTTCGATCCGCCACGTGAACCGGCGATCGAGACCACATCCCCGCCGGCCGGGGATGACGACGTACACCTCATCCCCGGCGCCACCATTGCCGGCGGTCGGTACCGGCTGCTGGTCTTCCACGGCGGGCCCCCGCATCTGCAGTTCTGGCATGCCCTGGACACCGCCCTGGACCGCCAGGTCGCGCTGACGTTCATCGATCCCGACGGTCAGCTGCCCGAGAGCCAGCTACAGGACATCCTCAGCCGCACCTCCCGGCTGAGCAAGATCAACTCACCCGGCATCGCGCAGATCCTGGACGTCGCCCGGACCGCGGTCGGCGGTTTGGTGGTCTCGGAGTGGATCCGCGGCGGCTCCCTGGCCGAGGTCGCCGAGACCACACCCTCACCGATCGGCGGGGCGCGCGCCATCCAGTCACTGGCCGCCGCAGCCGAGGCGGCCCACCGCAGCGGCGTGGCGCTGTCGATCGACGATCCCAGCCGGGTCCGGGTGAGCATCGAAGGCGATGTGGCGTTGGCCTTCCCCGCGACGCTGCCCAACGCGACGCCCGAGGACGATATCCGCGGGATCGGCGCGGCGCTGTATGCGCTGCTGGTGAACCGCTGGCCGCTTCCCGAAGCCGGCGTGCACAGCGGCCTGGCCCCCGCCGACGTCGACAGTGCCGGGCAACCCGTCGAACCGCGCTCGGTGGATCGCGACATCCCGTTCCAGATCTCGGCCGCCGCGGCACGCGCGGTGCAGGAGGGCGGCGGCATCCGCAGCGCCCCCACCCTGCTGAACCTGTTGCAGCAGGCCACCGCCGTCGCCGACCGCACCGACTACATCGCGCCGGTCGCCGGAACCGAACCGCCCGCCAACCCCAGCCCGTTCAGCGCGGTGCGGGCCAACGACCCGGAGTCCCTCGCGCGCCGTCGCAAGGGCCTGATCATCGGGCTCTCCGCGGCCGCCGTGATCGTCGTGATCGCACTCGTCGTACTGGCGTCGGTGCTCAAAGGCATCTTCGGGGACGTCGGCGGTTCGCTCGACAAGGGCGACCTGGGGCTCAACGCCCCGAGCAGCACTGCCAACGCCGACGCCGGAAGTACGGTCAAGCCGGTGCGCGCCACGGTGTTCTCGCCCGAGGGCGAAGCCGACGCACCGACCCTGGCCGGGTTGGCCATCGACGGCAATCCGGCCACCGTCTGGCCCAGCGACACCTATTCCGACCCCAACCCGTTCCCCAATTTCAAGAACGGGGTCGGTCTGATGCTGCAGCTGGCGCAGCCGACGACAATCGGATCCGTCACTGTGAACACCACCGGCACGGGCACCGCCGTCCAGATCCGGGCCGCCCAGTCCGCGAACCCGGCCAAGCTGGAAGACACCACCGTCCTCGCCCCGGCCACCCCGCTGAAGAAGGGGGCCAACACCATCACCGTCGAGAACGCCTCCCCGACGTCGTATGTGCTGGTGTGGATCTCCACGTTGGGCACCGTCGACGGGAAGAACCGCACCGATATCTCCGAGATCACCCTCAAAGCCAAGTCCTGACGGTTATCCCCAGCCTGTGCATTCCTGAAGGCGCAGGTCAGCGCCTTATCCGGACATGTGCCAGAAGATCTGTCGGGAGGACCACCGCGGCCTCACTAGGGTTCGGCTGTGGGGAGTTTCGGGGGGAATTCTGGCTGGGAACGCACGGATGCGCAGTTGCTGGCGGCACACGTCGCCGGCGACCGGTTCGCTTTCGAGGAATTGTTCATCCGGTATCAACGGCCGCTGTACCGGCTGGCCCGGTTCACCACCCACAGCCCGGAAGACGCCGGTGACGCCCTGCAGGACGCGATGCTGTCCGCGCACTGCGCCGCGGCGACGTTCCGGCATGGTTCCTCGGTCAGCAGCTGGCTGCACCGCATCGTGCTCAACGCCTGCCTGGACCGGTTGCGCCGGCGCAAGGCCCGCCCCACGACGCCGCTCGAGGACGGTGACGGGCCGGCGCACGACGCCACCGCACAGGTGGACACCGCGATCGTGGTGGAACAGGCGCTGATGCGGCTGCCCGTCGACCAACGTGCCGCGGTGGTGGCCGTCGATATGCAGGGATTCTCGGTGGCCGAGACGGCCCGGATGCTCGGTGTCGCGGAGGGCACCGTGAAGAGCCGCTGTGCCCGGGCTCGAGCCAAGCTGGCCCGCGCCCTGGCCGAACCGGCCGAGCGGGCCTTGCCGGTCGCGCCATGATGGAGCGGTGCAGAGTGCTGAACCGGGAGAGGACCGGGTCCGGGCGGAACTGGCCGCGCTGGCCGCCGATCCCGATTCGGCACCTGAGGTACCCGCACCGGTCAGCGCTCGGGTGCTGACGGCGCTGCGCGCGGCTGGACCGGCCCACACCGACCGCCCGCTGCGCTGGCGCCGGACCGCGCTGTGGTGCGGAGCGGGGGCGGCGGTGCTCGCCGCCGGGGTGGGTGCGGTGGCCTTGATCGACACCTCGGCCCCGGCCCGCAGCACCGGCCCCACCGCCGAATTGATCACCGTCACCCGGCGCAGCGCCCCGATGCCACTCCCGGATGGCGAGATCCTGGCGCTGCTGACCCGGCCCGCCGATCTGGGTGCCCTGGCGGACCCGCAGCGGTGGTCGGCATGTCTGAGCGGGCTCAGGCGGGACCCGGCCACGCCGGTGCTGGGTGCGACTCCGGTCACCGTCGACGGCCGGTCCACGGTGCTGGTGGTGCTGCCCACCGGAGAATCGGGACCGGTGGACAGCGTGACGGCGGTGGTGCTGGACGCCGGTTGTGGTGCTGCCGACACCCGGCCCCTGGCCGAGAAGACACTGCACCGTCCCTAGGGCGCGGTGCGAGATCACCTCCGGGAACACGGGGGCCTACCCTGATGTTTGAACTCACGCCGGTTTCACACGGCAGAAAGGCTTCGCACCCACGATGTCAAGCTCCTCTGAGATCCATGACGTGATCATCATCGGCTCGGGCCCGGCCGGTTACACGGCCGCGGTGTACACCGCCCGAGCCCAACTCAAGCCCGTGGTGTTCGAAGGCATCCAGTTCGGTGGCGCGCTGATGACCACCACCGAGGTGGAGAACTACCCCGGCTTCCGGGACGGCGTCACCGGCCCGAACCTGATGGACGAGATGCGCGAGCAGGCGCTGCGCTTCGGCGCGGACCTGCGCATGGAGGACGTCGACGAGGTCGACCTGTCCGGCCCGATCAAGAAGGTGACGGTCGGCGACGCCACGTACCAGGCGCGCGCGGTGATCCTCGCCATGGGCGCGGCGGCCCGCCAGCTCGGTATCGACGGTGAGCAGGAGCGCATCGGCCTCGGCGTGAGCACCTGTGCCACCTGTGACGGATTCTTCTTCCGCGACCAGGACATCGCCGTCATCGGCGGCGGCGACTCCGCGATGGAGGAGGCGACGTTCCTCACCCGCTTCGCGCGCAGCGTCACCCTGATCCACCGGCGTTCGGAGTTCCGGGCGTCGAAGATCATGCTGGAACGCGCGCAGGCCAACGAGAAGATCACCTTCCTCACCAACACCGCGGTGACCGAGATCGAGGGCGAACCGAAGGTGAGTGGAATTCGCCTGCGGGACACGGTGACCGGTGAAGAGTCCAAGCTGGCGGTGACCGGCGTGTTCGTGGCGATCGGTCACGACCCGCGCTCGGATCTGGTGCGCGGCCAGGTGGACCTGGACGACGAGGGTTACGTCAAGGTGGTCGGTCGCAGCACCGCGACGTCGGTCGACGGTGTCTTCGCCGCGGGCGACCTGGTCGACCACACCTACCGACAGGCCATCACCGCCGCCGGGTCCGGCTGTTCGGCTGCCATCGACACCGAGCGCTGGCTCGCCGAGAACGACTGACCCACAACCGATTCAGTCTTATCACCCCGATCAGGAGGACGACATGAGCGAAGATTCCGCAACAAGCACCGTCACCGACGCCTCGTTCAGCCAGGATGTGCTGTCCAGCTCCACCCCGGTGCTGGTCGACTTCTGGGCAACCTGGTGCGGGCCGTGCAAGATGGTCGCCCCGGTGCTCGAGGAGATCGCCAAGGAGAAGACCGGCGACCTGCGGGTGGTCAAGCTCGATGTGGACGCCAACCCGGAGACCGCCCGTGACTTCCAGGTGGTGTCGATCCCGACGCTGATCTTGTTCAAGGGCGGCCAGCCGGTCAAGCGTATCGTCGGTGCAAAGGGCAAGGCAGCCCTGCTCCGGGAGATCGCGGAGCACGTTTAACAGGTAACGCGCAGGCACTCCCCGTTCCCGGAATTTTCCGGATTCTCGCGCGTATCTGCGACAATGCTGTCAGTCCGTCCAGCAGTCGTCGGCTCGTGCCGGCTGCAGCGTATGTGAAAGGCCAGGTATGTCGATTCTGCGTCGAGGTGACCGTGGAGTGGCGGTCACCGAGATCAGGTCGGCGTTGGCGGCACTGGGCATGATCGACAACCCGGACGCCGACCTGACCACCGGCCGGCACGTCGCGCTGGATGTGTTCGACGAGGATCTCGACCACGCCGTCCGCGCCTTCCAGCAGCATCGTGGTCTGCTGGTGGACGGCATGGTCGGTGAGGCCACCTTCCGGGCACTGAAGGAGGCGTCCTACCAACTGGGCGCCCGCACCCTGGCCCACCAGTTCGGGGCCCCGATGTACGGCGACGACGTCGCGACCTTGCAGGCTCGCCTGCAGGACCTCGGGTTCTACACCGGCCTGGTGGATGGGCATTTCGGCCTGCAGACGCACAACGGCCTGATGTCCTATCAGCGCGAGTACGGGCTGTTCCCGGACGGGATCTGTGGCCCGGATACCTTGCGCTCCTTGTACTTTCTGGGCTCCCGTGTCACCGGCGGCTCGTTGCACGCCATCCGCGAGGAGGAGCTGGTCCGGCGCTCGGGCCCGCGGCTGTCCGGTAAGCGGATCATCATCGATCCGGGTCGCGGCGGGGATGACCACGGGCTGATCATGCAGGGCCCCGCGGGTCCGATCAGCGAAGCGGACATCCTGTGGGACTTGGCGACTCGGCTCGAGGGCCGAATGACGGCCATCGGTATGGACACCTTCCTGTCCCGTCCCGGGAGCCGCAGCCCGTCGGATGCCGAGCGGGCCGAGACAGCCAACAGCGTGGGCGCGGACCTGATGATCAGTCTGCGTTTCACCAGCCACGTGAGCCCCGCCGCAAGTGGGGTGGCGTCGTTCCACTTCGGTAACTCGCACGGCTCGGTGTCCACCATCGGACGCAATCTTGCCGATTTCATCCAGCGGGAAGTGGTGGCACGCACAGGTTTACGCGACTGCCGCACCCACGGCCGCACCTGGGACCTGCTGCGGCTCACCCGAATGCCCACGGTCCAGGTCGATTTGGGTTACATCACCAATCCACACGATCGACAGTTGTTGGCTTCCAGCACGACTCGCGACGCTATCGCCGAAGGAATGCTGGCCGCGGTCAAGCGGCTGTACCTGCTCGGCAAGAACGACCGCCCGACCGGTACCTTCACCTTCGCCGAGCTGCTCGCACACGAACTGTCGGTCGAACAGGCCGGCCGCGTTTCACCCAGCTAGCGCTGCACCCGGATCAGCCGCAGGGCACCGCTCCGACCGGTACCTCGATACGGGCCGACTCGAGCAGACGTTCCAGCGCCGCTTCGACACCAGCCTTCCAGCCCAGTCCCTGCTCGAGTTCGAGCCGCAGCCTCGGCACGTAAGGGTGCGGTGCCACCACCTCGAAACCCGCCTCGGCAAGGAGGTCGGAGTCGATGATGCACTGCTCGGTCGAGCAATCCCCGAGCACCTCGACCACCGGGAGCAGATCCGCCGGCACGGCGGCCGGATCGAGTGTCAACATCGCGGAGGTACGGCCGAAGGCCTCCAGCGCCCTGACCCCCCGTCGCACCAGATCCGCGACCACCGCTGCGATCAATCCGCGAGGCAGTGCGCCGGTGTCATCGGACAGGTCCACACCCAATGAGGTGAGCAGCACGGCATCCGGGCTGACCGGGCCGGTGGGGAAACGCCGCGCGCGCGGGACCGCACCCGGCGGAGCATAGAAGGCATACCCCAGACAAGCCGAGTCGCTGCGCAGATCTGGTTGCGCGACGTCCTGCTGGCCCGGGGCGGGAGCGCACTCGACCGCGATCTGCCCACACGATCCCCACTCGAGCATCACCATGGAAAGCCAGGCTTCCTTCTCGAATTCGGGATCGGCCAGATGATCGTCGCCACCCAGGGTCGAGGGGTCCACCTCCCAGAACACGCACTGCCGGGCGTGCTTGGGCAGCTGTTCGAACGCCTCAAGCCGGAGCGGCGTGATTCGCGATGACACTTCGACCCCCGACTCTCACAAAATCCCGGCAGATGACGCTACGAGCGCTTGCGCTGCCCCTCCAGGATAGGAGAGCCCGCCGCGGACGGCCGGGCCAGGCCGGTTTTTGCGTCCGGCAGCACGTTGACGACGAAATGCATTGCCGGACATGGCATCTCCCGCGTCGGACCGGCGGACGCCGGCCGTCCCGCGGTCCAGTGTCACAGTGACGTAATTCGCCTGTGTCCTAGGGTCCACCTCGACAACACCCATTTCGGCCATTTACGACTTGGCGGCGTTCATCAGTTCCACGATCCGCTGCAGATCGTCGACCGACCCGAACTCGACGACGATCTTGCCCTTGCGCTTGCCCAGGCTCACCGTCACCCGCGTATCGAAGGCCGTGGACAGCTGCTCGGCGACATCCTGCAGACCCGGCATCTGGATCGGCTTACGCCGCGGCGACGACGGCTGCGCCGGACCGTTCCGGTTCGCCAGCGTCACGGCCTCTTCGGTGGCCCGCACCGACAATCCTTCGGCAACGATCCGGGCCGCGAGCTCCTCCTGGCGCTCGGGTCCACCTTCCAGGGCGAGCAGCGCGCGGGCGTGGCCGGCGGACAACACCCCGGCGGCCACTCTGCGCTGCACCGCGATGGGCAGGCGCAGCAGCCTGATCATGTTCGAGATGAGCGGGCGGGACCGTCCGATCCGTACCGCGAGTTCGTCGTGGGTCACGTCGAACTCCTCGAGCAACTGCTGATATGCGGCAGCCTCTTCCAACGGATTCAACTGGGCCCGGTGGATGTTCTCCAGAAGCGCGTCGCGCAACATATCGCCGTCAGCGGTCTCGCGGACGATCGCCGGGATGGCGGACAGCCCGGCCTCCTGCGAGGCGCGCCACCGCCGCTCCCCCATCACCAGCTGGTAGCGCGCCCCGTCGCCGGTGCCGGACAACGCCCGCACCACGATCGGCTGCATGACACCGAACTCTTTGATGGAGTGCACCATCTCGGCGAGTGCTTCCTCGTCGAACACCTGCCGGGGCTGGCGCGGGTTCGGTTCGATCAGCTTCGGATCGATCTCGCGGTACACCGCACCGAACTCCGACACCGCGGCCGGGTTACCCGCTGCGGGAGCGGCAGGGCCGGCCACGGGGCCACCCATGAGCACATCGGCGGCCGCGCTCCCCAGCTTGCTACCCAACGGATCTTCGTCGGCGGGGCCGGTGGGGATCAACGACGCCAGGCCACGACCCAGACCGCTGCGCTTCTTCGATGGCTGATTCACGCCTGTCCCCTCTGCTGATCGACAACCTGTCCGCGATGGGCGATCTCCCGGCTGGCGTCGAGATAGCTCATCGCTCCCCGGGAACCGGGGTCGTAGTCGAGGATCGTCATCCCGTACCCGGGTGCCTCCGATACCTTCACGCTGCGCGGAATGACCGTCTTGAGCACCTTGTCCCCGAAGTGTGTGCGCACATCCTCGGCCACCTGATCTGCCAGTCGGGTCCGCCCGTCGTACATGGTGAGAATGACCGTGGTGACATCGAGCTCGGGGTTGAGGTGCGACTTCACCATCTCGATATTGCGCAGGAGCTGTCCCACCCCCTCCAGGGCGTAGTACTCGCACTGGATCGGGATCAGCACCTCGGGCGCGGCGACCAGTGCGTTGATGGTCAACAGGCCGAGCGATGGCGGGCAGTCGATGAAGACGTAATCAAAGCTGTGCTGCTTGAGTTCCATGAGCGCTGTCCGCAGCCGTCCCTCGCGAGCCACCATGCTGACGAGCTCGATCTCGG
Source organism: Mycobacterium hackensackense (assembly GCF_025822555.1). NCBI lineage: Bacteria > Bacillati > Actinomycetota > Actinomycetes > Mycobacteriales > Mycobacteriaceae > Mycobacterium > Mycobacterium hackensackense. Next base: position 1,129,621 of record NZ_JACKUC010000030.1, read on the forward strand.
CGCCCGCCAGGTCGATGGTCGCCGGCACACAGAACAGGCTCTCGTTGTGCGGGCTGCGCTGCAGCGCGTCGTGCAGGGGGATCTCACCGATGAGAACTTCGTAGGACGACGGTGTGCCCTGCCGGTGTTCGATGCCCAGCGCCGTGCTGGCATTGCCCTGGGGATCGAGGTCGATGACCAAGACCTGTAGGCCCTGTCGAGCCAACGCCGCCGCCACGTTCACGGCCGTGGTGGTCTTGCCGACGCCGCCCTTCTGGTTGGCGATGGTGAACACCCGTTGACGTGACGGCTTGGGCAGGCTGCCGCCGCGGTTGTGCAGCAGCCGGGTGGCCCGCTCGGCTTCTGCCGCAATCGGGGTGTCCGCGCCCGGGTCTCCGTTCCACGTGCCTGCGCCGTCCGCCGTCCATGTTTCACGTGAAACATCGGGACCGTCTGGTCGCTGAGCCGGTCCCGGCTTCATCGCTTCCTCCTGTTGGATCGCACCGATCGATCCGTCCGCGGGCTTCGCGTTGCCGCGACCACGGTTACGGGTGGATTCAAATAGTCCACGCCACATCTCACCACCCTTACGTCGGTGGCACCAAGCGAACGCAAGGCCCGCTCGTGATCCACAATTTCCTGCTCGGCCCGCTCCCCTTTGAGGGCGAGCATCCGCCCGCCGACACGCAGCAGAGGCATGCTCCACCGAGCCAGCTTGTCCAATGAGGCGACCGCTCGTGACGTCACCGTGTCCAACTCCCCCACCTCATCCCGAACTCCCGGATCCTCCGCGCGGCCGCGAACGACCGTGACTTCCAGACCGAGATCGTCGACGACCTCTCGCAAGAATTCGCTTCGGCGCAGCAGAGGTTCGACGAGGACCACCCGGACATCCGGGCGTGCTATCGCCAACGGTATACCCGGCAGCCCCGCCCCACTCCCGATGTCGGCCACCCGCTCACCGGGATGCAACAGTTCCGCGACCGCACCGCTGTTGAGCAGATGGCGGTCCCACAGCCTGTCGAGTTCAGACGGTCCGATCAGACCCCACTCGATCCCGGCCCCCGCCAGGATCTCGCCGTAGCGGCGGGCCAGATCGGCACGCTCGCCAAAGCACAAGGCCGCCGACTGGGGAGCCGGACTCAGTTCGCCATGTTTCACGTGAAACATCCTCCGGATGACCCAGGCCGACGGCCTTGTTTTTGTATGGCTGGAACTACATCCCTGTAATTCAGGCCGGCAGTACGACGACGCGCCGGGAGGGCTCCGCGCCCTCGCTCTCGCTGCGCACACCGTCGACCGCGGCCACCGCGTCATGCACGATCTTGCGCTCGAACGGTGTCATCGGCGCGAGCTCTTCGCTCACACCCGAGGCCACCACCCGCCGGGCCACCTTGTCCCCCAGCGCCGCCAGCTCGTCACGACGACGCCGGCGCCACCGTGCGATATCCAGCATCAGCCGGCTGCGCTCACCGGTCTTCTGGTGGACCGCCAACCGGGTCAGCTCCTGGAGAGCGTCGAGCACCTCGCCCTTACGCCCGACCAACTTGTTCAGGTCGGTACCTCCGTCGATACTCACGATGGCCCGATCGCCCTCGACGTCCAGATCGATATCGCCGTCGAAGTCCAAGAGGTCCAACAGCTCCTCCAGATAGTCACCGGCGATCTCGCCTTCGGCGACCAGGCGGTCTTCGAGATCGTCCGTCGGTTCCGGGGCAGCCGTATCCGCTTCGTCGACCGCATCCTCGGTCCGCTCCGTGGTCTCCGCATCAGTCATGTCGTTCTCTCCTTAATCTGCCGCGTCCGCTTCCGGGGACCTTCACCCCAGTCGCCTGGCCGTCGGCCTGGTCTTCTCCGCCTGGCTACACTCGCCCGCGCCGTGGTCAGCGACTAGCGCTTCGGCTTTCGGTTCGGGCGCGCACCTGGACGGGGCGTCTTGTTGGCTGTACCGGTGCCGGTGTTCGTGTCCTCCACCTTGCCCGGGGAATCCTCGACGGAATCCGGCACCGCTGAATCCTCGACCCCCTCGGACTCGGTGAGTTCCTTGGCCGGCCGCTTCGCACGATTGGGCTTCACACCCGGTGCCGGGGCGTTCGCCGCACGGCGTGCGATGGCCTCCTGCTTCTTGGCCTCTTCTTCTTGCTCGATCTTCCCGAACACATAGTGCTGCTGACCGAACGTCCAGATGTTGTTCGCGAACCAGTACAGGATGATCGCCAGCGGAAGGAACGGGCCACCGACCACGACGCCCAGCGGGAAGACGTACAGCGCCAGCTTGTTCATCATCGCGGTCTGCGGGTTGGCCGCCGCTTCCGGACTCTGCCGGGCCACCGAGGCGCGGCTGTTGAAGTAGGTCGCAATGCCGGCCAGGATCATGATCGGCAGTCCGACCCCGATGACTGCCGCCCGGTTGAATTCCGTGAAGGCATCGATACCGGTGGTTTGGATCATGGTCGCACCGAGCGGCGCACCGAACAGGTTGGCGTCCAGGAAGTGGCCGACATCGGCCGCACTGAAGACGTAGTTACCCACCGCGCGGTTCTGCTCCACCGTCAGGTGGATCTGACCGAAACCGCCCTGGGTCCGGTTGAAGGACCGCAGCACGTGAAACAGTCCGAGGAACACCGGGATCTGCGCCAGCATGGGCAGACAGCCCAGGATCGGATTGAACCCGTGTTCCTTCTGGAGCTTCTGCATCTCCAGGGCCATCTTCTGGCGGTCCTTGCCGTACTTCTTCTGCAGTGCTTTGATCTGCGGCTGCAGCTCCTGCATCTGGCGCGTCGTACGGATCTGGCGGACGAACGGCTTGTACAGAATCGCGCGCAGGCTGAACACCAGGAACATCACCGCAAGTGCCCAGGCGAAGAAGTTCGAGGGTCCCAGGATCAGGGCGAACAGCTTGTACCAGACCCACATGATCGCCGACACCGGGTAATAGATGATGTCCAGGCTGAACCAGTTAAACAAGAGAGTCGCTCCTGACGATTACCGCTGACGTTGGCCCCGCGGTGTGGTCACACCGCTCGGGTATCGGATCCCATCCGCCGCGATGCCATGGCCCACATTTGGCCAGCCGCACCACGGCCAACCATCCGCCGCGGATCAGGCCCCATTCGGTCAAGGCATCGACGGCGTACTCACTACAGGTGGGGGTGAAGCGGCATGAGGGCAACCGCAGCGGTGACACCATCGTCCGGTACAGCTGGATGACGAAGATGACGCTTCTGGCTGCCCTTCCCTTCACGACCCGGCTCCGGCCGTGATCCGGGTGTGCTTGAGGGCCGCACGCAGCTCGGATTCGAGCCGCGCGGAGAGGGCGTCTCGGCTGCCGGGCAAGGCGCGAATGACCACCCGATCCGAGACATCGAGATCGCCGAGCATGGCGCGCGCCACATGACGCAGCCGACGGGACACTCGATGGCGTTGCACCGCAGTGCCGACAGATTTCGACACGACGAGGCCGATCTTCGGGCCGTCCGTGCGGTCACCGGAATCGCCCGACCCACCGCGCAGTGCATGCACGACGAGATCAGGCTGAACAGCCCTTACTCCTTGACGAACCGTGACACCGAAATCAGTCGACCGTGTCATCCGGTTTCGGGCCGGAAGCACCGCCCTGAGCCCTGATCGAATCAGGCAGTCAGAGAACGGCGACCCTTGCCGCGCCGCGCGGACACGATGGCCCGGCCGGCACGGGTGCGCATGCGCAGACGGAAACCGTGCACACGGGCCCGGCGGCGGTTGTTCGGCTGAAAAGTCCGCTTGCCCTTGGCCACGGCTGTCTCTCCTTGTTACATATGGGACCGCGACCTCACCACTACGAGTGTTTCGTAGCGATGCGATCACGACCACCGTTGGTAAGCTCGTCGATCTCATGTACTAACCGGCGCGGTCCCCGGATACCCGGGTCGCAGCCGTATCACCACGTGCGGGCGACTGCTCGAGGGTACTGACGAGATTTCCCTGGGTCAAACCTGCGCTCGTCATCCTCTGCCACCGCTCCCCCGCCTGTGCGCATGCTCACTTTCGAATCCCCTGTGAGATCACAAAAGTCACACGCGTCACCAACATTACGGCCCTCGCCAGGTACCTCTCGGCAATGTTGCAGAACGGTTGGCACTCGGAGAGAAAACTGTTAGCTTCTGGCAATGCCGTTTCGATAACGAAGCGGCGCCGGACACCAGAGCGAGGACAACCGCCGGCCGAGAGCCCACACGCGACAACGCACGTGACGAGCTCCGACACAGGTTTCCCCGCGTACGAACAAGCCAACAGACGACGCGACAATCAAGGCTGGCCACTCTCCACAGACTGTGGATAACCATGTGGACAGTTTGTCGTCGTCGATCCTGGGCACCGCCCAGGCCAGCCGCAAGGGGGTAAGCGTCGTTGGCCGCGGACCCCGATGCTTCCTTCGGCACGATCTGGAACAACGTCGTCGCCGAACTCACATCGTCACTGACCGCACAGCAGCGCGCCTGGCTCCGGATGGTGCAACCTCTGGTCATCACCGAGGGATTCGCCCTGTTGTCGGTTCCGACGCCGTTCGTCCAGAACGAGATCGAACGCCACCTGCGTGAGCCGATCGTCGCGTCGCTGAGCCGTCAACTCGGTCAGCGGGTCGAGCTGGCCGTGCGGATCTCCACGCCGGAACCCGAAGCCGAGCCCGTGGTGGCCCCCGCGCCGACCGATACCGAGGAAGTCGACGACGACCTCGAGGCCCGCACCAGCGCCGAGCAGAGCTGGCCGACCTTCTTCAATCGATCGCAGCCGGCCAATCCCGAACCCGACGATGTCAGCCTGAACCGGCGCTACACCTTCGAGACGTTCGTCATCGGCGCATCCAACCGCTTCGCACACGCCGCCACGCTCGCGATCGCCGAAGCGCCGGCACGCGCGTACAACCCCCTGTTCATCTGGGGCGAATCCGGCTTGGGCAAGACCCACCTGCTGCACGCCGCGGGTAACTACGCGCAGAAGCTCTTCCCCGGGATGCGGGTCAAGTACGTCTCCACCGAGGAATTCACCAACGACTTCATCAACTCGCTGCGCGACGACCGCAAGGCGTCGTTCAAACGCAGTTACCGCGATATCGACGTGCTGCTGGTCGATGACATCCAGTTCATCGAGGGCAAGGAAGGTATCCAGGAAGAGTTCTTCCACACCTTCAACACGTTGCACAATGCGAACAAGCAGATCGTCATCTCCTCGGATCGGCCGCCCAAGAAGCTCGCCACCCTCGAGGACAGGCTGCGCACCCGGTTCGAGTGGGGCCTGATCACCGACGTGCAGCCACCGGAGCTGGAAACCCGGATCGCGATCCTGCGCAAGAAGGCCCAGATGGACCGCCTCGATGTGCCGCCCGACGTGCTCGAGCTGATCGCCAGCCGGATCGAACGCAATATCCGCGAGCTCGAGGGCGCGCTGATCCGGGTCACCGCGTTCGCCTCGCTGAGCAATACCGCGATCGACAAGGCGTTGGCCGAGATCGTGCTGCGCGACCTGATCGCCGATGCCAGCACCGTGCAGATCAGTACGGCGACCATCATGGCCGCCACCGCCGAGTACTTCGAGACCTCTCTAGAGGAGCTCCGTGGGCCCGGCAAGACCCGCGCACTGGCCCAGGCCCGACAGATCGCCATGTATCTGTGCCGGGAGCTCACCGACCTGTCGCTGCCCAAGATCGGTGAGGCATTCGGTCGTGACCACACCACTGTGATGTACGCCGAGCGCAAGATCCGCGACGGTATGGCCGAACGACGCGAGATCTTCGATCACGTCAAAGAACTCACCACCCGGATCCGTCAGCGCTCCAAGGGCTGACGCGCCCCTCCCGGCTCCCGATGTGAGCCGAACGGATGAACTTTCACCCGCCTCGCCGCTCGAGGTGCTGTTTGGTGCACCCACCGGCCGGAGAATTTTTCCAAAAAACTTCTGTCCCGGCTGCCCCCTTTGTCACAAGAATCGGTGTGGATACCGCTGTGGAGAAGTTGCGCGCAACCGGCCGGACAACCCTCGTTCACTCCACACCGCCGAAGTTATCCACATTCACACCCAGTGTTCGCCTTGTGATTCCACAGCCTGCCCACACCCGCGCGGGCGTCCCGACCAGCATCGCCACGGGGCTATCCCCAACCTGCACAGGCCCTATTACTGTTGCTTGTATATCTACTTAGTTCCTTCTTTAGAAGAAGGCTGTTGGGGACAGAGCATTCCGGCGATCCGGGCGTGCTCCTCCGGAGCCTCGGTCTCGGCGAGTGAATCGCTTTCAACTTCGCGTCGAACGCTCTACGGTGGTGATTCGATAGCCGGCATGGTCGCCGATCACATCGCGACTAGGCTCGGAGCGACACTGCGCATCCGCGCTCTTGTGCTTGTTTGATGCGGTAGATCGAAGGGACGTTATGGACGTGGTGACGACGAGCGTTGGTCTCACCGATTTGAAGTTCCGCCTGGTACGTGAGGATTTTGCCGACGCGGTCGCCTGGGTCGCTCGCAACCTGCCGAGTCGCCCGACCGTCCCGGTGCTGGCCGGCGTGCTGCTCACCGGGTCCGACGACGGGCTGACGATCTCCGGATACGACTACGAGACGTCGGCCGAGATTCGCGTTGCTGCCGAGATCGCTTCTCCGGGAAGCGTTTTGGTATCGGGTCGGCTGCTCTCGGAGATCACCCGCTCGTTACCCGCCAAGCCCGTCGATGTCAGCGTGGAAGGCACTCGCGTCGCCCTGACCTGCGGTAGTGCCCGATTCTCGCTGCCGACCATGGCCGTCGAGGACTACCCGTCGCTGCCCGCCCTGCCCGACGAGACCGGTGTGATCTCGGCTGATCTGTTCGGTCAGGCGATCGGCCAGGTCGCGGTGGCCGCCGGCCGCGACGACACCTTGCCCATGCTCACCGGTATCCGCGTCGAGATCACCGGGGAGAAAGTTGTGCTGGCCGCAACGGACCGGTTCCGGTTGGCCGTGCGCGAGCTCACCTGGTCGACCTCGGTCGCCGGGGTCGAGGCTGCCGTCCTGGTGCCGGCGAAGACCCTGGCCGACGCCGCCAAGGCCGGCACCGCGGGTACCGAGGTGCACCTGGCGCTCGGTGCCGGCGCGTCCGTCGGTAAGGAAGGCCTGCTGGGTATCCGGTCCAACGGCAAGCGGACCACCACCCGCCTGCTGGATGCGGAATTCCCGAAGTTCCGCCAGCTGCTGCCCACCGAGCACACCGCGGTGGCCACCGTCGGCGTCGCCGAGCTGACCGAGGCGATCAAACGCGTGGCGCTGGTGGCAGATCGTGGGGCGCAGGTGAGGATGGAATTCGACACCGATGTGGTCCGGCTGTCGGCCGGTGCCGACGATGTCGGTAAGGCCGAGGAAGATCTGCCGGTGGAATTCTCCGGGGAACCGCTGACCATCGCGTTCAACCCCGGTTATCTGACCGACGGGCTGAGTTCGTTGCATTCCGAGCGTGTGACGTTCGGCTTCACGACACCGAGCCGTCCCGCAGTGTTGCGGCCGGCAGGCGAGAATGATGAGACTGTCGGTTCGTCCGGGCCGTTCCCGGCCGGACAGACCGACTACGTCTATCTGTTGATGCCGGTACGTCTTCCTGGCTGACCGGTCCTACCTCGCGCAAAGGGGACATATATGCAGCTCGGGTTGGTCGGCCTGGGGAAGATGGGCTTCAACATGCGGGAGCGCCTGCGTTGGGGCGACCATGAGGTCATCGGTTTCGACCCGAGGCCCGAGGTCACCGATGTTCCCACCCTGGCGGCACTCGCCGAGGCGCTGACGGCGCCGCGGATCGTGTGGGTCATGGTGCCCTCCGGTGATATCACCCACCAGACCATCGTCGAGCTCGCCGAGCATCTGCAGCCCGGTGACCTGGTGATCGATGGCGGCAACTCGCGCTACACCGAGGACGGCCCGCACGCAAAGCTCTTGGGCGACAAGGGAATTTCCTTTATCGATGCGGGAGTTTCCGGTGGTATCTGGGGATTGACCGAGGGCTACGGGTTGATGGTCGGCGGCAGCGACGAGGATGTGGCGCGCGCCATGCCGATCTTCGACACCCTGCGCCCCGCCGGTGACGTCGCCGACGGGTTCGTACACGCCGGCCCGGTCGGTGCCGGCCATTTCACCAAGATGGTGCACAACGGTGTGGAGTACGCGCTGATGACGGCGTACGCCGAAGGGTATGAGCTGCTCGCGGCGGAGCCGTTGGTGAAGGATCCGGCTGCGGTCTACCAGGCCTGGTCGAATGGCACCGTGGTGCGGTCCTGGCTGCAGGAGTTGCTGGCCAAGGCGCTCAAGGAAGATCCCGAGCTGGCCAACATCACCGGCTACACCGATGATTCCGGTGAAGGCCGTTGGACCGTCGAGGAAGCCATTCGGCTGCGGGTGCCGGTTCCCGGCATCGCGGCTTCGTTGTTCGCCAGATTCCTTTCCCGGCAAGATGATTCACCGACGATGAAAGCCGTGGCGGCGCTGCGCAACCAGTTCGGTGGGCATGCCGTCAAACGGATTTCCGAGTCGGGCTGACCCGGGACGACGATTTGTACGTACGTCATTTGGTGTTGACGGATTTCCGTTCGTGGCCGCGGGCCGATCTCGAGCTGGGTCCCGGTCAGACGGTGTTCGTCGCACCCAATGGCTACGGTAAAACGAATCTTGTTGAGGCACTGTGGTATACGGCCACTCTCGGCTCACACCGGGTGGCCAGTGATGCCCCTTTGATCCGAGCCGGTGCCGACCGCGCGGTGGTCTCGACGATCGTGGTCAATGAGGGACGCGAACTCGCGGTCGACCTCGAGATCACCTCCGGCCGGGCGAACAAAGCCCGGCTCAACCGCTCACCGGTACGCAGTCCCCGTGAGGTGCTCGGCGTGCTGCGGGCCGTGTTGTTCGCACCGGAAGATCTGGCGTTGGTCCGTGGTGACCCGGGCGAACGACGGCGCTACCTCGACGAGGTGGCGACCACCCGTCGGCCGCGGATAGCCGGGGTGCGGGCCGACTACGACAAGGTGGTCAGGCAGCGGACCGCGCTCCTGAAATCCGCCGGGGCGGCCCGGTACCGGGGGGACAGCAGTTTGGTGGACACTCTCGATGTCTGGGATGGTCACTTGGCATCCCATGGCGCACAATTACTTTCGGCCCGTGTTGATCTGGTGAATCAGCTCGGCCCGGAAGTGGAGAAGGCCTACCAACTGTTGGCACCGGCGTCGCGGCCGGCCGCTATCCACTACCGCAGCGGCACCGAAGCGGTGGAGGCCGAGGCATCGGCGGGCACCGTCGACCCGGGTGCCTACGAGGCGGCGCTGCTCGAGGAGTTACGCCGGCGGCGTTCCGCGGAATTGGAACGCGGCGTCTGTCTGGTGGGTCCGCACCGTGACGACCTCGAGTTGCGCCTCGGTGATCAGCCCGCCAAGGGTTTCGCCAGTCACGGGGAGTCGTGGTCGATGGCACTGGGATTGCGGCTGGCGGCGTACGAACTGTTGCGCACCGACGGCACCGATCCGGTGCTCTTGCTCGACGATGTGTTCGCCGAGCTCGACAGTGCACGCCGGCAGGCCCTGGCGAAAGTCGCGGCATCCGCGGAACAGGTACTGGTGACCGCCGCAGTCCCGGACGACTTGCCCGGGGATTGGGACGCGCGCCGCATCGAGGTGGATATGCGCGACGATGACACCGGACGGATATCGGAGGTGCTGTCATGACCGATCAGACCCCGCCCGCGGATGCTCCCGAACCGGAGGATCCCAGGGATATGGTGCGCCGGGTGCTCGAGGAAGCCCGCGGTGCCGCGCGTAGTCAAGGTAAGGATGTGGGCCGCGGGAAGACCTCACCCGCCCGGCGCACCGGTCACGCCGGAAAACGACGGAGTTGGTCGGGTCCCGGACCCGATGTCCGGGACCCCCAGGCGTTCGGTGCCGCCACCCGTGACCTGGCGCAGAGTCGCGGCTGGTCCAAGCAAGTCGCCGAGGGTTCGGTGCTCGGTCAGTGGACCGTGGTGGTCGGGGCCGATATCGCCGATCACGCCACCCCGACGGGATTACGCGACGGTGTGCTGACGGTCGCTGCCGAATCGACGGCCTGGGCCACCCAGTTGCGGATGATGCAGGCGCAGATCCTGGCCAAGATCGCGGCCGCCGTCGGCGACGGCGTGGTGACCTCGATGAGAATCCTGGGTCCGCAGGCTCCGTCGTGGAAGAAGGGCCGCTACCACATCTCCGGCCGTGGACCGCGCGACACGTACGGATAGGTCGGCTGAAAGCCGCCAGAACCTCATAAAGGAGTTTCTCAGGCGTGCGGACGCACCCAAGAGCGCGAAATTCCACAGGCGCCGCGTTTAGGTAGGTGAAAACGCCGCCGCAGAGTCAGTCCAGTGCGGGTCAAACGGTAGACTCGGACGAGATCTGCGGGCGGTAGTCGATACCGCCCCCCGCGAACCCCAAGGAGACGCGTCCAACGTGGCTGCCCAAGATCAATACGGTGCCGAGTCGATCAAGGTCCTCGAGGGCCTGGAAGCGGTCCGTAAGCGCCCCGGCATGTATATCGGATCCACCGGCGAGCGCGGTCTGCACCATCTCGTCTGGGAAGTCGTGGACAACGCCGTCGACGAGGCCATGGCCGGTTTCGCCACCAAGGTGGATGTCCGGATCCTCGAGGACGGTGGCGTCCAGGTCACCGACGACGGCCGCGGTATCCCCGTCGCGATGCACTCGACCGGTATCCCCACCATCGATGTGGTGATGACGGTCCTGCACGCCGGCGGGAAGTTCGAAGAGGGCGCCTACCAGGTATCCGGCGGTCTGCATGGCGTCGGCGTCTCGGTGGTCAACGCCCTCTCCACCCGCCTGGAAGCCGATGTCCGCAAGGACGGTATGGAGTGGTTCCAGACCTATGACCGGTCGGTCCCGGGCACCCTGCGCCAGGGCGAGCCGACCAAGAAGACCGGCACCACCATCCGGTTCTGGGCCGACCCGGACATCTTCGAGACCACCACCTATGACTTCGAGACGATCGCCCGCCGCCTGCAGGAGATGGCCTTCCTGAACAAGGGCCTGACCATCGAACTGACCGATGAGCGCGTGACACCCGAACAGGTCGTCGACGAGATCGTCAGCGATCACGCGGAGGCTCCGAAGTCCGCCGAGGAGAAAGCGGCCGAGGTCGCCGCACCGCACAAGGTCAAGCACCGGGTGTTCCACTACCCGGGCGGCCTGGTCGATTTCGTCAAGCACATCAACCGCACCAAGACCGCGATCCAGCCCAGCGTCATCGATTTCGAGGGGAAGGGCCCCGGCCACGAGGTCGAGGTCGCGATGCAGTGGAACGCGGGCTACTCCGAGTCGGTGCACACCTTCGCCAACACCATCAACACCCATGAGGGCGGCACCCACGAAGAGGGTTTCCGCGCCGCGCTGACCACGGTGGTGAACAAGTACGCCAAGGAGAAGAAGCTCCTCAAGGACAAGGACCCCAACCTCACCGGTGACGATATCCGTGAGGGTCTGGCCGCGGTGGTCTCGGTGAAGGTGGCCCAGCCCCAGTTCGAGGGTCAGACCAAGACCAAGCTCGGTAACACCGAGGTCAAGTCGTTCGTGCAGAAGATCTGCAACGAGGAGCTCCAGCACTGGTTCGACGCCAACCCGGCGGAAGCCAAAACCGTTGTCAACAAGGCGGTTTCGTCGGCACAGGCCCGGATGGCGGCCCGCAAGGCGCGGGAACTGGTGCGTCGCAAGAGCGCCACCGATATCGGCGGCCTGCCCGGCAAGCTCGCGGACTGCCGCTCCACCGACCCGAGCAAGTCCGAACTCTATGTGGTGGAGGGTGACTCGGCCGGCGGCTCGGCCAAGAGTGGCCGGGACTCGATGTTCCAGGCCATCTTGCCGCTGCGCGGCAAGATCATCAACGTCGAGAAGGCCCGTATCGACCGGGTGCTCAAGAACACCGAAGTCCAGGCCATCATCACCGCGCTCGGTACCGGTATCCACGACGAGTTCGACATCGCCAAACTGCGCTATCACAAGATCGTGCTGATGGCCGACGCCGATGTCGACGGCCAGCACATCTCGACGCTGCTGTTGACCCTGCTGTTCCGTTTCATGAAGCCGCTGGTGGAGAACGGGCACATCTTCCTGGCACAGCCGCCGCTGTACAAGCTGAAATGGCAACGCTCCGAACCGGAGTTCGCCTATTCGGACCGCGAGCGCGACGGTCTGCTGGAGGCCGGAAAGAAGGCCGGCAAGCGGATCAACGTCGACGACGGTATCCAGCGTTACAAAGGTCTCGGTGAGATGGACGCCAAGGAGCTGTGGGAGACCACCATGGATCCGTCGGTGCGGGTGCTGCGCCAGATCACCCTCGACGACGCGGCCGCTGCCGACGAGTTGTTCTCCATCCTGATGGGCGAGGACGTCGAAGCGCGCCGCAGCTTCATCACCCGCAACGCCAAAGACGTTCGCTTCCTTGACGTTTAACGTCAGAAAAACGCGATAGGAATCAGATGACTGACACCACTCTGCCGCCTGGCGACGACGGCGCAACGACCGACCGCATCGAACCGGTCGACATCCAGCACGAGATGCAGCGCAGCTACATCGATTACGCGATGAGCGTCATCGTCGGCCGTGCGCTGCCGGAGGTCCGCGACGGCCTCAAGCCCGTGCACCGCCGCGTGCTCTACGCCATGTTCGACTCCGGCTTCCGCCCCGACCGCGGGCACGCCAAATCCGCTCGCTCGGTTGCCGAGACGATGGGTAACTACCACCCGCACGGCGACTCGTCGATCTACGACACCCTGGTCCGGATGGCCCAGCCGTGGTCGCTGCGCTACCCGCTGGTCGACGGGCAGGGCAACTTCGGTTCGCCGGGTAACGATCCCGCCGCCGCCATGCGTTACACCGAAGCCCGGCTCACCCCGCTGGCGATGGAGATGCTGCGCGAAATCGACGAGGAGACAGTCGATTTCATTCCGAACTACGACGGCCGGGTGCAGGAGCCGACGGTTCTGCCCAGCCGGTTCCCGAACCTGCTGGCCAACGGCTCCGGCGGTATCGCCGTCGGTATGGCCACCAATATCCCGCCGCACAACCTCAACGAGCTCGCCGAGGCGGTGTACTGGTGCCTGGAGAACCACGAGGCCGACGAGGAAGCCACGCTGGCCGCGTGCTGCGAGCGGGTCAAGGGCCCGGACTTCCCCACCCACGGTCTGATCGTCGGTTCACAGGGCATCAACGACACCTACACCACGGGCCGCGGCTCCATCCGCATGCGCGGTGTCGTTGAGATCGAAGAGGATTCGCGCGGCCGGACCTCGATCGTCATCACCGAGCTGCCCTACCAGGTCAACCACGACAACTTCATCACCTCGATCGCCGAGCAGGTCCGCGACGCGAAGCTGACCGGTATCTCCAATATCGAGGACCAGTCCAGCGACCGCGTGGGTCTGCGAATCGTGGTGGAGCTCAAGCGCGATGCCGTGGCCAAGGTGGTGCTGAACAACCTCTACAAGCACACCCAGCTGCAGACCAGCTTCGGTGCCAACATGCTGTCCATCGTCGACGGGGTGCCGCGCACCCTGCGCCTGGACCAGATGATCCGGTACTACGTCGAGCACCAACTCGATGTCATCATCCGGCGCACCCGCTACCGGCTGCGCAAGGCCAATGAGCGCGCCCATATCCTGCGCGGTTTGGTCAAGGCCCTCGATGCGCTCGACGAGGTCATCGCGTTGATCCGGGCGTCGGCCAACGCCGATGTCGCGCGCAGCGGGTTGATGGAGCTGCTCGACGTCGATGAGATCCAGGCCCAGGCCATCCTCGATATGCAGCTGCGCCGGCTGGCCGCCCTGGAACGGCAGCGCATCGTCGATGACCTGGCCAAGATCGAAGCCGAGATCGCCGACCTCGAGGACATCCTGGCCAAGCCGGAGCGCCAGCGCGCGATCGTCCGCGATGAGCTCAAGGAGATCGTCGAGAAGCACGGCGACGAACGTCGCACCCGGATCATCGCCGCCGACGGTGACGTCACCGACGAAGACCTCATCCAGCGTGAGGATGTCGTCGTCACCATCACCGAGACCGGATATGCCAAGCGCACCAAGACCGATCTCTACCGCAGCCAGAAGCGCGGCGGCAAGGGCGTGCAGGGTGCCGGCCTCAAACAGGACGACATCGTCAACCACTTCTTCGTCTGCTCCACCCACGACTGGATCCTGTTCTTCACCACGCAGGGCCGGGTGTACCGGGCCAAGGCGTACGACCTGCCCGAGGCGTCCCGGACGGCGCGTGGCCAGCATGTGGCGAACCTGCTGGCCTTCCAGCCGGAGGAACGCATCGCCCAGGTCATCCAGATCCAGAGCTACGAGGATGCGCCGTACCTGGTGCTCGCCACCCGTAACGGCCTGGTGAAGAAGTCCAAGCTCGTCGACTTCGACTCCAACCGCTCCGGTGGCATCGTCGCGGTCAACCTGCGCGACGGGGACGAACTGGTCGGGGCCGTGCTCTGCTCGGCCGAGGACGACCTGCTGCTGGTGTCCGCGAACGGCCAGTCCATCCGGTTCTCCGCCACCGATGAGGCGCTGCGGCCGATGGGCCGGGCCACCTCGGGCGTACAGGGTATGCGGTTCAACGAAGACGACCGGCTGCTGTCGCTCAACGTGGTGCGCGAAGGCACGTATCTGCTGGTCGCCACGGCCGGCGGGTATGCCAAGCGCACCGATATCGAGGAGTACACGGTCCAGGGCCGCGGCGGTAAGGGCATCCTGACGATCCAGTACGACCGGCGCCGGGGCAGCCTGGTGGGCGCCTTGATCGTCGACGACGACACCGAGCTGTACGCGATCACGTCGGGCGGCGGTGTGATCCGCACGGCGGCGCGCCAGGTGCGCAAGGCCGGGCGGCAGACCAAGGGCGTGCGCTTGATGAACCTCGGTGAGGGCGACACACTGATTGCCGTTGCACGCAACGCGGAGGGCCCCGAGGAGCCCGAGGACGACGAGACGCCCGATGAGTAGCGTGAATGCTGATTGCCACCGGCCCCCCGGGGCCAGAGCTAAGGAGCACCTCTGGTGACGTCCCCAAAGGAACCGGGTCACACACGGGCGGGTGAGGGCCCCGGCGGCGCCAACGGCACGGCTGGCGCTCCGTCAGCCACGCCCGATGGTGAGGTGCCCCCGTGGCAGCGCGGCCCGGCCGCCCGGGCCGGTGCGGCCCGCCCCGCCGAGCAGCCGCCCCGCCCCGCTGAGGGCGGCGCCAGGCCGGTACCGCACGCCCCCGGCGTGGACGCCCGGCTGAACCGTTTCATCGCCGGCGGTAATGCCCCGGCTCGCGACACCCCGCAACGCGACGCTCCGCAGCGCGAGGCCCCCCAGCGTGAGACAGAGGTGATCCCCACGCGTGTCGAGGCGCCGCGGCCCGAGCCGACCCGGTCGGAGAACTACGCGAGTGAGCTCCCCGACCTGTCCGGCCCGGCACCGCGTCCCGCACGCGCGTCCGCCCCGCCGGCGACGGCTCCCGCGGCCGAGTCCCGGCCCGCTCCGGCGGCCACCCGGGTGCAGGTCGCCAACCGCAAGCAGGGCCCCGTCCGGGCCAGCATGCAGATCCGCCGGATCGACCCGTGGAGCACCCTGAAGGTCTCGCTGGTGCTCTCGGCGGCGCTGTTCTTCGTGTGGATGATCGCCGTGGCGTTCCTCTACCTGGTGCTCGGCGGTATGGGCGTGTGGAGCAAGCTGAACAGCAATGTGGGCGATCTGCTCACCAGCAACAGCGGGACCGGCGGCGAACTCGTCTCCAGCGGAACCATTTTCGGTGGCGCGGCGCTGATCGGCCTGGTGAACATCGTGCTGTTGACGGCGATGGCGACCGCCGGTGCGTTCATCTACAACCTCACCACGGACCTGGTCGGCGGCGTCGAGGTGACCCTCGCCGACCGCGACTGATTCCACCGGTTTGGGAAGACGGGTGCCGTTACGGTAATCTCGTCGCTCGGCCGTAGTGCGGTACATACGGGCCTATAGCTCAGGCGGTTAGAGCGCTTCGCTGATAACGAAGAGGTCGGAGGTTCGAGTCCTCCTAGGCCCACGGAAGGGTTACACCTTGAGGCTGGTGGTGGTGCTGGCGGTGATCGCAGCCGCAGCAGTCGTGTGGCGGTCGCGACACGGCGCCGAAGTGTGGCACACCGCCGATCACCCGTAGAGGGGCCTTAGCTCAGTTGGTAGAGCGCTGCCTTTGCAAGGCAGATGTCAGGAGTTCGAATCTCCTAGGCTCCACAACCTCTCTTTCTCGCCGCGCCGTGCAAGCGCCGGCCTCCTCTCGAGCACCGATCGGATTCGGTTGAGCGCGCGCAATTTTCGTTAAGGTAACCGCCCGATCTCTTACTCCGCGTTTAGTAAACCGGGCATCCTCTCATCAACCCGCCACAGCTCGACGCTGTGAAACGCATAGGGTTCGAACGGTTACCGTGCCGTGTTAAAAATGTGACCTTTGTAGCCCAACGTTACCGAAGTGACATCGCGTCTCGATCCACGCGATGCCATCGGGGAACAAAGGGGAACGACATGACCATTGCGCTTTACCACCAGACACTGCCGGACTGGGCCACCCGCCGGAACTTCGGGCGTGCCCTGGTGCGCACCGGAGACGTGATCGCGACGGTGCTGCGGCCCGTGGTGGTGGCGGTGGCCATCCTGATCGCCGCGATGTGGTGGTCGATGCCGCGTGCCGCGGCCGACCCGGTCACCACCGTCCTCAACGATGTGGGCGTCGGCAACAACGGACCGATCAGTTCGATGATCGCGCAAGTCGGTGAGATGTTCTGCCCGCTGATCGCGCAGGCCGGCACCAACTTCGCCAGTGGCTCCTACAAGTCCAACGGCAACCCGATCGGCGGTGCGATCGCGGGTGGGGTGACCAACGCCGTCATCCAGAACCAGTGCCCGTCATGGATCAACGACATCGCCAACGGGCATCTACCCGGCGTGCTGACGGGTGCGAGTTCGGCACTCAATCCGCTGCAGTCGGTGACCGGTGCGACTACCAATCCCCTGCAGGCACTGACCGGTGCGGCGACCAATGCCGCCCCGCTGCAGACACTCAGCGGGACGGCGGCCGCCATCCCGGGACTCTCCACCGCCGGGATCCCTTCCGTCCCGACGACAGGGCTGCCCGCGTTGACCGGCGCGGCGGGCTGAGCGGCGCTACGGCTTCGGTGCGACCTCGACGCTCGGCGGCAGCGGCGAGGGGTCCGGGCGGGTCGAGCGGCGCACGATCGAGAAGGTCGCGGCTCCGCCCGCCAGCACCACCGCACCGATCACGATCCACAGCAGCAGCCGACGGCGGCGCGGTTCCTCGACGGCCTCGTCGCTGCGGAGCTTGCTTCCGAGCCAGGATGCCGAGGACGCAGCCGATTTCAGGCCGACGCCGAGGCCGCCGACGGTGAGGTCGACAGGGCCCACCACGGAGTACTTCAGGCCACGCGCGAGTCGTTGTCCCGACGTCAGCCGGACATCCGTGTCAGAACTCATGGGCACCTCTTTCGCAGGCGAACGGGAAACGCCTCCAGCCTGCCATCAACCGCGCCGGGGCGGTACGGGATGTGCCCGCACGGGGCGCCGGCTGAGGGGCCGTGAAATCGGCCCCGATGAGCGGGTGGCAGACTGCAACTCGTGACGAGCCCCATTCAGACAGCCACCGCGACGCTGCACACCAACCGCGGCGATATCAAGATCGCCCTGTTCGGTAACCACGCCCCCAAGACGGTCGCCAACTTCGTCGGCCTGGCGCAGGGCACCAAGGACTACAGCACCGAGAACGCCTCCGGCGGAACCTCGGGTCCGTTCTACGACGGCGCGGTGTTCCACCGAGTCATCGACGGATTCATGATCCAGGGCGGCGACCCGACCGGCACCGGTCGCGGCGGCCCGGGCTACCGCTTCGCCGACGAGTTCCACCCGGAACTCCAGTTCGACAAGCCCTACCTGCTGGCGATGGCCAACGCAGGGCCGGGCACCAACGGTTCGCAGTTCTTCATCACCGTGGGCCTGACCCCGCACCTGAACCGCAAGCACACCATCTTCGGTGAGGTCGTCGACGAGGAATCGCAGAAGGTCGTCGACGCCATCGCCACCACGTCCGTCGACCGCAGCGACCGGCCGACCGAGGCCGTCGTGATCGAGTCGGTCACTATTTCCTGAACTACGCACGACCAGCGCACGCCCGCAGCACGCGGGCGTGCGCTGTTTTTGCGTTATCGGCCGGTGTAGCCGGCGTCGGTGAGGGCGTCGAGCACGTCGAGCGGGCTGGTTCCCAGGTCCCAGCGGGTGAACACGTAGAGCCGGTCGTCGGTGGTGTCGACCTCGAGCAGCCGGACCTTGCGGGCCAGCCTGCGGAACTCGGTGATCCTGACGAGGGTGATGTCCTCTCGCCGCAAAACCCGCGTGCGCCACCATCCCCGCACCGCCAACCCCTCCCCGGAGATTGCCAGCTTCGGGCGTGTGACCCACGACATAGTTGCAAACGCCAGCAAACCCACCGCGGCAAAGCCGCCCAGAACACGTCCCGGACCGTCTGTGACCACAGTCACAACGGCTACGGCCATCAGGAATCCCGCGAATCCGATCGCGGCGATGCCCGCGGATGCGGGGCCCCAACTTGTTTGCTGCATCGCGTCAATACCCGGTCTCACCGTGCGGTTTGGAGTTATCCACAGGCGCTATCCCCAATGGGGATGAATAACAACGTTGTGATTGGATGACGCTGCGGTAGCGAGATGGGTAACACTCCGGAGCCAAAATGAATTCATTCCGGCATGCTGCGGTCTCAGCGCCACCGCATCGTGAGCAACAGACCTGAGATCATGAAGGCAAAGGCGATCGCGTAGTTCCACGGACCGAGGTTCGCCATCCAATTCAGCCAGGTCGGAGCGTTCAGTCCGGTGGCTCCCAGCTGGAACACCAGCAGCCAGAACAGGCCGACGAGCATCAGCCCGACGAACAGCACCACAAACCACACGCTCGACGGCCCGGCCTTCACCTTGACCGGGGTCCGGCTCACCGGGTTGATGGTGAAGTCGTTCTTCTTGCGAACTTTGGACTTGGGCATGGTTACCTTTGGAGACGATGGGTGATGACGGCCGAAAATTTAACCCCGAGCCTAACGCAGCGCCTGCCCGCGTCGAGAATTCTGCGAGGTCGCGTTCGGCCTGGCGATTCGGTGTGCCGGTGGTCTGTCTGCTCGCCGGCCTGCTGCTGGCGACCACCCACGGGGTCTCCGCCGGCGGCGAGATCCGTCGCAGTGACGCCCCGCGGCTGGTCGATCTGGTGCGCGAGGCGCAGAGCGGGGTGGATCGGCTCACCGCACAGCGGGACCGACTGGTATCGGCCGTCGACAATCATCACGGCGGCTCCCCCGGTGCCACGGCCGCCCTGCAGGCCATCACCCGGCGGTCCGATCAGCTGGCCGACCAGGCCGGATTGAATCCGCAACGTGGGCCCGGGCTGGTGGTCACCCTCAACGATGCGCAACGCGACGCCGAGGGCCGCTTCCCCCGGGACGCCGCACCCGACGACCTGGTCGTTCACCAGCAGGACATCGTGGCGGTCCTCAACGCGCTCTGGAGTGCCGGTGCCGAAGGCATTCAGGTGCAGGACCAGCGCATCATCGGCACGTCCGCGCCGCGCTGCGTCGGCAACACGTTGCTGCTGGGTGGGCGCACCTACAGCCCGCCCTATGTCATCAGCGCGATCGGTGATGTGCCCGCCATGCAGGCCGCGCTGACCGCTGCCCCGCTGGTCACGCTGTACAAGCAGTACGCCGTGCGGTTCGGCCTCGGTTACAGCGAGGTGCCCGGCTCGGCCGTCGAGCTGACCGGCTACTCCGCGCCGGTCCGGATGAAGTACGCCAAGCCGGCCGGGCCGCTCGGGTATTAACCGTTTTGCGTGCCCACGTACCCTGACCGCATGCAGGTTCTGGTCGTCGACAACTACGACAGCTTCGTGTTCAACCTGGTCCAGTACCTGGGCCAACTCGGCGTGCAGGCGCAGGTCTGGCGCAACGACGACGAGCGCCTGGCCGACCCCGGCAGCATCGCCGAGCAGTTCGACGGCATCCTGCTGTCCCCCGGCCCCGGAACCCCGGAGCGGGCCGGCGCGTCCATCCCGCTGGTGCACGCCGCCGCCGAAACCGGGACGCCGCTGCTCGGGGTGTGTCTTGGGCACCAGGCCATCGGGGTGGCGTTCGGCGGCACCGTAGACCGTGCCCCGGAACTGCTGCACGGCAAGACCAGCCTGGTACATCATTCCAATGTCGGTGTGCTGCAAGGACTTCCGGATCCTTTTACCGCCACGCGCTACCACTCGCTGACTATCCTGCCGGAGACCAAGCCCGATGTCCTGGAGGCCACCGGTCACACGGACAGCGGAGTGATCATGGCGGTTCGGCACACCGAGCTGCCGATCCACGGGGTGCAGTTCCACCCCGAGTCCATCCTCACCGAGGGCGGGCACCGGATGCTGGCCAACTGGCTGGGCTTCTGCGGTGCCGCCCCGGACGAGCAGCTGGTGGCCAAGCTCGAGCAGGAAGTCGCCGACACCGTCCGGCGGGCAGGAGCGTAGCGACCGGGGATTAAAGCTGCGCGGGCAGGAGCGTAGCGACCCGGGAAAAGGCTGCGCGGGCAAGGAGCGTAGCGACCCGGGGAGCTACGAGGCGAAGCTCAGGGTGATCGAGTCGCCGTAGCCGACACCGCTACCCGGCGCCGGACTCTGCGTCACCACGGCGTTCGACCGCAGCCCACTGTTGTCGACGTTGGCACCCTTGATCAGCACGCCGGTCCACCCCAGTGCCCGTAGGTTCGGTTCCGCGTCCACCCAGAACTGACCTACCAAGTTCGGCATCGTGAACTGGTTGCCCAGGGACACCTTCAGCGTGACCGGCGCATCCAGCGGCACCACCGTGCCGGCGATCGGATCGGTGGCCACCACCTCCCCGGCCGGGCGCGGGCTGGCCACCGGAGCGGTCAGGATCGCGGTGAAGCCGAGGATCTTCAGGTTCGTCGTCGCGCCGTCGGCGGTCTGGTTGGTGACATCGGGCAGGGCTTTGGTCTGCGGGCCGGTGCCCACCACGACGGTGATCTCGTTGGTGATCGCCGATGTCGAGTTCGCCGGCGGCACCGTGCTGACCACCCGGTCCTTGAGTTCGGGCACCGAGGACGACGGTGCCTGTTTGAACTTGCCGAAGCCGGCGTCGGTGAGCTTGCGCACCGCGTCGGCGTAGCTCAGGCCGGACACGTCGGGCACCTCACGCTGCTCGGGTCCGGTCGAGACGTTGATGGTGATCTCGTCCCCTGCGCTCACCGAGGTGTTCGCATTCGGGTCGGTACCGATGACGTGATCCGGCGGAACCTTCGAGTCGGGGTTGCGCTGGACGTTGGTCTTGAAGCCGCGGTTCTGCAGTGTCGCGATGGCGTCGGCCGACGCCTGGCCGGCCACATCGGGAACCTGGACGTCGCGGGGCTTGCCGCCGATCGCGTTGATCGCGATGGTGACCACCACGGTCAGCACGGCCAGCACGGCGACGGCGATCAGCCAGCGCCCCACCGATCCCCCGCCCGAGGGCGGGTTGTAGGCGCCGGTGGCCGGGATGTGCTCGGTCGGCAACGCCCGGGCATGCGGCTGGCTGATGGTCAGGATGTTGGTGCGCTCGGCGTCGGTCAGCACCTTGGGTGCCTCGGGCGCTTCGCCGCTGTGCACGCGGATCAGGTCGGTGCGCATCTCGGCCGCGGTCTGGTAGCGGTTCTCCGGGTTCTTGGTGAGCGCCTTGAGCACGACCGCGTCGAGTTCCGGGGAGATGCCGGGGTGACGCTTGGACGGTGGGTCGGCGTCCTCGCGGACATGCTGATAGGCCACGGCCACCGGCGAGTCACCGATGAAAGGTGGCTCCCCCGTGAGGATTTCGTACAACACGCAGCCCAGGGAGTACACGTCGGAGCGGGCGTCGACGGGCTCGCCGCGGGCCTGTTCGGGCGACAGATACTGCGCCGTGCCGATCACCGCGGCGGTCTGGGTGACGCTGTTGCCGGTGTCGGCCAGCGCGCGGGCGATGCCGAAGTCCATCACCTTCACAGCGCCGTTCTTGCTGATCATGATGTTCGCGGGCTTGACGTCGCGGTGGATGATGCCGTGCTGATGGCTGAAGTTCAGGGCCTGGCAGGCGTCGGCGATGATCTCGATGGCGCGCTTGGGCTCCATCGGTCCGTCGGTGTGCACGATATCGCGCAGCGTCACCCCGTCGACGTACTCCATCACGATGTAAGGCAGCGGGCCGGTGGGGGTCTCCGCCTCCCCGGTGTCGTACACGGCGACGATGGCCGGGTGGTTCAGCGCGGCGGCATTCTGCGCCTCGCGGCGGAACCGCAGATAGAAGCTCGGGTCGCGGGCCAGGTCGGCACGCAGCACCTTGACCGCGACATCCCGGTGTAACCGGACGTCGCGGGCGATGTGGACCTCGGACATCCCACCGAAGCCGAGGATCTCCCCGAGCTCGTAACGGTCCGACAGATGCTGAGGTGGGGTTGTCACGGTGACCCGCTGGGCGGCGCGCCGCTGGCCGGCGGCACGCCGATGACGGTGGTGCTGGTGGAGGTCTCCTGCTGCACCGGGCGGTCCTTCTTGTCCTGGGCGTTGAGCACGATCAGCACCGCGATGATGATGGCCAGCGCACCCAGCACCCCGGCGGCCCACAGCAGCGCGCGCTGACCGGGTGAGAAGGTACGGCGCGGCGGCGGCGTGCGGTGGCTACCCGTGACCGGGCGGGGTCGCGCGGCGGTCGGCGGTGGCCGGTACTCGGCGGCTGCCGCGGCCCGGGCCTGGGTGGTCGACGGGATGGCTGCGGGGGTGGCCCGGCCGATGGTGGGCGCGTGGTTGGGCCTCGGCGGCCGGCGCCCGGCGCGCACCGCGGCCACGGCGTCGGCGAACGGACCGCCCGAGCGGTACCGGTGGTTGGCTTCCTTGGCCAGGGTGATCTCGATGAGCTCGCGCACGTTGGGTGGCAGATCCGCGGGCAGCGGGGCGGGCTGCTCCTTGATGTGCTTCATGGCCACGGTGAGTGCGCCGTCGCCGGTGAACGGCCTTTTGCCGGAAAGGGATTCGTAGCCGACGACCCCCAGTGAGTACACGTCGCTGGCGGCGGTGGCGTCGCGGCCCAGTGCCTGCTCCGGCGCGATGTACTGCGCGGTACCCATCACCATGCCGGTCTGGGTGACCGGGGCCGCGTCGACGGCCTTGGCGATACCGAAGTCGGTCAGCTTCACCTGGCCGGTCGGGGTGATCAGGATGTTGCCGGGCTTGACGTCGCGGTGCACCAGGCCGGCGGTGTGCGCGACCTGCAGGGCCCGGCCGGTCTGCTCGAGCATGTCCAGGGCGTGGCGCAGCGACAGCCGCCCGGTGCGTTTGATGACGGAGTTCAGCGGCTCCCCGTTGACCAGTTCCATCACCAGGTACGCGGTGCGGCCTTCACCGGCCTCGATCTCGGTCTCGCCGTAGTCGTAGACGCTGGCGATGCCGGGGTGGTTGAGCATCGCGACGGTGCGTGCTTCACCGCGGAACCGGTCGACGAACTCGGAGTCCTCGGAGAACTCGGCCTTGAGCACCTTGATCGCCACCTGGCGGCCGAGCCGGGTGTCGAGTCCTTCCCACACCTGGCCCATACCGCCGGTCGCGATCAGACGCTGCAGCCGGTAACGGCCGGACAGCGTCACACCCACCCGGGCCGTCATGATGCCTCCCGCAGAGCAGCGGCGATGGTGGCCCGCCCGATGGGGGCAGCCACCGCACCGCCGGTGGCGGACAATCGGTCTCCCCCATTCTCCACAAGCACGGCGATCGCCACTTTGGGGGCCTGTGCCGGGGCGAATGCGATGTACCACGCGTGCGGCGGGGTGTTGCGGGGATCCGTGCCGTGCTCGGCGGTGCCCGTCTTCGATGCGATCTGCACGCCGGCGATGGCTCCCTTCTGCTGTGTCACCTGCTCGGCGCCGACCATCAGATCAGTAAGTGTAGCCGCGACCTGCGGCGACACAGCCCGCCTCAGCTCCTGCGGGGCAGTGGTGGCGATATTGGAGAGGTCCGGGCCCTTGAGGGCGTCGACCAGGTAGGGCGTCATGGTGACGCCGTCGTTGGCGATGGTGGCGGCCACCATCGCGTTCTGTAGCGGTGTCACCGCGACATCCTTCTGTCCGATGCTGGACATACCCAGCGCGGCGCCATCTTCGATGGGGCCGATGGTCGAATTGGCCACCTGCAGCGGGATCGGGGCCGGGGGTTCATCGAGTCCGAACGACCGTGCGGTGGCACGCAGCTTGTCAGCACCGGTGTTGATACCCAATTGCACGAAGGCGGTGTTGCAGGACCGCGCGAACGCCTCCCGCAGCGTGGCCGTCGGGCCGTTGCCGCAGGTCGATCCGCCGTAGTTCTCCAACGTCGCGGTGCTGTCGGGCAACGGGATGCGCGACGCGGCGGTCAACTGGGTGTCCGGGGTGGAGCCGGCGGCCAACGCGGCCGCGGTGGTGATCACCTTGAACGTCGAACCCGGTGGGTAGGTTTCCGAGATCGCGCGGTTCACCAGTGGGGAGTCCGGGTTGTCGCGCAGCCGTTGCCACGCCGCGGACTGCTCGCTGCCGTCGTGGCTGGCCAGCTCGTTGGGGTCGTACGACGGTGCGGACACCATCGCGAGGATCTTGCCGGTGGCGGGCTCGAGTGCCACCACGGACCCCTTGCACGGGCCGTCGCAGCCGCGCTGCATGGCGTCCCAGGCGGCCTGCTGGACCTGGGGGTTGATCGTGGTCGACACATTGCCGCCGCGCGGGTCACGGCCGGTGAAGAAGTCCGCCAGGCGCCGTCCGAACAGGCGCTCGTCGGAGCCGTTGAGCACGGTGTCCTCGGCGCGCTCGAGCCCGGTGCTGGAGTACTGCAGTGAGTAGAAGCCGGTGACCGGCGCGTAGGCCAGCGGATTGGGGTACACACGCAGGAACCGGAACCGGCCGTTGGTGGACACCGAGTAGGCCAGCAGCTGGCCGCCGGCCGAGATCTGGCCGCGCTGACGGGAGTACTCGTCGAGCAGCACCCGCTGGTTGCGGGGGTCGGCGCGGTAGCCGTCGGCCGCGAACACCTGGGTGAAGGTGGCGTTGGCGAGCAGCAGCACGATCAGCGCCATGATCGTGACGGAGAGACGACGCAGAGAGGTGTTCATGCCTTCGCGATCACCTCCGTGCTGGCGGCGGCGATCGGGGTGGGGTTCGGTCCGCGGCTGGCGGTGATCGGCCGCCGGGCGGCATGCGAGATCCGCATCAGGATGGCCAGCAGGATGTAGTTGGCCACCAGAGACGAACCGCCGTAGGACATCCACGGGGTGGTGAGGCCGGTCAGCGGGATCAGTTTCGTCACCCCGCCGACGACGATGAACAGCTGGATGCCCAATGCGGATGCCAACCCCGCGGCAAGCAATTTGCCGAAGCTGTCACGCACGGCGACCGCAGTCCGCAGGCCCCGGATGATGACGATGGTGTAGAGCATCAGCACGCCGGCCAGGCCCACCAGGCCGAGCTCCTCGCCGATGGCCGCGATGATGAAATCCGTTGAGGCAGCAGGGACTGTGCCCGGCTGGCCGTTGCCGAGGCCGGTGCCGAAGATGCCCCCGGTGGCGAAGCTGAACAGGGACTGCACCATCTGGAACCCGGCGCCGTCGGGGTCGGCGAACGGGTCGATCCAGTTCTGCACCCGGACCCGGACATGACCGAACAGCTGGTAGGCCACCACGCTTCCCAAGGCGAACAGCACGAGACCGATGAGCACCCAGGACAGCCGGCCGGTGGCCACGTAGACGAGCACCAGGAACGAGGTGTACAGCAGCAGAGAGGTGCCGAGGTCCTTCTCGAAGACCATCACCCCCACCGAGGCGACCCAGGCCACCAGCAGGGGCGCCAGATCGCGGGGGCGGGGCAGATCCATTCCGAGAACGTGCTTTCCGGCACTGATGAACAGTTCGCGCTTGTCGACGAGTACGGCCGAGAAGAAGATCAGCAGCAGAATCTTGGAGAACTCCGCGGGCTGAATGGAGAAACCGGGGAACTGGATCCAGATCTTCGCGCCGTTCTGCTCGGAGAACTCCGAGGGCAGCAAGGCCGGAATCACAAGCAGCACAAGGCCGGTCAGCCCGCAGAGGTAGCCGTAGCGGGCCAGCACGCGGTGGTCAGGTACCGCGATCACGATCACCGAGAAGGCGATGACGCCGACGAGCGTCCACAGCATCTGCTGGTTGGCGGTCGGGCTGTCCGGGTTCATCGGTGCGGCGGCCAGGTCGAGGCGGTGAATCATCACCAGCCCCAAGCCATTCAGCAGCGCGACCACCGGAAGCAGCAGAGGGTCGGCGTAGGGCGCGAATCGGCGGACGGCCAGGTGTGCGCCCGCGAACAGGGCCAGGTAGGCCACGGTGTACTGCAGCAGATCCCAGTTCAGGCCCTGCTCCTGATTGGCCTCCACGATGAGCAGTGCCACCGTCGTGATCACCGCGGCGAAGCCCAGCAGCCCCAGTTCGGCGTTGCGCCGGTTGGGCAGCGGCGGCGTGACGGCGACGGGTGACTGGGGCGCGGTGGTCATGACGCCGTCCGGCAGGTGGTGCCCGGCTCCGGCGGTGAGGGAGGCAGGGCCGTGACGGTCGATGCCTGGGTGGGACTGGGACTGGGTGGGAGCGGCGTGGTGGTCGGCTGCGGTGTCGGAGCCGGGGTGGGAACGGGGGTGGATGCGGGTGCCGGTACGGGCGTGTTGCTCGTGGGCGCCACGGGTGTTCCCGAGGTGGTGGGAGCCGGTGCGACTGGCGAAGTGGGGGCAGGACTCGGCGTCGGGGTGGGCTTGGGCGTCGTCTTGGCTGTGGTGGCGGGCGGCGCGCAGACCGGCAGTAGCGAGCTGCGGGCCAGTTCGTTGATCTGGCTGATCGCGTCATCGAGGGTGCCGGCCGGCAATCCCGCGGCGACCTGGGCGCGCTCGGATTCCCGGATATCGTCGACGCCGAGCAGTGCGCAGTCCAGGTTGGTCTTGGACTGGCCGAAACTGATCAGCGACAACTCGTTTCGTTGGTTGAGGCAACCGACCAGAAACGGTTCCTGAAGTGAGAGCCCGAGAAACGAGCCCTGCACGCCGCGCATGATGGAGACGGTGCCGTCCTGCTCACCGACGTAATAGTTGTTGCGGATGATCTCCCGTGCGACCGCCAAGCCGGCCAGCACGATCAGCAACACCACGACTCCCGCGATCACCAGACGCCGCTTGGAGCGGTGTGCTTTTGGGAGTTCCTCCGGTGCGGTCAGTACCCTTTTCGGGGCCGTCCGACGGGGGTTGAACGCCGATGCCCGCCCCGCCGAGGTGTTCGGGGGGAGGGTGTCGTCGTCCACCCCGGAGACCGCGCCGGCCAGGATCGGCTGGGTTTGGCCGTAGTCGTAGTCGACGACATCGGCCACCACCACGGTGACGTTGTCGGGGCCGCCGCCGCGAAGGGCCAGTTCGATCAGCCGGTCCGCGCTGTCGACCACGTCCGGTATCTGCAGGGCCTCGTGGATGGTGTCGTGGCTGACCGGGTCGGACAATCCGTCCGAACAGAGCAGGTAGCGGTCGCCGACTCGGGCCTCGCGCACGATGAGCGTCGGTTCGACCTCATGGCCGGTGAGGGCCCGCATGATCAGTGACCGCTGCGGGTGGCTGTGCGCCTCTTCCGCGGTGATACGGCCCTCGTCCACCAGGGTCTGGACGAACGTGTCGTCCTTGGTGATCTGGCTCAGCTCGCCGTCGCGCAGCAGGTAGCCGCGGGAATCGCCGATGTGCACCAGGCCCAGTCGGCCGCCCGCGAACAGGATCGCGGTGAGCGTGGTGCCCATGCCCTCCAGCTCGGGGTCGGCCTCCACATGGGCGGCGATGGCCGAGTTGCCCTCGTGCACCGCATCGTTGAGTTTTTTTAGCAGGTCGCCGCCGGGTTCGTCGTCGTCGAGATGAGCGAGTGCCGCGATCACCAGCTGTGAGGCGACCTCACCGGCGGCATGGCCGCCCATCCCGTCGGCCAGCGCCAGCAGGCGTGCCCCGGCGTACACCGAATCCTCGTTGTTCGCGCGGACCAGGCCGCGGTCGCTGCGTGCTGCGTAACGCAATACAAGTGTCACGGCCGCAACTCGATTACCGTCTTGCCGATTCGTACCGGCGTTCCCATCGGAACCCTTACCGCCGTCGTCACCTTCGCCCTGTCAAGGTATGTACCGTTGGTCGATCCTAGGTCCTCGACGTACCATTCCGAGCCCCGTGGGGACAGCCTGGCATGCCGTGTCGATGCGTAGTCGTCGGTGAGCACCAGGGTGGAGTCGTCGGCCCGGCCGATGAGCACCGGCTGGCTACCCAGGGTGATGCGGGTGCCCGCCAGCGCGCCCTCCGTGACGATCATGTGCCGGGCGATGTGCAGCCGCTGCCGGTTGGGCAGCAGCGAGCCCCGCAGGGCCAGCCCGCGCCGGACCATCACCGCCCCGGTCGGGGCGTAGATATCGGTGCGCAGAATGCGCAGCACCGACCAGATGAACAGCCACAGCAACAGCAGGAAACCGACCCTTGTCAGCTGCAGTACTAGCCCCTGCATCTGACGTCCTTCCCGCCTCGCCTGTCGACTTTCGGCACCGTCACGATACTGGGGCGCTCGCCGGCTCGAGGGCCAAGCGGTGCGCCTCTCCCCAGTTCGGGGCGTTCAGTGGACGCGGACGATGATCTCGGAGTGGCCGAGCCGGATCACGTCTCCGTCGGCGAGCTGCCACTCCTGCACCGGTGCATTGTTCACCGTGGTGCCGTTGGTGGAGTTCAGATCCGACAGCAGCGCGATCTGACCGTCCCAGCGGATCTCCAGATGGCGGCGCGACACCCCGGTGTCCGGGAGGCGGAACTGGGCGTCCTGGCCGCGACCGATGACGTTGGCGCCCTCACGCAGCTGGTACGTGCGGCCGCTGCCGTCGTCGAGCTGAAGCGTCACGGTGGCGGCGCCGGCGGCGTAACCGCCGTAGGCCCCAGCGGCCGGAGCTGCGGGCTCGGCGCCGTAGCCCTGCCCGTAGTCCTGGCCGTAGCCCTGTCCGTATCCGTAGCCCTCCGGTTCGCCGTAGCCGGCGTCGGGGTAGCCCGGGGCGGCCGGCGGTTCGCCGTAGCGGCCGTAGTCGGGCGCCTGCGGGGCTGCGGGCGCGGCGTAGTCCTGGCGGCCGTAATCGGCGCGACCGTAGCCCTGGTCCGGGTACGGCGGCTGCTCGTAGGACGGAGCCGGCGGAGCGGGCGGACGGCCATAGCCCTCGTCCGGACGCGGCGGGGCCGGCGGGCGGCCGTAGTCGTACTCGCCGTAGCCCGGCGGCGGCGAGGCCGGCGGCTGCGGATATCCGGGCGGCGGCGGCTGCTGGCGGTAACCCTGATCGGGGTAACCGGCCGGGGGCTGCTGGCCACCCTGCGGGCCGCCATAGCCGGCGGGCGGACGCTGCTCGTAGGACGGCTGGGCCGGCGGGGGCGGGTAGCCCTGGTCCGGGTAACCGCCCTGGCGCGGCGGGTAGCCGCCCTGGTCAGGGTAGGCAGCTGGGTCTGGGCGCTCGGCGGCATGGCCGGCGCGCGGCTCCTCCTGCTGGCGGTAGCGGTCGTCGTACTGGTCGTCGCCGGGCCGCCCCTGTCCCTGGCCGCGGTAGCTCGGGTTGTCGGTCATCGCTGGTACTCCTGGTTGTGCGGTGGACGGGCGGTCGTGCTGTGGTGGGACGGGCGTGCCGGCGGCCGAGTCGGGGTTCACCGCGCCGCGGGCACGAAACTGTCCGGTGTGCAGCGTCGATGAGGCCTCGAATCTGACGACCACATCACCATACGTTTGCCAACCCTGCTCATGAATAAAACCTTGCAGGTGCCGGGCAAAAGTCGTAGACGTCCGTTCCGGATCCGCGCTCACCTTCTGGTAGTCGGTGTCACTGAGCGTAATGATGTAGTCGTTGGGGGCCAAAATGCGGCCGCCGCCGACCGGCTGGGCGTGGGCCTCGGCTTCGCGGCGCAACAGGGCTTCGACTTCCTGCGGAACGATCGATCCGCCGAAGACCCGGGCGAAAGCGTCGCCGACAGTCGACTCGAGGCGACGTTCGATACGGTCCGCCAGACCCATCTCACCGCCCCATCTGTTGTCGTCGTGCTGAGCCCCCGCGCATGGAGTGTCGCTCTGGCCACACTGCTCACACGCATGTTATCGGCCAAGTGCGCCGATGCGGGACCAACAGAACTCTGAGAATCACGTCGCGCCAGGTCAGGGTGGGTGATCTTGATTCGGATCCAACGGTTTGGGTCCGGTGCCGGTGTGGTGATACGGTTGCGCGGTCAATCCGGGCGAGTGGCGGAATGGCAGACGCGCTGGCTTCAGGTGCCAGTGTCCTTCGGGACGTGGGGGTTCAAGTCCCCCTTCGCCCACAAAGTGCGGTTCCACGAACTGCCGCATATGAGGTCACGAACCAGAAATGGTTCGTGACCTTTGTGTTTGGTTGGTGGGTGTGCAGGGCACCGTTCCGGCCGTGGTTTGGGGAGTGGGCCGCGTAAGTCCCCCGTTAGGTGCAGTGACCACTTGAATCTGCGCTGGAGCGGCGTTGTACCGGTTGGCTGATTAGGTCCACTCAATGTCGTAGGTTGACTCTGCTAGTTCTGTCGGTGGTGGCGCTCATGATGATCGCGAAAAAACGGGGGCGAATTGACGACTGACCGCATCACATTGGCCGAGCTTGAGCAGTACCTGGCCAGGGCGGCCGACTTGCTACGCGGCAGCATCGACCAGGCCGACTTCAAGGCCTACATCTTTCCGCTGATGTTCTTCAAGCGAATCAGTGATGTGTACGCAGAAGAGTTCGCGGAGGCGCTTACGGAGTCGGGCGGAGACTACGAATTCGCGGCGTTCGCGGAGAACCACCGCTTCGCGATCCACGACGGAAACTTGTGGTCCGACGTGCGTGACCACACCGAGAACATCGGCAGCGCCCTGCAGACCGCGTTCCGGGAGATCGAGAAGGCCAACCCCGAAACGCTTTACGGCATCTTCGGCAACGCCAACTGGACCAACAAGGACAAGCTACCCGACCGTAAGCTCGCCGACCTGATCGAGCACTTCTCCACCAAAACCCTGTCCAACGCCAACGTGACGCCCGACGTGTTCGGCAATGCGTACGAGTACCTCATCAAACGGTTCGCCGACCAGTCGAACAAGAAGGCCGGCGAGTACTACACGCCGCGCTCGGTGGTCGGCCTGCTGATTAACATCCTCGACCCGCAAGAGGGCGAGAGCGTCTACGACCCGGCGTGCGGCACCGGCGGTATGCTGATCGAGGTCATCGAGCACGTGAAGTCCTCCGGTGGAAGCCCAAAAACCTTGTGGGGCAAGCTTTACGGACAGGACAAGGTGCTCGCGACCTCCGCGATCGCCCGGATGAACCTGCTGCTCCACGGTGTGGAGGACTTCAAGATCATCCGTGAGGACACGCTGCGCAACCCGGCGTTCTACACCGGAAATCGCCTGGCGCAATTTGACTGCGTCGTCGCCAACCCGCCGTTCTCCCTGAAGAACTGGGGCGAGGGTGAGTGGGCCAGCGACAAGTGGGGCCGCAACCAACTCGGCGGTGTCCCGCCGAAGGGATATGCCGACTGGGCGTGGGTGCAGCACATGCTCACCTCCGCTGACCAGAGAACCGGCCGTGTCGCCGTCGTACTCCCGCAGGGGGCGTTGTTCCGTCAAGGTGCCGAAACCCGTATCCGCACCTACGTGCTCAAGGCCGACAAGATCGAGGCCGTCATTGGGCTCGCCCCCAACCTGTTTTACGGCACCGGCCTCGCCGCCTGTGTGCTGATCCTCCGCCATGACAAACCGTCAGACCGTCAGGGCAAGGTGCTCTTCATCAACGGTGAGGGCCTGATGAAGAAGGGGCGTAACCAGAACACCCTGGAGCCCGAGCACGCCCACGAACTGTTCGAGGTGTACCGCGACTTCGCGGATAGCGATGGTCGCGCCCGCGTCGTTGGGGTCGATGAGATCGAGGCCAATGATTTCAGCCTCAACGTCCCGCTCTACGTCGCCCCCGCAGACGCCGGAGAGAAGCTCACACTCGAACAGGCGCTCACCAACCTCGAAGCCGCCCAGGCCAGGGCCGCCGAGACGCGCGCCGCACTTGAAGCCGAGCTGGCCAAGTGGGGGTTGAGCGCATGACCACGCAGATCAGCCAACGAGAGTTGGAGTCCTACCTGTGGGGTGCGGCCGTGGTGCTGCGCGGCCTCATCGATGCCGGCGACTACAAGCAGTACATCTTCCCGCTCGTCTTCCTGAAACGAATCTCCGACGTCTACGACGAGGAGCACACCGCAGCGATGGAGACCTACGGCGACGAGGAACTCGCCGATCTGCCGGAGAACCACCGTTTCGCCGTCCCCGACGGCTGCCACTGGGACGACATCCGTTCCATCACCGGGAACATCGGCGCGACCGTCCTGCAGGCGATGAGGGCGATCGAATCCGCCAACCCCGACACCCTGCCCGGTGTCTTCGGCGACGGGGACTGGGGCAACAAGGACCTCCTACCCGACTCCACCCTGGCCGACCTGATCGAGCACTTCTCCACCAAGACGCTGTCGATCGCCAACCTGCCCGAGGACGAACTCGGCAACGGCTACGAGTACCTGATCAAGAAATTCGCCGACGACTCCGGACACACCGCTCAGGAGTTCTACACCAACCGCACCCTCGTGCACCTGATGACCCTGATGCTCGAACCCCAGCCCGGAGAGTCGGTCTACGACCCGACCTGCGGCACCGGCGGCATGCTCATTTCCACCGTCGCTGAACTCAAACGCCACGGCGAAGAGTGGCGCAGCGTGCGACTTTACGGCCAGGAACTCAACTACGGGACTTCGGCGATCGCACGGATGAACCTGTTCCTGCACGGCATCACCGACGGCCATGTCGCCCACGGCGACACCCTCGCCCGGCCCGCGTTCCTCAACGCGAAGGGCGGCCTGGAGACTTTCGACGTCGTGCTCGCCAACCCGCCCTACTCCATCAAGGCCTGGAATCGCGAAGCCTTCGCCAAAGATCCCTACGGCCGCAACATGTGGGGCGTCCCGCCGCAGGGCCGCGCCGACTACGCTTTCTTCCAGCACATCGCCAAGAGCCTCGACTCCAAGAATGGGCGCGCCGCGATCCTCTTCCCGCACGGCGTGCTCTTTCGGCGCGAGGAGGCAGCGATGCGTGAGGCGCTGGTGAAGTCCGATCTGATCGAATGCGCCCTCGGCCTGGGTGCAGGCCTCTTCTACAACAGCCCGATGGAGGCCGTTGTCATCACCCTGCGCGCCACCAAGCCTGCCGAGCACAAGGGCAAGGTGTTGTTCGTTAACGCGGTCAACGAAGTTGCTCGCGAGCAGGCGCAGTCGTTCCTGCGTGACACCCATCAGCAGAAGATCGTCGATGCCTACCGCGCCTTTGCTGACATCGACCAGTTCGCAGCAGTCGCAACGCTTGATGAGATCGCCGGAAAGGGCCACAGTTTGGCCATCCCTCTGTACGTGGCGGGAGCCAAGGCTGCCGGCGCCGGCGAGCAACTCGACGTAACCGATGCTGTCGCCGACTGGCGTGCCGCGGCCGATGCATCCGACAGCGCCATTGACGAGGTACTTGCCCTGCTCCGAGCGGCGGTGACGGCGTGAGCCTCAATCTCGACAAGTCAGCATGGAAACGGGTCACCTTCGGTGATGCCGTCCACAACGCCAACGACAGCGTGCGCAACCTCGACGAGGCCGGCATCGACCGGATCATTGCGATGGAGCACATGGACCCTGGTGAGCTGAAGATCAGCCGCTGGGGATCGACCGAGAACGGCACCACCTTCACCCGACGCGTGAAACCGGGCCAGACTCTGTTCGGCAAGCGCCGCGCCTATCAGCGCAAGGTGGGCTACGCCGAGTTCGACGCCATGTGCTCCGGCGACATCTACACCTTCGAGGCTGACGAGGCGCAGATGCTCGGCGAGTTCCTGCCGTTCCTGGTTCAGTCCAACGAGTTCTTCGACCACGCGCTCAGTACCTCGGCGGGCTCACTGTCGCCGCGTACCAACTGGCGCGATCTTGCCAACTTCGAGTTCGATCTCCCGCCCGTCGACGAACAGAAACGCATCGCGGATCTCCTCTGGGCGACTGAGTGGCACCGCCAGGCGGTGGATGCTCGTTCAGCAAGCAGTGACCGGCTCGCAGATGAGGTGTTTAGCAATGTGCTCGCCAGATCGACTGCTGAGACTATTCTGCTTCCAAGGGTTGTGGAGGAGATGACCGTCGGTGTGGTTGTACGGCCGACGCAGTACTACACCGATGACCCCGCAGGAGTGCCGGCGCTTCGTGGCCTCAACATTGAGCCGGGCGGGTTCGACCTCACCGATTTGGTGCGGTTCAAGCCGGAGAGCGCTGCGGAGCTCAAGAAGTCGACGCTCGGCGTCGGAGATGTTGCAATCGTCCGTACTGGCCGCCCAGGCGACGCCGCCGTTGTCACGGATGACATCGCGGGCTTCAACTGCATCGACTTGATTATTGCTCGCCCAGGCAGCGGCTTGGTTCCCGAGTTTCTGGCCCACTACTTGAACTCGTCGTACGGGCGTGGCCAGATCGCCCGCCTCTCCGCGGGCACGGCTCAGCAACACTTCAACGTGGGCGCGCTCAAGAAGCTTGAGATCCCACACTTTGACATTGACGAACAGCGTCAAATCGTTCAGCAGGTTGAGGAGGTTCGAGCTTCGGCCGACCTTTCACGCGAGGAAGCAGCGAGCCTCCGAACAGTCAGCACCGCACTCCTCGCCGAGATCTTCGGAGGCAACTGATGGCCCAGTTCAACGAGGCGAACACGGTCCGCGACTTCGTCCGCGATCTGGTGAAGTCCATCGACGTCCCGTTCGTGCCCGGAAACGAGCTGCCGCGACGCGCTGACGAGGTGTTGTTGGAAGGTGCGGTCAAGGCGGCGTTGGTCCGGTTGAACCCGGAAATCGAGTCCGATCCACGCAAGGCTGATGAAGTGATTCACGTGCTGCGCGCCATTATGATTTCGGCGCGCAACACTCCGCACCCGGTGGTCGCCAACGAGGAACTCATGGCGTGGCTGACCGGGCAGAAGTCGATGCCGTTCGGTCCGAACGGTGAGCACACCACGGTCCGCCTGATCGACTTTGGCCACCCCGAGGACGACTCCTCGAACCAGTGGACGATCTCGACCGAAGTCACCATCAAACATGGCCGCGTGGAAAAGCGTTTCGATATTGTGTTGTGGTGCAACGGCTTTCCCCTGGTAGTCGGCGAAGCGAAGACCCCGATCCGGGCTGCGTACTCGTGGATCGACGGCGCCGCGCAGGTACACGATGACTACGAGGCCAGTGTTCCGCAGTTCTTCGTGCCCAACGTGTTCTCGTTCGCGACCGAGGGCAAGGACTTCCGCTACGGCACCGTCGGGATGCCGGTCGAGCTGTGGGGTCCATGGCGCGAGGAGGAGACCGATCCGGATGCGCCGGCGAAAGTCGGCCTGGAGGTCGTCAGGGCCGCTGTTAACGGCGTGCTCAATCCTGCGGCAGTGCTGGATTTCCTGCGGTTCTTCACGATCTATGCGACCGATTCAAAGCACCGCAAGATCAAGGTCATTGCGCGATTCCAGCAGTTTCAAGCGACCAACCTGATCGTGCAACGTGTCCTGCACGGAAAGATCAAGCAGGGGCTGATCTGGCACTTCCAGGGTTCGGGTAAGTCGCTGCTGATGGTGTTCACCGCGTTGAAGCTCCGTGCGATGGCTGAGCTCACCAACCCGACGATCCTGATAGTCGTCGACCGCATTGACCTGGATACCCAGATCACCGGGACCTTTAATGCGTCCGATGTGCCCGGGCTTGTATCGACGGATTCCCGCAAGGAGTTGCAGACCCTGCTGAGCCAGGGTGCGCGCAAGGTCATCATCACGACGGTCCACAAGTTCGGTGAAGCCGACGGCGTGCTCGATGACCGCCACAACATCATCGCGATGGTCGACGAAGCCCACCGGTCCCAAGAGGGCAACTATGGCCAGAAGATGCGCGAGGCGCTGCCCAACGCATTCCTGTTCGGGCTGACTGGAACGCCGATCAATAAACGTGACCGCAACACGTTTATGTGGTTCGGCTCCCCGGAGGACGAGGGTGGATACCTGTCGCGGTACACGTTCCAAGATTCTATCCGCGACGGCGCAACCCTGCCACTGCATTTCGAGCCGCGCCTGTCCGAGATACATCTCGATCAGGAGAAGATCGACGCCGCTTTCGAGGAGCTTGCGGCCGAGCGCAATC
The DNA here is from genome assembly GCF_025822555.1 of Mycobacterium hackensackense. Taxonomy (NCBI): domain Bacteria; kingdom Bacillati; phylum Actinomycetota; class Actinomycetes; order Mycobacteriales; family Mycobacteriaceae; genus Mycobacterium; species Mycobacterium hackensackense. Next base: position 1,165,989 of record NZ_JACKUC010000030.1, read on the forward strand.
TGAGCGAGGGCGAGAAAATCACGCTCTCAAAGAAGGCGGCCTCCATCGAGGTGCTCATCAAAGCGCCCGACCGCATCCGCCATATCGCCGCCGACGTGGTCGAGCACTTCACCACTAAAGTTGAGCCCGAGGGCCTTAAGGCACAGCTTGTCGCCTACGACAAAGCGTCATGTGTGGCCTACAAGGAGGCCATTGACACCATGCTTCCGGACGAAGCTTCCACCATCGTCATGTCGAAGTCACGCACCGATCCGGCAGCGTGGGGGAAGTGGACGCCCGGTGCTGAGGAACTGGAACAAGTCGTCGCCCGGTTTAACGACCCGACTGATCCGCTGAGGATCATCATTGTCACCGCGAAGCTGCTCACCGGTTTCGATGCCCCGATCCTGCAGACGCAGTACCTGGACAAGCCGCTCAAGGAGCACACGCTCCTGCAAGCCATCACCCGCACCAACCGTGTCTACCCGCCCAACAAGACCCACGGCCTAATCGTGGACTACCTCGGCATCTTTGACGACGTCGCCAAGTCTCTCGCGTTCGATGAGGCAGCAATCCAGAAGGTTGTCAGCAACATTGGGGAACTGAAGGACCAACTTGCCCCCGCAATGGCGGCCGCTGTCGCATTCTTTCCAGGGGTCGACCGTTCCGTGGGTGGGTACGAAGGGTTGATCCAGGCGCAAGCTGCCATCGCGGATGAAGCCACCAAGGATGCCTTTGGGCTGGCATACAGCGTGGTGTCACAGTTGTGGGAGGCGCTCAGTCCTGACCCGATGCTTAAGGCGTTCCGCGACGACTACAGATGGCTCTCTGACGTGTATGAGTCGGTACGGCCGGCCGACATCACAGGGAGACTTGTCTGGCATGCGTTGGGTGCCAAGACAATTGAACTGATTAATGAGAGTATTCAGGTTGAGATCCCCGAAGGGGACGAGACCATCGTGCTCGACGCGCAGACGATCGAGGACTTGATGACGGGAAAGCGGAGAGATATCCCGATCAAGGAGATCGAGAAGCAGATCACGGCTCGGATTGCTCGCCATCTCAATAATCCGGTCTTTATCGACTTAGGGCAGCGCCTAAACAAACTGCGCGAAAAGTACTCGAATATACAGCAATCCAGCCTGGATTTCCTCCGAGAGCTCTTGGAACTGGCCAAAGATACAGTCGCGGCAGAGAAGGCTGTAGATGAGGTCGCGCCAGAGGAGCAAGGCAAAGCAGCGCTGACGGAACTTTTCGAAGCGCTTAAGACTGACGAAACCCCGATCATCGTGGAGAACATCGTCAACCGTATCGATGAAGTTGTGCGTGCGGTTCGGTTTGTCGGCTGGCAATCGACCATCCGAGGTGACCAGGAAGTACGTCAAGCCTTGAGGAAAACCCTCTACGTGCAGTTCAAGATTCGGGATAATGACGTGTTTGAGAAGGCGTTGGGGTATGTGCGTGAGTATTACTAGGCCAAGTGATCTCCGAAGCTGTGCGCGGGGGCGCAGATTACGGCCACGAAGGCCGGGAATGTCATGAGTGCTGGACGCGGGAGCGGGCATGGCTGAGCGACGGTCACAACGGACTGAGTGCGCGGAGTGTGGAAATCGTGTCGCGGTCCGCGATGATGGGAGTCTGCGCCCGCACTATCGAGGCGAAGGCGGCCACATCCGTTGGAACAATGAAAGCCGGTGTCCGGGAGGATTCGACCCACACGACGATGGCGCGATCCGTCCGGTCGTCTCGACCATACAGAAACACGCAGCGCCTCTTCCGAGCCAGGGCGAATTAAGCGTTCGTACCGTCAGTGGTGGCCTGCCTTCCTCAGGTCGCAAGCACAGGTAACCGAAGTACGGTGCCTTGAGCCTCGGGGTAGCGTTGCGTTGACGCCGCCCTCCTCTTCTGCGAGGGCAGCGGTCAGGGAGTACCGATGTCCCCACTGTTATGCGGCTGCGCGTCTCCGGTGATGGGGAACCGGATGTTGCCGTTGGTTTGCTGTAGCCACATCACGCCATGGATGTGTAGCGCGATTTCCTGTGGGTCGTGGTCCGATGACGTTGCGTCGAGCACCGCTTCGCCCACGACGCAGGGTTTGCCTGCTTTGCGTAGCTGCCGGTCGATGGCTTCTACAACCCATATGAATCGCGGGAAGCGGGCCAGTCGGTATTCGGTTTGGATCGCCTCGGACGTGGTCCTGGCCGCGAGGTTGGCCTTGAAGTCGTTGGAGCGGATGGCGTAGGTGCGTAGGGCAAGCTGCTTGACGTTGATGAGGTCCTGCAGCGGAGTGAAGGGGAGGGGATCGCCCGCTGCGCTTGCAATTTGGTTCGAGGCGTTGAGCAGGAACTGCCCGCCCTTTCGCTCGGCCGCTTCGGGGGCTAGCCAGAGCTTGTCTGGTACAGGCACGTGCATGGTGCGCCACGGCCCGTAGGACTTGCCCGTACGTTGGTCGACGTGGTTGAGCACATCGTGGACGAGGAGGTAGGGACTACCAGTGATCGACCCACCCGCGCGGACGCAGCACGCAACCGCGCGTTGTTGTTGGCCGCGGCCGAGGACGAGTTCGCCGAACGGGGCGCATCGGCGTCGGTGGCCGATATCGCCCGCCGGGCCGGGGTGGCGAAGGGAACCGTGTTCCGACACTTCCCGACGAAAGAGGATCTGGTCGCCGCCATTGTGTGTGGGCACATCGCCGTGCTGGCAGAGGCCGCGCGGGGGCTGGCCGACTCGCCGGACGCGGGCGCCGCGTTACTGGAGTTCCTGACCATCGCGGCCGACCAACGCCAACGGCACGATCTGACGTTCCTGCAGTCAGCCAGCGCCGGCGACCCGAGGGTCACCGAGGTTCGCGATGTGCTGCACAAGCACCTCAAAACGTTGGTTGGCCGAGCGCGCACGTCGGGCGCCATCAGAGCAGACATCACCGAGGCCGACGTCTTCCTCATGATGTGCGCACCCATCCACATCGTCGAAAACCTTGCAGCCCCACCGCCGCTGCTGTGGCAACGGTATCTGGCCATCATCTTCGATGGGTTACGCACTGACGGCGCCCATCCTCTGCCGCAACCGGCGCCCGTCGCGCCCTGACCCGACCCCTCTTCCGTCTCTGGAGAAGGGAGCGGGCGCAGATCCTGTGTTGCGTTCGAGCGCGCTCGAACTCCTAACGTCGCGGTTATGACAACACCGACGCCATCGCAGACCTGGATCATCACCGGAGCATCGAAGGGACTTGGTCGTGCCTTGACCGAGGCTGCCCTTGCCGCGGGAGATCACGTCGTGGCCGCAGTGCGTAACCCCGACAGCATCGCCGATCTGACGAACAGCTATGGCGGACAAGTCAAATGCGTGGCATTCGACGCTCGAGACACCACCGCGGCCGCGGGCCTCGTCCAGGTGGCGGTCGAACACTTTGGCCGGTTGGACGTCGTGGTGAACAATGCCGGCCGCGCCATCGTCGGCGCCGCGGAGGAAGTCACCGATACCCAGCTGCGCGACCTGATGGATCTGCACCTGTTCGGTCCCGCCGCCCTGGTGCGCGCGGCGTTGCCGGTCATGCGGGCGCAGGGAAGCGGGACGATCGTGCAGATGAGCAGCCAGGGCGGCCGGATGTCCTTCCCGGGAGTCTCGACCTATTCGGCGTCGAAGTTCGCGTTGGAGGGATGGTCAGAGGCCTTGGCCGGAGAGGTCGCGCCGTTCGGGATCCGCGTGATGCTGGTGGAGCCCAGCCGATTTCGTACTGCCTTCAACGCCGCCGACGTGCTCGACTTCGCCGATACCTCGCAGACCTACCGCGAGATACTGGCCGATGTGCGAGCCGATATGTCTGGTGCGGACGGGAACCAGGAAGGCGACCCCGTCAAGGCCGCGCAGATCATCGTCTCCCTGGCCCACTCCGCGGAAGTCCCCCTCCGGCTGCCGCTGGGCGCCGAGGCCGTCGAGCGGCTTACGGCCACCTACCAACGCGGTCTGGACGGGGTCGGACAATGGGCCGAGCTGGCGCGCAGCGCCGACTTCGCCGACGCCGCCACCTCGGTCCGTCCGATCTAGGATCGGGTATGTCCACCGACGACCTGATGACCAGGGCGCTCGCCTCACTCGGTGAGATCGACGGTCCGATGTCGGTCGAAGTGATCCATCGGCTTGCTGACACCGGTGATCTCAGCGAGCCGATGTCCATCGCCGAAGTCGCCGCCCTGCTCGACGTCTCCGTGCACACCCTGCGCTATTACGAACGCGCCGGCCTGGTCGAGGTTGACCGCGACAGCAGCGGGCATCGCAGCTACCGACCGGAGGCAGTGCGCCGACTCGTCTTCCTCACCCGGATGCGGTTGTCCGGCATGGCAATCCGCGATCTGCAGCACTACATCTCGCTCGTCGACGGCGGCGATCAGACCGTACCTGAACGCCTCGACATGCTCCTCGAACATCGTGACACCATCCGCCGCCAGATCCGCGAACTCACCCTCTCCCTCGCCGCCACCGAGTACAAGATCACCACTTATGGCGGCACCACCGGTGACACGGGCTAACTGCGGATCGGTCCCTCACCGCGCCCGGGCCCTGCGGCCCCAAATCAGGTCATTGATCGCCGACTCTTTGCTTCACATTCGGCACACCGGATGACCGTTCTTGGCGACTGCGGTGAGAAGGCCGATCAGCGCAACGCCATCACCGTGTGCGAGTTCTCCCACCGATCGGTGTGACCGCGCCTCCCCGCGATCCGTTGCTCCGTGCAGTGCGGCCCGCGTCGGCGAGATGCCTGAGCTCTGCGCATGGAAGGTTGCCCGATAGCCACTACTCTTACGGGATTGACATTCCAGTCGCGTATATGTGAGGGTGCGCCATCGGGGTTGTACTGGGATCTTCCGTGTCCGTGACGGGTGAGTGTGCGCTGCGCAGTATCGGGCGGGATCGCCGAGATTGTTGCTGTGGGCTAGATCACCGTTCGGTTTCGGGGTTGGTTCCCGACTACACCTTGCAGATGCTCGTCGTAGCTGACGGGCCGGGGATCTGATGTGGGGGGAATGGTCGTGGGGGATTTTCTGCCGGGTGACCGGTCGGGGTGGAGTATCGGTCGGTGGTGGCAGGTCAGCTTCGCGTTGATCGTCACGGTGGCGCTCACCGTGGGTGGGGTGCACTGGCTTTCTGACCGTGACCGGCCCGGTGCCGGTGCGGGGTCGGTGTCGCTGGCTCAAGGATTCGCCGATGCCGCGTTGGCCGCATTCAGTGGATCCAGCACCGTCACCGCGACCGATTCGGCGTTGACGGCGGGGCAGCGGTCGGCGGGCTTGCCGACCGACCCTGTTGCCGGGTTGACCTCGAACACTGCGGCCGGGCCGGTGCAGGTGGTGCTGCCCGCAGGTTTGGGTGCTGCCCAGCACACCAGCGGTGGGCAGGTGGTCTACCCCGATACCGGGGCCGGGTTCGACATGCTGGCCGAGAACACCGCCACCGGGACCCGCACGGTGGCCCGCATCAACACTCCTGGTGGGGTGCGGATGGTCACCACCTTCGTGCGCACCCCGGCCGATACGGTGATGCTGGCCCACACCAACGGCTACCTGACCATCAACCGGGCCACCCCGACCGCCGAGACCGTCGGCATGTTCGCCCCGGCCGAAACCCGCGACGCCACAGGCAAACTCGTCCCGTCGTCGTATGTGGTCAAAAAGGTCGCCCCGCAGCTGTATGCGTTGGCCGAGGTGATCGATCCCCGCCCCGACACCGCATGGCCGGTCTATGTGGACCCGCCCCTGCATGTCGGCGGCCTGAGTGGGGCACCGCTGCCGACCGGATTGTTCGACTCGATCACCTCCACCATCAGCAGNGCTGCCAGCGCGGTCGGGGATGCGGTCACTACCGCCGCGTCGGCCACGGTGGCCGGTGCCACCGCGGTCGGGACGTTCGTGAAGAACAACCCCTTGCAATCCGCGGTNCTGGTCGGCGGGGTCGCCCTCGCACTGACCGGGGTCGGCGGGCCGGCTGGGGCGGCGATGATCGCCAGCTCCGCGGTCAACCTCGCCTCAGCAGGGGTCGACATCGCCGCCGCGGCGATGCCCTCCCCGCCCCGACACCGCATGGCCGGTCTATGTGGACCCGCCCCTGCATGTCGGCGGCCTGAGTGGGGCACCGCTGCCGACCGGATTGTTCGACTCGATCACCTCCACCATCAGCAGNGCTGCCAGCGCGGTCGGGGATGCGGTCACTACCGCCGCGTCGGCCACGGTGGCCGGTGCCACCGCGGTCGGGACGTTCGTGAAGAACAACCCCTTGCAATCCGCGGTTCTGGTCGGCGGGGTCGCCCTCGCACTGACCGGGGTCGGCGGGCCGGCTGGGGCGGCGATGATCGCCAGCTCCGCGGTCAACCTCGCCTCAGCAGGGGTCGACATCGCCGCCGCGGCGATGCCNCTGGTCGGCGGGGTCGCCCTCGCACTGACCGGGGTCGGCGGGCCGGCTGGGGCGGCGATGATCGCCAGCTCCGCGGTCAACCTCGCCTCAGCAGGGGTCGACATCGCCGCCGCGGCGATGCCCGACAACCAAGCCCTCGGTACCTGGTCCACGGTACTGGGGGTGGCGTCGATGGTCACCCCACAAGGCGCGGCGAAGGCCGCGGTCAAAGAGGTCGCCGAAAAGGCCACCGAAGAACTGGCCACCCACGCCGATGACCTCGCCAACNGGTCCACGGTACTGGGGGTGGCGTCGATGGTCACCCCACAAGGCGCGGCGAAGGCCGCGGTCAAAGAGGTCGCCGAAAAGGCCACCGAAGAACTGGCCACCCACGCCGATGACCTCGCCAACGCCGCCAAAAAGGTCATCGACACCGCCACCGAAGCCCCCACCCCGCCCACGCAGCTGGCCAACGACATCGCTGGGGCACCGGCTGCAGCCAAACCACCCCTGCCCGGCGTAGGGACTCCGAAAGCACCGAATGCGCCACCGGGGCCTGATCTCCCGGTTCCAAATGTGGCGCCCAAGCCTACGGGCGGAACGATTTCACCGAGAGTGAAAGACGTTGTCACCGAGGATCGAGTGGCGAGCAATCCCGGCAGGAATCTTTACTGTGAGAACCCGGCGTGTGGGCAGCGGGTGTATCGCCAGGAGGGCACGCTGGAGAAGGGGGACAAGATCCCGCCCAACCGGGCCCAGTTCGATCACGATCAGACTCCAAGGTCTGCCGGTGGTACCGGCGGCAAGAATGGCGAAGACACCAAAATCCTCTGCATCGGCTGCAACGGCCCGGCTGGCAAAAGTACTAAGACACCCGAAGAATGGGAAGCTGCCCAGGAGGAATCTGGGAGAAGGTCCACGCGGAACATCCAAAGGTTCATTCGGGAGAATGGTGGTGAGCCAGCTGATGGTGTGATCCGCTCGCCAAACATCCGACCTCAAGCTGCCGAACGGAACGAGCAAGCGCAACAACAAGCTCGGTCACGCGCCGACCAACACCGTGACAACGCGATCGCTCGGGCTAGGCAGTCCAACGGCGACGGCACCACATCACGCGCCGGAGACAACGCAAGCGGCAAGAAGAGCGGGCAGAAGAAGAAGCCTAAGAAGAAAAAGAGCAAGGTCAACCACCCGCGCCCGAGGTAAGTACGTGTAAGAAGAAATCCGTGCCAGCTCAGGGCTAGAGGTAGGGCCCCACATGACTTTGTCCCCCGTGGCGGGCGATGCCGTCCCTGACCGACCTTGAAAGTCTCAAACAGTGCAAATCGAGAACCCGAACGCATTCCGCAGCGTCGCTTCGCCGTTGACACCCGATATGCTGGCGCCGCTTCCAGCGGAGTCACCTGGAGTTTCGTTCGAGGAACCACTAACTGATGCTGACTTTCAAGCTCTCTCCGACTTCATCGCGGATTACCCGGACAAGAAGCTGTTCGCCATGCAGCTGGGACCTGCGAGTTGGAGCGAGGAGCCGTCAGTGGAGCGCGAGATCACGGATCTGGAATTTCTCCGGTTCTTTCCGAAGCTGAAACGGTTCACATGCGACATGTTCTACCTGAAATCACTAGATGGATTGCGCCATCTCGACGCATGTACCGAGCTCCGAATCTACAAATCGCCCACGCGGATGTCTGTGCAGGTGGTCGGTGAGTTGGACAAGCTGGAATACCTGATGCTAGACGGGCAGACTCGGGACCTGAGCGCTCTCGAGTCGTTGCCGAATCTCACTACATTGAGCCTGGGCTCCGCCCGAAAACTGCCAGGCTTGGACTTCCTTCCCCGCAGCCTGCGTTCGTTCACGATGAACCTCGGCAGCATCACCGATATCAGTGCCATTGCCGACACCGCGCTGGAAACGTTGGCGTTCTTCAAAGTTAGTGGACTCGCCGACCTCAGTCCGATATCGCACCTCACCTCGCTGCGTGCACTTCGGCTGTACCACCTCAAGGAAGTCGCTAATTTGCCCGACATGTCGGCGCTGACCCAACTCACCGAACTCGTCATAGACGACCTCAAAAAACTCTCAGACACCCGCCCAGTCTTGACAGCCCCCAACCTGACCGAGCTCGCAGTCACCAACCTGGCCAGCATCGATCCCCAAGCTTGGGAAGCCACCTGGAAAACCTGGATCGCTCAGGGCCGACGACCCTTCTGGGATCAGTAAGCAAGCAAGCATCTCGCGCGTTGTCTCGTTTGGGTCTCCCGAATGTCTCGGGTACTCGTTCATCCGAAAAGTGTTGCCATGCATCAGCGGTGACGATGTGGACATGTGCGCGCAGGCGGCCGTGGTGAACCGCGAGACGTTGAGCGATATCGAAGGTCAACTGCGCGATCTCGACGCCACACGCAACAAGGTGACCGCACTACTGTCGGGCCAGGGCCTATCGTCGGCCCGATTCACTGACACGCACCCGGATCAGCAGCATCACATGGCGTGAGCGGTCACCGGCGACTGAGTCCGCACGTGCAGGCGGGTGCGGTCGGCGCGGAACAGGTCGACGGAGTACTCGAAGGCACGGCCGTGCTGGTCGAAACCCCGGCGCTCCAGTTTCAGGACCGGCGTGCCGGCGGGTCGGCCGAGCAACTCCCCTTCTGCGCTGGAGACGCTGGCCACCTCGATGGACTCGTCGGCGACACAGATCTGCACCCCGAACTGCGCCCGCAATGTGCGGTAGACCGAGGTCATCCCGGTGCGCAGCAGGCCGGCCAATTCGGGCCGCAGGTACATCTGCTCCAGCGACAGCGTCTCCCCGTCGACATGCCGCAACCGCAGCAGTGACACCACCGGCTCGCCCTCCCCGACGCCCAGTGCCGAACCGATAGCCGCCTGCGCCGGTGACAATCCGGCGCGAATGACCGTGGTGCCATCTCGAAAGCCCTGATCGTGCAGGATCTCCGGGATTCCTTTCACCGTGTTCAAGCTACGCACGATGCTGTGCGACTGGCAGAACGGCCGGGCCGCCTGCGGTGAGGCGTCACGTTTGGTCACATCGGTCAGGTAGGCACCGCCCGCGCGGCCCTTGACCCGACGGATCCGGTGCTCGCGTTCAAGCAGATCAAGTGCCCGGCGCACCGTGGTCCGCGACATTCCCAGACGTTCGGCAAGCGCACGCTCGGTCGGCAACCGGTACTCGCCGCGCTCGGCGAACTCGTCCGCCAGCCGGCGCAATGCCTCATGCGCTTGCTCGTGCACGAGCATGACGTGCCCCTTCCTGCGATACCCGCGCGGCGACCGTATGCCAGGCTAGCCCGGACACGTCTTGCCTGCGTGTTCGCGGTGTAAAGATCGGCGCCTGACGTGTTACGCAACATTTACATGCGGCCCGATGAACCAGAAATGGTTCATCCCAAGGGTGTTACGTGTGAGCGACAACCGTGCTGATCGTGTCCGGCTCGCCCTCGAGCTGGCCGAGGTCGCGGGCGAGATATCCCGCCGGTACTTCGCCGCGCCGGACCTCTCGGTCCATGCCAAGACCGATGGATCGCCGATCACCCGGGCCGATCGCGAAATCGAGTTGGCGATGCGCGAGGCGGTGGCCGACGCGTTTCCCGCGGACAGTTTCACCGGCGAGGAATACCCCGACACCCAGGGCACCTCGGCCTATCGCTGGATCGTCGACCCGATCGACGGAACCAAATCTTTCATCCGCGGCGTACCGCTGTATGCCAATCTCATCGCCGTTCAGGAGGGTGACGAGATCGTCTTCGGCCTGATCAACCTGCCCAGCGCCAACACATTGGTGCACGCCGAGCGGGGCGGCGGGTGCTGGCGGAACGGCACGCCGGCCCGAGTTTCGCGGCATGACGCCCTCGACGGTGCGTACGTGATGGCCACCTGGCTGGAGGACTGGGATTCCGAGATCATCGACGGCCTGCACACCCAGGGTGCCGTGCTGCGCACCTGGGGGGACGCGTTCGGATACGCAATGGTGGCCTGCGGACACGCCGACGCCGTGGTGGACTACCGAGCGCAACCCTACGACCTGGCACCGATGCCGGTCATCATCGAGGAAGCCGGCGGCCGTTTCACCAGTCTCGACAGTCGACGGGTATTCGACGCCGGCAACGGAATCGCCAGCAACGGTCTCCTGCACGACACGCTGTTGTCTCATGTGGGCTCCGAAACCCCCGAGCGACAAGGAATTCCATTGTGAAAGATTTCATCCGCGGGCTCAGCCGCCGGTCGGTCGTCATCTTCTTCGGCAGCCTCTATGCCGTCGCGCTACTGTTCGCACTCTTTCCGCCGTTGTATCTGTGGGGCAGTGGCAGCAGATTCGACGTCCTCGGCATCCCGTTCGCAATCATGTACTGGGTGATCGACGCCCTCGTGCTTGGGCTGACCCTGACGGCTTTCTACATCGTTGAAGACATCCGCGGCGAACTCGACGACGACTCGCTGGAACCCCTCGCAGAAGGCCTCGGAGGCTGACATGTGGATCATGCTCGCCATGCTGGCGGTGTTCTACGCCATCGTCATCGCCATTCTCTATGTGACACAGCAAAAGACCGCACCCACGTTCGACGAGTACGCCGTCGGCGGTCGCAGCTACGGACCCTGGTATGTGGCCATGAGCTACGTCAACTCGTGGTGGCCGGGGTCCACGTTCATCGCCTTCTTCGGACTAGCAACCGGCGCCGGCGTCTTCGGCCTGTACGGCCTGGCGTATTCGAGCCTCGGCGTCGCGATGATGTACTTCATGGCCACCCGCGCCTGGCGCTGGGGCAAGAAGTACGACCTACGGTCACAGCCCGACCTGCTGGGCAAGCGCTTCGACTCCCCCGCGGTGCGCATCATCGCCAGCGTGATCGGCATCGTGTCGCTGTTTCCCTGGGTCGTTCTCGGAATGCAAGCTCTGGGAACGGTATTCGAGCTCGCCAGCGATGGCGCATGGTCGGTTACCACCTGCTTGATCGTGGGTCTCGCCGTGATCCTCATCCGGCAGTACTGGACCGTCCGGATGGGCATGCGCGGCCTGATCATGACCGACGCCTTCCAGGGCACCGTCGCCTACGTCTTCTCCGCCATCCTGTGCGTGGTGCTGCTGTCCGGGATCGCGGGCAGCCCGATCAGCATTGGCGACTTGAACGACGTCGCGGACAAGTACCTCGTCCTGCCCGGCGACGGCGACAAGTACGGACCGCTCTACATTTTCGCCTTGATCTTCACCGGCGTGGTCGGCTCCCTTCGCTGGCCAACAAGTTTCCAGCGCATCTACACCGCCTCCAGCGTGCGGTCGGTGAAATCGGGCACCTTGTGCACGGTGCTGATCTCCGGTGTCTTCTACACCCTGCTGATGCTGGTGGGTATCGCCGCAACCGTCATGCCCGACGTCGGCGCGAACCCGCAGGCCGGTTGGTTCACCATCATGAGCGACTACGGCGGCACCTGGCTGCTCGGCCTGGGCATCACCATCGTGTTCGCGGCCTCCATGGGCCACATCGACGGCAGCGTGCAGGTATGCGGTCTGCAGATCGCCAACGACCTGGTCAACACCACGAAGCGGCCGCTGTCGGATAAGCGGCTGACCCAGGTCGCCAAGACCTCGATGTTGGTCTTCATGATCGCCGCGGGTGTCGTCGCCTACGCCACGTTCAACATGACCCGGCTGCAGCTGCTGGCCCAGATCTCTTATCAAGGCGTGATCCAGCTGGCGGTGCCGCTGTTCCTGGGCATCTTCTGGCGGGGCGGCAACAAGCAGGGCGCGGTCGCCGGAATGCTCTCGGGCTTCCTGGTCGCGATGGTCATGACCTGGATCTACCCCGACGACGTGCGCTGGCTGGGCAGCCTGACCGGCGGTATCGTCGGGTTGGTGGTCAACCTGGCCGTCTTCCTCGCCGCCGCCGCGCTGATCGGCACCGACGATGCCGACAAGGCCCGGGTCAACGAGATGTTCGAAGCCGCCAAGACCAAGATGCGGATCGCGGCGCCCACTGCGCCGGTATCGCTGGAGGACCAGGTGCACGAGCTGGCCGAAGAGACCCGATGACCTCAGGCCTGACCGACTCCGCGTTTCTCGCCGATTTCGCCGCCCTGTCGGCGATCGGCGCGACCGCGGCAGGCGGGGTGGACCGGGAAGCGGCCACCGCCGCCGACGGGCGGGCCCGGGAGTGGTTGCGCGACTGGTTCATCGAACACGGGCTGGACTGCCGTGTCGACGCCGTCGGCAACATGTACGGCTGCGCCGACATCGTCGCGGGCGCACCGTACGTCCTGCTCGGCTCACATCTCGACAGTCAACCGACATCCGGTCGTTTCGACGGCGCCTACGGGGTGCTGGCCGGGGCGTATGCGGCGGCCGCGGCCGCGAGCCGGCCCGAGGGGGCACGCTTCAACGTCGCGGCGGTGAACTGGTTCAACGAGGAGGGCTCGCGCTTCTCGCCGAGCCTGATGGGCAGCGCGGTGTACACCGGCAAGCTGGCCGCCGGCGCCGTCCTCGACACCGTCGGAAAAGACGGCGTCACGGTACGGGAAGCGTTGCAATCCATCGGTTTCCACGGCGGTGATATGCCGCCGCAGGCCGGCGCCTTCGCCGAGATCCACATCGAGCAGGGCCGCACGCTGATCGACCAAGACCTCGATATCGGGGTGGTGACCGAGAACTGGGCGGCCTACAAGTACGCCATCACCGTGCACGGTGAGCAGGCCCACACCGGCGCGACGCATATGCGCTACCGGCGTGACGCGCTGGTGGGTGCCAGTCAGGTGGTGCTGGCGGTCCGGGCCGTCGCCGACGAGTTCGGCCCCGACACGGTGCTCGGCTCGGTCGGCAGCTTCACCGTCGAGCCGAACTCTCCCGTGGTGGTGCCGGCGCGGGTCCGGCTGGCGGCGGATCTGCGCACCCTCGACGGTGAAACCGTCGAAGCCGCGCACCGGTCTTTCCTGCAACGCGTTTCGGCGATCACCGGGGCCGGCGAGGTTCGCATCGAGATCGAATCGGCGGCCCTGCGACCCTCCACCCGCTATCAGGAGGCCGGGGTCGCCCTGGCCGGTGGCATCGCCGATGAGCTCGGACTGCGGTGGCGGACGCTACCGACGATGGCCGGGCATGATTCGGTGAACCTCAAGTCGCTGGTGCCGACGGTCATGCTGTTCGTGCCCAGCGTCGACGGCGTATCCCACAACGAGAACGAGTACAGCACCGATGCTCACCTGCTGGCCGGCCTGCGCATGCTGACGGCCACCGCGCGGCAGCTGGTGACCGGAGCCCTCGAGGCGGCCGTACTCACATGAGCGATTCGATCCTGGACGCACACGCCGATGCCCTGCGCGACGAATACCGCAGCGGCACAGCGAGTCCGGTAGAAGTCTTGGAGTTGACGCTGGCGCGCGTCGAAGCCCGCAATCCGGCCGTCAACGCCATGGCCTACCTGGACACCGCGGGGGCGCACGCCGCGGCGCAGGCTTCGGCGCGACGCTGGGCCGACGGCACGCCGCTGAGCCCGTTGGATGGCGTGCCCGTCACCATCAAGGACAGCGTGCAGGCGACCGGGATGCCGTGGCGGCACGGCTGCGCCGCCAATGCGGACCTGCCCGACGCTGGCGTCGACGCCCCGCCGGCTGCCCGGCTCAAAGAGGCCGGTGCCGTCATCCTCGGTAAGACCACCATGCCCGACTTCGGCATGATGGCCGCCGGTGTCAGCTCGTTGTACGGCATCACCCGCAATCCGTGGGACACTTCGCGCAGCACCGGTGGGTCCAGCTCCGGTGCCGGCGCCGCGCTGGCAGCCGGTATCGGGTTTGGTGCCGTCGGCAGTGATATCGCGGGGTCGGTCCGGCTGCCCGCCGGGCACTGCGGCCTGGTGGCTCTCAAACCCACCCAGGGCCGGATACCGCACACTGCGCCGTCGACGATGCGCTCCGCCGGGCCGATGGGTCGCACCGTCGACGAGGTGATGGACATGTTCGAGGTGCTGAGCCGGCCGGACGCCCGTGACCTGTGGAGCCTGGCACCCGAGACGTCACCGGATTCCCGGGAGGCTTTGTCGCCCAGAGGTCTTCGCATCGGTGTGCTCACCGACCTGGGTGCCGGGTTCGGCGCCGACGATCGGGTGCTGTCGGTGGTCGGGGATGCAGCCGCGGTGTTGGGCGAGGCCGGCGCCGAGGTGTCGGCGATGCCACCGGTGTTCTCCGATGACCCCTACCCTGCCCTGGATCGGCTGTTCCAGGTGCGCGCGGCGACTGAGCTTGAGTCGATCCGTGTCGATCTGCGCCCCCTGGTGCATCAGGCGATCCGGCAGTGGTGCGCTCCCGGCACCGGATACCGCGCCACCGACTTCGCCCGCGACAGTGAGGCGGTCGCCCGCTCGGCCGAGCGGATGCGGGTCGCCTGCGCGTCATTCGACTACGTCATCGCACCGGTCATACCGGTGGTGGGATTCGCCGCGGAGGACTGCGGTCTGGACCGGGCATATCCGCTGGCGCACTGCGGCTTCACCGCGTGGTTCAACCAGACCGCGCAACCGGCCAGCGCGCTGTGCTTCGGTATGAGCGCCGGTATGCCGGTCGGTATCCAGGTGATCGGTCCACGCTTCGCAGACCGCGAGGTGTTGCGACTGACGAAATGGCTTGAGTGCAACCGTCCCGTCAACATCGTCTGGCCTGCGCCCGCCGCGGCCGTTTCCACCGGAGGAGGTAGCTGACATGAGCGCCACCGCACCACCGATAGCGCTGCCGTTGCGGGCCATGGGCCTGTTCACCGGTGCCGTCACGGCCGATCCCACCCCGACGATGGCCAGCCCGAGTTGGTGGGGTGCCGACTCCGAATGTTTCGATGTGCGCGGCGCCGACGACTCCGGCTCGGAGTCAGGCGCTTTCGTGAAATCGATGATCGGCCACGCGGATGCCTATATCGACATACCGCACGCATTCGCCGCCGCGGCCGAGGCCGGCCTACGCGGCGTCGGCCCCGCGGTGTACGCGGCCGATCCCGCTGCCGGGATTCTGGTCCTGGAGAACCTGGTCGACACCTCCTCGACGGCGACCCTGGATGTCTTCGACGACGATGCCCGCCTGGAACAGCTGATCGCGCTACGGGCGCAGGTCCGCGAATTCGGCGCGATAACCCGCACGGCCACGGTTTTCGACGATATCCGCGCCCTGACCGAACTCGCCACCACCAACCGGGTGACCCTGCCTGCCGACTTCGACTGGATGTTGCGCATGCTGGATATGCCCGAGAAGCGGATAGCGGCAGCCGGTTTCGATCTGGTGGCGTGCCACGGTGACGGCAACGTGTCCAATGTGCTGCTTGCCGACGACGGCCGGATGTTACTGGTGGACTGGGATGTCGCGGCGCTGATGGACCCGCTGCAGGACATCGGCGTTCTGCTGGCCGAGGTCCGTCCGTTCGATTCGACGGCGCGTGAGGTCTTCGCGGCGGCCTGGGGCAGTTTCGATCAATCGTTGTTCGATCGCGCGCGGATCTACGGTGTGGCCGACTGTGTCCGTTGGGGACTGATCGGGGCCTACGCGGACCACGCGCGTCCGGGCACCCTCGAATACTCGAAACTCTCCGACTGGCAGTTCCTGCGGGCGCGGGCCGGCCTCGGCGAGAGCGCCTTCTACGATCGGGTGAACAACCTGTGACCGCCTCACCGACCACACGCGACACCACCGGCAACCGGGTGCTCGGTAGCGCGCGCAACGACGTCGAACGGCGCGTGGAAGCCGCGGTGGCAGCGATCGAGATCTGGCGCGGCAGGCACATCGAGTACGCCCCGGTGCTCGGTGGCCTGCAGAACAGCAACTGGCGCATCACCGTCGAGGGCACCGACACCCGCTATTTCCTCAAGATCCCCGGCGACGGCAGCGACACCTTCATCGACCGGGTCCTGGCCAACGAAGCCGCTCGACGTGCCGGCGAAAAGGGGATCGGCGCGGAGCTGGTGTATTTCGATGCCGACACCGGCGTCGAGGTCATCGAGTTCCTGGAAGGCTATCGCGCCTGCACCAACGGTGATTTCAAGGATGTCGCCGTCGCCCACCAGATCATCGACATCTACCGGGTCTTGCACGACGGCGGGCTGCTCAGCGTCACCAAGACGATGTTCGACATGATCGACGAGCACCTGGCTCAGGTCGGTGAGCTCGGGGTGCGGCTGCCCGCGGATGCTGAGCTGATACTCGGCGAGTACCAGGTGGCCAAGTCGGCGCTGCTCGCCTCCGGACTGGATCTGGCTGCCTGCCACAACGATCCGATGCCGGGGAATTTCCTGGTCGCCGACGACAGGCCGATGAAGCTCGTCGACTACGAGTTCGCCTCGAACAACGAACGCGCCTACGAGCTCGCGTTGCTGACCACCGAGATGTTCTATACCGAGGAACGGATCATCGAACTCGTCGAGGACTTCTACGGCCGCAGCGATTTCGGCCTGCTCGCGCGGGTGCAGGTCTGCGGAGCGCTGGCCGACACCAAATGGGGTCTGTGGGCATGCGTCAACCAACAGTTGAGTTCGGCATGGGATTTCGACTATCACAAGTACGGCTGCTGGAAACTGATGCGCGCCCGGTTGAAGATGGCGGACCCGCGTTGGCCGTTCTGGCTCACGTCGCTCTAGACAGCCGGCCTGGCGTCGGCCCAGGGCCGGGCCGCCTCGTAATTGGCCGCGGCGCGCAGGACGGCGGCATCGGCGCGGTGCGCTCCGGCGATCTGCAGCCCGACGGGCCGGCCGTCGGCGGTGAATCCCGCGGGCACGGTGATGGCGGGTGTGGTGGTCATGTTGTACGGGTAGGTGAGCAGCCAGCCGAGGAGCTGGCGTTGCAGCGACTGCCCTTCGAGCCACTGCGGGGCGAAGCGCTCCAGCGGAAATGTGGGGGTCGCCAGCGTCGGGCTGACCAGAATGTCATAGGTCCGCATGAATTCGCTGAAGGTGTCCCACATCTGGCCGCGGAATGCCTCCGCCCGGCCGATTTCCACTGCGGTGAGGGTCTCGGCCTGCTCGAAGATCTCGATCAGGTTGTCGTCGAGCTGACCGTGCTGGGATTTCCAGTCCAGGACGTCGTACTCACACGAATACCCGGGAACCCACAGTCCCTTCCACATGGCCTCCTCCGGGTTGCCCCATGCGGGAGTGGCCTCTTCGACGGTCGCGCCCAGAGATTCGAAGGCCCGCACCGCCTCTGCACACACCGCCACCACTTCCGGGTCGACGTGGCCCAAGCCGAGATCGGGCGACCAGGCAACCCGCCACCCGGTGATGTCACCGGCAGTTGCTGTCGCATAGTCGATTCCGTCTGCGGGCACGCTGTTCGGATCGGAGTCCGACGGCCCGGCCATCACCGAGAACATCAGCGCGGCATCGGCGACGGTGCGGGTTATCGGTCCGTGGAAGATGTGGGTGTAATGCCGGCCGTCCAGCAGCGTGTGCGGAATGCGGCCCAGCGACGGTTTGAAGCCCACCACGCCGCACATCGCCGCCGGTATGCGCACCGATCCGGCACCGTCGGCACCTTCGGCCAATGGCCCCAGGCCTGCTGCGACGGCCGCCGCCGCACCGCCACTGGATCCACCCGCGGTGTGCCCGTGCTTCCACGGGTTATGGGTGGGACCGTAGAGGTGACTGTCGGTGCCGCCGTAGTAACCGAACTCCGGGGCGTTGGTCTTGCCCAGGAACAGCCCGCCAGCCTCCTTCAACCGCGTCACCACGGTGGCGTCGTGGCTACCCACATGTCCCGCCAGTGGTTTGAGCGAAGAGTCGAACGGCAGTCCGGCCATGGTGGTCAGGCCTTTGATGGAGAACGGCACACCGTGCAGTGGCCCGCGCGGCGTTCCGCCGGCCAGCTCCTCGTGCAGTACCGCGGCGTCGGCCAGCACCTGGTCCCGGTCGAAGTGGATATAGGCGTTCAAGCCCGGGTTCACCGACTCTATGCGGTCGGCGAACGCGGTCGCGATCTCGGTGGCCGTGATGGAGCCGGTACGGACGGCGTCGGCGAGGTCGGTCGCGGGTGTCCAGCACAATTCGTTGTCGGGCATGCTGACAGCGTAGGGCGTGGGCCACCCCTTCGCAGTACGAAAAATGCTGTCCGGCAACGGAGTACGTTATCGTTGCCGGATCGTCCGGCTGTGCGCACACCGGCAGTTCCATCTCGCGCATCGTGGCGGGCTCACCCCAGATGCGTCGATATACCCACACTGTTGGACGATTCCAGTTGCAGCAGAACCTGCTTCAAGGTGGCATTGTGGGCTGCATCCATGATCGCCACGTGCAGCCGGGCGATCGGGTCGCGGGGTCCCGCAGTTCATCGAATCGGATCGCCTAGGGTGCAGCCGACCGTCTCGGTGGACGATTCGGGCCATTGGTCGAGCACGTAGGAGCCGCCGCCGCGTCTCCAGCAAGCCGCGGTCGACGAGCCGCACCAATGCCGCCCGCACTGTCAGCCGGCCGACACCGAGGGCCTCGGATATGTTTCTCACGAATTGCTGCACAGTTCCGGCCGGGGGATTCGTCAAGCAATAGTGGTCGAGGCGCTATGTCTTTGTTCGCGCTGTTCGTGGATCCGGTCTGAATGTCCGGCTTTGGCGGCGGGGCCGAACCCGGCTGGGCCGATAACGGCGTGAGTGATGGACCTCTCGGGGTTGGGCTGTCACCTGCAGATCATTCATGACCGCGTACTGGCTCGGAACAGCGCGTGAGCGACCGCTTTGTTAGCTGTGGGCTAGATCACCGTTCGGTTTCGGGGTTGGTTCCCGACTACACCTTGCAGATGTCCGTCGTAGCTGACGGGCGATGTTGATCGATGTAGGGGGGACTGGGTCGTGGGTCGTTGGGGATTTTCTGCCGGTGTGGATCGTCCCGGCATGCCTGGGCGGATCACGTTTCTATTTGGTAAGGATGGTCAATCATGAAATCTCACCCGCGGTCTGCGGTACGTGCCATCGGCACCGCGCTGGTGGTGGTGGCTTTGGCTTCTTGCGGCCAGCCCATTCGGAATGTGTCGTCACCGCCCAGCGACCCTGCCGCGGGCACGTGTCCGGCGGCGACTGCGGACCGCTGGGCCACTGCACCCCCAACGGGGGATGGTCCCGGCGTCCGAGTACCCCAGCCGCCCTCATGGGACTCTGTGCCCGAGCTGATCACCGCCGCTGCACCCATCGTGCTGCGCAACATGAGCCTTCAGCAGGGGAACTACGCGCCAGCGCTCACTGCCGTGGTCGGGGACTCTACGAATCAAAAGACGCCACAACTTCTGCTAGACGGCAGTTACAAGGCCCTCACCAAGAACCACACCAACCCCCAGCTCAAGAGCCAGCAAAACACCGTCGTATGCGGGTACCCGGCCCTCACCCTCAACTACACCGTGGATGCGGCGCCAGGCGGTCCCACGCAAACCGTGACCGCCCTCGTCATTGCCCCGACAGTCGGCGCCAAGCTCTACACCGTGGCCGTCACCAGCGTGACCACCCAACCCAACGACCCGACGTATCAACGTGATTCACAAGCCATGCTGAACGGCACCCAAGTCCTAGCACCCACGTAGACGTTCGGGTCTGTCAAAACAACGGTGACAGCGGCTCGGCGCTCAAATACGGCGCCTGCCTGGGTGAGGTGACCGTGTCTCGCTATGCGCAGGCCTGGCGGCGTGAACTTGGCACCCGCACCACCACTGAACTCGGTGAGCGCCAAAGGCTGTTCCGTGCCCTCAGAGAGGGAATTGAGACCGCGGCGCCTGCATATCAGGTGGGCGTTCGCTAGCGGTCGAACTTGCCGGCCAAATACTCTGTCCGGCAGGCGTTTCGGGCCAGCTTGCCCGACGTCGTGCGCGGGATGACCCCGGCAGCGACCATCCGTATGTCGGCCACGCGCACCTGGTGATTCCGTGACACCGCGGCACGGATCGCGTCCACGATGGGGCCGGGCTCGGCCCGGCCCGACCCGGCGGCGCGTTCGGCGACGATGACGAGTTCCTCGCTGGCAGTGCCGGGCACCGAGAATGCGGCGACGTAACCGGAGCGGACGGCGGGGGAGGCGGCGCTCACCGTGGTTTCGATATCGGTGGGGTAGTGGTTGCGACCGTCGACGATGATCATGTCTTTGATCCGGCCGGTGAGGTACAGCTCCCCGTCCAGATAGACACCGAGATCGCCTGTGGCAAGCCACAATCCATTGTCGGGGACATCGTCGGCGTGGCTGTCGTCGCGCAGCCGGGTCTGCAACTTGTTGCCGAACACACGCAGGGTCTCTTCGGCCCGGCCGAAGTAGCCGCGCCCGACATTGTTGCCGTGCAGCCAGATCTCACCGACCGTCCCGTCGGGAAGCTCTTCGCCGTCGGGGCTGGCGATCACCGCCCACTGGTTGGGGATCGGCTGACCACAGGACACATGGGCCACCGCACCGTCGGCGCCGGCATCCACCACCACGGCACGGCCGGCGTTGAGCTCGGCGCGGTCCAGGTAGACCGCCTCAGCTGCCGCGGACGGGGCGATGCTGGCCACCGACAGGGTGGCTTCGGCCATACCGTAGGACGGTTTGATCGCGGTGACGGGCAGCCCGTAGGGCGCGAATGCCGCGGTGAACTTCTCGATGGAAGACAGCGTGACGGGCTCTGAGCCGTTGAGGAGGGTGACCACGTTGGTGAGGTCCAGGTCGTCACCGCTGGGCGGCAGGCCCCGTTCGGCGGCCAAGTCGAAGGCGAAGTTGGGGGCCGCGGCGAAGGTGCGCCCGTGGGCGGACTCGATGCCGAGCGCCTTGATCCACCGGTAGGGCCGGCGGACGAAGGCCATCGGGTCCATCAGGGTGATGTGCGCGCCGCACAGCGCCGGGAACATGATCATGATCAGTCCCATGTCGTGGTAGAGCGGCAGCCAGCTGACACTGCGCACGCCCATGTCCAGATCGCCGGCCAGGACCATCTGCAGCACGTTGGTACAGACGTTGCGGTGGGTGATCTCCACGCCGGCGGGCGTACGGGTGGATCCCGAGGTGTATTGCAGGTAGGCGACGTCGTCGGTCTCCAGCGGGACCGGCGTGAAGGTCTGGGCGACGGTGTCGGGCACGGCGTCCACGGCGATCATCCGGGGACGTTCGGCGGCGGGCAGGGTGCGCAGGAAGTTGCGTACGGCCTCCGACCCGGCGGTGGTGGTCAGCACCACGGTGGGTTTGGCGTCGGCGAGCACCGCCGCCAGCCGTTCGGTATGCCCGGCCAGAGCCGGGGCGAACAGCGGCACCGCGATATTGCCTGCATGGATCGCCGCGAAGAACGCCGCCACGTAGTCCACGCCCTGGGGGGCCAGGATTGCGACGCGGTCACCGCGGGTGGTGACCTGTTGCAACCGGGCGCCGACCGCGCCGACCTTGGCCCACATCCCGTTCCAGCTGAGCTCGATCGCCCGGCCGTCCGCACCCTGGGTGTAGTCCAGGAACCGGTAGGACGGAGCATCGCCGTACGCCTCGCGATTGCGGTCCAGAAAAGAGGTCAGCGTGACGCCGTCGGGTATGACAATGGTGCCGTCTGGCCGGACGTATTCTTCGATACTCGGCACGGCAGATTCAACGATCTTGGCACTCAACGCTTCCCGACCCATAGCACAAATATAGTAGCAGCGCTAACTATTCGGTGAATCGTGGAGTGATGGGAGTTCTCACTCCGGTGCCGTTCTGTGACGTACAGCGCATAGCGATGAAGCGTACCGCCGCCTGCGGCAATGCCCGACGGCGTGAGTGCCGAGGCTCTTCGTTTCTTGGACATCGCGGCCTCGCATCTGTCGCGCTGTGCCACTCGCGGCAAACCATTGGGCGCCATGGGCTCTGTGCGCACGCCAGTTCAGCACCATCGATGGTCGGTAGTCCGCAAACCGAAGACCTTCGGGCGGGGATCGCCTTCTGTGTGTTAGCTCACTAGCCTGAACAAAGTTGAAACAACAGCTTGCTCGAAACCGCATGGAGTGTGGACCGGCGGCTGTACGGCGGCGGCCGGGCATCCCGAGAGTGAGGAAGTTGCCCATGGCGTCGACTCGGAACCGGACCGGCAACCTTTTTCGGCCTCCCCGCCGCGGGGATACCGCGCTGGCGGTGGCGACCCGGTGGTACGACCCGGCGGTCATCGTGGCGACCATCGACGGCGTCGTCGATGCGGCGAATGTCGACACCCTGGTCGACGTGGTGTTGGACCGGGCCATGCTGTGCTGCTCGTTGATCGTCGACCTACGCGATGTCACGTATATGTCCATATCCGGACTTGAGGCGCTGCTTCTCCTGCACGGGCGCTGCGAGATCGCGGACACCAGGTGGACGATCATCCCCTCGGACGCGGTCCAGCGGCTGTTGCATCGGTTCGACACCACCGGCATGGTGCCGACGACGACATGTCTGGAAGACGCGTTCGCCGCCGCAGAACTACATGTGCCCATCGTGCAGGTGGCAGGCCCCGGCGACGGGGGCCGGATCGCCTGAACCGGTCATCCAAAACCGGTGCTGCACAGAACCATCCGGAGCGCTTACAAAGCATTCTCGGGACCGAACACGGCCCAGACCGTCTTGCCGGTCCGCTTGGGTGTGCATCCCCAGGACCGGCTCAGTGCGGCGACGACCGCCAGTCCCGAGACGGGGTTGGTGCCATGAGTGGCGTCTTCTCTGCGCTGGGCGCGCACTCGGCTGGTGTCCTCGACGGCCACCGCGACCAGCTCTCCGTCGTACTCGACGGTGAGCCGTGGTGCCGAATTCGTATGCAGGAGAGTGTTTTCCACCAGTTCGGAAGCGACGGTGGCGGCCGCGGAGATCATCGCCGGGCAGGACCAGGCCGTCAGCCAGCGATGCACCAGGCGCCGCGCCCGGGCCGCGCTGAGCACCGTCGCGGGCAGCCGGGTGCAGGCCCGCTGCCTGTGCGTCCGTCTCTTGGCCACGCAGGCTCGGCGGGCCTCCTCCAGGCTGCGGTACACGGGCACCTGCCGGGTGATGCCCTTGCCGCGCAGCGCGTCACGGACGGCGGAGTCCGGGCACACCAGCATCAGCGGAACGTTCGGCCACGTGTGGACGTGCCAGTGTGCGCTGGTGATCGCAGACCACGCCGTCGTCGCGGGCACGTCGAGGGCGCTGACGTCGACGATGACCGCCCGCGGCTCCTCGAGCGCGGCGTCGATCACGCTGTCGCGCAACGTCACATACGAAGTCCCGTCGAGGGTCCCGGTGCAGCTCAACACGGACTCACCGCACGCCCCGCGTACAGGTCCGTCCACCTGAATCGACGCGGTCACCGGTCCACGCGCTGACGGCCGCCCACTCTCATATCCGCAGGACTACCCCTTGTCCGGGCGGTGGAAACGGTATCGGTGCGGCGGCGGTATGCTGGCGACGTCTGGCTGAGCAAGAGCCGTCCCGATCCTTCGGCGCCCCTGTGTGCGCGGATCGGTGTCAACCGGCCCATCTTGGCAGAGCGGACAGATCGTGAAATCACTCCCCGACGTGGATACCACGGCACCGCCATTTGCGCCGATCCTTCGGCACGGTGACGGCCGGCGCGGGTCCGGGGGATGGCTGATCGAATTCGGCGCCGCCGACTGGAACGCGGAACGGGCCTATCTCGACGCGACATATGGCACGGCCCTGTCCATCGACGGCCTCGGTCCGGGCAGTTCGGTCCGGCACCGGTACGGCACGGCCAGTGGGTTCACGGTGGACGAGGTGAGCCTTCGGCGCGGTGTCCGGCTGGTCGCCCGGCCCGGGACCGGCGTGTTGATCGCCCTCGCGGTGGACGGTGCCGTGCAGTTGGGGGACACCGAACTCGGACCCGGCGAGTCGGTCCTGGCGGATGAGCGGCGCGGCTGGACCGCGACGGCGCGCTCGGGCACCGTCGTGCTGATCATGCTCGAGGCGTGGCTGATTCAGCGAGCCGCGGATGAACGGGGCGCGTCGGGACTGCTCACGACGCGCGACCTGCACCTTCGACCGGTGGTGCAGCAGTTGGGCGAAGCCTGGCAGCGCAGCGTGCACTACGTCGTGGAGATGATGGACGCCCGGGCGCCGCGCGCTCTCGTCGATGCCGGCGGCCAGGTACTCGCCGCCGCGGTGCTCGCCTGCTTCGCGCCACCTTCAGCACCGCCCACGCCGGGGGGCGCGCACGTCGCGGATCTGCCTACGCCGTTGCGGCGCGCCATGGCTTTCATCGCCGCCGGCGCGCGCGAGATGATCGGCGTCAACGAGATCGCCGAAGCGGTGCATCTGTCGCCGCGGGCCGTCCAGTACCTGTTTCGTAAGCACCTCGACGAAACTCCGACCGAACACCTACGTCGGGTGCGGCTCCAGCGGGCCCATCTGGACCTGCTCGCGGCCGACCGAAGCAGCACGACGGTGTCCGAGGTGGCGCGACGCTGGGGATTCGGCCATACCGGACGTTTTGCGGTCCTCTACCGGGAGACTTATGGAGTCAGCCCGCATATGACATTGCGACGTTAGTGAGAAGGTGTGCAGATGACGGAGATGACGGCGCGGTGACGCACAGTTATGACGACGCCCTCAGGACGGCCATGGCGGACCTGGCCGGCACCGCCGAGGACGCCCGCAAGCCGATCGAACGCACCCTGTCCGAATTGACCGAGGCCGCGGTGGCGCTCATCGAGGGCGTGGACTGTGCCGGCGTGCTGCTGATCAAGGACGGTGAATTCTCCTCGCTCGCAGGTACATCGGACGTCGCGAGAGCACTCGACCACGCGCAGCGGGATACCGGGGAGGGGCCCTGTGTCGATGCGGCCGAGCGCGATGTCATCGTGCGGTGTAACGATCTGCGCAAGGACGGTCGCTGGCCGCGCTTCAGTGAGGTCGCGATAGCCACCGGTGTGCTCAGTGTGATGTCGTTCCGGTTGTACACCAAGGGGGTGGACAGCGGTGCGCTGAATCTGTTCGGCTTCGGAACCGGCTCGTTCACCGCCGAACCCGAGGCCCTGGGCGCCATGCTGGCCACACACGCGGCCATCTCCCTGGTGGCGGCCAACCGGCAGCAGCAGTTCGACTCGGCGCTGGCCAGCCGGGACCTGATCGGGCAGGCCAAGGGCATCATCATGGAACGGTTCGACGTCGACGCGGTCCGCGCCTTCGAGCTGTTGCGCCGGGTGTCGCAGGAGTCCAACACGCCGGTGAAGGTCATCGCGGCCCGACTGGCCGAGCGCAACTCGACCGACAATGACGGATCGGTCGTCGGGTCGGTTTGAGACTCACCGGCAGCGGGCAATCCTGACCTGGGCGCACCATCGGGGTGCACCGCATCGACAGGAGTACGACCATGATCGGGACCATCATCAGCGCTCTCGTCGTCGGATTGATCATCGGCGCCCTGGCTCGGCTTGTCATGCCGGGCAAGCAGGACATCGGCATCCTCATGACCATCGGGCTCGGCGCTCTCGGCTCGCTAATCGGCAGCTGGGCGACCTACCAACTGGGCTACCACAACGCCAACGGTGGGTGGGAGATCATCCCGTTCGTCGTCGGCATCGCCGTGGCCGCCGCGCTGATCGCGGTGTACCTGGCCGTCCGCGGCCGGTCGCATCACGTCACGCACTGACACTTCCGCGACACCGAAAGCCCCGGCCACGGTCGGGGCTTTCGCATGTCTGGACTTCACCCGAAAAACACCAACCTTTTTCTTGACTAATTCCAGATAAGGGGCAAGACTCGACTGCGTGGGTACGGCAGAGGAGTTCCAGCAGATGCTGCGGGACGCCTCTCTGCGCGTCACCCGTCCCCGGGTCGCCGTGCTGGGCGCCGTGCACGGTCATCCGCATGCCGATACCGACACGGTCATCCGTTCGGTGCGGGCGGACCTTCCGGAGGTGTCGCATCAGACGGTGTACGACGCGCTCAATGCGCTGACTGCCGCAGGTCTGGTACGGCGAATCCAGCCGTCGGGTTCGGTGGCTCGCTATGAGTCCCGAGTCGGGGACAACCACCACCATGTGGTGTGCCGAAAGTGCGGCGTGATCGCCGACGTCGACTGTGCGGTCGGCGAGGCGCCGTGTCTGACGGCATCCGACGACCTCGGTTTCGCGATCGATGAGGCCGAAGTCATCTACTGGGGCGTTTGCCCCGATTGTGCTATCGCACAAACTGTTTGATCACCTGTAGTCAGTCCGACAGCCCCGGAAAGGTTTCACATGCCAGAGACATCCCCACCGATCGGTGAAGCCCAGACTGAGCCCGCCGAGAGTGGTTGTCCCATGCTCATCAAGCCGCCCGTCGAGGGTGGCAGCAACCGCGACTGGTGGCCCAACGCGGTCAACCTGAAGATCCTGCAGAAGGATCCCGACGTCATCAACCCGCTGGACCCGGACTTCGACTACAGCGCGGCCGTGCAAACCCTCGATTTCGATCAACTCGCCGCTGACGTCGACGCCGTGATGACCGATTCGCAGGACTGGTGGCCCGCGGACTTCGGGCACTACGGACCGTTCTTCATCCGGATGTCCTGGCACGCGGCCGGCACCTACCGGGTCGCGGACGGCCGTGGCGGCGGCGGTAAGGGCATGCAGCGGTTCGCGCCGCTGAACAGCTGGCCCGACAACGTCAGCCTGGACAAGGCCCGCCGTCTGCTGTGGCCGGTGAAGAAGAAGTACGGCAAGAAGCTGTCCTGGTCCGACCTGCTCGTGTACGCAGGCAACCGCGCCCTGGAGAACATGGGCTTCAAGACCGCGGGCTTCGCGTTCGGCCGCCCCGACTACTGGGAGCCCGAAGAGGACATCTACTGGGGCGCCGAGCACGAGTGGCTGGGCTCCCAGGAGCGCTACGCCGGTGCGGGCAAGGACCGGACCAAGCTGGAGAACCCGCTGGGCGCCAGCCACATGGGTTTGATCTACGTCAACCCCGAAGGCCCCGAAGGCAATCCGGATCCGGTGGCCGCCGCCATCGATATCCGCGAGACGTTCGGCCGGATGGCGATGAACGACGAGGAGACCGCAGCCCTGATCGTCGGTGGTCACACCTTCGGTAAGACCCACGGCGCCACCGAGGTGGAGAACGGCGTGGAGCCCGAAGCCGCGCCGCTGGAGATGCAGGGCCTGGGCTGGGCGAACTCGGGTGTGGGCAACGAGACCGTCAGCAGCGGTCTCGAGGTGACCTGGACCCACACCCCCACCAAGTGGGACAACTCGTTCCTGGAGATCCTCTACGGCAACGAGTGGGAGCTGTTCAAGAGCCCCGCGGGCGCCAACCAGTGGCGGCCCAAGGACGGCGGCTGGGCCAACTCGGTACCGATGGCCCAGGGCGACGGCAAGACTCATCCGGCGATGCTCACCACCGACCTGTCGATGCGGATGGACCCGATCTACGGCGCCATCACCCGGCGTTGGCTGGATCACCCGGAGGAGCTGGCCGACGCGTTCGCCAAGGCCTGGTTCAAGCTTCTGCACCGTGACCTGGGGCCGGTCTCGCGTTACCTCGGACCGCTGGTGCCCAAGGAGACCTGGCTGTGGCAGGACATCGTGCCCGCCGGCCAGAAGATCGGCGATGCCGATGTCGCGACCCTCAAGGCGGCCATCGCCGAGTCGGGTCTGACGGTGCCGCAGCTGGTGTCGACCGCGTGGAAGGCTGCCGCGTCCTACCGGCACAGCGATATGCGTGGCGGCGCCAACGGCGGGCGGATCCGGCTGCAGCCGCAGCTGGGCTGGGAAGCCAACGAGACCGACGAGCTGGTCCCGGTGATCGCCAAGCTGGAGGAGATCCAGTCCTCCGCCGGTGTGCCCGTGTCCTTCGCCGATCTGGTCGTGCTGGCCGGCAACGTGGGTGTCGAAAAGGCTGCCAAGGCAGCCGGATTCGATATCACCGTGCCGTTCACCTCCGGGCGTGGCGATGCCACCCAGGAACAGACCGACGTCGAGTCGTTCGCCTACCTGGAGCCCAAGGCCGATGGCTTCCGCAACTACGCGGGCAAGGGTCTGCCGCTGCCGTCGGAGTACGTGCTCATCGACCGGGCCAACCAGCTGAACCTGTCCGGTCCGGAGATGACGGTGCTGATCGGTGGCCTGCGGGTGCTGGGCGCCAACTACCAGGGCACCGACCTCGGTGTGTTCACCGACAAGCCGGGGCAGTTGACGACCGACTTCTTCGTGAACCTGCTGGACATGAGCACCAAGTGGACGCCATCCTCGGCCGAGGACGGCACCTACGTCGGCACCGACCGGGCGACCGGTGCGCCGAAGTGGACCGCCAGCCGCGTTGACCTGCTGTTCGGGTCGAACTCGCAGCTGCGAGCGCTGGTTGAGGTGTACGCCGAGGACGACGCGAAGGAGAAGTTCGTCAAGGACTTCGTCGCCGCGTGGACCAAGGTCGCCAACTCGGATCTTTTCTAGGCGAGCTGAATCTCACCTGCAGCCCCTCGATCCAGGCCGGTCCCCTCGGGGGCCGGCCTGGACCGTTTTCACGGCCGAGGCGTGAAGTAGTGGCCCTGTGCCAGATCTTCCATCAGGCCGATCTCGGTGGGCTGCCAGCCCAACGCTTTCCGGGTGTGCACGCTGGAGGCCGCCAGATCGAGGGCGAAGAAGGCGCCGAGCCAGCCGAAATGGTCGGGCTGTGCCGAGCGCACCGGCAGATCCAGATGGGCGCCGATCGTCTCGGCGATGACCCGGGTGGGGATGCCCTCCTCGGCGACCGCGTGCACGATGCTGCCGGCCGGGATATCGCCCTCGAGCGCCAGCCGGAACGCGCGCGCCGCGTCGAACCGGTGGACCGCCGGCCACCGGTTGGCCCCTTCGCCCGGATAGGCCGCCACCCCGGTCTCGCGGGCGATGTCGATGAGCCGCGGCACGAAGCCGTGATCACCCTTGCCGTGCACGGTCGGTGGCAGCCGCACCGCGAGCGCGCGGACGCCGCGCTGCGCGAAGCCGAGGGCGGCCGCTTCGGACTGCCGGGGAATGCCGGGCGCTGCCGGATCGGCCTCGGTGATCAGCCCGGCGGAACTCACGACCGCCATCCCCGAGGTGACGACCAATGGGCGGTTCGAGCCGGCCAGCGCCTCGCCGAGGGCCGCGATGGCGGCTTGATCCATTGCGCTCGCCCGTGCGAAGTCGGTGAAATCGTGGTGGAACGCCAGATGCGCGACGGCGTCGGCATCCTCGGCCGCTGCCCGCAGGCCGGCGAGGT
Organism: Mycobacterium hackensackense; assembly: GCF_025822555.1. Lineage (NCBI taxonomy): Bacteria > Bacillati > Actinomycetota > Actinomycetes > Mycobacteriales > Mycobacteriaceae > Mycobacterium > Mycobacterium hackensackense. Next base: position 1,195,470 of record NZ_JACKUC010000030.1, read on the forward strand.
CGGTGAGGTCGCCGCGGTGCGGGACGGCGCCCGCGGCGGCGACGGCGTCGGCCGACTCCGGTGACCGGGCCAGGCCGGTGACCTCGTGACCGGCGCCGACCAGCTCGGCAACGACCGCCGATCCGACGAAGCCGGATGCTCCGGTGACGAAGATACGCATGTGATCCTCCCTGTGATGTCAGTAGCTGTCATGGGGTTAACGTTGATGACAGTCGCTGTCATTCCCTCGGGCTAGGATCTCTGCGTGAGCCGGTGGCAGCCCAACGCCCGTGGCCGTCTCGAGGAGGCGGCACTCGAGCTCTACGCGTCGCACGGTTTCGACGCGACGACGGTGGCGGAGATCGCCGCACATGCCGGGCTCACCGAGCGCACCTTCTTCCGATACTTCGCCGACAAGCGCGAGGTGCTGTTCTCCGGGCAGGCGGCACTGATCGAATCGATGACCGGCGCGGTGGTCGGGATGCCCGCGGGCACGGCGCCCCTCGACGCGGTGGGCGCCGGACTGCATGCGGCGGCGCGCGTCATCGGTGGCCGGCGCGACGGTGCCCGTCGCCGGCAGGCGGTGATCGACGCCAATCCCGGTCTGCAGGAACGGGAGCTGAGCAAGCTTGCGACATTGGGCACTGCCCTGACCGAGGCGCTACGGGGGCGCGGGGTGCCAGAACTGGCGGCGCGGGTCACCGCGGAGGCGGGTATCGCGGTGTTCAAGGTGGCATTCGAGCGGTGGATCCGGGCCGAGGAAAGCGAGCTGACGGAGGCCGTCGAGGACGCTCTCGAGGCGCTGAAGGTGCTGAGCGCGAACGGCTAAAGCCGTTCCCTTGCAGCGGGAATCGGCCTAACATCAAGGGGTGTCATTCCCGGTATGGGCCGGCGAATGGGGAGCCGCTCCGCACCGGGCGTACGGGCGGTCGCAGTCGCTGAGCAGACGGCAGGCACGGCACTGGAGCCGGCGGTTCTCCGGGGTCGGGGTCACCATTTCCGCGCCCCGGCTGCGGGAGTTGGTCGCGGGCACCGCCGAAGCGGGCCACGAGGCGACCGATGCGGAAGTGACCGACGTGCGGTTCGCGCTCACCGCCCTCGATATCGAACAACAGCGACACCAGGCCGCGATGCGGCGCGCCCGCGCGAGTGCCGTGCAGGCGGCGATCTTCGTCGCGGTGGCGCTGATAGCGCTCAACGCGATGCTGTGTCTGGCCTACCTGATGCTCAGTGCGGTACCGCATTGACGTCGGGGCACATCGCCGCGCGGATCACCTCGAAGTCGGTCTGCTCTATCGGGAACAACCCGAACCGGAACCGGTAGCCCCAGCGCGCCTTGTCGACGATGAAGTCCAGCCGATCCAGGAGCGGACGGATGGGAGTCTCGGTACACGTCACGAACTCGACCCGGCGTCGCCAGTGCTCGTTGTCGGCCTGATACGGCGCGTCGTCGGACACCCGACCCAGCGCCGTGAATGCTTGTAGCGGTGCGCCTTCGGGGTAGTCGGTCTTCGGTGAATAGAAGGCGATCCAGTCATCGCGGGCCAGTTTGCGCAGCCCGTGCGGCTTGCCGTGGTTGGCCTGGGTGAAGCCGCCGGCGACGCCGCGTTCGACGTGACCGCGACTGACGGTGTTGATCCAGTACGTCATGCCCGCAGGGTAGGCGCGGGCCCCGACAGGTTCAGTCGTGCTTCTTCTTGCCGAACGGCAGCACGTGGACGACACCCACCACGATGGCGCCGACGACGAGGCCGACGACGGCGGAGGCCGCAGTGTTCGTCAGCCAGGCCAGCAGGCCGCCGATGCCCTGCACCGCGTGGTGCACGAAGTCCTCGGCGTGGTGCACCAGACCGTAGGGCGCATGCCAGCCGAGGTTGTCGGTACCGGTGAGCAGGATGTGCCCGCCCACCCACAGCATCGCGACGGTGCCGATGGTCGACAGCGCGGCCAGCACCTTCGGCATTCCCGCGACCAGGCCGCGGCCGATCTTCTGGGTGAAGCGGGATTGCCGTTGCGCCAGGCTGAGCCCCACATCGTCCATCTTGACCAGAACGCCGACGACGCCATAGACGGCGGCGGTGATCACCAGCGCGACGATCACCAGGATGATCAACCGCGGTACGAACGGCTGATGGGCCACCTCGTTGAGCGCGATCACCATGATCTCGGCGGACAGGATGAAGTCGGTCCGGATGGCACCGGCCGTCATCGCCTTCTCGTCGACCGCCCCGGCGGACGCCTCTGCGTCGTCAGACCCGTGCGCGTCGTGATGCAGGAACCGGCCCAGCACCTTCTCGGCGCCTTCGAAACACAGGTACGTCGCGCCGAGCATCAGGATCGGTGTCAGCAACCACGGTGCGAACTGGCTCAACAGCAGCGCCGCCGGGAGGATGAACACCAACTTGTTGCGCAGTGACCCGACAGCGATGCGTTTGATCATCGGTAGTTCGCGGTCGGCGGTGATGCCGTGCACGTACTGGGGCGTCACCGCGGTGTCGTCGATCACCACGCCCGCGGCCTTGGCCGTCGCCTTGCCCGTGGCCGCGCCGATGTCGTCGATGGACGCGGCCGCCAACCGGGCCAGGGCGGCGACGTCGTCGAGTAGTCCGAACAGCCCGGCGCTCATGCCCGAAGGGTACCCGGTACGCAGGAACCGCTCAGGCCGGCCATAACAGAGCGGATGCTCTGTTATGGTGGCACCATGGCCCGCCCGCGCGTGTACGACCCGGACACCGTGCTCGACGCCGTCGAGACGCTGGTGGTCCAACAGGGTCCGGCGGCCGTGACCGTGCGCGCCGTCGCCACCGCCGCCGGCATCTCGAACGGCGCGCTCTACCACAGCTTCTCGTCGCGGTCGGAGCTACTGGGCCGGGCCTGGCTGCGGGCCGGTAACCGGTTCCTGCAGGTTCAGGACGCCCTCATCGACCAGGCGCCGGACCCGGTGGCCGCCGTGATCGCCGCCGCCGGAGCGCCCGCGGTGCTGGCGGACCGCTACCCGGATTCCGGTCGCCTGGTGCTGACCGTGCGACGCGAGGACATCCTGGATGCCGAGCTACCCGACGGGCTGGCCCGCGAACTGCACCAGCTGCAGATCCGGCTGGTCGACACGATGGTGCGACTGGCCGACGGCCTGTGGCACCGCCGCGACCGCGCCGCGGCGGACACCATCACCACCTGCGTCGTGGACCTGCCGACCGCCATCCTGCTCACCCGGGACCGACTGGCCAGCCCTACCGCCCGCAACCACCTGAGCGCGGCCGTACGCGCCGTGCTCGATATCGGACCGCCACCCCTGAAAGGAACCCGACCATGACAGCCACCCTCGAATACACCGACAAGATCGCCGTGCTCAACCTCGGTGACGACGAGAACCGTTTCACCCCAGACTTTCTCGATACCGTCAACGCACATCTGGACACCGTGCTCGCAGACGGGGCCGCCGGGCTGCTCACCACGGCGAGCGGGAAGTTCTACACCAACGGGCTGGACCTCGACTGGCTGGCGGCCAACGCCGACCGCACCCCGTGGTATGTCGGACAGGTGCAGGGCCTGCTGGCCCGGATGCTGACCCTGCCCATCCCGACCGCCGCCGCGATCGTCGGGCACGCGTTCGGCGCCGGGGCGATGCTCGCCGTCGCGCACGACTTCCGGGTGATGCGCGCCGACCGCGGCTTCTTCTGTTTCCCCGAGGCCGATATCCGCATCCCGTTCACCGACGGGATGGCGGCGCTCATCCAGGCCAAGCTCACCCCGCAGGCCGCCGTCGCGTCGATGACCACCGGCCGCCGGTTCGGAGGTGTCGACGCACAGGCCTACGCCATCGTCGACGGCACCGCCGGTGAGGGTGCGGTCGACGATGCCGCCCTGGACATCCTGCGGCCGCTGGCCGGGAAAGACCCCGGCACGTTGGGGGCCATCAAGCAGACCATGTACGGTGCTGCCGCCGAAGTCCTCACGGCCGGCCGGTAGCCCGGTCGACAGGGGGCGCAACGGCATCCCGGTGACGGTGGCCGCCGCGGCCCCCTGGTAAGGATTGATCATGGGAACCAATCAGCGCGCCACGATCGTGATGGCCGATGACGAGATCACCGAGTTCATCGAGCGCAGCCGCACCGCCACCATGGCGACGGTGCTGCCGAACGGCCGGCCCCACCTGGTGGCGATGTGGTACGCCGTCCTCGACGGGGAGATCTGGTTCGAGACCAAGGCCAAATCGCAGAAGGCGGTGAACCTGCGCCGCGATCCGACCATCACCGTGATGATCGAGGACGGGTTGACCTACAACACCTTGCGCGGAGTGTCGATCGACGGCACCGCGGAGATCATCGACGATCCCGAGACCAACCTGCGGGTCGGCATCAGTGTGTGGGAGCGCTACACCGGTCCCTACACCGACGAGATGAAACCCTTTGTGGACCAGATGATGAACAACCGGGTCTGCATCCGGGTGGTGGAGTCGCGGCGGCGCAGTTGGGATCACCGCAAGCTGGGCATGCCGGAGATGCCGGTCAGCGGCAGCACCGCCCAGTATCTGGCTAGCGACCCGGCGGCGGGCTGAAGCCGCCGCTGGTCACCGCGGTCGCCATGCCACTGCCGATCGGTCCGCTGCGATCGAACAACGCCGCGGTGCCGGTCGCGACGCCGGCACTGCTGTAGTGGGTCAGCGCGGTGAGACCGATATCAGGTCCGACGGGCAGGCGGCTCAGCGTCAAGGTGTAGTCGGCGTTGATGTAGTGCAGCCCGCCCGGCCCGAAATGCGTCAGTGAGCTCACCACGTCGCCGGCCATGGCCGCCCGGGTGAACGGTGTCATCGGTTCGCCGTCGACCACCGGTGCCGTGTTGCGCACCCACGCGTGTTTGGGTCCGGTGTGCTGCCAGGCGGTCAGATCCGAACTCGGTTCCGTCCCGGCCCCGTGCGCGACGATCTGCATCGGCCGGTCGTCATCGTGGTCGGGCGGCGGCGCGGCCGGGATGGCGATCTCGGATGTCCAGATATCGGTCGGGGCGGGCTCGCCGCGGCGCAGGAACACGGTGCTGGCCCGCGCCACCATGACGTCACCTTGAAACGCTTGAGCATCAACAACTTTGATGCGTTTGCCGGAGCGGACCACCTGGGTGCGCACCGTGACCGGCTCAAGTGCGGCGGGCCGGAAGAGGTCGACGGTGAGCCGGGCCGGTTGCATCTGCGGGTCGCCCGCGTCGCGGTCGAGGACGAATCCGAGCAGACCGCCCAGCACGTTGCCGCTGATGGTCTGACCCCACGGGCCCTGGGCGAGCGGCGTCGGCGCGAACCCGTTCCCGGCGGCCCGAAAGTAGGCCGCTGGCAAGCTCACTCCGGGTGCTTCGCGATGTATTGGGTGACCATCGAGCAGTACGACTCGATGGACAGCCCGTCGGCACGGGTGGCCGCCACGGTCTCGGCGACCAGCTGCGTCCCCAGGCCGCGCCCGCCGAATGCGGGATCGATCTCGGTGTGCGTGAACACCCGTACCCCGTCGCGATCGTGGAAGTCGACCAGACCGACCTGCCTGCCGTCCAGGGAGATGGTGAACCGGTTGTCGCCGGGTGTCACCACGGCTGCCGTGTATTCAGCGCTCACGGGGTTTGAGCCTAGCTCCGGGCAGCACGGGCGCGGGCAGTCGGGGGAGTGCACCGGCATAGCCCTCGACGGCGCCGAACCGCGCATCCCCGGCCTGCCAGGCCTCGCGATATTCCACGATGTCCTCGTGGCTGCGGCCGACGAAGTTCCACCACATGACCAGCCGCTCGGGAAACGGCGGACCGCCCAACAGGATCAGCCGTGCCGGCGCGTCGGCACGGTTGACGATCTGCAGGCGATCGCAGCCGGGGGATTGGTAGGCGAGATCGGCGACCTGCAATTGATCGCCGGCGACCTCGACCTCACCCTGGTCCAGCAGCGCACCGTGCTCGAAGGCCGGGTCGACGTCCAAGTCGATGGTCGCCCCGGGAGCCACATCGATTTGGGCGCCCAGCAGCGCGGTGGCGGTGGACACCGGCGAGCGGCTTGCGCCCAACTCGCCGAGGAACACCCGCAGCGTGGCACCTCCGATGGAGACGGCGGGCGGCGCATAGTGCGCGAAATCGCGGCCGCGGTCGCGGGCCGTGTCGGGTAGCGCCACCCACAACTGGACGCCGTGCAACACGGTGGTGGCCGCGGTCGACACCTCGGAATGGCAGATACCCGCACCGGCGGTCATCAGGTTCAGCTCACCGGGCCGGACCATGGCGTGTACCCCGGCGCTGTCGCGGTGTTCGATCTCACCGCTGAAAAGCCAACTGACGGTCTGCAATCCGGTGTGCGGGTGGGGCGGGACGTCCATTCCGGGACCGCCACGCACGTCCTGGGGACCGTAGTGGTCGGCGAAACACCACGCCCCCACCATGGAGCGTTCCTTTGCGGGCAGCGTGCGCCGCACCGTCATCGCTCGCGGACCGCCCAGCGGCACCTCGCGAGCATGTAACACCCCACTGAATCGCGATGCGCCGCAGTCGACTTCATCCGGGTTCGCATCCGCGTTGCTCACGCTGCCACAGTAGCCCCGGCGCGCGGCGGGGAGCAGAAGTTTGGGGACGGTACCGGCATGGCGCCTCTCGGCAAGTGGTCGCTCGAGGCGACGATTCTGATGTGGTACCCGGGGCATGACCGGCACCGTCGGACTGTCCAACAGGCCGGGGGCCGTGGCTATTCCGTCGGTGGCGCGGTGAGCAGTATCACCGCGGCGGCCACTCCCGCGGCAATCAACGCGGCGGTAAAATTACCGGCAAGTAACTTAGGGAGACCAGAGCCACATGCAAAAGCGTGCCAAAGTGACTGCGGCCGGACTGGGCGCGGTGATGGCGGCGCTGTCGGTGGTTTTCCCGGTGGGTACGGCCGCGGCCGACGCCACCATCATGCCGTTCACCAGTACCGTGCGGGCCTGCGATTACACCCCGGCGGAGCGCACGTGGGCCACCGGTTATGCGCGACCGCTGGCGCATGTGCGGACCGAGGGCGACACGCTCGTCGTCGATGTCGAGCTGTTGACCGCACGGCCCGACACCCAGTACTTCGCCCGGGTGTTCCAGATGCCGCGTGCCTCCAACGACTGCGGTGTCGCCCCGGTGTTGCTGCAGACCGACGGGGTCGGCGCGGCGCACGCTACCATCCGCACGGCGGTCAATCCCGGCGCTACCGGAGTCTGGATCTCCGTCGAACGCCCCAGTGCGTATTCGCAGCAGCCCGCCGAGGCGTACACCACGGACTTCATCGCCAAGATCTGAGAGCCGAGAAGGCCACTCCCGCTACCGGCCCCTCGAATGCGGTAGCGGGAGCAGCCGGTCTCAGGCCGACTCGAGGTAGAGCCGGCGTGCCCGGACGGGATAACCGTTGCGTTCGGCCAGCGATCGCAGCTGCCGTAACGCGAAGGTGCGGCCACGTCCTCCTTCGGGGATGACGATGCCTGCCCACAATCCTTCGGCGCGGGGCAGTTCGCAGGCTTCCCTCGCGCAGGCCCAGCGGCGCGGGCACATCCGGCAGATCGTTTTCGCATCCTCGTCGGCCGCCGAGGTCCAACGCTCGGGATCCCGCGTGCACTCGCCGATGGGCAGTCCGTCTGCGCTCAATGGGCTCATGGTGATCCTCCTGTCGGCGGCGGGTCTGCCGCGTTGCAGACGAATGTAGAACACAAACCGTAGCGATGCAACAGTTTCAAGGTGGCGGCAGTGCGCCTTCGATCGAACTGTTTGCGCAGGCAAGTTGTGTGAAATGCTTACAGCGATGCAATTCTGCAGCTCGAACGCAACGGAAGTAAGGGTGTCAATGCAACAGTTTTGTGGCGAGTTGTAGATGGTGCCGCTGTAGTTTCGCTACTATTGGCGCACCTAGTCGCATCCGGTCCAGGGTTCAGGGAGGTCACGCGCGTGGTCGAACCCGACCCTGGCGAAGACCCGGGAATGGTCCGTGCCGGCGCCGCCGCCGCCGCCCGTCGCCGCGAACTCAATGTCAGTCAGCGCAGCCTCGCGGCCGAGGGGGTCATCAATGCGGGCGCCCTGATCGCCTTCGAGAAGGGCCGCAGCTGGCCGCGGCAGGGCACCCGGGCCAAGCTCGAAGCGATCCTGCAATGGCCGCCCGGCGCCATCGAGCGCCTGCGCCGGGGTGAACCGGCGGAGGCGCGGACCGAGCGTCGAACGGCCGCGGATGAGATCCCGCTGATCGCGCAGGCGGTGACGGCGGCGGCGAACACCTTCGGGTCGACGATCACCGCTCTGCCCGACCCCGAGCACCCGGAGTTCATCCCGCGTGCGACCGCGATCCTGTCCGATCTGCGTCAGTTGGAGGCGGTCGCCGCCCGGGCCACCCGGATCCAGGTGACACCCGCGCTGATCCGGGCGCTGAGTACCGTGCGCAATCTGATCGACGAGCTCACCCTGCGTGCCGCAGCCGCCCCGGGAGCGACCCTGGGGCAGCGGCTCTACGCCACGCGCAGACGGGCCAACCTCACCATCGCCGAGACCGCGCAGGCCGCCGGAGTACCCGAGGACGTCGTCACCCGCGTCGAGGCCGAGGAGCAGGTGCCCGCCGACGCGTCGGCCGCCGTCGACGAACTCATCGCTCAGATCGACTGGCGCTGAACGGCGAAGCGACCTGCAACGTGGTCAGAAGCGTTCCCGGTTCCGGTCGTCGGTGCGGGGAAAGTGGGCGGCCAGCGCCGCGGCGATCTCGACGAACTTTCGCCGGGTCTGCGGTGACATTCCCCTGGTGCCGGGTATCACTCCGCCGGGCCTGATCTGGCTGTCGAAGGGTACCTCGACCACGGCCTGGCCTTGCCCGGCGAACTGCTGGACCAAGATCGAGCGGGTGCGTTTGTCGGAGTGCCCGTCGGAGTCGTTGAGCACCACGACGGTGCGCTGCAGCAGGTTCGTGTGTCCACGGCTGGCCAGCCAGTCCATCGTCTGCCCGGCCGCGGCGGCACCGTCCACCCAGGGCGAGGACACCACGATCAGCGCGTCGAGATCGCGGAGCACTTCTTGGGTGACCGGAGTGTCCATGGTGGAACTGCAGTCGACGATCGAGATGGAGAAGTACCGGTCCAACCGTGAGGTCGCTTCCCGGTAGATGGCCGGGTCGAGGATGCGCCGGCGCGCGGGGCTGGCCTCGCCCGCCAGCACGAACAACCCTGCGGCGTTGTTTCCGACCCGGTTGCGGATATCGGCGAACGTGTCCAGATGCTGGTCGGACGCCAGCTCCCAGTATGAGCCGACCGCGCGCGGATCCACCCGGCTGCCCAGTTTCCCGAAGGCGGTGTCCGCATCGACGGCCACCACCCGGTCGTCAGGCCTCAGCTCTGCGAAAACCGAACCGACACTTGCGGATACGGTCGTCTTGCCGACGCCGCCTTTGCCCATGACCCCGATCTTGTAATGGCCGCGCAGCACGCCGCGGATGCCGGCCTCGAGCTCGGCCTCCCGGATCTCGTCGGGCGAGGGGCCGAGGTTCACCAGCCCGAAGGTGAGCGTGTGCAGCACGCGGCGCCAGCCACGGGTGGGTGGTGCGGGCCGGGTGGGAACCAGATCCCTGACCGGGATCCGGTCGGCGTACGACGAAGGAGCTGCGGGGGCGTACCCGGCGGGCGGCGGCCACGGGTGGCCCGGGTGCGGATGGCCGGGACCCTGGGGCGCCGGGCGCGGGGGCGGTGCAGCCGGTTGCGGCGGCCAGTCGGACCGGGCGGGCGCGGCGTGCTCGGGGCGGGAGTGGGCGTGCGGGTGTTCGGCTCGGAGGTGACCGGGAACGGGCTCGGGCCGCACGGCGGCGATCGGTCCGGTGTCGTCGCCGGCGTCGGACCGGTGATGCTGCGCGGGCGGACGCGGCTCGTCGGGTGTGGGCGCCACGAAATCCACCGGCGGGCGGGCGGGCACAGCGGCAGGGGCCGGCGCCGCCGAGCGCGCCTTCGTGGTCGGCGGTTCGTAGTCGGATTCCTCCGGCCCGGTCCAACCGAGCTCGTGACGCAGCGCGTCGTCACGGTCGCTCACCGTGGTCCTCCTCTGCGCAGTCTCCCGACACGGACGTCAGGTCCCACCAGTATCAACCACCGCCCTCGGCGACGGGGTGAGGCGGCACCGGGCAGCAAACACGTTGTCCTGGAGGAACGGCAACTGCGCGGTGACGTTCGGCCCGCGCGTCATTGGTCGTCGCATCGGCGCCGCCGGTGCGGGTACTTTCCAGATAGGCCACTTGTAGTGCAGAAATAGGGCCCGGCTGCGGGCGGAAATTGGTGCGTGAGGTGGCCGGGATCCGCTGTTATGGTCGTTTCCGGAGGCGGATGGACCTGCGATCCGACAGGTACCGGAATGGGGTTGGCAAAGTGAGATTCGGGCGCGCCGGATGGTTGGCGGGGGCACGGTGAGCACGCGACCGACGCCACCCGGCCCGTCGAGGAAGGACGGCGAGCTCACCGGCGCCCTCGTCGAGGCGGTCGGCTCGCACATCCTCGCGGGCGGTCAGTGGCTGCTCACCGAGATGAAGCGCACCCTCGGTGACGGTGATCCCGATGACGGGCGGGCGTTCGGCGCGGCGGCGGAGGGATTCCGCAGCGCGGACGCGGAACTCGGTGGGGCGGTCGCCGCGGACCACTGGGCGGGGGAGGGTGCGGACGCCTACGCAGACCAGAACGCCCGGCAGCGGATGCGCGCGGAATCCGTGGCCGACGCCGACCGCGAGGTGCACCGCGTGCTGGCCGGCGAGGCGTACCAGGTGAGCTTTCACCGCAGGCAGATCGACGAGCTCTACAACTGGCTCGGCGAGCTGTCGGAGTACACCCGATGGCTGGATCTGGTGCCGCGGTACGGCGACGCGGCCAAACTTGTGGTCGAGAGCGCGGCGGTGCACACGGCGCTGGCATCTGCGGGGTTCGAGGTCGCCAATATGCACCAGGAGGCCGCAGACAACGCGGACAAGCTGAAGGATCTCGTCGGCCGCTACCAGGCGATCGCCGCCGGCGCGGAACTGCCTGACGGTGGGTTCGGCGGACCCGGCGGTGGCCCGTCGCGCCCGCCGGACGCCGAACCCGACGATCTCGGTGCCATGGGTGGTGCCGTCGGCGCCGCCGGCGGTGCCGAGGATCTCGCGGAGTCGACCGGTGTGGACCCCGCCGATCAACCGGGTCCGCCGGCCGCACTCGCCGGTCTGTTCGGGATGGCGGGCGCGCTGCCCGCGCTGGCCACGGCGTTCACCGCCCCGCTGGCCGCGCTGCTCGCGCCCGCCGGCGGGCTTGTCGCCGCGGCGGTGCAGGCGGCCGCCCAGGGTGCGGCGGCCGGCCCGCGCGAGCACCAGCCCGACGACGAGGACGAAAGCGAACCCGGCCCGTCCTCGACGGCCGTTCCGGATGAGCTAATTCACGTCCGCGCAGAAGACAGTGGTCCTGGCGGCTCCGACCCGGCTAACGTTAACCCCGGCCATACGCCCGTATCGGACGCCGCCACGCAACCACCTGGGAGGTAAGACCACGTGTCTGACGATCTGCGCGTCACCACCGCGTGCTTACGTGGCCTGGCCGCCGTCCAGGAGCGTGCCGCCGGTGAACTCGCCGCCGCCACCGCAATGCCCGAGGCAACGCCGCCTGCCGTGCGCGCCACGCACGGTGTGGTCGCCTCCGCGACCTCCGCGGCGCTCGCGGCCGTACAGGCGGCCCGCACGGACGCCGGTACGCGGATGGCGTCGGTGTCGCAGGGTCTCGGTGTCCGGCTCGGCGATTCGGCCGGGCGGTACGACCGCACCGATGAAGCGCAGCGGTCGGCTCTGGACCGGCAGATCGCAGGGGGCCGGTGATGACGAGCTTCCACCGCGAACCCACGCACTACGACGACGTCGTCGCGGTGGAGGTCACCATCGACGGAATGCTGGTGATCGCCGACCGGCTCAACCTGGTGGAGTTCCCGACCTCGTTGGGCATCCGGCCCAACATCCCGCAGCCCGAACTCCGGGACCTGGTGTGGGAGCAGGTCGCGCGCGACCTCACCGCGCAGGGCGTGCTCGACGTCTTCGGTGCACCGCACCCCGAGGTGGCGGCGATGACCGACACCCTGGCCCGCCCGGACCGGACCCTGGAGGGCCGGTGGTGGCGTCGAGATGTGGGTGGGAAGATGGTGCGATTCGTGGTGTGTCGCAAGGGGGAGCGTCATGTCATCGCCGCCAGGGATGGGGAAATGCTGGTCTTGCAGCGGGTGGCGCCGCAGGTCGGACTCGCCGGGATGGTGACCGCCGTGCTCGGCACCGCCGAACCCGCCGACGTGGAACCGATGACCGCGGTCAGCTCGCAGCTCGCCGACGCCCGGACCCCACACCAGCTGGCCCAGTTCGGCATCGCCCCGGCGTCGGCACGCGTGTACGCCCAGGCGACCGCGGAACCCGACAGCTGGGTCGAGATCACGGCGAACGAACGGCATGACGGCGGCACCTACAGTCAGGCCGCCGTCGCCGCCGGCGTGCTGGATTCCAAACTCGGCCGGATCGTCTCGATCCCGCGCCGCGTCAACGGCGAGTTGTTCGGCAGCTTCCTGCCCGGCACCCAGGAGAACCTGCAACGGGCCTTGGACGGGCTGATCGAATTCCTGCCGTCGGGCACCTGGTTCGAACGCACGGTGGACACCGACTACTTCGACGGGGACTGAAGAGAGCATTCGATGGTGGGGACTCCGTCGTACGACGACGATGACTATCCGCATCCCGGGGGGACCGAGGATGGGTTCGACGATCTGGTCGGGCTGGACTTCGCGGCGGGCGACGCCGAGGCCGTGGACGAGGAGGGATCGGTTTTCGATGCCTTCAGTGTGTTCGACGCCGGGTTGCCCGCTGCTGTGGATGACGACGAGGGGCCTCCCGAGGAGGACCTCGACGCGGATGTGGCGGTGTTCTCGGTCACGAACCCGCCCGGCACGGTGACGGTGACGGCGCTGATGGACGGTCGGGTGCAGCGCATCGAGCTGGCCCCCTCCGCCGTCTTGTCGACGGAGGCGCAGCTCGCCGACGAGATCGTCGTGATCGCCGGGCTGGCCACCGCGCAGGCCCGCTCCGCGCAGTTCACCTACATGCTCGAAGGAATGCGGCGCGAAGGCCAGGACGATGTGGTCACCCGGGATTTCTTGAAGCGCGATCTCGATCTGCCCTCCCCGGAGGAGGCCGATGCCGCGCAGGCGCACGTTTTCGCGACCAGGTATGCAGGTGACCATGACTGAACATCTGGCGAGTCTGTTCGGCACCGCGATCGGCATGCTGCCCAGTTCACCCGCCCGGTCCCTGGAACTGTTCACCGAGATCACCGCCGTCGACGAGACCGCCTGCGACGCGTGGGTCGGGCGGATCCGGTGCGGGGACACCGACCGGGCCACCCTGTTCCGAGCCTGGTTCTCCCGCGGCAACTTCGGCCAGCTCGCCGGCCGTGCCGAGGTCTCGATGAACAGCCTGGGTGCCCGGATCCCGATCGGCGGGCTGTACGGGGATATCACCTACCCGGTGAACTCGCCGCTGGCCATCACGATGGCCTTCGCGGTGCGCGAGGCCGCCGAGGGCAACTATGCCGACGCGATCGAAGCACTCGACGACGCGCCCGCCGCCGGTGCCGAGTACCTGGTCTCCTGGATCAAGGCGGTCATCTACGGCGCTGCCGAACGCTGGACCGATGTGATCGACCAGGTGCGGGGGGCGGCCGGCTGGCCGGACAAGTTCCTCGGCGCGGCCGCGAGCGTGGCGCACGGTGTGGCGGTGGCCAACCTCGGTCTGTTCACCGAGGCCGAACGCAGACTGACGGAGGCAAATTCGGCGCCGGCCGGTGAGGCGTGCGCGCCGGCGATCGCCTGGTTCCTGGCGATGACCCGGCGCAGCCAGGGCAACGAGGATGCGGCCATCGCGCTGCTGGAATGGCTGCAGGCCACCCACCCGTCCCCGAAAGTGACAGCGGCCCTGCGCGATCCGTCCTACCGGATGGAGACCACCACCGCCGAGAAGATCGCCGCCCGCAAGGACCCCTGGGATCCCGCCAGCGTCGCCGCCGACAACTCCGGCCGCGAACGACTGCTCGCCGAGGCGCAGGCCGAACTCGACCGGCAGATCGGGCTGAGCCGGGTCAAGGAGCAGATCGAGAAGTACCGGGCGGCCACCCAGATGGCCCGGGTCCGGGCCGCGCGCGGGATGAAGGTCGCCCAACAGTCCAAGCACATGATCTTCACCGGACCGCCCGGCACCGGCAAGACCACCATCGCCCGCGTGGTGGCCAACATCCTGGCCGGCCTCGGCGTCATCACCGAACCCAAACTGGTGGAGACCTCCCGCAAGGATTTCGTCGCCGAGTACGAAGGCCAGTCGGCGGTGAAGACGTCGCGGACCATCGACAGGGCCGTCGGCGGGGTGTTGTTCATCGACGAGGCGTACACCCTGGTGCAGGAGCGGGACGGCCGCGCCGACCCGTTCGGCACCGAGGCGTTGGACACGCTGCTGGCCCGGATGGAGAACGACCGCGACCGGCTCGTGGTCATCATCGCCGGGTACAGCGCCGACATCGACCGACTACTGGAGACCAACGACGGTCTGCGGTCGCGCTTCTCCACCCGCGTGGAGTTCGATTCCTATGCACCCGAGGAGATCGTCGAGATCGCCAAGGTCATTGCCGGGGCCAATGATTCGCGCCTGGATGAGGAGGCGGCCAAGCGTGTGCTGGAGGCGGCGACCCTGCTGAGCCAGCGGAACCTCAACGGTAAGCCGGCGCTCGACATCGCGGGCAACGGCCGGTATGCCCGCCAGCTCGTCGAGGCGGGCGAGCAGAGCCGGGACATGCGGCTGGCTCGTTCGCTGGACTTCGAGAACCTCGACGTCGATGCGCTCAGCGAGGTCACCGGCGAGGATATGGCCGCCGCGATCGAGGCTGTGCACGCCCGCCTGAATATCGGCGCCTGAGCAGATGGCAGGTTTCCGGCTCACCACCAAGGTCCAGGTCAGCGGATGGCGTTTCCTGCTGCGGCGGGTCGAGCATGCGATCGTCCGGCGCGATACCCGGATGTACGACGACCCGCTGCAGTTCTACAGCCGGGCGGTCAGCGCGGGCATCGTGATCGCGGTGCTGGTGTGCCTCGGCGCGGCGCTGCTGGCGTACTTCAAACCACTCGGCAAGCGCGGCGACGACTCACTTCTGGTGGACCGGACGACCAACCAGCTCTACGTCGTGCTGCCCGGCACCGGAGAGTTGCGGCCCGTCTACAACCTGACGTCGGCCCGCTTGGTGCTGGGTAACTCCAACAATCCGTCGGCGGTGAAATCCGATGAGCTGAACCGGATGTCGAAGGGCCAGCCGATCGGTATCCCGGGTGCGCCGTATGCCACCCCGTTGGGTGCGCCGGCGTCGACGTGGACATTGTGCGACACGGTCACCAAACCCGACAGCGTCGCACCTTCGGTGGAGACGTCGGTGGTCATCATGCCCCCGGCGGTCGACGCCTCGGTCGGGCCGATCCGCCCCAGCCAGGGCGTGCTGGTGTCCTATCAGGACCGCAACTGGCTGGTGACCCAGGACGGCCGGCATTCCATCGACCTGGCCAACCGGGCCGTGACCAGTGCGGTCGGCATCCCGGTCACCGCGCGGCCCACGCCGATCTCCGAGGGCCTGTTCAACGCGCTGCCCAACGCCGGCCCCTGGCAGTTGCCGGAGATCGCCGGCGCGGGCGCCCCCAATACCGTTGGCCTGCCGCCGAATCTGGTGATCGGGTCGGTGTTCAAGACGATCTCCGACGCGGGCGAGCAGCAGTATGTGGTGCTTGCCGACGGTGTCGCGAAGGTCAACGGCACGACGGCCGCCGCCTTGCGCGCGTCCAACTCGTTCGGACTGATCTCGCCGCCGTCGGTGGAGGCCAGCGATGTCGCCAAGATTGCCGAACAGGTTTTCGTGTCGCCGTTGCCCGATCAACCGATGGAGATCCGGCGGCGCCACGACGCCCCGACGCTGTGCTGGTCCTGGCAGCGTGAACCCGGCGACCAGTCGCCGCGCCAGACCGTTTTCAGCGGACGGCATCTGCCGATCCCGGCGGCCCGGATGAACGCGGGCATTCGCCAGATCGCCGGCACCGCAACGGTGTACATCGAGGGCGGGCAGTTCATCCGGCTGCAGTCACCGGATCCGCGCTACGGCGAGGCGCTCTACTACATCGACCCGCAGGGCATCCGGTACGGCCTGCCGAATCAGGACACCGCCACCGTGCTCGGGCTGACCTCACCGCAGACCGCGCCCTGGCAGGTGGTCAGCCTGCTCGTCGACGGTCCGGTGCTGTCCAAGGAGGCGGCATTGCTCGAGCACGACACGCTGCCCGCCGACCCCGACCCCCGCAAGGTCGCGGGCACGGCGGCCGGCCAGCAGGCGCCCGGCCAGGGCGCCCCCGCGCCGCCGGGTGCGGCCGCACCACTGCCGATGCCCGCGCCGGGTGCGCCGATACGTTAGGAAAGGAGGTGGACGATGACCACCAAGAAGTTCACCCCCACCATCCGGCGGGGCCCGCGGTTGACACCGGGCGAGATCAACGTCACCCCACCGGATGACCTGGGTATCGAGATCCCACCGTCGGGCCTGCAGAAGGCGCTGCCCTACGTCATGGGCGGCGGGATGCTCGGCATGCTCGCCATCATGATCTTCACCGGCATCCGGCAGCTGTCGCCCTACATGCTGATGATGCCGCTGATGATGATCATGGGCACGGTCGGCTTCATGGCCGGTGGCGGCCCAGGCGGCAAGAAGGTGCCCGAGATCAACGCGGACCGCAAGGAGTACCTGCGGTATCTGGCCGG
The DNA here is from genome assembly GCF_025822555.1 of Mycobacterium hackensackense. Taxonomy (NCBI): domain Bacteria; kingdom Bacillati; phylum Actinomycetota; class Actinomycetes; order Mycobacteriales; family Mycobacteriaceae; genus Mycobacterium; species Mycobacterium hackensackense. Next base: position 1,212,268 of record NZ_JACKUC010000030.1, read on the forward strand.
CCTGCGGTCCCGGGTCACCACTTCGGCCGCCGCTCAGGTGACGTTCTTCGGTTATCACGCACCGCATCCCGGCGACCTGCTGTCGATGGTCGGCACCAACCGGCAGTGGTCGCGGCCGGCCAACGGCGACTTCTTCGCGGCCACCCGGATCGGCATCGGTGCCGAGCCGGCCGTCGACCGGCTGCTCAAGCCGGCGGTGGGCGGTGAGTTGGCCGGACCCCAGGGTGCGCCACAACCGCACCTGGAGCCGGTCAGCCACATGTGGCTGATCAAGTTCCTGCGCACGCACGGCCTGATCCACGACTGCCCGAAGTTGGTGCAGTTGCGCACCTTCCCGACGATCGCCGTCGGCGGTGAGCCCGAACGTGCGGCCGGTCTGCTGACCGCGATGATCTGCCATCTGGCCGTCTTGCATCCACCGGACCTGCTGCAGATCCGGGTGCTCACGGACACCCCGGAGGACCCGAGCTGGGCCTGGCTGAAATGGCTGCCGCATGCGCAGCACCAGACCGATACCGACGTGGCCGGCCCGACCCGGCTGGTGTTCACCCGGCCGGACGGACTGTCCGATCTCACGGCGCGCGGTCCGCACACCGCCGACGCCGCACCGGCCGGCGCCTATGTCGTCGTCATCGACCTCACCGGCGGTCGGGCCGGTTTCCCGGTGGACGGCCGTGCCGGTGTCACGGTGATCACGCTGGGCAATCACCGGGGATCGGCCTACAAACTGAAGGTGAATCCCGACGGATCTGCCGAAGACAAACTGGCCCAACAGGGTTGGCGCCAGGTGGTCCGGGTGACGGACTCCATGACGCCGGCCCAGGCGGGCCGGATCGCCAGGAAGCTCGCCGGCTGGTCCATCACCGGGACGATCATCGACAAGACCACCCGGGTGCAGAAGAAGGTCGCCACCGAGTGGCACCAGTTGGTCGGGGCGCAGACGGTGGAAGAGGTCACCCCCGCGCGCTGGCGGATGTTCACCGATACCGACCGGGACCGGCTGCGGATTCCGTTCGGGCATGAGCTCAAGACCGGCGACATCATGCACCTGGACATCAAGGAAGGCGCCGAGTTCGGCGCCGGTCCACACGGAATGCTGATCGGGACAACAGGTTCCGGTAAATCAGAGTTCCTGCGCACCCTGATCCTGTCGCTGGCCGCGACGCATCACCCGGATCAGGTCAATCTGCTGCTCACCGACTTCAAGGGTGGCTCCACCTTCCTCGGCATGGAGAAGCTGCCGCATACCGCGGCGGTGGTCACCAACATGGAGGAGGAGGCCGAGCTGGTCAGCCGGATGGGTGAGGTGCTGACCGGTGAGCTGGACCGCAGGCAGTCCATTCTGCGCCAGGCGGGTATGCAGGTCGGTGCCGCCGGTGCGCTCTCCGGGGTGGCCGAGTACGAGAAGCACCGGGAACGCGGGGCCGATCTGGCTCCGCTGCCGACACTCTTCGTCGTCGTCGACGAGTTCGCCGAACTTCTGCAGAACCACCCCGACTTCATCGCGCTGTTCGACCGGATCTGCCGCGTCGGCCGGTCGCTGCGGGTGCATCTGCTGCTGGCCACCCAGTCGCTGAACACCGGCGGTGTCCGGATCGACAAGCTCGAACCCAACCTCACCTATCGGATTGCCTTGCGCACCACCAGTTCCGCGGAGTCCAAGGCGGTGATCGGTACGCCGGAGGCGCAGTACATCACAAACAAGGAGAGCGGGGTCGGATTCCTGCGGGTGGGGATGGAGGACCCGGTGAAATTCCACAGTGTGTACACCGGTACCAACTACGTGCCCACCGTGCTCGCGGGCGCCGACGACGATGCGCCACGGGTCCAGCCCAAGCGCCAGGTGGTGCGCATTCAGCCCTTCACGGCGGCACCGCTGCTGGACGCGGGGGTGGTGTCGTGACCAACGGTATGACCGAGCTCGGTGACCAGCGGGTGCTGCGCGAGGTGGTGCTCGAACAGCTGACCACCGGTGAGGTGCGGGCGTACAAGATGTGGCTGCCCCCGCTGGCGGATCCCACCCCGGTCAACGAGCTCGTCGAGCGGGATCACCGGCAGCCGTTGCGTTTCGGGCTCGGGATCATGGACGAGCCGCGCCGGCACCGCCAGGAGGTCTGGGGTATCGATGTGTCCGGAGCCGGCGGCAACATCGCCGTCGGTGGGGCGCCCCAGACCGGGAAGTCCACCTTCCTGCAGACCCTGGTGCTCTCGGCCGCGGCCACGCACACTCCCCGCCAGGTGCAGTTCTACTGCATCGACATGGGTGGTGGCGGTTTGATGTACCTGGAAGGGCTGCCGCATGTCGGCGGGGTCGCCACCCGGGCCGAGCCGGACCGGGTCAACCGGGCCGTGGCGGAGATCAAGGCCGTGCTGCGGCAGCGGGAAGCGACGTTCAAGCAGTACCGGGTCGGTTCCATCGCCGCGTACCGGCAGATGCGGGAGGACCCGAATCACGCGGCGTCGCAGGACCCGTTCGGTGACGTCTTCCTCGTGATCGACGGCTGGCCGGCGTTCGTCGGCGAGTTCCCCGATCTGGAGCCGGTGGTGCAGGACCTGGCCGCCCAGGGCTTGGCGTTCGGGGTGCACACCGTGATCGCCACACCGCGCTGGACCGAGCTGCGCTCCCGGGTCCGGGATTACCTGGGCACCAAGGTGGAATTCCGGCTCGGCGATGTCAACGAGACGCAGATAGACCGGATGACCCGGGAGATCCCGGCGAACCGGCCGGGCCGGGCCATCTCGTTGGAGAAGCACCACCTGATGATCGGGGTGCCGCGCCTGGACGGTGTGCACAGCGGCGCCGACCTGGTGCCGGCCATCACCGCAGCCGTCGACCACATCGCCTCGCTGCACACCGAGGAAGCCCCACAGGTCAGAGTCCTGCCCAGCCGGATCTACCTGAACGAGATGGACCCCAATCCGCCCGGACCCGATGCCGACTACCGCACGCGGTGGACCATTCCGCTGGGTGTGCGCGAGTCCGACTTGTCGGTGTCCTACACCGATATGCAGCGCACGCCGCATGTGTTGGTCTTCGGTGCGCCGAAGTCCGGCAAGACCCGGATCGCGCATGCGATCGCCCAAGCTATTTGCTTGCGCAACAATCGAGATCAGGTGCGGTTCATGGTCGGTGACTTCCGATCGGGTTTGCTGGATGCGGTTCCCGAGAGTCATTTGCTGTCGGCCGGAGCGATCAATCGCAATGCCGCGACGTTCGACGAGTCGGTGAAGGGGCTGGCGGTTCTGCTCCAGCAGCGGCTCCCTCCGGCGGACCTGACGACCTCCCAATTGCGGTCCCGATCCTGGTGGTCGGGCCCCGATATCGTGCTGCTGATCGACGACTGGCACATGGTGGTGGCGGCCGCGGGCGGCCTGCCTCCGATGGCGCCGTTGTGGCCCCTGCTGCCCGCTGCCGCCGACATCGGCCTGCACCTCGTCGTCACGTGCCAGATGAGTCAGGCGCAGCGGGCCACGATGGACCGGTTCGTCGGTGCGGCCTACGGCGCGGGGACCCCGACGTTGTTCCTCTCCGGCGACAAGACCGAGTTCCCGTCGAGTGCGTTCAAACTCAAGCGCAGGCCGCCTGGCCAGGCACTTCTCGTCTCTCCGGACGCGAAGGAGGTGATTCAGGCGGCGTATGTCGATCCTCCGGAAGAAGAAGTGTCGGCAGCACCCCAAAACCACGGTTAGTATGGATTTCGAGTCGCCTGGCAAAATTGACGGCGACGAGGTAGCAAACGGATCGGGGGGTCCACGATTGAAGCGCCACGGCAGGACTTGCGGTCCCCATCCCAAAGATGTCATCCAGCTCGTTTGGAACCGTTGAGGAGGAACTGCACATGCAACCGATGGAACACTCGCCCGCAGTGCTGGGCATCGGCAGCCAGGTGGTTGCCAACGGGGGACGCGGACTCGCCACCGGAACCACCGCGACAAGTGAGGCAATGGCCCTCCTGCCTGCAGGTGCCGAAGAGGTGTCGGTCCAGGCCGCCCTCGCATTTGCTAGCGAGGCCGCCCAGGTTGCGGCGCTGAATGCCTTCGCACAGCAGGAACTGGCCCGCGCCGGCGCCGCCTATCTGGAGTCTTCCGGGATCTACACGACGGTGGACGCCGAGGGCGCCGCCACCCTGATGTGACCGGCTCGGCGACCGCCAAGAATTGACGAGAGCGAAGCTGGCAAACAATGTCTGCAGTCCCCGCAATGTTGACGATGTTCTATGAAGCATTGCCACCGGAGATCAACACCGGCCGCCTGATGGCCGGTGCCGGCCCGACGCCGATGCTCCAGGCGGCGGCGGCGTGGGAAACCCTGGCGATCTCCCTGGAGACGCAGGCTGAAGAACTCGCGGCCAGTCTCGCCTCGCTGTCGGGTTCCTGGCAGGGCCAGGCCAGTGAGCAGGCGGTCACCGCGACCACTCCGATGGTGGTGTGGCTGCGCACCGCGGCGCTGCAGTCACAGAAGCGAGCCATGCAGGCCATCGCACAAGCGAATTCGTACGCGCTGGCCATGGCGGTGACGCCGCCGTTGCCCGAGATCGAGATGAACCACGTCACGAACGCGGTGCTCAACGCCACCAACTTCCTCGGCGTGAATGCGGTACCGATCGGCATCAACGAGGCCGACTACGTCCGGATGTGGGAACAGGCCGCCGCCGTGATGTTCGGGTACCAGGCCGAGACCACGGCCAACACCATCTTCGAACCGATTCTGCCGATGACGCCCATCGTCGTGCCGGGGGTCGGGGAGTCGGCACTGGGCATGGCCTCGGGGCAGCTCGCCGCGACGCTGCCCGGCTCGGCGCTGCGCGAGGCCGCCTTCGCGCACACCACCATGCAGGCGACGGTGGAGTCGGCCGGGCTGACGGCGGGACGTGGTGCGGCATTTGCGAATCAGGGTGAGCAGCGTGCTCAGGGGGCCGCGCAGAAAGCCGATAAGGCTCAGGGCCAGCAGACCCAGCAGATGCTGCAGCAAGGGATGCAACAGGGCATGCAGATCGCCTCGCAACTGGGACAGTCGCTGATGCAGGCGCCTCAGCAGATGACGCAGGGCGTTACCCAGGGGGCGCAGACGCTGACCCAGCCGTTGCAGCAGGTGAGCTCGATCTTCGGTCAGATGGGCGGAAGCGGCGGACGGCAGTTCGGCCTGATCGGCGCGAGCCCGTTCTCGGAGCACCCGCTGCTCGGCGGCTCGGGTGCGACATCGGGCGCGGGTCTGGTGCGCGCCGCGTCGCTGCCCGGCGCCGGCGGCACCCTGGCCCGGACGCCGCTGATGTCGAGTCTGGTCGGGTCGCCGGCCCAGTCGACCCCGGTGCCGACCGGAGCATCCGCCGGGGGAGCCGGTGCCGGTCTGGCACCGGTGGGTGCCGGATCGGGCGGCGGTGGCCCGATGAACGGCGCCGCTCAGCGCGAGAAGAGCGGTGGCAAGCGGGAGGCGCTCGCCACCCCGTCACCGCTGGCACATGGTTTCGATGAAGACGACGACGACTGGTGACGGCCGATGACCGGCACCGGCAACACACAAACTTCCCGGCCGAGGGGGCTGGAAGACTCGCCAACACGTGGTGAGGACACAGGAAAAGGAAAGGTAGCTTCACCATGACTTCAGGACAGGGGATGGAAGCCGATCTCTCCGTCATCGCGGGCGAGTCGGCCAACTTCCAGCGCATCGCGGACGAACTCAGGACCGTGATGGCCCACGTCGAGGCCACCGCGGCCGGCCTGCAGCCGGCGTGGGTCGGTGCGTCGGCGACCGCCGCGCAGGCCGCCCTGCTGCGCTTCCACGAGGCCGCCACGCAGCAGAACCGGGAGCTCGACGACATCTCCGAGAACCTGGGCATCGGTGGCACGCAGTACGGCAGCACCGATGAGGACCAGGCCAGCGCCCTCGCCAGCCGGATGATCTAGCACCCGAACCACCTACCACCACCGAAACGGAGAAATCGAATCATGAGCCAACAGACATGGAATTTCGCCGCCATCATGGCCGGCGCCGCCGACATCCACGGCTCCGTGGGTACCACCCAGAGCCTGCTCGAAGAGGGCGAGGCCTCGCTGGGCCGGCTCGCGGCCACCTGGGACGGCGCCGCCCGCGAGGCCTACCAGGCCCTGCAGGTCCGCTGGAACAGCACGGCGGCCGAGCTGAACAACGCGCTGCAGAACCTGGCGCAGACCGTCGACGAAGCCGCCCAGACCATGGCGCAGACCGAAGCCGGCGTCACCGGGATGTTCGCCGGTTAGAACCACAGTGCAGGTGGGGTGGGCGGACTAGCCTGAGGCTTGTCCGCCCACCTCCTGCTTGCACAGTCGCGTATCACCTATGAGAGGTAATCATGTCGGCCGACTATGACCGGCTCTTCCACTCCGCCGGCCCCGCCGACGGTGAGGCCAACAGCGAAATCGACGGTGCGGCACCGGCGGTCACACCGCCACCGATGCCCATCCACGCCTCGGCGCCGCGTGCCACCGAGGTGACTCCGCCGTCGATGCCGGTCGCCCCGACGCAGACCCAGGCGTCGGGTGTCCCCGCCCCGCGCGAGGCGGAGATCACCCAGCAGATCCGGCCGGCCCAACACACCGGTCCGCAGCGCGCCCAGAACGGGATGCTGCGCACCCCGCCGCCCGCCGCCCAGACCTCCGGTGCCCGGCACGAGCAGCAGCGGCCCGCACCGGCCCCGCAGGCCCGTCCGGCGCCTGCGCCGGCACCCAGCCAGGTCTTCGCCGAGGCGCCGGAACCGGTGTGGTCGCAGAGCCAGCCGATCCCGGCCCAGCCCGCGCCGACCTCGGCCGCCAGCATGGGCAATCACCGTGCCATCGACGCACTCTCACACGTCGGTGTCCGCACGGCGGTGAAGATGCCGTCCCAGCGCGGCTGGCGGCACTGGCTGTATGTGTTCAGCCGGATCAACCTCGGGCTCTCGCCCGACGAGATCTACGAGATGGACCTGCACGCGCGAATCCGCCGAAATGCGAGGGACTCCTACCAGATCGGCGTGTTCGGGCTCAAGGGTGGCGTCGGAAAGACCGCTGTCACCGTGGCGCTCGGTTCGGCGCTGAGCCGGGTCCGCGGCGACCGTATCCTGGCCATCGATGCCGACCCCGACGGCGGCAACCTCGCCGACCGGGCGGGCCGGCAGTCCGCGGCCACGATCTCAGATCTGTTGTCCGACCAAGAGTTGTCTCGTTACAACGACATCCGGGCGTACACCAGCATGAACGGCGCCAACCTCGAGGTGTTGTCCTCGGAGGAGTACAGCGCCGCCCGGCGCGAGTTCAACGACGACGACTGGAAGGGCGCGGTCGGCATCGTCTCGCGCTACTACAACCTCGTGCTCGCCGACTGTGGCGCCGGGCTGTTCCAGCCGGCCTCGCGCGGCGTGCTGTCCACGGTGTCCGGTCTGGTGATCGTCGCGAGTGCCTCCATCGACGGAGCCCGCCAGGCCGCGGTCACCATGGACTGGTTGCGGCAGAACGGCTATCAAGATCTGCTGGGCCGGTCGTGCGTGGTGATCAACCACGTCACACCGGGCAAGACCAACATCGACGTGGAAGACCTCGTGCAGCAGTTCGAGCGACATGTCGCACCCGGCCGGGTCATCGTGCTGCCCTGGGACAAGCACATCGCCGCCGGTACCGAGATCCAGCTCGAACTGCTGGGCAGCACGTTCCAGCGCCGGATCGTGGAACTCGCCGCGGCGCTGTCCGACGACTTCGACCGCCTCGAACGTCGTTGACCGCCACCTCAACCGGTGCGGCCGCACCCGCGTCCTCGAGCGTGACGCCCGGCCGCCCAGCAACGACCCGAGTCACCATCCTGACCGGACGCCGTCTCACCGACCTGGTGCTGCCGGCCGCCGCCTCGATCGAGACCTACATCGACGAGACGGTGGCCGTACTGGCGGATCTGCTGGATGACACACCGGCCGAGGTACTGGCGGGGTTCGACTTCAAGGCGCAGGGCGAGTGGGCGTTCGCGCGGCCGGGCGCTCCGCCGCTGAAGGCCACCGAGTCGCTCGACGATGCGGGCGTCGTCGACGGATCGCTGCTGACCTTGGTGTCGGTCAGCCGCACCGAGCGCTATCGGCCGCTCGTCGAGGACGTCATCGATGCGATCGCCGTACTCGACGAATCCCCGGTGTTCGACCGCACCGCGCTGAACCGGTTTGTCGGGCTGGCGGTTCCGGTCGTGTCGACCGTCGTGGTCATCACCGCCCTGCTGGCCTGGTCGCAGTCCGGCCACGGCTGGTGGTGGACCGTCGCGCTGGGTGTGCTGGGGCTGGGTCTGCTCGCCGGCGCCATGCTGTCGAAGAGCCGATTCGGCAATATCGACATGGCCGAAAGTCTGTTGGTGGCAGCGCTTCCCGCGCTGGCGGGTGCCGTCGCGCTGGCGGTGCCGCTGCCACGGGATGCCGACGGTCTCGGCGCCCCCCAGATCGCCGCGGCGGCCGGCGTCGTCCTGCTGTACGCCCTGGCCACCCGGGGCGGCCCGCGCCGGCGTGCGGATCTGGCCTCCTTTCTCGCGGTGGCGGCGACGGCCCTCACCGCGGCGGCGGTCGCCTACGGGTACGGCGCCCAGGACTGGGTGCCCGCCGGCGCCATCGCCTTCGGCCTCATCGTGGTGACCAATGCGGCCAAGCTGACCGTGGCCGTCGCGCGTATCGCGCTCCCGCCGATCCCGGCGCCGGGGGAGACGGTGGCCAACGACGAACTGCTGGACCCGGTGTCCCACCCCGAGGGCGCCGACGAGGAAAGCCCCACGTGGCAGGCGATCATCGCCTCGGTCCCCGAGTCGGCCGCGCGCCTCAGCGAGCGCAGTCAGCTCTCCAAGCAGCTTCTCAACGGTTTCCTCACCGCGGGTGCGGTGGTGTTGGCCGCCGGCGCGATCGCGGTGGTGGAGCAGGGCCACTTCTTCGTGCACAGCCTGATCGTGGCCGCACTGGTGGCCGCGGTGAGTGGCTTCCGCTCCCGGCTGTACGCCGAACGCTGGTGCGCCTGGGCCCTTTTGGGTGTCACCGTGGCGGTGCCGACCGGGGTGATGATCCGGCTGTGCCTCTGGTATCCGCACTCGGCCTGGTTGGTGTTGGCCGTCTACACCGCGGTCGCGGTGGTGGCACTGATCATCGTCGGCGCCACCTCCGATGTGCAGCGCGTCTCACCGGTCACCAAACGCATCCTGGAACTGCTCGACGGCGCGGCCATCGCCGCGGTGATCCCGCTGCTGCTCTGGATCGCGGGCGTCTACGACCTGTTGCGCAATCTCCGGTTTTAGACGGCTTTGACCGGGTCGATGCCCAGATCCTTGTAGGTGACCAGAGCGACGAACGGCACCCCTTTACCGCCGAACAGTTCGGCTGCCACGTCGCCGCGGTCCACCATCGGGATCACGCCCGTCACCACGGCGCCGACCTGCAGCACCCGCTCGTAGGCCTTCTCCGTCGAACCCCCGGTGCTGATCACGTCGTCGACCAGCAGGACCCGGTCACCCTCCTTCAGGCGGGTGCCCTCGATCCACTGCTCACGCCCGCGCTGCTTCTGCTCCTTGCGCACCGAGAACCAGGCCTTACCCGTCACCATCGCAATACCGTGCGCCAACGGGTCCGCCCCCATGGTCAGACCGCCGACGGCGTCGAACTCGATACCGTTCAGCGCCGCCAGATCGGCCACCGCCCGGCTGACGGTGGTGAGCCGTCCACCGTTGTCGATGGCGTACTTGCCGTCGATGTAGTCGTGGCTCAGCTGGCCGCTGACCAGCCGGAACGGTTCTTCACGCCGTTCGTGGGCGCGGGTGCGGATCAGGTCGAAGGCCGCCTGCCAGGTGTCCGGTCGCTGCATACCCGGAATCGTATTGCACCGGGCACGCAGCGCTCAGGCCTGCCGGGCCCGACGCGTCAATTCGACTGAGGCCGCACGTAATTCACCGATGGAGTTGATGGGCTCGGAATACCCGGCCCGGGTGTAGGCCATGCCCCGCGGGGTGAGCACCCGCAGGTCCAGGCCATAACGGTCGGCGGCGGTGCAGGTCACGGCGGTGGCGTCCGGGTAGCCGCCGAGGGTTTGGGCGATGGCCGTCAGCGCATCGGCGTGGTCGGCGTTGAGATGGGCGATGGCGCCGGCGGCGTGCGGGGACACCGGATCGGGTTCTGCGGCGGCGTAGTCGGCACCGGTGGTGGAATCCATCCGGCCGTAACCCCCGACCCAGCGGACCCGCTGCACCTGCAGCACCCAGAGGGTGAAGTCGCTGTAGTCGATGTAGTACTTGGCGGCGGGCACCGCGTCCAGATGTGCCTGCCGGGCGGCGTCGAGTTCGGCGCCGGTGGGCCGGGTGACGACCCCGGCCAGGGTGATCCGGCCGGACGCCAGCGGGTCCTCCGGCGCGTCCGGCGCCACGATCGAGATGCTGGCCCGCTGATCACCGGCCAGGTTGCGGCCGTGCTCGGCCATATTGGATACGCACAACACCGGCGCACCGCCCACCAGGCCGTAGGTGATGAACGACGCCCAGGGGTCGCCGTCGGCGGTGAGGGTGGCCAGGGTGCCGGCGTTGGTGGAGGAGGCGATGGTGCGGGCCTCTTCGGCCGCCGACGGCCGGGTGGCGTTGACGACGGGGGTCAGGGCCGGCGGGATGCTCGGGGCGTCGCCGGGGTCGCCGTGATCACGCAGGGTAGAGCCAGAGGCAGAGCCAGAGGCGGGGGCGAGCGAAGCGACGGGGGGTTGGTCAGCCACGTCGGCACCATACCCACAAACCTGCGGGGTGTACGAAGATCAGCAGTCGGGTACGGAGGGATACGTGGCTTTGGTGAATCTTGCGTTCGACGCGTGGCTGCCCGCGCAGCGCTGGTACTCGGGACGCGGCAGGCAACTGCGCGCGGTGGTGCCGGCGCAGACGGTGCAGTTGACCCACGATCTGGAACTCGCGCTGCTGGACGTCGGCTACACCGACGGCTCGGTCGAGCAGTACCAGGTGCTGGTGCGGTGGCAGGACGGAGACGGCCGAGATGACCCCGCGATGATCGGCGTCGACGGTGACCGCGTCGGCTACGACGCGATGGCCGATCCCGCCGCGGCAGGCATCCTGCTGAATCTGCTGGAGGCGTCCGAGACCGTCGGGCCGGTGACCTTTCGCCTGGAACCGGGGGCGGTGCTCCCGGCCGACCGGGTGGGCCGCCGGCTGGGTGCCGAACAGTCCAATACCAGCGTGGTGTTCGGTGAGCAGGCCATCCTCAAGGTGTTCCGGCACCTCATCGCCGGTATCAATCCCGATATCGAACTGACCCGCGCCCTGGCCGGCAACCCGCATGTGACCCCGCTCCTGGGCTGCTACGAGCTGGCCGGCGACGGTGAGCCGTATGCGCTGGGAATGCTCACCACCTTCGCCGCCGGCTCGACCGACGGATGGGACCTGGCCCTGGCCGCCGCCGGAGACCCCTCCGTCGACTTCGACGCCGATTCCTACGCCTTGGGTCAGGCGGTCGGCAGTGTGCACGCGGCACTGGCCGCCACGCTCGGCACCTCGACCGCACCGTTCCCCGTCGACACCTGGGTTCGGCGGTTGCGCGGCGTGGCCGCTGCGGTGCCCCAGCTGCATGACTACGTCCCGCGGATCGAGACCCGCTACCGCGCCCTGACCGATGCGCCGAGCACGGTTCAACGGATCCACGGCGACCTGCACCTGGGTCAGGTGCTGCACACCCCGAGCACCTGGCTGGTGATCGATTTCGAAGGCGAGCCGGGCCAGCCGCTGGCGGATCGCCGGCGCCCGGACTCCGCACTGCGCGACGTCGCCGGCATGCTGCGGTCCTACGACTACGCGGCACGCGGCTCGCGGGCGTGGGTGGACCGCAACTGCGCGGCGTTCTGCGACGGCTACGCCGCCGTCAGTGGCACCGACCCGCGCCACGAGGCCGCGGCCCTGGCGGCCTACGAACTGGACAAGGCGGTCTACGAGGTCGGGTACGAGGCGCGGTACCGCCCGGACTGGTTGCCTATCCCGCTGGCCGCCGTCGACAGGATCGTGGCCGGATAGCGTCGCTCCCCTCGTCACCGACCCGCAGCGTCCTCGCGGCGGACTCACAGGTTCGCTCACGGTCGGGATGGCTGACTGTTGGGCGTGACCTACCTTCGGGCCAAGGCCGGCCTGGCCGTGCTGCTGATCGGCACCGCCGTGCTCTATCTGTGGAATATCACCGTCAACGGGATGGGCAATCAGTTCTATGCCGCGGCGGCGCAGGCCGGGTCGGTGAACTGGGAGGCGTTGTTGTTCGGGTCGTTGGATCCGCGCAATTTCATCACGGTGGACAAGCCGCCGGTGTCGCAGTGGGTGATGGGTCTGTCGGGTCATGCGGCGGCGCAGGCCGGGTCGGTGAACTGGGAGGCGTTGTTGTTCGGGTCGTTGGATCCGCGCAATTTCATCACGGTGGACAAGCCGCCGGTGTCGCAGTGGGTGATGGGTCTGTCGGGTCAGCTGTTCGGGTTCAGCAGTGCGAGCATGCTGGTGCCCGAGGCGTTGATGGCGGTCGGNTCGGTGTGGCTGCTNTATGGGGCGGTGCGCCGGATCGGTGGGCGGTGGGCGGGGCTGCTGGCCGGTGCGGGGTTGGCGTTGACGCCGGTGGCGGCGTTGATGTTCCGGTTCAACAATCCCGATGCGGTGATGGTGTTGTTGATGACCGCGGCGGCGTATTGCACGGTGCGGGCGGGGCTGCTGGCCGGTGCGGGGTTGGCGTTGACGCCGGTGGCGGCGTTGATGTTCCGGTTCAACAATCCCGATGCGGTGATGGTGTTGTTGATGACCGCGGCGGCGTATTGCACGGTGCGGGCCCTGGAACGGCATGGTGTGCGGTGGATGGCATTGGCCGGTGTCGCGCTGGGTTTCGCGTTCCTGGCCAAGATGCTCGAAGGGCTCATGTCGATGCCTGCGGTGGGGTTGGTTTACCTGATCGCGGCGCCGGTGGCAATGCGGTCGCGGTTGGTGCACCTGCTTGGGGCGCTGGTTGCGTTCCTGGTCTCGGCGGGCTGGTACGTGCTGCTGACGCTGGCGTGGCCGGCGTCGTCGCGGCCGTATCTCGCCGGGTCCACCGACAACAACTTCATGAATCTGGTGCTGGGCTACAACGGTGTGGCCCGTGTCCTGGGTAGGCACAGCGAGACCAGTTTCGGATCGATGGGAATCCAGGGCGGCAGCGTCGGCAGCTGGGGTGGCCAATCACAGGGACTGGCAAGGCTTTTCCACGGCGAGTTCGGCTTCGAGATCGGCTGGCTGCTGCCCGGTGCGTTGTTGGCCACCGTGCTGGTGCTGGTGGAACGGGGCCGGGCGCCGCGCACCGACCGGGTGCGGGCGGGCGCCGTGCTGTTCGGCGGCTGGCTGCTGGTGGACGGATTGGTGCTCAGCTTCATGCACGGCACCGCACACGCGTACTACTGCCTGTCGGTGGCGCCCGCCGTGGCCGCGATGTTCGCCCTCGGCGTGCGCCGGATGTGGGAGTGCCGGGGCACCTGGTTCGGCCGGGTGGGTTTGACGGCGCTGCTGGCCGGTACCGCCGGCTGGGGATGGTGGTTGCTGCACCGAAACCCGCACTGGCTGCCGGTGATCCGCTGGGGCATCGTCGTGCTGGCGGTCGCCGGTCTGGCGTTCTGGATTCGCAAGCCGGTGATCGCGCGAGGGGCCCTCGTACTTGCCCTCTGCGCCGCGCTGCTCGGGCCGGCCGCCTACGCCGTGGCGACCGTCGCCAACGCGCACCAGGGCGGCGGGCCGTTGGTCGGCCCGCACCGATCGGCTAAGGACACCGGTATGTGGGGTCGCGACGCGGACACCTCCGCACTCGAGACGCTGCTCTCGGCCAGCACCGCGCCGTGGTCGGCGGCCATCGAACGCTCCTCCAGCGCAGCCGGTTTGGAACTTGCGACGCACACGGCGTTGATGGCGATCGGGGGCTTCTCCGGAACAGACCCGGTGCCGACACTGAAGCAGTTCCAGGATGACGTGGCGCGCCACCAGATCGGGTACTACCTCGTCGAGAAGGCACCCGGGCACGGGCCGTCGCTGAACACCCGCGCCCACGGTGACATCACGCAGTGGGTGGCCGCGCATTTTCCGGCTCAGCTCATCGGATCGATGACGGTGTACGACCTGTCAGGCCGATAGCACCAGCGGCAGCGCGGCCGGCCGGATCACCGAGTCCACCCGGCCGAACCGGGCTTTCGCTTTGGCCAGCACCAGGTTGCGCTGGGAGTCATCGGCGGCCAGTAGCAACAGACGATCCGCGGACTGGTCGTGCAGGATGCGTACCAGCGCCGCGGCGTGCCGGTCGGTGGCGACCACACGGCAGCCGTCGGCCAGCAGCGCGCGGGCGGTGCGGTATCCCTCGGTGGTGCCGGCGTCCAGCACGACGACGACTCTGCCTGCGCTGTCACGATTCTCGGTGCTCATGACTCAACTCAACGCCGTGAATCTGGGTGCCCGATATGTGCTGAATATGTCTTACCGCACCAGGCGGCGTAGCAGTGCCGACGCGGTGGCGATGCCGAGCACGGCCGCGACGATCAGGACCGCGATATCGAGCCAACCGTTGGTGGGCGTGCCGATCAGCAGGCCGCGCAACGCATTCACCTCGTAGCTCAGCGGGTTGACCGCGGAGAGCCAGCGCAACCACTGCGGCATCACGTCCACCGGGTAGAGCGCGTTGGAGGCGAAGAACAGCGGCATGGTGATGGCCTGGCCGATGCCCATCAGCCGGTCGCGGTGCCGGACCAGGCCCGCCAGCGACATGGACAGACAGGCGAAGAACGCCGATCCCAGCACCACCACGGCCATCGCGCCGAGGATGCGTAGCGGGTTGACGGTCATGTGCACACCCAGCAGGTAGGCCAGCAGCACCACGCCGATCACCTGCACCACCGAGCGCACACCTGCGGCGAAGGCCTTCCCGGTGACCAGTGCCGACGGTGGTGCCGGGGTCACCATGAGCTTGGCCAGGATGCCCGCATCGCGGTCCCAGATGATCTGGATTCCGTAGAAGATCGAGATGAACAGGGCGGACTGGGCGATGATGCCCGGGGCCAGGAAGGCCAGATAGTCGACGTGGCCGGTATCGATGACGCGCAGCCGGCTGAAGGTCTGGCCGAAGATCAGCAGCCACAGCGCCGGCTGCACCATGCGGGTGAACAACTCGGTGCGGTCGTGGCGCAGCTTCTGTAGTTCGACCAAGGAGAAGGCGCCGATGCGCATGGCCAGTCCGCGCAGCCGGCGCCAGCCCCGCGGTGCCCGGACCAGGGTGAGTGGTTCAGCCGACACGGCGCGCCGTCCGTCGAGCGGCCTGCACCTCACGCAGGCCCGCTTGGGTGGGCTCGTCGAGATCGGATCCCGCGTAGTGCCGGAAGACGTCTTCGAGGGTGGCGGTGGGGCTCACGGTCGCCTTCAGTTCCGCCGGGGTGCCGACCGCCTGTAGCCGGCCGTGGTGCATCAGGGCCACCCGGTCGCAGAGCGCATCGGCTTCGCCCATGTAGTGCGTCGTGAGCAGTACCGTCATGCCGAAGTCCGCCTTCATCCGGTCGACCTGCTCCCACACGCTGTCCCGCGCGATGGGGTCCAGGCCCACGGTCGGTTCGTCGAGCAACAGCAGTGACGGCCGGTTCACCAGGGCCTGCGCCAATTCCAGCCGACGGACCATCCCGCCGGAGTAGGTTCCCGCCACATTGTCGGCCACGTCGGTGAGCTGCATGGCGTCCAGCGCGTCGGCGACCCGCTCGGCCCGTTCGCGACGCGGCACATCGTAGAGCCGGGCGAACAGCTCCACGTTCTGCCGTCCGGTGAGTGCTGCTTCGATGGAAAGTTGTTGCGGGACATAGCCGATGTTGAAGCGGATGTCCATGGTGTCGCGTCGCGCGTCCAGCCCGAAGATCCGGACGTCGCCTTCTTGCACGGGGGTCAGCGTGGTGAGCACCCGGATCACGGTGGTCTTCCCGGCGCCGTTGGGGCCGAGAAGACCTACCGTCTCGCCGGTGGACACCTGCAGGTCGAGTTCGTGCACGGCGGTGAACTGGCCGTAGCGATGGGTGAGCCGGCGGCATTCGATTGCCGGCGGGGTGGTGGTCATGGCTGCCTTTCCTGGAGTATCCGGGTCAGTTCGGCGAGGACCGTCAAACCTTTTGCGAGTTGGTCGATCTGGGAAGGGTCGAGTTCATCGAGGGCATCGGCCATCGCAGCACGGCGGGCGTGGCGCGAGTCGTCGGCGATGCGTTGCGCCGGCACGGCCAGGCGCAAGCGTCCGATCCTGCGATCGGCGTCGTCCACCTCCCGGATGAGCAGTCCGTCCGCGGCGAGCCGGGAGACCAGGGTGGAGGCGCTGTTGGCGGCCAGGCTGAGTTCGGTGGCGGCCTCCCGCACCGAGATTCCGGGTTTGCGCCCGACCAGCCGCAACAGCTCGGCCTGGGACTGGGTCAACCCGGACCGGTCGAATCCGCCGCCCCCGGTCGAGCGGCGCAACTGTCTCCGGAATCGCCCCACCACACCGAACAGTTCGGTGACGAGGTCGTCGTAGGCGTCCACCGGGACATATTACCTCTGTTACAGAGGTAATATCGATTGGGCCGAACATCTTGACGCCTTACCCCATGATGAGGTGGTGCACGAGTACCGGACACTGCTGCTCGACACCGACGGCGGCGTCGCCGTCATCACGTTGAACCGGCCCGAACGGCGCAACGCCTTCGGTGACGGGATGCGTGCGGAGTTGGCCGACGCCTACCGCCGTTGCGATGCCGACGACACGATCCGTGCCGTGGTGCTCACCGGTGCGCCGCCCGCCTTCTGCGCGGGCGCCGATCTCGGAGCCGGGGACCAGACCTTCGCCGAACCGGGAGCGGGGTTCAGCGCCGCCGGGATCGAGGTGCCGGCCTGGAGCCTGGACAAACCGGTGATCGCGGCGGTCAACGGCCACGCCATCGGTCTGGGTCTGACGCTGGCCCTGCAGTGCGATATCCGGATCTTCGCGGCCGACGCCCGCTATGGCGTCGTGCAGGTGCGGCGCGGTGTGGTGGGCGACGCGTATGCGCACTGGGTGCTGCCCCGGCTGGTGGGAATCTCAGCGGCCGCGGAAATCCTTTTGACCGGAGCCACTTTCGACGGCAGACGGGCTGTGGAGATGGGGCTCGGGAGTAGGGCGCTCCCCGCGGCGGAGGTGCTGCCCACGGCGTTGGAGATCGCCAGCGATATCGCCGAGAACACCGCGCCCATGTCGGTTGCCGCGAGCAAGCGGCTGCTGTGGGATTCGTTCGGGCTCACGCGCGAGCAGGTGGGTGCGAGGGAGACCGAGATCCACCGGCAGGTGATGGCCCACGAGGACGCCCGGGAGGGTGTGCGCGCGCATCTCGCGGGGCGGGCACCGCGGTGGACGGGTGCTCCGGTGGATCCGACGCGCTGAGTTCTCTCAGGACGGTGGTGGTTTCGCGTTCTGTTGGAGGGTTTGTTGGTTGAGGCGGCGTTCGGTGTTGATGCGGGCGGCGTGGGTGTGGGCGCGGGTGTGGCGGCGTCGGGGCATGGCCAGCCCCCGATCCCCGATACCGGTGGTGGTTGGTGTCGGTGGTGGTGGCGGGGTGTGAATGTGTTTGTCGGGGAACAGGATCCGGGTCAGCGGCACGGTGGTGTAGGTGTGCCCGGTGGGGTTGGTCCAGGTGTGTGTCCCGTCGGGGTGCTGGAGGGTGGTCCAGCCGCCGAAGGTTTTGAGTAGGTGATGGGTGCGGCACAGTGCGGCGAGGTTTCCGGGGTGGGTGGCCCCGCTCGGCCATGGCACGCTGTGGTCGAGGTCGCAGTGCTGGGCGCCGCGGTGACAGCCAGGGAAGGTGCAGGTGAGGTCGCGGGTGCGGACCCCAGGCCGCCAGCCTTGCCGAGGGCCGGTACCGCGGCTCAGCGGTCAGTGCGGCCGGGTCGGTGAGGGTTTTCACCCGGGCGCCGGTGGCGATGAGTTCGGCGACCAGCGGGGCGGGCACGACACCGCCCCCGACAATGACCCCTGGTGAGCCGGTCACCGCAGCCGGGGTGCGCAGGGTCTGCAGGTCGTCGCCGTGCACACCGGGGTCGCGCGCCGGGGTGTCGGGTTCAGGATCAGGAGCAGCCGGTGTGCCCTCGTCGGCGGAGTGAGGCACCGTGTCGGTGAGGACATAGACCGTCACCGCGGCCGAGCGGGGATCTACCCCGCCGGCCGGGCAGCCTGGCTCCCCGCACAAACACGCCAGCCGGTCGGCGTTCGGGTCGACGGCCAGTAACCCCATGGCATCGGCGCGGCGTTGCCCGACAGTCCGGGGATCGGCGTCACACACCGTGTCGGCGAGGGTGGTGAGCCGGGCCCGCAGCACCGCGGCGTCGGTGGCCAGCAGCCGCCCCCACACCGCGACGGTGCCGGCGGGATCCTCCTGCGCCCCGAACTCCAGACACCGGGATCGGGCCGCGGTGCGGGTGCAGTGCACCGCGACCGGATCGAACTTCTCGATCCACACATCGATAGCAGCCTCGGTGCTCTTCTGCGAGAGCACCCCCAACGTCGGGGCGACCCCGGCCAGGGCGGCGTCGATCAACGCCAACGCCTCGGTATCGGTGACCAGCCGGGTGCGCCAGGTGATCGCGGCCGCGGTTTTGGCCGAAATCTCCCCGTGCTCCAGTAGCGCCCCCACTTTCGGGAGCCGGTCCCGCAACGCGAGCGCGATGCGCATCTGGCAGGCCGCCGATATGTCGGCGGCGGCGTACTCCCACCCATCCAACGCCGCAGAGGCCCGCGCCTGGTCTTCGTCCTTGCAGTGCCAGTCGACCAGAGCGGCGATGATCGCCCACCGCTGCGCCGCGGCCACCGCCTCGGCCCGGGTCGCGGCGCGCAACGCCTCGATCAGCGCCGCATCCCCCACACCACCCAGTTCGAACATACGTTCGACTATAGGCGGGAGCTACGACACGTTCAGACGACCTCGACGCCGGCCGCCCGCAACGCGGCCACCGCCTCGTCGGTGCTCGTCGGGGCCACACCCGCAGTCAGATCCACTAGCACCCGGGTGCGGAAACCCGCGGCCGCGGCATCGGCGGCGGTGGCCTTCACGCAATAGTCAGTGGCGATACCCACCACGTCCACGTCGGTCACCCCGCGCTCGCGTAGCCATGAAGCCAGGCCGGCCCCGGACGCTTCCGCGCCCTCGAAACCGCTGTACGCCGCGGAATACTCACCCTTGGTGAACACCGCCTCCACCGCCGACGGATCGAACGACGGATGGAACTCGACGCCCGGGGTGCCGACGACGCAGTGCCGCGGCCAGGAATCCCGGTAGTCGGGAGTATCGGAGAAATGGGACCCCGGATCGATGTGATTGTCCTTGGTGGCCACCACATGGTCGTAGTCGTGCGAACCCAGCAGTGCGGTCACTGCGCGAGCGACGTCGGCGCCGCCCGCCACGGCCAGGGAGCCACCCTCGCAGAAGTCCCGCTGTACGTCGACGACGATCAAAGCCCGCATGCCCAAAGCCTAACCGCCGAACAGCAGGTACAGGCCGGTGAAGGTGTAGCCGACCATCACCAGCATCATCGCGAGCTGGCCGGTCAGCTGATGCCGCTTGGGCAGGACACGCAGTGCGCAGTCGTGTGCGGCGATCACCCCGGCGATATGGCCACCGACCACGAACAGGACCTTCAATGTGGCCAGTACCGACGGATGCAGGGACAGCACGTAATACACGTGCGCATCGTGCATACCCAACAGCGCGTAGACGGTCTGCTGACCCTTCTCGACCAGATAGGTCAGGTAGTGCGCAAACACGTAGCCGATGACGATCGGGATGAGGGAGTGCGCCATCAGCCCCGGCAACTCCCGGCGCCGCTCCCGGCTCACCCCGCCGGTGGCCCGGGCCGCGAGACTGAACGTCAGCGCCACGATCAAGACGAATGCCGCAAGCCCGACGGTCTTGAAAACCGTTGGCTGCCAAGCGCCTGAGGTGTGCGCGTCGACGAACCCGCGCCACGCCGGTGTCGCCGAGAAGCTGTCGAAGGCCGTCGACCCCAGCAGGATGGCGAGCACCGTCACCGTCGCGGGCCGGACCGGCAAGGTCGGAAGGTGGTCGAACGGGTTGCCGACCGCGATGCGCCCATCGGCGTTGCGCCGCAACGGGGAGCATCGTGACGCCACCACGCTGTACACCTCGAACGGGTCGGCGTGTGAGCACCACCGGGGGCCGAAGGCGAAAGTCCCACCCATGGTGACACCGAGGTAGATCAACAACCAGATCTTCACGGCACCAAGCGAACCGGGGTCCGGGCTGGCCAGCTCGAGCCATACGAAGGCGAACAATCCGAAGGCGGCGGGCCAGTAGCCGAGTCGCTCGGGGTAGGACGAAGCGCGTACCCGGAACAGCCGGGCGACGGTCCGTACCGGCGAGAGCACCCGCCACACCGGTCCGAAAACGACTGACAGCGCAACCAATCCGACCCACAGCAGCACGTAGAACACACCGGGCAGGGCATTCGACGAGTTCTGCGGACCGAACGCCGCAGCCACCGCGACCCACCCCGCGAACGCCAGCCCCAGCAGACCGACCGTCCACCGGGTCGCCGGCGAATCGACGAATTCCGTCACCCAATGCGGCAACGGTCGCCCCGGCGTCGCGGGATCGAAGCGTGGTCTACGCCATGCCAGTGCCACCACCGCGAAGGTGAAGGTGAGTGCCCACGCCGCGCCGATCAGGGCATAGGTCAGCGGGATGGGCAGATCGGCCGAGCCGCCCAGCCCGTGCGCCAGGATCACTGCACCGTGATGGTCGCGACGGTCTTGTCCAGGTGGTGCAGTTCGACATCGACCTTGCCGGGCACGTCCACGGTGAACTGGAACGCCTGACCGTTCTCCGGCTTTATGTCGAAGGTGTGCTCGGGGTTGGAGTGCACGTGCAGCTGATCGGCGGCGTCACTGTTGACCCGGACGATGATCGGCTGCTTGACCTTGGCCTGCACCTGCTGGTTGGTCGGGGTGACGTTGCCGCCGGCGATGGTGACGTCGATGACGACGCGTTCCGGCGGGGACTGCTGGTCCGTCATCTCGGGCGCGGCGGTCCCGGTGCTCGACGTCGTGCCGGTGTTCTCCGGCGTCGTCGAGCTGCCGCAGCCGGCGATCAGGGCGACGGCGCACACGGCGGTAAGTGTCTTGATGAGAGTCACGCTGAACCATCCTCGTCGGTCGAACCTGCGTTCTCGCTGTCAGAATCGCCATCGGGGCCGGCCCGTCTGTCGCGGACGGCCACCCAGGCCACCACCCCGGCCACCACGACGGCCGGTGCGAACGCGGGCAGCGCCAGCCAGAGCGAATGGTCGGCGAGAACGGTCACGGCTGTCCGACGGGTTCCCGGGTCTCGGCGGTGCTGTGCTGCTCGCGCGAATTGATCCGTCCCGCACCCCAACTCAGCAGTGCCACCAGGATCAGCGAGCACACCAGCACCACCAGCGATGCCGCGCTGTACAGCCAGGACGGGACGTCGAGGTTGCGTTCGCGCTGCAAGACCTTGATCTCCTCGGTGAAGTCACGCGAGGTCGAGGCCAGAGCCGGGGTCTCGTCGGCGCCGATACCGGGGTCGGCGGGCAGGAAGATCGGCACGGCGGCCATGGTCCGGCCGTCCTGTACGCGCAGCACCGTCTTCCAGGTACCCCATACCGGAATGGGGCGCGTGGACCGGTAGTGGCCCGGGCCGACCCGCTCCAGGTGGTCGATGACCAAACCACGCTCGTGGTCGAGCTTGCCCTGCCACGCCAGGATGGACACCCATTCGGGGTCGGCGCTGATCAGGTTGGCCGGCGTGATCTTGACGTCGGCGTTCGCCAGTCGCTGGCCTGCGTCGCTCGGCACGTCGGTGAGGGTGATCTGCGCGCTGGCATTCTCTGGCACCGTGGTGTTCAGCCCGTTGGCGACGGCGCCGGCGATGACCAGCACCGTCGCGGCGACGATGCCGATGCCGAGGGGGCGCTGCGGCAGTTTCTGGCCAGTGAGCACGATGGCGAGCAGGGCACCGCACATGCCCATCCCGACGGCCACCGGCACCGAGGTGGCCAGCGCCTCGCCCCACATGCTCTGCGGCCACGGGTTGCGGAAGACGGCGTCGACCCAGAACGACTCCAGCCACATGCCCACGGACCCGACGCCCAGACCGGCAACCGCACCGAACAGGATGGGCCGCTTGGCAAGTGGCGTGAGCCCGAGGAGTTCCACCACGATGGCCGACCCGAGGTAGAGCGCGAACCAGCTGTGCGGTGCGCCCAGTACGGGTCCGACGACCAGTGCCACCAGGCCGCGGATGAGGAAGGCGAAGGCGATCGCACCGAAGGTGGCGAAGCGGCCGAGGAACAGTCGCGTGACGACCAGGGACATGGCGGCTGCCGCGGCGATGAGCATGGGGTGCAGCACCAAACGGAACTGCTCGACGCCGAAGTCGTATTCGACCGGAAACACCGACAGGCCGATGACCAGGCCGCCGCACGCCAGATACGCCAGGATGCTGCGGCGCTGCTCCGGCGCCTCGGCGCCCATGGCGATATCGCCCTCCCGGGTCAGCAGCAGCGTGGCCACCAGGGACAGGCCCGCGCCACCGATGAGCATGAGGTGAGTGGGACCCCACAGGGTGACGTCCTGGCCGAAGATCCGGTGCCAGATGTCATCCAGGGGGAAGCCGATGAGGGCGTACAGACCGCAGCCGGCCATCAGGATGCCGCCGACGGGTGCGTACCAGGTCCGGGTGATCTTTACCGCGGCCGGTCCGGGTTTCTCGTAGGGCAGGATGATCGACAGGGATCCGGCGATGAACAGCAGGAACAAGCCGATCAGGATGAAGTAGTGGGCCGGGTTGGCCAGTGGGCCCGCGTCGCGGCCCTTGCCGATGTGCAGGCTGACATCCCAGATGAAGCCGAACATGGCGCAGATGATGGTCGAGGTGAACAGCAGCGCGGGCAGGGCCACCCAGCCGGGGCGATTCATCTTGCGGCCGGTCTTCTCGGCGAGATCGTGCAGCCAGGTGATCCGGCGCTGACGGTGCAGGTAGCCGATCCACAACAGTCCGGCGGTGATGATGGCGGTGGCCACCGACATCCCGATGACCTGGTCCAGCGCCGCACCGCCGCCTTCGGTCCCGGCCGCGGCCAATACAGCAACCCGTTGCGCCATGTCCCACCCCGCTACGTTGAAGAGCTCGATACCTACTCGCCGGTAATGTTGTCAGAAAGCTGTATCCGAAACCAGGGGTACCGGACACACTGTCGAGCCTAGGCAGTTTGCTGGCGCCGTCGCTAGCCTTGAGCGTGATGAAACTCGCGGGCCTGCGGCAGCGCGATGGCGTCACGTGCGGACCGACCGTGGCGGTGGTGGCGGGTGCGCTGCTGGATCCGGGGTACCGCGAAGCGCTGCAAACCCCGCATCTCTTCCATGCCGAACAGGGCCGGGTGCACCGTCTGGTCAACCGGTTCTGGCCCCGTCGGCTGGGGACCACGCCGGTCGGGGTGGCCAGGGCCATCAGCGCGCACAGCCCGGTCCGGTACCGGTGGCGACTGTTCCGCGGCCTGCTGCCCGGTGGCCGGGACGCCCTTTCCGATGTGCTCTCGGCGGTGCGGGCGGGGCGCCCGGTGGCGGTGCTCGTCGGCCGATTCCTACCCCGACACTGGATCCTCGTCGTCGGCGCGGGCGAGGGTCGGTTGCATTGCTATGAGCCCAGTTCCGGACAGGTGCGCGAGGTGGCGATCGACGCCGTCCGGCGTGGCGGGCTGACCGGGCTGGGCTTCCCGACACCGTTTGCCTTCGTGCTTCCCCGCCGGTGGTGACTCAGCGGCCGCGTTGCGTCTGCTAGCTCGTCAAACTATAGTCTGGACACATGTCCAGTGTGTCTCGCCGCAGTTCAGCGGATTGAGCTGACGTGCGTATCGCCCTGCTTTCGTATCGAAGCAAGACGCACTGCGGTGGCCAAGGTGTGTACGTCCGGCACCTGTCCCGCGGTCTGGTCGAGCTCGGCCACGACGTCGAGGTGTTCTCCGGCCAGCCGTATCCGGAAGGGCTGGATCCTCGCGTCCGGCTGACCAAGGTGCCGAGCCTGGACCTCTACCGCGAACCCGATCCGTTCCGGGTGCCGCGTCCCAGTGAGATCCGGGACGGTATCGATCTGCTGGAGCTGTTCACCATGTGGTCCGCCGGCTTCCCGGAACCCCGTACGTTCTGCATGCGCGTGGCCCGGATCCTGGCCGAACGTCGTGACGAGTTCGATGTCGTGCACGACAACCAGAGCCTGGGCGCCGCCCTGCTGGGGATCGCCAGGGATATCCCGCTGGTCGCGACCGTGCACCATCCGATCACCCGGGACCGGGTGCTCGAGGTGGCCGCCGCCACCTGGTGGCGCAAACCCCTGGTGCGGCGCTGGTACGGATTCGCCGAGATGCAGAAGCGGGTGGCCCGCCGGATCCCCGAATTGCTGACGGTGTCGACGACCTCGGGTGCCGATATCGCCGAGGACTTCGGGGTGGCCGACGACCAGCTGCACGTGGTGCCGCTCGGGGTCGACACCGACCTGTTCCGGCCGGCCGACCACCGGGTGCCCGGCCGCATCATCGCGATCGCCAGCGCCGACGTTCCGCTCAAGGGTGTCAGCAATCTGCTGCATGCGGTCGCGAGGCTGCGCGCGCACCACAATCTGGACGTTCAGCTGGTGTCCAAGCTGGAGCCCAACGGACCCACCGAGAAGTTGATCGCCGAACTCGGCATCTCCGATATCGTGCACAGCTCGTCCGGCCTGCCCGACGAGGAGCTGGCCCGCCTGCTGGCCTCGGCTGAGATCGCTTGTATTCCTTCGCTTTACGAGGGGTTCTCGCTGCCGGCCGTGGAGGCGATGGCCAGCGGCACGCCCATCGTGGCGAGCCGCGCGGGAGCGCTGCCCGAAGTGCTGGGCGCCGAAGGCGAATGCGCCCGCCTGGTGCCGCCGGGCAATATCGACCGACTGACCGCCGTGCTCGGCGAGCTGTTGGACTCCCCGGCGCAACGCCGCAAGCTCGGCGCGGCCGGACGCCAGCGGGCCTTGGCGGTGTTCAGTTGGGAATCGGTTGCTGCACAGACAGTTTCGGTGTACGAAAAGGCAATCGAGAGGACCACGAGAGGATGACGTCGTGCTGACCGTCGACTATGACCGCCTGGGTGTCGGACCCGGCATCTCGGTGATCGACGTGGGCTGCGGTGCCGGCCGGCACTCGTTCGAGGCCTACCGGCGCGGCGCCGACGTCATCGCCTTCGATCAGAGCGTCGAGGACCTCAACGATGTCGATGCCATCCTGACCGCGATGAAGGAACAGGGCGAGGCTCCGGCCGGGGCCCGTGCGGAAGCGGTCAAGGGCGACGCCCTGGATCTGCCCTACGCCGACGGCACCTTCGATGTCGTCATCGCTTCGGAGATCCTGGAGCACGTGCCCGCCGATGACGCGGCGATCGCCGAACTGGTGCGGGTGCTCAAGCCCGGCGGCAAGCTCGCGGTCACGGTACCGCGCTGGCTGCCGGAGAAGGTGTGCTGGCTGCTGTCGGACGAGTACCACGCCAACGAGGGCGGACACATCCGCATCTATCGTGCCGACGAGCTGCGCGACAAGATCACCTCCCGCGGGGTGACGTTCATCCACGCCCATCACGCACACGCGCTGCACGCACCGTTCTGGTGGCTGAAATGTGCTGTCGGCGTGGATAAACCGAAGCACCCCGCGGTCACCGCCTACCACAAGCTGCTGGTGTGGGACATGATGAGCCGGCCGTGGTTGACGCGCACCGCCGAGGACGTGCTGAACCCGCTGATCGGCAAGAGTGTGGCGCTCTACTTCGCCAAGCCGGCCGCGTAGGACGCCATGCGCCACCACGAGATTCCCGGTGTGTCAGGTGTATTGACGCCGCTGCAGTGCCTGCAGACGGCTCAGTCCATCGCCGACACCCAGGAGTCCGACGGTGCCGTGCCGTGGTCGGTGGGCGGTCACACCGACCCGTGGGATCACGTCGAGAACCTGATGGCGCTGACCGTCGCAGGTCTTCTCGAGCCGGCTCGGGCCGGATTCGACTGGTGCCGCAGCACCCAACGGGCCGACGGGTCGTGGCCGATCCAAACGCGTAACGGTGTCATCGAGGACGCCAACACCGACAGCAACTTCTGCGCCTACATCGCCACCGGAGTCTGGCACCACGTGCTGATCACCGGGGACCGGCGCTTTGCGCTGCGGATGTGGCCGACGGTCAGCCGGGCGATCGAGCTGGTGCTCAGTATGCAGCTGCCCGGCGGCCAGATCAGCTGGGCCAGAAGCGATGCCGGGATGATGGACGAGGCCTTGCTGACCGGGTGCGCGAGCATCTACCACAGCATCAGGTGTGCGCTGGCGCTGGCGAACTATCTCGACGAACCGCAGCCCGAATGGGAGGTGGCCGTCGGCCGGCTCGGCCATGTGATCGCCGAGCATCCGGATGCGTTCAGTCCGAAAGACACTCACGCGATGGAGTGGTACTACCCGATACTGGGCGGAGCGGTGCGCGGTGCCGCCGCGCGGGCCCGGATCGAGGACCGCTGGGATGACTTCGTGGTCGACGGACTGGGCATCCGGTGCGTGGACCATCGGCCGTGGGTCACCGGTGCGGAGACCTGCGAGCTGGTGATGGCGCTGGATGCGATCGGCGACCGGGCGAGGGCACACCAGCAGTTCGCCGCCATGCAGCACCTGCGTGAGACGGACGGCTCGTACTGGACGGGGCTGGTGTTCGCCGACGGCAAGCGCTGGCCCGAGGAGCGCACCACCTGGACCGGTGCGGCGATGATCCTGGCGGCCGACGCGTTGTCCCTCACCAGCCCGGCCAGCGGTATCTTCCGCGGTGCCGGGTTGCCGCGTGGGCTGGAGGACGAATTCGACTGCGTCTGCGCGGCTTCGGGCCGCTAGGTCCGCCTGTCGACCCGCACCAGGGCGCCCCGCGCCGGCGCGATCGCCACTCCGCGGGACCGGCACCGCTCACCCGGTGCGGTCGTGGTCGCCAGGGTGTGTTCGAGCAACAGCGTCCGCAACACCACCCGCATCTCCATCGTCGCGAATGCGGCGCCGATACAGCGCCGGACCCCACCCCCGTAGGGCATCCACTCGCCGGCGTTGGGCGGCCGGTGCAGGAAGCGGTCCGGGTCGAACCGACGCGGATCGGGGAAGACCTTGGGGTCCGAGTGCAGCAGTCCGATACCGGCGGCGATCGTCTGGCCCTGCGGTAGCCGCCACGGGCCGAGTTGCAGCACTGGACTTTTCACCTGCCGGAACGTCACGTCGATGACGGGCCGGACCCGCAGTACCTCCAGGAGGGTGGCATCGAGCAGATCTGTCGCGCCCCGGTCCAGTTCGGCGGTGAGCCGGGCCAGCAAGGCGGGGTGTCGTTGCAGCCGTTCTATCGCCCAGGCCAGGGTGGTGGCCGTCGTCTCGTGGCCGGCCGCGAGCATCGTGAGGAGTTCATCGGCGATCTCGGCCCGGGCCATCGGGCTGCCGTCTTCGTATCTGCTCTGCAGCAGCGTGGCCAGCACGTCGTCGCGATCGGCCAGTGCGGGATCGGCCAGCGCTTTGTCGATCAGCCGGTCCACGATGGCGTCGTACTCGCGGCGGTACCGGTATACCCGGCCCCACGGGCTCCAGCGTCCCCAATCCCATTGCGGCACAGGGATGAGCGACAACGCCGAGCCCAGCCGGATCGCCGGTGGCAGCACCGCGCGCAGCTGCTGCAACTCCTGGCCGTCGGCCCCGAACACCGCCCGCAGGATGACGTTCAACGTGATACGCATCATCGACGGCAGTATCGGGAACTCCTGTGCCACCGGCCAGTTCGCGGCCTCGCGCAGTGTCTCCTGTTCGGCGATCTGCTCGAAGGCCGTCAGCCGGCGGCCGTGGAACGGCGGTGTGAGCAGTTTGCGCCGGGCGAGGTGCCGGTCACCGGTCAGTGCGAACAACGAATGCGGGCCCATCACGCGGCCCAGATTGGCCTCGGTCGTGTCGACCACCGCAGGACCGCACCGGAACAGCTCGCGCACCTGGTCGGGATCGCTGAGCACCACCAGGTGGCCGAAGATCGGCAGGTCGATCGAGAAAGCCGAGCCGTATCGCGAACGCAGGATCTGCAGTGCGCGAATCCGGTCGGCGACGCCGAGTGCGCCCTGCACCGCGCGCGGCAGCGGCGGACCGGGAGGCAGGTACGAGTGTGCGGTCATGGCGCCGCGCACGATAGAGGGCCGAAACGTCGAACGGGTGGACGGCAGGCGTCCGTTCGTCTAGCTTGCGCGCTCCAGCAGCCGCAGTGAGCTGGTCACGGAGACCTCGCGGAAGTCACCGGAATCGATTGCGCGACGGTAGATGTGATACGGCGCCTGGCCGCCGTCATTCGGGTCGGGGAAGACATCGTGGATCACCAGGGCGCCGCCGGGGGCGACCCATGTGGCCCACCCGTCGTAGTCGCGCTGGGCGTGTTCCTCGGTGTGGCCGCCGTCGATGAACAGGAATTGCAACGGCGTTCGCCACACCTGCGCCACGGTCGGGGACTTGCCGACGATCGGGATGACGCTGTCCTCGAGGCCGGCCAGGTCCAGGGTGTGCCGCAGCGTGGGCAGGGTGTCGAAACGTCCGGTGACCGGGTCGACGAGGGTGGTGTCGTGGTACTCCCAGCCGGGCTGATGTTCCTCGGAGCCGTGGTGGTGGTCGACGGTGTAGATGACGCCGCCGACCTGGCGGGCGGCGGCCCCGAGCAACACCGTCGACTTGCCGCAGTAGGTGCCGATCTCGACGCCGACGCCACCGCAGAGGTAGTGCACGGCCGCGTCGTACAGGGCCCGGCCCTCGTCGGCGGGCATGAAGCCGATGACGGTCTCGGCGAACTCGAAGAGCCGCGCGGCGTCGGGTGGCAGGGCGATGTCGGCTGCACTCATGGCAGTCAACCTACCGTTGCTGGTACCGGGTCGTTGTAGTAGCGTCCAGACACGTGTCCGACGCGGCTGTGGAGTCGACTCGGCGGCGTCTGAGCGCCAAGCAGGCCGATACCGTCGAGCGCCTTGGCAACGCCGCGATCGGCCTGCTCAACCGCGAAGGTTTCGCCGCACTGACCGTGCGCCGGGTGGCCGCGGATGCGGGCGTGGGAGCGGCCACCGCCTACACCTACTTCTCCTCGAAGGAACACCTTGTCGCCGAGGTGTTCTGGCGCCGGCTCGCGGCGTCGCCACCCACTGAGCCCGGTGACGGCGACGCGGCGGCCAGGGCGATCGGGGTGCTGCGTCACATCGCGCTGCTGGTGGCCGACGAACCGGAGTTCGCCGGTGCCGTCACCAGTGCGCTACTGGCCCGCGATGCCGATGTCGAGGTGTTGCGCCAACGCATCGGCCTCGACATCCGGGAGCGGCTGATGGCCGCGCTCGGTCCCGAAACCGATATCGCCGTCATCGAGACGCTGGAGCTGTTGTATTCGGGTGCCCTGGTCCGCGCGGGCATGGGGTATGTCTCTTATGCCGATATCGCGCCGCGCCTGGAGCGTTCGGCGCGGCTGATCCTGGGCTGAAGCTCAAGTACGGGGCCGCTGCGCGCCTTCGAATGTCCTACCGGAGGCTCTTGCGCCCCATCGGTACCGCGGAGTACCGTGACGCACACGCCATTGGTACATAGAAGTACCAACGTACGGGTCTGGAGTGCGCATGACTGAGACGGCCTTGACGACTTCGGAGCAGCCCGCTTCCGTCCGCGCGGAGCATCTGCCGCCCGGCCCGCGCGTCGCCCGCTCGCTGCAGGGCATTGCCTTCGCCCTGTTCCGCCGGCCGATGACCGAGATGCTGGTGCGCCGGTACGGACCCGCGGTCACCATCAGCCTGCCGGTGTTCGGCCAGACCGTGATCGTCGCCGACCCACACCTGGCCAAGCAGCTTTTCACCGCCCACACCGACGACGTCGGCAACATCCAGCCGAATCTGTCCCGGGTGCTCGGCCCCGGCTCGGTGTTCGCGCTGGACCGGGCCGAACACCGGCGCCGCCGCAAGCTGCTGACCCCGCCGTTCCACGGCAAGAGCATCAAGAACTACGAGCGGATCTTCGAAGAGGAGACGCTGCGCGAGGCCGCTGACTGGCCCGTCGGGCAGGAGTTCCCGACGCTCGAGCCGATGATGCGGATCACCTTGAACGCGATCCTGCGGGCGGTGTTCGGGGCCGATGGTGCGCACCTGGACGAATTGCGCCGCATCATCCCGCCATGGGTGACGCTGGGCTCCCGGGTGGCCACGATGCCCAGCCCGAAGCGCGATTACGGGCGGCTGAGCCCGTGGGGGCGGCTGGCCGAGTACCGCCGCCGGTACGACATCGTGGTGGGCCGGCTGATCGACGAGGTGCGCGCGGATCCCGGTCTGGCCGGTCGCGACGATGTGCTGGCCTTGCTGCTGCGCAGCACCTACGAGGACGGAACCGCGATGTCACGCCAGGACATCGCCGACGAACTCCTGACGTTGCTGGCCGCCGGACACGAGACCACGGCCTCCACTCTGGCCTGGGTGTTCGAGCGGATCAGCCGGCATCCGCAGGTGCTGGCCCGGCTGGTCGACGAGGCGGACGGTGAGGGGAACGAGTACCGGCAGGCCGTCATCCTGGAGACCCAGCGCAACCGCACCGTCATCGACTTCGCCGGTAGACATGTCCATTCGCCGACCTTCGAGATGGGTGAATGGGTTGTCCCGCAGGGGCATTCGATCATGGTCAGCCTCTCGCAGCTGCACCAGCGCGAGTTCGCGGACGCCGACCGATTCGATCCCGAGCGCTTCATGGGGACCCGGCCGCCGCTGGCCTGGGCGGCCTACGGCGGTGGCACCCGCCGGTGCGTCGGCGCCGTGTTCGCGAATGTGGAGATGGACATCGTGCTGCGAACGGTGTTGCGGCACTTCACCCTCACCACGACCACCGCGCCGGGGGAGAAGGTGCACTCGCGAGGAGTGGCCTTCACGCCCAAGCGCGGTGGCCGGGTGACGCTGGCTAGGCGCTAGCGTCGGCCCGCTTGGGCAGCTTCCAGCCCGGTCGCGGGAAGTGGCAGGTGTAGCCCGACGGGTAGCGCACCAGGTAGTCCTGATGCTCCGGTTCGGCCTGCCAGAAGTCGGCCTCGGGCACCACTTCGGTCACCACCTTGCCGGGCCACAGCCCGGAGGCGTCCACATCGGCGATGGTGTCCAGCGCCACCTGCTTCTGCTCGTCGTCGACGTAGAAGATCGCCGACCGGTAGCTGCTGCCGATGTCATTGCCCTGCCGGTCCTTCGTGGACGGGTCGTGGATCTGGAAGAAGAACTCCAGCAGCGCCCGGTAGTCGGTCAGCGCGGGGTCGTAGATGATCTCGATCGCCTCGGCGTGGCCGGGGTGGTTGCGGTAGGTCGGGTGGTCGTTTCGGCCGCCCGTGTACCCGACCCGGGTGGACACCACACCGGGCTGCTTGCGGATCAGGTCCTGCATGCCCCAGAAGCAGCCGCCGGCCAGAATCGCCTTCTTGTTGCTCACTTGTCCTCCTGTGTCGGGAAAAGGGCCCGGTACTCGCCGTACCCCTGCGCCTCGAGGTCGTCGAGGTGGATGAATCTCAGCGAAGCCGAGTTGATGCAGTAGCGCAAGCCTCCCCGGTCGCGGGGCCCGTCGGTGAACAGGTGGCCGAGGTGGCTGTCGGCGTTGGCCGACCGCACTTCGGTTCTGATCATCAGGTGCGAGAAGTCGCGCTTCTCCACCACGTTCGAGCCGTTGATCGGTTTGGTGAAACTGGGCCAGCCGCTACCGCTGTCGAACTTGTCGGTCGAGGCGAACAGTGGCTCGCCTGACACCACATCGACGTAGATACCCGGTTCGTGGTTGTCCCAATACTCACCGGTGAAGGGCCGTTCCGTGCCGTCGCGCTGGGTGACCCGGTACTGCTCCGGGGTCAGTGCGTCGACTGCCCCGGGATTCTTGTTGTACGTCACGTAGTGATAACCCCGTTGACGTGCGGTTAGTTCCCGTCGCGGACCCGCGCGACGACGCCGGCGATCTGGTCGGCGACGGCGTGCGGTTGGTACAGCATCTGGTTGTGGCCGGTGTCGGGGATGATCACATCGGTGGTGCCCAGTGCGGCCGCCAGCAGATCGTTGGCGGCGTGTATCTGCGCCTGCGTGTAATTGTCCGGTGTGAGCGCCCACGGTGGCGCGAACTTGTCCGCGCTGAGCACGATCGCGGGCACCCGGGGCAGGGGAGGTGCCGCGGCGATCTGCGCGAAGGCGTCATCGGCCAGGATCGCTTCGGGGCTCTGCGGGTCGACCACCATGCCGTCGCGGTCGAAGGCGGCGTTCTGATCCGGCCGGCCCAGCGCCATCAGGAACTCCGATGTCGGCTCGGAGAACACCATCCCGCTGACCAGTTCGGGATGTGTGCGGGCCAGCAGATCCAGGATCAGCGCGCCATAGGAGTGCGCGACGAACACCATGGGCGTCGGAAGGTGTGCCGCGGCAATGAGTTTCACGACATCGTCGACATCGTCGCGGACATGGTGCGGTTGCGGCACCGCGGTGGAGCGGTCGTTGCCGTCCGGGCGGGTGCCGGGGCGATCGTAGGTGCAGATCCGGGTGGTCCTGGCGACCAGCGGCTGCGCCGAGATCGGGGTCAGTACCGGCTCGGCCTGCTCGATCAGGTCGTACGGGGACGCCCGGGCCGGGTCGTCGGGCGCGATGGCGGCGTTCCAGGCCTGTGCGTAACTGCCTTTGCCGGGGATGACGAACACCGTCGGCGCGCCGGATCCCTGGCAGTCCAGGAACAGGGAGCGCCCGTCACCGATGGGAACCAGGCGCGAGGTGTCGGCGGCGGCGGGCGGCCCCACGCCGACGGCGATGGCGAGCAGTGCGACGGCCAGGACCGGCCGGATCCACATACGGTCACCCTATGGCCGCCTGTGCGGCCTCAGGTGGCGTTCCGCGGTTGCAGAAGTTCGACCTGCCTGTCGGTGAGCAGTGGGCGGACGCGCTCCACCGCCAGCTCCTGATAGTGACGGGAGGCCAGGTGCTCGTCGAGGGCGGCGGCGTCACGGTAATGCTCGACGAGCAGCAGATGGGTGGGGTCGTCCACGCTCTGGAACGCCTGATAGCCGAGGCACCCTGGTTCGGCCAGTGCCTGGGGCCGGAGCGCGGCGACGTGTGCCAGCACTGTGCCCAGTTCGGTCTCGGTCGTCTGCCAATGGGCCACCACGACAACAGGATCGGTCGATCCCATCAGTGCTTCCCGAGCGCCTCGGCCAGCGCCTCACCGACCAGCGTGCCCGATTGCGGATTCTGGCCGGTGATCAGGCGGCCGTCCACCACGAGCTTCGGCTGCCAGGGGTCGGTCGCCTGATACAGAGCGCCCTCCGCACGCAAGGCCGCCTCGAGATCGAACGGAACGTCCTTGTCGGCGTACCCGTCCTCCTCGGCGGCCGAGAAGGACGTGAGGTGGCGACCACGCACCAGCGGCGACCCGTCGTCGAGTACGACACCCAGGAACGCAGACGGCCCGTGGCAGACCGCGGACACGATCAATCCCGCATTCCACGCGCGCAGGACGGTGTCCTGGACCTCCGGATTGCCGGTGATGTCCACCATCGGTCCCAACCCGCCCGGAATGAAGACCGCGTCGTAGTCGAGTACGTCGACCTCGGACAGTTTGCGGCTTCGGCCCAACCGGCGGTAGGCCTTGGTGTCCAGGAACTCGGTCTGCGTCGGGTCGGTGGCGTCGAACCCGTCTTCGGGGGGTCGGCCGCCTTGCGGGGAGCAGAATTCGACTGCCACCCCGTGCCGGTTGAGCACCTCGTAGGGATGGGCCACCTCGGGGAAGAAGAAACCCGTTGCACGATTGTTCGGGCCGATCACGGCCGCGTTCGTCACGACGAACAGGACATAGGGAACGCTCACGGGTCGAGAATGCCGCACCGCACCCGCGACTGAGTATCGTATTCCGCTCCGGCAGTAGCCCATTCGGAGACGATCGCGATCGGGCGGGGCGCGTCAGTCCATCGCGATGAGTTCGAGCTGGATGTTGTCCGGGTCGCGGAACACCACCGTCGAGTACCGGATCGGGTCCACTTCGTCCACGATGCCGGTGTGCTCGACCCCGAGTTCATCCAGCCAGGCGACCCAGGCTTCCAGCGCTGGCCGGCCGGACACCCCGAACGACACATGATCCAAGCCGGTTCGAGCCTCGTCGAACGGTTCACCGCGATTGCCGCTATTGGTGTGCAGCCCGAAGATCAACCCGGAGCGAGGCTCGGGTAACAGCACGCTGTATCCCGTCTCCTCCCGCCCGTAGTGCGGGATCGTGATGTCCAATCGCTGGGTCCGAAACACCCGCTGGTACCACTCGATGCTGGCGGGGAGATCGGTGACGGTCAACGACACATGGTGGACGCCGCTGAAAGTGGCGTCGTTGCTTGCACTCATGTGCATGATTGTGGACTGGCGTCCCGGCTGGGGTACAGGCCCGCGCGAGCGGAAGGCCGATGCCCGCTACACCTCGACGGGAATGCGTCATACCGGGGGGCAGCGCGGACGCAGCACGAGGACAGCGACTTCGCAGTAAACTCAACGGGCAACTGAGCAGGCTGTGTGGCCGTTCAACGATCCCGAAACGGTGGACGGACTGTGCCGAACGGTCCAGTCGATGATCCCGGCGGCGGCGAGTCGGCCTCCGCCAGTACCTTGCGCCTGCAGATTCTCGGGCCGTTACGGGTCTGGCGTGACGACGTCGAGCTGGATGCGGGTCCGCGGCAACAGGGATACCTCCTCGCGCTGTTGCTGGCGCGGGTGGGGCGGGTCAGCAGCACCTCGGAACTGGTCGACCTGCTGTGGGGAGAGGACGCACCCGTCAGCGCCCTCAATGTGCTCCACAAGTACATCGGTGCGCTGCGGCGGCTGATCGAACCCAGTCTTCCCGCGCGCAAAGCCGGATCCCATCTGCTGCGGAGGGGTAACGGCTATGTGTTCACCGCTGACGCGAGCGAGCTGGACCTGCTCGGCTTCCGCGACCTCACGACAGCCGCCGACGCGGCCCTCTCGCAACACCACCTTGACCGCGCACTCGATCTCTACGCGGCGGCGCTGCGCCTGTGGACCGGGCCGGCGGGGGCAGGACTGCACCCGGCACCGGCAGCGATACCGATCTTCGCCGGACTGGACGACGAGTTCTTCTCGGTATGCACCGTCGCAGCGGATCTCGCGGTGCAGGTGGGTCGACCCGAACACGTCCTCGCTGCGGTGCGCCGGGCAGCAGTGCTGGCTCCGCTGCACGAACCCGTGCAGGCCGCCCTGATCTCACTGCTGGGAGCTGCCGGGCGACAGGTCGAGGCGTTGTCGGCGTTTCGCGCCGTACGGACCCGCCTGGCCGAGGAACTCGGGCTCGACCCGGGACCCGCCCTGGAGGATGCCCATCGGCGAGTGCTGAACGCGACGTTGCGCACCGCGGAACCCGGACCGACGGAACCCTTCAGCGGTCTGGTGGGCCGCCGCGACGAACTCGCCCTGCTGCGGCAGGCCGTGCACGCGGCCGCCCACGGACGTACCGGTCTGGTGGTCGTGGAAGGTGAGCCGGGGGTGGGCAAAACCCGCCTGCTGCAGGAGATCGCCGACGAGGCCGGAGCCGGCGACGCCGTGATCGTCTGGGGGCGCTGCCTGGAAGGCGACGGAACGCCGTCGATGTGGCCATGGCTGCAGGTGGTGAACGGCGTGCTGCGCTCACTGCCTGCCGCGCTCGCGCAGAAGTGGCGCACCGGCGACCTCGGCCGGCTCACCGAGCCCCGCGATATCGTGCTGGCCGGCGCCGCTTTGGTGGACACCGGCGCCCAGTTCCGGCTGTTCGAGGAGGTCGTCGCCCTCGTCGGCGAGGTATCGGCGCAGCGGCCACTGCTGATCGTGATCGATGATCTGCACTGGGCCGATATCGCCTCGTTGCAGTTGTTCACCCACCTGGCGGCACGATTGCCGGGCGGCGCCGTGGTCGTCGGCGCCCTGCGCGACCGCGCGCCGTCACCCGGCACCGAGTTGGCCCGGGTACTGGCCGCCGCCAGCCGGGTCCCAGGCCACCGCCGTATCGCGCTCGGTCCGCTCAACCTCGCCGAAGTCGCCGAACTCGTCCGCCGTGAGACCGGGCACGAACCCAGTACCCGATCTGCGCGGGATATCCATGCGCGCACCGCGGGCAACCCCTTTTTCGTGCGTGAACTATCCCGGTTCCTCAACGACGGGGGCGTCTTCGCCAAGGACACGACGGCGCATCGCGGCGTGCCTGCGACCGTCCGGGATGTGGTGCGGGACCGGATGTCCCGGCTCGACGACCACCTCATCCTGCTGTTGCAGATCGCGGCACTGCTGGGCCGCGGTGTGGGCATCGGCCTGCTCGCCGCCGTGGCCGGTGTCGATATCTCGGACTGTTTGGCGAGGCTCGAACCCTTGCGGGCCCTCGGACTGCTCGAGTCCGCACCCGATGACCCGCACTCGTTCCGGTACACCCACGATCTGGTCCGCGAGTCGGTGGCGGCGAGCACACCGCCGGGGCGAGCGACCATGCTGCACTTGCGAATCGCCGACGCGCTGGAGGGCAGCGATGCCGACGACGAGACCATCGCGGAGCGGCTGGCCTACCACCTGTGGTCAGCCGGCCCGCTTGCCGACGCGGCGCGCACCGCGCAGGCGTTGGCGCGTGCGGGCGGCTGCGCGGCGGCGAAATCGGCACTCGAGGCCGCCGAGCGTCAGCTGCGGTCCGCTGTACACATCGCGCGCGAGGCCGGCCTCGCGGAGCTTGAACTCTCGGCGCTGGCGCAGCTGACGGCGGTGGTCGGAATGCGTTCGATGTATGGCACCGCGGCCGTCGACTTGTTCGAGCGCGCAGAGCAATTGGCGCGTGGGCTGGGCCGCGAGGTCGAGGCGGCGGCCTTTCTCTTCTCGCGCTGGAGTGCACATCAACAAGCGCTCGAGCTCGATCGCAGCGGCCCGCTTGCCCGGCGCCTGCTGGATCAGGGTTACGCGTCCTCGGAACCGATGGTGCGCACGTACGGTCTGCAGGCGTGGGGCCTGCACCAATGGGATGTCAGCAATATCGGCGAGGCCTTCCGCTATCTGAGCCAGACCGAGAGTTCGCTGCTGGGCGGGCTCGAGCGAGCCGAGGAGGACCCGGTGCGCGGGGATCTCGAGCTGCTGATGCTGGGCATGCTCGCGGAGATCACCGCGCTGCACGGCGACGTCCCCGCAGCGCGGGACCTGCTCGACACCCTGGAATCGGTGGCAGGTGACCATCCCTATCGAGTGACGATATGGGCCACGATGGCAGGCCGGATCGCGACCATCGTGGGCGATCCGGCGTGGGCCCTGTTGAGCGCGGAGCGCGGGACCACCGTGGATCCGGGGTTCTCGTTCGTCTTCCTGGGGACCTATCAACGACTGGCCGGATGCTGGGCGCGGGCGGTGACCGCGAACGACCCGGCCGCAGCCGCAGCCGCGATCTCCGAAGCCCAAAGGCTCATCGCCGCGAACCTCCTCGATCCCCCACGTTCGTGTGTGGCCACCTGGTACGCGCTCCTCGGCGAGATGTACTTGGCGGCCGGATCGCTGGACGATGCCGCCGCGGCGCTGGACCGGGCGGAGTTCTACCTCGACACCTTCGGGCAGCGCTACCCGGAGGGCCTGCTTCTGCTGCTGCGTGCCCGGCTGTTGCACGCGCGCGGCACACCGATGGTGGAGGTGCGAGCCGCCGCGACGGCCGCCCGCACGCTGTCCGACGAGAGCGAAGCCCGCCTGTTCGTGCAGCGTGTCGACCGGTTCCTGGCCGAAATCGGCTGAGTGGACCGGCGATCAACTAAGCATCCACAACTCGTCAACACCGTCCGGATACCTTTCGGTGGACGTTGAGACGAACGCAGAGGTGCAGACCATGCAGATGCGCGCGGCACGAATCCACCACTTCAATGAGCCTTTGGAACTGGACGAAGTCCCGGTCCCCGAAGCCGGACCGAACCAGGTGCTGCTCAAGGTCGCCGCGGCAGGTATGTGCCGCAGCGACTATCAGCTCCTGGACGGCTACTTCCGGCACGGCCTGCCCGTCGATCTGCCGTTCATCCCGGGGCACGAGGTCGCCGGCACCGTGGCGGCTCTGGGTGCCGGCGTGCCGAAATCCGCAGGACTGTCCGAGGGCGATCTGGTGGTCGTCGATGCGCAATGGGGCGACGGCACCTGCCGGCAATGTCATGAAGGCAACCAACAGCTCTGCAGTGGTGGACAACTCGCCGGATTCGGGCCGAACGGCGGTTTCGCCGAATACATGGTCGCACCGTTCGACCACGTCATACCCGTCGCCGACACCGGGCTGCCACCTGAGTATCTGGCACCGCTGACCGACGCCGGGCTGACTCCCTACCGCGGAATGAAGAAGCTCCGCGATGCCGGCAAGCTGGGCCCCGGCCGGACCGTCGTCATCAACGGCATCGGCGGTCTGGGTGCCTACGGGGTGCAGTACGCGCGGCTTCTCGGCGCCGGCGCCACCGTTCTGGGGTTCGCCCGCACTGCCGAGAAGTTGTCCGTCGCAAGGGAAAACGGAGCAGATCACACCATCAACGTGCGTGACAAGACGGCCGACGGTGTCCAGGACGAACTCGAAGACCTCACCGGACGGCGCACGGTGGATGCCGTGCTCGACTGCGCGGGATCTCCGGATTCGCTCGGTCTGGCGGCCGCCATCCTGGCCACCGAAGGCGCCCTCTGCCAGGTGGGTCTGATGGGACAACGCGTGGAGTTGCCGCTCTTTCCGTTCGTGAGCGGGGAGAAGTCCTACTTCGGGTCGTTCTGGGGAAACTACAACGATCTCCGGGACGTGCTCACGCTGGCCGGACAGGGCTTGATCAAGCACAACGTGGTGCCGGTGAAACTCGAGGACGTCAATGCCAACCTCGAAGCACTGGGGCGCGGTGACATCGTCGGCCGTGCTGTCATCGTGTTCGACTGAAAGCCCGCGCATGGCAGATATCGTCTTCATCCACGGGTTGTGGATCTCGTACACGGCGTGGCAACCGTGGATCGCCCATGTCGAGACCCACGGATATCGCGGCATTGCTCCGCGCTGGCTCGGAGAAGGTGAGTCGGCGGCCGAGTCCCGCGAAAACCCCGATGCCCAAGCCGGTTACGGCATCGAAGCACTCACCGAGCATTTCACCGCGGTGATCGAGCAGTTCGACACCCCGCCGATTGCGATCGGGCATTCGTTCGGCGGTCTGATCGCCCAGAAGCTGCTCGGCCGGGGAAAAGTCGCCGCGGCGGTGGCGATCGATCCCGCGCCGATCAAGGGCGTCAAGCCGTTACCGCCGGCCCAGCTGCGATCCGCATTCCCGGTGCTGAGCAACCCGCGTAACCGGGGTCGGGCGAAAGCCCTGACCCGCAACCAGTTCCGGTACGGCTTCGGC
This sequence comes from Mycobacterium hackensackense, assembly GCF_025822555.1. Classification (NCBI taxonomy): domain Bacteria; kingdom Bacillati; phylum Actinomycetota; class Actinomycetes; order Mycobacteriales; family Mycobacteriaceae; genus Mycobacterium; species Mycobacterium hackensackense. Next base: position 1,251,726 of record NZ_JACKUC010000030.1, read on the forward strand.
AATGGACTGGACACCGACGAGTCGGATGCGCTCTGGGAACGATGGTCCATTCCGTCGCCGGGTAAGCCGCTGTTCGAGGCGGCGATCGCAAACTTCTCGCCGCACTCGCCCGCCAAGGTCGACGTCGAGAACTCCACCAGGGGCCCACTGCTGATCACGGGCGGCACCCTCGACCACACCGTGCCGTTCGTGAGCGCCCACGCCACGTACAAGCAGTACGCGAGATCCTCTGCCGTGACCGACTTTCACCGGTTCGACGGGGCCGGGCATTCCCTGACGGTGGACCACCGCTGGCGGGAGGTCGCCGACGTCGCATTGAGTTGGCTTGCCGACAAGGGGTTCTCCGGAGACCCGCGGTAGTGGCCGTTTCCGAGCGCGAGGCGGCGTCGGCGCTGGTGTCCGAACTGAGCAGACTCGCCCGGCATGAGGGAGCCAATGCCGGCGCATGGCCGGGTCTGACGACGTATCGCTTCACCCGGCCCACGCGCCTGGGCTTCGATGACATCGACCGCCTCGCGCTCGCCGTCATCGTTCCGGCGACCCAGGCGACGGACGAGATGTGCTACCGGGTGCTCGGCGACCGCCGCGACACCGGGTGCGGTGTCGTGGCGGCCTCGGTCCCTCGTCCGGCGTGGTGTCTGGTCTTGCAGATCGAGCCGCAACTGGTTCGCGCGGTGGGCGAGAACGTGCGTGGTCGTGCGCAGGCCAAGGACCTGGACCCGCGCGGGGTCTCACCTCTCGACACCGAGATGTCGTACACGGTCGCACGCTTTCTCGGCGCGCTGACGTCCGCCGATGACCGTCGGGTCCTGGCACCTTTGTACCTGCAGGAGTTGGTGTATCGGGTGCTGCAGCGCGAGCAGCGGGTCACGCTGGTGGAACTGGCCGCCGCCCAGACGATCAGGAGTCCGATCGGGTCGGCGTTGAGCTACATTTCGGCGAATCTGGCAGAACCGCTGAGGGTGGACACGCTGGCTGCGCAGGCATGTCTGAGCCCGTCGGCCTTCTCCCGGGCGTTTCGGGACCTGACGGCGCAGTCGCCGTATCAGTATGTGAAGGAAAAGCGGCTCGATCACGCCCGGCGGCTCCTGGATGGCGGGCAAGTCGGGGTGACGGCGGTATCCCGTGAGGTCGGGTATACCAGCGTGTCGCACTTCATCAAGGAATTCCACGGCCGGTACGGCGTGACACCCGGCCGCTACGCCGGTGCGCGCCCGGATTCGTGGGGTGCCGCCGCCGGGTAGGGCGAGCCGTCCCGAGCGCGATCTCAAGGAAGTTCACAGCGAATCGGTACATTCGATCTATGGCAAAGGCCCTCGCCCTGGTTGTTCTCCTGGTGGCGCTCACCGGATGTGCCGGCGGATCCCCGGTGCGTGACCACACCGCACCGAATGCGGCCGGAGCCCCGCAGTCCAAACTCTCCGATGCCGGCGGCGGCCCGCCGTTGGCGCCGCCCGGTGAACCGGCACCGGATGTGAAACGCGACATCATCAAAACGGCGACCGTGACGATGACCGCCGCCGATGTGCCCGCCACGGCCGACAAGGCGGCCGATATCGCGACCGCGGCGGGTGGCCGCGTCGACAACCGGTCCGAGGACGCTGGTTCGGGGACCGGGCGGGCGCACATCTCGCTGGTACTGCGGGTGCCCGCAGCGAAACTCGATGCGGCGCTGGGCGATATCAAGAAGCTCGGCACCGTGGACAGCATGCAGATCAGCTCCGACGACGTGACCGCACAGCGGGTCGACCTGGATGCGCGCATCACCGCATTGCAGACCTCGGTGGACCGGCTGCTAGGCATCATGCGCGATGCCAAGGATCCGGAGGCGCTGATCAAGGCCGAGGACGCGCTGTCGCAGCGGCAGGCGGATCTGGACAGCCTGCGCGCGCAGCGTGCCGCACTCGGTGCCCAGATCGACTACAGCACCGTGAACGTGGAGATCCGCGCCGAGCGTGTCGGAGGCCCCGCACCGCAGGAGTACCGCGGTTTCCTCGGGCAGGTGGAACGCGGCTGGGACCTGCTGGTGGCCGCGGTGTCCAATGTCGTGCTGGCCTTCGGGCTGATGCTCCCGTGGCTGGCGGCAGCGGCGGTCCTCGGCGCGATCGGATACGGAATCGTGAAGCTGGTGCGCGCCCGTCGTTCGTGAAAATCTCGACAAGAGTCGTTAGAACGTGTTCTAGTTTGAGATGTGACGAGCAGGTTGTTCACCCGTGACGAGCTGGCAGAGGCATTCGCGCAATTCGAGCGGACCGTCGCCGGTGCCGCCGAGACGCGGAATTGGGATCCGTGGGTCGACCAGTGCACCGAGGACGTCGAGTACATCGAACACGCGGCGGGCACCATGCGTGGCCGTGAACAGGTGCGGCCGTGGATCTGGAAGACCATGGAGTCCTTCCCCGGCAGCTACATGACCGCGTTCCCGTCGTTGTGGACGGTGATCGATGAGCCGACCGGCCGGGTGATCTGCGAGCTGGACAACCCGATGCGCGATCCCGGTGACGGCACCATCATCAGCGCCACGAACATCTCGATCGTCACCTACGCCGGTGACGGGCTGTGGCGGCGCCAGGAGGACATCTACAACCCGCTGCGGTTCGTGTCGGCGGCCATGAAGTGGTGCAAGAAGGCCGGGGAACTGGGCACGCTGCCGGACGAAGCGGCGGCATGGATGCGGGACATGAAGGGTGGGCGATGACGTCCCTGGTGATCGGCGGCAACGGCTACCTCGGTTCGCACGTGGTGCGCGCCCTGGTCGAGGACGGCGAGGAGGTCCGGGTGATGGTGCGCGAGGGCGCCAACACCATCGGGATCGACGACCTGGACGTGACGCGCTTCGTCGGTGACATCTGGGACGACGACGCCCTGCGCGCGGCGATGACGGGAGTCGACGTCGTCTACTACTGCGTCGTCGACACCCGCGGCTGGCTACGCGACCCGGCACCGCTGTTCCGCACCAACGTCGAGGGCACGCGCCACGTGCTCGATATCGCAACCGAACCTGAAATCGCCTCCGGCCTCAAGAAGTTCGTGTTCACCAGCAGCTATGCCACGGTCGGCCGGCGCCGCGGGCGGGTGGCCACCGAAGCCGACGTCATCTCCGAGAAAGGGCTGACGCCCTATGTGCGGTCGCGGGTTCAGGCCGAACGGCTGGTGTTGCAGTATGCCCGTGAGCGCGGCCTGCCGGCGGTGGCCATGTGCGTGTCCACCACCTACGGCGGTAAGGACTGGGGCCGGACCCCACACGGCGAGATCATCGCCGGCGCCGCGTTCGGCAAGCTGCCGTTCGTGATGAGCGGGATCGAGCTCGAGGCCGTCGGGGTCAACGATGCCGCCCGTGCGCTGATCAAGGCCGCCGCCAAGGGCCGGGTCGGCGAGCGCTACCTGATCTCGGAGAAGATGATCAGCAATGCCGAGGTGGCACGGATCGCCGCGGAAGCCGCCGGAGTGCCCGCCCCGGCCCATTCGCTACCGCTGCCGCTGACCTACCTGCTGGCCACCCTGGGCACGGTGAAGGGCCGGCTGAAGGGCACCGACGAGAAACTCTCCTTGGCCTCGCTGCGGCTGATGCGTGCCGAGGCGCCGGTCGACTGCAGCAAGGCCAGACGCGAACTCGACTGGGCGCCAACACCTGTCGAGCAATCGATTCGGGAGGCGGCGCGGTTCTGGGTGGGGCTGCGCGCGGCGCGGCGCAAGAGTAAGGCAGGCTGAACGCCACGCCGGTCGGCGTTCAGTGCGTCCACCGCGGCGCCGCGCCCGGGTTAGCCTCGGGTGGTGACCGACCACGTGGAAGTCGACCTCAGCGGGGCCCCGCAGACCATGCTCGCGACGTTCTACGCCAAGGCCCTCGACGCCGACCTGCCGAATTCGATCTTGCACGACAGGTGGGCCAAACAGATCGTCGACCGCATCGACTACGACTGGTCCCGCACCACCATCACTGCGCGGAATTCCCCGGCGGTGACCACCCGCTCGGCACACTTCGACCACTGGACACGCCAGTTCCTCGCCGCGAACCCGCATGCCGTGGTGCTGCATCTGGGATGCGGGCTGGACAGTCGGTTCTTCCGGGTCGGGCCCGGACCTGGCGTGCTGTGGTACGACATCGACTATCCCGAGGTGGCTGGGCTGCGCGAGCGGCTCTACCCCGCCGCCGACGGGTATCGGGTGGTTCCCGCCTCGGTGACCGACCCCGGCTGGCTGGCCGAAATCCCACGCGACCGCCCGGTGCTGATGCTCGGCGAAGGTCTCACCATGTACCTGACCGAGGTCGACGGCGTGGCGCTGCTGCGGCGGATCGTGGCGCACTTCCCCAGTGGGGAACTGCAATTCGACGCCTTCAGCCGGTTCGGGATCAGGACGCAGTGGAGCAATGCGGTGGTGCGCAGGTCGGGTGCGACGCTGTACTGGGGCATCAACCGGCCCGACGAGATCGTGGCAGCGGTGCCCGGCGTGCGACTGCTGGCGTGGCAGTCCCCGTTCGAAACGGCCAGCTTCCGCCAGGTGTCGTGGGCATTCCGGGTGCTGGGGCGGGCGATGTCGGGGGTCCGAGCGACGAAGTACATGGCGCAGTACCACCGCTACGCGTTCTGAGGCCTCGCTCCCGTGATCACCGGGCGACGCGGCGCGTCAGCCCTCGGCCTTGGCCTTCAGTCGCGCCAAGGTGACCTTGATGTGTTCGGCATTGGCCGTGTCGCGGTCGCTGACACCGGTGGCCAGGCCGGCAAACGGCTTGAACCAGCCGGGCCTGCGGTCCCAGGTCTGCTCGGTGACCGTGCACCCGCCGTCGGTCGCCGTGATGTCATACCGCCAGTGCGCGATCGGCAGGCCGGTGGACTTCACGTCGAAGGCGAAGGTCCGGCCCGGCTCGGCGGCGGTCACGGTGCACTTGGTGGTCCACTTCTTCGACCCGTTGCGGTTGTGGCCCTTGAACACTGCGCCCGGGGCCGCCGCATTACCGGTGACCCACTCCATGGCGTGCGTCTCCTCGGCCAGCGTCGCCATCGTCTGCAGGTCGGTGATCAGCGCGTATACCGCCTCGGGTGAGGCGGCGATGGTGACGTCGGCGCCCGCAGCGGCCGGTCCGGAGGTTTCCATGCGGTCGATGGTAAACCCGGCGGGTGGCGGGAATCACAGGCCGGCTGCCGCACGTTGTCCACCGTATGACCGATCGTCTTGTGCTCGAGCCAGGCCCGGAGCACCCCATCACCATCACACCCACCGGCCGGCGGGTCACAGTGCGGGTCGACGGCGCCGTCGTCGCCGATACCGACGATGCGCTGACCCTGCAGGAGTCGAGCTATCCGGCCGTCCAGTACCTACCGCTGGCGGATGTCGTTCCCGGCGTGCTGACCCGCAGCGACACCTCGACCTACTGCCCGTACAAGGGTGAGGCGGGGTACTACGACGTGGCCGGCGTGCCGGATGCCATCTGGACCTACGAGCAGCCTTACCCGGCGGTGGCCGCGATCGCGGGCCGGGTGGCGTTCTATCCGGACAAGGCCGATATCACCCTCGCCCCCTAACCTGGAGCGGTGCCGACGAGCAGTGTGGCCTTCACCGGTCCCGTCAGCCCGGGCCTGACGCTCTTCCCGTTGCGCCGCGGGCCCGGTGACCCCTGCTTCCGGGTGGTGGACGGCGTGATCTGGCGCGCCAGCCTGATGCCCACCGGTCCGGTGACGGCCCGGATCAGCAGCACCCGCAGTGTTGCCGAATGCGAGGCGTGGGGTGCCGGCGCGGACGAGTTCCTGGACGGGCTGCCCGCCTACCTGGGCGCCGATGACGACGCGTCGGGTTTCGCGCCGACGGAACCGACGATCGCCGAGGCGCACCGCAGGGTGCCGCATCTGAGGCTGGGCCGGACCGGGCGGGTGCTGGAGGCGCTGATCCCGGCGATCATCGAACAGCGGGTGTCGGGCAAGGATGCGTTCCGGGCCTGGCGGCTGTTGGTGACGAAATACGGTGCCCCGGCGCCGGGCCCGGCGCCGTCGGGGATGCGGGTGCCGCCGACGGCCGAGGTGTGGCGGCGCATTCCGTCCTGGGAGTTCCACCGCGCCAATGTCGATCCCGGCCGGGCCCGCACCATCGTGGGCTGCGCGCAGCGGGCCGACGCATTGGAGCGCTGTCGTGGCGAAGCGGGTTTGCGGTCGTTGCCCGGCGTCGGGGAGTGGACCGCCGCCGAGACGATGCAGCGCGCCTTCGGCGACGCCGACGCCGTGTCGGTGGGCGACTACCACCTGTCCAACATGGTGGGTATGACGTTGCTGGGGTACCGCATCGACGATGCGGCCATGCTCGAGCTGCTCGAGCCGATGCGGCCGCACCGCCAGCGGGCGGTGCGTCTACTCGAGGCCAGTGGCCTGGCGCGCAATCCGAGATTCGGTGCGCGCCAGGCCATTCCCGACTTGAAGGCGCTCTAGGTGGCCCGCTCCAGCGCGCTGTCGCGATCCGGCCGGTCCGCGAGCTGTTCGGCGACCCCGAACAGGAACGGATAGGCCACGCCGGCGATGGCCGCGCCCACCAGCGGCGCCAGCCAGAACGCCCACAGCTGGGCGGGTGCGCCGTCGCCGTTGAAGAACGCCACCGCCGTCGAACGGGCCGGGTTCACCGACGTGTTCGAGATCGGGATGGAGATCAGGTGGATGAGCGTCAGGGTGAGGCCGATGGAAAGGCCGGCGAAGCCTTTCGGGGCCCGGTCATCGGTGGAGCCGAGGATCACCAAAAGGAAGATCGCCGTCAGGACAACCTCGGTGACCAGCACGGCCACCAGCGAGAAGCCGCCCGGTGAGTGCGCCCCGTAACCGTTGGCCGCCATGTTGCCGGTTGCGCTCCAGCCCTGCTGGCCGCTGGCCACGAAGTAGATGACACCGCCGGCCACCAGGCCGCCGAGCACCTGGGCCACCCAATAGAAGGGCAGCGCCGACCATTCCACCCGCCGGGCCAAGGCCGCGCCGAGAGTGACCGCCGGATTGAAATGACCGCCGGAGATGGTGCCGAAGGCGTAGACACCGGTGAGCACTGTGAGGCCGAATGCCAGTGCAACGCCGAGGAATCCGATGCCGAGCGAGGTGCCGTCGCCGGCCACGAACTTGGCGGCGAAGACGGCGCTACCGCAGCCGCCGAGGACGAGCCAGAATGTTCCGATGAATTCGGCGGCCAGCCGATGGCGCATGGTGGGTCTTGACATGACGAGCTCCTTTGCTGGACATGACGTCTGTCGTGAGGGTCGCACAGCAGGCGCCCAGCAAGGGGGAATGTGTCCGAATCTTGGCTGTTTAGAGACGGTTTCTAGATCGCGCTGTCGCTCAGGCGGTTCAGCCGCTGCGCTCGATAGATCGACACCGGGGTGCGACTGATCAGAAGATAGGCGATGCCGACGGTGATCATCGCACCGGGTAGCACCGCGAACGAGTTGGTCATCTCGGCCACCATGATCATCACCGCCAGCGGTGCGTGCGCCACGCTGCCGAAGCATGCCATCATCGCGACCACCACGAATACGCCGGGGCCGTCCGGGATTCCGGGCAGTCCGGTCAGTTCCGCGAGTCGCCAGATCGCGGCGCCGACGAATGCGCCGATGACGATGCCGGGCCCGAAGATACCGCCCGAGCCGCCGGTGCCGATGGACAGCGAGGTGGCGAGGATCTTGGCCAGGGGCAGCACCAGCACGATCCACAGGGGGAAGGCGGACAGGGTCGCTTCGGCGGCGGCCAGTTGCACCCAGCCATACCCGCTGCCCAGGATCTGCGGGACCACCAGTGCCAGCAGACCCACTGCGAGGCCGCCCAGTGCGGGCTTGACGACGATGCCACCGGGTAGCCGTCCGGTCAGCGCCACGGTGCCGTAGAACACCCGGGCATAGGCGTATCCGATTGCCGCGGAGACGATTCCGATGAGGACGAACCAGCCCAGCTGCGCCGGGTCGAACACGTAGCCGGTGACGACGGTGCCGAACAGCGGCTGGAATCCGAGGATGCTGCCGTACACCGCATAGGCGGTACCCGAGGTGATGAATCCGGGGACCAGCGAGCGGTAGTCGAAATCCTCGCGGTAGACGATCGACGCGGCCAGCACCGCCCCACCCAGGGGCGCGCCGAAGATCGCACCGATACCCGAGCCGATGCCCAGCGACACCGCGACCCGTCCGTCGGCATCGGAGAGGTCCAGTCGCCGGGTCAGCAGCGAACCGAAGCCCGCGGAGATCTGGGCGGTGGGTCCCTCTCGCCCGGCCGAACCGCCGGAACCGATGGTGAGGGCGCTGGACACCATCTTCACCAGGACGGCGCGGGCCCGGATGGCGCGGGGATCGGTATGGACGGCCTCGATGGCGTTGTCCGTGCCGTGACCCTGCGCCTCGGGGGCGAACCGCGCGACGATGAGCGCGGACACCAGGGCGCCGCCGAAGGTGATCAGCGGGATGGCCCAGGCGCGCTCGAAATGCCCGGAGCCCGGTTGCCCGCCGTCACCGGACGCGGTGGGGACGTCGTATCCGCCGAGGTAGCCGAGCAGGAAGCGGCCCGAGTAGTCGAGCATGAGGTAGAAGAGCACCGCGCCGAGTCCGGCGATGACGCCGATCGCGATACCGAGGATGAGCCACTTGCGCAGGTAACCGGAGTTGCGCACGAACGCGGCGAGGGGGGCCAGCACAGTCGGATGTTAGTGCTGGAGCGGGGCGAGTGTCAGAGGTAAGCGGTGAGTCGCCCGACCAGGGCCAGACGGCCGTCGGCGTCGAACGCCTGCGCGTCGGCCACGCCACTGCTGCGCCCGCTGTGTAACGCGGTTGCGGTGTAGTGGGATCGCGCCCCGGAGATCAGCCGGCGCAGATAGTTCACCCGTAGCGAGGCGGTGTTCAGTGGCGCGTCGCCCCGGTCGGCGTTGAGGGCTGCGGCGCCCACCAGTTCCAGGCCCGCCGCGGCGACGCCGCCGTGTACCGCGCCCAGGGTGTTGTTCACGGCGGGGTGGGCATGCTGCACCAGCACCGGCTCGGCGCCGCCGCCCTCGGCCACCTCGACGGCCATCAGGGCGTCGAGCGCGCGGGGTGCGGGCTCGGAAGTGGTGACGGGCTCCCCGGCAGGCGCCGCCGGTGCGGAGACGGCGATGTAGAAGGTCCGGACGGTGCCCACCCCGATCTGGACCCCGCCGTGGCTGAGATCACAGGCGGACAGCGAGGTGGCGGTCGCGGTGCCCACCGACCGGCTCTCCACGAGCACCGGGACGGCCGGGTCGGAGGCGATCACGGCCAGTGCGTCCGGGGTGAACTCCATGGTCAGCTCGCTGGAGACCGTCCAATGGCCGTCGGGGCGGCGCAGGTGGTTGGCGAAGCCGGCGATGTGATCGACGAGGACGGCCAGCGGAGCGAGGCTCGGCGCGCCGGTGAACGGGTTGCACAGGCCCGATACCGGCATGGTGGCGGCACAGCGTTCGGCATCGGCAGACAGGTTGGTGATCCCGAACCGGCCTGGTGGGGTGTTCAGCGGATACTCCGCCGTCGTTGAATTCGACATCGTGATGAGCTTGACACGGCGGGCCGGCCGCGGCGCGCGCGGGAATTCGCTGTGCGACCGAAGTGTCGGATGTGGCCGGTGGGGTCGGTGAATCTGCGGGGTACGGCGGCGCCTAAGAATCTGACCAGGCTTTGAGCAAATATGCCATCTAGCATCGGTGCAGTTAATCGAGATATGACGATCTCCTAGCAAACATCGACGAGATATTGCCCCCGGTGCGGAATTGTGGCGCTGGTGCGGGCGTATTCATGAAAACTCAAGAACTGCAGGCACTTTCACTGCTCGTGCGAATAGCGCACGGTGGTCGCGGGACGCCCTGGTCTCCGGGTTAGTTAGGTTTGACTAAGTTGGCATGTCAGGCGGTGTTTGTCATATCGTTTTTCCCAACTCAAGGCGAGCGGGACTGGCCGTCGTTCAATGCTGCACGAAAGGCACCGCGATCGCCTGGCCGGAAAGCCGGCGGATGCCGCTGGTCACAGCAGGCAGCAACACACCCGGCTTCACGCAAGCTCGGGCAAGATCAAGATAGTGAAGGTCAGGTGGTATCCGGTGGGACCAGGGCCCAGTGGTCTGTACAACCCCGCATACGAGCACGACTCATGCGGTGTGGCCATGGTCGCCGATATGCACGGCCGCCGTAGCCGCGACATCGTCGACAAGGCCATCACGGCCCTGCTGAACCTGGAGCACCGCGGCGCCGCCGGCGCCGAACCGAACACCGGCGACGGTGCGGGCATCCTGCTGCAGGTTCCCGACGAGTTCCTACGTGCCGTGTGCGACTTCGACCTGCCCGAGGAGGGCAGCTACGTCACGGGCATCGCCTTCCTGCCGCAGTCGGCCCGCGACGCCAAGCTGGCCTGCGAGGCCGTCGAGAAGATCATCGAGGCCGAGGGCCTGACCTTGCTGGGCTGGCGGGATGTCCCGACCGACGATTCCTCGCTGGGCGCCTTGGCCCGCGACGCCATGCCGACGTTGCGCCAGGTGTTCATCGGCGGCGCCTCCGGGATGGACCTGGAGCGACGCGCCTTCGTGATCCGCAAGCGTGCCGAGCACGAATTGGGCACCAAGGGCCCCGGGCAGGACGGCCCCGGCCGTGAGACCGTCTACTTCCCAAGTCTTTCCGGGCAGACGCTGGTCTACAAGGGCATGCTCACCACGCCCCAGCTGCGGGCGTTCTACCTGGATCTGCAGGATGACCGGCTGACCAGCGCACTGGGCATCGTGCACTCGCGGTTCTCCACGAACACGTTCCCGTCGTGGCCGCTGGCGCATCCGTTCCGCCGCGTGGCGCACAACGGCGAGATCAACACCGTCACGGGTAACGAGAACTGGATGCGGGCGCGCGAAGCGCTGATCCACACCGACGTGTTCGGCTACCACAACGACCTGAACAAGATCTTCCCGGTCTGTACGCCCGGGGCCTCGGACACCGCGCGCTTCGACGAGGTCCTGGAACTGCTGCACCTGGGTGGACGCAGCATCGCGCACGCCGTGCTGATGATGATCCCCGAGGCGTGGGAGCGCAACGAGGACATGGACCCGGCCCGGCGGGCCTTCTACCGCTACCACGGTTCGCTGATGGAGCCGTGGGACGGCCCGGCCTCGGTGTGCTTCACCGACGGCACCGTCGTCGGCGCGGTGTTGGACCGCAACGGCCTGCGCCCGTCGCGCATCTGGGTGACCGACGACGGTCTTGTGGTGATGGCCTCGGAGGCCGGTGTGCTCGACCTCGACCCGGCCACCGTGGTGCAGAAGCTCCGTCTGCAGCCCGGCCGGATGTTCCTGGTGGACACCGCCCAGGGCCGCATCGTCTCCGATGAGGAGATCAAGGCCGAGCTGGCCGCCGAGCATCCCTACCAGGAATGGCTGGACGCCGGCCAGTTCCACGTCGACGATCTGCCGCCCGGCGATTACGTCAAGATGCCGCACCATCGGGTTGTCCTGCGGCAGCAGGCGTTTGGTTACACCTACGAAGAGCTCAACCTGCTGGTGGCGCCGATGGCGCGCACCGGCGCCGAGGCGCTGGGCTCGATGGGTACCGACACCCCGATCGCGGTGCTCTCGCAACGCCCCCGGATGCTCTACGACTACTTCCAGCAGTTGTTCGCGCAGGTCACCAACCCGCCGCTGGACGCCATCCGCGAAGAGGTGGTCACCAGCCTGGCGGGTGTCATCGGTCCCGAGGGCGACCTGCTGAACCCGGACGAGAACTCGTGCCGCCAGATCGTGCTGTCGCAGCCGATCCTGCGCAACGCCGATCTGTCCAAGCTCATCCACGTCGATCCCGACCACGAGATCCGCGGCCGCAAGCACGGCATGCGGGCCGCCGTGGTGAGCTGCCTGTACCCCGTCGCCGACGGTGGTCCCGGGCTGCGCCGTGCGCTGGAGGAAGTCCGCGCCAAGGTGAGCCAGGCCATCCGCAACGGCGCGCGCATCATCGTGCTCTCCGACCGCGAGTCCACCGAATGGCTGGCACCGATCCCGTCGCTGCTGTCCGTCGCCGCGGTGCACCACCACCTGGTCCGGGAACGCACCCGCACCCAGGTCGGCCTGGTGGTCGAGACCGGTGACGCCCGCGAGGTGCACCACATGGCCATGCTGGTCGGCTTCGGCGCGGCCGCGATCAACCCGTACATGGCCTTCGAGTCCATCGAGGACATGGTCGACCGCGGCATCATCACCGGGCTGACCAGTGATGCGGCCAAGGCCAACTTCGTCAAGGCCGCCGGTAAGGGTGTGCTCAAGGTGATGTCCAAGATGGGCATCTCCACGCTGGCCTCCTACACCGGAGCGCAGCTGTTCCAGGCGGTCGGCATCAGCCAGCGGGTGCTCGACGAGTATTTCACCGGATTGCACTGCCCGACGGGCGGTATCGATCTGGACGATATCGCCGCCGATGTGTCGACCCGGCACCAGCTGGCCTACCTGGACCGGCCCGACGAATGGGCCCACCGGGAGCTCGAGGTCGGTGGCGAGTACCAGTGGCGGCGTGAGGGTGAGTACCACCTGTTCAACCCCGACACGGTGTTCAAGCTGCAGCACTCGACCCGCACCGGGCAGTACTCGGTGTTCAAGGAGTACACCAAGCTGGTCGACGACCAGAGCGAGCGGATGGCCTCGCTTCGTGGCCTGTTCAAGTTCAAAGATGGTGTACGGCAGCCGGTTCCGCTCGATGAGGTGGAATCCGCCAGCGAGATCGTCAAGCGTTTCTCCACCGGCGCGATGAGCTACGGCTCGATCTCCGCCGAGGCGCACGAGACGCTGGCCATCGCGATGAACCGGCTCGGCGGCCGGTCCAACTCCGGCGAGGGCGGCGAGGCCGTCGGGCGATTCGAGCCGGACGCCAACGGTGACTGGCGCCGCAGCGCGATCAAGCAGGTCGCCTCGGGCCGCTTCGGTGTCACGAGCCACTACCTGACCAACTGCACCGATATCCAGATCAAGATGGCCCAGGGCGCGAAACCCGGTGAAGGCGGCCAACTTCCGGGACACAAGGTGTACCCCTGGGTGGCCGAGGTGCGGCATTCGACACCCGGCGTCGGGCTGATCTCGCCCCCGCCGCACCACGACATCTACTCGATCGAGGATCTGGCGCAGCTGATCCACGACCTGAAGAACGCCAATCCGGCGGCGCGGGTGCACGTCAAGCTGGTGTCCGAGAACGGGGTCGGGACGGTGGCCGCGGGTGTGTCGAAGGCCCATGCCGACGTGGTGCTGATCTCCGGCCACGACGGAGGCACCGGTGCGACACCGCTGACCTCGCAGAAGCATGCCGGCGCCCCGTGGGAGCTGGGCCTGGCCGAGACGCAGCAGACCCTGCTGCTCAACGGGTTGCGCGACCGCATCGTCGTGCAGGTCGACGGTCAGCTCAAGACCGGCCGCGATGTCGTGATCGCCGCGCTGCTGGGGGCCGAGGAGTTCGGCTTCGCCACGGCGCCGCTGGTGGTGTCGGGCTGCATCATGATGCGGGTCTGCCATCTCGACACCTGCCCGGTGGGCGTGGCCACGCAGAATCCGGTGCTGCGGCAGCGCTTCAACGGGAAGCCCGAGTTCGTGGAGAACTTCTTCCTGTTCATCGCCGAGGAAGTCCGGGAGCTCATGGCCCAGCTCGGCTTCCGCACCGTCAACGAGATGGTCGGCCAGGTCGGGACGCTGGACACCCAGCGGGCTGCCGAGCACTGGAAGGCGCACAAGCTCGACCTGTCGCCGGTGCTGCACGAGCCGGAGTCGGCGTTCATGAACCAGGACCTGTACTGCACGTCGGTCCAGGACCATGGGCTGGACAAGGCGCTGGATCAGCAGTTGATCGCGCAGAGTCGTGAGGCCATCGACAGTGGCACCGCGGTCAGCTTCACCACCAAGATCGCCAACGTGAACCGCACGGTCGGCACCATGCTGGGCCACGAGGTGACCAAAGTCTATGGCGCCGAAGGTCTTCCGGACGGAACCATCGATATCACGTTCGACGGATCGGCCGGTAACAGCTTCGGTGCGTTCGTGCCGCGCGGTATCACGCTGACGGTCCGCGGCGATGCCAACGACTATGTGGGCAAGGGCCTTTCGGGTGGGCGCATCGTGGTGCGTCCGTCCGCCAGCGCCCCGGCGAACTACGTCGCCGAGGAGAACATCATCGGCGGAAACGTGATCTTGTTCGGTGCCACCAGCGGGCAGGCGTTCCTGCGCGGAGTGGTCGGCGAGCGTTTCGCCGTCCGCAACTCCGGTGCGCACGCCGTCGTCGAAGGTGTGGGCGACCACGGATGTGAGTACATGACCGGTGGCAAGGTCGTCATCCTCGGTCAGACCGGGCGGAACTTCGCCGCCGGTATGTCAGGTGGCGCCGCGTATGTCTACGACCCCGACAAGGTCTTGCCGGGCAACGTGAATGGGGAGATGGTCGATCTTGACGCTCTGGACGATGCCGACCTCGAATGGTTGCACGGCATGATCACCGCGCATGTGGATGCCACGGATTCGGCCGTGGGCCACCGGATCCTGGCCGACTGGCCGGCGCATCAGTCGAAGTTCGTGAAGGTGATGCCACGCGATTACAAGCGCGTGCTGTCGGCGATCGCCGAGGCTGAGGCTTCGGGCAGCGACGTCGACGAGGCGATCATGGCGGCGGCTCGTGGCTGATCCGTTCGGTTTTCTCAAGCACACGGTCCGGGAGACCCCGGCTCGTCGTCCCGTGGACCTGCGTCTGCGGGACTGGAAAGAGGTCTACGAGGACTTCTCCAAGGACACCCTGCAGGTCCAGGCATCACGCTGTATGGACTGCGGTATCCCGTTCTGCCACAACGGTTGTCCGTTGGGGAACCTGATCCCCGAGTGGAACGATCTGGTGTTCCGGGGCCGTTGGCGTGACGGTATCGAGCGCCTGCACGCGACCAACAACTTCCCGGAGTTCACCGGCCGGTTGTGCCCGGCGCCCTGTGAGGCGTCCTGTGTGCTCGGCATCAACCAGGACCCGGTGACCATCAAGCAGGTCGAGGTCGAGATCATCGACAACGCCTGGGAGCAGGGCTGGGTCAAGCCGCTGCCGCCGGACGTGCTGACGGGCAAGAAGGTCGCCGTGGTCGGCTCCGGGCCGGCCGGGCTGGCTGCGGCCCAGCAGCTCACGCGTGCCGGTCACGAGGTGACGGTGTTCGAGCGTGCCGACCGCATCGGCGGTCTGCTGCGCTACGGCATCCCCGAGTTCAAGATGGAGAAGCGCCACATCGACCGCCGCCTGGAGCAGATGGCGGCCGAGGGCACCCAGTTCCGCACCGGCGTCAACGTCGGCGTCGACATCACCGTCGAGCAGCTGCAGGACGATTTCGACGCGGTGGTGCTGGCCGGCGGTGCGACCGCGTGGCGTGACCTGCCGATCCCGGGCCGCGAGCTGGACGGGATCCACCAGGCCATGGAGTATCTGCCGTGGGCCAACCGCCTGCAGCAGGGCGATGACGTGGCCGGCCCCGACGGCCAGCCGCCGATCACGGCCAAGGGTAAGAAGGTCGTCATCATCGGCGGTGGCGACACCGGCGCGGACTGCCTGGGCACCGCGCACCGCCAGGGCGCGGCCAGCGTGCACCAGTTCGAGATCATGCCGCGCCCGCCGGAGACGCGGGCGGATTCGACGCCGTGGCCGACCTACCCGCTGATGTTCCGGGTGGCCTCTGCGCATGAAGAGGGCGGCGAGCGGGTGTTCTCCGTCAACACCGAGCAGTTCGTCGGGACCGACGGCAAGGTGTCCTCGCTGGAGGTGCACGAGGTCAAGATGAATGCCGGCAAGTTCGAGAAGGTGGAGGGATCAGATTTCGATCTGGATGCCGATATCGTCTTCCTGGCCATGGGCTTCGTGGGGCCGGAGCGCGAGGGTCTGCTGACCGATCTGGGCGTGGAGTTCACCGACCGCGGCAACGTGGCACGCACCGATGACTTCCAGACGACCGTTCCCGGCGTGTTCGTGGCCGGTGACATGGGGCGTGGGCAGTCGCTGATCGTGTGGGCGATCGCCGAGGGCCGGGCCGCGGCCGCAGGTGTCGACCGGTTCCTGATGGGCGAGTCGGCCTTGCCTGTGCCGATCAAGCCCACCGCCGCGCCGCAGCGATGAGCGCTTGCGCGAAGAGCCGATAGGCGGCTGAGCGCTTGCGCGAAGAGCCGATAGAACAGCGGTAGATCGGGCGTTCACCGATTCGTCGCGAGATTGTTGCGGTTGCCCGCTGTCCTGGCAGAACGTGGCGATGGCAACAATTTCGCGGCGCGGGTTGGTCTCGGAGCGGTTGCGCAACGCAACTCCAGCAACTTCAGTCACAGGAAAAACATCCGATTTTATGTCGGCGCGCCTCGCTGTGTTTGCTCTGTGAGCGTTATCTAATGATCTGGTAGGGGTCGTGCGGTAAAGTGACCCCCCGGTGCAGCTATACGCCCGACCGCAGGAGTTTTCACCGTGTACAACTTCCCGGATTCACGGTCACGAATGAGCCGAATCGCCTGGTCATGGTTCCGCCACCCAGTGAAGAGCCGCGAGTTTCCAGCTAAGCACGAGCGCCTGATCACCGCCGCGGAAATGCTCCGCTTCGGCGTCTGATCCAGTTTCATGACTCGCCCGTCACTGACGGGCGCGCTACTTTGCCGGTTGTGATCGTTTCGTTACCGTCAGTTCGGTAGCGCCGAGTCGATGATCGCGGCCTCCTTACGTTCGGTGATCGGCCGGGCCAGTCCCTGTTCGTCACAGATTCGTTGGAGCTTGTCCAGCGTCTCCTCCAGGCCGGGGCCACGCCGTGTGCCGGGGGTGAAGGAGGCCGGCAGATGCCGCATGCCTTGAATGACGCCGATGGTGTCGTAGTGCACGGTGCCATCGGGATCGCATCGGAAGTCGGGTATGCGGTCGAGGACGGCGGTCAACATCGCCTTGAAAAGCATGCGGGCGACGTTGGACCCGACGCATCGATGTACACCGATACCGAAGCTGAAGTGGCGGTTGCCCTTTCGGTCGAACACGATATCGTCAGGACTATCGAAGACCGATGGATCGCGATTGGCCATGGCCCAGGAGATCCACAGCCGTTCGCCTTCTCGGAATTGAGTGCCCTCGACCACGACGTCTGATGAGAAGGTGCGTCCGTTGCCTGGTGCCGGCGTGAAAAACCGCAGGAATTCCTCGGTCGCGGGGTCCAGCAGGCGGTGTCGTTCCCGCGACAAGGTCGCCCGCTCGTCCGGGTGCTGGGAAAGCCATTCCAGCGCATGTGCGGTCAGCGCGGTGGTGGTGTCGAACCCGCCTCCGATGATCAATCCGAGATTGCCCAGTATCTCCACGTCGGGCGCGGGCTCACCATCGATCCGCGCTGCGATCAACGCGTTGACCAGGCCGGGGCGCGGGTGTTCGCGGATCTCGACCATATTGGCTAGCAGGTCCAAGCCCATCTGGCGGTGCATCTCCGCCACGCGGGCGGCGTCGGGAGAGTGCTCCGGGGTGTATACGGCGGCGTGTGTGGGCTCGCTGTAGATCTGCCACTTCTTCAGCGGGATGCCCATCATTGCCAGTGTGAAAACGGCGGGCACGATGTTGGCGAGATCGTCGACGAAATCGATGTGACCGGACTCGATGCTCTCGTCAAGGGCGGCGCGGACGATCTCATGGACGAAGGGCTGCCAGCGCCTGACCGCCGCCGGCGACAGATACGGATTGAGGACACTGCGGTAGATGCGGTGTTCCGGATCGTCCATCTCGAGGATGCCGCCGCGGGTGGCCCCGACGCGTTGCGCGGTGGGTATGGAAATCCCCTTGTAGCCCTTGCGTTCGTGGCGGATATCGTGGTCGTTGGACACCGCGGGGCAGCGCGCGAGTTCGAAAACGTGTTGGCTGCCCGCCGCGACCCAGTGGCCCCCATAGGTTTCCGTCCACGCGACGGGGCACCTGGCGTGCATCTGGTGGGTGATCTCGTCGAACCGATCCCGGTATTCGGGTGAATGCCTGTCGAAGTCGAAGCGGATCCCGGGTTCGGCCGGGGTAGCGGAACTGTCAACGTCCACCGTGGTCGCCTCCGTCGGGTGTGTGCGGCGCATCGGCCGCTGTGTCGGGGTCATCGGCGAGATGGATCGCGCGCTCCGGACATGACCGGGCTGCCTCCCGAACCAGTCGCTGTTGCTCGATGGACACCACCTCGCTGACGGGTGCTGCCCGGCCGTCGAGGTCATCCAGTTCGAACGCGGCCGGGGCGATCATGGCGCACAGGGTATGGCCTTGACACCGGTTTGAATCGACCGAAGCCCGCACGATCACTCCATTTCAACCCGACCTCGAATAGGGTCGAGTAAAACCAGACTCTAATTAATTAGAGTCTGTCAGGCAAGGGGTGATTCGCGACCGGCCCCGGTGCGGCGCGTACGGCTCAGGCGCTGTCCCGATAAGCCGCCGCGATCCCATTGACGATGCCGGCCAGTGTCCGGTCGAGGTGTTCGGCACTCTCGAAGGACTGCTCGCCCGCCACGAGCCGCATGAACAATCCGCTGACGAAGTTGAGCGTTGCAACGACCTGTTCGTGTACCACCGCGGGGCTCAGGTCGCGGCCAGGCTGTGAGCGCACGACGATATCGCGCTGGACCTGGGCGAACAACGTCATGTTCTCCCGGAACGCGCCGGCCAGGGCGGGATCCCGGGTGGCTTGCAGCAACAGCTCGAAGCGCGCTTTGGTGCGGCTCAGGCGTGGCTCTTGCGCCGATTGTGCGATCAACACCGCCAACGGGGATGCGCTCGATCGGGTGTCGTCGGCGGGTTCGTCGGGCCGCGGGTCCAGTACCGCCGACAGGTCTGCCAGGTCCAGCTCGCACACCCGTTGGGTGGTGGCCAGCAGAAGCGCTGCGCGGGTGCGGAAGTAGAACGACGTGCTGCCGGCGGGAAGGCCGGCGCGCTGATCGACCTTGGGGTGGCTCAGCCCTTTGGCGCCTTCGTCGGCGAGTACCTGGATCGCCGTATCGCACAGCATCTTGCGACGCTGCTCGCCGTCGGCCCTACGTTGATTCACGACGTTCGAATCTACCGGGCGCGATTCCGCTGCCCAGGCGGCTCCCGCAATCCATTGAATCCTCCATCTCTAATAGTTTAGAGTCAATCGAAGAGGTTACTGACCCGAATGCTGCGAGGAGTGAACGCATTGACCGGTGTGCAGAGTGAGAGCGGTGTGCTGGCAGGCGACGAGCGGATGCTCATCGACGGGGAACTGCAGCAGACGGCCGGTGGCGTGATGTTCGATGTCGTACACCCCGCGACCGAGCAGGTCGCCGGACAGGCGACCGACGGCACCGTCAGTGACATGACGCGGGCCGTCGGCGCCGCGCGCCGAGCCTTCGACACCACACATTGGTCCCGTGACACGGAGTTCCGCCACCACTGCCTGGTCCAATTGGCCGATGCGCTGGAGGCCCAGAAGGAGCGGCTGAGAAGGATCCTGGTCACCGAGGTCGGTTGTCCGATCAGTGTGACCGGCAGCCAGATCGACGAGCCGATCAACGAATTGCGGCATTGGGCCGAACACGGCCGCACGTTCCCATACGAGATCGACAATGGCGTACACGAGACCCCCTTGGGTCCGGCCCGGCGCAAGATATTCTACGAGCCCGCTGGTGTGGTGGGGGCCATCACTCCGTGGAATGTGCCGTTCTACCTGAACATCGCCGAGACGATGCCCGCGCTGATGGCCGGTAATACGGTGGTGCTCAAGCCCGCTCAGCTCACACCGTGGTCGGGCAGTGAATTGGGACGTATCGTGGCCGAGGAGACCGACATTCCGCCCGGAGTGTTCAACGTGGTGCTCTCCAATGCCAACGAGGTCGGTGCGGCGCTGAGCGCGGATCCGCGGGTCGACATGATCACCTTCACGGGTTCGACGACAACGGGCAGGACGATCCTGGGCGCTGCGGCGCCCACCGTGAAGAAGACCCTCCTGGAGTTGGGCGGCAAGTCCGCCCACATCGTTCTCGACGATGCCGACCTCAGCTCCGCGCTGCCGCTCGCGGCGATGATGGCGTGTGTGATGAGCGGCCAATCCTGCATCCTGTCCTCGCGGATTCTCCTGCCGCGCAGCAGGTATGACGAAGGAGTGGACATTCTCAAGGCGAGCATGCAGGGGTTCCCCATCGGTGATCCATGGACGCCGGGCATCATGCAAGGCCCGCAGATCAGCGCCACTCAACGAGCGAAGGTTCTCGGACTGATTGCTTCCGGCGTCGACTCCGGCGCCCGGGTCGTCACCGGTGGGGGAGTGCCCGCAAACCTGCCCGTCGGCTACTACGTGCAACCGACGCTGCTCGTCGATGTCGATCCGAACAGCCCTGTGGCGCAAGAAGAGATCTTCGGTCCCGTGCTGGCCGTGACGGCGTATGACAGCGAGGACGAAGCCATCGGCATCGCCAACAACTCCATCTACGGGTTGTCCGGCGAGGTATCCAGCGCGGATGTGGATCGTGCGGTCGCGGTGGCCCGGCGCATGCGCACCGGGAATGTCACCATCAACGGCAAGAGCCACTTCGGGATCGGCAGCCCCTTCGGCGGTATCAAGCAATCCGGCCTCGGGCGGCGCAACGGTGAGGAGGGATTCAAGGAGTACCTGGAGTCCAAAACGGTCGGGATGCCGGTATGAGCCACGGGACCGGAGTCGTCGATGACAACGAGGCCGCGCCCCGACCACCGGAGGGTGACTGGCTGGGCACGCCTTACCTGCGGTTCACCCGCGAAGGCGCGTTCGGGGTGTGCACCCTGGACCGGCCGGAGGCGCGCAACGCGATGACCCCGGCGATGTACTTCGGCATCAAGTACGCCGTGCGGCACGTAGGCACCGACTCCGACCTGGCCGGGCTGTTGATCACCGGTACCGGTGACGTCTTCGCACCCGGTGGCGATATGGGTGGTGGCGGAGCGGACAACTGGCTGACGTTCGGTTCCGCACTCGGCATGGATGCACTCCCCTTTGACACGCTGCGTCAGTCGGCCAAGCCCGTCGTGGTCGCGGTGAACGGACTGTGCCAGGGTGGCGGATTACAGATCGCGCTGTGCGCGGATATGGCGGTGGTCAGCGAGCGCGCCACCTTCCGCGTCCCCGAGCTCTATCGCGGGATCGCCGACACCTACTACAGCCACATGTTGGCGCGGCTGATCGGACCCGTGCGTACCCGCGACTTGATGTTCACCGGCCGTAGTCTGTCCGCAGCGGAAGCCCTGGACTGGGGCATGGTGGCGCGGGTGGTGGCGCATGACGACCTGCACGACGCTGCACGCGAAGTGCTCGCGCAGTGCTGTCGCACCGCACCGAAAGCCAGGAACGTCATCAAGTCGAGCCTGGACAGCTTCATCGGCCTGTATGACCGCATCGGGATGGAGTCCAGCCTGGGAGCGCCCGAGTCGATCGAAGGCTTCATGGCGTTCAAGGAGCGGCGTTCCCCGAATTGGGTACACCCGCAGCTGCGATCGGATGGCCGGCTGTAGGGCCGGTCGTGGCGTTCCCGGGAAAAAGCTGCCCCCCGAACTGGCGTTTCATCGCGCGGAATCGTCGCGCAATGCACAGGATGTACCCAGAGAGCAGCGGCGCCGTCCCTGTTCTCGGCCGGACCGGCGGTTCCCGCAGGGTGACCTGCCCCCTGCGGGAACCGTCCCGAGCTCAGAGCTTGGCGTCCCGAATGGTCTCGGCCAGCGGCTCCAGCACCGCGGTGTCATAGGGCGGTGGCAGGTAGATGATGGCCAGATCCAGCCCCTCCTCGCCGAGGGCGGCGGCCTCGGCGACGACCTTGGCGTAGTCGCGGTCCGCGCCGAGCCGGACGTGCGCGGACAGCGTGATCTCCTTCGGGTCGCGCCCGATGTCGGCACAGTGCGAGGCGAGCACATCGCGTTTACGCGCGAACTCCTCCGGCGGGCCGCCGACGAAGTTCCAGTGATCGGCGTACTTGGCGGTGATGCGCAGGGTGCGCTTCTCACCGCTACCGCCGATACAGAACGGCGGGTGCGGCTGTTGCGGGCCCTTCGGCTCGTTGCGGGCGTCCTTGAGTTGGTAGAACTTGCCGTCGAAGGTGGTGGTCTCCTGGCTGAGCAGGCCCTTGAGGACCTCGCAGGCCTCTTCGAAGCGGTCGAAGCGCTCCTTGATGCTGCCCAGTTCGATGCCGTAGGCGCTCGACTCCTCCTCGTTCCACCCGGCGCCGATGCCGAGTTCGAGCCGGCCGTTGGAAATGATGTCCAGCGCAGCCGCCATATTGGCGAGCACCGCGGGATGGCGGTAATGGATGCCGGTGACCAGCACACCCACCCGCAGCCGCTTGGTGGCCTGGGCCAGTGCGGTCAGCGTGGTCCAGCCCTCCAGGCAGGGGCCGGTGGAGTCGGAGAAGATCGGATAGAAGTGATCGAAGGTCCAGCCCGATTCGAAGACGTCGATGTCATCTGCGGCTTCCCAGATGGCCAGCATGTCGGCCCATGGCGTGTTCTGCGGGGATGTCTTGAATGCGAATCTCACACATCCCGAAACTAGTCCGCGCGAGCGGTTCATTCCGGAGACTTGTTGGCAATTCGGTGTGAATGCCGCGCCCGGAGTCAGCTGGGCGCCACGAGTGACATCAGTTCTTTTCCGTCATCGGACAATTGGACGAGCGTGGTGTTGATGCGCCAGAGTTTGCGAAACGAGCCGACCGGGGACTGCGTTGTCCACAGCGTGTCACAGGTGGCGAGGTCGACGGCCGCGAGCGTGCTGACGGTGTCGGCGTAGCCGTGGTAGCCGAGGGCGACCCTGCCGTCACTTGCGAAGTATCCGCTCGGCAGGTCACAGGCTTTCATCTCCGCGCCAGACTTCAGGTCGTACTGGTGCTTGTCCTCCCGCTGGTCACCACTGATCAGCAAGAAGTCTCCGATGACGGCCGGCTGCGCATCCTCCGGAGCCGCCCGTTGGATGAGTACTTCGCCCCGGGTGTTGAACAGGGCCCATCCTCCGCCGGTCAGGTTCACCAGGGGCAGACCGCCCGATCCGACGAGCGTTCCTGGGGCACTGTTCTGCCCCGCGCGTCGGCCGGTGTCGTCGAAGAATTGAACATCCGTGGTGCCGCGTGGAACAGCCACCTCGGCCGCGAATCCGCCGAGATAGGTGACGGCCCGCTCTTGCTGCTGGCCGGCAGCGATCTCGGGCCGGACGACAGTGCCGTCTTTCAGTGAGAAGGTGATGGTGCGGTCGGCTCCGCGTCCGGCAGATTGTGTGGCCAGGCTCGGCGGCGCGAACAGGAACGGGTTGCGAACGTCTGTGTCGAGGGTTCCATAGCCGGGTACGAACCAGCTGGTGTTCGCAGTCGGGCCGATGCCGTAGATGCCTTCGTACTGTTTCATCGCCACGGCGTAGATGCCGGCCTGCTGCATGATGAATCTCGAGGAGTAGACCGTCAGCGGAGTCGGCCCGCTGTATTCGACTATTCCGCTGTGGCTGTTGATAACCCACGCGGTGGTGTCGTTGGCGTCGTCCGTCAAACACAGGACGGCGTCTGGGCCATTGAGGTAGCACCTCGGGCGGGCGTGACTGGTGATGAGGGGAACCGGGCGGAACACTCGGCCGCCATTGCTCACGTCGATGGCAACCAGCCACCACTGCGGGGCGGGCGCACCCACGTTGCCCACCATGAAGAACGCCCGATCATCGACGTTACCCAGGTAAGAGTCTGATCGGAACGGAGCGGGATCGTTGGCGAACAGGGGTGGCGCCGAAGGCTCAGCATCCGTCACGCCGAGATCGGTTGTCGTAGTGCGCCATCCGGGCACCGGCCGCACCTGCATCGGTGAGGAGAGAAGCGCCTGAGTCGGAGGCTGCCAGTCGCCGCGTGTGAAGGTGACGTTGTCGGTCGTCTTCGTCAGGGCGCGCTGCCCGATGAGAGTGACGATCGTGATGACAAGTGCTGGGACGGCAACGAGCACGACGAGGACGATCAGCCAGACTCGCCTGTAGGGCTGTGGAACCGACCTCATTGGCGCCGCCACTCCTCTTTCTCCGCATATCGATGGGCGAAGAGCTGAGCGCGCTCGGCCACCACGACATCAGGGGGTGGGAGGCGTAGTTCGCGCTCCAGAAAGCTACGGGTGTTGGCCGAGTCATGACCACGACGTTGCATGAGCGCGGCGATCACAAGGTGTTGACCCGCAAGCGCTTGCCGGGTGGCGAGCCTGGCGATGGCGACGATTTCCTGTGAGAGTTCGGCCTCGGTCATGGACGACACCTTGGGGTCCAAATCGACGCGTAGCACCCTGCCGTCCAGGAGCGCGGTCACCGAGACCGAGCCTTGCGGGTTGGTTGCGGTGAAGACGACGGTGAGGAGATCGTCGTCAGTGTTCGAGCCAAGCTCGTCGAGAATTCCTGCCGCGTCGGCGTCATCGGATACGTAGACCGCAAAGGCTTCAAACACCGATGTCTCGTCAGCGTGCCTTTGATCGTCGTCATCGTCGTCCCACGATCCCCCGGCCGAATCGCTCACATGCGCCCGGCTTGGCTGATGCGCTTTCCTGCTCGATAGTCGGCGTTGTCGTAATTGTCCGCCGCGGTGGTGAGCTTCTCGGAAAGGTCATTAGACACCGTGTGCAACGCCGAACCCGCGGCGTTACGCGCCCCATCGGCAGCCGTCAGAGCGTTGGAGGTCAGAAAACAGACGACCCCATGGGTACTCGATACGCGGTCGGCGACACCGGCGATCGCCCGGTTCGCACCGGTGACTTGGTCTGCGGCAGAGCGCTGCTTACTCGACAGCTTCCTGACTTGTTCGGTCAAGACACGAAGGTTGTCGGCTTCTACCGTCACGGGTCACCCTCCTGCTGCCGTCGCGGAACCGTAGGGGATTCCGGGACTGTTCGGTGGTTCATCGGCACGCGGAACGTCGAACGAACGGTCGTTGTTGAGTCGCCCCGGTGCAGTGCCATCGGCGATGTCAGCAGTCTGGGACACGAACGGCTCGCCCTCGCCGGGCTGCTCTGTCTGCGGCAGGTCCGGTCTTGCAGGAAGGTCTGCTGCGGCAACGTAACTGTCGATCTGCGCGCGAACACGGAGCGCATTCTGCGCGGCGTCGGCGACGAGAACTGCCATCGTGGTGTTCGTGGTCAGCAGTGCGGCCGAGGCTGCAGCGATGTCGGCCACCGCCTTCGCCTGTGCCAGGCCTGGAACGAAGTTCATCCATGCGGTGGCTGCCCCGTAGTCCGAAAGATACTGGTTCGTCTCGTCGAGTGTTCTACGGGTGCGACTCACCTGGGTTGCTTCGCCGCTGAGGATGTTCGCGATCTCCTGGTCGGCGGCTTGGACGGCGGAGGAGTGCTTGCGGTGAGCGCTGTTGGTGGCGGTGTAGGTCTCGGCCGCTCTGCCGTTCCACCGATCGTCTCGCGGATCCGCGTCCGACAGTGTCTGCACCACCTCCTGCATCCGGACCGCCGAGTCGTGGTAGCCGTTGCCGTCCTCGGGATCACCGGAACCAGTAGTGGCCTTCTCGGCCTCGATCGCCAACTGCGCGGCGGACAGAATCTTGGAATCGGCCAGCTTGCCCAGCGCGGACCCGGCGTACTTCTCCGCGATCTGCCTGGGCACCTCGGTCAGCCCCATGCCCAGCCCACCCAGGCCGTTCAGGACATCGCCCACATCGCCGATGACCTTGCGGCCGTCGGTCAACGCTCCGTGGGCGTCGAGGGTCACGACGTCCTGGAAGAGTTTCGGGACGTCCTGGATGCCGCTGCGGATTCCGTTGCCGAGGTCGAACAGATCCTTGAGAAGATCGCTACCGCCGTCACTCACGCACCATCACCCCCATCCGGCAGCTTAACAAGGCCTCACGGTGTGCCGGAGCACGTTTTCGCGGCACACTGAATCGATGGACCCGGTTGCCGCGTTGCGCGAGATCGCCTACTTCAAGGACCGGGCGCGCGAGGAATCCCGGCGAGTGATGGCCTACCGCAAGGCCGCCGACGTGGTCGAGGCGCTGACCGACGAGCAGCGGGACAAGCTGGGGCGCACCAACGGCTGGCAGGCGCTGCCCGGGGTCGGGCCCAAGACCGCCAAGGTCATCGCACAGGCCTGGGCGGGCCGCGAACCCGATACCCTCGCCGAATTACGGCAGAACGCAACAGATCTCGGTGGCGGTGACATCCGTGCCGCGCTCAAGGGCGATCTGCATCTGCACTCGAACTGGTCGGACGGATCGGCGCCGATCGCCGAGATGATGGCGACCGCGCAGCGGCTCGGGCACGAATACTGCGCGCTGACCGATCATTCCCCGCGGCTCACCATCGCCAACGGGCTCTCGCCGGAGCGGTTACGGCACCAGCTCGACGTGATCGACGAACTGCGCGAGGAGTTCTCGAGCACCACACCGATGCGCATCCTGACCGGTATCGAGGTGGATATCCTCGACGACGGAAGTCTCGACCAGGAACCCGCCCTGCTGGAGCGCTTGGACGTCGTCGTGGCCAGTGTGCACTCCAAACTCGCCATGGATGCCGATGCCATGACCAGGCGGATGGTCCGCGCCGTCGAGGGCGGTCACGCCGATGTGCTCGGCCACTGCACGGGCCGGCTGGTGGAGGGCAGCCGCGGCACCCGGCCCGAGTCGAAGTTCGACGCGGAGCGGGTGTTCACCGCCTGTCGCGACAACGGCGTTGCCGTCGAGATCAATTCGCGCCCGGAACGCTGCGATCCGCCGGACCGGCTGCTGAGCCTGGCGATCGAGATCGGGTGCGTGTTCAGTATCGACACCGACGCGCACGCGCCCGGTCAGCTGGACTTCCTCGGTTACGGGGCGCAGCGGGCGCTGGACGCCGGGGTCCCGCAGGACCGCATCGTCAACACCTGGACGGCCGAGCGACTCCTGGCGTGGACGGCTTCCTAGACTCGGCGCGATGAGCACGCATCTCGGCATCGACACCGTCGTCACCCTGCTGGCGACCGGGCTGATCTTCCTGGCGGCGCTCGTCCTCGGCGCCTGGAAGTACCGGCAGATGGCGACCAGCCCGGACCATCTGGCCCACCCCTACGTCGACATCGCGCACCGCGCGGCGCTGTTGTACTCCTTCGCCACCTTGCTCATCGCCGTGTTCGTCGAGCTCAGCGCCTGGCCGACGTGGTTGAACCTCACGGCCGCAATGGTGGTGGTGTTCTTCTTCGTGGTGGCCATCGGGGCTTATGTCCAGCACGGTCTGCGGCGCGACACCACCAATCAGTTCGAGCGGCCCGCACCGGGGTTGCACGCCGGAATGGTGGCACTGATGGCCGGTGAGATCGGCGGGTTCCTGGTGCTGTTCAGCGGCTTTGCCGCCGCGCAATTCGGCTAGTCCGCCAGCATGGGCATCTCCAATCCCGGGTCGCGTCCGAGCAGCACTCCTCGGGTCAGCATCGCGTTCCCGAATCGCTGCCGGACCCGGTCCACGGCGGTGTCGACGGCCACGGGATCGGCGGCGCCGCCGAACGGCAGCTCCAGTTGAGTGGCTCCGTCCCGGTCGATATTGGACACCGCGAAGCCGACCAGGGTCAGGCCGCGTTCGCCGATGATCGGTGCCGCACCGGCCATCAGCTCACGGGCGGCGGCCAGCACCGCCTCGGTGGACGCGGTGGCCCGGGCGAGAGTGTGCGACCGGGTGGCCCGGCCGAAATCGTCGAACCGCAGCCGGAGCACCACTGTGCGTCCGGTGCGCCCGGACGCCCGCATCCGCCTGGTGATCCGGTCGACGAGGTTGACCACCACCACATCGATCTCTTTGTCGGACATGGTGTTTCCGGCTCGCCCCAGTGCCCGCTGGGCACCCACCGAGCGCCGGCGCACGCCGGTGACCACTCGCCGGCGATCGATATTGCGGGACAGGCAGAACAGTTGGTGTCCCATGGCGCCGCCGACCATCGCGCCCAGCGAGCTCTCGCTCAGTTCGGCGACATCGGCGACGGTGCGGATGCCGTGCGCGTGCAGCTTCTCGGCGGTCTTGGCGCCCACTCCCCACAGGCTGCGCACCGGCAGCGGGTGCAGGAACGCCAGCTCGCGATCGGGTGGCACCAGGAGGAGCCCATCCGGTTTCGCCTGCTGGCTGGCGACCTTGGCGAGGAATTTGGTGCGGGCGATGCCCACCGTGATGGGCAGCCCGGCCCGGTCGCGGACGTGTTCGCGCAATGCTGCCCCGATCTGCACCGGGGTGCCCGACACCCGGGCCAGGCCGGAGACGTCGAGGAAGGCCTCGTCCACCGACAGCGGCTCGACCAGCGGGGTGGTGTCATGGAAGACCTCGAAGACGACGCGGCTGGCCTGCGAGTAGGCCGACATGCGGGGCGGGACCACGATGGCGTGTGGGCACAGCCGCCGGGCTTGATGGCCGCCCATGGCGGTGCGGACGCCGTAGGCCTTCGCCTCGTAGCTGGCCGCCAGCACCACCCCGCCGCCCACGATCACCGGGCGGCCGCGCAGCGCCGGGTCATCCCGCTGCTCTACCGAGGCGTAGAACGAGTCGAGATCAGCGTGCAGGATGTGCGCTGCAGGCACGGGCCGAGACACGAACATATGTTCGCATCAGGTGCCGACAGATCAGGGTGTGCTGCCGTAGATGCTGGTCAACCAGATATGGGTGAGCGTGTCGACGACGCGGGCATGCTCCACTGCCGGCTGATCACCCGCCAAGGTGGCCATCATCATCCGCTCGTTCATCAGGTTCAGCGAGGTCGCCAGGTCCGAGGCGGGGATGGTCTCGGCGGCGGCGCCACGCTCACGTTCGACTTTGATGAGCGCCGCGGTCATGGCGATCCACTTCTGCATCAAGCCCTGCCACACCGCCCGGAACTCCGGGCTGACCGTCACCGCCTCGACGCCGGCCCGCGCGGTGGCGGGGTGCGAACCGAACGAGCTGAAGAAGATCTCGATGCCCCGGCGGATCGCGCTCTTCGGATCGGAGGGCATGTCCTCCAGTGCGCTGTCGAACCCGGTGTCGGCGAGTTTGATCAGCGGATCCAGCAGCGTCAGCAGGACGGCTTCCTTCGAGGCGAAGTAGAAGTAGAACGTCGGCCGGGAGATGCCGGCCCCCTTGGCGAGGTCGTCGACGGAGATGTCGGCGAAGGCGCGCTCCTCGAGCAGGCGTTGCGCGGTCGCCAGGATGGCCGCTTCGCGATCGTCGCCGGAGGGGCGGGTCGCGCGGCGGCCGCGGGCGGTCTTCACCGGGCTCTGCCTCACATCGGGCTGCGTCATCACCAGGCACTTTACGCCATGTCGAAAATTTCAACACACCGTTGACCGACTCGACACTGTGTTGATACCGTCGGTCCCATGAACGAACACTTCGATGTCGTGATCGTCGGTGCCGGCATCTCCGGTGTCAGCACCGCATGGCACCTGCAGGAGCGCTGCCCGTCCAAGAGCTACGTCATCCTGGAACGCCGCGAGAACATCGGCGGGACCTGGGACCTGTTCAAGTACCCGGGCATCCGCTCCGACTCGGACATGTTCACCCTCGGCTTCCGGTTCAAGCCGTGGACCTCGGCCCGCTCGATTGCCGACGGTCCCGCGATCTGGAACTACATCAACGAGGCCGCCCAGGAAAACGGTATCGACAAGCACATCCGCACCGGTCAGAAGGTGATTGCCGCCGACTGGTCCGATGCCGACAACAGGTGGACCGTCACCGTCGAGACCGACGGCGAAGAGAAGCAGATCACCGCGTCGTTCCTGTCGGTCTGCAGCGGCTACTACAACTACGACGAGGGCTACACCCCGACCTTCACCGGTGCGGAGGACTTCAAGGGCCAGATCATCCATCCGCAGCATTGGCCGGAGGATCTGGACTATGCCGGCAAGAAGATCGTCGTGATCGGCTCCGGCGCCACCGCCGTCACCCTGATTCCGTCGCTGGTCAACGGTGGCGCGGGCCATGTGACGATGCTGCAGCGCTCGCCCACCTACATCGGCTCCCTGCCGCTGGAGGATCCGGTGGCCAAGCAGGCCAACAAGTATCTGCCGAAGAACGCAGCGCACTGGGTCAACCGGTGGAAGGCCATCGCCTACGCCACCGCGCAGTACCAGCTGGCCCGTAAGTTCCCGGCCGTGTTCAAGAAGGCGCTGCGTGAGATGGCGACCCGCCGACTGCCCGCGGACTTCGACTACGAGAAGCATTTCAGCCCGCGCTACAACCCCTGGGATGAGCGAGTCTGCTTGGCGCCCAACGGCGATCTGTTCAAGGCCATCCGGTCCGGCAAGGCCGGCGTGGTCACCGACACCATCGACCGGTTCACCGAGACCGGTATCAAGCTGACCTCCGGTGAAGAGCTGGCGGCCGACATCATCATCACCGCAACAGGTTTGAACATGCAGCTGTTCGGCGGCGCGAAGGCGCTGCGCAACGGCCAGCCCATCGACCTGACCAAGTCGATGACCTACAAGGGCCTGATGCTCTCCGGTGTGCCGAACATGGCGATCACCTTCGGGTACACCAACGCGTCCTGGACGCTGAAGGCCGACCTGGTGTCGGAATTCATCTGCCGTGTACTGAACTTCATGGACGACAACGGATTCGACCGCGTCGAACCGCAGCATCCCGGTGCAGCCGTCGATGAGGAGCCGTTCATGGACTTCACCCCGGGCTACTTCCGGCGGGCCATGGACAGCCTGCCCAAGTCGGGTTCGGAGGCGCCGTGGCGGCTCAAGCAGAACTACTTCTTCGACCTGCGGACCATCCGGTACGGCAAGGTCGACGAGGAGTCGCTGCACTTCACCAAGCACCGTGCGGCCGTGACGGTTTAACCGCGACACGACGCGAATACCCCCGGAATCCACGGATTCCGGGGGTATTCGCGTTTGGCCGTCCTAGGGAGCGACGACGACGATCCCGTCCTCGTCGCTGTAGGCGATCTCGCCGGGGACGAACGTGACGCCACCGAAGGTGACCGCGACATCACGCTCCCCGGCACCGGTTTTGGTGCCCTTGCGCGGGTTGGTGCCCAGCGCCTTGATGCCGACATCGATGGTGCGCAGCGTCGCGGCGTCGCGCACCGCCCCGTGCACGATGACACCGGCCCACCCGTTGTCGCGCGCCAGGCCGGCGATGATGTCGCCGACCAGCGCGGTGTGCAGGGAACCGTCGCCGTCGACGACGAGTACTCCGCCTTCACCGGGTGTCGACAGAATCGACTTCAGCAGCGCGTTGTCCTCGAAACACCGCACGGTGGTGATCCGGCCGGCGAAGCTGGTGCGCGCGCCGTAGTTCTGTAGCTGCAGATCGCAGCTGCGGACGTCGGGATAGATCTCATCGACCAGGTCGGCGGTGGCGCGGGGTTCGATACTCACGCCGTCGATGCTAGCGAGGCGGCTCAGTCCTGTTCGTCGGACCCGCGGCGGGCCAGGTACACCACGAGCACCGCGAGCACGGCGGCCGCCAGGGCCGCGGCCAACGGCCACCGGGATTGCCCCGGACCGGGCGACGGTACCGCGACGAGTTGCGCGGGAGCCGTGGCCACAGTCGACTTCGCCTGGGCGGCAACTTCTTTGGCCGGTGACAGCGGTTCGGCCGGGACGGGCTTCGGGGCCGCGGGCGGTGGTGGCACTTTCTTGGCCGGGGCGGCCTTCTTGGCGGGCGCGACCTTCTTGACCGGAGCTGCCTTCTTGGCCGGGGTGGCCTTCTTCACCGGAGCCTTCTTCGCCGGGGCTTTCTTGACCGGTGCCTTCTTCGCAGGCGGAACCGGTGGCTGCTCACTCGGTGTCTCGTCGGGCCGGTCCGGCTCGTCGGCCATGTGGGGCGCTCCTTCGCTGTGGCACAGACAGTGGTTCCATCATGCCAGTCGGATAATCGCTAGCCGGTGACCGCCAGCGCGGCAGCAAGCGTCAGGGCCACGGTCATGAGAGCCAACTCGGTGTAGGACCGCCGGCTGGAGGTGGCTGCCGTCACCCGATGTCCCCGAGCCGACGGCAGCCAATCGGTCCGGTTGTGCCAGGCCAGCCCCAGGAGGGCGGCGGTGAACAGCACCTTGGCCAGGACCAGCCGCCCGTAGCCGGTGCTCCACAACTGGGTGGGCGCGTCGAGCGTCACCACGGCACTGCCGATCCCGCCCACCAGCAGCACCACCACACACCACAGGGACAGCGCCGAGAACCGTGGCAGCACGCGCGCCCACTGGCCGCGATGCCCGACGGTGAGCACCAGTGCCGCCAGCAGGCCGCACCAGACGGCCGCGGCAAGGGCGTGCAGGGTGACCGCGATCCCGCCGAACGCGTTCCCGGAGAGATGGCCGGCCAGCGTGCGCGCGGTGGTGCCGATCGCCGCGATTCCGGCGACCGCGACCCCGGCGGCGGGCGTCCGCCACCAGATGGTCAGGGCGCCCACCAGCGCCGCGGCCAGCACGCTGATCAGGTCGGCCCGGCCGGCCACCGTCGATATCGCGTATTCGACGGTGGTCCGGACCCCGAGGGTGCTCAGCGGCACGGCCGCAGTGGCGGCAGCGGCGGTGAACAGCCGAGCCACCTCCGCGACCAGCCACAGCGCCGCGGCGACCGTCATCGCCGCGGCGCTGCGCGTGGCCAGTTCGTCGCGGTAGCGCGGGACGTCCAGCATCGGCACCAACGCCAAGCCCAGCACCACCACCGCGGCCACGTCGGCCGCGGCCCGGGTCACGGTGGCGCCGAACGCCACCTGCGGGTAGGTCAACGCCCAGGCCAGCAGGAGCCCGACCACCAGCGCCGCCGTGCCCCCGAGCATTCGCCTCACGTCTGCCGGCGCCGGCTCCACCACACGCCCGCGCCCACGATCGCCACGGCGAGGACGGCGAAGGGCCAGACGGGGATCTCCCCGTCCGCGGCTGCCGGTGCGGCGACGGGTGGGCCCGGGGTGCCGGCACCCGCCACGGAGAGCCGGAACGACCACGAACCGTTCACGACGTGCCCGTCGGCGGATGTCACCCGGTAGTTGGCGGTATAGGTGCCGGCCGGGCCGAGCGGTCGCAGATCGACCTGGACCGCCGGGCCCTGCACCTTGGCTTCGCCCGTCGACCAGAGATTGCCGTCCGGCCCGACCAGCGTCATCGAGGCGAACGCCGTCTGGAGCTGCTCGTTGAACGTGGCGGTGATCCGGGCCGGCCCTTGGGTGAGCACGGCATCCGGGGCCGGGTCGCTGGATACCCGCACCGCGTGCGCCGAGGCCACGCCGGCTCCGGCCAGCGCGACCATCGCGAGGACAGCGCCGAGCGCGGCGAGCATGCGCAGTCTCATGCCCGTCGTCGCCCGATGAGCGCGGCGGCCACGGCGACCGCGGCCAAGGCCAGGGCGCCGCCGGCCAGCCAGCGTGCGCCGTTGTCGGCTCGGCTGACCGGTTGCGCGTCCACCGCGGGCGACGCCGCCACCGCGGGGGCCGCCGGTGCATGGGCGGGCTCGGGCTCGCCCGTCAGGGACAACTCCGGCGCGGGGTACTCGGGTTCGCCGCCGCCGGGCAGCGGGGCCTGATCCCAGTGCACGACGGTCCCGTCGGAATAGGTCTGGGTGGCGGGGAAGCTGACGGTGTCCTGTTTGGGCAGGGTCACCGAGACCTTGAACAATCCGAACTGGTCGGGTGCGATGCCGACCGCGGGTGCGGCCGTCCAGGTGACCGAACGGACCGTGCCTGCCGCGGTGTCGCGGTCCAGGCGTGCGGTCCAGCCGGGCATCAATTCGGTGCGGGCCGAGGCGACGTTCGGCAGGGTCACACTGAATTGTGTTGTCAGGGCTCCTTTTTCGGACTCGCCGGGCACCCGGAAGGTGAGTACGGCGGAGCCGCCCGGATGGGCGTCGTCGGCGTCGACGTGGACGTGCGCCGATGCCGGTGCGGCGGTGATGAGCGCGGCGCCGGCCGCGGCCAGCGTGAGGAGGGCGCGCGCGGGCGCCCGGTGGGTGAATCGCATTCTGTTGTCGGCTTTCTGGGGTGAGGGTCGGGGGTCGGCGGTCAAGCCGGGACCGGCGGACCCCGATGCGATATCGACGAGCGCAACAACGAAACCGAGTGCAGCGGTTGGCCCTCGGCGCGATAGGTCACGGTGGCAGGTGCCACAGGTAGCGATACCGGGCCTGCGATGGCCGCGACGGTGCGCGACAGTGCGGCGCACAGCCGTTCACCCGCCCCGATCAGAAGTGCCCCCGCCAACACCGCGGCGAGGTGCGCGGCCAGCATCGTCAGGGGGTGCGCCGAGACATGCGGATGATCCCCGACGCCGAGTAGGTGATGGCCGAGCGCCTGACCGGCCGCCAGCGCCGTCAGCAGGGGCCAGAAGCCCCTGCGGGTGGTCGACGCCACCGCTCCCACCGCACCGGCCAGGACCAGGAGCTGGGCCGTCGCCGCGCCCGCGGGGAACATGCCGGACGCGGTTCCGTGCGCGGCCAGGGCCAATGCCGCCGTCAGCGCCCCGACGGCACCACCGCGCAGAAGCGCGGGGCGACGGGGCGATGCGGCGGTCATGGGTGTCTCAGCCGAGTCCGAGGCGCGCCAGGAGGTCGGCGTCGACACCGTCGAGTTGGGCGATGATGGCGGCGTGTGCCGCGCGGCGGCGCTCCGACGGCATGTTCTCGGCCGCGGTGACCGCGGCGGACAGGTCGGTCAGCCGGTCGGTGATCGCCGTGACGAACTGTTTGGTCTCGGCGTCCTTGGGCTTCTTGGCGGCCACCTGCCGCAGTGTCTGCTCGGCACCGGCGATCCGCGCCGACAGGGCCGCGCCGTGTCCGGAGAACTGGCCGAGCTGGCTCAGCGGAACGCCGAGACGATCGGCGCGGCGCTGGTCGATCAAGCCCCGTGCGGTCACCGCGACGCGGTAGGCCAGCGGCACGAGAATCGGCGCGAGCAGGCGGGACACCGTCAAGGTCCGGCGAATCCTGCTGGGCGAGAGCAGCTTGCCCTCTCGGGCGGCCTTGAGCTGCGTTTCAGCAACTTTGAGTGCCGTGCGATCGCTGTCCCGTTGGGCCTTGATCTGGGACTTGAGCGCCCGGGACTGCTCCTTGCGGTCGGCTTTGACGCGGCGGGCGTCGTTCTTGGCCGCGAGTTTGGCCTCCAGCTTGGCCTTTGTCTTGATGGAGCGCTTGATGGCGCGGGCCTCGGCCCGGCGGATCGCCCGGCTCTTGCGTCGCGTGAACAGGCCCATCGGCGTTGCCTCCCAATATCTCATCGACTACCGCGGTCGCAGGACGGCAGTTGTGGCCAACACTATCGCCCGTAACATGCATCGGCCGCCGGTGTCCTCTCGTGGTAGCACATTTTGTCTCTCAGCAAACAATTTGACCTCGGTGTGCGACAATCGGGTAAATTCCTGCCGCCACACAGTGCGGTGCCGTGAGGGGTGGTGACGACGTGGTGTCGCGGGTGCGAGTCGCGGCGGCAGCCTGTCTGATGGTTTCCGGCCTGTTCGTCGGTGGTGCCGGCGGTGCACTGGCGTTTGCCAACCCGGACGAAACCGATGGTGCAGGCGGTGCGGGGACGACCGGCGGCACCCTCGGCGACGCACCCTCGGACGCGGAGGGGCCGGCCGCTGTCGACGGCGCGGGGAGCGGTCGTCCCGACCGGCGCGGGCGGCACCCGCAGCCACCCCGCGTGGTCATCGGCAACGGCCGCGACGCGGCGCCGTCGGATGCTGGGGAAAGCACCAAGGGCGACACTTCCAGCAAACAATCCGCGACCGTCGATCGCGGCTCGGGCGGCGCGTCTTCGGGAGCCGCCGGCGAACGAAACACCGGGGTGGGTGCGGCGCCTCCGGCGCTGCCGCCGGTCACCGCCCAACCGCCC
Source organism: Mycobacterium hackensackense (assembly GCF_025822555.1). NCBI lineage: Bacteria > Bacillati > Actinomycetota > Actinomycetes > Mycobacteriales > Mycobacteriaceae > Mycobacterium > Mycobacterium hackensackense. The sequence goes on from NZ_JACKUC010000030.1 coordinate 1,287,450, forward strand.
CTGGGCTCCACCTTGCCGTCGACGGTCGCGGATCCGCCGGACCCCGGGCTGGATCCCGAAGACCCGGACGATCCGGAGGATCCGGACGATCCGGACGAGTGCGATGAGAACGGCCACCACTGCCTGCCCTGGTGGTGGCCCAAACCGGTCGTGGTGTCCCCGGGTAACGGGAACGGCGGTGTCGGCAGCGGTGCCCCCAAACCGCCGTCCGGACGTCCGTCCCGGCCCCCGGTGATGCAACTGCCCACCCCGGCTCCCCAGTGGGCCCCGAACGGCGAGGTTCCGGTGGTGCCCGCCCTTCCCGATGTGGTCGATGTCTTGCCTGGGCTGGCCTCGGCAGCCGCCGGCTTACCGCTGCCACCGGTGTCGGTGCCACAGATCGTCGTGCCACCGGCGGCGGGCGGTGGCGGCGGCGGAGCGGCGGCCGGGGGATCCGGGGCCCCGCCCCCTGCCGCGCCGCGCGCCCCGAGTGCGCCCCGCTCTCCCGCAGAACCGCCGCGGTCACCGGTTCAGGCCGTCGACAATCCTGTGGTGCCGGCGTCCTACCGGGTGGGATACGGCGAGTACCTGCGCACGGCCGGCACCTCGCAGGTGGTTGCGGTTGCCGTTCCCGGGTTCACGGGGATCATGTTGCTGACGGGAGCGGGTGGGATCATTGGGTACCGCCAGGCCCGGTCGGCGCTCACCTTGCGATCGACCCGGTCGGCGCGGTTCACGAGTTGACCGGAAGTGCTCGCCTACGCGGCGCTGCACCGCCATAGTGGAAAGTACCGGAAGGAGGTCGAAATGCCTGCTAGTCGCAGTGTGACCAGAGCCGTCAGTGCCGTACTGGATCTTGCCCCGCGGAAGGGAGAGGTGTCCCTGCCACGGTTGGTCGAGGCAGTCAGTGCCGACCGCGGCCGCCCGATCGAACTGAAGATGGCGGATCTGCCGGCCGGTGTCTGCGGGCAATGGCGTCAGTACGCTGACCACGACGTGTTTCTGATCCAAAAAGGGTTGCCTGCATGGGATCGCACCCTGGCCCACGAGCTCGGCCACCTCGTGCTGGGACATGACGGCATCTCCGTGGTGGAGGCGGCCCGCGGAACCATGGAACTGGCCGGATCTGACCTCATCGGCTACATGCTGAACCAGCGGACCGGCTGCATGGGACCTGCCGGCGAGGACGCCGAGCAGGAGGCGGAGGATTTCGCCGCACTGCTGATCTACCGTCTCGGCCGGCTGCCGTCCGATCGATCGTCGATTGTGCAGGTGCGGCTCGGAGAGGCATTTGGTTGATCGTCTGGGTGATCGCCGGTCTCCTCGGACTGGCGACCGGCTTGCGTATCGGATGGGCTCTGGTCAACAAGCAATCCCTGGTCAGCAGCGCCATGATCCTGGCGCTGGGCAGTCTGGGCACTGTCGCGGCCTTGAACTGGCAGCCGCTGACCCTGCTGATCGACACGGCGTTGCACTGGCCCAACATCGCCGTCGCGCTCAGTCAGGTGGCGCTGATCTCCTGTGCGGCGGGCAGCTGCGTCATGATCACCACGGTGGCCTCGGACCGTAAGCCGGTGACGATCCGGCGGATCGCCATCGCGCAGTACCTGGTGGCGCTCGCCATCGCGGTGGGCACGATGGTCGGGTTCTTCGTCTCGGGGCAGGAGCCGGAGATGGCGCCGCAGGAGTACCTGCGCCGCAACCTGGGCTCGGCGGGCGGCTGGTCGGCGTGGCTGCTGCCGATGCTCTACGTGTTGTTGGCGCTGACCCTGGTGGCGTGGGCGGGTGTACGGCACTCCAACCGCACCCGGCGCGGGCGCGCCCTGTTCGTATTCAGCATCGGAATCGTGCTGATCGTCCTGGCCAGTGCCTTCTTCCTGCTCCGGGCCGTCGGGAACACCGACCTGCTCGGGGTCGGATCTGCGGCGACGCTGCTCGGGTGCGCCATGCTGGTGGTCGCGGGCGGATCCCTGCTGCCGAGTATCGAGGACTGGTTCGGCGCCCGGCGTGAACTGCGCACGGTTTCGCCACTGCTGGCCGAACTCAGTGCCCGGCACCCGGATGTGGGTATCGGTGTGCGCCCGCGGGGGCCGCTGCTGTTCCGGGTGGCTGAGCAGATGTCCCTGATCTCCGACTCGCTGTATCTGGAAGCCACCGCGGCCGAGACCGTCCGCCGCCGTGTCCAGGCCCACGGATCGGCGGCCCGGCAGCTGGCTGACGACCACGACGACGATCCCGACGAATTCGTGGATATCGCCGAGCTGGAGGGTCCGCCGGTGCCGGCCGCCGAACAGGCCAGGGGTATCGCGCAGTGGATCTACGACGGGCGCGGTGCCGACCGTGACGCCGCCAACCGGGAGTTTCCCGGGCTCAACTGGCTGCGTCAGCCGCCGACGTTCTCGGATCGGGAGTGGATTCTGGCGATCGCCGAGCAGTACTGCGATCTCGAACGCACACACGGTGCCACCGCGCGTTAGACGCGCGATGACACCGTGTGTGGTGACGTTCTCGGGGACCGGGCCGAAGCCGGGTCAGCTGTCGAGGTTCTCCTTGCGGCGCAGCTCGTCGGCCTTGAGGGCGAGATCCTGCTGCGACTCGGGGGAGAGCCCGACGGTGCGGGCGGCGATGCGGCGCACACCTTCGTCGCGCATGTTGGCCAGCCAGCTCAGCTCTTTGTCGAGCTTCTCGTAGTACTCGTCATCGGTGAAGTACGCCGGCTTGATCCGGAAGAAGTTGGCCAGCGCGGCCATCGTCGTGACCGAGGGATTCGTGCGGTTGCCCGAACGAAGCTGCGACAGGTAAGGAGCCGACATCGTGACGCCTTCAGCCTTCAACGCGCCGATGACCTCAGCAGATGTGTGCGGGCCGCGTCCCGGCGGGTAAACCGTCTCGAACAACCGGTTTAGCCGGGCGGCGAACGTCTTGCTCATCTACTTTCCTCCACATAACTCACGAGCGGTGCACGTTAGTCTCGTATTTGCTGATCATCGTAGCGAGAGTTATCGCCACAACCAAGTGCAAACGACTGAAAAGTCTCAACCCACTGACGCAGCATACTCCGCGGGGCTCCCCAGCAGCATCTCAGGGAGTTTTGAAAACCCAGGACCGCCGGTCCGGCGAACGAAAAAATGACGTATGCGTTGTTTTGCCCGTATCGGCACACTGGGACGGATTGTCACAGCTTGCCCATGGTGTCCGCCCAGCCGGGAGTGCTACCCGTAGCAAAGCGGGAACTCGAATTTGCTGTGCACGCTGGCGAAATATGGTTAGCCTCCTGCGTAGGTCGGCTTATGGCCACGTGAATATGCGGGCGCCACGGCCGATCTCGGATGCGATCCGGGCGAGGGGCAGTAGCCAGCAGTCGTTCAGCGGCGTTCGGACGACGAATCCAGTGGCGCGGAGCCGTTTTCGGTAGCGGAAACCACGCGTTTGCGCCGGTAGCGCACCGCCGCGGTACCGATGGCCGTGACCGCCACGGTGCCGGTGACCGCGATCGCCAGCCAGCGCAGGCCGAGCGCGTTGTCGAACAACAGCCAGAAGCCGAACAGGGCGAAGATCACCGCGGCCATGCCGTGCAGGAAGCCCGCTGGCAGCCGCCGGTGCAGCAGTGCGCCCGCCGCGATGGCGACACCGTCGGCGGCCACCATCCCGATGGTGGCGCCGATCCACACGCCGGCCCAGTTGTGGTCGCTGGCCAGCGCCACCGTCGCCAGCATCGTCTTGTCGCCGAGTTCGGCGAGCACGAAGGAGGAGACGACGGCGAACACGATGAACCGCGGCTCGGCGACCCGGACTTCTTGGGTGTCGTCGTCTTTGGCGCGGCTGTCGCGCCAGGTCCACGCGGCGAAGAGGAGGAAGGCGATGGCTGCCGCGAAGGCGATGGGCCGTTGCGGCAGGGTCAGGCCCAGGAAGTGACCGATGGTGACAGAGAGGCCGTGCACCAGGAAGGCGGCGATACCGACGCCGGAGAGCACCACCCACCAGCGGTGCCGCAACGCGTAGGTCATGGTGATCAACTGGGACTTGTCACCGAGTTCGGCGACGAACACCACCCCGAGACTGACGAGTGCGGCACTGAGCACGACGACGACCTTTCGACACGGCGCCGGCGGGCTGCGTGCAGCTGCCACCGGACATTCGGTCGAAGGTCTCGCCCACCACCCCTGCAAGCTCAGGTGCGGTTCGCCGGCCGGGCTTTCGCCAGTATGTCGACACGACGATTGGGGGCTACTCCCCTTCGCTGATGCCACCGACGATAACCGCCCGCGGGTGACCGCGCCAGCTCGGCCGGCGAGTTCGGGCACCCGCACTTTCTTACGACGGTGTGCGAAAAGCCTTATGCGGCAAGCAGCATCGCCAGGATCGCAGTATCCGGATGGCTGATCGGGTCCACTCCCACGCGGCTGATCATCGACGTGATGGTCCCGTCGGACTCCGCTTCCACCCAGGCGGCCCGGTGCTCCAGGCCGAGGTGTGGCAGACCCGGCAGCAGCACGCAACCCGAAGCCGCACCGGTGCATTCGGGCAGTGACGGAGTGGTCTCCGACGGCGGGTGCAGCATCAACAGCGCCGGCGGCTGACGGGCGGCGAAAAAGCCGGGGGGAACGGCAGATTCACCGACCACCGGACCCTCGGCGAGCACCAGGCCGACCGTGCCCGGTGCGGGCTCGTCCGGGAGCTCCTCGCGAACACCGAAAATCGTTGTGGTGGAGAGTAATCCGGGCAACGATGCAACCCGGACAGCGACCATCAGCAGCTGCGCCCACTCTTTGGTCGAGTCGGGCCAACGGCCGGACACCACGAATCCTTTGAGGGAACCACCGGTGTGGAACGGGGCAATCTCCACCGCTTGTTGGGGTCCGGTATCCATCTGGCCTCCCGACAGTGCTGGAACGCTGGCGACACTGCTGTGGGTCGATCCGCACAGAATGAGGCAGGAGGTGGCTAGCACGCAAGAGGACACGAGTGCCAGAGCCGAACCGGTACGCAACGCAAGGGACCCCGCACGCTTGCCGCGTGCGGGGTCCCGTTGGGGGTGCGGGGCAGCTCAGCCGAAGATGAGGCCGCCGGTCTTGGTGGTCGCCTTGGCGAACCGGTCCTGCACGTCGGCCCAGTTGACGACGTTCCAGAACGCGGTCACGTAGTCGGCCTTCACGTTCTTGTACTGCAGGTAGTACGCGTGCTCCCACATGTCGACCTGGAGCAGCGGGATGATGCCCAGCGGCACGTTGGCCTGCTGGTCGTACAGCTGGAAGGTCAGCAGGCGGTCGCCCAGGCTGTCGTAGCCGAGCACGGCCCAGCCCGAGCCCTGCAGGCCGTTGGCCGCCGCCGTGAACTGCGCACGGAACTTGTCGAACGAACCGAACTGGTCGTCGATCGCCTGCGCGAGCTCGCCGGTGGGCTTGTCGCCACCGTTGGGGGAGAGGTTCTTCCACCAGATGCTGTGGTTGACGTGACCGCCGAGGTGGAACGCGAGGTTCTTCTCGTTCAGGAAGATGGCCGACTGATCGTCCTTGGCGCGGGCTTCCTCGAGCTTGGACAGCGCGTCGTTCAGACCCTTGACGTAGGTCGCGTGGTGCTTGCTGTGGTGGATCTCGTTGATCTGTCCGGAAATGTGGGGTTCCAGGGCGCTGTAGTCGTAGTCAAGCTCTGGGAGGGTGTATTCAGCCACTGGCTTCCTTCCTAGTCATGTGATCCGTCTGGATCGGCGGTGGAGTTCGGCGTCGGATATGGCAGGCGTATCTCGACAACAAGCTCGGCTCCATCCTTGCCTCATGACGGCTGGCACCGCAAGGACGTGTGCCGTCAGCGCACACGGGGAATAAGAGCGGCCGCAGTCAGGTCAATACGATGAGTGCGAGGACTGCGAGAAGGACCAGCGCGATCACGCCGGCGCGCAGACAGGCCATGGCCTGGTTGCCGTACATCCGCGCCGGGCCCTGCCAGTCGGACGGGGGCACGGCTGCTCCGTGGCCCAGTGGGTGCGCTGCCATCACAAGCTCCTGACCTGCACGATCGAAATATCCCCCAGTGAGATCTGTCACACGGCTGTGGTGACGGTGATCATAAGCCTTGATCGGCCACGGGCGAAATCGGCACCCGTGTTTGAGATTGTGCCCCGGGGGCAATGATCACGCTGATCCGAACCCGGCCGAATTGACCGGATGTGAAAGTTAGCTCAGCGATCTTTTTCGCTCAGCCCACGCCTGCCCTTGTTGATCGTGGCGTCTTTCGGGCTCAGGTTATCCACAGCCGATCGGCGGAGTCGCACGCATTCGGGGGTTCTATGGCACCCAGTGCCTGTGGATGAACCTGTGGAAACTGTGGATAGCCCGTTCATTGCTGGCTCGGGCAGCCCATGCCAGCATGGACCGTATGACCCACTGCCAGGCGCGCACCGACGGACCGGCGAGAATGTCTGCCCATGTCTGACATCGACGTGGCGCATGCCGAAGTGAACGACGTTCCGCTGACGTTCGACGATTCTGTGGTCCTGCTTGATGTCCGCGAGGACGACGAGTGGCAGCGCGGACATGTCGCCGGCGCGCAGCACATCCCGATGGGCGATGTCCCGGCCCGGATCGACGAGATCGACCGGGACGCGACGCTCTACGTGATGTGCCATGCCGGCGGCCGCTCGCTGCGCGTTGCCCAGTATCTGGCCCGCAACGGATTCGAACCCATCAACGTGACCGGCGGGATGCTGGCGTGGGCGCAGGCCGGCCGGCCGGTGACGGCGCCGGAGGGGCCGGACGGCGGTTCCGTCGGCACGGTCTGAGCACGCCGTAGGCTGGTCGGCGTGATTCAGGTCTGCGCTCAGTGCGGGACGCGGTGGAACGTCCGTGACCGCCAGCGGGTCTGGTGCCCGCGATGCCGAGGCACCCTGCTGGCGCCCGGTGCGCTGCCGCCGGCGGCGCCGCCGCAGCAGGGCCCTCCGGATCGGCGGTGGGGCGCCCCGGCAGCTGCCCCCAACCGGCCGCAGCCCGGTCCGCTCCCACAGGGTTTCAAATGGATCGCGGTGCGCCCCGGTGCGGCGCCGCCACCCCGGCAGCCCCGTCGGCCGCTGGGACCCACTCCGCGTTACGCGGGCATTCCGCGCTGGAGCCTTTACGACCCGGCCGGCGAGCACACCGTCGACACCACGACCGGTGCCGGGGCCCGCAGCGGGCCGTCGGCGACGATGGTCCGCGCCACCCTGATCACCACCATGGCTCTCCTGGGCTTCGCTGTGCTGATGCACATCGTGCGATACGCCCTGCTGCTGATCAACCGCACGGTGCTGCTGAACCCCCTACTCGCGGCGGTGGTGACCTGGGGCGGGGTGGTGGCCAGCGTGCTGGCGGCATTCGCGGTGGTCGTGACGGCGGTGGTGCTGACCAATTGGCTCATCGCCCGTCGGGCCGCGGTGTTCGCGCACCACGGCCGCGAAGATCCGCGGTCGAAGTGGCAGCTGTGGGCGGGATGTCTGATCCCGCTGGTCAATCTGTTCTGGGCGCCCGTCTACCTCATCGAACTCTCCCGCGCCGAGGGCCGTACCGGCCTGCGGATCACCGCATGGTGGATTGCGTGGGTGCTCAGCACGGTGGTGTCGGTGTTCTCGATCGCCACCAGTTTCGCCAGCGACGCCCAGGGCATCGCGAACAACACGGTCACCACCACGATCGCCTACCTGCTGGCGCTCGCGACGGTGGTGCTCGTGTTGGAGGTCTTCCAAGGCTTCGAGCGCCGGCCCGTCGATCGTCCGGTCAAACGCTGGGTGATGGTCGCGACGGTGCCCGGCGCCGGCCGATCCGAAGAGGAATCCGAAGAGGAATCGACCGAATCCGCGCCAGCGGTTGAGGCCGAAGACCAAAACCCGGCAGCATAGCCGTATGACCGCGGGCGACGCCGGCGCCACTGGGCCGGCCGGATCGGAACCGATATCGGCCTCCCCGGCCGAACGCGACCCCTTCGTCGTCGCGCACCGGGGTGCCTCCGCCGAACGTCCGGAGCACACCATCGCCGCGTATGAGCTGGCCTTGCAAGAAGGTGCCGATGGCGTCGAGTGCGATGTCCGGCTGACCAGGGATGGGCACCTGGTGTGCGTGCACGACCGCCGGGTCGACCGCACCTCCGACGGAACCGGTCTGGTCAGCGAGATGACGCTGGCCCAGTTGCGGGAGCTGGACTACGGCTCCTGGCATGCCGGCTGGCGTGCCGGCGGCGCGTCCGGCGATACCGGGCTGCTGACGCTGGACGCCTTGCTCACGCTGGTGCTGGACTGGAAGCGGCCGGTGAAGATCTTCATCGAGACCAAACACCCGGTGCGCTACGGCGCCCTTGTCGAGAGCAAGGTGCTGGCGCTGCTGCACCGGTACGGGATCGCCGCGCCGCCGTCGGCGGATCTGGCCCGCGCCGTGGTCATGTCGTTCTCGGCGGCGGCGGTGTGGCGGATCCGGCGTGCGGCGCCGATGCTGCCCACCGTGCTGTTGGGCGAGACCTCGCGCTATCTGGGGGGCAGTGCGGCCACCACGGTGGGTGCCACCGCGGTGGGGCCGTCCATCGCCACCCTGCGGGACCACCCCGAGCTGGTGGACCGCGCGGCCGCGCAGGGCCGCGCGCTGTACTGCTGGACCGTCGACCATTACGAGGACGTCCGGTACTGCCGTGACGTCGGGGTCGGCTGGGTCGCCACCAACCACCCCGGCCGCACCAAGGACTGGCTGCAGAACGGGTTGACCGGGGTGGGGCGGGACTAGATCAGAGACTTCCGCCGGCGGCCTTGGGGGCGCTCGGGTCGGTGCCGCCGCGGGTGAGTTCGCGGGCGACGAAGTCCTCCAGGTGGAACAGGTTGGCGCCGGCGCGTTCGGCGATGCGGACCAGCGACGAGATGGTGGCGACCTCCTCGATCTGCTCCTTCAGGAACCACTGCATGAACTGTTCGCCGAGGTAGTCGCCCTCTTCGCGGGCGACGCTGGCCAGCCGGGTGATCTGCTCGGTGACCGTGCGCTCCTGCTCGAGGGCCAACCGCAGCGCCTGGGCCGGGGTGTCGAAGGAGTTCTGCACCGCGTCGACGCCCGGGATCTCGACGTCTAGGTCGCGGTCGAGCAGGTACTGCACCAGCATCATCGCGTGGTTGCGCTCTTCCACGGACTGGGCATAGAAGTGCGCGGCGAGCTGAGGCAGGTCGGATCCGTCGCAGTACACGGCAACGGCGATGTATTGCTGCGACGCGGTGAATTCGCTGCGGATCTGCTCCCGGAGGAGCGTGTTGAATTTCGTGTCGAGTGGGGTCGCGTCGTTCATGGGAACGACAATAGTGCAGGTCAGAGGGCTTGTCAGCAAAGGTGACCCTTATTCAGGTTAGCGTTTCCTAACTGGAGTGACTCCAGTTAGGGGGTACTTTGGGCAAGCGTGAAAGTTTGCTGAGCCGAAGTCTGGGGCGTTCACCCAACCGTGTTGAGAACGTCCGCGGGGACCGGGGTGTCGGCGGCGAGTGCGGCGAACAGCCGACCGGCCGCCTCGCGGTCCCAGATCACCACCGAGCCCGAGTCGCTGCTGGTGAAGTCGCCGATGGGCACCGTCGTGGTCACGGTGTCCCCGTGCAGCGCCCAGCCCAGCCGGGCCAGATCCCAGACATGGCCGCCCTGATCCACGGTGAGTGCCCCGCCGACGGCGTGCGCCATGGGGTACCAGCGCAGTGGATTGAGCAGTACCGCCGGGCTGGCCGCCCGATGCAGCAGGGCCGACATGAAGGCGCGCTGGTGCAGCATCCGGTCCAGGTCGGCCCGGGGCGTGGCCCGGGTACGAACGAAACCGAGCGCACTGCGGCCGTCGAGCTCCTGGCAGCCCGCGGGGAGGTCGATACCGGCCAGTGGGTCGCTGATCGGCTCGGTCGGACACATGGTCACCCCGCCGACGGCGTCGACGAGTTCGGCGAATCCGTCGAAACCCACCTCGGCGTAGTGGTCCAGGTGCAGCCCGGTGGCCTGTTCCACGGTCTGGGTCAACAGCGGTGCGCCGCCGATCGCGAATGCGGCGTTGATCTTGTCCTGGCCGTGGCCGGGGATGTCGACATAGGAGTCGCGAGGCAGCGACACCATGGTGGTGGGTATGCCGGACGCCCACCCACCGATGTGGACCAGCAGGATCGTGTCGGTTCTCCCGTTGCCGATATCGCCGCCCGTCGCCAGCTCGGCCTGTTGCTCCGGGGACAGATTCTGGCGACTGTCGGAACCCACCAGCAGCCAGGTGACGCCCTTGCCGGCGCTCGGCCGGTCCGGGTAATCCGCCAGTGCGGGAATCCGGTGCAGCGTGGTGTCGAACCAGACCGCACCGCCGACGCCGGCGGCCAGCACGGTCAGTATCAGCGCCAGGAGAAGTGCCGCGGCCCGCCGGAGCCGACCGCGGCGGCGTGGCCGGGCCGGTGGGGGCTGCGGCGGTGGCGCGGTTTGTCTCTTGGTTGGGGGCAAGGGTGGTGGCGGCGGTGGTGCCGGACGACGGACCGGCGGCGGCGGTGGGGGTGTCGGCCGCCGGGGTGCCGGTGGTGGCGGTGTCGGCGGAGCGGGGGGCCAGACGGGCGGCGGCCGATGGCCGGGGTCGCGGCGGATGACCTGAGACGGCTCCCGCCGGGGTGGCCGCGGCCTCGGCGGCAGTGGCTCCGGTCCGGGCGGCCGGTCGTCGTTCACAACTGCGAATGTACTGGTCGCGGCCGCATATTCAGCCCAGCCAACTCAAGTGGCCGGCGGCCAGTGAGTAGCCGACGAACGCCACCGTGTCGATCAAGCCGTGCGCGACGATCAGCGGCCACAGCCTGCCGGTGCGCATCCAGACATAACCGAACACGAGCCCCATCACCACATTGCCCAGCCCGGCGCTGTAACCCTGGTACAGGTGATACGTCCCGCGTAGGACCGCGGAGACCGCCAGCGCCGCCATGGGGTTGACCTGAAGCTGGCGCAACCTGGTGATCAGGAAGGCGACCACGATGATCTCTTCGGCCCAGCCGTTGGCGAATGCGAGCGCCAGCAGTACGGGGATGCGCCACCACGTGTCGTAGAGCTGGGCGGGCTCGACGGCGGCGCTCAGGCCCATCGCCCGTGCGGCGACGTACAGCCCGAGCCCCGGCAGCCCGATGAGCGCGGCCAGGGCCAGGCCGCCGGTCACGTCGGGATGCCAGCGGATCCGGCCGAGCCCGATGCTTCTCGGCCCGAAGCCGCTGCGCCACAGCAGGTACAGGCCCAGCGCGCCCCAGGCGAGCAGCTGGAAGACAGCGGCCATGTTGAGGCCGAAGTCGATCAGGTCGAAGGGGGACCGGCGCTGGTTCAGCGCGACATGGCGGCCGGACAGGCCGAGTAGGACCGCTTCGATGAGATCGAGCAGCGCGGTGTAGGCGCTCAGGCCGAAGGTGACCGCAAGGACGACGAGGACCTCGATGCGCAGGGTGCGCCGGGGAAGTTCGGCCGCGGGGTCCAGTCCTGAGGTCACCGCAGACACGGTAACCGCCGCGGCGGTGTGCTCAGATTCGGCGCGCGCGTAGCCCGTTGAGGAACGGGCAGCCCATCAGCACGCGGATGGCCTGGCTCAGGCCGGTGACGTCGTCGACCGGTTTGGCGAACGGCAGCCGCACATCGTGGTCACCGGACTCGTCCTCGACGCGCAGCTGGACGCCGTAGCGATCCAGGCCCAGGGGCCGGACCCGGCCGCTGCGCAGCGTCATCGGCAGGCGCGCCGACAGGCGTTCCACGACGTCGCGGTGCGCCGACTCCAGGTGGCGCAGCCAGCCGGACTCCAGGCCGCAGAACGGGTCGGGCAACGCCTCCAGCAAGGCGCCCACGCCCACCGACTCGGCGCCGGTCGAGTCGGCGACCACCACGGATTCGATCTCCAGGCGAACCAGCGCGTACGCGGTCTCGTCTCCCGCGGAGCCTTCGGTGTTCACCTGCAGCAGAGCGGGATTGGGGTGCTCGGTGGCGATCAGGTCGAGCACTCCCGGGATCTCGCCGGCGGGCACGGTGAACAACCGGCCACGGATCCACACCAGCGAGCGCACCGGTTCGCGGAGCGGCAGCGGTGCGTAATCGGTCATTTCCAGCACGGCCTGCAGCCCGCCCGCGCCGGCGGACACCAGTGAGCCGGCCAGCGGCCCATCGGTGGGGATGGTGACCGCGAACGAGCCGTCGGCGAGTAAGTGGTGCACGGGAGTGGCGACCGGCTCGAGCCCCTCGACCGCCAGCATCGCGCCGCCCGCCCGTGCGCAGGCGCTGCGGATCCGCTCGGCCGTTGTCGGTGCCGCCACCACAGTCGTCATCTGACCACCTTCCATTTAGTGAGGTAAGCCTTACTTAACTACAGGACCGAGGGTGGCGCAAGGTTTTCCTCTCGGCGTACCTGAGTCGCCGCGGCGAGCCACTAGGGTTGAAGCCGTGCCGCGCATCGCCTATCTCGGACCGGAGGGAACGTTCACCGAGGCGGCATTGCTGCAGATGGCGGCCGGTGCACTGGTCCCCGGTGGTGGTGGCGATTTCACTCCGGTGCCGTGTGACAGCCCGCCCGCGGCGCTGGAAGCCGTCCGCGCCGGCGAGGCGTCCTATGCCTGCGTCCCCATCGAGAACTCCATCGAAGGGTCGGTGCTGCCCTCCCTCGACGCCCTGGCCACCGGATCGGCGCTACAGATCTACGCCGAGCACACCCTCGACGTCGCGTTCAGCATCGTGGCCAGGGCCGGTGTGGCGGCCCCTGATGTCGCCACCATCGCGGCCTTCCCGGTCGCGGCCGCCCAGGTTCGGCGGTGGCTGGCCGCCGAACTGCCGCAGGCTGTGGTGGTTCCCGCCCAATCCAATGCCGCGGCCGCCGCCGATGTCGCCGACGGGCGCGCCGACGCCGGGGTCAGCACGGCGCTGGCCGCGCAGCGTTACGGGCTGTCGGTGCTCGCCGCCGGTGTGGTCGACGAACCGAACGCCCGGACCCGGTTCGTGCTGGCCGGCCCGCCCGGGCCGCCACCCGCCCGCACCGGCGCCGATCGCACCTCGGTGGTGCTGAGCCTGGACAACGAACCCGGTGCGCTGGTGGCCGCCATGACCGAGTTCGCGATACGGGGCATCGACCTCACCCGCATCGAATCACGGCCCACCCGAACGGAATTGGGTACCTACAAGTTCTTCCTCGATTGTGTCGGGCATATCGCCGATGACGCCGTCGCCGAGGCGCTCAAGGCGCTGTATCGGCGCTGCGTCGATGTCCGGTATCTGGGTTCCTGGCCGACCGGCGCCGCGGTCGGGGCGAACCCGCCGGGATCGGAGAAGGCACGCGAGGCGACCCGGTGGTTGACGGCACTTCGACAGGGGGAGCGATCGTGAGCGGGCGGCTGGTTCTGGTGCGGCACGGGCAGTCGTTCGGCAATGTCGAAAAACGCCTCGACACCCGCCCGCCCGGTGCCGCGCTCACCGAACTCGGCCACGAACAGGCGCAGACGTTCGCCCGCGACTGGAGCCACCCCGTCGGTCTGGTCGGTCATTCGGTGGCCACCCGGGCCAGGGAGACGGCCGCCGATATCGGTGCCGGCCTGACCCTGACGCCGCACGAGTTCGACGATATCTACGAGGTCCAGGTCGGCGACCTGGAAGACCGCAACGACGAGGCCGCCGTCGCGCAGTTCGACGCGATCTACGAGCGCTGGCAGCTGGGTGATATCGACGCGGCCATGCCCGGCGGGGAGAGCGGCAGGCAGGTTCTTCAGCGCGTCGTCCCCGTGCTCACCAGGCTGCGGATGCGCCACCTCGACGACCACGACTGGCACCACGACATCGTGGTGGTCAGCCACGGCGCGGCGATCCGGCTGGTGGCTGCGGTGCTGGCCGGTGTCGACGGGAAGTTCGCGCTCGATCACCATCTGGCCAACACCGAGAGCGTGGTACTCAGCCCGATCACCGACGGCCGGTGGAGTTGCGTCCAGTGGGGTGCGCTCAGCCCGCCGTTCTACGCGGAGCGCACCCGCGAGGACCCGGTGCCCGACCCGATGGGCTGATCCGCGGCGCAACCGCAACCGAGGACTGCGCAGTCGATGGTCAGGGTGTGCGCGATCTCCGGGACGCCGCAGTCGTCGGTGCATTCGGCCCGCTGGCCGATGTGCAGGATCACCGTGCCGTGGCAGTGTGCGAGACCGCCCGCGCAATCCCGGCATTCAGCACTCATGCGCGATTCCGCCTTCGGCTTCTCGCTGATGCTCATGACCCGTTCATAGCACCGTGCACCGACATCGGTGGGTTCCCACGCGGGATGATCCCCCCGTCGTTTCGCGGTCAGGCCCAGCCCAATTCGTGTAGCCGGTCGTCGTCGATACCGAAGTGGTGGGCCAACTCGTGGACCACGGTGATCGCCACCTCCTCGACCACCTCCTGCTCGGACTCACACATCTGCAGCAGGGCGTCGCGGTAGATGGTGATGGTGTCCGGCAGATAGCCACCGTAGGACGAGTCGCGTTCGGTCAGTGCGACACCCTCGTAGAGGCCCAGCAGATCGGGCTCCTCGGGATGGTGGCCCTCCACCAGGAAGACCACGTTGTCGGCGGCGGCGGCCAGCTCCGGCGGGATCAGGTCCAGTGCATCCGACACCAGTTCGTCGAACCGTTTCCGGTTCATCTGTACCGGCATCGCGCGATTACTGCACCGGTGCGGGCGGCAGCACCGGCTCTGCCGGGCCGGGTGCCGGACCCGCCGGGGCGGGTGCCGCGGGCGCATCTGCGGGAGGCGGCGGACCGTCCAGCGGCGGACCAGCAGGTACCGGCTGATCACCGACCTGATCGGGCGGGGGCGGTCCGTTGAGGAAGGTGTTCCCGGGCGGCACCGGCGCGGCCGTCGACGGCTGAGTGCTCTGGGTGGCGGGCGTCTGGCTCGTCTGGCTCGTCTGGCCGGGCAGGTGCTGGTTGGACTGGGTCTGCTGGGTCGACTGCGTCTGCTGCGAGGACTGGCTGGAGTCAGACGATCCCGAGTACTGGCTCTGGGTCAGGTCGATCGAGGGCAGCGGGATGGCCGGCATGTTCAGCCGCTCGTCGGGGATGTCCGGGGGCGGGACCGGAGGCCGGCCGTTGATCATCAGCGCGCCCTTGGCGCTGTTGAGCAGCGTGGACCAGCCGCCGTTGCCGAGCGTGGTGCCGATGCTGCAGGACACCTGGTGGCTGCCCGCCAGCCAGCTGGGCAGCGAGATGGTGCTGTAGACCAGGGTCAGCGTGGTGGTGCGCAGCTTCAGTGGCGCCAGGTAGTCATCGGTGACCTTGGCGCAGGTGTCCTTGACGTAGGAATCCTGTTCCTGCTCGGGCGGGACGCCGGCGGGGTACTTCTCGGCGAGGTTCACCGCGCCGGTCACCTCGAGGGCGTGGGGGCTCGCGCAGTCGACCGGGACATCGGTGGGCTGGTTGGTGGCGGGGTCGATGCCCAGGCAGGTTCCGGCCGGCCACACCTTGGACTGGTCCACCGCGGCGACCTTGCCCTGGAAGGCCTGCTGCTGATTGTCGGCGCCGGGCAGCTGCAGGCCGCACAGCATCCGGCGTTCGCCGTTCTGCCGCCAAGCCTTCTCCCCGGACCAGAGCAGGCTGACCGCGAACCGGCCGTTCGGGTCGTACTTGTCGCCCAGGTAGCGCTGGACGGCGCTCTGGCACTGCTCCTGGCTGATCTGCTGGATACGGGCCGGCGACGGCGGCGCGGCGTTGGGGCCGTACTCGGTGCCGGGGAAGGCCTTCAGGTCGATGGCCTCGGCGACCTCGAACCGGTGCTCGGTGGTGCAGTCGACGATCTGGGCGGCATCGGGTACCCGGTCGGGCCAGTTCAGGCAGGCGCCGCTGGAGGCGTGGTCGAACGTGCTGTTGGCGCGGGACAGTCCACCGGCGCCCGAGCTCAGGCCGGCCAGCCGGCCACCGGCCGCGGTATCGGGCAGGACGGTGATGACACCGGCGATCATGAGTCCGCCGAGGGCGGTGAGGAGCAGGGCGCGCCGCGTCGGGGTGAGCTGCGCATCCCGCAACCAACCCAGGCGTCGCTGCGGCTGGGTCGGCTCAGCCGTCCCGTCTGGCAGGAACGGCTCCGGGTGTTCGGGTGCGTCCAACATCGGCTCTATTGTGACAGGCGTGTCACGTGCTGTGACAAGTGATGCAGTTGTAAAGTTATGTGGTTGTGGCATGCTGCCCCGGCCGGCGCCGTGCGGCACAGTAGGGTTGCTGCCGTGATCGACCTCAAGCTGCTGCGTGACGAACCCGACCGGGTACGTGCGTCACAACGAGCCCGTGGCGAGGATCCGGGCCTGGTGGACGCGCTGCTGGAAGCGGATACCGCCCGCCGTTCCGCCATCTCTGTCGCGGACAACCTGCGCGCCGAACAGAAGGCGGCGAGCAAGTCGGTGGGCAAGGCCTCCCCGGAGGAGCGCCCCGCCCTGCTGGCGCGGGCCAAGGAGCTCGCCGAGGCCGTCAAGTCCGCCGAAGCGGCCCAGGCTGACGCCGAGGCCACCTTCACCGCCGCCCACCTGGCCGTCGCCAACGTCATCGTCGACGGCGTGCCCGCCGGCGGTGAGGACAACTTCGTCGTGCTGGACGTGGTGGGTGAGCCGCGGACCCTGTCGGATCCCAAGGATCATCTGGAACTCGGTGAGGCACTGGGCCTGATCGACATGGAGCGCGGCGCCAAGGTGTCGGGATCGCGCTTCTACTTCCTGACCGGTCAGGGCGCACTGCTGCAGCTCGGTCTGCTGCAGCTGGCCGTCAAGCTGGCGACCGCCAACGGTTTCACCCTGATGATCCCGCCGGTGCTGGTGCGTCCGGAGGTGATGGCGGGCACCGGATTCCTCGGTTCCCATGCCGACGAGATCTACCGGCTCGAGGAAGACGACCTGTACCTGGTGGGCACCTCCGAGGTGCCGCTGGCGGGCTATCACGCCGACGAGATCCTGGACCTGTCCGAGGGCCCGAAGCGTTATGCCGGATGGTCGTCGTGCTTCCGCCGCGAGGCGGGGAGTTACGGCAAGGACACCCGGGGCATCATCCGCGTGCACCAGTTCGACAAGGTCGAGGCGTTCGTCTACTGCAAGCCGCAGGACGCAGAGGCCGAACATCAGCGGCTGCTGGGCTGGCAGCGCGAGATGCTGGCCGCCATCGAGGTGCCCTACCGTGTGATCGACGTCGCCGCAGGCGATCTCGGCTCCTCGGCTGCGCGCAAGTACGACTGCGAGGCCTGGGTGCCCACCCAGGGGACCTACCGCGAGCTCACCTCCACCTCGAACTGCTCGACGTTCCAGGCCCGCCGGTTGTCCACCCGCTACCGCGACGACGACGGCAAGCCGCAGATCGCCGCGACACTCAACGGCACGCTGGCGACCACCCGCTGGCTGGTCGCCATCCTGGAGAACCATCAGCAGCCCGACGGCAGTGTGCGGGTGCCCGCCGCGCTGGTGCCCTATCTCGGTACGGAGGTCCTGACACCATGATCGAACTCGACGACGCGGAGCTGCGGAACTGGTTCGGCTTCGGAGTGGCGGGCAATTTCGCCGGACACCTCGAACAAGCCGGGGAGGCAGCGGATTTCGTCAACGTCAAGTCCGAGGGCCCAGCCCCCAAGGGCATCTTTCCCTGGTACGCACCGGGATACGACGGCTTCCTGGGCGAGTTCCCGCTGTCGCACGACACGATCGCGTTGCCGGCCAGTGAGACCCCGCTGAACCTCCAGATCGAACCCGAGGTCGGACTGGCGTGTGAGGTGCGCTGGCAGGGCGACACCGTCACCTCGCTCGTGCCGTTCGCGCTCGGCGCGTTCAACGACTGCTCGATCCGGCGGCCCAACGCGCCGAAGATCAGCCACAAGAAGAACTGGGGCCCGGCGTCCAAAGGCGTGGCGCGCGAGTTCTTCGACATCAGCGACCTCACCCCGGACGGCCCGACCGCGACGTTGCGGCTGGTGTGCTACCTCAACACCGCCGACGGACAAGAACACGAGTACGGGGTGGACAGCCCGCTGCTGGGCTACTCCTACTACGGCGAAGTGCTGCTGGACTGGATCACCGAACGGCTGGCCAACCAGAAGGGTTCGCCGGACACCCCGCTGGAGGACGTCGGCGCGCTGATGGTCGCGTCGGGTCACCCCGAGCGGGTGCTCATCGGGATCGGTGCGACGCGCTACACCGCGCTGGGTGAGTCGACGTTCCTGCAGCCCGGCGACGAGGCGGTGGTCCGGGTGTATGACACCGCATCGGATGAGTTCTCCGAACTGCGGCAGAAGGTTTCGGGCAGCAGCTAGTCGCGGCCGAGCAGTTCGTCCAGCACCGCCAGGAACTCCCTGGCCCGCAACGGCGTGAACGCGGGGCTTGGCCGGGTGCCGGGCACGTCGAGCACCACCAGGGTGGACTTGATGGGCCGCCACACGTCCAGGGGGAGCCAGCGGCGCGGGTCGTCCGACGGCCCCCAGATCCGGAACCGGTCGAACGCCAACCCCATGGTCTCGGCTTTGTAACCCCGGATCGACTGCAGTGGAATGATCTTCGATGTACCCGACGGGAAGTGATAGCGGCGCAGCGTCAGAGCCTGGCGATCCAGCTGGATCAGCCCGTCGTCATACGACACCGCCGTCGTCATGATCGTCTCGCACTCCTGAGCTGGTGGCCCTTGGCCGTCAGACAGCGGCCGTTCTCCAGGTTCCACTGCCAGCCGTGCAGATTGCAGGTCAGCGTGGAGCCTTCCACCACACCGAATTTCGACAGGTCGGCCTTGAGGTGCGGACACCGGCGCTGGATCTCCCAGCCGTCCAGCGTGGTCGAGGCGCTGTCGTCATGGGCCTCGGCGAACCAGCCGTCTGCATAGGCGATCCGCTCGTCGGTGAGACACTTGAAGAACGTGTAGAGATACTCGTTGTATCCGCCGACCCGCCAGGCTTTGAACCGGGTGGACAGGAAGATGGTGTTCACCCAGTCGGGTTCGTGATCGCGGACCACGGTACGCACCAACTGGGCCGGTATCTCGAAACCGTAGCGGAACTTCTCATCCGGAACAGGCTCGCGCACAGCGCGTTTGGGGAAGTCGAGAACGACGGTCTCCGGCCCCAGGCGCAGTTCGACGGGGTATCCGATACCGTCGCAGATCTGATCGGACTGGATCATGATCGGTTCGAACAGCGCGCGCAGCGGCTCCAGCAGCGACTCGCCCTCGGCCGGCGCCCACCCCGCCTTCTCGGCGGTCAGCACGGGCGCCATCCGTTGCGCGTAGTCCTCGATGTAGGCGGCCTTACCGGTGGTGAAGATGTTCTCCGGATCTTCGACCGGATGCGTCAGCGAATCCAGTTGGGAGCCGGTGAAATCCGCTACGGAACCGGGGATCATCAGCAGTCCGCCGTCGTGTCCGTGGCTGCGCATCTGGTCCAGGAACACGATCTGATCCGGGAAGATGTTGGCCGGGTCGCCGTGATCGTCGTTGAGATCCCGCAATTCCGGATCCAGGAAACAGGGTGGCCCTGCCGAGGGCACCACCCAGGTCGCCCCGACCTGGGCGATGTACTGGCGGCAACGGTCCATCTGACGCTGCCGCTTCTGGATGCCGAACGCCTCCTTGGCCCGGGCCGGCATGTCGTAGACCATCGGGTACCAGATGGCGCCGGAGTACTGCAGCATGTGCACGTCGATATGGCCGAACTGGGCCAGGACGTCCAACTCCACCGGCCGGGCGTCGTTCATGTTGAAAACCGTCGTGACGCCGTCCGACACCACCAGGCCCGAGTCCCCGATCGGGCCGTCGGCGGGGGCCCGCAGCGCGATGATCATCACGTCCAGGTCACCCTTGGGGCCGGTCACGGTGTGCTTCACCGAATCGGTGGTCTCGACGAAGGTGTGGAAACCGAGGGCCTCCAGTTCGCGGCGCAGATCCGGCACCGGGAAGTCGGGCAACAGCACCACCGCGTCCTTGTTGACGTGGTCGCGTAGGTTGACCGGGTCGAAATGGTCTTTGTGCAGGTGGCTGACGTAGAGGTAGTCGCAGTCCCCGAGCGCGTCCCAGTCCAGGGCGCTGTTGTCGGGGAACGGGAACCAGGAGGCGAAGTACGCCGGATTGACCCAGGGGTCGCACAAGATGCTGCCTGCTGCCGTGTCAATCCGGAAGCCCGCGTGCCCCACGTTCGTGACCTGCACAAATACCCTTTCGCATGGTTGCCGTCGTGCCATATCAGGGTAACCGGCGCACCGCGGCCCGCGCGCCAGAGACCAAGGCGCATGAACACCGGTGGCGACCGGCACTAGGCTGTCCAGTGTGGAGCCGGTATACGGAACTGTCATCCAAGCCGCCCGCCTCATCTGGCGGTTACAGGGCCTGAAGTTCACCGTGACCGGGGTCGAACACCTCCCGGTGACCGGCGGCGCGGTCATCGCGATCAACCACACCAGCTATTTCGATTTCACCTTTGCCGGGTTACCCGCCTACCTGCAGCACCGCGGCCGCAAAGTCCGGTTCATGGCCAAGAAGGAAGTCTTCGACTCCAAGGTCAGCGGCCCGATCATGCGCAGCCTGCGCCATATCGAGGTGGACCGGGACAGCGGTGCCGACTCGTTCACCGCCGCCTGCCAGGCCCTCAAGGCCGGCGAACTGGTCGGGGTGTACCCCGAGGCCACCATCAGCCGCAGTTTCGAGATCAAGGACTTCAAGTCGGGCGCCGCCCGGATGGCCATCGCGGCGGACGTGCCGATCATCCCGCATATCGTCTGGGGTGCTCAGCGCATCTGGACCAAGGGGCACCCGAAGAAGATGTGGCGGCCCAAGGTGCCCATCACCGTGGCCGTCGGTGAACCCATCTACCCGACATTGCCGGCCGCCGAGCTGACCGCTCTGCTGCACTCCCGGATGCAGCATCTGCTGGAGCGGGTACAGGACTCCTACGGGGAGCATCCGGCCGGAGAGTTCTGGGTGCCGCACCGTCTCGGTGGCGGCGCGCCGACGCTGGCCGAGGCCAACCGGATGGACGCCGAAGAGGCAGCGGAGAAGGCGGCCCGACGGGCCCAGCGCGCCGGTGAGGCGCCGGAGTAGCGCCTATGGAGCCGGTCTTTCGTTCCCTCGAAATCGCAGGGAAGACGGCGATGCGCGTCACCGGCACCAGGCTGGACTTCCAGGGGCTGGAGCACCTTCCCGGCACGGGTGGCGCGGTCGTCGCGATCAACCACACCAGCTATGTCGACTTCCTGCCGGCAGCCCTGGCCGCGACAGCCCGCAAGCGGCGGATGCGGTTCATGATCAAGGCCGAGATGCAGGACGTGCGGGGCGTCAACTTCCTGATCAAGCACGCGGGCACCATCCCGGTGGACCGCAGTGCCGGCGGTGAGGCGTACCCGGTGGCCGTCGCGCGGCTGCGCGCCGGTGAGCTCGTCGGGGTGTATCCGGAGGCCACCATCAGCCGTAGCTTCGAGCTGAAGGACTTCAAGACCGGGGCGGCTCGGATGGCCCTCGACGCCCAGGTGCCGATCGTTCCGCTGGTCGTGTGGGGCGTGCATCGGATATGGACAAAGGATCATCCGAAGGCTTTGGGCCGCAACAAGATTCCGGTGACGGTGGCGCTCGGCCCGGCGCTGCCCGCCGAGGGGGGCGTGGACCGGCTGATGGCCGAGCTGCGCCAGGCCATGGGGGCACTGCTCTACAAGGTGCAGGACGCCTACCCGCAGCCCCCGGGGGCATACTGGGTGCCCCGTCGCCTCGGCGGCGGGGCGCCGACACCTGAGGAGGCCAAGCGCCTCGACGAGGCCGAGCTCGCCGAGCGCGGCCGTAAACAGCTGGGGAACCACTGAATGCTGCCTACCCTGATCGCCACGGATGTCGACGGCACGCTGCTCGACGCAGACGAACACGTCACCGCCCGGACGCGGGCCGCGGTACATGCCGCGGTCGACGCCGGAACCCATTTCGTGCTGGCCACCGGCCGTCCACCGCGATGGGTGCCCCCGGTGGTGGAGGAACTGGGCTTTGCGCCGATGGCCGTCTGCGCCAACGGCGCGGTGATCTACGACTCCGCCACCGACCGGATCGTGTCGGCGCGCACCCTGTCCGCGGAACTGCTCACGACACTGGCCGATATCGCCACCCGGGTCATTCCGGGTGCCGGGCTGGCCGTGGAGCGGGTGGGGCGCAGCGCGCACGACGCGGCCACCCCGCAGTTCGTCAGCTCACCCGGGTACGAGCATGCGTGGCTGAATCCGGACAACACCGAGGTGTCGCTCGAGGACCTGCTCAGCGCGCCCGCGGTGAAGCTGCTGATTCGCAAGGCCGGCGCGCGCAGTGCGGATATGGCCGCGGCGCTGGCCCCGCATATCGGGATCGAGGGCGATCTGACCTACTCGACCAACAACGGCCTGATCGAGGTGATGCCGATCGGCATCAGCAAGGCCTCGGGTATCGAAGAGGTGGCCCGGCCCCTGGGGATCGCCGCCGAGGACGCGGTGACCTTCGGCGATATGCCCAACGATGTGCCGATGCTGCGCTGGGCGGGACTCGGTGTGGCCATGGGCAACGCGCATCCCGATGCGCTGGCTGCCGCCAACGAGATCACCACCACGAATGCCGATGACGGGGTGGCGCGGGTGCTCGAACGCTGGTGGATGTAGCCGGGGCGAGCGAGCTCAGCGCGGGTCGATCGGAGTGAACCGCTCCATCTGAATCGGTGAGTGGTTCGGTGTGGGCAGCTTCAGCGGAACGCCGTCGGTGACCCGGGTGACGGCGCCGGTCTCGCGGTCGAAGTTCAACGTCCCGTGCTGGAAGTTCTGCACGATCCACTGCGGTTCGTTGATCTCACCGCTGGTGGGCAGTCCGAGCGCGCCGCGCTCGAAACCCAGTGCACCCCAGGCGTCGTAGATGGCCCCGGTCACGGGCTGTGCGCCGCTGACCGGTGACCAGTACATGGCTCCCCGGTCGAAGGTCACATAGCGGGCATCGCCGTTGCCGGCGGCTTCCGGTGAGGTGGGCATGCCGAGCGGCCCCTTGTCCGCGCCCATCGCCTGCCATTTGGCGAAGATTGCCCCGCCGCGCAGGGTGTCGACCAGGTCGGCGGGGCCGGCGGGCCGGTTGAACCGCGCGGCGATATCGCGCAGCACGGGCATCAGGGCGTACGCGGCGTTACCCGGGCAGTCGGTGTTGCCGACATCGCGATGGGTGAAGATCGTGGGCAGGTTCTCCACGGCACCCGCCGCGAACTTGGTGAAGTCGCCGCCGGCCGAGGTCAGCGTCACGGTGCCGAGCGGGTCGACGTGATCGAGCCCGAGTCGCCAGCCCAGCAGGCGGCCCACGGTCCGCAACTGAATCGGGGTCGGCGGTACGACGTCGAAATCGCCGAGCATCGCCACACCCCAGGTGTCGGTGTTGAACCCGCCGGTGTGTGCGCCCTGGACGGGCCGGTCCATTCCGCCTGCGCGGCCCTCGAACACCTGCCCGTACTTGTCGACCAGCGCGTTGTAGGCGATATCGCACCAGCCCAGCGTGCGGGCGTGGTACTCGTAGATGGACCGGACGATGGCCGCGGAATCCTCGGGGAGATAGTCGTTGCTGCCGGCGGTGTGATGCACCACGCCGGCGCGCACGCCCTGGTCGTAGATGGGGGCGCCGCATTTCATCGATTCGTCGGCACCCCACTGCGCGCGACTGATGATGTTCGGCGGCTGGCCGGGGATGGTCGCGGCCGCCGCCGGCGGGTTGAACTGCACGTCGATGGGCGCTTTGGGCGGGCTGATCAGGACCGCGTTGACGTTCTGCGGCAGTGGTTGCTCGACATTGACCGGGATGTAGCCGAGGCCGGCGTGGGTGGCCGGCGGCGCGGCCGGCTGCCGGCGCACCGCGATCTGCACGGTGGTGGTGCGGCCGACGAACACCGGTTCGGTGCCGTGGGTGGTCTTGTCCTGTGGCCCGACGCCGTCCAGGGCCTCGGCGTCGTACCAGGGCCCCCATGAGCCATCCGGTTGTCTGGCCCGCACGCGCGCGGTGGTGCCGTCCAGGTCGTCGGCGGTGATGGCGACCATGGAGAACGGGGTGTCCTGGTGTACCTCCCGGATGGTCTCACCGGCCGAGTCGCCCGTGCCCAGCCCGCCCAGTGGCTGCTGGCTGATGACGACAGGGGGCGGACCGGGATTCTCGGGGACGCCGTTGACCGCCCACGGCAGGATGACCACCGTGCCCACGACTGCCGATAACAGCAGCGAAGGTGCAGGACGACGACGCGACACGTCCCGAATGTTACGTATGAGTCCAGTGTTACCAGAGTTTCGACACGATACGAATTCCGCTCACCACACAACGGCACCGCAGAGCCGGGAAGGCTTCTGCGGTGCCGTTCGGTGACAGGCTTGTACGGGTCAGGCGCCGGCGCCCGAGGCGACCTGGGCAATGGCTGCCGGAGCCGCGGTCAGGGCCGGGGCCGCAGCTGCGGCGGGAGCGGCTGCCGCGGCGGCCGGGGCCGCCTGCTTGATGGCCGACTGGATGGCCGGCATCACCATGCCCTTGAGCAGGTCGATGGCCTGGCCGGCACCGAGCTGATTCGCCGCACTGCTGAGGTCGCCGATCAGCCCGCCGCTTCCGCTGGCTGCGGCCGGGGCGCCGAGGCCGAGGCCCGGATCGCCGCCCAGGATCGGGTAGGTGCCCGCCGCGGGGTCCAATCCGATCGGTGCCGAGATCGGCACCTCACCCGGAACGCCGAGGCCGGTGGCCCCCAGGCCGGTCGTGCCCAGACCGGTGGTGCCCAGACCCGCGGGGCTGGCCAGGCTCGGCGACGTGAGGCCCGGGGTCGCGCCGGTCAGGGCCGGGTTGGTGTTGAGCGGATCGGTGAGCGAGGTGGGGCTCAGCGACGGGGTGGTCGCATTGATCGGCGGCACACTGAGCCCGGGAGCCAGCGGCGAGGTCGACCCCGCCGCGGGCACACCCAGGCCGGTGGCTCCCGCGGGTGACGTGAGACCGGGGGTGCTGAGGCCGGCGGTGCCAAGCCCGGGTGACAACGGCGAGGTCAGACCGGTGGCGCCCAGGCCGGGTGAGGTCAGCGTCGGGCTCGCTGCCGGTGAGCCGGTCAGCATGCCGGTCGGCATCGGAGGCAGGTTGATCCCGAACTGTGACAGGCCCTGGGACAGGGCTGACATCAGCTCGCCCGGGAGGTCGGTGACCAGGGCGGCCTGGACGAACTGCCGATGCTGGGGCTGATCGTTCTTGGCGGGTAGTTCTGAGAGTGCAGCAATGGCAACTGGACTTGCGACGGCCAGGGCGGCGACTGCGCTCATGGCTGTCGAGAGCTTGCGTCGACGTCGGTTCGGCACGGAAGTCTCCTCAATACATGGACTACGTGTGAGCGGTGTGTGTTCGGTGCAGCGTCGGCGACGTTCCCTTTCTGAAGGTCCTGTGCCTTGCCATCAGCTCCGAAAACGTCGTCTTCCAACGTGATCGATGGTACTGGTGTGACTACTGGGTCTAGAGTGACGATATTGAATTGTGAGCGAATTGCGACCTGCCGCGAATGTGGGCGCGGCCGCCTCACCGGGCCTCCCCGCGCCCGCGCCGTCACACGTTTCGGGCGGCCGAGGGCCGGTCGGATACCCTTGCTGCCGATGACCGATCAATCTGCCCGGGTCGATGCACGCCCTTCCACCGGTCGTTACGACCTCCTCGTTGTGGGTTCGGGCTTCTTCGGCCTCACCATCGCCGAACGCGCCGCGACACAACTGGACAAGCGGGTCCTGGTGGTCGAACGCCGGTCCCATCTCGGCGGTAACGCCTATTCGGAGCCCGAACCGGAGACCGGTATCGAGATCCACAAATACGGGGCCCACCTCTTCCACACCAGCAACAAGCGGGTGTGGGACTACGTGCGGCAGTTCACCGACTTCACGGGCTACCAGCACCGGGTGTTCGCGCTGCACAAGGGCCAGGCCTACCAGTTCCCGCTGGGTCTGGGGCTGGTGTCGCAGTTCTTCGGCCGGTACTTCTCCCCGGACGAGGCCCGCGCCCTGATCGCCGAACAGGCCGCCGAGATCAAGACCGAGGATGCGCAGAACCTCGAAGAGAAGGCCATCTCGCTGATCGGCCGCCCGCTCTATGAGGCGTTCGTCAAGGGTTACACCGCCAAGCAGTGGCAGACCGATCCCGCCGAGCTCCCCGCCGCGGTGATCAACCGGCTGCCCATGCGCTACACCTTCGACAACCGCTACTTCAACGACACCTACGAGGGCCTGCCCGCCGACGGCTACACGGCCTGGCTGAAGAAGATGGCCGCCGACGACCGGATCGAGGTGCGGCTGGACACCGACTGGTTCGACGTCCGTGAAGAACTCCGCGCTGAGTCCCCACAGGCGCCGGTGGTGTACACCGGCCCCCTGGACCGCTACTTCGACTATGCCGACGGCCGGCTCGGCTGGCGCACGCTCGATTTCGAGACCGAGGTGCTGCCGACCGGAGATTTCCAGGGCACGCCCGTCATGAACTACAACGACATCGACGTGCCGTTCACCCGCATCCACGAGTTCCGGCACTTCCATCCCGAACGCGACTACCCGACCGACAAGACGGTCATCATGCGGGAGTACTCCCGCTTCGCCGAGAACGACGACGAACCGTACTACCCGATCAACACCGAAGCCGACCGGGCGTTACTGGCCGGCTATCGCGACCGGGCCCGGGCCGAAACCGCGACCGCCGCGGTGCTGTTCGGTGGTCGCCTGGGCACCTATCAGTACCTCGACATGCACATGGCCATCGCCAGTGCGCTGAACATGTACGACAACATCCTGGCTCCGCACCTGCGCGACGGCGCGCCGCTGCCGGCCTCAGACGAAAGCAGTACAGCATGAGCGACATCCCCTCCGGTGCACTCGACGGCGCCGAGTCGCGGGCGGTCAGCCTGCTCTCGCGGGTGATCCTGCCGCGGCCCGGTGAACCACTCGATGTGCGCAAGCTCTACATCGAGGAGTCGGCCACCAACGCGCGCCGGGCGCACGCCCCGACCCGCACCACGCTGGAGATCGGCGCCGAATCGGAGGTGTCGTTCGCCACCTACTTCAACGCCTTCCCGGCCAGTTACTGGCGGCGCTGGTCGATCCTGGAGTCGGTGGTGTTGCGGGTCGAGATCACCGGCAGCGCCCGCATCGACCTGTACCGGTCCAAGGCGACCGGTGCGCGAATCACGGTGGGCGGCACGGAGATATCCGACAGCGGCGGTCCGACCCCGGCCGTGGCCGAATTCGAGATCGAACTAGACCCGTTCGAGGATGGCGGCTGGATCTGGTTCGACATCACCACCGACACCGCGGTGACGGTGCGCAGTGCGGGCTGGTTCGCCCCGGTGCCGGCACCCGGGAGGGCCGATATCGCCCTGGGGATCCCGACCTTCAACCGGCCGTCGGACTGTGTCAACGCCTTGGCGGCGCTCACCTCGGATCCGTTGGTGGATCAGGTGATCAGCGCGGTCATCGTCACCGACCAGGGCACCAAGAAGGCGGTGGACCATCCCGGATTCGCCGCGGCGGCCGCGCCGCTGGGGGACCGGCTCTCGATCTACAACCAGCCCAACCTGGGCGGGTCCGGTGGCTACAGCCGGGTGATGTACGAGGCGCTGCACCACACCGACTGCGAACAGATCCTGTTCATGGACGACGACATCCGGATCGAACCGGATTCGATCCTGCGGGCACTGGCGCTGAGCCGGTTCGCCAAGGTGCCGACACTCATCGGCGGGCAGATGCTCAACCTGCAGGAGCCCTCGCACCTGCACGTGATGGGCGAGATGGTGGACGCGACGAATTTCATGTGGACCGGCGCGGTCAACACCGAATACGACCACAACTTCGCCAAGTACCCGCTCAACGACGAAGAGGCCTACCGCAGCCGGCTGCTGCACCGCCGTATCGATGTCGACTACAACGGCTGGTGGATGTGCATGATCCCGCGCAAGGTCGCCGAGGAACTCGGCCAGCCGCTGCCGCTGTTCATCAAGTGGGACGACGCCGATTACGGCCTGCGCGCCGGTGAGCACGGCTACCCGACCGTCACGCTGCCGGGTGCGGCCATCTGGCATATGGCGTGGAGCGACAAGGACGACGCCATCGACTGGCAGGCCTACTTCCACCTGCGCAACCGGCTGGTGGTGGCGGCGCTGCACTGGGACGGCGATATCAAGGGACTGCTCGCCAGCCATCTCAAGGCGACGTTCAAACACCTTCTCTGCCTTGAATATTCGACCGTGGCCATCCAGAACAAGGCAATGGACGACTTCCTGGCCGGCCCCGAGCACATCTTCTCCATCCTGGAGTCCGCGCTGCCCGACGTCCGCGCGATGCGCCAGCAATTCCCCGACGCGGTGGTGTTGCCGAGTGCCACCACGCTGCCCACCCCCTCGGACAAGAAGTGGCGCAAGAAGGTGGCGATCCCCACCAGCCCGCTGTCGATCTCGTGGCGGCTGGCCCGCGGGGTGATGCACCAGCTCAAGGCGCACGACCCGGCGCATCACGTCCGTCCGCAGGTCAACGTCGCCACCCAGGACGCCCGCTGGTTCTCGCTGTGCAAGGTCGACGGTGTCACGGTCACCACCGCCGACGGCCGCGGTGTGGTGTACCGGCAGCGGGACCGCGAGAAGATGTTCGAGCTGCTGCGCGAGTCGGTGAAGCGCCAGACGCTGCTGGCCCGCAAGTTCAACCGGATGCGCAAGGTGTACCGCGCCGCGCTGCCGGAACTGACCAGCACCCAGCGGTGGGAGAACGTGCTGCTGGCCTCCGCACCGGACCCCGCTCCGTCCCTGGAAAAGGCCTGATGTGGCAGGCGATCTGACGCGCGAGGAGACCGCGCTGGTGGTGGTCCAGGCCGCACTGGCCGGGCGGCCGGGGGTGCCCGGCACCGCGCGCGCCCTTTCGCATTTCGGTGAGCACAGCGCGGGCTGGGTGGGCATCGCCGCGCTGGGTGCGGTACTGCAACCGCAACGCAGGCGGGCCTGGCTGACCGTGGGCCTCGGCGCCTTCGCCGCCCATGCGGCCGCGGTGGTGATCAAGCGGGTGGTGAAGCGCGAACGTCCGCATCACCCCGCGATCGCGGTGAACGTCGCCACGCCGAGCAGGCTCAGCTTCCCGTCGGCTCATGCCACCTCGACCACCGCGGCCGCCATCCTGATCGGCCGGGCGACCGGTTCGCGGCTGCCCTGGCTGCTGATCCCGCCGATGGCGTTGTCGCGCTTGGTTCTCGGGGTGCACTACCCGACGGACGTTCTCACCGGAGCGGTGGTCGGTGTGGTGACCGCGAAGACGGTGGGGGCGATCTCAGACAACTGGGGCGAAGGAGTCGTGCAGTGAGTGAAGAAGCGCCGGCATCGACCCTGGGCCCGCCGAAGAACCTCTTTGCCGGGGTGATCAAGGCGATCCGTCCGCGGCAATGGGTGAAGAACCTGTTGGTGCTCGCCGCACCGCTGGCCGCCTTCGGCGTCGACGCCAACCTGAACTACCCCGAGGTGCTCGCCCACGTCGGTGTCGCGTTCGTGGCGTTCTGTCTGGCGGCGTCGAGCATCTACCTGGTCAACGACGCCCGCGATGTCGAAGCCGACCGCGCGCATCCCACCAAGCGCTTCCGCCCGATCGCGGCCGGGGTGGTGCCGGTTTCGCTGGCCTACTCGCTGGCCGTCGTGCTGGGCGTCGCCTCGCTGGGCATCTCGTGGTTGGTCAACACGAACCTGACCATCGTGATGGCGGTCTACATCGCGATTCAGCTGGCCTACTGTTTCGGCCTCAAACATCAAGCGGTGCTGGACATCTGCATCGTCTCCTCGGGCTTTCTGATCCGTGCCATCGCCGGTGGTGCGGCCGCGTCGATCCAGCTGTCCCAGTGGTTCCTGCTGGTGTTCGCCTTCGGGTCGTTGTTCATGGCCGCGGGTAAGCGGTACGCCGAGCTGGCGCTGGCCGAACGCACCGGAGCCAAGATCCGCAAATCGCTGGAGAGCTACACCAGCTCCTACCTCCGTTTCGTCTGGACGCTGGCGGCCACCGCCGTGGTGTTGTGCTACGCCCTGTTCGCCTTCGAACGCGACGGCGGTTCGGCGTCGTGGTGGGCCGTGTCGATCATCCCGTTCACCATCGCGATCCTGCGCTACGCCGTCGATATCGACGGTGGCGAGGCCGGCGAACCCGAGGAGATCGCGCTGGGCGACCGCGTGCTGCAACTGCTCGCGTTGGCGTTGATCGGAACCGTCGGTGCCGCTGCGTACTTCGGCTGACCGCGTCGGCCGAGCCATCGCGGCCAGCCTGTCGGGCTGGCCGTCTTTCCGGTACAGCGTGTCGGTGCGGATCAGCCTGTGGCTGTCGGTGGCGGTGGTCGCCGCGCTCTTCGGCTGGGGTGCGTGGCAACGACGCTGGATCGCCGACGACGGCCTGATCGTGTTGCGTACCGTGCGGAACCTGTTGGCGGGCAACGGGCCGGTCTTCAATGCCGGGGAACGGGTGGAGTCCAACACCTCCACCCTGTGGACGTACCTGATCTACGGCGTCAGCTGGATCAGTGGCCCGGTGCGGCTGGAGTACGTGGCGCTGACGCTGGCCCTGGTGTTCTCGGTCGCCGGGGTGGTGATGCTGATGCTGGGCACCGGCCGGCTGTACGCACCCGGCCTGGTGGGCCGTCACGCCGTGTTGTTGCCGGCCGGTGCGCTCATCTACATCGCGATACCGCCGGCCCGCGACTTCGCCACCTCAGGCCTGGAAAACGGTTTGGTACTGGCCTATATCGGCCTGCTGTGGTGGTTGATGGTGTGCTGGTCGCAGGCGGCGCGACTGCCCGCGCCGCGGCGCCAGGGCGCGGTGTTCCTCGGCGCACTGGCCTTCGTCGCGGGACTGTCCGTGCTGGTGCGCCCGGAACTCGCACTGCTCGGCGGCGCCGCGCTGGTGATGTTGCTGGTGGCCGAACGCGGCTGGCGGCGCAGGATTCTGATCGTCGCGGCCGGTGGCGCACTTCCGGTGGGCTATCAGATCTTTCGCATGGGCTACTACGCTCTTGCGGTTCCGCAGACCGCCATCGCCAAGGACGCGACGGGCTCGAAGTGGGCGCAGGGTTTTCAGTATCTGGCCAATTTCAACAGTCCCTACCTGCTCTGGGTGCCTCTGGTCCTGGCGATACTGCTGGCCGTCGTGCTGCTGCGCGGTAGGTCGCACCCCTGGAAGATCCAGCCGTTCGAGTCCCTGCCGTCGGCCGCCGGACCGGGCCGGCTGGCGCGCATCGTGCAGAGTCCGGCCGCGGTGGTCGTGTTCATCGTGGTGAGCGGTCTGCTGCAGGCCGTGTACTGGATACGCCAGGGCGGCGATTTCATGCACGGGCGGGTGCTTCTGACGGCACTGTTCTGTGTGCTCGCCCCGATCTCGGTGATCCCGGTCCGGGTTCCCGATGAGGCCCGGGTCAGCCGGCAGACCGGCTACCTGCTGGCCGGCGCGACCAGCGTGCTGTGGCTGTCGATTGCGGGATGGTCACTGTGGGCGGCGAATTCGCCCGGGATGGGCGCCGACGCCACCAGGGTCACCTACTCCGGCATCGTCGACGAGCGGCGGTTCTATGCGCAGGCCACCGGCCACGCGCACCCCCTGACCGCGGCCGACTACCTGGACTATCCACGGATGCGCGCGGTGCTGACCGCGATCAACAACACCCCCGACGGCGCCCTGTTGCTGCCGTCCGGCGACTACGACCGGTGGGATGTGGTGCCCGCCATCCCGCCGCCGGCGGACAAACCGTACCGAAATGGTGAAACAGGCCCGCACACAGTCTTTTTCACCAATATGGGCATGCTGGGAATGAACGTCGGCCTCGATGTCCGGGTGATCGACCAGATCGGCCTGGTCAACACCTTGGCCGCACACACCGCCCGCCTCGAGGACGCGCGCATCGGCCACGACAAGAACCTGTTCCCGGACTGGGCGGTCGCGGAAGGCCCGTTCCTCAAGGAGCGCCCCTACATCCCGGCCTATCTGGACGAGGATTGGATCGCCCAGGCCGAGGTTGCGCTGACGTGTCCGGAGACCCACGTGATCCTGAACTCCGTGCGCGGAAATCTGACGCCGCGGTTGTTCTTGTCCAACCTCACTCATGCGCTGCAGTTCGGCAGCTATCGGATCGACCGCGTTCCGCTCTATGAGCTGTACCGATGCGGTCTGGTGGCCCCGCCGCCCAAGGCGCCGCCGTACACCGGAATGCCTGCGACGGGGCCTTAGGGTTTTGCGGGTCGCGTAACGCCCCGGCTATGTTGTGGCGATAGACGAAGCGTGGTGGCATCCGGCCTGTGCTGGCGCCCCCGCACCGAGATCCGGACCTTGAAATGCGAAGCATCGCATTGCCTGTGAAGCGGAATGGATGAACGACGCATGCGTAGGACCACTTGTGTGAGGCTGATCACAGCACCGCTGCGCGCGGCTGCTGTGATGGTTGTCACTGTGATGGCCGCGCTGGCGCTGCCGTTGCCCGCTGCCCAGGCGTTCTCCCGTGAGGGTCTGCCGGTCGAGTACCTGGACGTGTTCTCCACGGCGATGAACCGGAACATCCGAGTCGAGTTCCAGGGCACGGGCGCCCCGGGCAGCCGTGCCGTCTACCTCCTCGACGGCCTGCGTGCCCAGGACGATTACAACGGCTGGGATATCAACACCGCCGCGTTCGAATGGTTCTACGGCTCCGGCGTCTCGGTCGTGATGCCGGTCGGCGGGCAATCCAGCTTCTACAGCGACTGGTACTCGCCGTCGACTTTCAACAGCCAGGGCTACACCTACAAGTGGGAGACCTTCCTGACTCAGGAGCTGCCGCAGTTCCTGGCGGCCAACAAGCAGGTCTCCACCTCCCGCAACGGCGTGGTCGGACTGTCGATGGCGGGCGGGGCCGCACTGATCCTGGCCGCCTACCATCCGCAGCAGTTCAGCTATGCCGCTTCGCTGTCCGGGTTCCTCAACCCGTCGACGGTTTTCATGAAGCAGGCCATCCGGGTCGCCATGCTCGACGCCGGTGGGTACAACGTCGACAACATGTGGGGCCCGCCCTGGGATCCCGCATGGAAGCGCAACGATCCGGTCGAGCAGGTCGGCAGGCTCGTGGCCAACGGCACGCGGCTGTGGATCTACTGCGCCCCGGGCGGGTCGACCCCGCTCGACGAGAACGCCGACCCCGGGCAGAAGCTCAACGCCGACAGCCTGGAAGGTCTGGCGATCGGCAGCAACAAGCGGTTCCAGGACCGCTACACCGCTGCCGGCGGCCGCAATGCGACCTTCCAGTTCCCGCCGTCCGGGAACCATTCGTGGGCCTACTGGGGCGCCCAATTACAGGCTCTCAAACCCGATCTGATCGCGACCCTGAACGGCTGATGGGGCGACCGGACAGGACTTTCGAGGAAGAGAGAGACACCCAGACTTGTGGTTGACTACATGGGCAATGCGGCCCGGACCGGCGCACACCGACCGGGTGCGGCACACGACAGAATGGATAGGTAAGCAGTGATGAGTTTCGTTGGGAAGATTCGCGGCGCCACGCGCCGAGTGGTGGTCGCGGCAGCTGCTGCCGCGGTACTGCCCGGTTTGGTCGGCGTCGTCGGAGGCTCGGCGACTGCTGGTGCCTTCTCGCGGCCGGGTCTGCCGGTCGAGTACCTGGATGTCCCGTCGGCCGGTATGGGCCGCGACATCCGTATCCAGTTCCAGAGCGGTGGCGCCAACTCCCCGGCCGTCTACATGCTCGACGGCCTGCGCGCGCAGGATGACTTCAACGGCTGGGACATCAACACCGCCGCCTTCGAGTGGTACAACGGCTCGGGCATCTCGATGGTGATGCCGGTCGGTGGCCAGTCCAGCTTCTACTCCGACTGGTACAAGCCGGCCTGCGGCAAGTCCGGTTGCACCACCTACAAGTGGGAGACCTTCCTGACCTCGGAGCTGCCCGCGTGGCTGCAGACCAACCGTCAGGTGAAGCCGACCGGTGGCGCCGCCGTCGGTCTGTCGATGGCAGGTTCGGCGGCCATGACGCTGGCGATCTACCACCCGCAGCAGTTCATCTACGCCGGCTCGATGTCGGGCTTCCTGAACCTGTCCGAGGGCTGGTGGCCGTTCCTGGTGAACATCTCGATGGGTGACGCCGGTGGCTACAAGGCCGACGACATGTGGGGCAAGACCGGCGACGCCGGGAACGCATGGAAGCGCAACGACCCGTTCGTGAACATCAACCAGCTGATCGCCAACAACACCCGGCTCTGGGTCTACTGCGGTAACGGCACCCCGTCCGAACTCAGCGGCGGCGCCAGCGCGGGCAACCTGTTCAACGCGAAGTTCCTCGAAGGCCTGACCATCCGCACCAACAAGACCTTCCGGGACACCTACATCGCCAACGGTGGCACCAACGCCGTGTTCAACTTCCCGGAGAACGGTGTGCACGACTGGCCGTACTGGGGCCAGCAGCTGCAGGCCATGAAGCCGGACATGCAGCGCGTGCTGGGCGCGGTGCCGACCGCCTGACCCGCGGCGCAGCAACAACCTGAAGACTGACGGCGGTGACCCCTCGGGGGCACCGCCGTCAGTCGTTTTCAAAGCAGTGGACTGCGGTGATGTGGTTCACTACAACGCGGCGGTGGGGAGAATCGGTGACTTCGATGAGGTGGGATATGCGGCTGGGCAAGCGAAGCGACGGGAAACTCATCCGGGGCGAGCGAAGCGACGGGAAACTCATCCGGGGCGAGCGAAGCGACGGGAAACTCATCCGGGGCGAGCGAAGCGACGGGAAATCCACCCTGCAGTCGGCGATCCGCAAGACGGTGCAGGTGACATGTGCGGCGTTGCTGGCGCTGGGGCTGTGGTCGACGGCAGGGGCCCCGGCCCAGGCGGCCGGGATCGAGTACCTCCAGGTGCCGTCGGCCGCCATGGGCCGCGACATCCCGGTGGCCTTTCAAGCCGGCGGTCCGCACGCGGTCTACCTCCTCGACGCGTTCAACGCCGCACCCGATGTGAGCAACTGGGTCAATGCCGGCGCGTTCAACACCCTGGCCGGTAAGGGCATCTCGGTGGCCGCCCCGGCCGGTGGTGCGTTCAGCATGTACACGAACTGGGAGCAGGACGGCAGTAAGCAGTGGGAGACGTTCCTGTCTCAGGAGCTGCCGGACTGGCTGGCCGCCAACAAGGGCCTGGCCCCTAGCGGGCACGGTGTCGTGGGCGCGGCCCAGGGCGGCACCGCGGCGCTGACGCTGGCGGAGTTCCACCCGGACCGGTTCCGCTATGCCGGCTCGATGTCGGGCTTCCTGACGGTCGGCAACACCTTCCTCAACGGTGCGATCACCGCGGGTATGGCGCAGTTCGGTGGGGTCAACACCCAGGACATGTGGGGCCCGGCGCAGTTCGGGCGGTGGAAGTGGCACGACCCGGATGCCCACGTGCAGCTGCTGGCGGATAACAACACCCGGATCTGGGTGTTCAGCCCGCAGACCCTGACCTGCAGCGATCCGGCCGCGATGATCGGCTATTGCGATCAGGCCCAGGGCAGCAACCGTGCGTTCTACTCGCACTATCGCAGCCTCGGCGGCCGTAACGGGCACTTCGACTTCCCGACCGGTGGCCAGCACGACTGGAGCAGCTGGGGCCCGCAACTGGCGGCCCTGTCCGGCGACCTCTCGGCCGCCATCCGCTAAGTCGGGGCGAGCGCAGCCGCGGGAAATATCACATCACGGCATCGTCTCGGCCCGGGGGGACGCGCTGGACAGCCGGTACCGTGGAACCGTGCAGCGTAACCACCGGTGGACTGCGGGTCTGGCAAAGCGACCCGCGCTGGTGTTGACCCCGCTGATGCTGGCCTCCACCGCGGCGGCGGTGTGCGGATGTTCGTTCAGCGACGACGTCATCACGACCATCGGACTGCCGTCTTCACAGTCCGCCGGACCGTCGGACGGGCTGGCGGACATCGCCCCGCCGGCCGCCAGCGCGGCCGGCGGCTACCACGAGCACATGCCGATGTCCCCTCAGCAGCAGTCCTATCTGGACGCGCTGGGCACGGCCGGCGTGCACCCCTCCGACGAGATCATCGCGCTCACCATCGGGTCCTACGTGTGTCAGGCACGGGCGGCCAAGCAGACCGATCAAGCGGTGTGGGACTTCGTCGTGCCGCTGGTCCGGGCGGATGTCCGTGAGGCGCACGTGAGTTCGACGGCCCCGCCGACGGGTGAGGTCGACTCTGTCACCGCCGACTACATTCGCATCGCGACCGAACAGCTCTGCTGACCGCTTCCCGCGGACCTGACAGCAGCGCTCGGGCAACCCAGCTGAACCGAGGAGCTCATCAACTATGGCGAACAACCGCAAACGCCACCGGATTCTCGCGGTGGCCGCGGCCGGGGCGGTTGCCGTCCTGGTGGCGGTGATCGTCGCCGCACTCGTGGTCTGGCTGCGTCAGCCGGAGCATCCGCCGCTGGCCACGCCGCCGACGGCGCCGCCCACCGCGGTCCCGACCACGGGTCCCTCGCCGAGCAAACCGCGCCCGGAGTTCCAGGACGCCAGCTGCCCGGATGTGTTCGTGCTGTCCATTCCCGGCACCTGGGAATCCTCACCGGTGCTCGACCCGAACAACCCGGTGCAGTTCCCGGCCGCGCTGTTGCTCAATGTCACCAACCCGCTGCTGCAGCAGTTCGGCCCAGACCGGATCCAGGTCTACACGGTCCCCTACACCGCACAGTTCCATAACCCGTTCGCCGCGGACGGTCAGATGTCCTACAACGACTCCCGCACCGAGGGCACCAAGAAGGCGGTCCAGGCACTGACCGATATGAACAACCGCTGCCCGCTGAGCAGCTATGTGATCATCGGATTCTCCCAGGGCGCGGTCATTGGCGGCGATATCGCCAGCGATATCGGCAATGGCCGCGGCCCGGTCGACCAGGACCTGGTGCTGGGCGTGACGCTGATCGCCGACGGCCGGCGCCAGGACAACGTCGGTCAGAGCCTGCCCGCGAATCCGCCGGGGCAGGGTGCCGAGATCACCCTGCACGAACTGCCGATGCTGTCCGCGCTGGGTCTGTCGATGACCGGCCCGCGCGACGGGGGTTTCGGAGCGCTCAACGACCGCACGTACCAGATCTGTGGGAACGGCGACCTGATCTGCGCCGCCCCCGAGCAGGCGTTCTCCGTCGGCAATCTGCCCGCGACGCTGCAGACCCTGCTGGGCAGCACGGCGGGGCCGGTGCACGCGCTCTACAACACCCCCCAGTTCTGGAGCCTGGACGGCCAGACGGCCACCCAGTGGACCGAGCAGTGGGCCCGCAACCTGCTGGACAACGCGCCACACCCCAAACACGGCTGATCTGTTCGCTCTCCCCGTGGCTTCGCCCCCCGGGAACCCGACTCGCCGGTAACCAGATTTGGCCTGCGAGAATCGGTCCCCTAACATTAAGAGAAAACTAAGAGCGGCGGGCGGGCGTCGAGGGGTGGGAACAGGGCGTCCCGGTACGATCGCCGGGGCTCGCGACGACCGTGCGAAGAGTGTGCAGTGACAGGAGAATTTGATGCCGTTCCATAACCCGTTCATCAAGGACGGTCAGATCAAGTTCCCTGATGGCGCCAGTATCGTCTCGCACGTCGAGCGCTGGGCCAAGGTCCGCGGCGACAAGCTCGCCTACCGGTTCCTGGACTACTCCACCGAGCGCGACGGTGTCGCCCGCGACCTCACCTGGGCCCAGTTCAGCGCCCGCAACAAGGCTGTCGCGGCCCGGTTGCAGCAGGTCACCCAGCCCGGTGACCGCGTCGCGATCCTCTGCCCGCAGAACCTGGACTACCTCGTCGCCTTCTTCGGCGCGCTCTACGCCGGACGCATCGCGGTGCCGCTGTTCGATCCGTCGGAGCCCGGGCACGTCGGACGCCTGCACGCCGTCCTGGACAACTGCAGCCCGTCGGCCATCCTGACCACCACCGACGCCGCCGAGGGCGTGCGCAAGTTCTTCCGCAGCCGGCCGGCGAACCAGCGGCCCCGGGTCATCGCGGTGGATGCCGTGCCCGACGACGTCGCCGTCACCTGGGAAGAGGTGGTGGCCACCGAAGAGACCATCGCCTACCTGCAGTACACCTCGGGTTCGACGCGCATCCCCACCGGTGTGCAGATCACCCATCTGAACCTGGCCACCAACGTCCTGCAGGTGGTCGAGGCCCTGGAAGGCGAGGAAGGCGATCGCGGCCTGTCCTGGCTGCCGTTCTTCCACGACATGGGGCTGATCACCGCGCTGATCGCCCCGATGATCGGCCACTACTTCACCTTCATGACGCCGGCGGCCTTCGTGCGCCGGCCCGAGCGCTGGATCCGCGAGATGGGCTTCAAGCCCGACGACACCGGCGGTGTCATCTCGGTGGCCCCCAACTTCGCCTTCGATCACGCCGCCGCCCGCGGCGTGCCGAAAGAGGGCGACGCGCCCGTCGACCTCTCCCATGTCAAGGCGGTCCTCAACGGCAGCGAGCCCATCTCGGCGGCCACCGTGCGCCGGTTCAACGAGGCCTTCGCGCCTTTCGGCTTCCCGCCCAAGGCCATCAAGCCGTCCTACGGCCTGGCCGAGGCCACCCTGTTCGTGTCCACCACCCCGGCCGCCGAAGAGCCGAAGATCATCAACGTCGACCGCGATGCGCTGAACACCGGTCGCATCGTCGAGGTGGACGCGGACTCGCCCAAGGCGGTGGCGCAGGCCTCGGCAGGCAAGGTCGGCATCTCCGAATGGGCCGTCATCGTGGATGCGGAATCCGCGACGGAGCTGCCCGACGGACAGATCGGCGAGATCTGGATCAGCGGCCAGAACATGGGCACCGGTTACTGGGGTAAGCCGGAGGAGACCCGTGAGATCTTCCAGAACACCCTCAAATCGCGGACCAGCCCCTCGCACGCCGAAGGTGCGGCGGATGACGCGACCTGGGTGCGCACCGGTGACTTCGGCGCGTTCTACGACGGTGACCTCTACATCACCGGCCGCGTCAAGGACCTGGTCATCATCGACGGCCGCAACCACTACCCGCAGGACCTGGAGTACTCGGCGCAGGAATCCACCAAGGCGCTGCGTACCGGGTTCGTGGCGGCCTTCTCGGTGCCGGCGAATCAATTGCCTGCCGAGGTGTTCGAAAACACCCACGCCGGCCTGAAATTCGATCCGGAGGACACCTCCGAACAGCTCGTCATCGTGGGCGAACGCGCGCCGGGCTCGCACAAGCTCGACCTGGGACCGGTCGTCGACGATATCCGCGCCGCCATCGCCGTCCGGCACGGCGTGACGGTGCGCGATGTGCTGCTGACACCGGCAGGTGCCATCCCGCGTACCTCCAGCGGCAAGATCGGCCGTCGCGCATGCCGCGCCGGTTACCTCGACGGCAGCCTGCGCAGCGGCAAGACCGCGAACGACTTCCCGGACGAAACGGACTGAACCCCGCACACATCCGGCCCCTCAACCAGGCCGCACGGCGGCGAAAGTGAATGAAAATG
The DNA here is from genome assembly GCF_025822555.1 of Mycobacterium hackensackense. Classification (NCBI taxonomy): domain Bacteria; kingdom Bacillati; phylum Actinomycetota; class Actinomycetes; order Mycobacteriales; family Mycobacteriaceae; genus Mycobacterium; species Mycobacterium hackensackense. The sequence continues at coordinate 1,326,850 of NZ_JACKUC010000030.1, forward strand.
ACTGACACTGGCGAGAACTCGCAGACTTCAGAATCCAACGCCGTCGCCGCCGCCGGCGCGGCTCCGGCCGTCGACATGACGGTCGCCGAGATGCGCGAATGGCTGCGCAACTGGATCGCCAACGCCACCGGCCAGTCGCCCGACACGATCAACGAGTCGGCCCCGATGGTCGAGCTCGGCCTGTCCTCCCGCGATGCCGTCGCGATGGCCTCCGATATCGAGGACCTCACCGGTGTCACGCTGACCGCCACCGTCGTCTTCCGCAATCCGACCGTCGAGTCGCTGGCGAAGGTGCTCATCGAGGGTGAGCCCGAACCCGAGGACACCGGCGACGAGGACTGGTCGCGCCCGGCCGAGGTAGAGGACATCGCGATCGTCGGTGTGGCGACCCGCTTCCCGGGGGACATGAACACCCCCGACGAGATGTGGGCGGCGCTGCTCGAGGGCCGCGACGCCAGTTCGGATCTGCCCGAGGGCCGTTGGTCGGAGTTCCTCGGTGAGCCCCGGGTCGCCGAGCGCGTGGCCAGGGCCCACACCCGCGGCGGGTATCTGTCGGATATCAAGGGTTTCGACTCCGAGTTCTTCGCACTGTCGAAGATGGAAGCCGACAACGTCGACCCGCAGCAGCGGATGGCACTCGAGCTGACCTGGCAGGCCCTTGAGCATGCCCGGATCCCGGCCTCCAGCCTGCGCGGCGCCGATGTCGGTGTGTATGTGGGCAGTTCGAACAACGACTATATGTTGCTGGCGGTCGCCGACCCCACCACCGCTCACCCGTACGCCATCACCGGCACGGCCAGCTCCATCATCGCCAACCGGGTGTCGTACTTCTTCGACTTCCGCGGACCGTCGGAGTCCATCGACACCGCGTGCTCCAGCTCGCTGGTCGCCGCCCACCAGGGTGTGCAGGCCCTGCGCAGCGGCGAGATCGACGTGGCGATCGTCGGTGGGGTGAACGCCATGGTGACCCCGATCGTCACCATCGGTTTCGACGAGGTCGGCGGGGTGCTGGCCCCGGACGGCCGCTGCAAGTCCTTCTCTTCGGACGCCAACGGTTACGCCCGTTCCGAAGGCGGCGGCATGCTGGCACTCAAGCGGCTGTCGGACGCCCGCCGCGACGGTGACCAGATCCTGGCCGTCATCGCCGGCTCCGCGATCAACCACGACGGCCGGTCCAACGGCATGCTGGCCCCCAATCCCGATGCGCAGGAAGCGGTTCTGCGTAAGGCCTACAAGAACGCGGGTATCGACCCCCGCGACGTCGACTACATCGAGGCGCATGGCACCGGCACCATCCTGGGTGACCCGATCGAGGCCGACGCCCTGGGCCGGGTCGTCGGCCGTGGCCGCGCCGCCGACAAGCCGGCGCTGCTGGGTGCGGTGAAATCCAATCTGGGACACCTCGAATCGGCCGCGGGCGCGGCGAGCCTCGCCAAAGTGGCGTTGTCGCTGCAGCACGACAAGCTGCCCCCGTCGATCAACTATGCGGGCCCTAACCCGTACATCGACTTCGACAAGGAACACCTCAAGGTCAACGACACCGTCTCGGAGTGGCCGCGTTACAGCGGACACGCCATCGCGGGTGTGTCGGGCTTCGGTTTCGGTGGCGCCAACGCCCACCTGGTGCTGCGTGAGGTGCTGCCGGCTGATCTGGTCGAACCCGAGCCGGAACCCGAAGTCAGCGAACAGAAGTCGGATGACGCCGACGCCGTGTACGTCGGCGGGGTCCGGATGGACGAGTACGGCGAGTTCGTCGACAGCGACGGCGCGGATGGTCTCCCGGGCTCCTCTTCGCATGACGAGGGCGGCTACGAGCTGCCCGGTCTGACCGATGAGGCCAAGCGGCTGATCGAGGTCGGTCGTGCCGAGATCGAGGCGCTGGAGTTCACTCCCGTTGTGCCGCTGGTGATCTCCGGATTCCTCACCTCGCGTAAGAAGTCCGCTGCCGCGGAGCTCGCCGACTGGATCGACAGCGAAGAGGGCCGCGCCTCGTCACTGGAGTCGATCGGCCGCTCGCTGTCCAAGCGCAACCACGGCCGCTCGCGCGCCGTGGTGCTGGCCCATGACCACGACGAGGCCGTCAAGGGCCTGCGGGCCGTCGCCGAGGGCAAGCAGAGCCCGCTGGTGCTGGCCGCCGACGGCCCCGTCACCAACGGACCCGTCTGGGTGCTGGCCGGTTTCGGCGCGCAGCACCGCAAGATGGGCAAGAGCCTGTATCTGCGCGACGAGGTGTTCGCCGAGTGGATCAACAAGGTCGACGCGCACATCCAGGACGAACGCGGCTACTCCGTCGTCGAGCTGATCCTCGACGATGCGATCGACTACACCAACGAGACCTGCGAATACCCCATCGAAGTGGTCCAGACGGTGATCTTCGCCATCCAGATCGCGCTCGGTGAACTGCTGAAGCATCACGGTGCGAAACCCGCTGCGGTGGTGGGTCAGTCGCTCGGTGAAGCGGCCGCAGCCTATTTCTCCGGTGGTCTGTCCCTGGCCGACGCCACCCGCACCATCTGCTCGCGCGCGCATCTCATGGGTGAGGGCGAGGCGATGCTGTTCGGTGACTACATCCGGCTGATGGCGCTGGTCGAGTATTCGGCCGAGGAGATCAAGACCGTCTTCTCCGACTTCCCGGGTCTGGAGGTCTGCGTCTACGCCGCTCCCACCCAGACCGTCATCGGCGGCCCGCCCGAGCAGATCGACGCGATCATCGCCCGGGCCGAATCCGAGGGTAAGTTCGCCCGCAAGCTGCAGACCAAGGGCGCCAGCCACACCCAGCAGATGGACCCGCTGCTGGGTGAGCTCTCCGCCGAGATCCAGGGCATCCAGGCGCTGCCACTGCAGACGGCGTACTTCTCCACCGTGCACGAAGGCAAGTTCATCCGGGCCGGGGCCGATCCGATCCACGATGTGGAGTACTGGAAGAAGGGCCTGCGGCACAGCGTCTATTTCACCCACGGGATCCGCAACGCCGTCGACAACGGGCACACCACCTTCCTGGAGCTCGCGCCGAACCCGGTGGCGCTCATGCAGGTCGGCCTGACGACTGCCAGCGCCGGTCTGCACGATGCGCAACTCATCGGCACGCTCGCCCGTAAGCAGGATGAGGTCGACTCGATGACGGTGGCGATGGCCAATCTCTTCGTGTACGGCCACGATCTGGATCCGCGGGTGTTCTTCGGCCCCGGTGAGCACGCGAACATCCCGCCCACCCGCTTCAAGTACAAGGAGCACTGGCTCAACGCCCGGTTCGCCGGTGACAGCTCGGTGGTCCTCCCGGGCACTCATGTCGCCACTCCCGACGGCCGGCATGTCTGGGAGTACGCCCCCAGCGGTGCCACCGATCTCGCGGCTCTGGTGAAAGCCGCTGCCACCCAGGTTCTTCCGGACGCCGTGCTGACCGCCTTCGAACAGCGTGCGGTCCCCGGTGACGGGGCCCGGCTGGTCACCACGCTCACCCGGCATCCCGGCGGGGGCACCGTGCAGGTGCACGCGCGTATCGACGAGTCGTTCACCTTGGTGTACGACGCGGTGGTCAGCCGCAGCGGTAGCGCCGCGGTGCTGCCCGTGGCCACGGGTGCCGCGGTGGCGATTGCGGCTGAGCCGGTGGCCGAGGCGGCGCCCGAGGACGTCGCCGATGTGGCTATCCTGCAGGACAACCTGACCGCCGGCGCCGGCCTGGCCGCGAATTTCGCCAAGTGGTCACCGGAAACCGGTGAGACGGTGGCGGATCGCCTCGGCAGCATCGTCGGTGGGGCCATGGGTTACGAACCCGAGGACCTGCCGTGGGAGGTCCCGCTGATCGAGCTGGGCCTGGATTCGCTGATGGCCGTGCGGATCAAGAACCGCGTCGAGTACGACTTCGACCTGCCGCCGATCCAGCTGACCGCCGTGCGCGATGCCAACCTCTACAACGTCGAGGAGCTCATCAAGTACGCGATCGAGCACCGCGACGAGGTCGATGAGATCGCCGAATCCCAGAAGGGACAGACCGCCGAGGAGATCGCGGCCGCGCAGGCCGAACTGCTGGGCGGGGCGACGACTGTGGCGGAGTTGGAGGCGAAGTTGGCCGAGGCGAGCGCAGCGACGGGGAATGTGACCGAGGCGGGTCACCCGTTGGCGGAGAGCGGGCAGACCCCGGTCGCGTCGCCCACCGAGCTCGAAATCCCGCCGCCGCCCACGGATCCGGCCGGACCCACGGCCAACATCCCCGCACCGCCGAGTGATCCGGCCGGCCCCAGCAAGGCCACCGCGGCCGCGGCCGCGGCGAAGGTGCTGACCCAGGAGGCCGTCACCGAGGCGCTTGGCGCCGATGTGCCGCCGCGCGACGCCGCCGAACGCGTCACGTTCGCCACCTGGGCCATCGTCACCGGCAAGTCGCCGGGCGGCATCTTCAACGACCTCCCGAAACTCGATGACGCGGCCGCCGACAAGATGGCGAAACGGCTGACGGAGCGCGCCGAAGGCAACATCACCGTCGAGGATGTGCGTTCCGCCAAGAACATCGAGGAACTGGCCACCGTCGTGCGCGCCCAGCTCGAAGAGGGTGTGGTCGACGGATTCATCCGCACCCTGCGGGCGCCGAAGGAGGGTTCGACCGCCCTTCCGCTGTTCGTCTTCCACCCGGCCGGTGGGTCGACGGTGGTGTACGAACCGCTGATCAAACGGCTGCCCGCGGACACCCCGGTGTACGGCATCGAGCGTGTCGAAGGCTCCATCGAGGAGCGGGCCGCCGAGTACGTGCCGAAACTGCTTGGGGTGCATCAGGGTCCGTTCGTGTTGGCGGGCTGGTCGCTCGGTGGCGCGCTGGCCTATGCCTGCGCGATCGGGCTCAAGCAGGCCGGTGCGGATGTGCGGTTCGTCGGCCTCATTGACCTCGCCCTGCCCGGTGAGCCGATCGATCAGTCCAAGGAAGGCAACCGTGCCCGTTGGGACCGCTACGCGCTGTTCGCCCAGCGCACCTTCAACGTCGAGATCCCGGAGATTCCTTATGAGGAGCTGGAGAAGCTCGACGACGAGGGCCAGGTGAAGTTCGTACTGGATGCCGTGTCCCAGAGCGGTGTGCAGATCCCCGGCGGGATCATCGAGCACCAGCGCACCTCGTATCTGGATCAGCGTGCCCTAGCCACCATCGAGGTCCAGCCCTACGACGGGCATGTCGCGCTCTATCTGGCCGACCGGTACCACGATGACGCCATCGTGTTCGAGCCCGCGTACGCCACCCGGAAGCCCGACGGAGGCTGGGGCGAGTACGTGTCCGAGCTGGAGGTGGTGCCGATCGGCGGTGAGCACATCCAGGCCATTGACGAGCCCTATATCGCGAAGGTCGGCGCGCACATGAGCGAGGCCATCAACCGTATCGAGAGCGAAGCGACGGCTAACACAGCAGAGAAGGGCGCGAACAAGTGACCGAAACCTCCAGTGTCCCAGCGGTGACCACGGCGCAGAAGCTGGCCGAGCTCCGCGAGAAGCTGGCACTGGCCGCCGACCCCGGTGATGAGAAGGCCAAGGCCCGCCGCGACAAGAAGGGCATTCCGAGTGCCCGCGCCCGCATCCACGCGCTGCTCGATCCGGGCAGCTTCCTGGAGATCGGCGCGCTGGCCAAGACCCCCGGGGACCCCAACGCCTACTTCGGCGACGGTGTGGTCACCGGGCACGGCACCATCGACGGCCGCCCCGTCGGCGTGTTCAGCCACGATCAGACGGTGTTCCAGGGCTCGGTCGGTGAGATGTTCGGCCGCAAGGTCGCCAAGCTGATGGAGTGGGTGGCCATGGTCGGCTGCCCGATCATCGGTATCAACGACTCGGCCGGTGCCCGCATCCAGGACACCGCGACCTCGCTGGCCTGGTACGCCGAACTCGGGCGCCGCCATGAGATGCTGCGCGGGCTTGTCCCGGAGATCTCGCTGATCTTCGGCAAGTGCGCCGGTGGCGCGGTGTACTCGCCGATCCAGACCGATCTCGTTGTGGCGGTGCGCGATCAGGGCTACATGTTCATCACCGGTCCGGATGTCATCAAGGACGTCACCGGTGAGGATGTCAGCTTCGACGAGTTGGGCGGCGCCGATGTGCAGGCGCAGCGCGGCAACATCCACAAGGTGGTCGAGTCGGAGGCCGCGGCGTACCAATACGTCCGCGACTACCTGAGCTTCTTGCCCCCCAACCACTTCGACGATGCGCCCATCGTCAACCCGGGCCTGGAGCCCGAGATCACCCCGAGTGATCTGGAGCTCGACACGATCGTGCCGGACTCGGACAACATGGCCTACGACATGCACGAGGTCCTGCTCCGGATCTTCGACGACGGTGACGTCTTCGAGATCGCCGACCAGCGCAGCCCGTCCATGATCACGGCGTTCGCCCGGGTGGACGGCCGCCCGGTCGGGGTGGTGGCCAACCAGCCCATGCACATGTCCGGCGCGGTGGGTAACGAGGCCTCCGACAAGGCCGCCGGGTTCATCCGGTTCTGCGACTCGTTCAACCTGCCCTTGGTGTTCGTCGTCGACACCCCGGGTGCGATGCCGGGTGTGGAAGAGGAGAAGGGCGGCATCATCAAGCGCGGTGGGCGGTTCTTCAACGCCATCGTGGAAGCCGATGTGCCCAAGGTGACCATCATCGTGCGCAAGGCCTACGGCGGCGGATACGCCGTGATGGGCTCCAAGCAGCTGTCCGCGGACCTCAACTTCGCCTGGCCCACCGCCCGCATCGCGGTGATCGGCGCCGAAGGTGCGGCGCAGTTGCTGGTGAAGCGTTTCCCGGATCCGACCGCACCCGAGGTGCAGAAGATCCGTGCCGACTTCATCGAGGGCTACAACCTCAACCTGGCGACGCCGTGGATTGCCGCCGAGCGCGGCTACATCGACGGTGTCATCGAACCGCACGAGACCCGGCTGCTGCTGCGCAAGTCGCTGCATCTGTTGCGGGACAAGCAGAACATCCACAAGGTGCAGCGCAAGCACGGCCTGACCCCGCTGTAGCTGATGACATCCGCGGTGGTGGTGGGTGGCGGCCCCAACGGGCTCGCCGCCGCCATCACGCTGGCCCGGGCCGGCGTCGAGGTCACCGTGCTGGAGGCCGCCGATGAGATCGGCGGCGGCGTGCGTTCCGGGGAAGCGATCGTCCCCGGGCTGGTGCACGACCACTGCGCCGCCATCCACCCGATGGCCGTCGGTTCGGCTTTTCTCGCCGATCTGAATCTGGCACGACACGGATTACGTTGGCGCTGGCCCGAAGTCGACTGTGCACATCCACTCGACGGTGGCGGCGCCGCGCTGCTGTACCGCAGCGTCGACGACACCGCCGCGGGGTTGGGGCCCGACGGTGCGCGCTGGCGGGCGCTGTTCGCCGGTTCCGTCGGCCGGTTCGACAGGCTGTCGCAGGACATCATGGGACCGCTGCTGCATGTCCCGAAACATCCCCTGACGCTGGCCCGTTTCGGTGCGCCGACGCTGCTACCCGCCGCGACGCTGGCCCGGGTGTTCCGCACGCCGGCGGCCGCAGCGCTGTTCGGCGGTGTCGCCGCGCACACCTTCCGTCCCCTGCACTACCCGATGACATCGGCGATCGGGCTGGGCATCATCACCGCCGGGCACCGGCACGGCTGGGCGGTCGCCGAGGGTGGTTCGCAGTCGATCACCGATGCCCTCGCGGCCACGCTGTCCGAGCACGGCGGCGAGGTCCGAACCGGGGTGCGCGTCACCTCGGCGGCCCAGCTGCCCGCCGCCGACGTGGTGCTCTTCGACCTGGCGCCGACCGCTGTCGCCGATATCCTGGGTGACCGGCTGCCCCGGCGCGCAAGCCGGGCCTTGAGCAAATTCCGTTATGGCCCAGGGGCTTTCAAGGTCGACTTCGCGGTGCAGGGCGGGGCGCCGTGGCGCAATCCCGACGCCGGGCGGGCCGGCACCGTGCATCTGGGCGGTGATCTCGGCGAGATCGCGGCCACCGAACGCGACATCCACGCCGGCCGCATGCCGGCGCGGCCTTTCGTGCTCGTCGGCCAGCAGTATCTGGCCGACCCCGGCCGCTCGGTCGGGGACATCCATCCGGTGTACTCCTACGCCCATGTGCCGCACGGGTTCACCGGAGACGCCGCCGAGGCCATCATCGGTCAGTTCGAGCGGTTCGCCCCCGGATTCCGCGACCGGGTGGTCGGCATGGCGGTCCGCTCCACCACCGAGATGTCGGTACACAACCCCAATTTCGTCGGCGGCGATATCTGTACCGGCGCCAAGGACATCCGCCAGCTGGTGTTCGGACCGCGGCCCACCCTGCACCCGTACCGGCTCGGGGTGCCCGGCATGTACCTCTGCTCCGGGGCCACGCCGCCCGGCCCCGGCGCGCACGGCATGTGCGGGGCCAACGCGGCCGCCGAGGCGCTGGCCCACCTGCGACGGTGATGCTCCTCGCGCTGCCGGCGCACCCTCGCTGATCAGGTGCGTAGCCGCGCATATGGAGATGCGGCACACCATCTCTGATCGGCCATTACACTTCGCCCATGCCGCTCGAGGAAGGCCAGGTGATCGCCGGGTACACCGTGGTGCGGTCTCTCGGCGCCGGCGGTATGGGCGAGGTCTACCTGGCACAACACCCGCGGCTGCCCCGCCGCGACGCGCTCAAGGTCCTCGGCGCCACGGTGTGCGCCGACTCCGAATATCGGCAGCGTTTCGAGCGTGAGGCGGATATCGCCGCCACCCTCTGGCATCCGCACATCGTGGAGGTGCACGACCGCGGCGATGTCGACGGTCAGTTGTGGATCGCCATGGACTATGTCGAGGGCACCGACGCCGGCGCGCTGCTGGCCGAGCGCTACCCGAGCGGAATGCCGGCCGATGAGGTGGTGCGCATCGTCACCGCCGTCGCCGAAGCGCTCGACTACGCCCACCAGAAGGGCCTGCTGCACCGCGACGTCAAACCGGCCAACATCCTGATCGCCAACCCGGACACCTCCGATGAACGAGTCCTGTTGGCCGACTTCGGCATCGCCCGTCGTACCGGTGAGACCAGCAATCTCACCGGCACCAACATGACCGTCGGCACCGTGGCCTACGCGGCACCCGAACAGCTGACCGGTGCCGAGATCGACGGTCGCGCCGACCAGTACGCGCTGGCTTCGAGCGCTTACCAGTTGCTCACGGGGTCCCCACCCTTCCAGCATTCCAATCCGGCCGTGGTGATCAGCCAGCACCTGACCGCCAGCCCGCCACCGATCGGGGACCGCAGGCCGGAACTCTCCGGTCTGGGACCGGTTTTCGAGCGTGCCCTGGCCAAGCATCCCGCCGAGCGGTACGGCAAGTGCGTGGACTTCGCCCGCGCCCTCGAACACCGGATCGGCACCGTCGGATCCGAGGCCACCATGCTCGCCGTCACAGCCTCCGGACCGCGGCACGCCAAAGCACATCCCGCGCCGGCCAGGTCCCGGTCCAAGCTGGTGGTGCCCGCCGCGGCCGTGGCGCTCGTCGCCGTGATCGCGGCGGCGGTGGCGTTCGCGATGGGCGCCTTCGGCCGGCCCGGTGGCACACCGGCACCCACGCAGACCAAGACTTCCACCGCGACGGCCGCCCCGCCGCCACCAGCGCTTTCGTCGCCGGCAGCCGCTCAGGCGCCGGCCATACCCGTCGTCGTCATCGGGGCCACCTGTGCCACCCTGGGCGCCGCCGGCGTCGCGGAGTCGGGAGCACCCGCGTACTGCGCTCAGCTGCCGAACTCCGGCTCCACCATCTGGTCGCTGAGCCAGCAGGTCACCGAGCCGTCCGCGCCCAGCGCCACTCCCGCCGAGGGCGAGCAGACCTATGCCCCCGAAACCGAGGGCCCGGTACGGGTCTGCGTGGATCAGACGCATCAGACCCGGCTGCGCTGTCTGGAGGACATCGTGCGCGGCAACGGCGGAGCCTGATGCCCCCTGAGGTGCCGCGACCATCCGCCACGGTCGACATCGCGGCAGGTATCGCGGCCACCGCGGTCGGCGGCGCCGTCGCGGTGTATCGCGGTGCCGAACGGCTACCCGTCCTCGGCGGCCTGCTGTACCAGGCCCGCACGGGACTGGCCGCCCGCGGTGAGCGTGCCCTGGAACCGGCCAAAGCGGCGGTGGCCGGCATCGCGGTGCAGATCGTCGAACGCGTGCTCGACCAACTCGACCTCAACGAGCTGGTGCGCACGCGGGTGGATCTGGTCGGGCTGGCCAACGAGGTGGTCGACGGTATCGACCTGCAGGCCATCATCAGGCAGTCCACCGAATCCGTCACCGCAGAGGTGATGACCGATGTGCGCAGCCAGGGCGAGCGGGCCGACGACCTGGTATCGGGTTTCGTCGACCGCCTGCTGGGGCGCGACCGTGACTGAGGTCCGCCCCGCCGGTGTGGTGAGCCGTGGCGTGGCCGCGGTGATCGACCTGATCATCGTCGCGATGGTGCTGGCCGCGATCTACCTCGGTCTCATCCTGACCCGGCTGATGTTTCACCCCACCGCGTTCCGCGCGCCGACCATGAGCGCCGTCTTCTCCACCGCCGTGCTGTTCGGTGTCGCGGTCTGCTACCTGACGGCATGCTGGGCGGTATCGGGCTGCACCGTCGGATCGGTGACCATGGGGTTACGGGTGATCGGCCGGCGCGGACGCCGGCTGTCGCCGGCAGTGGCGCTGCTGCGGGCGGTGGCCTGTGTGCTGTTGCCCGTCGGGCTGTTGTGGGTGGCCGTCGACCGGCACCGAAGATCCCTACAGGACATCGTGTTCGGCAGCCGGGTCGTTTACGCCCGGCCGTAGCGCAAACGGGGTTGGATGGCGGTATGTCCAATCATTTCACCGGGTTGTCCCTAGGCCCGCCGCTGGGCGATCAGCGGCTTGACCTGTGCGACCTGTACGCATTCCAGTCACCGGCCAACCCCGCCAACACCGTGCTGATCCTCAACGCCAACCCCAGTGCCGACGCCTTGCACCCCGACGCCATCTACCGGCTCGCCGTGGACAACGACGGTGACCTGCGTAACGACATCGCGTTCAGCTATGTGTTCTCCGAACCTGCCGACGGTCGCCAGACCGTCGATGTGTACCTGGCCGTCGGCGACCAAGCCGAAGAACCGGAAGCGGTGGGGGAGAAGATCTTCGAATCCGTCCCGGTGTCCTTCGGTAAGGAACCCGTCATTGCTCGCGAGGGCGACTACATGTTCTTCGCGGGGGCGCGCAGCGATGCGTTCTTCTTCGATTTCGACGGGATCAAGAACCTGTTCGACATCACCGGCGGCCGTAATTTCACCGCACCGCACCTCGGCAGCGAATCACCCTGGACCGGCGTCGATTCCAACACCGAAGCCAACGTGATGGCTTTTGTGCTGGAGCTGCCGACCGCCAGGCTGGGCGCCGCCCCGGACATCCGGATCTGGGGTCGCTGCAGCGTGCGCCGCGACGGTGAGCTGGTGCACGTGGACCGGGCCGGGCACCCGTCGGTGAGCAGCTTCTTCAACACCGATGAGACCAAGGAGGAGTACAACGCCAGCGAGCCCATCGCCGACCGTGCCCGCTGGCTGGGACAGTTCGTCCACTTGCTCGGACACACCGGCGGCTACTCGCACGACGAGGCCGTGGAAGCGATCGACGCCGAGGGCATCCTGCCCGACATGCTCACCTTCGACCCGGCCGAACCCGCCAGGTACCCGAACGGTCGGACGTTCACCGACGATGTCATCGACTACCGACTGGCCTCGCTGACCAAGGGCGACTGCCCGCCGAGCGGTCTGCGCCCGCACACCGACACCCTGGAGGTGTTCCCCTACCTCGGCACACCGCACTAGATCCGCACACCTGCTACCGTGTCTGTAACGATCCTTACAGACACGGGGTTCCGGTGATGCGCGCACAGACCAAGCGCCAGCAGCAGGGTGAGAGCTCCCGCGGGCAGATTCTCGACGCCGCGGAGCGACTGATGTCCACGCAGGGCTATGCGGCCACCTCGATCAGTCATCTCCGTGCGGAATGCGGCCTGCCGGCGAGCTCCATCTACTGGCATTTCGGTTCCAAAGAGGGCGTGCTGGCCGCGGTCATGGAGCGCGGTGCCGAGCGGTTCTTCGCGCAGATCCCACGCAACCGGGATGTCGAGACCACCCGGGCGGCCGCGGCGAAGCTGCTCGCCGAACATCCCGAATTCCTGAGATTGACCTACATCCTCTCGCTGGAGCGCAGTGCGGACCCCGCGGTCGGTGCCGCGGTCCGCCGGGTCCGCGACACCGCGATCGCCGGCTTCCGCGACGTGATCAGGCAGATGATTCCTGCCGGGGTGGAGCACGAGCGCACCGAACGGGTGGTCGCCGAACTGGCGAGCTTTGCCACCGCGCTGTCCGACGGGGTGTTCTTCGCCGATCACCTCGAGCCGGAGTCCACCGACGTAGACCGGATGTACACCCGCATGTTTCAAGCCGTCGCGGCGCTCATTCCCATCCTCCTGGAGGAGACATGACCACCAGATCCGTCATCATCACCGGAGCCAACGCGGGCCTCGGGCTGGAGTGCGCCCGGGCGATCCTCGCGGCCGATGAGTGCTGGCACGTCGTGCTCGCTGTACGCGACCCACAACGCGGTGCGGCGGCCGTCGCCGAACTCGGGACACCGGATCGATGCACGGTACTGCCGTGCGACCTCGCCTCGCTGCAATCGGTGCGCGCCTTCCCCGCCGTCTTCGCCGAGGCGGGCCTGCCCCCGTTGCATGCCCTCGTGTGCAACGCCGGTCTGCAGATCGTGTCCGGCTTGCAGCAGACCGCCGACGGCGTCGAGATGACTTTCGGTGTCAACCATCTCGGACATTTCGCGCTGGTCGACGGACTGCTCGAGCACCTCGTCGCGCCCGCCCGGATCGTGCTGGTCGCCAGCGGCACCCACGATCCGGAGAAGCTGACCGGGATGCCGCACCCCGCGTACACCTCGGCCGAGGAGCTGGCCCACCCGCAACCCGGTGCTCCCATCGACGGCAGGCGCAGATACACCACCTCGAAGCTGTGCAACGTGCTGTTCGCCTATGAGCTCGACCGCAGGCTCGGCCACGGTGACCGCGGCATCACGGTGACGGCATTCGACCCGGGCCTGATGCCGGCCTCCGGACTGTCCCGCGACTACAGCCCGGCGCAGAAGGTGCTCTGGCGCATGGTGTCCCCGCTGTTGCGCGTGCTGCCCAACGTCCACAGCGTCGCCACGTCGGGCGCAAACCTGGCCGCACTCGCCGTCGATCCGAGGTTCGCCCATGTCACCGGAGAGTATTTCGAGGGCGCCAAACCCATTCTTTCGTCGGCGGATTCGTATGACACCGCCAAGGCGCGCGATCTGTGGGACACCAGCGAGCGGCTGGCTGCGCTGTAGTCCGGGACGGTGTCACTCAGATCGGGTCGAGGGCCAGCCAGTCATCGACCATGAAGGCATCACCACGGGCGACGATGGTCGCACCGCCGTGGCCCGGGTAGTGCGCGGGGATCACCACGGCGCGCCAGCGGGCCGCCTCGGTGAAGATACGTTTGCGCGTGGCCACCGCTGCCGGCCCGTCGACATCGAAGGCGCACGGGTCGGCGGGACGCGGAATCTGGATGGGGCAGTGGGTGAGGTCGCCGACGAACACCGCCGGCTTACCCGCGTCCAGCCAGAGCACCGAGGAGCCCGGCGTATGTCCGGGCGCCGGACGCAACCACACCGATTCGCTCAATTGATGTTCGCCGGAGCACAATTCGACCTGACCCGCCGCGTATACCGGGGCCACACTGTCGTCGAACACGATGGCCGCGGCCTCGTCGGCGCCCGGGCCACCCGGCTCGAAGTGCCGGAAGTCCGCCTCGGGCAACAGATATCGGGCGTTTGGAAAGAACGGCACCCAGGCGTCGGCACTGCGCCAGGTGTTCCAGCCGACGTGATCGCTGTGCAGATGGGTGTTGATCACCACGTCCACACTCTCGGGTGGCACACCCGCGCGGGCGAGGGCGCCGGGGAAGTCGGTGTCCAGGTGGTCGAGCACCGCGACGGCGCGCCGGCGACCGTTGCCGACGCCGGTGTCGATCAGGATCCGCAGCCCGTCGACGTCGACCACCCAGGACTGCACGGTGACGCGCCAACGCTGCGTGTCCGGTTGGTAGAACGTGGGTACCAGCAGGTCGGCGTGCTCACTCCACGCTTGCGCCGGGGTATGGGCGAAGACCGCGGACGTCGGTTCGAACATCGTCTCCACCACGCGGGTGAGCACGGCGGCACCGAGGCGGACTGTGTCGGCCATACCCCGACCGTACGGTGATATCGGGTAGGTTGCGGTGAAGGCGCGCAGGAACGCCCGACGTCCGCTCGAAGGGGCTCAGCCCTCCTGCAGCAGCACCTGACCGAAGCCGACCTCTTCTCGGCCCGACTTCGCGGACACCGGGCTTGCGAGAGGAGGCCGTCATGGCCAGCACACTGCCCGACAATCCGTCCCTGGATCGGCTCAAACGAGAGGCCCGGGAGCTACAGCGGGCCGAGATCGCTTCCGGTCGTGAGCACTACGCCCTGCACGAAGCCCAGTTGACGGTGGCCCGTGGTTACGGCTTCGCCGGCTGGCCGGCATTGGTGCGGTATCTGAAGGTCGCGGCCGGGCTGAGCGTCGACCCCGGCGCCGTCGACGAGGACGCGCTCGCGCCGCCGGACCGGTTCTGCGCGTTGGCGTCGTTGCGGTACGACGCCGACGACGCCCCGCCCCGGTGGCGGGCCGCGGCGGATCTGCTGGCCGCGCGACCGGAGTTGGTGCGCAACCACATCTGGGCCGCCGCCGCGGCCGCCGACCCAGACGCACTGCGCTACCACCTGCGCACCACCCAGCCCACCGCCAAGGGCGGACCCTACGGCTGGTCGCCGCTGATGTACCTGGCCTACAGCCGGGTGCCCGGTGACTCCGTCTCGGCTGCGCTGATCCTGCTCGACGCCGGAGCGGATCCCGACGACGGTTATCTGTGGCGCGGGATGGCCACCCCGTTCACGGTGCTCACCGGAGTGTTCGGGGAGGGCGAGCAGGGGACGCGCCGGCAGCCTCGACACCCCCACGCCGAGGAACTGGCCACCGTGTTACTGCAGCGCGGGGCGCACCCGGCGGATCAACAGACCCTGTACAACCGGATGTTCGGCGCCGACGACGCGCACCTGCGCCTACTGTTCGCCCATGGCCTGGCCGACGCGCCCCCGAGCCCGTGGGAACGCCGGCTCGGTGCGGCCATGGAAACCCGCGACCAGATGTGGCGCAGGCAGGTGGACTGGGCGGCCGAGCACGGATTCGCCGACCGCCTGGCGCTACTCGGCCACCACGGTGTCGACATCTCGACCGCCCGACTGCACCAGGTGAGCTTCCCCGCCGACCCGAACCTGCGCGATGACGAGGGCGCCACGCCGCTGCACCACGCGGCGTGGGCCGGCAACCTCGAGCTGATCGCACGGCTACTCGCGGCAGGCGCCGACCCCACCATCACCGACCTGAGATTCGGTGCGACACCGCTGGGCTGGGCCGAATACGCCTATCAGACCGAGGCCGCCGACCTGCTGCGCGGTGCTACGGCTTGATCCGGATCTGCCCCGGCGAGTACAGCCCCGAGTGCGTCGCCGTGCCCAGGTCGATCTCGGCGGGCGCGGCATCGACGATGGTCTCGAACTTGCGCAGCGAACCCCAGTCCCGGCCCCAGTCCTTGTTCAGGTACGTCGCCATCAGGTGTGCCCGCAGCAGCAGGTCACTGATCCCCAGCAGGCCGCCGTTGATGCCGTCCTGCCAGGTGTCGGTGTCCTTCATCTTGGCGTTGTAGTCCGGGGTGATGCGGTACTTGGGCACATCGGTGACGCCGTTGGCGTGCAGCATCGGCTGCTGGCACGGGAAGGCCAGGCCGACCGCCCAGTCCATCAGCACCGGTTGCGCAGACCCGAGGTACTCCTGGATCGTCTTGACCTGCGGCACCCGCGGCGGGGTGATGGCGACCCAATCACCCTGGGACAGCGACTTGTCCTCGGCCACCACGCGAACGAACGTCGCGTCGGCCGGGATCCGGCTGCGGTCATAGCGCAGGTTGCGCCACGAGGGCAGCGGGCCGATGTCGTAGGGCACCACGCGCCCGGCGGGCACGGGAGCACCGTCGGGACCGGGGCGGCCGTACTCGAGTTCGACCGGCTGGCCCTGGGTGAGGCCGTTGAAGATGCTGTTGCCGGTGATGGTGCCTGCGGCGGTCACCACCACCAGCGGATGTCCGGCGTCCGGCGGCGGCAGCTGGTACCACGCCGAGGCCAGCCGGGCCTCCTGCTGGGCCGGGCCCTCGACGAAGCTTCCGGCCAGCGGCACCTTGGCCGGGTCCAGACCGTAGGGCAGTGGCACGGTCGAGCCGTTGATCCCCGGGGTCTTCAGCTTGACCGGCGCATCCCAGTCGTAGTCGGTGCCTGGCATCGGTAGGGTCAGCCGGATCGCTTCGGCGACAATGTGATCCGGGACGCCGTTAGGGGTGAAGCCGACCGGCTTGACGCCGCCCAGCGGGCCGAGCGGACCGTAATCACCCGGCAGTGCCGTCAGGAATCCCTCGTTGGGATCCGGCTCGACCAACACGTTGTCGGCCAGCCCGCATCCGCCGGCGAGCGCTTCGATATTCGACGACGCGTTCGTGTAGGTGCCGTGCTGGCGCACCACGCCGAACAGCATCGACGCCACGAACACCGTGACCATGAATCCGGCCGCGATCGGCACGGGCGCCGCCGTGAGCAGGCGGATCACCCTGCTCTCGCCGCGGTCGCGGGGCGCCAAATGCAACAGGAACGCCCACACCGCGGTGATCACGAACAGCGCGAAGAAGATTGCGCTGACGGTGATTCCGCCGATCTGGGGCTTGTCGTTGTTGAACGGCACCCCGTAGCTCGACACGTACCACCAGCCGTTGGTGGTGGCGAAGCACAGCGCCAGCACGAACAACACGGCAGCGGTGAACGCCATCCGGTTCCGCGCCGAACGCAGCACCGCGCGCGAGGCGAGCACCGTCACCACCGCGGCCATGGCCGCGCCCACGGCGGCGAACAGGCCGAAGTGGTGCACCCACTTGGTGGGGGTGAACATCAGGCAGAACACCGTCGCGAAGATGATGCCCATCAGCCGCCACACCGGGCCGCGGGCCACGCCGGGAATCCGCTTGCGGCGCAACATGATGAACATCGACGCGAACAGGCTCAACGCGGTGATCATGAAGCCGAACCGGCGTGACACCGAACCGTCCACGGTGGGCAGGATCAGGTAGTAGTAGCGCAGGTTCTCGGTGTACCACTCCTGGCTCGGCCCGATCGCGGTCCGAATCCTGGTGGCCTCCAGCACCGTTGCCAGCGTCTGGTCGGCGAACACCACGCACAGGATCACGGTGCCCGCGGCCAGCAGCGGCAGGATCAGCGGCCACAGCCCGACCCGGCGGCGGCGCTGCACCAGGATGCGCAGCACCGGCCGGCCACCGGCCAGCAGGGCCGCCACGGCGATCAGTCCGGTCGGCTGGATACCCAGGGTGAACGCCGCGGAGATGATCGCCATGGCCGCTGGAGTGAGCCGGCCCGAGATGATGGCCCGTTCGATGAGCACATAGGTGATCAGCGCGCCGGTCGCGATCTGGCCCTCCGGGCGCAGCCCGTTGTTGAACGGCATCCACGCGCCCATCAGCACGAAACCCGCCGCCCACAGCGCGGGCCGGCTCGCGATGACGGCGGGCCCCAGCCGGGGCAGCACCTCACGCGAGAGCAGTAACCAGCACACCAGCGCGCACACCAGGTCCGGCAGCCGCATCCAGATGCTGGCATCGCTGACGTGGGTCATCAGGGCGAGCAGGTTGTAGAACCAGCCGAACGGATCCTCCGGGCTGCCGAACCAGCGGAAGTAGTTCGACATGTAGCCGGCATGGTCGGCGACACGGGCCATCTGCAGGATGTAGCCGTCGTCGGAGGAGTTGGCGCCGATCACGTGCCACAGCAGGAACCCACCGACCACGACACCGTCGACCGGGGTCGCGGTGCGCCAGCGGGTCGGGATGATCCGCTGCATCCGCCGGCCGTCGAGCTGATCCAGGCGCCACAAGGCGAACAGCGCCACCACGGTGGCCACGATGCCGAGCACGATCGCGGCGAGCTTGAGGGCGGTGGGTTTGGTGGTGAACCGGGTGTCGATCGTCGCCGACAGCGAAAGACCTTGCGGTGCAGGACCGGTCAGTTCGGTGAACACCCCGACGATGCCGGGGCGCAGATTCGGGTCGGCGAACCCGCTGCGCAGATCCTTGCCGTCGCTGCCGGGCAACCCCACGAACGTCGCGAACGTCCCTTCCGCCGAGGAGGTGATCTCGATGCGCTGACACGCCTCGGCTTTGGCGCGCGGCACACTCGCGATCACCACGTTGCGGTCGGTGATGTCGACACGCGAGCCGGTGACGTTGACGAACAAGGCGTTGAGCGCGGCCTGCTTACCCGACTTGGGGGCCGTGCCGAAGACCAGGGCCCCGGCCGGCGGCACCGACCTGATGACCTCGCACGGCACGGTCGCGGTCATGTGCACCGGTGTCTGGGTGATCAGCGGCGCGGTGACGCTGTTCAGCTGGCCAGCCTGCGGCCAGTTCAGCGTCGCCGTGGTCTGCACCACCGGCAGCAGCGGTGTGGCCACCGCACACAGGAAACCGATGAGGCCGGCGATCATCGCGATCCATCGGGTCAGCTTCACGTCGTCTTTCAGGTCGCTCACGGCCCCGGTCATGGCAGCGCCCTGATCGGCCCGGACCTACTCCAGCCGAACACCCGCTGGGTGCCCTGGTCGATGGCGGCCACCGGCGCCTGGGCCGGCGGCACCACCGGGTCGTAGCGTTCCAGTGAGCCCCAGTCGCGGTACCAGTCGTTGTTCAGGTACGTCGGGATGGTCGACGTGCGCAACAACGCCTGGATGAACAGGAAGGGGCCACCCTTCTGGGCGGACTGCCACATGTTCGACGACACCACCACTTGTTTGACGTTGGGCAGGATGCGGTACTGCGGAAGCTCGGCGACGCCGAGGTGTTCGGAGAACGGCCGCTGGCACGGGAAGTTCGCGGCGGTGGCGATGTCCAGCATCACCGGCGTCTGCGAGCCGAGGAACTGTTGGGCGGTCTGCAGTTGCGGCACCCGCGGTGGGGTGAAACCGAACCACTGGTCGTCGGACAGGTTCGGGTCGTCGGCCACCAGGCGGGCGACGTTGGCCTCCGGCGGCGCCCACGCCAACGGGAAACGCAGGTTGCGCCATGCGTACTGGGCGAACACGTCGATGGGCTGGACCGCATCGAGGGCCTGGTAGCTGCCGTCGGGACGGTGCACACCCCACTGCAGCTTCAGCGACTGCCCGTAGTGGAAGTCGCCTTCCTCGTCGTAGTACCAGATGGCGCCGGCGGCGGCGACGGTCACCAGCGGGCGGTCCGCGGTGCGTGGCGGCAGCTGGTACCAGGCCGAGGTGGCCTTGGCGGCGGTGGAGTTCTCCTTGTAGCTGCCCATCACCGGGGTGCGGGCGGGATCGAGCCCGAACGGCAGGAACACATTCGAGCCGTTCACCCCGACCGGGCCGTAGCCGCCGCCGGTGCCGGCCGCGTACGCGATCCCGACATTGGGCTTGTTGGGGGATCCGTCGGAGTTCACGGTGCCCGGGTTGGCCACCACCGGTTTGGGCGGCTCGAGGGTGTCGCTGATGCCGGTGGGGGTGAACCCGACCGGGTTCTCACCGCCGAGTGGTCCGTACTTGCCGTAGGTCTGGCCCGGAACCGGTTGCAGCATACCGGCATTGGGGTCTGCCTCGACCAGGACCTCGTCGGCCATCCCGCAACTGGCGCTCGACAGCCCGGAGGTCAGCGCCGACACGTTCGCCTTGGCGTTGGTGTACGCCGGGTAGCGCTGTACGAATCCCTTTGCCATGGAACCGACTTCGAGCACCACCATGATGATGGCGACCACCAGCAGCGGGGTCGACGCGAGCACGCGGTTGCGCCGGGTGTCGGCCACCTCGGTGTGCCCGGCGTAGTCGATGCGGAAGTGCAGCCAGCCGGCCAACACCCCGGTGATGATCGCCAACGCCAGGAACATGGTGGTGACCGGCTGGCCGGCCAGCACCGGCTGGCGGTCGAACCAGGGCACCCCGTAGTTGCCGGTGTAGAACCAGCCGTTGATACCGGAGGTCGCCCACGCCAACACGAACAGCAGCGCGGTGACGTACAGGGCGAGGTTCCGGCGGCTGTGCAGACCCACCCGCGCGAACGTGAAGGCGGTCACCGCACCGAACGCGCCGGAGATCCCGGCGAACGCACCGAACTGCACGGCCCACTTGGTCGGTGTGAAGGTCAGCAGCAGCAGGCCCACCGCGCATATCCCGATCAACCGCCACATCGGCCCGCCCGCCAGACCGGGGATCCGACCCTTGCGCAGCAGCACCGCGATCATGCCGAACAGGCACAGCATCAACACCAGGACCGAGAACCGCCGCGTCAGGGAGCCGTCGGTGCTGTCCTCCACGGTGAGGAAGTAGTAGCGCAGGAATTCCTGGTACCAGGAGATGGTCGGGCCGACGGTGTACTTGATCCGCACCGCTTCGGCGACACTCGCCAGGGTCTGGCTCCGGAACACGATCACCGCCAGCAGCGACGCCGCGGCCGCGAACGCGGCCAGCGCGGGCAGCACCGCGCGCCGGTCCCGCAGCACCGTGACGATGACCCGCCCACCGACCAGCAGGGGGGCCAGCGCCAGGATGCCCTGCGGGGCCAGCGTCACGGTGAACACCGCGAGCACGACGGCGAGCGCCGCGGGCCACAGCCGGCGGGTGCCGATGGTGAGTTCGACGAGTGCCCACACCGCCAGGACGCCGAAGGCGATCAGCGGTTCGGGGCGCAGACCGTTGTTGAACGGGAACCAGGCGGCCAGGAATACCGCAGCCGCCGTCCAGACCGCGATGCGATTGGTGGCCAGCCGGCGGCCCAACCGGGGAATGAGCCAGCGCGACAGCAGGATCCACGTCCCGATGCCGGCCAGGAGTGCGGGCAGCCGCATCCACACGCCGGCGGTGCTGAGGGCGGCGAAATGGCTGAGCACCGACTGGTACCAGTCGAACGGGGCCTCCGAGGTGCCGAAATAGCGGTAGTAGTTGGCGACGTAGCCGGCGTCACCGGACACCCGGGCCATCGTCAGGTTGTAACCGTCATCGGAGGAGATGGCGCCGATGACGTGCCACACCAACAGTCCGCCGAGCACGGCGGCATCGGCGGCCCAGGTGGCCCAACCGACCCGCCAGAACCGTCGCCACACGTGCCGGATCCGGTGGGTGGCGCCGCGGTCCAGGACGGCGAGCATCACGATCGAGATCAGCACGCTCAGCACGCCGAGCCCCATGACCGCGGCTTTGAGTGCCGTCGGTGTGGAGATGAACCGGGTGTCGATGTCCACCCGGGCGCCCAACCCCTGCTGCGGGGCCACCTTGAGATCGGTGAAGATCCCGGCAACCTGTGGCTTCTTCTCGATCGCCGCGGTACCCGCCGCGCCGGGGATCCCGACGAAATCTGCGCCGACGCCGCCGGTGTTGGCCCAGATGTGCAGCGTGCTGCAGGCGCCCGCGCTGACGGCGGCGCGCGGCGCGACCGCGGTGACGGTATCGCGGAAGGCCACGAAGACGGTGTCGGCGGTGGCGCGGGCGAACAGGCCGTTACGGGTGGCGTCGATACCCCCGGGCGGGATGGTGGCGAACACCAGACCGCCGGAGGCCGGAAGGGTGGCCACCGCCTGGCACGGGATCGAGACATCGAGGGCCAGCGGGGCACCGGAGACCAGCGGCGCCGTCAGGTCCCCGACGAATCCGTCTGCGGTGGGGGCCTGGGGCCAGATGATGGTGGCGGTGGTCTGCTTGACCGGGAGGAGCGGGGTCAAGGCACACAGCAGCAGGCCGACGATGCCCGCGATGATGGCGACGAGTCGGGTAGTCCTGGCGGGCACGAGGCTCAAGAGTATGCGACGTAGCTATGGGCGCTGCCCGCCGACCCGCGGCGGTGTCCCAAGTTTTGTCCGCGCCTATGCGCGCTGCGCGGCGGAACGGGATCGGGCGGGACCGAGCGCCGCCAGGGCGGCGTCGCCGCCGTAGTGGGCGAGCACCCGGTGGTCCATGGTCCGGCGCCACAGCGGCGTGAACCAGGCCAGCACCAGCATGGTGCCGTAGCCGTACGGCAACTGCGGTGCTTGGTCGGCAGGCCGCAGGGTCTGATACCGGCGCTGCGGATTGGTGTGATGGTCGGAATGGCGCTGCAGGTGGAACAGGAACACATTGGCGATCAGCGTGTCGCTGTTCCAGGAGTGCTGGGGCCCCACCCGCTCGTACCGGCCACTGGCCAGCCGCTGGCGGCGCAGCCCGTAGTGCTCCAGATAGTTCACCGACTCCAGCAGGCACACCCCGATGATGGCCTGACCGATCAGCCAGGGCGCGATGACGATGCCGAACCACACACTCAGCCCGAGGAACAGGGCGAGGGTCATTAGCCAGGCGTTGAGTACCTCGTTCTTGAGGATCCAGCGCAGGGACCATTTCGGTGTGCCGGCCCGGGCCAGCCGTTCGCCCTCCAGACGCCAGGCCGAGCACACGCCGCCCAGGACCGAGCGGGGGATGAAGTGAACCAGGGGCTCGCCGAGGCGGGCGCTGGCGGGGTCCTCGACCGTCGCGACCCGGACGTGATGGCCCCGGTTGTGTTCGACGAAGAAATGTCCGTAGCCGGTCTGCGCCAGCGCGATCTTGCTGAGGCGCCGCTCAGCGGTCGCCCGACGGTGACCAAGCTCATGTGCGGCGTTGATCGAGATCCCGCCCACGATGCCGACGGTCACCATCAACCCGACTTTGTCCAGCGTGTGCATGGTGACCCAGCCGCCGCCGCTCCACAGCCAACATGCGAACACCAGCGACAGGTACTGGTTGGGTAGGTAGAGGTAGGTCACCCAGCGGTAGAAGGCATCGTCCTCGAGCCACTCCAGGGTCTTTTCGGACGCACGGGAATTATCGCTTCCGACCAGGTGATCGACGACAGGGATGATGATGAAGGCCATGAGCGGACCGACCCACCAGAACACCTCCTGGCCGGTCACATGGACTAGTAGCCACGCGAAAGGAACCAGGCCGGGCACAATGGCACCGAGCAACCAGAGGTATCGCTTCGCGTCACGCCAGGCCGGCGTGCGGAGGCCCTCTTGATCTGCCACGTTATTCCTTGCCATTGATTCGAGTTCTTTGCTGTGGTGACTATTTAACCTGGAACTCGGCGGAACGCAAACGCGAACGACGGCCAGGGAAGTATTTGCTGAGAGGGTATGTGTGACACTACCGCAAGATAAGTTGACAAGGCGTAAATTTCTGGGCGCCGCCACAGGGATCGCGCTCGGCGGCGTGGGCGCGGGTGCCTATCTCCTCTCTCGGACGGAACATCGTCCGGACTCGCGCCGGCATTACCCCGCCATCGTGATCGGCAGTGGTTACGGCGGCGGAGTGAGTGCCCTGCGCCTGGGCCAGGCCGGTGTGGAGACCCTCGTCCTGGAGCGGGGCAGGTTGTGGGACACCCCCGACGCGGACGGTAAGCGGTTCACCAAGATGCTCCCCGCCGACACCCGTGCGGGTTGGTTCTCCGACGTCCCGCCCAGCATCGTGACGTCGTTCCGGGGAGTTTCCATCGACGCCGTCGCCGCCCACAACCCGTCCTCCCAGCCCAAGCAGGCCGGGATTTGCGAGAAGGTCACCCACGGTGCCCACCACGTGTTCCACGGCGTCGGGGTGGGCGGTGGCTCGATGGTGAACGCCGCCATCGCGGCGATCCCGACCCCGGACCAGGTGCGGGCGGCCTTCCCCGATATCGATCCCACGGAATTCCTCGGCACCTATATGGACCGTGCCAGGACGGCGCTGCGGATCAGCTACCGGAACATGGACTGGTTCGAGCAGACCCCGTACTTCCAGTACGCCAGGGTGGGCCGCGCGTACGCCCAGACCGCCGGATACAAGGTGGACTACAACGGCAGCGCGTATTCGTTCGACTACATGATGCGTGAGGCCAACGGTGAGGTGCCGCTTTCCGCCCTGGACTGGGAGTGCCAGTTCGGCAACAACTACGGCCGCGACGGCAGTGTCGACCAGACGTATATCGCCGCGGCGGTCAAGACCGGCAAGGTGACGTTGCAACCGCTGACCGAGGTCACCGGGATTCGGCGGGAGCGCTCCGGTGAGTACGTGGTGTCCACCCGGCGCATAGACCGGTGGGGCGCCGAACAGTCCCGCGACGAATTCGGTTGTGACCAGCTCTATCTCGCCGCCGGTGTGCTGGGCACCAACCAGCTTCTGCTCCGCGCCCGCGATACCGGCACGCTGTCGGACCTGTCCGACGAGGTCGGCCGCGGCTACGGCAACAACGGGGATCTGATGCTCGCGCACAACCTCAAGGACAGCGATCCGGCGGGCACCAAACAGTCCCTGCTGGGCATGATCAATCTCGACGGCCGCGACGACCCGGTGAACCCGGTCTACGCCAGCATGTTCTCGCTGCCGCTGCCCATCGAGACGCACGCGCTGGGGTACTACGTGATGGTCAAGACCGGCGATCGCTCCGACATCACCTTCGACAAGGCGTCGGATTCCATTCGGATCGACTGGCCCCAAAGTCACACCGACCATCTGATCGAGCGGGCCAAGATCGTGTTCGACAAGCTCACCGCGGCCAACGGAGTCGACTATCGCGACGACCTTTTTTCAGGAGAAGCCTTCGCCTCCAACACCGTTCACCCGCTGGGTGGGTGTGTGCGGGGCAAGGCCACCGACGCGTTCGGCCGGGTCAACGGCTATGACAATCTGTTCGTCAACGACGCGTCACTGATTCCGGGCTATATCGGCTGTAACCCGTACATGTCGATCACCGCACTGGCCGAGCGCAACATCGAGGGGATCCTGGCCGGCCGCCACTAAGGACTGGGCGGCGCCGCACCGGCTTCGGCGGGTAGCGGTGCCTCGGCGGGCGGAGGTGCCGCCTCGACAGGTGTTTCCCCCGTCGCTGCGCTCGCGCCCGGCGGCTGGTAGTACGGGCTGTCCGGCTTGGGCACGTTCACCCCGAAATGGGCATCCTCGTTCTGCCGGTCCGGACGCACACCGTCGATGATGTCGCGCAGCGGCGGCAGATTGATCGGCTTGTCGGTGACCGGCGGCACGGCCGGCAGGTTCACCGGCTGATCGGCGCGGTCCAGCGCCGGCGGGACGACGGCCTGGGCCACCTGGAAGGCGGCGTTGTTGAGGGCCGGGTCGCCCGCCGCCGGATTGGGCGGGAGGGCGCCGGGCGCCAACGCACTCAACGGGTTGGCGCCGGGTGCGGTACTGCCGGGCATCGCTCCGCCGTGCAGGCCCTGGTTCAGGGCGGCGAGTTGGGGGCCGGCCACTGCGGCAAGCAGCTGCAGCGGATTGGGCGGGACGGCGGGTGCGGGCGCCGCGGGCGGGGCGATGACCGTCACCGCGGCCGGGACCGCCGGTGCGGCAGGTGCCGGGGGCAGCTGCGGAGCGGCCGGCGGCGGTGGGGCAGCCGGTGCTGCGGCGGCGTCGGGCGTCGGGGCGGCCTGCGGAGCCGGCGTCTCCGCGGCGGCCGGAGCCACGTTGGCGGGGCGGGGCTTGGCTTCGGCGGTCTGCTCGTCGCCGGTGCGCAGCTGGCTGCCGACATACATCGACACCGCCGCGACGAACGCCAGTACGCCGCCGCCGACGACGGCGGTCAGCATCCGCAGCTGGCGGCTGTGGTCGGGGGTGGTCACGGCGACGGCCGGTGCCGAGACGGGCGCGGGGGCGGTGCCGACACCGGGGATGGCCATCAGCTTGGCGGTGCGTGGCACGAACAGGGCGGGCGCCGGCAGACCGATGCCGGACCCGCCACCTGCGGCCATCGCGGACCGGGTGCCGACGACATGCAATCGGCGATGCGCGCCGGCATTGGTCAGGGCGGCGCCGCGGGCAAACGCCAACGCCGCGTTCTGCGGGATGGTCACCTGGGTGGACAGCGTCGAATTGAGTTCTCCGGCAAGCATTCCGGTGAGCACACCGGCGGAGCCGGCGGCGTATACCGCGACCTCGTCGGCCTCGGCGGCGCACTCGGCGCAGGCGCCGCGCACCGACAACGCCAATTGGCGGTGATCAGCGGCATCCACCACACGACTACGCATGCGGCGCACACCGCCGGCGGCGTGCATGACGGCGATATAGGCCACCGGTGCCTGGGTGCCTTCGATCAGGCACGCGGCCGCGCAGCTCTCACCGGCTGCCGAGGCCATCTGCTCGACGAAGGTCTCGGCGGCGTCACACCCTGTGATGGCAACGACATTCGGCAGCCCGACCTCGCCGAGTGCCTCGATCAGCAAATCGGCGTCCTCGGCGGCGCCGTCGGTCCACGTGACGGCGATTCGTTCGACGTGGTGCCCGTTGGCGGCGGCGACGCCGTAGGTTCCGAGCACCGCGTTGACGATATGTTCTGTGACAGTGGCACTTTCGACTCCGCCACTGCGATCGACATCAAAAATGTCCTGATCGATGAGATCGCCGCCGCCGGATCCCTCGACCAGAACCAACCGAACGCTGTCGACCGTCAGCGCTATTCCAAGCACGACGTCCATTACCACTGATTCCCTGTCTCATGTGTCCGTAAGCGGGGTGCGTGACTTCGTTGTCAGCAAACGTTGTCAGCAATCAACCGACGCACCAGAAGTGCGGTCCTCACTCCACGATAGCGGGCATAGCGGAGTGCGGCAGTTTCCTTACTGACTGCTTAAGGCGAGATAAGAAGACTGCCAAGGAAATACATGCCCGTGCCGGCCTAGGACGGCCGAAGGGGCGCCGGACTCCACAGTCCACTGCGGGTCGCGGTACCCAGGTCGATGCGTGCCGCCACGGCATTGGGATAGAACGGCGTCAGTTGCTGCAGCGATCCCCAGTCGCGGAACCAGTCGTCCTTCAGGTACGTCGGCACAGGGTTGGCACGCAGCAGCAATTCCGTGATGCCGAGCGGCCCGCCACCCAGGTAATCCATCACGGGCGAGTTTGCCTCGGCGCCGAAACGATCCGGCAGGATGCGCCACTTGGGCACCTCGGTGACGCCGTACTGATGCCCGAATGGGCGCTGGCAGGGGAACGCCAGACCGACCAGCCAGTCGAGCAGCACCGGATCCGAGGACCCGACGACGTCCTGCAAACTCCGCAAGGTCGGAATCCGGGGCGGGGTGACCGCGATCCAGTGCTGTGGTGCCAGATCGTCATCTGTGGCAACGAGGCGCACCTGGGTGGCCTCCGGCGGAATCGCCGACATCGGGGCACGCAGATTGCGCCACGCCGGTGCCGCGCCGACATCCGCGAAGCCGAGACTGCCGCCGGCGGTGCCCTTGGCGGCCTGCTCGTCGGTGGCCCACTGCACCACGACCTCGCCCGGATCGAACCGGCCCGCGGCGGCGACCACCAGCAGAGGGCCGCGCTCGCCGCGGGGCGGGAGCCGGTACCAGGAGGAGCGCAGCGCGGCGGGCTGCTGGGCGCCGGCGCGCCAGCTGCCCATCACCGGTGTGCGGGCCGGATCGAGGTTGTAGGGCAGCCGTGCCCGCGATCCGTTCACGCCGGCCGCGGCGGTGGTGCCACCTTCGGTGCCGGGTTCACTGCCGGTGACGGGGCCGGTATCGCTATCGGCGAAGTTCGTGCCGCCCGGTTGTTCCATCACCGGGTCGGCGGACACGTCTGCGGGAATCCCGCTCGGGCTGAAGTTCTGCGCGGTCACCCCGCCCAGCGCTTCGCCGACCGGCTTGTCGACAGGAACGAGCAGGCCGACGTTCGGATCCTGTTCGACCATCACGTCATCGGCCAGGCCGCAGGTCTTGCCGGTGAGGGCGTCCAGGTTCGACCGCCCCACCGACCATGCCGGGTACTGCTGGGTGACGCCCAGTGTCAGGGACAGCACCTCGAAGATCACCACCACCCAGGCCGCCGCGGCCAGCGGAGCTTGGGTGAAGCGGGCCCACGGCCGGGGCCGGTCCCGGCCGGAGAAGTGCAGCCACGCCGCGACCAACAGGGCCAGCACCGACAGCCCGAGCAGCATGGTGGTGAAGCCGAAGTGCCACTCCGGGAACTGATTCGACCACGGTACGCCGAAGTTCGAGACGTACCACCAGCCGTTCACGGTGGCGAAGGACAAAGCCATCATGAACAGCACCACGGCGGTGAAGATCGTCCGGTTGCGTTTGGATCGCATGGCGGCGGCGGTCACCGCGACCGCGGCGAGCGCGCCCAGCGAACCGGCCAATCCGGCGAACACGCCGAAATGGTGCGTCCACTTCGTCGGGGTGAACATCATCGCCAGGAACGAGATGATGGTGATGCCGATGATGCGCCGCGCCGGTCCCATGGCCGTACCGGGAATCCTGCCCTTGCGCAGTGACATCGCGACCGAGATAGCCAGTGCCAGAAGAAGAGTCAGCACGGCGAAGCGCCGGGCCACCGAACCGTCCGGGCTGGTGGTGAACAGCCGCTCATACCTGATGTGCTCGTCGAACCAGCTCAGGCTGGGGCCGACCAGGGACTTGAAGGAGCTGGCTTGGATCTCACCGGCCATCGTCTGGTCGCGGAAGATCAGCACGATCGTCACCGTGGCGGCGGCGGCGATCGGGGCCAGCAGAGCCCAGTGCCCGAAACGTGACGTGTGGGCAGCCACGATGGTTCTCAGCGGACCGACCGCCACCAGCAGGGCGCCCACCGCGGCGACGCCGGTGGGGCCGGAGAACAGCGTCAGTGCGCCGATGATGATCGCGATGGCAACCGGCAGCAGCCGGCTGGTGGCCACCCCGCGTTCCACCGAACACCATGTGAGCAGGATGCCCAGGGCGATGATCGGCTCCGGCCGCAAGCCGTTGTTCAACGGCAGCCAGAACGCCAGGAACATCGCCGCCGCCGTCCACGCGGCCGGCCGACTGTGCTTGACCGCGTGGCCCAGGCGGGGGATCACCTCGCGGCTGATCAGCCACCAGCAGGCCAGTGCCATCAGCAGGGTCGGCAGCCGTACCCAGACGCTGGCCGTGGAGATGTGCGTCCACAGCGCGAGCAGGTCGTAATACCAGCCGAACGGCGCCTCCGGGGTGCCGAACCAGCGGTAGTAGTTCGCCATGTAGCCGGCATGCTCGGAGACCCGGGCCATGGTGAGGATGTAGCCGTCGTCGGAGGTGTTGGCGCCGACGACATGCCACCACACCAGGAGCGCGCCGACCAGGCCGTCCAGCGGGGTCAGCGACCACCAGCGCTGCGGCAGGAACCGCCGGGTGGGTCTGCCGTCGGCGATGTCGAGGCGGTGCAGTGCGATCAGGGATATCGCCGTCATGGCCACCGCCATGATCATCGCCAGCATCTTCACCCAGGTCGGGGAGCTGCTGTAGCGGGAGTCGATGGTGGCCGAGAACGTCAGACCGGGCGGGGCGGGTCCGGACAGGTCGGTGAAGACGCCGACGATCTGCGGACGGAAGTCATAGCCGCCCCGTTCGCCGCGCAGCGGTGCGCCCGGCTTGGCTGATCCTTCCTCGTCAGGTTCTTTTCGCAGGCCCACGAACTCACCGGTGACCTT
This sequence comes from Mycobacterium hackensackense, assembly GCF_025822555.1. Taxonomy (NCBI): domain Bacteria; kingdom Bacillati; phylum Actinomycetota; class Actinomycetes; order Mycobacteriales; family Mycobacteriaceae; genus Mycobacterium; species Mycobacterium hackensackense. The sequence continues at coordinate 1,356,463 of NZ_JACKUC010000030.1, forward strand.
GTCGGCATGCGCGGTGAAGGTGATCTGCTCGCAGGCCGGGCTGAGGACCTGGGTCAGCGGTGCGCTGACGACCGGCGTGTTGCGCACGATCATCAGCAGGTCGTTGCCGACCCGCTCGATGAGCAAGCCGCGGTCAACCGCCTTGGGCGCCTGCTTGGGCACCGTGGACAGCAGGATGTTGCGGCTGCCGGTCAGGCCCGCGGCGGCGCTGCAGGGGATCGAGATGTTCAGGTCGGTGGCGACGTACCCGATCAGCGGGGCGTCGACGCTGGTGAGCGTGCCGTTCTGGGGCCAATTGAGCTGCGCGGTGGTCTGGGTGACGGGCAGAAAGGGTGTCGCCACCGCGAGCACGGTGCCCAGCAAGCCCGCAACGATGGCCACCAGCCGCGTAGATCGGTGGTTGGTCACGGATGGTGATGCTAACGGCACGCTCTCTTTGGCCGTCACCGTCGGATCGCCAGCGTGAACGGTCCCGCCGTCGAGACGTCCCAGCGCGGATCGTCGAACAGGGCCGAGTTCAGCTCGACCTGGTAGCGCTTGACGTTGGGCTGGTTCGGGTAGACGTCGGCCGCCAGTCGCAGCGTGTAGCTGTCCGGACCGCCGCGGCGCATCAGGAACACCGAGGGCGGTGCCCAGGGCAGCTGGTCGAGCGCGCCGATCAACTGATCCGGTTTGGTGAACAACGCCCAGCTCTCGATGGCCGCCGAACGTTCCTTGAACTGTGCCAGCGGATTCGCGTAATGCGAGGTGAGGCCCTGGAACCCGTAGTAGGGGTAGTACGACAGGAAGCTGTAGTCGGCGGTCAGCACCACGGTGTCGTGCGGCGGCCGGCCGGTGACCTGCTGGATGCGCGCGTCGATCTGGCGGTAGTACTGCTCGGAGCCGGGCGGGCGCCGGTCGGCGCGCTGGCCGTAGCCGTCGGTGTCGGTGTAGGCGACGTTGATGTCCGAGCGCAGCACGTCGGGAACGTCCTGGGTGAACGTGATCGCGCCGATCGCGCCGATGGTCGCGGCGATGGCCACCACGTGCCGGCCGGGATGCTGGTAGCGCGCGGTGGCGGCCTGGGTTACCGCGATGAACCCGAACGCGCCGGCCGCGGCGAGCAGCACGCTCAGGGTGGGCTGCAGCCGGAACGACAACAGGGTGGTGCCCACCAGGGTGGTGAGCATCGACAGCAACGACCATGCGTACACCGCGAGCACCGCGATGGTCAGTGCTGGGGCAGCATTCTCTGCGCGCAAGCCCTCATCGCCGGCCCGCGTCGAGCTGCGGGCGTACATCACCAGCCACACGGTGCCGAGCAGGCACAACGCCCCCAGCAGGGTGGTCTGGAACATCGGGAATGTCAGGACGGCAGCATCATTGGGTAGATAGTGCTGCGCGGTGCCCTTGTCGGCGGGCGTGCCTTTGGCGGCCGCCAGCAGGTACGGCGCCCAGCCGACGAGGGCGATCGCGCCGGAGATGACGGCGATGACCGCCAAGCGCAGCAGAGGTTCGAGGGTGCGCCTGGAGATGGTCAGCATCAGCGCCATCAACGTGACGGTGAACGCGGCGTAACCCAGCAGCAGGGCGTAGCTGAGCGCCGCGGCGCCCAGCACGACCCCGACGCCGAGGACAGCGCCCCATCCGCCGTTTCTGCTGCGGCCACCCAGCCCGCCGAGTCCGCTCCACGCCAGCACGAACGCGGGCGGCAACAGCACGGTGATGACGGCGGCGTAGGGCTCGGTGGAGGTGTAGGCGAGCGTGACGACCGCGGTGGCGGTGGTGACCACCAGCGCCGCCTCGAACCGGATCATCGCTTTCCACAGCACGAAGGCGACCGCGATCGCGGCGGTGATGGAGAGGATCGACCACGGCTTGTACATCTCCCAGGCCGGGGTGCCGGTGAGGGCGGCCAGGCGGCCGCCGATCCAGAACCAGCCGGGCGGGTAGAACGGCGGCAGCCCCTGATAGGTCATATCGTGCAGGGCCGGGCTGTCGGCCAGTCGGGTCAGGTATTCGGTGCGGAACTGCTGATCGACCGAGATGCCGAAGAGGTACAGCTTGGTGGCCCCCAATGGCATCGCCAGGGTGACCGCCGACAGTGCCGAGAGCATGAACACGGCCGTGATCCGGGCCAGCACCCGCCGGCCCCGCCGCCACAGCAGCCCGGCGCCGAAGATCCCGGCCAGGCTGACGACCTGGCCCACGGTGGTCAGGGCGTGCAGCTGGTTCGACGAGTTGTACGCCGGCCATTCGACGCGTTTGATCGCGATGAGGGCGATACCCGTCACCGTGGCCGACAGGATGACCGCGACCATCATCTGGCCGATCACCCGGGCCGGGCCGACCAGCATGCTGGGTTTCATTTCCCGGGTCGCTTCGCTCCTGCCCTCCGGAACATCAGAAAGGCAGCTTGCGGAAGATCGGGCGCGGGATATGGCGCAGCACCGACATCAGCACGCGCACCTGTCCCGGTGCCCACACCAGGTCCTTGCCCTTGGCTGCCGAGGTCACCGCCAGGTCGGCGACGTATTCCTTGTCGACCGTGAACGGGGCCTCCTTGGCGCCGGTGGCCTTCCAGTGCTCCAGGGTGGTGGTGGTGCGCACCTGTCCGGGCCGGATCACCAACACGTGAACACCGAACTCGCGCAAGGCTTCTCCCAGCCCCAGGTAGAAGCCGTCCAATCCGGCCTTGGTGGAGCCGTACACGAAGTTGGAGCGGCGCACCCGCTCGCCGGCCACCGACGACATGGCGATGATCTGCCCGAAGCCCTGTGCGCGCATCTTCTCGGCGATCAGCACACCCACCGACACCGCGGCGACATAGTTGATCTGGGCGGTCAGCACGGCCTTCGCCTGGTTCTGCCACAGCTCCTCGGCATCGCCGAGCACCCCGAAGGCGACCACCGCGACATCGACATCGCCTTGTGCCCAAGCCGATTCGATCACCGCGGGATGTGATGCGGTGTCCAGGGCATCGAAGTCGAGGTACTCGACCGACTTGGCCCCGGCGGCCTCCAGTTGCGCGATCGCGGCGTCGCGCTTCGGGGCGTTGGGCAGATCGGCCAGGATGATCCGGGCCTTCGCATTGCGCAGGTAGCGCTCGGCGATGGCCAGGGCGATCTCGGACGTTCCGCCCAGCAGCAGAACGGTCTGCGGGTTACCGGTGGCGTCGATCATGTTCGCGGGGTGTGCCTTTCTACAGCAGTTCGAGACGGCGGGCCATATCGGAGGCGAAGACGCCCTGCGGATCTGCCTTGCGGCGCACGGCGATCCATTCGTCGACCCGGGGATACATCTTGTGGAAGTTCTCCGCGCTGACCCGGGAGTCCTTGGCGGTGTAGACGCGGCCGCCGAATTCCATGACGCGACTGTCGAGTTCGTTGAGGAATTCGTTGACGCCGGGTTTGTTGGGGAAGTCCATGGCCACGTTCCAGCCGGCCATCGGGAAGCTCAGCGGCGCCTTGTTGCCGGGGCCGAACAGCTTGAACACATTCAGTGCCGAGTAATGGCCCTGGGTCTGGATCCACCGGATGATCGCCTTGAAATCGTCCAGGGCGTTCGGCGGCACCAGGAACTGGTGCTGGGCGAAACCTGCTGGGCCATAAGCCTTTTGCCATCCCGTGGTGATGTCCAGCATATGGTAGAACTGCGTCAGGTTGACGATCTTGTTCTGGTAGTTGCCGCTGACCCGGTAGAACGCCTCGCCGACCATGCTCAGCGTGAACTTGTTCATCACGCTGACCGGGAACAGGTTCGGTACCGCGGGCAGCTTCGGCGCGGTGAACTGCAGCGGGTTCGCGGCCAGCTTGGGCGGCAGTTGATCCAGCTTGGCCAGACTGCCGCGGCTGACCGCCGCGCGGCCGAGCTTCGGCGGCGGGTTGATCAGGTCGAACCAGGCGCTGGAGTAGGTGTAGTTGTCCTCGCTGCCGTCCTGGTGCACCGCCACGGTCTCGTCGAGGTCCGCCGTGGCGATCCCGTCGGCGATGAAATAGGCGGTCTCGGTCCTGGTCATCGCGATGCGCGCGCGGATGACGATGCCGGTCAAGCCGTTTCCGCCGATGGTGGCCCAGAACAGCGACCCGTCCTCGTCGCCGGGGCTGCCGGTGGGGGTCAGGGTGTGCACCTCACCGTCGGCCATCAACAGGTCGAGGGACAGCACGTGGTTGCCGAAGCTGCCCGCGCTGTGATGGTTCTTGCCGTGGATGTCCGAGCCGATGGCGCCACCGACCGTGACCTGCCGGGTACCCGGCAGCACCGGCACCCACAGGCCGAACGGCAGGGCGGCCTTCATCAGCTGATCCAGGCTCACCCCGGCGTCCACATCGGCGATCGCGGTCTCGGCGGACAGCGAGTGGATGCGGTTCACCCGCGTCATGTCGACGACGATGCCGCCGCCGTTGCAGGAGTGGTCGCCATAGGACCGGCCCAGGCCGCGGGCCACGATCCCGCGGCGCAGATGGGACGGACTGGCGGACGAGGCGTCGGCCACCTGCCGCACGGCGGCGGCGATCACCTCGACGTCGGGGGTGGTCAGCACCTGCGCCACACTGGGCGCGGTTTGGCCGAACCCGGTGAGGGATCGCCGCGTGAGGGGGAGTTCGGTAGACATATCAGTGCCAGACGATACCGGTCCGGGCCACCGGGGCGGATTTACCTCAACCGGAATATCACCGCGCGCTGCACCGCGAAGTTGATGACGGTGGCGGTGCCCTGCGCGATGACGAATGCCACCGGGACCTGCCACGGCTGGCCGGCGAACTTCATGTAGAAGAGGTAGTTGATACCGACCTGCACTGCATAGGTCAGCGCGTACAGGGCGATCACCGCGATGAATCGCGCCGTGCTCGGCGGGGCCTGGAAGGTCCACCGGCGGTTGATCAGGTACGCCGTGGTGGTCCCTGCGATGAAGCTCAGCGTCTTGGCCACATTGACCTGCAGTCCCAGCTTGAGGAACAGCACGTAGAGCCCGAAGTCGACACAGGCCGACAGCCCACCGGTGACCAGGAATCGCCAGGCCTGGGTGAGCAGGCTCAAAGGTGCGCCGCCCTGGACGGATCCGTCGGCTGTCTCGGCCACCCGGGCAGCTTAGCGGCAGCACCTGGGGTCGCCTGATCCCGTCGGCGCCGGCGGTGCACCATGGTGAGGTGACGGATCTGCTCGAGGCCTGGCGCGCCGTGCTTACGCGCCATACCGCGTCACCGGATGTGGAGGCCGTGGGGGCGGCGCTGCTGGCACGGTGGTCCGAACCGCACCGCCGCTACCACGATCTGTCGCATCTGCGCGGGGTGCTCGAGGCGATCGAGGAACTGACCGCCGGAGCCGACGCCGCAGATGTCGATGTGGACGCCGTGCGACTGGCCGCCTGGTACCACGACGCCGTGTACGCCGGTCAGCCCGATGACGAGGAGAACAGCGCGCTGCTGGCCGAATCGGATCTCACCGGGCTGGGGGCGGCGCCGGAGTTCGTGGCGGAGGTGGCTCGGTTGGTGCGGATGACCGTCGAGCATGATCCCGCGCCCCAGGACCGCAACGGGCAGGTGCTCTCCGATGCCGACCTGGCCGTGCTGGGCCTTCCTCCGGAGGATTACCGGCGCAACACCGCCAAGGTGCGCGCCGAGTACGGCCACGTCACCGACGGGGACTTTCGGGCCGGGCGGGTACGCGTCATTGGGTCGCTGCTGTCGGCGCCGTCGCTCTACCGCACCGAGCTGGGCCGCCGGCTGTGGGAGGACGCCGCGCGGGCCAACATGTCCGCCGAACTGCGTGCGCTCAGCGACTGATCCCGGCGAGTACCCGGCACAGCGCCTCGATCGCGGGTGCAAAGGCATGCTCGGCAGGGGTGCCGAAACTGACCACCACACCGTCCCGCTCGGGGGTGCCCGGCCCGGCGTCGGGATGGCGCAGCATGGCCAGCCCGGACAGCGCGATACCGGCCTCCCCGGCGCGGCGCACCACCTCGGCCTCGGTGCCCTCGGGCAGGGTGAGCAACAGATGCAGCCCGGCGGATACCCCACTGACACCCACACCCAGTGGTTCCAGCGCGGCCACCAGGCGGTCGCGGCGGCGCCGGTACATCAGCCGCATCCGCCGAATGTGCTTGTCGTAGCTGCCATGTGCGATGAAGTCGGCCATCGTCAGGGTGGTGAGCCCGTTGACGTAGAACTGGTCACCGCCCATCGCCGCGAGCACGGCGTCGAGCAGATCGCCGGGGACCACCATCCAGCCCAGCCGCAGCACGGGGGCCAGGCTCTTGCTGGTGGAGCCGAGGTAGACCACCCGGTCGGGATCACGGCCCTGTACGGCGCCGATCGGCTGGCGGTCGTAGCGGAACTCCCCGTCGTAGTCGTCCTCCACGAGATAGCCATCGGTGCGGTGCGCCCAGTCCAGTGCGGCGGTGCGCCGGACCGGGTGCAACGGCACCCCGTGCGGGAAGTGGTGGGCCGGGGTCAGCAGTGCGGCGCGGGCCTCATCCGGCAGCGTGTCGACGACCGCGCCGTGCTCGTCGACGTCGATCGGTACGGTCAGGATACCTTGTGCGGCAAGGGCATCGCGGAACAGGAACAAGCCGTAGGATTCCACGGCGAACGGTCCGCCGAGGGCGCGCGCGAGGATCTCGACTGCATGCCGGGTCCCGGCGCAGATGACGATCTCGTCCGCGGTGGTGCGTACGCCGCGCACCCGGGCGAGGTATTCGGCCAGGGCCGTGCGCAATTCGATGCGCCCGCGTGGATCACCCATCCGCAGAGCATCATTGGGGGCGGTGGCCATCATCCGGCGGGTGGACGCCAGCCAGGCGGCACGGGGGAACTCTGCGACATCGGGTGAGCCGGGCATCAGGTTGTGCAGCGGGGTGCCGGGTGCGCCGCGCGGCCGGGTGGGCAGGGGAGTGGCGGCCCCGGTGTTGACCACCCAGGTCCCGGCGCCCTGCCGGGAGGCCAGCCAGCCCTCGGCCACCAGTTCGGCATAGGTGTCGGCGACGGTGTTCCGGGCCAGGCCCAAGTCGGCGGCCAGGGTCCGTGACGGTGGCAGCATCGTGCCCGCGGACAGCCGACCGGAACGCACGGCGTCGCGCAGTGCGCTCAGCAGCAGTTCCCGTGCCCCGCGAGCGCCCGGTGTGATGACCTCACGTAGGTCCAGATGTAGGTCCCGCGATCCCGGATCTGCCGGCTCGGAATTGGCCCATGAACTCACTAACGGATTGAACCATGTATGTGGGTCTTTGTGGACCTAGCGTGGAAGGCATGACACAGACACTCGAACACCCCACCGCCATCGACCGCGTGCAGATCTACAAGGTCTCCCCCGAGCTCTACGACGCCATGATGAAACTGTCCGGCGCATCCGCCAAGGATGTCGACCCGACCATCGGTGAGCTCATCAAGATCCGCGCCAGCCAGCTCAACCACTGCGCATTCTGCCTGGACATGCACGTCGCGGACGCCCGCAAACAGGGCGAGACCGAGCAACGGCTGGCGCTCATCGCGGCGTGGGAAGAGGCGGGCAACCTGTTCACCGAACGGGAGCGCGCCGCCCTCGAACTGACCGAGGCGATCACCGAACTGCACCACGGCCACGTGTCCGACGAGGTGTACGCGAAGGCCGCCGCCGTCTTCAGCGAGAAGGAGCTCGCCCAGGTCATCGCGATGGCCGTCACCATCAACGCGTGGAACCGGTTCAACGTCGCGACCCGGCTGAAGGCGCCGCGCCGCTGAGCCCTGTCTGCTCACGTTCCTACGTCGACGGGCCGGGACTTCAGCAGCTCGCGGAGTCGCTCTTCCGACGGCGATCCCACCTCGGCGGTGTAGATGATCACCCGTAGCTCGGGATCACTGGGTGGGATCAGTGCTTCGTAGTTCAGCGTCAGCGCACCGACGGACTCGATCTCGAATCTCTTGGGGCCGTGCGTGTGCTGGGACACGCGGTGGTCGGACCAATAGGTGGCGAACTCGTCCGACTGCGCGGTGATTTCGTCGATGAGAGCTGCCAGTCGCTGGTCGCCGGCGTCCCGGCCGGCGGCCAACCGCAGAATCGCCACCAGCTGCGCGGCGATATCGGACCAGTCCGGATATACGGCCCTGGCCTTCGGGTTGAGGAACATCCAGTGCACCATGTTGCGTTCGGCGGGTGGCATCGCCTCGAAGTCGTCGAGCAGCGTCGCACCCGCGCGATTGATGGCGAGAACCTCCATCCTCGGGCCGTGCAGCACAGCGGGTGTCGGATCCAGCGCGTGGATCATCGCCCGAAGGGCGGCACGCACCCGCAGCGGCTTGCTGGTTGTCGAAGACACAGACCGTGCCGGCCGCACCAACTCGGTGAGGTGACGCCGCTCGAGATCATCGAGGCGCAGCGCGTCGGCTACCGCCGACAGCACCGAATCGGAGATGTTGCGGGCCCGGCCCTGTTCCAGGCGCGCGTAGTAGTCGGCACTGACACCGGCGAGTACCGCCAGTTCTTCCCGGCGCAGACCGGTGACGCGGCGCGCGGTGCTGCCGTGCAGGCCCACCTCGGTGGGCGACAGCCTGGACCGGCGCGAGCGGAGGAACTCGCCGAGCTCATTGGGCTGCGTCATGGTTCCCATTATCGGCGAGCGGCCGCCGCGCGCAGCCGAGACCAGGTCTGGCAGACCTAGGAACAACAGGGCGGGAAATCCGCTGTCGCGTAGCCGTCCCGCTGTGTTGATTTCCAGGTAAGCAACAACACGAAGGGAACATCATGACCGTCTGGTTCATCACCGGGGCATCGCGTGGATTCGGCCTGGCAATCGCGAGTGCGGCCCTCGGCCGCGGCGACAGCGTCGTGGCCACCGCGCGCAACCTGCAGGCCCTCGCCGAGGTGCTCCCGGCAGGCGACGAACGCCTGCTCACCGTCGAACTCGATGTGCATCGACCCGAGCAGATCGCCACGGCGGTCGACGCCGCGGTGGCGGCATTCGGGCGGATCGACGCCCTGGTGAACAACGCCGGCCGTGGTCTGGTGGGCGCCGTCGAGGAGACCTCGGATGCGGAGGCACGTGCGGTATTCGACGTGAACGTCTTCGGCCTGCTCGCCGTGACGCGGGCGGTGCTGCCCCAGATGCGTGCCCAGGGATCAGGCCTCGTCATCAACGTGTCCTCGGTTGGCGGCTTCGTCGCCTGGCCGGGCTGGGGGGTTTACTGCGCGACCAAATTTGCCGTCGAGGGTCTGTCGGACGCCATGAAACATGAGCTGGAGCCGCTGGGTATCAAGGTGACCGCGATCGAGCCGGGGCCGTTCCGGACGGACTTCCTCGACGGCAGCAGCCTGCACATCGCGGCCACCGAGATCGCCGACTACGCCTCGACCGGCGGCGCGGCGCGTACCTGGGCCGTCGACAACAACGCCGGGCAGGCCGGAGATCCGGAGAAGGCCGCCGCGATCATCGTCGGCCTCGCGTCCGAGGACCGACTTCCGGAGCGAATCCAGCTCGGCGCCAACGCCGTTCATGACATCGCCGACAAGCTCGCCCGGACATCACGAGACCTGGAGCAATGGCGCGAGGTCGCGCTGTCCGCCGACTTCTGACCCGCGCGTCCCGGCGCAGCAGTCAGCTCCCCGGCGGTGCCGAGGAGCTGAGCCGGTGCGGGCACGACGCCCACACCCGGAGGTGGCTGTGGGGGTCAGGCGATCGCGTCGCGGATGGCCTGGCGCGCTGTCGAGACCCGGGCCTCGACGGCGTCACGCGCGGCCACCGCGGTGGCGTTGAACTCGCTCCACTCCTGATCGATGGCGTCGCGGACATCGCCGCCCTTGCTGGCGACGGTGGCGACGCTGAAGGCGCCGTCGACGGCGGCGACCGCCAGGGAACCCTGGGCGCGGACCAGCGAGCCCGCCACCTCGGCGGCGCCGGTGATGACGGCGTTGGGCAGGGTCGACTGCTGGCCGACGTACTGGCCGACGGCGGTGCGGATCCGGGTGCCCGCCTCGCTCACGGCGACCTGCACGGCGTCGCCCGTCTCGCCGAACGCGGCGGGCAGGGTGGCGCCGTCGCGGACGGCGGCGATCACCTTGGCGGGGGCCTCGACCAGGGCCGCGGTGGCGTCGGTGGTGGCCGTGACCAGCTCGCCGGACAGGCTGTGTCCGGCGACGAGCTGACGCTCCAAAACCTCGCGCACCTCCAGGACGCGGTGCTTCACCGCCGCTTCGGCCTCGAGTGCGGCGGCTTCGGCTTGATTGAGCACCGGCACGATCTCGGCTTCGACGAAGCTCTCCGGGGCCGGTGTGGTGGTTTCGCCGTTGATGACGTCGGTCATGGCAACTCCTGGGAATCTGGAAAAGTCAGATGTGGGATGCGCACCATTCAACGCGGCGCAGCCGAATCGTCGATTGCGTGAAGGTGAACGGTCGAACTACACCCAGTACGGCACGCGGGCCCGGTACTGCCGCATGGCGATGGCCGCCATCATCCAGCCCAGCACGGTGAACACCAGCACCACGATCCAGTGCCGCAGCTCCTGGTCGGCGCCCAGCAGCGGCGCCCGGACGATGTCGACATAGTGCAGCAGCGGATTCAATTCGATGATCTTGGCCCAGCCGCCGGCGCCCTGATCGCGCAGTGTCTGGTCGTTCCAGATGATCGGCGTCATGTAGAACAACAGCTGCACCAGGCTGAAGAGCAGTGGGCTGATATCGCGGTATCGGGTGGCCAGGATGCCGAAACACAATGCCACCCATACGCAATTGGCCACCAGCAGTGCCAGGGCCGGGATGAATGTCAGATCGGTCCACTTCCACGGCTGCGGGAAGATGATCGCGATGATCACGAAGATGATGATGTTGTGTGCGAACAGTAGGACCTGGCGCCACACCAGTCGGTAGACGTGCACGCTCAGCGGGGTGGGCAGCTGTTTGATCAGGCCCTCGTTGGCGACGAACACGTCGGCGCCCTCGATGATCGCGGCGTTGATCATGTTCCAGATGATCAGGCCGAGCGTCACATAGGGCAGATGCTCGGCCAGCTTCAGGTGGAACAACTGTGAGTACAACCCGCCCAGTGCGACGGCCATGGTGCCGGTGGCGATGGTGATCCAGAACGGGCCGAGCACGCTGCGCCGGTAGCGCTGCTTGATGTCCTGCCAGCCCAGGTGCAGCCACAGCTCCCGCTTGCCGAAGCCGACCACCAGATCGGACCAGGCGCGACCGAAGGTCTTGGATTGTGCCGCCGCGTCGGTGAATGTCATCGGTTGCCTCTCCCGTCGCGTCCCTCGCCGGCTTTTCCCCCGTCGCTTCGCTCGCCTAGGTTCTCGAACCTTGCGAACCTCTCCCGGCGGCCCAACCGCCGCAGTCGCCACCACTCCCGCAGTCCCGCCGGATCGCGCCGGGTCACCAGGAAGTACCAGCCGAACCGCACCCACTCCTGGGGGATCAGCCGTCGCTGACCGCGTTGGGACTGCACGTAGCCGCGGTTGCGGTAGGTGTAGAAGCGTTTGACGTCGTTGTCCGGATACTGGGTGTGCATGCGCCCGCCGAGGATCGGCTTGAACTCGTCGGTGCCGTACGGATGCAGGTACTTCGCCTCCAGGCAGGTGCCGAACGCCAGCCCGGACAGGGCCAGCCGCCGGTGCAGGTCTACCTCGTCGCCCCGGATGAACAGCCGAAGGTCAGGCACTCCAACGGTTTCCACGGCCGCCGCGGAGAACAGTGCACCGTTGAACAGCGAGGCGATGCCGGGCAGCAGATCGCCGGTACCTTCACGCAACTCCGACACTCGCCGTCGCCACACCAGCCCCCGGCGCAGCGGGAAGGCAAGTCGTTCCGGTGCGTCCATATCGCACACCATAGGGGACACCTCGTCCAGGGAATGCGTTGCGGCACAGTCGATTAGCGTGCTGAGCACGGAGGGGTCGGCGGGCCTGCCGTCATCGTCGGCGAGCCAGATCCAGTCCGCGCCCAGGGCCAGCGCGTGCAGCATGCCCAGGGCGAAACCGCCTGCACCGCCCAGGTTTCGGTGCGAACCCAGATACGTCGCCGGTACCGGCTGGCCGTCGACCACCGTGCGGACGCGGTCATCGGCGTCGTTGTCGACGACGATCAGATGATCCGGCGCACGGTCCTGGCCGCACACCGCGGCCAGGGACGTCGCCAAGGTGTCGACCCGGCGGTGCGTGACGACCACGGCGATCACAAGATCAGCCATCGGCGCGGGCATTCTCCTCGAGCACCTCACGCACATGCCGCGCGGCGTCCGGACCCTCGTAGGCGCCGACGACCTCTTCGATACCGCCGGCCATCTTGATGGTGCCGTGGTCCACCCACATCGCCGTGTCGCACAGCTGGGCCAGGAATTCGTTGGAATGGCTGGCAAAAACCAGGATTCCGGAGCGCGCCACCAGGTCTTGGAGGCGTTTGCGCGCCTTGTGCATGAACTCGGCGTCCACCGCGCCGATATTCTCGTCCAACAACAGGATCTCGGGGTCGATGCTGGTGACCACACCCATCGCCAGCCGCACCCGCATACCGGTCGAGTAGGTGCGCAGCGGCATGGACAGGTAGTCGCCCAGCTCGGTGAACTCCGCGATCTCATCGACCTTGGCCATCATCTGCTTGCGCGTCTGACCCAGGAACAACCCGCGGATGATGATGTTCTCGAAACCCGAGATCTCCGGATCCATACCGACGCCGAGGTCGAATACCGGCGCCACGCGCCCGGTGACGGTCGCCGAGCCGCGCGTCGGTTCGTAGATCCCCGACAACAGCCGCAGCAGCGTCGATTTGCCCGCGCCGTTGTGCCCGACCAACCCCACCCGATCGCCCATCTTCAGCGACAGCGTGATGTCCCGCAGGGCCTCGATGACCACGACGTTGGATTCGTTGCGCCCGATCGCACCACCGGCCTTGCCGAGGAACGCCTTCTTCAGCGAGCGCGACTTGGCGTCGAAGATCGGGAACTCGACCCACGCGTTGCGGGTCTCGATATGCGGATTGCTCATGCGATGAGGGCTACAGGTACTGCCCGGTGCCGGGGTGTCCGGGACCGCGCTGCTGGCCGGCCATTCCCGGCGGCAGTTGACGCATCTGCTCGAGCTGGGCCCGCGCGGCCATCTGCTGGGCGAACAGAGCGGTCTGGATGCCGTGGAACAGTCCCTCCAGCCAGCCGACCAGCTGGGCCTGTGCGATGCGCAGTTCGGCGTCCGAGGGCACCGAGTCATCGGTGAACGGCAACGTCAGCCGCTCCAGCTCCTCGCGAAGTTCAGGGGCCAGACCGTCTTCGAGCTCACGGATGCTGCTCTTGTGGATCTGCAGCAGCTTGGTGCGGCTGGCATCGTCGAGAGGTGCGGCGCGTACCTCTTCGAGAAGCTGCTTGATCATGGTGCCGATCCGCATGACCTTGGCGGGCTGCTCGATGAGGTCGGTCAGGGACTTGTCGTCCTCGGCGGTACCCGTGCTCGGGTCGCCCGCCAGGATCTCGATGTTGTCGTCGTCGGGATTGATCGTCATGGCCTTCCTGATACCCGTCCTCACCCGTTGGTCGGTGTCGATGGGGTGTCACCGCGCCACTCGTAGATGCGGGACTCCCCATTGTCGTAGATCTTGGCCCACGACTTCGACTTGTCCAGTGACACTAGTCCGTCGGGCATCACGAACCCGCGCACGACCGGGGTGCTGGTCAGCACGTAGCGGATATTGAGCGCGTGCACGGCCTCGGCCACCCGCGGGTCGTGATCGGCGTCATCGGCGTAGGCCCAGAAGATGAACCGGTGGTAGCCGGGCCCCTGCTGCTGGGGATAGTCGTAGTGCGTCCACAGCGGATGCAGCCCCGCCACGGCGTACATCCAGGCGGTGCCGTCGGTGTTGGCATCCCCGATCATGGTGTTGCGCGCCCCGGGCAGCGCGGCCAGATACGACATGGCCTCGAGGTCCTTGTCGTCGATGATCACGTGGTCGTACTTGTCGCCGATCAGGAAGCGATGCCGTGGGAAGTAGTGCCAGGCACTGGTGAATGCGACGGCGACCAGTACCGCGGCGGTCACCCCGTGCCACACCCGGGCTGTGCCGCGGTGGGCGAACCGGCGGACGGTGGCCACCGCCAGGGCGACCACCGTGAACAACCCGATGCCGGCCGTGGCGGTGAGCAGCATCGTCACCACGGCAGAAAGCCGGCGCGGGTCGCTGTAGAACAGGTCGCTGAACCGCCCGGTGAGGGTGCCGATGATGCCGCCGAACGGGGCCGACGAATGCACGATCGACACCACCAGCAGGCACCAGACCGCGAGCGGCCACCAGATCCGGCGGTACACCAGGACGCCGGCGCCGACGGCCGCGGCCAGGACGAGGAACCACTGGATCGGGAAGTCGTTGAGGTGGCGGGTGTGCTGCACGACGGCGTCGATGAGGCCGCGCTTCTTGCCCTCGTGGGTGACGAACGCGTGCCCGACGATGATCTCGGCCTGCTGCAGCACTCCGACGAACTGGGGAAGAAGCAGGACCAGCGCCGGCAGGCCGACGGCCAGCAGGGTGAGGAAATCGCCGAGCCGGCCGCGCACGGGGCGCAACAGGCCGTCGAACAACCACCACGCGGCGACCAACAGCACGGCCACCACGCCACCGGTGATGTGGACGGAGAACACACCGATCACGGCGAGGACCGCCAGCGGGATCCGGTCGCGGTGCCGCAGCGCCGAGATGGTCAGTGCCGCCGTGGGTACGGCCACGCCGTATGCGGCCAGATTGGGCATGGACGCGGTGTCGAATTCGACGTAGGGGACCGAGGTGAAGGATGCCGACAGGGCGGCCGCGGTGGCCGCGCACCCGGCGGTGCGCCATTGCCCAATCCCCGGGTCGCTACGCTCCTGCCCGCCGAACGTGGTCGTTCGGCGCAGTATCAGCCAGGTGAGACTGGCCGCGCTGACCGGGAACAGCCAGATCGAGGCGACGAGCGAGTTGATTGTGTACGCGGTGGTCGCCGCGGCGCCGCTGACCTGGCTGTAGATCGCGGCGAGCGCATGGAAGGTGGACGGGTAGTACAGCGCGTCATGGGTCTCGACGTTGCGCAGTTCCCCCATATGCGTCGGTGAGGCCTGACCGGTGTCGAGGATCCAGCGGATGGTGTTGGCGTGCCAGACGGAGTCCCAGTTGCTGGGAATCGACTGCCAGTTCGGGAGTCCGCGCACCGCGGCGAACCAGATGAACAGGGCGCCCAACACCACCCCGGCCGCCACCACCAGCGCAGGTCCGCGCTCTGCGGCGCGTTCCTCGGCATCACGATCACCGAACCGGATGAGGAGCCGGCGCAAACCGAAAGTGATGCCGATCACAAGAATCAGGGCCGCCAGGGCCGTCCAGACCATCCAGGGGATACCGACGGCGCCCATCGGCACGATGGCCAGTGCCACAACGCCATACGTCACCGCGGGACCCACCGCCACGGCAGTCGGCCAGGTCAGGCCCGCCGTTCGTCCGACGATTGCTCCCGGGCACACCAGCAAAAGCAGGGCAATCAGCACCCCGAACGACAAGCCCACTGCACTAGTATGGCTGCCGAAGTGATCCGGCCCAGGACCCCGGCCCAAGACGCCGTGGTGCTACCGGGCACTTACCGCAACTGTGTCCGTCTGCACGAATTGCAGACGCTCTAAGGTGGCTTGCATGGCTTATGACGTCGCCCGGGTGCGCGGATTGCACCCGTCACTTGGCGACGGCTGGGTGCATTTCG
Source organism: Mycobacterium hackensackense (assembly GCF_025822555.1). Classification (NCBI taxonomy): domain Bacteria; kingdom Bacillati; phylum Actinomycetota; class Actinomycetes; order Mycobacteriales; family Mycobacteriaceae; genus Mycobacterium; species Mycobacterium hackensackense. The sequence goes on from NZ_JACKUC010000030.1 coordinate 1,372,115, forward strand.
ACGCACCGGACGGGATGCTGCTGCCCGATTCCGTGTCCACCACGGTATCGACGGCCTTCCGTGGCTCCATGCCGATCGCATCCGGCCCGCATCCGTCCGCGCGACGCAGTGCCACTGTGCTGGCCGCCGCCCGCCAGGCCATCGCGGATCTGGTCGGGGCGAGTCCGGACGGGGTGGTGTTGGGCGCCGACCGGTCCGTGCTGTTGACCCTGCTGTCGGACGCGGCCTCGTCCCGGGTGGGGCTGGGTTACGAGGTGGTGCTGACGCGCCTGGACGACGAGGCGAACATCTCGCCGTGGTTGCGCGCGGCCAACCGGTACGGCGCCAAGGTCAAATGGGCCGAGGTCGATGTCGAGACCGGTGAGCTGCCCGGATGGCAGTGGGAGAACCTGATCACCAAGCCGACCCGGTTGGTGGCCATCACGTCGGCGTCCTCGACGCTGGGCACCCTCACCGACCTGGAACCGGTCACCAAGCTGGTGCACGCCAACAACGGGCTGGTCATCGTCGACCACTCCGCGGCGGCGCCGTACCGGCTGATCGACATCGACGATATCGATGCCGACGTCCTGGCCCTGAACGCCGTCGCCTGGGGCGGACCGCCGATCGGCGCGTTGGTGTTCCGCGATCCGTCGGTGATCGACATGTTCAGCTCGGTGTCGCTGGATCCGCACGCCACGGGCCCGGCTCGGCTGGAGATGGGCAACCACCAGTTCGGGTTGCTCGCCGGCGTGGTGGCCAGCATCGAATACCTGGCGTCGCTCGACGAGGCCGCGCAGGGCACCAGGCGCGAAAGACTCGGGGTGTCAATGGAGTCTGCGGCGGCCTACATGGACCGGCTGTTCGGCTATCTGCTGGCGTCGTTGCGCTCACTGCCGCTGGTGATGGTGCTGGGCAGCCCGGCCGAGCGCATCCCCGTGCTCAGCTTCGCGGTGCAGGGCGTGCCCGCGGAGCGCGTGCTGCAGCGGCTCGCCGATAACGGCGTGCTGGCGTCGATCGATCCGAACTCGCGCGTGCTCGACCTCATCGGGGTGAGCGACGTCGGTGGTGCGGTCACCGTCGGACTGGCCCCGTACACGACGACGGCCGAGGTCGACCAGTTGGTTCGGGCGCTCGCCTCCCTGGGCTAAGACACCCGCAGCAACACCTTTCCGTGCACCTCGCCGGCGGCCAGCAGCGCATGGGCCCGTGCGGCCTCTTCGATCGGCAACTCGGCGCCGATGATCGGCTTGACCTTGCCCGCGCTGATCAACGGCCACACGTTGGCGACCACCGCATCGACGATCGCGCCCTTGCCGTCGGGCCCGTCGACCGGCCGGGACCGCAGTGCGGTCGCGATCACCCCGGCCCGCTTGCTCAGCAGCTTGCCGAGGTTCAGCTCGGCCTTGATCCCGCCCTGCATGCCGATGACGACGAGCCGGCCGCCATCGGCGAGGGCGTCGATGTTCCGGTCCAGGTACTTCGCCCCCATGATGTCGAGGATCACCTCGGCTCCACCGGCGGCGCGCACCCGCTCGACGAAATCCTCCTCGCGGTAGTTGATGGTGATGTCGGCCCCGAGGTCGGCGCACACCGCCAGCTTCTCCGCGGAGCCGGCGGTGACGGCGACATGGCTGCCCAATGCGTGGGCAACCTGGATGGCGTGCGTGCCGATACCGCTGGCGCCGCCGTGCACGAGCAGTAGCCGGCCCGGATCGAGATGTGCCGTCATCATCAGATTTGACCAGACTGTGCACGCCACCTCCGGTAGTGCGGCGGCCTCGTGCAGCCCGACGCCGTCGGGAATCGGCATCACCTGCTCGGCCGGAACCGCTACGTACTCGGCATAGCCACCGCCCGCCAGCAACGCACATACCGGTTGCCCGACGGACCACTCGGTGACTTCGCTGCCCACTTCGGCGATCGTCCCGGAAACCTCGAGCCCGAGTATGTCGCTGGCGCCGGGAGGGGGCGGGTAGTTACCTGCAGCCTGCAGAAGATCGGCCCGATTCACGCCGGCGGCAGCCACGCGGATCACAACTTGACGGGTGTGAGCTGCGACGTCGGGAACTACTTGCATTGTCATACGTTCGGTTGAAACTGCAACGATGGCGCGCATTCGGACAACGTTACTTGTGCTGAGAGCCTTACGATGGCGCGATGGAAGGCACAATCGCCGGGCGGACAGCCAGCACGATGCCGGGTCTGGATATCGCTGAGCAGAGATCCTGGCAAAACTTCCTGGACTCCGCGCTCCGGCTGTACGCGACGCTGAATCGTTCCCTGGTGGACGCGCATCGGCTGACGCTCAACGACGTGCGTCTTCTCGACATCCTGGACCGTTCGATGACAGGGTCCGCGCGGATGGGCGACCTGGCGGAGAACCTGATGTCACTGCCCAGCAGGGTAACCCGGCAGATCCACCGGCTGGAGAAGCTCAAACTGGTCCAGCGGGTGGCCAGCCCGGAAGACGGCCGAGGGGTGCTCGCCACGATCACCGACGACGGGCGGGCGCTGCTCAAGGAAGCGCTGGAAACCTACGGTGACGGGGTGCGCACGCACTACCTGGGCCGCCTGTCGCGGCCGCAGATGGCTGCGGTGGGGGAGAACTGCCGCCGGATCAGTGCCGGCCTGCAGTCGGATGCGCCGCCCGCGAGGCTCGGCCGGGTCTAGACCCTTTACGCTTATCGGCGGTGGCGTGGCAGAGCGGCCTAATGCACTCGCCTTGAAAGCGAGAGTCGGCTAACACCGACCGGGGGTTCAAATCCCTCCGCCACCGCCACAAGTTCGATCTTCGTTGTCCACACCGATTGAGCTCGCGGTGGTCGCCGAGCGCAGTGCCGCCGGTCAGCGTCCCGGCGTAGCCAAGAGTGGGCCTCCCAGTACCCAGGATGAGCGGGACCTATCCAGGCCGCTGCCCGGCCGCCGAGACTCGGTAATGAGCCCACCGACATGGGTGCCCGGCTAGCGACGGAGGCCCTTCCACATGACTGATCCAGTAACTGACGTCGTGCACGTGGTCGCACACGAGCGGGAAGCCCGTGACCGGGGTTGGTGGGACCAGATGGCCGGGTGTTATCACCGCGATTCGCGTGTGCGGTCGATGTGGTTCACCGGCACCGGCGAGGAATTCGCCGCTGCCTCCCGCGCCATGGCACAGCGAGGTGACCACGCCAGACACCGCCTGGCCTTCCCCTCGGTGCATCGGCACGGTCGGCGTGCAGTGGTGTCGATGCCCATGGCGATCGAATTTCGCATCGACATCCACGGAGTCGAGGCCGATCTCATCAGTTACGCCCGCGGCATCTACCGCGTGGAACACCGTGACGGGCAGACCGGAATTTGTGATCTCTCGACGATCTATGAACGAGACACCCTGAGCCCCGTCGTACCCGGCAGTTCCTTGTCGGTCGATCGCGAGCGGCTCGCCGCGATGCCCGCAAGCTACCGAATGCTTGCCTACTACTTCGATGTTCGCGGATACCCCGTAAACCGTGACCTGCCGGGTGACGACCGGCCGGTCCTGGCGCAACAGCTGGTCACCGAAGCCTTCGACTGGCTCGTCCGCGAGAACAGTTGATGGGCAGCAACATTCGTGATTTTAGGAAAAAGATCGGAACCACCGAAAGGTCTATCCGACCGCATCGTGTTCTGCAGTGGCCTCATGGCGTCGCAGGGTGTCGGCGTAGCAGATCCATTCGGACAGGGAGACCTCGGAGAGTCCGAGCGCACGGGACGTGACAAATCGGACGTTCTCATTGCGCATGTGCAGCAGCCAGGTGAGTTCCTCATCGACCTTCTGGAAGTACCTGTCATCGGTGAAGTAGGCGACGCTGACTCGGAAGAATTGAGCGATCGCCTCCATCATTTCAGCAGACGGATTCGTGCGCTGACCGGTGCGTAATTGCGACAGATAGGGCGCTGAAATCCTTATCCCCTCGCCGCGCAATTCCTTGACCACTTCATGAGAAGTGTGAGGGCCGCGCCCGGGTGGGTAGACGGCCTCGAACAGTTTGTTGAGACGGGCGGCGAAAGTTGTATTCATACCGTCCTGCCAACCTCCACGTCTCATGTGACGGCGGCCGTTCGGTGCGAACGGCCGGGCTTCGGCTCCGCCTCATCCACCGCGTGGAGTAGTAGCCAGCGGAGCGTGTGGCGACGTTGCCTCGGCTGACCACGACCGACGATTCCGATACCGAAACGAGTACCACGCCGTGAGTGTGTGCCGGGCCATATTGACGCGATCGTTACGCGCGTGACATGTTCCTTGGGAACGATCTTGATGTATGCACAGCAATATCGGACGGCAGTTCGAGCCGAACAATGTTACAGGTAGAACCATTGGAAGGACGCTCGGGTATGCAGCCAGCAATATTTGATGGATTGCCGCTGGTCATGTCAGCTATTTCGGTGGGGGCTCTCCTGGTCAGCGCCGTGACATCCAAGCACCGACGTGCCGCCGGCACACGGAGAGCCGGCGAGGTGTCACGTACACACCTCGGCGCCGACGCTGTGAGTTACTGTCGGTGCACCCGTGATGATTGCTCGATGTGTCCCGCTCGTTGGTCGCTTTGATCCGCGGCGCAGTCGCGAACGCGCGCCGGCAGACCGTCTGTCGATTGGCTCGATGACGCGGATCGGCCAGAAAGAGTGGCTGCGGGTCATCGTGGGGAGGAATGTTCACCACATCGCCCACCCTGTACGTATTCTGTCGCGGCGTACGGCGAATGCCGTGAACCTGTAGGGCATAAAAGTGATGTACGTGCGCCACGGTGCGCACCGGTATGGATTGCGATAAAAGTCGAATCCACACTCGGTATTCGGCCGAACACCGAATTTTGCGGACCTGAGCCCAGCCGGTCCGACAGTCGTCTCGGTTGACGATCAACTCATTCACAGGCAAGTTGGCGTCATGTATCGCCTGAGCTCGGTCGCCGGGGCCGGTATCGGCGTCGGGCGCAAGCAGCGAGTGCGGCTGTTGCGAATCTATTTGAGCGCCACGACGTTTCTGTACCTGTACGGTGTTGTGTTCACCTTGTTTCCGGTGCGCAGCGACATCGCCTACGGCAATCCGACCGGCGGCATCATCGCCATCATTCTCGGGATGGCGGCACTCGCGCAGCTCGCGATCCAGCCGGAGCGCGTCATGTTCCCCACCGTGGCCGCGATCGCGGCCACCCCGGTGGTGATGGCTTTTCACGTCTCCATCACCGCCGAGTACGTCTGCCTGATCGCCCCGATGTTCTTGGCGATGTATCTGCGTGCCTTCCATCCGCCCTACCAGGCGTGGATGCTGATCGCGGTGCTCACCGTGGCCTGTGTGGTCGCGGTCGCCCTCGCCCCCGCACGGCACGTCGGCGTCATCACGTTTCTCATCATCGTCGTCGCCATCACGGCAGCAGCCGAGTCTTTCGGTCTACTCATGCGCGCGATGTTCACCGCCGCATGTACCGACCCGATGACGGGCCTGCTGAATCGCGCCGGGTGGGAGATCGGAACCTCCGATCTGCTCAGGCATTTCCGGCCGACCACGTCGGTCTCGGTGGTTGTCGTCGCGCTGGATATCGATGGCCTGAAGACCCTCAACGACACGCAGGGCCATCAAGCCGGAGACCGCCGCATCACCGACTATGCCCACCAGTGGAAACAGCTGGTACCCCGACGTGCTGTGTTGGCCCGCCTCGGCGGCGACGAGTTCGCCGTCTGCATCGCAGGTGAAGATCCCGGGGTCGTCAGGGATTTCCTCGACGGCGTCCGGACAAGGACACCGTCGGTCAGCCTCGGAACGGCCACTGCGAACTTGTCCGGAGCCAACATCGCCGCCCTGTATGCGCAAGCCGATGCCGCGCTCTACCAGAGTCGCGGTCGTCGCCTCCAAGGCCCTGACACCGTCGCGAACAGCTAGTCGAAAGCCCGGGCAGTCGGGGCGAATACAGCACCAAATGACGGACTCACAGTGATAATTCCGTTCATGGTGGAAGTGCGGGACGCGGTCCCGGCCGATGCGCTGGCCGTGGCAGAGACGCACGTCCGTTCCTGGCAAGTCGGCTATGCGGGACTGATCTCGCAGAAGTACCTCGACCGGATGCGCCCCGAGGACAGGGCCAGTCGCTACAAGTTCGAACGGATGGACCCCGTCAACGGGCCCTACACGCTGGTAGCCGTCGACGAGGGCGTCGTATGCGGGCATGTCACGCTGGGGCGATCACGGGAACGTGAGCACGACGAGTTCGGCGAGATCTGGTCGCTCTATGTCGATCCCGCGCACTGGGGATCAGGTGTGGGCAGCGCCCTGCTGGCAGCCGCGTGCCGGCAGTTGAGCCAGGCCGGATACGGCTTGGCCTATTTGTGGGTGCTGTCGACGAACACCCGTGCACGACGCTTCTATGCGCGTGCCGGCTGGACCATCGAAGGATCCGAGCGAACCGATTTCGTGGGAGGCAAGTACATCTGCGAGATCAAGTACGAATTGCGTGTCGACAGTCGCGAAACGACCCACTCCGCAGTCTGATCCGATGCGTCGGGGCTATGTCGCGACGGGAACGTGTCGCCGGAGGAAATCCAGGTAGTCCGAGACCGCGCGGTCGAAGTGCTCGCCGAAATAGATGTCGAAATGGCCGACCGGATACGTGTGCACTTCCGCAGTGGATGCCCGGGACGTCTGCCGCTCGGCGGTGCGGTTGGGGGCCACGGTATCCGGGTCGCAGAGCGCGACGTAGACCGGGCAGCGGATGTCTTTGGTGTGCCGGCCGGGTGCGTAGAGAAGAACATCGAACGCCGAGCGTGCGGTGATTCTGTTGTCGAAGTCGGCGTCCTCGGCACCCAGCGCCGTGATGCCGGGCAGCGCGTCATGCGCACTCATGAACGACGGGGTGCCTGGTCGTGCCGCCGACGGCAGGTAGCGCGGCGCCGCGCCGCGGGCGGCACCGATGAGGTCCCGTACGGCGGCGAACGTGACCCGGGCGCTGGTCAACGGATTGACAGCCAGGGCGGAGGCCAGACCGTCGGTGAACGGGCATTGGGCGATCGCGGCGGCGAGGCGGTGGTCGCGCGCGGCCATGGTCAGCGAATGCCCGCCGCCGAAGCTGGTTCCCCAGGTGACCACCCGGCCGGCATCGATACCGGGTAACGACCGGGCGAACGCGATCGCCGCCTCCCAGTCGGCCAGCTGTCGGGGTACCGACAGCAATTGCCGTGGCAAGCCTGCACTGTCGCCGAAGTGGCGGTAGTCGAACACCAGGCATGCGTAGCCTGCGGCGGTGAAGCGCTGGGCGTACGCGTCCAGGTGCATGGCCTTCGTGCCACCGAGGCCGTGGGCCATCACGATGACGGGTGTCGGCGCGCCGTCACCGTCCGACTGCGGCCGGTAAAGCCATGCGTCGCAACGTTCGCCGCCGCTGGAAAACTCCGTGTTCTCACGCATTCGCCCTCACCGATCCCGGATCTCCCGCCGCCCGACAGTCTTCGACGGCACAATACTTGCCGTGCACAACAAGCAGGCCCTGCGGCCGCCTTTGGTGATCGCCGCGCTCGGCGTGGTGTTCGGCGATATCGGCACCAGTCCCATCTACACCCTCCAGACGGTCTTCAACCCCGGCGACCCGCATCCGGTACCGATCAGTGAGACACATGTCTACGGCGTGGTGTCGTTGATCTTCTGGTCGGTGATGCTCATCGTCACCCTCACCTACGTCAGTCTGGTGATGCGCGCCGACAATGACGGTGAGGGCGGCGTCATGGCGCTGATCACGCTGGTGCGCCGGTGCTGCCCGGCCGGGCATGAACGCAAGGCCGCGGTGCTGTCGGGGCTTGGCCTGTTCGGCGCCGCGCTGTTCTTCGGTGACAGCATGATCACCCCGGCCATCTCGGTGCTGTCGTCCATCGAAGGGCTGAAAGTGATTGAGCCCGACCTGGATAGGTGGGTCATCCCACTCACGGTGGTCATCATCGTGGCGTTGTTCTCGGTGCAGCGGCGGGGCACCGCCACCATCGGACGGTTCTTCGGTCCGGTGATGATCGCCTGGTTCGCCGGGATCGGAGCGTGCGGGATCGGTGGAATCGTCGCTCATCCCGACATCCTGCGGGCGCTGTCGCCGACCTATGCCCTGGGGTTCATGGCCGGGCATTTCCACATCGCCTTCTTTGCGCTGGCGGCTGTGGTGCTCTCGGTCACCGGCGCCGAGGCGCTGTATGCCGATATGGGCCACTTCGGCCGGCCCGCCATCGTCACGGCGTGGCTGGCGCTGGTGCTACCCGCCTGTGTGCTGAGCTACTTTGGCCAGGGCGCGTTGTTGTTGGGTGACGAAAACGCCGTCAGCGCACCGTTTTTCCTCCTCACGCCGGAGTGGGCGCGGATCCCGATGGTGGTGTTGGCTACCGCGGCGACGGTCATCGCCTCCCAGGCGGTGATCACCGGAGCGTTCTCGGTGGCCGCGCAGGCCGCGCAGCTCGGTTACCTGCCGCGGCTGCGCATCGCCCACACGTCCGCAAAAGCCATGGGGCAGATCTATGTGCCGTGGATCAACGGGGTGCTGATGGTGGCGGTGCTGACGCTGGTGCTGGCGTTCCGCAGCTCGGCGGCCCTGGCGTACGCGTTCGGCATGGCGGTGACCGGGACGATCACCATCACCACGCTGCTGTTCCTCTACCAGGCCCGGGCCCGTTGGCATACGCCGCTGTGGATCGTCGTGGTGGGTGGGGGCGCGCTGCTGGTCGTCGACCTGATGTTCTTCGCCGCGAACCTGACCAAGCTGGTGCACGGCGCATGGCTGCCACTGCTGATCGCGATCGCCGCGTTCACGGTGATGGTGACCTGGCAGCGCGGCCGAGAGGTGGTGACCAAGGCCCGTGAAGAGGCCGAGGGACCGCTGCAGGACTTCGTCGACAAGCTCGCCGCGGACCCGGCGGCGACGGTGCGCATCCCGGGCACCGCGGTGTTTCTCAACCGGGGCGCCGAGACCGCCCCACTTTCCATGCGCGCCAATGTCGAACACAATCACGTGCTGCACGAGCACGCCGTCATCATGTCGCTGGACGTCCAGCCCGTGCCCCGTGTCCCGGATGATCAGCGCATCACGCTGGACAACCTGGGTTACACCGATGACGGGATCAGCTTCGTCAGCGCCAAGTTCGGCTATATGGAACGGCCGGATGTGCCTGCGGCACTGAGACTGGTCGAAGAACATCCGTCGATGGAAGCGCCGCTGTCGGTCGATGATGCGACGTACTTCTTGTCGAAGCTGGAGCTGACTCCCGGTGATGCGCCGACCATGGCGCCCTGGCGTAAGCGCTTGTTCATCGCGACCTCGTACATCACCTCCGATGCGGCCGGCCATTTCGGGCTTCCGCTGGACCGCACGGTGATCATCGGCTCGCGTATCGAGGTGTGACGGTCGACGGTGCGGCGGAATCTGCGGTGACCGCAACGGGTTACGGCAGCACCGTCCGCATCAGCATCACGTTGTAGTCCGACCACAGCGAAAGGTTGTAGTACAACACTTTCCCGGTCGACCAGGGATGCAGGAACGGAGCGTAGATACCGCCGGGGAATTCCGAGTGCGACACCAGCATGGCCTCCGGACCCCACGGCCCCTGCGGAGCGGGCGCCGTACGCATCACCACATCGTTGAGCCCGTTGCAGTAGAGCGCCACATACTGCTTGAGGTACGTGTTGTACTGCGCCGACATCTCGCCCAGCGGACCCGGGATCACCACGGTGGCCGCCCCCGGATTCCCCGGTACCCAGGAATTGCTGTCGGAGTTCCAGTATTCGTACTTGGTCACGTCAGGCACGTTGGCCGGTTGCACCCGTGCCACATACGCCGAACCGGCGCGACCCGGTGGGGTGCCGAACGAGTAGAGGTAACCGTCGCCGGGTCCGGGCTTCATGAAGGCGCCCATCTGGAAGTTCTCGTTGCCGGGGGTGTAGGCGACGCGATCGGTGCTGTCCGGTGCGGCGGGGCGGATGCTGGTGGGATACACACCCCAGTGCTCGCCGTTGTCCGGTGAGACGGCGACGCCGGAGAAGTTCGTCGACCACCGGCCGTCGGCATCCCAGTTCTTGATCGACATGAAGTTGACGTACTGGTTGTTTCCGACCGAGATGCCGGCGGTCGGGATGATGCCCTTCTCCACGGGCGCCCAGTCGATGCTGTTGATGATCTGCTTGGCCAGCCCCGGCCGCCACGACGGTGCACTGGACGCCGCGACGGAGTCGGTCAGGGAGGTGTCCTGGCTGCGCATCAACACGTTGTAGCGCCACTGCTTCTGGGGGGTGCTGCAGTAGCCGTACGTGTCACCGAAGGCCATCAGGACCTGGTGGTTGGCGGCGTTGCCGTTGTCCCACATGATCCCGAGATCGGTTCCGGTGATCGAGTACTTGGCAATGGTGTTATTGGAACTCTCCGGGCCGGTCACCCACCCGATCAGCGAAGTGCCCGGCGCGGGCATCGGCGCCGCCGCGGGTGCCGGAGTGGCGGCGGGCGCGGGCGCGGCCGTCGGTTTCGGGGTGGGGACCACCGCAGCCTGCTGCTGGATCTGCTGAGCCGGTGTCAGCGCGCTGAGGATGGACCGCGTCAACTTGCCCAGACGCGGCAGCGGGGCGTTGTCGTTGGCGCCGGCGGGTCTGTGCCCCATCGGCGGCCCGCCTGCACCGGGGCTGGGCAGGGCAGCCGTGCCTGCCGGGGGCTGCGCCGCCGCCGCGGTTCCCGTGCAGGGCTCGGCCGAGACCGGTGCGGCCACGCCGATCGCGACACACAGCCCGGCGGTGGTCACGGTGGCCACCGAGAGGGATGCAATTCGACGACGCCGCGACATGTCACACCTTTCAGGGGCGGACGCCGAGTAGACGTCAGCACTTGTACAGCTGCGACGCTAGTGTCCTGTGGTGCTCATGTGGCTACCGGTGCGCGGATGGATACCTATCCGTGACCGTGTCGCGACTCACGTCGGTGTAATTCGCCGGTGCACGCGAAAGGTGTTCACTCGCCGGTGAATTGGGGCGCCCGCTTCTGGAACATCGCGGTGACCGCCTCGGCCAGGTCCTTTGACGGGAGGAAGGCCGAGTTCCACGCCGCTACGTACCGCAGGCTCTCCGAGACCCGGGCGATGCGCTGTTGATCGAGGACGTCCTTGACCCCGGCCACGGTCAGCGGCGGGTTGGCGGCTATCTCGGCGGCGGTGGCGTGCGCGGCAGCCAGGGACGCCTCGGCGTCCTCGTACACATCGTTGACCAAGCCGATCTTCTCCGCTCGCGCGGCGTCGATGTCCTTGCCGGTCAGAACGAGCTCACGGAGATGTCCTTCTGAGAGGATCAGCGGAAGCCGGGCCAGGCTGCCGACGTCGGCGACGATCGCCAGCTTGGTCTCGCGTACCGAGAACTTCGCGTCGGCGCTGGCGTAGCGGATGTCCGCGGCGCTGATCAGGTCGACACCGCCGCCGATGCACCAACCGTGGATCGAGGCGACGGTGGGGGTCCGGGCATCCGCGACAGCGGTGATGGCCGCCTGCATCCGCTGCAGCTTCGTGTGGAATTCGGCGCGGGCCTTGGCGCCGGCATCCAGTCCGGGCAGGGTGGCTCCCATGGCCGGCAGATCGAGCCCGTAGCTGAAGTTCTTCCCGGACCCGGTCAGCACGATCGCGCGCACCTCGGGGTCGGCGTCCAAGGTGCCGAACACCTCGGGCAACTCGTCCCAGAACGCCGGGCCCATGGCGTTGCCCTTACCCGGCCCGATCAGCGTGACCCGCGCGACGTGGTCGGCGATATCGACGGTCACCGATTCGTAAGCAGTACCCATGTCGATGAGGCTAACCCGCTACGGGACCGGCCCTCCCATCAGCACCTCGTTGACGGTGCTGTCGGTCAGGAACTGACACATCGCGTCGGTCAGCGACTTGGCGACGTCGATGTTGTCAGGGCTTATCGTCGACTGGTCCTGCTCCAGGATCGCGTTGATCACGGCCTTCTGCGTGGCCGCATCCAGGTCGTTGTAGTCAGCGCAGGTCATCGTGAGCGCGTCCGGCGGCGCCGGCACATCGGGCACGGTCGACCCGCGTGGCGTGCGGGTGCGCGTGGTGGACGGGGCCGAGGTGCTCGGTCTGGACTTGGTGGTCAGCGCCGGGCCCGGTTCGGTGGTCATCGCCACCGACCCGTCGGTGGTGCGCGCGCAACCGGCCAGCAGCACCAGCGCCGCCAGACCGGTTGCCGCCAGCGCCCGTTTCACGGTGAGACGCGTTCCAGATAGAAATACAGATACTTCGGGCCGTCCGCGGTGCGGTCGATGGCGCCCTTGCCGTTCATGATGCCCAGTACCGCCCGCTCGTCGATCACCTTGAAGTGATCGTGTACCGGGCGGCCGTCGTAGACCATCGAGGCCGTGACCTCACCGCGGAACTCCTCCAGCCACAGGCTGGCTTCGCCGTTCATGGCCTCGGTGTTGGAGAACTTGCTGCCGTCGGCGTCCAGGCAGACCAGCGGTTTGGCATCGTCGGCGGAGTGGAAGGTCTTGCCGAACCAGTTGAGCCGCTTCATGAATCCGTTGGCGCGGTGCCCGGTCTGGAATTCGCCGCCCTGCCATTCGCCGATCATGAACTCGATGCCGGCCGGCGGCAGGGTCGCCCAGAACTCGTCGAGTTCGCCCTCGTCGATCTGACCCGCGCGCTTTTTGAACGCGTCGAAGACGTTGCGGTGGGTCACTTCTGTTCTCCTCGGGACGAGATCCACTCGCGGGCGAACGCCAGGAAGGCGTCGTTCTCATGCGGAGCGGCGACGGTGACCCGTACCCCGTCCTGCCCGTACGGGCGCACCACGATGCGGCTTTCGGCTGCGGCGTTGACGAATTCGTCGGTCTGACCGGGCAGCGGCAACCAGACGAAGTTGGCCTGCGAGGGCGCCACGTCGTAACCGGCGTCGCGCAATGCGGCGCTGACCCGGATCCGTTCGGCGACCACCTTGTCGGTGCGGGCCAGCAATTCGTCGGCGGCGTCCAGGCTGGCGATGGCGGCGGCTTGGGACACCGTCGTCGCGGTGAACGGCACGTACACCTTGCCCAGGGCGGTGACGATATCGGGATCGGCCACCGCATAGCCGACACGCAGCCCGGCCAGCCCGTACGCCTTGGAAAAGGTGCGCAGCACAACGACATTCGGGTGGTCTCTGACCAGTGTCAGGCTGTCGGGGAGCAGGCCGTCGCGGATGTACTCGACGTAGGCCTCGTCGATGACGATCAGGATGTCCGACGGCACCGCGGCGACGAACTCGGCCAGCTTGGCCGGGTCCACCACGGTGGAGGTGGGGTTGTTCGGGTTGCACACGAAGATCAGCCGGGTGCGCTCGGTGACCGCCGCCAGCATGGCGTCCAGATCGTGGGTGTGGTCCGTCAGGGGCACCGCGACGGGGGTGGCGCCCGCGGTGCGTACCTGCAGCGGGTAGATCTCGAAACTGCGCCAGCCGAACATCACCTCGTCGCCCACCGAAGCGGTGATCTGGATGAGCTGCTGACACAGGCTCACCGAGCCGGCGCCCACCGCGATGTTCTCCGGGGCGAAGTTCACATGCTTGGCCAGTCGCTCGCGCAGGTCCTGGTAGCCGTTGTCCGGATACCTGTTGATGCCGGCGGCGGCGGTGGTGATGGCCTCGAGCACGCCGGGTAGCGGACCGTCCACGGTTTCGTTGCTGGCGATCTTGATGGCGCCGGGCACCGTACGGCCCGGCGTGTAGGCCGGAAGGTCGGCCATTTCGGGGCGCAGGCGGGCGGTCACCCAGCCATTCTAGGGGTGCCGTGGCGGCCGTCCGATGTCGCGCTTTGCCTTCCGCGGTCCGGCCTGTGTAATCTGTGCGCTCGGCGGTTCCGGGGGTCCGGTACCCTCAGATCGTTCAGGAGGCGTGCCAGAGCGGCCGAATGGGACTCACTGCTAATGAGTTGTCCGCCTTAAAGCGGACCGGAGGTTCAAATCCTCTCGCCTCCGCCGAACAACTGAATAGTTCGACCAGTTTCACCAAGCGCCCGTAGCTCAACGGATAGAGCATCTGACTACGGATCAGAAGGTTAGGGGTTCGAATCCCTTCGGGCGCACCACGTTTTTCACCGACGGCCGGCATGCCGGCTCGCAAACACGACGAGCATCGCTCACCGTGTCGCCGCGTACGCGCCGGTCATGCCTTCGGACACCTGGTAAGCCCAGCTGGGACCCCTGCCTCGGGTCCGTTCGGCGGCCGCAAGCCGAGGTCTGCGCTGGCTTCCAGCAACGTGCACATCAGGGCCGGCGTTACGGTGGTGCCGTGCGCCTGCTCCTCATCGCGGATACCCACGTGCCCAAGCGTGCGAGGGACCTGCCCACCGCGGTCTGGGACGAGGTGGATGCCGCGGATGTGGTGATCCACGCCGGGGACTGGATCTCGCCGGCGTTGCTGGACCAGCTGGAGGCACGGTCACGCCGGCTGCTGGCCTGCTGGGGCAACAACGACGGTGAGGAACTACGCACCCGACTGCCCGAGCGTGCCGACGTGACGCTGGAGGGGCTGCGGTTCACCGTCGTGCACGAGACCGGGGCCGCGGCCGGTCGCGACGAGCGGATGGCGCGCCAGTACCCCGATACCGATGTGCTGGTGTTCGGACACAGCCACATCCCGTGGGACGCCACCGCCTCGACCGGTCTGCGCCTGCTGAATCCCGGCTCACCCACCGACCGGCGCCGCCAGCCGTTCTGTACCTATATGACTGCGACGGCGGCGAATAGGGCGCTCAAGGACGTCACACTGCACCGGTTGTAATGGCAGGCTGTGGGCATGGAGCAGAAGCCGCCCACCGCTACCATCTCCGCCGCCAATCGCGCGCATCGCAGCAGTCTCCCGTTCGAGGACACCCGCGACTTCGAGAACGCCGATCGTGGGTTCATCGGGGCGCTGGAACCGTGTGTGGTGACCGCCGCCGACGGGCGAGTGGTCTGGAACAACGACTCCTACGGGTTCCTGGCGACAGAGGCCCCCGACACCGTGCACCCGAGCCTGTGGCGGCAATCCCAGCTGTGCGCCAAACAGGGCCTCTACGAGGTGACCAAGGCCGGCGGAGCGACCGGGGACGATGCACCGGGTATCTATCAGGTGCGCGGTCTGGACCTGTCGAACATCAGCTTCATCGAAGGTGACACGGGCATCATCGTCATCGATCCGCTGATCTCCACCGAGACCGCGGCCGCCGCGCTCGGGCTGTACCGGGCCCATCGCGGGGACCGTCCCGTCGTCGCGGTCATCTATACCCACAGTCACGTCGACCACTTCGGCGGTGTGCTCGGGGTCACCTCACAGGATGAGGTGGACGCCGGCAAGGTGGCCGTCCTGGCACCGGAGGGCTTCACCGAGCATGCCGTGCAGGAGAACGTCTATGCCGGCACCGCGATGGCGCGCCGGGCCGCGTACATGTACGGCGCGGTGCTGGACCGGGGTCTGCAGGGCCAGGTCGGGTGCGGTCTGGGACAGGTCGGCTCCACCGGTGAGGTCGCGTTGATCGTGCCGACCGTCGATGTGCGCAGCACGGGCGAGAAACACACCATCGACGGCGTGGAGATCGAGTTCCAGATGGCGCCGGGTACCGAGGCGCCCGCCGAAATGCACTTCTACTTCCCGAAATTCAAGGCACTGTGCATGGCCGAGAATGCCACCCACAACCTGCACAACCTGTTGACCCTGCGGGGTGCGCTGGTCCGTGACCCGCACGGCTGGGCCGGCTACCTCACCGAGGCCATCGACACCTTCGCCGGCCGTGCCGACGTGGTGTTCGCCTCGCACCATTGGCCGACATGGGGCCAGGACAACATCGTCGAGTACCTGTCGGTGCAGCGGGACCTGTACGCCTATCTGCACGACCAGACGCTGCGTCAGCTCAACCAGGGATTCACCGGTATCGAGATCGCCGAGACATTCCAGATGCCGCCGGCGTTGGAGAAGGCCTGGCACACCCACGGCTACTACGGGTCGGTCAGCCACAACGTCAAGGCGGTCTACCAGCGCTATATGGGCTGGTTCGACGGCAACCCCGGCCGGCTCTGGCAGCATCCGCCCCAAGCCGCGGGCCCGCGCTATGTGGCGGCCATGGGCGGCCTCGACAAGGTGGTCGAACTGGCCCGGCAGGCCTTCGATGACGGCGATTTACGCTGGGCTGCAACCCTGTTGGATCACGCCATCTTCACCGACGAGAACCATGCGGGTGCCCGGGAGTTGTACGCCGACACACTGGAGCAGTTGGCCTACGGTGCCGAGAACGCGGTGTGGCGCAACTTCTTCCTGTCCGGAGCCACCGAACTGCGTGAGGGTAATTTCGGCACCCCCACGCAGACGACGTCCCCGTCGCTGATGAGCCAACTCACCCCGGAGCAGATCTTCGACACGTTCGCCATCAACGTCAACGGTCCGCGAGCCTGGGAGCTGGACCTGGCGATCGACGTGACGTTCGCCGATGTCGCCACCAACTACCGACTGTCGCTGCGCAACGGTGTACTGGTACACCGCAAGGTCCCCGCTGCACCCGAAACAGCCACGGCGACTGTCACTTTGGCGAACAAGTTGCGGCTGTTGTCATTCGTGGCCGGGGATACGAGCTCGCCGGGTGTGGAGGTCAGCGGTGCTGCCGACGCGTTGCCCACGCTGTTGGGTGTCCTCGATCGTCCGGATCCGGGTTTCGCCATCATCACGCCCTAGGTCGAGCGCAGCGAGGGGGCTCAGATCAAGGCAGGCCCCCGTCGACCCGCAGGATCGATCCGGTGGTGAAGCTGGACGCGTTCGACATGAGAAACAGTGCCGCGCCGACGATCTCGGGCGGATCTCCGGCCCGCTGCAGCGGGAAGTGGGCGAACGGATTCCCGTCGCCGAATGACCAGGCCTTGCTGACATCGGTGAGGAATGGGCCGGCCATCAGCGTATTGACCCGCACCGTCGGACCGAACGCCTTCGCGAAACCCTCGGTCAGCACGTTCAATCCGGCCTTCGCGGCGGCGTAGGGCAGCATGTGCGCATCCGGGCGCAGCGATCCCGACGAACTCACGTTGACGATCGACCCTCCGCCGTCGGCCACCATGCGCTCGCCTATCAGGGCGGTCAACCGGAACGGCCCCTTGAAGTTCAGATTCACCACCGAGTCGAACAACTGCTCGCTCACCGAGGTCAGCGATTCATACAGCGGCGACATGCCTGCGTTGTTGACCAGCACATCGACCTTGCCGAACCGCGCGTAGGCGGCCTCCACCAAAGGCTCCAACTGATCCCAACGCCCGACATGCACCTGATGGGCCAGCGCGGCCCGGCCGGTGGTCGCGGTGATCTCTTCGGCGACGGCGGCGCACGAGTCGAGGTTGCGGCTGGCGATCACCAGGTCGGCCCCGCATCGTGCGGCGGCGAACGCCATCTCCCGGCCCAGCCCGCGGCTGCCCCCGGTGATCAGCACCACCTTGCCGGTCAGATCGAAGAGTTCGTCGGCGTAACCCATCATCGACTCCTGGCCGTATCGCGGATGACCTTGTGCACGAATCCCAGCTTCTCCACCACCGGCGCCGGAATCTCGAAGGGATACAACGGGTTCTTGCCCATCGCGGTGTTCACCCGGTTGAAGAACAGCGACATCCACTTCCAGTCGAACAACATCCGTTCGATCGGTTCGTCGTCGTAGCACTCCAGCGCCACGATGTCGTGCGGCGCATTGAACCGCACCCGGTCGGCGTGCAGCACCATGCCGGCTTCCCGCGCGGTGTCCATGGTGTCGGCGATGTGCAGATAGTGCGCGAAGCACTCCGCGAAGTCCTCCCACGGGTGCATGGTGGCGTATTCGGAGATGAACGTCGCCTCCCAGCCCGCCGGGGCGCCCAGTGTGTAGTGCCGGTCGATCGCCTCGCTGTAGCCGGCCCGCTCATCGCCGAACAGCCGACGGCACTCCTGGAGGTAGGTGTCTGCACCGGTGCCGGTTTCGACGAGCACGTTCTGGTAGTAGTGGCCGACCTCATGCCGGAAATGGCCGAGCATGGTGCGGTACGGCTCACCCAGGCGCACCCGCAGCGATTCTCGATAGTCGTCCAGTGATTCGACCACGTCGATGGTGATCACCCCGCGGGCGTGGCCGATGGTCACCTTCTCGCCGGTGCTGTGACTCGACAACAGATCGAACGCCAGGCCGCCGTCGACGTGCCAGTACGGCTCCATGGGCAACCCGATGTCCGCGAGCTGAAACACGAGCCGGCGCAACGCAACGGTGGTGGGGATCAGCTTCTCCCGCGCCAGGGTGTCATCGGCGGGAGGCTCGCGCCGGATCAGTGATCCGGCCAGGCAGCGGCCGCGGTGCCCGGCCGGCGAACCTGGGTCCTGTGCCTCGGGGGTCAGCCAATTGCACGCCAGGGTCCGGTGCTGGTTGCACCGGATCCATCGGCTGCCCGCGTGTAGTGCCACACCCTCATCGAGGGCCAGCATGCTTCTCGATGGCAGGTGCAGCCCGAGCGCAGTCTGACATTCGGCGCAGTGGTCGGCCTCGAACGCGACGAAGGCGTCGCACACCGGGCAGGCGAAGGCACGCACGGGCCATATGGTGTCACGGTGCAACTGCTTCTGGTCCGACATGCGTTACCTCTGCGCAGCGAGCCCGGTCAGGGTTCCGATCCCGACCTGTCCGCCGAGGGCCTCGCCCAGGCTGCGCGCCTGCCCGAGGCGCTGGCCCGCTTCCCGATCACCCGCCTGGTGAGCAGCCCGCAGCGTCGGGCAGTGCAGACCGGTGGCCCGCTGGCCGAGGCCCTCGGCCTGCCGATCGACATCGATGATCGGCTCGCCGAATACGACCGGGACATGACGCACTATGTGCCGATCGAGCAGATCGCCAAGGAGAACCCGGAGGAACTGGCCAGGCTGATTTCTGGACATCTGCCCAGCAGCGTCGACGAAAAGGCTTTCCTGGAGCGGGTGGTGGCCGCGGTGGACGATGTGGTGGCCGCCGCCGACCACGAGGACACCGTCGCGGTGTTCGGTCACGGCGGTGTCATCAACGTTCTGTTGCATCACATCCTCGGCACGGAGCGGCTGCTGTCGTTCCACGTGGACTACGCCTCGGTGACCAGGCTGCTGTCCTCGCGCAGCGGCAAGCTGGCCGTCGCCTCGGTGAACGGGACCGAACACGTATGGGATCTGCTGCCCCGAAACTTTGTCGACGAGCGCTCGCGCGAGGAGCCGTGAGGCGGGGTGGTAAACAGTTCCCGTGACCAACCTTGAAGGCCTCGACCTCGTCGCCCTGGATGCGCATCTGCGCACGGAGGGGATTGCCCGTTCCGGTGAACTGCGCGCCGAGCTGATTTCCGGCGGCCGCTCCAACCTGACCTTCCGGGTGTTCGACGATGCATCGACCTGGGTGCTGCGCCGGCCGCCGCTGCACGGGCTGACGCCGTCGGCGCACGATATGGCGCGCGAGTACAAGGTGGTGGCGGCCTTGGCCGATACCCCGGTCCCGGTCGCCCGCGCCGTCACCATGCGCAATGACGACTCCGTGCTGGGCGCGCCGTTCCAGATGGTCGAGAACGTCGACGGCCGGGTGGTACGCAGCGCCTCCGAACTCGAGGAGCTGGGGGACGCCCAGGTGATCGAGGGTTGCGTCGACGCGCTGATCAAGGTGCTGGCCGATCTGCACGCCGTCGACCCACGGGCTGTCGGACTGGGTGATTTCGGCAAGGCCGAGGGTTATCTGGAACGTCAGGTGCGGCGTTGGGGTTCGCAGTGGGACCTGGTCCGGCTGGCCGACGATGCCCGCGACACCGATGTGAAGCGGTTGCATTCGGCTCTGGCAGAAGGGATTCCGGCGGGCAGCCGGGCCGCCATAGTGCACGGCGACTACCGCATCGACAACACCATCCTGGACAACTCGGACCCGACGGTGGTGCGCGCGGTGCTGGACTGGGAGCTCTCGACACTGGGTGATCCGCTGTCCGACGCGGCGCTGATGTGCGTGTACCGCAATCCGAACTTCGACGGCGTGCTCGGCATGCAGGCGGCCTGGACGTCGCCGCTGCTGCCGTCGGCCGACGGTCTTGCCCAGCGTTACGCGCTGGCCAGCGGCCAGGAGCTGGACAACTGGAACTTCTACATGGCCCTGGCCTATTTCAAGCTGGCCATCATCGCCGCGGGTATCGACTTCCGGGCCCGTGAGGGCGGCGCACCGTCGCGCGTCGGTGAGGCCGTGGCCCCGCTGATCGCCGAGGGCCTCACGCTGATCTAGGCGCGACGCTCAGACCTAGAGGCGCCTGGCCGCCTTCAGGTTCTTGCGTGCGGCGATGCGCAGTTGCACGATCCGGGCGGCGCCGACGAACACGGCGAGCAGCCCACCGCACACCGCGGCCAGCAGCAGCGCCACCCCGAGCGGCAGCGTCCAGTTCCAGCCCAGGAAGTGGAACGTGCCGGAGTCGGTGTTCTGCGCGATGAAGATCAGCAACACGATCAGGATGAGAAATCCGGTGATCAGCGACGACCACAGGGCGGCGGCCCGGGTGAACTTGACCGCGTCCTCCGGTGGGGCCGGCGGGTCCGATCTCCCCGAAGACTCGAGCGGCTGCTCCGGGTCTGAGGGCAACGCATGCGGGTCGGTCGTCATGGCATTATCTTGCCCCTTTCAGGGCGATTACAAACCCCCTCACGGTGAACTAAAGTCCGGCATGTCGCGGGCCGGCCCGTTACTGTCGAGCTAACAGCCACCTGGCCGAGGGGACGGTATGCGCTGCAGACGCACATTCTTGATCGTCATCACAGCGTTGCTCGCGCTGGTGAGCGCGGGGTGTGGGAGTGCCAACCCGCTCGGCGGCGGCGAGGTGTCCGGTGACCTGAAATCGCTCACCATCGGCTCGGCGGATTTCACCGAGTCCAAGATCATCGCCGAGATCTATGCGCAGGCGTTGGAGGCCAACGGTTTCACCATCAAACGGCAGTTCGGCATCGGCAGCCGGGAAACCTATATCCCTGCCGTGCAGGATCATTCCATCGACCTGATCCCCGAGTACACCGGGAACCTCTTGCAGTACTTCGACAAAGAGGCCACCGCGACCACCTCTGACGCGGTGCTCCTGGCCCTGCTGAAAGCGGTCCCGGGCGACCTGTCCATCCTGTATCCGTCGCCCGCCGAGGACAAGGACACCCTGGCGGTGTCCGAAGCCGTCGCCAAGAAGTGGAATCTGAAATCCATCGCGGATCTGGCGGCGCACTCGGCGGAGGTGAAAGTCGGCGCACCGTCGGAGTTTCAGACACGGCAGACCGGTCTGGTGGGCCTACAACAGAAGTACGGCCTGAACATCTCGCCGGCCAACTTCGTGGCGATCAGTGACGGTGGCGGCCCCGCGACGGTGCAGGCCCTCAACAGCGGCGCCGTCACCGCCGCGAACATCTTCAGCACCTCGCCGGCCATCGAGAAGGACAAGCTCGTCGTCCTCGACGACCCCAAGAGCGTCTTCCTTGCCGCAAACGTGGTGCCCCTGGTCGCTTCTGCGAAACTGTCCACTCCGCTCAAGAGCGTGCTCGACGCCGTCAGCGCGAAACTGTCCACCGAGGCGCTGATCGCGCTCAACACCTCGGTCGAGGGGAACAAGGGCGTCGACCCCGAGGAAGCGGCCGGAAAGTGGATCAAGGACAACGGTTTCGACAAGCCCCTTCCCGGTAAGTGAGTAGCCGATGATCACGTTCACCAACGTCACCAAGACGTACCCGGATGGCACCGTCGCCGTCGACGACCTCACCCTCGACATCCCCGAGGGCACGCTCGCCGCGTTCGTCGGACCGTCGGGCTGCGGCAAGACCACGTCGATGCGGATGATCAACCGGATGATCGAACCCACGTCGGGCACGCTCACCGTCGACGGGAACGACGTGACGAAAGTCGATCCGGTCAAGCTGCGCCTCGGCATCGGCTATGTCATCCAGAGCGCCGGACTGATGCCACATCAGCGGGTCATCGACAACGTCGCCACCGTGCCCGTGCTCAAAGGCGAAACGCGCCGTGCCGCAAGAAGAGCCGCACTCGAGGTGCTGGAACGGGTGGGGCTGGACCCCAAACTGGCCGGCCGCTATCCGGCGCAACTGTCGGGCGGTCAGCAGCAGCGCGTGGGTGTGGCCAGGGCGCTGGCCGCCGACCCGCCCATCCTGCTGATGGACGAGCCGTTCAGTGCCGTCGACCCGGTGGTGCGTGAAGAGTTGCAGACCGAAATCCTGCGGCTGCAAAGCGAATTGCGTAAGACCATCGTGTTCGTCACCCACGATATCGACGAGGCGGTCAAGCTCGGGGACAAGGTGGCCGTGTTCGGCCGGGGCGGGGTGCTGCAGCAGTACGCCGACCCGGCGTTCCTGCTGTCGAATCCGGCCAACGAGCTGGTAGCCGGTTTCGTCGGGGCCGACCGCGGTTACCGCGGCCTGCAGTTCTTCGCGGCGACCGGGCTGCCGTTACACGACATCCGCCAGGTCGCCGAATCCGAGATCGATGCGCAGCAGTTGGCACCCGATGAATGGGCACTGGTGATTCGCGCCGACGGCCGGCCCTTCGCGTGGATCAACGCCGAAGGTGTCGAGGTGCACCGCCGCGGAAGTGCGTTGTACGACAGCACGATCGGCGGCGGGTCCTTCTTCCGGCCGGACGGATCGCTGCGGCTGGCGCTCGATGCCGCGCTGTCCTCCCCGTCGGGCCTGGGCGTGGCCGTCGACGACGAAGGGCGACTGCTGGGCGGTATCGAAGCCGACGATGTGCTGGCGGCCCTCAAGCGTCAGCGTCGCGTGCCGAAGGTCGGGTAGCGGCTTTGACGTATCTGCTGACCCATCTGGACAAGGCGTGGGCGCTCACGCTGATCCACCTGCGGCTGTCGCTGGTGCCGATCGTGCTGGGGTTGCTCATCGCGGTGCCGATCGGCGCGCTCGTGCAGCGCACCACGGTGCCGCGCCGGGCCATCACGGTGATCGCCAGCATCATCTTCACCATCCCGTCACTGGCCCTGTTCGTCGCGCTGCCGCTGATCATCCCGACCCGCATCCTGGACGAGGCCAACGTCCTGGTCGCGCTCACGCTCTACACCACGGCGCTGCTGGTGCGGGCTGTGCCGGAGGCGCTGGACGCGGTACCGGCCGACGTGCTGGACGCGGCCACCGCCATCGGCTACCGGCCGTTCGTCCGCATCGTCAAAGTGGAACTGCCGCTGGCGATCCCGGTGCTCATCGCCAGCCTCCGGGTGGTCGCGGTGACCAACATCTCGATGGTGTCCGTCGGTTCGGTGATCGGCATCGGCGGGCTGGGCACCTGGTTCACCGAGGGCTATCAAGCCAACAAGAGCGGGCAGATCATGGCGGGCATCATCGCGATCTTCGTGCTGGCGGTGGTGATCGACGCGCTGATCCTGTTGGCCGGCAGGGCCGTGACTCCGTGGGTCAAAGCATCCAGCGCCAAGGCAGGTGCCCGGTGAACTTCCTGCAGCAGGCGCTGTCCTACATCTTCACCGCCGCGAACTGGTCCGGTCATGCCGGGCTGGGCATCCGGATCGCAGAACATCTGCAGTACACGGTGATCGCGGTGTTGTTCTCGGTGCTCGTCGCCGTGCCCGTCGGCCTGCTCATCGGGCATACCGGCCGGGGCACCTTCCTGGTCGTCACCGGCGTCAACGCGCTGCGCGCCCTGCCCACCCTCGGTGTGCTTCTGCTCGGTGTGCTGTTGTGGGGTCTCGGGTTGATCCCGCCCACGGTCGCGCTGATGCTGCTCGGCATTCCGCCGCTGCTGGCCGGCACCTACGCGGGTATCGCCAATGTGGACGCCAGCGTCGTCGACGCGGCCCGGTCCATGGGGATGACCGAACGCCAGGTGCTGTTGCGGGTCGAGGTACCCAACGCCCTGCCGCTGATCCTGAGCGGCCTGCGCACCGCCACCCTGCAGATCGTGGCCACCGCCACCGTCGCGGCGTACGCCAGCCTGGGCGGGCTGGGCCGGTATCTGATCGACGGCATCAAGGTGCGGCAGTTCCACATCGCCCTGGTGGGCGCCCTGATGGTCACCGCACTGGCGCTGATCCTCGACGCGGCGCTGGCCTTCGCGGTGTGGTTGTCGCAGCCGGGCGGTGACCGCTGGCGGCGCTTCCCGCAGCCGCTGATCGACGATGAAGTGGCTCTCGAGGTCAGGGGCGAGCGAAACGACGGGGAAAAGTCGGTTTCTGGGGCGACTTCGGAACGCGGCTACGAAGCCGGGGGTCCGTCGCCTACGGTAGAGAGGTGACTGACGCAGCCCCTCAATCAGGCACCGAGACCGCTGAGACGCCGGACAGTGCATGGCCGGCAGTCCTCACCTGGCGCGCCCACGACCTGCGCCGGATGGAGTCGGTGCGGGTTCAGTTGTCCGGGAACCGCATCAAGGCCTACGGCCGGATCGTCGCGGCCGCCACCGAGTCACATCCCGCGTTCAGCGCCTCCTATGACCTGGTCACCGACGAATCCGGGGCGACCAAGCGGCTGTCGGTGACCATGACCCTCGCCGAGCGGGAACGCCAGCTCTCCATCGCGCGCGACGAGGAGAACATGTGGCTGGTGCAGGACCACCAGAACCAGACCAGGCGGGCCGCCTTCGACGGGGCATTGGATGTCGACGCCGTGTTCAGCCCGTTCTTCAATGCGTTGCCGATCCGTCGCACCGGCCTGCATCAGCGGGCCGAGACGCTGAGCCTGCCGGTGGTCTATGTCCGGCTGCCGGAGTTGTCGGTGGAACCGGAGACGATCAGCTACACCAGCGTGGCGGGCGGGATCAGCCTGAAGTCCCCGATCGCGGAGACCACCATCACGGTGGACTCCGACGGGTTCATCCTCGATTACCCCGGACTGGCAGAGCGGATCTGATCACTCCACCCGCCCGACCTGCGGCGGCCAGTTCTTCCCGCCAGTTCTCGGCGCCGATGGTGACGTGCAGGATGTCGGGACGGCTGAAGCTGTCGTAGCGGATGCGCGCGGCATGCCCGGCATCGACCAGATCGGCCACCGAGGTGTGTGCCGCCAGATGGTCCCTGGCCTGGGTGAGCAGGCCGAGAGTGCGATCCAGCATGGCCAACAACTCCTCGGAGTTGGCCTCGCACATCGCCCGCACCAACTCGGGGGCCGTGGCCGCGACCCGGGTGCCGTCCCGGAAGGACCCTGCCGCCAGCGCGAAGGCCAGCGGCACGTCACCCGCGGTCACGGCCAACGCTTCGGCGAGCAGATGCGGTAGGTGCGAGATCGCGGCCGCCGCGGCGTCGTGTTCATCGGAGCGGGCCGGCACCACGAACGCCCGGCAGTCCAGGGCCAGGTTCATCACGTCGGCGAACACCAGCGCATCGACGTCGTCGTCGACGCTGACGACCCACGCGGTGCCGGCGAAGAGTTCCTGGCTGCCCGCCGCCCAGCCGGAGTGGGCGGTGCCGGTCATAGGGTGGCCGCCGACGAACCGCGGCCGCAGTCCGTGCGCGTCGACCTCACGCAGCACGGCACCCTTGACGCTGGTCACGTCGGTGAGCGCGCAGCCCGGGGCGACCCGGCGGATGTGCTCCAACATCACGGGCAGTGCGGGCATCGGGACGGCCAGGACGATCAAGGCGTCGGTTTCGGCGGCGCGGGCCAACGCCTGATCCAGGGTGGCGGTGGCGTCGAAGCCGTCGAGCCGAGCCGCCGCCACGCCGTCGATGGATCGGTTGTAGCCGAAGACGTCCCTGCCGGCGGCCTGTGCGGCACGCATCAGGGAACCGCCGATCAAACCCAGTCCCAGCACGCACACCGGTGTGTCGGTCACCGCTCAAGGTTGGCATACGGACCGGGTGCCGGTCATTAGGTGGTCAAAGCCCCTGGTCTGCGACTAGCGTTAGGGCAATGGGAGCACAGCGTGCGCCGGCGCGGGAAGCTGCCGAGCACCCCGAGGGGTTCGGGGTTGCGGTCGTCCGTGAGGACGGCAAGTGGCGTTGTACGCCGATGCGGCGGGCGGCGCTGAGCAGCTTGTCCGCAGCTGAGACGGAGCTGCGTGAATTGCGGAGCGCGGGCGCTGTTTTCGGCCTGATCGACGTCGACGACGAGTTCTTCGTCATCGTGCGGCCGGCGCCGGCCGGCACCCGGCTGTTGCTTTCGGACGCCACCGCGGCACTGGACTATGACATTGCTGCGGAAGTGCTGGACAAGTTGGACGCCGACATCGATGACGAGGACCTCGAGGACCAGGACCCGTTCGAAGAGGGCGATCTGGGCGTGCTGTCCGATATCGGGCTGCCCGAGGGCGTGCTCGGGGTGATCGTCGCCGATATCGACATGGAGATCGACGAGCAGATCAGCGCGATCGCCGAGCGGATGGGCTTCGACTCAGAGCTGTCCGCGGTGCTCGACAAAATCGGTCGGTGAGCTCCGATCAGTCCCTGATGCGGGAGGCCCTGGCCGCCGCACGGTTGGCTGGTCCGCGCGATGTGCCGATCGGCGCAGTGGTCTACGGACCGGACGGGACGGAGTTGGCCCGCGCGGCCAATGCCCGCGAGGAACTCGGCGATCCCACCGCCCATGCCGAGATCCTGGCCCTGCGCGCAGCGGCGGCCCGGCTGGGAGATGGCTGGCGTCTGGAGAACTGCACGCTCGCGGTGACGGTCGAGCCCTGCACCATGTGCGCGGGCGCGATCGTGATGGCCCGGGTCGGCCTGCTGGTGTTCGGGGCGTGGGAACCCAAGACCGGGGCGGTCGGATCGTTGTGGGACGTGGTGCGGGATCGCCGGCTGACCCACCGGCCCCAGGTGCGCGGCGGGGTGCTGGCCGCCGAGTGCGCGGCGCCGCTGGAGGAGTTCTTCGCGCGCCAGCGCTAGCTGCGCCGCTTTCTCCGTGAGGGTCGCGATCCTCGCTCGAGCGCAGCCATGAGGGAGAAATCGACGCGATTAGGGGCAATCGCGCTCGGCCGGTAAGCTGCCTCCCGGTGGCGTGTCCGAGCGGCCTAAGGAGCACGCCTCGAAAGCGTGTGACGGGTAACCCCCGTCCGAGGGTTCAAATCCCTCCGCCACCGCCAAGTAGTTATTGTTGGAACCCCCGCCGGACGAAAGTCCGACGGGGGTTCTTTCGTGTCCGCTCCTTAGAGTTGCGTTGCGCGAGCGGGCTTCTGAGCCTTGATGGAATCTGCCGAGCCCGCCAAGGCGCCCAACTGGCGGCGACGAGACTGCACCCGGAAGGGTGCAGTCAGTCCCCTCCCGGGAAGTGGCATACGCGCGCGTCAGAGGGAGTGTGGTCAGCGTCGTGGTCGGAGTATCGGTCGGAATAGTGGTCTGGTCGCTGCCAAAGGCTACATCTGGGTGGTAATCGAGGATGGCGTCGATCACTTCCGTCAGTTCTGCGTCCTCGACCAGCGGCTCCTGGGGTGTCCAGCTGTTGGCCGTCGGCCCAGCATCACGGCTATCAACGATGAAGTGCTTGAACATGGCGGTGTTGAGCAGTTGGCGGGTCTTGTCGGTGGCTGCGTCGTACGTGTCGCGAGCTCGTGCGAGGAACGAGAGCACTGTCTGCAAGCGGCGTCCCAGTTCGTCACGCTCGACGTCAGATTCCCCGAGGAGACGTCGGGCATCAGCGATCTCCGCCGCTACTTGAGCCTGTCGCAGTTTGAGATCCGCTACCGGGAGGGCATCTGCCATATAGGCGTCGATCAGTTTGCCCTTCTGGCGTTCAAGCAAAATCAGGCGCTGTCGTTGTCTGGTGGCGAGATCGTCCTTCTCGGCGAGCATGATTTCGAAATCAGCGGTGGCTTGGATTTCGATTTCTGCCAGGGTTTTGGCGTCGAACCGCACATGAGACCAGATGGCGGCGACTTTGGCCTCGATCGCCGCGGCGGGCAGGTACGGCAGGTCGCAGTTCGTTCGCCCTGTGTGGCGCCCTAAGCAAAAGAAATACTCATAGCGGCCTCCTTTGCCTCTGCTCCAGCCATAACCGACACGGCCGCCACAGCGCCCACAGACGAGGCTTCCCTTGAGGAAGTGGCCATGTTTCCACGAGCGATCTCCGGCAATCCGCCGTCCGGCGAGCACATCTTGGACCTGCTGCCAGGTCACCTCATCGATGAGTGGCTCGTGCTTCCCATCAAAGAGCAGGCCTTTAAAGCGGATCTGGCCCTTGTAGTAGGGCTGGCTCAACATGCGGTGGACCTGCGGGCGACTCAGGGGTTGGCCTCGGTATTTCAGGGTTTCGCGAGTCTTGAGGCCACGCTCTTCAAGTGCATCGCACAGGGTCGAGACGCTCCAGTTACCCGTGGCGTACTCACCGAACGCCCAGCTGATATGCGGTGCCCGATCGTGATCGACCACCACGCTCTTGACGTCGGTGCCGTCGATGCGCCGGGTGGTGTTCAGGTAGCCGATCGGCGCTTGGCCGGGTGTGCCACCGCGGCGAACTTTCTCTTCAAGGCCTTTCTTAGCTTCAGTCGATAGGTTTTTTGAATAGAACTCCGCGAATGAGGCGACGATGCCATGCATTAGTGTTCCAGCCGGAGTTTCATCGATTTGTTCTGACACTGATACTAGCGCGGCACCGGCTTTCCGGATATCGAAAAGAATGGCGACATCATCGGCACGGTCACGTGCCAGGCGGTCGAGTTTATGCACGATCACCAGATCAATGCTCGGTAGCGAGGTGTCCCCAAGCCGGGCAAGCATCCGCTGTAAGCCGTCGCGGTCTGCCGAGCGGGCGGAGGCGCCGGCGTCGACGTACTCTTCGACCACCGTGGCGCCAAGGTCACGGGCTTTCTTGATGCAGGCAGCGCGCTGGGCAGGGATCGAATAACCCTCTGTCTCACCATTTTTGGTAGCTTGCCGAGCGGTGGAAACCCGCAGGTAGATGATGGCTGATTTGGTGGCGCTGTCACCACCTTCCGTGCCGGTATCGGCCCCCACAGACAAGAAAGGCGCCGCAAGGGCGCCGGGAGGGATATCCGTTTCAGAGGGGGATGAATGGGCCGTCATGAACTGACGTTACCTCTCATCACCTATTCGAGCAACGCTCCGATCACCCGTCTAATTGCATTCTGCTGCAATGGAATAGCGGTCGGGCGGGAGATGTAGAAAATACGGCAGATATTCGCACTTCTTTTGCTGCATTTAACCGCAATCAGGCGTCCATCCCATGGAGCCATAGGATATTGGTCCGGGATAGTCTGTATGCGTCTCTTTATGTTTGATGTGGTGATTAGAGCATGAAATATTCCTATTAGCCGGCCGGCTGCCGAGGCGACGACGAATCGCAACCACAGTCGCTTCCAGCTCATGACGAGCCAATGTCATTAGACCAAGAAAGGTGATGGATTCAAGATTCAGATCTGCCAGCATGGCTTCCTGGTCATGCGGGAGAAGCTTGGGCCACTCCTGCAGAATCTCGGTGCAGGCTTCGCTTGCGGCGACTTGATCGTCGTAATGGGCATCCATCTGGGCCTCCTAAGTAGCCTAGGATACCCGCGACTGTCATAGTGTGGCGAATCACTCGCTCCGGTTCTCGGGGAGGAGATAGGGGTCGAGGTCACTGGTGTCAAACTGCATGACTTGCGCTTCAACGACGTGAGCTTCGGGACCCATCAGTATCGCGACGCCGTTCGCGAAGCGTTGAACGGTAGTCGCGTTATTGGGGTCGCGACTGTCGAGCTGAAAATCAATCACCACAGACTGGCCATCAGTACTCGCCATAGGGTGTCTGCCGCGTAGGTGTTCGCTCACAACCCGAAGAATTCCTCGATGCAGTGTTACTCCTTGCGCACCGGCGACGCCGATCCTTCCGAAAATACGAGAGCGCATCAATTTTGCGCGGAGTTCGTCAGAGACGCTGAGATTCTCGAGCTGGCCGGTGTCGGTTCGTTCGTGCGGATGCGCGCAAGAAAACTTGCCCTGGATCACCGAGGACGTCACGGATTCATCACCAGCTTGGATTGCGTCATCGCGTTCCATCTACTACCCATTGTAGCAGAACCTCCTGGATGAACTGCCCATCGTGCCTGGTCAGGCTATGGAAACTAATACCCGTGTGGGATAGTTCTGGGGTATCAGATCCAGGCACCGGTTTGTATCTTTGTCCCCCAATCTGGGATTGGCAAACCGTCCAGTATGCCGTATCGAGGGTACAAACCTCTGATGACACGCGTGAGATTTTGATCGGATCTCTTCGCACTCGTGATAAAACGAGATTCATATAACGAGTATTCCGTATTGTTATGCGATGTCAACGACCGACGCGACCGCGCTGCGGAGGCGGTCGCGGGATGCGTTCGGGCAGGATTACCAGCTTGAGGTGATGCTGCTGATCGCCGATGCCATGGGCATCGTCCATCTGAAAGCGGTTGCTGCGGAATTAGGTCTTACTCAGAGCAATGTCCAGACGTCATGGGAGCGGTTGTTGGTGCTGGGCATGTTGGAGTTTCATGTGAGAGATAAGAGGCGCCATAAGTGCTTTCGACGTGTAGACAGCGCGGGATGGCAGTTTGCACGTGAGCTTGCCGGTGGCCTCTGGCAGCCACAGCCGACATCTTGGAGCCCCGAACTGTGACTAGCTGGGGGATACCGATCTCGTGATCTGATCCCACGTATCACTATTCCAATGTTGTATCAGTAGCCCCGCCAAGAACCGCCCGCCTGTTCATTCAGGTCAGGGCGGTTTTTGAGTAGGACCCCACCCTCACGTCGGAGTCGGGGCGCAGACAGACTTCTGCGGCTGTTGTCAACTAGCGGAGCGGGTTTGGCGACGAAGGTGCCGGCGCACGACCGTTCGCACGACGCGGCGTCGGGTACGGGCGAGCGGGCCGGTCGCGCGGATCTTGTGGGCGAAGCGTTCTCCCGACTGCTGTAACCGGTCTTTGACGTCGTCGATGTCCGTGTCGACCAGGGTGTGGTGGCGCTTGCGCCAGCGCCCGGCGATCATGACCGCCTCGATGTTGGCGATGCTGGCTTGCAGTGCCGCGGTGATCGGGTCATGGGCCGGCCACAGGTTCAGTGCTCGGGCGTCGATGACGACGATATCGGCTTGCATCCCGGGGGCGAGGTGGCCGACCTGGTCGGCCAGGCCGAGGGCGCGCGCGCCATGGACGGTTGCCCACGACAGCGCCTGTTTGCTGGTGATCCCTGCGGTGGGCGCACCCATGCCGGTGCGGTGGAACTCCTGCTCATGGGCTACGCCTCGTTGGCGGGCCAGGGTGATTCGGGCGGCGGTGAGAACTTCACCGGATACGGCCGTTTCGGTGTCGGTGCCGAGTGACGGTGCCCCGCCGGCACGCACCAGTTGTTCGGTGATTGCCGTGCAATGCCCTTGACCCAGTTCGTTTTCCGGTGTGGTCGTGAAGGTGACTCCGGCGTCGGCGAGTTTCTTGACCCATTCGTCCGTCAGCCCGGTGCCATGCACGATGTTGGCGTGTGGACCCCACAGGCCGGCAGCGCCGACGGCATTCCAGCCGTGTCCGGGCGTTCCGGCGCTCTGGTGCATCGATGCGATCACGCCGCGTTCGAGGGCGGCCCGGAGGTCCGCGATCACCACGTCGGACGCTGACAGTTGCGGGCCCTTGATCGCCATTCCCGCGGTAAGCAGTGCGCTGTTGGCGATGGGACCGCTGAGGAGACGGTCGACTTCGGACACGTCATGGGGTTTGGTGGGGCCGCCATGGGGTGTGCCGTGAAAGAAGACTGCGCGGATGCCGGCGACGTTCAGTGCGTTGATGGCGGCGTCGGCATGCGCTGGAGTCAGGCAGTTGTGACACCAGTCGCCTACTGTGGTTGTTCCACAACTGATTTGGTTCAGTGCACCGGCCAATGTCCCGATGTGCATATCGTCGGGGCTGTATCTGCGGGCGACGTGACCGTGCGTGTGGGCCAGGTATTCCAGCAGCGACCAGTCTCCGCCGGCGAACCGTAGCGCGGTCTGCCACGTGTGTAGGTGGGCGTTGACGAGTCCGGGGATGACGATCTGGTCCTTGAGGTCGACGACCTCGGCGCCGGTCGGATCGAGGTGGTCGCCCATCGCGGCGATGCGATCGTCCTCGACGAGGATGTCGATGCGTTCAGTGTCGGGGCGATGCGGCGCCATGGTGATCACCTGCGCGCCGCGTAGCAGAATTCGGCTCACCGTTGTCTCCGATTCTCGACGGG
This sequence comes from Mycobacterium hackensackense, assembly GCF_025822555.1. NCBI lineage: Bacteria > Bacillati > Actinomycetota > Actinomycetes > Mycobacteriales > Mycobacteriaceae > Mycobacterium > Mycobacterium hackensackense. The sequence goes on from NZ_JACKUC010000030.1 coordinate 1,404,209, forward strand.
GAGGCTCGCCGTAGGCTGCGCCCTCACGCTGTAGGCGACGGAGGGCAGCTCGACGGCACTATTTATGGGTACATCGTATCCATTAATGCGTCGAGGTGTCAATCAGTACTTCGACTGACCGTCACCGTCGCGGTCGGTCGGGGCGGCTATCGGTAGATCAGGCCTGGTCGAGTAGTTGCGTCAGGCCGTTGAGGATCAGTTCCAGTCCGAGGCTGAACTCGCGGTCCAGTCCGACTGGCAGGTGGTCGGCCACCGCCACGGTGGCGGGATAGGACTGCGGATCCTGGGCGCGCCAGGTTTCGGGGAGTTCGGCGTCGTCATCGGTCGGGTGCTCGCCGAGTTGGATGGCGAACCCGAGGACGAAACGCGCCACTGTCGCATAGGCCTGCGCGGCCAGCTCGGGACCGAACCCTGCATCGAGCAAAGCTGCGATCATCACTTCGCGCTGCCGCATTGCGTTGGGTCCCATCGGAATTCGCTCGGCTAGCAACCGCGCTACGTGCGGGTGTGTGCGGAAGACCTCGAAGAATGTGCGTGCACCCGATTCCACGGCCTGTTGCCACGGCATTTTGCGTACCGCGGTCGCATCGATATCGGCCTCACCGAGCACGGCGTCGATGACGTGGGCGATCAGTTGCGTGCGTGATCTGAAATGCCGGTACAGGGTGGCGGTGCCCGAATCCAAGCGCTGGGCCAGTGTCCGCATGGACAGTGCCTCGGACCCGTCCTCGTCGACGATCGCGGTGGCCGCGGCGATGATGCGCTCCACCGGCACGGCGGGGCGCCCTCGCGACCGTTGGGTCGGGCGCTGTGCGGGTTTCGAAGTGGAGGTCACCGCCTCAGTATCACTGATTCTTGACACCCGACGCAATTACGGCAACACTGTATCCATTATGAATTCTCGGGATATCGATGTTCACTCGGACTCGCAGTTCGTCACCGTCGACGGCATGCGGATGCATTACCGACGGTCGGGCAGAGGCCCGACGGTGGTGCTACTGCACGGCAGCGCGTCGTCGCTGTACGGGGTGGAGGCCGTCGCCCAACGGCTACTGCCATCCTTCGACGTGATCCGCTTGGATCTGCCTGGTTTCGGCGTCACGGGGCCGCGCCCCGACCGCGACTACCGCGTCGCCACCTACGCCAAGACGCTCGCACGCTTCTTGGACGCCATCGGCGTCGAGCAATGCGCCGTCGTGGGTAACTCGTTGGGCGGCAACATCGCCTGGAACCTCGCCCTCGATCACCCCGAGCAGCTGCAGCTGACCGCTTTGGTGTTGATCAATGCCACCGGGTACCCCGACAAAGAACTGCCGGCCGGGATGCGGCTTGCGCGCAACCCCGTCATCGGCCAGGTACTGCGACGGTTCATGCCGCGGCGCGCTGTCGAGCGCAGCCTGCGCCAGGCCGTCGGGCCGAACTCCGACATCGTCGATGCGGCGATGGTGGATCGCGCGCACAGGCTGTGGAACCGGCCCGGCAACCGGTCGGCGTTCGTGGATTTCCTCGCCACCGACCAGCCCGACCGCAGCGCCGAGATTCACCGAATCGACGTGCCCACGCTGGTGTTGCGCAGCGCCGATATGGATGGCCAACACTTCACTCGCGATATCGCAGGCAGTGTCGAAAATGTCCATCCCGACGGAGGGCATCTGCTCCCCGAAGAGGACCCCGCCTGGGTGGCCGACGCGGTCACCGAGTTTCTGCACTCCCGTCCGGTAAGGAACGCCCGATGAAGTACTTCGTCGCACGTGGAGAAGACCGCCGACTGGACGCCGCCACGCGGGGTCGTCTTCGCGGTAGTTACATTCGATTGACTGATGGTGTCACGCATTACGAGCTGGCTGGGCCGGACGGCGGCGACGTCGTCGTACTGACGGGCGGCCTGACCATTCCGTTGTTCTACTGGGACGAATTGGCCGCCGAGCTACATGCCCGCGGACTGCGCACACTGGCCTACAGCGCCTACGGGCGCGGCTACTCCGACCGCGTCATCGCCCGCTACGACGAGGCGCTGTTCGGTCGCCAACTTCGCGAGCTCGTCGAGCGCCTCGACCTACCCGCCTCCTGCCACGTGGTGGGCACGTCGATGGGTGCGCTGATCGCCATGGCGTATGTGGGCCAACACATCGGCGGGGTGACCACGCTGACGCTGGTGGGCCCTGCCGGGCTGAGTCGTCAACCTGTTGCGCAGAAACTGTTGCTGGGCAACGACATCGCGGCCGGTATCATCGCCAAGCGGTTCGGGCGACGCTTCCTCGAGCAGCATTTGGGACACAATGTCGCAGACGCCGACCGCGCCGCCGCACTGGCGGCCATGATCGGCGACGCCTCCCGATACGAAGGGTCCATCTACGCTTTGTTCGATACGCTGCAACACTTTCCGTTGTTCGATCGCGCCGAGCTCTACCGGCATACCGGCACCCTTCGCCTGCCCACCCAACTGATCTGGGGCCGTGCGGACCACGTCACCCCGATCAGCAGCCTGGGCCAGGTCCGCGAACTGCTTCAGCCCCGCCAATGCCACGTCATCGATGACTGCGGCCACATGGCCCCGTTCGAACGTCCTCTCGTCGTCGCCGACCAACTGGCGACCTTCTACAGATCGGCTTGACCCATGAAAACAACAAGCAGTACCACCGACGTCTTGATCATCGGCGCGGGGCCCGCCGGCACCGCGCTCGCGATCGACCTCGCACGTCGCGGCGTGGCAGTACGCCTGATCGACAAGGCGCCGCATGCCTTCGACGGTTCGCGCGCCAAAGGCATCCAGCCCCGCACCCTCGAGGTTCTCGACGATCTGGGCGCCCTGCCCGACATCCTCGACCAAGGTGCCCTCTACCCACCGATGGGAATCCACCTCGGCCCGATCACCATCCCTTTCACCATGATGGCCAAGGGGAAGCGCGGTCCCGATGTCCCATATCCCGATACCTGGCTCATCCCGCAGTGCCGCACCGACCGCGCGTTGCATGCTCGGTTCGAATCCCTCGGCGGACACGTCGATTTCGGCACGGAGTTGGTGGACTTCACCGACCACGGCACCCATGTCACCGCACGTGTCACGACCACCGAAGGCGTCGAGGACATCACCGCGCGGTACCTTGTCGGCGCCGACGGCGGTGCCAGCCGGGTCCGCAAGGTCCTCGGCGTCGAGTTCAGCGGCTCCACCGACGAGGCCGACCGCATCCTCATCGTCGACGCAGCCGTCTCGGGTGGATTGTCTCGCAAGTACTGGCACGTGTGGCCCGGACTCAAAGGACGCTTTGTGGGCGCTTGCCCGCTGCCGCATAGCGACGCATTCCAGTGGATGATCCGACTTTCGCCCGACGAACAACCGCCGCAAGACCTGGCCCAGATCAACGCGCGCATCCAAGCCCATACCCACGACAAGCGGCTCGTGCTGCGAGACATCCAGTGGCAGTCTGTTTTTCGACCCAACATCCGGCTGGCCCAGAACTACCGCCGCGGCCGTGTGTTGCTCGCCGGTGACGCCGCCCACGTCCACACCCCCGCCGGCGCCCAGGGCCTCAATACCGGGATCGGCGACGCCTACAACCTGGGCTGGAAACTCGGCCAAGTCCTGGCCGGAGCAGACGATCGACTCCTCGACACCTATGAACAGGAACGCCAACCCATCGCCGCCGGTGTGCTCGGGCTATCCACCAGGAAATACGAAGGAATAGGCAAGTTCGACCCCTCCAGCATCCGGCGCGGCAAGGACGAAAAACAACTCGCCCTGACCTACCACGGCGGGCCACTGGCGCCGCCGGCCGCCGACCGCACCGCGACTCTGCGCGTCGGTGACCGCGCGCCGGACGCCGACCTCGTCACCGGGGATGGCCGCCGCGTGCGGCTGTTCGACATCTACCGCGGGCCCCACTTCACCGCCGTGGCCTACGGTCCACACGCCGCCGACGCGTTGGCGGAACTCGACTGGCCCGCCGACGGCGCGCGCCTCAACCGCGTCATCATCGACACCGAGAACAAGGGCGACATACCCGGTGGTTCGCTCACCGACCCGACCGGACAATTCGCCGAGATCCATGGGTTGTCCAGAGACACGTTGTTGCTGATTCGACCGGACGGCTACATCGGCCATATCGCCATCCACAACATCGCCGAAACAACCCGCGCCGCTGCGCAATCCATGACACCTCACATCGTTCCATCGGCGCCGTCGAATCGGTCATGACTGCAGAGACGGTGACGTCGGACGGTCAAAACCCATGTCCCAGTGGCGGCGTGGCCACCGCACTGCTGGCATACGCGTTCGCAGTCATCATGGCCGGCACCACAGTGCCCACCCCGATGTATGCCCTCTACGCCACCACCTTCGGTTTCACCGTGCTCACCACCACGATGATCTATGCCGCTTATGCCGGTGGGGTACTGGCGGCGCTGGTGTTTTTCGGACGCTGGTCCGACGCGATCGGTCGACGCCCGGTTCTGCTGGGCGGCGTCGTCGCCGCGGTCGCCAGTGGCGCGATGTTCCTGCTTGCCGACACAGTCCCCGCTCTGGTGGCCGCACGCATGCTGTCCGGGCTGTCGGCAGGTGTCTTCACCGGCACTGCCACCGTCGCGATCATCGAAGCCGCACCGCCGAAATGGCGCACCAGGGCCGCCGCGACCGCGACCATCGCCAACATAGGTGGCCTGGGCGCCGGGTCGCTGCTGGCCGGTGTTCTCGTTCAGTACTGCCCAGCACCGCTGCAGCTGGCCTTCGTGATGCACATAGTGTTAGCGATGGCGGCCGGGCTTGCCGTCGTCCGCGTGCCAGAAACATCGGCCAAGACCGGACAGCTCGGCATGCAGCGGCTGCGGCTTCCTGTCCAAGTGCGTGCCACGTTCGCTCTCGCGGCGATTGGGACGTTCGCGGGATTTGCATGCATGGGCCTGTTCGCCGCGTTGGCACCGTCATTCCTTTCCACCATGATCGGCATCGCCAACCACGCCGCAGCCGGTGCGATTGCCGGCTGCGCCTTCCTCGCCTCAGCAGTGGCGCAGGTAGCGGCTCACCGGATACAGCCGCGACGCGCGATGGCATTGGGCTGCGCAACACTGGTGATCGGCATGATCGCCTTGACGGCGGCACTGGTCACCACTTCACTCGTCGGCCTCGTCGTCGCCGCCATCATTTCCGGTGCGGGACAAGGCATCAGCTTCAGCCGAGGCCTGGCTGCCGTCACCGAGGCCACGCCGGCCGATCGGCGGGCCGAAGTGAGCTCAGCACTGTTCGTGGTGGCCTACATCGCCATCTCGCTACCCGTCATCGGCGACGGCCTGGTCGCCGACCACTGGGGGTTACGCAGCGCCGGCATCGGCTTCGCTGTCGCCGTCGGTGTACTCGCCGCCGGCTGCCTCATCGCGCTACCAACCAGGCAGGGCAAGCGGGAAGCTCGTGCCGTTGCTGGGTGCACTCTTTGCCGTTGCGACCGCGCACGGCCCCACAGCCACCACATTCGTGCGAGGGGAATGCCGAGATGTCATACACCCACAGAACGGTGCGCTGAGTCCCACCGATAAGAACTGGGGCAGCGTCGGAGCAAGCGACACCGAGAACAATACGATCCAACACTTGTCGGACATCTTCGCCGCGGCGAAAGAGGCGGGCTACGGAAGTCCGCGCCGGATCCGGTGAATCCGTCCAACGTCAATGCAAGTCCGCACAAGGTCTGGAGCCCTCCGAACAACGGCCTGGTCCTACAGCTGCGCAAACGGGGCATTCCTCTGCGGCATGCTCGCGAATATGTGCGTCGAGTACCACCTGCGCGACCTCCTCGAAAACGGCTTCGAAGTTGCGGTCGTTCGCGATGCCACCGCCGGCCCACGGCACCCCACCCGAGGTGACGGTTACCAGGCGGCGTTGATCAACTATGCGTTCCTGGCCCACGCAGTGATCTCGACGGCAGAGATCGTGAGCGCGATGACTGCGGGTTCGCAGCACTGATCCGTTCCTGTCGGGTGTACCCGCACGTCACCCGGCAAGAGCCTCAGCCGCCGCGCTCATCGTCACCGGCACGGTCCCGATCACCCGGCCGTGCGCCGTGCCTTTGGGGGTGTCGATGTCGATGACGGTTCCGGGCGCCGGCGCGGGGCCCTCGTCGGCGCCTGCGAACCATGCGTTCATCCAGTCGGTCATCAAGTCCTGCACCGCGGGGGGATTCTGGGGCTGCGGGAACCCGGCGAGTAACTGGGCCGCGAACTGGATGATCGGGTTGCCGCCCTGCATCGAGTCCATGTGCACGCCACCGGAGAGGACCACCCCGTTGAACTGACCGGGCCTTGCGGCCGACAAGGTCTGATTTTCGGTGCTGATGAAGTTGAACAGATTCGGCGGGGCGCCGATCACGCGGATGGGGATGTACTGGCCGCCGTTGGCCTGGTAGGTGTCGAGTTTCGTGAGCGCATCGCGCAGGGTATTGCCGGTGGGGACCCCGTCCAGCAGGATCACCCCGACCAGGTCCTTCGCCGCGCCGTTCGTGGCCAGGTCGCCGGCCGCTCCGGAGACCAGGCCGCCGCCTGCCGAATGGCCCGCCAGTGCGAACTTCTGCGGCAGCGCCGCCGTAGCGGGATCCAGGCCGTACCGGGTGGCGTACCCGGCGGCGATCGCGCTCTGGGTGAGAGCCTCGCGGTTCCCGGTGAACAGGTCGGCGATCTGTGCCGCCATCCCGGCGCCACCCAGCCAGCGATCGTCGCCGGCGAAGAAGTTTGAGGACAGCGTGGGGGTGACCACGACGCTGTTGGTGCGCTCGGCGAGGTTGGCCGCGGTGTAGCTGTACATCGGAGCGAGCGCGAAGAACCCATGCTGCAGCAGGATCATCTTCTCGGGCGGTGCCCCGGTGTCCGGGTCCGGCTCTGGGTAATACCAATTGGCCTGTACGCGTTGCCCATTCGTCAACAGGATCGTGGAGGTGCGGACCGTAACCGTGCTGCCCGTCGGTAGCACGGGTGGCCCGGTGACGAATTTCTCCAGCGCCTGGACCGCGTTGATGATGACGGACCCGACGCTGTTGACCAGGCCGGTGACGGCCCTGGCGATCACCTTGACCGGGTTGACCGCGGTGGGCGCGGTCTTGGCGGTGACGGGCGCCTGGGCAAGTCGCAAAGAAGAAGACGTGTTCGGTGTCAGTGTTTCCGCGGTCGGTGCGACGGCCCGGATCGCCGCGGCGGCAGTGGGCTCGGCAGGCTTGGCCGCGGCGGATGCCTGCCCGGTCCCGGTCGACTCGGCTTTGGGCCCGGTCTCGGATCGCGTGGCTGAAATATCGGTGGCGGACGTGCCAGAGCCGGCGGAGGTCGATCTCTTCTTCTTTTTCTTCTTCGGGGGATCGTTTGCCTCGGAGGCCGTGCCGGCGTTCGAGGTGGGCTCGGTCTTGTCGGTCGATCCGGAGGTGGTGGCACCGGGGGTGCCGGCCGCGGTGGTGCCGGTTCCGGTGCCGGAACCCTCGGCACTGCCGGTTGAGGATGTGGCGGACCCCGACGGCGCAGGTGAACCGCTATCCGCCGCCGCCACGCCGATGCCTGTCAACAGGCCGGCCGACACTCCCGCGGTCAACAGGCCGGCACTGACCCACCTCGATGATCGCCGCACGCCCGACTCTCCTTCCCACACCCGCCTGACCCGATCGTGACAGGTGTCAAGTGGGAGCGGGGTGGTTTCCCGGATTTGCATCGACGGATACGTCAATTATCGTACTTAACGTGGGGGTGTCGACGGCGTCGAGCAGCGTTAACCCGCGGTTCTCCTTTGTCGTGACATTTGTCAAATACCGCGCGCGCCAATCGGATTGGCGGCATCCCGTATGCGACAGTGGAGGCACTATGGCCAACAGCGTGAAGAAGCCTGGAGCGTGGCGGGACCCGTTGTCGTTGTCCTTCGAGGTGCACCGGCGGGTGTTGCTGGCCCGTTTGCGCCGGCATCAGCGCCGCACGCGTCCCTGATCGGTATCCGACCCGGCCGGCAACCTTCCGGTTTATGGTTGAGACCATGAGGTCATTACGGGGATTGGTGGTCGCGGGCGCGCTCGCCGCGAGCCTGGCGGGAGTGGCCGCTCCCGCGGCCCACGCCGACGCGGTCGCCTACCTGGTGAACGTGACGGTACGGCCCGGCTACAACTTCGCCGGCCCCGATGCTGCGATCGCCTACGGCCAGACCATCTGCGACCGGGTGGCGGGCAAGATGCCCTACGGTCAGCTGGTCGGCCAGGTGAAGGCCGATTTCAACTCTTCGGACGACTACCAGGGCGCCTACCTGATCAACCAGGCCGTCAACGAGTTGTGCCCGGCGCAGATCTGGCAGCTGCGCCAGTCCGCCGCCGGCTACACCGTCCCGGCCTGAACGCAGACGACAACGGCGGCGTCCCCACTCGGGACGCCGCCGTCGTCATGTCATGCTGCCCGCATCAGTTGGGGCAGGTGACCTCGATCGTGAACGGCTTGTTCACCGGGGTCATGGGGTTGGCCATGTCGATACCCGTGGCGGTGCCGCTGATCTTGTAGGTCTTGCCGTCCTTCTCGGCCTTCGCCTCGCCACCGGCGCCGGCGGTGTAGCCGAGGGTGATGCCGTTGACGTTGCCCAGGCCCACCGAGGTGACGGTCGGGGAGTCGCCGTCGCTGAGTACCGCGGCGATACCGGTGGCGGCCTCGCCGATCGCGATGTTGACGTTGCCGCCCATGGTGGCGCATACGACCGAGCCGTTCACGGCCTGATCGGCACCGTCGATGGTGACCTTGGTGGTGCCCGAGCCCGCGGCTGCGGTGGGTGACCCCGTTGCGGTCTCGGTGGCGGACGCCGAGGAGGTGGACTTCTCCGAGCTGGATGAGCTGCTCGACTTCTTGTCATCCGAGGAACAGCCGGACAGCCCGGCGATGACGATTGCCGCACCACCCAGGGCGACCACGAGTTCACGCTTCACCACTGATCTCCTTTTGTTGTGCGATCCGGTTCAAGATCGCCTGATGATCCCAGAGCAGTATGGTGCTCAGCCGACGCACAGACACCGTTATGCGCGAAATACTTGACCGAGGGTCACCTGCAGGTAAACCGCAGTTCAGCAGGCCACCTTCACGGTGAACCGGCTCGTGGCGGCGAAGCTGGCGTTGTCGGTGCGAAACCCCTGGGCCGTTCCGGAGATGTCATAGGTCCGTCCGGTCATGCTGACGGTGGCACCCGGTTCGCCGAGTCCGGCGTTATAGCTGCCGGTGAATCCGCCCACGTTGCGGAAGCTGACCGACTCCGCCTTGAGTTCGTCCTCGTTGGACACCATCGCGCTGACGCCGGAGGAGTTGTCGCCGGTGGTGATGGTGGTGAGGAAACCGGCCGGCGAACAGCTGACGGCATGGGTGGTGCCTGCATCGCGGCCGTCGATCGTGATCTCGGCGGTGCCGGGCGCCAGCGCGCCCGGGGGCGGGGCGGCGGTCTGTGGGCCCGACGAGCATGCGGCCGAGGTGGCCGCGGCGGCCGCCAGCGCTGCGATGCTGGCCAGCGATCTCAACCTCATGTGATGAATCTACGACCGAGAGCGCCCGAGCACGGGAACTTCGCGGTTGATTGAATGTTCGCGTGAGCGAGCAGTATTTCGAGGTGCGGGCAGAGCTGGCCGGGCGAGCGGGCCGGGTCGGCGTCATCCACACCCCGCACGGCGATATCCAGACACCGGCGTTCATCGCCGTCGGCACGGCGGCCACCGTGAAGGCCGTGCTGCCCGAAGCCATGAAAGAGGTTGGAGCGCAGGCGATTCTGGCGAACGCCTATCATCTGTACTTGCAGCCGGGGCCCGATATCGTGGACGAGGCGGGCGGTTTGGGCGCGTTCATGAACTGGTCGGGCCCCACTTTCACCGACAGCGGCGGATTTCAGGTGCTCTCGCTCGGCGTCGGGTTCAAGAAGGTGCTCGCCATGGATGCGACACGGGTGCAGGCCGACGACATCATCGCCGAGGGCAAGGAGCGGCTGGCCCATGTCGACGAGGACGGCGTCACTTTCCGGTCGCACAAGGACGGCTCCACGCACCGGTTCACCCCTGAGGTGTCGATCGGTATCCAGCATCAGCTCGGGGCCGACATCATCTTCGCCTTCGACGAACTGACCACCCTGGTCAACACCCGCGGGTACCAGGAGCAGTCGGTGCGACGCACGCATGACTGGGCGGCGCGCTGCCTGGCCGAGCACCGCAAGCTCACCATGGAACGCGCGGACAAGCCGCGCCAAGCGCTGTTCGGGGTGGTGCAAGGGGCGCAGTACGAGGATCTGCGGCGGGAGGCGACGCGCGGTCTGGTCTCCCTCCTCGACGAGGATGGTCGCGGATTCGACGGCTACGGCATCGGTGGCGCGCTGGAGAAGCAGAACCTGGCCACGATCGTCGGATGGGTCACCAGTGAACTGCCCGATGACAAGCCCCGGCACCTGCTCGGGATCAGCGAGCCCGACGACCTGTTCGCCGCGGTCGCTGCGGGCGCGGACACCTTCGACTGCGTCTCCCCGTCGCGGGTGGCCCGCAACGCGGCGGTGTACTCGGTGCACGGGCGGTACAACATCACCGGCGCGCGCTACCGCAGAGATTTCACCCCGATCGACGACGAGTGCGATTGCTACACCTGCGCGCACTACACCCGCGCCTACATCCACCACTTGTTCAAGGCCAAGGAGATGCTGGCCTCGACGCTGTGCACCATCCACAACGAGCGCTTCACCATCCGGCTGGTCGACCAGATCCGTGCCGCGATCACCGCTGGTGAGTTCGATGAGCTGCGCGAACACGTCCTCGGGCGTTACTACGGAACGGCGCGGCAGTCTTCTTAGACGCACGTACAATAAGGGCATGGCGACAGGCGCAGCGACGGGAAATCAGACAGCAGCGCAGGCGCTGCTGGTCGAGATGCTCGACCCGGCGGTTCGCGCCGACCCGTACCCCGTGTTCACGCGGATTCGCGAGCTGGGGCCCATGGTGCTGCCCGAGACCGGCATGGTGGTGTTCTCGGGGTTCGCGGATTGCGACGAGGTGCTGAGGCATCCGTCGTCGTGCAGCGACGGCATGAAATCGTCGGTGGTGCAGCGCCAGATCGCCGAAGGGATCACCCCGCAACGCACGGCCACGCCAGGCTTCCTCTTTCTCGACCCGCCCGACCACACCCGGCTGCGCACCTTGGCGCAGCAGGCGTTCTCGCCCAAGGCGGTCCGGGCTTTGGAACCCGAGATCCGCGCGCTGGTCGGCGAACTGCTCGACGCGGTGGCCGCCCGTGGGACGGGGGAACAGACGCCCGGCGCCCCATTCGATGTGGTGTCAGACCTGGCCTATCCGCTGCCGGTCGCGGTGATCTGCCGGCTGCTCGGCGTACCTCTGTCCGACGAGCCGCAGTTCAGCCGTGCCGCGGCGCTGTTGGCGCAGGGGCTCGACCCGATCATGACGCTGACCGGTCAGGCCTCCGCGAACGCCGACGAGCGGCTGCGGGCCGACGAGTGGATGCGGGATTACCTCGGGCATCTCGTCGCGAAGCGCCGCGCCGAGCCGCGGGAGGACATGATCTCGGCGCTCATCGCGGCCGAGCAGGACGGGGATCAGCTCACCGTCGACGAGATCATCGCGACCTGTGACCTGTTGCTGATCGCCGGCCACGAGACGACGGTCAATCTCATCGCCAATGCCGTGCTGGCGATGATGCGCGCCCCGGCGCAGTGGGCCGCATTGGCGGGCGATCCGGAGCGGGCGAACGTGGTCATCGAGGAGACGTTGCGCTACGACCCGCCGGTCCAATTGGTGATGCGGATCGCCGGCGCAGACATGCAGATCGGCGGGCAGGAGCGGAGCGACCGGGGGATTGTCGGCGGCGGGCAGGAGCGGAGCGACCGGGGGATTGTCACAGTCCCCGAGGGCGACAGCATCCTGCTGTTGATAGCTGCCGCGAACCGCGACCCGGATGCCTTCGATCGGCCGGATGTCTTCGATCCCGACCGGGAAGGGTTGCGGCACTTGTCTTTCAGTAAGGGGCCGCACTTCTGCCTCGGCGCACCGCTGGCTCGGCTGGAGGCGCGTATCGCGCTGACCGAACTGGCGCGGCGATTCCCGCACGCGCGGCTGGCGGCCGAGCCCGTGTACAAGCCGAATGTCACGCTGCGGGGTCTGGCGTCACTTCGGCTCGGCTAGGGGTGGTGGACCATACCGATCCAGCCGTTGAACTGCTGGGCCGGCGGCGCCTTGACCGTGGGTGTGGCGATGACCCGGATGTGACCGGCCGTCTGGCAGACGGTGGCACCCGCGCCGATGGGGTGGCACGGCGGTCCTGACGGCGCGGCCGTGGCGGTTGCGGCGCCGGCGAGCGCGGCGGTGGTCAGTCCGGCGGCGAGAAAGTACAGAACGTTACGCATGAGGTGGTGTCCTTTCGGGGTGGCTGAACTCAGCCTCGCGATTTCTGCCGCCGGACACAGCGGTGGTGGCCCCACACTTCGGTGGGGGTAAACCCCATCCCGCGCGGGTGCGGTTTCAGTCGTGTAGTCGATGATTAATGATGTTTTTCGTCGTAACTGTCGCGAAATGGCGATGAATCCGCACTAGCATGGCCCGTATGCGGATTCTTCTGGTGGGCGCCGGCGGTGTCGGTTCGGCGTTCTGTTCGATCGCGGCGCGGCGAGACTTCTTCGAACGGATCGTCGTGTGCGACTACGACGAAGTTCAGGCCCGGCGGGTCGCGAACGAGATCGGCGACGACAGGTTCATCGGAACCCGCGTCGATGCGAGCTCCTCGGAGGCGATCGCGCATCTGGTCCGCGAGCACGGCATCACGCACGTGATGAACGCCGTCGACCCGCGGTTCGTCATGCCGATCTTCAACGGCGCCATCGCCGGTGGGGCCGACTATCTCGATATGGCGATGAGCCTGTCGCGGCGCCATCCGGAAAAACCTTACGAGTTGCCGGGGGTGAAACTCGGCGACGAGCAGTTTGCCGTCGAGGCCGACTGGCAGGCGGCGGGCCGGCTGGCCTTGGTCGGCATCGGTGTGGAGCCGGGCCTGTCGGACGTGTTCGCCCGGTACGCGGCCGACCATCTGTTCTCCGAGATCGACGAGCTCGGCACGCGCGACGGTTCCAATCTCACCGTGCAGGGGTATGAGTTCGCGCCGTCGTTCTCGATCTGGACCACCATCGAGGAGTGCCTCAACCCGCCGGTCATCTGGGAGGCCGACCGCGGCTGGTTCACCACCGAACCCTTCAGTGAGCCAGAGGTTTTCGACTTTCCCGACGGTATCGGTCCGGTCGAGTGCGTCAATGTCGAGCATGAAGAGGTACTGCTCATGCCGCGCTGGGTCAAGTGCCGGCGGGCGACCTTCAAGTACGGACTCGGCGCCGAATTCATCGACGTGCTCAAGACGCTGCACAAGCTGGGACTCGACCGCACGGAGAAGGTGTCGGTCGGCGGTCAGATGGTCAGCCCCCGCGATGTCGTCGCGGCATGTCTGCCCAACCCCGCCACCCTCGGCCCGCGGATGACGGGCAAGACGTGCGCCGGGCTGTGGGTCACCGGCACCGGCACGGACGGCGAGCCGCGCTCGACCTACCTGTATCACGTGGTGGACAACGAGTGGTCGATGGCCGAGTACGGACATCAGTGCGTGGTATGGCAGACGGCGATCAATCCCGTTGTCGCTCTTGAACTCCTGGCCGACGGCACGTGGTCGGGGTCCGGGGTGCTGGGGCCTGAGGCGTTCGACCCGGTGCCCTTCCTGGAGCTACTGACCGCCTACGGGTCGCCGTGGGGGATCAAGGAGCTCTGACGGTCTCCAGGTACCGTCGCCGGTCGTCCTCGGACAGGCCGCCCCAGGTGCCGAAGGCCTCCTGAAACGAGATCGAATACGCGCCGCACTCACGTGCGACGGGGCAGCCGGCGCAGACCTCGCGGGCCAGCTGCTGGCGGCGTTTACGCGCCCGGCCCCGTTCGCCGTCGGGATGGAAGAACAGGCTGGCGTCGCCGTCCCGGCATTTCGCGCGCAGCTGCCATTCCCGGTCGTGGAGCCGTGGGACGGCCCGCGATCCAGCCTCGGTGACGGCACCCATCGTCACCAGGCGCTGCCGCCGGTGAGGGCGACCGTGAGTCGCGGCGTGGTGCGTGAGAAGGACATCGGAGACTCCTGGATCGGTGCGTGCTGACGCTGCGGAGACGTGATCGCCATCACCATTGCGCCACCGACGGTAACCCCACTCCGGCGCACATGTCCAGACAAACATACAAAGATGTATGTCAGGTCCGGCGCTCGCCGGACCGATGAGCTCGTCACCGAGCCAAGGGACCTGCCGCGCTGCACCTACCCCGCCGCGGCGTTCACAACGGGTTGAGGATGCGGTTGAGGAACTGCTGGGTCCGTTCCTCCTGTGGGTCACCGATCACCGCGGCAGGGGGCCCCTGCTCCAGGATGATGCCCTGGTCGGTGAACAGCACCTGGTCGGAAACCTGCTTGGCGAACTGGATTTCGTGCGTGACGATGACCAGCGTCCAGCCTTCGACCGCGAGATCCTTGATCACGCTGAGGACCTCGCCCACCAACTCCGGGTCCAGCGCCGACGTCGGTTCGTCGAACAACACCACCTTCGGTTTCAGCGCCAGCGCCCGGGCGATGCCCACCCGCTGCTGCTGCCCACCGGACAACTCGAACGGGTACTGATCCCGTTTGGCGGCCAGACCCACCTGCTCGAGCAGTGCGAGCGCGTCGGCCTCGGCTTCGGCCTTCGGCCGTTTCTGCACGATCACCGGCCCCTCGGTGATGTTCTCCAGGACGGTCTTGTGCGGAAACAGGTTGTGCCCCTGGAAGACGAATCCGCTCTGCGCCCGGTACGCGCGCAGCTTGTCCTTGGCGACCGGCTTGGCGAAGTCGATCTCCTGGTCACCGACCCGGATCACCCCCGCATCGGGCACGTCGAGTGCGGCCAGCGCCCGTAACAGCGTGGTCTTGCCGGACCCGGACGGGCCGATGATGGTGGTCGCCGTGCCACGGGCCACCGAGAAGGAGACGCCTTTGAGGACCTTGTTCTCACCGAACGCCTTCTCGACGCCCTCGGCCTGCACGCGATAGTCGGTCACGTCTTCGGTCATCGCGCCACATACCTTTCCAAACGGCGTTCCAGCCGATTCTGGCCGGCGGAGAGCACCAGGCAGATCACGTAGTAGTACACGGCGGCGGCGACATAGGTCGAGAAGAAGTCGAACGTCGGCGCGCCGATCTCCTGTGCCTTGCGGAACAACTCGGTGACCAGGATGGCCGAGGCCAACGAGGTGTCCTTGACCAGCGAGATCAGTGTGTTGGACAGCGGCGGTACCGCCACCCGGGTGGCCTGCGGCAGGATGATCCGGCGTAGTGCTCCGGTGTAGGTCAGGCCGATGGTCTCCGCGGCCTCCCACTGACCCTTGGGAATGCTCTGGATCGCGGAGCGGATGATCTCGGCGGCGTAGCCACCGACGTTGAGCGAGAACGCGATCACGGCGGCGGTGAAGGCGGGCAGGGTGACGCCGAACTTCGGCAGGCCGTAGAACACGATCACCAACTGCACCAGCAGCGGGGTGCCACGGATGATCGAGATGTAGAACCGGGCGATATTGCTCAGCACCACGTTCGACGACAACCGGGCCAGTGCCACCGCCAGCGCGATGACCAGTCCCACCGCGAAACTGATGAGGGTCAGCGGAATGGTGGCGGTGAGCGCGGCCTTGGCCATCGGCCACAGGTTGTCCAGGACGAGCTGAAATCCGGAGCGGGCCTGCGGCGGCGCGGCCTGCTGGCCACCCGGAGCCGGCGCAGCGCCGCTGCCGGTTGCGTCGGCCTTGAGGTAGCGCTGCGAGATCTTGGCCAGCGTGCCGTCGGCGCGCAGTTCGTCGAGCGCGCCGTTGAGTTCGGGCAGCAGACCGCTGCCCTTGCGTGCGGCGAGACCCTGTTCGCTCTTCTCACCAGTCTGGGCGGCGATCTTGACCGACTTGTCGCCTGTCTCGGCGAGGTAGGCGTAGACGGCGATGCTGTCGTTGACGGTGGCATCGATACGGCCCTGGTTGAGCAGGGTGATGGCCTGTGCGAAGCCTTCCACCGATTCCACGTTGGCGCCGGCGGCGCGGGCCACCTGGGCCCAGTTGCTGGTGCTGGACTGGGCGGTGGTCTTTCCCTTCAAGTCGGAAAGCGACGTGATCGAGTCGTCGTCGGCCCTGGTGACGATCACCCCCTCACCGACCGCATAGGGCTGCGACAGATCGTATTTGACCTGTCGTTCCGGCGTGATGGTCACCTGGTTGGCCACCACGTCGAACCGTTTCGCCTCGAGCGCGGCGAAGATGGAATCCCATGGGGTTTCCACGAATTCGACCGGTACGCCCAGCTTCGCGCCGATGGCCCGGGCGACGTCGACGTCATAGCCGGTGAGTTGGCCGGTTGCCGGATCGTGGTAGCTGAACGGCGAGTATGTGCCCTCGGTCCCGACCCGTAATACGCCGGCGGCGCGGATCGGGGTGTCCGGTGGGGCGCCGGTGGCATCGGTCTTGAGGTAGCGCTGCGAGATCTTGGCCAGTGTGCCGTCGGCGCGCAGCTCGGTGAGCGCCTTGTTCAACTCCGGTAGGTAGCCGCTGTCCTTGCGCGCGGCGAAGCCCTGCTCGCTCTTCTCACCGACGGTGCCGGCGATCTTCACCGACTTGTCGCCGGTCTCGGCCAAGTAGGCGTACACGGCGATGCTGTCGTTGATCACCACGTCCACCCGGCCCTGGTTGAGCAGGGTGATGGCCTGCGCGAAGCCCTCCACACTCTCGACGTTGGCCCCGGCCTTGCGGGCGACCTCGGACCAGTTGCTGGTGGCGCTCTCGGCGGCGGTCTTGCCCTTGATATCGGCCAGCGAGGTGATGGAGTCATCACCGGCGCGCGTGACGATGACACCTTCGCCCACCGAATATGGCTGGGACAGATCGTATTTGGCTTGACGCTCCGGGTTGATGGTGACCTCGTTGGCCACCACGTCGAAGCGGTCGGCCGCCAGCCCGGCGAAGATCGAATCCCACGGGGTCTCGACGAATTCGACCTTCACGCCCAGCTTGTCGCCGACGGCCTTGGCGACGTCGACGTCGTAACCGATCAGCTCGCCGGTCTTGGGGTCGTGGTAGCTGAACGGCGAGTAGGTGCCCTCGGTGCCGATGCGCAGCACACCGGCCGACTTGATCGGGGTGTCACCGGTGCTCTTGGATCCGCAACCGGCAGCCAGCACACTGGCCAACATGACGAGCACCAGCAGCGCCGCACGCGCCCGGCCGGGTCGTCGAAGGGGGAGGCTCACCGGCGCAACCTAGCAACGTGCTGGGAATATCCCAAGGGTTCTGCTCAACTCGGCTGATATGTCCAGGGCCTGGTGGGTAGCGCAGCGGGGTCGAACTGGTCCAGCATGGCGTCCGGTGTGGTGGCCGTGAACCCCAGCGACACCGCGATTTCATGCAATGCGCGCTGCACGCCGATGTCGGCGAGCGTGACCGCACCGTCGCGTTTGGCCAGCCGTTTGCCTTCGGCGTTGAGCACCAGCGGCACGTGCGCGTACACCGGTGCCGCAAAGCCGAGCAGCGCGGCCAGATACGCCTGCCGCGGCGACGAGGACAGCAGGTCGTCACCGCGCACCACCTGATCGACGCCCTGGGCGGCATCGTCGACCACCACGGCGAGGTTGTAGGCGGGCACCCCGTCGCCGCGGCGCAGCACGAAATCGTCTACCAATCCGGTGTATTCGCCATGGAGCAGGTCGGTGACGGTGTAGGAGAAGGTGTCGCTGCGCAGCCGCAGTGCGGGTGCCCGGTCTGGATGCGTGCGGCGCGGCGCGTCCCGGCAGGTGCCCGGATATGCTCCTTCGGGTGCATGTGGGGCGCGCGGCGCCTGAAGGATATCCTTTCTGCTGCAATAACATTCGTACACCAGGCCACGCGCGGTCAGATCGGCGATGACGGCGTCGTAGCGGTCCTGGTGGGTTGTCTGGTACTCCGGCGGCTCATCCCACGTCACGCCGATGGCCGCCAGGTCGGCAACCTGGCGGGCCGCCACATCGCTGAAGGTGCGGTCATCGAGATCCTCCACCCGCAGCAGGAAGCGCCGGCCGGTCGACCGGGCGAACAGCCAGGCCAGGATCGCCGTGCGGAGATTACCGATGTGCAGGTCAGCCGACGGGCTGGGCGCGAACCGGCCGGCTCCTGTCATGAGCGCCAAACTAGATCACGCCACCCGCGCCAGCCGCTCCTGGGCCTGCTCGACGCATTCGGCCCAACGTCGCGCACCGGGCGCGTGCACCCCGGAACGGCCGGGGTACGCGCTGGTGATCACCAGGTCCGGGTGCAGACCGGCGAGCACCCGCAGGCTGCGCGACAGTGACTGCGCCTCGCTGAGCGCCGGGATATAGCCCGGTATCCAGGTGCCGTCGGCGTCCTGCACGATGGTGTCCCCGGTGAACAGATAACTCTGGCCGTAGGCGCCGGGCACCAGGTAGCAGGTGCTGCCGGGGGAGTGCCCGGGCGTCGGGATCACCTCGATACCGTTGCGGTCGACGTGCCGGCTGCCGACGGGCACATCGACATGAGCGTGCATGCCGATATCGAGCAGTTCGGCCGCCGGTGCGTGCAGCTGGGCCGCATACCGCTCGCTGATCGAGCGCAGCATCGGGCCCGCCTCGCGGCGGTGCGACAGGTACTGGTGTGCCACGCCGCCGAGGGCGTCGAACTCGCCGAAATCGTCGTCGGTATCGGTGCTGTAGAACAGCACGTTGCCGGTATCGCCCCCGGTCCACAGGTAGGCATGGGTGGAGATGCCGGGCATCGGGCGTTCGGTGCTGGTTTCCCACAGGTCGGCGCGGATCTGTCTCATGGGTACCTCCTCACTGGAATGAGTACAGCTTTCAACATCAACCTCTGTTGAGGTCAAGTGATTTACTGTTCGGCGTATGACCCTGCCAGTGGTGCCGCCGATGAAGCCGATGCTGGCCAAGGCGGTCACCGCGATCCCGCCGGATGCGATCTACGAACCGAAGTGGGACGGTTTCCGATCGATCTGCTTCCGCGACGGCGACGACGTAGTATTCGGCAGCCGCAATGAGCGGCCGCTGACCCGGTACTTCCCCGAGCTCGTCGAGGCGGCCAGACGTGAACTACCGGACAATTGCGTGCTCGACGGAGAGATCGTCGTCGCCACGAAGGCTGGGCTCGATTTCGAAGCGCTGCAACAACGTATCCATCCGGCGGACAGCCGGGTCCAGCTCCTGGCCGCCAAGACCAGGGCCTCGTTCATCGCGTTCGACCTGCTGGCGGTCGGTGCGGAGAACCTCATGGAGCACCCGTTCGGGGAACGTCGTGCGCGTCTGGAGAAACTGATGCGCCAGGCCGGCCCGCGCTTCCACCTCACCCCGGCGACCACCGATATGGCTACGGCGCAGCGGTGGTTCACGGAGTTCGAGGGTGCCGGGCTGGACGGGATCATCGCCAAACCGGCGTCGATCGGCTATCTCCCGGACAAGCGGGTGATGTTCAAGATCAAGCATCAGCGCACGGCCGACTGTGTGGTGGCCGGCTATCGTCTGCACAAATCCGGCACCGATGCCGTCGGCTCACTGCTGCTGGGTCTTTACCGGGAGGACGGGAGCCTGGCATCGGTCGGCGTGATCGGAGCCTTCCCGATGGCGACCAGGCGCCGGCTCCTCACCGAACTGCAGCCGCTGGTCACCACGTTCGACGGACATCCGTGGAATTGGGCGGCTCAGGTGGCGGCCGACCCGGAGCTCGCGCGCCGGTACGGGGGTGGCTCCCGGTGGAATGCGGGGGGTGGGGCCAAGGATCTGTCGTTCGTCCCGCTTCGGCCCGAGTGGGTGGTGGAGGTGCGCTACGACTATATGGAAGGCGAAAGGTTCAGGCACACAGCTCAATTCAATCGCTGGCGGCCGGATCGTGATCCCGGGTCCTGTACCTTCGCTCAGTTGGAGCGACCCGCGGCAGTCGACCTGCAGAGCATCATTGCCGGATTGGACTAGGAGGTTCCCGCCGGATGCCAACCGCGCATGGCGGCGTCCATCTGTTCTTCGCCGAGTGCGCCGACGGCCAACTCCGGCCGGCCCTCCCGGTGGCGCATCCCGTCCAGCAGCAGCGCCACGTAGCGGCGCCACAGTTGGGGCTCGACATGCCCTGCCCATTCGCTGACGGTGCCGGCGAGCAGGCTAATGACCGGCATGTCGGTGGGCTCGATATCGGGCCGCAGGTGTCCGTCCTTGCGGGCGCGCTCCACCAGCTTCGAGATCGGCGGGTCGAGGCGCAGCTTCGCGCACTCGACCCGGTAGCCGCCGTAGGCCTTGCTGTAGACCATCTCGCGCAGGCCTCGGTCGGTGGCGGTCAGTTCACACAGATGCTCGACGAACCACACGAAGCCTTCCCATGAATCTTCATGGCGGAAGGCATCTTCGGCGAAACTGACGATCTGGTCGATGCTGTCCTCGAAGATCGCGTCGAGGAGATCCTCTTTGGTGGCGAATCGGCGGTAGACGGTGCCCACGCCCACGTGGGCGTAGTGGGCCACGTCGTTGAGGGTGGCTTCGAGTCCGCGCTCGGCGAACAGTTCGCGCGCCGCCTGGAGGACGCGCTGCCGATTACGCTCCGCGTCCTTGCGCAGCCCCCGGCATGGTTTGTCAATCACGCGACCCACATTAGTGACGTGCCTTACGTATGCCAATAAGTGGATTGACTCTATCCACTTATACACTTAGATTGCCTTCCTAGGTCATCCGTCGTCGCCTGACCTGCGGCTGTCATTCGTGGAAAGGCTTGACCTTGATTGCGGTACTCAAGCGCATCTGGCTGCCCGCTCTCATGGTGGTGGCCCTGGCGGTCGGCGTGCTGAGCGTTACTCACCTGCGATCGGTCTTCGGTTCTGATGGAGCGGTGGTGACTCCGGTGGGGTCGGATACCGCCGAGAAGTTCAACCCCAAGGTCGTCGTGTACGAGGTCTTCGGCACGGGAACCACGGCGACCATCAACTACACGGATCTCAAGGGGCTACCGCAGCGCACCGAAGCGCCGCTGCCCTGGTCCATCCGGCTGGAGACGACCATCCCGTCCGTCCAGCCCAATCTCCTCGCCCAGGGCGACGGCAGTTCGATCGGCTGCCGCGTCACCGTCGACGGCGAGGTCAAAGACGAGAGGACGGCACAAGGCGTGAATGCCGCGACGTTCTGCCTGGTGAAGGCAGCATGACGGTCAGCAAGAAGCCGAAGGCGGATTGCGCATGAGCATCAGCACGGACGACACCCCGACCGAGGCTCTCCCGCCTGCGCGGCACGCCGCCCGGCCCTGGTTGCCCCGGTTCATCCGGGCCTTCGCCATCCCGATCGTGCTGGGCTGGCTCGTCATCGTCGGGCTGCTGAACACCGTGGTGCCCCAGCTCGAAGAAGTCGGCAAGATGCGCGCGGTGTCGATGAGCCCCAACGACGCACCCGCGCTGATCGCCACCAAGCACGTCGGCAAGGTGTTCGACGAGTACGACACCAGCAGCTCGGTGATGATCGTCCTGGAAGGTCAGGACAAGTTGGGCGCCGACGCGCACACGTTCTACGACGAGATGGTTCGCAAACTCCGCGCGGACACCAAACACGTTCAGCACGTGCAGGATTTCTGGGGCGACACCCTGACC
Source organism: Mycobacterium hackensackense (assembly GCF_025822555.1). NCBI lineage: Bacteria > Bacillati > Actinomycetota > Actinomycetes > Mycobacteriales > Mycobacteriaceae > Mycobacterium > Mycobacterium hackensackense. Next base: position 1,425,866 of record NZ_JACKUC010000030.1, read on the forward strand.
GCGGCCGGTGCGCAGAGCATCGATGGCAAAGCCGCCTACGTGCAGGTGTACATCGCGGGTGACCAAGGCGAGGCGCTGGCCAATGAATCCGTCGGCGCCGTCCGTGACGTCGTCAACAACACCCCGGCACCCAACGGTGTGAAGGCGTATGTGACCGGGCCGGCCGCCACCACCACGGACCAGAACGCCGTCGGTGACGCCAGCATGGAAACGATCGAGATGCTGACGTTCGCCGTGATCACGGTGATGCTGCTGATCGTCTACCGGTCCATCGTCACGGTGCTCATCACGCTGTTCATGGTCGTGGTCGGGCTGTCCTCGGCGCGCGGCATCATCGCATTCCTGGGCTACCACAACGTGTTCGGACTCACCACGTTCGCCACCAACATGGTGGTGACGCTGGCGATCGCCGCGGCCACCGACTACGCCATCTTCCTGATAGGCCGATATCAGGAGGCGCGACGCGCCGGTGAGGACAAGGAATCGGCCTACTACACCATGTTTCACGGCACCGCCCATGTGGTGCTGGCCTCCGGCATGACCATCGCGGGCGCCACGCTGTGCCTGCACTTCACCCGACTGCCGTACTTCCAGACCATGGGTATACCGCTGTCCATCGGCATGGCGATCGTGGTCGCCGCCGCACTCACCATGGGTCCCGCGCTCATCTCGCTCGTCACCCGATTCGGGAAGGTGTTGGACCCCAAGCGGATGGACCGCGCTCGCGGCTGGCGCCGCATCGGTGCGGGCATCGTCCGGTGGCCCGGCGCGGTCCTGGTGATGGCCGTGGTGCTTGCCCTCGTCGGCCTCCTGACGCTGCCCGGCTACCACACCACCTACAACGACCGGATCTTCCTGCCCGCCGATATCCCGGCGAATGTCGGTATGGCCGCGGCCACTCGGCACTTCTCCGAAGCGAAGATGAACCCGGAACTGGTGATGGTGGAGGCGGATCACGATCTGCGCAACCCCGCCGACTTCCTGATCATCGACAAGATCGCCAAGGCGATGGTGCGCGTGCACGGTATCGCCCAGGTGCAGACCATCACCCGCCCGGACGGCAAGCCGATCGAGCATGCCTCCCTGGCGTACTCGATGAGCCAAAGCGGCACAGGCACCCTGATGAACAACGACTACCAGCAGACCGTGCTGGACAATACGTTGAAGCAGGCCAACGAGATGCAGACGAGCATCGACTCGCAGGAGCAGCTCTACCGCATCACGCTGCAGCTGGCGGAGGTGACCAAGAGCATGGCGGCCAAGATGGACAAGACGTCGATGACCCTGAGCGACGTCCGCGATCACCTCGCCGACTTCGACGACTTCTTCCGGCCGATCCGCAACTATCTGTACTGGGAGCCGCACTGCTACGACATCCCGATGTGCTGGTCGGTGCGGTCGGTCTTCGACAGCCTGGACGGGATCAGTCAGATGTCGGACGACTTCCAGGACATCGTGCCGGATCTGAAGCGGATGTCCGAGCTGACACCGCAGATGGCGGCCGTGATGCCGGCGATGATCCAGACGATGAAGAACCAGAAGCAGTATCTGCTCAATCAGTACCAGGCGCAGAAGGCCCAGCAGGATCAGAACATCGCCAACCAGAACAACCAGACGGCGATGGGACAGGCGTTCGACGCGTCGCGCAACGATGACAATTTCTATCTGCCGCCGGAGGCGTTCGGTACGGCCGACTTCCAGCGCGGTATCAAGCTGTTCATGTCACCCGATGGACATGCCGTGCGGTTCACCGTCTTTCATCAGGGTGATCCGCTGAGCGAGGAAGGCACCTCGCATATCGAACCGCTCAAGATCGCGGCCGCCGACGCCATCAAGGGCACCCCGCTGGAGGGCTCGACGGTCTACGTCGGAGGCACCGCGGCCATGTACAAGGACATGCAGACCGGCGCGGACTACGACCTGCTCATCGCGGCGGTCGCCTCCCTGATCCTGATCTTCCTGATCATGGTGGTGCTGACCCGCGCGGTCGCGGCCGCGGCCGTCATCGTCGGCACCGTGGTCCTGAGTCTCGGTGCATCGTTCGGACTCTCGGTGCTCATCTGGCAGCACCTGGTCGGTATCCCGTTGCACTGGATGGTGCTTCCGATGTCGGTCATCGTGCTGCTCGCCGTCGGGGCCGACTACAACCTGCTGTTGGTGTCCCGGATGAAGGAGGAGATCCACGCGGGTCTGCGTACCGGGATCATCCGGTCCATGGCCGGCACCGGATCGGTGGTCACCGCTGCGGGACTGGTGTTCGCCTTCACGATGATCTCGATGGCCGTCAGCGATCTGATCGTGATCGGACAGGTCGGCACCACCATCGGTCTGGGCTTGCTGTTCGACACCCTGGTGGTCCGCTCGTTGATGACCCCATCGCTGGCCGCGTTGCTCGGCCGCTGGTTCTGGTGGCCGCTGCGGGTGCGCCCGCGCCCGGTGCCGGCGCCCTGGCCGACACCGCGGGAGACCTCACAGGATGCGGTCGTAGGGTAGCCGGCATGCGGGTTGTCACCGTCGAGGAACACTTCCACCATCCGGAGGCGATCGCCAGGGTGTGGGAACTGAGCGGTCCGCCACCCACGCCGCCGGACGCCGGCTTTGGGGAGTTCCTGCAACGGTTCTCGCCCGACCGGGAATCCGCGGAACGCCTCGACGGCCCCCGGCTCGAGCACATGGACCAGGTGGGCATCGATGTCCAGGTGGTGTCGCACGGGGCGAACAGCCCGAGCGCTCTGGATCATCCGGAAGCGGTTGACCTGTGCCGCAAGGTGAATGACGATCTGGCCGAACAGATCTCGCGGCACCCGGATCGTTTTCGGGGGTTCGCCACCATCCCGCTCCACGATCCGGAGGCGGCCGCCGGCGAATTTCGGCGCTGCGTGACCGAACTCGGTTTCGTCGGCGCCCTGATCGCGGGAACGTGTGGCGGTAGGTTCCTCGATGATCCGCGGTTCGACCCGGTGCTCGCCGCGGCCGCAGAGGTCGACCTACCGATCTACATCCATCCCGGGATGCCGCCCAACGGGGTGACCCAGGCCTACTACGCCGGGGATTGGTCCACCGCGGCGCAATTCATGTTCGCGGGGCCGGCGTTCGGCTGGCACGCCGAGGCCGGTATCCATGTGCTGCGGCTGATTCTGTCCGGGGCCTTCGATCGACATCCCGGTCTCAAGGTGCTCAGCGGGCACTGGGCCGAGGTGCTGGGGTTCTGGCTGGACCGACTTGACGAGACGTTCGCCTGGGTGGGGAACCTCGTGCGCCCGGTCAGTGCCTACTACCGCGACCACGTGTGGGTGACCCCGTCGGGTATGTACAACCAGCACCAGCTGGACTTCGTCGTCGGAGCAGTCGGTGCCGACCGGATCATCCATTCCGAGGACTTCCCCTACGTCGTGCGTGACAACGTGTCGACGTTCCTGCAGGAGGCGGACCTCACCGAAGACCAGCGCCACGCCATCGGGCACGGCAACGCGGAGGCCCTGCTGCGGATCTGAGCGGCCGGCGATGACATTGCCCGCGCTCGGCGGTCTGCACGAGTATGGGAACCGTGGATCTACCCGTGCTGCCGCCCGTCGACCCGATGCTGGCCAAGGCCGCCGGGAAAGTGCCCGACGAGGCCGGGGTGTGGTCGTTCGAACCGAAGTGGGATGGTTTCCGGGCACTGGCCTTTCGAGACGGGGACGAGGTGGTCCTGCAGTCGCGTAGCGGGAAAGAGCTCGGCCGGTACTTTCCCGAGCTGCTCGATGCGCTGCGCGACGAACTCGCCGACCGGTGCGTGCTGGACGGCGAAGTGGTCGTGCCCAGAGAGGTCGATGGACGCGTCCGGTTGGACTGGGAGTCGTTGAGCCAGCGCATCCACCCGGCGGCCAGCCGGATCACGATGCTGGCCGAGCAGACCCCGGCGCATTTCATCGGTTTCGATGCGTTGGCTCTCGGTGACCGCTCGCTGCTCGCCGAGCCGTTTCGGGACCGTCGGGTGGCACTGCTGGCGGCGATCCCGGAGAAGGACGGGCAGAAGAAGTGGTGCCATGTCACCCGCACCACCGCCGATCCCGCCGTCGGCGCCCAGTGGCTGGACACCTTCGAAGGCGCCGGGCTGGACGGTGTGATCGCCAAGCGTCTGGAGGGGCCGTACCTGCCGGGCAAGCGCGAGATGGTGAAGATCAAACACCACCGTGATGCCGACTGCGTGGCGCTCGGGTACCGGATCCACAAGAGCGGCGCGGGCGTCGGCTCCATCCTGCTCGGGCTGTATCGCGATGACGGCGAACTGCAGATGGTCGGCGGTGCCGCCTCGTTCACCGCCAAGGATCGGCTGAAGCTGCTGGCCGACCTGGAACCGCTGCGTGAGGGTGATGAAGTCCGCGACGGCGACCCCAGCCGCTGGAACTCCGCGGCGGACAAACGCTGGATCCCCGTGCGCCCCGAGCGGGTGTGCGAGGTGGCCTATGACCAGATGGAGGGCAGTGCCTCCCATGGGCAGCGATTCCGGCATGCGGTGAAATTCCTGCGCTGGCGGCCGGACCGCGAACCAACGAGTTGCACCTTCGCGCAGTTGGACACCCCGCTGATCTACGACCTGCACGACGTCCTGGAGGACCGGGGCGAGCGAAGCGACGGGAGAATGGGTTGATGGCCACTCCCGCGGAAGAACTCGACGTCGACGGTGTCGCCGTCCGGCTGACCAGCCCCGACAAGGTGTACTTCCCCGAGCCGGGCTACACCAAGCGCGATGTCGTCGACCATTACCTGGCCGTGGCCGACCGGATGGTCGCGCTCTTGAGGGACCGGCCCACGCATCTGCAGCGTTTTCCCGACGGCATCGAGGGCGAGGAGATCTACCAGAAGCGCATCCCGCAGAAACATCCCGACTACCTGCAGACCTGCACGGTGACCTTCCCGTCCGGGCGGACCGCGGACGCCTTGAAGGTCACCCACCCGTCCGCGATCATCTGGGCCGCCCAGATGGGCACGGTGACGTTGCATCCGTGGCAGGTCCGGTGCCCGGACACCGAGCATCCCGACGAGCTACGGGTGGATCTCGATCCGCAGCCGGGCACCGACTTCGCCGATGCCCGCCGGATCGCCGTCGAGGTGCTCAAACCGGTCCTCGACGAGCTCGGCTACGTCGGGTATCCGAAGACCTCGGGCGGGCGGGGTGTACACGTGTTCATCCGGATCAAGCCCGACTGGGATTTCATCGCGGTGCGCCGGGCCGGTATTGCCTTGGCTCGGGAGGTGGAACGCCGCGCTCCCGACGCGGTGACCACCTCGTGGTGGAAAGAAGAGCGTGGCAAGCGGCTTTTCATCGATTACAACCAGAACGCCCGGGACCGCACCTTCGCTTCGGCCTATTCGGTACGCAAGACCCCGATCGCCACGGTGTCGATGCCGCTCACCTGGGCTGAGCTGGCCGACGCCGACCCCGACGACTACACCATCGCGACGGCTGCGGCCCTGGTGGCCCAGCGCGACGATCCCTGGGCGGATATCGACGACACGCCGCATTCGTTGCAGCCGCTGCTGGAGATGGTGCGTACCGACGAGGAACGTGGGCTGGCCGATCTGCCCTACCCACCGAGCTATCCGAAGATGCCGGGTGAACCTCCCCGTGTGCAGCCCAGTAAGAAGGTTGCTGCGCACTGGGACGCGGACGGGAACCCGGTCGGGGAGTAGGTCCCGCGGATACTCAGCGCAGCGGTACGACCGTCGCGCTCACCAGAAGGTGGGAACTGCCGTCGACGGATTCCACGTGTGAGGCCGCGCTCGAGGCGGCGGCGACCGAGCTGAACTCGACGGCGCCGAGGATCAGCAGCGGCCAGAGTGCTCCGGCTCCGGCGCTGAGCGCGAACTGGTGCGGCACCGGCTCGTACTTGGACCCCATATGCCGGCTGGCCATGTAGATGACCACTGCACTGAGCGCCCAGCCGATGAGGTAGGCCGCTATGACGGTTTGGACCACGATGTCTCCCCCTTGCCAGCGGGGCGGACTGTTGCTTCATGCACAGCTGCGGACCGCAGGTCGTTAGTGCAAATGTAACGCCGAGTGGCGGCATGGGAAAGGCCTGCGCGGCGCCCTCAGACGCGACAATTACCAGGTCAGCGGCCTTCAGCGAACTTCCAGCAACGGGGTCGCCTGTTGCCCAGGCAACTACCTGGGTGCACGTGAGCGAGCTGGCCAAGCCCGCGGAGGCGTTTTGCGGGGCGGCCCGAGATGGGCCCGGCTCGGCAGTCGGCGATGTCCCGGATGCACCCGTCCCGTCCGCCGGCCGGCCGGCCGGATCCGCGTTCGTCCCACCCGCGGCGGCAGGCGGCGATCGGGTGAGGCCGACCCCGCGTGCCGGCGCGGGTGCGGACGAAAATTCGCGGGCTTGCGTGCACTCGGTTGCGAATCGGGCGGGTGAGGAATTCTGCCGGGAGGCAGTGTTGCCGCCGGTGTGCGGGACGTTCCGCGTTGTGGATGAAAGGCCCTATGGCAGTGCCGATTTCAAGATCACATCGGTTCGACTCGAGTGCATACGAGGATGACCCCGCCCGGCAGGCGCGGGGTCGCCGTAAGTGGTGTGATCCTGTGGGTCACGCCACTTCTTTGCTCGTAGCGATCCCCGGGTGTGCGAATCCGTACGAGTCGCTCACCCGATGCGTCGGCTACCGGGCGAAGGGAGTGGTGAAGATCGATGAGTCGATTTTTGACGCTGCCGACAACGATGTGGCGCGGACGGGTTCACAGTGCCACAGGAATCACGCCGAGGGCGAGAGCAATGGCAATTTTGACGAATACGTCACATTTTGTCGCCGATGCTTGCGTGAGCAACGCTGAACGCACTCAAATGACGCGTCCGAAAATTGGGTAAAGGTTTTTGGAAAAAAGCTGTGGCTACACCTCGTGCGGGCGTGTCGCGGCGCCTCGGCGCTCAGTCGCCGGCAGTCAGCGTCGCTTTCCCGGTCTGGTGCTGACCCGCTCGGTCGATCCACGTCACTGTGATCACGTCGCCCGGATAGTGCCGGTCCAGCACAGCGGTCAGCTCGGTCGCCGAATCGAGCTGTGTGCCGTCCAGGGTCAGGATCACGTCACCGTTGACCAGTCCGGCCTGCTCGGCGGGTCCACCGCGCAACACCTCGTGCACGATCACGCCCGGAAACGCCTCATGTTGTTCGGCCGTGCTCACACCAACCCCCAGCAGCGTAGGCGGTCCGATGTGCACGGTGTCCGACGGAGTGGCTGCGCGGATCTGGTTGGCGATCGCCAACGCGTCGTTGATCGGGATCGCGAACCCTTCGCCGCCGGGGCCCATCCTGAAGTTCACCGAGGCGGCCGTGGTGATGCCGACGACTTGTCCGGCGCCGTTGACCACCGGTCCACCCGAGTCCCCGGCCCGCACGGGGGCGGCGATCTCGAACAGGCCGGTCATCTGATTCGACGATCCGGTGAGCTCGTCCGCGGCGCTGATGGTCCGCCCGAAGGCGCTGATGGTGCCGGTTTCCTGGGTCAGAGGTGCGCCCGTGCCGCGGGCATTGCCCAGGGCCACGACCGGGTCACCGATGGACAGCTGGGCGGAATCACCCAGCGGCGTGACCGGCAGACCGCCCGCACCCCGCAACTGGATCACCGCGATATCCCGGCGGCGATCGAATCCGACGATATCGGCCGCAAAGGGCCGTCCGCCCACCATCGCGTTGATGGTGTCCGCACCCTGGATCACGTGGTAGTTCGTCAGGACCTGCCCGTTCGGGTCGAGGACGATGCCGGTGCCGGTCCCCATCACATGCTGGTAGTCGACCGTGGTGTCGATGCGCACCACGGAGGGCTCGACCGCCGCGATCGCGCCGGACAGATCATTGGGGGCGGCGGCTGCGGGGGCAGCCACCAGGAAGGCCAGCAGCGTGGCGACCAGGATCGCAAACCACCGGTGAAAGTGGAACCTGCGCATTCGCCGCCTTCCGGAGCGTCAGAGGTATTCCCTCAATATTGACGGTGCAACCGGAAACTGTCGATGCAGCGACACGCAGGCGCTCAGTCTTCGACGGCTATCCCGCCACGCGTCCGGCCACGCCGTGCTTTCCCGGCAGGCCTGCGGTTGCGCAGCTTGCTGCCACTGGCCTCGGTTTCGGTATCGGTATCGTCGCCATCCGCGTTACCGGCGACGGAATCCGCAGCCGTCTCGTCGGCGTCCTGGGTGTCCGCGGTTTCTTCAGTGTCTTCGGCGGTCTCGGTGTCCTCGGGCGCGCCGGTTTCATCCGGTGTGGCCGAAATCTCCTCATCGGCGTCGCCGCGGCTGCGCTTGTCCGCTTTGATCTTGACCGGCTTCGGCGGCGGCGGGGGCAGCTCGGCCACGAAAGCCAGGTAAAAGGAGAATGCGCCCAGCAGGGCGATCGCGGCCGCGGCGCCGTAGATGCCGAACAGCCACTGTCCCGCGGTGTTGAGACTCAGCCAGATCTCACTGATGCCGGCGCCCGCGATGAGCAGGCCGGCCAGCACATGCGCCCCGATCGACCAGACCCGCAGCGACAGGGCCAGGGACGGCGTCCCCAGCTCCGGCTTACGGGTGCGCGACCAGGTGAGGGCGACCGGCAGTGCGCTGAGCGCCACCAGGACGCCGCACACGATGCGCATCACGGTGCCGAGGGTGTGCGGCCACTCGCCGGTCAACTCGAACCAGCGGGGCAGGACGAAGAAGAAGTAGAGCGCTGCCGCAAGGATCAGAGACGATGCGTGCCATAGCACCGCGATCCCACGCCGCATGGTCCTCCTTGGGTCTGAGGGCCGGGGCCGCGACCCGCTGATCATCTGGCGACAATCGCTGGTCGCGCCCCGGACCCGAGCGCGGAGGATAGGGGATTTGAACCCCTGAGGGCTATTAACCCAACCCGCGTTCCAGGCGAGCGCCATAGGCCACTAGGCGAATCCTCCGTCGGCCATGGTAGCCGACCAACCCGGGGCGCCCGACCAGCCCGGGTCGGTCAGGCCCCTGGAAGTCGATCCCCGGTCGCTCCGCTCCGCCCCGGGGCGGGGGACTACACTCGTTTTCCGGACCCCGCGCGGCGTCCATCCTGTGAACTCCCCCAGGGCCGGAAGGCAGCAAGGGTCAATGGGCTCTGGCGGGTGCGCGGGGTCCCCTTATGTTTGTGTGGATGTGTCTGCGTCGACATGTCTGTGTGGACTGTCCATCTAGGCAACCCTGTGTATGCACGGCTTTGAAAGGCCCACAGTGTCGTTTGAGTCCCTCGGCCGTGACGAACTGGTCGCCCAGCACGACTTGCAGCAGCAGAACTACTCCGCGCTGCGGGCCAAGGGGCTGGCGCTCGACCTGACCCGCGGTAAACCGGCGCCGGAGCAGCTCGATCTGTCCAACGGCCTGCTGGCGTTGCCGGGACCCGATTCCTATCGGGATGCCGACGGGACGGACACCCGCAACTACGGCGGCCTGCACGGCCTGCCGGAACTGCGGGCCATCTTCGGCGAACTGCTCGGGATCGCGGTGCCGAACCTGATCGCGGGCAACAACGCCAGCCTGGAGTTCATGCACGACGCGGTGGTGTTCTCGCTGCTGCACGGCGGGGTGGACTCCCCGCGGCCCTGGATCGAGGACCGGGCAGCTACCGGTATCAAATTCCTCTGCCCGGCGCCGGGCTACGACCGGCATTTCGCGATCACCGAGAGCTTCGGCATCGAGTTGGTCGCGGTGCCGATGCGCGAGGACGGCCCGGACGTCGACCTGATCGAAGAACTGGTTGCCGCCGATCCGGCGATCAAGGGCATGTGGTGTGTGCCCGTGTTCTCCAATCCGACCGGCGCCACCTACTCCTGGGAGGTCGTCCGGCGGCTGGTCCAGATGAAGACCGCGGCCCCGGATTTCCGGTTGTTCTGGGACAACGCCTACGCGGTGCACACCCTCACCGGAGAATTCACCCGGCAGGTCGATGTGCTCGGGTTGGCGGCCGCAGCCGGAAACCCCAATCGTCCGTTGGTGTTCGCCTCGACGTCGAAGATCACCTTCGCCGGCGCCGGGGTCAGCTTCTTCGGTGGTTCGCTGGGTAACATCGCCTGGTACCTGCAGCACGCGGGCAAGAAGACGATCGGCCCGGACAAAGTCAATCAGCTGCGTCACCTGAAGTTCTTCGGGGACGCCGACGGGGTGCGCCTGCACATGCAGCGCCACCGCGAACTGCTGGCACCGAAGTTCGCACTGGTCGCCGAGATCCTGGAGAACCGGCTCGGGGAGTCCAAGATCGCCTCCTGGACCGACCCCAAGGGCGGCTATTTCGTCAGCCTGGACGTATGGCCCGGCACGGCGAAGCGGACGGTCGCGCTGGCCAAGGACGCGGGCATCGCCGTCACCGCGGCGGGTGCGTCGTTCCCCTACGGAAAAGACCCCGAGGACAAGAACATTCGGATCGCCCCCACCTTTCCGGGCGAGTCGGATCTGCGCGAGGCGATCGACGGTTTATCCACGTGTGCGCTGCTCGCGGCCACCGAGTCACTGCTGGCTCGTGATTAGTCGCACCTTCTCGGTAGCCTGCTGACCGTGGCGCTCTACCGGAAGTACCGACCCGCAAGCTTCGCCGAGGTCGTCGGGCAGGAGCACGTCACCGCACCGTTGTCCACGGCACTGTCGGCCGGCCGTATCAACCACGCCTACCTGTTCTCGGGGCCGCGCGGCTGCGGCAAGACGTCGTCGGCGCGCATCCTGGCCCGCTCGCTCAACTGTGAGCACGGCCCGACACCGACACCGTGCGGGACGTGTGATTCCTGTGTGGCGCTGGCGCCGAACGGTCCGGGCAATGTCGACGTCGTCGAGCTCGACGCGGCCAGCCACGGCGGTGTCGACGACACCCGCGAACTGCGCGACCGTGCGTTCTACGCGCCGGCCCAGTCTCGCTACCGCATCTTCATCGTCGACGAAGCGCACATGGTCACCACCGCGGGGTTCAACGCGCTGCTCAAGATCGTCGAGGAGCCGCCGGATCACCTGATCTTCGTCTTCGCGACCACCGAGCCGGAGAAGGTGCTGCCGACCATCCGATCGCGCACCCACCACTATCCGTTCCGGCTGTTGGCCCCCAAGACCATGCGCGGCCTGCTGGAGCGGATATGTCGGGACGAGGGCGTGACCGTCGATGACGCCGTGTACCCGTTGGTCATTCGCGCCGGGGGCGGCTCGCCTCGGGACAGCCTGTCGGTGCTCGACCAGTTGGTGGCCGGCGCCGACGGTAACCGGGTGGTTTACCAGCGGGCGTTGGCGCTGCTGGGTGCCACCGACGTCGCGCTGATCGACGACGCGGTCGACGCACTCACCGCGGGGGACGCCGCCGCACTGTTCGGTGCGGTGGAATCGGTCATCGACGCCGGACACGATCCGCGCCGCTTCGCCACCGACCTGCTGGAGCGGTTCCGCGACCTGATCGTGCTGCAGGCGGTGCCCGATGCCGCCGACCGCGGAGTCGTCGACGCGCCGGCCGATGTGCTGGAGCGTATGCGGGAGCAGGCCGCCCGGCTGGGCTCGGCGACGCTCGCCCGCTACGCGGAGGTGGTGCACGCCGGGCTGGGGGAGATGCGCGGAGCGACGGCGCCCCGCCTGCTGCTCGAGGTGGTGTGTGCCCGGCTGCTGCTGCCGTCGGCCAGCGATACCGAAGCGGCGCTGCTGCAACGTATCGAGCGCATCGAGACACGGTTGGACGTCTCGGTCCCCAGCAACGAGCTGAACCCTGCGCCGGCTGCTCCGGCGACCCGGCAGTTCGTCCGCCCCAGTCGCACCGAGTCCGAGCCGCCCGCACCCGCGTCCGCGCCGCCCGCACCCGAGCCCGCCCCCGTGGCACGACCGGTACCCGTCCCCGCACCGGCCCCCGAACCCGAACCTGCTCCGGAACCGCCGCCGGAACCTGAGCCCGTGCGCGCGCCCGCGCCGCCACCCGCGCCGGCCCCATCGCCCGCGCCGACTCCGCCACCCGCACCGACCCCGCCACCCCCGCCGGCCCCGGTTGCCCCGCCGACGGTGGCCGCCGCGGTCGGTCAGCCCGACGCGGCCGCCGTCCGCAGCATGTGGAACACGGTGCGGGAGAAGGTCAACGGCCGTAGTAAGGCGGTCAACGCCATGTTGGCCGATGCCATCGTGCGCACCGTCGACGGTGACACGCTGGTGCTCAGCCACCCGGCGCAGTCACTCGTGAAGCGCCTCGGGGAGACGAAGAACGCCGAGATCATCCGGGAATCGATCAAGGATGCGCTCGGTGTCGACTGGCAGATCCGGTGTGTGCCGGACACCGGTGAGACCGTGCCGGCCGCGGGCCCGGCGCCCGCCGCGCCCGATCCGCAGGCCGAAGAGGAACGCATGCTCGCCGAGGCGAACAGCGACACCTCCGAGGTGGTGCGCCGCGACCCGGAGGAAGTGGCGATCGAGCTGCTGCAGACCGAACTCGGCGCGCGCCGGATCGACAAGGGTTAGCCGACGCGAACCGAGTGGGAACTCAGGGAGTCCACCACGGACGCAGCGGCAGACTGTTGCCGCCCCGTTCATCCAATTTGACCGCCAGAACCTGGTGCAACTGAACAACGTTCGATTCGAAGCCCCAGCGTGACCCGGCCATGTACAGACCCCACACCTTCGCGGTGGGCAGCCCGACCTCGGCGACGGCCTCATCCCAGTGCTCGACCAGATTGCGGCACCAGTCGCGCAGCGTCATCGCGTAGTGCTCACGCAGGTTCTCCTCGTGGACCACTTCGAGTCCGACATCCTGAGCTTCGGTGATGATGCGCCCCGACCCGGTGAGTTCGCCATCGGGGAAGACGTACCGGTCGATGAATCCGCCTGCGTGTGGACCCGTCCGGTTATCCGGCCGGGTGATGCAGTGGTTGAGCAGCAGCGCTCCGGGCCGCATCTTGGACTGCAGGAACCGGAAGTACGACTGGTAGTTGGCCACCCCGATGTGCTCGGTCAGCCCGATCGAGGACACCGCGTCGAAATTCGATTCGCCCACATCCCGGTAGTCACCGTGCCGCACCTCGGCCAGGTCGGACAAGCCCTGCTCTTCGATGGCCTTCTGGGCCCAGGAAGCCTGTTCGGCCGACAAGGTGACACCGAGGGCTTTCACCCCGTGTTTGGCGGCGTAGCGGACCATCCCGCCCCAGCCGCAGCCCACGTCGAGCAGCCGGTCACCGGGCTGGAGGCGCAACTTCTCGAACACCAGCCGGTACTTGTTGTCCTGGGCCTGCTCCAGGGTGGCGTCGTCGTCCGGGTAGCACGCACACGTATAGGTCATCGATGGGCCGAGCACCCACTCGTAGAACGTGTTCGACACGTCGTAGTGGTGGTGGATGGCCTCGGCATCCCGGGTCTTGCTGTGCCGCAAGCCCTCTGCGAGTCGGCGCCAGCGCGGCAGTGCCTCCTGCGGGGGCGGGGCGATGGGCAGCAGATGTTCCACGCCGATCGAGGCGACGATATGGGCCAGCACGCGAGCCGGCGGCAGTTTGAAATCCGTCTTGCCGGCCATGGCCCTGAGCAGGTCGTACGGATCGCCGGGGTGCACGCCGAGCATGTCGAGGTCACCGGACACATAAGCCCGGGCCAGTCCGAGCTCGCCGGGTGAAGTGGCCAGGTAGGTGGTGCCCCGCGGCGTCTTGAGGTCCAGCCCGACGACGGCGTCCTCGGGACCGGCGGTGCTGCCGTCGTACGCGGTGAACTTCAGCGGGACATCACCTGCCGTGACGATTTCCAGGATTTCGGCCAGAGTGAGCCGACCGGTGGGCACCGCAGCGCGGTCTTTGTACGTGGTCACTTTCTTTGCACCGCCTTCGCATACAGATCGAGCAGCCGGGAATCGGGGTCATAGGTCAACTTCGCGGTCCGGTAGGCCTTGCCGCCGTAGAGTGCGTCGAACTCCTCCGGAGAGTAGAAAGCGTCCGAGTAGAGGGATTTATGCCCCTCCAGTTCGCTCACCTTGCGTTCGATGAGCCTGTTGGTCTCACCCTCGGTGGCGCCGGCCGGGACCGACGACCAGAAGCCCACGTTCACATAGGTGTGGTGCGGACGGATCGGATACAGCGGCCACTCGTCGTCACCGCGTAAACGCAATGGACACAACCAGATCGGTTCGATCGGCACATGTGCCAAGAACCAGTCCAGGTACTCGGCGCACCGTTCGAGCGGGACCTCGATGTCCTGCACCACCCGCTCCCGCGGTGGCCTGCCGTGTCGTTTCTCGATGCGATCGGCGATGTCGAAGCGCTGGTCGTAACCGACCAGCTTCCAGTAGAAACTGCTGCGCCGGAAGCGGCGGGGCCACAGCCGCCGGGCAACGGGATGCTGGGCACCGAAAGCTCTTGAACACCAGAACCAGTCGGTGTCCCATCGCCACAGATAGTCGTGGATGGTCAGGCGGTCCTGTTGCTCGCCCTCGGGGTGCTGAATGGAGCGGTAGTAGATCTGCCGGCCGGTGTAGTCGCTGACCGGTCCCGGCGTCGCGGTCTGTACTCCGAGGCACAGGTAGCTCTCCTGCGCGCTGAACACCACCCCGTCCAGGTAGTCCACGGGTGCGCCGTCGTAACCACCGGTCTCGATGATGCGCTCCATGGCCGCGATCAGGTCCTCGATCGTGTGGAATCGCAGGTGGCGAAGGCTCACGAAGGGTTTCACGGGTTCGAGCTCGATCTTGAGGCGTACCGAGTAACCGAGCGTGCCATATGAATTCGGGAAGGCGTGAAACAGATCGGGGTACTGAGTTCGGCTCGCGGTGACGATATCCCCGGCCCCGGTCAGAATGTCGAGTTCGAGCACCGATTCGTGTGGCAGGCCGTTGCGGAACGACGCGGACTCGATACCCAGTCCGGTGACGGCGCCGCCGAGGGTGATGGTCTTGAGCTGCGGCACCACCAGCGGTGACAACCCGTGGGGCAGTGTGGCCGCCACCAGATCCTCGTACGTGCACATTCCGGCCACATCGGCGGTGCGGGCGTCGGGATCGACGCCGATGACACCGGTCAAACCTGAGGTGTCCAGACCTTTTGCGGTGCTTTTGGCGCGTGAGCGGAACAGGTTGGACGTGGGCTTATTCAGGCGCACGGTGGCCGTCGCGGGGATGGCGCGGTAACTGTCAAGCAGCCGCTGCACCCCCGCGGCGTGGGTCCCCTGCGCGTCGGTTGCAACAACAGACACACATATACGCTAGTCCTCGGTCGCCGACGATGCGACCGCACACACGGGGGCACGCCCCATAGATGACACGGGAGTTTTCTGAATGGGACAGGTCAGCGCATCCAACACGGTGTTGATCGACGCGGCGCCGGAAGCAGTGCTCGCCGCAGTCGCCGACTACCAGACGGTGCGACCGAAGATCCTCTCCTCGCACTACAGCAATTACCAGGTGCTCGAGGGCGGGCAGGGTGCGGGCACCGTCGTGAGCTGGAAGCTGCAGGCCACCGAGTCACGGGTGCGCGATATCAAGGCGACCGTCGACGTGGCGGGCAAGACCGTCATCGAGAAGGACGCCAACTCCACGTTGGTGACCAACTGGACCGTGGCCCCGGCCGGCACCGGATCGACCGTCACGGTCAAGACGTCGTGGAAAGGTGCGGGCGGCGTCAAGGGATTCTTCGAGAAGACGTTCGCGCCGCTGGGCCTGCGCAAGATCCAGGACGCGGTGCTGGCCAACCTGAAGAAGGAACTCGAGGCGGCGTAGCCCGCGACGTGGGTTAGCGCGCCCCGGACGCCAGGTAGGCGACGATGCCCCGGACGATGGCGTCGGCGTACTTCTGGCGTCCGGAATCGGTCTCCATCAGTGCCGAGTCGGCCGGGTTCTTCATGTTGCCGCACTCGACGAGGATCGAGGGGTACTGCGCCAGGTTCAGCCCGGCGATATCCGAACGTGCGTCCAGCCCACCCGAACCGATGTAGTTGGCCGGCGGGATTCCCGAGCCCTGGATCTGGTCACGCATGACCTGCGCGAACTGGATCGCGGGGCCGGCCTGGGCGGTGTTCAGCGGCGGCGACGAGTACAGCACGTGGAAGCCGCGGCCGTTGGCCGGGCCGCCGTCGGCATGGATGCTCACGATCGCGTTCGGGCGGATCGCATTGGCCATGGCGGCGCGCTCGTCGACGCACGGACCCAGCGCGTCGTCGTTGCCCCGCGACATCGCGGTGCGCACGCCGAGTTGGGTGAGTGCTGCCCGTACCCGCAGGGTGGTGTCCCAGTTGAAGCTGTGTTCCGGATAGCCCGAGTTGCTGCTGGTGCCGCTGGCCTGGCAGTCCTTGGTACCGCCGCGGCCGGTCGGTACCTGTCGGCTGATGGACGCATCGTTGGCGCCGTTGTGGCCGGGGTCGAGGAACACGATCATGCCGGCGATGTTCGCCGGAGCGGCGGCGGCGGGCGCAGACGACGTTACGGAAGACACGGTGGCGGCGATGAGCAGTGCCGTGGCGCCGACACGCAAGCTGTTGGGGACGTGCACGGCGCCACCGTAACCGGGGTGGAGACTAGTGTTGAAGGACAAACCGCGGTCGGCTCGCGAGCGAAACCAAGTCGAGACCAGGACGCAACCAACACGCAGTGTCAGATTCGAGTCGGACTCAAAAGGAACTCATCATGGAACCCGGCCCCCCCGATATGTCCGCGCTGCTCGCCCAGGCTCAGCAGGTGCAGCAGGCGCTGATGGAGGCGCAGGAGGCGCTGGCCAACTCGGAAGTGCACGGCCAGGGTGGCGGTGGCCTGGTGCAGGTCACCATGAAGGGCAGCGGCGAGGTCACTGCGGTGGCCATCGACCCCAAGGTCATCGACCCGGCGGACCCCGAGACGTTGCAGGACCTCATCGTCGGCGCCATCGCCGACGCCTCCAAGCAGGTGACCATCCTGGCGCAGACCCGGCTGGGCCCGCTCGCCGGCGGGATGAGCGGCTTGCAGTTGCCGGGATTCTGAGGTGTGCCCACGTGTTTGAGGGCCCGGTCCAGGATCTGATCGACGAGCTCGGCAAGCTGCCCGGGATCGGGCCGAAGAGCGCCCAGCGCATCGCTTTCCACCTGTTGTCGGTCGAACCTCCGGATATCGACCGGCTGACCGCGGTGCTGGGCCGGATCCGCGACGGTGTCACGTTCTGTGCCGTGTGCGGCAACGTCTCAGACGACCAGCGCTGCCGCATCTGCAACGACTCCCGTCGTGACGCGTCGCTGGTGTGCGTGGTCGAGGAGCCCAAGGACATTCAGGCCGTCGAGCGCACCCGCGAATTCCGGGGGCGCTATCACGTCCTGGGCGGCGCGTTGGATCCGCTGTCCGGGGTGGGACCGGACCAACTGCGGATCCGTGAACTGCTCAACCGGATCGGCGAACGGGTCGACGGTGTCGACATCGCCGAGGTGATCATCGCCACCGACCCGAACACCGAGGGTGAGGCGACCGCCACCTACCTGATGCGCATGCTGCGCGATATCCCGGGTCTGACGGTGACGAGGATCGCGTCGGGCCTGCCGATGGGCGGGGACTTGGAGTTCGCCGACGAGCTGACCCTGGGCCGCGCCCTGGCCGGCCGCCGCGCCATGGTCTGACGACCCCCACTGCGCCCTTCCCTTTTCCGCCCAATTGATCAAACGGGCGGGAAAGATCGAGTGGTCCACGCCATTTCGTCGAGTTCGGTGACGTGTCGGACCCGGGCGTCACCATGCCTGCATGAACGAAGTATTTCTGGGCAGTGAGGCGCTGGGCGCCGGCATGCCGCGCACCGTGCTCCGCCGGTGGTATCGGCCGATGTTCCGCGGGGTGTACACACCCAAGTGGGCCATACCGACCCTGCAGGACAGGGCGCTCGGTGCCTGGCTGACGTCCGGTCGCAGCGGCGTGATCACCGGGGTGGCAGCTTCGGCGTTGCACGGCGCCGAGTGGGTCGACGACACCGAGCCGATCGAGGTGGTCGTACTACAACACCGTCGGCAGCCGGGGTTGTTGATCAGGATGGATCGGATCGCGGACGACGAGATCACCACGGTCGACGGTATCCCGGTGGCGACGCCGGCGCGCACCGCGTTCGACCTCGGGCGCCACCAGAGAAGATCGATCGCACTCGGTCGTCTCGATGCACTGATGAGAAGCGTCGCATTCGGATCCGATGAGGTCGCGCTGCTTGCGCAACGGTATGGCCCGGTGCGTGGTGTCCGCCAACTTCGCGAACTACTGCCGCTGATCGACCCGGGCGCCGCGTCGTTGAAGGAGAGTTGGCTGCGGCTTCTGTTGATCGACAACAACTTTCCCGTGCCCGAGACGCAGATCCCGGTCTGCGGTGAGGACGGGCAGGCCTTCGCGTATCTGGATATGGGATGGCGGAGTCTGGGGCTCGCCGTCGAGTACGACGGAGAGCAGCACCAGACATCACGCCCGCAGTACGCCAAGGACCACAAGCGGCTGCCCAAGATCGCCAGGCGCGGCTGGGAGGTCATCCGCGTGATCGCCGAGGACACCAAGAGCGAAATCCTGGAGCGGGTGGGTGAGGCCTTCGCGCGTCGCGGCGCCGAGATCGACGAACTGGCGCGATCCACTCGCAGAAATCCGCCCGTTTGTTCAATTGGGCGGAAGGAGGATGCGGCTTAGACTCGGCGCGGTGCAGCCAGGCGTTCGGTGCGCAGCTGTGTCACCTCGGGCAGGTCCAGCGGCGGTAGATCCCCGACCACGCGGCTGAGCAGGTGGTCGGCCAGCTGCGGATTGCGGGCCAGGCACGGGCCGTGCAGATAGGTCGCCACCACGCTGCCCTGTACCGCGCCGTCATACCCGTCGCCGAGGCGGTTCCCCGCACCCTTGGTGACCCTGGCCAACGGCTGCGCCGAGGAGCCCAGAGTCGTTCCGCCACGGTGATTTTCGAAGCCCGTAAGCGGTTGGGTCAGGCCGTCGATCAGCGGTGTCGACGCCACTTCGCCGATGGTCCTGGCCTCCTGTGGCGAGGTGGTGACGTCCAACATGCCGACTCCTTCGACACGCTCACCGGCGGAGGTCTCGTACCAGTGGCCGAGCACCTGGATGGCAGCGCAGATCGCCAGCACCGGCGCGCCCTTGGCCGCGGCACGCTGCAGCCCGGGATGACGGATCAGATGACGGGTGGCCAGTCGCTGCGCGTAATCCTCTGCGCCACCGAGGGTGTAGAGATCCAGCGAGTCCGGTACCGGGTCATCGAGCGTGATCTCCACGATCTCGGCGTCGATCCCGCGCAGACGAAGCCGCTGCCGCAGTACCACCGCGTTGCCGCTGTCGCCATAGGTGCCCATCACGTCGGGCAGCACCAGCCCGATCCGCACCGTCATGAGAGCCGCCGGCTCAGCTGCAGGAAAGCCGTGTAATTGCAGACCACTTCGACATGTCCGGGTGGGCAGGAGGCGATCGCCGCGACGGTGTCGTGCACCAGCGTGTGCTGCACCCCCGCGTAGCCCAGCCGGACCGCGAGGTCGGTACCGCGCTCACCGGCGGCCACCACGGTCGTATCGTCGAAGTGCTCGAACCGCACATCCCACAGCCAGGACAGATCCTCGCCGTCGGGGACCTGGCCGTTGACCGAGATCACTACGCCCGCAGCGTGTTTGTCGACCATCGACAGTGCTTCCTGCCAGCCGGCGGGATTCTTGGCCAGCAGCAAGCGCGCGGTGTGACTGCCCACCCGCACCGTTCGGTACCGGCCGGCCACCTCGTCGACGGTCGACACCGCCGCCACCGCCCGGGCCGGGTCTGCACCGAGCACCACCGCGGCGGCGACCGCCTGGGTGGCATTGCCGCGGTTCACCGCGCCGGGTAGGGCCAGCTGCATGGGCTGTGAAAAGCCGTCCGGACCATAGATATTCGTGTCGTCGTACCACCATTGCGGGGTGGGACGCTTGAAATCGGTTCCGGTCGAATACCAGTCGGCGCCGTCGCGCACGATGACCTCGCCGGACCGTGGGCAACTCACCGAGTCGCCGGCCCACCCGCCCCCGGCGGCCACCCACACCACGTTCGGGTTGTCGTAGGCCGCCGACGCCATCAGCACGTCGTCACAGTTGGCCACGATCACGGCGTCGGGATGACGGGCCAGTCCCGACCGCAGCGTGCGCTCGATGTGGTTGATCTCGCCGACCCGGTCCAGCTGATCGCGCGAGAGATTCAGCAGCACGATCACCGCGGGCGCCACCGCATCGGCGACGTGCGGCACGTGCATCTCGTCGACTTCCAGCGCGGCCAATTCGGCGTGCCGGGCACCGGCCAACGCGGCCACCAGACCGGCATCCATGTTGGCACCCTCGGAATTGCTCGCGACCGGTCCAAGCGTGGCCAGCGCCGCCGCCGTCATCCGGGTGGTGGTGGATTTGCCGTTCGTCCCGGTGACCACCACCGAGCGGCGGCCCGCACCGAGCTGACCCAGGATGGAGCGATCCAGTGTCATCGCCACCAGGCCGCCGATCATCGCACCGGCGCCGCGGCCGGTCACCCGTGACGCCCAGCGCGCGGCGGCACCGGCGCCCAGGGCCACTTTCCCGCGAGTAGAGACAGCCATCAGCTGAATTTTAGGGGTCCGACACGCGCGCCTGCGATCGGTGTGTTGTCGGACCGCCGTGCCATCCTCGATTCATGAGCCAGACCTGGGGACGACCGGCGGTCGAGCCGGGCACCGGTTGGGCCGTCGTCGACGTCGAGACCACGGGTTTCCGGCCGGGACAGGCCCGGGTGGTCAGTGTGGCCGCGCTCGCAGTCGGCGATGACGGCAACGTCGAACACAGTGTGTCCAGCCTGCTCAATCCCGGCGTGGACCCCGGTCCCACCCATGTGCACGGCCTGACCGCGGAGATGCTCGACGGCCAGCCCACGTTCGCCGATGTCGCGCCCCGGTTGATGGAGATCCTGCGCGGGCGCACGCTGGTCGCCCACAACGTGGCATTCGACTACGCCTTCCTTGCCGCGGAGGCCGAGTTGGTCGGTGCTGCGCTGCCGGTGGAGTCGGTGATGTGCACCGTCGAACTGTCCCGCCGGTTGCAGCTGGGCACCGAGAACCTGCGCCTGGAGACGCTCGCCGCGCACTGGGGCGTCACCCAGATGCGCCCGCACGATGCCCTCGACGATGCTCTCGTGCTGGCCCAGATCCTCAAGCCCGCGCTGGTGGCGGCACGCGAGCGCCGATCGTGGCTGCCGATCAGGTCGGTATCGCGCAAGACCTGGCCCAACGGCCAGGTCACCCACGAAGAGCTGCGGCCGCTGAAAACCCTGGCCGCCCGGCGCCCGTGCCCGTTCCAGAACCCTGGACCGTTCGTGACCGGCCGCCCGCTGGTGCAGGGCATGCGGGTGGCGCTGTCGGCGGAGATGGCGCACACCCATGAAGAGGTGATCGAGCGGATCCTCGACGCCGGACTGGCGTACACCGAGAACGTCGACCAGCAGACCTCGGTGGTGGTGTGCAACGACACGGCGCCGGAACAGGGCAAGGGCTACCAAGCGGCCGAACTGGGCGTCCCTTTGATCGCGGACACCGAGTTCATGGCGCTCATCGAACAGGCCGTCGGTGGCCGTGATGTCGAGCAGTTCGTCGACACCACCGGCGACGGCGACCAGTACGCGTTGTTCTGAGCCCCCGGCCGGTGGACGTCAGTCGGGTTTGACGAAGGTGTAGACCCGGTATTGGAGAAGGCTGAGTTTGGAAAGCCATTTCATCCATCGGGTCCCGACGAGCATGGTGCTCTGGGCGTCCTCGGATGCCTGCTCGCGGAAGAACCGCAGCAGGAACGGATACGTCGGCATGGTGTTCTTCCGGATGTTGCGATTTGCGACGAGCTGCAGCCCGGCGCGCCTACCCATGGACCGGTAACCCCGCAGGGGGACATCGCCGAGCGTGCCATAGGACTTCGCGATTCTGGGGCGGATCGCCATCCAGATCGGCGTCTTGCCGAAGAACATCATGGTCGGGACGAAGTCGGACACCGCCAGGTAGCCGCCCGGTTTGAGCACCCTGGCGGCTTCGGCGAGGAACTTCTGTCGCGAGGGGAAGTGAAAAATGCACTCTACTGCCAGGATTCGGTCGAACGAGTTGTCTTCGAACGGCAGCTCGCACGCGTCGCCTTCGACCCAGCGAAGGGTGTTGCCATAGGTGGGCGTGATCTGGGCGTCGGCAGCGGCGAGCTGGCGTGGGTCGATGTTCAGGCCGGTGAGATCCATATCGGAATAGGCACCGTTGATCTGTTGGAGCGTCCCGCCGAAACCACAACCCACATCGAGCAGCTTCTGGCCGTCGGTGAGCTTTCCGGCGTGGAACAGCACGCCGTTCATCGCCTCCATGGCGGCGGTGTAGTCGGCCCGGGTGCCCTCGGCGGCCTTGGGGTCCTCCCAATACCCCCAGTGCACCTGATTCTCCCAGAGCTGGCCGGTTTCACCGCCCTCCTGGCGTTCCTCCATCAGCAGGTCGAAATAGGGCAGGGCGGGTCTGGAGAGGTGTTGCGCCGACATCGTTTTCATATCAGGTGCCTCCGCGGATTCGGTGGTGGGCGAGATAGTCATTTGTTGCCTTTCACGTAGATTCGGGGTTGCCATGTTGGTGTGCCCTCGGTCATGGCGTGGGCATCCATTCGGCAAGAGCAAGGATCATGAACACCACCAGAGCGAGGCCGATCAACCCGCCGGCGGGAATCATGGCGACGCAGACCACCACCCAGACCAGGAACCGCGACCACTCGAATGGCTGGTTGCCCACCACGCGGCCGTATCGTGCCCGCAGCGTGTGGTAGGTCGCCCAGACGCCTGCACCGGCGGCGGCGACGGCGATGATGCGCAATCCGTCCGGGGTGGCCAACAGGGCCACGCCCGCCATGAGTATCGCTGCGGCACACCGTCCCCACACCGTTCCTCGACAGTCCGTCGTGAGCGTGGTCGCCGGACTGCGATCGGGCTCGCCGCGATACCGGGGCAGGCGCCCGTCGATGCCCAGCAGTCGCCAGATCCAACGCGACCACACCGGGCGCAGACCGAGGTCGGCGGCGGCACGCCGAACGTCGGCCGCCGATTCGGCCAACAGTCGACGTGAGTGGGCACTTCGCCAGTACGCGGCCTTGAAAACCTGCCGGGGGATCCCGAACTGCCGAACGAATGCGCGCGGCGGCGTGAGCATCTCACCGATCAGCCAGCGCAGAAAGAACGGGAAGGTGAGGGCGTACAACGCCCGTCGTAATCGCCCGGCGCTCCCGATCTGCTGCGCCAGGTGGATGTCGGCAAAGGTGATGTGGCGTGCTTCCTCCGCCAGATGGATCGAGGTGATGCGATTGAGCAGCGGGGGTACCTGGGTGGCGCCGCGATGCTGCAGCGTCTGCTGGAAGTGCAGTGGCTGTTCGCCACACAAGACCCCGATGAAGAGAAAGATATTGGCGTAGCCGCCGATGAAGGCGATGATCGGACCGATGATGCGGGAGGCACGGCGCATTCCGGGGACGTCTTCACGCGTGCGGTTGACGAACTCCTGGAACATCTGGATGTGATGACACTCGTCGGACAGTTCGTTGAGCAGATACCGGAAGACCTCGGCGCCGTTGGGCAGACTGCCCGCGTAGTGCACGACGCCGCGCACGAGCATCATCTCGAACTGAAGGGTGACCTTGAGCATGTTCGCGGTCATCCAGCGGCCCATGTCGATACGCCGCTGCAGCGACTGTTCGCCATACCACTGCGTTGCCGCCAGCGGGGCGGCGTCCGGATCCAATTGCCAGCGCGGATCGTCCTCGGTCAAGACGTTCTCCGTTGCATCCCAATCGATATCACGATAGGGATCGAATGCCAGTCGGGTCATCGCCTCGGTGAGCGCCGTGACCTTGTCCGAATATTCGGCCTCGGACGTGTCGTCGGTACGACTGAGCGTCGTCATCGGCTGACACGTTCTGCCATGGCGAACGGGATGACGCAGACCGGCGCCGAGTTCTCGGCGCACTCTGCCGGCGGGCAATCCCATTGCATACCGATCTCCATCCGCTGTCGCTACCGCAATTGCTATCACCTGCGTGATCGCTGTGTACGCATGTGCGCCAAGTCGTTACGCTTTGCGCGCCGACCCGTTACGAGCGAGAGCTAGACGGTAACTGGGGGAGACGGTTCGGTGGATTGGGCGGATTGACACCAAATCGAAATCTCTTGTAGTGCAGTCGGGCACCGAGATCGGGTGCAGCCGGCGGCACAATCGCAGGGAGTAGCAATCAGTTTGCGCTCGTACCGCCCCGCCAACGCCGCGGCGGTACGCCGTGCCGGCGGTGGAACAGTCGGGCGAAGTAACCCGGGTCGCCGACACCGACACGGCGGGCGATCTCGGCGACGGGCAGGTCCGTCCCGGCGAGCAGGGCGCGAGCCTCGGTCATCCGCCGTTCGATGATCCACTCTTGTACCGTGCGCCCGGTCCGGCGGCGCACCACGGTGGTCAGATGCCCGGGGGTCAATCCGAGTTCGGCGGCCACGTCGCTCAAGGACAGGGGTTCACCGATACGCCGTTCGATGACGGCGAAGACATCGGCGATCAAGGGCTCACCGCTGCGGCGCAGATCGGCCACCACGTCACCGGTCATGCGGGCCAGGTCGATCAGCAGCAGGGTGAGGTGGGCCAGGACCGCTTGCCGGTAACCCTCGCCACGGACCGTGAGTTCTGCATCCATCGAGTCGATGGTGTTGTCCCAGAATGACTTTCGATCCGGCGGAAGCTGCAGGTGCAGGATTCCGCCGGCATCGCCGTGCAAGAACGGGAACAGCAGGGGATGTCCGCGCCAGGACGGCCACGGCGATCGGGTGCTGTCACCGAGTGCGGCGGCGTCGAAGAACACCACGGCCACGTCGGGTGTATTCCGGATCCACACCGGGTCGATCGGTTCGCCCGCTGCGACGACGTACACGGAACTGCTCTCCGCGACATAGGTCAGGAGCGGAAAATCGTGGATATGGCGGCTCTTCTGCAGAACGTTGTCGGGCAGTGACCGGATCACCACGACCGGGTCCTGGTGGGTCGCCGGGGAGTACTCGTAGACCGGCACACCGTTGACGTGCCGAGCAGGTCGGACAGCCGAGGTCATGGCATGAAGATAGTCCTGATTTGGCCGAAGATCGCACAACATCCGAGTTCACACCTGGTGCAGCATGGAAGCCATGAGCAACGATCATCCGAATTCTGTCGCCAAGACGTGGGGCAACCGACACGACTACCTGCCCGCCGCCGGGCACGATCTGCTGTTACCCGTCTATGACCTGCTCACCCGCGTCCTCGGCATGCCGCCCGCCTACGACATGTTGGTGGCCCAAGCGCAGCTGTTCGCAGGTGCGCGTGTACTCGACATCGGTTGCGGTACGGGAAATCTCACCATCAGGGCGAGACGGGCCGAGTCGGCCGTGCAGATCACCGGTATCGATCCGGATCCCCGGGCGCTGGAAAAGGCGCGGAAGAAGGCTCCGGACGTCACCTTCGAGCGTGGTTATGCGCAGGAACTACCGTTTGTCGACGGGTCGTTCGATCGAGTGCTGTCGTCGATGATGTTGCACCACCTGGATCCTGAGATGCGCAGGGCCGCGCTGGGCGAGGCGTACCGGGTGCTGCGGCCCGGAGGCAGCGTTCACATCGTCGATGTGGTGGGCCGGCACCTCTCGGTGGCCCATGCCGATGGCGAACTGCCCGGTCTGCTGCGCGAGGCCGGTTTCGACTGCGCCGATCTGGGTTCCCGGCGGCTGCGCCTGGTGGGTCCGGTCGCCTTCTTTCGGGGTACCCGGACGTAGATTGTTACCACTACTTCCGTAGTGGTAACCTACGCACCATGGATACCACTACAGATGTAGTGAAACCGTCGCGGTGGGAGGCGTACCGCCGCCACGGGTACTACTTCCGCGAGGCCGCGATGCTCACCATCCTGATCGGGTTCGGCATGCACCTCTGCCGCGTCCTGTTCGGCGACGAGGCCGCGCTGCGCTACGTCGTCACGCCCGTCGGTGACCTGCTGCTGTTGCTACCGATGGCCTACGCCGCCGTCACCGGAATCGTCGGGTACCGCCGGATGGCGTTCGTCAACCGGCCCCACCGCATCGCGCTGACGGCGGCGATCGGCTACATCACGGTCAGCGTCCCGCTGCACCTGTATGTGCTGTTCGTGCTGGGCGATGTCAGCTTCTATGTCCACCTGGCCGGCTACTGGTTCAGCTACCTGCTGCTCTGCCTGGTCTACCCGGTGTTCCTGGTCATGCTGGCTCGGGTGCGGTATCAGGACTGATGCCGCCGAATCCGCACCGCCGCGCCGTGCTGCTCGATGCCGCGATCGACATCCTGGGCGAGATGGGCGCGGGAGGGCTCACCCACCGCGCGGTCGACGAGCGGGCGGGACAGCCCGCCGGCACGACCTCGAACTACTGCAGGACCAGGATGGCCCTGCTGGAGGCGACGGCCGCGCGCCTCGTGGAACTGCAGTGGCAGCACGTCGGCCTGCTGCAGAACGGGTTGGGAACGCTGAACCGGGAGACGCTGGCCACGATGATGACGGCCATGGTCACCGATCTCGGCGGCCCGAACGGGCGACGGCAACTGGCGCGGTACGAACTGTTCAACGAGGGCGTGCGGCGGCCCGAGCTGCGGCCGTTGTTGAGTGAGATGCAGTCGGCGGCATTGAAGTCCGCATCGCTACTGCTGGCCGCCGCGGGGCTGGCGGTGACCGACGAGCAGGTGGGCGAACTCGCCCGGTTGCTCAACGGGTTGGCCTACAGCAACCTGACGTTCATCGCCGGCCAGCCCGGCGCGTCCGATCCTGCCGGGCTGGTCGAGCGGATGCTGACTGCCGTACTCGGGCAGTCGGAGCGAAACTAGCTGAGCGCCTTGGTCTTCAGTGCGTCGAACTCGCTCTGGCTGATGGTGCCGGCGTCCAGCAGTTCCTTGGCGTGCGCGATCTCTTCGGCCGGGGAGCGGCCCGCGGCCTCCCGGATGTAGTCGTCGGTCTGCTTCTTGGCGGCCGCAGCGGCTTCGCGGGCCCGTTCGGCCATGCCGTTGCCGCGGGCGATGAGGTACACCAGTGCCGTCAGCCACGGGAAGACGATCAGCAGGATCACCCAGATCGCCTTGGCGAAACCGGATGTCTTGTGGTCACGCCAGAACAGGTCCGTGAGGATCTGGAACAGCACGAGCAGGTAGGCGATCCAGGCGAAGATGATCAGGAAGTGCCACAGGAAATCCCATGTCGAACCCCAGTCCATAGCTACTCCTCGTAGGTGACGGTGCGTTATTTACGCATACGTCAGTCAATCACGCGCGGCGCGGTTCACGGCGGATACCACCGCCCGCAGTGACGCAGTTGTGATCGACGTCGCGATGCCCACACCCCAGACGGTCTTGCCGCCGATGGACGCCTCGACATAAGCGGCGGCCTGGGCCTCTTCACCCGAGGACATGGCGTGCTCGGAGTAGTCCAGCACGTTCACGTCGTAGCCGATGGCGCCCAGGGCGTCGCAGAATGCGGCCAGCGGACCGTTGCCGGCGCCGACGATCTCGCGTTCGACCCCGTCGACCTTCACCACCGCGGTGATGGTGTCGGTGCCGCCGTCGACCTCGGCGGCGTCCACCTTCTGGCGCATGCGCTCCAGCGGTGTGATCGGCGCCAGGTACTCGTCGGCGAAGACATCCCAGATGGCCTTGGGTGAGACCTCGCCACCTTCACCGTCGGTGATCGCCTGGATGGACTTGGAGAATTCGATCTGCAGCCGCCGGGGCAGCACCAAACCGTGGTCGGCCTTCATGATGTAGGCCACCCCGCCCTTGCCGGACTGCGAGTTCACCCGGATGACGGCCTCGTAGGTGCGCCCGACGTCCTTGGGGTCGATGGGCAGATAGGGCACCTGCCACAGGATGTCGTCGATATCCGAGTCGATATCGTCCGCATCGACCTTCATCTGGTCCAGGCCCTTGTTGATGGCGTCCTGGTGGCTGCCGGAGAAGGCGGTGTACACCAGATCTCCGCCGTAGGGATGCCGTTCGTGCACCGGCAGTTGGTTGCAGTACTCCACGGTGCGGCGGATCTCGTCGATGTTGGAGAAGTCGATCTGCGGATCCACCCCGCGGGAGAACAGGTTCAGCCCCAGGGTCACCAGGCAGACGTTGCCGGTCCGTTCGCCGTTGCCGAACAGGCAGCCTTCGATCCGGTCCGCGCCGGCCTGATAGCCCAATTCCGCTGCGGCGACACCGGTCCCGCGGTCATTGTGCGGGTGCAGGCTCAGGATGATCGACTCCCGCGGCGACAGGTGACGGCTCATCCACTCGATCGAATCGGCGTAGACGTTCGGGGTGGCCATCTCGACGGTGGCGGGCAGGTTGATGATCAGTGGCCACTCGGGGGTGGGCTTGACGATCTCGGCCACCGCGTTGCAGACGTCGACGGCGTACTCCAGCTCGGTACCGGTGTAGGACTCCGGGGAGTACTCGTAGCGCCACCGCGTCTGCGGGTACTTCTCGGCCTCGTCGACGCACATGCGGGCGCCGTCCGTGGCGATCTTCTTCACCGCTTCCCGGTCGGCGCGGAACACCACCCGGCGCTGCAGGATCGAGGTCGAGTTGTAGAAGTGCACGATCGCCTGCGGGGCGCCCGCGCAGGCTTCGAAGGTCTTGGCGATCAGCTCCGGGCGGCACTGGGTCAGCACCTGGATGGTGACATCGTCGGGGATGGCGCCCTGCTCGATGATCTCGCGGACGAAGTCGAAGTCGGTCTGGCTGGCCGACGGGAAACCGACCTCGATCTCCTTGTAACCCATCCGCACCAGCAGGTCGAACATCCGGCGTTTGCGCGCCGGGCTCATCGGGTCGATCAGGGCCTGGTTGCCGTCGCGCAGGTCCACGGCGCACCAACCGGGGGCGTGGGTGACGACGGTGTCGGGCCAGGTGCGGTCGAAGGGGACTGCGGGCTGTCCACCTGGGACTTCAGCGGCGAAGCTGCGGTACCGGTTGACCGGCATCGCGGACGTGCGCTGGGTGTTCCAGGCGGGCTGACCGGCACGGCGCGGGCCGGCGGGCGTGGTGATGGTGCGGGCAGAGGTGTAGGCGTCTGGGCTGTTCATGGTGTTCGCTCCGGAGTCTTGGGATCAATCCCGTGGATTTCAGACCGGCGCATCGCCAAACACCCGCGACGGGTTGCCGGTCTGGTCAGACCCCGTCGCGGCGTCCGAGAAGGAGCACCCGCTGCACGTGCGTTACTGTACTCCGCATCGCTGTGGCGCCAAAACCCCGCTCTGTGCAGTCCGTGCTGGTCCTGTTACTCGTCACGGTGCTCGGCCTCGCGGGATGTGCCCGGTTCACCCCCGCCGCACCGCGCGCCGCGGCCCCCGATCCCGGGTACTTCTTCGCCGGACCCGTGTCCACCTACGGGGTGCCGGTGAGCCCCGCGCAACGGGATCGGCTGGCGTATCTGCGCGCACTTCGCCGCGTCGACCCGTGCGCCCTGCTGACCCGTGAAACGCTCGCGAAAGTCGGTGAGATCGGTTCTGTCGGAACGATGTTCGCCTTCGATGAATGCGATGTGGACATCAAGGTGGCCGGCGAAAGCGCCCGCCGCTACGTGAGCGTATGGGTGGGGCTGGACACCCTGGAGCCGTCGCCGTGTGAATTCGTGGGGACGCTGCCGCTGGCCCGCCTGCCCGGCGCCCCACCGCTGCCCGGGCCGGTGGAACCGGTGGTCCGGATCGCCCCGATCACCGAACAGGCGTGCGATTTCGCCGACGTCATCGGGCGGTCGGCGGCGCCCATACTCGACGCCAAGCGGCCCCCGATCCGCGACGGTGCGGCGGCCTACCCTGTCGTGCTCGCCGAGCGCGATCCCTGCGAGATCGTGCCGGTGGTGTCTGCGGCGCGGTGGGATATCGGCGCCACCCGGCCGCACATGTGTGCCATGACGCTGGCCGATAGCACCGCCCTACGGCTCACGTTGCAACCTCAACTGTTCGAACCGAACACCGACAACCGGTCGCGGCTCAGTCGCGACGGTGTCGTGGTGTTCCTCGATACCCAACTCTGTACGGCGAGTGTGTTCCTCGGTGCTCCGATGCGCCGCAAACTGCTCGGCGGCGACTATCTGCGTCCTTCGGACGTGGTGATCCGCCCCTCGGTCTCGGTGGAGAGCACCCCGCCGCGGTGCGAGGCGGTCACCGATATCGCGGTGTCGGCGGCCAAACTCTTCGGCTGAATCCGGAGCTCCTTCCCCTGATCAGGGGACACCGGGTTCATCCCGGATATCCACCACTCGCCCGACAGACCGTGGCCCTGCGCCCGGGCATCGTTGAGTCAACAGCGCACTCACGCAAAGGAACTCACGACATGATCAATTTCGTCAAAGCCATCGGCACCCCGATCCTGGCCGCCGGTGTCCTCGGCGCCGCGGCACTGGGACTGTTCGGCGCGACCGGCGCCGTCACCGGTCTGGAAGCGGCCGCGACCGCTCAGTCGGCCACCGGAACCGCGTTCCACCACCAGTAGTCAGACCTGGGTGTCCGGGAACGCGATCACCGAGAGGAACCGGATCGGCAGCGCCACCAGATCCACCGGGCCGTGCGCTCCCTCGCCGTCCATCTGCAGTGAGTCACCCGGGTGCAACCGGTACACCGATCGACTGTGGCTGTAATCCATGACCCCCTCGAGCATGAAGATGAACTCCGTACCCGGATGCTGGAACAGCGGATAGGTCCGGCTCTTCTCGCTCAGCGTGACGTGCAGGCACTCCAGCCGCTTGTGCTCGCCGCGCAGCGAGCTCAGCAGCTGGTACTCATGCCCCTCCTTGGTGCCGTTGCGCACGATGCGCGCCCCGGTGCCCGACTTCACGAAAGCGGCCGGGCGTTCGACGTCGGCCCCGCGGAACAGACTGGTCACCGGCACGTCGAGACCCTTGGCCAGCAGCGCAAGCGTGGACAGGCTGCACGAGGTCTGGGCGTTCTCGATCTTGGACAGCATCGCCTTGGAGATGCCCACCCGGGCCGCCATCTCCGCGACGGTCAGCCCCTGGGCCAACCGCAGCTGGCGCACATTGCGCCCGATGGCTGCCTCGAACTCGAGGTCGTCGGGCGGCGCCTGCGGATCCCGGTCCCGGGCGATACCGGAATTGCGGAGCAGTGGGACGTCACTCATGGTTCGACTCTGCTCTCCTGCCTAGCGCATCTCGCCCGCGCCGACGTAGGGGTAGGGGCTTCTGAGTAGATCCTCCTCGGCAAACCGGGACAACCGGAAATCGGTCTCCGGGATGCGCGGATCGGTACTGCGGCCGTCGACGACGAGATCGGCGACCAGCCGCCCCACGGCCGGGGCGATCTTGAAGCCATGCCCGCTGAAGCCGGCGGCCACGATGAGCCCGTCGATTCCGGTGCGTGAGATGACCGGATTCCAGTCCGGCGTGACGTCGTAACAGCCCGCGTAGCTGCTGGCGATGGCGGCGTCGGCGAGGCCGGGGAACCGGGTGCTGATCTTGTCGACGGTCAGGTCGACGAAGGCGTCATCGGCGCGGTTGGAATACGCGTCGGGATCGGCGATGTCCAGTGCCACCAGATCGGAGTTCCCGAACAGCAGCTCCCCGTTGGGTTCCGGGCGGATGTACTGCAGGGAGACCAGATCGGAGAACACCGGGACCTGCCCGAGGTCGACGCCGGGTTTGATCATCATGATCTGTTCCCGGTGCACCTCGATGGGTACGTCGATCCCGTAGGGCGCCAGGAGCGGACGGGTCCACACCCCGGTCGCGATGACGACGGTGCCGGCGGACACCTCGGTGCCGTCGGCCAGGCGCACTCCGGTGACCTTGTCGCCGTCGGTGAGCAATGCGGTGACCTCGGTGCCTTGGCGGACCCGCACACCCGCGGCGCGTGCGGATACCGAGAAGGCCTGCGCGGTCTGGTAGGCGTCACCGTAGCCGCCCCGGGCTTCCCAGCCGAACGCGGCGAACGGCTCCAGGTCGGCCCACGTCCACATCGCCGCGACGTCCGCCGCGTCGATCTCCTCGGTCTGTACGCCCACCTCACGTTGGGCGGCCAGGCTTTTGCGCAGGTTCTCGACATTCGGTGCGCCGACCCCGACGACATAGCCGGTCTGGCGGAACCCGATGTCGACGCCGAAGATCTCCTCGGCGCTCTCGAACACCTCCAGGCCGACGGTGGCCATCGCGGCCAGCGAGCTGACCCCGTAGTGGCAGCGCACGATGCCGCTGGACTTCCCGGTCATCCCGCTGCCGACGGTATTGCGTTCGGCCACAAAGACATCGGTCACCCCGCGTTGGCTCAGCGCCCACGCCGCGGCGGCCCCCTCCAGTCCGCCGCCGACGATGACGACATCTGCGGTCTCGCTCATGAGCCGGGAATCCAGTTCGTACCGGCCAGTGGTACCCGTGCCATGGCGGCGGCCTCGATGGTGACGGCCACCAGATCCTCGGGTTCCAGATGGGTGACATGCGCCTTGCCGCAGGCCCGCGCGATGGTCTGGGCCTCCATGGTCAACACCCGCAGGTAGTTGGCCAGCCGCCGGCCACCCTCGACCGGATCGAAACGTGCGGCCAGTTCGGGGTCCTGGGTGCTGATCCCGGCGGGGTCACGGCCGTCCTGGAAGTCGTCGTAGAAACCGGCTGCGCTGCCCAGCTTTTCGTACTCGGCGGCATACCGGGGATGGTTGTCGCCGAGCGCGATCAGCGCCGCGGTGCCGATGGCCACCGCGTCGGCGCCCAGGGCCAGCGCCTTGGCCACGTCGGCGCCGGACCGGATGCCGCCGGAGACGATCAGTTGAACCTTTCTGTGCACCCCCAGCTCGGAGAGTGCCTGCACCGCCTGCGGGACCGCGGCCAGGGTGGGGATGCCGACGTGTTCGATGAACACATCCTGGGTGGCGGCGGTGCCGCCCTGCATCCCGTCGACCACCACCACGTCGGCGCCGGCGTGCACCGCAAGCTTGACGTCGTAGTAGGTGCGGGTGGCCCCGACCTTGACGTAGATGGGCTTCTCCCAGTCGGTGATCTCGCGCAACTCGTTGATCTTGATGGTCAGATCATCGGGCCCGGTCCAGTCCGGATGCCGGCAGGCACTGCGCTGGTCGATCCCCTCGGGCAGCGTGCGCATCCCGGCCACCCGCGGTGAGATCTTCTGCCCCAACAACATTCCACCGCCACCGGGTTTGGCCCCCTGGCCCAGCACCACCTCGATCGCATCGGCCTTGCGCAGATCGTCGGGGTTCATCCCGTAGCGCGACGGAAGGTACTGGTAGACCAGGTTCTTGCTCTGACCGCGTTCCTCGGGCGTCATCCCGCCGTCGCCGGTGGTGGTGGAGGTGCCCGCTTCGCTGGCGCCGCGGCCCAATGCCTCCTTGGCCGGCCCGGACAGCGCCCCGAAGCTCATACCCGCGATGGTGACCGGGATATCCAGGTGCAGTGGGTGTTTGGCATGCCGGTCGCCGAGCACCACATCGGTGCCGCAGCGCTCCCGGTAGCCCTCCAAGGGGTAACGCGACATCGACGCACCCAGGAACAGCAGGTCGTCGAAATGGGGAAGCGGCCTCTTGGCGCCCCAGCCCCGGATGTCGTAGATCCCCGTCTCGGCGGCCCGCTGGATGGCGGCGATGGTGGGGCGGTCGAAGGTGGCGGACTCGCGCAGGCCCAGCCGGGCCCGGTCATCAACTGAAGTCATTTAGTAGCTCGCAGAGTTGTCGACGTGGAAGTGGTAGAGGTTGCGTGCCGATCCGTACCGGGTGTACTCGGAGGTGTCGTCGGCGTAGCCGGCCGCGGCGAGTAGCTCGGCCAGTTCGGCATGGTGTTCGGGACGCATGGGTTTGGCGATGCAGTCCGCGCCCAGCGAGGCGACCTTGCCGCGCACGTAGATCCGGGCCTCGTAGATCGAATCCCCCAGGGCCTCACCGGCATCGCCGCGTACCACCAGTCGCCCCGCCTGGGCCATGAAGGCGCTCATGTGGCCGATGTTGCCGCCGACCACGATATCGACGCCTTTCATCGAGATACCGCAGCGTGCCGCCGCGTCACCTTCGATCACCAGCAGGCCGCCGTGCGCGGTGGCCCCGGCGGACTGCGACGCGTTGCCGGTGACCCGCACCGTGCCGCTCATCATGTTCTCGGCCACCCCGGTGCCGGCGTTACCGGCGATGGTGATGTCGGCGAGCTGGTTCATTCCCGCGGCGTAGTAGCCGACATGTCCCTCGATGCGCACCTGCACCGGTGCGTTGAGTCCGACGGCGACATTGTGGGCGCCGTCGGGATGGGCGATGAGGAAATCACCCTCGATGCCCGGCTGATGCAGCGCCGAGTTGACCTCGCGCAACGGTGAGGTGCGCAGATCGAAAGACTCGACCGATAGCGTGGCCCCTACTTTTTCCATGCGTACACAACCTCCGGTTCCGGTTCCCAGATCTTGGCTTCGTCGACACCGGGCAGACCGGCCAGCGCGCGGTATTCACTGGCCATCGCCACCCAGTCGGGTGTCTCGGCGATGACCGCCGGTTTGCAGGCGATGGCGTCACGCACCACTGCGAACGAGTCGCGGTCGGACACCAGCAGTGTGTAGAAACCGTCGAAGGTGGCGCAGAGTTCCTTCAGCGCGCCTTCCACGTCCCGCCCGTCGGCCAGCGCTTTGGCGACGAATCGGGCGCCGACCTCGGTGTCGTTCTCGCTGTCGAAGTCGACTCCGGCCCGGCGTAGTTCGCGCCGGATGGTGGCGTGGTTGGCGAACGATCCGTTGTGCACCAGGCACTGCTGCGGGCCGACGGTGTAGGGATGGCAGCCCGACGGGGTGACGGCCGACTCGGTGGCCATCCGGGTGTGTCCGACACCCTGCCAGCCCTGGGCCTTGGCCAGCCCCCAGCCCTCGGTCAGGGCACGTGGATTGCCGACACCCTTGAGCACGGCCAGATCGGCTCCGAACCCTGCGATCAACGCATCCGGGTGGGCCGCCCGTACCCGGGTGAGCAGTTCCTCCGACGGCTCGTCGGCGGTCAGGATATAGGTCGAATCAACCTGTACCACCGCAACATCGGAGCCCAGGTCGGGGGCCGTCTCGATATCGGTCACCGATACGCACCCCCGGCCCGGCGGTGACCACACCGGGTCGCCGTAGACGGCCACCCCGGCCGAATCCGACCCGCGGTCCGACATTTCGCACAGCATTCCGGTGAGCAGTTCGCCCAACCGGGGATAGAGCTCCGGCGTGCGCAGGTGTAACCCCACGATCCCGCACATATGTTGTCTCCCTTGAAAGTTTCAGAACGCGGTCAGATAGGAATCGACTTCCCACGGCGCCACGGTGCCGTGGTAGGCGAAGAACTCGTCACGTTTGACGCCGGCGAAGTAGGACGCGACGCCCTCTCCGGCAGCGTCGAGTACCCCGGTGATCACCGGGTCGGCCTCCAGTTCGTCGATGGCGTGCAGCAAAGTGGGCGGCAACGTCGACGGGCCCTGCGCGCCCACGGCACCGGGGTCGAGGCTGCGCTTGATGCCGTCGATGCCGGCGCCGAGCGACGCCGCGATCGCCAGGTACGGGTTGGCCGAGCCGTCGCCGCCCCGCAGTTCGACGCGCTGGTTGTCGGGCACCCGGATGTAGTGGGTGCGGTCGTTGCCGCCGTAGCTGGGCTTGCGCGGTGCCCACGAGGCCCCCGACGACGTGGTGGTGGCACCGGTTCGTTTGTAGGAGTTGACGGTGGGGGCCACCACGGCCTGCAGTGCGCAGGCGTGGTCCAGGATGCCGCCGATGAACCCGTACGCGGTGTCGGACAGCCCCAGGCCCCGCGGGTCCTCCTGGGCCGGGAACACCGGGGCACCCGCGCTGGTGAGCGACATGTGCAGGTGCAGTCCGTTGCCGGTGCGATCGGCGAACGGCTTGGGCATGAACGTGGCGACCATGCCGCGCTCGGCGGCGATCATCGACAACAGGTAGCGCAGCGTGATCACCCGGTCGGCCGTGGTCAGCGCGTCGGCGAACTCGAAGTTCTGCTCGAACTGACCGTTGCCGTCCTCGTGGTCGTTGGCGTAGTTGGACCAGCCCAGTGCGTTCATCGCGGTGGAGATCGATGTCAGGTGGTCATACATCCGCGTGACACCCCGTGCGTCGTAACAGGGTTGGGCCGCGGTATCGGCGGTGTCGGCGGTGACCAGGCTGCCGTCGGCGTCGCGGCGCAGCAGGAAGTACTCCACCTCCGCACCCACCCAGGGCTCGAAACCGGCGTCGGCGGCCCGCTGGATCAAGCCCTTGAGGATGACCCGCGGTGCGTACGGCCACGGCTTGCCCTCCACGTGCGGATCGCAGTGCACCAGCGCCAGACCCTCTTTGATGAACGGGATCGGGGTGAACGACGCCGGGTCGGGAATGGCCATCAGATCGGGGTCCTTGGGCTCCTGGCCCATGGCGCCCACGGCGTACCCGGCGAATCCCACTCCCTCGGTGGCCAGCTGGTCGACGGCCTCGACGGGAACCAGTTTGGCGCAGGGCTTTCCGCGTAGGTCGACGAACAGCGCGAGGATGAATCGGGTGCCGGATTGCTCGGCCTGGGTGGCAAGATCGGGCGGCATAACTGTCTCCTAATAAGAACCAATGTATCGTACGGTGAAACTCGAATGGGCCAAAGAAACCCCGGTGACCAGCCGGCGCAGGAGTGCTGCGCCGGCTGGAGCCGGGTTGGGATCTAGGCGGGTGCGAGCTCGTAGGCCGCGTCCCGGTGGACGTGAGTGTCGATGCCCTTTTCTTCTTCTTCGGGCGAGATGCGGATGCCGATCGTCTTCTTGATGGCGAAGGCGATGACGAACGCGATGACGAAGGAGTAGACCATCACCGCGCCTGCCGCGAGGGCCTGCTTCCAGAGCTGACCGAATCCGCCGCCGTAGAACAGGCCGTTGGTGGCATTCGGCATGGAATCACTGGCCAGGAAGCCGATCATCAGGGTGCCGATGACACCGCCGACGAGGTGCACGCCGACCACGTCCAGCGAGTCGTCGTAGCCGAACTTCTCCTTGAGCCCCACCGCGAACGGACAGATGGCCCCGGCGACCAGGCCGAGGACGATGGCACCGACCGGGGTGACCGCACCGCAGGCGGGGGTGATGGCGACCAGACCGGTGATCGCGCCGGCCGCGGCACCGACGCCGGTGACATGACCGTCCTTGAACTTCTCGACGGCCAGCCAGGCCAGGGTGGCGGCGCAGGTCGCGACGAACGTGGTGACCATGACGATGGCGGCCGAGTTACCGGCGGCCAGGGCCGAACCACCGTTGAATGCGTACCAACCGGCCCACAGCAGGCCGGCGCCCAGGAGGGTCAGCGGGACGTTGTGCGGCTTGCGCAGCTGACCCCAGTTGGCGGCCTTGCCGAGCACGATGGCGACGGCCAGCGCCGCCGCACCGGCGTTGATGTGCACCGCGGTGCCGCCGGCGAAGTCGATCGCCTTGAGGCTGTTGGCGATCCAGCCACCGACCGAGTCCTTGGTGACCACACCGTCGAAGGCGAACACCCAGTGCGCGACGGGGAAGTAGACCAGCACGGCCCACACCGTGGCGAACAGCATCCAGGCGCCGAACTTCATCCGGTCGGCTGCCGCACCGGAGATGAGCGCCACCGTGATGGCCGCGAACAGTGCCTGGAACAACGCGAACAGGCTGACCGGCAGGCCGCTGATGGTCGTCTGCGATTCCAGAAGATCCTTCATACCGGCGAACTCGGTGAAGCTGCCGACCAGTCCGGAGCCGCCGATCGAGGTGCCGAAGGTCATCGAGAAGCCGAACAACACCCAGAGCACACCGACGATCGCGACCGCGCCGAAGGTCATCATCATCATGTTGGTCGAGCTCTTGACGGAGACCATGCCTCCGTAGAAGAGCGCGAGGCCGGGGATCATCATCGTGAGGCCGATGATGCAACAGAGCATGAACGCGGTAGTACCGGTATCCATATACGTCTCCTGAGGGGGTGCGGCCGCCAGGCCGATCACTGGCAGTAGACGATGTTTCTGTTACGTGGACTGTTGTGCGGTGTTGCGGGCGAGTTACGGCTCACACGGCCAGTTGAGCACGAGCCGGTCCAGGGGCAGCCGTTCCCGGGGCCGGCTGTCGCGCTCGACGACGGCGACATCGGCCTGTGCGTAGTCGCCCAGCGAGCCCACGGCGACCACCGCGAGCGGACGGAGCCCGGCCGGGAGATCGAATGCTCCCCGCGCGCCGTCGGTGTCGAACCCGGCCATCGGATGCGCGATCAGACCGCGCGACACCGCCTCGATGCTCAGTGCGGCGATCGCCGCACCGGCGTCGACGGCGGCATAGCGCGCGGTGCGCTCGTCCTCGCCGTCGTCAGCGCACACCAGGATCAGCGCGCCCGCCGCACGGGCGTAGCTGTTCCCCCTCTTGAGCAGGCCCGCCAGAGTGGTGAATGTCTCATGCCCGCGTATCCCCACGACGTAGCGCACCGGTTCGCGGTGCCCCCAGGTGGCCGACCAGCGCGCCGCCTCCACCAACGCCGTCAGGTCGTGGCGGCTGACCACCGCGGACGGGTCGAAAGCGCGCGGGCTCCAGCGGGCCGCGATGGGCGGATGGATCGGCACGCTGGTGCGCGCCAGGCGGTCGTGCGGTCCCAGCGGTCTTCGCACAAGCGGCTCATCCACCCCGCTGACGCTACCGGCAGGTGGAGGAGTAAAAACCGGTGTCCGGACCCCTTATCCTTGTGGGGACATCCCGGCGGTTGAGAGGTTCTACAGTGGCGCTCGTCGTGCAGAAATACGGCGGATCATCGGTGGCGGACGCCGATCGGATTCGGCGCGTCGCCGAGCGCATCGTGGAAACCAAGAAGGCCGGCCATGACGTGGTCGTCGTGGTCTCCGCGATGGGTGACACCACCGATGACCTGCTGGATCTGGCCCGCCAGGTATCCCCGGCACCGCCCGCGCGCGAGATGGACATGCTGCTCACCGCCGGTGAGCGCATCTCCAACGCGCTGGTCGCGATGGCCATCGAGTCGCTCGGCGCGCAAGCCCGTTCGTTCACCGGCTCACAGGCCGGCGTCGTCACCACCGGCACGCACGGCAACGCCAAGATCATCGACGTCACCCCGACCCGCCTGCGGGAAGCCCTCGATGCGGGCCAGATCGTCCTGGTCGCCGGATTCCAGGGCGTCAGCCAGGACAGCAAGGACGTCACCACGCTGGGCCGCGGCGGTTCGGACACCACGGCCGTCGCCCTGGCCGCCGCCCTGCACGCCGATGTCTGCGAGATCTACACCGACGTCGACGGCATCTTCACCGCCGACCCGCGCATCGTGCCCAACGCCAAGCACCTGGACACCGTCTCCTTCGAGGAGATGCTGGAGATGGCCGCCTGCGGCGCCAAGGTGCTGATGCTGCGCTGCGTCGAATACGCCCGCCGATACAACGTGCCGATTCACGTCCGTTCGTCGTACTCGGACAAGCCCGGAACCATTGTCAAAGGATCGATCGAGGACATCCCCATGGAAGACGCCATCCTCACCGGAGTCGCGCACGACCGCAGCGAGGCCAAGGTCACCGTCGTGGCATTGCCCGACGTCCCCGGCTACGCCGCCAAGGTGTTCCGCGCCGTCGCCGACGCCGACGTGAACATCGACATGGTGTTGCAGAACATCTCGAAGGTGGAGGACGGCAAGACCGACATCACCTTCACCTGCTCGCGGGAGAACGGACCGAGTGCGGTGGAGAAGCTCACCGCGCTCAAGGACGAGATCGGCTTCTCCCAGGTGCTCTACGACGATCACATCGGCAAGGTGTCGCTGATCGGCGCGGGGATGCGCAGCCATCCCGGGGTGACGGCCACCTTCTGCGAGGCGCTGGCCGACGCCGGCATCAACATCGACCTGATCTCCACCTCCGAGATCCGGATCTCGGTGCTGATCAAGGACACCGAGCTGGACAAGGCGGTGGCCACGCTGCATGAGGCCTTCGGTCTCGGGGGCGATGAGGAAGCCGTCGTGTACGCGGGGACGGGGATCTAGCGATGTGGGGCGAGCGAAGCGACGGGGATCTAGCGATGTGGGGCGAGCGAAGCGACGGGGTCAAATAATGGTTTCCATCGGAGTGGTGGGCGCGACCGGTCAGGTCGGCCAGGTGATGCGGGCACTGCTGGAGGAACGGGATTTCCCGGCCACGTCGGTGCGGTTCTTCGCCTCACCCCGCTCGGAGGGCAAGAAGCTCACCTTCCGCGGCCAGGAGATCGAGGTCGAGAACGCCGAGACCGCCGACCCGTCCGGTCTGGACATCGCGTTGTTCTCCGCGGGCGCCACCATGTCGCGGGTGCAGGCACCGCGATTCGCCGCCGCCGGGGCCGTCGTCGTCGACAACTCGTCGGCGTGGCGCAAGGACCCCGACGTGCCGCTGGTGGTCAGTGAGGTCAACTTCGCGCGAGATGCCGCCAATCGTCCGAAAGGCATCATCGCCAACCCGAAC
Source organism: Mycobacterium hackensackense (assembly GCF_025822555.1). Taxonomy (NCBI): domain Bacteria; kingdom Bacillati; phylum Actinomycetota; class Actinomycetes; order Mycobacteriales; family Mycobacteriaceae; genus Mycobacterium; species Mycobacterium hackensackense. The sequence continues at coordinate 1,466,244 of NZ_JACKUC010000030.1, forward strand.
TGCACCACCATGGCCGCGATGCCTGTGCTCAAGCCGCTGCACGACGCCGCCGGCCTGACCCGGCTGATCGTGTCGAGCTACCAGGCGGTCTCGGGCACCGGTCTGGCCGGTGTCGAGGAACTGGCCACCCAGGCGCGCGCGGTGATCGACGGTGTCGAGGGGCTGGTGCACGACGGACGTGCGGTGGACTTCCCGGCTCCGGTGAAATACGTTGCGCCCATTGCCTTCAACGTGGTCCCGCTGGCCGGTGCGCTGGTCGACGACGGCTCCGGCGAGACCGACGAGGATCAGAAGCTGCGCAACGAGAGCCGCAAGATCCTCGGTATCCCCGACCTGCTGGTGTCCGGCACCTGTGTGCGGGTACCGGTGTTCACCGGCCACTCGCTGTCGATCAATGCCGAGTTCGCCGAACCCCTTTCGCCCGCACAGGCGCGCGAGTTGCTGGCCGGCGCGCCGGGGGTGAAGCTGGTGGACGTCCCCACGCCGTTGGCCGCCGCCGGCGTGGACGAGTCGCTGGTCGGCCGGATCCGTCAGGATCCCGGAGCGCCGGACGGGCGCGGACTGGCGCTGTTCGTCTCCGGTGACAACCTGCGCAAGGGTGCCGCACTGAACACCATCCAGATCGCCGAACTGCTGGCTCAGGGCTAATTTGCGCCGAGGTGCACATTTGGGCGCGAAAGTGCGAGTGGTGTGCGCCATTTCGTCGGTCTCGGCGCTGGTGTTCGCCGTGCCGGCCCAGGCCGACCTCGGCTTGGCGCCCGGCCAGGTGACGCGCCTGGGTCCGGTGGCCGGAACGGGCACCGATACCGGTGATTACGGTATCGGTGCGACGGACCTGTGTGAGTTCATGGAGTTCCCCAGCCGGATGCTGCAGGTGTGCGGCGACAGCTTCGCGGGCCAGGGCGTCGGATTCGGCAACTGGTATTCGCCCGTGGCCCTGCATGTCGATCCGGACTCGATCGCCGACCGCGTGCGCGTCACCGGGGTCACCGGGGTGACGACGCCGCTGCTGGCCGACCGGCCGCCGGTGGGTGCGTCGCAACTGCCGGCCGGGATCGTGTCGATCAACCGGGCGAACTACATGCTCGTCACCACCACGCACGGTCTCAAACCCGAGTCCTCTCGCCTGGTGAAAGCCGATGCGGCGCAACCGAACTGGCCCACCGTGCCGAAGTCTCGGCGCGACGCTTCCTATGCCGGCGGTGCGCAGTCGCAGATCAGCGGATACTACGACCCGATTCCGACCCGCGACTCGCCGAGCGGCTGGGTGTACATCGTGGCCGACAACTTCGACCGCACCAGCCCGGTGTTCCTGTACCGGGTGCCGCCGGCCGATTTCACCGACCGCAGTCGCTGGCAGGGCTGGTCGGCGGCGCGGGGCTGGGGCCACCCGCCCACCGCGCTGTGGAGCGATCGGGCCGGCGAGCTGAGCGCGCGCCAGATCGACGGTAAGACGGTGCTGTCCTATTTCAATGCCACCACGGGCAACATGGAGGTGCGCGTCGCCGACGATCCGACCCGGCTCGGCGCCGCACCGGTCACCACGGTGGTGGTGGCCTCGCCGTGGCCGGACGCGCCCGAGGATCTGCCCGATCCGCGCGATAACAGCCTGGCCCAGCCGTACGGCGGCTACATCTCACCGGCGTCGACCCTCGACGAGCTGAGGGTGTTCATCAGCCAGTGGCACACCGCACCTGCCGACAATGCCCCGTACCGGGTGATCCAGTTCGCGGTGAATCCGTTGAAGCCTTGGGAGGCAACGGGTTAGCGCGAACGCCCGGCCTCTCATGGTGTTCGCGTAGCATCGAGTCGGCGCTGTGCCGTCGCGGGTACAGGTCCCACGATGTTTGCGCGCAGCGGCACGTGGCAATACTGCCCCTCGGGGTAGCGCCGTCGTGGTACGTGAGGGAGGAGACAGATGTCGTCGCAGGCAGCTGGACCACCGGACCCCGCGGTGGACGGTCAGTCCAACGAGCCTGCCGAGATCACCTTCGACGAGCATCTGCATCCGGCTCGCCCCAAGACGTTGCGCTCCCGACCCCGGGTGCGCACCCCGTTCGTGCGGCGGTCGCTGGCTCAGGACGGACCGCCGACCGGCGCGAACCCCGCCTATGTCTCGTGGCTGCTGTCGCAGTCGATGCTGGCCGACGCCAACGAGATCAGCCAGCAGTTCTCCGGGCAGGGCTCGATGTGGCAGAACCCGTTCGCGCGGCCGAACCCGCGCTCGGCCGTCGACACCGCATCGGTATGGTTCACCGCCTACCCGCTGTCGCTGATCACCCGGCCCGACGAATCGTTCCTCAAGGCGATGGCCGACGAGGAGATGTGGAAAGCGTTCGCGGAGATCGGTATTCAAGCGGTGCACACCGGCCCGGTGAAACGGGCGGGCGGCATCTCGGGCTGGCAGTTGACGCCCAGCGTGGACGGCCACTTCGATCGGATCAGCACCCAGATAGACCCCGCTTTCGGAACCGAGGACGAGTTCCGGCAGATGTGCGGCACGGCCAACTGGTACGGCGGCACCATCATCGACGACATCGTGCCCGGCCACACCGGCAAGGGTGCCGATTTCCGGCTGGCGGAGATGAAGTACGCCGACTACCCGGGTATCTACCACATGGTCGACATCGATCCCCGGGACTGGGAGCACCTGCCGGAGGTCCCGGCCGGTGTCGATTCGGTGAATGTCGATTCCGCGACCGAGGATTGGCTGGACAAGGCCGGGTACATCATCGGCCGGCTGCAGCGGGTCATCTTCTACGCCGAGGGCATCAAGGAAACCAACTGGAGTGTGACCCGGCCGATCGTCGGTGTCGACGGTGTCGAGCGGCGCTGGGTGTATCTGCACTACTTCAAGGACGGGCAACCCTCGATCAACTGGCTCGATCCCAGCTTCGCCGGTATGCGACTGGTGATCGGCGACGCGCTGCACTCGCTGAGCGACCTGGGATCGGGTGGACTGCGCCTGGATGCCAACGGGTTCCTCGGCGCGGAGAAATCGGCCGAGGATGACGTCGGCTGGTCGGAAGGCCACCCGCTGTCACAGGCGGCGAACCAGTTCATCGGAAGCATGGTGCGCAAGCTCGGGGGGTTCACCTTCCAGGAGCTGAACCTGACCATCGACGACATCCGGGACAACAGCATCGCCGGACCCGATCTGTCCTACGACTTCATCAACCGGCCCGCCTACCAGCATGCGCTGGCCACGGGGGATACCGAGTTCCTGCGCCTCACCCTGCGCACCACGCTGGAGACGGAGGTCGATCCGGCCTCGCTGGTACACGCCCTGCAGAACCACGACGAGCTGACCTATGAGCTGGTGCACTGGTCCGCCGGGCACCGCGACGATGTCTACACCTACAAGGGTCACGAGGTCACCGGCGAAGAACTCGGGCAGACCATCCGCACCGATCTGACCGATGCACTCACCGGCCCGCACGCGCCGTACAACCTGGTCTTCACCACCAACGGCATCGCCTGCACCACCGCCACGGTCATCGCCGCGACCCTCGGTATCACCGATCTCGCGCAGATCGACGACGCCGGGGTCTCGCTCGACCGCATCCGGCGGGCACATCTGCTGCTGGCCATGTTCAACGCGCTGCAGCCGGGGGTGTTCGCCCTGTCCGGCTGGGACCTCTGCGGGATGCTGACGCTACCGGCCGCGGAGATCCGCGAGCTCCTGCGTGGGGGAGACACCCGCTGGATCCACCGTGCCGCGCACGATCTGATGGGCGTCAACCCCGAGGCCAGTCACTCGGGTGCCGGCATGCCGCGTGGTACCAGCCTGTACGGATCCATACCGGAACAGCTCGCCGACGACACCAGTTTTCTCCGTCAGCTCCAGGCCATCCTGCGGGTCCGGACGCATTTCGGGGTGGCGACCAGCCGCCAGATCGACATCCCCGACGTCTCCCACCACGGCATGCTGGTCATGGTCCACCAGCTCGACGACCCGAACCAGATGCAGCTGACGGTGCTGAACTTCGCCAACGAGGACATCGCGGGCACCGTTCGCTCCGAGTACCTGCCCCCCGGTGCGGCGGTGTCGGACATGTTCAGCGGCAAGGTGATCGGCCATGTCGACGATCTGCACAGTTTCGCCGTCGAGATGTCGGTCCACCACGGGATGTCGCTGCTCGTGGAAGTGCCGCCCGCCGAGGGCGTGGCCACGTCTCACAGCTGATTCATATTGCCCATCTAACCGGCACATTGCCCCGCGTCGGCATCATGGGAAGCATGAGCGATGAAGCCGAGACACCCACCACCCCGGTGGCCCCAGTGGCCACGGTAACCCCCGCCCCGCAGCCGGTGGTCGTGGAGCCCAAGCGTCCGAACAAACTGTTCCAGGCCGTCGCCTGGGTGGGGATCGCCGCGGGCGCCACCTTCATCGTCGCGGTGGTGTTCTTCTCCGGGTTCTACCTGGGCAAGAACTCCGACGGCGGACACCGCGGCGGCCCGCATCGCGAGTCGGGCATGTTCCACCGGGAGGGGCCACCGATGGGCCCGCCGCATATGTTCTTCCCGGGCGGTCCCGGTGACCGCGACGGCTTCCCGGGTGGCCCCGGTGGACCGGGTGGCCCCGGTGGGCAGCAGGGTCCGGCCGGGCCGGGTGGCCCGAACGTCATGCCGCGGCCTTAGAGACGTCAATCGGCCTTAGAGACGTTAATCGGCCCTAGAGACATTAAGAGGAAGGTCACGGGGGTCTGAGAATCCCCGTGACCTCTTGGCAGCAGCGGGTGACTCGTGAGAGTCTCGCTAACCATGACACGCCGACCGTCGCCTACCGTGCTGATGGTCGGTGTTGTGGTATTGGCGGCCATTCTGTCCTCGTGTGGATTGCGGGCCCAGTCCGCCGATGTGGCGACGTCGACGATCTTCACCGTGGGCGACTGTGTGCAGATCCCCTCTGCGACTCCGGAAGCGCCCGCCCGCGCCGCCAAGTCCGCGTGCACGGCCGATCCGAGTTACACCGTCGGTGCCACCGCGGACGCGAACGGCAACTGCCCGAGCAACGAATATCAGCACCTGTCCACCCAATTGGCGGAGCCGGGCACGGCGCGACTCTGTCTGGTGCCCAATCTCGTGGCGCAGCACTGCTACACGATGGAGATGCCGATCGGTGTGGTGCAGAAGGCCGATTGCGCCGAACGGGGCTCGGAGCTGATCGTCCAGATCACCCAGCGGCTCGACGTGCGTGATCAGTCCGCATGCCCCGCCGTCGCCGGTTCCTACGCGTGGCCGTATCCCGCCCCGGCCCGGACCTATTGCACCCAGACGCTTTTCTGACCGCGACACAGGTCCTGGCATGATCGATGCCATGCGCCTGACAGCAGTCGTGGCAGGTATGTGTCTGGCGGTCGCGCCGACCGCAACCGCCTGGGCCAAACCGTCCGATCCCGGGGTGGTGAACTACGCGGTGCTGCCGAAGGGGTCGGTGGCCAATATCGTCGGCGCACCGCTGGCGTGGGGGACCGCGTCCACCGACCCGACCCAGACCTTCTCCGTCGACAACCCGGTCTGCAACAACTGGGCCGATATCGGCTTGCCCGAGGTCTACGACGACCCCGACCTCGCCTCGTTCAACAGCGCCCTGGCGCAGACCTCGGCCACCGACACCACGCACCTGATCAAGCAGGCGGTGGGCGTGTTCGCCACCGACGATGCGGCCACCCGGGCCTTCCACCGGATCACCGACCGCACCGTCGGCTGCGCCGGGCAGACGACGGCGATGCACCTGGACGACTTCGTCACGCAGGTGTGGACCTTCACCGGCGGTCCCGCCATGCCCGCCGACGCGGTGTGGATCAAGCAGGAAGCCGGGACCGACCGGCGTTGCTTCACCCAGACCCGGCTGCGCGAAAATGTTTTGCTGCAAGCCAAGGTCTGTCAATCTGGGAACGGCGGACCTGCGGTCAACGTGCTCGCCGGTGCCATGCAGAACTCCCTGGGGCAGTAGCTGTGAGCAAAAGCCTTGGGAATATGTCGGACCCTTCTGGAAGATAAAGGGTAGTCAGAGAGAACGCCCCTCAGCGTCCAGACCCCCGGGGGAAGGAATGGCACGCATGACCACCGCCGCGTGGGATGTCGATTGCGCCTCCGGGGCCATGGCTGCGCGTATCGCCGAGGGCTGTCTGCGCGACGGTCCCGTCGGCGCGGTCGGGCTGGAGCTCGAAGCCCACTGTTACGACACCGAGGACCCGTCCCGCAGGCCGGGCTGGGCCGAGCTCGCCGATGCCATCGCCTCGGTGCCCACGCTGCCCGGCGGTAGCGCCATCACCGTCGAGCCGGGAGGGGCCGTCGAACTCTCCGGCCCACCCGCACAGGGGGCGTCCGCCGCGATCGCGACGATCGGTGCCGATCGCACGGCGCTGAGCACGGCGTTCGCCGCCCGTGGACTGGGTCTGGTGCTGCTGGGCACCGACCCGCTGCGCCCGGCCGAGCGAATCCACCCCGGCCCCCGGTACCGCGCCATGGAGTCCTTCTTCGCCCGGTCGGGTACCGCCGGCGCGGCGATGATGACGTCGACGGCGTCGATGCAGGTGAACATCGAAGCCGGCCCGCGCGAGGGCTGGGCTGATCGGGTGCGGCTGGCGCACGCCTTGGGACCGACGATGATCGCCCTGTCGGCCAACTCCCCGTTGCTCGGTGGCCAGTTCACCGGCTGGCGCAGCACCAGGCAGCGGGTTTGGGGGCAGATCGACGCCGCGCGCTGCGGGCCGGTGCTCGGCCAGAACAGCGACGACCCCAGGGTGGACTGGGCGCGCTACGCACTGCGGGCGCCGGTGATGTTGGTGCGCGCGACCGACGCCGACGCCCATACCGAGGCGGTGGCGGACTGGGTGACGTTCGCAGACTGGGCCGACGGCCGCGCGGCCCTCGGCGGCCGGCTGCCCACCGACGAAGATCTCGACTACCACCTGACGACGCTCTTCCCGCCGGTGCGTCCGCGGCAGTGGCTGGAGATCCGCTATCTGGACAGCATGCCCGACCATGTGTGGCCGGCTGTGGTGTTCACCCTGGTCACGTTGATGGATGACCCCGCCGCCGCGCAGATCGCGGCCGAGGCGACCGAACCTGTTGCCGCCGAATGGGATCTGGCGGCCAGAGTGGGGCTGGGCGATCCGCGGTTGAAGGACGCGGCGGTGCGGTGCGTGACCGCCGCCGCCGAACGTGCGCCCGCCGAGCTGGCCGAGCCGATGGACCTCCTGCTGCGCAACGCGTCGGCCGGCCGCAGCCCGGCCGACGACTTTTCCGATCGGGTGCTCGCGGACGGGATTCCTTCCGTACTCGGACAATTGGCGAAGGGTGGGTCGTGACGTCACCAGAGGTGCTGGCCCGCGAACTCATCCGGGCCAGGGAACGTACCTTGGCGCTGGTCGATTTCGACGATGCCGAACTGCACCGCCAGTACGACCCGTTGATGAGCCCACTGGTGTGGGATCTGGCCCATATCGGGCAGCAGGAGGAACTCTGGCTGCTGCGTGACGGCAACCCGGACAGGCCGGGCATGCTGGCACCGGATGTCGAACGGCTCTACGACGCGTTCGTGCATTCCCGCGCCAGTCGGGTCGAGCTGCCGCTGCTGCCGCCGACGGATGCCCGGGTGTATTGCCGCACCGTGCGTGATCGCGCCCTCGATGCCCTGGGAGCGGCGCGCACCGAGGACGAGCTGTTCCGGTTCGGTTTGGTGATCTCGCACGAGAACCAGCACGACGAGACGATGCTGCAGGCGCTGAACCTGCGCTCCGGCGCACCCATTCTCGGTACCGGCGTCTCCCTGCCCGCCGGCCGGCCCGGTGTCGCGGGTACGGCCGTGCCGGTGCCGGCGGGGCCGTTCACGCTGGGCGTCAACGCGTCCGACGAGCCGTACTCGCTGGACAACGAACGACCCGCCCACACGGTGCACGTCGACGCCTTCCGGATCGGCCGGGTCCCGGTCACCAACGCGGAGTGGCGCGGATTCATCGAGGACGGCGGCTACCGCGAACCGCGCTGGTGGTCGGCGCGCGGGTGGGAGCACCGGGAACAGGCGGGTCTGGTGGCACCGCAGTTCTGGAACGACGGAGCCCTGGCGGGCACCCGCACCAGGTTCGGGCATGTCGAGGAGATCCCGGCCGACGAGCCCGTGCAGCACGTCACCTTCTTCGAGGCGCAGGCGTACGCCGCGTGGGCGGGAGCCCGGTTGCCGACCGAGATCGAATGGGAGAAGGCCTGCGCATGGGATCCCGCACTCCGGGAGCGGCGCAGATTCCCTTGGGGCAGTGCACCACCGACACCGGAGCTGGTCAACCTCGGCGGCGAGGCCATGCGCCCGGCCCCGGTGGGCGCCTATCCGGCTGGTGCGTCCGCGTACGGGGCCGAACAGATGCTGGGCGACGTGTGGGAGTGGACCACCTCGGCGCTGCGGCCCTGGCCGGGGTTCCGGCCGATGATCTACGACCGGTACAGCGAACCGTTCTTCGAAGGCTCCGGGACCGGCGACTACCGGGTGCTGCGCGGCGGCTCGTGGGCGGTGGCCGCCTCCATCGTGCGGCCCAGCTTCCGGAACTGGGACCATCCGATCCGGCGGCAGATCTTCTCGGGTGTCCGGTTGGCGTGGGATGTGTAGGCATCTCGGGTGGCTGGGCGCTCCGGTGTCGGTATCGTCGCTGGTGCTGGAACCTCCAGAAGGTCTTGTGGTGCAGTCGTATTCGCCACGACGGCAGAAACACGGCCTGGTGAACGCCGACGGCTGGGGAGTGGGATTCTTCTCTGCGCAGGGCGTACACCGCTGGCGCAGCGACAAACCGCTGTGGGGTGACGCTTCCTTCGCCTCGGTGGCGCCGGCGCTGCGCAGCGGCTGCGTGGTGGCTGCTGTGCGGTCGGCCACCATCGGGATGCCCATCGAACCGTCGGCGTCGGCCCCGTTCACCGACGGCACCTGGCTGTTGTCGCACAACGGCGTCGTCGACCGCACGGTGTTGCCACCGTCCCGAGATGCCGAATCCACTGTCGACAGTGCCGTGCTGGCCGCGCACATCTTCGAGCGCGGGCTCGACGCGCTCGGCGATACCGTCGCCGCGGTGGGCGCCGCCGATCCCGGTGCGCGACTGAACATTCTGGCCGGTAACGGCACCCGGCTGCTGGCCACCACCTGGGGCGACACCTTGTCGATCCTGGAACGCGCCGACGGTGTGGTGCTGGCCAGCGAACCCTACGATGATGACCCGGCCTGGCGCGACATTCCCGACCGCCACCTCGTGGCGGTGGTGCCCGGGGAGATCACCCTCACCCCTCTGGAAGGATCGGCATGACCACCGGCTTGCGCACGGATCTGGCCAAATCGCTGCGACGCGATGTGTTCGACGGCCTGCAGCAGACTCCGAAGACATTGCCGCCCAAATGGTTCTACGATGCCAAGGGCAGTGATCTCTTCGACCGCATCACCCGGTTGCCGGAGTACTACCCGACCCGCACCGAGGCGTCGATCCTGCGGGACCGCGCCACCGAGATCGCCGCCGCCTCCGGGGCGGACACCCTGGTGGAGCTGGGCAGCGGCACCTCGGAGAAGACCCGGTTACTGCTCGATGCCTGGCGTGACAGCGGCGCGCTGCGCAGGTTCATCCCGTTCGACGTCGACCCCAGCGTGCTCCACGATGCCGCCGTCGCCCTTCGCTCCGAATACCCCGGCGTCGAGATCGACACCGTGTGTGGCGATTTCGAACGGGATCTCGGTGAGATCCCGTGGGTGGGCCGCCGGCTGATGATCTTCCTCGGTTCCACCATCGGTAATTTCAACGCCGCGCCGCGCGCCCAGTTCCTTGCCGCGCTGGCGGATACGCTGCGCCCGGGCGATGCCTTGCTGCTCGGCACGGATCTGGTCAAGGACACCGACCGCCTGGTGCGGGCCTACGATGACAGCGCGGGCGTCACCGCCGCCTTCAACCGCAATGTGCTGGCCGTGGTCAACCGGGAGCTGGACGCCGACTTCGACCTCGACGCCTTCGAACATGTCGCCAAGTGGAACGGCGAACTGGAACGTATCGAGATGTGGTTGAGATCCGTTCCCGCCCAACGTGTACACATCGAGGCCCTGGGCCTGACCGTGCACTTCGCGGCGGGTGAGGAGATGCTGACCGAGGTGTCCTGCAAGTTCCGGTCCGAGGGCGTGGCCGCCGAACTGGAGGCGGCCGGGCTGCGCCGCACCCACTGGTGGACCGACCCGGCCGGTGACTTCGGACTCTCGCTGGCCGTCAAATGACACTCGCCGAGCAGTGGCGGGCCGCCCGGGTCGCCACCGCGGGTCTGCACCTGGACAGCGCCGCCTGCTCGCGGCAGAGCAACACCGTGATCGACGCCGCGGCCACGCATGCCCGCCATGAGGCCGAGGTGGGTGGCTATGTCGCCGCCGAGGCCGCCACCCCGGTCCTGGACGCAGGCCGGGAAGCGGTGCGGGTGCTCGCCGGGATCCCGGACGCCGACGTGGTGTTCACGACGGGTTCCAATCATGCCCTGGATCTGCTGCTGAGCAGCTGGGCCGGCCCGCGCACCTTGGCATGCCCGCCGGGTGAGTACGGGCCCAACCTGGCGATCATGGCGGCCAACGACTTTCAGGTGCGTCCGCTGCCCGTCGACCCACTGGGCCGCCTGCTGGTGGATGAGGCCGAAGCGGTACTGCGCGCCGATCCGCCCGCGTTGGTTCACCTGACCGCGCTGGGCAGCCACCGCGGTGTCGCGCAGCCGCTGGCCGAACTGGCGCCGGTGTGCCGGGACCTGGGGCTGCCGCTGGTGATCGACGCGGCGCAGGCCCTCGGCCACCTCGACTGCGCGGTGGGAGCGGATGTGCTGTACTCCTCGTCACGCAAGTGGCTGGCCGGCCCGCGCGGTGTCGGTGTGCTGGCCATCGCGCCGCACTTCGCCGGCGGGCTCGCCCCGCGGCTACCACCGCTGGAAAGCGGTGAGGCCAATATCGCCGCCCGGGTCGGCTATTCGCTCGCCGTCGGGGAGCACCTGGCCGCCGGACCGTCCGCGATACGGACGCGGCTCGCCGAAGTGGGGCGCTGGACACGGACCGCGCTGTCCGCCGTACCGGGCTGGCGCGTCATCGAACCCGCCGACGAACCCACGGCACTGACCACGCTGGAACCCACCGGTGACGCCCTCCCGGCGCGGGTGCGGTCCCGGCTGATCGCCGAACACCGCATCGTGACCACCGCATGCGAACTGGTGCGCGCCCCTTACGAACTGATGCGACCCGTGCTGCGGGTGTCACCGCACGTCGATGTCACCGAAGCCGAGTTGGAACAGTTCACCGAAGCGCTGGTGGCCTGTAGCTAGGGTGAGCGCGTGACCGCACCCAATCAGCTCAGTGATGAAGAGGCGTTTCTGGTCCAGACGGTGCGGGCTTTCATCGATCGTGAGGTCAAGCCGTCGGTGCTGGAGGTGGAGCACGCGAATGCCTATCCCGAGCGGTGGATCGAGCAGATGAAGCAGATCGGGATTTTCGGGTTGGCGGTGCCGGAGGCCTATGGGGGCAGTCCGGTGTCGATGCCGTGTTATGCGCAGGTGACCCAGGAGTTGGCGCGGGGGTGGATGAGTCTGGCCGGGGCGATGGGCGGGCACACCGTGGTGGCCAAGCTGCTGGTGTTGTTCGGTACCGAGGAACAGAAGCAGCGGTATCTGCCGGTGATGGCGAGCGGACAGTGCCGGGCGACGATGGCGTTGACCGAGCCGGGCGGGGGTTCGGATCTGCAGGCCATGACCACGGTGGCGCGCGCTGATGGCGATGATCTGGTGATCAGCGGGGCCAAGACCTGGATTTCGAATGGCGTTGACCGAGCCGGGCGGGGGTTCGGATCTGCAGGCCATGACCACGGTGGCGCGCGCTGATGGCGATGATCTGGTGATCAGCGGGGCCAAGACCTGGATTTCGAATGCGCGGCGCTCGGATCTGATCGCGTTGTTGTGTAAGACCGATCCCTCGGCGCAGCCGAAGCATCGGGGGATGTCGATTGTGTTGGTCGAGCATGGGCCGGGGTTGACGGTGTCGCGGGATCTGCCCAAGTTGGGGTACAAGGGGGTGGAGTCGTGCGAGTTGGCTTTCGACGGGTATCGGATCAGCTCATCGGCGATTTTGGGGGCGCAGCCGGGTCGGGGTTTTGCGCAGATGATGAAGGGGTTGGAGACCGGGCGGATCCAGGTGGCCTCGCGGGCGTTGGGGGTGGCCACGGCGGCGTTGGAGGATTCGTTGGCTTATGCCCAGGCGCGGGAGAGTTTCGGTCAGCCGATCTGGAAGCATCAGTCGATCGGTAATTATCTGGCCGATATGGCCACCAAGTTGACCGCGGCGCGGCAGCTGACCTGGTATGCCGCGCGCATGTATGACAGTGGGCAGCGCTGCGATATGGAGGCCGGGATGGCCAAACTGTTCGCTTCCGAGGTCGCGATGGAGATCGCGTTGAACGCGGTGCGTATTCATGGTGGGTACGGGTATTCCACCGAGTACGACGTGGAACGCTACTTCCGGGACGCCCCGTTGATGATCGTCGGGGAAGGCACCAACGAGATCCAACGCAACGTCATCGCCGCACAACTGGTCGCCCGCGGCGGACTCTGAGCGCTATTTGTGTGCGGTGAGCAGGAACGCCGGGAACTTCACCCGGCCCTTCTCGTCGGTGGCGTGCGGTGGCATGTCGAACGGTGCGTCGGGCATCGCGATGGTGTTGGCGTGGATGAACGCCGGGCGGATCTCGTCGACCGTCCAGTACTTCGACACCGCGGCCCGGAGTTCGTCCTCGGTGACCTCATGTGGCTTCTGCTCCAACTCGGCCGGGAACGCGCCCTTGGCGAACACCAGCACGAAGTACGACGCACCCGGGGCCGACGCGCGATGGACCGCCTGCAGATAGCCGTCGCGCCCTTCGACCGGTAGCGAATGGAACAGCGTCGAGTCGATGACGGTGTTGAACCGGCCGTCGTACCCGGTGAACGACGTGATGTCGGCCTGAGCGAACGCGGCGGTACTCAGATTGCGTTCCTGGGCTGCACGATTCGCCGCGGCGATGGCGGTGGGCGAAATATCCAGGCCGACGGTGGTGTAACCCTGCGCCGCCAGCGACAGGGACAATTCAGCGTGTCCACAGCCCGCGTCGAGCACGTCACTGCGGACCTTGCCGGCGGCGATGAGGGCGGCGAGTTCGGGCTGCGGCTCGCCGATATTCCATGGCGGCGGACCCTCGAAGGTGCCGTCCTGCCGGTATGCGCCGTCCCAGTCCAAGACCTCAGATGCCATGACATCCAACGTACGCCGCGTCAGGATTGCGGTGTCTCCCACGTGTGCACGGGGGCGTTGCTGTGCATACCCTCGCAGTACAGTCGCAGCATCTCGGCCAGCGCCTGCGGGCGGGCCAGTCCGCGCTCCTGCAAGGCGTGCACGGTGGCGGTCTGCCATGCGGCCCCGTTGCGCCCGGTCTTTGCTCGGCCCTCGATGACACCGAGATATCGGTCGCGCACCTCGGCGGCCACACTCCACCGGCGCAACCCCTCGTCGGCCAGGGGGAGCAACTCGCGCAGCACCAACTCGTCGGGTGTCACCTCGCCCAGGCCCGGCCAGTACAGCCTGGCCTCCATACCGCGCCGCGCCGCCGCGGTGAAATTATGTTGTGCCGCAGCGAAACTCATCTTGGTCCAGAGGGGGCGGTCCTCCTCCGAGAGGGTGCGCAGCAGGCCGTAGTAGAACGCCGAGTTGGCCAGCATGTCGACCACGGTCGGGCCGGCCGGGAGGACGCGGTTCTCCACCCGCAGATGTGGCCGGCCGGCAGCGCCTTCCCCGACGACATCGTAGACCGGGCGGTTCCACCGGTAGATGGTGCCGTTGTGCAGCCGCAGCTCGGCCAGTTGCGGGGAGCGCCCGGCCGCCAGTTCGGCCGCCGGATCCTCGTCGGACAATTCGGGCAGCAGCGACGGGAAGTAGCGGACGTTCTCCTCGAAGAGATCGAAGATCGAGGTGATCCAGCGTTCGCCGAACCACACCCGTGGCCGCACGCCCTGGGTCTTGAGTTCGTCGGCGCGGGTGTCGGTGGCCTGGGTGAACAGCTCGATCCGGGTCTCGGCCCACAGTTCGTGCCCGAAGAAGTACGGCGAGTTGGCGCCGAGTGCCAGCTGCGGACCGGCCAGCACCTGGGCGGCGTTCCAGTTCTTGGCGAAATCGGCGGGAGACACCTGGAGATGTAATTGCACACTGGTGCAGGCTGATTCGGGTGCGATATCGGCCGACTGCACCGCCAGCCGTTCCGGCCCGGCGATGTCGATGTCGATATCCTCACCCCTGGCGGTGAAGATCGAATCGTTGAGGGCCTGATAGCGCGTCGAGGGACTCATCCAGTCCGCGGTCAGGTGTTCGGGCATCAAGGTCGGCAGGATGCCGATCATCACGATATGCGCACCATGCTCGGCGGCCCTGCTCTCGGCCGCGTTCAGGCTGGCCCGCACTTCGTCTTCCAGGTCCAGGGCGGCGCGGCCGGGAAGCGGACGCGGTGGGACGTTGAATTCGATGTTGTAAGCGCCCAATTCGGTTTGATAGGCCGGATCGGCGATGGCTTCGAGCACCTCGGCGTTGCGCAGTGCCGGCTGATATGCGCCGTCGACCAGATTGCACTCGATCTCCATACCCGTCAGCGGCCTGTCGAACTCGAAGCTCGACTGCGACAGCATGGTTTCGAAGACATCGAGGCACAGTTGCACCTTGCGCCGGTACTCGCGGCGTTCAGCTCTGCTGAAGTCGGTCTGCGTGACATCGTCACCCATGGGCCGAGCCTACGGGGCTATCGCCGGGTGGCCACCGTTATCTGCGGACTCATCAGGCCGGTGCGCACGTCCACGTCCACGCCGGCGTGCGCCGCCAGGGCACGCATGGCCGACGGGCTGTAGCAGCGCAGTGAGCTGATCACGCCGTCGTGAACGAACGGGATGAAGGGCGCCAGCGGCAGCATCGTCGCCAGCCGCAGCAGATGCAGGGCCGACGGCGGCCGCGGCAGGTCGATGATGAGCAGCTTGTCGGCGACCCGGGTGCCCTCGGCGAGTACCTTCGCCGCGAGCGCGGGCGGCAGATGGTGGAACGACAGCGCGAAGACCGCCAGGGCGAATTCGCCGTCGGCGGCGTCGATCGCGGTGGCGTCCATCGTGCGCACCAGGGCACGGGGGTGACGGCCGAGATCTCCCGCGGTCATCGCGGCCACCGATTCCGGTGCGATATCGGTGACGGTCAGCCGTGCGGTGGGGTGCTGGGCGAGCAGGGTCGCCGAGAGTGCGCCGTGCCCGGCGCCGAGTTCCAGGATCCTGGGGTCCGGCACGTCGGCCACCTCGTCCAGGACGATCCGGGCGAATTGGTCGTGGTTGCCGAAAACCCGCCCGGTCCAGTCCAGCGCGGCGATCACGCTGCGCTTGACGGCCGGATCGACGTCCTCGCGATCGAGGTATTCGGGCCGGTCGGTTTCCAGTAGTCGGTCCACACAGGAGGCGTCCGGGCCGCCGCGCGGCATCCGATCGATATCTGAGATCTGCCCCGGCATGTGGTCCATCATGTAACAAGGCCCGCCGAGATCCGCACCGTGGACCGGATCACCATGTCGTATCCGGCCGAAATGCCTAGATGTTCTGGCACTTTCGCAGCAGCACCCGCAGCGTGTCGTAGAACCGTGCGCCGAGCAGCGCATGCGTGCCGGTATCGCCGATCTGCACCGTGGCGGTGATCTGGTCGGCGAGGTCGGCCAGATCCTTGGACCGGTCGGCGACCTCGCCCTTTTCGGTGACCTGGGCCGCTGCGTCATGCAGATCGCGGGACCACTTCTGGAAGTCGCCCGACGTCGGGCCCTGGTTGGCGAACGAGGGCAGCACGAACGCCGACTGCGCCATCCCGGTGGTGATCAGTCCCTGGGCCTGCCGGCAGGCCTTGCCCGAGATGTAGCTGTAGGTCACCGAAGAGACGATCACGACGACGGCCAAGACCACCGCGGCGAGCGCGATGTGCACATTGCGCTGGGGCGCGTCGAAGACGATCCGGCGCCACAGCAGGTGGGCGCCGATCGCGACGGCCGACGCGACGATGGCCATCACGGTGGCTGCCAGTGGCCGGCCGAAACCGGAGGCCGAGTTGATCGCCGCGGAGGTGGCGATCGCGGTCAGCAGGACCAGCATGTAGAGCCACATGCCGCGCCGGCGTTCGGTGGCGTCGGCATCGCGGAAGCTCACACCGAGTACAGCGCCGAGTCCGGTGAGGATGGCGACGATGACGGGGATCGCATAGTCGGTGAGATTGTCGATGTTCATTGCTGGTTCAGTCACCCATCCCGTCGCTGCGCTCATCCAGGATGCTATCGAGGCGGCTTTTGACGTCGGCGGGCAACTCGATCTCGCCGACTGCCAGGTTCTGCTCAAGGTGGGCCACCGATGAGGTGCCCGGGATCAGCAGCACGTGCGGGGACACCGTCAGCGTCCACGCCAGCACGACCTGCGCCGGGGTGCGACCCAGATCGGCGGCAGCGCGGGTGACGGTGTCGTTGTTCAGCACGGGGTTGCCCGGGAGGAATCCCGAACCCAGCGGGAAGAAGGGCACGAACGCGATACCGTGTCCGGCGCAGAGCTCGAGCACGGGCGCAGCGGACCGGTCCAGAAGGTTGAAAGCATTCTGCACACAGGCGATCTCGGTGCGTTCCAAGGCGAACGACAGGTGGTCGGCCCCGATGTTGGACAGTCCGATTCCCGATATCAGGCCCTCGTCGCGCGCGGTGATCATCGCGTCGAGCTGCGCGTTGAAAAGCTCGGGATCCAACGGCGCGATCTCATCGGGGGCCTCGCGGGGCGGCATGATCCGCAGGTTCACCGCGGCCAGCCGGTCGATGTCGAGGGCACGCAGGTTGTCCTCGATGCCCTGGCGGAGTTCGTCGGGCCGGTCGAACGGCAACCAGCCGCCTTGTGCGTCGCGGCGGGCGCCGACCTTGCTCACCAGGGCAAGGTCGGCAGGGTAGGGATGCAGTGCTTCCCGGATGAGTTCATTGGCCACGTCGGGGCCGTAGTACTGGGAGGTGTCGATGTGGTTGGCGCCCAAGGCGACGGCGCGATCAAGGACGGCGAGCGCCTGATCACGATCCCGGGGCGGCCCGAAGACACCGGGTCCGGGCAATTGCATTGCTCCGAACCCGATGCGGGCGACGTCGAACGGACCGAGCGGGTGGGTCTGCATACCCCCAGGCTATGCAGACCCACCGCCGGGGTCACTCTTCGCCGAGGATTTGGTAGACCTCGCGGCGGGCGTTGTTGACGATCTCGAGGATGCGCTGCTGCTGCTCATCGCCGGTGGTGTGCACCGCCTGGGCGACGGCACCGAACAGCTGTCCGAGTGCGGCGCGCAGGTTGACGGCGTTGGGATCGGCATCTTCGGTGATGGCGTCCCACGGCGCGGTCTCGACCTTCTCGGCCGCGGCGCGGCCCTCGTCGGTCAGCTCGAAAGTCTTCTTGCTGCCTTCGCTTTCGGTGGGGACGATCAGGCCCTCGTCGACCAGCAGCTGAAGCGTGGGGTAGACCGAGCCGGGGCTGGGCTTCCACAGATCGTTGCTGCGGGTGGCGATCTCCTGGGTCATCTCGTAGCCGTGCATGGGTCGTTCGGCGAGCAGTGTCAGGATCGCGGCACGCACGTCGCCGCGCTTACCGCGACTGCCGCCGCGTCCGCCACGACCACCGCGGCCGCGACCACGGGGACCGCCCGGTCCGAAGCCCGGTCCGAAACCGCCGCGGCCGAAACCGGGTCCGAACCCGGGGCCGAAACCGCCGGGACCGAAGCCGCCGGGGCCGAACGGGCCCTGCGGTCCAGCGCCGTGTTCGCGCAGATTCTCACGGAATTCTCGCCGGGCCTGACGGCGCTGCTCGTGTAGCGCACGCCGGTCACCGGGGCCGAAGCCGCCAGGGCCGAAGCCGGGGCCGAATCCGAAGGGTTGATGGGGAGGTGTGAATGGGGTGTTCATGTCTGGTGTCTCTCATTTCGACGGGAAGCACGGTGTGCGCTTCCGATGCGTCGACGATATATCGGAAACTATCGCGATGCAACCATGAAATATCAAGATCGCTCGTTTATGGCTTTGACCAGCCACTCCGCCCACTCGACCTGCATGGCGTGATGGCGCAGTCCCTGCTCGAGGGCGGCGTACCCGTAGAACGATTCGTCGGAGTCGTCCCAGTGCAGCTGTGCGCGCAGCGTCTCCAGCCGGTCGATTTCTGCGCGGGCGTGGTCGGCCAGTGCCTGCACGTGCCCGGCGGCGCCCGCCCGCGGCAGTTCGCCGAGGAGGAAGATGCGCAGCTGCCCGGGGCTGCGATAGGGCGGGTCATCCTGCGGGCTGATCAGCCAGCGCAGCAGCTCGTCGCGCCCGGAATCGGTGGTGCGGTACACCTTTCGTCCGCGCGGACCGGTGGCGGCGACCTCGATGAGGCCGGTTGCCGCCAGCTTGTTGAGCTCCCCGTAGAGCTGGCTCTGGGTGGCCGGCCACACGTTGGCCATCGACTTCTCGAATCGCTTCATCAGGTCGTATCCACTGCCGGGGTGTTGGGCGAGCAGGCCCAGTGCGGCGATTCGTAAACTCATGAGCGGATCCTACATTCCACTATTGACATGTCATTAGTGGAATGTCAGGGTGAACTGCATGACTCAGCCCTCACTTTCCACGGGACTGCCCACCACGGGTGACTTCTTCCGCCGGGGGAACTATGCGCCCGTCGCCGACGAACTCACCGAATACGATCTGCCCGTCGACGGCGCCATCCCGCCCGAACTGGACGGTTGGTATCTGCGCAACGGGCCCAATCCGCGCCAGGAATCGGCGCACTGGTTCCTCGGCGACGGGATGATCCACGGCGTCCGCGTCGAACACGGCGCAGCCAAGTGGTACCGCAACCGCTGGGTGCGCACGGACAGTTTTGTCGAGGACTTTCCGCTGTACAACAGCGATGGCAGCCGGAACCTGCGCGCCGCCACCTCGAACACGCACGTCGTCAACCACGCGGGCAAGACACTGGCCCTGGTCGAATCCTCGCTCCCCTACGAGATCACCAACGAGCTGGAAACCGTCGGTGCCTACGATTTCGGCGGAAAGCTCGCCGACGCGATGACCGCGCACCCCAAGATCTGCCCGACCACCGGGGAACTGCACTTCTTCGGATACGGCAGCATCTTCGCCCCGCACGTCACCTATCACCGCGCCGACGCCAATGGGGAGCTCATCGTCAACCGGCCCGTCGAGGTGAAGGCGCTGACGATGATGCACGACTTCGCGATGACCGCCGAGCACATCGTCTTCCTGGACCTGCCCATCGTCTTCGACATGAATATCGCGGTCGGTGCCGAACGCGATATGCCCTACCGCTGGAGCGACTCCTACGGGGCCCGGTTGGGGGTGTTGCGCCGCAGCGACCCGTTCGGTGACATCCGTTGGTTCGAGATCGACCCGTGCTACGTGTTCCATGTCGCCAACGCCCACGACGAGGGTGATTCGATTGTGTTGCAGGCAGTCCGGTATCCGGAACTGTGGCGGCGCGCCGGCGATTTCGACGTCGACGGTGTGCTGTGGGAATGGCGGATCGATCTGGCGGCCGGCGCCGTGCGCGAACGTCAGCTCGACGACAGCGGTGTGGAGTTCCCGCGCATCGACGACCGGCTCGCCGGGCTGCCCGCCCGGTACACGGTGGCGGTCGGCGAGAACAGCTGGCTGCGTTACGACCTGAGCGGCGGGACGACGGTGCGCCACGACCTCGGGACCGGCGGAGCGGGGGAGGCGGTGTTCGTGCCGGGCCAGGGCAACGCCGACGAAAGCAACGGCTGGTACCTCGGTTACGTCTACGACCCGGAGCGCGACGGCAGCGACCTGGTGATCGTGGACGCCGCCGATTTCGGGGGTGACCCGGTCGCGACCATCCACCTCCCACGCCGAGTTCCCTATGGCTTTCACGGGAACTGGATCAGCGCCTGATTTCCCAGCGGGTTGCCAGTCCATCGGGACTAGGGTGTCCGGATGGGTGTGAAGTGGCTGGATGAGCCGGAAGAGCACGACTACGACGCTGCGGCGGACTACCTGAGCATGCTTGCCGAAGCGGCGGTGGTGACGTCGACGGTGGATGCGCTGAGGAACGCGAAACCCGTGCAGCGCAAGGCGAAAGACATTCTGCGTGCGGCGCGGCTTGTTCTGCTTCCGGAGAGCAATTCCCACGTCCGCAACGATCTGGCGAAGATCAGCGACGGTAAGCGGCTCTCACCGATCCTGTTGGTCCGTGGCCAGTACGCGCTGAGCGTGCCGATGGAGGTGGCCGACGGGTACCACCGGGTGTGCGCGAGCTACCTCACCGACGAGAACACCCCGATCCCGTGCCGGCTGGTGTCGTGGCAGGACGCCGGGGCGAGCGAAGCGACGGGGAATGGCACGGGGGCGAGCGGAGCGACGGGGAATGTTCCGGGGGCGAGCGGAGCGACGGGGAATGGCGTGACCTCCTGAGATGACGGGTTTCGGACTCGACACCCTGGCCCTGGTGGCGGTCATCGGGCTGGCCGGGCCGGCACTGGCCGCCATCCCGGGGCTGCGCGTGCCGGTGGTGGTCGGTGAGCTGGTGGCCGGGATCGTCGTCGGCAGAACCGGGTTCGGCATCGTGGATGCCACCAACCCGACCTTTCAACTGCTGGCCAATATCGGCTTCGCATTGGTGATGTTCGTCGTCGGCACCCACGTGCCGGTTCGCGATACCTCACTTCGCGGCGCGCTGGGCAAAGCGGCACTGCGGGCGATCGCGGTCGGAGCGGTCGCCGCGGTACTGGGGGTGATGATCGCGTCGGCCTTCGGCACCGGACACGCGCTCCTTTACGCCGTTCTGCTGGCGTCGTCCTCGGCGGCGCTCGCCCTGCCGGTGATCGACTCGTTGGGACTGACCGGGCCTCCGGTGTTGGCGGTCACCGCGCAGATCGCGATCGCCGATGCCGCATCGATTGTCCTGCTGCCCTTGGTGATCGACCCCAGTCGGGCGCCGCGTGCGGCTCTCGGCGCACTGGCGATCGCCGTGGCGGCCGCGGTGCTGTTCATCGTGTTGCGCCATGTCGAACGCAGCGGTACCCGGAAACGGCTACACCACTACTCCGAGGTCCACCGGCTGGCACTGGAGCTGCGGGGCAGCCTGATCCTGTTGTTCTGCCTTTCTGCGCTGGCGATCGCCACGCATGTGTCGATCATGCTGGCGGGTTTCGCTCTGGGGCTGGTGATCTCGGCGATCGGGGAGCCGCGCCGGTTGGCCCGCCAGCTGTTCGGGATCACCGAAGGCTTCTTCGCGCCGCTGTTCTTCGTGTGGCTCGGTGCGTCGCTGCAGGTACGGGAACTTGCCGACCACCCCCAATTCATCGGTCTCGGTGTGGCATTGGGGGTGGGCGCCATCGCCGCCCACACGGTCGGGCGACTTTTCGGGCAGCCACTGGCACTGTGCGTGCTGGCCGCGGCCCAGCTCGGGGTACCGGTGGCGGCGGCCACGCTGGGAACCGAGCAGGGGCTGCTGGCGCCGGGTGAACCGTCGGCGCTCATCCTCGGCGCACTGATCGCGATCGCCGCGACATCGGTGGCGGGTGCGGTCGCCAAACGACGTCAGGCCGGTGCTGCGCCGGCCACCTGACCGGTGCGGTAGGCGGCGGGACTCACCCCGTAGGCCCGTTTGAACGCCGTGCTGAGGGCGAACGGGGTGCCGTACCCGACCTGATCGGCCACCGCGGCGATGGTGCGGTCGCCGGACCGGAGCAGATCGGCGGCCAGCGCCAGGCGCCAGCCGGTGAGGAAGGCGATGGGCGGCTCGCCAACCAGATCTGTGAACCGGCGGGCGAGCACGGCACGCGAGGTGCCCACCGCGTTCGCGAGATTCGCGACCGTCCAGGGATGTCGCGGATTGTGGTGGATCAACCGCAGGGCCGCACCGACGATGGCGTCGTCGCCGGCGTGCCACCACGGTGGGGCAACGTCGTCGCCGTCGAACCAGGTGCGCAGGGTGTCGATGAGCATCAAGTCGAGCAGGCGGTCGAGGTACACCTCCTGCCCGGCGCGCTCACATCCGGCCTCGGTGATGAGCAGCTCGGTGAGCGGCGCCGTCTCCCCGGCCTGCACCACCAGCACCGGCGGCAGGGACCGGAGCAGCCGGGCGCTGACTTCACTGCGACCCTCGTAGGCGCCGATGACGACCCGGTCCGTGCCCGTCGCGCTGTTGCCCCAGGTGCGGACCCCCACGGTCAGTGCGAAGCGCATGTCCTCGCCTGCGAGGGTGGTGCACCGCTGGCCCGGATGGATCACCAGCTGCGGCGCGACCCCGGCGGCGCAGGTGAACAGGTAGTGGCAGGCGCCGCTGGCCAACGCGATATCCCCGGCGGCCAAAGGGAATTCGTCGCCGCTGTCGGTGATGATCACCGAGTTCCCCGAGGTCTGGCAGATCAGTGTCAGCGCGTCGTCCTGGATACGCATCGACCACGGCGGGTCCAGTGAGAGTCGAAGCACGAACGCCCCGCGTGCGCGGACTCCGTCGAGCAGTCCTGCGAGCGCATCCATACCGGCGGACCCTACTGCCGCGATACGCCGTATCTCAACATGTGGACAGCGTCGGTACGTGGCGTGTCCGCAACCGTGTCGACCGCGGCTACGTATCCCGCGCAGCCGACATTTCATTGCTGATTGTCGAGATCCTGGACATATCGGGGACAGATGATCGAACGAGAGTCGATGTGCGACAGATCACTACATTCTATGAATGTGTGCTGGCTCACCTGGGTCATTCGCTTTCCGTGCTGAGCTGCGACGGGCAGGCGCCGCGTCATACGCGAGGCTAATGACTTTACTGGGCACTTCCTTTGCCAGTTTCATTGCGATCAAAAGTATGGGGATCCACCAGCAAACACAGTGATTCGCAGAGTGGCAGTCTGTGAAAATTGACAGCTTCTGCAACTTTGCTCAAATGCCTGGACGGCAACTTACTGGCCAGTAGGTTCTGTTCGGCTGGGGGGAACAAAAGATCCGATGAAGGGATGACAGAAGGAATGTCTATGCAATCGGCGATGCGCCCTTATGTGACCGCGGGCGTCGCGCTCGTCGGCGCCAGCGTTATCGCGGTGACACCGATCGCCGCGCACCCCAACCTGCCCCAGACGCACATGCCGCAGGTGCAGCTGACCGCGTCGTCGATCGACAACCCGATCAACGTGTTCAAGCCGGTACTCGAAGATGCCGGTTCCTGGCTGAATCAGACCGTCCACACGGTGCTGGCCGACCCGCTGCCGATTCTGCGGCAGATCGTGAGCAACCAGCTCTACACGGCGCGGCAGGTCCTCGAAGCGGCGAAGGCCGCGGGGTCGGCGCTCGGTCAGCTCGGCGCGGGGCTGCCCGCGACGCTGAAGGCGGCCGGGAAGATTCTGGCCACCGGTGACGTGAACGGCGCCATCGACGCCGTCATCAACGCCGGCCTGATGCCCATCCTGGCACTGCTCGGTAACCCGTGGGCGGCGCTGCAGCCGGCGCTGGAACGGCCGTTCAAGGTCGGTCAGGCAATGGTGTCGGCGCTGTACAACGCCGGGCTGAGCATGCTGGTGGGGGTCGTCGCCTCGACAATCGGCCTGGGCTTCAACGCCGGTGGCACGCCGCCGCTGCTTCAGCAGATCGTCACCAGCACCCAGAAGGTGCTGGACTCAATCAAGACGCTGAACCCGGTGAACGTCATCAACGCCGTGCAGCACGGCATCGCCGACGTACTGAAGAACGCGGTCGAGCAGGCGAAGCAGTTCACGACCGGCACCTTGCCGTACATCGGGAGCACGATCCTTCAGGCGCTGCGGGCCGGCCTGCCCACGACCACGGCGCCCGCGGCAACGGCCGCGGCGCTACCCACCGCGTCCGCCGCCACCACGGTGACGCTGGCAGTGGATGCCACCGGTGCCGCACCCGCTGCGACTGCTGAAAAGGCCACGGCAGCAACGGAAACCGCATCCGCAACGGCGGGTGGAGAAACGGCTTCGGCCCCCGCCGCCGAGACCGCGGAAGCCTCGGCGACCGATACCAAGGCGACTCCCGCGGAAGCCGATGCCACGGTGACCAAGGATGCCGAACCGGCCACTGCGGTCAAGACCCCTGACGCCAGCACCGCGGGTAGCGCCACTGCCGAATCCGGTTCGACCGCAACGAAAGACGCGGATACCGACTCATCGACCACCACCAAGGACGCGACCACCAAGGACGCCACCAGCACCAAGGGCGCGAAGGGCGTCAAGGGCGCGAAGGGCGTCAAGGGTGCGAAGGGTGGCAAGGGGTCGGTGACGCGCGATAGCGTCAAGGCGGAGCCGGGTACCGGGACCACGTCGGGCGGCACCCATGCGTCGTCCGGCACGGCCGGCGCATCGGAGTCGGGTTCGACAGAGTCGGCCAAGGCCGGCGCCGGCGCGAAGTCCTCGGGTGACTCGGGGTCGAGCAGCGCGGGCGAGTAGAGGTGATGCGTGCGGCCCCGCGGGATCGTCCGCGGGGCCGCACTGCGTCGACTTCCGGTGATCCGAACTTGTCGGACCCCTCTGCGAGAATTGGGGTCATGTCCAGTACCGCAACATCTTTGGCCGCCGGGGAGCGGTTGGAGGTGTTGTTCGACGAGATCGCCGAGTTGTGTGGGCAGCGCAATGCGATCGACGGGCGCCTGGTGCAGATCGTGGCCGAATTGGAGCGCGAGGAGCTCGCCGGCCTGACCGGCGTGCGTTCCATGTCCGCTCTGGTGGCCTGGAAGACCGGGGTCGCCCCGCGTAACGCCGAGACGGTGGTGGCGGTGGCGCGGCGGCTGGAGGAGTTTCCGCGTTGCACCGAGGCCCTGTGTGAGGGGCGGTTGTCGTTGGATCAGGTCGGGGTGATCGCCGAGCGTGCGGCCGAGGGCTCCGATGAGCATTACGCCGAGCTGGCGTCGGTGGCCACGGTCACCCAGTTGCGTACCGCGGTCAAAATGGAACCGCACCCTGATCCGGAGGTGGCGCCCGAGCCGCGCCGCGAGTTCACCAAGACCAGCAGCCCCGACGACACCTATACGATCTACCGGATCCGGCTCCCGCGGCTGGAGGCCGCGAAATTCGATGCGGCCGTGCAGTCCCACCACGACGCGCTGATCGCCGAACACCCCGCCGACACCGAGGAAGCGTTCCCGACGCGGGTGGATGCGTTCATGAGCCTGGTCGAGGCCGGCTGGGATTCCGACGTGGCGCGGCGCCCGCACGGCCAGCACACCACCGTGGTGGTACACCTCGATATCGACAAGCCGGTCGCATCACTGCATCTGGGCCCGCTGCTGTCTGAGGGCGAACGCCGCTACCTGCTCTGTGATGCCACCTGCGAGGTGTGGTTCGAACGCCACGGCCAACCGATCGGCTCCGGCCGGGCCACCCGCACCATCGGTCGCCGGCTGCGCCGCGCCCTGGAGCACCGTGACCGCTGCTGCGTGATCCCCGGCTGCGCCGCCACCCGCGGACTGCACGCCCACCACCTCCAGCATTGGGAAGACGGCGGGCACACCAACCTCGACAACCTGGTGCTGCTCTGCCCGTTCCACCACCGGTTGCACCACCGCGGTGGCCTCACCCTCACCGGGCCCGCGGACCGGCTGGTCGTCACCGACAGCGACGGCCGAAGACTCGAGGGCGGATCCTTGGCCCGCCCACCCACCACCGCACCACCGTCGGTCCCGCCCTACCCCGGACCGACCGGGGAACGCGCCCAATGGTGGTGGTACCAGCCCTTCGAACCACCACCACCGACGGCGAACTAGGTCGATTCATCGAGACGATCACGTATGAAGATGAGATCTTCAGCCATAGATCGTCTGGGCTTGGTGTCGTTGACTTGGGCATATGTCACACACCCCCGTCGCCCTGCTCGTCGCCGCCACCACAATCGGCAGCGCCGCCGTCGGCGGCATCTTCTACGCGTTCTCCAGCTTTGTGATGCCCGGGCTGGACCGGACCGGAGCCGCCGATGCCGCCACCGCCATGCGCGGTGTCAACGCCGAAGCCCAGGCCAACGCGCCCTTCCTGGCGTTGTTCTTCGGCACCACGCTGCTGGCGCTGGTGCTCGGAGCCCTCGCGATCATGCAGTGGGGGAGGCCGGGCAGCGGGTACCTGGTCGCAGGTGCCGCCCTGGCCGTCCTGCCTGCCCTCATCACCATCGCGTTCAACGTTCCGCTGAACGACAAGCTCGACGGTGGGCTGGATTGGCAAACCTACCTGGGTCCGTGGACGGCGTGGAACCACGCCCGCACCGTCACCGCTCTGCTGGGAGCGGCGCTGCTGTGGACCGGCGGAATGACACGCTGACAATGGCCGCCGCGGTCAGCGTCAGCACGATCGCGATGGCCGCGGTCGGCGCGATACCCGAGTCGAAAGCCGTACGGGCGGAATCGAGTAGCCGCTCGGCCAGACCAGCGGGCAGTTCGGCGGCCACCGAGGTCGCGCCACCGATACTCTCGCCGGCCGCGCCGGCCTGCTCGGGAGTCAATCCGCTCGGCACCACCACATTGGAGCGGTAGAACGCGGTGAAGATGGTGCCCAGCGTCGCGGCGCCGACCACCGCGCCCAGTTCGTATGCGGTCTCCGACACCGCCGATGCGGCACCGGCTTTGGCAGCCGGGACCGACGCCACGATGGTGTCGTTGGACACCGTCTGGGAGACACCCACGCCGAACTCCAACACCACGAAGGACGCGATGACCGCCGCGACCGTCAGGTCATGCCGGAACAACAGGATCAGGGTGAAGCCCAGTGCCACGAAGATCAGGCCGACGATCATCAGCGTCTGCGGCGTGAACCGCTTCGCGGCCCGCACCACACCCATGCCCGCCATCATCGAGACAACTGCCCCCGGCAGCGTCACCAGGCCCGCGGCCAGTGGACTCAGCCCCAGCACCAGTTGCAGGTGCTGCGAGGTGAAGAACATGAACCCGATCAGGCCGACGATGGACAGGAAGTTGGCCAACACCGACGAGGTGAACGGCCCGTACCGGAACAGTTCCATGTCCAGCATCGGTGTGGCACTGCGGTTCTGCCGTCGCACGAACAGCACGCCCGCGGTGATGCCCAGGGCGAACGCACCCACCGCGGCGGCCGACAGGCCGTCATGCGCAGCGGTCTTGATGGCCCACACCAACGGCAGCATGGCGACGAACGACAGCGCCACGCTGGTCAGATCCAGCGGGCCCGGATTCGGGTCACGCGATTCCGGGACGAGCTTGGGCGCCAGCACCACCAGCGGGAGCAGAACGGGCACGGCCACCAGAAAGACGGCACCCCAATGGAAGTGCTGCAGCAGGGCGCCACCCACGATGGGGCCCAGCGTGGTTCCCGCGGTGAAACAGGAGGCCCAGATGGCGATCGCCAGTCGGCGCGCGGAGGCCTCGGTGAAGATGTTGCGGATCAACGACAGTGTCGAGGGCATCAGCATGGCGCCGAACACGCCGAGCACAGCGCGGGCCAGCACCAGCATCTCGGCGCTGGGCGCGAAGGCCGCAGCGGCGGAGACCACCATGAAGCCACTCGCGCCGACCAGCAGCAGTTTGCGCCGGCCCAGCCGGTCGCCGAGACTGCCCATCGCGACCAGAAGTGCAGCCAGCACAAGGGAATACACGTCGACGATCCACAACTGGGTGGATGCCGCCGGCCGGAAATCCTCGGCGATCATGGGTAGCGCGAACGCCAGCACCGTGTTGTCGATCGCGATCAGCAATACCGGCAGGGCGAGAACTGCCAGCGCGATCCAGGCGCGTTTGGGGGTGGTGGGGGTCGTGTTGCTTGCCGATGCGTCCGCATCGAGCCGGGTGGACATGGAACTTCCTTAGCGAGAGGTGATGGTGCCTTGAGTGAGGCTGGACATGATCGCGTCGACGACCTGGTGTCGGGGGATACCGTCCTGTCTGATGGCGTCATAGCCGGTCAGCAGCAGTGCCCAGAACACCCGGCGGGACCAGCCGGGGGGATACACGGGTCCGTCGGCGGCCGCGCGGGCCAGTACCTCCGCGATGGCCTCGTCCCCGGTGTCGAGATGGGCGGCCAGTTCGGGATCGGCCAGCAGGGCCGGGTCGGTGTAGATGTAGAGCACGATCGGGCCCAGGTCGAGCTGGCTTTCCACCACGCGGCGCAATGCCGCATCGACCGGCCCGCAAGCTGGGTCGGCGGCGGCGATGGCCGCGGTACTCACCTCGTGCACGTGCAGGGCGACCGCGCGCATCAGGTCGCTGCGCTCTGAGAAATGCCGGTGCAAGGTGCTGCGCCCGACGCCTGCGGCCTCGGCGATATCGCTGAGCGTGGCGGCCGGGTTGGCGGCGATCACCGCGATGGCGGCATCGATGATGGCCCGCCGGGTCCGCCCCCGCGGGCCGCTGGCGGCCGCGTTATCGGTCCAGTTGGGCATACTCATGAATCAAAATATAGCAGTTTTGATCCAAAATGGGACATCGCTGTCCCATTTTGTTACTGGGGCGCCGCGAACCCGCTGCCGGAAGGTGGTGTCGCAGGAGGCGGTGAGGACGTCACGGGCGGTGTCCAGGCGGGCGGACCGGAGGTGGGACGTGAGACGTGCAGCCGGTCGAGCTCGCGGCGGTGTCGCTCCGCCAGTACCGCGGCCAGCACCAGTTCGGGTGGCGTCCCCGGCGGTGGCGGGGGTGCGATACGGGCCGTCACCTCGCCGGCGATGCGGTGCGCCATCTGCGCGCGCATCCGCGGGTCCAGCTGTGCCGCACGGGACAGGAACTGTCGTGCCATATCCGCCTGCGCAGGAGCCAGCCCGGACAACTGCAGCGAGCCCGCCCACCAGGCCAGCGTGGGCGGCATCGGCGGGGGCGGACTCAGCTTCGGTGCGCGCTCGCTGATCACCATGGTGCCGGCGAACACATCCCCGATCCGCTTGGCCTTGGACGACATCATGCTGCAGAGGACCGCCGGCGCGCCGGTGAACATGAAGATCTCGATGACGCCGGCCAGCGCCCGGAAAATGGCCTGGCGCAATCGTTCCGGACCGCCGTCATCGGACACCACGCGCAGGCCCAGGGCCATCTTGCCCAGTGAACGCCCTCGGGTCGCGGTCTCGAACACCACCGGATAGCCGAGCAGCATCAGCACCGTGAAGAGGATCAGGACGGCCGCCGAGAGAGCCGAGTCGAACTCACCCAGCGTCAGCGCCCACAGTGTGACGCCCAGGATGTAGCCGATCATCATCACGGTGAGGTCGATGAGCGCCGCCGCAGCGCGCACCGGCAGTTGGGCGATCGACACATCGAGCACCACCGCGTCGCCTGTCACCAACGGTTCCGGCTGCGAGACCATGCCGGTTAACGCTACTAGGGTTGCGGGGGTGGATGTCGACGCGTTTGTGCTGGCCCACCGCGCGTCCTGGGACCGCTTGGAGCTTCTGCTCACCCGACGCCGCGCGCTGACCGGCGCCGAGGTCGACGAGCTGGTCGACCTGTATCAGCGGGTGTCCACCCATCTGTCGATGGTGCGCAGCTCATCGGCCGATCCGGTCCTGATCGGCAGGCTGTCGGGTCTGGTGGCGCGGGCCCGCTCGGTGGTCACCGGCGCGCATGCGCCGCTGTGGAGCGAGCTGGTTCGGTTCTGGACGGTGTCCTTCCCGGTGGTGGCCTACCGCTCGTGGCGGTGGTGGCTGGGCACCGCGGTGGCGTTCTTCGTCGTTGCGGTGGTCATCGGCGCGTGGGTGGCGGGCAGTCCGGAGGTCCGGGCCTCGATCGGGACGCCCGCCGAGCTCGAGCAGCTGATCAACCACGACTTCGCGGCGTACTACAGCGAGAACCCGGCGGGGTCCTTCGGCCTGCAGGTGTGGGTGAACAACTCGTGGGTGGCCGCGCAGTGCATCGGCTTCGCCATCCTGCTGGGGATACCGATCCCCTATGTGCTGTTCCAGAACGCGCTCAACGTGGGGGTGTCGGGTGGCTTGATGTTCGGTGCCGGCAAGGCAGACGTGTTGTTGGGGCTGCTGATTCCGCATGGCCTGCTCGAGCTGACGGCGGTGTTCCTGGCCGCGGCGGTCGGGATGCGGCTGGGCTGGACGGTGATCGCGCCGGGAGATCGGCCGCGCGGACAGGTGCTGGCCGAGCAGGGCCGCGCCGTAGTGGCGGTGGCCGTGGGATTGGTGGTGGTGCTGCTGATCTCCGGGCTGATCGAGGCGCTGGTGACGCCGTCGCCGCTGCCGACCTTCCTGCGCATCGGGATCGGTGTCGCCGCCGAGATCGTCTTCCTCACCTACATCGTCTATTTCGGGCGCAAGGCGGTCCGCGCGGGCGAGTCAGGCGATGCCGACGAGGCGCCCGATGTGCTGCCCACCGGTTAGAACGCCGTGGGACCCGGTCAGCACCACCAACGGCTTCATCGACCAAGCGTTCTAGAGGCGACCGGTGGCCTTCATGGCCAGGTATCGGTCGGCCAGGGCCGGCGCCAACTCCTCAGGCACGGTGTCGATGACATCGACACCGTGCCGACGTAACCGAGTGGCGATCTCGTGGCGATCGTTGCGGGATCGTTCGGCGGCCGCGGCGTCGTAGACCTGTGCGGCGTCGGCTCGCCCGGCGGCCAACTGGTCGACCCGGGGGTCGGACACCGCCGCGATGAGCACATGGTGCCGGTTGGCCAATTGAGGCAACACCGCCATCAGGCCCTCGTCGAGGGCGGAGGCATTGAGGTCGGTGAGCAGCACCACCAGGGCACGGCGCCGGACGCGGCGTTGGACGGCGGAAACGGTTGCGGTGGCATCGGATTCCACCAATGCCGGCTCCAGCGGTGCCATGGCCTCGACCAGTTTCGCGAGGAGGTCGGTACGTGCGGCGTTGAACACCGCCGCCCGCAGGATGCGATCGTGGGCCAGGAAATCCACGTGGTCACCGGCGCGGGAGGCGAGTGCGGACAACAGGAGTGCGGCATCCATCGACCAGTCCAGCCGGGGCCAGCCGTGGGGATCGGCGGAGGTGGGGTCGACGCCGATGCGCCCGGCCGAGGTCCGGCCGGTGTCGAGCACGATGACCACCCGGCGGTCCCGCTCCGGACGCCACGTCCGGACCACCACATCGGCGCGCCGCGCGGTGGCCCGCCAGTCGATCGAGCGCACATCGTCGCCGACGACGTATTCGCGCAGCGAGTCGAATTCGGTGCCCTGACCCCGGATCAGCACCGGCACCATACCGTCGAGTTCACGCAGCTTCGCCAGCCGCGACGGAAGATGTTTACGGGACAGGAACGGCGGCAGGATGCGGACCGTCCCACTCGTGGGGTGGGTGCGCTGCCGGCCGGCCAGTCCGAGTGGACCCATCGACCGCACCGTGACGTGGGCGCTGCGCTGGTCGCCGCGACGCACCGGTGCCAAGGTGGTGACCACGCGAACACGTTGTCCGGCAGGAATATCCATTGCATGCTCGCGGGGGTGTGCGCACGCGCTCGGCGGCCAGGCATCGCGGATCAGGCCCCGCAGCCGTCGGCCGCCACGGTTGTAGACCTCCAGTTCGGTCTGTACCGGCTGACCGAGACGCGCCGCGGTATCCCCCGACCGGTGCAGTTCCACCGCCCGGGTGCTTGCGGCCAGCACCACGTCGATCGCCACCGCACCGGCCAGCATGACCACGATGACGACGAAAGTCACTGCGGGCCAAGGGGATAGCAGAACCGGAAGGGCGCCGATCGCGGCGATCAGGCCGGTGCGGCCGGTCAGCACCACTAGCGGGGTACCGCCACACTGGCCAGGATGCCGTCAAGTACACCGTCCGGGCTGGCCCCCTCCAACTCGGCCTCGGGTCGCAGGGCGATCCGGTGCCTCAGCGTGGGCCGGGCCATGGCCTTCACATCGTCGGGGGTGACGTAGTTGCGGCCGGACAACCAGGCCCACGACCGCGCCGTCGCCAGCAGCGCCGTTGCGCCGCGCGGGGAGACACCCAACTGCAGTGACGGCGACTGCCGGGTGGCGCCGACGATATCGACGATGTAACCGAGCACCTCGCCGGCCACCAGCACCTGGCGAACCCCGTCGCGGCCGGCAGCCAGTTCGGCCGGACCGGCGACCGGGCGCACCGCCGACAGATCGCGAGGGTCGAAGCCGCGTGCATGACGCTCCAGGATCGCGATCTCCTGATCTCGTGGTGGCAGTGGCACATTGAGTTTGAGCAGGAAGCGGTCCAGCTGTGCCTCGGGTAGCTGGTAGGTGCCCTCGTATTCGATCGGGTTCTGGGTGGCTGCGACGATGAACGGGTCGGGTAGCGGCCGCGGTTCGCCGTCGACGCTGACCTGACGCTCCTCCATCGCCTCCAGCAACGCGGCCTGGGTCTTGGGCGGTGTGCGGTTGATCTCGTCGGCCAGCAGCAGATTGGTGAACACCGGACCGGCCCGGAACTCGAACTCGGCGGTGCGTGCGTCGTAGACCAGTGACCCCGTGACGTCACCGGGCATCAGATCGGGGGTGAACTGCACCCGCTTGAACTCCAGTTGCAGGGCCGCCGCCAGGGTGCGCACCAGGAGCGTCTTGGCCACGCCGGGTACCCCTTCCAGCAGCACATGTCCCCGGCAGAGCAGGGCGATCACCAGGCCACTGACCACGGCCTCCTGACCGACGACGGCTTTGGAGATCTCGTTCCGCAATGCCAGCAGGGCGTCGCGGGCGGCATCCTGGGGGGAGGGCTGACTCACGACTGTGCGACCTGCCTTTCGATATCGTCGAGCTGGTGGGCGAGCTGATGCAATTCGGTATCGGATGTCGGAGACGGCCCGAAAAGGCTGTACGCCAAGGTATTCGGATCCAGCGATACGCGCTGCGCGACCGCCTCGGTGACGGCGGAGTCGGTTGCCGACGTGCCCAGGCCCAGCCGGGGCAGCAGGCGGGCCAGCGTCGCGGTACGCAGCGCCGCCGCCGCCCGGTCCCTGGCTCGCCGGGACCGGTACAGCCGGGCGCGGCCCTCGACGGTCTCCGAGGCGCGCACCACCACGGGTAGTCTCTCGGCCACCAGAGGCCCGAGTCGCCGACCGCGCCACCAGGCGATCAGCGCCACGGCAAGGCACAACTGCAGGACAGCCCAGTACACCTGGTCCGGGATCAAGTCGGCGATGGTGCGCGCGCCCTCGGTGGTGCCCTCGGTGCGCTGGGGGGCGTACCAGATGACCCGGTCGCGGGCGCCCGCCAGATTCATGGCCAGCGCGGCATTGCCCTTCCCGAGCAGACCCGCATTGGTCATGAAATCGTTGCTGCCGACGACGGTGACTGTGCGGCCCGCTTCGGTGTAGCGGACCAGGGCGCCGTCGTAGCAGGTGGTCACCGGGACGTCATCGGCGGCCTTGAAGGTATCGCTTACGCCGAGATCGGCTGCACCGGAGCGCATCGCCTCCGGTAGGTCGCATCCGGGCCGCCCGCCGAAGGGGGTCGCACCGTCGCGGCGGACCCCGGGTGCCAGCCGTTCTCGGGTCCCGGCGGTGGGGGCCACCACCAGGCGGTCGCCGGGCAGGCCCGCCAGCGTGGTCAACGTATCCTCGCCATAGAGGAAGTAGGTCTGGGCCACGACGAGGAGGGTGTCGGGCCGGGCGGCGCGGACCACCGCGTCCAGGTCGTCGGCCACGACCACCTCCACTCCGTGGTCGCCGAGCAACGTCACCAGCGCGTGGGCACCGTCGGGGGAGGTGGAGTCGGCCTCCATCAGGCCGCCCGGCCGGGGCGCGGTGAGGAAGGTGGTCAACGCCGCGACCGCGACGACGGCGGCCACGGCCAGGGCGATCCAGCGCGCGGTACGCCACCGGGTCACCGGGGCGAGCGACACGCGCGGCGAGCTGTGAGTCGTCATCGGAGCGGCGCCCAGTCGTCGGGTGCGGTACTCGGGGTGTCGCCATGCCTGACGACGGCGCGGCGCAGGTGATCGTCGAGGTCGGCGATCACCAGGTAACCCGCCTCGGTGGCGGTTCGCCCGCCGTAGGTGACGTCGTTGAAAATCTCGGCAGCGCGCCGCAATTCGTCCTTGAGGTCAGGTAGTGGCAGGGCGGCATCGCGAGCGAGTTCGGTTGCGGTGCGTCCCGGCGCCGGCGTCAGCACTGCGGTCTCTTCCAGCCTGCGCGCGACCGCACGCAGCCGGTGTCGGATGGCCAATGCCCAATCACCCTGCGCGGCAGAACGTTCGGCCAGTGCGCGGTGCTCGGCTGCATCGAGTTCGTGGCCGTCGAACAGCGCGGTCTCACCGTTGCGGCGGGTTCGCATGGTGCGCATGGCAATCCGCACCGCCACGACGGCCGCGATGACGACCACCAGGGCGAACAGGCTGATGGTGATCCAGCCTCCGGGGACCGATGACCCCGCGCTGAATATCCGGTAGATCAGATCGTCGAGCCAGGCCCACAGCTGATCGGTCAGTGACGGCTTGGGATAGATCGGCTTGCTCAGCTCGCGCTGCGCCGCGTCATGGGCGGCGTCACTGTCGATTTCGAGTCCGGACACGTCAGGGTTGGCGGGTCAGCCACAGGTAGTCGGTGCTGTCCGCGGGCGCGACGGGACCGGCGACGGCGCCGGTCCGCAGGACCAGGTCGAAGGCTTCGGCGCGCATGCGGCGGTCGGTGTACTGCAAGACGACGACGCCGGCACTGAAGGGGGCGGTGAGGATCTGCCCGATGGCCCCGCCGACGGCGACGAGTACCAGCCCCAGCACCGCGGTGGTGGAGGTGTCGGAGGCGAAGATGAGGACCTGGCCGCCGATGCTGAACGGCACGGCGACCGCGACGGCGATCATGCCCGCGACCATGGTGGCCAGCAGCCGGATGCCGAACACCCGCCAGAAGTTGTTGCGGATCAACGCGAACGAGCGCCGGATCGCGGCGATGATCGGCAGGCGCTCCAGCACGATGAGTGTCGGGACGAAACCCAGCATGGTGCCCAGATACACCATGAGGACGACCAGCCCGAGGGTGAGCGGGATGCCGACGAGGAAGCCGGCGGCGCCGTCGCGGATGAGGACCGCGGTGAGGGTGATTCCGACGACGACCGCGATGAGCAGCACCGCGCCCAGTCCTTCCAGGACGGTGAATCCGAGCAATGCCCAGATGCGGCCGCGCAGACGCTGCCAGGCCGCCCCGATGGTGATCCCGGATCCGAATACGGCGCGGCCCACGATGACGGTGAGCAATCCGCTCAGCACGATGCCCGACACCCAGGTGGCGATGACACCGGCCATGCTCCCCAGCGTGGGACCGATGAGGGCCGTGGCGGGCGCGTCTTCACCGGTATACGTCGAGTCCAGCCCGCCGCCGGCGATGAGTGGGGAGATCTGCAGCACCAGCGCGAAGAGTTGGGCGATGACCACGACGATGGTGGTCAGTCCGAGGGTGGCCTTCGGGTTTGCCCTGACATAGGCGAAGGCGCCGTTGAAGATATCGGACAGGTTGAGCGGGCGCAGCGCGATGATGCCCGGTTTGAGGTCTGGCAGTGGGCCGTAGACCGGCGGCCCGTAACCGGGCGGACCGTAACCCGGCGGTGGGTAGCCGGGGTGCCCGTACCCGGGCGGCGGATACGACGGGTACGGCACTGCCCCGTCGCTTCGCTCGCCCCAGTCGCTGTGCATGGCCACCATCCTGTCGGCGAGTCGTGTCATTGACAACGTATCCCGTACGGCGGGGGAGTCGGCAGGCGTAGCGTCTGGGCCATGGCGGAACTCAAGGACCGGCTGCGCGCAGACCTGACCGCGGCGATGAAATCTCAGGACAAACTGCGGACGGCCACCCTGCGCATGGTGATCGCCGCCATCGGTGCCGAGGAGGTGTCCGGCAAGCAGACTCGGGAGCTGTCCGATGACGAGGTGCTCAAGGTGCTTGCACGCGAGGCCAGGAAGCGCGCCGAGGCAGCGGAGATCTACACCCAGAACGGCCGCGGTGAACTCGCGGCCAACGAACACGCCGAAGCCCGGGTGATCGACGAGTACCTGCCGACCCCGCTGACCGAGGCCGAACTCGCCGACGTCGTCGACACCGCGATCGCGCAGATCGCCGAGGAACTCGGGGAGCGGCCCGGCATACGCCAGATGGGACAGGTCATGAAGGCGGCCACGGCGATCGCGGCGGGCAAAGCGGACGGGTCGCGGCTATCCGCGGCCGTCAAAGCGCGGCTGTAGGTTCGCCACGGCGCGGCGCTCGACCAGCAGGGCGATGTAGTCACGCACGGTGCTGGTGACGAAGTGCTTGTGGGCATCGGAGACCGCGGCGGTCACGTGTTCGGACGGCAGGCTGGGAAACTTCTCGCGTAGCCGCGTTTCCACGTCGTTCACCTGATCTTGTTCCGTGCGTCTACCCACGCTCACTAGTCTGAAAGATGATCTTGAGTCGGTCAATCGGATGACACCGCCGTGGACGTGATTCTGGACACCGGTCAAAGGCGCCACAGGGCCTGTTGGCTGGTGCTCGCGATGAGCCTGTCCTCGGTGTCGTAGATGCCACCGGCGACCAGTCCGCGTGAGTGGCTGTTGCCCAGGGGGTCGACCTCGTAGCGGTGCCACCGGTCCGGGGTGAACGGCCGGTGAAACCACACCGCGTGATCGAGGCTGGCGGCGAATCCACCGTCGGGGACGACGTCGGCGCCGGGCGGCCGGGCTGCCGGCACCGGGCCGAGGTCGGACATATAGGTCAGCGTGCAGGCCCGGATCAGCGGATCGTCCTCGATGGGATCGTGGGTGCGAATCCAGAAGGGCGGCACCGCAAATGGGGAATCATCACCGGGATTGCAGCGCAACTCGAACCGGTCCACCGATTCCAGGTCCGGCCGCTTGGGGACGGCGTCGGCCAGTTCGACACTGGGGGAGCGGGGTGGATGCCAGTCGGGGCCGGGTTCGGAAAGGTGGAACGACGCGATCATCTCCAGGATGACTTTGCCGGCCTGGCGGGCGGTCACCCGGCGGGTGTCGAAAGATCTGCCGTCGCGGGTGCGCTCCACCTCCAGCTCGACGTCGACGCCGTACCGGCCGCCGCGCACGAAATAGGCGTGCAGCGATTGTGGTTGTTTGGCGGGGTCCACCGTCGCGCCGGCGGCACCCAGCGACTGCGCGGCGATGAGGCCGCCGAACAGCCGGCTGCCCGGGCCGGCCGACTGCGGTGCGATGAACCGGTCGCCGTCGCGGTCGAACTCGAGCAGCGTGGCGATCCAGCTCTTTCCGGTCATCGGCGTGACCCTATCAACTACTTGGTAGGGCAGCCCCGCCGGGTGCTTAGACGGCCTTCCCACACGCGGCGATCAGCGCGTCCGGATCGGTCACGCTCACGGCGAGCTCCTTCAGGGTGACCGGCACCCCGCCGACTATCCGCGCGGTGGCCGGCGGGTCGATGGTCAGTGCGACGATGCCCTTGGAGGAACCGTTGACCAGCCACCGTCCCCGGAAGCCGTGTGCGCCCCATGCGGTGACGCGACCGGTGTAATGCGCGGCCGAGGCGACGGACTCCAGCGGCAGATCGACGCGGAATCCCCAACCCATCGACACATGCAGGACACCGTCCTCGACACGCACCTGGCTGTGCCGTGGACCGAGGCCGAACGGCACCGACAGCGGCAGCATCCACTTCTCGTAACGCAGATCTGTTCTCATGGCGAGGATGCTAGGCGCGGGCGCTTGAGACGTTCTTGGAACGGGACGCGGGACGGCAAGTCCTCAGTCGCCGGGACTAGTCGCCGGGGCCCTCCGGGATCGGCGGCTGCGGGATCACGGGGTACTCGCCGGTGTAGCCGATGCGCTGCGCGGCCATCGCACTCACCTTGCCGCGCACCGCGTACCAGCCACCGATCAGCATCGGGATGAGCACGACGATCGCGATGAGATTCCAGACGTTCTCGTAGCACATCAGCACCGTCACCGCGGCCAGGAATACCAGCGTCGCGTAGCCGGTGTAGGGGGTGCCGGGCAACCGGAACTTGGGTCGTTCGAGGATGCCTTTCTGCTCCCAGCGGTACAGCTGCAGTTGGCAGGCCACGATCATCGCCCACGTCGAGATGATGCCCAGGGCGGACAGATCCAGCGCGATGTTGAAGGCGTCCTCGGGGACGAACAGGTTGAGGATGACGCCCAGCAGGGTCAGGGCGCCGGTCAGTGCGATGCCGCCGAACGGCACGCCGTTGCGGTTCATCTTCCCGGTGAAGGCGGGCCCGCTGCCGTTCATCGCCATCGATCGCAGGATGCGCCCGGTCGAGTACAGCCCGGCGTTCAGGCTGGACATCGCGGCGGTGAGTACGACCAGGTTCATGATGCCACCGGCCGCGGGCACTCCGATCTTGGAGAAGAACGTCACGAACGGGCTTTCGCCTTTGTGGAACTCGGTGTAGGGCAACAGCAATGCCAGCAGCACCAGGGACCCGACGTAGAAGAGGGCGATTCGCACGATCACCGAGTTGATGGCCCGTGGCATCACCTTGGGCGGGTCCTCGGTCTCGCCGGCCGCGATACCGACCAGTTCGACTGCGGCATAAGCGAAGATGACGCCTGAGGTGACCACCACCAACGGGAAGATACCCACGGGCAGCAGGCCGCCGTTATCGCTGATCACCCCGAATCCGGTGGACTGGCCCTGGATCTCGAACCGGCCGGCCAGGAAGATGATACCCACCACCAGGAACGTGATGAGTGCGGCGACCTTGATGATCGACGCCCAGAACTCCATCTCGCCGAACAGTTTCACCGAGATGATGTTCATGGTCAGCACGATGCCGAGGGCGACGAGAGCGATCAGCCACTGCGGGAGCGCCTCGAACATCCCCCAGTAGTGTACGTAGAGCGCGACCGCGGTGACATCGACGATCGCGGTGGCCGCCCAGTTGAAGAAGTAGAGCCATCCTGTGACGAAAGCCGTTTTCTCACCGAAGAATTCGCGAGCGTAGGACACGAATGAGCCGGACGACGGCCGGTGCAGCACCAGCTCGCCGAGGGCGCGCAGGATGAAGAAGACGAAGATCCCGCAGAATGCGTACACCAGGAACAATCCCGGACCGGCATCGTGGAGGCGGCTGCCCGCACCCATGAACAGGCCGGTACCGATGGCTCCGCCGATCGCGATCATCTGGATCTGGCGGGGCTTGAGTGCCTTGTGATAGCCCTCGTCCTCGTGCGCCAAAGCCGAGTTGTCGTACGTCGATTCTGTGGTCATACCACTCCCCGCCGGTAGGTGTGGGCCTCATCCCCGGGGCCCGGAAAATACTTCGCACGCGGTGTGCCGTGGGCGCAAACCGGTTGCGTCCACATGTGCGTACTGGCTCGACAGTAGGCTCGGTGGCCGGGGAGCGAAAGCTGGGCGATGTAAACATTGCGCAACACGAACTTGCGCAAGTGTCAGCACCGAACAAAGTGATCACCTTGTTCGGCAAGGTCATTCAAGGGCGAAGCCGCCGGCGCCTGGCCGCGCGCACCTGGGGTACCTCGACGCCGCGCAGCGTCCGGCTGACGATATCGGTGAATTCGACGCAGGACCGATAGCGTCCGGCAGGGTCTTTCGCGAGTGCCTTCGCGAAAACGGCGTTGAGCGACGTGGGTAACCACGAGACACGCGCTGTCAGTGTCGGCACCGGATCGCGAAGGTGTGCATACGTGATGGCGAATGCGGTGCCGCGGGGGAACGGAGGCAGTCCGGTGAGCCACTCGAACATGGTGCACGCCAACGCATAGAGGTCGGTCGCCGGTGTCAACTGCTGGGCCTGTAGCAGCTCGGGGGAGGCGTAGGCGATGGAACCGCTGACCCGGCCGTTACTCGCCAGCGGCTTGACATCGTCGATCAGCTGCGCGATGCCGAAATCGGTGAGGTAGGCGCAGCTGCGGTCGGCCGTGAGCAAGATGTTGGCGGGCTTGACATCTCGGTGCAGGACATCCATCGAATGGGCATAGTCGAGCGCGTCGGCGATCTGCTCGGCCACCATAAGTACCGCGGCGGGGTCGCAGGGTGCGTCCGGCCCGGGAACGAGGGCGGAAGAATCCGGTCCGTCGACATACTGCGTCGTCATCCACAAGGTGGGAGGCGCCGGGGGCGCGGCCGGGATCTCGCCCTTCTCGAACACGGCGACGATGTGCGGATGCCGCAAAAGCGACGCGATGTCGAACTCGCGGGCGAACCGCTCACGCGCCTTCTCATGGGTGGTCGCGTCGGTGTGCAGCACCTTCATCGCCAGCGGGGCCGACTGCCCGGCGCGATGTACACGGTAGACGTCTGCGCTCGCGCCGCCGCCGAGGTGCGCATCGACGATGTAACCCGAGACGAGACTGCCGGCCCCGAACACGATGTTCAGGTTAGGCGCATCGGGGTGTCCGCGCGCGTCAGCGGCTCACGTCTCGTCGGCGACCTGATGGCGACTCTGGAACCGGGCGGGAGCGTCGGGATCCTCGTTCCGGTGATCCAGCTGGTCCTGCATCGCACGCTGTTCTGCGGCGGACTCGGTGGCGTCCTCGGGTATCGGCGGGTGGATCCTGCTCTGCTCCATGTACGCAGGGTCGCCGGAAACGGGCAGAGGCAAACCTGTGCCGCGCAGCAAGAAGGCCCCGACCCGGTCATCCCAGGTCAGGGCCTTCTTCACGCTGTCGGGGTGGCGGGATTCGAACCCACGACCTCTTCGTCCCGAACGAAGCACGCTACCAAGCTGCGCCACACCCCGCGTGAAGCCACGACAGCGTATCGCACCGGGGTACCGCGAAGCCAAACGCCTGTTCAAGACCGGTTTCTTGGTGCCCTCGGCGTGGCGATGGTCAGCACTTTCCAGATTAGGAAAGAATTAGAGCGTCGCCGGCGTTACACCCAGCAGGGCATCGCGCTCACACGACAAAGGGAGGCAGAGATGACCGGACTGGGAGCATTGGTCTACGTCGGATTCTTCGCTCTCGCGGCGTTGTGGCTGTTCGTGACCGGCCGGGCCGAGGGTCAGGGCCAATACCCCGAGCGTTCGAACTCGTCGAGCACCGCCGCCGGCTCCGAGGGGTCCAGCCCGTGGCTGGTCACCCATTCGTTGTCGAAATAGGTGTCCATGTAGCGGTCGCCGCTGTCGGCGAGCAACGTCACGACGGATCCGCTGCGCTGCTGCGCGATCATCTCGGCCAGTAGGCCGAACGCACCCCAGACGTTGGTGCCCGTCGACGGTCCCACCCGTCGGCCCAGTACCCGGCTGACATGGCGCGCCGCGGCGACCGACGCCGGGTCGGGCACCGTCACCATCCGATCCACCACGCCGGGCAGGAACGACGGCTCCACCCGGGGCCGCCCGATCCCCTCGATCCGCGACGATGCGCCCGTCACGATATCGTCGCGGCCCTGCGCATAGGCCGGGTAGAAGGCCGAGTTCTCCGGGTCGACGACGCACAACCCGGTCGGGTAGCGGCGGTAGCGCAGGTACCGGCCGATGGTCGCGCTGGTTCCGCCGGTGCCTGCGCCGACCACGATCCAGTCCGGCACCGGATGCGCCTCGTCGCGCATCTGATCGAAGATCGATTCGGCGATGTTGTTGTTGCCGCGCCAGTCGGTGGCCCGTTCGGCGTTGGTGAACTGGTCCAGGTAGTGCCCGCCCGTTTCGGCCGCCAGCCGCTCGGCCTCGGCGTACACCTGCGCCGAATTCGCCACGAAATGGCAACGGCCACCTTGTGATTCGATCAGTTTGATCTTGCTGGCGCTGGTCGAGGACGGCATCACCGCGATGAAGGGCAACCCGAGCAGCGCCGCGAAATACGCCTCGGAGACCGCCGTGGAACCCGACGACGCCTCGATCACGGTGGTGTGTTCACCGATCCAACCGTTGCACAGCGCATACAGGAACAGCGAACGGGCCAGCCGGTGCTTGAGACTGCCCGTGATATGCGTCGTCTCGTCCTTGAGATACAGCTGCACGTCGACCCCGCCGGCCCAGGCACTCGGCAGCGGGTAGCGGAGCAGGTGGGTGTCCGCGCTGCGGCGCGCGTCGGCCTCGATCAGCCGGACGGCGTTGTCCACCCACGCGCGTGGCCGGCTGCGGGTGACGGTCTGGCCTTCGCTCGATATCCCGGGGTTCACCGCGCCGTGACGGTCGGGTGCGCCTGTCCGGCCCGGGCGCCGAGCACCGCGCCGCCCGTGGGTGCGGCGACCAAGGTCAGCAGGGTGGCCTCCGGCCGGCAGCAGAACCGCACCGGCGCGTAGGGGGACGTGCCGATCCCGGCCGATACGTGCAGCTTCATATCGGCCCCCCACTGAGAGGGGCCCTTCACGCGGGACCGGTCCAGCTCGCAATTGGTCACCAGGGCGCCGTAGAACGGCACGCACAGCTGTCCGCCGTGCGTATGCCCGGCCATCACCAACTGGTAGCCGTCGGCGGCGAAGCGGTCCAGCACCCGGGGCTCCGGCGAGTGGGTGATGCCCAGGCGGAGATTGGCGGTCGGGCTGGCCGGCCCGGCGATGGCGTCGTAGCGGTCGCGCCGCAGGTGCGGGTCGTCCACACCGGCCGCCGCGATACGCAGGCCCGCCACGTCGAACTCCCGGCGGGTGTGGGTCATGTCCAGCCAGCCGCGCTCGGTGAACGCGGCCCGCAGGTCCTGCCAGGGCAGGGGCGCACCGTGGATCCGCTTGTGTTTCTTGACCAGGTAGTTCGCCGGGTTCTTCGGCTTCGGGGCGAAATAGTCGTTGCTGCCGAACACGAAGACCCCGGGCACCGACAGCAGATCGCCGAGTGCCTGCACGACGGCCGGGACCGCGCGCTGGTGCGACAGGTTGTCCCCGGTGTTGACGACGAAATCCGGTTCCAGCGCCGCCAGCTCACGCAGCCACGCCTGCTTG
Source organism: Mycobacterium hackensackense (assembly GCF_025822555.1). NCBI lineage: Bacteria > Bacillati > Actinomycetota > Actinomycetes > Mycobacteriales > Mycobacteriaceae > Mycobacterium > Mycobacterium hackensackense. The sequence continues at coordinate 1,509,055 of NZ_JACKUC010000030.1, forward strand.
CGCCGCTGCCGCGGCAGCATGTGCAAATCGCTCAAGTGCAGCACCCGCAGTGGGGTGGACCCCGGCGAGAGCACCGGCATGGTCAGCTCGCGCAGTGCGAACGCGTTGCGCTCGATGAGGGACGCATAACCGATGCCGGCGGCCAGGGTGCCTGCGGCGATGGCAGCGGTGTTCTTGACGTACGGCATGACAGCAGACTACTGCCCGTGACGTACGACGACCTGCCTTACACCTGTGATCACGGTGGCGGCGGGGCCGGTGGCGGCGGACCGAGCACCGGCACGGTGATCGGCGGCAGTCCCGGGATCTCGATGACCGTGGAACCCACCTGCGGCGGTGGGGCGAGCGGATCCAGGCCCGGAATGCCCGCCGGCGGTGGCGGCGGTGGCGGCGGAATCCCGTTGCTGATCTGGATGGTGATGATCGAACCCGGGATGGTCTGCCCGGACGGCGAGGTCCCCACCACGGTGCCCGCCGAAGACACGCTGTTCACCGGGTTGGCCTGATCGGCGACCTGGAAGCCGGCGTCCTTGAGGAGCTGGCGCGCGGTGTCCTGGCTCATCCCCGCGACGCTGGGCACCTTCGAGCCCGGTCCGCCGTCGACGTACCGCGGATCCGTCGGGGGCAACTGCACGCTGTCCGGGGTGATCGGCTTCATGGCGGTGAACCAGGTGCGGGCCGGCTCGTTACCGCCGAACAGGTTGCCCGATCCGCACTGGCGCAGTGGGAACGAGCACAGGTCGCCGGGAGTGCTGGAATCGTCGTAGATGTAGTTCGCCGCGGCGAAAGCGCTCGTGAAGCCGAGGAACCCGGACGACCGGTGGGCCTCGGTGGTGCCGGTCTTACCCGACATCGGCAGGTTCCAGCCCGCGGCCCCGGCCGAACCGGCGGCGGTGCCGTTGCCCTGGTCGTCATGGCTCATCGCGTTGGCCAGGGTGTTGGCCAGTCCCTCGGGCACGACCTGTTCACAGGTCTCGGTGGTGACCGCGACCTCTTGGCCGGTGCGGTCGAAGACCTTGTCGACCGGGTTCGGCGGGCACCACGTGCCCGAGGAAGCCAGCGTCGCAGCGACATTCGACAGCTCCAGCGCATTCACCTCGACGGGACCCAGGGTGAAGGAGCCCAGGTTCTGCCGCTTGATGAAATCGGCGAGGCTCTCGTTGCTCTCCGGGTCGTAGTCGCGAGCGGTCCCCGGAAGCGCATAGGACCGCAGCCCGAGCTTGACCGCCATGTCCACCGTGCGCTGGACTCCGACCTGGCTGATCAGCTTGGCGAACGCGGTGTTCGGCGAGGTGGCCAGCGCGTCGGTGACGCTCATCTGCCCGCGGTAGTTGCCCGCGTTCTGTACACACCAGGTGGCGGCCGGGCAGCCCTTGGCGCCACCGCTGCCCAGCCCCTTGGCTTCGAAGCGTGCGGGGGCGTCGAGGGTGGCGCTGATACCCATGCCCATATCGAGGGCGGCGGCGGTGGTGAACACCTTGAAGATCGAGCCCGCACCGTCGCCGACGAGCGAGAAGGGTTGGGGCTGCATGGTTTCGCCGGCCTCGGTGTTCAGGCCGTAGGTGCGGTTGCTGGCCATCGCGAGCACCGGGTGGGCGGTCTTGCCCGGCCGGATCACGCTCATCACGCTGGCGACACCGGTGAGATCGGGTGCTGCGATTCCGTCGACCGCCGATTTCACGTTGGCCTGCACGTCGGGATCCAGCGTGGTGCGGATCAGGTAGCCGCCCTTGGCCACCTGCTCCTTGCTGATACCGGCCCGTGCCAGATAGTCCAGGACATAGTCGCAGAAGAACGCGCGGTCGCCGGCGGCGATACACCCGCGGGGCAGCTCGTTGGGTTGCGCCAAGATGCCCAGTGGCTGCTGCTTGGCCGCCCGCAGCGCCTCGGCCTCCTGGGGGATGTTGTCGATCATGGTGTCCAGCACGAGATTTCGCCGGGCCAGCGCGCCGTCGGGGTTGGTGTACGGGTTCAGTGCGCTGGTCGACTGGACCATGCCGGCCAGCAGGGCGGCCTGCTGCCAGTTCAGCTCCGAGGCGTTGATGCCGAAATAGGTCTGGGCCGCGTCCTGGATTCCGAAGGCGCCGTTACCGAATGACACCAGGTTGAGATAGCGGGTCAGGATCTCCGGTTTGGTGAACGTCTTGTCCAAGGTCAACGCCATTCGGATCTCGCGCAGCTTGCGAGCCGGCGTGGTCTCGATCGCGGCGCGCTTCTCGGCGTCGGTCTGGGCGATCACCAGAAGCTGGTAGTTCTTCACGTACTGCTGTTCGAGGGTGGAACCGCCGCGGGTGTCCATATCGCCGGAGGCGTACCCGGCAAGCCCGGTGAGCGTGCCTTTCCAGTCCACACCGTTGTGTTCGGCGAACCGCTTGTCCTCGATGGAGACGATGGCCAGCTTCATGGTGTTGGCGATCTGCTCGCTGGGCACCTCGAACCGGCGCTGGCTGTACAGCCATGCGATGGGGTTGCCGCGGGCATCGGTCATCGTCGAGACCGCGGGGACCTCACCCTCGACCAGCTGCGCCGATCCGTTGGCCACGACGTCGGACGCGCGGTTGGACATCAGGCCGAAGCCGCCCACCACGGGAAACATCAAACCGGCGACGATCACACTGGCCAACAAGCAGCACCATGCGAGCTTGATGAGCGTCACCGCAACGGGTGGGCGCACGGTGTGCTGCTCTGCCATGGGTAACAGACTAACCAGACGTTTCTGAGGTGGCCTGCGAGCGGTGCGTTTGTACGTGGGACGGCCCGACTGCACGCCCGTCCCAAAAAATCGTGATCTGACTGTTGCGTAAAACCCCTCTGACCACCTAGCTTGGACACACAATGCGATTCAGGTAACACTATTGGACGCAATGTGGCGTAGATCGCACCCGCGGTCTGGTCCGTCGAAGCGAAAGGGTTGCTGGTGTCAGTTTCGTCGACTGCAATACGCAAATCAGGCATGGGCCAGCAACCCGACGTTGCCACGCCCTGCGCAGAGGCCGAAGCACGCATCGCGTGGGTCTCCCAGGCTCGCTGCCGGCAGGCCGATCCGGATGAACTGTTCGTCCGCGGAGCGGCCCAACGCAAGGCCGCCGTGATCTGCAGGCACTGCCCCGTCATCGCCGAATGTGGCGCGGACGCCCTGGACAACCGCGTCGAGTTCGGGGTGTGGGGCGGGATGACCGAGCGTCAACGCCGCGCCTTGCTCAAACAGCACCCCGAGGTGGTGTCCTGGGCCGAGTTCTTCGCCGCCCAGCGCAAGCACCGCAGCGCCGTCTAGACCCTCTGTTCCAGCACCGCGTACCCCACGATTCGTGGGGTACACGCCTTTTCTCAGGCGGTTTCGGCGACACCCGTGAGTTGATCGCCTATCGCCCGCAGCGCCTCCAGGTCGGACACGTCGAACGGTAGCGAAGGCACCCCCACGATGGCGACATGCGGGTTGGCGCCGGTGAACCGGCCCAGTAGCCGCACCTCGCGCTTGGCGGTCGCCGCGCGGGCCGCGTGAATCCTCAGCACCGCCGAGGTCAACCCGCCGGGCTCCTGCGCGTCCAGCTCGTCGGCGGCGGCAGCAGCCATCTCCCCGGCCAGATTGCTCAAGGTCGGATGGGTCCGGTTCAGGATCAGGCCGGCCAGCGGCATGCGTTCCTGGGAGAGCCGGTCGACGAAGAACGAAGCCTCACGCAGCGCGTCCGGTTCGGCCGCCGACACCACGACGAATTGGGTGCCCCGGCGCTTGAGCAGTTCGTAGGTCTTGTCGGCCTTCTGCCGGAACCCGTCGAAGGTGGCGTCCAGGGCCTGGACGAAACTGGCCGCATCGGCGAGCATCTGCGAGCCGAGCACGGTGGACAGTGCCTTCATCGCCAGGCCGACGGCGCCGGTGACGAGCTTGCCGATACCGCGGCCCGGGGCCAGCAGCAACCGCCAGAGCCGGCTGTCCATGAAGCTGCCGAGGCGTTTGGGGGCGTCCAGGAAGTCCAGGGCGTTCCGCGACGGCGGGGTGTCGACCACGATGAGGTCCCACTTGTCCTCGGCCAGCAGCTGCCCGAGTTTCTCCATGGCCATGTACTCCTGCGTGCCGGCCAGTGATGTCGCGACGGTTTGGTAGAACTGGTTCTCCAGGATGGCCTCCGCGCGGGTGGCGTCGGAGGAGTACTGCAGCACCATCTCGTCGAAGGTGCGGCGCATATCGAGCATCATGGCGTGTAGCTCACCGGTGACCTCGGGCGCCAGCGGCACCCGCTGCGGGGTGTTGCCCAGGCTTTCGATGCCGAGTGCCTGCGCCAGGCGCTTGGCCGGGTCGATGGTCAGCACCACGACGGTGCGGCCGTATTCGGCGGCGCGCAGCGCCATCGCCGCGGCGGTGGTCGTCTTGCCGACACCGCCTGCGCCACAACACACGACGACGCGGTTGGACTTGTCGGTCAGGATCGCGCCCAGATCGAGCGCGGGAGGCGTGGTGCTCATGGGTGCTATCTCACTCCCTGCTGGGCGAGCGCCTCGGCCAGCTCGTACAGACTGCCCAAGTCGACGCCGTCGGCGATGGCGGGCAGGTCCAGGCGGGCCACGTCGAGTTCCGCCAGTTGCTCGGCGCTTTCCGCGCGGGCGGCGATCCGGGTGGCATGCTGGATGGATTCGGTGAGTAGACCCGCGAAGTCATTGTCCGACAAGGTGATTCCAACCTTGGCGAGGCCGGCACGGACCGCGTCGGCGTCGATGTCGCCCTCGGCGGCCTTGCTCAGCGCGTCGGCGGGCAGATAGGTCGGGATGTTGCGGTTGACGATCACGCTGCCGATCGGCAGGTCCAGGGCCCGCAGCTCGTCGATCGCCTCCAGGGTCTCCTGGATGGGCAGCGCCTCCAGCAGCGTCACCAGATGGATGGCGGTCAGCTGCGAGTGCAGGATCTTCACCACGCCGTCGGCCTGCGAGTGCACCGGCCCGCCCTTGGCGAGTTCCGAGACCGCCTTGGTGACATCCAGGAACCGGGCGATCCGGCCGGTCGGCGGCGCGTCGACGACGATCGCGTCGTAGCTGTCGGACTTCCCTTTTTCGTTGCGCACCACGATCTCTTTGATCTTGCCGGTGAGCAGCACATCGCGAAGTCCGGGCGCGATGGTGGTGGCGAACTCGACGGCGCCGATCCGGCGCATCGCCCGGCCCGCGATGCCCAGGTTGTAGAACATGTCGAGGTATTCCAGGAACGCGGCCTCGGTGTCGATGGCCAGCGCGTTGACCTGGCCGCCTCCGTCGGCGGTCGCGATCTTCACCTCTTTGTAGGGCAGCGGTGGCACATCGAAGAGCTGGGCGATGCCCTGGCGTCCCTCGACCTCCACCAGCAGCACCTTGCGTCCACCCGTCGCCAAGGCCAATGCGAGCGCGGCGGCGATCGTCGACTTACCGGTACCGCCTTTGCCCGATACGAAGTGCAGGCGGGCCTCGGTCAGGCGCGTCGGCCAGCCGACCGGGTTGGGTGCAGGGTCCACCAGTGCATGCTAGCTGTGAACATCCGTGCTCCGGATAAGCTCTCCAGCATGAGCGAACCGACCCGGTGGGAGTACGCCACCGTCCCGTTGCTGACACACGCCACCAAGCAGATCCTCGATCAGTGGGGCGCCGACGGGTGGGAACTGGTGTCGGTGCTGACCGGCCCCACCGGTGAACAGCACGTCGCCTACCTCAAGCGGCCCAAGTGAGCCATCTGCAGAGGCTGACCGAACTGGGCATCGAGCTGCCGCCGGTGGTCGCCCCGCTGGCGGCCTACGTGCCCGCAACCCGCACCGGGAACCTGGTCTACACCGCCGGGCAGCTGCCGATCGCCGATGGTGAACTACTGGCCACCGGCAAGGTCGGCGCCGAGGTCACCCCGGAGCAGGCCAAGGAGCTGGCCCGGATCAGCGGCCTCAACGCACTGGCCGCGGTGCACGCACTCGTCGGTATCGACGCGGTGGTGAAAGTGGTCAAGGTGGTCGGATTCGTGGCTTCCGCACCGGGTTTCGCGGGCCAGCCGGGCGTCATCAACGGGGCCTCGGAACTGTTCGGCGAGGTGTTCGGCGACGCCGGCGTGCACGCCCGCTCCGCGGTCGGGGTGTCCGAGCTGCCGCGAAATGCACCGGTCGAGGTGGAGATTATCGTCGAGGTATCGAGCCAGGCGTGACGCATCCGGCGTACGGCGTGCTGCGGCCGGTGACCGAACTGGCCTCGGTACTGCTGTGCGAGAACCCGGGCATCATGACGCTCGACGGCACCAACACCTGGGTGCTGCGCGGCCCGGGCAGTGCCGAGATGGTGATCGTCGATCCCGGCCCCGACGATGCCGAGCACATCGGCCGGCTGGCCGACCTCGGGCCGATCCCGTTGGTGCTGATCAGTCACAAACATGAGGACCACACCGGGGGTATCGACGCCATCGTCGAGCGCACCGGTGCCGTGGTGCGCTCCGTCGGCAGCGGTTTCCAGCGCGGCCTGGGCGGCCCACTCACCGACGGTGAGGAGATCGACGCCGCCGGGGTCCGGATCAAGGTGATGGCGACGCCGGGGCACACCGCGGACTCGTTGTCGTTCCTCGTCGGTACCCGGGGCGAGCGCAGCGGCGGGGGATTCGATGCCGTGCTGACCGCCGACACGGTGTTGGGCCGCGGCACCACCGTCATCGACACCGAGGACGGCAGCCTCGCCGACTATCTGGAATCGCTGCGCCGGCTGCACGGCCTGGGCCGGCGCCGGGTGCTGCCCGGCCACGGTCCCGAGCTCGATGATCTCGAGGCGGTCAGTGCGGCGTACCTCGCGCACCGCGAGGACCGGCTGAACCAGGTACGCGGGGCGTTGCGGATCCTCGGTGAGGACGCCTCCGCACGTCAGATCGTCGAACACGTGTACACCGATGTCGACCAGAAGCTGTGGGACGCAGCCGAGAAATCAACCCAGGCGCAGCTGGACTACCTGCGAGGCTGACGCTCGCCTGCCCGGGGCGCGCTACCGTGCTCGGCGCGCCAGCCGTTCGGAGTCGCTGATCAGCACGCTCTTGCCCTCCAGGCGGATCCACCCGCGATGGGCGAAATCGGCGAGCGCCTTGTTGACCGTCTCGCGGGAGGCGCCGACCAGCTGGGCGATCTCCTCCTGGGTCAGGTCGTGGGTGACGCGCAGCGCGCCACCCTCCTGGGTGCCGAAACGCTGGGCCAGCTGCAACAGCTGCTTGGCCACCCGGCCCGGCACGTCGGTGAAGATCAGGTCGGCGAGGTTGTTGTTGGTGCGACGCAGACGACGGGCCAGCACACGCAGCAGTTGCTCGGCGATCTCGGGGCGGTCGGCGATCCAGGCGCGGAGCGCCTCGCGGTCCATCGACACCGCGCGCACCTCGGTGATGGTGGTGGCGCTGGAGGTACGCGGACCGGGGTCGAAGATCGAGAGCTCACCGAACATGTCCGACGGGCCCATGATGGTGAGCAGGTTCTCGCGACCATCGGGAGATCGGCGGCCGATCTTCACCTTGCCGGACGTGATGATGTACAGGCGGTCGCCGGGCTCACCCTCGGCGAACACGGTGTGTCCCCGCGGGAAGTCGACGGGCTGCAGCTGCTTGGTCAGCGCCGCCACCGCGGTGGGTTCGACTCCTTGGAAGATTCCGGCCCTGGCCAGGATCTCGTCCACGTTGCCCCTCTTAAGCTAATTGTTGATATGACACGCGCAGACCAACCGCTGGCTGGTGAGCGAATTCAGTCTAGATGCTGGCCAGTTCGCGACGTGCCAACGCTACACACGATTGGGCTGGCGAGTCGCCGGAAATTGCGGATTCAGTCCGGCCGATGCGTGGATCCGGGTCGGCAGCACCGCCGTGTGCTGCATCGCCGGTCGCGGGGCCGGCGCCCGGTCCAGCAAATTGTCTGCGGCCGCGGCGGGTTCGGTGTCGATGCGCAACCCGGCTTCCAACCGGTCCAGACCGAAGGTTGCCAGCATCAGCAACCCCGGCACGAACGCCACCAGCAACCACGACACGAATGATGAGTAAACACGGCCAAGGTCTCAGCCAGATCACGGTTTGCCACCGGTAGGCACAGCACTACCGGCCTTTGTTTCCCGTCGCTGCGCTCGCGCCGGGCTGTTGTTCCCCGTCGCTCCGCTCGCCCTGGGCTCGCACGTCAGTACGCTGATTCGGGTGACAGTCCGCACCGGCCGGAGTAAATCGGCCACCCAATGGGATGCCGAGACCCACCTCGGCCTGGTTCGCCGGGCCCGCCGGATGAACCGCACCCTGGCGACGGCGTTCCCTCATGTCTACTGCGAACTGGATTTCACCAATCCGCTCGAACTGACGGTCGCCACCATCCTGTCGGCCCAGTGCACCGACAAACGGGTCAACCTGACCACCCCGGCGCTGTTCGCCAAGTACCGCACGGCGCTGGACTACGCCCAGGCCGACCGCGCCGAGCTGGAGGAGCTGATCCGGCCCACCGGCTTCTACCGAAACAAGGCCAACGCGCTGATCAGCCTCGGCCAGGAGTTGGAAGCCCGGTTCGACGGCGAGGTGCCCGGCAATCTGGCAGACCTCGTCACCCTGCCCGGGGTGGGTCGCAAGACCGCCAACGTGGTGCTGGGCAACGCCTTCGGAATTCCCGGGATCACCGTCGACACCCACTTCGGGAGACTGGTCCGCCGCTGGCGCTGGACCGCCGAGGAGGACCCGGTCAAGGTGGAGCACATCGTCGGCGAGCTCATCGAACGCCGGGAATGGACGTTGTTGAGCCATCGCGTGATCTTCCACGGCCGCCGCGTCTGCCACGCCCGTCGCCCGGCGTGCGGGGTGTGCGTCCTGGCCAAGGACTGCCCGTCGTTCGGTGCCGGCCCCACGGATCCGGTCACGGCGGCAGCGCTGGTCAAGGGCCCCGAGACCGAGCATCTGCTGGCGCTCGCCGGGCTGTGAGCAGGTCTGCGCGCTGGACCGCGGTGGTGCTGATCGTCTTCGTGGCGCTGGCCGTCGCGCTGTGGCGGGAGATCGGGACGGATCGGACCGCGGCGCCGGGCTCAACCGAGGAGGCACCCACCGCCCGCGATCACCGCGACGCGGACACCCCCGCGGCCCTGCAGGGCCCGCGGGCAGCGGCTGGGCTGCCACCGTGCCCGGGGCCCGGTCCCAACCCCCAGCCGGGACCGCCCGCTCTGCGCGGGATCACCCTGGAATGCGCCGGTGACGGCGAACTCGTCGACCTCGCGCCGGCGTTGGCCGGGCGCCCGGTGCTGCTGAACCTGTGGGCCTACTGGTGTGGACCGTGCACCGACGAACTGCCGGCGATGGCCGAATACCAGCGCCGGATGGGAACCGCGGTGAGCGTCGTGACCGTGCACCAGGATGAGAACGAGTCGGCCGGCCTGATGCGGATGGCCGAACTCGGCGTGCACCTGCCGATGCTGCAGGACGGCCGCAGGCTAGTAGCCGCCGCGCTGAAGGTGCCCAACGTCATGCCTGCCACCGTCGTGCTGCGCGCGGACGGTAGCGTGGCCGAAATCCTGCCCCGGCCGTTCGCCCACGCCGACGACATCGCCGCGGCGGTGAATCCATCGATAGGAGTGCCGGGATGAGCACGCTCGATGCCGGCCAGAACACCGGCGTGACACCGGCGGCCACACCCGAGTGGCTGCGCGCGCTGGTGGACAACGTCGGCCGGGTGCCCGACGCGTATCGGAGCCGGGTACCCGCCGACGTACTCGCCGCGATCGCGGACGCCAACACCTCGGCGACCCGCTCCGGCACCAAACGCGATGCGGCGGTGCTGGTGTTGTTCTCCGGACCGCAGGACGCACCGGCCGGCGGGCTGCCCGACGACGCCGACCTGCTGGTCACCGTCCGGGCGTCCACGCTGCGCAACCATTCCGGCCAGGCCGCTTTCCCGGGTGGGGCAGCCGACCCGGGGGACGGCGGCCCGGTGGGCACCGCCCTGCGCGAGGCCAGGGAGGAGACCGGCGTGGACACCGCCAGGCTGACACCGCTGGCGACGCTGGACCGGATGTTCATCCCGCCCTCGGGGTTCCACGTGGTGCCGGTGCTGGCGTACTCGCCGGACCCCGGCCCCGTCGAGGTCGTCGACCCCGCGGAGACGGCCATCGTGGCGCGGGTGCCGGTGCGCGCCTTCATCAATCCGGAGAATCGGCTGATGGTCTACCGGCAGCAGAACACCAGCCGTTTCGCCGGCCCGGCGTTCCTGCTCAACCAGATGCTGGTGTGGGGATTCACCGGTCAGGTGATCTCGGCGCTGCTGGATGTCGCGGGCTGGGCCCAGCCGTGGAACACCGGCGACGTGCGCGAACTCGACGAGGCAATGGCGCTGGTTGGGCGGGCCAGCCAGTACGGTGTAGAGCAATAATGACCTCGTCTCAATGGCTTGACCTCGTCATCCTCGCCTTCGCCGTCGTCGCTGCGCTGTCGGGTCTGCGCTCCGGTGCACTCGGCTCGTTGCTGTCACTGGTCGGCGTCGTTCTCGGTGCCGTCGCCGGGGTACTGCTGGCCCCGCACATCGTCAGTCATATCGATGGGGCGCGCACGCGGCTGTTCGCGACGCTGTTCCTGATCCTGGCGCTGGTGGTGATCGGTGAGATCGCCGGTGTGGTGCTCGGCCGCGCGGTGCGCGGCGCCATCCGCAACCGACTGCTGCGCGGTGTCGATTCGCTCGTCGGTGCGGGTCTGCAGCTGGTCGCGGTGCTGTTGGCCGCCTGGCTGCTGGCCGCCCCGCTGACCTCGTCGAGCCAGCCCGGCCTGAGCGCGGCGGTCCGCGGCTCGCGCGTGCTCACCGAGGTCAACGCGCTCGCGCCGGAGTGGATGCGCAAGGTGCCGACCCGGCTGGCCGGCTTGCTGGACACCTCCGGTCTGCCCGATCTGCTGCCGCCCTTCGGGCGCACCCCGATCGTCGCGGTGGACGCACCGGACGGCGCCTTGGTCGACACCCCCAACGTCGCTGCCGCGCGCGCCAGCGTGGTCAAGATCCGCGGCGTCGCACCCAGCTGCCAGAAGGTGCTGGAGGGCAGCGGTTTCGTCATCGCCCCGAACCGGGTGATGTCCAACGCGCACGTGGTGGCCGGTGCCGAGACCGTCACCGTAGAGGTGGACGGCAAGTCCTATGACGCCACCGTCGTCTCCTACGACCCCGACGAGGACATCTCGATTCTCGCGGTGCCGGACCTGCCCGCGCCGCCGCTGCTGTTCCACGACGCCGAGGCCAAACCGGCGACCGATGCCGTCGTGATGGGATATCCCGGTGGCGGCGAATTCACGGCGACCCCGGCGCGTATCCGCGAGACCATCGAGCTCAACGGGCCCGACATCTACCACACCACCACGGTGAACCGGACCGTCTACACGATCAGAGGGACCGTCAAACAAGGCAATTCGGGCGGCCCGATGATCGACACCGACGGCAAGGTGCTCGGGGTCGTGTTCGGCGCGGCCGTCGACGATGCCGATACCGGATTCGTGCTCACCGCCGAGGAAGTGCTGCAGCAGCGCCTCAAGGTCGGTAACACCGCGCCGGTGCCGACCGGCAAGTGCATTTCCTAGCGCGGATACACCTGGGCCAGGAATCGTGTCAGCTGCGCGTTGACGGCCTCCGGGGATTCCTCGTGGGCGAAGTGCCCGGCGCCGTCGATGGAGACGAAATGCCCGTGCGGCGCGAACTGGCGGGTGCGGTGCACCGGATCGGTGAGCACATAGGGATCGGCGTCACCGCGCAGGTGCAGGACGGGAATCGCCAGCGGCCGTTTCATCGAGCGCATGAACCGGCGGCCCTCGGCGCGTAACTGGCTGCGGACCGCCCAGCGCTGATACTCCAGTGCGCAATGGGTGGCCCCGGGGATCCGGGCGGCCGTGCGCACATGCGCGATGGTCTCGGCGAAGTCCTCGGAGACCTGCCATTTCGCGCTCGCCCGGGTGCGGACCAGGTGTTCCAGCTCGGCCGCGCCGTTGCGGGTGAGTTCGCGCTCGGGCCAGAACGGCACCTGGTAGCGCAACATCGACGGCAGCAGCGCCCTGCCCTGGTCGCGCCGGGTCAGGGCGGAGGCCCGCAACGCCACCGGATGCGGTGAGCTGACCAGTCCGATGGCCGTCACCGCGCGCGGGTGCAGCACCGAGGTGGCCCAGCACACCAGACCCCCGTCGGCATGTCCGATCAGCGTCGCGCTGCGATGCCCCAGCGCGCGCACCAGGCCGGCCGTGTCACCGGCCAGGGTCCAGCCGTCATACCCGCGCGGGGGTTTGTCGCTGCCGCCGTAGCCGCGCAGATCGACCGCCACCACCCGCGCCCCGGTTCCGGCGCTCAGGCCCCGCAGTTGGTGACGCCACGACCACCAGAACGAACCGAAGCCGTGCAGCAGGATGACCAGCGGGCGGTCAGGATTGTCGGCCTGGTCGTCCTGTGAACGCTCGGCCTCCACCACATGGAAGCGGATGCCGTTCGCGTGGACCTGAAGATGACGCCACGGGCCGTCGATGTAGACCACCGACGGATCGGGCGGGTGCATTTACCAGCCCGACGGGTCGGTCGGAGTCGGGCGCGCCACGTCGGGGGTCTTGTCGTGGCCCGGGGTCAGCGCGGCCGGGATCTCCCTGACGGTTTCGATCGTCTGCTGGGGCCCACGGATCCGGCGCACCTTCAGATAGCCGAACAACGCCAGCGCACCGGTCGTCAGCACCATGAGCACGAAGACGATCAGGAAGGCGACCCACCGCCAGATCCATTCGTCGAGCAGCTCGGCCAGGAAGAAGAAAAAGAAGAACGTCGAGTAGAACAGCACCACCAGCGCGGCGATGAAGAAGATGCTGCCGGTGAGGCCCTTCTTCACGTCGCGGGTGATCTCGGCCTTGGCCAGTTCCACCTCGGCGCGGACCAGGGTCGACACCTGTGCGGTGGCGTCCTTGACCAGGTCGCCGATCGACGGGTCGACCTTCGGGGCATGCGGGTCAACGAGGGGGATGGATGCGACCGTGGTCGGCACGCCGTTCTTGCTTTGCCCTGTCGTCATGGGGCTATGGTGCCATGTCGCGTCACATCCATCGATCCAGCCCGACGATAGAATGGGTGCCGGTCGTCGGGGCCATGTCGAATTGAGGATGCTTGTGAGACACCGCTGGCATGCGGCGGTTGCGGCGGCTGTGACAGCCCTTGCGACGATCGTGACCGCGCCGATGGCCCACGCCGCCGGCCCGGTCGATCTAGGCGGCGGATCCGGCATCGTGATCGAGGGGGACACCTTCTGCACGCTGACCGCGATCGGTAACGACGCCTCCGGCAAGCTCATCGGATTCACCTCCGCGCACTGCGGCGGCCCCGGCGCGAAGGTCGGCTCGGAAGCCGCGCCCGACGCCGGGGTGCTGGGCACCATGGTCGCGGGCAACGACGGACTGGATTACGCGGTGATCGAGTTCGACCCGCAGAAGGTGCGTCCCGTCGACACCGTCAACGGATTCCGCATCGACGGTATCGGGCCCGATCCGGGGTTCGGTGATGTCGCGTGCAAGCTCGGGCGCACCACCGGCTACTCCTGTGGGGTCACCTGGGGCCCGGGCAAGGATCCGGGCACCATCCTCAATCAGGTGTGCGGACAACCCGGCGACTCCGGCGCACCCGTCACCGTGAACAACCGGCTGGTCGGCATGATCCACGGTGCCTTCACCGAGGACCTGCCGACCTGCATCGTGAAATACGTGCCGTTGCACACCCCGGCGGTGACCGTGTCGATGAACGCCGTGCTGGGCGATATCGCGGCAAAGAACCGCCCGGGGACGGGATTCGTTCCCGTCCCCTGAGCCGATTCCCCGTCGGTTACTTGCTCGCGCGGATGGCCTCGAAGACGCTGGGGTCCACCAGGGTTGAGGTGTCGCCGAGCTCGCGGCCCTCGGCCACATCGCGCAGCAGCCGTCGCATGATCTTGCCGCTGCGGGTCTTGGGCAGCTCGGGCACGACGTGGATCTCGCGCGGTTTGGCGATCGGTGAGATCTCGATGGCCACCTGGGCGCGCAGTTCCTCGACCATGCCCTCGGTGCCGCCGTGTGCGCTGGCCTTGAGGATGACGAACGCGCAGATCGCCTGGCCGGTGGTGTCATCGGAGGCGCCGACGACGGCGGCCTCGGCCACCCCGGAGTGCCCGACGAGTGCGGATTCGACCTCGGCGGTGGAGATCCGGTGTCCGGAAATGTTCATCACGTCGTCGATGCGGCCCAGCACCCAGATGTTGCCGTCCGAGTCGTAGCGTGCGCCGTCACCGGCGAAATACCAGCCCTGTTCGGCGAAGCGAGACCAATAGGTGTCCTTGAAACGCTCCGGGTCACCCCAGATCCCGCGCAGCATCGCCGGCCACGGTTGATCGAGCACCAGGTAGCCGGTGACGTGCTCGGCTTCGTCGGCACCGGGCACCAGTTCGTTGCCGTCATCGTCGACGATCTTGGCCGAGATACCGGGCAGCGGGGTCATTGCGGAGCCGGGTTTGGTGGCCGTCACACCGGGCAGCGGGGAGATCATGATCGCGCCGGTCTCGGTCTGCCACCAGGTGTCCACGATGGGGGCCTTGCCCGCGCCGATGTACTCGCGGTACCAGCGCCAGGCCTCGGGGTTGATCGGCTCGCCCACCGAGCCGAGCAGCCGCAGGCTGGACAGATCGTGGGCGGCGGGGATCTGGTGGCCCAGCTTCATGAAGGTGCGGATGAGCGTCGGTGCCGTGTAATAGATGGTGACACCGTACTTTTCGATGATCTCGAAATGCCGGTGCTCGGTCGGCGAGGTCGGTGTGCCCTCGTAGACCACCTGGGTGGCGCCGTTGGCCAGCGGGCCGTAGGTGATGTAGGTGTGCCCGGTGACCCAGCCGATATCGGCGGTGCACCAGTACACGTCGGTCTCGGGTTTGAGGTCGAACACGTTGTAGTGGGTGTAGGCCGCCTGGGTGAGGTAACCACCCGAGGTGTGCACGATGCCCTTGGGCTTGCCGGTGGTCCCGGAGGTGTACAGCAGGAACAGCGGCTGCTCGGAGTCGAAGGCTTCCGGGGCGTGCTCCGGTGAGGCCTGCTCGACGGTGTCGTGCCACCACCGGTCGCGGCCGTCGGTCCAGTTCACGTCTATCCCGGTGCGGCGCACCACCAGCACGTGCTGCACCGACGGCTGATCCGCCACTGCTTCGTCGACGGCATCCTTGAGCGACGCCGCCTTGCCGCGGCGGTACTGCCCGTCGGTGGTGATCACCAGCTTGGCCGCGGCGTCCTCGATCCGGGCCGCCAGCGCGGTCGCCGAGAACCCGGCGAAGACCACGCTGTGCATCGCGCCCAACCGCGCACACGCCAGCATCGCCACGATCGCCTCGGGCACCATCGGCATATAGATGGCGACCCGGTCCCCGGCCACCACCCCCAACTCGGTCAGCGCGTTGGCCGCCTTGCAGACGTCATCCTTGAGCTGGGCGTAGGTGATATCGCGGGAATCGCCGACGGGCTCGCCCTCCCAGTGGATCGCCACCCGCTCGCCGTTGCCGGCCTCGACGTGGCGGTCCACACAGTTGTAGGCGACGTTGAGCTTGCCGCCGACGAACCACTTCGCGAACGGCGCCTGCGACCAGTCCAGCACCTCGGTGAACGGCGTCGCCCAGCTCAAGCGGTTGGCCTGGGTGGCCCAGAACCCCAACCGGTCGGCCGCGGCGTCGTCGTACAACTGACCCGTGGCATTGGCATTCGCCACGAAATCGGCGGGCGGCGGGTAGACGGACGGAACGTCGGCATGCGTCAGCGGCGGTGTGGTCATGGGTGTGAGCGTAGTCACCGAACGTTGCACAAGTGTTGGAGCGTCACAGCGTGCTGCGGGCGGCGGGGCCGCTGCGATGAACGGTCGGGGAATCGGCGCCCAACGGTCGGCTAGCGTGCTCGTTGTGACCGACCCACTTGCACCACTGGCCGACCTCGAAGGGGTGACGGCTGCCGGCGAAGAGGCCCGGGAGGCGCTGGGCCGGGCGCACCGGCACCGAACCAACCTGCGGGGCTGGCCGGCGACCGCGGCCGAGGCGTCACTGCGGGCGGCGCGGGCCTCGTCGGTGCTCGACGGCGGCGCGCTGAGCCTGGACGAGTCGGGTGACCCCGATGCGGTGCTCGCGGGTGCACTGCGGGTGGCCGAAGTCCTGGAGGGCGGAGCCGGCGCGCTGATCGGGGTGTGGAAACGGGCCCCGCTGCAGGCGCTGGCCCGGCTGCACGCCCTGGCGGCCGCGGATCTGGTCGGGGATGACCGACTCGGCCGCCCGCGGCCGGACCCCGAGGTGGGCCCGCGCCTGGAGTTGCTCGCCGATCTGGTGACGGGCGGCACCAAGGTTCCGGCGTTCGTGCTGGCGGCGGTGGCACACGGGGAGCTGCTGACCCTGGCGCCGTTCGGGGTGGCCGACGGTGTGGTGGCGCGCGCGGTGTCGCGGTTGATCACCATGGCCAGCGGGCTGGATCCGCACGGACTGGGCGTGCCGGAGATGTTCTGGATGAAACAGTCCGGCAATTACCGCGCGGCCGCGCGCGGATTCGCCTCGGGAACGCCGAACGGGCTGGGCGCCTGGCTGGTGCTGAGCAGTCAGGCACTGCATGCCGGTGCGCGAGAAGCGCTTTCGATCGCCGAGGCGGCGAAGAAGTAGGGACATACGAAGCGGGCGACGTTCCGGTATCGGACCTGCATCCGATTCGGCTCGCCGCCCGCTAGCACGGACTCCGGTTACCAAGCGTGCTCTGGTGGCTGCGTGGGTGGCCTCGGCGTTCTTCCGTTGCGCTCTGTCTGCGATCCCACCCAAGGGATCGTCGATGTCAGCCGCTTTCGCAATTCCGCAGGCCCGCAACACTTTTACCTCTATCGCGGTATGTGCTCCGCGTGGGTGCCGGGATCCGTGCTGGGAAGTTCGGTTCGGGAGATCACACCTTCTCTTCCGGTGTGGCCTTGGCCTTACCGCTCCTCCGTGACTCCTTTGTACTCCGTGACCGCGATCACATCAAGGGCCAATTGATGCCGATTCCGGATCGTTACGCGACTCGGTGTCACTACGACCGGGTGTCGTACTACCGGCCTTGAAATACGAACCGGCGCAACAACGAATACGTCAGCGCCCCGCCTGCCAGGGCGCTGAGGCTCACCGCGAACGTCGTCGCGACTGCCGCACCGGAGGGGGCGGGCAGTCGGTCCCGCAGGGATACCGGCCGGCTGAAGGCCAGGACGGGCCAGTCCCGCGAGGTCGCCTCCTTGCGCAATGCGCGGTCGGGATTGACCACCGACGGATGGCCGACCGCTTCCAGCATCGGCAGGTCGGTGACCGAATCGGAGTACGCGTAGCAGTGCTCGAGTGCGTACCCCTCGCGCGCGGCGAGCTCCCGGATCGCGTCCACTTTGCCCTCGCCGTAGCAGTAGAACGCGACCTCGCCGGTGTACTTGCCGTCCTCGACGACCATCCGGGTGGCCATGGCATGGGTGGCGCCCAGGGCGCGGGCGATGGGCGCGACGATCTCCTCGCCCGAGGCGGAGACCACGACGACGTCACGTCCGCACAGTTTGTGGTCGGCGATCAGGTTCGCGGCTTCGTCGAATACCAGCGGATCGACGATCTCGTGCAGGGTCTCACCCACCACCGAGCGCACTTGCTCGACATCCCAGCCGGTGCACATTTCGGTCAGGTACGTGCGCATCCGATCCATCTGCTCGTGGTCGGCACCCGACATCAGGAAGAGGAACTGCGCATAGGTGGACTTGAGGACCGCACGGCGATTCAGTAGTCCTTGATCGAAGAATGGTTTGCTGAACGCCAGCGTGCTGGACTTTGCTATCACGGTCTTGTCGAGATCGAAGAATGCCGCCGTGCGGACAGGTTGCCCGGATTCGGCGCGGCCATCTGCGGCGGCGGGCGCGTCAGGGGTCCCGTCGGATACCGTCACGACGCCCAGCATAGGCCCGTGCCAGGGGAGGCTTCTCCCATAGCTGGGAAAGTGGCAGCTCACACGCGGTATCGCTAACCGCTGGTTTTTCCGTTCCCGGACGCATTCTCTGGCAAGCGCAACTTGCGCCGCGAGACACGCTCGTGTGTATAGTGAGCATTACCCGGCTTATGTCGGGTGTGGATCAGCCCGACCCCCCGGGGCTGATACACGACGACCTCCGCCTCCTCCCCCCCTGGCGGGGGTCGTCCCTTTTCTGGGGGTTTTTCTTTCGGCCCGTAGGGGCAATCTCATCCTCCCGGCGTTGCGGAATGTCATTCTCAGTGTCGAGTTCCGGCCGGATTCATCCACAGTTGCCGATTCATCCACAGATGTTCAACCGCCCTCTGGCGTGTGGTCGCCATCTGTTCGCACAGTGAGTGGGTGACCATTTCCGGGACGGCTTCGGTGCTGGCGATGCTCGGTGACCGGCCGATGCGCGATGACGTAGACCGGGTGGCCGCCGCGGCCGGTGTCCGGGTGGTGCATGCCGGTGAACCGTCCAGTCGAGCGGTGTGGGCCGGTGCGCCGGTGGTGCTCCTCGACCGCGGTGCCGCCGCGCGGTGTGTGGCGCACGGACTGCCGCGCCGCGACCGGGTGCTGCTGCTGTCGCCCGCCCTGACCAGTGAGGACTGGGAATCCGCGGTCGCTGTGGGTGCGGAACGGGTGTTGCACCTGCCTGGACAGGACGGGGAGCTGGTGGCCACGCTGTCGGCAGCGCCGGACGGCCGCGGTGCGGGTCCGCGGCGTGGTCCGGTGGTGGCGGTGCTGGGCGGAACCGGTGGCGCGGGCGCCTCGCTGCTGACGGTCGCGATCGCGCAGGCGGCGGCCGAGTCACTGCTGATCGACGCCGATCCGTGGGGCGGCGGCCTGGATCTGGCGTTGGGTAACGAGGGGGAGCCGGGGCTGCGCTGGCCCGATCTCCGTCTGAGCGAGGGCCGGCTCGGCTATGACGCCCTGCGCGACGTGCTGCCGACCCACCGCGGGGTCACCGTGCTGTCGGGCGGGCGGATGGGCACCGAGATCAGGCCCGGCCCGCTCGCGGCGGTCATCGATGCGGGCCGGCGCGCCGGGGTGACCGTGGTGTGCGACGTGCCCCGGCAGCCCGGCCCGGCCACCGAAACCGCGATGCGTGCCGCCGACCTGGTCGTCCTGATCACCCCCGCCGACGTGCGATCCACGGCTGCGGCCGCCGTGACGGGTGGGTGGGCAGGTGCCATCAATCCCAATGTCGGCCTGGTGGTTCGCGGCCCGGCTCCGGGTGGATTACGGGCCGACGATGTGGCGCGGACGGTGGGCCTGCCGCTGCTGGTGTCGATGCGCCCGCAGCCGGGCCTGGACGGTTCGATGGAGCGCGGTGGACTGCGGGTCCGGGCCCGATCGCCGCTGGCGACAGCGGCCGGCCGGATTCTCGCCCTGCTGCGGCAGCAGCCGGTGGCGGTGCCGGGATGACGGCGTCGTTGATCGAGCGGGTCCGCGAAAGGCTGGCCGTCGAGGACATTCCGTTGCGGCCGGCGGTCGTCGCCGCGGCCATCCGCGCGGAATCGGGCGGTCTGCTCGGCGACACCGATGTGCTTGCCACCATGCGGGTGCTGCAGACCGAACTGACGGGCGCGGGCCTCCTGGACCCGCTGCTGCGCCTGCCCGGTACCACCGATGTCCTCGTCACGGCGCCGGATGCGGTCTGGGTGGATGGCGGAAATGGCTTGTACCGCAGCGAAATACGCTTCGCCGACGAAGAGGCGGTGCGGCGGCTCGCGCAGCGGCTGGCCCTCGCCGCGGGTCGCCGGCTCGATGAGAACCAGCCGTGGGTGGACGGCCAGCTGACGTGTCTGGGGTCCGACCCGGTGCGGTTGCACGCGGTGCTCCCGCCGGTCGCCGCCGGCGGGACGTGTCTGTCGCTGCGCGTGCTGCGCCCTGTCGACCAGGACCTCGATGCGCTGATCGCCACCGGGGCCATCGCCGAACCCGCGGCCCGGTTGCTCGACCAGATCCTGCGGGCGCGCCTGGCCTTTCTGATCTCCGGCGGCACGGGTGCGGGGAAAACCACGCTGTTGGCGGCGCTGCTGGGTGCGGTCGACGCGGGGGAGCGGATCGTCTGTGTCGAGGACGCCGCGGAGCTCGCGCCCCGGCACCCGCATCTGGTCAAGCTGGTGGCCCGGGGCGCCAACGTCGAAGGTGTGGGCGTGGTGACGGTACGCGACCTGGTCCGGCAGGCCCTGCGGATGCGTCCCGACCGGATCGTGGTCGGTGAGGTGCGCGGGGACGAGGTCGTCGATCTGCTGGCCGCGCTCAACACCGGTCATGACGGGGGAGCGGGCACGGTGCACGCCAACAGCCCCGCGGAGGTGCCGGCCCGGCTGGAAGCACTGGCAGGTTCGGGCGGGCTGAGTCGGGCGGCGCTGCACAGCCAGCTCGCGGCCGCGGTCCAGGTGGTGCTGCACGTGCGCCGAGACGCGACCGCCGGCCGCAGGCTCGTCGAGATCGCGGTGCTGGAGCGCGGCACCGACGGATGTGTGCGCGCCGCGACGGTATGGCATGCCGACGACGGATTCGGTTCTGGTGCAGCGGTATTGGACAAGTTCATCGCCGACAGGAGCGGCCGATGATCACCGCCGCGCTGCTGCTGGCCGCCGCCCTGCTCATCACGCCACCGGTGGCGCGGATGCGGCTGGGCGTGGCGGGACGCCGGATCGCCGGCCACCTCCCGCCGTGGGCGGGTGTGGTGGCCGGTGTCGCGGTGGCTGCGCTCGTGCTGCCGTTGGGGACCGTGGTGGCCGGCGGGCTGATCGGCGCGACGGTGCTCGCGCGTCGTCATCGGGCCCGTCGCCGCGCGCGAATGCGGTCGGAAGCGGCGGCATTGCGCGACGCCCTCGACGTCCTGGTGGGTGAGTTGCGGGTGGGCGCGCACCCCGTGGTGGCCTTCGGCGTCGCCGCCGGGGAAGTCGACGGACCGGTGGCGCAGGCGTTGCGCGGGGTGGCGGCCCGCGGGCAGCTCGGCGCCGACGTGGCCGCCGGTCTACGGGTGGCCGGCCGGACATCTGCGCTACCCGCACACTGGGAACGCCTGGCGGCGTGCTGGCAGCTCGCGCAGACCCATGGCCTGGCCATCGCCACGCTGATGCGGGCCGCCCAGCGCGACATCGTCGAGCGCGAACGATTCTCGGCCAAACTCGATGCCGGTCTGGCCGGTGCGCGCGCCACGGCCACGATTCTGGCGGCGCTGCCGGTGCTCGGTATCGCGCTCGGCCAGCTCATCGGTGCCGACTCGCTGCAGTTCCTGGTATCCGGCGGAACCGGTGGCTGGTTGCTGGTCATCGGCGTGGCCCTGTGCTGCCTCGGGTTGTGGTGGTCGGACCGGATCGCCTCGGGAGCCCTGGAATGACCTGGTCCGCTTTGCTTCTGGCTGCCGCGCTGCTCATCGGTACCGGACCCGTCCGGTCCGGGATCCGGCCCGCGGAGCCGACACCGGTGCGTCCGGCCTCGGATCCGCTGGCCGCGGCCTCGTGTTTCGACATCCTGTCCGCCTGTCTGGGCGCAGGCATGGCCACCCCGGCGGCGGCCGCGGCGGCAGCCGCCCTGGCCCCCGCGGAGCTCGCCGAACGGCTCACTCGTGCAGCGCGGTTGCTCGCGCTGGGCGCGGACCCGGGCAGCGCCTGGGCGCAGGCCGAATCCGCCTCCGACCCACATGGCGGGTCGCTGGCCCGGATGGCCAGGCGCTCCGCCGAATCGGGGGCGGCGCTGGCTCAGGGGGCTGCCGAACTGGCCGATCAGGTGCGCAGCGAGGCCGGTGCCGCGGCAGAAGCCGCCGCCGGACGGGCTTCGGTGCTCATCGCCGGACCGCTGGGTCTGTGCTTCCTTCCGGCGTTCGTCTGCCTGGGCGTGGTTCCGGTGGTCGCCGGTCTGGCGGGCGACGTGCTGGGGTCGGGCCTGCTGTGAAGATCACGTCCATCGAGGGGAGAAGCAATGGTAAAGAACATGATTCGGTCATTTCAGGCGAGAATGACGGTGATCGCCACCGACGAGTCCGGCATGTCCACCGTCGAGTACGCGATCGGCACGATCGCCGCCGCGGCCTTCGGGGCCATTCTCTACTCGGTGGTGACCGGCGATTCCATCGTCACCGCGCTGTCCAACATCATCACCCGGGCGCTCAACACCAATGTCTGAGCGCCGATGACGGGGCGGTCACGGTCGAGGCCGCGTTCGCGGTCGCCACACTGGTGGCGGTTCTGGTCTTCTGTGCGGCCGGCCTCACCGCGCTGGGCATGCAGGTGCGCTGCGTCGACGCGGCGCGGGAGGCGGCCCGACTGGCCGCGCGTGGCGCCGACGGGACCGCGGCCGCCGAACGGGTCGGCCCCAGCGGCGCGGTGGTGGCGCTGCGGCGCGACGGTGCGTTCGTCGTCGCCCGGGTCAGTGCGAAATCGCCACTGCTACCCGGTATCACCGTCGCCGCGGAAGCGGTGGCCGCCGTCGAACCCGGTCAGTGACGACCGCGGTTCGGCGACGCTGATCGGCGCGGCCATGGTGGGTGTGCTGGTCGCGGTCACCATGGGAATGGCGGTGGTGGGCGCGGTGGTCATCGCCCGGCACCGGGCGCAGGCGGCAGCCGATCTCGCCGCCCACGCCGCGGCCACCGCACTGCCATCTGGCCGGCACGTCGCCTGCGCCCGGGCGACGTCGGTGGCCTCCGCGATGGGGACGGCACTGTCGGATTGTGTCATCGACGGACTGGACGCGGTGGTCACCGTCGACGCGGCCACCGGGGTGCGGCAGTGGCGAGCCCGCGCGCAGGCCCGCGCGGGCCCGGTGTGATCAGTCGTGCGGATCGGCCGATTTGCCCAGCCGCAACAGCGTTTTCAGGGAGGGCCGGGAGCTGGGCTCGGCGGGCTCGGCCACCATCGCGCCCTGCTGGGCGGCCGCGAGCTCCTCATCGGTCGGCAGCCGCAACGCCAGCAGTGCGGCGATGGTGTTCTCGTCGATTTCGACGCGGGTGGCCGTCACGTGGATCGGGGTGTAGCCACCGTCGTGGGACCGCAGCCCCAGCACGCGGGAAGTCGGGCCGACCGCGAATTCCTGTGCCATCGACAGGATCTGGTGTTCGTCTGCGGGATCGAGGATGGGGACGTCCACCTCGGTGGCGCGCCAGTCGTAGAACGGGCACGGCTCATCCAGCCACTTCAGCAGGCGCCAGCTGTTGAGGTCCACCAGGGCTCGGTGCACGCCCGGCGTCGCCAGCCCGTCGAGGATGCGCTGGGCCAGATCGTCGGGTCGCGGCACCGGTTCTTCACGCTCGGCGCGCCAGTTCATCGACCGGCAGATCAGCCGCTCGGTGCCGTCGTCCTGGGGTTCACGCGCAGCCCGGGCCACGAAGCCGACGGCGATGGGCGCACCCCGGTAATCGGTGACATTCCAGGTGCTGCACATGACATTGCCCGGTTTGGCGCGGATCACCATCGACAGCACACTGGATTCGTCGGCGTTGAGTGCGTGCGCGGGCAGGTCCTCGGCAAACGCGCGACCGTGCGTCGCCTCCCGGGACGCGTCGCGGCCACTGATGGTCAGTGATTCGGGCGTATCGGTTGCCACACCGGAATCCAGATCCCATTTGAGTGGCCCGATCAACGGGCGTTCCGGCGCCTCGATATCCGGCGGCCCGATCCACAACTGCACACCGTGGATCACCCCGTCGGACATACGCACCACATCGGTGCGTATCACGCGGTCGTGTTTGGAGGTGATGCTCGTCAGTGGCTGTCCGCCGCGGACGGTTTCGCCGATCGCCGACTGAATGGCCATCAGGTGCGGATTCCGTCGCAGAAACGTCGTGATGGGCACGAGGTTCTTGGTGCGCGGCCCCTGGGCGACCACTGCCGGCTCGTCTCCGAGCGTCTCCACGAGCAGCCAGTCGTGGTCCATGGACACGAGTTTAGCTGGCGGTGGGCAGCCCGCTGGTAATTTGCGGTAGCAACGAAATCCATCGTATGAGGCTGGTCTGCACCGGTGATCCGGTGTCGGAGCGATGTCGCTGCGCCCCGGGCCGGGTTGCGGGTGCCCAGGTCTCGGGGTATTTTACGTCGGCGCCGGGTTTCGCCGGGTTGAAAACGGATCGCGTCGTCCGACCGTTTATCGCAGTGTTCATGTGCTCGGCATGCCGGCATCGGTGCGTCGGGACGAGCAAATCACGATTCTCGAGGGGTGAGTCGTCACTGCTCGTGGCGAGCCAGTATGCCGAGCACCATGCGCAGCACCGTGATCGCGCCGGACTTGTCCAACGGATCATTTCCGTTGCCGCACTTGGGCGACTGCACACACGACGGACATCCGGACGGGCATTCGCACGCCTCGATGGCCGCCGCGGTGGCGCCCCACCAGGTGCTGAACTGGCGGAACCCCCGGTCGGCGAACCCCGCACCACCCGGATATCCGTCGTAGACGAAGATCGTCGGCAACCCGTCCTCCGGCCCGGATGCGGTCGACACCCCGCCGATGTCACCGCGGTCGCAGCTGGCGACCAGTGGCAACAACCCGATGGCCGCATGCTCCGCGGCGTGCAACGAGCCGGGCACCTGCAGCATGTCTATACCGTTGGCGGCCAACAACTCCGGTGTCAGTGTGCACATCACCGCGACGGTGTCCAGCGTGCGTGACGGCATGTCGAGTTCGACGAAGTCAATGACCTCGCCGTCGACCCGGCGACGCAGGTACCCGGTCACCGTATTGGTCACCGATACCGGAACCAGCCCAAGTGTGATGGGCCCGAATGTATTTCGTTCACCGGGGCCGGTGACGCTGATATCGGTGACCTCGCGGGCCGAGGTGGTGTAGCCAGGGTCCTCGGCGTGTACGAAGGCGATCCCGTCGTCGAAATCGAGCGAATCGACCAGATAGCTCTCACCCTGATGCAGATAGACGGCGCCGGGGTGGACCGCGGCCGGGGCCTGACCGGTGCCGGTGGTGCCGAGCATGCGCCCGGTGCCGTCCTCGAGGATCGCGATCTGCCCGCCCGTCCCGCCGCGGATGTCGACGGCGTGATGCGGGTCGACACCGGGGGTGGGGAAGTACCCGCCCGCCCTGCGTCGCAACAGGCCGTCGTCGACCAGTTCGGCGGCGACGGCCTCGGCGCTCCAGGCCCGCACCTCGGCGTCGGACAGCGGCAGTTCGGTGGCCGCACACAGCAGCTGCGGACCCAGCACGTACGGATTGGCCGGGTCGATCACCACTCGTTCGATCGGTTTGTCCAGCAGCGCCGCGGGATGGTTCACCAGATAGGTGTCCAGCGGGTCGTCCCTGGCGATGAGCACGATCAGCGCGCTCTGTCCCCGTCTGCCCGAACGTCCGGCCTGCTGCCAGAACGAGGCGACGGTACCGGGGAAGCCGGCCAGCACCACGGCGTCCAGTCCGGCGATGTCGACGCCGAGTTCGAGTGCGTTGGTGGTCGCCAGTCCGCGCAGATCCCCTTCGGAGAGCGCGTGTTCCAGCTCCCGGCGGTCCTCGGCCAGATAACCGGCCCGGTATGAGGCGACCTGACCGGCGATCTGCGGTGCCACCTCCTCCAACCGGGCCCGCGCCCCGAGCGCGGTGAGTTCGGCACCCCGCCGGGACCGCACGAAGGTGAGGGTGCGCGCCCCCTCGGCCATCAGATCTGCCATCACGCGGGCGGCCTCGGCACCCGCTGAGCGCCGCACCGGGGCGCCGTTCTCGCCGACGAGATCGCCCAGCAGGGCCGGCTCCCACAGCGCGACGGTGCGCCCACCCTGCGGCGATCCGTCCTCGGTCACCGCGGCGACGGTCTGGCCTATCAGCTCGGCGGCGGTCTCCCCGGGCAGCGCCGTCGTCGCGCTGGCGAAGATGACGGTGGGCGTGCCCGAGTACCGCTCGCACAGCCGCAACAGGCGGCGCAACACCATCGCCACGTTCGACCCGAAGATGCCGCGGTAGTAATGGCACTCGTCGACGACGATGTAGGTGAGGTTGCGCAGGAACACCGCCCAGCGGGCGTGGTTGCGCAGCAGCGACAGATGGATCATGTCGGGGTTGGAGAAGATCCACCGTGACCGCTCCCGTGCGAACCGGCGGGCCTCGGTGCTGGCATCGCCGTCGTAGGCGCTCGGTGCGATATCGCGCAGGTTCGCGACCGCCAGGGTGAGGGTTTGCGCGCTGCGCAACTGATCGTGGCCGAGTGCCTTGGTCGGGGAGAGATACAGCGCCCTGGCCCGTGGATCGGCGGACATCGCGGTGAGGATCGGCAGTTGGTAGGCCAGCGACTTACCCGACGCGGTGCCGGTCGAGAGCACCACGTGGCGACCCTGATGTGCCAGCTCAGCGGCGGCAAGCTGGTGCGACCACAAGCCGGTGATCCCGCGGTCGGCGTAGGCCGCCACGACAGCGTCAGGAGCCCACTGTGGCCACGGCCGCCGCTGCGCGCGGCGGGGTGCCAGATCGGTGACGTGCCGCAGCGGATGTTCGCCGGCCGGCGTGCCGTCGATCGCGCGGGCCAGCAGTTCGCGCCCGAACTGCGACCCCGATTCGGCCACCGAACCGCTCACCTGCTTCCTTTCTCAAATTCCGGGAGGATTCCCGGGATGTGTCCCCAGGTGAATTGTTAACTACCGGATCGTGCCGACACTGTCGCAGACGCCCCGAACATGATTGACTTATCGCGGTCGCAGCTTCTGTGTTCGTGTACTCGCACTCGCAGGATCGTCGTTGCGATCGCGGTTCCTGCGAGGGTTGTGAGTCGGGTCAAGTTCCGACGACTCCACGAAGGATTGGCGGTCGGAACGGGCCCGGTACACCGGAAGTCGGTGAACCGCACCCGGTAAGAGAAGGAATGTACGGAAAATGCCACAGGGAACTGTGAAGTGGTTCAACGCGGAGAAGGGCTTCGGCTTCATCGCCCCCGAGGACGGCTCCGCTGACGTTTTCGTCCACTACACGGAGATCCAGGGGTCGGGCTTCCGCACCCTGGAGGAGAACCAGAAGGTTGAGTTCGAGGTCGGCCAGAGCCCCAAGGGCCCCCAGGCCACCGGCGTTCGCGCCGTCTGAGCCACGCGCTGTTCGATCTACTGAGTCTGACGGAACACCCCCGGCCACGCCGGGGGTGTTTTCGTTTACGACGCCGTTAGTGTCGGACGTGTGAGTCAGCTGTCGTTCTTCTCGGCTGAGTCGATACCACCTCAGGTGGCCGACCTCACGGGGATTCTGGCGGCGTCCGGCCAGGTGGTGATCTCCGGGGATGAGGCGCGGCTGTCGGTGGTCGTCGACCGGCTTTGGCGTGCCGAGGGGCTGGCCGAGATGATCACCGATGCCGGCTTGGTCCCCGAGATCGCCCGTACAGACGAGAACAACCCGCTGGTGCGCACCGGCATGGACAACCGGCTCGCCGGTATCGCCCGGGACTGGACCAGGGGCGCGGTCAAGACGGTGCCGTCGCAGTGGCTGCCGGGCCCCCGGGAGCTGCGGGCCTGGGTGCTGGCCGACGGGCGGCCGGAGGCCGACCGGTACCTGCTCGGTCTGGACCCGCACGCGCCGGACACCCACGCGGCGCTGGCGGGGGCCTTGATGAGGGTGGGAATTGCGCCCACTCTGATCGGTACCAGGGGGTCGCATCCGGCGCTGCGAATAAGTGGTCGTAGACGGCTGTTACGGCTGGTAGAGACGGTGGGGGAACCTCCCGGCGATATCGACGCGTTCGCACAGTGGCCACGAATATAAGGACAGGTGGCGGGCGAGCCAGTTTGCGTTGGTAGGCGTGGGGTGCGAAATTGTCAGTTGCTGTCGCGCCCCGAGGCGTGGAGAAGTGGAGAGTAAGAGCAGGTGGCTGAGGAGGACCGGAGCCGGGGAGGCGCCGGTAACGTTCGGCGGCTCGTGATAGTCGAGTCGCCGACCAAGGCGCGCAAAATCGCCGGCTACCTGGGCTCCAACTACGTCGTCGAATCCTCCCGCGGACATATCCGCGATCTCCCGCGTAACGCCGCCGACGTCCCGGCCAAGTACAAATCCGAGCCGTGGGCCCGACTCGGGGTCAATGTCGACGACAACTTCGAGCCGCTCTACATCGTCAGCCCGGATAAGAAGGCCACCGTCGCCGAGCTGAAGGATCTGCTCAAGGGTGTCGACGAGCTCTATCTCGCCACCGACGGTGACCGCGAGGGTGAGGCCATCGCCTGGCACCTGCTGGAGACGCTGAAGCCGCGCATCCCGGTCAAGCGGATGGTGTTCCACGAGATCACCGAACCCGCCATCCGCGCGGCGGCGGAGAACCCGCGCGACCTGGACATCGACCTGGTCGACGCGCAGGAGACCCGCCGTATCCTGGACCGCCTCTACGGCTACGAGGTCTCACCCGTGCTGTGGAAGAAGGTCGCACCCAAGCTGTCGGCCGGCCGTGTGCAGTCGGTGGCGACGCGCATCATCGTGCAGCGGGAGCGCGAACGCATGGCGTTCCGCAGCGCCGGCTACTGGGATGTCACCGCCGAATTGGACGCCAGCGTGTCCGACCCGCAGGCATCCCCGCCCAGGTTCACGGCGAAGCTCAACACCGTCGACGGCCGCAGAGTGGCCAGCGGCCGCGATTTCGACTCGCTCGGCGCGGTGCGCAAACCCGACGAGGTCATGGTCCTGGACGAGACCGCTGCCAACGCCCTGGCCGCCGGCCTGCGCGGCGAGCAGCTCGCGGTGTCCTCGGTGGAGCAGAAGCCCTACACCCGTAAGCCCTATCCGCCGTTCATGACCTCGACGCTGCAGCAGGAGGCCGGCCGAAAGCTGCGCTTCTCCTCGGAGCGCACCATGAGCATCGCGCAGCGGTTGTACGAGAACGGCTACATCACCTATATGCGTACCGACTCGACGACGCTGTCGGAGTCGGCGATCAACGCGGCGCGCACCCAGGCCGGGCAGCTCTACGGCGAGGAGTACGTGCACCCGTCGCCGCGGCAGTACACCCGCAAGGTGAAGAACGCGCAGGAGGCCCACGAGGCCATCCGGCCCGCCGGTGACGTCTTCCAGACCCCGGGGCAGCTGCACAGCGCGCTGGACACCGACGAGTTCCGGCTCTACGAGCTGATCTGGCAGCGCACCGTCGCCTCCCAGATGGCCGACGCCCGCGGCACCACGCTGTCGCTGCGTATCGCTGGAGCCGCCCGCACCGGCGAGCAGGTCGTGTTCAACGCCAGCGGCCGCACCATCACCTTCGCCGGCTTCCTGAAGGCCTATGTCGAGAGCCTCGACGAGCAGGCCGGTGGCGAGGCCGACGACGCCGAGAGCCGGCTGCCCAACCTGACCCAGGGGCAGCGCGTCGACGCCGCAGGTCTGACCGCCGATGGGCACACCACCAGCCCGCCGGCCCGCTACACCGAGGCCTCGCTGATCAAGGCGCTCGAGGACCTCGGTATCGGCCGGCCGTCGACCTACTCGTCGATCATCAAGACCATCCAGGACCGCGGCTACGTGCACAAGAAGGGCAGCGCCCTGGTGCCGTCCTGGGTGGCGTTCGCCGTCATCGGGTTGCTGGAACAGCATTTCGGGCGACTGGTCGACTATGACTTCACCGCGGCGATGGAGGACGAGCTCGACGAGATCGCCTCCGGCAACGAGCGACGGACCAACTGGCTCAACAACTTCTACTTCGGTGGCGAGCACGGCGTGGACGGGTCGATCGCCCGCGCCGGCGGCCTGAAGCATCTGGTGGGCGGCAACCTCGAGGGCATCGACGCGCGGGTGGTCAACTCCATCAAGCTGTTCGACGACGCCGAGGGGCGGGCCATCAACGTCCGGGTCGGCCGTAACGGTCCGTATCTGGAGCGGATGATCGTCGATCCGGAATCTCCCGACGGCGAGTTGAAGCCGCAGCGCGCGAACCTCAAGGACGAGCTGACTCCCGACGAACTCACCCTCGAGCTCGCCGAAAAGCTTTTCGCCACACCGCAAGAGGGTCGCTCGCTGGGTGTCGATCCGGAGACGGGCCACGAGATCCTGGCCAAGGACGGGCGTTTCGGCCCGTATGTCACCGAGGTGCTGCCGGAGCCGCCGGAGGATCCCGAAGACGGGGTCACCGCGAAGAAGGGTAAGAAGCCGACCGGGCCCAAGCCGCGCACCGGCTCGCTGCTGCGCTCGATGGATCTGGAGACCGTCACCCTCGAGGATGCGCTGCGGCTGCTGTCGCTGCCGCGCGTCGTCGGTGTGGATCCGGCCTCAGGCGAAGAGATCACCGCGCAGAACGGCCGCTACGGCCCATATCTCAAGCGCGGCACCGATTCCCGGTCGCTGGCCACCGAAGAGCAGATGTTCACCGTCACCCTCGACGAGGCGCTCAAGATCTACGCCGAGCCCAAGCGACGGGGCCGCCAGGGCGCGGCCACCCCGCCGCTGCGCGAACTGGGTACCGACCCGGTGTCCGAGAAGCCGATGGTGATCAAGGACGGCCGGTTCGGCCCGTACGTCACCGACGGTGAGACCAACGCCAGCCTGCGTAAGGGCGATGACGTGCTGACCATCACCGATGCCCGCGCGTCGGAGCTGCTCGCCGATCGCCGGGCCCGCGGTCCGGTGAAGAAGGCCGCGAAGAAGGCGCCGGTGAAGAAGGTCGCTGCCAAGAAGGCGCCGGCCAAGAAGGCGCCGGCGAAGAAGGCCGCCAAGAAGGCCTGACCGGTCTTTAGGTGGCCGCGTCGTGGCCGATCTGGATACGCCCGCTCGGGGTGGCTCGCACCAGCGGCCGGGCCAGCTGGGTGGGCATGGTGCGGCCACGCAGTTCGACGATCTCGCCGACATCCCAGCGCAGGGCCTCCGCGTCGAGTGCGCCGCTGACCGCGATCGCGGAGGCGAGCACATGGCCGGCCTCCAGCTTGGCGAGCTCGGTCAGCCGCGCGGCCTCGTTGACCGGGTCGCCGATCACGGTGTACTCGAAACGGGCCTGCGCGCCGATGTGTCCGGCGATGGCCCGCCCGGCGGACACCCCGATGCCGAACTCGGTCTGGCCCAGCACCGTCACCAGTTCGTCGTGCAGTTCGCGGGACGCGGCCAGCGCGGCACCGGAGGCGTCGGGGTGTTCGATCGGGGCGCCGAAGATGGCCAGCGCGGCGTCACCCTGGAACTTGTTGACGAAGCCGCCGTGCCTGTTCACGGTGTCGACGATGACGCGGAAGAACTCGTTGAGCAGGTTCACCACCTCGGAGGCGGGCACGGTCGACGCCAGCTGCGTCGAACCGACGAGGTCGACGAACAGGACGGCGACATCGCGTTCCTGGCCACCGAGCTCAGTGCCGCGCTCCAGGGCGCGACGGGCGACGTCCTCGCCCACATAGCGGCCGAACAGGTCACGCAGGCGTTGTCGCTCGGCCAGGTCGCGGACCATGTCGTTGAACCCGGCCTGCAGCAACCCCAGCTCACTGGCGTCATAGATCTGCATGTGCGCGTTGTAGTTGCCGCGCTGTACCTCACCGAGGGCCCAGCGCAGCTGCCGCAGCGGGTCGGCGATGGACATCGCCACTAGCACGGTGCCGGCCAGCCCGATCACCAGGGCGGCGATGGCAAGCAGCAGCAGCGGGGTGTTCAGGCGTTCGGCGGGTGCGGTGAGGATGGCGAACTTGCTGGCCACCAGCGCCAGCACGATGGCCAGCAGCGGCACCCCGGTGGACAGCACCCAGGTGAGCACCTGGCGCAGGATGACTCCGGGCGCGCGGAAGTTCTCCGGCACCCCGCCGCGCAGCGCGGCCACGGCGACGGGGCGCAGCACCCGCTCGGACTGCAGGTAGCCGATGATGGCGGTGGCGGTGGCGCCCAGTGCGGTGGCCACCGCGACGACCGGCGCGGACTTGCTGGCCACCGGCCAGCTGGCGACGATGAACACGATCGAGCCCAGCAGCCAGTTCGAGACGCTGATCAACGTGCGGTAGAAGGGCATCTTCAGCGCGCGGACGCGGGCCAGCCCGGTGATGGTCGGGTCGCCGTCGGCGAGCAGGGTGTCGCGCCGCTGCCAACGGATGACCGGAAGCAGCAGCCGCAGACTGAGGTAGGCGCCCACCGTGAAGGCCACGAACAGGTAGCCCAGGAAGACCGCCAGATTGAAGGCCGGCAGGTCCTGCAGCTGGATGCGGTCCTCGGCGGGCAGCCCGAACCGGAGGAAACCCAGGACGAACAGTGCGCCGATGATGTCGGACTGCACCATGCCCAGCGTGAACACCGGCCACGGCGTGCGCGCCACCCAACGGACGAATGCGCTGATCCGTCCGATCGGGTTGGTTAACGTGCTCACCCGTTTACCGTATCGGTCGGGTGTGACCTCGTGCGCCGCTGTGATGCCCCGTGTCCGGCCGTCCCACTACTGTTTGAGCGGTGGGAAGCGGTGTATTCGAGCGATTGGTGGGCCAACACGCCGTGGCGGCGGAGTTGGTGGCGGCCGCGCGCGCCGCCCGTGGTGATTCCTCTCACAGCGGTCTGACAGCCGGTGGGATGACCCATGCGTGGCTGATCACCGGCCCGCCGGGGTCCGGCCGCTCGATCGCCGCGGTGTGTTTTGCCGCCGCCCTGCAGTGCCAGTCCGAGGGGGAACCCGGCTGCGGTGAATGCCGCGCGTGCACGACGACCATGGCGGGCACCCACTCCGATGTGCGCCGCATCATCCCGGAGGGGCTGTCCATCGGTGTCTCGGAGATGCGCGAGATCGTGCAGATCGCCTCGCGCCGCCCCGGGACCGGCCGCTGGCAGATCGTGGTGGTCGAGGACGCCGACCGGCTCACCGAGGGCGCCGCCAACGCGCTGCTGAAGGTGGTGGAGGAACCGCCGCCGTCGACGGTGTTCCTGCTCTGTGCCCCGTCGGTGGATCCCGAGGACATCGCGGTCACATTGCGCTCGCGCTGCCGGCACATCGCGCTGGTGACGCCACGCTCCGAGGCCATCGCGCAGGTGCTGGTCGACAATGACGGCCTGACCGCCGAGGTCGCCGCGTGGGCCGCCTCGATCAGCGGTGGGCATGTCGGCCGGGCGCGCCGGCTGGCGACCGATCCGGAGGCCCGCCAGCGCCGCGAACGTGCGCTGGGACTGGCCCGCGATGCGGCCACCCCAGCCAGGGCGTACGGCGCCGCGGAAGAGCTGGTGACGACGGCCGAGGCGGAGGCCAAGGCGTTGACGGCCGGCCGGAACGAGACCGAGACCGAGGAACTGCGCACCGCGCTCGGCGCCGGCGGTACCGGCAAGGGTGCGGCCGGCGCGATCCGCGGTGCGGCCGGGGCGATCAAAGACCTGGAGAAACGGCAGAAGTCACGGCAGACCCGGGCATCCCGGGATGCGCTGGACCGGGCCCTGATGGACCTGGCGACCTATTTCCGTGACGCGCTGGTGGTGTCCGCGGGTGCGGGCGGTGTGACGGCCAACCATCCCGATATGCAGGACAAGGTCGCGGCTCTGGCGGCGCATGCGCCACCGGACAAACTGCTGCGCTGTATCGAGGCGGTGCTGGGGTGCCGGGAGGCGCTCGAAACGAATGTGAAACCGAAATTCGCCGTCGACGCCATGGTCGCGACCGTGGGGCAGGCCCTCAAGAGCTGAGGTGGGCCCACCTTTTGGGAGGCGGGCGGGAACTACCGTAGACTCACCTGCGCCTGCCAGATCGTTCGCGCACGCGCTCGTCGGCCAGGCAACGCCGCCCTAGCTCAGTCGGTAGAGCATCTCACTCGTAATGAGAAGGTCAGGGGTTCGATTCCCCTGGGCGGCTCTCTTTGTTTCTGCAGGTCAGGCCGGTTGCGTGGCTCGGTGCCACGCCAGTGGGTTGAGTTCCCGGTAGGGATCCTCGGCCCGGATCGCGAGCAGCTCGTCGAGCGTGCGCTCCAGCGTCTTCTTGGTTTCGTCGCGGATCGTGGCGACCCAGTCCTGCTCATCGATACCGGCGGGTTTGGTGGTGTCGATCGGCGGGGCGAAGCGCAGGTACATGCGCTGCGGTCGCGGGATCAGGGTCGGCCCGATACCGCGCAGCAGCGGCATGGCCATATCGGGCTTGCCGCCGAGCCTCTCGGCCAGCCCCTGGCTGAGCCGTCCCCACAGGCCGTCGCGCCGGGTCAGGCTGGTGTAAACGTCGTCCCCGCCGATCAGCGCGGCGGGCACGATCGGGTAGTCGTTCTCCACCGACAGTCGGGCGAAGCCGGCGCGGCCCTCCCAGCGCAGGGTGTTCTGCTCGCCTTTGAATTTCGCGATCTCGCGCCCGCCACCGGGGAACACCAGGATGGGCTGGTTGTGCCGCATCAACTCGCGCGCCGATTCGGGTGCGCCGACGGTCGCGCCGAAGGCGGCCATCAGGTCGGCCACCGGGAACGGCATTTTGCCGAATCCGCGGTCGGTGAGTGGCCGGACCAGGTGGCCGATCTCGCGGCGCACCATGTAGGGGATCAGGAATCCCTCGACGCCGGCCTGAGAGTGGTTGCCCACCAACAGGAATCGGCCGTCACGGGCGAGGTTCTGCAACCCGTCGACGTACGGTCGATACAAATCGACCAGGGGTGCGGCGGCGTCGGCGGCGGTCTCTGCGGCCCGGCGCATGGCCCGGATGTGACCGGGTGGGTCGATCAGGGTGTCGACGTTGGTCATGGCGGAGGAAGTCATGACTCCAGGCTACCGAACGAACTGGTTCGTCTGGCTATGAAGCGGCTGTGAGAACGACGACTGCACGGGCGATGAAATCCTGACCGCGGGCCGCCTGACCGGCGCCGAACGCGCTCAGCCGGCCTCGGCTTGTAGCGCGTCCCGTCGCACCGCGAGGCGCTGCCACAGGTCTTCGAGATCGATATCGTTGGCCTGGCGCGGCCTGCGCTGATGGAAGCGCGTCTGGTCGAAGCTCTCCGGGCAGGCGAATTTGTGCAGCTGCAGACAAGTGGCCGGCCAACGGCTTTCGAGGACGTCGTCGAGATCGATCACCTGGCGGGACTGCCGCCGGATGGCGAACCGGTTACCGGCCGCACTGTCCTCGGTGGGGTGCATCCGGGCGTCGAAGAGCTGCCAGCTGCCGTAGGCCAACTGCAACCAGACCGTCTCGGTATCGCAGTGCGGGCACGGTGCGACGACCGAGGGTCGAGAATCTGGCCAACTCATGTGCAGCAGCGTAGGGAATGGCACCGACAAGTCCTCTCGGCACACGCCGGGGCCGCGCAGAAACTACTTCGGTGCCACGAATCCGACGGGTCCCGAGGCGATACACACCGACAGCGCCGCGGTGTTGGCCCGCACCTTGATGGCCGCACCGGCACCGGCCAGCCGGACGAACACCCGGTTCAGTCCCGGCCGCACCGGCACCTTCGCGGTGTTCCCCTCCGGCAGCGTCATCGTCAGGGAGCCGTCGTTGTTGGCCAGGTAATTGATCTCGGCGGTCCAGTCGGCGGGCAGCAGTGGTCCGTCCAGCGGCATGGTGACCTCGTCGTCGGGCTGGACGAGGTAACCGCAGTGCGGTGCCGGGCCGGGCGTGATCGTGCGCACCCAGGTGACCTTGGCGTCCAGCAGCCGGCCTACGCTGTCGAACATCCGGAGTTCAGTTGTGGCGGTGGCGAATTCGGGGCGCGGATGGACCAGTGCGAACATATGGCTGGCCAGGTTCTCCGGCCACGCCACCCGCTGCAGGATCAGCGGATCCACCTCCTGGTCCAGCAGTGGGGTATCCACCGCGGCCAACCCGGCCCGGGCATTGGCCACATAGACCGGCACCGGGCTGTCCCGCCAGACCCGCAGGAACGTCACCGTCGAATACAGGCTGCTCGCCACGAAGGCGACCGCGACGGCACAGACCACCACCGCACGCGGGGTGGAGGCGTCCAGTCGAGGTGACGGACGGTTGGGCGCGCAGAACGCCACGGCGGCCAGCAGGGCCAGCACCACCACGAGATCGGGCAGATACCGCAACGTCTGCGCCAACTCCAGTGCGGTGAACCGGGAGGACCGCATCAGATAGATCGGGACCTGGCAGGCCACCGCATAGCCGAGCGCCGCGGCCCACACCGCACCGATCCGCTGCTTGCGGGCCCACGACACCGCCAGCACCGCCGCCAGCACCAGCCAACCCAGCACCGTCACGGTCGTACCCGGTGTGGCCCACGGCGAGGCCGGCGCCCAGCGTTGCCACTCCCACGGTCCTCCGGCCAGGCCCGGCACGATCGCGTGGGTCACCGAGCGCCGCAACAGGTCCCACGTCATGACGGGATCCAGCGTCCAGCGCTTCTGGTCGACCACCGCCAGATACACCCCGATCCAGGCCGCGGTGACAAGCAGTAGCGACAGCCACAGCTCCCGTCCCCGCTGCCACACCGCCCGCACCGAATCGCCGCGGACGTGGGCCAGCAGGGCGGCGACCGCGAAGGCGACGAACGGGATGACGGCAGCCTTCTCGAAGAACAACAGCGTGCCGAAGTACACCAGTACCGCCGAGACCAGATGGCGTCGATTGCCGGTGCGTACCAAAAGAATCGCCTCGCCGCACACCCACGCCAGCCCGGCCTGCAGCGGCAGTGAGTTCAGCCCGGCCGCCCACCACGCGAAGGCCGGCACCGTCAGCGGGGTGAACAAGGCGAAAGTCAAGGGAATCAACAACACCGGACGGCGGCCGAGGATGATCGTCAGCGTCCGCAGCAGCGCCAGGGAAGCCAGCAGCTGCAGTACCAGCAGGCTCAGTGCGGGCAAGGCCCAGTTGAACGGTGCCAGCCGGGTGATGGCTCCGGCCACCAGGAACGCGCCCGGCATGACGTGCCCGTCGTGATCATCGAAGAGGTATCCCGGTGACAGCAGTCCCTGGGTGCCGGCGCGGCCGATGAGGATCAGGTCATCCCAGTAGAAGTAACCGCCGAAGGCCACCACGCCACGGATCGCCAGCTGCGCCACGATCAGTGCGACAGCAACGCGAAGCCATTTCATCGCTGCCGACTGTACGGACGCACATCTTTCGTCGCTAAAGTGAGCCCGTGCGCACACTGGTCACCGGAGCTGCCGGATTCATCGGATCTACCCTGGTCGATCGTTTGCTCGCCGACGGGCACACCGTGGTGGGTATCGACGATCTGAGCACCGGTCGGCGGGTCAACCTGACCTCGGCGGAAGCCGATCCCGACTTCACCTTCATCGAGGCCGATATCACCGACGCCGACCTCGGCGCGATCGTTGCCGAGGCCAAACCGGAGGTGATCTTTCACCTGGCCGCCCAGATCTCGGTACGGCACTCCGTGGACAACCCGCAGTTCGACGCCACGGTGAATGTGGTCGGCACCATCCGGCTCGCCGAGGCCGCCCGCGCGCACGGTGTTCGCAAGATCGTGCACACCTCGTCGGGTGGATCCATCTACGGCACCCCGCCGGTGTACCCCACCGGCGAAGACGTGCCGACCGACCCGGCGTCGCCGTACGCGGCCAGCAAGGTGGCCGGCGAGGTCTACCTCAACACCTTCCGCCACCTGTACGGCCTGGACTGCTCGCATATCGCGCCCGGAAACGTCTACGGCCCGCGCCAGGATCCGCACGGCGAGGCGGGTGTGGTGGCGATCTTCGCCAAGGCGCTGCTGGCCGGCGAGGCCACCAAGATCTTCGGCGACGGCACCGACAGCCGGGACTACGTCTTCGTCGACGACGTGGTGGACGCCTTCGTGAAGGCCTCCGGCGAGGCCGGCAGCGGCCAGCGCTTCAACGTCGGCACCGGGATCAGCACCACGGTCCGCGATCTGCACTCCGCGATCGCCAAGGCCGTGGGCACCGCCGACGATCCGGAGTTCTACCCGCCGCGCCTGGGTGACCTGCGCAAATCCCAGCTCGACATCAGCCGGGGTGCCGAGGTGCTGGGCTGGCGTCCGCAGGTGGACATCGACGAGGGCATCGAGCGGACGGTCGAGTTCTTTCGCGCCTGAAACGCGAAAAAGATTGTGAGCGCTCGCTATCTAACCTAGGGTGACGACATGCCCTATGACGTGATCATCCGCAACGGACTGTGGTTCGACGGCACCGGCCGGCCGCCGCTGACCCGCACCCTGGGAATTCGCGACGGCATCGTCGCCGACATCTCGGCGGGGGCACTCGATGAGACCGGCTGCCCCGACGTCATCGACGCGGCGGGGAAATGGGTGATCCCGGGCTTCATCGATGTGCACACCCACTACGACGCCGAGGTGCTGCTCGATCCCGGCCTGCGCGAGTCGGTGCGCCACGGTGTCACCACCGTGCTGCTGGGCATGTGCTCGCTGTCCACGGTGTACGCCGACACCGAGGACGCCGCCGATCTGTTCAGCCGGGTGGAGGCCGTGCCGCGCCAGTATGTGCTCGGCGCCTTGACCGACCACAAGACCTGGACCGACCCGGCCGGTTACGTCGATGCCATCGATGCCCTGCCGCTCGGTCCGAATGTGGCGTCGCTGCTGGGACATTCGGATCTGCGCGCCTCGGTGCTGGGACTGGATCGCGCCACCACGCGCGATGTGGTGCCCACCGATGCCGAACTGGAGACCATGGCACAGCGGCTGGAGCGGGCACTGGACGCCGGGATGCTGGGCATGTCCGGGATGGACGCGGCGATCGACAAACTCGACGGCGACCGGTTCCGTTCCCGGGCGTTGCCGTCCACCTTCGCCACCTGGCGGGAACGCCGTCGTCTGATCAAGGTGCTGCGCAAGCGCGGCCGCATCCTGCAGAGCGCACCCAACGTCGCCAAAATCCAAGAGGCGCTGAACTTCTTCCTGGAGAGCAGCGGTTGGTTCGGCCGGCGCCGCGGGGTTCGGATGAGCCTGCTGGTCTCCGCCGACGCCAAATCATCCCCCGGGGCCGTGCACATCCTGGGGCCTGGCGTGCGGCTGCTGAACCGCATCCTGAACTCGCAGGTGCGGTTCCAGCACCTGCCGGTACCTTTCGAATTGTATTCGGATGGAATCGATCTGCCGGTGTTCGAGGAGTTCGGGGCCGGCACTGCCGCCCTGCATCTGCGTGATCAGCTGGAACGCAACACGCTGCTCGCCGATCCCGAGTACCGCCGCCGCTTCCACCGCTCCTTCGATCGGCGCAAGCTCGGACCGGCGTTGTGGCACCGCGATTTCCACGATGCCACCATCGTCGAATGCCCGGACGTCACGCTGATCGGCAAGAGCTTCGGGCAGATCGCCGACGAACGCGGTATCCATCCGCTGGACGCCTTCTTGGACGTACTCGTGGAGAACGGGGAACGGCGCGTCAGGTGGACCACCATCGTGGCCAACCACCGGCCCAAGCAGTTGGACAAACTGGCCAAGGAGCCGTCGGTGCACATGGGCTTCTCGGATGCCGGTGCGCACCTTCGCAATATGGCGTTCTACAACTATGCCCTGCGCATGCTCAAGCGGGTCCGCGATGCCGACCGTGCCGGTCGGCCGTTCTTGACCACCGAGCACGCCGTGCACCGGCTCACCGCCGAGGTGGCCGACTGGTTCGGCCTGGATGCGGGCACCCTGCGCCGCGGGGATCGCGCGGACTTCGTGGTGATCGACCCTGCCGCTCTGGACGATTCGGTGAACGAGTATCACGAGGCGACGGTCCCGTTCTACGGCGACCTGAGCCGGATGGTGAACCGCAACGACGCGACCGTGGTCGCGACCGGGGTCAACGGGCAGGTGGTGTTCCGCAGCGGTGAGTTCCGCGACGGCTACGGCACCACGGTCCGCTCGGGCCGGTATCTGCGTGCGGGTGCCCCGCATGTGGATTCCCCGTCGCTGCGCTCGCCTCAGTTGAATTCCCCGTCGCTGCGCTCGCCCGGGCCGGCCACGGTCTGAGATGGCGCGAACCCAGCAGCAGCGACGCGAGGAGACGATCGCCCGGTTGCTCGATGCGAGCATCGAGACGATCATCGAAATCGGTTATGCCCGCGCCTCTGCGGCGGTCATCTGCAAGCGCGCGGGCCTGTCGGTGGGCGCGTTGTTCCGGCACTACCCGACCATCGGGGATTTCATGGCCGCCACCGCCTACGAAGCGCTGCGCCGTCAGCTGGAACTGTTCAGCAAGCAGGTGGCCCAGATACCGACCGGCGAGCCCGCGCTTCCGGCGGTGCTGACGGTCCTGCGCGATATCACCGGCAACGACACCAACGCGGTGCTCTACGAATTGATGATCGCCGCCCGCACCGACGAAAAGCTGCGCGCCACCCTGCAGGATGTCTTCACCGAATACAGCGCGAAGATCTTCGAGGCGGCCAGCGCCGCGCCCACCGCCGAACAGTTCCCGGACGGGACCCGCGCGGTGGTGACGGGGCTGCTGACCAACACGTTCGACGGTGCGGCCATGCTGCGGCCGGTGCTGTCGGATCCGGAGTTCGAGGCCCGCAAGATCGAATTGCTGGCGAAACTGCTGGGCGGCTACTGAGCCGGATCGTCGGACGGTGCGCGTGCCCCGTCGAGCGCCACCGCACGCGCCAGCCGCGCGAAACGCAACTCAAGATCCTTGAACCGCATATAGGTACTGATCGTGGTGAACAGGAACGCGATGATCAGCGCGTACTCCAGCAGATCCGCCCCGCGCTTCACCCCGAGCCAGTTGGCCACCACGGTGGTGTCGTCAGGCCGCACGATCGCGTAGATCGCCGCGATGACGAACAGCAGGTAGCCCAGCTTCACCCACGCCTTGGCCTGCGCACTGCGCCGCGACCGCAGCAGGTAGACCAGCAGCGTGATGATCGAGGCGATCAACAGCACCTGGATCCAGTTCATCGGGACATCCTCCCGCGCAGCAGGCCGTCGAACAGGATGTTGACCCCGTTGAGCAGGGGCTGGCCCTTGGACTTCGAGTAGTCGGTATAGAGGATCTCGACCGGCTCTTCGGCCACCCGCCAATGGTTTTCGACGGCCAGCGCGATGAATTCGCCGGCGTGCGCCATCCCGCTCATGGTGATGTTGAGCTCGTCGGCCACGACCTTGTCGAACACACGCAGCCCGTTGTGGGCGTCGGTCAGGCCCAAGCTGCGGCTGTGCGGGCTGATGATCGCCGCGGCCCGCAGGATGACCCGTTTGAGCGGAGGGGTGTGGGTGACCGTACCGCCGAACCGGGTCCCGATCACCACATTGACGTCCTCGCTGGTGAGCCGGTCGATCATCCGGATGACGTCCTTGACCCGGTGCTGGCCGTCGGCGTCGAAGGTGACGAACACCGCCGCGCCGGGACGCGAGCGCGCGTACTCCACGCCGGTCTGGATCGCCGCACCCTGCCCGAGATTCACCGGGTGGCGCACCACATGCGCGCCCGCGGCGTACGCGGCATCGGCGGTGCCGTCGCGGCTGCCGTCGTCCACGCACACCACATGAGGAAAGACGGTGCGCAGATCGGCGACGACGTCGGCGATGACGCTCGCTTCGTTGAAGGCGGGGACGATGATCCAAACGTCCTGGTACGAGGTATCGATGGGCACCAAAATACACCGGCTTCAGTGCTGTGGCCGCAGCCGCTCCGATCCGCGGCGGGAGCCGCGTGCCAGCGCGGCCAGGTGCACGGCGATTCCCGCCACCGGTCCGCACAGCAGCGCGACGATCGTGCGCGTCTCCAGCTCGAGGGGCAGCAGCAGAAGAAGGGTCGCGGCGACCGTCGCACTCACCCACCCCGTCGCGTAGGCGCGGTGCAGCGCGGCGGCCACGGTGGCGGCTCCGGTCAGTGTCAGCAACGCGATGGCCACCGCGCCGGCTGTGAGCCAGGCCAGCAGCCCGCCGCCGGCCACGT
Organism: Mycobacterium hackensackense; assembly: GCF_025822555.1. Taxonomy (NCBI): domain Bacteria; kingdom Bacillati; phylum Actinomycetota; class Actinomycetes; order Mycobacteriales; family Mycobacteriaceae; genus Mycobacterium; species Mycobacterium hackensackense. Next base: position 1,550,678 of record NZ_JACKUC010000030.1, read on the forward strand.
AGTCCGGGCCGAAGGCGGCCCGCAACAGCCACGGGCCGGCGAGACCGGCCGCGACGATGCCGACCAGCCCGATCGCGCACACCACCAGGGCCGGGGTGACCAGCGCACGCAGGCGTTCGCGCGGTTTGTCGACGAAATAGGCGATCAGATTGCCCTGCAGTGCGGTGAGCGGCACCAGCAGCGGGGCCCGCGTCAGGGTGACGGCCAGGATGACGACGCCGCCGGTGGCACCCAGATGCGCGGTGGTGGCCTTGAGCAGCACCGGAAAACCCATGATGAGGATGGCGCTGGCGCCCGCGGCGGCGATGGAGTGCGACGCGCCGGCCAGAAAGGTGCGCACGCTGCCAGGGGTGGCGAGCACTGCGGCCGCCCGGCTCGCCGGGGACGCCAGGAGCAGCAGCAACCACGCCACCGAACCGGCGACCGTCGCCCACAGGTAGCCGGCCAGCCCCCACCCGGCCAGGAAGCTGGCCACCGCGATCACCACGCGCAGGCCGGCGTCGGTGACCATCAGCGCGCCGTACTGGGTCCAGCGGTCCACGCCGGCGAGCATGCCCAGCAGCGTGGCGTGCAGGCAGAACCCGGCCAGCCCGACGCTCAACAACAGCACGGACAGCAGCCGGGACTGGGCGAACACATGGGCCGACCACAACGGTGCGGACACCGCGATGAACACCGCAGCCGCGACACCCAGGCCCGCCGCCACCTGCATCGGGTGAGTGCGCGGACCGGTGACGGCGGCGGTGTGCCGGGCGGCGCGGACCTCGCGAGTGGCCTCCTGCAACAGGCCGAAGGCCGCTCCGGTCACCAACCCGAACGCACCCCAGAACACCCCGAACAACGAGAAGCCGGCCGGCTCGAGACTGCGCGCCGCCAGGTAGAGCACGGCGTAGCCGCACAGCGCGGACACCGCCGTGGCCACCCCCACCCGGGCGACGCTGTTGCGTGCGACCGGCCCCCCTGTCATGCGTGGCTCACAGGTCCGGCACGGCCGTCGAGTACAACCAGGCATCCCACAACGGGCGCAGTGAGACGGTGGCATGGTTGGCGGCCAGCCCGGTGAAATCGTCGGTGACGGCGGTGCTGTGCCGGTACCGGGTCGTCCAATCCTTCAGCAGGGCAAAGAAACTCGGGTCGCCGATCACGCCGCGCAGCGCATGAAGCGTACACGCTCCCCGCTTGTACACCCGGTCGTCGAACATGTCGGCGGGGCCCGGGTCGGTCAGCAGCAGGTCCTGCGGCGAATGCTGCAGTCTGCGGTGATACGAACGGGCCCGTTCGTCGGCGCTGGGTCCGCCGGACTCCTCCGACCACAACCACTCGGCGTAACAGGCGAATCCCTCGTGCAGCCAGATATCGCGCCAGCGCCGCACCGTCACCGAATTGCCGAACCACTGGTGGGCCATCTCATGGGCGATCAGTCGTTCCGCGGTGCGCTTGCCGTCGCAGTGGTTGGCGCCGAAGATCGAAAGGCCCTGCGCCTCAAGGGGAATCTCAAGGTCGTCATCGGTGACGACGACGGTGTAGCCGTCCGCGAGCGGGTAGGGCCCGAACAGTCTGGTGAACAGCTTCATCATCTGCGCCTGCCGGCCGAAATCGTGGTCGAAGTGGCGGCGCAGGCGGTCGGGCAGGACCGCGTACATCGGTACCGGGCTCTTCTGCAGGCGGAGCCGCTCATACATCCCGATCTGCAGGGTGATCAGGTAGGTGGACGTGGGTTCGGCGAGCTCGTAGGTCCAGATGTTCAGGCTGGCCCTGTTCTGCCGGGATATCAATTCGCCGTTGGCGATCGCGTAGTACGGGTTATCGGTGGCGATCCGGATGCGGAAGCTGGCCTTGGCGGCCGGGTGGTCATCACACGGGAACCAGGATGCCGCGCCGTTGGGCTGCCCGGCGACCAGGGCGCCGTTGGTGAGCTCTTCGAAACCGACTTCACCCCAAAGGCTTCGGATGGGGCGCGGGGTTCCGCCGTAGCGGATCGCAATGGTCATCGCGGCCCCGGCGGGCAGTCGGTTGGGCAGGGTGATGTGCAGCTTGCCGTTCGAACATCGGAACTGGTCGGGGCGGCGCCCGTTCACCGCGACCTTGGAGACGGCCATCGGGTCGGCCAGATCCAGGGTGAACGTGCGCAACTCGGCCAGTGTCACGGCGGTGATGGTGGCCGAACCCGAGAGCCGGTTGGCCGAGACCTTGTACTCCAGATCCAGTTCGTACCGCGACACCCGGTAGCCGAAGTTACCGTTGCGCGGCAGGTACGGATCGATGACGGGCGGGCTGGTGGCCGCGCCCGCCACCTTCCTGGCCGCCTTTTTCGGGCTCACGCGTTCTTCTTCTTGCGCGACGGATCCCACACCGCGATCGGGTTGCCCTGCCAGCGCGAGAACGGGGGCACCTCGTCACCGCGCATCACCAGCGACGCCGGACCGACGGTGGCCCCGGCGCCGATCTTGCTGGCGGGCAACGCGACACAGTGCGGGCCCAGGGTGGCCCCGTCCTCGAGGACGACGGTGTCCATTCGCATGATCCGGTCGTGGAACAGGTGCGTCTGCACGACACAGCCACGGTTGACGGTGCTGCCGGCACCCAGGCGCACCAGATCGGCCTCGGGCAGCCAGTAGGTTTCGCACCACACGCCGCGGCCGATCTTGGCGCCCAGCCCGCGCAGCCAGATGTTCATCACCGGTGTCCCGGTGGCGGCCCTGGCGAACCACGGTGCGGCGACCGTCTCGACGAAGGTGTCCGATACCTCGTTACGCCACACGAACGACGACCACAGCGGATGCTCGACTGCCCGGATACGGCCGATGACAAGCCATTTGGCGAGGACGGCGATACCGCCGGCCACCGCGCCCGCGGTCAGCAGCACCACCCCGCCGGCCAGGGCGGCGAGTGCGTATCCGAACGCGGCGGCCAGTGCCTGCAGTCCGGCCAGCACGGCGACGCCGATCCCGAAGGTCACGATGACCGGGATGATGCGGCAGGTCTCCACCACCGAACGCATGATCTTCAGCTTTGTCGACGGCTGGAAGGTGCGCAGCACGTCGGCATCGGTCGGGTTGCGGCGCAACCGGATCGGCGGGCTGCCCAGCCATGAGGAACCGGCCTTGGCTTTGTAGGGTGCAGCTGAGAGCACCGCGACCAGGCCGTCGTCGGGAACCCGCCGTCCGGGCTGGGTGATCCCGGAATTGCCCAGGAACGCCCGCTTGCCGATGGTGGCCCTGGCGACGTGGATCCAGCCGCCACCGAGTTCATAGGAGGCGACCATGGTGTCGTCGGCCAGGAACGCGCCGTCCTCGACCACGGTGAACTTCGGGGTGAGCAGGGCGGTCGAGATCTCGGTGCCCTTGCCGACCTTCGCGCCGAGCACCCGCAACCACCACGGGGTGAGCAGGCCGGCGTAGATCGGGAACAGGTAGTTGCGGGCGGCATCCATCAGTCGTTCGGTGGCCCACAGCTGCCAGCCCACCCGGCTGCGCACCGGGTGGTAGCCCTCGTAGAGGCCGATGGACAGCATCCGGACACCGATGACCGTCAGCGCGGCGTAGGCCGCCATGGCCGCCAACGCCGCGACCGGGGTCCACAGCAGCGCCGGGACGATCGCCGCCGCGGGGGTGGCGGTGCCGCGGATACCCCAGGCCAGCACGGCCAGGCCGGCGGCCAGGCCGGTCAACGGCAAGGCGCCCAACAACATCGACGTCACGCCGTAGATCGCCACCCACACCGTCGAGCGGGGCGGTCGTTCGTCGGGCCAGGGGTGCCGGGCCTTGCCGGACTTCGCCGCGGGCGAGCCCTTCCAGTACTGCCCGTTCTTCACCTTGCCGACCACACCGGATCCCGGTGCCACGTCGGCGTTCTTGCCCACCACCGCGCCGGGGAACAATGTGGTGCGTGCGCCGATGGTGGCATCGTTGCCGATGCTGACCGGCCCGACATGGAACTCATCGCCGTCGATCCAGTGCCCGGTGAGGTCCACCTCGGGTTCGACCGATGCCCGGTGGCCGATGGTGAGCATCCCGGTGACCGGCGGCGCGGAATGCAGGTCGACGCCCATACCGACCGAATTACCCAGGGCGCGTGCGTAATACACCAGCCAGGGCGCGCCGGCCTGATTCTCGGCGCCGCTGGCGTCGGCGAGCCGTTCAGCGAACCACACCCGCAGGTGTTCGGACCCACCGCGCCGGTAGGTGCCGGGCGCCAAGTTGGACAGCAGCGTCCGGGCGCCCAGCACCGCGATCCCCATCCGCCCCGGCGGGGTGATGAACACCAGGAAGCCGGCCAGGATGATCCACCAGTTCAGGTGGACCGCCCACGGCACCAGATGGGTGGCGGCGGCAATGTTGTTGAGTACGCCCAGCCAGACCACCCACTGCAGGCCGGTCAAGGTGGCCAGGGGTACCGACATCGCCACCTGGGCCAGCTGGGTGAGCAGCGGTGTGGGGGCGACCTCGCGGGTGTGGACCTCCGGCGGCGGGGCGAGCTCGTCGAGATAGCCGGCCAGGGAGCCCAGACGGGGATGGTCGTAGAGGTCGGCGACGGTCACCTGCGGGTAGCGCGACCGCACCGCGGTCACCAGCTGGGCGGCCGACAGCGATCCGCCGCCGAGGGCGAAGAAGTCCGCCTCGGGTCCGTCCACCGTCGCGCCGAGCACATCCCGCCACAGCCCGGCCAGCCAGCCGGTGGTGCCGGTGCCCAGGTCGGGTTCGTCCTCCGGGCCGGCCCCCGGGGGCGGCCACGGCAGCGCATTGCGGTCGACCTTGCCCGACGTCCGGGTCGGTAGCTCGTCGAGCAGCACCAGCCGCGGGACCAGCGCGGCGGGCAACGCGGCGGCCAGTGCGGCCCGTGCCGCGGCCAGATCGAAGGACGGGTCGGCGCTGGCGATATAACCGACCAGCAGCGGGGTGCCGCTGGCGGTCTTGCGCACCGCGGCCGCGCCGCCGCTGACCCCGGGAAGATGCACCAGGGCCGAGTCCACCTCGCCCAACTCGATGCGGCGGCCCCCGACCTTGACCTGATCGTCGGCGCGGCCCTGAAAGTAGAGGCCGTCCGCCTCCAGCCGCACCAGGTCCCCGCTGCGGTACGCCCGGTCCCAGCCGAGGCTCGGCATGGGGGCGTATTTCTCGGCGTCCTTCTCCGGGTCCAGGTACCGGGCCAGGCCCACCCCGCCGATGACGAGTTCACCGACCGCGCCGAGGCCGACGGGTTGCCCCTCTTTGCCCACCACCGCCAGGTCCCAGCCCGGCAGCGGCAGGCCGATACTCACCGGCCCCTTGCCATCCAGCGGCGCGGCGCACGCCACCACGGTCGCCTCGGTGGGGCCGTAGGTGTTCCACACCTCGCGACCTTCCACGGCCAGGCGCTCGGCGAGTTCGGGCGGGCAGGCCTCGCCGCCGAAGATCAGCAGTCGCACCGCTTCCAGCGCCTCGGCCGGCCACAGCGCGGCCAGCGTCGGCACCGTCGAGACCACGGTGATATCGCGGGAGACCAGCCACGGGCCCAGATCCATCCCGCTGCGCACCAGGGAGCGGGGGGCGGGCACCAGGCAGGCACCATGCCGCCAGGCCAGCCACATCTCCTCGCAGGACGCGTCGAAGGCGACCGACAATCCGGCCAGCACCCGGTCACCCGGGCCCAGCGGATTGGACTGCAGGAACATCCGCGCCTCGGCGTCGACGAAGGCGGCCGCGTTGCGGTGCGTCACCGCCACGCCCTTGGGGGTGCCGGTCGAACCGGAGGTGAAGATGATCCAGGCATCGTCGCGGTTCAGCGGTGGCGCCGCGCGCCAGCCGCGCGATGAGCCGGTCGCCCGGACCAGGCCCTTCTCGGTGATCACCGCGACCACCTGGGCCTCGCCGAACACCAGTGCCGCGCGCTCGCCGGGGTCGTCGGCATCCACCGGGACGTAGGCGGCGCCGCTGGCCAAGGTGGCCAGAATGGCCGTGTAGAGCGCATAGCTGCCCGAGGGCATCCGGATGCCGATGCGGTCGCCGCGGCCGATCCCGCGCGCCGCCAGCCACGCCACGCTCTCCTCGATATCGCCGATCAGTTCGGCGTAGGTGAGCTGGACCTCGCCGTCGTCGATGGCGGGTGCGTCGGGGTAGCGACGCGCGGTGTCGTAGAGGATGTCGACCAGCGTGCGAGGCTCCGGCGCCGAGGAAGACAAGAGGTACTGAGGAGGGATGGCCGGTACGGGTGCCGCTGTCACCCGTACAAACTACTGGGCCCCGGTGACGGGCCGGTGATGACGCACGGGGGCGGGGACATTCCCTTTGGGTCTGGCTGCTTTGTGGTCTGTGTGATCGCAACCGTATGCAGTCTCACGTGTCGCACCTACTGTGGCGGCGTGCGGTTATTCCTGGCAGACGATGCGTGGAGCGAGTTGACGTCCGGTGCCGAGCCGGTGGTGCGGGTGGCGGCCGCCGACCTCGGTCAGGCCCGGCGGGCCCGAGCCAGGTTGCGGGGCGGCCCCGAACGGGTCGCGGTGATTCTCGACATCGAGGTCACCGTGGCCGCACACGGTGACGTCCGGGCGGCCTATGCGTCGCTCGACGGCAAGACCGCGGGCGTCCGGTACGCCGGAACCGTGGACGGGCTGGCCGGGCTGATTGCCGATATCGAATCGGCCGAGGTCGCCGACGGGGTGACGCTGGTCGCGGCGGACTCCCCGCAGGACCTGCGCGGGCTGGGCGAGGACGTGTTGCGCAGGCTCGCCGAGCGGGGTCGTATCTCGGCCTGAGGTCGCACCATCGACAATTCAATTCATGCATTAGTGCGCGCCAAAATAGTCTTGGACATGAATTGATTGGGGTCCTAGCGTTGAACGCGTGACCACCCAACTGACCGCCCGCCCGACCGGCCAGATGCTCATCGCCGGCAACCCCGTCGCAGGAACCGGTACCGAAATCCGGGGATTCAATCCCGCCACCGGCCAGACGTTGGAGCCCGCCTACCGCTACGGCGACGAATCGCATGTGGACAGGGCCTGCGCCGCCGCCGCCGAGGCGTTCGGCCCGTACCGGGCGACCACCTCGGAGCAGCGCGCCCGGTTCCTGGAGTCGGTGGCCGCGAGCATCGAGGCGATCAAGACCGAATTGGTGGAGCGCGCCGTCGCCGAGAGCGGGCTACCCGAGCCGCGGATCGCCGGCGAGGTCGGCCGCACCACCGGCCAGCTGCGGCTGTTCGCCGCGGTGCTGCGCGAGGGCAGCTGGAACGGCGCACGAATCGACCCGGCTCAACCCGACCGCAGCCCGCTGCGGCGTCCGGACATCCGGCAGCGCGAGGTGCCGCTGGGTCCCGTCGCGGTGTTCGGCGCGAGCAACTTCCCGCTGGCGTTCTCGGTCGCCGGTGGCGACACCGCCTCCGCGCTGGCCGCCGGCTGCCCCGTGGTGGTGAAGGCGCACGACGCCCATCCGGGCACCTCGGAGCTGGTCGGGGCGGCCATCGCGCGTGCCGTCGCACAGAGCGGGATGCCCGCGGGCACCTTCTCGCTGTTGTTCGGCTCCGGCCCCGGGCTGGGTGTCGCGCTGGTCGCCGACCCGCGCATCAAAGCCGTGGGATTCACCGGATCACGCTTTGCCGGAATGGCTTTGGTGGCCACGGCGGCCGCTCGACCGGAGCCCATCCCGGTGTATGCGGAGATGAGTGCCGTCAACCCGGTGTTCCTGCTCGACGGTGCGCTGCGTGCCCGCGGTGCCGAGATCGGCGCGGCGTTCGTCGGGTCGCTGACCATGGGGTCCGGTCAGTTCTGCACCAACCCCGGGCTGGTGCTCGCGGTGGACGGTCCCGGCGTGGATGACTTCCTGGCCGCGGCCGGCGCCGCGCTCGCCACGGCAGCGGCGACCCCGATGCTCACTCCGGGTATCGCCGCGAGTTACGCCAAGGGGGTGGACACGTTGCGCGCCGTGTCCACCGAGGAAGCCCGTGGCCAGGCGGCCGACAGCGAGACCTATTGTCAAGCCGCCTTGTTCAGCACGGACGCGGCGACATTCCTGGCCACCGAGGCGCTGCAGGCCGAGGTGTTCGGAGCCTCGAGTGTGCTCGTGCGGTGCGCCGGCATCGAGGAGATGGTGGCCGTCGCCGCCGGCCTGGAAGGTCAACTGACGGCCACCGTGCACGCCGAGGAATCCGACTATCAGGTGGCGGCCGAGCTGTTGCCCGTGCTGGAGCTCAAAGCCGGGCGCATTCTGTTCAACGGCTGGCCCACCGGGGTCGAGGTCGGGCACGCGATGGTGCACGGCGGGCCGTACCCGGCGACCTCCGACTCGCGCACCACGTCGGTGGGGGCCAGGGCGATCGAGCGTTTCCTGCGTCCGGTGTGTTACCAGGATGTCCCCGACGCCTTGCTGCCCAGCGTCATCGCCGACGGCAACCCGGACGGTGTGTGGCGCCGGATCGACGGCCAACTCACCCACGACTGACGTCAATCACCGAACTCTCGAGGAGTACTCCCATGCTTGATGGTGTCCTGTTCTTTCCCGTCACCCCCTTCACCTCCCACGGCGAGGTCAATCTGGAAGCCCTGGCCGCGCATATCGCCAAGGGTGTCGACGCCGGCCCCGGCGGGGTCTTCGTCGCCTGTGGCACAGGTGAATTCCATGCGCTGGAGACCCAGGAGTTCGCCGGGGTGGTGCGTACCGCGGTGGTGGTCACCGGCGGCCGGATCCCGGTGTACGCCGGTGCGGGCGGATCGCTGGCGCAGGCCAAGGTGTTCGCGAAGGCTGCCGCCGACGCCGGTGCGGACGGATTGCTGCTGCTGCCACCGTATCTGGTGACGATGTCGCAGCAGGGTCTGGTCGACTACACCCGCGAGGTCGCCGCCGCCACCGAGCTGCCGGTCATCGTCTACAACCGCGGCAACGCCCGCTACACGGAAGCCTCCGCGGTCGAGGTGGCCCAGATCCCGAACGTCGTCGGATTCAAGGACGGCACCGGTGACGTGGACCGGGTGGCGCGTATCGTGCGCGCCGTCACCGACGCACTTGCGCCGTCGGGCAAGGCATTCCAGTTCTTCAACGGTCTGCCCACCGCGGAGGTGTCCCAGCAGGCCTACCGCGCGATCGGGGTGACGCTGTACTCGTCGGCGACCTTCGCCTTCGCTCCGGAACTGGCGCTGGCCTACTACCGGGCGCTGGAGGACGGAGACGACGCGACCCTGGCCGCGCTGCAGCGCGAGTTCTTCCACCCGCTGGTGCGGCTGCGCGACACCGTGCCGGGCTACGCCGTCTCGCTGGTCAAAGCGGGGGTGACGATGGAGGGTATCGACGCCGGGCCCGTGCGCGCTCCACTGGTGATGCCCTCACCCGAGCACCTGAGCGAGCTCACCCAGATCGTCAAAGCCGGCCGCGCGGTGCTGTGATGGCGCCCGCGACGATACGGATCACCGGCACTGACATCACTCCGGTCGCCTTCGTCGACCCGCCCCTGCTGAACACCGTCGGGGTGCACCAGCCGTACGCGTTGCGGGCGATCATCGAACTGCGCACCGACGCCGGCTTGGTGGGGCTGGGCGAGACCTACGCAGACACCCGGCACCTGGCCCGGCTGAACGCCGCGGCCGAGGCGATCACCGGGCTGGATGTGTTCGCCCTCAATGCCATTCGGGCTGCCATCGCCGACCGTCTGCGCGGCGACGACGCCGCGGTGGGTACCGCGGGGATGATCACCACCGCCAGCGCTGTCGACCAGGTGTTCTCGCCGTTCGAGGTCGCCTGCCTGGATGTGCAGGGGCATGCCACCGGTCGTCCGGTGTCGGATCTGCTGGGCGGTGCCGTGCGCGACGCGGTGCCGTTCAGCGCCTACCTCTTCTACAAGTGGGCGGCGCATCCTGGAGGAGAGCCCGACCAGTTCGGCGAGGCGCTCGACCCGGCCGGTCTGGTGGCCCAGGCCCGGCGGATGATCGGCGAATACGGTTTCACCGCAATCAAGCTCAAGGGCGGGGTGTTCCCGCCCGAGGAGGAGATGGCGGCCATCGAGGCCCTGCACGAGGCGTTCCCGGACCACCCGCTGCGGCTGGACCCCAATGCCGCGTGGACGCCGCAGACCTCGGTGAAGGTGGCCACCGGACTGGCCGGGATCCTGGAGTACCTGGAGGACCCCACGCCGGGTATCGACGGGATGGCCGAGGTGGCGGCGCAGGCGCCGATGCCGTTGGCCACCAACATGTGTGTGGTCGCATTCGACCAGCTGGCCCCGGCCGTCGCCGCGGGCGCGGTGAAAGTGGTTCTCTCCGACCACCACTACTGGGGCGGCCTGCACCGATCCCGGCTGCTCGCCGGGATCTGCGAGACATTCGGGCTCGGGTTGTCCATGCATTCCAACTCGCATCTGGGGATCAGCCTGGCCGCGATGGTGCACCTGGCCGCCGCGACACCCAACCTCACCTACGCCTGCGACACGCACTGGCCCTGGAAGACCGAAGATGTGGTCGCGCCGGGCGTACTGAGCATCCGCGGCGGCAGCGTGGCCGTCCCGGTCACCCCGGGTCTGGGTGTCGAACTGGACCGAGAGGCGCTGGCCGCGCTGCATGAGCAGTACCTGCGGTGCGGGATCCGCGACCGCGATGACACCGGCTACATGCGCAGCGTCGACCCGACGTTCGCGGCGGTCAGCCCACGCTGGTAGCGGCCCGGACACGCATAGACTGCATCGATGTTCTCTCTGGCCCGGCTGTCCTGCTTCATCGCAGTCGCCGAGGAGCTGCACTTCGGCCGGGCCGCCGAACGGCTGCACATGACGCAGCCGCCGCTGAGCCGGCAGATCCAGCAACTGGAGGCCGAGCTGGGCGTGCAGTTGATCGACCGCACCACCCGCTCGGTCATGCTCACCCCGGCCGGTATCGCGTTCCTGCCCGACGCCCGCCGCATCCTGCAACTGGCCGAGAGCGCCGCGCTGACCGTCAAGCGGGTGCCCGCGGGTGATCTGGGCACCGTGGTCGTCGGATTCACCGCGGCGTCGGCGCACGCGGTGTTGCCGCGCCTGCTGGAACGCACCAGGGCGAAGCTTCCCGATGTGAAACTCGAACTACGCGAAATGGTTTCAGCCGCCCAGATCGAAGGGTTGATGACCGGCGAGATCGACCTGGGGATGGCCCGGCCACCGCTGAAGCGGCCGGGCATCGTGTCCCGGCCGCTGCTGCACGAGCAGCTGGTCGCAGCACTGCCTGCCGAGCACCCGCTGGTCGGACAGGCGCGTCAGCTGACCCTCAACGACCTGGACGGCCAGGACGTGATCATGTACTCGCCGATCCAGGCCCGCTACTTCAACGAACTGCTCATCAGCGCCTTCACCATCGCCGGTGCCACACCGCGGTACGTGCAGTTCGTGACACAGGTGCACACCATGCTGGTACTGGTCCGCTCCGCGATCGGGATAGCGCTGGTGCCCGCCTCGGCGGCCACCCTGCATCCCGAGGGCGTGGTGTTCCGGTCCATCGGGGCGTTCCGGGAGCGCCCGGTCGAACTCGATGCGGCCTGGCGCGGGGACAGCACCAACCCGGCGCTGCTGCGGCTGCTGCGCGACGTGCTGCCCGCCCGTGAGTGGACCACCGACGATCTGGTGGACCTGCACACCTGACCGCGTTGCGCGCGTCCTCAGACGCGCGCGGCGGGCTGCAGCACCGGTGTCACCAACTGCCCGGTCGCCAGGAACTCGTCCAGATTGCGCAGGGTGAGGGCTTCCATCGCGGCCCGGGTCTCCACCGTGCCGCTGCCGACATGCGGCAACAGGACCACGTTGTCCATCCGCAGCAGTTCCACCGGGACGTTCGGTTCGTCGACGAACACGTCCAGGCCCGCACCGGCCAGCCGTCCGGCACCGAGTGCGGCCACCAGTGCGTCCTCGTCGACGACGCTGCCGCGGGCGATGTTGATCAGGTAGCCCTGCGGCCCCAGTGCCTCCAGGACGTCGGCGTCGACGAGGCGGCGGGTGCCGCTGCCGCCGGCCGCGGCCACCACCAGGACATCGACGTCGCGGGCCAGCTCGACCGGCGACCCGGCGTAGCGATACGGCGAATCGGCCACCCGGTGGCGGTTGTGATAGCTGATGGTGCAACCGAAAGCGCTGAGCCGCTTGGCGATTGCGCCGCCGATACGGCCCATTCCGATGATGCCGACGCGGGAGTTACTGACCTGGCGGGTCAGCGGGTAGTTGCCGTCGACGGGCCAGCGGCCGGCCCGTAGGTAGCGGTCGGCATCGGTGAACCGGCGCAGCGCGTCGATCATCAGCCCGACGGCCGTGTCGGCGACGCAGTCGGTGAGCACGTCCGGGGTGTTGCTCACCCCGACACCTGCGGCGGCCGCCGCATCGACATCGGTGGTGTCATACCCGACCCCGAAGTTCACCACCGCGCCCAGCGCGGGCAGCGCCGACATCAGGGCGGCGTCCACCCCGGTGCGACCCGAGGTCACCACGGCGGTGACGTCTGCACCATGAGTGGTCAGGAAGCCGGCTCGTTCGGCGGGGTCCGCAGGCAGGACCAGGGCGTCGTACTTGGTGCGCAGCGTCTCTGTCAGGGAGGGCTTGAGCGGTCCGACCTGCAGGATGCGTGCGCTGTCGGGAACGGAACGGGGCATGGTGGTGCCTTTCTCTTCGCTCACCACGCTAAGGATGCCCGGGAATACCTGTCCAACACGGAAATAGCATGGGTTGATGCTGAACCCGCATAACAGGCCAAACCCTGGTGGCTTGCGGGTATCAAAGTCCGCTCGTTCGGGATAAAGCGCCTGTTCAAGGGGCAAAAATGCGGCGCCGAACGGACGCCGGACAAGGCCGGAAAACACCGAATTCGCCCTTTTGGCCGGGGTTGACGGGTTTCCGGACCCACTCCTACGGTGTGTCTACCGTCACAGATTCCGTCCACATACATGGACATCACACGGAACAGCCCTTTCCGAACCGGAGGATCAGATGGCCGCAACTTCGCCCGCCCGCCTGCGCATGACCGCGCTGGCCCTGGCGGGTGCCGTCCTGCTCACCGGCGGCTGCACCGTCGCCAACTCGGGCCACGGCGGTTACGACCCGGACACCCTGCGCCTGGTCATCTCGCAGGAGCCGCCGACGTTGGAGCCGTGTGAGAGCTCGCTGACCTCGACGGGCATCGTGGTGCGTTCCAACATCACCGAACCGCTCATCGAACGCGAGCCCGACACCGGTGACCTGCAGCCGCTGCTGTCCACCGGCTGGCGGCAGGATTCGCCCACCGAATGGACCTTCGACATCCGGTCCGGGGTCACCTTCTCCAACGGTGCGCCGTTCACCGCCGCGGACGCGGCCTTCGCGATCGACCGGGCCGTCAACTCGGACCTGCAGTGCAATGTCGACGGCTACGTGTTCGGCGACGAGAAGCTCAAGCTGGCCACCCCGAACGACAACACTTTGACCATCACCACCGAGAAGCCGGATCCGATTCTGCCGCTGCGTATCTCGTTCGTAGAGATCGTGCCCCGCGGCACCAGCATGACGGAGAAGGTGCGCGAACCCATCGGCACCGGGCCGTACGCCATCGCGGATTGGGAGTACGGCCAGAAGCTGGTGCTGGCGCGCAACGACCGGTACTGGGGCGCCAAACCCGCTTTCGGGCACGCCGAATACCAATGGCGCAGCGAGGGCAGTGTGCGCGCCGCGATGATCACCAACGACGAGGCCGACATCGCCACCTCTCTGGGTCCCGAGGACGGCGCCGGCGACCGGGGCGTCCCGTTCCAGAACAACGAGACCACCGCCCTGCGGATGCAGGCGGGCGAGGCGCCGCTCAACGACATCCGGGTGCGCCAGGCCGTCAACTACGCCGTCAACCGGACCGGAATCGTCAAGGCATTGTTCCGCGGCCTCGGCGATCCGGCCTCGCAGCTCATCCCCAAGGGTGTGGTCGGCTACAACGATCGGTTGGCCCTCTGGCCGCACGATGCCGACAAGGCCAAAGCTCTTGTCGCCGAAGCGAAGGCGGACGGCGTGCCGGTGGACAGGCAGATCCGGCTGATCGGCCGTACCGCCCAGTTCCCGAAGATCGCCGAGACCATAGAGGTCCTGCAGAGTGAGTTCACCGAGATCGGCCTCAACGTCAAGATCGAGATGATGGACACCGCGGGTCAGCTGCAGTACCAGCTGCGGCCCTTCCCGCAGAACACCGGGCCGTACCTGCTGATGATCCAGCACGGTAACCAGGCCGGTGACGCCGCCTTCACCATGGACCAGTACATGCTCTCCGACGGTCCACAGAGTGCCTACGGCACACCGGAATTCGATGCCAAGATCCGAGCCGCGGAAGCCCTCACCGGTCAGGCCCGCCAGGATGCGTTCGCCACCCTGTTCGCCGAGGAGCCGCAGCAGATCATGCAGTTCGCCTATATCGCCCACATGAAAGGGATCATCGGCCTCGCGCCCCGGATCCACTACACCCCCAACTCCGCCACCGGTGACGAGATGCGCCTGGCCGAGATGACCAAGGCCGGCAACGGCTCTGACCTGTCCGACAGGAGCTGAACCCGATGTTCTCCTTCGTCCGGCGCCGCATGTACACCAGCACCATCCCGCTCGTCATCGTGTTGCTCGGGGTGTTCCTGCTGGCCCGACTCACCGGTGATCCCACCAACCTCTACCTCCCGGAGTCGGCCACCGCGGCCCAGCGTGAGGCGTTCGCGCAGTCACACGGGTTCGACCGACCGATGATCGTGCAGCTGATGGACTACTTCAAAGGCGTGCTGCACCTGGACTTCGGCACCTCACTGCGCACCGGTGAATCCGCCTCGGAGATGGCGCTGCGCGCCTTCCCGGCCACCCTGCAACTCGCGGTCACCACCATGGCGCTCGCCGCCGTCGGCGCCGTGATCGTCGGATGCTGGGCGGCGTACCGGCCCAACTCACTGGCCGACCGATTTTCCAGCCTGTTGTCCATGACGGCGGCCAGCATCCCCGACTTCTGGTTCGCCATCACCGGGGTCTGGCTGTTCGCGGTGCTGCTCGGGGTGCTACCGACCTCGGGTACCGACGCCGGCGTGCTGTCCTGGATCCTGCCCATCGCCACCTTGATGATCCGTCCGCTCGGGGTGCTCACCCAGGTGGTGCGAGGCGCCATGGTCTCGGCGTTGTCGGCCCCGTACGTCCGGCTGGCCCGCAGCAAGGGCGCCGGCGATTTCCGGGTGGTCACCCACCACGCGCTGCGCAACGCCGCCGCACCGGCGCTGACAGTGGCCGGCGACCTGGCCGTCGGCCTGATCAACGGTGCGGTGGTGGTCGAGGCCATCTTCGGCTGGCCGGGTATCGGAAAGCTGATGATCGACGCGATCCTGCAACGCGACTTCGCGGTGCTGCAGGCCGCGGTGCTGCTCACCGCCGTCAGCATCTTCCTACTCAACATCCTCATCGACGCCTGTTACGCGCTGCTGGACGCCCGCGTCCGGGAACCGGCAAAGGTCTGAACCCTTCCCCGTCGCTTCGCTCGCCCCAGGAAGAAAACAACATGACTCAGATCGATCTCGTACCGGTCAAACCCACCACCGCCGTCGTCGGCGAACCGGCGACCAAGCCGAACGCCCGCTCCACGTGGATGCGCCTGCTGGTCAACGACCGGGTGGCCACCGTCGCCGCGGTGGTCCTCGGCCTGGTGATCCTCACCGCCGTCTTCGGCCCGATGCTGATGGGCGGGCTGGCCACCCACATCGACCTGGACAACTCCAATCAGCCCCCGTTCACCCTGGCGCACGGCTGGGCCAACATCCTGGGCACCGACCCGCTGGGCCGCAGCATGCTGGCCCGCCTCGTGGTGGCCTGCCGCACCACGCTGTCGGTGGCGATCCCCGCCGTGGTGATCTCGGCCGTCGTCGGTTCGGTGATCGGCATGTGGGCCGGCTACCACCGCGGCTGGCGGGAGACGGTGGCCATGCGGGTGGCCGACGTCATCATGAGCTTCCCGTCACTGCTGCTGGCAGTCGTCGTGCTCTACGTGTTCTCGCCGAGTGCGGCCAATATCGTGCTGGTGCTGGCCATCACCCGCATCCCGGTGTATCTGCGTACCGCCCGGGCCGAATCAGCCGAGCTGTCCAGCCGTGTATTCGTCGACGCCGCACGAACATTCGGTGCCAGCGGTTCGTCGATCATCATCCGGCACGTGCTGCCCATCGTGTTGCCCACCCTGCTCACCGTGGCCACCCTGGACTTCTGCTACGTCATGCTGGCGGAGAGCTCACTGAGCTTCCTGGGCATCGGAATCCAGCCGCCGGACGTCAGCTGGGGCCTGATGGTCGCCCAAGGCCGGACCTACCTGCACACCGCCTGGTGGCTGTCGTTCTTCCCCGGTGCGGCCATCGTCATCACCACGGTCTCGGCCACCATTCTGGCCGCCTGGGCCCGCATCGCCACCGACCCCGGGCAGCGGTGGCGGCTCACCGTCCCGCAGAAACGACTCTCCCGCTTCACCAAGACCGGAAAGCGCCTGTCATGAAAGGCACCGTGATGACCGCCGTCGTAGAACAGCCGCCCGTCGCCACCCACCCCGATGCCGAACCGGCGCTGCGGGTCGACGGATTGACCGTCGACATCCGCACCATCACCGGTACCGTCCGTGCCGTCGACCATGTCTCGTTCACCGCCCGCCGAGGTGAAACCCTGGCGCTGCTGGGGGAATCCGGCTGTGGCAAGTCGATGACCGCCACCGCGCTGGTCGGGCTGCTGGAGCCGGTCGCCGATGTGGTGGCGGGTTCGGCGCGGGTCGGCGACACGGATGTCCTCGCGGCCGATCGCAAGACCCGGCGCAAGCTGGCCGGTCCGGAACTGGCCATCGTGTTCCAGGACGCGCTGACAGCGCTGAACCCGCTCTACACCGTGGGCACCCAGCTGGCCGAACCGTTCCGCATCCACCACGGGATGAAGGCGAAAGAGGCCAGGCGCAAGGCCATCGAGCTGATGGAACGCGTGGGTATCCCGCAGCCGCAGGAGCGGATCAACTCCTACCCCCATCAGTTCTCCGGCGGGATGCGCCAGCGACTGCTCATCGCGATGGCCGTCGCGCTCAACCCGCGCGTGCTGATCGCCGACGAGCCCACCACCGCACTGGATGTCACGGTGCAGGCGCAGATCATGGCGCTGCTGAAAAGCCTTCGTGCTGAGAACGACATGGCCGTCGTACTGATCACCCACGACCTGGCGCTCGTCGCCGAAGAGGCCGACCGGGTCGCGGTGATGTACGCCGGCACCGTCGTCGAGACCGGGCGGGTATCGGAGGTGTTCGCCGATCCCAAGCATCCCTACACCAAGGGCCTGCTGGACTCCGTCCCGGTCAGCGCCGAACGCGGCGCCGAGCTGAAATCGATCGGCGGGTCGCCGCCGGACCTGCATTCCATCCCGAAAGGCTGTGTCTACCAGGACCGCTGCCCCCTGGTGCGCGAGCTGTGCCGGGACACCCGCCCGGAACTGACCGCGGTCGGGTCGACGCGGCAATCCGCATGCCACTTCTCCGGGGAGGTCCAGAATGTCTGACCAACTGCTGTCCGTGCGCGGGCTGGCCAAGAGCTTCCGGGCGGCGGGAGGCAAGAAGCTGCGCGCCCTGGACGGTATCGACCTGGACCTGCGCCGTGGCGAAACCCTCGGCCTGGTGGGAGAATCCGGCTGCGGCAAGTCCACCCTGGCGCGCACGCTGATGATGCTGGAGCAGCCGGACGCCGGTACCGTCAGCTTCGACGGGATCGACCCCTATCGGTTGCGCGGCAAGGACCTGCTGAAATTCCGCCGACGCGTGCAGATGGTCTTCCAGGATCCGTACGCCTCGCTGAACTCGCGGATGACGGCGGCCGAGATCATCGCCGAGCCGTGGCGCACCCACAAGACGCTCCACCCGTCCCGCAAAGACCGCGATATGCGGGTGCGGGGGCTGCTCGACATGGTGGGGCTGGGCGCCAAGGCTTTCGGCAAGTACCCCCAGGAGTTCTCCGGCGGCCAGCGCCAGCGGATCGGCATCGCACGGGCACTGGCACTGAACCCGGACGTCATCATCTGCGACGAACCCGTCTCCGCACTGGATCTCTCGGTGCAGGCTCAGGTGCTCAACCTGCTCAACGACCTGCAGCGGGAACTGAAGATCTCCTACGTGTTCATCTCGCACGACCTGTCGGTGGTGCGACATGTCGCCGACCGGGTCACCGTGATGTACCTGGGCCGGATCATCGAAACCGGGCCCACCGAGGCGGTGTTCGACCACCCCGAGCATCCGTACACCGCCGCGCTGATGTCAGCCGCCCCGAAACTTCATGCCGCACAGCGCGCAGACCGCATCCTGCTCAAGGGGGAAGTACCGTCCCCGTTGAACCCGCCGTCGGGCTGCCGGTTCCGCACCCGCTGCGCGCACGCCACCGAGATCTGCGCGAGCCAACGACCCCCGCTGGCCCTGGACCCGGCGGTGGCCGGGCACTCCGCGGAATGCCACCATCCGCTCGGCGCATCGACAGCGCTGTCACACAGCGCGTGAGCGAGCTGAGCCTGTCCGGTTACGCGATCATCGGGATCGCGGTGCTGATCGCGTCCTGTCTGCAGGCGTCGATCGGCTTCGGGTTGGGCATGCTGGCCGCTCCGGTCGTCGCGCTGGTCGATCCCCGCCTCATCCCGGGCACCCTGATCATGCTGGCCGCCATCGTCACGCTCATGGTGGTCCTGCGTGAGCGGACCGCCATCGATGTGACGGGTACCGGCTGGGCCTTGGTCGGCCGGGTTCCCGGGACGATCGCCGGCGCCCTGATCCTCACCGCGATACCGGAACGGGCACTGGCGATGCTGATCGCCGCGGTGGTACTCGGCGGGGTCGCCCTGACGAGCATGGGTTGGGTGCCCGCACCGCGACGGCGCAACCTCGTGCTGGCCGGAGCCACCTCGGGGGTGCTGGGTACCGCGACGTCCATCGGTGGGCCGCCGATGGCGCTGGTGTGGCAACGCAGCAGTGGTCCCCGGCTGCGCGGCACGATGGCCGGCTTCTTCCTGATCGGGTCGCTGATGTCGCTGACGATGCTGACCCTCACCGGTGCCGTCGACCGGCACACCGTGGTCGCATGCGCCGTCCTGATACCGGCGACCGTCGGCGGATATGTGTTGTCCCGCTACGCGAACCGGCTGTTGAATCCACGGCGGCAGCGGTGGACGGCGATCACCGCCTCGGCCACCGGCGCCGTCCTCCTCGTCGTCCAGCAGATGGGACTGATATGAGCGAACCTGCAGTGCGCAAGATCTCGTCCGGCGTGAAATCGGCGGCACGCACCGTCGAACTGCTCGAGTACCTGGCCGATCGCCACGACCAGCCGACGCGCGTCCGCGATGTCAGCGTCGCACTCGATATGCCGCGCAGCAGCGCGCACGCCCTGCTGCGCACCCTCATCGCGCAGGGCTGGGTGCGCTGCGACGAGTCGGGCACGTTGTACAGCATCGGGATCCGGGCTCTGCTGGTCGGGACCAGTTATCTGGACACCGACCCCTACCTGCCGAGCATCACCCCCTTTCTCGACGAACTGCGGGGTGTCTGGGATGAGACGTTCCATCTGGGGCGCCTGGACGGTTGCGACGTGGTCTACCTGGCCACCCGGGAGTCCCGCCAGTACCAGCGCACCACCAACCGGGTGGGTCGGCGACTGCCCGCCCATACGACGGCATTGGGCAAGGTGCTGCTGGCCGAACGGGTCGGCGCCGAGCGCGATGCACACATCCCCGCCGAACTGGTCGCGCTGACCCCGCGGACGGTGACGGATCGGGGGGCGCTGGAGGAGGCTCTGGAGATCGCCCGGATCCGCGGCTACGCCACCGATGACGAGGAGAACACCCCAGGTGTGCGGTGCTTCGCGGTGCCGTTGCGGCATTGCCGCCCCGCGCAGGACGCGATCAGTGTCTCGGTGCCGATCGCGCGGCTGACGCCGGAGCGCGAGGCCGACCTCGTCGAGGCGCTGTGCGCGGTGGGGGACAAGGTGAGCCGGGTGCTGCGGCCGGTCGCCAACGGGGACAAATGGTTTGCGCAGTAGCGATCGAAAAGGTGGATTGATGAGCACACACAAGACCCCGGTCATCACCCGGATGCGGGTGGTACCCATCGCCGGGCACGACAGCATGCTGCTGAATCTCAGTGGCGCCCACGGGCCTTTCTTCACCCGGAACCTGGTGATCCTGCAGGACTCCGACGGCAACACCGGTGTCGGTGAGGTGCCCGGCGGTGCGGCAATCGAGCGCACCCTCACCGATGCCCGGCCGCTCGTCGAGGGCCGCGCCATCGGTGAGTACCACGCCGTGCTGGCCGATATCCGGCGTGAGTTCGCCGGCCGTGACTCCGGTGGGCGCGGTGCCCAGACGTTCGATCTCCGGGTGACCGTGCATGCCGTCACCGCCGTCGAGTCGGCGATGCTGGACATACTCGGCCGGCATCTCGGGGTTCCGGTTGCGGCGCTGCTCGGTGACGGACAACAGCGCACGCGGGTGCAGGCGCTGGGCTACCTGTTCTTCGTGGGCGACCGCACCAAGACGGATCTGGCCTACCGGTCGGCCGCCGACGAACAGGCCGGCGCCGACGACTGGTTGCGCCTGCGGCACGACGAGGCGATGACACCCGAAGCCGTGGTGCGGCTGGCCGAGGCCGCCCGCGAACGGTACGGCTTCCGCGATTTCAAACTCAAGGGCGGGGTGCTGCCCGCGGCCGATGAGGCCAAGGCCGTGATCGCGCTGGCCGACCGGTTCCCGGACGCCCGGATCACCCTGGATCCCAACGGCGGCTGGCTGCTGGCCGATGCGATCACCACCTGCCGGGAACTGACCGGGGTACTCGCTTATGCCGAGGACCCGGTCGGCCCGGAAGGCGGATTCTCCGGACGCGAGGTGATGGCCGAATTCAAACGGGCGACCGGGTTGCCGACGGCGACCAACATGATCGCCACCGACTGGCGCGAGATGGGGCACGCGATCCGCTCGGGTGCGGTCGACATCCCGCTGGCCGATCCGCACTTCTGGACCATGAACGGCTCGGTGCGTGTCGCACAGCTCTGCGACGCCTGGGGGCTCACGTGGGGATCGCACTCCAACAACCACTTCGACGTGTCCCTGGCGATGTTCACCCATGTCGCCGCGGCGGCACCCGGGGCGATCACCGCGATCGACACGCACTGGATCTGGCAGGACGGTCAGCGGATCACCAAGGCGCCCTACCAGATCGTCGACGGGTACCTGGATGTGCCGGAGAAGCCGGGTTTGGGTGTCGAACTCGACGAGGACCGCGTGGCGGCCGCGCACGAGCTCTACCTGGCCGAGGGGCTCGGTGCCCGCGACGACGCGGTGGCCATGCAGTACCTGATCCCGGGCTGGACTTTCGACAGCAAACGCCCTGCCCTGCTGCGTGATCTGTGAGGAAGGTGTGAGCATGCGCGTTCTGGTCGCCGACCGCAACCTGGTGCCGCACCGGGCCCGCTTCGAAGCCGCGCTGCCCGCCGATGTCATCGTCGTGTGGGGGGACGAGCAGGCACTGCGCACGGCCGAGGTGTTCGTGGGTGGCCGGTTCACCGCCGAAATGGCCGCGGTGGCCGAGGAACTGCGGCTCATCCACGTCGCCGGTGCGGGGACCGACCGGGTCGATTTCGCGGCACTGAGTCCGGATACTCAGGTGGCCAACACCTTTCACCATGAACGCTCGATCGCCGAGTACGTCCTGAGCGCCGCCATCATGCTGCGGCGCGACTTCCTGGCTCAGGATCGGGCCTTGCGCCGGCAGGTGTGGGCCACCCCGGTGTACGACGATGCGCTGGCGCAGTTGCCGACCCTGGGTGCGGCCCGGATCGGCTTCGTCGGCTTCGGGCACATCGGCCGGCGCTGCTGGGAACTGCTGCGCGCTCTGGGATGCACCGGCGCGGCGGTCACCGGGACGGGCCGGGTCGACCCTGCGTGCGGCCTGGACTGGGCCGCCACCACGGCATCGCTGGACCGGCTGATGACCGAGTCCGAGGTGGTCGTGGTCTCCGCGCCGCTGACCGCGGACACCACGGGCATGATCGGATCCGCCCAGTTGCGCGCCCTGGGGCCAGACGGTGTCCTGATCAATGTGGGCCGCGGGCCGCTGGTCGACGAAAGATCGCTGTACGAGGCGTTGCTGCACAACAGGATCCGCGCCGCGGCGATCGACGTCTGGTATCGCTACCCGGCACCGGGTACCGGCGGTGGCATGCCCGCCGAGCTGCCGTTCCACGAGCTGACCAACATCCTGATGACCCCGCACTCCTCAGGGGTCACCTCGGACACGTTCGCGGGCCGGGCCGACGATATCGCCGCCAACATCGGCCGGCTGTACCGCGCCGAACCGCTGCTGAATGTGGTGTCTCAGAGAGCGTCGTAGATCAGCCGGAAGTACCGGTCGGTGCGAGGCGACCCCTCGACTCCCGGGCCCATCTTGTTCATCACGTACGCGATGGTCGCGCCGCGGTCCGGGTTCATGGTCTCCCAGGACCCACCCCAGCCGCCCCAGAAACAGATCTTCTCGTCCGGCACATACGGGATCGTCTCCGGCTTCGGCAGGCCGAATCCGAGGCCCCAGCGCAACGGATGGCCCGCGAGCACCAGATCGGGTCCCTCCAGCTGGACCTCGAAGATCTTCTCGACGGTCTCCGGCCGCAGCAGGGTGACGCCGTCGACGGTGCCGCCGAGTGAGATCACCGACAGGATCTTGGCCAGGGCGCGGGCATTGGTGTGCCCGTTGACCGCGCCGATATCGGCCGCGCGCCAGGCCGCGGTGTTGGCGATACCCGGCTCGGGGGCCGGCCCGGTGAACGTCTTGAGCATGGGCTCCGGCCACTGATCCATCGGTGGAAGCGCGAAAGGTTCGGTGGACGGGATGATCTCCGCGATCCGATCGGTGTCCTCGGGTGCTGCGCCGATCTGGAAGTCCGCGCCCAGAGGTCCGGCGATCTCGTCGCGGACGAAGTCCTTGAGCGGGCTGCCGGTGACACGGCGCACCACTTCACCGATCAGATGCCCGTAGGTCAGGGCGTGATAGCCGGACGCGGTGCCGGGCTCCCACCACGGGGCTTGGGCGGCCAGTGCGGCGGTGGATCTGTCCCAATCCAGGATGTCCTCGGGGACCACCGGCTGATCCCAGCCCGAGACACCGGAGGAGTGGGTGAGCAGGTGGCGGATCTGCACGCCGTCCTTACCGTTGGCGGCGAACTCGGGCCAGTAGTCGGCGACGCGGTCGTGTGCGGCGATCAGCCCGCGATCGATGAGCATCAGCGCGGCCAGGGCGGTGACGGTTTTGGTCGACGACCACACGTTGACCACGGTGTCCGCGGCCCAGGGCCTGGTTCTGGCGGCGTCGGCATGACCGCCCCACATGTCGACGACGGTCTGGCCACCGATATCGATGGCAATCGCCGCGCCGACCTCCTCGCCCTCGGCGATGGCGGTCTCCAGCGCGGCGGCCACCTGGGCGAAGCGGTCGTCCCAATGTCCTTGCAAGGTCATCGGGCCATCATCTGCCAGATTCAGGAGCTGGCAGCCCAGATCTGCCGAACCTGTTGCAGCCCTTGTGAAGTCAATGTGCCGAACAGGCGCAACCGGGCCATTCCGCCGTCCGGGTAGATATCGAGCCGGGCCTCGGTGACCGGGCGGTCGTCCTGGATCAGGAACCGGTGCCGGGTATCGGGTTGCAGATCGGTGCGCGGCAGCAACTCGAACCAGTCGCCGGTGCCGTCCCGGCCCGACAGTCGCGCCCAGCCCGGGGCATTACCGACGAAGTAGGAGGTGTCCAGTTCGGCGGCGGCCAGCACGCCCTGGTTCGCCAGGTGCACCTGCACCCAGTCGTTCCCGGCATCGCGGCGCCGGGAGGTCTCCCAGCCCTCACCCATGTGCCGGGGCGTGCCGGGCAGCAGCAGGTTGTTCGGCGAGCTGTAGAACATGTTGGAGCAGGCGGTGATCCGGCCACCGTTCTCCAGTGCCGCCAGATCCAGCGGTAGCGCCTCGGCGAAGCTGGGATCGAGCAGACCTTCGCCGTGTACCCGGAACCGCGCAATGCCGCCATCGGGGTACATCGACAGACGCACATGCGTCCACCGTTGGGTTGATTTGACCTGGAACGGGTTTCGGGTGTCGCCGTTGACCGCGCTGCGCTCCACGATGGGCGTCCACTCGGTCTTGTGCACCAACTCCTCGACCGAGGGATGACCCGTGACGTTGGCCGCCTCGACCGAGATGTGCGGCGGATAGTTGCCGGTGAACCAGGCGGTGTCGACGACCACACCGCGCACCACGCCGGCGGTCCCGAGTCGCACGATCGCCGAATCGCAGGAATCCGCGGTGGCGCCGCGGCGCCGCCGCGTCTCCCAGCCGTCATAGACCTGGCCCTTGTGCCCGAACGTCGCGGGCCGGAACTCGGCCGCGGCGGGGGTGATCAGGTTCTCCTTCTCGGCGAACAGATCGTCGTTGGCCCATATCACCGCGCCGCCGGCGGCACGTGACGCCAGATCGGGGAAGGCCAGGAAGTGTGGAGGGGTACTACTGCTCACGGACCGAGCCTAGTGGCTCACCAGTTGTCGAACCCGCCCTCGGGCCCGAGCATCCGCTCCAACCGGGTCCGGTTGATCTTGGCCAGCTCGTTGCGCACCACCTTGCGCTCGGTCTCGACATCGTTGTGCATGCGGTCGGCGATGGTGGTGAGCACGTCCGGCGCGCACAGGCCCGCGACGTACATCACATAATCGAAGCCGAACCGGTCCCGGTAGCTCTCCTCGGCGGTTCGCAGGGCGGCCCGCTCGGTGTCGTCGCAGGGCCGTACCGAGCACGGATAGGCCTGCAGGATCGCGTCGACGGACTGCTCGGACAGGGCGAACAGCAGCGCGTCCGCGCGCCGGAACAGGCTGTTGTGATCGGGATAGGGCCGCCCGCCGGCCAGATCGCCGGCCAGCGTCACGCAGTGACAGCACTCGTAGAGCGCGTGCACCGCTTTGCGTTCGGGCAACGCGTTGAACGCGTCCAGGCCGATCCCTTGATGCATCAGCACAAAGCCCATGATCGAAGGCGGAAAGCACGGCGGCGTTACCCCGTGTTACGGCAGTGCTAAATCACTTACCAAAGCGAAAGTGCGGGCTCGGCCCGGCGAGCCGATCAGTGACCTGTGGTCTTGAAACGCTCGACGGAACGCGCCAGCTCGGCCTCGGCGGCCTCGCGTCCGGCCCAGTCGGCAGCCTTGACGAACTTGCCCGGCTCCAGGTCCTTGTAGTGCACGAAGAAGTGCTTGATGGCGTCCAGTTCGAAGGACGACACATCGCTGAGGTCCTGGATGTGATCCCAGCGCGGATCACCCGCGGGCACGCACAGCACCTTGTCGTCACCGCCGGCCTCGTCGGTCATCTGGAACATCGCCACGGGCCGGGCCTCGACGATCGCGCCGGGGAAAACGGACTCGGGCAGCAGCACCAGCGCGTCCAGCGGGTCGCCGTCTTCGCCGAGGGTGTTCTCGAAGAACCCGTAGTCGGTGGGGTAGCCCATCGGGGTGTAGAGGTAGCGGTCCAACTTGACCCGCCCGGTCTCGTGATCCACTTCGTACTTGTTGCGCGATCCCTTGGGGATCTCGATGACGACGTCGAACTGCACGCTCAAAGCTCCTCCATGGGCACTGTGTCTGTGGGGGTCGCCACCTGACGACGCGGGTCCACCCTAGAGGTACCGATACCCTGCTCTATATGCGGCCCGCTCGGTGGCGCCGATCCACCCACCTGGTGATCGGCCTGGTGGTACTGGTGCTCGTCGCCGCCGTCATCGGGGTCGCCGCGGTGCTGACCTCGGGTGACACCTCGGCCCGCAATACCGACGCGGTCCGGCCGCAACCCGCCCCGGCGACCGCCGCGCCCGGCGTGCAGGCCCTGGCCGACGACACCGACAAGCCGTCCCCGGCGGGTCTGGCCGCCGCGCTGGCCGGTCCGCTGGCCGACCCCAACCTGGGGGCGCTGACCGGCCGGGTGACCGACGCCGGCACCGGGGCCGAGCTGTGGGCCCAGGGCGCCACCATCCCGATGTTGCCGGCCTCGACCAACAAAGTGCTCACCACCGTCGCCGCGCTGGCCACCCTGGACCGGGACGCGACGCTGACCACCACGGTGCTGGCCGGCCCGACACCCGGTCTGGTGGTGCTGCACGGCGGCGGCGACCCGACGCTGTCGGCGGCACCCGCGGACAAACCCACCTGGTACAAGGGGGCGGCCCGGATCAGCGATCTGGCCGATCAGGTCCGGCGCAGCGGTGCCACCGTGACCGCGGTGCAGGTCGACCTGTCCGCGTACAGCGGGCCCACCATGGCGCCGGGCTGGGATCCCGCCGATATCGACGGCGGCGACATCGCCCCGATGGAGTCGGTGATGCTCGACGGCGGCCGAATCCAGCCGGTGTCCGCCGAGTCGAGACGCTCCACCACCCCGGGCTTGGACGCCGGGCGCGCGCTGGCCGCCGCGCTGGGTGTGGATCCCGCGAGCGTGACCGTCGCCTCCGGGCCGGTGCCGGATGCCCGGGAGATCGCCTCGGTGAAGTCGCCGCCGTTGCTGGAGCGGCTCCGGCAGATGATGAACGAATCCGACAACGTGATGGCCGAATCGACCGGCCGTGAGGTTGCCGCGGCGCTGAACCGCCCGCAGAGCTTCGACGGCGCCGTGGCCGCGGTGCTGACCCAGCTGCGCGGCGTCGGCGTCGATACCGCGGGCGCCGTGCTGGTCGATTCCAGTGGCCTGTCGGTCGATGACCGGTTGACCGCCAACACGCTCGACGGTGCCGTCGCCGCCGCGGTGAGCGGGGAGCACCCCCGGTTGCGTCCGCTGGTGGACGTGTTGCCGATCGCCGGTGGCAGCGGCACGCTGTCCAACCGCTACCTGGACACCGATGCCGGTAAGTCCGCCGCGGGCTGGCTGCGGGCCAAGACCGGATCGTTGACGGCGGTGAACACCCTGGCCGGCATCGTCACCGACAAGAGCGGGCGGGTGCTGACGTTCGCGCTGATGTCCAACAACGCCGGGCCGACCGGCCGGACGTCGCTGGACGCACTGGCCGCGGTGTTGCGGTCCTGTGGGTGCGGCGGATGAGCGACTCCTCCAAATTGACCATCGGTGGCGCCGTCGACTGGGAGTTGGCCGCCACCGTGGGCGCGAAACTGGCCCGTCCCGCCCCGGCCACCACCGACTACACCCGCGATCAGGCCGTCGCCCAGCTCGCCGAATTGGCCCGCCGCGCAGAGCAACCGGTCCGCGAGGTGACCGGGCTCAACGAGGGCGCGGACATCACCGAAGCGCGGGTGGTGGACCGCCCGCAATGGGTACGGGCCGCCACCGGATCGATGCGGGTGATGACCGGAGGCGGCGATACTCCCGGCGGATTCCTGACCTCGAAACTGACCGGTGCGCAGACCGGCGCGGTGCTGGCCTTCATCTCGTCGGGAATTCTGGGGCAGTACGACCCCTTTGGGGTAAGTGGCGGGGAACTGCTGCTGGTGTACCCGAATGTCATTGCCGTGGAACGGCAGTTGCAGGTCGATCCCACCGATTTCCGGTTCTGGGTGTGCCTGCACGAGGTGACGCACCGGGTGCAGTTCCGGGCCAATCCGTGGCTGGCCGAACATATGTCGTCGTCGCTGGCGACGCTGACCCACGATGCCGGTGAGCAGGTCGGAGAGGTGGTGGGCAGGCTCGCCGCCTATGCGCGTGATCAGCGTAAAGGTGGGGTGGCCGAACAGAATCCGGGCGGCGTGGTGGGACTGTTGCGGGCCGTGCAGGCCGAACCGCAACGCCAGGCGCTGGACCGGCTGCTGGTGCTGGGCACCTTGTTGGAAGGGCATGCCGAGCACGTGATGGATGCCGTCGGGCCGGCGGTGGTGCCGTCGGTGGCCACCATCCGGGCCCGGTTCGATCATCGTCGGCAGCGCAAACAGCCTCCGCTGCAACGGATCATCCGGGTGCTGCTCGGCTTCGAGGCCAAGATGGACCAGTACACCCGCGGTAAGGCTTTCGTCGACGAGGTGGTCGGCCGGGTCGGCATGGCCCGTTTCAACACCATCTGGACCAGTGCGCAGACGCTGCCGTTACCCCCGGAAATCGAAGAGCCGCAACGGTGGATCGACCGGGTGCTGTAACCGAACTGCGCGCCGCGGTCGGCGCGTTCGCCGCGGCGCACGACTGCGAGCGCTGGTGCGTCGGACTGTCCGGCGGCGCGGACTCGCTAGCCTTGACCGCCGTCGCGGCGGCGCTGCGACCGACCGTCGCGCTGATCGTCGACCACGGCCTGCAGGCCGGCTCGGCCACCGTCGCGCAGACCGCCCGTCAACAGGCGCTGAAACTGGGATGCGTTGACGCACAGATTCTTACGGTGGACGTGGGTGCTGCGGGCGGACCGGAAGGGGCGGCCCGGACCGCGCGCTACCGAGCACTGGATCACGCCCGTGCCGGGCTGCCCGTACTGCTGGCGCACACCCTCGACGACCAGGCTGAGACGGTGCTGCTCGGGCTGGGCCGCGGTTCGGGCACCCGGTCCATCGCCGGCATGCGCGCGTTCGACGCCCCG
The DNA here is from genome assembly GCF_025822555.1 of Mycobacterium hackensackense. Lineage (NCBI taxonomy): Bacteria > Bacillati > Actinomycetota > Actinomycetes > Mycobacteriales > Mycobacteriaceae > Mycobacterium > Mycobacterium hackensackense. The sequence continues at coordinate 1,579,202 of NZ_JACKUC010000030.1, forward strand.
TGGGGCCGCCCACTGCTGACCGTACGCCGGGCGGTGACCAGGGCCGCGTGCGCCGAACTCGGCCTGACTCCCTGGGAGGACCCGCACAACGCCGACCCCCGCTACACCAGGGTCCGGTTGCGCACCGAGGTCCTGCCGCTGCTGGAGGAGGTGCTCGGCGGCGGGGTTGCCGGCGCACTGGCCCGCACCGCCGCCGCACTGCGCGAGGACACCGAGGCCCTGGATGCGCTGGCCGAGCGGACCCTGCCGGAAGTGCGGCGGGGTGAGGGCCTGGAGACCGCCACACTGGCCGCGCTGCCGGCCGCGGTGCGGCGTCGGGTGATCAGGCTGTGGCTGCTCGAGGGTGGTGCTCGCGATCTCACCAGCCAACAGATCCGCCGGGTGGATGAGCTGGTCACCGCATGGCGCGGGCAGGGCGGGGTGGCCGTCGGATCCGCGCTGCGGGGGGCGCGGCTGTTCGCGGGCCGCCGCGACGGGGTGCTCACGATGCACACCGAAACTGTGTGACGTTGGAGCACGGCGGGTTTACGTGGCACGCTGTGGGCGTGCCCGCGCAATCCGCCGCCGAGATGTACCCCGGCGATATCAAGTCGGTGCTGTACACCGAAGAGCAGATCCAGACGCGCACCGCCGAACTCGCGGCCGATATCGCCGAGCACTACGGCCCGCTGGTCGAGGGCGAGGACGATCTTCTGCTCGTCACGGTCCTCAAGGGCGCGGTGATGTTCGTCACGGACCTGGCCCGCGCCATCCCGCTGCCCACCCAGCTGGAGTTCATGGCCGTCAGTTCGTACGGGTCCTCGACCTCCTCCTCGGGGGTGGTGCGGATTCTCAAGGACCTCGACCGCGATATCAACGACCGTCACGTGCTGATCGTCGAGGACATCGTCGACTCCGGACTCACGCTGTCCTGGCTGCTGCGCAACCTGGCGACCCGGCGCCCGCGCTCGCTGCGGGTGTGCGCGTTGCTGCGCAAACCGGAGGCGGTCCGCGCCGATGTGGACATCGCCCACATCGGTTTCGACATCCCCAACGAGTTCGTGGTCGGGTACGGCCTCGACTACGCCGAGCGCTACCGCGACCTGCCGTTCATCGGCACCTTGGAACCCAAGGTGTACGAGCACCCGTAGACGGCGCAGAATGCGGTGATGACCGAATCAGCCCTTCGGATCTGTCCGCTGTGCGAGGCCACCTGCGGACTGGTCGTGACCATCGACCGGTCGGACGGCGCGGCCCGCATCACCCACGCTCGGGGCGACGCCGACGATGTGTTCAGCGCCGGCTTCATCTGCCCCAAGGGCGCCAGCCTGCCCGGACTGGACAACGACCCGGACCGGTTGAGCCGCCCGCTGATCCGGCGCGACGGCGTGCTGGTCGACGCGAGCTGGGACGAGGCCTTCGATGCGGTCGCCGCCGGCCTCGGTGGTGTCCTCTCCGCCCACGGCGGGACATCGGTCGGTGTCTACCTTGGCAATCCGAATGCGCACACCGTCGCCGGAGCGCTGTACGCGCCCGTGATCGTCAAGGCGCTGGGCACCCGGCAGGTGTTCTCCGCGAGCACGCTGGACCAGATGCCCAAACACGTCTCGCTGGGCTACCTGTTCGGCAGCCCCGTCGCCTTCACGGTGCCCGATATCGATCGCACCGACCACCTGGTGATCATCGGCGCCAATCCGATGGTGTCCAACGGATCTCTGGCCACCGCCGCCGATTTTCCCGGCAAGCTGCGGGCGCTGCGCCGCCGTGGCGGCCGCCTCACCGTCATCGATCCGGCGCGCACCCGGACCGCCGCGCTGGCGGATCGTCATCTCGCGCCACGACCCGGCACCGACGCCGCGCTGCTGTTCGCGGTCGTGCACGTCCTGTTCGACGAGGGACTCACCGACCTGGGTGAGATCGCCGCGCTGGTCAACGGTGTCGATGAGGTGCGCGCGCTGGCGGAGGCTTTCGCGCCGGAGACCGTCGCCGAACACTGCGGTGTGCCCGCCGCGGAGATCCGGGAGCTGGCCCGCGAGATCGCGGCGGCACCCTCGGCTGCGGTGTACGGCCGAATCGGCACGTCCACAGTCGAATTCGGCACCATGGGCAGCTGGCTCGTCGACGTGGTGAACATCCTGACCGGCAACCTGGACCGGCCCGGCGGAGCGATGTTCCCGCTCGGCGCGGCGGCTCCCGCGCCGCGCAAACCCGGGCCGGGGCGCGGGTTCGTCACCGGCCGCTGGCACAGCCGGGTGTCCGGGCATCCCGAGGTGCTCTCCGAACTGCCCGCGGCGGCACTGGCCGAGGAGATCGACACCCCGGGCGACGGCCAGCTCAAGGCGATCATCACGATCGCCGGTAATCCGGTGCTCTCGGCGCCCGACGGTGCCCGGCTGGACCGAGCGCTGGCGGGTGTCGGGTTCATGGTGTCCGTCGACCCCTACCTCAACGAGACCACCCGGCACGCCGACGTCATCCTGCCCCCGCCGCCGCCTTCGGCGAGCCCGCATTTCGACTTCGCGCTCAACAACCTGGCCGTGCACAACAACGTGCGCTACACCCCACTCGTGCTGCCCCCGGCCGACGGCCGGCCCGATGAAGCCGAGATCCTGTCCCGGCTGGCCCTGATCCTGTACGGGGTGGGCCCGCACGGCGATCCCGGACTGGTCGACGACCAGGTGATCGCGGCAACCCTGGCCAAGGCGACCACCGATCCGAACTCACCCCTGCACGGCCGGCCGGTCGAGGAACTGGCCGCGGTGCTGACCGGGGTGCGTGGGTACGAACGCCGGCTGGACATGATGTTGCGGCTGGGTCCGTACGGCGACGGGTTCGGTGCCGATCCGGACGGGCTGACGCTGGACAAGGTCAAAGCGGCGCCGCACGGGATCGATTTGGGTCCACTGAAACCACGGCTGGCGCAGGTGATCTCGACGCCGTCGGGCAAGGTGGAGCTGGCGCCACCGGCGCTGGTCGCCGACACCGCCCGGTTGCGGGAGTCGATCGGCCGCGCAGGCGAGGCCTTCGTGCTGATCGGGCGCAGGCACCTGCGGTCCAACAACAGCTGGATGCACAATGTCGCGGCGCTGACCGGCGGCAGCAACCGGTGCACATTGCAGGTGCACCCCGACGACGCTGCCGAACTCGGCCTGACCGATTCGGCGAAGGTGCGCGGACCCGGTGGCGAAGTGATCGTGCCGGTCGAGGTGACGCCGGGCCTGCGCCGCGGTGTGGTGTCGCTGCCGCACGGCTGGGGTCATGACCGCGCGGACACCAGGCTGGGCGTCGCGGCCGCCGAGCCCGGGGTGAACGCCAATCAGCTCAACGACGGCAGCGCGCTGGATCCGTTGTCGGGGACCGCGGTGCTCAACGGCATCCCGGTCGATATCGCGCCTGCCGGCTAGGTCAGCTCCCAGACCACCGTCACCGAGAACCCGACGGTCTGCTGTCCCGGCTCCAGCGGGACGGCTTCGGCCATCGCGGCCCGCGGCATCGGCATCGGTGTCGGCGGGGGCGGCGGCGTGGCACCGGTGGTTTCGGAGATGGAGATGACCTTGCCCAGGGTCAGCCCGGACAGCTGCGCGTACTGATCGGCACGGTCCTTGGCGTCGTTGAAGGCGCGCGTCCGGGCGTCCTTGACCAACTGCGAGTCGTCCTCGATCGAGTAGTTGATCGAATTGATCCGGGTGGCCTCGCCGCCGGTGTTGGCGATGAGCGACAGGATGTTCGACGCGGTGTCGATCTTGCGGATCTTGACCTCGATCGAGTTGCTGGCCCGATAGCCGGAGATGGTGGAGCCGTCGATGTTGTACTGCGGCTGCAGCGACACCTGGGAGGTGCTGATGTCCTTCTTGTCGACACCGGCGCCACCGAGGGCGGTGATCACCGCCTGCTGGCGCTGGCTGGTCTGGTTCAATGCCGCGGTGATATCGGGTGCGGTGGCCTCCATCGACGCCGACACCGTCAGCGTGTCCGGGGTGCCCTGCACCTTGCCGCTGCCGACCACCGTCACCTGACGCGGCGCGTCGGTGCCGGACGACGCAGGGGAGGCGGGTTTCGCATCACAGGCGGCGACGCCGACGACAACCGTCGCGGCGACCATGGCCAGACGGATGGCGGCACGCAGTGCAAGGGGCATGTTCGCACCCTAGCGGCTGGACGGATCGGTCCAGCTAGATCACCTCACGCCGGCCAGGAACTCCAGGAGCGCCGCGTTCACCTCATCGGGGCGTTCCTGCTGCAGCCAGTGCCCGGCGCCGTCCAGCAGCACCTCGCGGTAGTCACCGGTGACCACGTCGTGCACCCGGTGCCGCGGCGTGAACGTCAGGACGGGATCGGCGCTGCCGGCCAGGAAGAGGGTGGGCACGGTGATCGTGGGCGCCGGAGTCACCTCGGTGAGCTCCCAGTTGCGATCGAAATTGCGGTACCAGTTCAGCGGCCCGGTGAACCCGGTCCGTTCGAACGCCGCGACGTAGTGCTCGAACTCGTCGGCGCTGATCCAGTCCGGCAGCGCCGGAAGCGGACTCTCGGTGAGATCGGTGACCGGCGCGGTGAAACCCTGCATCGCGACCATGCGTGCCATGGTGTCGCGCACATCGCAGGCCATCTGCGCATCGGCGACCCCGGGCTCCTGGAAATGCAGGATGTAGAAGAAACCGTCGCCGACGAGCCGGCGCCAGATGCGGGTCGGTGGTTCCGAGGCCCGGGGCACCGGCGGCACGCTCAGTGCCGCCACGGCCGCCACCCGGTCCGGGTGCAGCAGCGCGAAGTTGCACACCACCGGGGATCCCCAGTCGTGCCCGATCATCACCGCTCGTTCGGCACCGATGTCGTCGAGCAGGCCCGCGAGGTCACCCGTCAGCGCCACGATGTCGTAGTCCTCGACCGCCCGTGGCCGCGAGGAGCCGCCGTAGCCGCGCTGGTCAGGGGCAATGACGTGGTAGCCGGCCGCCGCCAGAGCCGGGATCTGATGCCGCCACGAATACGCCAGTTCGGGGAAGCCGTGGGCCAGTACGACCACCGGTGCGCCCCGTTCGCCGGCCTCGGTGATCCGAAGGGTGACGCCGTTGGTGTCGACTGACCGCTCCGTCGGGGTGACCACCAATCCACCAAAGCACACTCGGTACCCATGGTGGGAACTGCCGATCGTTGGTCTAGCGGTAGCCTGAAAGTTCTCAACTGCGCTCATTGGAAGGACCGGGTCGGCTCACACCTGCCGGCGAAAGACATCGATGAACCGTAAAAACGTGATCCGCACACTCACCGCGATCGCGGTCGTGCTGCTGCTGGGTTGGTCCTTCTTCTACTTCAGCGATGACACGCGCGGGTACAAGCCGGTCGACACCTCGGTGGCGATGGCGCAGATCAGCGCCGACAACGTCAAGAGCGCCCAGATCGACGACCGCGAACAGCAGGTGCGTCTGGAGCTGAAGTCCGGCAACGGCGATACCGAGAACAGCGACAAGATCATCACCAAGTACCCCAACGGGTACGGCGTGGACCTGTTCAATGCGCTCACCGCGAAGAACGCCAAGACCAACACCGTGGTCAACCAGAGCAGCCTGCTCAGCTCGCTGCTGATCTACATGCTGCCGCTGCTGCTGCTGGTCGGCCTCTTCGTCATGTTCTCCCGGATGCAGACCGGCGGCCGGATGGGCTTCGGGTTCGGTAAGTCGAAGGCCAAACAGTTGGGCAAGGACATGCCCAAGACCACCTTCGCGGATGTCGCCGGCGTGGACGAGGCCGTCGAAGAGCTGTACGAGATCAAGGATTTCCTGCAGAACCCCAGCCGCTATCAGGCGCTCGGCGCCAAGATCCCCAAGGGTGTGCTGCTGTTCGGGCCGCCCGGTACCGGTAAGACGCTGCTGGCCCGTGCGGTCGCAGGCGAAGCCGGTGTGCCCTTCTTCACGATTTCGGGGTCCGATTTCGTCGAGATGTTCGTCGGTGTCGGTGCCTCCCGCGTGCGCGACCTGTTCGAACAGGCCAAGCAGAACAGCCCGTGCATCATCTTCGTCGACGAGATCGACGCCGTAGGCCGACAGCGCGGCGCCGGTATGGGCGGTGGGCACGACGAACGCGAGCAGACGCTCAACCAGTTGCTGGTCGAGATGGACGGTTTCGGCGATCGCCAGGGCGTCATCCTGATCGCGGCCACCAACAGGCCCGACATCCTCGACCCGGCGCTGCTGCGTCCCGGCCGTTTCGACCGGCAGATCCCGGTCTCCAACCCGGACCTGGCCGGGCGCCGCGCCGTGCTGAAGGTGCACTCGGCGGGCAAGCCGATCGCCCCCGATGCGGATCTGGAAGGACTGGCCAAGCGGACCGTCGGGTTCTCCGGCGCGGACCTGGCCAACGTCATCAACGAGGCCGCGCTGCTCACCGCCCGCGAGAACGGCACGGTCATCACCGGCGCGGCGCTGGAGGAGGCCGTCGACCGGGTGCTCGGAGGCCCGCGCCGCAAGGGCCGCATCATCAGCGAGTTCGAGAAGAAGATCACCGCCTACCACGAGGCCGGACACACCCTGGCCGGCTGGGCCATGCCGCACCTGGATCCGGTGTACAAGGTCACCATCCTGGCCCGCGGCCGGACCGGCGGGCACGCGGTCGCCGTCCCCGAGGACGACAAGGGGTTGCAGACTCGCTCCGAGCTGATCGCGCGCCTGGTGATGGCGGTCGGTGGCCGTGCCGCCGAGGAGCTGATCTTCCGTGAGCCCACCACCGGCGCGGTGTCCGATATCGAGAACGCGACCAAGGTGGCCCGGGCGATGGTCACCGAGCACGGTATGAGCCCCAAGCTGGGTGCGGTCCGTTACGGCACCGAACACGGCGATCCGTTCCTCGGTCGGACCATGGGCACGCAGGCCGATTTCGGCCACGAGGTCGCCCGCGATATCGACGACGAGGTCCGCAAGCTGATCGAGGCCGCCCACACCGAGGCGTGGGAGGTGCTCACCCAGTACCGGGACGTCCTCGACATCCTGGCCGGTGAGCTGCTGGAGAAGGAGACGCTGCACCGCCCCGACCTGGAGCGGATCCTCGTCGACGTGAAGAAGCGGCCCCGGCTCACCATGTTCGACGAGTTCGGTGGCCGTATCCCCTCGGACAAGCCGCCGATCAAGACCCCGGGCGAGATCGCGATCGAGCGGGGCGAGCCCTGGCCGCCACCGGTGCCCGAACCGGCCTTCAAGGCCGCCATCGCCAAGGCCAGTGCCGAGGCCGCGGTGCAGAACGGCAATGGCAATGGCAACGGGGCCGGGGCCGGGGCCGCCAACGGCCATCCCAACGGTGCGCAACCCGATTACGGTGCGCCCGCGGGCTGGCACGCTCCCGGCTGGCCGCCGCGCGACCAGCCCCCGCAGCAGGGCTACTGGTATCCGCCGAACCAGCCGCCGCAACATCAGCAGCCCCACGGTTACCCGCCGCCGCATCAGCAGCAGCCGTACCCGCCCTACCCGCCGACCCACGGAGAACAGGCACCCGAGGAGCGCCGATGACGGCGAGTGATGTCACCGCAGCGGTGCGTGACTTCGATCAGCCGCGCGCCGAGGCCGCCGTGCGCGAACTCCTGCTGGCAGTGGGTGAGGACCCGGATCGGCACGGTCTGATCGACACCCCCGCCCGGGTGGCGCGCGCCTACCGGGAGATCTTCGCGGGGCTGTACACCGATCCCGACGCGGTGCTCAACACCACGTTCGACGAGCAGCACGACGAACTGGTGCTGGTGAAGCAGATCCCGATGTACTCCACCTGTGAGCACCACCTGGTGTCGTTCCACGGCGTGGCGCATGTCGGCTACATCCCGGGCCTGGACGGCCGGGTCACCGGGCTGTCCAAGATCGCGCGGCTGGTCGACCTCTACGCGAAGCGTCCACAGGTTCAGGAGCGACTGACCGCACAGGTCGCCGACGCCCTGATGCGCAAACTCGATCCGCGCGGGGTGATCGTCGTCATCGAAGCCGAGCACCTGTGCATGGCCATGCGCGGGGTGCGCAAGCCGGGTGCGGTCACCACGACGTCGGCGGTACGCGGACAGTTCAAGACGGACAAGGCATCCCGGGCCGAGGCACTGGAACTGATCCTGCGGAAGTGAGCGTCGCCTCCCTCTCCCCGGTCGTGATGGGTGTCGTCAACGTCACCGACGACTCCTTCTCCGACGGCGGGCAGTTCCTCGACCGGGACCGGGCCGTGACCCACGCCCTGGCGTTGGTGTCCGACGGCGCCGCCATCATCGACGTGGGCGGCGAATCGACGCGGCCCGGCGCCACCCGGGTGGATGCCGCGGTCGAGACGGGCCGGGTGGTGCCCGTCATCGAAGATCTTGCAGCCCAGGGAGTCACGCTCAGCATCGACACCATGCACGCCGCGGTGGCCGAGGCGGCGCTGGCCGCCGGTGCGCAGATCGTCAACGATGTGTCGGGCGGCCGCGCAGATCCGGCGATGGCCGGCCTGATCGCCGAGGCGAAGGTGCCGTGGATTCTGATGCACTGGCGTTCGGTCGGGGCCGACGAGCCGCATGAGGCGCCCCGGTACACCGATGTGGTGGCGCAGGTGCGCGACGAGCTGATGCGCAGTGTCGACGCGGCGGTCGAGGCCGGGGTGGATCCGGGCAAGCTCATCATCGACCCGGGACTGGGCTTCGCCAAGACGGCCCAACACAATTGGGCCCTGCTGCGGGCGCTGCCCGAATTCGTCGGCACCGGGATCCCGGTGCTGGTGGGTGCATCCCGCAAGCGTTTCCTGGGTGCCCTGCTGGCCGGCGCCGACGGCGAACCGCGGCCTCCGGCCGGCCGGGAGACCGCGACCGCGGTGATCTCGGCGCTGGCGGCGCGCGACGGCGCCTGGGGTGTCCGCGTCCACGATGTGCGGGCATCCGTCGATGCGCTCAAGGTTGTGACGGCGTGGGGAGGGTCCGATGGCTGATCGAATCGAATTGCGCGGCTTGACCGTTCGCGGGTATCACGGGGTGTTCGAGCATGAGCGCCGAGACGGGCAGGACTTCGTCATAGACCTGACGGTCTGGGCGGACCTCGCGGCGGCCGCCGCCAGCGACGACTTGGCCGACACGCTGGATTACGGCGCGTTGGCCCAGCGGGCCGCCGGCATCGTGGCCGGGCCGCCGCGGAACCTGATCGAGACGGTGTCGGCGGAGATCGCCGAGGATGTGATGACCGACCCGCGGGTGCATGCGGTGGAGGTGGTGGTGCACAAGCCCAGTGCTCCGATCCCGTTGACGTTCCACGATGTTGCGGTGGTGGCGCGCAGGTCCAGGCGCGGGATGCGGGAGCGCCCGTGACTCGCGCGGTGCTGTCTGTCGGTTCGAACCTGGGCGACCGTCTCGGGCATCTGCAGTCGGTGGTCGACGGCCTCGGGGTGGCGGTCCGCGCGGTCTCGCCGGTATACGAGACCGATGCCTGGGGTGGGGTCGAGCAAGGACCGTTCCTCAATGCCGTCGTCCTCGCCGACGATCCCGGGCTGAGCCCGGCCGGCTGGTTGCGGCGCTGCCAGGAACTCGAGACCGCAGCCGGGCGGGTGCGCGAAATGCGCTGGGGTCCACGCACTCTGGATGTCGATATCGTCGCCTGCCGGGACGGTCAGGAGCAGGTGCGCAGCTCGGATCCCGAGCTCACGCTGCCGCATCCCTACGCGCACCTGCGTGCCTTCGTGCTGATCCCGTGGCTGGCCGTCGATCCGGCCGCGCGGCTCTGGGTGACCGGACTGGACCGGCCGGTGACAGAGCTGCTCGCCGAACTGGACGCCCGCGAGCGGGATGGGGTCCGACCCACCGACCTGGTGCTGAGCACCTGATGGGCCCGACGCGCAGGCGCGACCTGGTGTTCGCGGCCGCGGCGGCGGCCATCGTGGGATACCTGCTGGTGGTCTGGCTGTACCGGTGGTTCCCGCCGATCACGTTGTGGACCGGGGTGTCCTTGCTCGTGGTGGCGGGTGCCGAAGCCGGCTGGGGCTACGTGGTGCGGGGCCGGGTTCGCGACGGGCGGATCGGGGTGGGTGGCGGCCGGCTGCACCCGCTGGCGGTGGCGCGTTCGGTGGTGACGGCGAAGGCGTCCGCGTGGCTGGGCGCTCTGGTGTTCGGTTGGTGGCTGGGGGTACTGGGCTATCTGCTGCCGCGCCGGGGTATCCGGATCCCGCACGAGGACATCCCCGGGTCGGTGGTCGCCGCGTTGTGCGCACTGGCGCTGGTGGCGGCGGCCCTGTGGCTGGAGCATTGCTGCAAGTCCCCGGACGAGCCCGAACAGCCCCGGGATGCGGCGCTCGAGTAGCCGAATCTGCTCGAATCGCCGCGGTGGTCGACACGCTAGGCGAGCTGTGACCGGTACAGTCAGCCCATGACCGATCCGTCCCGCGGCATGCGCGTTCGACGCGTTTCCCGCAGGCCGGGATGGATCCTGCTGTCGGTGTTGCTGGTGCTGGCCATCGTCGCCAGCTCGGTGCTGGTGTTCACCAACCGGGTCGAATTGCTCAAACTCGCAGTCGTGCTGGCGTTGTGGGCGGCCGTGGTCGCCGCGTTCGTCTCGGTGATCTACCGCAGGCAGAGCGACGTCGATCAGGCCAAGGTGCGTGATCTCAAACTCGTCTACGACCTCCAGTTGGACCGGGAGATCTCGGCCCGCCGCGAATACGAACTTGCCGTGGAGTCACAACTGCGCCGGGAACTGGCCGCGGAGTTGCGTGCCCAGGCCGCCGATGAGGTGGCGGCGCTGCGCGCCGAGTTGGCGGCACTGCGCAACAATCTGGAGATTCTGTTCGACACCGACCTCGATCAGCGGCCCGCACTGGAAACCGATCGCCCGGCCGGACGGGTGATCGCCAGCCGGATCGATATCGAGGAACGGGTGGAGTCCTTCGCCTCGCGCCGGGCCGAACCCCGCACCGAGGAAAGCCCGATCATCGACGTGCCCGCCGAACCTCATGTGCCCGAGTACCAATGGGGTCCGTCGCAGCCCCCCGGTGGCGCCCACCGCAGGGCCGGTGAAGCAGAGCAGCCGGCGCCGTGGAGTGCGCCGCCCGCACGGGAGCCTGCACCGCCCCCACCGCAGGCACGAGAGTCGGTGTGGCAGCAGCCCCCCGTTGCACCCCAGCCGACACCCCAGCCCGCGCCCCAGCCGTCGGTTCAGGCACCGAGTCCGCCGCCGCCCGCATGGACACCCCCGCCCCCGCCGCAGGCACCGCCGCGCCGCCCCGCCGCCGACTGGCGGCCGGCACCGGCCGACGGCGAGTGGATCCCCGCAGGCGCTCCGGGCAGCAACTGGGTGGCGCCGCCCGTCGAACCAGTGCCGCCGCCGGTGCACCCGGGCCCGGCGATGACCGCGCCGCCCGTGGAGACCCGCCGCGGTCGCCATTCCGGCGCCGACGCCGACGTGGCGCCCCGCGCTGCACGCCACACGGTGCCCGCCGAACCTGCGCCGTCACCGACGCTGGCCACCCCGCCGCTACCCCCGGAGCCCAGCCGCTCGGCCCGGCACCGCAGCGCCGACGAACCCGCACCGCCGGAGGAGATGTCAGAAGAAGCCGCCGGCCAGCATGCGGGTGGCCAGCCGGTCTCGGAGCTGCTGTCGCGGCTGCAGGCGGGAAGTTTCCAGGGCGAGCGAGGCGACGGTACCGGTACCGGAGGCGGGCGGCGTCGCCGCCGTGACGAGTGAGCTAGGCTCATGCCGACCGTCCGGTACCTGCAGAGCAGGACTGGAACGATATTTCTGAGAAGTTTGCGAGGTCACTGCGATGGTGCAGTCCGCTTCGGCGTCGGAGCCTGCGTGGGAGGGCCCGGATGGGTTTCGCCCGGCCCGGCTGACGGTCGGCGTGGTGTCCGCAGGTCGGGTGGGGTCCGCGCTCGGGGTGGCACTCGAGCGGGCCGGCCACGTCGTGGTGGCCTGCAGCGCGATATCGCGCAAGTCACGGGATCGGGCCGCCCGCCGACTGCCGGAAACGGCGGTGATGCCCGTCCATGACGTCGCTGCCCGCGCCGAATTGCTGCTGCTCGCGGTCCCGGATTCCGAACTGGCGTCGCTGGTCTCGGGCCTGGCTGCCACCGGGGTGGTCCGCCCCGGCACCATCGTCGCGCATACCTCCGGTGCCAACGGTGTCGGCGTGCTCGCACCGCTGACCGAGCAGGGCTGTATCCCGCTGGCCATCCATCCGGCGATGACCTTCACCGGATCCGATGAGGACATCGCGCGGTTGCCCGACACCTGTTTCGGTATCACCGCCGGCGACGAGATCGGCTACGCCGTCGCGCAGGCCCTGGTACTGGAGATCGGTGGTGAGCCCTTCCGGGTGCGCGAAGATGCCCGCACCCTCTACCACGCGGCCCTTGCGCATGCCAGCAACCATCTCGTCACCGTGGTGCTGGACTCGCTTGCGGCATTGCGCACCGCGTTGCGCGGCCAGGAGTTGCTCGGCCAGGAACTGGTCGGCGACGCACCGGGCGGGCTGGCCGAACGCATCGTGGGTCCGCTGGCCCGGGCGTCGCTGGAGAACGCGCTGGCGCGTGGGCAGTCCGCCCTCACCGGCCCGGTGGCCCGCGGCGACGCGGCCGCGGTGGCCGGCCACCTGCATGCCCTCATCGAGACCGATCCCGAACTGGCACAAGCCTATCGGGCCAATTCACTGCGCACCGCCCAGCGGGCGCACGCACCGAAGGAAGTGTTCGACGTGCTCGCACGGAAGGTGACCGATCAGTGAGTGCGACCAAGCCGCCGAAGTTCGTCGCCGGTCAGCTCAACGTCTACACCCGCCCCGCTGACGTCGCCGACCTGACCCGGGCGCTGCGGACCACCGGCCGGCGGGTGACGCTGGTGCCGACGATGGGTGCGCTGCACGAAGGACACCTGAGCCTGGTCCGCGCCGCCAAACAGGTGCCGGGTGCGGTGGTCGTGGTGTCGATCTTCGTCAATCCGTTGCAGTTCGGGGCGGGGGAGGATCTCGACGCCTACCCGCGCACGCTGGACGCCGATCTCGAGGCCCTGCGCGGCGAAGGGGTGGAGGTGGTGTTCGCCCCGAGTGCGGCCCAGATGTATCCCGCCGGTCCGCGCACCTCGGTACATCCCGGTCCGCTCGGGTCTGATCTCGAAGGTGCCTCGCGCCCAACGCACTTCGCCGGAATGCTGACCGTCGTACTGAAGCTGCTGCAGATCGTCCGGCCGGACCGCGCCTACTTCGGCGAGAAGGACTACCAGCAGCTGGTGCTGATCCGGCAGATGGCCGACGACCTCAACCTCGACACCCGCATCGTCGGCGTGCCGATCGTCCGGGAGTCCGACGGTCTGGCCATGTCGTCGCGTAACCGCTACCTCAGTGAGGCGGACCGGGAACAGGCATGCGCGCTGTCGGCGGCGCTGCTTGCCGGAATGTACGGCGCGGGTGAAGGTGTGGAGTCCGCGCTGGATGCCGCTCGCGCGGTGCTCGACGAGGTACCGGCAATACAGGTCGACTACCTGGAGGTGCGCGACATCTGGCTGGGGCCCCCGCCGGAGCAGGGCCGGGCCCGGATGCTGGTGGCAGGCCGGCTCGGCGGCACCCGATTGCTGGACAACATCGCCATCGATATCGGTGTGCCGTCCGGCCCCGGTCCGGACGTCGAGTACGACGAGCACGAATTGCCCTGGAGGAACTGATGTTACGCACGATGCTCAAATCCAAGATCCACCGTGCCACCGTCACGCACGCCGACCTGCACTACGTCGGGTCGGTCACCATCGATGCGGACCTGATGGACGCGGCCGACCTGCTCGAGGGTGAGCAGGTGACCATCGTCGACATCGACAACGGCAACCGACTGGTCACCTACGCGATCACCGGTGAGCGGGGCAGTGGTGTGATCGGGATCAACGGTGCGGCAGCGCATCTGGTGCATCCCGGAGATCTGGTGATCCTGATCGCCTACGGCACGATGGAGGACGCGCACGCCCGGGCGTACCAGCCCAGGATCGTCTTCGTGGACGCCGACAACCGGCAGATCGACCTGGGCTCCGATCCCGCCCACGTGCCGGCCGACGCGTCCGGCCTGATGTCGCCGCGCTGATGCTGCTCGCGATCGACGTCCGCAACACCCACACGGTGGTCGGTCTGGTGTCGGGTTCCCGAGACCACACCAAGGTCACCCAGACCTGGCGCATCAGAACCGAATCCGAGATCACCGCCGACGAACTGGCACTGACCATCGACGGGCTGATCGGCGAGGCCACCGAACAGCTGACCGGCGCCACGGCCCTGTCGACGGTGCCCTCGGTGCTGCACGAGATCCGGCTGATGCTCGACCAGTACTGGCCCGCGGTGCCGCATGTGCTGATCGAGCCCGGAGTGCGCACCGGGATCCCGCTGCTGGTCGACAACCCGAAGGAAGTCGGCGCGGACCGGATCGTGAACTGCCTGGCGACCTTCCACAAGTACGGCACCGCGGCGATCGTGGTCGACTTCGGATCCTCGATCTGTGTCGACGTGGTGTCGGCCAAGGGGGAATTCCTCGGTGGCGCCATCGCGCCCGGGATCCAGGTGTCCTCCGATGCCGCGGCCGCCCGTTCGGCCGCGCTGCGCCGCGTCGAGCTGACCCGGCCGCGGTCGGTGATCGGCAAGAACACCGTGGAATGCATGCAGGCCGGGGCGGTGTTCGGATTCGCGGGACTGGTCGACGGTCTGGTGAGCCGGGTGCGCTCCGATGTCGACGGTTTCGCGGGCAGCGACGTCGCGGTCGTCGCGACGGGCCACACGGCGCCCCTGGTGCTTCCCGATCTGCGCACCGTCGAGCACTACGAACCGAACCTGACGCTGGACGGCCTGCGCCTGGTGTACGAACGCAACCGCGACAACCAGCGGGTTCGCCGCCCGAGCTAGAAGAACGTCCGGACCAGGTCCACGACGTGGTCCGCGTCGTCGAGCACCGGGATCAGCTGCCATTTGTCGAATGTCGTGCAGGGGTGTGAGACGCCGAACCCGAGCCAGTCGCCCACCTCGACCCGGTGACCCGCGGATGCCAGGTAGGCGTGCTGGTCGTTGAGTGCGGTGACGCGCGCCCCCGGCAGGTGCAGGGGCACCGGTAGTCCGGCGTCGAACGAGATATCGCGCCGGCCCATCATGACGAGCGCGAGCTCCGGTTCGGGACGGGATACCACCGGCGCCCACACCTGCAGGGCCGGGTGCAGCGGCAGGGGGGACGCCGCCGCGTACAGCCCGTCGTCGTGGGTCAGATAGCAGCCGCTGCGCAGGATCACCCGGGCCGCCGCCCCCGCCAGCTCATCGGCCACCACGTCGGGGTAGGTGCTGCCGCCGGCGGTGAGGATCACCTCGTCCGTCTCGAACAGCCCGGACAGCCGGGTCACCGTGGCGCGCATCTCGGCCAGGTAGGACCGGACCTGCGCGATGGCCCCGTCGTTGCGCACGCCTGTGCGAGCTGCTTCGTAACCGGCCACCCCGACCAGGCGCAGCCGTGGTGACGCCACCGCGGCGCGGGCCACCTCGTCCACCTCGGCAGGGGTGCGGCAGCCGGTCCGGCCGCCCGCCATCCCGACCTCGACGCAGACGTCCACGCGGCGGTCGGCCCCGGTCAGCGCGGAGGTCATCAGCTGCACGCCGCGCACCGAATCCACCCAGCACACCGCGCTGAAATCGGGGTCTGCATCCAGTTCGGCGGCCAGCCAGCTCAGTCCGGGCGCATCGACGAGTTCGTTGGCCAGCACGATGGCAGGCACGCCGAACGCCCGGTACACGCGCGCCTGGCCGATGGTGGCCACCGTGACCGCGCAGGCACCCGCGGCGGCCTGCCTGGCGTACAGCTGGGGAGACATGTGGGTCTTACCGTGCGGGGCGATGGTCACCCCGCGGTCGGCGCACCACGCCGCCATGGTCGCGAGGTTGTGCCGCAGGGCCGGCTCGCGCAGTACGCACACGGGCCCGGTCGGTCCCGCGTCGAACAACTGCGGCGCGGCCGCCAGCACCTGGGCCGCGGTGGCGTCCTGCCAGGCCACCGGAATGCCCTTGAAACGCCAATCCAGCCGCTGCTCGTACAGTGCTGCGACGGCAGCGTGCGTTGGTGGGTTCACCTGTTCATTTAAGCTGGCACGTCGTGAGTTCTTCTGATGTTCCAGGTCCGCCCGTGGCAGCTCCGATCGAGTCCGACGATATTCCGGAGCAGTACCGGATTCGCCAGGCCAAGCGGGCGCGCCTGATCGCGGAGGGCCGCGATCCGTACCCGGTGGAGGTGGCTCGCACCCACTCGCTGGCAGAACTCCGCGCGGCCTATCCGGACCTGGAGGTCGACACCCAGACCGGCGATCAGGTCGGCGTCGCCGCGCGCGTGGTCTTCGCCCGTAACTCGGGGAAGCTCTGCTTCGCCACGCTGCAGGACGGTGACGGCACGCAGCTGCAGGCCATGATCAGCCTCGCCGAGGTGGGACAGGATTCGCTGGACGCCTGGAAGGCCGATGTCGATCTCGGTGACATCGTGTTCGTCCATGGCCAGGTGATCAGCTCACGGCGCGGCGAACTGTCTGTGCTCGCCGATTCCTGGCAAATCGTGTCGAAGGCATTGCGGCCGCTACCGGTGGCGCACAAGGAGATGAGCGAGGAGGCCCGGGTCCGGCAGCGTTATGTCGACCTGATCGTCCGTCCGGAGGCACGCACCATCGCGCGGCAGCGCGTCGCCGTGGTGCGGGCCGTCCGGTCCGCCCTGGAGCGCCGGGGTTTTCTCGAAGTCGAGACACCGATGCTGCAGACGCTGGCCGGCGGGGCGGCGGCTCGGCCTTTCGTCACCCACTCGAATGCACTCGACGCCG
The DNA here is from genome assembly GCF_025822555.1 of Mycobacterium hackensackense. Classification (NCBI taxonomy): domain Bacteria; kingdom Bacillati; phylum Actinomycetota; class Actinomycetes; order Mycobacteriales; family Mycobacteriaceae; genus Mycobacterium; species Mycobacterium hackensackense. The sequence goes on from NZ_JACKUC010000030.1 coordinate 1,595,962, forward strand.
ATCTGTACCTGCGCATCGCCCCGGAGTTGTTCCTCAAAAGGTGCCTGGTGGGCGGGTTCGAGAAGGTCTTCGAGTTGAATCGCAACTTCCGTAACGAAGGTGCCGATTCCACACATTCGCCGGAATTCGCGATGCTGGAGACTTATCAGGCGTACGGCACCTACGACGATTCCGCGCGGACCACCCGCGAAATTGTTCAGGAAGTGGCCGATGAGGCGATCGGCACAAGAGCGGTCCCATTGCCGGATGGCAGCACGTACGACCTCGACGGTGAATGGCAGACGCTGGAAATGTATCCGTCGCTGTCCGAGGCGCTGGGTGAGGAGATCACACCGGAAACCGGTGTCGCGCACTTGTGGTCCATCGCCGATCGGTTGGGTGTGGAGATTCCTGCCGATCGCGGCTACGGGCACGGGAAACTGGTTGAGGAACTGTGGGAGCACACCGTCGGAGACAACCTCTGGGCGCCGACGTTCGTACGGGATTTCCCCGTGGAGACCACCCCGCTGACCCGCGCTCACCGCAGCATTCCCGGCGTGACCGAGAAATGGGATCTCTACATCCGCAAATTCGAATTGGCCACCGGCTACTCGGAATTGATCGACCCGGTGATTCAGCGGGAGCGGTTCGAAGACCAGGCGCGCGCCGCGGCGGCGGGCGATGACGAGGCAATGCGCCTGGACGAGGATTTCCTTGCCGCATTGGAGTATGCGATGCCCCCCACGACGGGCACCGGAATGGGCATCGACCGGCTGTTGATGGCATTGACGGGTCTGTCGATTCGGGAGACTGTTTTGTTCCCGATTGTGCGCAGACAGGCTAACTGATCCGACGCGGTCGATGAGTTGTTGTTCGGATTCGGATCCTATGCAAATATTGCTTTGGGGACGGGGATGAACACAACAGCCACAGAAGGGTCAGTGAGCTAATGGCGAAGAAAGTAACTGTCACGTTAGTTGACGATTTCGACGGTGAAGCAGCAGCAGATGAGACCGTCGAATTCGCCATCGACGGGGTGAGCTACGAGATCGACCTTTCTTCGAAGAACGCCGCGAAGCTTCGCAACGATCTCAAGCAGTGGGTGGAGGCAGGCCGCCGGGTCGGTGGCCGGCGCCGTGGTCGTTCCGCCGGGTCCGGTCGAGGTCGCGCCGCGATCGACCGGGAACAGAGCGCCGCCATCCGGGAGTGGGCGCGCCGTAACGGGCACAATGTCTCGACCCGCGGCCGGATCCCCGCCGAAGTGATCGACGCGTTCCACGCAGCAACCTAGGCGATCATTGCCAGACGGCCTTCCCGCCCGTTCGGGCGGAGCCGTCTGGCCGTGAGGTCCCCGCCGTCCCGTTTCGCTACAGGCGAAGCGCGAAACGTGTCGGCCGGGAAACGCCGGGTACCCCTTGCGCGTTACGTAAGTGCACGCAGCCGTACCGAAGGCGTGTTGCAGTCGCTGCGGGTGGGGCACGTGTTCGCCGAGGTTCTCTGGAAGCGCAACCAAGGCAACGCACCCGTCGCAGCGGCCCATTAGAGTGGACGTCAGGCAACGTGTGGCTGGCAGCTCAAGCCGCGCCCCTCGTGAGAAGGCCTTAGCAGGAAGAGCAGGTAAGCACCGATGTTCGAGAGATTTACCGACCGTGCCCGCAGGGTCGTCGTCCTGGCGCAAGAAGAAGCCCGGATGCTCAACCACAACTACATCGGCACCGAGCACATCCTGCTGGGCCTCATCCACGAGGGCGAGGGCGTCGCAGCCAAGTCGCTGGAGTCCCTCGGCATCTCCCTTGAGGGTGTGCGCAGCCAGGTGGAGGAGATCATCGGCCAGGGCCAGCAGGCCCCGTCCGGGCACATCCCCTTCACTCCGCGCGCCAAGAAGGTGCTCGAGCTCAGCCTGCGCGAGGCGCTGCAGCTGGGCCACAACTACATCGGCACCGAGCACATTCTGCTCGGCCTGATCCGTGAGGGTGAGGGTGTGGCCGCCCAGGTCTTGGTGAAGCTGGGCGCCGAGCTGACCCGCGTGCGTCAGCAGGTCATCCAGCTGCTGAGCGGCTACCAGGGCAAGGAGGCCGCCGAGGCCGGTACCGGTGGCCGCGGTGGCGAGTCGGGCAACCCCTCGACCTCGCTGGTGCTCGACCAGTTCGGCCGCAACCTGACCGCGGCCGCGATGGAGGGCAAGCTCGACCCCGTCATCGGCCGCGAGAAGGAAATCGAGCGGGTCATGCAGGTGCTGAGCCGCCGCACCAAGAACAACCCGGTGCTGATCGGTGAGCCGGGCGTCGGTAAGACCGCCGTCGTGGAGGGTCTGGCGCAGGCCATCGTGCACGGCGAGGTTCCCGAGACGCTGAAGGACAAGCAGCTCTACACCTTGGACCTCGGTTCGCTGGTGGCCGGCAGCCGCTACCGCGGTGATTTCGAGGAGCGCCTGAAGAAGGTGCTCAAGGAGATCAACACCCGCGGCGACATCATCCTGTTCATCGACGAGCTGCACACGCTCGTCGGTGCGGGTGCCGCCGAGGGTGCCATCGACGCGGCCAGCATCCTCAAGCCGAAGCTGGCCCGCGGCGAGCTGCAGACCATCGGTGCGACCACGCTCGACGAGTACCGCAAGTACATCGAGAAGGATGCCGCCCTGGAGCGCCGGTTCCAGCCGGTGCAGGTGGGTGAGCCGACGGTCGAGCACACCATCGAGATCCTCAAGGGTCTGCGGGATCGGTACGAGGCGCACCACCGCGTCTCGATCACCGACGGTGCTCTGGTGGCCGCGGCCACGCTGGCCGACCGGTACATCAACGACCGGTTCCTGCCGGACAAGGCGATCGACCTGATCGACGAGGCGGGCGCCCGGATGCGTATCCGCCGGATGACCGCTCCGCCGGACCTACGCGAGTTCGACGAGAAGATCGCCGACGCCCGCCGGGAGAAGGAATCCGCGATCGACGCGCAGGACTTCGAGAAGGCGGCCCGGCTGCGCGACTCGGAGAAGCAGCTCGTCGCGCAGCGCGCCGAGCGTGAGAAGCAGTGGCGCTCAGGCGATCTCGACGTGGTTGCCGAGGTCGACGATGAGCAGATCGCCGAGGTCCTGGGCAACTGGACCGGCATCCCGGTCTTCAAGCTGACCGAGGCCGAGACCACCCGCCTGCTGCGTATGGAGGATGAGCTGCACAAGCGGATCATCGGCCAGGAGGACGCGGTCCGCGCGGTCTCCAAGGCGATCCGCCGCACCCGCGCCGGGCTGAAGGATCCCAAGCGCCCGTCGGGCTCGTTCATCTTCGCCGGCCCGTCCGGTGTCGGTAAGACCGAGCTGTCCAAGGCGCTGGCGGAATTCCTGTTCGGCGATGACGACGCGCTCATCCAGATCGACATGGGCGAGTTCCACGACCGCTTCACCGCGTCGCGGCTGTTCGGTGCCCCTCCGGGCTACGTCGGCTACGAAGAGGGCGGCCAGCTGACCGAGAAGGTGCGGCGCAAGCCGTTCTCGGTGGTGCTGTTCGACGAGATCGAGAAGGCGCACCAGGAGATCTACAACACCCTGCTGCAGGTCCTCGAAGACGGTCGCCTCACCGACGGTCAGGGTCGCACGGTCGACTTCAAGAACACCGTGCTGATCTTCACCTCGAACCTGGGCACCTCCGATATCTCCAAGGCGGTGGGTCTGGGCTTCACCTCCGGTGGCGGGGAGAACAACTACGAGCGGATGAAGCTCAAGGTCAACGATGAGCTCAAGAAGCACTTCCGGCCGGAGTTCCTCAACCGGATCGACGACATCATCGTGTTCCACCAGCTGACGCAGGACGAGATCATCGAGATGGTCGACCTGATGATCGGCCGGGTGTCCAAGCAGCTGGCGGCCAAGGACATGACCATGGAGCTGACCGAACAGGCCAAGTCCCTGTTGGCCAAGCGCGGGTTCGACCCGGTGCTGGGTGCCCGGCCGCTGCGCCGCACCATCCAGCGCGAGATCGAGGACGCACTGAGCGAGAAGATCCTCTTCGACGAGGTCGGCCCCGGTCAGCTCGTCACCGTCGATGTCGAGGGCTGGGACGGCGAAGGCCAGGGCGAGAACGCGAAGTTCACGTTCTCCGGCAAGCCCAAGGAGTCTGCCGAGGCTGATCTGGCTGCCACGGCGGCAAGCAGCGAATAGTCAGAGCGAAAGAAATGGCCCCCCGCGCGAGCGGGGGGCCATTTCTTTCGGGTTGTCTACCGGACTCCGAGCGCCGGGCCGACGGTGGTGTTCCAGGACTCCTGCATCTCCGATTCGAACAGGCCCCAGGTGTGGGATCCGTCCGGACGGACGATGTAGGTGATCGGCACTCCGGCGGCGCCCGCGGCGTCGGCGAAGGCCTTGGTGCTGTCGGCCACGATGCGCTCGATCAGCCCACCGGTGAAGTTCGGGCCGAAGCCCTCCGGTAGCCGGTCGACTGAGCCGACGTTGCCCGAGCCTGATGCGGCGACGTAGACGGCGGTGCCCTTCAGCGCGCCGACATTGCGGGTCGGGTCGTGCTGGATCCACAGCGGTCCGCCACCCGGGCCCCACATGTTGTCGGCGCTCAGGCCGCCGCCCATCAGTGTCATGCCGACCTGTCCGGGATCGGCCGACGGGTTGAGCATGCCGCTGTAGGAGGCGACGGCGCGGAACAGGCCGGGCGCCTGCACGGCGTAGTCGACGGCCGTGCCACCGGTGCTGGACAGACCACCGACGGCGTTGCGGCCGTTGGTGTTGTACTGCTTGTTGATCAGCGGCGGCAGCTCTTGGGTCATATAGGTCTGGTACTGCTTGTCGGCGTCGTTGACCCAGTTGGTCCACCAGCTGAACTGACCACCCAGCGGGGACACCACGTTCACGTTCTTGTTGGCGAAGAAACCCTGGATGTCGGTCATCCCGAACCAGGATTTGGCGCCGGGTGCGAAATTGCCCCCGGGGTCCAGGTTGTCGCCACCGTCGATGCCGGGCAGCAGGTAGAAGGTCGGCGCCCCCGAGGACCGCGCTTTGAACACGTCGTTGACGACGACCTTATTCATGGCCGGGGAGTACACCGAGACCTTGTCCCAGCGATCGTTGACATGCTGGATGTCGGTGATGTGCGGGGCGTCGGCCGCCGCGACCGGCGCTGCGAGGAACGGCATCACGACGAGCAGTGCGATGGCACACGTACGGATACGACGTATGAGATGAGTCACCGGCTGATTATGTGGGGGCTCTCATTCACAGGCAACACTTAGCGACGGCGCGCCGGGCAGGTCCTTGCATGGTCAAACATCAGGTGCCGGTCGGCATGCGGCGAGAACAGCAAACCGAGCCGGCGCCGCGCCGGCGGATTTCGCGTACTGGGTACACCGAAGCGGGCCAGGGCGCTTACCATGCATGTTGTAATCGACGGACGAGGAATCTGGTGTAAATCCAGAACGGTCGCGCCACTGTGATAGTCAGACCCGACTCCGTTGTTCCCTTTGTTGCTGGGACGCAAGATCCCGAAAGGAATTTGGACATGACTTCTTCTCAGGCGCATCAGACCCGGGTGCCCGCCATCGACCTCTCCGCCGCGCGTGCCGTGGTGTGGTTGTCGGCGACCGCTTTCCTGGCGCTGCTGGTGCTCTACTTCGTCGGTATGGACCAAGGTGCCACCTCGGTGTTCGGTAACAACACCTACGTGCACGAGTTCGTGCACGACGCGCGGCACCTCCTCGGCTTCCCCTGCCACTGATCAGGGCGTACGGGATACACCGATGGAAAAACACCTCATCGGGCGCGGTCTGCTGGCCGGCGCCCTCGGCGGCTTGGCCGCGTTCGTCTTTGCAAAGATCTTCATCGAACCGGTGATCGGCCGGGCCATCGACTTCGAGGATGGCGTCGGCGCTGCTCGTGAGTCCCTGGAGGGCCATTCACACGGTGCCCACGAGCACGGCGTCGAACTGTTCACCCGCGGCGTGCAGTCCAATATCGGTATGGGCTTCGGCGTGCTGGCCTTCGGTCTGGCCATGGGTGCGCTGCTGGCCGTCCTCTTCTGCGTGACGTACGGCCGGGTGACCACTCTGTCCGCACGGGCGTTGTCGATGCTGGTTGCCGGGGGCATGCTGCTGTCGCTCTGGGTGGTCCCTGCGCTGAAGTACCCGCCCAGCCCGCCGGCGACCAGCCTGGACGAGACGATCAAACAGCGGACCCTGCTCTACCTGCTCGTCGTGGTGCTCTCCGCGGGTCTGTTCGTCGGATCGGTATTGCTGGGCCGGCGGCTCGCGCCGCGGTTCGGGGTCTGGAACGCCACTCTGATCGGGGCTGCCGACTACATCGTGTCGATGGCGGTCGTGTTCCTGATCCTGCCCACGATCGACGAGACGCCGGGACCGGTCACCGACGCCGCGGGCACGATCATCTTCCCCGGCTTCGCCGCCGACGATCTCTACGAGTTCCGGCTGTATTCGCTGGGCACGCAGGTCGTCATGTGGGCGACCATCGGGCTGGTGTTCGGGGCCTTGGCGTCGCGACTGCTCGAAGGCAAGCGCTCGGGGTCCGGTCTGTCGGAGGCCAGTCTTTCCACGTGAGCGAAACCCGGTGAGTGAAGTCGTCCGGCTGACCCTGGTGTCACACGCCATGACCGATGCCATGGCGGCCGGGCGATTCCCCACCGACGAACCGCTCAACGCCCTCGGGCACCGTCAGGCCGATGCCACGATCGACCTCGGGCCGGTGGACATCGCTGTGTGCGGCCCCGAGCAACGGGCGGTGCGGACCGCCGAACTGCTGGGGCTGCGCGCCCGCACCGAATCGGCGCTGGCCGATCTGGATTGCGGCAGGTGGCGGGGCGACGTACTCAGTGGCGTCGATCCGGCGGAGCTGGCGGTGTGGCTCACCGATCCGGTGCAGGCACCGCACGGCGGCGAGACGATCGTCGACCTGATCGCCCGGGTGCGGACGTGGTTGGACACCCTGACCGCCACCCATGCCCGGGTGGTCGCCGTGACGCACCCCGCCGTCATCCGGGCGGCGATCCTCAACGCCCTGGACGCACCGCCGAAGTCGTTCTGGCGCCTGGATATCGCCCCGGTGAGCCGTACCGTGATGCATTTCCGCGGGCACACCTGGACGGTGCGCTCGCGCCCCTAACCCTGATGCGCCAGGGCCCACATCTGCTTGATGACCGTCATCAGCCAGCCGGCGGTGCGCACACTGTAGAACCGCGGCCAGTTCGTCTGCAGGCTCAGCACCCAGGCCTGGCCGGCGCGGTCCACCGCGTACCAGCTGAAGGTGAGTTCGCCGGGCAGGTTGCCCGCCTTGGCGCCGATATAGGGCCACTCGGTGCGATCCAGATCGATACCGGGGATGAACGACATGATGTCGCGCACGGGTGCGGCGACTCCGACCGCCGCGGTCTGCAGGGCGGCGTGCACCCGGCAGATGTCCTCGGCGCTGCCGTACCACTCGGCTCCGTACGCCGAGGCGGGGGAGTGGGTCCGCAGCGGATCGGGTTCATAGGGCCGGGTGCTGGTCTGCTGGAGCAGGGCTCCGCGGCCCGCGGCGTCGGCGTGTTGCCACTGCGCGCGCAGATCGGGCTCGCCCCAACCGATCGAGAAGATCTCGTGCATGGTGGGGAACGGCGTCATGCTCGCCGGATCGTGGTGCCCGGCCGCGGCCAGCGCACGTTCGACCGCGCCCGGGCCCAGTCGCCCGATCAGCAGGTCGGTTGCCATGTTGTCGCTGGTGGCGATCATCTTTCCGGCGGCGTCGCGTACCGATATCTGTGCACCGGGGGGCAGTTTGTCGAAACCCGACGATCCGAGCTTCTTGGCTTCGGCGGTGATGGTCAGCTGGTCATCCCACGCCAGCGTGCCGGCCTTGACGGCATCGGCCACCGCGTAGAGCACGTAGAGCTTGAAAATCGATGCCAGCGGCAGGGATTGGGTGGTGTTGGTGCCCGCCACCTTCACACATCTGCCGTTGTCGACCTTCGACAGCTGGTAGGCGTACCGCGCACCGGTCTTGGCGAGCACCGCATCGACGTCGGCCCAACTATGCAGGGCCAGAGGCTGATTCGTTACCGTCATGCGGTCGACCAGGGTGCTGCTGTCATCGGTGCGCAGCTCGATGTCCTGGCGCGCGCCGTAGGAGGTCACCACGTGCAGGGTGGCGGCACCGGCTCCGATATCGACACCGGCCAGCGTGTAGGGCCGGTCCCACCACATCATGTCCATCGTGGTGCCGATATCGTCGACCTGAGAGGGCACCGCAAGGGTCTTCACACCGACCGGACCGATCGGCCAGTCCGAATTCAGCATGTCCATCAGCTGTTTGGCGCGCACGCCAGGTGGCGTGTTCGTCTTGATGACGGCGTCACCCGCGTTGGCGGGTGGCGTGCTGGCCGGTGTGCAGCCGCCCAGCGATACGGTGGCGAGGGCGAGGGTGCCGATCAGCGCCGCGACGCGGCGGGCTGCTCGAGCACCGTCAGGACGCGGTGCCGGTCCCCGCAACGTCCAACACAACCTCGAACTCCAGAAGTGATGCGCCGGTGGCCACCGGGTTCTTCTGCTGACCGGCATGTGCTTCCACGGCGGGGCCGTTGGCCCACGCCTGGAACGCTTCGTCGGACTCCCACTGCGTCACCACGAAGTAGCGGTTCTCGCCCTTGACGGGGCGCAGCAGCTGGAAGCCGAGGAAGCCGGGCTGGTTGTCCACGGCGTGCGCGCGGTGCGCGAACCGCTTCTCCAGCTCCGGGCCGGCATCGGGCGGGACCTCGATGGCATTGATCTTCACGACGGGCATGCGACTGAGGTTACCTGGGGCCGCCCACCCGGACACCCGCGCGGCAGGATGGCGATATGCGCGCCGCACTTCTGACCGCCAGGGGTGGTCCGGCCGATTCGGCCGGCGACCCATTGGTCCTGGTACACGGGTTGATGGGACGCGGCAGTACCTGGTCGCGTCAGCTGCCCTGGTTGACCCGGTTCGGGGCGGTGTACACCTATGACGCCCCCTGGCACCGGGGTCACGAGGTCGAGGATCCGCATCCGGTCAGTACCGAGCGTTTCGTGGCGGATCTGGCCGACGCGGTGGCCGAACTGGGCCGGCCGGCGATCCTGATCGGGCACTCCATGGGTGGGTTGCACTCCTGGTGTCTGGCCGCCGCGCGGCCGGAGCTGGTGAAGGCGGTGGTGGTGGAGGATATGGCGCCGGACTTCAAAGGCCAGACCACGGGGGCCTGGGAGCCGTGGCTGCATGCGCTTCCGCTCGAGTTCACCTCGGCGCAGCAGGTTCATGACGAGTTCGGCCCGGTGGCCGGTCAGTACTTCCTCGATGCCTTCGACCGGACGCCGTCCGGCTGGCGCCTGCACGGCCGGCCCGCGAAATGGATCGAGATCGCGGCGCAGTGGGGCACCCGTGACTATTGGGAGCAGTGGCGGGCGGTCCGGGTACCGGTTCTGCTGCTGGAGGCCGGGGGCACCGTCGCCCCGCCGGGCCAGATGAAGCGGATGGCGGAGCTCGGGCACCGGACCACGTATCTGCACGTACCGGGTGCCGGCCACCTCATCCACGACGACGCGCCGAAGGAATATCGCGCCGCCGTGGAATCGTTCTTATCGACGTTCGCCCAGGACACCTGAGGACGGCCAGGCGGGGGCTTCCTCGAAGCGGGTGCGGATCGCATCCAGGTCGTGCTGGATGCGGGCCGCGTCAGAATCGCCGAAGGTCCGGGACGCATCGGGGTCGATGTCGAACACCCGGTCCCACGCCGAGGCGGGGACCCGGAACTGGTCGAGGTGCAGACGCAGGACATGTGAGCGATTGGCCAGCCAGCCCAGGGTTATCGCGAGGGCGAAGGGGGCCAACAAGATCAGGATGGCGAGGGCAACGGTCATGGCAGTAATTCTTCGACAGTCGATATCCAGCCGAACAGTGGCAGCACTGCCCCAGTTGGATAAGATGCTGCCATGATTAAAAGCGTATCGGCGATGGTGCTGAACGGTCTAGCGGTTTTCGAGTTCGGGGTCATCTGCGAGGTCTTCGGAATCGACCGGTCCGCCGACGGCGTGCCCAACTTCGACTTCAAGATCTGCGGACCGGTCGCCGGTGAACCGTTGCGTACCTCGGTGGGTGCTCAGATCACCCCCGATCACGACTTCTCGGCGCTCGTCGGCGCCGACCTGGTCGCGGTCCCCGCCGTCACCACCCGGTACGGCGAATATCCCGAAGAAGCCCTGGAAGCACTGCGGGCGGCCGCGGCCGCCGGCTCGATCATCCTCACCGTGTGCTCGGGCGCGTTCGTGGTCGGCGCGGCGGGCCTGCTGGACGGACGGCCGTGCACCACGCATTGGATGCACGCCGACGAACTCGCCCGCATGTATCCGACCGCGCGGGTGGACCGCAATGTGCTCTTCGTCGACGACGGCAACCTGATCACCAGTGCCGGTACCGCCGCCGGTATCGACGCCTGCCTGCATCTGGTCCGGCGCGAGCTCGGCAGTGAGGTCACCAACAAGATCGCCCGACGCATGGTGGTGCCGCCCCAGCGCGACGGCGGCCAGCGCCAGTACATCGACCAGCCCATCCCGATCCGATGTTCGGAAGGATTTGCCCCGCAACTGGATTGGATCCTGGCCAACCTCAAGGAACCGCACACCGTCGGGACCCTGGCCGCCCGCGCCAGCATGTCGGCGCGCACCTTCGCCCGACGCTTCGTCGAGGAGACCGGCACCACCCCGATGCAGTGGGTCACCGACCAGCGCGTGCTCTTCGCGCGGCGGCTGCTGGAGGAGACCGACCTGGACATCGACCGCGTCGCCGACCGGTCGGGCTTCGGTACCGCGACCCTGCTGCGCCACCACTTCCGCCGCGTCATCGGGGTGACCCCGTCGGACTACCGGCGCAGTTTCGCCCGCGCGTCCTGAATTTCGCCCTCGCCTGCCAGCGCGAACAGGCCGTCAGCGGTCTGCTCCACCAACCCGTCGACCAGGAGTGAGTCCAGGGCGCGGTCCCGCTGGGCGGTATCGGAGGTCCAGGCCACGTCCAGGGCGGCCCGGGTGACCGGCACGGTGCTGCCGCGCAACACGTCGAGCAACCTGCCGCGCACCTGGCGATCGGTGCCCGCATACTTCTGCACCCGGCGCGCCGGTGTCTCGCCGGCTTCCCTGGTGGGATAGCCCGCAGTGCGCCAACCGCAGGAGCTCAGCGGGCACAGCCCGCATTTCGGGTTCCGGGCCGTGCACACGATTGCGCCCAGCTCCATCAGTGCGGCCGAAAAACATTGGGCCGCAGCATCGTCTTCGGGTAACAGGGCCGCAACGTCGTCGAGGTCACGGGCACGGGCCGGTGCCTCGTCGCGACTGTGCACGGCGCGCGAGAGCACCCGGCGCACGTTGGTGTCCACCACCGGCACCCGCTTGCCGTAGGCGAAGCACGCCACCGCCCGTGCGGTGTAGGCCCCGACCCCGGGCAGCGTCAGCAGCGTTTCCACATCGTCGGGCACCACGTCGCCATGCTCGGCCGCGATGGTCACCGCGCACTCGTGCAGCCGCATGGCCCGTCGTGGGTAACCCAGCTTGCCCCACGCCCGCAGCACCTCGGCCGGTCCGGCCGCCGCCGTGGTCGACGGTGTCGGCCAGCGGGCGATCCAGTCCAGCCAGATCGGCTCGACCCGCGACACCGGCGTCTGCTGCAGCATGAACTCGCTGACCATGATCTGCCACGCCGACACCCCCGGTCGGCGCCACGGCAGGTCGCGCTGGGCGTGGCCGAACCAGGTGATCAGCTCGAGCGAGTCGATGGCCGGGTCGATCGTTACCGGTGTCTCGGGCAGAATGGGCGTCATGCCGAACTCGAACCCGATATCCGCGTGGAAGGCACTCAAGGAGGGTAACGAGCGCTTCGTCGCCGGCGAACCGGTGCATCCCAGCCAGGGCATCGCCTACCGGGCGAGCCTGACCGCCGCGCAGAAGCCCACCGCGGTGGTGTTCGGCTGCGGCGACAGTCGGGTGGCCGCGGAACTCATCTTCGATCAGGGTCTGGGCGACATGTTCGTGGTCCGCACCGCGGGACACGTCATCGATTCGGCCGTGCTCGGGTCCATCGAATACGCGGTGGTGGTACTCAACGTGCCGCTGATCGTGGTGCTCGGCCACGACAGTTGCGGCGCGGTGAAGGCCACCCTGTCGGCGCTGGACGAGGGTGCGGTGCCCGGCGGCTACATCCGCGACATCGTCGAGCGCGTCACCCCGTCCATCCTGCTGGGCCGTCGCGACGGTCTGACCAGGGTCGACGAGTTCGAGGCCCGGCACGTCACCGAGACCGGCGCGCAGTTGATGGCGCGGTCGACCGCCATCGCCGAACGGGTGACTGCCGGCACGCTGGCAATCGTCGGCCTCACCTACCAGCTGTCCGACGGCAAGGTTGTGTTGCGAGATCATCTCGGTGATATCGGCGAGGCTTGACGCGTAAGCGCGGATCGGATAAAAGCCTGAGGCCGACACGCCGGGCCGCCTCGGACGGCAGCGCGTGAGCGCGGCTTACCGTTGAGATCGTGCTTGACGTCGAACCGCATGGTGGCCCTACGCCGTCCCAGATCTACCGGCGGCGCCGGATTGCGGCGATCGGGATCGCGGTCGTCGTACTCGCGGTGGTCGTCGGCATCGTGGCGATCGTGGTGGCAAACAGCACCAGCTCGGGAACGCCGACCGCGGACAAGACCGCAGCGACGAGCGCCAACGCGGCGCCCACTCCGCTTCCCGGTGAGACCCCGGGCGTGAAGACACCGGTGGTGCCCGCCCAGCAGGCACCGGTACCCACGCCGACGCCGACCGCGGCGGTCACGCCGCCGCCGGTGCTCAAAGAGGGTGACGACTGCCCCGATTCGACCCTGGCGGTCAAGGGCATCACCAGTGCCCCCGACTATGTGATGGGCGATCAGCCGAAGTTCACCATGGTCGTGACGAACATCGGGCTGGTGGCGTGCAAGCGTGATGTGGGTGCGGCCGTGCTGTCGGCCTACGTCTACTCGCTGGACAACAACCGACTGTGGTCGAACCTGGACTGTGCCCCGTCGAACGAGACCCTGGTGAAGACCTTCAACCCGGGCGAGCAGGTCACCACCGAGGTGACCTGGACCGGTATGGGTTCGGCGCCGAACTGCCCGCTGCCGCGCTCGCCGATCGGCCCCGGCACATACAACCTGCTGGTGCAGCTGGGTAATCTGCGGTCGGCCCCGGTGCCGTTCATCCTGGCCGAGTCCAAGCCCGCCGACCCGGGCGCACCGCCCGCCGAGCCGGCCGCACCCCCGGCCGAGCCGGCACCGGCCCCCGCACCCGCACCCGGCGGATAGTCAGGCCAGCTGGTCGGCGATCGTCGACTCGGCCAGCTGCGACAGGCCCTCGCGGATATGCCGGGCCCACATCGAGCCGATCCCGTCCACCGATTGCAGATCGCTGGCGCTGGCCGCAAGCACGCCCTGCAGCGACCCGAACGACCGGACCAGCAGGTCGACATGGGCGAACTGCAGTCGCGGGATACCTGCCATCGCGCGGTACCCGCGTGAGCTCATCGCCGAATCCTGCGCCTCGACCGTGGAGGGATAGCCGAAAACCCTTGCCAGAGCAGTGAAGTCGAGCAACTCGTTATCGGAGAGCGCGTCCAGCTCCTCCATGGTGGCGGTGACCTGAGCGGCACTCGGCGGATCCGGGTTGGCGTGATAGTCGCGCACGATCAGTTCTCGGGCGGTGCTGTTGTCACCTACCAGCTCCTCCAGCTGCAGTTGCAGCTGCCGCCCGTCGGTGCCCAGCTCGACCACGTCGGCGTCGATCTCCAGGCTGATCCGGCGGACCATCTCCAGGCGTTGCACCACGGTCATCACATCGCGCAGCGTGACGAAATCCTCGATCTCGGCCGTCGAGAGCTGGCGGTTGACCTCGTCGAGGCGCGACTTGTAGCGCTCCAGGGTGGCGATGGTCTGGTTGGCCCGCGACAGGATGGTCGGGGTGTCCGGGACGACGTGGCGCTCGCCCGCGACGTACACGGTCACGATGCTCATCGAGTGGCTGACCGAGATCACCGGATAACCGGTCTGTACCGCGGTGCGTTCCGCGGAGCGGTGCCGTGTGCCGGACTCCTCGGTGGGGATGGACGGATCCGGCACCAACTGGACGTTGGCGCGCAGGATCCGGGTGCCGTCACTGGACAGCACGACGGCACCGTCCATCTTCGACAGCTCCCGCAGCCGGGTCGGTGCGTAGCGGACATCGAGGGCGAACCCGCCGTCGCAGATCGCGTCCACGCTGTCGTCGTAGCCGAGCACGATGAGCGCGCCGGTGCGGCCGCGCAGGATGCGCTCCAGGCCGTCACGCAGGTCGGTGCCCGGCGCCAGCCGCCCGAGCGTTTCGCGCAGTGTGGGCCGCGTCAGATGCACCACAGTGCGGCCCGCCCTGGACTTCACCGACATCGCGCCTCCTTGGATTGGCCGCCATTGTCCGTGATGGACTTCAGAACCCGCAATGCCTCGCCGATGTTGGCCGCGGTACTGATGCGCAGCCCGGCCGGCACATCGGTGACCCCGGGCGGCACCACCGCGTGCCGGAAACCCAGCCGGGCGGCCTCGGCCAGCCGCCGTTCCATCCCGCTGACCCGGCGCAGGTCCCCGGCCAGACCCACCTCGCCGATCGCCACCACGGTGGCCGGGACGGGCAGGTCGGTCTGCGCGGAGGCGATGGCCAGCGCCACCGCAAGATCCGACGACGGGTCGGTCAGCCGCATCCCGCCGACGGTGGACAGGTAGATGTCGTTGCCTCCGAGCCGCAGACCGGCCCGCTTCTCCAGTACCGCGGTGATCATGGCGGCCCGGGCGGAGTCGATACCGCTGACCGCGCGCCGCGCGGTGCCCTGGGCCGCGTTGCCGATGAGGGCCTGAACCTCACCGAGCAGCGGCCGTTTGCCGTCCAGCGTGACCGTCACCGCGGTGCCGGACACCGGGGCCGGGCGCTGGTCCCGGAACAGCCCGGACGGGTCGGCGACGCATTCGATACCGTTGTCGCGCAACAGGAAACAGCCCACCTCGTCGGAGGCCCCGAAGCGATTCTTGACACCGCGCACCATCCGCAGTGCCGATGCCCGGTCGCCCTCGAAGTGCAGCACCACATCCACCAGGTGTTCCAGTGAGCGCGGGCCGGCGATGGCTCCGTCCTTGGTCACGTGGCCGACCAGCAGCAGGGACAGGCCGTCCGGTCCGGCGGATTTGGCGTAGGACGTCAGCGCGGTGGTGACGGCGCGGACCTGGGTGACGCCGCCGGTCACGCCCTCGGCCTCGGTGGTGGACATCGTCTGCACCGAATCGACCACGACCAGGCTGGGCCGGACCGCCTCGATATGGCCGAGCGAGGTCTGCAGATCGGATTCGGCCGCCAGGTACATCTCGTCGTGGGTGCACCCGGTGCGCTCGGCCCGAAGGCGGATCTGGCCGGCCGACTCCTCGCCGGACAGATAGAGCGCCCGCTTGCCGGCGCGGGCCCACCGGTGGGCCACCTCCAGCAGCAGCGTGGACTTGCCGACGCCGGGATCCCCGGCCAGCAGCGTGACCGAGCCCGGCACCAGGCCACCGCCCAGGACCCGGTCCAGTTCGCTGACCCCGGTCGGGAGGTGCCGGGTCACCCCCGGGTCGATCGAGGTGATGGGGACGGCGGGGGAGGTCGGGGCGACCGCGCGACGGATCGACTTCCCGTCGAATGAGGTCAGTGCGGCGACCTCGTTGACCGTGCCCCAGGTGCCGCAATCCGGGCAGCGGCCGACCCATTTGGCCGTGACGTACTGACACTCGGAACACCGGAATTGCGAACGTACTTTCGAAGCCACGCTCAAACGGTAGCTGCCGGGGGCGACAGATCCGTCAGATCGTCAGTGGTGTCCGCCCGTGTCGGCGTCGGCGCCTTCGGGTGCCTTCTCGGTTCCCGCATTGGGCTCACCGTCGCGGCGCGGGGTCTCACCGGCCGAGATCGGCACGGCGACCGTGGTCTGGCCGGACTTCTCGAAGTCGAAGGTGAAGTGGTAGGTCAGCCCGTTGGTGATCGGCTTGGTCAGCGCCACCTCGGCGGTGACCGCGTCGGCTCGTTCGGCGGCGTCGAGCGCCTTCAGCTGGCCGTCCGGTTCGCCCACCACCAGCACGCCGGCGGCCGGGACCGTGCCGTCACCGGTCAGGGTCACCTCGCCGATGTCGGAGGTGATCGACACGAGCTTGTCGTTGACATCCGCCGAGTTGTTGGCGGCGACCAGCAGCAGCTCGACATCGCTGCCCGGCTGGACGTAATCGGAGGTCTGCGGGGCGCGCAGGTGCACATTGCGCAGGGCGATGTTGCCCGTCGTCGCGGCCGCCCCGTTGACGGCCGGTTCCTGGTTCGCGGTCTGGGACACCTGGCCGGAGCCGCAGCCGGTCAGGGCGACGCTGGCCATCAACGCGCATGCGGCCAGGCCGGTGAGGGCCGTTGCGCGCCTATCGAAGCGGTTCTTAGAGACCACTGCAGCCACTGGAGCCTCCTGATCGGCCGACGGAATTCAACTATGCACAGTAGTAGGTCGGCATCGGCCGCGGTAGCGGAGGGTTGGGCAGGGCCGATCGACGGTCCCCGCCGCGCTCCGGATGGACCGCTCGCGGGTCGGCGCGAGGTCCGAAAACCGTTGTGCCGTTGCACGTATTGGCCACCGTGTCAACCCCTAGTCTTCACTTCCTATGCCCCTGACCTGCATAGTTGATCCGCGCGTGTGGGTGCCCCGTGCTAAGATTGAGAAGTGAAAGGGGCTCTAATCTGATGATTTTCAAGGTCGGAGACACCGTCGTCTATCCACACCACGGTGCTGCATTGATCGAGGCGATCGAAACCCGCACCATCAAAGGCGAGCAGAAAGAGTACCTCGTCTTGAAGGTCGCCCAGGGTGATCTCACCGTTCGAGTCCCAGCTGAGAACGCCGAATATGTGGGTGTGCGCGACGTTGTGGGCCAGGAAGGCCTCGACAAGGTATTCCAGGTGCTGCGCGCGCCGCATACCGAGGAGCCGACCAACTGGTCGCGCCGGTACAAGGCAAACCTGGAGAAGCTCGCATCCGGGGATGTGAACAAGGTGGCCGAGGTCGTTCGCGATCTGTGGCGCCGGGATCAGGAACGCGGTCTGTCCGCCGGCGAGAAGCGAATGCTCGCCAAGGCGCGTCAGATCCTCGTCGGTGAGCTCGCGCTCGCCGAGAACACCGATGACGAGAAGGCTGAGACCATTCTCGACGAGGTGCTGGCCGCAGCTTCCTAGTTGTTCACGTCGATCGACTACTAGACGTGGAATTGCCGCGCGTCGGTCTGGGTACCGACGTTCATCCCATCCAGGCGGGGCGGCCGTGTTGGCTGCTGTGCCTGCTGTTCGATGATTCGGACGGCTGCGCCGGACACTCCGATGGTGACGTCGCAGCACATGCATTGTGCGACGCGCTGCTCAGCGCCGCCGGTCTCGGCGACCTGGGCAGCGTGTTCGGCACCGATCAACCACAGTGGCGGGGCGTCACCGGCGCCGACATGTTGCGCCATGTGCACAACCTGGTGCGGGCCGAAGGCTTCCGCGTGGGTAACGCCGTCGTGCAGGTGATCGGTAACAGGCCGAAGGTCGGGCCGCGGCGTGCCGAGGCGCAGCAGCTGCTGTCCGAACTGCTGGATGCGCCGGTCTCGGTCTCGGCGACCACCACCGACGGCCTCGGTCTGACCGGTCGCGGCGAAGGTCTGGCCGCGATTGCGACGGCGTTGCTCGTTTCGGCCGAATAGGCCGGTAGGCTGGCCCGTCGTGAGCGAAGCGAACGGTTGGCCGAGGTGAGTGAAGCGAACGGTTGGCCGACGTGACTGGGCTGCGGCTATACGACACCCTCTCGGGTGGCGTTCGTGATTTTGTACCGCTGCGGCCCGGCCATGCCTCCATCTACCTCTGCGGGGCCACGGTTCAGGGGTTGCCCCACATCGGACACGTCCGCAGCGGTGTCGCCTTCGACGTACTACGGCGCTGGCTGACCGCGAAGGGCTTCGACGTGGCGTTCATCCGCAACGTCACCGATATCGACGACAAGATCCTGAACAAGGCCGCCGACGCGGGCAGGCCCTGGTGGGAATGGGCGGCGACCTTCGAGCGGGCGTTCACCGAGGCCTACGACGCGCTCGGGGTGCTGCCGCCGTCGGCCGAACCGCGGGCCACCGGGCACATCACCCAGATGGTCGAGTTGATCGAGCGGCTCATCGAGCGCGGCCACGCCTACGCCGCACAGGGCGATGTGTACTTCGACGTGCTCAGCTACTCCGAGTACGGCGCGTTGTCCGGACACCGGATCGACGACGTCCACCAGGGTGAGGGCGCCGGCACCGGAAAGCGCGACCAGCGGGACTTCACCCTGTGGAAGGGCGCCAAGCCGGGGGAGCCGTCCTGGCCCACCCCGTGGGGCCCGGGTCGGCCGGGCTGGCACACCGAGTGCGTCGCGATGTGCGAGTCCTACCTGGGGCCGCAGTTCGATATCCACGCCGGTGGGATGGACCTGGTGTTCCCGCACCACGAGAACGAGATCGCCCAGGCCAAGGCGGCCGGAGACGGTTTTGCGCAGTACTGGCTGCACAACGGCTGGGTCACCATGGGCGGCGAGAAGATGAGCAAATCGCTGGGCAACGTCCTCGCGATTCCGGCCGTACTGCAGCGGGTTCGGGCCGCAGAACTGCGCTACTACCTGGGCAGTGCGCACTACCGGTCGATGCTGGAGTTCTCCGAGAACGCACTGACCGACGCCGCCAAGGCCTACACCGGCGTGGAGGAGTTCCTGCACCGGGTGCGCAACAGGGTCGGCACCGTGGTGCCCGGCACGTGGACCGAGAAGTTCGGTGCGGCGCTCGACGACGACCTGTCCGTGCCGATCGCGCTGGCCGAGGTGCATTACACCCGGGCCGAGGGCAATCGCGCGCTGGATGCCGGTGACCACGAAACCGCCATGGCGGCAGCGCAATCCGTGCGGGCGATGATGGGCATCCTGGGTTGCGATCCGCTCGACGAGCGCTGGGAATCGCGTGATGAGACGTCGGCCGCGCTGGCGGCGGTGGACGTACTGGTGCACTGGGCGTTGGCGGGCCGGGCCGAGGCCAGGGAGAATAAGGACTGGGCGGCCGCGGACGCGATCCGGGACCGCCTCAAGGAGGCCGGAATCGAGGTCACCGACACCGCAGACGGACCACAGTGGTCGCTGCTTGAGGGAGACACGAAGTAATGGCCGGTAATTCACAGCGCCGCGGCGCCGTCCGCAAGGAAGGCACCAAGAAGGGCCCGACCGTCGGCTCCGGCGGTGTGCGCAGGCGCGGGCTGGAGGGCAAGGGCGCCACGCCGCCCGCACATCAGCGGCCGCACCACCCGGCGGGCAAGAAGGCCGCCAAGGTGGCCCGGCAGAATCAGGGCAGGCAACAGCGCAAGACCGATGAAGTCGAGGTCGTCCTCGGTCGTAACCCCGTGGTGGAGTGTCTGCGGGCCGGCGTCCCGGCCACGGCACTCTGGGTGATGCTCGGTGTCGATGCCGATGAGCGGATCACCGAAGCGGTGAAGCGCGCCGCAGATTCCGGTATCTCCATCCTGGAGGTCCAGAAGCATGATCTGGACCGCATCGCCAGCAACGGGCTGCATCAGGGGCTGGCGCTGCAGGTGCCGCCGTACAGCTACACCCACCCGGACGACCTGCTGAAGGCGGCGCAGAGCGACAGCACGCCCGCTCTGCTGGTGGCGCTGGACAACATCTCCGATCCCCGCAACCTGGGTGCCATCGTGCGCTCGGTGGCGGCCTTCGGCGGGCACGGAGTGGTGATCCCGCAACGCCGTTCGGCCTCGGTGAGCGCGGTGGCCTGGCGGACCAGTGCGGGTGCCGCCGCCCGGTTGCCGGTGGCCAGGGCCACCAACCTCAATCGGACGCTGAAGAGTTGGGCCGACGCCGGTCTGCAGATCGTCGGCCTCGATGCCGGCGGCGACACCGAACTGGACGACTGGGATGCCTCGGTGCCGACGGTCGTGGTGGTCGGATCCGAGGGCAAGGGGCTGTCGCGCCTGGTCCGGGAGAACTGCGATGCCATCGTGTCCATCCCGATGGCCGGCCCGACCGAGTCGCTCAACGCCTCGGTGGCCGCAGGTGTGGTGCTGGCCGAGATCGCCCGGCAGCGCCGCCGCTAGAGGCCGAACACCCGGACACCGGCCCACAGGCACAGCACCGCCACCACCAAGCTGAGCGGGACGGTGAGCAACCCGACCCGGGTGAACTCGGCGACGCCCGCAGTCATGCCCTCGCGGCGGATGATGTTTCGCCACAACAGGTTCGCCAGTGACCCCGGGTAGGTGGCGTTGGGGCCCACGTTGACGCCGATCAGCACGGCCAGTACGGCCGCCGGCCCGGCCGCTGCCACCACCGGGAGCAGCACCAGCACGGCGGGCAGATTGTTCACCACATTGGAGAGCACCGCCGCCACCGTGGCGATCAGCAGCAACGACGGCAGCGAAGTGCCCAGCGGCACATGGGTCTTCATGAAATCGCCCAGACCGTGTCGCATGACGGCGTCGACGATGACGCCCAGGCACAGCACGAACACCAGGAACGGCACGTCGACGGCCTTGGCGATGCCGGTCACGCTGCTGCGCCCGCGTGCCAGGCTGCGCACCCCCAGCACCACCGCGCCGGCGAGCGCCGCCCAGGCGGGCGCGATGTTGAGGGCGGAGGTGACCGCGAAACCGGCCAGGGTGAGCCCGAGCACGACCAGCACGAACACCGGGATATCGGCCGGCGGCGGCGGTTCCTCATGAGGCGAGGGCGCGGCCAGCTCACGCCTGAAGATCAGGCGCAGCAACAGGTATTCGACCGCGATCACCGCCAGCCAGGGCAGCACCATCACGGTCGCGAACATAGCGAACGAGATACCCGCGGCGCCGAAGGCGAGCAGGTTGGTCAGGTTGGACACCGGTAGCAGGAGCGAGGCGCTGTTGGACAGGTGCGCGGTGGCATAGGCATGCGGTTTCGGTGACACGGCCAGGGTCCGGGCCGTCGCCAGCACGACCGGGGTCAGCAGCACCACGGTCGCGTCCAGGCTGAGCACGGCCGTCGTCGCCGCGGCGAGCACGAACACCCCACCGAGCAGGCGGTGCGGATCGCCGCGGCTCAGCCGCGCCATCGTGGTCCCGGCGGCCCGGAACAACCCCTCGTCATCGCATATCCGCCCGAGCGCCAGCACGGCGGCGAGAAAGCCGGTCACCGGGAGCAGTTCGCCGATCTCCGCGGCAGCCGAGTCCATGGTCACCACACCGGCGAGCAGGAGCAGCCCGGCGGCGGGGGCGGCCACGGCGACCTCCGGCCAGCGGTGCGGCCGCACCATGGTGAAGACCAACACGAGCGCGAGAAGGGCAGCCGAAAAGACCAAAGGGGTGTTCAAGGTTCGGTCAGATCCAGGGATCCGTCGGCTGCCACAACGTCGGCAGGTGCAGGGTGACCCCGTCCTGCTCGGCGAGCCGGGCCAGCACCCGCATCGACACGTCGAGGTCGTCCGCGGCGTAGGGCAATGCCCGGAGCGGCTCGTCCAGCGGTCGGAAGAAATCGTCCCAGTGGATCAGCACCACCCGGCGGGCACCGACGGTGCGCACGGTCTCGGTCCAGTAGTCGAGCAGGTAGTGCTCGGGCTGCAGGCCCAATTGGCCGATGCCGAGGTAGACGACCTCGGCGCGGTGCCCGGCCAGCGCACCGGGGACGAAACCGGCGCTGCCGACGATCAGCAGTCGCCGGTCCGACGGCCGGTGGTGCACCACCGTGGACCATGCTTCGCCACACCGATATGCCGCGGCCCGCACCGGCGGGCGCACCGGTGCGGTGATCGGGCCGGGGAATCGGTCGGGTGGGCAGTGCTCACCGACGATGAGCGTGATGTCGAAAGCACCGAGGCGCAACGGAACACCGGGAGTGGCCAGGACGATCTTCTCGGGCGCGAGCCCGTGGCCGAGGTGGGCCACGGAGTCGCCCCCCACCAGCGCGGCGCCCGTACGGTCGGCCACCACCGCGGAATCCATGGCGTGATCGAAGTGGGTGTGTACCGGCAGCACCGCATCGAGGCTGCGCACCCCGAGCCGAGCCAGACAGCCGTCGATGCGCGGAGCCGACGGCGCGATGCGCGCCAACCCGACCCGCAGCAGGGCGGGCCGGCTGAAGAACCCGTCCGTCATCACCGCCGAGGTCCCGTCGTCGACCAGCAGGGTGGTGACGCCGGCCCAGGTCACCGTCAACGGCGCCGAGCCGGCCGCGGGCAGATCGAAGAACCGCGCATAGTCGCCGAGGTCCGGGCGTCCGGGTTTCAGGCGCATCCCTCCACCCTAGGGGGCGGGACGTGCCCCGTAGCGGCGGTGGAACTTCTCGACCTGGCCGGCGGTGTCGATACGCCGGCTCGATCCCGTCCAGAACGGGTGGGAATCGCTGGTGACGTCCACGACGATCAGCGGATAGGTGCTGCCCTGCCAATCGACTGTGCGGTCGCTGGTCGCCGTAGAGCGGGTCAGGAACATCGCCCCGGTGTTGGCGTCGGCGAATACGACGGGGTGGTAGTCGGGATGGATCTCAGCCTTCATTGCTTGCCTCCTTGTTCGCGTCGACGTCGGCCTGTAGTGACTCGCAGGGGTCGTGATGCCAGTCTCCGAAGGGGTCCGGGTAGTGCGCCCAGTCCCGCGGTCGGGCCAATTCGTCATCGGTGAGCAGGGCCCGGTTCAGTGCGCCGGTGATGACGTCCGGGTCGGCCCCGCACACCAGAGCTGTCATCGCGATGTGCCGGTCGCCGAAGCGGTCGTCCCAGATCGAGCCGGCCAGCGCGATGCGCTCCGGGTCGACATAGGCGCGTTCGGCCGGGTCCATGTCCGCCAGCCAGGTTCCGCAGTGCCCCACACCGAGCCCGCCCCCTGCGGACTCTATCCAGACGACCGCATCGGGCTGGCTCGCGATCCAGGCCCGGCCGCGGATGCGGACCACGCCGTCGAGCAGGTCGTCGATCGCATGATGCAGACGCAGAGGGTGAAAAGGCCTGCGCGCGTTGAACTCCAGCAGGCGCACCGGCCCGTCGGGCCGCAGCGGTGGTTGGCCGGCCAGCAGCGGATCGTGTGGATCGTCGGGTCGGCCCCGGCGGGCCAGCGGATCGAGGTTCGCCAGCGCCAGTTCCACGTTGTCGGTACCGACGGTGATCCGGGCCCGCGGCGCCAGCCGGCGCAGCACCGCGAGGGTGGTGGCCTCGGGTGCGGTGAGCACCAGCACATCGGCGAACTCGGCCTGGGCCACCACCACCTGCGCGACAGTCTGGGAGTGCTCGAGGTCCACCTCCAGGTCGTCGTCGCCGAGCGCCTGGGCGAGCCAGCCTTCGGACTCGATACCGGTGACCACGGCGGAGACGACGACATCGCGGCCGGCGGGCCCGTCGATGTAGCCGGGGCCGATATGAAGGGGAGTGCGCTCGATCGCGGTGCACAGCGACTCGGGGTCGGCCCACGCGGGTAGGGCGACCGCGATCCGGGACACGTCGTCACGCCGGTGCAGCCGCCGCAGCAGTGGCAGCAGGTCGGCCCGGATAGCGCAGTTCAGGCACCCCGTCACCTCGATCGGCCATACCGAGATGATCCGCCGCTCGGCACGCATCTCGGTGATCTGCCGAATCGCCAGATGTCCTTCGATCGCATAGCCGACGCTGATCGTGCCCGGGGAACGGATCAGGGTGTCCGCCACATCGTCTGCTGGTCCCTGACCGGCCACCAGCACCACTGGGGTCCGCATCGCGCCTCCTGCACTATTGAAAACGATTGCCATTAACGTATCCGTACGCTACCGTGCCGACATCGACTTGTCGAAAATCATTTCCATTAAGCGTAGGAGGTTCACGTGTCGGCGCACTGCCAAGTCACCGGCCGCGCACCGGGTTTCGGTAACCGGGTGTCACACTCGCAGCGACGCACCCGCCGTCGCTGGAATCCCAATATCCAGCTCAAGACGTACTACCTGCCCTCCGAGGGGCGTCGGGTCCGGCTGCGGGTCAGCGCCAAGGGCATCAAGGTCATCGACCGGGACGGGATCGAGGCCGTCGTCGCCAGATTGCGCCGGGACGGAGTGAAGATCTGATGGCCCGCAACGAGATCCGGCCCATCGTCAAGCTTCGGTCCACCGCGGGAACCGGCTACACCTATGTCACCCGCAAGAACCGCCGCAACGACCCGGACCGGCTGGTGCTGCGTAAATACGACCCGGTCGTGCGCCGGCACGTCGATTTCAGGGAGGAGCGCTGATGGCCAAGACCGCCAAGATCGTGGGAAACGAGCGGCGCCGTGCGACGGTGGCGCGCTACGCGGAGAAACGTGCCGCGCTCAAGGAGATCATCCGGCTGCCGTCCAGCAGTGCCCAGGAACGCGCGGCTGCCCAGGCGGCCCTGCAGCGGTTACCCCGTGATGCCAGCCCGGTGCGGGTGCGCAATCGGGATTCCATCGACGGCCGGCCGCGGGGGCACCTGCGCAAGTTCGGGCTGTCCCGGGTCCGGGTGCGCGAACTCGCGCATCGCGGCGAGCTGCCCGGTGTGCGGAAGGCCAGCTGGTGATGGCGGACAAGCGCAAGCGGACCGCCGCGCCGGAGATCAAGCGGCCCAAGGTGAACCGGCTCAAGGCGCTCGGTGTCAGCCGTGTCGACTACAAGGACGTGGCCGTGCTGCGCACCTTCCTCTCCGAACGCGGCAAGATCCGGTCGCGGAGGGTCACGGGGCTGACGCCGCAGCAGCAGCGACAGGTCGCCACGGCCATCAAGAACGCCCGCGAGATGGCGTTGCTGCCCTAGCCCGTGAACGCCGCGAGCGTGGCGCCCTCGGCCTCCAGGCGGGTCCGTACGGCGTGCGCGATCCGCACCGCATCCGGTGAATCGCCGTGCACGCACACAGATTCCACGGTGACGGCGATGGTCGATCCGTCGATCGCGGTCACCTGGCCGTGTCGCACCATCGCGGTCACCCGCTCGGCGATCCGCTCCGGGTCGTGTAGCACCGCATCGGGCTGGCGGCGCGATACCAGCTGACCGTCGGCGCGATATGCCCGGTCGGCGAACGCCTCGGCCACGGTGCGCAGGCCGAGTTCGGTGGCCGCGTCGAAGAACGCCGAACCGGCCAGGCCGAGTACCGGCAGCGCAGGATCGACGGCATGCACCGCTTCGGCCACGGCCATGGCCTGGTCTCGGTGGGTGACGATCGAGTTATAGAGTGCGCCATGGGGTTTCACATAGGACACCGACGATCCTGCGCTCTGGGCGATGGCCTGTAGCGCGCCGATCTGGTAGATGACGTCGGCCCGCAGGTCATCGGGCTCGGCATCGATGAATCGGCGCCCGAATCCGGCCAGGTCGAGATAGCTCACCTGTGCACCGATGCGCACGCCACGCTCGACGGCGGCCCGGCAGGTGCGCACCATGCCGGCGGGGTCACCGGCGTGGAAGCCGCAGGCCACGTTCGCGCTCGTGACGATGTCGAGCATGGCGTCGTCATCGCCGAGGCGCCATATTCCGAAACCCTCGCCAAGGTCGGCGTTGAGGTCGACCGTCACCGTCATGCGGGTAATTCCGCCGGCGGCCAACGGTTTTCCGAGACGAACTCGGGCAGCGGGCGCCCGAAGGCCCAGTTGTCGATCTCCAGGGCGGGCCGCGGCGGGAAATCCGGAACCGGACCCAGGCACAGGATGGCCACCGGCTCGGCGTCGGCCGGCATGTTCAGCAAGGCGGCCAGCCGGGCCGGGTCAAAGATGGACACCCAGCCCATGCCCAGACCTTCGGCGCGCGCGGCGAGCCAGAGATTCTGGATCGCGCAGGACACCGAGGCCAGGTCCATATGCGGCATGGTGCGGCGGCCGAAGACGTGCGCCTGCCTGCCCTCGCCGAGGGCCACCACGAACAGCTCGGCGCACTCCAGGATGCCCTCGACCTTGAGCTCGAGGAACTCCTCGCTGCGGGTGCCCAACGCGGCCGCCGTCGCCCGGCGCTCCTCGTCCACCAGGTCGTGCATCTGTACGCGCAGGGCCGGATCGGTGATCCGGATGAACCGCCACGGCTGCATCAGCCCGACGCTGGGCGCGGAATGGGCGGCGGCCAGCAGGCGCGCCAGCACCTCGGCGGGAACCTCCGCGCCCGGGACGAACCGGCGCATATCGCGGCGCTCGGCAATGGCCCGGTACACGGCCTGGCGGTCGGTGTCGCTGAACGCGTGATCGGTCACCATCGCAGCCTAGGCTGGTCGGATGAGCACGCGTGCGCAGGTTCTGATATCGGCGGCAGAACTAGCCGAAAGGGTTGAATCAGGTTCCCCCGTGGCGATTCTGGACGTCCGCTGGCAGTTGTCCGAGCCGGACGGCCGGGCGGCCTTCGAGCGGGGCCACCTGCCGGGTGCGGTGTACGTATCGCTTGAGGACGAGTTGTCCGATCACCGGGTGGCCGGCCGCGGCCGGCACCCGCTGCCTTCCGGCGCGGCCGTGCAGGCCGCGGCGCGCCGGTGGGGCGTGCGTGCCGGCGTGCCGGTGGTGGTCTACGACGACTGGAACCGCGCGGGTTCGGCCCGGGCCTGGTGGGTGTTGACCGCAGCGGGGATCGGCGACGTGCGCATCCTCGACGGCGGGCTGGCCGCGTGGCGCGGCGACCTGGCGACCGGCCCCTCGATCGCCGAGCCGGGCGATGTGACCGTCACGCATGACGATCTGTATGCCGGCGCCCTTGCGACCTTGACCGCCGAACAGGCCGCCCAGGCCCCGGTGCTGCTCGACGCCCGCGCCCCGGAACGGTTCCGCGGTGAGACCGAACCGGTGGACCCGGTGGCCGGGCACATCCCCGGCGCGCGCAACCTGCCGAGCACCGCGGTACTGGCCGCCGACGGCACCTTCGCGCTGGACGCGCTTCCCGATTTCGGGGGACCCGTCGGGGCGTACTGCGGCTCCGGCGTCACGGCCGCCGTCCTGGTGGCGGCATTGACCGCCGCGGGTGTGGACGCGGCACTGTTCCCCGGGTCCTGGTCGCAGTGGAGTGCCGACCCGGCGTCGCCGGTCCAGACCGGGGGCTGACCCGACGTACTCAGTGCGTGTGGGTGACACCCCAGGCCGGAAGTGGGTCGGGGAACCTGGTCCAGTGCTGTTCCCCGACGCGCAGTTCGGCATCGGTGAGCAGCGCCTCACGCAGCAGCGCGTCGATCCGGTCCCGGTCGATGCGCACTCCGATGAACACGATCTCCTGCCCCGGGGCGATCTCGGTGGACGACCAGTACTGTGCCGGTTCGATCACCAGATTCGGGCCGGCCTGCGACCAGATGGCGGCGATCGTGGGACGGCTGGCGATCCAGCAGAAACCCTTGCTGCGCAACAGTCCCCGCATCTGCTCGAGCGCCGACGCCAGTCGTTGGGGGTGGAACGGCCGATCGGCGCGGAAGGTCATCGAGGCGATGCCGTACTCCTCGGTCTCGGGGGTGTGGCCGTCGGCGATCTCCTCGTCCCAGCCGGGTGCGTTCGCGGCGGCGACCGGGTCGAACAGTCCGGTGTCGAGCACCTCGTCCAGGTCGACCACGCCGTGGTCGGCGTGGATCAGTTTCGCCGACGGGTTGAGTCGGCGCAGGAGTGTCTCGACGGCACCGAGCCGGGCGGCCGACACCAGGTCGGTCTTGTTGAGCAACAGCACGTCGGCGAACTCGACCTGGTCGACCAGGAGGTCGGCGATATTGCGGGCGTCGCCGTCACCTGCGCTCATATCCCGTTCCGCCAGGGCCTGCCCGCGGGCCAGCTCGGTCAGGAACGTCGAGGCGTCCACGACGGTCACCATGGTGTCGAGACGGGCCAGCTCGCCGAGGCGGAAGCCGTCCTCGAACTGCCACTCGAAGGTCGCCGCGACGGGCATCGGTTCGGAGATCCCGGTGGATTCGATCACCAGCTGGTCGAAGCGGCCCTGCCGGGCGAGGGTGCCGACGGCTTCCACCAGGTCTTCGCGCAGCGTGCAGCAGATACAGCCGTTGGTGAGCTCGACGAGTTTCTCCTCGGTCCGGATCGCAGAGCCCCTCTCCGAACCCGTGGCATCGGCGCGGTCCAGGTGGCCCTGGCCGGCGATCAGCGCGGCATCGATGTTGATCTCGCTCATGTCGTTGACGATGACGGCGACCCGTCGGCCGTCCCGGTTGGCCAGGATGTGGTTGAGCAGCGTGGTCTTTCCGGCGCCGAGGAAACCGGACAGCACCGTCACCGGCAGTTGCGCAGAGGATGTCATCGAACTCCTTAATGGAAATGATTTTCAATAAAACAGGATCCCGGTGCGCGGGACTTAATGCAAACGGTTATCGTTATCGACATGACCGCCACGAAGACCCTCCGCGCCCTGGCAGCCGGTGTTCTGCTCGCCACCCCGTTCGCCCTGGCCGCCTGCTCGGGTGGCGGCACCACCGCCACGTCGACGACGGTGGCCGGCGACTGCCCCACCACCCCGGTCGACGTCGTGGTCAGCGTCGACCAATGGGGCGATATCGTGTCGCAGCTCGGCGGCAGCTGCGCCCGCGTCAAGACCTTGTTGGCCAGCTCCTCGGTGGACCCCCACGACTACGAGCCGTCGCCCGCCGATGCCGCGACGTTCCAGGGCGCCAAGCTGATCGTGGTCAACGGCGCGCACTACGACGAATGGGCCAGCAAGTTGGCCGCGAGCTCGGCACCGAACGCGCCGGTGATCAACGCCGCCGAAACCGGCGGCGAGGAGCCGCACGAGGATCACGGCACGGCCGGCGATCACGACCACGGCGAGGTCAACCCGCACGTCTGGTACAACCCCGCCACGGTGACGGCCGTCGCGGATGCGGTGACCGCCGAGCTCGGCCAACTCGCCCCGGCGGCGAAGGACTACTTCGCCGCCCGGCGCAGCGCATTCACCACCTCGCTGCAGCCCTATACCGACACGATCGCCAAGATCAAGACCGGTGCGGCCGGTAAGACGTATGCCGCCACCGAGGGGGTGTTCGACTACCTGGCCTCTGCCGTCGGATTGCAGAACAAGACCCCGGCCGGCTACCAGGCCGCGGCCAACAACGAGACCGATCCCTCCCCGGCCGATCTGGACGCCTTCCTCAAGCTGTTGAATGCCAAGGGTGTCGATGTGCTCATCTACAACACCCAAACCGAGGGATCCGTCCCCGAGCAGCTGCGCGATGCGGCGCAGAAGGCAGGCATCCCCGTGGTGAACGTGACCGAAACGGTGGCGCCGGGAGCCAAATCGTTCGAGGCTTGGCAGGTGGACCAACTCACCGCCCTCGCCAAGGCCCTCGGTGTCTGACTCTGACGCGTCCAGACCTGAGCGTGCCGCCCCCGCCCTGTCCTTCGAGGATGTCAGCGTCGTCCGCGGCGGCCGGCTGATCTGGTCGGAAGGCACCTTCGATGTGCCCGCCGGTGGGATCTTCGCGGTGATCGGCTCGAGCGGCTCGGGCAAGACCACCCTGCTGCATGCCGTGCTCGGCACCATTCCGGTGAGTTCGGGCACCATCCGCGTTCTCGGCAGACCACCGGGCGCCGCCACCGGACTGATCGGCTACGTCCCGCAGAACTATGCGGTGGCCGCGGGCAACGCCATCCGAGCCTGCGACGCGGTCCTGCTGGGACTGACCGGCAACCGGTGGGGATTCGGCCGGGCCAGCGCCGCGGAGCGGACGCGGGTGACCGAGGTGCTCGCCGCCGTCGATGCCACTGACTTCGCCCACCGCCGCCTGTCCCAGCTGTCCGGCGGGCAGCGTCAGCGCATCGCCATCGCCGAGGCACTGGTCGCCGAGCCCCAGCTGCTCATCCTCGATGAGCCGCTGACCGCCCTGGACGTGCGCAACCAGCGGGATATCGTCCGGCTGCTGGCCAAGATCCGTGAGGAGCTCGGCGTGACGATCCTGGTGGTCGCCCACGATCTGAACCCGCTGCTGGCCGTGCTCGACGGCGCCATCTATCTGCTGGACGGCCACGCGCATTTCGACACCACCGACGAAGTGGTCGACGCGGACCTGCTGAGCCACCTGTACGGCACATCGGTTCAGGTGGTGCACACCCCGCAGGGCGACATGTACGTGCGGAGCATCTGATGCACACCACGGTGCTGGCCCTGGGCTATCAGGACAACTGGTGGCAGATCCTGACGTCGGCCTTCATGCGCAACGCGCTGCTGGGCGGCACGCTGGTGGCCCTGGCCGCCGGCTTGATCGGCTACTTCATCGTGGTGCGCAACAGCGCGTTCGCGGCGCATGCCCTGGCGCATATCGGCTTTCCCGGTGCGACGGGGGCGGTCCTGCTCGGGCTGCCCGTCACGGTGGGCCTCGCGGTGTTCTGCGTCGGTGGCGCCCTGGTGATCGGGGCCCTGGGCAAGCGCGCCGACGAACGGGAGGTGGCGACCGGGACCGTGCTGGCGGCGGCGACCGGACTCGGCCTGTTCTTCAGCTCGCAGGCCACCAAGAGCAGCAGCACCGTCACCAACGTGCTGTTCGGCAACCTGCTCGCGGTGACCCATGAGCAGCTCGTGTCGTTCGGGGTGGCCGTCGCGGTGCTGGCCGTGGTGGTCGCATTCGTCTACCGGCCGTTGTTGTTCGCGTCGATCAATGCCGAGGTCGCCGAGGCCAAGGGCGTTCCCGTCCGGGTGCTGTCGGTCGTGTTCATGGCGCTGCTCGGGCTGGCGGTGACGATGGCGGTGCAGGCCGTCGGGACCCTGCTGCTGTTCGCCTTGGTGGTCACCCCGGCCGCCACGGCGATCATGCTGGTCGCGCGGCCCGGGCTGGCGATGTTGGTCTCCACCCTGCTGGCGGTGGTCTCGGTGTGGACCGGCCTCGCGCTGTCGGCGATGTTCAACGTTCCGCCGAGCTTCGTCATCGTCACGATCGTCAGCGGAATCTGGTTGGTGGTGTGGGCAATCGCGCAGCGCACCGGAACGGATCGGCGAATCGCGCCGCCACACGGCGCCGTCGGCCCCCACGTCCACTAACCTCGGAGAGCATGTCCAGAAGTCCGGCGCCCAGGCGACGGGCGACACTGGCCTCACTGGCCGCTGAACTCAAGGTTTCGCGGACGACGATCTCCAACGCGTACAACCGTCCCGACCAGCTTTCGACGGAACTGCGCGAGCGTGTGCTGGCCGCCGCCAAGGAAATGGGTTACCCGGGACCGGATCCGGTGGCGCGATCGCTGCGCACCCGCAAGGCGGGCGCGGTCGGGTTGATGCTCACCGAACCGCTCGACTATTCGTTCAGCGATCCGGCGGCGCTGGATTTCGTTGCCGGGCTTGCCGAGTCATGTGAAGAGGCCGGGCAGGGTCTGCTGCTCGTGGCGGCGGGCCCCAACCGCAGTGTGGCAGACGGGTCGGCGGCGGTGCTGTCGGCCGGCGTGGACGGCTTCGTCATCTATTCGGCCTCTGACGACGACCCCTACCTGCCGGTGGTGTTGCAGCGTCATCTTCCGGTCGTCGTCGTCGATCAGCCCAAGGATGTGCCGGGCAGTTCCCGGGTGTGCATCGACGATCGGGCGGCCATGCGTCAGCTCGCCGAACATGTTGTGGGCCTTGGGCACCGCGAGATCGGGTTGCTCACCATGCGGTTGGGCCGGGACTGGCCACATCCGGACCCGGCCCCGGCGGTCGCCGAGCGGGACCGGTTGAACACCCCGCATTTCCACGTGCAGCGCGAACGTGCGCACGGACTGTTCGATGCGATGGCCGCGGCCGGGCTGGATCCGGCATCGGTGACGGTGGTCGAAAGCTATGACCACGGGCCCACCTCGGGCGGGTTGGCCGCCGATGTCGCGCTGGCGCGCAACCCGCGCATCACGGCGCTGGTGTGCACCGCGGACGTGTTGGCGCTCTCCGCGATGGATTCGCTTCGGGCGCGCGGGATCTATGTGCCCGGGCAGATGACGGTGACCGGCTTCGACGGAGTGCCCGAGGCGCTGCGACGGGGCCTGACCACGGTGGTGCAGCCGAGTATGGAGAAGGGCCGACGGGCCGGCCGGCTGCTGCACAACCCGCCGCGCTCGGGATTGCCCGTCATCGACATGCTGGCGACCGAGCTGATCCGCGGTCGCACCGCGGGGCCCCCGTCCTGATCAGCTGCGCGCCGCCACGAGGAACCGCAGCACCTCGGCCACATCTTCAGGCGTGTCCACGCGGTAGCGGGCCAGGGTCTCGCCCGGTCCCACCTTCACCGCGACATCGGAGTCCCGCATCCGCGCGAACGCCTTCTCGTCGGTCACATCGTCACCGAGGAAGACCACCGCGGTCGCGTCGTGCATGCTGCGTAACGTGTCGACGGCCTCGCCCTTGTCGGTGACGATCACCGCGAACTCCAGCACCGCCTTGCCCGCGGTGAGGTGCGCATCCCAGGACTGCGCGGCCGCGCGGGCTTCAGCCAGCGCGGAATCGCCTTCGGCGGCAACGGCATTGCGCACGTGCAGGGCGACACTGGCCGGTTTGGTCTCGACGGTCACCCCGGGTCGTCCGGCGGCGATACCGCGCAGGGTCTCGATCATCGTGTCCAGCAGCTCGGTGTCTATCGCGCGTACGAAACCGGTGTCGAACTCGGCGCCGTGGCTGCCGATCAGCGCGACGGTGTCGGGCATCCCGGACAGGTCGCGCAGCACACTGCGGGCGCGCCCGGAGATCAGCGCGGCGGTGGTGTCGGGCAGTTCGGACAAGGCCACCAGAGCTTCGGCGGCGGCGGGCAGGGCCCGCGCGTCGGCCGGGTTGTTGACGATCGGCGCGAGGGTGCCGTCGAAATCGGAGGTGACCAGGAGGCGGGGGGTCTCGGCGATGGCAGTGAGCGCGTGCCGCAGATCATCCACCCTGGACCACACCTCCGTCGCTTCGCTCGCTCCCGTCACACCTTAGGCTGATCCCCGTCGCCGATGAGCAACCGGACCGCCAAGTCGAGGCGTTTGCTGACGTCGGTGGCCGAGGCCCGCCGGGTCAGCCACGCCAGCAGGTTCGACAGCCACACATCGGAGATCACGCGCGCGATGTGGTACTGGTCTTCGGTCGGTTCGCCGTCGCTCATCGCGCGGGCGAACATCGAATCCATCAGCTTGCCGACGTGATCGACTTCACCCGCCGCGGAGGCGTCGGCGAAAACGAAGGCCCGCGTCATGGCCTCGGTGAGCAGTGGGTTGCGCTGCATGGACCGGTTGAGCCGGCCGACCATCATGTTCAGCCGCTGGTACGGGGTGCCGCCGGTGAGCGAGGCCCGGTCGGTCTTGGCGTCGATCCGCTCGAATTCGCGACCCAGCGCCGAGACCAGCAGATGCACCTTGGACGGGAAGTAGCGGTACAGGGTGCCGACGGCGACATCGGCGCGTTCGGCGACCGCACGCATCTGAACCGCCTCGTAGCCGCCCTTGGAGGCGATGGCGAGGGTGGCGTCCAGGATGCGCTTGCGGCGCTCGCGCTGTGCTTCTGACCCCAGTTCGGATTCGGCGAGGACGGCCACCGTCGTCACCTGACGTGGTGAGTCAGAACCCGATCCGGGCTGTGCTGGTGACGACATTGGGTGGAGTGCTCCTTCGTACGGCGTTCTTCATCAGAAAGATACGCATGCCGACAGCTAATTTCCCACCTCCGAGCACCTTGGACAAGCCGACACCGAGCGGTCGCAACAGTCGTGTCCTGCCGTGATGGCGGTCGACTTGACGTTCGAACGCTGGCACTATTAGAACACGTTCTAGTGGGAAGCGTGGCCTTCTCACCCAATGGCGAGGAGTTGCCCGTGTCCGTGAAGGCGCCGAAGAACGACACGTCGGACCGGTTTGCCGCCCGAGAACTGGTGCAGAGCTGGGCCGCCGGCTCGAATTCGATCACCGCGGTGCGTGATGTGGAGCTCGGTGACCCCGACGCCTGGCGGGCCCCGTACGACGGTTTCGCGCAACTAGGGGCGTTCGGTGTCGCGGTCCCGGAAGAGCACGGCGGCGCGGGGAGCACTATCGAGGATCTGCTGGGCATGATCGATGAGGCGGCCGCCGCCCTGGTGCCCGGACCGGTCGCCACCACGGCGCTGGCCACGTTGGTCGTCGATGACCCGGAGGTGCTGGAGGCGCTGGCCGCCGGCGAGCGCAGTGCGGGCCTGGCGCTGGAATCCGACATCACGCTCTCCGCCGGGACGGCATCAGGTTCGGCCAAATGGGTGCTCGGCGCCGATCCGTCGGGTGTGCTGGTGCTCCCGGCCAGGGGGCAGGAGCACAGCGACTCGGGGGACGGCACCGGCGGTGAGTGGATCCTGGTGGACGCCGCTGCCGACGGGGTGACCATCGAGGACCTGGAGGCCACCGACTTCTCCCGGCCGCTGGCGCGCGTCACGCTGACCTCGGTGCCGGCTCAGGTGTTGTCCGCCCCGGCCCGCCGTGTCGAGGATCTGGTGGCCACCGTGCTGGCCGCCGAGGCCGCGGGCACCGCCCGCTGGCTGTTGAACACCGCCACCGAGTACGCCAAGGTGCGTGAGCAGTTCGGCAAGCCGATCGGCAGTTTCCAGGCCGTCAAACACATGTGCGCCGAGATGTTGCTGCGCAGCCAGCAGGTGGCGGTGGCGGCGGACGACGCTGCTGCCGCGGCATCGGACGGGTCCGATCCCGAGCAGTTGTCCATCGCCGCCGCGGTGGCTGCGGCAGTGGGAATCGACGCCGCCAAGGAGAACGCGCGTGACTGCATCCAGGTGCTGGGCGGTATCGGGATCACCTGGGAGCACGACGCACACCTGTACCTGCGTCGGGCTTATTCACTGTCGCAGTTCCTCGGCGGCCGGTCGCGCTGGTTACGGCGTATCGCCGAGCTGACCCGGGCCGGGGTGCGTCGCCAGCTGCATGTGGACGTCGCCGAAGCCGAGGCCGTGCGCGCCGAGATCGCCGCCGCCGCGGCAGATATCGCCGCACTGCCGGAAGAGCAGCGGCAGCGCGCGCTGGCCGAGTCCGGTCTGCTGGCGCCGCACTGGCCCAAGCCGTACGGCCGCAACGCCACGCCCGCAGAACAATTGGTGATCGATCAGGAACTCGCCGCGGCGCACGTGGCACGGCCCGACATCTCCATCGGCTGGTGGGCCGCGCCGACGATCCTGTCCGCGGGTACACCCGAACAGATCGAGAAGTTCATCCCCGGCACGCTGACCGGCGACATCTACTGGTGCCAGCTGTTCTCCGAGCCGGGCGCCGGCTCGGACCTGGCCGCGCTGCGCACCAAAGCCGTTCGCACCGAGGGTGGTTGGCTGCTCACCGGACAGAAGGTGTGGACCTCCAACGCGCACCGCTCCAACTGGGGTATCTGCCTGGCGAGGACGAATCCCGATGTGCCCAAGCACAAAGGCATCACCTATTTCCTGGTGGAGATGGACGCCCCCGGTATCGATATCCGCCCGCTGCGTGAGATCACCGGGGATGCACTGTTCAACGAGGTGTTCTTCGACGACCTGTTCGTCCCCGACGAGCAGGTCATCGGCGAGGTCGACGGTGGCTGGCCGCTGGCCCGCACCACGCTGGCCAACGAGCGGGTCGCCATCGCCACCGGCGGCGCGCTGGACAAGGGAATGGAACACCTGCTGGCCGTCCTGGACGGCCGCGAGCTCGACGGTGCCGAGGCGGATCGACTCGGCACGTTGATCGTCGCCGCGCAGGTGGGTTCGCTGCTGGACCAGCTGATCGCCCGGCTGGCGGTCGGCGGACACGACCCCGGGGCACCGTCGAGTGTGCGCAAACTCATCGGTGTGCGCTACCGCCAAGGCCTTTCAGAGGCCGTGATGGATTCCCTGGACGGTGCGGGCATCGTCGATTCCGCCGATGTCCGGTACTTCCTGAACACCCGGTGCCTGTCCATCGCCGGCGGCACCGAGCAGATCCTGCTCACCCTGGCCGGGGAGCGCCTGCTGGGTCTGCCGCGTTAGGTAGCCCGCCAGCATCTCGACGATCGCGTCCTCGAGCTGCTGGGCGTCGACCGGTGCCGTGATGAGCCGGTGAACCAGCGACTCGATGGTCGCCACCGTGATCCGGGCGGCGAGAACAGGGTCGGCGGCGGTCATCTCCGGATGGGTGCGCAGCAGCTCCGCGGCGACCGCAACCGCGCGCTGCTCGGCCTCGCGCAGGCGGGCTAACAGAGTGGGCGAGCGTGGTGCCTCCTCGAACAACACCCGGTGCAATGCCGGGTTGTCCCGGTGGTTGTCGATGGTGGCCCGGATGAACAGCCGCAGCGTGTCCGCCAAACCGGCGGGCAGCCCGGCGGACGCGCGCTGGGCCAACAGCGCCGTTCCGGCATCGAGATGCGCATCGGTGAGCGCCGACAGAATCGCATCCTTGTTGGGGAAGTACTGATACAGCGATCCGATGGACATATCGGCGGTGGCCGCAATGCGATTCGTGGTCCCCGCGGCGTATCCGTGGGTGCTGAAAACGTGAGCAGCTGCATCCAGCACCCGTTGCCGGGTCTCTATCGAACGGGCTTGTCTCGGCTGCTTACGCGACCGGAATCGGTCGGTCGGGGCCATCGTCACCTCCGGGTGAAAAGCGAGTAGTCAGCCGCGGCAAGGCCTTCGGAGAATGGAAGTCATGCAGCGAGTACACGTCGAGATCATTCTGCCCACCGATGCCGACGAGGTCTGGCGGGCCATGCACTATCCGGTGACGTTCCTCTACGTGTGCCGTGGACTGTTCGGTATGCCGGCACTGGTCGGGCGCAGCGCGCCGCTACGGGTGGGTGAGCGGGGATCGGGCTGGCTGTTCGTCTTCCACGTGTTTCCCGCCTACAGGCACACCTTGGAGATCGTCGGCGTCGACGAATCCACCCGCACCATCACCACCCACGAGTACGGCGGGCTGCTCAAGGCGTGGAATCACACCCTGCACGTCGAGCCCGCCTGGGGCGAGCGAAGCGACGGGGAAAAGACTGGCGAAAACCGTTGTCGCTACAGCGATACCGTCGACATCGACGCGGGTGCGCTCACGCCGGTCGTGGTGCTCGTCGCCAGGGGTCTCTACCGCTACCGGCAGCGGCGCTGGCACCGCCTGGTGGCCAGGCACCTGACACCGGGACCGGTCAGCTGAAGGTGGTCTGCGCGCAGGCGCTCGGGGTGTTCACATTCACCCCGCCGAACACCACCTGGATGTCCGAGCACACGATGAATCCGGCCTTCAGGTTGGGCTGGCCGGTGCGCCAGTCGGTCTGCACGGAGTCGCCGTCGACGGCGAAACGCTCCAGTGGCCCGCCGCCGAAGTAGGTCACCGAGATCTGGTAGTCGGTGATCGACTTGTAGGCCTTGGACAGCACGTTGTCGTGGTTGGCGCCCTTGAGTTCCCGCGGCATCCCGGCCGGGGCGCTGTACCAGGCGTTCTGGTAGACGTCGCGGTCGGTGCTGCGGACCGTGACGGTCTGCCGGGCCCAGGTGTCCCCGGGCAGTCCGACCGGACCGTCCGGCGTCAGCAGGTTGGCCTGGGTGTTGAAGAAGCACCGGCCCTCGCCGCCCGCGCAGTTGGCGGTGACGTGCATCTCGACGGTGCCGTTGGGTGTCGGTATCGACGTCGTCGCGGTGTTCACCCCCGCGGCGGCCACCGGACTGTTGAGCGCGGCGACCGAACACGCGGCCGCGAGCACTCCTGCGAACTTCTTCACGGCACACTCCCTGTGGTCGGTCCGGCAGATGTTAGCCCGGGCGCTATTCGTCGTAGGTGACTTCCACGGAATCCGAGGTGGGCAGCGCCTGGCACGCCAGGATCAGCCCCTCCTCCAGATCGGACGGTTCCAGCACGTCGTTGATCTGCATCTCGACGTCTCCGGATTTCTTGACCACCGCGCAGGCCCCGCAGTGGCCCTCCCGGCAGGAGAACGGTGCGTCCAGCCCCTTGTCGAGCAGCACGTCGAGCAGCTTTGCCCGGCGCGGCCAGGACACCTCGTGGGTGGTGCCGTCCAGGGTCACCACCGCGGTGGCCGGACCCTCATCGCTGGTGTCTTCTTCCAGCACCACGGCGGCGAACGGGTCGGAGTCCAATGACTTGAACACCTCGATGTGGATGCGGTCGGCGCCCGCGGCCTTGAGGGCTTCCTCGGCGGCGGCCATGAACGGGCCCGGCCCACAGATGAAGGCGTCGTGCCCGGCGTACGGGCCCACCAGCCCGGCCAGTGTCGTGGCGCTGGGCAGGCCTTGCACCGTCTCCAGCCAGTGGATCACCGTCAGCCGATCCGGATATTTGGCGGACAGCTCGCGCAGGGTGGCGCCGAAGATGACCGAGTTCTCGTCGCGGTTGGCGTACACCAGCACCACCCGGCCGGCGCCCTCCGACAGCGCCGATTTGCAGATCGCCAGCATCGGGGTGATACCGCTGCCGGCCGCCAGCAGCAGGAAATCGGTGTCCAGGGTCTTGGGGACGAAGGTGCCCGACGGGGCCAGCACGTGCATCCGCATACCGGCATGGGCGTTGTCGCACAACCAGTTCGATGCGTACCCCTGCGCGGTGCGCTTCACGGTGACGGTCAGCTCGTCACCGGTGAACGGCGAGCTCGATAGCGAATAGCAGCGGGCCACCGACCCGGTCCGATCGCTGGGGACGCGCAGCGTGAGGAACTGGCCCGGTGCGTACCGCAAGCGGTCGGCCGGGACCGTACTGCCTTCCGGCACTGCGAACACCAGCGACCGCGCATCCGCGGTCTCCTCCACGACGCGGGTCACCTGCAGTTCGAGCACGTGACTGCCAAGCGGCTCATCCGCCACAGTGGACCCCTCTCCTCACCCCGATAACTAGAACATGTTACAAAAACGAACTTGCGCAGGTCCAGCCGCTGAATCAATGCCCTGCTCGACACAAATCGTAACGTGTTCTAATCTCTGTCTAGTGGTGGATCTCGATCCGGGAGGCAATTCAGTGACGTCCATTGAACAGCGTGATGTGCAGGCGGTCCTCGCCGGCATCGATGATCTGCTGCCGAAGCTGCGCGAACGGGCACAACTCGCCGAGGACCAGCGTCAGGTTCCGTACGAGACGGTCAACGAACTCGACGAGATCGGCTTCTTCAAGCTGCTGCAGCCCGAACAGTGGGGTGGCCTGCAGGCCGATCCGACGTACTTCTACGAGGCGGTCCGGCGGCTGGCCAGCGCGTGTGGCTCGACCGGCTGGATCAGCTCGATCATCGGTGTGCACAACTGGCATCTGGCGCTGTTCGACCAGAAGGCCCAGGACGAAGTCTGGGGCGACGATCCGACGGTCCGGGTGTCGTCGTCCTACGCGCCGATGGGTGCGGGCATCGTCGTCGACGGCGGCTATCTGGTCAGCGGCGCCTGGCAGTGGTCGTCCGGTAGCGAACACGCCAGCTGGGCGTTCCTCGGCGGCCCGGTGATCAAGGACGGTCGCCCGGTCGACTTCGGCAGCTTCCTGATCCCGCGCACCGAGTACACGATCGACGATGTGTGGCATGTGGTCGGCCTGAAGGGCACCGGCAGCAACACCGTCGTCGTCAAGGACGTGTTCGTGCCCACGCACCGCTTCCTGTCCTACAAGTCGATGAATGACGGCACCGCGGGCGGGTACCAGAACAACACCGCGCCGGTGTACAAGATGCCGTGGGGCACCATGCACCCCACCACCATCTCCGCACCGATCGTGGGCATGGCCTATGGCGCGTACGCCGCGCACGTCGAGCATCAGGGCAAGCGGGTGCGTGCGGCCTTCGCCGGCGAGAAGGCCAAGGACGACCCGTTCGCCAAGGTCCGCATCGCCGAAGCCGCCAGCGATATCGACGCCGCCTGGCGCCAGCTGATCGGCAATGTCGGCGACGAGTACGCACTTCTGCAGGCGGGCAAGGAGATTCCGTTCGAGTTGCGCGCCCGGGCGCGCCGCGACCAGGTGCGTGCCACGGCGCGCTCCATCGCCTCGATCGACCTGCTGTTCGAGTCGGCCGGTGCCACCGCGCTGGTGACCGGCGCTCCGCTGCAGCGGTTCTGGCGTGATGCGCACGCCGGCCGGGTGCACGCCGCCAACGAGCCCGAGCGCGCCTATCTGATCTTCGGCAACAACGAGTTCGGCCTGCCGCCCGCGGACACGATGGTCTGATGACTGCGGTATCTGAAATCACGTTCGAATCGACCTCTCGGTACGCGCAGGTCCGCGATGACATGCGGCTGCACTACCACGAGGCGGGCGACCCTACCGCCGACACCATCGTGCTGCTGCACGGTGGTGGCCCCGGCGCGTCCAGTTGGTCGAACTTCTCGAAGAACATCCCGGTGCTGGCCGAGCAGTTCCACGTGTTGGCCGTCGACCAGCCGGGTTACGGCCACTCCGACAAGCACACCGAACACGAGCAGTACAACCGCTACAGTGCCACCGCGCTGCTGAACCTGTTCGACCACCTCGGTATCGAACGCGCTGCGCTGGTGGGTAATTCGCTCGGCGGCGGCACCGCGGTGCGGTTCGCGCTGGACAACCCCAAGCGGGCCGGCCGGCTGGTGCTGATGGGCCCGGGCGGGCTGAGCGTGAACCTGTTCGCGCCGGATCCGACCGAGGGCGTGAAGCTGCTCGGCCGCTTCGCCGGGGACCCGACCCGGGAGAACATCGAGAAGTTCCTGCGCATCATGGTGTTCGACCAGAGTCTGATCACCCCCGAGCTGGTCGAGGAGCGCTTCCAGATCGCCAGCACTCCCGAGTCGCTGGCGGCCACCAGGGCGATGGGGAAGTCTTTCGCGGGCCCGGATTTCGAACTCGGCATGATGTGGCGCGATGTCTACAAGCTGCGCCAGCCGGTACTGCTGATCTGGGGGCGCGAGGACCGGGTCAACCCACTGGACGGGGCGCTGGTGGCGGTCAAACAGATCCCCCGGGTGCAGTTGCATGTCTTCGGCCAGTGCGGCCACTGGGCGCAGCTGGAGAAGTTCGACGAGTTCAACAAGCTCACCGTCGATTTCCTGACGGGTTAGAAAGGCAGCACCATGAGCATCAAGTCGCTGGGGTACATGCGTATCGAGTCGACCGATGTCGCGGCGTGGCGGGAGTTCGCGCTGAAAGTGCTCGGCATGGTCGAGGGTGACGGCACCACCCCGGGTGCGCTCTACCTGCGGATGGACGAGGTTGCGGCCCGCCTGGTGATCGTGCCGGGTGACCAGGACCGCCTGCTCATCTCCGGCTGGGAGGTGGCCGACGCGCCCGCTCTGCAGAGCCTGCGCGAGACCCTGGCCAAGGCCGGGGTCACCTTCGCCGAAGGCACTCGTGAGGAGAAGTCCGAGCGCCGGGTCGAGGGGTTGATCCGGTTCACCGACCCGGCCGGGAACGTGCTGGAGGCGTTCCACGGCGCCCAGTACCTGGGCCGCCGGTTCGTCAGCCCGTACGGCCACAAGTTCGTCACCGCCGAGCAGGGCCTCGGGCACGTCGTGCTCACCTGTGACGATGACGTTGCGGCGCAGGCCTTTTACCAGGACGTGCTGGGCTTCCGGCTGCGGGACTCGATGAGCCTGCCGCCGCAGCTGGCAGGCCGCCCCGCCGACAGCGACCCGATCTGGCTGCGCTTCTACGGCTGCAACCCGCGCCACCACGCGCTGGCCTTCATGCCGATGCCCAACCCGACCGGCATCGTGCACCTGATGGTCGAGGTGGAGAATTCCGACGATGTCGGCCTGTGCCTGGATCGCGCGTTGCGCCGCAAGGTCAAGATGTCGGCGACGCTGGGCCGGCACATCAACGACAAGATGCTGTCCTTCTACATCAAGACCCCGGGCGGCTTCGACATCGAATTCGGTTGTGAAGGGCTCGAAGTCGAAGACGAAAACTGGGTGGCGCGGGAGAGTACCGCCGTCTCCCTGTGGGGCCACGACTTCAGCGTCGGCTTCAAGTAACCATGGCCGTTCAGCCGATCGACCCGCGCACCTTCCGTCATGTGCTG
Organism: Mycobacterium hackensackense; assembly: GCF_025822555.1. Taxonomy (NCBI): domain Bacteria; kingdom Bacillati; phylum Actinomycetota; class Actinomycetes; order Mycobacteriales; family Mycobacteriaceae; genus Mycobacterium; species Mycobacterium hackensackense. Next base: position 1,637,843 of record NZ_JACKUC010000030.1, read on the forward strand.
GGGCAGTTCTGTACCGGCGTCACCGTGATCACCACGGTCCATGACGAGGTGCCGATCGGTTTCGCCTGCCAGTCCTTCGCCGCCCTGTCGCTGGATCCCCCGCTGGTGCTGTTCTGCCCCACCAAGCAGTCGCGGGCCTGGCAGGCCATCGAGGCCAGTGGCAGGTTCTGCGTCAACATGCTGCACGAGAACCAGCAGCACGTGTCGGCCCAGTTCGGTTCGAAAGCGCCGGACAAATTCGCCGGAATCGACTGGAAGCCTTCCGAACTGGGTTCACCGGTGATCGACGGAACGCTGGCGCACATCGACTGCACGGTGGCTTCGGTGCACGACGGCGGGGACCATTTCGTGGTCTTCGGCGCGGTGCAGGCGATGTCCGAACCCCAGGCGATCAAGCCCCGTCCGCTGCTGTTCTACCGCGGCGAGTACACCGGGATAGAACCGGACAAGAACACCCCGGCGCAGTGGCGCGACGATCTGGAGGCGTTCCTCACCGCCACCACCTCAGACACCTGGCTGTAGTGGCACGAGCCTGCGAACAAGCGTCTAATCTCCCGTGCGCGCAAGTGTGACGTCGAGCTCGACCTTGGCCGGGCAGTCGCCGGTATAGTCCTGATACGACTTTCCGACCAGACCCAGCAGCGGGTCCTGCGGGCCCTGCGGCAGCGGCAGGTCGTCACGCGAGGACTGCCGCACTTTGCCGATGTTGTCGGTGCAGTGCGCATCCCCGTCGGGGAAGTTGGCGGTGAAATGCCCGTCGCCGTAGATCATCACGAACAGATTGTGGGTGTCGGGGCTCGTCATCAGGGAGATGCAGCGGTCGCCGGTGCGCAGGCAGAACGTCGTCGCGTTGTAGGTGTGCGCCGGGAACACCTCACCGGTCTGGGGGTAGGTCTGGGTGTAGACGTAGGTGCCCCGCAATGCCGCTCCAGGCGCGGTCTTGAGGGGTGGCTCGGCCGCGGGATCCGGAGGCTGGGTGCTGTTGTCCGCACCGCGGGTGGGGGCCAGGGCCATGGCGCGTTTGTTGGCGCACAGCGGTGGCGCGGTCGCCCAGGTGTACTCGCCTTCGAAGGAACCGTCGATGCGGGCCTTCAGTTTGATGATCGTCCAGCCCTGCGCGTCGACCTCGACATCGCCGACCTTGCATTTGTCGGGTGCTTCGCGAACCATCAGCCAGTCGCCGTCGACATAGTCGAACACCAGGTTGTCCGACGCCGGGGCGTCGGGCTTGCGCGGGTCGATGATCGCCACGGTGGCCACGCAGGCGCCACCCTCACGGCAGGTGGATCGTGCCACCCATGTCTCGGTGCGCGCGGTGCCCGCGACCGGCTTGCCGTCCGGGGTGGCGATCGGGCCGATCTCGACCTTGAACGAGCCGTTCAGGACGGGACCGGCTTTCGGCACTTCGGCTTCCTTACCGGGCATCCCGAGCGTGAACAGACACGCGGCGAATCCGCCGAGCACGGTGGCGATCAGCGCCGCCGCAGCCAGTAACTTCACCAGGGTGCGTTGCGCGCCCTTGCTCAATCCGAGTGCCATCGCGCTACAGGATGCCATCTCGGCCGCGCTCAGTTGTCGATATGCGTCCCCACGAAGTCGATCACCGTGGCGGCCACCTCGCGGTGGACGGTCTCGTTGAGCACATCGTGGTGTGCCCCGGCGAACTCGGCGAGGCGCAGCGGGCCGATCTGTTCGGCGTAGGCCCGCACCGGGCCGATCGGTGCGATGGGGTCGGCGGTGCCGTGCACCGCGAGGGTGGGCACCGACAGTGCAGGCAGTTCGGTACCGAACCGGTCCCAGGCCGCGTCGAGGGCGCGGGCCAGTGGGGCGCCATCGGCATCGACGAACGCGAGCGGGTCGTTCTCCAATGAGTCGACGTAGAACGCGTCGCCGGACAGCCAGCTGGGGTCGAGCTCGAATTCGGAGTCGGTGTCCAGCAATTCGGGGATGGGGATCAGCGGTGCACCGGAGACCACCGCCGCGCGATAGCGGTCGGGTTGCTCCAGTACCCGCAGCAGGGTGACCACCGCACCGAATGAATGCCCGGCCGCGATCAGCGGCAGGCCCGGCCGGTTCCGCTCGACGATCGCGGTCAGTTCCTCGCCCAGCGCCGAGCTGTCGGCCAACGTGCCGAAGTTCCCGCGCGGTCCAGGGCTCAGTCCGTGGCCGCGCTGATCCACCGCCCACAGATCGATCCCGGCGGCATTCAGCGTGAAACCGTACCGGTGGTACAGACCGGTGTGCTCACCGAAGCCGTGCAGGAAGACGATGGCGGCGCGGGGATCGCTTGCGGCCCAATGCCGGTAGTAGGCGCGGGTGTCGCCGGATTCGAGGAAGGGCATGACACCACTGCATCAGGTGACGCGGGCGGCGACAAGCGTTTCGCTCACGGCGCACCGAGCAGGATGTCGTGCTGGTCGGCCATCTGCCGGCGGATCGCCTCGACCACGGCGGACACCTCGGGCCTGCGTAATGTCTCGGCCCGGGTCACCAGCCAGTAGGTCAGCCGCGGCGAAACCGCTTCGGGGAGCACGCGAACGAGGTCGGGCCAGCGGTCGGCCATGAAACACGGCAACAGGCCGAGGCCGGCGGCGGCACGGGTGGCCTCCACGTGGACGAAGACGTTGGTCGACGAGATCGACTCCCGAGTGGCCGGTGCGAAATTCGCGGCCAGATCGAGGTCGTCGACCTGCAGCATCGAATCGATGAAGTAGACCAGCGGATGATCCACGACCTCGTCGATGGAGGTCGGGGTGCCGCGTTCGGCGAGGTAGTCACGCGACCCGTAGAGGCCCAGGCAGTAGTCGCCGAGCCGGATGGCGAGCGCCCGGCGCACGGTGGGTGCCCCGACCACGATTTCGATGTCGACGCCGGAACGCTGCTGGCTGGCTCGCCGGGTGGCGGCGACGATCTCGACGGCGACTTTCGGATGGTGGCGCTGGACCTGGGCGGCCGCGGGTGCGGCGATATAGGCGCTGAAGCCATCGGTCGCCGAGATTCGTACGGCACCGGCCAGCGTGGGCGACTGGCCGGGGAAGCCGCTCAACGACTGCACCGCGGCCTCGACGGCTTCCGCGGCGGCGAGCACCTCCCGCCCGCGGTCGGTGAGTTCCCAACTGCCGCCGACGCGGGTGAGGACCCGGGCGCCGATCGCCTCCTCGAGGGCGGCGATGCGGCGCGAGATGGTGGTGTGGTTGATACCGAGGTGTTCGGCCGCGGTGACGTAGCGCCCGGTGCGCCCGACGGCCAGCAGGATCAACAGATCATCGGCGCTCGGCAGTGCCATATCTGCATTTTTGCAGACTCGTCCTGCGCATCTGGCCATTGTTTCGATCGTGACGTGCATGAATACTCACTCGTATGTGTGCTGCCGATCACAATTCCGCCCCAACCACCGGTCTGAAGCGCGTCGTGGCCGCATCCATGGCCGGCACGGTCGTGGAGTGGTACGAGTTCTTTCTCTATGGCACCGCGGCGACGCTGGTGTTCAGCAAGGTCTTCTTCGCCGGGACGACCAGCGAGCTCAACGCGATCTTCCTGGCCTTCGCCACCTACGCGGTGGGCTTCGTGGCCCGCCCACTCGGCGGCATCGTGTTCGGCCATTACGGCGACAAATTCGGGCGCAAGAAACTGCTGCAGTTCTCGCTGCTGCTCGTCGGTGCCGCGACCTTCCTGATGGGCTGCCTGCCCACGTTCGGGCAGATCGGTTACTGGGCACCGGGTCTGCTGGTGACACTGCGGTTCATCCAGGGCTTCGCCGTCGGCGGTGAATGGGGTGGGGCGGTGCTCCTGGTGGCCGAACACAGTCCCAACCGCAGCCGCGGTTTCTGGGCCAGCTGGCCCCAGGCCGGCGTGCCGGTGGGCAACATGCTCGCCACCGTCGTGCTGCTGGTGCTGACCTCGACACTGTCGGACGCGGCGTTCCTGGCCTGGGGTTGGCGGGTCGCGTTCTGGCTGTCGGCGGTGGTCGTGCTGATCGGCTACTACATCCGCACCAAGGTCACCGATGCACCGATATTCGTGGAGGCGCAGGAGGAGGCCGAACGCATCAAGGCCACCTCGTTCAGCGTCGTCGAGGTGCTCAAGCGCTACCCGCGTGGCGTGTTCACCGCGATGGGCCTGCGGTTCGGCGAGAACATCATGTACTACCTGGTCGTCACGTTCTCCATCACCTATCTGAAGGTGTCGGTGGGGGCGGACACCAGTTCGATCCTGTGGTACCTGCTGGTCGCGCACGCCGTGCACTTCGCCGTGGTGCCCGTGGTGGGCCATCTGGCCGACCGGTTCGGCCGCCGCCCGGTGTACATGGTGGGCGCGGTGCTGGGCGGCACCTGGGGCTTCTTCGCCTTCCCGATGATGAACAGCGGCAACTACCTGATCGTCACCGCGGCGATCACGCTCGGCCTGATGATCCACGCCCTCATGTACGCGCCGCAGCCGGCCATCATGGCCGAGATGTTCCCGACCCGGATGCGGTATTCCGGTGTGTCCCTGGGCTATCAGGTGACCTCCATCGTGGCGGGCTCGCTCGCTCCGCTGATCGCGGTGAAACTGCTCGAGCTCTACGGCTCGCCGGTGCCGATCTCGATCTACCTGGCCGCCGCCTGCGGCATCACGTTGATCGCGGTGCTCTACAGCCGGGAGACCAACGGTATCGACCTGCGGACCCTCGACGATGCCGACGCACGCGAGATCGCCGGGACGCGTGCATGAGTGAGCTGTCCGGTAGAACGGCACTGGTCACCGGCGGGGCGAGTGGTATCGGTGCGGCCTGCTCCCGCGAGCTCGCCGCCCGCGGCGCCCATGTCACCGTCGCCGATCGGGACGGCGAGGGTGCTGCGGCACTGGCCGACGAGATCGGTGGGACGGCGTGGCAGGTGGATCTGCTCGACGTCGCCGCGTTGGAGAGCCTGACGTTGCAGGCCGACATCCTGGTGAACAATGCGGGCGTGCAGCAGGTTGCGCCCATCGCCGAGTTCCCGCCCGCGGCCTTCCGCGCGCTGCTCACCCTGATGACCGAGGTGCCCTTCCTGCTGGTTCGTGCCGCCCTGCCGCATATGTACGCCCAGGGGTTCGGCCGCGTCATCAATCTGTCGTCGGTGCACGGGTTGCGCGCCTCGGAATATAAGGTCGCGTACGTGACGGCCAAGCACGCGCTGGAGGGACTGTCCAAGGTGACCGCCCTGGAAGGTGGGCAGCATGGTGTCACCAGCAACTGCGTGAACCCCGGCTATGTGCGGACGGCGTTGGTGGACAAGCAGATCGCCGATCAGGCCCGCACCCACGGCATCGATGCGCAGCAGGTCATGGAGCAGATCATGTTGAAGGAGAGCGCCATCAAACGCCTGGTCGAACCCGAAGAGGTGGCCGCACTGGTGGGGTGGTTGGCCGGTCCGCACGCGGGCATGGTGACGGGCGCGTCCTACACGATGGATGGCGGGTGGAGCGCCCGATGACCGAACCCCAATGGGAGCCGACGGCGGCCGGTGTCGAGGCGGCGCGAATCACCGACTTCGCGCGTTTCGCCGGCCGGCCGGCCGACTATCCGGCTCTGTGGCGGTGGTCGGTCGACGAGCCCGCCGCCTTCTGGGGTGCGCTGTGGCGGTACTTCGAGCTGGGCGAGATTCCCGGTGCCGTGCTGGCGAACAGTGATATGCCTGGGGCGCAATGGTTTCCGGGCGCCACACTGAACTACGTCGATCAGATCGCCCGGCAGGCCCGCACCGACCGCCCGGCCATCCTGTGCATCAGCGAGGACGCGCCGGACACCGAACTGTCCTGGGCCGAGCTGCTCGGGCGCACCGCCGCGTTCGCGGCCACCCTTCGTGGTCTCGGGGTGGGCCCCGGCGACCGGGTCGTCGGCTATCTGCCCAATATCGCCGAAGCGGTCATCGCGTTCCTGGCGACGGCCAGTATCGGTGCCGTCTGGAGTGCCTGCGGCCAGGACTACTCGGCCAAGGCGGCGCTGGACCGGCTCGGTCAGCTCGAACCGGCGGTGCTGGTGACCGCCGACGGCTACCGGTTCGGCGGCGGGGCACACGACAAGAGCGCCGACGTCGCCGAGTTGAGGGCCGGCCTGCCGACCCTCAAGGCGACCGTGTCGGTGTCCCGGCTGGCATCCACCCCGGCTGACTACCTCGATTGGGCTCAGGTCACCACGCCCGGCCCGGACGCCCTGACCACCACCGCCGTCGACTTCGACCACCCGCTGTGGATTCTGTTCTCCTCGGGGACCACCGGACTGCCGAAGGGGATCATCCACGGTCACGGCGGTGTGCTCGTCGAGCATCTGAAAGCCGTTGCCCTGCAGAGCGATATCGGGCCAGATGACACGTTCTTCTGGTTCACCAGCCCGAGCTGGATGATGTGGAACTTCCAGGTGGCAGGCCTGCTGGTGGGTGCCACCATCGTCTGCTACGACGGCAGTCCGTCCTACCCCGCACCGGACACCCTCTGGGAGCTGACCGCCCGGCTCGGGGTCACCGTGCTCGGTACCAGCCCCGGCTATGTCCTCGGCTGTGCCAAGGCCGGCGCGGTACCCCGCGCCGATCACGATCTGTCCGCGCTGCGGACGGTCGGAATCACCGGTTCGTCGCTGCCACCGTCGTCGGCGTTGTGGTTGCGCGACAACGTCGGTGAGCAGGTCCAGGTGGCCTCCATCAGTGGCGGTACCGATGTGGTGTCGGCGTTCATCGGCGGTGTGCCGACGGTCCCGGTGTGGCCGGGGGAGCTGTCCGCGCCCTATCTGGGGGTGGCCCTGGATGCCTGGGACGAGTCCGGCAAGCCGGTGCGCGGTGAGGTGGGTGAGCTCGTCATCACCAAACCGCTGCCGTCCATGCCGGTGGCATTCTGGAATGATCCGGACGGAACCCGTTACCGCGAAGCTTATTTCGAGATGTTCCCCGGGGTGTGGCGGCACGGGGACTGGATCACCATCACCGATCACGGCAGCATCATCGTGCACGGCCGGTCCGATTCGACGCTGAATCGGCACGGGATCCGGATGGGCAGTGCCGATATCTACCAGTCGGTGGAACGGCTGCCGGAGATCGCCGAGGCGCTGGTGATCGGCGCCGAGCAGCCCGACGGCGGATACTGGATGCCGTTGTTCGTGGTACTGGCCGACGGGGTGCAACTCGACGATGCGCTGGTGGACAAGGTCAAGCAGACCATCCGCTCGGAGGTGTCCCCGCGCCATGTGCCCGACGAGATCATCGTGGCACCCGGCATCCCGCACACCCGCACCGGCAAGAAACTCGAAGTGCCCATCAAAAAGCTGTTCCAGGGTGCCGATCCGGAACGTGTGGTGGAACGCAGCGCCGTCGACGACCCGGCGCTGCTGGACTGGTACGTCACGCAGCGTCGAACATGACCAGGTCGACACTGAGCCCGCCCTCGGTGATGCTGATCCGTCTTCGGATCGGTGGCCCGGCAGCGGTGGAGCGATGGATCGGTAGGTGGCACCGGTCGGAGTGGTGAAGTCGGCCTCATGCCGGCCGTCCCGCTCCCGGGTGCGTACCCGCCACCGCGGTGCTTCCTTGGCGTAGTTGCACGCCTCGCACTCACCCAAGCCGTTGAGCGCGCTCGTGCGGCCGGTCTCGCGGTGCGGTCGCGCGTGATCGCGGTGCCGGATCGGGGCATCGCAGTACGGGGTGCGGCACGTCTGGTCCCGCAGTCCGATGAAGGCCGCCAGCCCTTTCGGGAAGATTCGTGAGCGCGATTCCATCGCGACCAGCTGTCCGCTCTCGGGGTGCCGGTAGAGCCGGCGCAGCGTGGCTTTGGTGGCTTCGTCGACTGCGGCGTCGCCGACCATCTTGCACGCGAACCCGGCGGGCACCGGACCGTACCCGTCCAGCCAACCGGGTTCGTCGTCGTCACCGGCCAGGGTGGTATCGGCCATCACCAGATTCAAGGACACCGGTACGGGCTGCTCGGCCGGCCGTCCGGTGACGCGCTCGACCACCGTGTCCGCCATGACCTGGCCGCGGGAACGGCCGTCGAAGGTGGTGTCGGCTGCCCGCTTGAGTGTCGAGTACACCGAGACTCCTTGCGCGACGGGCAACAACACCGTCAGGTAGGTCATGGTGTCCGGTGCGGGGCGGATCCACACGCCGCGATCCCCGGCCGCCTTCGCATGGCGTTCGACCACGGCTTGCGCGTCCAGGCGTACGGTGATCTTCTTGGCCTCGGCCGCGATCCGCTTGTCGCCCCAGCTGACGAGTCGTGAAGTGTCGCTGCACAGTTCGGCATCCAGCTGCCGGCGATGCGCGACGGACAGGCAGGCCGACTCCCGCACGATCAACGTCGCGCGCCACTCGTTGAGAATCCCGCGTTCCAGCGCCGCCAAGGTGTGCGGCATCTCCCGGACCAAGGCGGTGGCCAGCCCGAGATGTTGGCCACCGCGCTTGGGGGCGGCCCGGCGGGCGAGGGCCACCTCGTGGGCCAGCCCGCGACCGCGCTTCTTCTTCGGCACGCCTGCAGCTGTCTCCGCGGCATGGCGTTTGGTCGCCCACGCTTCCGTCGCGCGGGCCTGCGCCGCGGCCGCGGCGGCCTTGAGGTGTTCGAGTCGCTCGACCACATCACGCAGCGTCGCCTCATCGGCCCCCGTGTCGACCTGGATGTCTATATCGAACAAACTTTCGAACATGCCGTCGACTGTACCCGCGGGCACCGACAAGTTCAGCGTAGCCAGGAGCCCATCCGTGCCAGCGCCTCGGTGATATCGGCCGCGGCCCCGGCGAAGGACAGTCGGACGAACGAGCCGCCGTGCACCGTGTCGAAGTCGACACCGGGGGCGATGGCAACCCCGGTGTCGGCCAACAGTTTTGCGCAGAACGCCAGTGAGTCGTCCGAGTACCGGGAGATATCGGCGTAGACGTAGAACGCCCCGTCGGCCGGTGCGAGCCGGTCCAGACCGATCTCGGGCAGTCCGCGCAACAACAGGTCCCGGTTCACCGCGTACTCGCCCACCAGGGCGTCGGCGGTGGCCAGCGACTCCGGGTCGAAGGCGGCCACCGCCGCCAGTTGCGGCAGGGTGGGCGGGCAGATGGAGAAGTTCCCGGTCAGGCGGTCGACGGCGCGGCGCAGCGGCTCGGGCACCAACAGCCAACCCAGCCGCCAGCCGGTCATCGCGAAGTACTTCGAAAAGCTGTTCACCACAATGGCATTGCGTGAGGTCTCCCACGCGCAGCTGGTGGCCGGAGCGCCCGGGTACACCAGGCCGTGGTAGATCTCGTCGCTGACCAGTTGCACCCGGTTGGCGTCACACCACGTTGCGATCGCGGCCAGCTCGGCGGGGGCGATGACGGTCCCGGTCGGGTTGGCCGGGCTGGCGATGATCAGCCCCTGCACCGGCGGGTCCAGTGCCTCCAGCATGGCCACCGTCGGCTGGAACCGGGTGTCCGGGCCGCACGGCACCTCGACCACCTCGCAGCCCAACGCCGAGAGGATGTTGCGGTAACAGGGATAGCCCGGGCTGGTCACCGCGACCCGGTCGCCCACGTCGAAACACGACAGGAACGACAGCAGGAAGCCGCCCGTCGAGCCGGTGGTGACGACGACGGCGTCCGGCTCGACGTCGATACCGTGCCGGTCGCGGTACGACGTGGCGATGGCCTCGCGGAGCTCCGGAATGCCCAGGGCCACGGTATAGCCGAGGTTGTGATGTTCCAGAGCGTCGGCGGCGGCCGCCCGGACCGGTGCCGGGGCCTGCGCGCTGGGTTGGCCCGCGGACAGATTGACCAGATCTCCGTGGGTGCGCTGCCGCTCGGCAGCGGCCAGCCAGACGTCCATCACATAGAACGGCGGGATGCCCGCACGCAAAGCAACGCTCACCGAAGCCAGGCTAGTAGCACAATCGTCGAATGAGTCCAGTTGTGGTGGGGGTAGGTCCGGTCAGTGCTGACGACGTCGTCCGGGTGGCGCGTGGGAACGCCGCGGTGGTCATCCCGGAGGACGCGATCGCCGCCCTCACGGCCAGTAGGGCCCGGATCGAGGCGCTCGCGGACAGTCCCGCGCCGGTATACGGGATATCCACCGGGTTCGGTGCGCTTGCCACCAGGCACATACCGCCAGAGTTGCGAACCAAACTCCAACGCAGCCTGATTCGCTCACATGCCGCGGGGTCGGGACCCGAAGTCGAGCGCGAGGTGGTGCGGGCGATGATGCTGTTGCGCCTGGCGACGCTGACCACCGGCCGCACCGGTGTTCGGGCCGAAGTCGCCCGGGCGTACGCGGGCCTGCTGTCGGCGGGCCTGACCCCGGTGGTCTACGAGTACGGCAGCCTCGGCTGCTCGGGTGATCTCGCCCCGCTGTCCCATGTCGCACTCGCGGTGATGGGCGAGGGACACGTCCGTACCGCCGACGGCACACTGACACCGGCTGCCGACGCCTTGGCCGCACATGGCCTCACGCCGATCACCTTCGCCGAGAAGGAGGGCCTGGCCCTGATCAACGGCACCGACGGGATGCTCGGCCAACTGGTCCTGGCCCTGGCCGATCTCGATCGGCTGCTGGTGCTCGCCGATGTGGCCGCCGCGATGAGCGTGGAGGGCCTGCTCGGTTCCGATCGCGTCTTCGCGGCGCATCTGCAGGCGCTGCGGCCCCAACCCGGTCAGGCCGTCGCTGCGGCGAATATGACCCGGATCCTGCGCGGGTCGCCCATCGTCGCGAGCCACAGTGGACCGGACTGTCCGCTGGTGCAGGACGCCTACTCGCTGCGGTGCGCCCCGCAGGTCGCGGGCGCCGCCCGCGACACCATCGCACACGCCCGCAACGTCGCCGACTGGGAACTGGCCAGCATCGTCGACAATCCCGTCATCACCGATGCCGGAAACGTGGAATCCAACGGGAACTTCCATGGCGCACCCGTGGCGTACGTGCTGGACTTCCTGGCCATCGTCGTCGCCGATCTGGCGTGCATCAGTGAACGTCGTACCGACCGTTTCCTGGATGCGGCACGCAACCGCGGGCTCAATCCGTTCCTGGCCGAAGACCCGGGCGTCGACAGTGGGCACATGATCGCGCAGTACACCCAGGCCGCGATCGTCTCCGAACTCAAACGTCTGGCCCAGCCCGCCAGCGTCGACTCGATCCCGTCCTCGGCCATGCAGGAGGACCATGTGTCCATGGGCTGGTCGGCGGCTCGCAAACTGCGTAGGGCCATCGACGGGCTGACCCGGGTACTGGCCATCGAAGTCCTCACCGCGGCAAGGGGAATCGATATGCGGGCGCCGTTGCAACCCGGTCCGGCGACTGCTGCGGTCATCGCCGTCGTCCGGGGCAGGGTGGACGGCAGCGGGCCGGATCGGTACCTCGCCCCGGAGATCGACGCCGTCGTCGGACTGGCCCGCGACGGTTCTCTGGTCCGCGCGGCGGAGACGGTGACCGGCAGCCTCAGCTGAACTGGTCGGCGTCGCCGACCAGTCGCCCGAGATCGTCGAGCAGTGCTTCGGCGGCGGCGAGGTCGCCCCGCAGATCCCGATCCCGGTCATCCCAGGGCAGATCCGTCGTGAGCGCCATCGCCTGGCCCGCGACGCCGGTGAATTGCCGGTGCAGACCACGTTGCCGCAACAACCGGACCGCCCCGACGAGTTCGCAGCACAGCAGCACTCGGTAGGCGGCCACCGATCGTTCGAGTTGCAGCGCGCTCTGGGAGGCGAAGGTGGCGTCCTCCTCCATCCCGCGGGACAGCACCAGCGTGCCGACCGATGCTGGTTGCGCGGCGGCGCGGATCTCGGCGATCGCCCCTGCCGCGACGTACTCCACCATCATGAGGCCGGAGGAGCCGTCCTCGGCCGAAGCGAGGAAAGGGTTGCGGCCGTTGGTCTCCGGATCGTTGAGCATGCGGATCCGGGAATGCGTGATCGGCGCGGTCAGCGCCATCGCCAGCGTCGTTCCGTCGAGTTCCAGTGACAGGGCCGCCTGGTAGAAGGCGCCGTGGTGGACCACCTGATCGCCGTCGATGTCGAACAACGGGTTCTCCTGGGCCGTGTTCAGCGTCCGTTCCAGTTGCCCGACAATCGAATTGAGGGTAGCCACCACGCTCGCCTGGGCGACCGGATAGACCCGCAGCCCGTACGGATCCTGGATCCGGGCCGGGATGTGGTCGGGGTGGCCCGCCCCGGTGAACAGCGAGCGCAATCGGGCGGCGACGGCGTCGACCTCCGGTGCGGCCGCGGCTCGTGCGGCGGCGGCGGAGAATGCCGACGGGTTGCCGTCCAGCGCCAGGAAACTGAGGGTGTAGATGATGCTCGAGGCTCGTTCCAGGCGACTCAATTCGGCGACGGCGAGACAGCTGCGGCCGACCGTCAGGGCGCTGCTGCTCATGAACGGCAGGGCGCTGTCGGCGTGCCATTGCGGCATCGGCGCCAACGGCCTGGTGGCGGGGCGCTCGCCCATCAGGGTCAGTGCGGTGCCGGCGAGCGCGGCCAGATCTCCCGTTCCGATCGATGCGTAGTGGCGTAGCTCCGGCAGGGCGTCGTCGTTGAGCATCCGCTCCAGCCCACCCAGGATCTGCGGATCCAGACCCGAGCCGGGCACGCACAGCTGCACCAGGCGCACCGCGAGCATGGCGCGCACCGTGCGGTCGTCGAGGGGATCACCCGCATCCGCGGCATGGCTGCGCAGCAGTCGCATGCCGTAGGTGTCGTCGTCGGGCAGCACCGGTGTGCTGCGATTCGCGCCGACTCCGGTGGTGCGGCCGTAGGTGGCGAACCGCGAGCTCAGCGCGGCGGCCTGCTCGTGCGCGTGGGTGACGGCCGCGAGGATCGCCGGTGCCACCGCAACCCGATCGAGCCGTTCGGCAAGCGCCACGACATCGGCGATGGTGCCCGCTCCGTTCAGCACGATCATCGGAAATTCTCCTCGTTCTCCACCGCCTGCGAGCGATGCGTCCTATCATCACCGAAAGTCCAAAGATTCCGCTAGATGGAAATCAGATTTTACTTAGCGGAAATTTGGCGAGCATTGGACGAAACGTCGGGGCCCTACTTTTGGGACTCGACGAAAGGAGGTCGAGGTGGCGGAAGCGTCCACACGGACCGTGGAACGGGCACTCGCGCTGCTGGCCACCGTGTGTGAGAGCGGCGGGACGAATCTCGTCGACAGCGCCCGGGACTGTGAGCTCGCGCCGAGCACCGCACTACGGCTGCTGCGCACGCTCGAGACCACCGGCTTCGTCACCAAGGATGAGTCCGGCGTCTACCGGCCCGGCGGCCGCATCATCCAACTCGGCGCGCAGGCGCTGAGCAACGAATCGCTGGTGGATCTGACGCAGCCCACCATGGATGCCGTGGTGGCCGCCACCGGCGAATCGGCGTATCTGTCCGTGCGGGGGCACGGTGACACCGCGCTCTATCTCAACATCGTTCAGGGCACTCATTCGGTCCGGCACGCCAGTTGGGTCGGCAGGACGGTTCCGCTGGACACGTCGGCAGCCGGCCACGCGCTTCGTGGGGACATCCCCGCCGAGGGGTACGTCGTCATCGGAAGCGGCGTCGAAGCCGACGTCACCGCCATCGCGTGCCCGGTGCGTTCGGAGGCTCGAATCGTCGCGGCACTCAGCCTCGTCGTTCCGAGCTATCGCCTCACTGCGCCGGACACGGCACGGTACGGCCACATATTGGGGTCAGCCGCGGCGGAGGTGTCCGCCCGGCTGAGCCGACCCGCCAAACCTGGCCCACCAGAAGGACAGTCATGATCACATTCGACACCGTCTCCAAGGTGTACCCCGATGGCACCGTCGCCGTAGACGGGCTGACGCTCACCGCACCCAACGGAAAGATCACCACGCTGGTCGGCCCGTCGGGCTGCGGGAAGACCACGTCGATGCGGATGATCAACCGACTCATCGAGCCCAGCTCGGGCACGATCGCGCTCGACGGCGTCGATACGCAGTCCCTGGACCGGGTGGCGCTGCGCCGCAAGATCGGTTACGTCATCCAGAACGCCGGGCTCTTCCCGCACCGAACGGTGGTCGACAACGTCGCTGCACTACCCCGGCTTCTCGGTGGCGGAAAGAAGGAAACCCGTTCGGCAGCAATGGAACTCCTGGAACGTGTCGGATTGGATGCCAAATTCGCGCGCCGGTATCCCTGGCAGCTCTCCGGCGGCCAGCAGCAGCGTGTCGGCGTGGCGCGGGCACTCGCCACCGACCCACCCTTCCTGCTGATGGACGAGCCCTTCAGTGCCGTCGACCCGATTGTCCGCAACCAATTGCAGGACGAGTTCCTGCGTCTGCAGGCCGATATCTCCAAGACCATCGTGATGGTCACCCACGATATCGACGAGGCGCTCAAGTTGGGCGACCAGGTGGTCGTGCTTCGCGAGGGCGGAACCCTGGCTCAGGCGGCAACGCCGGCGGAACTGCTGGCAGCCCCGAGCGACGCGTTCGTCGCCGACTTCGTCGGCTCGGCCCGCGGCTATCGCGCACTCGGCTTCCACAATTCCGATGACCGCCTCACCTTGAACGACGAGCCGACCATCGCTGTGGGACAACCATTATCGGTACTCCCGGGTGGCCACGGGCGATGGGTACTGGTCGTCGACTCCGCGCGAGCGCCGCGAGGCTGGGTGGACACCAAGAATGTCGCGGGCGATCAGGTACGCGAGGGTGATGTCAACCTCAGCGGTACCACCGCACGTCGCGGCGATCCCCTGCGCGATCTGCTCAACTCGGCGCTGTCCAGCCCGAGCGGGCGCTGCGTGGTCACCGACGAGTCCGGCGTGCTGCTCGGCACCGCAACCGATCACGACGTCATCGATGCGATCAGGCGGGCCAGGGGAGTTGAGTCCGGCGGGCAGGAGCGCAGCGACCGGGGAGTTGAGTCCGGCGGGCAGGAGCGCAGCGACCGGGGAATCGAGATCCCGTCATGAACTGGATCTCGTCGAATATCGACCGCATCATCTCGTTGACCATCAGTCATACCTGGCTGACGTTGGTGCCGACGTTGATCGGTCTGGTCCTGGCCCTGCCGCTGGGCTGGTGGGCCCACCGATCGGGACGCGGATACGCCGCCATCGTGGGAATCGCCGGTCTGCTCTACACGATCCCGTCGCTGGCGCTGTTCATCATTCTGCCGGTCATCCTCGGCACCAAGATCCTCGACCCGGTCAACATCGTGGTGGCGCTGACGCTCTACACGCTGGCGCTGCTGGTGCGCGTCGTCGCCGACGGTCTCGGATCGGTACCGCATGACACCGTTGCCGCTGCCGAAGCCATGGGTTACCGCGGGTGGCAGCGTCTGGTGCTGGTCGAACTCCCCGTCGCCGTCCCGGTGATCGCCGCCGGCTTGCGGGTCGCGGTGGTGTCCAACGTCAGCATCGTCACGATGGCGGCCCTGCTGGGCATCCCGCAGCTGGGATCGCTGTTCACCCAGGGGTTTCAGCTCAGGCTCTACGTTCCGCTGATCACCGGGGTGGTCCTCTGCGTGGTGCTCGCCGTGATCTTCGACGGTCTGATCGTCTGGCTGAACAAACTCCTCACCCCGTGGCGGCAGAGGACGGTGACCGCGTGAACATCATCGGCTGGTTCACCGATCCGGCAAACTGGACGGGATCGGGCGGGATCCCCATGCAGATCGGCTATCACCTGGTGTACTCGGCCGTCGCGCTCCTGGCCGCTGTGGCCATCGCGGTGCCGCTCGGCATCGTCATCGGTTACACCGGACGCGGCGAGGCACTGATCGCCGGGTTCGCGAACGCGCTGCGCGCGCTGCCGTCGCTCGGGCTGCTGGTGCTGCTGTTCTTGGTCATCTCACCGGTGGTTGCAGGCCAACTCGTGTACATCCTGCCCACCATCGTCGTGCTGGTGCTGCTGGCGGTGCCGCCGATCCTCACCGGAACGTATGCCGGAATCCAGAGCGCCGACCCAGACGCGGTCGGGGCCGCTCGCGGCATGGGGTTCACCAAACGTCAGATCCTGTTGCGGGTGCAGCTCCCGTGCGCGTTGCCACTGATGATCTCCGGAGTCCGCAGTTCCACTCTGCAGATCGTCTCGACCGCCACCATCGCCGCATACCTGGGTCTGCAGGGCCTGGGCCGGTTCATCCTGGACGGCCGGGCAACGGCGAACTTCGCCGAAATGGCAGGCGGAGCAATCCTTGTCGCACTACTCGCCATCATCCTCGAATTCACCTTCGCCGGCGCAGGCCGGCTCATCGTGTCGCCCGGACTGCGACGCGCCACGGCGAAACCCGACTCGTCTGTCCACAACACCACCACCACCGTCAGTTTGGAGAAAGCACCATGAAGAAGCGCACGTTCCTCACCTCCCTGAGCCTCGCCGCCGCACTCGCCCTGTCCGCCTGCGGCGGAGGTGGGGGCGACCCACTTTCCGGCGGCGGGGACAACAAGGGTTCCGCGGGCTCGCAGGTGGTCATCGGCTCCGCCGACTTCACCGAGAGCCAGCTGATCGCCAGCATCTACTCACAGGCGTTGCAGGCCAAGGGCGTCAGCGTCAAGGAACAGTTCAACATCGGCAGCCGTGAGGTCTACATCCAGGCGCTCAAGGACAGCTCTATCGACCTGGTCCCGGAATACACCGGTGCGCTGTTGAGCTATCTGGATCCGAAGTCGACTGCCGCGACACCGGATTCGGTGACCTCCGAACTCAAGACCAAGCTGCCCGAGGGTATCTCGATGCTGACGCCGTCTCCGGCCGAGGACAAGGATGTCGTCGCGGTCACCCAGGCCACCGCAGACAAGTACAAGTTGAAGACCATCTCCGATCTGGCGCCGGTGGCCGGGGAACTGGTGCTGGGTGGGCCCGCGGAATGGAAGACCCGTCAGCAGGGTGTGGTCGGTCTGCGCGATGTGTACGGCCTGAACTTCAAGGACTTCGTCAGCCTCGACGCCGGGGGCACCCTGACGATGACCGCACTCACCAATGGTCAGATCCAGGCCGGCGATCTGTTCAGCACCGACCCGGGCCTGAAGGCCAACAAGCTTGTGGCCCTGGAGGACAACAAGAACCTCTTCGCCGCCGAGAACGTGGTGCCGCTGATCAAGGCGGGTAAGCAGAACGACACGGTCACCAAGACCCTGGATGCGGTGTCGGCGAAACTCACCACCGATGACCTCATCTCGATGAACGCCGAGGCTGCCACCGGCACGAACCTGGCCGACATCGCCAAGAAGTGGCTGGCCGGCGCCGGCATCAACGGCCAGTGAACACCCCTCCCGTCAAAGGAACTCCACTCTCATGACCGATTCTGTGACCGCGGGTCCGCGGCCCGTCCGTGCCGCGCGCGGGACCGAGATCTCCTGTAAGGGGTGGCAACAG
Organism: Mycobacterium hackensackense; assembly: GCF_025822555.1. Taxonomy (NCBI): domain Bacteria; kingdom Bacillati; phylum Actinomycetota; class Actinomycetes; order Mycobacteriales; family Mycobacteriaceae; genus Mycobacterium; species Mycobacterium hackensackense. The sequence goes on from NZ_JACKUC010000030.1 coordinate 1,655,124, forward strand.
GAAGCCGCCCTGCGCATGCTGATGAACAACCTCGACCCCGAGGTGGCCGAACATCCCGACGATCTCGTCGTCTACGGCGGCACCGGACGTGCGGCCCGCAGCTGGGAGGCCTTCGACGCGATCGTGCGTACCCTGCGCTCGCTCGAAGACGACGAGACCATGCTCATCCAGTCCGGAAAGCCGGTCGGCGTGTTCCGGACCAATGTCTGGTCTCCCCGCGTGCTGCTGGCGAATTCGAACCTGGTCGGCGACTGGGCCAACTGGGAGCAGTTCCGCAAGCTGGAAGCCGAAGGCCTGATGATGTACGGCCAGATGACGGCCGGCTCGTGGATCTACATCGGCACCCAGGGCATCCTGCAGGGCACGTTCGAAACCTTCGGCGCCGTCGCGCGCAAGCGGTTCGGCGGCACGCTGGCCGGCACCATCACCCTGACCGCCGGGGTGGGCGGCATGGGTGGCGCCCAGCCGCTGGCGGTCACCATGAACGACGGGGTGGCCATCTGCGTGGACTGTGACGAGACCCGGATCGACCGGCGTATCGCGCACCGCTACCTGGACACCAAGGCGGCCGATATCGACGAGGCGCTCAAGCTGGCCGTCGAGTCGCGGGATGCCAAGCGGGCGCTGTCGATCGGTCTTGTCGGCAATGCCGCCGAGGTGTTCCCCGAACTGTTGCGACGCGAGGCCCCGATCGACATCGTCACCGATCAGACCTCGGCCCACGATCCGCTGTCCTACCTTCCCATCGGTATCGACATCGAGGATATGAAGAAGATGGCGGACAAGGATCCCGCCTACTTCACCGAGCAGGCCGAACTCTCGATGGCCAAGCATGTCGAGGCCATGGTCGGTTTCATGGACCGCGGCGCGGAGGTCTTCGACTACGGGAACTCGATCCGTGACGAGGCCAGAAAGGCGGGTTACGGGCGCGCGTTCGACTTTCCCGGTTTCGTGCCGGCCTATATCCGGCCGCAGTTCGAAGAGGGCCTCGGTCCGTTCCGCTGGGCCGCGTTGTCGGGTGATCCCGCCGATATCGCCGCGACCGACCGAGCCATATTGGAACTGTTCCCCGAGAACGACCATCTGCGCCGGTGGATCACCATGGCCGGCGAGCGGGTGGCCTTCGAGGGACTGCCTGCGCGCATCTGCTGGCTGGGCTATGGCGAGCGGCACCGGGCCGGTCTGAAGTTCAACGAGATGGTCGCCTCCGGTGAACTGTCCGCGCCGCTGGTCATCGGGCGCGATCATCTGGACTCCGGCTCGGTCGCCTCGCCGTACCGAGAAACCGAGTCCATGCTCGACGGTTCCGACGCGATCGCCGACTGGCCGCTTCTCAACGCGCTGGTGAACACCGCATCCGGTGCGTCCTGGGTGTCGATCCACCACGGTGGCGGGGTGGGTATGGGCCGATCCATCCATGCCGGGCAGGTGTGTGTCGCCGACGGTACCGACCTGGCCGCCCAGAAGCTGGCCAGGGTGCTCACCAACGATCCCGGGATGGGCGTCATCCGGCACGTCGACGCCGGCTATGAGCACGCGGCCGAGGTGGCTCGTGACCGCGGGGTCCGTATTCCGATGTGGGAGGACGCGTGAGCGACGCTCGCGGAGCGAACCGACAGACGAGCACCTTCGATACGTTGTGGCCGGCGATCCTCGACGTCGGCCGTAACCCGGCAAATGGCGGCTATCGCCGGTTCGCCTGGAGCGACGCGGATTTCACGTTGCGGGAATGGTTCGTGGGTGAGGCGGAACGCCGCGGCATGGAGGTCGAGGTGGACCGCAACGGCAACCTGTGGGCATGGTGGATGCCGCCGGGATGGTCGGGAGACCCGCGCGACGCGTTCGTGACGGGCTCGCATCTGGACTCGGTGCCCGACGGCGGTGCCTTCGACGGGCCGCTGGGTGTCGTATCGGCCTTCGCCGCCATCGATATCGTGCGGGAGCGCGGTGTGGTGCCCGCCATCCCGGTCGGGGTGGCCGCATTCTCCGATGAGGAGGGTGCCAGGTTCGGGGTGGCGTGTGTCGGATCGCAACTGTCCACCGGGGCACTGACCGCGGACCGGGCCCGTGGGCTGCGCGATATCGACGGAATCACCTTGGCGGAGGCCCTGGTTCGGGCCGCACGTGACCCGAACCAGCTCGGGCCGGACCGGCACCTGGCCGAACGGGTCGGCGTGTTCGTCGAACTGCACGTCGAGCAGGGCCGTGCGCTGGACCTCATCGACGCCCCCGTCGCGGTGGCGTCCTCGATCTGGCCCCACGGCCGGTGGGAGTTCACGTTCGACGGTGAGGCCAACCATGCCGGCGCCACCCGGCTGGTCGATCGCCGCGATCCGATGCTGGCGTTCGCCTCGTCGGTGCACACCGCCCGCGCGCAGGCGCAGGCCCACCAGGCGGTGGCGACCTTCGGTAAGGTGCTGGTATCCCCCAACGGGGCCAATGCCATCCCGTCGCAGATCCGCGCCTGGCTGGACGCCAGGGCCGCAGACGAGGCGACCTTGACGGCCCTGGTCGAGGCGATCTCTGCCGAAGCCCACCGGCACGCCACCCTCGACTCGGTCGGGCTGCAGGTGGTTGCCGAATCGATCACGCCCATCGTCGAATTCCCGGAAGGTCCGCGGGCACGCCTGACGAAGGCCCTGGGCCGACTCGGAGAAATCCCGGTGCTGCCCACCGCAGCCGGCCATGACGCCGGCATCCTGTCGGCTCAGGTTCCCACGGCAATGTTGTTCGTACGCAATCCGACCGGTGTCTCGCACTCGCCGGCCGAACACGCGGAGATGGACGATTGCAACGAGGGCGCGGAGGCGCTCGCCGATGTGATGGCCGACTGGATCTCGTCGTGACCGAGACCTGGTGGTGTGAGCACGCCTGGCTCGGCGGGGACACCGTGGACACGGGTGTGGTGATCACCGTCGACAACGGCCGGATCAGTTCGGTACAACCGGGAACGCCGGCGCTCCGGGTGCCGAATCGGCTGTACGGCTTGGTGATCCCTGGTATGGGAAACGCGCACTCACACGCGTTTCACCGTGCGCTGCGGGCCGGCACCCAGCGGGACCGCGGATCGTTCTGGACCTGGCGTGACCTGATGTACCGGGCCGCCGACCGGCTGGACCCGGACCGGTACCGGGCGTTGTCGCGGGCGGTCTACGCCGAGATGACGCTCGCCGGGATCACCTCTGTCGGGGAATTCCACTACCTGCATCACGACACCGGCGGCCGGCGCTATGGGGATCCGAACGCGATGGGACACGCCCTGATCGACGGTGCAGCCGATGCCGGCCTGCGGCTGACCCTGCTGGACACCTGCTATCTCAGTTCGGCTCCCGACGGCGCACCACTACAGGACGGTCCGCAGCTGCGCTTCGGCGACGGCAGTGGCGAAGGGTGGGCCGAACGGGTGGAAGCCCTGCGTGCCCAGGCGCACGGACGGAGCGGTCTGCTGATCGGTGCGGCGCTGCACTCGGTGCGGGGTGTTCCGGTCGAACACATGCCCGCGGTGGTCGACTGGGCCGCCGCGAATCACGCTCCGCTGCACGTGCACTCGTCCGAGCAGCAGGCCGAGGTCGAGCAGTGCCTGTCAGTGCACGGGCGTACCCCGACCGCCGTGCTGAAGGATGCCGGCGTGCTCGGCCCCCGCACGACCGCGGTACACGCCACCCATGTCACCGACAATGACCTCGCGGACCTCGATGCCACGGCCACCGGGGTGTGCTTCTGTCCTACCACCGAACGGGATCTGGGCGACGGGATCGGTCCGGCGCCCGCACTGCTCGGCACCCGCGGACTGTTCAGCCTCGGTTCGGACAGCCACGCCGTGATCGACCTGTTCGAAGAGGCCCGGGCGGTCGAACTGGATGAGCGACTGGCCCGTAGGCAGCGCGGCATCATCGATGCTTCCAGGTTGTTACAGGCCGCGACTGTCGGTGGGCAACACACACTGGGCTGGACCGATGCTGGTTCGATCCAGGTCGGCGCGCGTGCGGATTTCGTTGCCGTGGACCTGAATTCGGTGCGCACGGCAGGTGGCGGCGCGACTCCGGAGAACATCGTGTTCGCGGCAACGGCGGGCGATGTCACCGATGTCGTGATCGACGGCCGGGTCGTGGTGGCCGAGCGCAGGCATCTGCGTGTCGACGCCGCCGCCGAATTGGGTTCGGCGATCGACGACCTGCTGGTGTGCCTATGAGCACCCTGTATGACGGGATCGCCGAACTGGTCACCAACGACCCCGCGCAGGGCGACGGAACTGCGCTGGGTGTCATCAGCGACGGCGCCATCCTCGTCGAGGGTGAGGTCATCGCCTGGGTCGGCCGCCGGGGCGATGCCCCCGCGGCGACGCAGCGCGTCGACTGCGGCGGGGTCGGTGTCATCCCCGGTTTCGTCGACAGCCATGCGCACCTGGTGTTCGCCGGTGAGCGCTCGGCGGAATTCGCCGCCAGGATGGCTGGTCTGCCGTACGCGGCGGGCGGAATCGCGACAACGGTGGCGGCGACCCGCCAGGCCGACACCGCGACGCTGACCGCGGGAGTGAGCCGGCTGGCCGGTGAGCTCCTGGCGGCCGGCGTCACGACCTTCGAATCCAAGAGCGGGTACGGCCTCAACGTCGCCGACGAGAGCCGCTCGCTGGTCGTCGCGCGCGAATTCACCAGCGAGACCACCTTTCTCGGTGCCCACGTGGTCCCTGCGGAGTACCGCGACAACCGCGATGCCTATGTCGAGCTGGTGACAGGTCCGATGCTGCAGGCCTGCGCACCGCACGCCCGCTGGATCGATGTGTTCTGTGACCGCGGGGCTTTCGACGTCGACGAGTCGCGCGCCATCCTGACGGCGGGCAGGGCGGCCGGTCTGCAGTTGCGGGTGCACGCCGGTCAACTCGGTCCCAGTGGTGGGATCCAGATGGCGGTGCAGATGGGTGCCGCTTCGGTGGACCACTGCACCTTCGTCACCGACGCGGATATCGAGGCGATGGCCGCCGGCGATACGGTCGCCACGCTGCTACCCGGCGCGGAATTCAGCACGCGGGCGCCGTGGCCGGACGCCCGCCGGATGATCGAGGCCGGCGTGACGGTGGCCATCGCCACCGATTGCAACCCCGGCAGCTCGTTCACCACGAGCATGCCGTTCTGCATCGCCGTAGGGGTCCGGGATATGAAGTTCACTCCCGCAGAGGCGCTCTGGGCGGCCACCGCCGGTGGCGCGGCGGCGCTGCGGCGCGACGATATCGGAGTGCTGGCGCCGGGGAAGCGCGCCGACTTCGTCTGCCTCGACGCGCCGTCGTACATCCACCTGGCCTACCGGCCGGGCGTACCGCTGATCCGCACTGTGGTGCGCGGCGGACAGCAGGTCTAGAACACCTCTGCTTCGAGCCGGCGCAGATGGTCGCGCGGGGGACCCAGCAGCTGCGCGCTGCCGTGCGCCCGCTTGAAATACAGCTGGATGTCGTGCTCCCAGGTGATCGCGATACCGCCGTGCATCTGGACGGCCTCGGCGGTCACCGCGGACAGTGCCTCGCTGGCCAGCACCCGAGCCAGCGCCGCGGACACGGGCGACGGTTCGGCGATCGCATCGTTGACGACGGCCCGGGCGGCGGACACCTTCACGTACAGGTCGGACATCCGGTGCTTGAGCGCCTGGAAGCTACCGATCGGGCGGCCGAACTGCACCCGGTCCTTCGTGTAGGCCACGGTGAGGTCGAGAGCCCTTGCCGCCGCACCGATCTGCTCGGCCGCCACCAGCAGGGCGGCGATATCGGCCAGGCCGGGATCGGCACCGAGGACGGTCGTCTCGCCGGGGGTGACCGCCGACAGCCGACGGGTCAGGTCCATGGTGGGCTTGGCGTGGGCGGTGAAAGTGTCCCAGCGTGTCAGGTGCTCTCCGTCCGCCGCGATGACCACGTCCGCGATATCGCCGTTGACCACGAACTCGGGGTCGAACACCACCGCGCCGATCGAGGTGCCCTCAAGGAGCCCGGTAAGTGCTTCCTCATGCTCCGGCGCGTCGACGGCGAGCAAGGCCAGCTCGGCGAGCGTGGTACCGAGCAGCGGCGTGGGCACCAGATTGCGGGCCAGTTCCTCCAGCACCACCGCGGCGTCGGCGAGTTCGCCGCCGGCGCCGCCGAGTTCTTCGGGAACCACCAGCGCGGCCGCGCCGACCTGCTCGCACAGCAGCTTCCACAGCGACGCGTCATAGCCCTGTTCGGAGGCCATCGCCGCGCGTACGGCTTCGGGGCCGGCGTGCTTCTCGACCAGTGCGGCGACGGTGTCGCGCAGCAGTTCGCGTTCTTCACTCATGGTCTTACAAAGCCTCCAGCAGTCGGCGTCGGTGCAGGGTGGGATCGCCCCAGGCCGAGCGCAGCGCCTGTACCCGCAGCAGCAGCAGCGACAGGTCGTGTTCCTGGGTGAAGCCGATGGCGCCGTGGGTCTGCAGCGACGAGCGTGCGGCCAGCAGTGCGGCGTCGGCCGCGGCCACCTTGGCTGCGCTGATATCGCGTGCGGTGTCCGGCGAACCCTCGGCCAGGGCCAGCGCCGCGCCGTACACCAGCGGGCGGGCCAGCTCGACGGCGATGTGTACGTCGGCCAGCTTGTGTTTGAGCGCCTGATAGGAGCCGATGATCCGGCCGAACTGGGTGCGCTGCTTGGCGTACTCGACGGACTGGTCGAGCATGGCCTGGCCCGCGCCGACCAGCTGGGCAGCGGTGGCCAGCACGCCGAACTCATACGCGCGGGCGGTGTCCGCGGCCTGCGACGGGCCGGCGGCGGTGACGTCGAACAGCGTCCGGGTCGGGTCCACGGACTCGTGAGCCGCGCCCCCCTGAAGGTCGATACCGGCCTCGGCGACCTGCCCGTCGGTGGCCAGCAGGGTCAGCCCGGCCACGTCGGCATTCACCGCGCGCGGCACCGACGGCGGCAGTGCGACGGTGGCGATCAGCTCGCCCGACGCGAGTTGTGCGGACCGCTCGCCCCACTCCTCCAGGCCGGCGAGCAGAATCGGCGCCACGGCAATGGATTCGGTGACCGGTCCGGGGACCGCCCAGTAACCGAGGCGTTCCAGGGCGACCACCAGATCCACCGGGTGCGCGTCGATGCCGTCGAACTTCTCCGGCACCACCAGCGCCGTGACCCCGAGGTCGGCCAGCTGGGCCCACACCTTGCGACCCGCGGCGGTGTCACCGGCGGCCCAGGCGCGCACGGCGGCGGGCACATCGGCGGCACTCAGTGCGGCATCGATACTGGACGCGAAATCGCGCTGCTGATCGTCGATCTCGAAGTTCACTTCGGCTTCCCCCCAGAAATCTCACGCGGCAGGCCCAGTAATCGCTCGGCAATGATGTTGCGCTGGATCTCATTGGTGCCCGCATAGATCGGGCCACCGAGGGCGAAGAGCAGCCCCTCGGTCCAGTGGTCCACGATCTCGGCGTCTGCGCCCTGCATGTCGAGGGCGGTCTGGTGCAGTGCGACGTCCAATTCGGACCAGAACACCTTGGTCACCGACGACTCCGCACCCAGCTCACCGCCGCCGGCCAGCCGGGTGACGGTGCCGAAGGTGTGTAGCCGGTAGGCCTGAGCCTTGATCCACGCGTCGGCCACCCGGTCGGTGAACACCGGATCGGGATCGGACTTCCACTGCGCGACAAGTCGTTCCGCGGGCGCGAGGAAGCGCGCCGGGCTGCGCAGCGACATCCCGCGCTCATTGCTAGACGTGCTCATGGCCGCGCGCCAGCCGTCGTGGACACCGCCGATGACGTCCTCGTCGGGCACGAACACGTCGTCGAGGAAGATCTCGCCGAAGCCGGTGTCACCGCCGAGCTGGGCGATGGGTCGCACGGTGATGCCCTCGGCCTTCAGATCGAACATGAAGTACGTCAGGCCCTTGTGCCGTTGTGCTTCCGGGTCGGACCGGAACAGGCCGAAGCCGCGCTCGCCGAACGGCGCCCGCGAGCTCCAGATCTTCTGCCCGTTGAGCTTCCAGCCGCCGTCGACCTTGGTGGCGGTGGACCGCAGGGAGGCCAGATCGCTGCCGGACTCGGGCTCCGACCAGGCTTGGGCCCAGATCTCCTCGCCACTGGCCATTTTCGGCAGCACACGATCCAGCTGTTCCGGCGTGCCATGCGCGAACAGGGTGGGGGCCAGCATGGAGGTGCCGTTGGCGCTGGCCCGGCCGGGCGCGCCGGCGCGGAAGTACTCCTCCTCGAACACCACCCAGTGCAGCAGGGTGGCGTCGCGGCCGCCGTACTTCTTCGGCCAGGCGATCACCGACAGTCCCGCGTCGAACAGGATCTTGTCCCAGCGTCGGTGCTGCTCGAAACCCTCGAGCGTGTCGTAGGACTTGGTGGGGAAGGAATCCCGGTGCGCAGCGAGAAACTCGCGGACCTCCGCGCGGAACTCTTCGCTGTCGTCGTCGAATTTCAGATCCATTAGATCATCTCTCGCAGCTGTGGTTTGACCACTTTGCCTCCTGGGTTACGCGGCAGAACGTCGAGGAACACCACCGAACGGGGCACCTTGAAGTTCGCCAGATGCTCACGCGCATGGGCGATCACCGCCGCCTCGTCGAGCTGGGCTCCGGGCTTGACCACCACGAATGCCTTGCCGACTTCGCCGAGCCGGTCGTCGGGAACCCCGATCACCGCGGAATCGGCGATACCGTTCAGCCGGGCGAGCACCTGCTCGATCTCGGCGGGGTACACGTTGAATCCGCCGCAGATGTACATGTCCTTGAGCCGGTCGGTGATGGTCAGATTGCCCGCGTCGTCCACGGTGCCGATATCGCCGGTGTGCAACCAGCCGTCGGAATCGATGGCGGCCGCGGTGGCCTCCGGGTCGTCGAGGTAGCCCAGCATCACATTCGGGCCACGCAGCAGCACCTCGCCGGAGTCGTCGATGCGCAGTTCGAAATCCGCGATCGGCCGACCGCACGTGGTGGCCACGGTGACGGCGTCGTCGTAGGCCCGGCACATGGTGCCGAATCCGCTGGCCTCGGTGAGGCCGTAGGCGGTGAGCACGATGTCGATATCGAGCTCCGACTGCATCCGTTCGATGAGCACCACCGGCACCACCGCCGCGCCGGTCACCGCGAACCGCAGTGAGTTCAGGTCGTACCGGTCGCGGTTCGGGTGGTCCAGCAGCATCTGGTAGATCGTCGGCGGTCCGGGCAGCACGGTGATCTTCTGCTCGGCAACGGTTTTCATCGCCAGTTCCGGGTCGAAGGTCAGCTGTGGAATGAGGGTGGCGCCGGTTTGCAGGCAGGCGAGGATGCCGGCCTTGAACCCGAAGTTGTGGAAGAACGGGTTGATACACAGATAGCGGTCGGCGCTGGTGACCTCACCGCACGCGGCCCAGGCGGCCGACGCGTCCAACGACTGCCGGTGTGCACACCGCACACCCTTGCTGCGTCCGGTGGTGCCGGAGGTGAAGAGAATGTCGGACACATCGTCGGGCTGCACCGCGGCGGCCCGTGCGTCGACCTCGGCCAGATCGGTGCCGCGGGCCACGAACTCGTCCCAGGTTCCGTCCTGTTCCTCGATGGGCACCCGCACGATGTGGCGCAGCGCCGGCAGCGCGTCCCTGTCGAGCTGTTCGGTGCGGTCCGCGCCGAGGAATCTGCCGGCCGCGATCAGCAGGGGAGCCTCGGTGCGGGCCAGGATGTCGGTGGCCTCGCTGGCGGTGTATCTCGTGTTCAGCGGCACGACGACGGCGCCGGCGTAGTGGGTGGCCAGCGCGGCGACCACCCAGTGCCACGTGTTGGGGGACCAGATCGCCACCGGGTCACCTGGGGCCACACCGAGGTCGACGATCGCCGCAGCGGCCTGGCGGACTTCGGTGCGCAGCTGCCCGTAGGTGAGGCGTTTATCCGGCGTGACCAGGGCGTCATGCTCGGACAGCTGTACGGCAATCCGGTCCAGCACCGCTGGAACGGTCCGCTTCACGCTCGTCATTGACGCTCCTCTAACAAAGCAAGTGCTTGGTAGGTTAGCCTACAAGGGTGATAGAGGTCGAGGACTTCCGGGCCGAGGTCCGGCAATGGCTCGCCGATAATCTCGTCGGCGAATACGCGGCGCTGAAGGGCCTCGGTGGCCCCGGTCGCGAGCACGAGGCATTCGAAGAACGCCGGGCGTGGAATCAGCATCTGGCCGCGGCAGGACTGACCTGCCTGGGCTGGCCCGAGGAACACGGCGGCCGCGGTCTGACCGTCGCGCACCGGGTCGCCTTCTACGAGGAGTACGCCAAGGCCGATGCCCCCGACAAGGTGAACCACTTCGGTGAGGAACTGCTCGGGCCCACGCTGATCGCGTTCGGCACCCCTGAACAGCAGGCACGGTTCCTGCCCAAGATCCTCGACGTCACCGAACTCTGGAGCCAGGGTTACTCCGAACCCGGCGCCGGCAGTGACCTGGCCAACGTGTCGACGTCGGCCGAACTTGTGGGCGACGAGTGGGTGATCAATGGCCAGAAGGTGTGGACCTCACTGGCGCACTGGGCGCAATGGTGCTTCGTGGTGGCCCGCAGCGAGAAGGGCTCCAAGCGGCACGCCGGACTGTCCTACCTGCTGGTGCCGCTGCAGCAGCCCGGCGTCGAGATCCGTCCGATCATCCAGCTCACCGGCGACTCCGAGTTCAACGAGGTGTTCTTCGACGACGCCCGCACCGACGCCTCGCTGGTCGTCGGGCAGCCCGGCGACGGGTGGCGAGTGGCCATGGGCACCCTGACCTTCGAGCGTGGCGTGTCCACCCTGGGGCAGCAGATTCGCTACGCCCGTGAGCATTCGAATCTCGTCGAGCTGGCCAAGCGCACCGGCGCGGCTGACGACCCGCTGATCCGAGAGCGTCTCACCCGGTCCTGGACCGGCCTGAAGGCCATGCGGTCCTACGCGCTGGCCACCATGGATGTTGAGCAGCCCGGCCAGGACAATGTGTCGAAGTTGTTGTGGGCCAACTGGCATCGCGAGCTCGGCGAGATCGCCATGGACGTGCAGGGTGTCGCCGGACTGACCCTTGACAATGGTGAGTTCGACGAATGGCAGCGGCTGTACCTGTTCTCGCGCTCGGACACCATCTACGGCGGCTCCAACGAGATCCAGCGCAACATCATCGCCGAGCGGGTGCTCGGCCTACCCAGGGAAGCCAAAGGATGACGGACCTCTCAGCAGTACCCAAAGAGATTGACGGACATGGACTTCTGAAGGGCAAGGTGGTCCTGGTGACCGCCGCCGCCGGCACCGGAATCGGATCGACGACGGCGCGCCGGGCTCTGCTGGAGGGCGCCGACGTCGTCATCTCCGACTTCCACGAACGCCGCCTCAACGAGACCCGCGAGGAGTTGGCTGGACTGGGCCTGGGCAAGGTGGACTCCGTGGTCTGCGACGTCACCTCCACCGACGCCGTCGACGCCTTGATCGCCGGTGCCGTGGAGAAGGCCGGGCGGATCGACGTGTTGGTGAACAACGCCGGCCTCGGCGGACAGACCCCGGTCATCGAGATGACCGACGACGAATGGGACCGCGTCCTCAACGTCACGCTGACCTCGGTGATGCGGGCCACCCGCGCCGCGCTGCGGTACTTCCGCGGGGTTGAGCATGGCGGGGTGATCGTGAACAACGCCAGTGTGCTGGGCTGGCGTGCCCAGCATTCGCAGTCGCACTATGCCGCCGCCAAGGCCGGCGTGATGGCGCTGACCCGTTGCAGTGCAATCGAAGCCGTCGAGTACGGGGTGCGCATCAACGCGGTGTCCCCGAGTATCGCCCGGCACAAGTTCCTGGAGAAGACGTCGTCGGCGGAGTTGCTCGACCGTCTCGCCGGCGACGAGGCCTTCGGCCGGGCAGCCGAACCGTGGGAGATCGCCACCACCATCGCCTTCCTGGCCAGCGACTACTCCAGCTACCTCACCGGCGAGATCATCTCGGTGTCGAGCCAGCGCGCGTAGCTTTCTCCACCCGGTGGCGATTCCGCAGATTTCTGTGAATTTGTGGGTTAGCGTCCGATTTCATGCAACAGCTATCGGCGTGGATGGGTGCGGGCCTCGTGACGGCGGGTGTCTCGGCGGCCATGCTCGCAGGCGCGGGCGTGGCTGCGGCCGACACCCCGTCCGGTTCGGACGCCGGCACGTCCTCGGCGAGCACCAACGAGCCGAAACCCACCACGCACGAACCCGCTGAGACCAAGGCGCCCACCGAGGAAGCCGCCGAAGAGAATTCGGCCAAGCCTGCCGCGACCACCAAGCGCAAGAAGAAGACCCGCGTCACCGCGACTCGCGAGTCGGCGACCACCACGGCAGGCACCACCGCCGACCCGGAGCCCCCCGCGGAAAAGCCCGCGCACCGGCGCCGCGCGGCAGTGGCGACCGCAATCCCGACGGTGACCCCGGCGGCCACCCCGACCTCCGAGTCGGCGACGAAAGCGGCCTCGGCCACGGTCGCGGTGACCGCTGCACCTGCCGCCAAAGAGTCTGTGGCCCAGAAGGTGTCCGCCTATGCGGCTCCGCTCGCGGCGGCCGGCGCTACCGCGACGCCCAAGGCGCCCGCGGTCGTCGGACTGATCCAGTCGGTCGTCGCCGGTGTCGCGCGCGAGGTCCGGGTGATCATCAACGGTGTCAGCACCGTCACGGCGGCCGCCGTGCACGCGGTGCAGGTCGTCGCCACCGGCCCGATTCCCAAGTCGCCGGCCGGATTGTTCCAGCACTTCGTCTACACGCCGGTGCACACCGTGGCCGAAGCCTGGATCGGCACCGAACTCGGGTACCAGGTCAACGGCACCATCAACAGACTGGCCGGATCGTATGTGATCGGTGACGGAGCGGCGGGGACCGCCGAACACCCCGACGGTGGTGCCGGCGGCTGGCTGTTCGGCGATGGCGGCGCCGGCTGGACCAGCACCGTGGCCGGGCAGGCCGGTGGCGCGGGTGGCAGGGCTGGGTTGGTCGGCGACGGCGGCATGGGCGGAGCGGGCGGAGCCGGGGCGGCAGGTGGCCAAGGGGGGACCGGTGGCCAGCTGATGGGGATCGGTGGTGGCGGCGGCCAGGGTGGGGCGGCAACCACCGGTGGCGCCGGCGGTGCGGGCGGTGACGGGGCCGGACTGCTGTTCGGGATCGGTGGGGCTGGGGGGCAGGGCGGCGACGGCGTGGACGGCGGTCGTGGCGGAAACGGTGGCGACGGCGCGCGGTTGCTGGGCAGCGGCGGCGACGGTGGCGACGCCGGCGACAGCGGTGTCGGGGGTGACCCGACCGGTCTGCCCGCACTCGGTGGGGCCGGTGGAAATGCAGGTCTGCTCGGAACACACGGTGAGGTAGGACATTTCGGTGCCTCCGGCACCGTCGCGGTCACCGCGGGCGGTACCGGCTTGTCCATCACGGGGACGTGGATCACCAACAGCGATGGGCAGGTCGTCATCCTGCACGGCGTCAACGAGGTCTACAAGCTGGCACCCTTTGAGCCGGCCGCCAGCGGTTTCAGCGAGGACGACGCGCAGTTCCTCGCGGCAAACGGGTTCAACGTGGTACGCCTCGGCGTCATCTGGGCGGCGGTCGAGCCTCGGCCCGGTGTCTACGACACGGAGTACCTGGCGTCGCTGTCGCAGACGGTGCAGATGCTGGCCGACCACGGCATCTACACCCTGCTCGACATGCACCAGGATCTCTACAGCAGCACCTTCGCCGGGGAGGGCGCCCCGGAATGGGCGACACAGACCGGTGGACTGCCCAACCAGAACTTCGGCTTTCCGGGCAGCTACTACCTGAATCTCGCGATGAACCATGCCTGGACCCAGTTCTGGAACAACGCCGAGTCACCGACGGGGCTGGGTCTGCAGGATGCCTACGCGCAGATGTGGGAGAACGTCGCGAGCTATTTTTCCGGCAACACCGCCGTGATCGGCTACGACATCATGAACGAGCCGTTCCCTGGATTCTCCTGGCTGCCAACCCTGCTCGGAAGCCCGTTCTTTGGATACCAGCAGTTGACCCCGTTCTACAACCAGGTCATCTCGGCGATCCGGGCCGTCGACCCGACCACTCCGGTGTATATCGAGCCGGCCAATCCAGCGGTGTCCGAAATACTGGACATCCTCGGGTTCCCCACCAGCCTCGGCACCGTGAGCGACCCGAATACCGTTCTGGCATTTCATGATTACTGCGGAGGGTCGAGCCTGTCCGCGCTGTGCGGGTACATCGCCAAGGCGCTGGCCCGGGGTGCCCACAACTACGCGGCTCAACACGGGATCCCGGCCTTCATGAACGAGTTCGGGGCCACCAGCGCAAAGGGTGATCTGACCAAACAGATGCGAGCCGGCGACAGCTACCTGATGAGCTGGTCGGTGTGGGCCTACACCGGCAAGGGTGATATCACCACCAGTGGAACGCATGACGGTGAGGCGCTCGTCTACGACCCGGCGCTGCCGCCGACCGGTGACAACGTCAACACCGGCAACTTGGGCATCCTGTCCGCGCCCTACCCGCAGGCGGTCTCGGGCACCCCGAAGTCATGGTCCTACGCCGACGGCACTTTCGCGTTCAGCTACTCCACGGCCAAAGCCGATGGCTCGGGCACCTTCGCGGCCGGCGCGCAGACGACAATCTCGGTCCCGGCGGTGCAGTTCCCGAACGGCTACCAGGTGAGCGTCGTCGGCGGGCACGTCGTCTCGGCTGCCAATGACGCGAAGCTCGTCATTGCCGCGGATGACGGTGCGACCGCGGTGAGTGTCACGGTGACCGGTGCGGCGGCGGGCGCGACAGCGGCCTGAGTGGGGACCTACTACCGAGTGTGTCGGCCGTGGTCTCGATGAGTTGAGGCCCAGTGTCGGCTTCCGTAGTAACCACAAAAGTAGGCAACGGCGAAAACGCCCACGGTGACGACGGCGGCAAGGACGAGCTGAAGGCGTTGTCCTGACGCGATTCCCGCATCGAGTACTGCGTCTCGATGGCCGAAGATCGCACCGATGACGATGATGGCGACGGGCGCCCCGGCAGCCAACCAAGGATTGCCCTCTCCGGTGAGGTAGGGCAGGACGCCGAACATGAGGATGATCAGGGCCACCAGCGCCCTCCACCAGGACTTGGCGGCCGTGACAGCTGCGCCATAAGGCTGCGGACGGTCGCTGTAGAACGATGCGCGACGGCCTTTGATCTTGAGAAAGGGCGTGTACGCGTAGGCGATGAAGGTGACTGCGCCGAAGACGAATACGGCAGCGCCAGTGGCTGACTTCCAGCCCTGTGGTGCGGCGACGAAATACGACGCGACGCAGGTGATCAGTGCTCCCGCCCAGTAGAGGAGCCGTCCTGCGGAGAGGTTGCCGCGCGGCGCTAGTGCCATTGCAGCCATGCCGACAAACGCGACGACGAGACTGACGTCACTTGTCATTTGCCGGCCAGCCAGTTGTAGAGCTGATCGCCGGCGTCCTCGCCGTAAATGGCGCCAATCGTGCCCAAGGTGACAGATCCGATAAAGACACCAGGCGGGCCGGCGGGTGCACCTATTTCTGCACCCAGGGCGCCCAACGCCCAGGCGCCGGCCATCCCTCCGCCGGTCTTTGCAGCAACCTGCCCCACGGGGACACCGTGCTGGATGTCGTACAGCCCGACACCCAGGTCAATCAGATTGCCTGCAACGCCGAGCTTGCTGCCAACGGCTTTCAGGGCTTCTACATCGTGAGCTGAGTAGGTGACCACTGATTCGTTCCAATGGCTACCTGTCGGCAGCGATTCGCCAGTGCGGTCAAATGCCTCTTTGAGTCCGGATATCGGCTTACCCGCCGCGGACGCACCCTCGACCAATTCTTTGGGAATGATTCCATGCGACATTTCCGTAGCGACTTGGGCAGCTCCTTGCGGCGACATACCTGCCTGTTGGAGTTGTTCTTGCACGCGGGTGATGACCAGTTCGCGCGCTTGCCTTTCCGAACTGTCCAAGAGTTCGGTGGCTTGATCTGGTGTCATGCCGGCCGAACCCAGCAAGCCTTGTTCAAGTTTCTGCTGCATCTCAAGTCGTCGTTGGGCGCGGGTGCGCGCGTCGCCGCCGAGAACGGGATCGATCGGCAGTGGGCCCGTTGAACGTGAGGTTTCGTAGTCGTTCAGTCGTTCCCCTGCGTAACGTGTTTCGTCAACGCTGGACGTTGGATCATTGATGGTGGCGTAGTCGCGCAATCGACCTGCTGCGGCCTGTTTTTCAGGTGTCCAGCCGCCAGGAGAGTTCACCAATTCCTGGTCTGCGGCGCGTTCCGCTTCGCCGTACTTCTGTGCTTCCGCCTGCCCATAATTCCGTTCCTCGCCCTGTCCATCGATGTCTGACGTGGGATCTGCGTGATAACCGTCTGCCGACATGGCTTGGGTGGCTTTGTCCAGTGCACTTCCGTAGGCATCGTGAATGGCTTGCATCTCATGTAGCGAATTGGCGGTGGCATCGATTGCGGCTGCCTTCAGATCTGACCAATCCGCAGTACGGCCGTCGGCCGCGGCTACCGCGATTCTCGCATCGATTTGGTCGTCGAGTTGTTCCAGCCTAGCTTCTAGGTTACTTATGGAGACCTTCCCGCTTCTCTGGCTTTCCGACAGTGCAGCCGAGATAGTTTGCAGCTCAACGCCTATTCTCGACATCTGTTCCTTGGTGAGGTGAAGCGAGTCAGTCGCGCGTTGCACTTCGGCTGAATCATTGATCGGGTGCGCTCCGCCGTCCTGACGATCCCACGCTGACTCAAACCTCTGCTTGGCTGTGTTGAACTCCTCGCTGGTTTCCCTTGTGCACACACCCGCTTCATAGAAAGCGGACGCGAGTTCGCTGATCTCGCCGGGGGAGCCGCCGTCAAGTGCCCTGTCCAGCTGCCACGGGTCACCACCTGCTGCGCCGATCAGCTCCCCGACGTTCAGGTGTTTTAGTTGTAAAGGCACGAAACTAAAGGAGGTTCGCGGCGCTGTCTATCGAGGATGCGCCCGTGTCGTCCTGAGTAGAAAACGCTGTCGCCGCGGTGACAGCACGGTCGGCGAGTGAATCAAACTCTTGGCGGAAGCTCTGCAAAGTGTTCACGTGGGCTTCGTGGGTGTTGGAGAGCTCGCGATAAAAATCTCGCGCCGCATCGAGATCGCCGAATATATGCGATGGGATTGCTGCCTCACTGAGCTTGGCGGCACCCCTCTGTGCGATAGTCCCGGCGCTCTGCGAGAACGCAGCCCCCATACGTAGCAGATCTGGATCAACAATCATCGCTCCCCCTTAGCTACAGACAGATTACCTCTGTTCGCGAGCGAGGCTGCGCGTCAAAAGGGCCGATGTCAATCGATGCGAAATCCGTACCGGTCGAGTCCAGCAAGGGTGGACGCGTCACCTTCTGTCACGAAAATCCACGACATGCCCGTGTCGTCAGTACGCACCGCGTGGTGGTAGTGAGGGCTCAATGCCGCCAGGTCGTCTTTCAACTTGGAACTCTGGTCGTACACCCCGGCAAGCACTGGCAGAGCCCCCGGCGTTCCCATGCAGATGCCCCAGTCGGTGGACTGTGGAAGTAGCGTGTTGGCTCGGTTGTCGTCCAGCATCGTTGGGCTGCCACAAGCGGCCGTGATCCACGTGATGCCTTGAGCCGACTGGAATGGCGGTGATGGTTCCGGGGTGGACGACGTGGTCTCCGCGGTCGCTTCAATGCCCGCTGCGCGGTCGGCCGACTCTTCCTGCCGTAAGGCGATCCAAGCCAGGGATATCGCCAGCGCGATTATCAGGATCGCAAGGTCTGCGGCTAGGACGATCTTGGTGCGGCGCGTCAGTCGCTTACGAACTGGCAGTCGCTGACCAGGCGGACTTGTACTGACTTCGAGTCTGCTTGGATCGTGCTCCACCGAATGAAGACTAGGGACTCGATGCGGACCCCATGTCATCTATCACATATTCGACCTAGCAAGCGCTTGGTTGCTATGCTTCGATGATGGCGACGGAACCGCCCGGGCAGCCGGCGAGCAGGCGTGACGAGCTCCTCGAGCTCGCTGCCACGATGTTCGCGGAGCGCGGCCTGAAGGCGACCACCGTCCGCGATATCGCCGACTCCGCGGGCATCCTGTCGGGCAGCCTGTACCACCACTTCAAGTCCAAAGAACAGATGGTCGAAGAGGTGCTGCGGGACTTCCTGGACTGGCTGTTCGCCAAGTATGAACAGATTGCGGCCACCGAGGCCAGCCCGCTGGAGCGCCTCAAGGGGCTGTTCCTGACCTCCTTCGAGGCCATCGAGCACCGGCACGCGCAGGTCGTCATCTATCAGGACGAGGCCAAACGCTTGTCATCGCTGCCGCAGTTCGCCTTCGTCGACAAACGTAACCGTGAACAGCGCAACATGTGGCTGGACCTGCTGAACCAGGGCATCGCCGACGGATCGTTCCGGCCCGATCTCGACGTCGACCTGGTCTACCGCTTCATCCGCGACACCACCTGGGTATCGGTCCGCTGGTACCAACCGGGAGGACCTCTCACGGCCGAGGAAGTCGGCCGCCAGTACCTCGCCATCGTTCTTGGCGGCATCACGAAAGAAGGAGATCAGTAATGGCTGAGGCGTACGTCATCGATGCCGTTCGCACTGCGATCGGCAAGCGTGGAGGATCGCTGTCCGGAGTGCACCCGGTCGACCTGGGTGCCGCCGCCTGGCGCGGGCTTTTCGAGCGCACCGATCTGGACCCCAGCGCGGTCGACGATGTGATCGCCGGCTGCGTGGATGCCATCGGAGGCCAGGCCGGCAACATCGCCCGGCTGTCATGGCTGGCCGCCGGCTACCCCGAAGAGGTGCCCGGCGTGACCGTCGACCGCCAGTGCGGCTCGTCCCAGCAGGCCATCTCCTTCGGCGCACAGGCGATCATGTCGGGCACGGCGGACGTGATCGTGGCCGGCGGTATGCAGAACATGAGCCAGATCCCGATCAGCTCCGCGATGATCGTCGGCGAGCAGTTCGGTTTCACCTCTCCCACCAATGAGTCCAAGAGCTGGCTGCACCGGTACGGCGACCAGGAGATCTCGCAGTTCCGCGGCTCCGAGATGATCGCCGAGAAGTGGAACCTCTCGCGGGAGGATATGGAGCAGTACGCCCTCACCAGTCACCAGCGTGCGCAGGAAGCCATTCGCGCCGGGTACTTCGAGAACGAGATCATCGGCGTCCAGGTCGACGGCGTCGGGTTCGTCACCGATGAGGGTCCGCGAGACACCTCGCTGGAGAAGATGGCCGGCCTCAAGACCCTCGTCGAGGGCGGTCGCCTCACCGCGGCGATGGCCAGCCAGATCTCGGATGGTGCCAGTGCTGTACTGCTCGCGTCGGAAGATGCGGTGAAGACGCACGGCCTCAAGCCACGCGCCCGTATCCACCACATCAGTGCCCGGGGCGCCGATCCGGTGTACATGCTCACCGGCCCGATCCCGGCCACCCATTACGCCCTGGAGAAGACCGGCCTGTCGATCGAGGACATCGACACCGTCGAGATCAACGAGGCGTTCGCGCCGGTGGTTCAGGCCTGGATCAAAGAAACCGGCGTAGACCCGGCGAAGGTGAACCCGAGTGGCGGCGCCATCGCCCTCGGTCATCCGCTCGGCGCCACCGGAGCCAAACTGTTCGCCACCATGCTGAACACGTTGGAACGCACCGGCGGCCGCTACGGGCTACAGACGATGTGTGAGGGTGGCGGCACGGCGAACGTCACCATCATCGAACGTCTCTGACCCGGCACGAATAGGGGCGCGGCGCCAAGGTTCCACCCCAAGATTCCATCAAGGCGCCGCGCCCATTCTTTGTCTCAACAGCCCATTCGGGGCTCCCGGACAAAGGACCAGCGATGCACACCATCGTCAAGGCGGCGGTCGCCGTCACCGCGGCCACTGCCGTCGCGGCATTCGCGATTCCCGCAACCGCACAGGCGGCATTCCAGTCGCCCTCGTCCAATATCACCTGTTACATGGGGCACGACCCCAACGGAGCCGTGTCCGTCACCTGTGCCATCGCGCAGAAGTACTGGACTGCTCCGCCCCGGCCCGACGACTGCCACCTCGACTGGGGTAGCAGATTGCGGCTGGAGCAGGCACTGCCGGCCCGCTTCGCCTGCTACGGCCAGTCGATGCCCGCACCCGAACAGACGTTGGCCTACGGGACGTCCCTCTCCGACGGCACCCTGGTCTGCTACAGCAAGACCACCGGGATCACCTGCAGCGACACCTACACCGGCCACTATTTCAAGGTCTCGCGGGAGGGCTACGAGCTCGGCTGACCGAGTTGTCCAGAGAAGGCTTTATCGCCGGGTCGGAACGTCGCGGCCTGCGTCGCCCGGGTTCGCCGCTCTAGGGTGCAGGCATGGGCAATTCTGGGGACGACGCAGCGCAGAACCAGAGCTTGCTGATCGTCATCATCGCGCTCGGTGCGAATGTGCTTATCGCCGTGGCCAAAACAGCGGTGGCGAGCGTGACCGGATCGGCGTCGATGCTGGCCGAGGCGGCGCATTCCTGGGCCGACACCGGCAACGAGGTGTTCCTGCTGATCGGGACTCGCAGGTCGGAGAAGCCGCCGGATGCCGAGCACCGGCTCGGCTACGGCCGGGCCGGTTACATCTGGTCGATGTTCGCGGCCTTCGGACTGTTCAGTGTCGGGGCCGCGGTGTCGATCTGGCACGGGGTGCAGTCACTGGGCGGTGAGGCAGAAGCGACGTCCTATGTCTGGGCGTATGCGGTGCTGGGGGTGTCTTTCGTGCTGGAGGGCACCTCGTTCCTGCAGGCCTTGAACCAGACCAGATCCGGTGCGGCACAGCGCCGGATTCACCCGCTGCGCTATGTCCGGGTCATGTCGAACCCGATGCTGCGGTCGGTGTTCGCGGAAGACCTCTCGGCGTTGATCGGGATCGTCCTCGCTTCCGCCGGCATCCTGGCCCATCAGCTCACCGGGAACGCGGTCTGGGATGCCGTCGGCTCCATCCTGGTCGGCATCCTGTTGGGTGGGGTCGCGCTCTTCCTCATCGGTCGCAACATGGACTTCCTGACGGGTGAAGCCGTCACCCCGCTGGCCCGCAACACGGCGCTGCAAGGTCTGCTCGACCACCACGATGTCGAGCGGGTCAGCTACCTGCACATGGAATGGGTAGGCGCGGACCGGATCTACCTGGTGGCCGCCGTGGACCTGGTCGGCGATGCGGCCGAATCCAACGTCGCCGCCCGGCTCAACGCCATCGCCGACGAACTGCAGTCGCGGCCCACCATCGTGCGCGCCGTCCTGACGCTGACGCGGCCAGGTGACCCCACCGATCTTCGGCCGGTTGACCTGCCGGACTGGTACCGCTGAGCGGTGCGGGGCGGGTCGAGAGTTATCGGTGTTGGTAGGCGTCGGCGCTTCACGTCGAGCAGACTGAGATCATGACCGACCGAGGCACCGACGACAGCGACCGGCACCGCCCGGAGTTCCATCCGTATCACCACCCGGCCGCCGGGTGGGGAGCGGCCGTCAGCGTCACCAAGTTCCTGGCCCGTGAACGTGAGCCGTTCGACGGACCCCGGGCCATCATGAAGATGAATCACGAGAACGGTGGGTTCGACTGCCCCGGCTGTGCGTGGCCCGATGACCTCAAGGGCCTCAAGCTCGACATTTGCGAGAACGGCATCAAACACGTCACGTGGGAGATGACGCACAAGCGTTGCGGTCCGGAGTTCTTTGCCGCACATACGGTCTCCGAGCTGGCGGGCTGGAGCGACTTCGCGCTGGAAGACCAGGGCCGGCTGACCGAACCGATGGTCTACAACCCGGATACCGACCACTATGAGCCGATCGGCTGGGCGGAGGCATTCGCCTTGGTCGGCGGGGCCCTTGCCGATCTCGACGACCCGAATCAGGCCGCGTACTACACCTCGGGCCGACTCGGGAACGAAGCGACTTTTCTCTACCAGCTAATGGCCCGCGAGCTGGGGACCAACAATCTTCCGGACTGTTCGAACATGTGTCACGAGGCGAGCGGGCGCGCGATGCAGGCCGCGCTGGGCACCGGTAAGGGCACCGTGGACCTCGCGGACTGGGAGACGGCCGACGCCCTGTTCATTCTCGGGGTCAACGCCGCGTCCAACGCGCCCCGGATGTTGACCGCGCTGTCGGAGGCCTATCGCCGCGGCGCGCAGATCGTGCACATCAACCCGCTCGTCGAGGGCGGCGCCACCAGGACCATCATCCCGCACGACCTCCTGCGGATGGCGACCTTCAGATCGACCAAGACCAGCACCTTGAACCTGCAACCCAGGATCGGTGGCGATCTGGCCCTGATCCGTGGCATCGCCAAAGTCGTTCTGGAACAGTCGAAGACCGACCCCAAGGCGCTCGACATCGAATTCATCGAACGCTTCACCGCCGGTTTCGAGCAGTACCGCAGCGTGGTCGAAGCCACCCCATGGGACGAGATCGAGCGGAAATCCGGGGTGACCGAGCGTGATATCCGCAGTGCCGCAAAGATCTACCGGGATGCCGACCGCAGCATCATCAGCTGGTGCCTGGGTGTCACCCAGCACGAACACGGCGTCGACACCGTCCGCGAAATCGTCAACCTGCTGCTGCTGCGGGGCAATCTGGGCCGGGAAGGCGCGGGGCCGTCGCCGGTGCGCGGTCACAGCAATGTGCAGGGCAACCGCACCTGCGGTATCGATCACCGACCCACCGAGGACTTCCTGGACAGGCTGGCCGAGGTCTGCAAGATCGACCCGCCCCGCGCACACGGCCTGGACACCGTCAGGACCATCGAGGCCATGCACAGCGGCGCGCTGAAGGTGTTCGTGGGTATGGGCGGCAACTTCGCCGCCGCCGCACCCGACACCGAATACACCTATGCCGGGCTCCGGAAATGCGAACTCACCGTGCAGGTCAGTACCAAACTGAACCGCAGCCACGTCGTCCACGGCCGCCGCGCCCTGATCCTGCCCTGCCTCGGCCGGACCGAGAAGGACCACCAGCGCTCAGGCGTGCAGTCCTGCTCGGTGGAGGATTCGATGAGCATGGTGCACCTGTCGCGCGGAATGAAGACGCCCGCATCCCCGGAGCTGATGTCGGAGCCGGCCATCATCGCGGGTATTGCCGCGGCAGCCCTGCCCGGCAGCGCCACACCGTGGCAGTGGTACGTCGAGGATTACGACCGGATCCGCGACACGATGGCCAGGGTGCTCGACGGATTCGAGGACTTCAACCGGCGGGTCCGCCTGCCGCTGGGGTTCCGGATCAAGCAGCCGGCCCGCGAACTCGTCTTCCTGACTCCTTCGGGCAAGGCCGAATTCTGGTCGCCCCCGCTACCCGACGACAGTGTCGCCGACGACAGCCTCGTCCTTGCGACACTGCGGTCGCACGATCAGTGGAACACCACCGTCTACTCCGACAATGACCGCTACCGCGGTGTGAAGAATTTGCGCACGCTAGTCTTCATGAACGCCGAGGACATGGCCGATCGGGGGATTCGGGAGTTCGACGAGGTCGATATCGTGGCCACCGCACGTGACGGGAGCACGCGATCGCTACGCCGGTACAAGGCCATTCCGTACAGCATTCCCCGAGGGAACGCCGCCGGCTATATGCCGGAGATGAACGTGCTGTGCGCCATCGGCGATTACAGCACGCAGAGCGACCAGCCGATCATGAAGAACATCAAGGTGCGGGTGCAGCGCTCCGGCTGACTTCGGCGACAAGCGCAGCCGGAGTCACGCCCGGATGTATTTGGCGGCCGACTCCAGATGCTCGATCGCCTCGGCGACGATCGCCGGAACCAGCTCCGCGCAGGTCGGAAGGTCGTCGATGATGCCGGCCACCTGACCCGAGGCCAGCACGCCGGCGTCGGTGTTGCCCTCGACCAGGCCGGCCTTGAGCAGCATCGGGGTGTTCGCCGCCATCACCACCTGGGACCAGGTCAAATCCTTGCCGTGGCGCATGGCCAGACCGTCGGTGACCATCGACTTCCAGGTCATGCCGGACATCTTCTTGAACTTCTGGGCATTGGCCACCGCGGCAGCCAAACCTCTTACTGGTGAGCCACTTTCGAGCTTCTCGACCAGGCCGGTGCGGAGTACCCGGTGTGGCATCCCGTCGACGCGGGTGGACACCACCGTGCCGTCCAGCGCCGCCTCCAGATAGCGCCGCTTCACGGCGTCGGGCACCGTCGAATCGGCGGTCAGCAAGAAGCGGGTACCCATCGCGACTCCGGCGGCACCGTAGGACAACGCGGCGGCCAGCCCGCGACCGTCGAAGAACCCGCCCGCGGCGATCACCGGCATGCCGGTGTCGGCGACGGCGTCGAGCACCGAGGGTAGCAGCAGCGTGGTGGCGATCGGTCCGGTGTGGCCACCGCCCTCACCGCCCTGCACGATGACCGCGTCGGCCCCCCAGCTCGCCACCTTTTTGGCGTGCTTGGCCAGTCCGACCGAGGGGATGACCACCACGCCGGCTTCTTTGAGCCTGGCGATCAGGTCCGGCTTGGGAGCCAGGGCGAAGGAGGCGACTTTGACTCCTTCGCGGATCAGGAGGTCGACGCGATCATTTGCGTCGCCGGCGTCGGCACGGATATTGATGCCGAACGGTTTGTCGGTGGTCGCCTTGACCTTGGTGACCGCGGTCTGCAGTTCCGCGAGCGTCATGGTCGCCGAGGCGAGGATGCCCAGGCCGCCCGCGTTGGAGGTCGCCGCAACCAGCCGGGCACCCGCGACCCAGCCCATCCCGGTCTGCACGACGGGGTGCTCAATGCCGACCAGTTCGGTCAGCGGTGTGACGAGATTGCTCATGGCTAGACCTTGACCTCTTTGTCGCGCAACGACTTCGGGTCTATGACTTCGTGCAGCAGTTCCTGCTCTTCGCCGGTCGGCACCCGGGTGGTGGCGGCCTCGGACAGGCCGTGCACCTCGAAGGAGGTGTTCTCGGCGACCTGATCGGCCTCCACCCCGGGGTGCAGTGAGACCGCCCGGAACTGGTGATCGGGGCCGTTGAAATCGAAGACGCCCAGGTTGGTCACCACCCGGAAGATGTTGGCGAAGCGGTAGGCGGGATTGTCGGGATCGATCTTGTCCCAACCGATCCCGGACACGATGTCCACGGTATCGGTGAACACCCTCTTGGAGTGGTTGCCCACGAAGTAGCTGGTGGCGTGGTTGATGGTGTTGCCGGGCGCACCGCGCACCCCGAACATCTGTCGGGTCGGGTGCTGGATCGGCCCGAATGCGGACAGGTTCTGGTTGCCGTACCGGTCGATCTGGTTGGCGCCCATCACGACATGGCGGCGCCCCCAAGCCAGGGTCTCGAAGACCCGGCCGAAGGGCATCCAGCCCTCGATGGCCGCCGGCGCACCGATGGCCGGGGTGTCGGCGATGATGCGGGCCTCCCCGTCGGTCAGCACGATGTCGGGGGAGAAGGTCAGTCGCGCCAGCCGAGCCCCGATCTGGACGATGGTGGTCATCGGCGAGACCATGATCTCGCCGGCGTCGCGGAACAGTTCGGCGCACGCGACGGCGCACACCTCGGCACGGGTCACCGACATCACTTGGCCCCTTCCTTCTGCGCTTCGGCGAACTTACGTACCGCTGCTTGGTAATCGGCCTCGCTGCCGGACAGATACGTCTTCACGAACCCGGCCCAGGTCTCCTCGGAGCCCGCGGCCTCGGCGTAGTGGCGCTGGAACTTCTCGTCGCGCTTGTAGTCGGGTTCGTTGGTGGTGAAATGCGCTCCGTTGGGCGCTTCGACCACCACGTCGACCATCATCCGGTTGATCAGTAGCTGCTGTGGCACCACCGACTTCACCAGTTCTTCGGTGGACACCACCTTCTCCACGCTCAGGAAGCGCTTCTGGGCCGACATCAGGAACAGGTCGTCGAAGTACGGGTCGATCCCGGTGTAGGCGGCATTGCCGCGCTCGTCACCGAGGTTCATGTGGACGAAGGCCGCGTCGAGATTCAGCGCCGGCATCGCGATGAGTTCCTGGTTGTCATAGGGCGATTTCACCGTCTTGAGCTCGTCACCCCAGAACGCGCGGACGTCGCTGCCCAGTCCGGCCCGGATCGGCAGGAACGGCAGGCGTTGTGCGGCGGCCTGCAGGCCACAACGCAGCATGCCCTCGTCCATCTCGCGCGCCTCGATGGCGCCGGTGGTGCGGGCCTTGGCGAACCAGGGATCGTAGAACGGCGGCGAGTCCAGCGACACGAAGCCGTAGTAGACGCGCTTGACCTTGCCTGCCGAGCACAACAGACCCAGATCCGGTCCGCCGTAGGTGACCACGGTCAGGTCGGTGACATCGGTGCGCAGCAGCGCTCGGATGAAGGCCATCGGCTTGCGTCGCGAGCCCCAGCCACCGATACCGATGGTCATCCCGCTCTCGATGGACGAGACGGCCTCGTCCAGCGTTGTTCTCTTATCGCTCATGCCTTCTCGCCCTTCGAAGTCCCCGCGAACGCATCCCGGTGCTCGTCGGAGACGCCGGCGAGGTTCAGCTCGAACGTGAAGCCCTGCTCCATGCGGTAGCGCGCGGTGACCGGCTGTACGTCGATGAAATTCAGCGCTTCCTTGGCGGCGCGGATCACCCGGGTGTCCTTGCTGGCGATATCGCGAGCGACCCGCAGCGCGGACTCGTCGAGGTCGGCGCGCGGCACCACCTCGTGCACGGACCCGAAGTGGTGCAGGGTGTTCGCGTCCACGGTGGCGGCGGTGAAGAACAGCCTGCGCATCAGATGCTGGGGGACCAAGCGGGACAGGTGGGTGGCTGCGCCCAGAGCGCCGCGTTCCACCTCGGGGAGGCCGAACTTCGCGTCATCGGAGGCGACGATGACATCGGCGTTGCCGACGAGCCCGATACCGCCGCCGACGCAGAAGCCGTTGACGGCCGCGACCACCGGCACCTCGCATTCGTACACGGCTTTGAATGCGTGGTAGCAGCCGCGGTTGGCATCGATGAGCGCGGTGAAACCCTCGGTGTTCTGCATCTCTTTGATGTCCACGCCGGCGTTGAAGCCGCGGCCTTCGGCCCGCAGGATCACCACGTGGGTGCTGCGGTCACGGCCGGCGGCGGTGATGGCATCGCCGAGCTCGAACCATCCGCGGGACGGGATGGCATTGACCGGTGGGTAGTTGACGGTGACCGAGACGATGCCCGGTTCGACTGTCGCGGTGGTGATGGTCATCAGTCACTTCCTGGAGGGGTCGCTACCTAAGCAAGCACTTGCTTGGTACGCTAGCACAGTGACTGACGCGGCTGGAATCAATCTGCAACTCGCGGGCCGGGTGGTCCTGGTGACCGGCGGGGTGCGTGGGGTCGGCGCCGGGATCAGTGCGGTGTTCGCGGCTCAGGGGGCCACCGTCGTGACGTGTGCGCGCCGCCCGGTGCAGGGTTCGCCCTATGAGTTCCATTCGTGCGATATCCGCGACGACGCTTCGGTGAAGGCCCTCGTCGACGCGATCGTCACTGCCCACGGCCGTCTGGATGTGGTGGTCAACAACGCCGGTGGCTCGCCCTATGTGCTCGCCGCCGACGCCTCGGCGAAGTTCAGCACCAAGATCATCGAACTCAATCTGATCGGGGCGCTGTCGGTATCGACTCACGCCAACGCCGTGATGCAGACCCAGGACACCGGCGGTTCGATCGTCAACATCTCCAGCGTCAGTGGGCACCGGCCGACACCGGGCACCGCGGCCTACGGGGCGGCCAAGGCGGGCATCGACAACCTCACCTCCACCCTGGCCGTGGAATGGGCGCCCAAGGTGCGGGTCAACTCGGTGGTGGTCGGCATGGTGGAGACCGAACAGTCCGAGCTGTTCTACGGCGACGCCGACTCCATCGCGGCCATCTCCAAGAATGTGCCCTTGGGCCGCCTCGCCAAGCCGGCCGATATCGGTTGGGCAACAGCATTTCTGGCTTCCGAAGCAGCTTCCTACATCAGTGGTGCCGCGCTACAGGTGCACGGCGGTGGCGAGCCGCCGCACTACCTGAGCACCACGACCGCCGACATCAAATAAAGGAGAGACAACAATGGGTTTGCTTGACGGCCGCGTGGTCATCGTGACGGGTGCCGGTGGCGGGATCGGCCGGGCGCATGCGCTCGCCTTCGCCGCCGAAGGCGCGCGCGTGGTGGTCAACGACATCGGTGTCGGGCTGGACGGTTCGCCCGCCGGTGGCGGCAGCGCCGCACAGAGCGTCGTCGACGAGATCGTCGCTGCCGGAGGCGAAGCCGTCACCAGCGGCGCGAACGTTGCGGACTGGGCACAGGCCGAGGGGCTCATCCAGACCGCGGTCGACGCGTTCGGGGGGCTCGACGTGCTGGTCAACAACGCCGGCATCGTGCGGGACCGGATGTTCGCCAACACCTCGGAAGAGGAATTCGACGCCGTCACGGCCGTCCATCTCAAGGGCCACTTCGCCACCATGAAGCACGCCGCGGCCTACTGGCGTGCCCAGTCCAAGGCCGGCAACACCGTCGACGCCCGCATCATCAACACCAGCTCGGGCGCTGGTCTGCAGGGCAGTGTCGGGCAGGCCAACTACAGCGCGTCCAAGGCGGGTATCGCTGCGCTGACCCTGGTGGCCGCCGCGGAGATGGGCCGTTACGGCGTCAGCGTCAACGCCATCGCCCCGTCGGCGCGCACGCGCATGACCGAAACCGTGTTCGCGGACATGATGTCCACGCAGGGCGCCGATTTCGACGCCATGGCCCCGGAGAACATCTCACCGCTGGTGGTGTGGCTGGGCAGTGTCGAGGCCAAGGGCGTCACCGGCCGGGTGTTCGAGGTCGAGGGCGGCATCATCCGGGTCGCCGAGGGCTGGGCCCGCGGCGCCGAGATCGACAAGGGCGCACGATGGGATCCGGCAGAACTGGGCCCGGTGGTCAGCGACCTGCTGGCCAAGTCGCGCACACCGCTGCCGGTGTTCGGCGCCTAGGAACCTGGGCGCCTGCTCGGCCCCCGGCGCCGTGGCGCGACGGGGGCCCGCTTACGCGGGATCGCAGATGACGATCGGGATCTTGCGCTCGGTGTAGGAGCGGTAGTTCGCGAAGTCGGCGTACATGGCGTCGAGCTTGGGCCAGTACTCGTCGCGCTCGGCGTCCGTGGCGTCACGTGCGGTCAGCGTCAGCGTTTCGTGCTTGGTCTGGAACGACACCTTCGGGTTGGCCCGCAGGTTCAGGTACCACATGGGGTCGGTGTCGCGACCACCCTGCGACGCGACCAGGACGATGCGCTCGCCCTCCTGGAGGTACAGCAGCGGGCTGTCGCGGAGTTCACCGGATTTGCGGCCGGTCGTGGTGAGGATGCCGACCTCGGCGCCGTGCAGGAATTTGTCGCCCAGGCGGCCGTTGGTCTTCTTGAACAGCCAGGTCTGAGCGCGTGACATCCATTTGATCGCGGTGCCCACGCCCTTCGAGTTCAGCGACTCGATCTGCTTGGGGCTCAGCGGACGCGACTGCTTGGCAGGCTTGGACATCGAGGTGGGGACCCTATCGGCTGATGAACGGTGTCAGTGCGGCGCGGATGTGGTGGATCTTCGCCGAACCACTGGGATCGGACGCCGGGATCAGGAAGGTCTCGTCGACATGCGAGTTCACCCGGCGGCCGAACAGTCGCGGTTTGGTCAGCACGTCGAACTTCGCCCGGACGTGGTCACCGTCGACGGTGAACTCCGGTGGCGTCGTCGCTTCGATGATTTTGAACTGCGGACCGTGGTTGAGGCTGCGCCGCAAGTGATCTCCGGAACGGCCGGTCTTCAGGCCCATCTCGATCCGGATGCAGTCCGGTGTGAACGGCACGTCATCGGCGCGGTGTGTCACCAGGGCATCGATATACGCCTGGGCCGCCGCGATACGGTCCGCTTCTGAGAGTGACACCGACGGGCTCAGATTCTCTCGATGATGGTGCCGGTGGACAGGGCGCCACCCGCGCACATGGTGATGAGCGCGGTGCTCTTGTCGGTCCGCTCGAGCTCGTGCAGCGCCGTGGTGATGAGCCGCGCACCCGTCGAACCGACCGGATGGCCCAGCGCGATCGCGCCGCCGTTGACGTTGACCTTGTCCATATCGGCGTCATGCACCCGCGCCCAGGACAATACGACCGAGGCGAAGGCCTCGTTGATCTCCACGAGGTCGATATCGCCGAGCTTCATCCCGGCCTTCTCCAGCACCCGTGCGGTGGACTGGACCGGCCCGTCGAGGTGGTAGTAGGTCTCGGCGCCCACGTTGGCCTGCGCGATGATCCGGGCCCGGGGCTTCAGGCCATGGGCTTTTGCCACATCGCTGTCCATCCACAGCACCGCGGCGGCGCCGTCGGAGATCTGCGAGGACGTGCCTGCGGTGTGGATACCGCCCTCGATGACCGGCTTCAACGAGGCCAGCCCCTCCAGGGTGGTGTCCCGCGGGCCTTGGTCGCGCGACACCGGCGCCCACTCGGCGGTCGGCTGCTTGTTCTCGTCGAGGACCGGCGCCGAGATCGGGGAGATCTCACGATCGAAGCGGCCCTCGGCCCAGGCCTGCTTGGCCTTGGCTTGGGACGCCAGCCCGAGGGCGTCCACATCGGCGCGGGTGATGCCGCGGCGCTTGGCGATCCGCTCGGCGGCGTCGAACTGGTTGGGCATGTCGATATCCCACGACGCGGCGCGGATGAGGCTGCGGTCGGGACCGGCATTGGCCCCCAGCCCGACCCGGCTCATCGCCTCGATACCGCAGGCGATGCCGATGTCGATCGCGCCGGTGGCGATCAGGCCCGCGATCAGGTGGTTGGCCTGCTGGGCGCTGCCGCACTGGCAGTCGATGGTCGTGGCGCCGACATGTTCGGGCAGACCGGCGGTCAGCCAGCCCACGCGGGTGATGTTGTTGGACTGCTCGCCATACTGGGTGACGCAACCGCCGATGACCTGCTCGACGTCACCTGCGTCGATGCCGGCCTTCTCGACCACGGCCCGCTGCACGGCGCCGAGAAGTTCGGTGGCATGCAGGCCGGACAACCAGCCGTTGCGCTTGCCGATGGGGCTGCGGGTGGCTTCGACGATGACAGGGTTACCCATGTCGCCAGGCTAGAACACGTTCCATTAGTCTGACAAGCCGCGATGCCCCCGTGCCTTTCATCTGCGGTGGAGGCATGTTTTACTGACACTAGAACACGTTGCATTCTTAGGAGCGCAAAGCTATGCCATCCATCATCCCGAGCGACTTCGATCTCCTCGACGCGGCACTCAACCTGGAGCGCCTCCCCGTGGAAGAGCTGGCGGAACTTCGAAAATCCGAGCCCGTCCACTGGGTGGACGTGCCCGGTGGTACCGGCGGATTCGGCGACAAGGGCTACTGGCTCGTCACCAAGCATGCCGATGTCAAAGAGGTGTCCAAGCGCAACGACATCTTCGGCAGCTCGCCCGACGGTGCCATCCCGGTGTGGCCGCAGGAGATGACCCGCGAGGCGGTCGACCTGCAGAAGGCCGTGCTGCTGAATATGGATGCCCCGCAGCACACCCGACTGCGCAAGATTGTCTCCCGCGGCTTCACCCCGCGCGCGATCGGCCGTTTGGAGGCCGAACTCGCCGAGCGGGCCCAGAAGATCGCGCAGACCGCGGCCGCTGAGGGCTCCGGCGACTTCGTCGAGCAGGTGTCGTGTGAACTTCCGCTGCAGGCCATCGCCGGTCTGCTCGGTGTGCCACAAGAGGATCGCGACAAACTCTTCCGCTGGTCCAACGAGATGACCGCCGGCGAGGATCCCGAGTACGCCGATGTCGACCCGGCGATGTCCTCGTTCGAACTCATCACCTACGCCATGAAGATGGCCGAGGAACGGTCCAAGAACCCGACCGAGGACATCGTCACCAAGCTCATCGAGGCCGATATCGAGGGTGAGAAACTCTCCGACGACGAGTTCGGCTTCTTCGTGGTCATGCTCGCGGTCGCGGGCAACGAGACCACCCGAAACTCCATCACCCACGGCATGATCGCCTTCTCGCAGCACCCCGAGCAGTGGGAGCTGTACAAGAAGGAGCGCCCCGGTACCGCTGCCGACGAGATCGTCCGCTGGGCCACCCCGGTGTCGGCGTTCCAGCGCACCGCGCTCGAGGACACCGAACTGGGCGGCGTGGCGATCAAGAAGGGCGAACGGGTGGTGATGTCCTACCGCTCGGCCAACTTCGACGACGAGGTTTTTGACGCTCCTCACGACTTCAATATCCTTCGGGACCCGAATCCGCACGTCGGGTTCGGCGGCACCGGCGCGCACTACTGCATCGGCGCCAACCTGGCTCGGATGACCATCAACCTGATCTTCAACGCGGTCGCCGACCATATGCCCGACCTGAAGCCGATCGGCGAGCCCGAGCGGCTGAAGTCCGGCTGGCTCAATGGTATTAAGCATTGGCAGGTCGACTACACCGGTAAGTGACCAGTCTGTCACTGGCCGCATAGGCTCAAGGAGGAGTCGGGTGGATTTCAGTCCAAACCCGGAACAGCAGGCTGTCGCCGATGTGGTGACCTCTGTGCTCGATCGGGACAATAGTTGGGATGCACTGGTTTCCGGTGGCGTGACCGCGCTGGCCACGCCGGAGCGGCTCGGTGGTGACGGTCTCGGGCTGCTCGAGGTGGCCACCGCGCTGACCGAGATCGGGCGGCACGGCACCATCAGCCCCGCGTTGGCGACCCTCGGTCTCGGGTTGGTGCCCCTGCTCGACCTCGCCTCGGCGGAGCAGCAGGACCGATACCTGGCGGGCGTGGCCCAGGGGGCGGTGTTGTCGGCGGCGCTGAACGAGCAGGGCGTGTCGCTGCCGGAGCACCCCTCGACCGTGCTTTCGTGGTCCGCAGACGGACACAAGCTCAACGGCACCAAAATCGGTGTGCCGTATGCCGAGTCGGCGCAGTGGCTGCTCGTCACCACCGACAGCGCGGTGGTCGTCATCGCGCCGACGGCCGCGGGTGTGGCGCTCACCAAGACGCCGACCTCCAACGCGTCCGACGAGTATGTCGTGACGTTCACCGACGTGGAAGTGCCGGCGGCCGACGTCCTCGAGGGCGCCACCGTGGCACGGGTCAACCAGCTGGCGCTGGCGACGACGGGTGCGTTCGCGGCCGGTCTGGTCGCGGGCGCGCTGCGGTTGACCGCCGACTACGTGGCCACCCGCGAGCAGTTCGGTCGACCGCTCTCCACCTTCCAGACCGTTGCCGCACAGCTGTCCGAGATCTATATCGCCTCGCGGACCATCGATCTGCTGTCCACGTCGGCGGTTTGGCGGCTCGCAGAGGATCTGGACGCCGCCGAAGATCTGGCCATCCTGGGCTACTGGCTGACCTCGCAGGCCCCGCCCGCCATGCGTCTGAGCCACCATCTGCACGGCGGCATGGGTATGGACATCACCTATCCGATGGATCGGTACTACTCCTCGATCAAGGACCTCACCCGGCTGCTGGGGGGTCCGACGTATCGCCTGGATCTGGTGGGAGCCTGAATGGGCGAGCGAAGCGACGGGAAACGGGGCCGGACGAGCGAAGCGACGGGAAATAGAGTATGTACATCGATCTGACCCCGGAGCAGCGCAAGCTGCAATCCGAACTGCGAGAATACTTTTCAACTCTCGTTACGCCCGAAGAAGCACAGGCGATGGAGAGCGACCGGCACAACGAGGCCTACCGCGCGGTGATCAAGCGGATGGGCACGGACGGCAAGCTCGGCGTCGGCTGGCCCAAGGAGTACGGCGGCCTGGGCTTCGGCCCGATCGAGCAGCAGATCTTCATCAACGAGGCGAACCGCGCCGATATCCCGCTGCCGATGGTGACGCTGCAGACCGTCGGCCCGACCCTGCAAGTGCTGGGCACCGAGGAACAGAAGAATAAGTTCCTGCCGGGAATCCTGTCCGGTGACGTACATTTCGCGATCGGTTACTCAGAACCGGATGCCGGCACCGACCTGGCGTCGCTGCGCACCACCGCGGTGCGCCACGGTGACGAATACATCGTGAACGGCCAGAAGATGTGGACGACGGGCGCACACGACGCCGACTACATCTGGCTGGCCTGCCGCACCGATCCCGAAGCCGCCAAGCACAAGGGCATCTCGATCCTCATCGTCGACACCAAGGATCCGGGGTATTCGTGGACCCCGATCATCTTGTCCGACGGCGCACATCACACCAACGCGTCCTACTACAACGACGTCCGGGTACCCGCCGACATGCTGGTCGGTGAGGAGCACGGCGGCTGGAAACTGATCACCACCCAGCTCAACCACGAGCGAGTCGGCCTCGGTCCGGCCGGCCGGGTCGCCGGGATCTACGAACACGTGCGGGCATGGGCCGAGAAGCCGGCCGCCGACGGTGTGGCCCCGATCGAACACGATGACGCGAAGCACCTGCTCGGTCAGATCAAGGCCATCTGGCGGATCAACGAGCTGCTGAACTGGCAGGTCGCCGCATCCGGCGAGACCATCGCCGTCGCCGATGCCGCCGCGACGAAGGTCTTCTCCACCGAACGCATTCAAGAGGTGGGCAGGCTGGCCGAGGAGCTCGTCGGCCGATTCGGCAACCCGGCCGATCCGGACACCGCTCATCTGCAGGACTGGCTGGACAAGATGACCAAGCGAAACCTGGTCATCACGTTCGGCGGCGGGGTCAACGAGGTGATGCGCGAGATGATCGCCGCGTCCGGGTTGAAGGTGCCGAGGGTTCCCCGGTGACCGGCACGAGCGATCTGCAGGCCGGTATCGACGCCATCATCGCGTCGGGACGCGGTGAGCCGACGGTGGGCCGGGATCCGGTGAACCAGCCCATGATTCACCACTGGACCGACGCGATCGGCGACACCAACCCGATCTACGTCGACGATGCCGCGGCGCGGGCGGCCGGGCACGACGGCATCGTCGCGCCGCCCGCCATGATCCAGGTGTGGACCATGATGGGGCTGGGACGCGCGCGCTCGGAGGACGATCCGCTGGCGCGGGCCATGAAACTGTTCGACGACGCCGGGTACGTCGGCGTGGTCGCCACCAACTGCGACCAGACCTATCACCGCTACCTGAAGCCGGGTGAGCAGGTGGCCATGAGCGCCGAGATCGTCAGCATCATCGGACCCAAGCAGACCGCGCTGGGTGAGGGCTACTTCATCAATCAGAAGATCCGCTGGCACGTTGCTCGTGAAGACGGGGCTGACGAGGAAGTCGCCGATATGGACTGGCGCATCATGAAGTTCCTGCCGAGAGCGACGCCTGGCCAGGAAGATTCAGGCGAAACCGCATCGTTGCCCGAGGATCTCGATCCGGACAAGCTGATGCGGCCGTCCTCGTCGCGGGACACCAAGTTCTTCTGGGACGGTGTCAACGCGCACGAGTTACGCATCCAGCGCCGTCCGGACGGCACGCTGCAGCATCCGCCGGTGCCTGCGGTGTGGGCCGACAAGGAGGCGCCGGAGGATTATGTCGTCGCCTCCGGTAAGGGATCGGTGTTCAGCTACGTCGTGCACCATGCGCCGAAGGTGCCCGGCCGAAGCTTGCCGTTCGTCATCGCCCTGGTCGAGCTCGAGGAGGGCGTCCGCATGCTCGGCGAGCTGCGCGGAATCGAACCCGAGCAGGTGAAGATCGGATTGCCGGTGCGTGCCACGTATCTCGACTTCCCGGACAGTGAAGTCAGCCCGGCCTGGTCGCTGTATGCATGGGAGCCGCAAGCATGAGCGTGACGGCCGAGGTCGGGACCAAGCTGCCCGAACTGCAGATCTATGGCGACCCGACGTTCATCGTGTCGACCGCCATCGCGACCCGCGATTACCAGGACGTGCACCATGACCGGGACAAGGCGCAGGCCAAGGGGTCCAAGGACATCTTCGTCAACATCCTGACCGACACCGGTCTGGTGGGTCGCTATGTCACCGACTGGGCCGGTCCGAACGCGATCGTCACGTCGATCAAGCTGCGCCTCGGTGTGCCCTGGTATGCCTATGACACCATCACGTTCCGTGGTGAGGTGACCGCGGTCGAGGGCGACCGGGTGACGCTGAAAGTAGTGGGTAGCAACAGCCTTGGCGACCATGTCATCGCCACGTCCACGCTGACATTGGGGGACAAGTGACGCTGTCGAGCAAGGCCGGGTTGTCCGGAAAGGCGGCGATCGCCGGTATCGGTGCCACCGACTTCTCCAAGAACTCCGGCCGCAGCGAGCTGCGACTGGCTGCCGAGGCGGTCCTCGACGCCTTGGCCGACGCCGGCCTCGAACCGTCAGATGTCGACGGGCTCGTGACCTTCACCATGGACTCGAACCTGGAGACCGCCGTCGCGCGGTCGACCGGAATCGGGGAGCTGAAGTTCTTCAGTCAGATCGGCTACGGAGGTGGCGCCGCCGCGGCAACCGTGCAGCAGGCGGCCCTCGCGGTCGCTACAGGGGTCGCGGAAGTCGTGGTGGCGTATCGGGCCTTCAACGAGCGCTCGGAGTTCCGCTTCGGCCAGGTGATGACCGGCCTGACGATCAATGCCGACTCGCGCGGTGTGGAGTACAGCTGGTCCTACCCGCACGGGTTGAGCACACCCGCTGCCTCGGTCGCGATGATCGCCCAGCGATACATGCACGAATACGGCGCCACCAGTGCGGATTTCGGTGTCGTGTCGGTGGCGGACCGTAAACATGCAGCCAACAACCCCAAGGCGCACTTCTACGGCAAGCCGATCACCATCGAGGACCACCAGAACTCGCGGTGGATTGCCGAACCGCTGCGTTTGCTGGATTGCTGCCAGGAAACCGACGGCGGCGTGGCCATCGTCGTGACCACCCCCGAGCGGGCCAAGGATCTCAAGCATCGGCCCGCGATCATCGAGGCCGCCGCTCAGGGCGCGGGTGCCGATCAGTTCACCATGTACTCCTATTACCGCGATGAGCTCGGGCTGCCCGAGATGGGTCTGGTGGGCCGCCAACTGTGGGAGCAGAGCGGACTGGCGCCGACCGATATCCAGACGGCGATCCTGTATGACCACTTCACCCCGTACACGCTGATCCAGCTCGAGGAGCTGGGCTTCTGCGGTAAGGGGGAGGCCAAGGATTTCATCGCCGGAGGCGCCATCGAACTCGGCGGACGACTGCCGATCAACACCCATGGCGGTCAGCTCGGTGAGGCCTACATCCACGGGATGAACGGGATCGCCGAGGGCGTGCGCCAGCTTCGCGGAACGTCGGTCAATCAGGTCGACAACGTCGAGCATGTCCTCGTCACCGCGGGTACCGGCGTGCCCACGTCGGGGCTGATCCTAGGCTGAGAGCATCGGGGTGCCGGCCCCCCGGGGGGCCTTTCACACCGCCACAGCAAACTTACTAGCCTAGCTAGGTAGTATTGGTCCGGATCGCTGTGGTCGGGTCTGGATCGCACTTGCGCGCAGCCTCGGATTTCGTTCGATGGACGATTTGGTGGCCCTGAGCGTGCGGAATGCGGACCGCTGTGGGTGACCTTTGAACCGAAGGCCGACTTACTAAAACTATGACCAGGCATTCCGCCACTCCGCAGTGGCAGAATGCGTGAGAACCTGTACTTAGCTGGGTGGATGTGCTAGGCGGTGGCTTACGTCAACGCGGTCGCCCCGGCGAGACTATTTGCACTTGCAAGTCTTGCTCGGTCGTTATTTACGTGTACGTTGACCGTGATTATGGCAAATGTCTACAATCTGCCCATTGCAGGTGTGGGGCCTGTACGCAGTCAAAGGCCACGGGGGTGGGACCATTGATAGTCCAACAAATGTCACGAGCGGCGGTATTGACCAGGCAGCATGTCGTGCCGAGTCGGATGTCCTATCCGGCGCCCGACAGGTCGAGCCAGTGAGATGGAGTCCAGCACCGGTGATCTGACCGTTACGACACCGCACGTAGCGATCGCGCCAGCCGACGTCGCCGACGATCTCGCCGAGGCGTCGCGCGGCCATTCGTCGGGAAACGGCCGTCGATCAGCTAACCCGAGATCATTTCCGGTCCGCCGTGACGAGCCGCTCGGGTGGGATCTGGCGTCGAACGGCCGGTGGGCAGAGACTCGCCAGGAATTGGCCGACGGGCTGACGTTGCTTCACGACGTGCGGGTGTTGATCGTCGACGACTGCACCCTGTACCGCGATTACCTGTACGGCGTCCTTGCCGCGCACGGTGCGGTGGCACCGGGAGTGGCCTGGGATCTGCCGTCGCTGGTCGCTGCGTTCGACTCGACACTGCCGCGGGTGATACTGCTGAACATGGCGTCTCGGGACAGCGCGACGCTGTTGCGTCATGCGCTGGCCTTGGGCCCGCACCTGCGTGTGGTGGTGCTGGGGGTTTCGGAGGATGACGAATCGGAGATCGTCGCCTGCGCCGAGGCGGGCGTGGCGGGCTATCACCTCCGAACCGAATCGCTCGACGATCTCATCGAGTTGATCCGCAAAGTTGCTGCAGGAGAATCGCTTTGTTCGCCGAGGGTCTCGGCCATCCTCCTGCGCCGACTGTCGGCGCTGGCGTCACAGCGACCGCCGGCGTCCAAGGAACTAGTCCTGACCGCTCGCGAGATCCAGATCTTGCGGATGCTGGAACTGGGTCTCGCGAATCGGCAGATTGCCGAAGAACTCTGCATTGCCATCCACACCGTCAAAAATCACGTGC
The DNA here is from genome assembly GCF_025822555.1 of Mycobacterium hackensackense. Taxonomy (NCBI): domain Bacteria; kingdom Bacillati; phylum Actinomycetota; class Actinomycetes; order Mycobacteriales; family Mycobacteriaceae; genus Mycobacterium; species Mycobacterium hackensackense. The sequence continues at coordinate 1,693,646 of NZ_JACKUC010000030.1, forward strand.
ACAGCCTGTTGACCAAGCTCGGCGTGAGCACACGGGCGCAGGCCGCGGTGATCGCCCGCACTCTGCTGGTACCCGAGGATCCCCCCGGGTACCAATCCGGGATCTAGTCCGCGATTCAATCTGGAATTCGCTCTGATGGTCCATGTACCAATGCCTTTCGGCACCCGATAGTGAAGTGGTGTTTGGGGGATTAACTCAGGAGGCCGCCGAATGGTCGCTGGTGGCACACGATCAGAGGTGCGCCGAATCCGACCGCGGGGTCCGATGATGTGCGGCATCATCGCATGCCGGACGGAAGGCCCTGCCGTCGAATATCTTCGGGTGGGACTGCGCCGGCTCGAGTACCGGGGATATGACTCGGTCGGCATGGCGCTGCGGACGACCGGTGGCGATATCGCCCGACTTCGAACGACCGGCCGGATCGGAGCCCTGGAGGCACTGCTCGACGATTGGGCGGGCCCCCGGTTCGACGGGGCCGGGATCGGCCATACGCGGTGGGCGACCCATGGTGCGGTGACCGAAGGTAACGCCCACCCCCATGTCGACTGCGCCGGACAGATCAGCTTGGTGCACAACGGGATCGTGGAGAACGCGGCAAGCCTGCGAGCTGAACTGGTGGGTGCCGGACACACATTCGTCACCACGGTCGACAGCGAAGTTCTGTGCCATCTGATCGAGGACGAGCGGCGGCACGGCACTGATCTGCTCCAGGCGCTGCAGGACGCACTGTGCCGGGTGCACGGCTCATGGGCACTTGCGGTGCTGGAGCAGGGCAGCGGCCGAATCATCGTCGCCGCCAAGGGTTCCCCGCTGGTGGTCGGACACACGGCAGAAGGCGACTTCGCCGCGAGCGATATTGCGGCAATCGCGGATTGGGTCGACGAATACCGGGTACTCGGTGACGGCGATATCGTCGAACTCGCACGCCCCGACAGTTGGCGTCGCGGTGGGATCGTCATACCGCCGCCGGCACTCACCCGCTGCCCGTGGCGCGGCCGGGATGTCGAGTTGAACGGCTACGCCGACTACATGGCCAAGGAGATCGACGAACAACCCGAAGCCGCGGCCCGGGTGCTCGACGAACTCGCGGACGGCATCGCCAACGGGGCGATCTGGGAGCAGCTGAACCTGCCGCCGTTCGAGCGACTGCGGGTGATCGGCTGCGGGACGTCACTGAACGCCGGGAATGTGCTCGCCAACCTGGCGCGCCGGCTCGGCGGGATCCCCACGACCACGGTCGCAGGAAGCGAAGCGGCAAAAGAAGTTCCGGATACGGCGCAGCTGGTTGTGGCCATGAGTCAGTCCGGCGAGACGGCCGATGTGTTGCGCGGGGTGGAGTCTTGCGCGGTCGGTCGTTCGCCCGTGCTCGCACTCACCAACAACCCGCAGTCCACGCTGGCCCGGCTGGCAGACGCCGTCATCGGAAGCTCGGCCGGACCCGAGATCGGCGTGGCCGCCACCAAGACTTTCATCTGCCAGATCATCTCCGCCGCGGCGCTGATGATCTCGGCTCTGGTGGGTATGAATCGGGTGTCGGCCCGCTCGGCTGCGGCGCTCGTCGACGATCTCCGTCGCGTGCCGGACCAGCTGGCCGCCGCCAGTGCGGTCGCCAAATGCGTCATCCCGCCGCTCGTCGACCAATTCGCAGCCGAGGCCGGATTCATCTTCATCGGACGGGGCCTGGGGCTTCCCTACGCGGCCGAAGGTGCGCTCAAACTCAAGGAACTCACCTACAGGTGGGCCGAGCACTATCCGGCCGGAGAACTCAAGCACGGCCCGCTCGCTCTGGTCGGTGTGGGCACACCCGTGATCGTCATCGACAACGGCGACCCGAAGCTCGCCGGTAACGTCGCGGAGGTTCGAGCCCGCGGTGGTCATGTCATCACGGTCGGGGGCGCTGGTGGCGCCATACCGGTCATCGATGATCCCGCCGCGCCGTGGGGCCCGATCGCGGCGACGGTACCGCTACAGATACTGGCCCGCACGATGGCGCTGGCCTTGGGTCACGACGTGGACAAGCCACGGAATCTCGCCAAATCCGTGACGGTCGAGTGAATCGGGAGCAGTGCCATGAATCCGATCGGAGCGGTCACCATGACAAGTTCATCGACCACGTACGGCGACGTGGTCGATGACTTCGCCGCCGCGGCCCGTGACTGGCCGGATCGCATCGCCGTCCTGCACAACGGGAGGGCGATCAGCTACCACGCACTCGCAGAACGCATTCGGGAGACGGCAATGTGCTATCGCGCCGGTGGAGCGGGGAGTTCGTCGCGTCCCGTCGGCGCCCTGGTCACCCATACGCCCGCGATGGTGGAGCACCTGATCGGGATATTGCAGGCCGGCGCAGCGTACAGCCCGATCGCAGCCGCCCTCCCGGATGCCCGGATACAGAGTCTGGCCGCGGTGCTCGGTATCGGTCATCTGTATGCCACCGTCCCCGGCATGTGCGGAACGGCGGAGCTGCCCGTCAAGACGCTCGACAAGAACATGGCGGCAGCCGATACCGAATCACCACAGCCGAGGTGTCGGCCGGCTGACGCGGCCTACGTGCTCTGCACCTCGGGTTCGACCGGAGTGCCGAAACCGGTCGTCGTATCACGTGATGCGCTGTCGGTCACGGTGCGGGCGTTGCGCCGGCTCTTCGATCTCACGCCTGACGACCGCGTGCTCCAATTCGCCTCGCTGGGCTGGGACACCTGCCTGGAGGAGATACTGCCCGCACTGACATCCGGCGCAGCACTGGTTTTCGACGATATCGCGCACTCCGGTTCATTCCCTGCCTTCGTGCGCATGCTGGCCGAGCTCGGTATCACCGTGCTCGACCTGCCGACGGCATTCTGGCACGAGCTGGTGTTCTTCCTACACGAAGAACATGCGACGTTACCGGCCTGCGTCCGGCTGATCGTGATCGGCGGCGAGCGGGTTGATCCGACCCGGCTGCGGCAGTGGCGCGAACTCGGCATCGGTCACGTCACACTGCTGAACACCTACGGTTGCACCGAGACGACCATGATCACCCATGCCGTCCAGCTGGCTGGTCCCGGGACCGAGCCGGAAGTCGCGGCCGAGGCTGCCGAGGCGCCGCTCGGCCGCAGGCTGCCGCATGTGCGCGACCATGTCACCGACGAAGGTGAGCTGCTGGTGGCGGGCCCCAGCCTGGCAGACGGCTACCTCGGGTCTCCGGAACTCACCGCGGCGGCATTCCCGCTCGCCGATCACGACTGCGGACCGCAACGGTGGTTCCGCACCGGGGATCTGGTCGCCCGCGGGGAGAACGGTCTGCTGTATCCGCGCGGCCGCATCGACGAACAGGTGAAAGTCTCTGGTGTGCGGGTACATCCGGCCGAGATCGAGACGCAGTTGATCACGCACCCCGCTGTCGGAGGCGCGGTCGTGGTCGGTGAACGGGTACTGGGCCGCACCTCGTTGGCGGCGTACGTGGTCGCGGTCGCGCCGACCACCTCGGGTGAGCTCAAGCACTACCTACGTCAGCGCCTGCCGAGCCAATTCGTGCCCAGCAGAATCTCATTCGTCACCTCGATGAAGTACACCACGAGCGGAAAAGTCGATCGAGCGGCAACGCAGCGGGCCGCCGAGGACCACCGAAGCCAAGGAGCAGAGCGATGAGCGCAGATCATATCGTCGAGATCTTCCGTAGGGTGCTCAACACCCGCGAGGTGGGTCCGCACTCCGACTTCTTCGAACTCGGTGGTGATTCACTGTTGGCCACCCGGGTGCTCAGCGCGATCGCGCGGGACTTCGGGGTGGAGCTGTCATGGGACGACTTCAGCGAAAGCCCCTCGGCGGAGGGGTTGTTCACCAAAGTGATCGCGGTGGCGCAATGACCACAGCGGCCGGCATGCGCATTCTGGTCGTCGGTGCTGGTCTGGCGGGATTGACGGCGGCGCTCGATCTGGTGGCCGCGGGCGCGGAGGTGACCGTGCTGGAGGCACGGGACCGGGTGGGTGGTCGCATCCACGGCGTCTCGATGCCCGGTGGTGTCATGGCCGATGGGGGCGCTGCGTATCTCGGTGCACGGCACACCGAACTGCTGGCACTGGTGGGCGAGCACGGGCTCAGACTGGTTCCGGCCACGATGATCGGGGACAGCACCTTCCTGCTGTCGGGCCGCCGGACCACCAGTGCCAGTCGGATGCCCCCGCTGGACGCGGTTGCGCTCGGTGGCATGTTCGATCGGCTCGACGAGCTCGTGGCCGACGTCCGGCCGGATGCGCCGTGGCAGAGCTCACACGCGGGCGCTCTCGACCGCCTGTCGGTGGCAAGCTGGCTTGCCCAAGAGGTCCGACATCCGGACGCGCGGACTTTCTTCCCGTTGTTTCTCGGCGAGATGATGGCGGCCGATCCGGCCGCGATCTCCGTCCTGCACATGGCTTTCTATCTGCGGTCCGGTGGGGGTGTCCGCTATCTCAACGCCTTCGAGGGTGGGGCCCAGGAGTGGCGGATCGACGGCGGCGCGCAGCTGCTGTGCCAGGCGCTCGCCGAACGGCTCGGCGCACGGGTTCGGTTGGGGCAGCCGGTGTGCGCGATCGACCAGAGCGCCGGCGACGTGGTGGTGCAATGTGATCCGGAATCCGGGGCGCGGTCTCGGTATCGAGCGGACCGGGTGGTGCTCGCCGTGCCACCGCTGTTGGCGCAGCGAATCGAGTTCCGGCCCGCTCTGCGTGCGCTGCGCGCGACGGCGGTCACCGGCCGCGGTTGCGCGGTCAAGGTGCAACTGGGTTATCCGGCCCCGTTGTGGCGTGAGTTCGGTTTGTCGGGATGGTCGGTGAGTACGAACGGGCCCTTGCTGTCCACAGTCGACGATTCTCCGCCGGATGGCTCAGCCGGTGTGCTGACCGGGTTTGTCACCGGCGCGGCGGCAACCGCATTCTCCGCGCTGTCGGCGACCGCACAACGGGATGCGGCCCTGGCGCACATCGGCCGGATCTTCCCGCAGTTGCCGGCGCCGACGCAGTGCACCGTGACGGACTGGCTTGCCGAGAAGTACAGCAGGGGATGCTATGCCGCCCTGTTCGGTCCGGGCGACTGGTTGAACCTGGGGCCGACGCTGACCGAGCCGCACGGCCACGTGCACTGGTGTGGCACCGAAACCAGTCTGGAATTCTTCGGGTTGATGGAGGGTGCGATCAGATCGGGCCGGCGGGTCGCGGCCGAGCTGATCCACGGCGACGAACGGACACCCGTGTCGGAGAAGGTGCTGTCCCGATGACGTCACTGACCGAAGCCATCGAACCCGAGCGGGCCGGATTCGCCGCGGCGGTAGATCAGCCGTATTCCTATGTACGCAGCCAGCTTTCGGAGCCGGACTGGCGGCGCTACCCGGGCTGGGCGCTGGTCACCGAGGCGCAGTGGCACGATCCGCAATGGCAGCGAGCACACTCCGTCAAGACCATCGGCCAGCTCCGCGCGGTGGTGGGCGACCTGCTCGACGATCGGTTCTACGCCGATCTGTCCGCCGATCAGCAACAGCGGGCGACCATGTCGATGTTGGTGCCGCCGCAGATGCTCAACACCATCGCCGCGCACTGTGCGCCGGAGCGCCGTTGGTTGACGGAGGCCTTCTACACCGATCCGGTCCGGCGCTACATGCTGCCGGTCCTCAGCGACCGCGAGCCGGTATGGGAATCGCACCCCTACGCCGAACGGGATTCGTTGCACGAAAGCGATATGTGGGTGGTGGAGGGACTGACCCACCGGTACCCGACCAAGGTGCTCGCCGAGCTGCTGTCGACCTGCCCGCAGTACTGCGGGCATTGCACCCGGATGGACCTGGTCGGCAACTCCACACCCACGATCAGCAAGGCCAGGCTGACGCTCAGCCCAGCCGAACGGCAGGGCCGCATGCTGGATTACCTGCGAGCCACGCCGTCCGTGCGTGATGTCGTGGTATCCGGCGGTGACGTGGCCAATGTGCCCTGGCCACGGCTGGAATCGTTTGTCGCGCAGCTACTCGACATCGACACCATTCGTGATATCAGGCTTGCGAGCAAGGCGTTGGCCGCGCTGCCCCAGCATTGGCTTCAGCCGAAGGTCGTCGACGGCGTCGGTCGCGTCGCTCAGCTGGCCGCCGCCCGTGGCGTCAACCTCGCGCTGCACACCCATATCAACCACGTGCAGTCGGTGACTCCGCTGGTTGCCGCGGCGGCGCGGGCTCTGCTCGGTGCGGGGCTGCGAGATGTGCGCAACCAGGGCGTGCTGATGCGCGGAGTGAATGACACCGCTGACGATCTGCTCGACCTGTGCTTCGCCCTACAGGGCGAAGCGGCAATCCTGCCGTACTACTTCTACATGTGCGACATGGTGCCCAGTGCCGAGCACTGGCGGACCCCGCTGTGGCAAGCGCAGCAGCTGCAGTTGTCGATCATGGGCTATCTGCCGGGTTTCGCGACACCGCGAATCGTCTGCGACGTCCCGTATGTCGGTAAACGGTGGGTTCATCAGGCGGTCCGCTACGACCGCGACCTGGGGATCTCCTACTGGACCAAGAACTACCGCACCGGTTTGGACGGTGCGGATGTCGGTGCCCTGAACCGTGTCTACCCGTTCTACGACCCGGTGGGCAGTCTGCCGGAATCCGGGCAGGCATGGTGGCGGGACAACGACTCACCGCACGTTCGGCCGGTGACGTCAACGGCGTGCGGGGACCGATGACAGCCGAGGTGAGTCCGATCACGGACGCCGACATCGCGGTGGCCGCGGAGTTCCTCCGGACCAATCACAACGACCGGACTCCTTGGACCGCATCGTGTTCGGCTCCGTGGGAGGATAAGGCCCCCAATCATGGATTCATGCTCCGTGACGGGGAGCGCGTCGTGGGCGTCCTTCTGGCTCTGTACTCCGAGCGGTTGGTCGCGGGCCGGCTGGAACGGTTCTGCAATATGGGCTCGTGGTGCGTGTTGCCCGAATACCGCGGCGAGAGCATGTCGCTGCTCAACGCGATGTTGGCGCAGGAGGGCTTTCACTTCACCAGTCTGTCCCCGAAAGAGGGGCCTCGGGAGATTCTGGCCTGGCTGAAGTTTCGCTATCTGGACACCTCGGCCGCTCTCATTCCCAATCTGCCGTGGCCGACCTTCCGGTGTGGCACGAGGATCAGTGCCGATCCGGATGTGATCGAAAGGTCGCTGGTCGGATCGGGGCTGGCACTCTACCGTGACCACGCACAGGCGCTCGCGGCCCGGCACCTCGTCCTGACCCGTGGTCAGGAGTCCGGCCACGTCATGTACCGGGAGTTCCGGTACATGGGCGCACTGGGCTACGCGATGATCCTGCATGTCAGCAACCTCGACCTGTTCCACCGTTCGTTGATCCCGCTGACCCGGCACTTGTTGGTCAGGCGGGGACTGGTGGCGACCCTGGCTGAGTTGCGCACCATCGAGCACCGACCCTTGCTGTCGTTCAGCCTGAACAACAGGCCGAAGATGTACTCCAGCCCGAGTCTGGAACCGAAGCAGATCGACTACCTGTACAGCGAGCTTGCGTGCGTTCCGTGGTAGTCGATCAGCCAATTCGCCTGTGCTGAGAGGTGATTGCCATGGTGGGAATTCTCGTGGGTGCGGTAGCGGTTGTCGGCATCGCCGTCGTGGGAGTGTTCGGGATTCTGATAGCGGTCAACATCGCACTGCTGTTGCGTCTTCGATCGAGAATCCCGCAGTGCCGGCTGTGGGAGTCCACCGATTGGTGGTGAACGGCACACCAGGCCGGGTTCCTTCGGCGACGCGGTGTTGCCGAGTCGCGGCATTGCTGAGCGTCGATGCGGCTGTTCGCCGTTGAGCGGTAACGAGACTCATCGCACCGCTGATCTGATTGTCGTCGTGCGGGTCGACGATCCGCGAGGATCTAGTTCGCATCGCCCGAAGGACCAGGTCTCGGGAGGGTGAGAACCGGATCCGCCGGCCATCCCACCGGCCTGACCAAATCATGTTCGCGTGCTGCGGATTCGACCCGCGGCACCTCGGTGTTCCGGTCATCCGATGCACTGCTGGATGACGTGCGTTCACCTGGCGTGATAACGACCGTGTCCATCCGTGCGCCGTCGGCGGGTGGTGCTTTGCCCGCGGGCTTCTGAATATGTGTTGCTGCAAGCACTTCCGTGCCGTCTGGCGCACCGTGGCTAGTTCCTGGAACTAGATCGGGATTCAACCGAAAGATCGCTCCGACGGTCCATGTACGGGACCGGTGGGGGACCCGATAGTTAAGGGGTGCGTGACGAATTAGCTGTTGACGGCGGTGGGGGATCGCCGGCGTGGCTCACCGCGGTGTCGGGGACGGATGTGCCATGCGGTCTCTAGTCACCGGCGCGGCCGGATTCATCGGCTCCACGCTCGTCGACCGTCTGTTGGCCGACGGCCACCAGGTCATCGGAATCGACAACTTCACGGCGGGCACCGTCGCGAACCTGAAGGACGCGATGAGGTGGAACGAGCGCAGACCCGGACAGTTCAGGCTGATCTGCCTTGATGTTCAGGCACCTGAGCTCGCGGGAGTGGTCGCGGGGGCCAACCCGGACATCATCTTTCATCTGGCGGCGCAGATGGATCCGCAGGTATCGGTCTTGGATCCGCAATTCGACGCGCGCAGTAACGTACTCGGCACGATCAATCTCTGTGAGGCAAGCCGCCGGTCCGGGGTTCGGCGAATCGTCTACGCGGGTTGCCGGGAAGCCCGGTACGGCATCGGTGCGGGACGGCCGCCTGAGGGGAGCGGCCGGACCAATCCGGTGTCACCACATGGGGTCGCCAAAGTCGCCGCTGAGATGTATCTGTGCGCCTACGCCGAGATGTACGATCTGGCCCCGCTGTGCCTGGCCTTGGGCAGCGTCTACGGTCCGCGTCAGAATCACCGTGGCCCGGGAAACGCCATCGCGGCTCTGGCGAGTGCCATGATCGCCGGCGGTTCGCAGATCAGGGGCTGGGACGACATTCGTGCCGGTGACTACGTGTACGTCGATGACGCGGTGGACGCACTCGTACGCGCCGGTCATGCGCCCGTGCAGATCACCGGCACATGCGATATCAGCACCGGCACTCCCACCCGGTGCCCTCTGGAGTGGACTCCCCTGGTCGATCTCCCGGACGGGATCGCCCGGACGGTCCGTTGGCTGACGGACCTCACGGCGACTGATCCGACTTCGGAATGCGAAGAACTCTCACGGAAGAAGATCTCCGCAGAGCGTATTTCGCACAGCGTGGATCTGGTGGGCTGACCATGGCACACCTCAACACCGTCAGTCAGGGTCCCGGCAAGCGTGCGATCGCCGGACAAGCCCGACGGGCGGAGCCGGCGGCCCGACGAGTTGTCATACCGCTCAGCGAAGTCGGCAGCCCGCCGGAGGCCGTTACCGAGCGCCTACGTTGGCAGCGGCAGTACGTCACTCGGCTACGCGTGACCGACACCGCCGTGGTCGCCGGTGCCGTGATGCTGGCGCAGTATGTGCGATTCGGCAGTACCGTCACCTCACCCGGACCAGTGAGTCACCTTGTGACCGCCTTCTCGGTCGTGATCGCCGCGCTGTGGTTGTCGATGCTGGCGGGCTTCCATACCCGGTCCGCCAAAGTGGTCGGTGCAGGAGCCGAGGAGTATCGGCGAGTCGTCAACGCGTCCCTTGCGACCTTCGGGGCCATGGCGATCGCCGAACTGGTGGTCAAGCTCGAGCTTTCCCGTGGTTACCTGGTAGTGGCACTTCCGGTCGGGACGTTGGGTCTGTTGCTGGGCAGGTGGGTCTGCCGGAAAGTCGTTGTCCGCGAACGGGGTAAGGGCAGATGCCGGACGGCGGTTCTGGCGGTCGGCGAACGAGACGCGGTGGCGCACTTGGTCGACGAATTGGTCGACAATCCGTCGGACGGCTATCACGTCGTCGGGGTGTGCATCCCGGGATACCGGGGCGTGCAGGGTGAATTCCTCACGGTCGCAGGCCTGGACATCCCGATCGTGGGTGACGAGAACTGCGCTGTGCCGGCGATCAGGACATGCGGTGCGGACACGGTGGCAGTGGCGGGTACCGGACACTTCGGCGTCCATCGAGTCCAGCGGCTCATCTGGGAACTCGAGCCGATGGGTGTCGACCTGATGGTGTCGCCCGGGGTCGTCGACGTGGCATTGTCGCGTCTGGCGATGCGGCCGATGTCAGGTCTACCGCTGTTGCAGGTCGAGAAGCCGCAATATCGGGGCGCCAAGTGTTTCCAGAAGCGAGCGTTCGACTTCTGCTTTGCCTTGGCCGCGCTCACGGCGACACTGCCCATCCTCGTCGTTGCGGCCACGGCCATCAAGCTCACCAGCCGAGGACCCGTCTTCTACGCTGCGGAGCGCATCGGCATCAACGGGAAGCCGTTCTCGATGCTGAAATTCCGCAGCATGGTGGTGGGTGCCGATCAACAGCTCGCGAGCCTCTCGACGATGAACGAGAGTGACGGCCTGCTGTTCAAGATTCGCGATGATCCTCGGGTCACCCCGGTCGGCCGCATCCTGCGCCGATTCAGCATCGACGAGCTGCCGCAGTTCATCAATGTGCTCCGGCAGGAGATGAGTGTCGTCGGCCCACGACCACCGTTGCGGCCCGAAGTCGAGTCCTACGACTGCGATGTGCTGCGCAGGCTCCTGGTCAAGCCCGGTATCACCGGGTTGTGGCAAGTCAGCGGACGCTCGGATCTGTCCTGGGACAGGTCTGTTCGCCTCGACCTCTCCTATGTCGACAACTGGTCGATGGTGGGTGATGTCCTGATCATCGCGAAGACTCTGCGAGCCGTCTTGGCTCGCACAGGTGCCTACTGAGGGGGTCGACGTGACGTTCGAGATCGTGAAACCCACACGTGTGTATGGAAAAGGAGAGTGACGGGAATGCGGACACTCGTCACCGGCGCAGCCGGCTTCATCGGTTCCACTCTGGTCGACCGGTTGCTCGACGAGGGGCACCAGGTCGTCGCTGTCGACAACCTCAGCACCGGCATCGCCGCCAACCTCGACCACGCCCGGAGCCGCTTCGGGTCGGCCGGGAACCGGTTCATCTTCCGTCAGCTCGACATTCGCGCACCGGAGTTGATCGAGATCATGGCGGCGGCCAGGCCCGACGTGGTGTTTCACCTCGCAGCGCAGGTCGACTTGCGCGCCTCGGTCGCCGACCCTCTGCACGACGCCGGCTGCAATGTGCTCGGGACGATCGGTGTGCTGGAGGCGTGTCGGCATGCCGGTGTCGAACGAATCGTCTACGCCGCATCGGGCGGATCCCGCTATGGGGCACCGACCGCTCTTCCGGTGAGCGAATCCACGCCTGCCGATCCTCGATCACCTTATGCCGCTGCGAAATTCGCCGGTGAAGTCTATCTGTCCTGTTATGCCGAGCTGTATGGTATGTCGGCAATCCGGCTGGCCTTGGCCAACGTGTACGGACCTCGACAGAATCCGCACGGTGAGGCCGGGGTGATCGCCGTCTTCGGCAGCAGGATGCTCGACGGTCGACCGGTCACCGTGTTCGGGGACGGGACAGCCACCCGCGACTATGTCTACGTCGACGACGTTGTCGACGCGTTCGTGCGCGCCGGCCGGGCACCATCGACAACCGGGGGAATCTTCAATATCGGGACCGGGCGGCAGACGACCACCAACGAGGTGCATCGCCTGATCTCCTCGGCTCTGGGTGCGACGGCACGACCCCGTTACGCACCGGCCCCGGCGGCAGAAGTACAGGCCATCGCGCTCGACGTACGCAGGGCCGAGGAGGCACTGGGCTGGGTGCCGGCCGTCGCCGTCGAGGAGGGGATTCGCCGCACCCTCCAGTGGCTGCGTGCCGGTTCGAAGCCCGAGCTGGTCGAGGCGTAGAGGTGGGAGGGCCGGCACCGATGACCGACACGGCTGCGCGACGTGCACTGTGGGTCTCCACCAGCACCGCGACCAGGGGCGGTATCGCCTCCTACGTACGGGCCATGCAGCAGACACCGTTGTGGAGTGAATGGGAGGTCCGCCACGTCGTCACGCACCGCGATGGCTCGACCACACAGAAGATCGCGACATTCGCGCTCGGAGTGGTGCGGTTCGTCATCGAACTGATCCGGTTCCGGCCGAACGTGATCCACCTGCATTCCAGCGCCCGTGGCAGCTTCGTCCGGAAAGCCCTCCTGCTGTGGATCAGCCGGCCGGCCCGGGTACCCGTCGTCCTGCACATGCATGGTTCGGCTTTCCAAGCGGACTGTGAGCAGGCGCCGCGGCTCATCCGGGCGGCGATCGGGGCGACCCTGCGCCGGGCCGACGCCTTCGTCACGCTCGGCGACCTGTGGGCCGCCCGGATGCAGGTGACCGCTCCATCCGCGCGGATAGTCGCGATTCCCAACGCCGTGCGTCTGGCGGACCGCAACGCCCAGCCGCCGCCGGGTGCGCCCGTCAACGTGGTCTTCCTGGGCCGCATCGGCGATCACAAGGGCACGTTCAGACTGCTCGACGCCTGGGCCAAGCTGGTGTGTGAGCCGGGGTTCAGCACGCCGCGCGGACACCTGGCGACCTTGACGATCGCCGGGGACGGCGAGGTGGAGAAGGCTCGTCGGTACCGCCGCGAGCTCTGCCTGGAAGACACCGTCGACGTGCACGACTGGCTGTCGGAGCGGGAGACCGGTGAGCTGCTCGACCGCGCTCACGTGTTGGTGCTGCCATCACGAAACGAGGGCCAGCCGATGGCGGTGCTGGAGGCGATGGCCCGCGGTGTGTGTGTCGTGGCCACCGACGTAGGTGGACTACCGGAAATGATCGGCGGGGAGTGCGGTCTGCTCATCCCGCCGGAGGACACCGAGGCGATCGCCATGGCACTGCGCACGGTCGTCTACGACCATGACCTGCGTGCCCGCTATGGGGCGGCCGCCCATGCCAGGGTCCGGGATCACTTCGACACCATCCGCATCGCGAGTCGGATCGACGCGCTCTACCGGCAGGTGTGCCGATGAGCGGACGACCGATCCGGGCACTGTTCGTCGTTCCACTGTTGGGAGCGGGCGGCGCTGAACGACATCTGACCACGGTGCTGCCGCGGATGGATCCGGCGCGGTTCACACCGTCGGTGGTCTGCATCGGTGGCGAGGGCGATCTCTTCGCCGATCTGGGTGCCGCCGGCATCGCGGCGACGGCACTGCACCTGCGAAAGTGGCAAGCCGTTCGTGCACTGCGCGAGCTGATCTCGATCATCCGGCGGGACCGGCCCGACCTCGTGGTGGTGTCGGGTTACAACGCAGAGACTCTCGGCCGCATCGCCGCCCGCATCGCCGGGGTCCGGCACACGATCATGTGGGTGCACAACGCGAGTGAGATCACCCCTCGCGGAGTTCTTCATCGCGCCGTGGACCGTGGCCTGATCCGCTGGACGAGCGGCTATTTCGGTGTCGCCAAGGTGCAGCGAGAATTTCTGGTCCAGGAGCGCGGATATCCCGCGGGAAAGATCCGCACCATCCACAACGGCGTGGATCCGGCGCTGTTCGACACTGCCACCGACCGCAGCGTCCTCACCGAATTCGGGGTGGATCAGGGCGACCCGGTGGTGGGCATCCTCGGTTCGCTGCGGCCGGAGAAGGACCACGAGACGTTCCTGCGGGCCGCGCGCATCGTGATCGACGAGGTGCCTCGGGCGAGGTTCCTGGTGGTCGGCGACGGCGTGTGCCGTTCCCGGCTCGAAACATTGTGCGGTGCCTTGCGGATCACGTCGAACGTGCATTTCGTCGGTGCCCGTGCCGATGTGGGCCGAATGCTCTGCGCGATGGACGTCTTCGCGCTGACCTCCACCACCGAGTGTCTCCCGATGGCTCTGCTGGAGGCCATGGCATGTGCCCGTCCGGCGGTCTGTACCGCCGTCGGCGGAGTGGTCGAGGTGGTCGAGGACGGAACGACGGGATTTCTGGTACCGAAACAAGACCCAGCGCAGCTGGCGGCCAAGATCGTCGGCCTGCTGTCGGACCCGCACCGGGCGCGCCGCATGGGGAGGGCGGGGCGCCGCCGCGTTGAGACCGATTTCGGTTTGGACCGCAGCGTCGAAGCGGCCCAACGGGAGATCGAGGATCTGCTCAACGCCGAGTACACACAAGTAGGGGGAGTCCACGCATGAAGAAGCGACACATACTGATCCTCGTCGAGAACCTATCGGTGCCCTTCGACAGGCGCGTCTGGCAGGAAGCCCGGGCCCTGACGCGGGCGGGGTTCAAAGTCACCGTCATCTGTCCCAAAGGGGTCAACCAGGACACCGAGCCGGAGGAGACGATCGAGGGTGTCCGTATTCTGCGTTACCCGTTGCGGGCGGCGACCGGCGGCCCGGCGGGGTATCTGCGCGAGTACCTCCTCGCCCTGTGGCACACCTTGCGGCTGGCGATCAAAGTCCGCCGGACTGCGCGTATCGACATCGTTCACGCGTGCAACCCGCCGGATCTGCTGTTCCTGATCGCGGTGGCTCTGCGCCCCGGTGGCGCGCGCTTCGTCTTCGACCAGCACGACCTGGTGCCGGAACTGTTCCTCTCCCGCTTCCCGAACGGTGGGCGGCTGCTCTACCGGTTGACCCGCTACGTCGAGCGGATGACCTATGCCGCAGCGGATGCCGTCATCTCGACCAACGAAAGCTATCGGCGGGTGGCGATCGAGCGCGGTGGAATGTCACCCGACCGGGTCACGGTGGTGCGCAGCGCACCGGACCTGAACCGTTTCAACCTCCGGTCCCCGGACACCAGCCTGCGCAGGGACAAGCGCCATCTGCTGGCGTACCTGGGCGTGATGGGACCTCAGGACGGTGTCGACTATGCGCTTCGGGCCGTGCAGCGTCTGCGCGACGAGATCGGGCGCGACGACTTCCGCTGTATCTTCATGGGCGCCGGCGATGTATACGGTGACATGGTCTCGCTGAGTGCAGAACTCGGCGTCGACGATATCGTCGAGTTTCCCGGCCGGGTGCCCGACGCCTATGTCGAGCGCTGCCTGTCCACCGCCGATGTGTGTCTGTCGCCAGACCCGTTGAATCCTCTCAACGATGTGTCGACGATGAACAAGGTGCTCGAATACATGGCGATGGGGCGCCCCATCGTCTCCTTCGACCTCGCCGAGGCGCGGGTATCTGCCGGTGACGCAGCGGTATACGTGCCGGGTAACGATGAACTGTCCTTTGCCCGAGCAGTCGACGCACTGTTGCGCAACCCCGAGCAGTGTCGACAGATGGGGGAGCTGGGGCGCCGCAGGATCGAAGAGGAGCTGTCCTGGGAGGTATCGAGTCGGGCGCTGGTCCGGTTCTACGCCGAGCTGTTGGGTGTCCAGCCCAGCGAAGAGCCCAGCACCGTCGATCTGCGGCCCGCCGTGACGCCGATCCCGCTTCACCGGAACAGGATTCCCGTCCAACGGGTCGGTGCGCGGGAGCCCGTCCTGCGCGCCGGAGCGGCGTTGGAGGAACCGACAGGTGTCTAAGCTCACCTGGTATGCCGGCCGCGCGACGGCGATGTCGCCCCGCGAGGTGCTCTGGCGCGCCCGGCGCGTGGTCGACACCCTGACCAACCGGGATGGATTGCGTGAGTGTGCCGACTCCAGGATGCTGACGGATTTCGACTCCGACTGGACCGCGTTGCTGCAGGATTTCCGCAACGGTATCGGCAGGCCGGTTCTTCTCGATCAGGAGCGGGCCGGCGAGGTGCAGAGCCAACACCTCGCGCAGGTCGGCCGGCTCCTGATCGAGGCCGACCGTGTACTTGCCGGCGATCGCACCTATTTCGGCTATCGCACGGTCAATGTCGGGCGGGCCGTCGATTGGAACCATGACCCGATCGCCGACTATCACTGGCCGGCTGTCGCAGGCAGCAGGATCGACCATCGGGTCGGCCGGCGCGACCCGAAATGGATCTGGGAACTCAACCGCCTACAGCACCTTCCGCTGTTGGCGCAGGCATGGCTCTACACCGACGAATCGCGCTACAGCGAAGCGGCCTTCGCGCACCTCGATTCGTGGCTGGACCAGAACCCGGTCGGCTGCGGCATGGCCTGGCGGGGCGCGTTCGAAGTCGGCGTTCGGGCGATCTCGGTGGCCCTCGCCGTACAGGGACTCCGCAACGCACCGGCAATGACGACATCGAGATACCGCCGTATCGTCCGGATGCTCGATGCCAGTGCACGGCACTGCTGGCATGCGCGCTCGCGGTTCAGTTCGGCCAACAACCATGTGGTCGGTGAACTGGCCGGATTGGTGACCGTTCATCTGATCTTCCCCGAACTGTCCGCTCCCGCAGCGTTGTACGAGCGTGCAATGGACACCCTCACCGAGGAAGCGGACCGACTGATCCTGCCCGACGGCGCCGGCGCCGAGCAGTCGGTCGCCTATCAGATCTTCACCGCGGAATTGCTGGCGGTGGTCGTGGCACTGCTACAGCTCAGTGGGGAAAGGGTGCCGGACCGGTTGACCGAGGCGCTCGACCGCGGTGCGGCATACCTGGCATCCCTGGTCGGTACCGAAGATCCGGATCCCCGGTATGGGGATGATGACGACAGTTTCGCGGTGCGGCTGGGTGCCGAACACAAACGCACGGTCCGCGAGCATCTCGGGATCGTCGGGGCGGTCACCGCAAATGCGACCGCTGCCAGATACGGACACCCCACCCTCACCTCCGCCTGGTTCGGCAACGCGTTGTGCACATCCACCGGCCGGCCGGGTGCGGGCGGCGACGATCCGACGCCCAGCGCCTATGCGCCGAACGGTGGGCTGGTGGTGCTGCGGCACGGCCGCCGGCGACTCACGATGGATGTGGGCCCCCTGGGCTATCCGGCGACGGCGGCGCACGGGCACGCGGACGCGCTCGGCATCACGCTCAGCGTCGAGGGGCGCGAGGTGGTCACCGATCCTGGGACGGCCAGCTTCTACGGGGACCCTGCCGTGCGCGATATGCACCGCGGTACCCGCACCCATGCGACGGTGTGCGTCGACAACGTGGACCAATCGTTGATCGGCGGACCGTTCTATTGGCGGAGCCGGGCCCACACGACCGTGCACTCGGTCGATCTCGACCGCGGCATCGTCGACGCCGAGCATGACGGATACCGCCGGCTCGACGACCCGGTGGTGCACCGGCGCTGGCTCATCGCACCGGCCGAGGATCCGGCGGTGATCGTCGTCGACCTGATCTGCGGGCGGTCAGATCATGACGTCGCGGTGTCGTGGCCGCTGCACCCCGATCTGGTTTCGACACCCACGCGGACGGGTCAACGGATCACCCGTGACGGCGCGCCGGTGCTCGAACTCTGTTACGCCGCAACGACGACGATCTGGCCGGAACAGGTACGGGCGGACGGCGCCTCGAATCTGGGGTGGTGGTCGGACCGGCTCGAGGCCAGAACACCGGCTTGGCTGGTCGGAGCCCGTTGCCGATCCGGCGCGCCGGTGGCGATCCTGTCGGTGCTTCATGTCGGCGACCCGGGGGTGACGGCCGCGCCGCGCATAGTCCGAGAAGGTTCGGCACTCAAGGTCAGCTGGTACCAGCAGGACGGCCGGCGCGGATTGACGATCGACGCCGGCCGGCGAGGTGCTGTGTCCGGTGTGTCCCTGTCACCGTCGATGGGATTGGTGGGTAAACGATGAGCGATACCTTGTCGCATTCGGTCAGTGTGTTCGGGCTCGGCTACGTCGGGTGCATCAGCGCGGCGTGCTTGGCCTGGCTGGGGCATCGGGTGATCGGAGTGGATGTCAACCCGGACAAGACGGAGGCGCTCCGCCGGGGGGTGTCTCCGGTGGTCGAGGAACGAATAGGCGAGCTCATCGCCGAGGTCGTGGGTACCGGAGATCTCAGTGTGAGCACTGATCCGGTGGCCGCTGTCGCGAGTACGGATCTCTCACTCGTCTGCGTCGGTACACCCTCTGCCCACGGTGGGGGGTTGTCGACCGCCTACCTGGAACAGGTCACCGACGAGATCGGTGCGGCGCTGGCCGTGAAGCAAGGGTGGCACGTCGTCGTCTACCGCAGCACCATGGTGTCGGGTACCTGCGAGAACGTCCTCATCCCGCGGCTGGAGTCGGCCTCGGGTAAGCGGGCGGGACGGGACTTCGGAGTGTGCGTGAATCCCGAGTTCCTGCGCGAGGGCACGAGTGTGCGCGACTTTCTGGATCCGCCGAAAACGGTTGTGGGGACCTCTGATACCCGCAGTGCGGAGATGGTCTTGGGCCTGTACGACGGGCTGCCGGGCCCGCGGTTCCAGGTCCCGATACCGGTGGCCGAGATGACGAAATACGTCGACAACAGCTTCCACGCCCTCAAGGTCGGCTTCGCCAACGAGATCGGGGCCATCTGTTCCTCCTTGGCGTTGGACTCGCATGCAGTGATGGATATCTTCCTGGCCGACACCAAACTGAACATCAGTACCGCGTATCTGCGACCGGGATTCGCATTCGGCGGCTCCTGTCTGCCGAAGGATGTCCGCGCACTGACGCACGCCGCGCGCCGAAACGATCTCGATGTTCCGCTGCTGGCGAATCTGCTGACATCCAACGAGAGTCATATGCGACGCGCCGTCGATCTGGTGCTGGCCAACGGTCGGCACAAGGTGGGGATCTTCGGATTGTCCTTCAAGCCGGGAACCGACGATCTTCGCGACAGCCCGATGGTCGAGCTCACCGAACGGCTGATAGGCAAGGGATTTCACGTCAAGATCTACGATGCGACCGTCATGCTGTCCCGGTTGACCGGAGCGAACCGTACGTATATCCGCCAGCAACTGCCCCACCTCGGCGAGCTTCTGACCGACGATGTCGACGCGGTGCTCGACCACGGCGAGGTGCTGATCATCGGGTCGCGGGAACCCAGGGTTGTCGAGGCGATCGCACGGGCCGGGGCGGACCGGCTCATCATCGACCTGGTGCGGCTGCCCGATGCCGGGCAACTGCGGGGTGCGCCGAACTACCAGGGTATCGGCTGGTGACCGAGGTGCCGTCGGTGGTGCGCACCGTCCCGGACAGCAGCACGAGGCCGGGACTGAGGATCGTCATGGTCGGGCCGTATCCGCTCGAACCCGGGCTGGTGCGCGGTGGAATCGAGTCGGTGACAAGCACACTCGTCCCGGCCCTGGCGGAGCGCGACGATGTGGACAGTGTGACGGTGCTGCGCTTCCACGATGGTGACGCACCGGCCGAATACCGGCGTGAGGGCCCGAAGGTCGAGGTCCACTGCGTGCGCGGGCAACGCCGATTGCGGGCGATCACCAGATCCTTCCTGGACGTGCGCAAGGCCCGCTGGCTGGTGGCGCAGGTGGACCCCGACGTGGTGCACGGACAGGAGATCGGACTGTACGGCGATATCGCACAGCGCTGCCGCGCGGACGCCGTGATCACCGTGCACGGTGTGACGTTCACCGACACATCGCCGGACACCCTCGATGACGGAAGCCTGCAAGGCAGATTGCGGGACAGACTGATCCGCCGGTTGGAAAGGCGGGTGCTGGGTCGCGCCAAGGTCGCCATCTCCATCTCCGACTGGGACTCCCAGGTCCTGGATGCGCCGATCCGGGGCACCCGCGTGAGCATTCCGAATCCCGCCGGAGCGGAGTTCTTCGCCTTGGCGCCCCCGAAACCGACTCAGCCGCACCTGCTTTTCGCCGGTGTTTTCACACCCCGTAAGAACCCGGTCGGTCTGGTCAGTGCCTTCGCCCGCGTGCAGATGTCCGTACCGCAGGCTCGTCTCACACTCGTCGGCCCGCAGCCCGACCCGGCTTACGCGAAACTCGTCGAGGATCGGGTGCGCGACCTCGGTCTCGAAGACTGTGTCGACATCGTCGATCTGGTCGGCAACGAACGGATGCGGCGCGAGATCTCCAGCGCCCGGGCGGTCGTGTTGTTCTCTCGCCAAGAGACCGCGCCGACGATCCTCGCGCAGGCGATGGCGGCGGGCAAACCGGTCGTGGCGAGCCGGGTCGGCGGGGTGCCGGAAATGGTGCAGGACGGGGAGACCGGATTTCTGGTCGACCCCGACGATGAGGTGACACTCGCCGATCGAATGGTGAAACTCCTTGCCGATCAAGAGCTGTCGCTCGAGATGGGCAGACGCGCACACGAGGTTGCGGTGCAACGGTACACCGCGGCTGCGGTCGCCGAGATGACCGTCGACGCCTACCGGAAAGCCATGGCATAGGAGCATGACGATGACCAGAACGAGGGATGTGGCGGCTCGGCTGCTGTGCGCGCTCGGAGTGCCGAGGTACGCGCGGTGGAAGCACTCACGCCAACTGGCGATTCTGATGTTCCACGGGGTGCAGGACGAGCCGTTGTGTCCGCCCTGCGACTGGGTGATCGACACTGCGGCGCTGCGGCGTCACCTGGGTTACGTTCGCCGGCACTTCACTGTTCTCCCGCTGGAGGAGGCGCTGGAGCGGCTGCGCGACGGGACGCTGCCCCACCGGGCAGCGGCGGTGACCTTCGACGACGGCACACGTAACCTGCTGACCAACGCCGCGCCTGTGTTGCGTGATCTCGAGTTGCCCGCGGCGGTGTTTCTGGCGACCGGGCCGATGGGGACGGCCGAATTGCTGTGGCCGGACCAGCTGTGGCACGCCTTTGCGCAGACGGCCAGGACGGAGGTCGACCTCACGGCGCAGGGGCTGGGCATTCGATCGCTGCGCACCGACGGCGACCGCACCCGGACTCGTGAGGAGATCACCCAGCGTTTGAAGGAGGTGCCCGATGCCCAACGGCTGGCGGAGGTCGAGTCCCTGGTCGCCGCCCTGGGACAGGACTCCGATGCGCACGGCGGGCCGTTCCAGCTGCTGTCCTGGAACGAGGCGTGTGCGTTGGCCGATGACGCGCCGGTCACTCTGTATCCGCATTCGGTGACCCACCCGATCCTGTCGCGCTGCGATGACGACAAGGTGGATCAGGAGATCTCGGAATCATGCCGGGCGGTCGAGATCAACTCCGGCCGGGCGCCGAGGATCTTCGCCTACCCCAACGGCAGGACGCAGGACTTCGACGACCGGGCGAAAGCGGCGCTGCGCCGCAACGGTATCCGATGGGCGTTGGCGACCACCGACGGATTCGCCGATGCCGATTCGGACCCGTTGGCGCTGCCCCGCATGGGGTTCGCGGCACACCAGTCGTTCGCGGTGTTCAAGCTGAAGGTGTCCGGCTTCGCGCCGCGACCGCGCCGACGCACTTCTGTCGGTGCGCGACCGGCGCAGAACAAGGTGAGTACCGATGTCGGCGTCTGACGGTCACGGGTCGGCACTGCGGATGGGTGCATTGGTTGAGCCCGCCGTGGAACTGGGGCCGATCACCGTCGCGGATCTGCCGGAGGTGGCCCAGTTCCTACACGATCAGCTCGACCCGCGGGTACCCGTGGAGTGCTGGTCCGCGCAGATCATTCCGACGTGGTCGGTGGACCAGCCCAACCACGGTTTCCTGCTTCGGTGCGGCGCCGAGGTGGTCGGTGCCCATCTGGCCTTCTATTCTGATCGGCGGATCGACGGCAGAACAGAGCGTTTCTGCAATCTGGCGGCATGGTGTGTGGCGCAGCCGTACCGATCGCACGGTGTGCGTCTGTTGCGCGCACTGCTGCGCCAGCAGGGGTATCACTTCACCGATCTGTCCCCGTCGATCGATGTGCAGGCGCTGAACACCCGGCTCGGCTTCGTTGCGCTGGACACGTCCACGGTGGTCGTCCCCAACGTGCCCTGGCCCGTCCGTTCCGACGGTGTCCGGGTGTTGTCGCACTTCCCGGACATCAAGAAGAGCCTTCGCGCAGAGGATCTCTCGGTGTATCTCGATCATGCCGGCGCGGCCGCAGTGCAGCATGCCGTCATCGTGCGCGGAACGCAGACCTGTCACGTGATGTTCCGGCGTGTCCGGCGGAAGAACCTGCCGTTGTTCGCGGCACTCGTCCATGTCAGCAACCAGAGGTTGTTCAGGGAAACCGGCCGCCACCTGTTCGGCCATCTCCTGCTGCACCATGGCCTACCGGCAACGCTCATCGAATCGCATGTCGTCGATGCGCGCTTCACCGGGTCGGTGCAGGTGTCGGGCAGGGCGAAGATGTACCGCAGCGACACCCTGCGGGCAGACCAAATCGACTATCTCTACAGCGAACTCACGAGTATGCGGTGGTGACTGATGCGAACCAATGTGCACCATCTGATCGAGCACCGCGCCCGATCGCACCCCGCGGCGCCGGCGCTGACGGTCAAGAACCAGACCATCGGCTACGGCGAGTTGTGGACCTTGATCCGAGGTACGGCGGCCGGATTGTCGTCCCTCGGTGTGACTGCCGAGCAGCGGGTGGCCGTCTATCTCGACAAGCGGGTCGAGACCGTGGCTGCGGTGTTCGGGGCGTCCGCGGCGGGTTGCGTGTTCGTACCGGTGAATCCGCTGCTGCGATCCGCGCAAGTGCGGCACATCCTGGTCGACTGCGCTGTCACGGTGCTGGTGACCACACCGGAGCGGTGGGCGCTGCTTCGGGCTGATCTGGAGACATGCCCGGACCTGGAGCACGTCGTCGTGGTCGGTGCGCTGCCGGACGACCCGCCGCCCTGCAGGTATGCGATGCACTCCTGGGCCGGCCTGTGCACAGCCCGGCGGCACGACCTGGCGCCCGCCGCGAGGATCGATCTCGACATGGCCGCGATCTTCTACACGTCGGGGAGCACCGGAAGGCCGAAAGGTGTGGTGCTGAGCCATCGCAACCTGATCGCCGGTGCCGAGAGCGTCGCACAGTACCTGGGCAATTCGGCCGATGACGTGATTCTCGCCGTGTTGCCGTTGAGTTTCGACGCCGGCTTCAGTCAGTTGACGACCGCATTCAGTGCGGGTGCCCACGTGGTGTTGATGGACTACCTGCTCCCCGGCGATGTGCCGCGGTTGTGTGCGCAGCACGGCGTCACCGGGCTCACCTGCGTCCCGCCGCTGTGGGTACAGATCGCCGAGCAGAAGTGGCCGCCGCAGGCCATCCGCTCCCTGCGGTATTTCGCCAACACCGGGGGCCGGATGCCCAAGCCCACGCTGGACAAGCTGCGCGCGGTCTTCCCCGATGCGCGGCCGTATCTCATGTACGGCCTGACCGAGGCGTTCCGGTCGACCTACCTCGATCCGGCCGAACTGGATCGCCGGCCCGGCTCCATCGGTAAAGCCATCCCCGGTGTGCAGATATTGGTTGTCCGGCCGGACGACTCGTTGTGCGACCCGGGCGAGGAAGGTGAGCTGGTGCACCGTGGCGCGCTCGTCGCACTCGGTTACTGGAACGACCCGGCGCGCACCGCGGAGCGGTTCCGTCCGGTACCGCGGCGGGAAATGCCTTGGCGCGCAGCAGAGCTGGCGGTGTGGTCGGGTGACAACGTGATCGCCGACGAGGACGGTTTCCTGTATTTCGTCGGGCGCCGGGACGAGATGATCAAGACGTCCGGCTATCGTGTGAGCCCGACCGAGATCGAAGATGTCGTGTATGAGACGGGCCGGGTCCGGGACGCCGTCGCCCTCGGTGTCGACGACGAGGACCTGGGCCAGCGGATCCGGCTGGTGGTGACCCCGGCGACGGCCGGCCGGTTCGATACGGATGCGCTGATCGGCGAACTGAGCAAGCGGGTTCCGCGATACATGGTGCCCTCATCGGTCTCGGTGCGGGCGGAGATCCCGCGCTCACCCAACGGCAAGTTCGATCGCGCGCGCCTGCGTGAGGAACTCGGACCGTGACCGAGCACCCGACCATCGCCACCTTCGGCACCGCCGACGGTCAGTTGACAGTCGGTGGAATGACGTTGCAGCGACTGGCCGCCCGAGTGGGAACCACGCCGTTCTTCGCCTATGACCGGGCCCTGCTCACCGCGCGGGTCGAGCGGCTGCGCGCGGCGCTACCGAAGGGGATCCACCTGAGTTACGCCGTCAAGGCCAACCCGATGCCCGCCGTCGTCCAACACCTTGCCGGCCTGGTGGACGCGATGGATGTGGCGTCGACAGGGGAGATGGCGACGGTCCTGGATACCGTCCTGCCGGCGGAACGGGTGAGCTTCGCCGGGCCCGGCAAGACCGAGGCCGAGATCGAGAAGGCGGTCGCCGCCGGCGTCACCATCGAGATGGAGTCGGCGACCGAAGTCGATCGGGTGGTGAAAATCGGTGACCGACTGGGCTTTCGCCCCAGGGTCGCATTGCGGGTCAATCCGGACTTCCGGGTGAAGGGATCGGGTATGCGCATGGGTGGCGGCCCGCAGCAGTTCGGTGTCGACGTGGAACAGGTGCCGCACCTGCTGGCCCGCCTGGTCGCGGCCGAGGTGGACTTCCTCGGCTTCCACGTCTTCGCCGGATCCCAGAACCTCGACGCGGCGATTCTGGGTGAAGCCCAGCGCCGCACCGTCGATCTCATCGTGGCGCTGGCCGAGCGGCTTCCCGCGCCCATCCGCTACGTCAACCTCGGCGGCGGTTTCGGTATCCCCTACTTCGCCAAGGACATCCCCGTCGACCTGGACGCCATCGGAGCGAATCTGGCCGAACTGATGGCGACCCGGATCGCCGCGAACCTGCCGGAGGCAGCGGTCGTGGTCGAGCTCGGCCGCTATCTCGTCGGAGAATGCGGGATCTACGTGACCCGCGTGGTCGACCGCAAACATTCACGTGGACGCGACTACCTGGTGGTGGACGGTGGGATGCACCACCAGTTGGCGGCGTCGGGCAATTTCGGTCAGGTGATCCGCAGGAACTACCCGATCGCCGTCGGTAACCGGATGGACGAGCCAACGGCGGGCGCCGTCACCGTCGTCGGCTGCCTGTGTACCCCGTTGGACCTGCTCGGCGACGAGGTCGCGCTCCCACCTGCCGATATCGGCGACCTGATCGTGCTGTTCCAGGCCGGAGCGTATGGCCTGACCGCAAGCCCGACAGCGTTTCTCGGCCACCCGCATCCGGCCGAGGTGCTCGTCTAGCCACCACAGAGCGATGAAAAGGAGAACAGGATGGAGTACAGCTCGGCGACCCTCGACAGCGTCACCGCGGTCATCGTCAGCACACTGGGCATCCAGGACCGGGCCGACACGCTGACGGCCTCCACGCCGTTGTTCGGCGGTATGCCCGAACTCGATTCGATGGCCGTGGTCGCGTTGGCCGTTGCGCTGGAACGAGAGTTCGGGTTCGAGATCGACGACGAGGACTTCAGGGGCGAGGTGTTCGAGACGATCGGCACGCTCGCCGGCTTCGTCGAGGAACAGGCCCGAAACCCCGCGCAACTGCCCTCGGCGGGAGCGAGGTAGGTCGTCGTGACAACCCTGGTGCTCGCCTCGACGCGGGTGGACACGCTGCACAGCGGCTACGACCTGCGGGTGGCACAGCTGTGCGCGCTGGTTCCCGACGAGCTGCACCTGGTGGTCGCACCGCATTACCCGCTGCCGGCCCGCACGCCCACGATGGACACCTCGGCACTGTTCGCCAGCGTGACCGAGTGTCCGCCGATTCTCACCGGGTCGCAGGCTCTGCGCAGGCATCTGCGGCTGGACAATCACCACTACCTACGCATGAGCAGGCCGCGCGAGGCCGCCGCCACGCGCCGCCTGCTGTCGGCCGTGGTGGCCGAACGCGACGTCCGCCGCGTCATCGTATTCGGCGAGAGCCTCGTCGAGCTGGTGCGCGATATTCCGTCCTGCTCGATGGTGCTCGACGTCTGTGACAGCACCGCGCTGACGCAGAGCCGTGCCTTCGCGCACGCGGGTGGCTTTCGTGCTGGCCGCAACTGGCGCGACGCTCTCGACCTGTACCGGGCCCGTCGTACCGAAGCCCGGCTGCCCGCGCTGTTCGACGCGGTGACCACGGTGGGTGACATGGACACCGCCGAGATCGTCAAGCGCAGCGGTACCGCAGCCAACGTGTTCACGGTGCCCAACGGTGTCGACGACGCCTTCCTGGCACCCATGCCCCCACCGGCGCAGCGGCAGGGGGTGGTGTTCTGGGGCAACCTGGATTTCGAGCCGAACGCGCACGCGCTGAGCTACTTCTTCGACGAGGTGTGGTTTCCCGCGCTGCGGGCCGCCGGGGTGGAGGTGGCGGTGATGGGCCGAAACGCGCCGGCGTGGCTGGCGGCGCTGGCCGAACGGGAGCCACTGGTCCGGGTGACGGGTTTCGTGGCCGATCTGCGCGCGGAGGCGTCCCGGTATCCGGTGATGGTCAATCCGATGCAGACCGGGAGTGGGCTCAAGAACAAGGTGCTGGAGGCATTCGGGCTGGGGATCGCGGTCGTGTCGACGGCACGTGGCGTCGAAGCGCTGCCCGGCGTGCGCCACTGCGAGCATCTGGTCGTCGCGGACGGCGGTGCCGAGTTCGTGACCGCGGTGCTGGGTCTGCTCGACGATCCGGCGCGACGGCTGAGGTTGCGGGCGAATGCCAACGCACTGCTGCACGAGCACTATCCCTGGCACGTCACCGGTCGTCCGTGGCAGGCCCTGTTCGGGAAGACGGAGGCAAACGCGAAAGCCGTTGCCGGACAGGGGGAGAGTGCCTAGTCCGGCCGGCGCGGACACCGGCGCGCCCGTGACGGGCGTGCCGGGCTCATCGGTGGGCCCACTGTCGGGCACACTGCGTCGCGGGGCCGCCATCGCGACCGGAATGCTGGTCTTCACCCAGTTGGTAGCGCTGGTGCAGACCCTGGTGCTGGCGCGATTGCTCTCACCGGCCGAGGTCGGCTGGTTCGCCGCCGGCACGGTGCTGTCGGGCTTTCTCACCACCTTTGCCGAGGCCGGTATGTCCAATGCGCTGGTGCAGCGCGAAGGCCGGCTCGCCGATGTCGCCACCACCGTCTTCTGGGCGACGCTGCTCGCCGGCGTGGGTTGGGCGGCGGTGGCCTTGGCGAGTGCCCCTCTGATCGCGTGGATCTTCTCCAGTGACATCGTGGGAGCGATCGCCGCGGTGTCGGCGGGAACGATCGTCCTGCACGCACTCACCTATGTGCCGGACGCGCTCATGCAGCGCCGTTTCGATTTCCGGGAACGGCTGATCGTCCGTCCCGTCGTGGCGCTGACCTTCGCCGGGACGTCGATCATTCTGTGTGTCAATGGTTTCGGGGTGTGGGGGCTGGTCATCGGAACCTACTGCTCGACGGTGGCGTGGCTGGGCACCGCGTGGGTGTTGGCCGGCTGGCGTCCAGGTGCGGACGGCGGTAAGCCGTCGTTCGCGCTGTGGCGGGAACTGGCCAGGTTCTCACTGCCTCTGGTGGTCTGGACCGTCGTCAATCGGGCCCGGGACCTGTTGGAGACGGCGGTGGTCGGCGGTGCGCTGAGCGCTACCGCGCTCGGGTACTACCGCTACGGCCGGCGGCTCGGATCGCTGCCCGAGACGGCGGTCATCGACGCCGGCTCATATGTGTTGTTCCCGGCCTTCTCCCGGTTGGCCGGAGATCCCGAGCGATTCCGGTCGGCGTTCCTGCGTGCCCTCGGGCTGCTGTGGGGCCTGATGGTCCCGGTGGCGGGTTTCGTGATCGCCGCGGGTGAACCGGCGGTGACCGTGCTGCTCGGCGAGAAGTGGCGAGGGGCGGGCGTGATGCTGGTGGCTCTCGCGGGAATCGGGCCGGGGGTGGCGCTGATGGCCGTCGGAATGGAGTCGATCAAAGGGGCGGGCCGGACCCACCTGCTCAACTGGGTGACGCTGTTCACCAGTGTGCTGGGGATCTGCCTGCTGTTCGCGCTGTTGCCCCTCGGGCTGACGGGAGTCGGTCTGGCGCTGTCGTTGTCGTCCGTGGTCGCCGGCGTGCTCAGCCTGCTGCTCGCCCGGCCTCAGGCTGGGGTGACCTTCGGTGAGCTGACCGCCCGACTGGGGCCGCCGGTCCTGGTGGCAGCGCCTGCGGCCATCGCGCTCGGCCTTCTCGAGCACCTGGTGAGCCACTCCGATCAACGCGGCTTCCTGGCGGGTGTGGCGATCCTGGTGGGCGAGGGTGTCGGTTACCTGGTGCTCTACGCGGCCGGTCTGGCGTTGTTCGCACCCGCAGCGTGGCGTGAACTGTCGGCCGTGGTGCGGCAGGTGCGTCATGCCGGGTGAATCGTGCGCACAGCCTGGGGGCGGAGGTGTACTCCAGTTGGGATGACAAAAGGTGGTGCCACAGAAGGGTATTCATCGAACGAACTCGTTCGGATGTCTCTTCTTGGTGCGGTTATCTTGTGAATATCATTGGTGCCGTGCTCAATTAGACAAAAGATAACGTCGGCGGGATTCATTGACACCGTCGTCTACCGAGACCTAGCCTGAATATGCAAGCAATTCAGGCGATTCCGAGGGGTGATCGCACATGCGAGCTAGAAGAGAACTCATTCGTTCGCGCCCGGCGGGTCGCCGGGAGATCGCGGGGCTGCTCGTCTTCGGTGTCGGGGTCTCGACGTGGGCGCTGTTTCCTTCGACGGTCGAGTCCGGACTCGCGATCGGGCTCCCCGATCGTTCGGCATCACCTGCCGCCGGTATCACCTCGATGCACGGGGCGGTGGTCGACGATACGTTCGATGCCTCGCGGACAGCCGAATTCGGGTTGATGAATGCCAGGATATCGTCGTGGCAGCCGGCCGCGGCCGAATTGGAGACGCAGCCCTATCCGAGTGCGGTGGTCGATGTCGGACCCCTTCCGGTGCGGGCGAAGCTGCAAGCCCTGCTGATGTTGTTGAGTTTCCACTCGGCCGACGCGGAACAAACGATGCTGGAGACGAAACTCCAAGCCCTGTTGGCGATGCCGGACTCCGTGTTGGAGCAGGTGATGGGCCACCCGGATCTGGCGGACCTGAACAGAATGCTCGACGGCGTGTTCGTGGGCACCTCTGATCTCTCCGACGTCACGACGGAGTTGGACAAGATCGTCGTGACCCCGGTGCCGGCGCCGTCCGGGAAGGTCGAGGTGATCGAAATCAATGGTGCCGCCGCATTCGTCGTACACACGCCCACCGCGCGGATGCGCACCCCGGACGGTTCCGATCCGCCGGCCCCCGAGGCCGCACCGCCGGCCGCTGCGGTGACGGTGGTGGTGCTCGCCCCGGTGCCGCCGCCGCCGACGGTCTCGGTCATGTCAGCCTTCATGGCGACACCGGCGATCCAACCCCTCCCGGCGCCCGCGCCGCCGGATCCCGTCACCCCCGCCACCCCCACGATATCCGCCATGACGATGGTGCTGCCGACCAGTGAAATGGCGCCGTCACCACAGGTTTCGGAGCAGGTGCCGGCACTCACGGCCGCGACGGTGGCCCCGGAGCCGCCGTCGGTCCCACCGACCAGCGCGACACCACCATCCCAGGACATCATGTCGACGGGCAACAAGTTCGAGCCGGGCGATACGGTGGCCGGCTCGTCGAGTGCCGGCGGTTCCGCAACCGAGCATGCCCAGCCGTCTGCCACGGCGACGCCCGAGCCGAGCGCAACGCAGACCGGTGGGACGACCAGCACGCAAGGACCGGCAGAGCCAGTCGGCCCCTCGTCTTCTGCCCAGGTGGACAACGACGGCACCGGGGCCTCGGGGGAGACAAGCCCCTGACTCATCAATCGACTCACGGAGGCGTCATGCGCTTACTCGTTTCGTCCGTTGTCCTCGGGCTGGCACTGTGGACAGCGCCGGGTGCGCTCGCGGCCGGGGCGCTGTTCACCGGCGACTACGCCACCGGCGATTTCGCCCAGTGGCCCACGGTGCAGGTGCGCGGTTACAACGGTGCCGGAAAAGACTACGTACCAGGGTATTCGGCGCGCATCGTCGACGATCCCACCAAGGGGAGGGTGGCTCGCTTCGAGGTTCGTCCCGGGGACGTACCCCCGTTCGGCGGTGGCGAACGCGCCGAGGTGCAGGGCGACACCCCCGATGCCGGCGGCTCGGAAGGGCAGACCCGCTGGTATCGATTCTCGACCAAGTTCGACCAGACGTTCCCGATGAATCACGGCGACCTTGGTTGGGGGGTGACCAACCAGTGGCACCAAGACGGTAGTGCGGGGAGCCCGCCGATCAGTTGGACGGTGGACTCGCGCAACGGCTTCTGGTCGCTGACGATCGAGGATCAATCCGCGCCGGGCGTCTGGCTGGGCACCTTCTCCATCTTCGACACCCCGCTCGATGTCGGGCAGTGGCATGACGTGACGATGCAGATAAATTGGTCGGCATCGGACGACAAAGGCTGGATCAGGTTATGGCACAACGGAACAAGGCAGACGTTCGTCAACGGTGCCGACACCTATTTCGTCCGCACGCTGATACCTGGTGACGCTGCCGTGTATTACAAGGAGGGGATGTATCGCAAGCCCACCACCTCCACCGATATCGTCTACCACACCGGCTTCCGGGCGGCCGACAGTGCAGACGGCCTGTAGCGGCGCGGCCCGGGCTGCCGTCCCGCCGCAGCTGGTACCGCGGCGCCGCCGGTGGCGCGGCATTGTCCGGACCCTGGCGTATCTGCCGGCGGCGATCGTCGTCGCCGGACTGCCGGTGTACGTGCACCCGCAGATCGACCGATTGCGCACCGCGGATGCGATTCTCGTGCTGGGCGGGTATGGGGCACAGCGCTATGCCTACGGCCGTGAGCTCCAGGCACAAGGATGGGCACCGACCCTGGTGGTGTCCAGCCCGGACGATGCCGATGACGACACGATTCACCGCTGCGGGGCCGCGATCGAGGGACCGAGGGTGTTGTGCTTCGATCCGGATCCGGGCACCACCAAGGGCGAAGGGCGGGAGCTGCGCCGGTTGGCAGCGCAATATGGTTGGCACACTGTCATCGTGGTGACCTTCCGCCCCCACATCTCGCGGGCCCGATTCATTCTCGAGCAGTGCTTCGGCGGTGACCTTGTGATGGTGGACAGCCCGGCGCGGATACCCTTGCCGAGGTGGGCATTCGAGTACGCCTACCAGAGCGCGGGGTACGCCCGCGCGGTCCTGCAGCCTGGTTGTTGAGTAGGCGACGTGCGGGACAAGGTGTTCGGGCGGGTCGCCAGATCGACCGGATCGGAGCTCGCAGCGACATTCGCCGCGGATGTGTTCGAGACGCTGCTCTCCGCCGGATTCGCTGCCAAGAAGTTGATGCGGCGATCGTGGGACGACGGAGCCGTCCTCGATCCGGAGAGCTGTATTTCGACGGTGCGGCCTCGCGCGGTGCCGAGGTGTCACCCTGAACTGGTATCGGGACCCGACGACCTGGATGCGTCGATCATCGTCCCCGCGTACAACGCTGAATCCCACGTGAAGGAATGCCTGGACTCCGCCATTGCCCAAGCCACGAACTATCGTTACGAGATCCTGGTGGTCGACGACGGCTCCGGTGACGGCACCCCCGCAATCTTGGATGGCTATCGGGATCACAAGGACCTCACCGTCATTCGCACGCTGAACGCAGGGGTGGCAACCGCCAGAAACCATGCCATCGCCGCGGCCCGGGGCCGGTACCTGGTGTTCCTCGACAGCGACGATCGACTCGCGACGAACAGTGTCGAGTTACTCCTGGGCGCGGCGGAACGCGAGCAGGCCGATATCGTCCAGGGAGGTTACGACGTCATCGACACCGCTGGAGGCGTGATCGAACGCGTTCGGTACAAAGCCTGCAGCCAACCCAGACTCGACGAACGTATGACGCGTACCTCGGGATACCCGTGGGGTAAAGCGATCCGGAGAACTCTGTTCGAGAAGGTTCGGTTTCCGGACGGCATGGACTTCGAGGACACGATCTTCGCGCTGGTGATCTTTCCGCTGTGCGGACGCTACGTGGCGCTGAGCGAGTCTGTGTACGACTATCGCGACAATCCGTGCGGAATCACGCGGAAGCTCGTGGGCCGACAATCCGCGCTGGATGCGTATTGGCTCGTTCCCCTCCTCCTCGAACAACGTGAACGTCTCGCGATGCCGGTCGACGCGAACCTGTTCAACAAAGTGCAGAACCAGTTCGGACAACTGCTCTGGGCCCGATTGTCGGGCCAGGATTCCCGAATCAAACAGGCTACGTTTCTTGCGGCATGTGCCGTCGTCAACGACTTGAGAAGCCGGGTCGAGATGACCGCAGAGACGCTGGAATACCCGAATCTCGATTTCATCTTCCGCGAGCGCCGCTATGACTTGTGGTCATATGCGGGGAGATACGGGTTGCAGTAGGACCCGGGTCACCGATCGAATATGAGGCTCGCGGGCTCGGCGCCGTCGAGAAACAGCCGTGCCCAGACGTCGAGCGTGAGCACGCTCCACAGTTCTTTGCCGAAGTCGTAGTGACCGGACCGGTGCAGGGCGAGGGCGCGCCGGACCCGCTCCGGATCCACCAGGGGGTCGGGCCGCGCTTGCGGGCCGAAGGTCAATCGCTCCAGTACGTCTCCGAGACTCCCTCGGAACCACGGTGCCACCGGGACCGCGAAGCCGATCTTCGTGCGGGACAGCAGTGTTGCGGGCAGCCGCCGGCGGGCGATCTCGCGGATGACGATCTTGGTACTTCTGGGTGTGGCCTTGAGAGAGGCGGGCAGCCGGGCCGCGTACTCGGCCAGCTGGTGATCCAGGAGCGGCATCCGTCCTTCGACCGATGCCGCCATCGTCATCTTGTCCCCGCGAATGAGCAGATTGTCGGCCAGATAGGTGTGGACGTCGAGCGCGAGCATGCGGTCCAAAGGGCCCAGCCCGGTACCGATTTCGGATAGTGCCGAGTCCAGCGGTCGCAGGTCCGCTGCGTGCAGGCCGGCCGAGCGGTCGGCGCCGAACCAGGCCGGCCATCGCTGCGCAGGCGCCGCAGTCGCCAGGGCTTCGACGGCCAATCTGGCCCGCCGCGACAGCCGGTGCCAGCCGGCCAGTCGGTGCAGCTGCCCCGCACCTATCGCGGCGCGTGCGGGTCGACCGGCTCGGTCCAGGAGTGCGTCGACCCGGTATTTCGGGTACCCGCCGAACAACTCGTCGCCGCCCTCCCCCGAGAGCACCACCGTGACGTGCTCGCGTGCCATCCGCGACAGCGCCAGCAGGGGGATCTCCGAAGGCTCGGCGAGCGGTTCGTCACGGTGCCAGACTGCGGCAGGCAGGAGCCGGAGGAACTCGTCGGGGCCGAGGCGGGTCTCGTGATGAACGGTGTGGAAGGAATGTGCCGTGGCGCGGGCGGCCGCCAGTTCATCGCCGGCCCAGCTCTCGTCGAATCCGAAGGAGAAGGTGCGCACGGGCTCGTCCGAGAGCTCCGACATGAACGACAGCACGGTCGAGGAGTCGAGGCCGCCGGACAGGAAACACCCCAGGGGGACGTCACTCACGAGGCGTCGCGCGACGGCGGTGCGCATCAAGTCTTCGACCTCGTCGGCTGCTTGGACAACGGTGATCGCCGGCTTGGGCTCATAGCGCAACTGCCACCAGCGTTCGACGGCGAATCCGTCATCGCCGACGACGAACTTGTGCCCCGGGGGGAGCTGGCGCACCGACCGAAAGAGGGTGCGGGGGGCCGGGACGTAGCGCAGGGCCAGGTAGTCCTGCAAGGCGGCGTCGTCGACATCCGCCGAGACGCCCGCGGCCAGCACCGCCTTGATCTCCGATCCGAACACCACCTCGCCTGCCTCGCGTGAGTAGTAGAGCGGCTTCTTGCCGAAGCGATCCCGGGCGACCAGGAGCCGGCGGCGGTTCTCGTCCCAGAGTGCCAAGGCGAACATGCCGACGAGGCGGTGCAGGACTTCGTCCCCCCATTGTTCGTAACCGTGCACGAGAACCTCGGTGTCGGAACGGGTGGCGAAATGATGTCCGTGGCGTTCCAGCTCTGTCCGCAGCTCGCGGAAGTTGTAGATCTCGCCGTTGAACACGACCGCAACCGAGCCGTCCTCATTGAAGATCGGTTGGTCACCGCCGGCGAGGTCGATGACGGCCAGTCGGCGCATCCCGAGGACGAGTCCCGGCCGCTGCAGGCGGCCTTCGCCGTCGGGGCCGCGATGCACGATCGCATCCAGCATCCGGTCCAGGCGAGCGGAAGCCCGATCGGACGTACTGCTGATGCCGCAGATGCCGCACATCAGCCCACCGTTTCGGCATCACGTGACATCGCGATTCCTGCTCTCCGGCAGCACCACCCGTGCCACGCCGGCGTGTGCGCTCGGCACCGTCAGCAGCACCGCACCTGGCGGCATCGTGTCGCCGCCGAAGCCCACCAGGACGATCTTGTCCTTCGCCGGCGGCGGCGCGGAGGAGCCGCGCAGCGCGCGCATGTACATGGCCAGATCCTCGTCGGTGGTGGGCGGCCGGAACGTCCGGTCGACGGAGTCGGAGGCGTCCTTGGGGTTGCGCACCGCACGAACGAACCTCGGTTCGTACCCGGAGTACTCCGATGAGGCCAGCCACCGGGCGATCTGCTCCATTTGGAAGGTCTTCTCCTGCTCGGCGATCAAGGGCTGCGCGAGGTGCGTCGCGACCGGTAGGTCCACCCCGACACGCAGGAGCACCAGCAGTGCCGTGGCGACGGCGACGACGGCGACCGCTGCCCTTCGGGCCGGCATACGAAGCCGTTCTTCCCACGTTGAGTTGCCGTAGGGAACAATGGCCGTGCAGATCATCAGGGCGAAGATCGCATAGGTGGGCGAGCCCGTTGCGGTCGGCGCGGGAAACAAGGTGGCGCAGCACAATACGAGCGCCATCCACCATTTCCGCATCAGCAGTGTCTTGGCGAGGCAGAGGGCGATCCAGATCAGGAGCACGGGTAGGCCCGCATAGATGAACGACAACCCCGCGATGCCTGACCCGATGGCCACGATCCTGCGCGGTCTGACACCGACAGGCAGGCTCAACGAGGTGACGATGGCAAGACACAGGGCGACCAGCGAGGCGATCAGGTTGATCTCGGCAAATCGGTACGAGGCGAGCAATCCGTCGAGCATCTCACCGGCGGTGAGGACGTTCTTGTTGGACTGGGTGGCGAGCAGCGTCACGAACAGCAGCACCGCCGCCGCGAGGCCGCCGGCGACCATGGCCCTGAGACCCGCCAGGGTTCGCCATCGCTCGACCGCCATGCCGCCGACGCCGGCGAGATAGACCAGCAGCGAATAGGGATGGAACAACGCGGCCACGAGTGTGCAGAGGGTGAGGGCGACGAAGCGGTTGCGGGAGAAGTCCCGATCCAGCCAGAACAGCATCGCCGTCACGAACAGCAGTGGGCTGTAGAACACCCCGTGCAGGTGAAAGAGGTAGATGTACCCGGTGAAGAACACCCCGCCGGTGATCAATGCCGTGACCGCAAACAGCTTCCGTTCCCGCGAGGCCGTGAACAGGAGCACCCAGGCGGCCCCGGCGACAACATAATTGAAGATCTCGACGGGGTAGATCGCGCCCGCGGAGCGATAGCCGAGCCAGGCGAGCGCCTGGCCGAGAGGCCGGTAGTTCGCCACGGGCTCGACGACGCTGGTGAGCGCGCGCACCATCCCGATCTCTTTGAGCTGTGCGACGATCGCAAAGGACTCGTTGTGGTTGGCGTACGGAAAGCCGAGCAGGAACCAGAAGGAGAATCCGGCGAGCGTCAGTGTGGCGAAGACGGTCTCATCGCGGGTGGGCAGCCGAGACGGCATGAGTCACCGCCTTGTCCCAGATCGGCGCCTGCTCCCGCTTGTGCCGGTCGCACCACCCGACGGCGATTCCGACGAGCAGGAAGACTGCGGCGGTGGGGAAGTCGAGGAACCGGAGATCCACCGTGGATCCGGTGCACAGCAGCGTCGCCAACGCGATGATCCCGATCACGGCAAGAGGTTTGCCGCAGATATCGCCGTCGGGCAGCGTTCGGTAGGCGTCCCACAACCGGTGGGCGATGAGCGCCAGCACGCCGATCCAGAGGGCCAGCCCGATCAGGCCCAGTTCGGCGAGGATGCCGAGTTCATTCATGTGCGAGGGCATTCCGTACCCGTTGCGCCACGGCACCTCTGGCGCCCATTGCTGGTGGTGGAAGGTGTTGACCGCTCTGAACCGGTTGATTCCCCAGCCTTCGATGGGCTTTTGGCCGAAAGCCCACAGCGCGGTGCGGATCATGTTGAGCCGGTCCCAGACCTCGCTTTGTGAGCCCACGCCGCCGGCCGCCCGGTCGGAGCTGATGAACACCGACCAGTTGAGTGCGACGACTGCGGCGATGAGTCCGAGCGCCGCGGTGAATCCGGAGCGGTAGCCCTTGGCCAGCAGTGCCCCGAGGACGAGCATGACCACGCCGCTGAGCCAGGCGGCCCTGGTGTGCGTCAGGTAGAGCCCGTATCCGCATGCCACCGCGACCACGAGCAGCAGGCACCGGCGCCACGTCGGCTCGCCGTGCCGGCTCATCAACGTGATCGCGATGGCGAAGCCCAAGATCAGGATCAAACCGTTGACCACTGGCTGATTGACGACACCCACCGCACGGCCGACCCAGGTTTGATCGGCGGGCAGTGACCCGTCGACGATGGAACGGGGCCAGACCCAACTCGCCGGGCCGGTGAACTCGAGGATGCTCACCCAGGCCGAGTAGGCCGCCAACGCCAGGACGGTCCACAGCGACAGCCGGACCGCCGCCGGCCGGTCGAAAGCGTAGCGACCCACGGCGTACATGAGGAACGGGATCACCGTGCCGGTCATGATGAACCGGGCGGGCGGGTAGTCCAAGCCGTCCAGCGGTACCACCGTCGAGTACTCGTGTGGAGCGATCACCGAGTAGGCGTTCCACATCAGGTACAGCGCCATCGCCCATTCCACCGCGCCGACACCGCGCAACCTGGTGGGCGATACGTCCATCCACAACACGGTGGCGCCGATGACCAGAGCTATCAGTATCGCGAAGGTGTTGCCGGGAAGGTCGTCCGCGAGCGGCGAATGCAGAAACGTCGCCACCAGGAGCAGCAGTGCGGCGAGGATCGGGGCGGTCGTCCACGCCGTGTGCCGGCCGTCCCCGAGTCGGTGTCCCGCCAGGTGCGGCGAACCGGTCATCAGAGGCGTCGATTCACGCGTGATCTTGTTCGGGCACCGACCACGAATGTGGTCTGGTGTCGGCGGTGTGCACCGGCGAGCGGTGGTCATGGGCCGGCCGCTGTCCGGACTCGATCACGTCCGACCGGTCCACGGCCTCCGAGTGCGTGGAGGTCTGCGTGGCGTCGATCAGCACCGCCCCGAGCACGGCCGCGTGTGCGCGTTCCAGCGCCTCGGCGGCCGCGCTGATATCGCCGGCGCGCGAACCCGCAGCGACGACGAGAATCGCGGCATCTGCTGCGGCACAGAGCAGTGACGCGTCACTGCCGTCTGATATCGCCGGGGCGGCGACGAGGACGATGTCGCCGTGCGAGCGGAGTTCGTCCAGGACGGCGAGGATTCTCTCGCGGGTCGCCAGCGGGTACCGGTCGGCGAGATGCGCACCCACAGCGAGGACTTTCAGCGAAGGGATGTCGCCGTCCCTCAACAGATCGGGTATCCGGCGCGGGTCGGCGAGTGCCTCGTTGAAGCCGGCCTCACCGCGGGACTGCGCCGGCTCGTTGTCCGCGTAGACCAGCACGGCCCGCTCGTGTCGTCGGGCCGACAGCTCGGCGAGCTCGGCGGCGATGTTCCGGGATCCCCAGGTGCCGTGTCCGGCGGTCAGTGCGATGACGGTCGGCTTGGGAAGATCCTCAAGGCTGATGAGATTGGTCAAGGTGCGCAACCGATCTCGGCGCACTCCGGCCGACTCACCGGACCGGGGGCCGGGCAGTTCCACCAACGGCTCGATCCCGGTCTTCTCCTGCAGGTCGTCCTCACTGGTCACGCGTGACGACACTGCCGCCAGACCCAACGCGGCGAGGACGCCGAGAACCAGACCCCCGATCGCAGCCCGGCCGAGGGCCGACATGATGTTGGGTGCGACCTCGGTGACGCCCGCCTCGGGCTGCAGGGCGGTCAGCTGGTCGGCCAGGTTGGCCCGGGCCGCATCGATGCGTTCCTGCAGCGACGCGTAGTAGGGGTTCGTCGCACCGTTGGGATCCACCCGGGGTATCTGCCCCAGCTGACGCTCCAGGTCGGTGACGTTGTCCTGGATGCCTTCCTTCTGGACCGCGTTGATGTCATCGCTGAACGCCACCCCCATGGCCGTGGCCGCGCTCTGTGCGGTTCCAGGGTCGCTTGCGGTCGCTTCGATGGTCAGAATCGGACTCGATGCGACCGTCTGGGCGTCGAAGGTGACATCGGCGGGGATGGACGTCCCGGCGCGCAACCGGGGGATCGTCGCCGGCTCCCGGAAGATGGTGAGGTAGCCCACCATCATCACCGCGTCCTGTTCGGGGGTTCGCCCCGACAACACCAGCGTCGACTTCCCCACATAGGTGGTGGGTGTGGTCAACGCAGACATCGTCGCGCCGGCCAGGGCGAGCGCGGTGACCGCGGCAACGACCCACCACCGCCTCCGAACCTGTTCGATGCGGCGCTTCCATGTGGAATTCATCTGCCCTCCCCGATCAGACGTGCACGTCGAACCGTTCCGGTCGATACCGGTACCGGTCACCCTCGTGTTCGGGTGCACTCGGGCGTGAAAGGGCATGATCGACTGCCGCGTCAACGGCTCGTCGAAGCTCAGCCCTCTCGCCCACGCCCGTCCGCTCCCGTCCCCGTCGCGGGGCGGCGCCCGTCTCCGAACTCGAATATGCGAGGCCGAAAGATCGCTGAAATCGGTTCCCCCGAACCTGAATGGAATGAACTCCAGCTCTTCGCGGCGTCGCATATCCCTTCCCGAGGGCCCCCCACTGCGATCACTGCTGCGTCAATTTTAGGAGAGAGTGCCGGGTTTCGTCGCGAAATCGCACCGAATCATCCCTTCGGCGGACGCGGGCGGACCGGCAGCGCGCGCGGCAAGGCCGAGCGTCGGCGATCCTGGCTCGTTTATTTGCTGTTTTCGCACGATGGCGACAGGTATGAGTGGCGGCGAGGTTCGCCCCACAGGACGCGGCGGTCCGACCACCACCGGGACGTGCAGCCGTTCAGGCGTCTCATCCGACAAGTGTTCGGCCGCCTGCCCGGCGCACGGTAACCTCGAGACTGCTGTTCATATGCGCTCGAGGGGGGCCTTGGCATGGGCATACAGCCCGATATGAGCCCGTTCGGTTCGCAGACGGTCACCGGACCGGGCTGGCCGAACGTCGATGAGGACGCGCTCGGTGCCGCGGCCGCACAGTACGAGGCACTGGCGGCCAAGATCACCGGCACCGTGGTGCCTCAGCAATCAGGTCAGCTGATGAAGCTCGCCGACGTGTGGCAGGGCGGCTCGGCGGTCGCCGCGGCAGGCGAGGCCACCACGATCATCGGTGGTCATGAGTCCAACGGCGCCCAGGCCGCCGCCATCGCCGCGAAACTGCGCAGCATGGAGGCCGCCGTCGTGGCCACCAAGACGCTGGTCAACACGATGGCCGAAGAGACGAACGCGGAGTGCATGGCACTGCAGTCCATGCCCTACAGCAACGCCCAGGAGCTGGTGCAGGCCCGGATCAAACTGGGGTTGTCGCAGAACACCGCGACCGTGACCGCCAACGCCACCGAGCTGGCCAACACCATCGGGGCGCCGCCCAGCGTGCCGGCCTCGGGTCCGCCCGCGGTGGGCCCGCAGCAGCTGGCCGGTCAGGACCCACAGCAGGCGATGCAGATGCTCAGCCAGATGGGATCCATGCTCACCCAATTGCCACAGCAGCTCGGCCAGGCGCTCGGGCAGGCCCCCCAGCAGCTGATGCAGCCGTTGCAGCAGATGACCCAGCCGCTGCAGCAGCTCACCTCGATGCTCGGTAAGGGCGGCTCGCCCGGCGGTGCCGGGATGGGGCCCTCGCCGTTCTCGGCGTTCTCCAACCATCCGCTGGCGGGCGGCTCCGGCGCGGGTGGCGGCGCGGGCATGGTGCGTGCCGCTGGGCTGCCGGGCGCCGGTGGCGGGTCGCCGCAGACTCCGTTGATGGCAAGCCTGGTCGGCAAGACGCTGCCCGTCTCGGTGGCGCCGGCCGAGGCCGCAGCCGGTGCAGTCGTCGGTGGTGTCGCGCCCGTCGCGGCCGGTGGCGGCGGCATGGGCGGCATGGGTGGCGGGATGATGGGCCACCGCGGAACCGAGGGCGGTGGCACCAAACAGGGTCTGGCACTACCGCCATCCCTGGACTACGGGGAGGACGAGGTCGATGACGATGAATGGTGACCGCCGATGACGAGTCCGCTGGAGAAACCCGAAGGACTCACCTGGGATGCCGCGTCGGTCGAACTGCCGCCGATGCCGACGATCCCGCCGGGCGCCGATGCGATGAGTATGACCATCGCGTCGGTACTGCCCGCGCTGGAAGCATCC
The DNA here is from genome assembly GCF_025822555.1 of Mycobacterium hackensackense. Taxonomy (NCBI): domain Bacteria; kingdom Bacillati; phylum Actinomycetota; class Actinomycetes; order Mycobacteriales; family Mycobacteriaceae; genus Mycobacterium; species Mycobacterium hackensackense. The sequence continues at coordinate 1,733,822 of NZ_JACKUC010000030.1, forward strand.
CTGACGGCCAATGTCACCGCGTTGTCGGCGAAGGAGAACCAGTTCTCCGGCAAGGTCGGCGCGGCGCAGTCGGCCTATCAGAACGCCGATGAGCAGGGTGGCCAGTCCGTCGGGCAGCTGGGCGGCATGCTCGGCCAGATGGGTCAGATGATGCAGGCGCCGATGCAGGCGGCCGGCAGCCTGGGCGGGCAGACCGGCAGCTTCGGCTCGATGATGCAGCAGGCCATGGGAAGTGCCGGCCAGGGCGGTGGCTCGGGGTCGGGCGCCGGGGGCGGCGCGGGCGGGCTCGGTTCGCTCGGGTCCCTCGGCTCGCAGCTGGCCGGACAGATACCCACGGACCAGGGCCGCCCGGACGATCGTCAGCAGCAGGACGAGCGCGAACAGCAGCAGAACGAGCGCCAGACCCAGCAGGATCAGCGCCAGACCGAACAGGACCAACGCGAACACCAGCAGGACCAGCGGCAGGCCGCCCAGGACGCGCGCGATGCGGCGGCACCGCAGCACGGTGCGGCGGGCCCGGCGGCGGGCACGGCGGCGCCGGCTCCGGTCTCACCGCACGAACACGGCAGGCCTACCGCCGGAGACGACGCGGCCCGCCGCGTGTGATCAAGCGGGGATGAGTTCCACTCCGGACAGCACGACGGCGTTGTCCCGGCTCGGTGCGGTCAGCACACCGAGGAACTTGCCGTCCTGCTTCCAGATATTGGCCTGCAATGCCTCACCCGGGATGACGGTGCCGGCGAATCGGGCACCGTAGGAAGCCACCTGCGCCACGTCGCTGTCGAGAAAGTGATCGACGATGGCCTTCGCGCCGATGCCGTAGGTGCACAGCCCGTGCAGGATCGGCCGATCGAACCCGGCGGCCTTGGCGAACGCCGGATCCGAATGCAGAGGGTTGCGGTCACCGCACAGCCGGTACAGCAGCGCCTGCTGCGGCAGCGTCGGCAGGGCAATCTCGGCGTCCGGGGCCCGGTCGGGCAGCTCCGCCGAGGTCGACGGTCCACGCTCCCCGCCGAATCCGCCCTCGCCGCGGGCGAAGATGGAGCGCTTCGTGGTCCACAGCACCGCGCCGGATTCGTCGGTCACGGTCGACTCGCTGACGATGACGGCGGCCTTGCCCTTGTCCCAGATCTCGGTGAAGCGCTGCTTGGACCAGGCTTTACCGCTGGTGGGGATGGGACCCGGCACCGTGACGCCCTCGTTGGCGTGCAACACCTTGGACAGCTCGATGTCGATCCCCGGGAACTGCACCGTCGGCGCCTCGGTCATGTGAAAGCTGACCGCGACATTGCCGAAGGTGGGCAGCACCTGCGGGGTGTTGTCCGTCAGGTAGCGCAGCTCGCGCTCGTCCATCGGGTCCGCACCCGCACCGAGCCCCAGGTGGTACAGCTGGATATCGCTACTGGTCCAGGAGAATTCGATGGGCTCCAGGTCGGCGGCGAGCGCCTTTTCGACATCGATGGGCACTAGCGGGCCTTTCCGGCTACGGCGAGGGCGGCCAGGTATCCGAAGGTCATGGCGGGTCCGATGGTGCCACCCGGGCCGGGATAGGTGTGGCCCATCACCGGTGAGCTGGCATTACCTGCGGCGTAGAGCCCCTCGATGATCGAGCCGTCGTCGCGCAAGGCCCGGCCGTGCACATCGGTGCGGATGCCGCCCTTGGTGCCGAGGTCACCCGGCACCATCTTGGCCGCGTAGAACGGGCCGTTCTTGATCTCACCCAGGTTCGGATTGGGCTTGTTGGTCGGATCACCGTAGTAGCGGTCGTAGGCGCTCTCGCCGCGGTGGAAATCCTCATCCACACCGGTCCGGGCGAACCCGTTGAAGCGCTCGACGGTGGCGGCCAAGGCCTCGCCGGAAAGGCCGGTCTTCTCGGCCAGCTCGGCCAGCGTGTCGGCCTTGACGACCACGCCGGACTCCAACCACTTCTTCGGAATCCGTTGTCCCGGCTGCAGTCCCGCGAAGATGTAGCGGTCCCGGTACTGCTGGTCGAAGATCAGCCAGGCCGGCACGTTCTCGCCCGGGCCCGAACCCTGACCGTACTGACCGCCGTACATGTGATGGCAGGCCTCGACGTAGGGCATGGACTCGTTCATGAACCTCTGGGCCTTGAGGTTGACGATGATCGACCCGGGAGAGTTGCGTTCGGACAGGGCGAACCACGGCGCGTCGACCAGCGGGACCGTCGGGCCCCACCACGAGTCCTCCATGAGTTCCAATGCCGCACCGAGCTTCTCGGCGGCCAGGATGCCGTCGCCGGTATTGGCCTTGGCGCCGACCGTCCATTCGGTGGTGATGGGTGCGCGCTGGTACTTCACCCGCATCTGCTCGTTGTGCTCGAAGCCGCCGGAGCCCAGGATAACCCCTTTGCGCGCCCGGATCAGTTGTGGCTCAGCAGATTCCGGTGCGCCGTCGGCCCGTACGTAGATCCCGCGGACCACGCCGTCCTCGACGTAGAGATCGGTCAGCGCGGTGTTCAGCAACACCGGAACCCCGGCGTTGCGCAGGCCGATACGCAGCGGTGCGATGAGTGCGCGGCCCATGCCGACGAGGTTCTTACCGGTCGCGTTGGCCCAGACCGAACGCACGCCCACCTTGATGCTGCGCAGCACACCACGCGGGTGGCGCTTGAGCTGGTTGAGTCGGACGTAGTCCTGCTGCAGCACCACCATGTTCAGCGGCACCTTGCCGTACGGCGGCTCCAGGCCGGACTCGTCGGGCCCGAGCTTCTTGGCGTTGAACGGCTTGGGCTCCACCGACCGTCCAGTGGCCTTGCCGCCCGCGGTCTCCGGGTAGTAGTCGGAGTACCCCGGCACCCAGCACAGCTTCAGCGGGGAGTTCGCGAGGACGAAGGACAGCATCTCCGGACCGCGGTCCAGGTAGGTGTCGATCTTCTCCGCGGGCACCACGTCGCCGACGATCGTGTGCAGGTATTTCCGGGCCGCGTCGGCGGTGTCTTTGACCCCGTCACGCTGGAGGATCTCGTTGTTCGGGATCCACACGCCGCCACCTGACCGCGCAGTGGAACCACCGTAGTGCGGAGCCTTCTCGACGACTACTGTCGAGAGACCCTGGTGAGCAGCGGTGAGGGCGGCGACCATGCCGGCAGCGCCGCTGCCGACCACGACGACGTCGTACTCCTGTCCAGTCATGTAGAACACGTTATAGAATTGCAGCGCCTTTCGACAACAGGCCCGTAACTGTGCCGGTCGAGGGCTTACCGAGGTTATGAGGGGAATTCACCAAGATGCTCAGTGTCGAGGTCCGTGACGAGCTTGCTGCCGATCTGGCTGAGGCGGAGCGCAGCCGGGTGCCCACCACCCCGTTGACGGACCGGTATCCGGACATCGATGTCGTGGATGCCTACGAGATCCAGTTGATCAACATTCGGCAGCGGGTTGCCGAAGGCGCGCGGGTGATCGGGCACAAGGTGGGGCTGTCCTCAGAGGCGATGCAGAAGATGATGGGCGTCGACGAGCCCGACTACGGTCATCTGCTGGCCGATATGGAGGTCTTCGAGGACAAGCCGGTTGCGGTGGGCCGGTTCCTGTACCCGCGAGTCGAGGTCGAGGTGGGCTTCATCCTGGCCGACGATCTGCCGGGCGCCGGCTGCACCGAGGACGACGTGCTGGCCGCGACGGCGGCATTCGCCCCGTCGATCGAGTTGATTGACACCCGCATCACCGACTGGAAGATCAAGTTGTGCGACACCATCGCGGACAACGCGTCGTCGGCCGGTTGGGTGCTGGGGCCGGAACGGGTGTCGCCCAAGGATATTGATATCAAGAACATCAGCGCTGTGCTTAAACGCAACGGTGAGGTGGTGGCGGAGGGCCGCAGCGACGCGGTGCTGGGCAATCCCGTCACGTCGGTGGCCTGGCTGGCCCGCAAGGTCGACCAGTTCGGGGTGCGGTTGAAGGCCGGCGACATCGTGCTGCCGGGGGCGTGCATGCGTGCGATAGATGCACGTCCGGGTGACGATTTCGTAGCAGATTTCGACGGACTAGGTTCAGTCCGACTGAGTTTCGAATAGGGAGAGCCGTTCTTATGGCTGATAAGGCATCAGTGGCGATTGTCGGGTCGGGCAATATCAGTACCGATCTGCTGTACAAGTTGTTGCGGTCGGACTGGTTGGAACCACGCTGGATGATCGGGATCGACCCGGAGTCTGAGGGTTTGGCCCGGGCCCGCAAGTTGGGCCTGGAGACCAGTCATGAGGGTGTGGATTGGCTTCTGGGGCGCAGTGAATTGCCGGATCTGGTGTTCGAGGCGACCAGTGCGTATGTGCATCGTGCTGCGGCGCCGCGGTATGAGGCGGCCGGGATCCGGGCGATCGATCTGACCCCGGCGGCGGTCGGGCCCGGGGTGATCCCGCCGGCGAATCTGCGTGCGCATCTGGATGCGCCGAACGTGAACATGGTGACCTGTGGTGGGCAGGCGACCATCCCGATGGTGTACGCCGTGTCCCGGGTGGTGCAGGTGGCCTATGCCGAGATCGTGGCGTCGGTGTCCTCGGCGTCGGCGGGGCCGGGGACGCGGGCCAATATCGATGAGTTCACCAAGACCACCAGCGCCGGGGTGCGTGATATCGGTGGGGCCGCCAAGGGGAAGGCGATCATCATCTTGAACCCGGCCGAGCCGCCGATGATCATGCGGGACACCATTTTCTGTGCCATCCCCGAGGATGCTGATCAGGCGGCGATCACCGCGTCGATCAAGGAGGTCGTCGCGCAGGTGCAGACCTATGTGCCCGGGTATCGGTTGCTCAACGAACCGCAGTTCGACGAGCCGTCGGTGGTCAACGGCGGCAACCATGTGGTGACGGTGTTCGTGGAAGTGGAAGGTGCCGGGGATTATCTTCCGCCCTACGCGGGGAATCTGGACATCATGACCGCCGCGGCCACCAAGGTGGGCGAGGAAATCGCCAAGGAACGGGCGTCGGCAGGAACGGGAGCGCAAGCATGAGTGCAGAAGTCTGGTTCGACGCGAGCTGGGATGTCCGGATGACCGACACCTCGCTGCGCGACGGCAGCCACCACAAGCGCCATCAGTTCACCAAAGACGAAGTGCAGGCGATCGTCGCCGCACTCGACAACGCGGGCGTGCCGGTCATCGAGGTCACCCACGGTGACGGGCTGGGCGGATCGAGTTTCAACTACGGTTTCTCGAAAACCCCTGAGCAGGAGTTGATCAAACTCGCCGCCGAGACCGCGACGAACGCCAAGATCGCGTTCCTGATGCTGCCTGGGGTGGGCACCAAGGAAGATATCAAGGAGGCGCAGAACAACGGTGGGTCGATCTGCCGGATCGCCACCCACTGCACCGAGGCCGATGTGTCGATCCAGCATTTCGGGCTGGCCCGTGAACTCGGGTTGGAGACGGTCGGGTTTTTGATGATGAGCCACACCATCGCCCCGGAGAAGCTGGCCGCCCAAGCCCGCATCATGGCCGATGCCGGCTGCCAGTGCGTCTACGTCGTGGATTCGGCCGGTGCGCTGGTGCTCGATCAGGTCGCCGACAGGGTCGCGGCGCTGGTCGCCGAACTCGGCGATGACGCCCAGGTCGGATTTCACGGTCATGAGAACCTCGGGCTCGGCGTGGCCAATTCGGTCGAGGCCGTGCGCGCCGGCGCCAAGCAGATCGACGGGTCGTGTCGCCGGTTCGGCGCCGGTGCCGGTAACGCGCCGGTGGAGGCGCTGGTCGGGGTGTTCGACAAGATCGGTGTCAAGACCGGTATCGACTTCTTCGATATCGCCGACGCCGCCGAAGAGGTCGTCGCCCCCGCGATGCCCGCCGAATGCCTGCTCGACCGCAACGCCCTGATCATGGGCTACGCCGGGGTGTACTCCAGCTTCCTCAAACACGCAGTTCGCCAGGGCGAACGTTATGGCGTGCCCGCCCATGAGTTGTTGCTCCGGGTCGGCCAACGCAAACTGATCGGTGGCCAGGAGGATCAGCTCATCGACATCGCGCTGGAAATCAAACGCGAGCAGGAAGCCTCCAACGCCTGACCCCCTATCCGCCCAATTGATCACACGGGCGGGAAAGGTCGAGAAGAACCGGCCAAAACGTCGATCTGGGTAACTGTCAGGAGGCCCGGGCAAGATAGAGGCCATGGCCACCACTGCGACAACGCGCCGCAGGGTGGGCTCACTGGAGTTCCTGCTGGTCGGTCTCATCGTGCTGGCGCTGTCGGCGGGGACGGTCAGCGGCGTGTTGACCACCCACCCGCGGCTGGCGGCCGCCGCCACCATCTTCTGCGGGGTGTTCGTTCAGGCGCTGCCCTTCCTGGTGCTGGGCGTCATCGTCAGCGGGCTGGTCGCCGCCTTTGTGACCGCTGAGCGGCTGCAGCGTTGGCTGCCGCGGCGCCCGGTGTTCGCGGTGGCCGCCGCCGGGGTGGGGGGAGCTGCCCTGCCGGGCTGCGAATGCGGCTCGGTCCCGGTGGCGCGCCGGTTGTTCAGCCCCGAAACCGGCGGTGCCGCGCTGACGTTCATGCTCTCGGCGCCGGCCATCAACCCGGTGGTACTGGTCGCTACCGCGGTCGCGTTCCCCGGTCAGCCGCAGATGGTGGCGGCCCGTTGCGCCGCCTCGCTTCTCACCGCGGTGACCATGGGTCTGCTGTGGCAGCGCTGGGGCCGCGCCGCGTGGGTGACCCGCACCCTGCCGACCCCGCACGATGATTCGGCCCCGCGCTGGTCGGTGTTCACCGGTGCTGCCCGGCACGACTTCCTGCAGTCCGCCGGGTACCTGGTGATCGGCGCGGCGGCGGTGGCACTGCTACGGGCGTTCGTGCCCACATGGGTGTTCGAGCACGTGGCCGGAAACCTGGTGGTCGGGATCCTCGCGATGGCGATCTTGGCGGTGGTGCTGGCCCTCTGTTCGGAAGCCGACGCCTTCGTCGCGGCCGGATTCACCATGCTGCCCTTGCTGCCCCGGCTGGTGTTCCTGGTGGTCGGCCCGGCCATCGACGTGAAGTTGTTCGCCATGCAGGTCGGGATGTTCGGCCGGGCGTTCGCGGTCCGGTTCGCGCCGCTCACCCTGCTGGTGGCCACCGCCAGTGCCATCGCGGTCGGACTGTTGGTGCTGGGGACCGCGTCATGAGCCGCGTCGTGCAGAACACGCTGGTGCTGTTGATCGGGCTGAGTGCGGGATTGCTGGTGGTGAAAGGCACCTACCTCAACTTCGTCAAACCGGGTCTACTGCCGTGGCTGATCGCGGCCGCGGTGCTGCTGGTGGTGCTGGGGCTGGCCGGATTCCTCGCCGACGCGCGCCACGGTGCGGCCGAGCACCACCACCACGGCGGTACGGCCTGGCTGCTGCTGATCCCGGTGGCGCTCACCGCATTCGTGGCGGTACCGGCCATGGGCGTGGTCGGCGCGACTCCGGAGTCGCCGGCCGCCGCGCAGCCGCATCTGCGGCCGTTCCCGCCGCTACCTGCGGATGGCACGGTCTCCCTGCCCGAACTGCTGATGCGCGCGGCCGCCGACTCGACGAAGAGCCTGGACAACCGATCGATCAGCACCACCGGCTTCGTCATGGGCGACGACCTGGCCCGGGTGGTGATCATCTGCTGCGCCGCGGATGCGCAGCTTGCCCGGGTCCATCTGTCCGGCAACATCTCCGGTCATCCCGATGACACCTGGCTGCGCATCGAAGGGCGTGTCATCCCGGGGTCCTCGAATCCTTCCACCCATTTCATCCCGACCCTGGAGGTCACCCGTGCCACCCCGATCCCCAAGCCTGTCAACACCTACGCGTACTGACGCGCAGGCCATCCTGGAGCAGCTCGCAGGCCAGGAGGCGGTGCTGCGCGATGATCAATGGACGGCCATCGAAGCGTTGGTCGTCGGGCGCAGGCGTGCGCTGGTGGTGCAACGCACCGGCTGGGGCAAATCGGCGGTGTACTTCATCGCCGCCAAGCTGCTTCGGGCCGCCGGGCGCGGGCCGACGGTCATCGTGTCACCGCTGCTGGCGCTGATGCGCAACCAGGTGGCGGCGGCGCAGCGGGCCGGGGTGGCGGCGGCGACGATCAACTCCAGCAATGTGACCGAATGGCAGGACGTGCATCGACGGGTGACCGCGGGTGAACTCGATGTGTTGCTGGTCAGCCCGGAGCGGTTGAACAATCCGGACTTCCGGGACGCCGTGCTGCCCGCACTGGCCGCCGACGCGGGGTTGGTGGTGGTCGACGAAGCGCACTGCGTCTCGGACTGGGGACACGACTTCCGTCCCGACTACCGCCGGATCCGGACGCTGATCGCCGAATTGGGTTCCGATATACCCGTTCTGGCGACGACGGCAACAGCCAACGACCGAGTGGTCGAGGATGTCGCCGCCCAGTTGGGCGTCGGCGGTGCCGATAGTATGCCGGGTGGGGGAGCGGACACCCTGGTGCTGCGCGGCGGACTGGACCGGGAGTCGCTGCGGTTGTCGGTGGTACAGGCCGGGGGACCAGCCCAACGCGCGGCATGGGTTGCCGCGCAATTGGATTCGCTACCCGGCTCGGGCATCATCTACACCCTCACGGTGTCGCAGGCCCACGATATCGCCGCGCTGCTGCGGGAACGCGGATTCCAGGTGGCGGCCTACACCGGGTCGACGGAGGCCGCCGAACGCGAGCAGTTGGAGGCCGACCTGCTGGCCAACCGGGTCAAGGCGCTGATCGCCACCTCGGCGCTGGGGATGGGTTTCGACAAACCCGATCTCGGGTTCGTCGTGCATCTGGGTGCGCCGTCCTCACCGATCGCCTACTACCAACAGGTGGGCCGTGCCGGTCGTGCCACCGCCAGCGCAGAGGTGATCCTGCTGCCAGGTCGCGAGGACGCCGACGTGTGGCGGTATTTCTCCTCGGTGGCGTTCCCGTCGGAAGCGATGGTGCGCAACGTGATCGGCGCGCTCGAGCCGGACCGGGCGCTGTCCACCGCCGCGCTGGAACCGCTGGTCGACCTCAACCGGTCGCGTCTGGAGATGGTGCTCAAGGTGCTCGACGTCGACGGCGCGGTGCGCCGGGTCAAGGGCGGCTGGATCAGCACCGGCCAACCGTGGGGCTACGACGAACCGCGGTACCGAAAGCTGGCGGAGGCCCGGCAGCGCGAGCAGCAGGCCATGCTCGACTACCAGTCGACATCTGGGTGCCGGATGGCGTTCCTGCGGGGGCAGCTCGATGACCCCGACCTGGCGGCCGATCATCGGTGCGAGCGCTGTGACAACTGTGTCGGCTCCCGTTACCCGAACGCGGTCGATGTGTCGGCGGCCGAATCGGCCCGCGAGCAGCTGATGCGACCCGGGGTGGAGTTCGCCCCGCGCCGCCAATGGCCCACCGGGCTGGCGTCCCTGGGTGTCGACCTGTCCGGCCGCATCGGGGACGGCCCGGAACCTGGCCGGGTGATCGGCCGGCTCACCGACCTGGGCTGGGGCACCCGGCTGCGGCGGCTGCTGGACGAGCCCGACGGTGAAGTCCCCGATGACCTGGTGCAGGCCGCCATAGCGGTGCTCAAGGCATGGGACTGGAAGACCAGGCCCACCGCGGTGCTGGCGCTGGACTCGGCCACCAGGCCGCAGCTGATCCGCTCGACCGCGGCCCGGCTGGCCCAGCTCGGCAGGCTTACCGATCTCGGGGTGCTGCGGTACCTACCCGAGCACCGGCCCGTCACCGCGGCGAACTCGGCTTACCGGGTGGCGGGACTGCGGGATGCGTGGGAGGCACCGGTCCACGTGGATGCGGGACCGGTACTGCTCGTCGACGATGTCACCGATACCGGGTGGACGCTGACCATGGCGGCACGGGTGGTGCGGGCTGCCGGTGCGTCAGCCGTCCTCCCGTTCGCGCTCGCCGCAGTGCGGTGAGAAGCCCAGCTGCGCGGCGACGGCCGGCACGCCGCTCAGATGAATGTCATTGCGGCGGATCGGCTTCCATGCGGCACGGCGCATCGTGAAGGCGAGCATGGTGTCGGTCCGGTCGCGGCGTTGTTCCTGCGCGGTGCCGGTCTGCACGTAGGGCAGCGATTGCGTGACACCCAGCGATGCGGCGTTGTCGTGCCACGCGCGGGTGGTGGCCTCGCCGGCGCCGAAGCCCGCGAAGATCAGATGCAGGGCGGCCTGGCGCATCTCCCGCCCGAGGCCGCGGCCCTGATGTGCGCGGCCCAGCCACGACCCCGTCGTCACCGATCGGTGGGCCGGGAACTGCTCGGCGTGCACCGTGCACACCCCGACGGGCCGCCCGCCGGCGAGCACGGCGAGCGGCAGGTCCCAGTGTTCGGGGGTCACCTCGGCGCGGCAGCGCCAGAAGTACTGCAGGCTGTTGCGTTCCAGCTGGGGCGAGGGCACGTCGGTCCACGGCTCCGAGAACGGCATGGTGGCAGGATCGTGAATACCCCCGGCCGCCAGGCGCGCGAGTTCGGTGGCCAGCTCGTCGGTGATGTAGCGCAGGCCCAGGGTCGGAGTGGTCACCTCCAAGTTCGCCAGCGGCCAGATCGGGTCCGTCATGGCTGCCATCGCAACACATCGCGCCGTGCGGACAGAAGTGAATTTCCGCCACCTGTGTAACAGCCGTGTTTGCCGAGGCGACGTGCTCTACAGGGCCGGGATGCCCCGGCCGATCCGCTGCAAAGGAGTACACACATGGCTCGTATCGCCGCCTTCCGGCGCGCCACCTTCGGTCTCATCGTTGCCGGTGCCGCCGGCGCCATGCTGGGCATGCCGACCGCCTGGGCTGATCCGGAGGACTCGGACAGCACGCCCGCCCCGGCGACTCCGACGACGTCGGCGCCCGCAGCCGGCGACTGCAACGCGGCTGGGCTGGCCGACACCATCAGTTCGGTCACCAAGGAGCTGTCGGCGTACTTCGCCGCGCATCCCGACGTGAATGCGGCGCTCATCGACTTCACCCGGCAGCCGGCCTTCGTCGCGGTCGGTCAGTTCGACGGCTATTTCAAGGATCATCCGCAAGAGGCCGATGAGCTGCGTGCCATCCAGGCGCCGCTGACCGCCTACAAGGACCGGTGCGGGTTGCAGGTGGCGCCGACCGACGCGCTCGCGGTGCTGGCCGAGGTCTAGGTCCGGTCCGGTCTCGACCCGCCGAGCTGGGCGGTCAGCGCGGCCGCGCTGGTCATCACCTCGCGGGCTCGTTCGGTGATCTCGCTGTCGGTCAGGGCATGCCCGATCTGCAGCGAGACCACCATGACCTGGCGTCGGTGATGGTCGAAGACCGGCGCGGCGATGACGCTGATGTCGTGCCGGGTCGGTGGCCCCGGCTCGCCACGGTCCGCACTGTGCGCAGGCGGCTCGTCGTCGGGCAGGTAGACCCGTTCGCCGATATCGGAGACCAATTCGCCCAGCAGCGCCCGTAATTCGTCGGGCAGCGTGCTCGACATCCCGGCCATCAGGGCATAGAGCCGCCGGCCACCGGGAGTCAGCCGCTCCGCCAGATAACCCGCGGCACGGCATTCGGTGATCACCCGGGCCAGGCGATCGCTGTCGGTGCGCAGCGGAATGGTGGGTTCCTTGGCCAGCCACTCCCGGACGGCTCGTTCGTCCCAGAGCACGAACATCAGTCCGACGGGTGGGGCGAACGGATAGCTCTGACCGACCCGCACCGCCGGCGGCGTGCCCGTCGGGGCCACCAGTTCCAGCAGGGTGATGCGGTCGTCGACGACGCCCGAGAGTGCCGCGGTGGCATCGAACTTCTCACTGAGGCGTCCCAGTTCGGTGCGTGCGGCCGGGCTGACCCGCATCGACTCCTGGGCGGTATGGCCGAGCGTGATCAGCGCCGGGCCCAGCCGGTAGGTCTTGTCCGAGGATTCGCGCACCAGGTAGCCGCTCTCGGCCAGGGTGGTGACGATCCCCAGACAGGTGGGCTTGCTCAGCCCGACCCGGCGGGCCAGTTCGGACAGGCCGAACCGATCGTGCGGATGGCGCGCCAGGAAGTCCAGGATCGCGACCACGCGGGCGGTGGGTGGTGAGGCGCGCCCCGCCGGTTCGGCGAGTGTCATCGCTACTGACCCCCAATCGTTGACGCGAACTAGAACCCGTTCTAGTCTCAGGTCGGAAACTCTACCACTGCGGTCCAATATTGGAACGCAAGGAACGGATGAGGATGTACGCACAACCTTTTCTGGACGCCGTCGCCGAGGCCGAACGTCTCGTCACCGAAGCTCCGTTCATCGAATCCGAAGCCGATCTGCTCGAAGGGCTGCAATATCTGGCCGGCTGCATCGCGGCCTGCACGCACGTCGCCTTCGACTACGACCGCGACCACCCGTTCCTGCACAGCGGAACTGGTCCGTTCACCAAGATGGGCCTCGACAATCCGGACACCATGTACTTCGGTACCCGGGTGCAGCCCGGCCATGAATATGTGGTGACCGGACGGCGCGGCACCACCACCGATGTCAGCTTCCAATTGCTGGGCGGCGAGTACACCGAGGAGGTCGTGCCCGACAGTGAGACGGCCTTCGACGACCGCAAGCTCGACATTGCCGCCGACGGCACCTTCGAATGGCGCTTCACCCCGGACAAGCCCGCCCAATTGGTGATCCGCGAGGTCTACAACGACTGGGCGGCCCAGCGTGGCACGTTCGCCATCGCGCGGACCGACACCGCCGGCACCGCCCCGGCTGCGCTCACCAGAGAACTGGTGGAGAAGCGCTATGCGGTGGCGGGCAAGCAACTCGTGCAGCGCGTGAAGACCTGGCTGCAGTTCCCGAAATGGTTCTACGACAACCTTCCGGTGAACACGCTGACCGCGCCGCGGCTGACCCCGGGCGGGCTGGCCACCCAGTACTCCGCGGTGGGGCACTACGATCTTGCGCCGGACCAGGCCGTCGTCATCACGCTGCCCGTCACCGATGCGCCGTACGTGGGCTTCCAGCTGGGCAGTCTGTGGTACATCTCGCTGGACTACATCAACCATCAGACGTCGCTGAACGGAACTCAGGCGCAGGCGGATCCGGATGGCAAGGTCCGCATCGTGGTCTCCGATGCGAACCCCGGCGTGACGAACTGGTGTGAAACCCTGGGGCACGGCAAGGGATATCTCCAGTTCCGCTGGCAGCGGGTGTCGCGCCAGCTGACCGAAGCGGACGGCCCGACCGCGCAGATCGTCGACCTGGCCGACTTGGCGGGGGCGCTGCCGTACTACGACTCGAACAAGATCTCAGACGATGACTGGCGGGCGCGGATCGCGCTGCGCCAGAAGCTGATCGGCGAAAGAATGGTGGGTTGACGATGGCCGGTGCGTTGGGTGGACTGCTGCAGGACAAGGTCGTGGTGATCAGCGGCGTCGGGCCGGCGCTCGGCACCACGCTGGCGCGGCGATGTGCCGAGGAGGGGGCCGATCTGGTGCTGGCCGCCCGCACCGTGGAACGGCTGGAAAGCGTCGCGAAAGAGGTGACGGGGCTGGGACGCCGAGCCGTCGCGATCGGCACCGACATCACCGATGGGGCGCAGGTCGCCAATCTGGTCGACGAGTCGCTGCAGGCGTACGGCAAGGTCGATGTGCTGATCAACAACGCCTTCCGGGTGCCGTCCATGAAACCGTTCGCCGACACCACTTTCGAACATATCCGCGAGACCATCGAGCTCACGGTGCTGGGCGCGCTGCGTCTGATCCAGGGGTTCACCCCGGCGCTGGCCGAGGCCAAGGGGTCGGTGGTCAACGTCAACTCGATGGTGGTCCGGCACTCCGATCCCAAGCAGGGCGCCTACAAGCTGGCCAAGTCGGCGCTGTTGGCCATGTCCCAGTCGCTGGCAAGTGAGTTGGGCGGCAGCGGTATTCGGGTGAACTCGGTACTTCCCGGCTATATCTGGGGCGGAACCCTGCAGGGTTACTTCGAACACCAGGCCGGCAAATACGGCACCACCGTGGACGAGATCTACAAGGCGGCCGCGGCCAACAGCGATCTGAAGAAGCTGCCGACCGAGGACGAGGTGGCCTCGGCCATCCTGTTCATGGCCAGCGACCTGTCCAGCGGTATCACCGGGCAGACGTTGGATGTCAACTGCGGGGAGTACAAGTACTGATGACGCGCACCAATGTGGGGACCGTCGAGGACCTGCACGCCTCGGCCGTGAAGGCCTGCGGGCTGGATGATTTCGGCCCCGATGACGACAACTACAAAGAGGCGCTCGGCGTGCTGCTGGAGGCCTATCAACGCGATGCCGATCTCACCGAGCTCGGCAGCAAGATGCAGCGCTTCTTCGTGCGGAACGCCCTTGTCGCCCGTCTGGTCTCCGAGGCGGCGTTCAAGCAGTACCCGCAGCACGCCGACGTGCCGATCGAGCGGCCGATCTTCGTGACCGGCCTGCCGCGCACCGGCACCACGGTGATCCATCGGCTGCTCACCGCGGACCCGCGGCACCAGGGTCTGGAACTGTGGCTCGCCGAGTTCCCGCAACCCCGTCCGCCGCGTGAAACCTGGTCGCAGAATCCGGTATTCGCCCAACTCGACGCGCAGTTCACCAAGGCGCACGAGGAGAACCCGGACTACACCGGCCTGCACTACATGACAGCCGACGAGGTCGAGGAGTGCTGGCAGCTGCTGCGTCAGTCGCTGCACTCGGTGTCCTACGAGACGCTGGCCCACATCCCGACCTATTCCCGGTGGCTGGCGCGGCAGGACTGGACCAAGTCCTATCAGCGGCACCGCCGCAATCTGCAGCTGATCGGGCTCAACGAACCGGAGAAGCGCTGGGTGCTCAAGAATCCCAGTCACCTGTTCGCGCTCGACGCCCTGTTCGCGACCTACCCCGACGCGCTGGTGGTGCAGTGCCACCGGCCCGCCGAGACCATCATGGCCTCGATGTGTTCACTGGCCCAGCACACCACCGAGGGGTGGTCGGACACGTTCCGCGGCGAGGTCATCGGTGCCGACTCGATGGAAACCTGGTCGCGCGGCCTGGAACTCTTCGATGCCGAACGCGCCAAACATGATCCGGCTCAGTTCTGCGATGTGGACTACTTCGAGTTCATCAAGGATCCGATCGGCGCGGTGGAGGGTATCTACCGGACGTTCGGCATCGACTTCACCGACGCCGCTCGCCAGGCCATGGTCGATTCTCACGAGGCGAGCAAGAAGGGGCCGCGCGCACCCAAGCACACCTACTCGCTGAGTGACTACGGGCTCACCGACGAGCAGGTCAAGGAGCGGTTCGCCGGACTCTGAGCATCAGGCCTTCGTATTTGCCAGCGACTCAATGAGTTTGAGGGCATCGCGAGCCAAGGCGCTCACGTTGTAGCCGCCGACCGATCCGCACGTGGTGATCTCGATCGCGGCGTTGTGGGCAGCGACGAACGCGTTGTCACATGCCCAGTCGGCGGCGTGGAACGACCAGATCACCGAATGCGGCGAACCCTGGCCGGCGACACCCATGCTGAAGTGGTACTCCCGGCCCTTCATATCGGTGACGGTGAACGGGGTGCGGCACCCTTCCAGCGCGCTGCGGGCGCCGGTGATCGCCGACCGGGCATCGAAATCCGCGGCGTACACCGCGACGATCTCCTCGACATACACCGGCCGGCCCTCGGCGGCCACCCAGTGCCCACCGTCGGTCGCCTCGGGATGATGGTCGACGATGAACGGGGCATCCTTCTCCCGGGCCGCACCGGCGCAGGAATCGGGCACCACGCTGACGAACCGGTTGCCGTCCTTGTCGTCCTGGGCCTGCTTGCTGAGCAGGTCACCCACCTGATTGGCGAGAATGGGACCGACCCGGGGGGCCGGGTGCGGGGTCGCGGTATCGATGATTCGGGCGCAGCCACTCACCGCGAGGCCACCGGCAAGAACAAGGGCAACGGCGACGTCAGCCGTCACCGGGCGACGGTGCGCTCGACACCTCTTCCAGACAGCCTTCCGCGACGGCATGCCTGATGCTATCTGTCAGCTTCGGACAGGACCGCGCACGGGCGGGATCCCCGCCGGTGCCCCGAATCTCACTGAACACCGCACACCGCTGCGTTGCCCCGCTACTCCATTGCACCGAGGTCTGTTCCGGGCCGAGCTTCTTGACCTGCACCGTGACATGGCAGAACCGGCAGTCCACCGACACCAGGCCAGAGGTCAGATAACGCTCCCGGTCCCGCACGGTGGCCTCCCGGATGGCAGCGGCGCGGTGTGGATCGCCGGCGAAATCCGGTGCCTTCGACCAAGATCCGGGCGCAGTGGAGTCGCCGGCCGGATGATCGTGATCGTCATCGTGACCGAGCAACTCCAGCATCGACCGGGCCAGACGATCAACGTCCGGCGTCTGCGCCCGCTCGTCGTGGGTGGTCATCAGCTCGGCTGAACTGTTTCTACTGTCTCTTCGTGGGCCTTCTGACTTTCCTGGGCCTTGAGGTTCTCCTCCACCTCGACATGCCACTTCTCGTTGGCGGCCGTGGTGTCGACCTCCATCTCGAAACGGTCGGTCATATCCGCGGTGACATCGGCGACGTCGACGTAGAACTGCTGGTACCAGCGGCGCATCTGGTAGACGGCACCGTCCTCCTCGACCAGCAGCGGATTGTCGATCCGGGTCTTGTGCTTCCAGATCTCGACATCCTGCAGAAAGCCCTTGCTGACGCCCTCGGTGAACACCCGAGCGAGCTTGTCGGTCGTCGCCTCGTCCAGGCCCTTGGGCTTTTCGACGATGACGCCCCACTGCAGCATGAACGAGTCCTGGCTGACGGGGTAGTGGCAGTTGATCAGGATCGACTCGGCCTTGAAGCCGCCGTAGTTGTTGTGCAGCCAGTTGATCATGAACGACGGGCCGAAGTACGACGCCTCGGAATCCAGCTGAGCCTCACCGTAGGAGGTTCCCAGATCGTTTACATCAGGTCTGCCCACGTTGTGCAGGTACTGGGAGGCGATATGGCCCTCGAACACGTTCTTGAAGTACGTCGGCAGACCGAAGTGGATGTAGAAGAAGTGCGCCATGTCGGTGACGTTGTCGATGATCTCGCGGCAGTTGGAGCCCTCGATGAGCATCGTGTTCCAGCGCCACTCGGTCCACTGGTCGTCGGCGGCCTCGGGGATCTCCGGGATGCGGACCTCGGGTTGCGGCGGATTGCCCTCCACGTCGTGCCAGACGAACAGCAGGCCGCCGCGCACATCGGTCTCCCAGGCGCGGGTACGGGCCAGCCGCGGGGTGCGCTTGGCGTAGGGCACCAGCTTGCACTTGCCGTCCCCGCCCCAGCGCCAGTCGTGGAACGGGCACGCCACGGTGTCGCCCTTGATCTGGCCCTGCGCCAAGTTGCCGCCCATGTGGCGGCAGTAGCCGTCGAGGATCTTGACTTCGCCGTTCGAGTCGGCGAACACGACGAGCATGGTGCCGAAGATCTCGACGCCGTGCGGTTTGCCGTCGAGGAAATCCTTGACCGGACCAAGGCAGTGCCAGCCGCGTGCATAGCGGTCCGGCAGCGCTCCGGTGTCGATCTCCCTGACACCGACAGTGCCGGTGGATTCAGTAGTCACGGTGGGCCTCCCGTATCGGTCTTCTAACTAGAACACGTTACAGTTTTGGTCCTCGTTCGCGCAACGCATGCACGCCTACCTGCGGTATATGTGAACCATGCCTCTTTATGAATTCGAGGGCCGAACTCCCGTGGTGGACCCGACAGCGTTCATCGCTCCGACCGCCACCCTCATCGGGGACGTGCACGTCGCGGCGGGTGCATCGGTCTGGTTCAACGCGGTGCTGAGGGCCGACTACGCGCCCGTCATCATCCGCGAGGGGGCGAATGTGCAGGACGGATCGGTTCTGCATGCACCGCCGGGGATTCCGGTGGACATCGGCCCGGGAGCCACCATCGCCCACGGCTGCGTCATCCACGGTGCCCACATCGGCAGCCACGCCCTCATCGCCAACCACGCCACCGTGCTCGACGGGGCGATCATCGGTGCGCGGACCCTTGTCGCCGCCCACGCGCTGGTGGTCGGTGGCACCAAGATTCCCGATGAGGTACTCGTCACCGGGGTGCCGGCCAAGGTCAGGGGGCCGATCGCCGGTACCGGCGCGCAGGTCTGGATCGACACCAACGCCCAGGCCTACCAGGATCTGGCCCGCCGCTACCGCGAGGGCCTCAAGGCTGTGTAGCCAGGCCGGTCCGCAGGGCGATCGCCTGCATCTTGCCGACGTTGGTGACGAATGGGTCGGTGGTGACGTCCCCGATCGCGCTCTGGAATTCCAGCCGTACCAGGGCCCGGTCCACCGTGAAGAACATCAAGGTGACCGATTTGTCCTCTTCGGGCTTGGCGCCTTTGACGACGACGCCGCCGTTGCCCACCGCGATGGGTTGCGGGGTGCCGCCGGCCACCAGCGAGGGCAGCGTCGCCTCCGCCTGTTTCAGGGTCGCCGCGGCGGTGGCGGCGTCCGGGTAGATCAACACCACGGTGCTGATCGCGCGGTCGTCCTTGTCGTTGACGAAGAATGCGCTGGCCCCGGGTTGGCCGTCGGGCTGTGACTGCACGGACTGCTGGTGGAAAGTGTCCTGTTCGTCACTGAGGTCGTCGGCGGTGATCAACAGGCGCTCGTACTGCGGTGCGGCCTTGCTCTTCGAGGAGGGCGTGGTGGTCGTCGACGAGGGCTGTGCGGGAAAGCCAGGGAGGCTGGTCGCGGCGGGTGTGCTGCCGTCGGTACCGGCGCAACCGCTGATCAGGAAGGCGACGAGGGCTGAAAGGACGGTGGGGAAAATGAAGCGGCGCAAGGTGATCTGTTGACTCTTGGGAACTGGACGATGAATGTCCCCAACGGTACGCGAACGACTCAGATCTTGCGTGCGCCCGCGGTGGCCGCGGCCACCTCCCAGTAGGCGCGCAGGGCCGCGATCTTGCCGTCGGTGTTCACCCGGTAGGTGAAGACCCCTTCGGCCTGCACGCGGTACCCGCCCGCGACGATCACGATGTGACCGACGTTGGCCTCCTCGTTACCGCAGACATAGGTCTTCTCGAAGTGGAATTCCAGTCGGCTCGGGGCGATCGCCTTGTCGAAGAACGCGGCGATCGCCGCTTTGCCGCGATGGCCCGTGCCCTCGGGGTCGAAATGCGACGGACCGATCGGGTCCTCGACGATCGCGTCATCGGCGAACAGCGCGAGCCAGGCTTCCTTGTCGCGGGCGACGGCCGCTTCCCGCGACCGCCGCCCGGCAACCGTCACCGGGGCCGTCATCAGGACTTACCCGCCGGTTTGTCGCTGGAGACCACCCACATGGAGAAGTACTGCGCACCGCCGCCGTAGGCGTGGCCGAGTGCCTTGCGCGCACCGGGCACCTGGTGGTCACCGGCCTTGCCCATCACCTGGATCGCGGACTCGGCGAACCGGATCATGCCCGAGGCGCCGATCGGGTTGGAGGACAGCACACCGCCGGAGGCATTGAACGGGATGCGGCCGCCGATCGCGGTCTCGCCGGCCTCGGTGAGTTTCCAGCCCTCGCCCTCGGGTGCGAAACCGAGGCTCTCCAGCCACATCGGCTCGTACCAGGAGAACGGGACGTAGACCTCGGCGGCGTCGATCTCGTCGATGGGTGAGGTGATCCCGGCGTCACGCCACAGCGCGGCGGCGGCATCCCGGCTGGCCTGCGGGTTGACCTGATCGCGCCCGGCGTAGGCCAGCGGTTCGGTCCGCAGCGCGGTCGCGTGGATCCAGGCGACGGGATTTCCCTTGGCGAGATGGGCCTCGGCTGCTTCTTCGTTGCCGATCACCATGGCCGCCGCGCCGTCGGAGGACGGGCAGGTCTCGTCGTAGCGGATCGGATCCCACAGCATCGGGGAGGACATCACCTTCTCAACAGTGATATCCGGCTGGTGCAGATGCGCCAACGGATTCTTCGCGCCGTTGAGCCGGTCCTTGACCGCCACGATGGCACCGATGTGATTGGGGGCGCCGGAGCGGCGGATGTACGCGCGGATGTGGGGAGCGAAGTACCCGCCGGCGCCGGCGCCGACAGGTTTGGTGAACGGCACCGGAATGCTCAACGCCCACATGGCATTCGATTCCGACTGCTTCTCCCACGCCATGGTCAGCACGCGCTTGTACTTGCCGGACTGCACCAGGCTGGCCGCGACGATGGCGGTGGAGCCGCCCACCGAACCGGCGGTGTGCACCCGGATCAGCGGCTTGTTCGTCGCGCCGGTCGCGTCGGCCATGAACAGTTCGGGCATCATGACGCCCTCGAAGAAGTCGGGCGCCTTGCCGACCACCACGGCGTCGATATCGTCGAATGTCGAGTCGGCATCCGCCAGCGCCCGGTCGATCGCCTCACGCACCAGGCCGTTCATCGACACGTCGTGACGCTTGGCGACGTACTTCGTCTGCCCGGTACCCAGCACCGCGGCGAGTTTCTTACCCGATTTCGGAGCCATCAGGCTTCTCCCTCCAGGACGGCAACCAGGTTCTGTTGCAGCGCAGGGCCACTCGTGGCGTGCGCTAGTACGCGCTGCGCGGAACCGTTGAAGATGTGCTGCGCGGCGAAACCGATGCGCTCCAGCCCGGCCGAGAACATCGGGTTGGCGGCCAGGGCCCCACCCGACGGATTCACCGACGTGTTCGACCCCAGCCCGATCGCCTCGGTCAGGATCAGCTGCTGATGGGTGAACGGGGCGTAGATCTCGGCCACCTCGATCGAACCGGTATCACCACCGGTCGCCGCCCGCGCGGACGCCGCCGTGGACGGTGAGGTGGTCAGGTCACGGGCACCCAGGATGGGCGTCTCGATGCGGTGCTCGAAACCCGTGATCCAGGCCGGGTTCTCGCGCAGCTCACGGGCCCGATCACCCGTGGCGAGCACGATCGCCGACGCACCGTCGGTGATCGGTGCGATGTCGTGGCGGCGTAGCGGGTCGGCGAAGTACGGCCGGGACAGCAGGTCGTCAATGCTGCCGGTGACCTCTTCTCTGTCGGTACGGCCCCCGGCGGCATAGGAATCGAGTGCCACCTGGGCCATCTGCTCGGCGGTCCATTTGCCGGCATCCAAGCCCGCCCGGGCCTGCAGGCCCGCCATCGACACCGAATCCGGCCACAGCGGCGCGACCGTATACGGGTCGGTCTGCAGCGACAGAACACGGCGCAAGGTTCCGGCCGAGGACTTGCCGAAGCCGTACACCAGCGCGGTCTCCACCTGCCCGGTCAGCAGTTTGATGTAGGCCTCGTACAGCGCCCACGCCGCGTCCATCTCGACATGCGACTCGTTGATCGGCGGGATCGCGCCGATGGAGTCGATCGCGGAGATGAACGAGAAAGCGCGGCCGGCAAGGTAATCCGAGGATCCGGAGCACCAGAAGCCGATATCGGTCTGCTTGAGGCCGAGCTCTTCGTAGAGCTGGTGAAAGCACGGCATCAGCATCTCGACGCCGTTGGTGGTGCCGTCGGTGCGGCGGACGTGGGGCGCGTGCGCGAAGCCCACCACTGCGATTTCGGTCATCAGTTCGGGCCCTTTACAGGTGGTGCTTGTAGGAGTCGTAGTCGGCATCCGGCTCGCCGGTGGGCTTGAAGTAGTCGATGTTGTCGATACCCAGCCCCCATTCCTCGCGCGGCTTCCACACGGCCTGCACCCGCATGCCCATCCGGACATCCGCCGGGTCGATCTCCACGACCAGGTGCAGGAACGGGATGTCGGCGCCGTCGAGCAGCACGTAGGCGGCCACGTAGGGCGGCTTGATCCGCTGCCCCGGGAACGGGATGTTGATGATCGCGAAGGTGGTGACGGTGCCCCGGTCCGGCAGCTCGATGAACTCGTCGAGCTCCAGACCCGTCGCGGGATCGGCTTCCTTCGGGGGGAAGTAGACCTTGCCCGGCTGTCCGTCCCGGCCGTGCTTGGTCCGGGCGCCGAGCAGCTTGCCCTCTTGGAGCGCCTTGAGGAACGTGGTCTCGGGCAGCGACGCGGTGTGCTGGATCTCGATGAAGCTGGGCGTCACCTGCACGGTGACGGGGTCCCTGGGATCGTGCGCGTCGGGTGCACCCGCCGGCTCGGATTCCTCACCGGGCACGAAGTAGGCGATATCGGTGATGGCGCCGACCGGTTCGTCGACCCAGTGCGCATGCACCCGGTCACCGGTCTTGACCGATCCCTCCGGGGCGTCCACGGCGTGCAGTAGTGCGGTGTCCGCGCCGTCCAGCAAGATCAGCGCCCAGGCGAACGGGCGGTCCAGTGGCTGGCCTTCCAACGGGGTGGACTGCCAGGTCCAGGACTGCACCGTGCCGACACTGCTGACGGGCACCACCTCGGTCAGGGCCGCGTAGGTGACGGGGTCATACTCAGCGGGCGGTACGTGTACCCGGCCATCCGACCCGCGAACGCCGACGATGCGTCGTTCGCGCAGGGCGGTGAAGAACTGGGACAGGAGTGGTCCGACTGAACGGGTGTAGTCGAATGCGAGCTTCAACGGCGCCGAGAGAGGCCGCTCATGCTCGTCGATCTGCACCGGGCTGCTTTGGCCTGTGGTCACGGCATCGAGTAGAACAGGTTCTAAGAATGGTTTCAACCATGGGTCGGAAGGTGGGCTAAATGAAACTGGGTTTGCAGCTTGGTTACTGGGGCGCGCAGCCGCCGACCAACCACGCCGAACTCGTCGCAGCGGCCGAGGAGGCGGACTTCGACACCGTCTTCACCGCCGAGGCATGGGGGTCGGACGCCTACACCCCACTGGCCTGGTGGGGCCGCGAAACGACGAAGCTGCGGCTGGGCACCTCGGTGATCCAGCTGTCGGCGCGCACCCCGACCGCGTGCGCGATGGCCGCGCTGACGCTGGATCACCTCTCCGGTGGCCGGCACATCCTGGGTCTCGGCGTGTCCGGGCCGCAGGTGGTCGAGGGCTGGTACGGCGCGAAATTCCCCAAGCCGCTGGCCCGCACCCGCGAATACATCGACATCCTGCGCCAGGTGTGGGCGCGGCAGGCACCCGTGCACAGCGCCGGCCCGCACTACCCGCTGCCGCTGACCGGTGCGGGCACCACCGGGCTGGGCAAGAACCTCAAGCCGATCACCCACCCGCTGCGCGCCGACATCCCGGTGATGCTGGGCGCCGAAGGGCCCAAGAACGTGGCACTGGCCGCCGAGATCGCCGATGGCTGGCTGCCGATCTTCTACTCGCCGCGGATCGCGGGTATGTACAACGAATGGCTCGACGAGGGCTTCGCCCGTCCCGGCGCGCGCCGGACCCGCGAGACGTTCGAGATCTGCGCGACCGCGCAGGTCGTCGTCACCGACGACCGCCCGGCCATCATGGAGCTGATGAAGCCGCACCTGGCGCTCTACATGGGCGGAATGGGCGCCGAGGACACCAACTTCCACGCCGACGTCTACCGCCGGATGGGCTACGCCGAGGTCGTCGACGACGTCACCAAACTGTTCCGCAACGATCGCAAGGACGAGGCGGCCAAGGCTATCCCGGACGAGCTCGTCGACGATTCGGCGATCGTGGGCAACCTCGACTACGTCAAGGAGCAGATCAAGGCCTGGGAAGCGTCCGGCGTCACGATGATGGTGGTCGGCGCCCGGTCGGTCGAGCAGATCCGTGATCTCGCGGCATTGGTGTAGACACTTTCTTGCAGTTGTCTAGAACGCGTTCTAGATTTGGCGTGTGACGCAACACACCATCGCCGGCACCGTCCTGACGATGCCGGTGCGGGTACGCACCGCGCAGCAGCACATGGCCATGTTCTCGGTGAATGCCGATGCCGCCCAGCGGATGATCGACTACAGCGGCTTGCAGGTCTGCCGCTATCGGCCCGGCAAGGCCGTCGTCGTGCTGATGCTGATGCACTACCTCGACACCGATCTGGGCCAGTACTACGAGTACGGCACCAACGTCATGGTCAATCCACCGGGGCAGCAGGCCTCGGGGTTTAAGGCGTTGCAGTCGGCCGGGGCGTTCATCCACCACCTGCCCGTCGATCAGGCCTTCACGCTGGAGGCCGGCCGGACCATCTGGGGCTACCCGAAGGTGATGGCGGACTTCAGCATTGTCGACGGGGGGTCGTTCTCCTTCGATGTCAGCATCGACGGCATCCATGCCGTCGGCATGGATTTCAGCCCGGGACTGCCCGTGCCCGCGTTGTTCACCTCGCGCGCCCAGGTCCATCCCACCTACTCGCATCTGGACGGCGTCACCCGCGAAACCTCCGGCGAGATGCGGATGACCGGTGTGCGGTACCGGCCGGGCGGGGTGCGGGTGCGTCTCGGCGGCCATCCCTACGCCAGAGAACTCGCCGACCTCGGTTTCCCCAAACGGGCGATGTTCTCGGGATCCGCGCAGAACGTGGACATGACCTTCGGTGACGCCAAGGAGATCGCATGACGACCGTCGTCGCCAAACCCGATGTGGACCTGGCCGACGGCCGCTTCTACGCCGACGGACCCGCGGCACGCGAGGCTTACCGCTGGATGCGGGCCCACCAACCGGTGTTCCGGGATCGCAACGGGCTGGCCGCCGCCGCCAGCTATCAGGCGGTCCTCGACGCCGAACGCAACCCGGAACTGTTCTCCAGCGCCGGCGGTATCCGGCCCGACCAGCCGGGCATGCCGTACATGATCGATATGGACGATCCGGCGCATCTGGTGCGGCGCAAGCTCGTCAACGCCGGATTCACCCGCAAGCGGGTGATGGACAAGCTGCCCGCCATCGAGCGACTGTGCGACACCCTGATCGACGGCGTGTGCGAGCGCGGTACGGCCGACTTCGTCCGCGAGATCGCGGCTCCGCTACCCATGGCGGTCATCGGGGACATGCTCGGCGTGCTGCCGACGGAACGCGAGATGTTGCTGCAGTGGTCCGATGACCTGGTGTGCGGGTTGTCTTCGCACGTCGACGAATCGGCCGTCCAGAAGTTGATGGAGACCTTCGCCGCATACACGGCGTTCACCATGGACGTCATCGCCAAGCGGCGCGCCGACCCGACCGAGGATCTGTTCTCCGTGCTGGTGCACTCCGAGGTGGAGGGGCAGCGGATGAGCGATGACGAGATCGTCTTCGAGACGCTGCTGATCCTCATCGGAGGTGACGAGACCACCCGGCACACCCTGTCCGGCGGCACCGAGCAACTGCTGCGGCACCGGGACCAGTGGGAGGCACTGGTCGCCGACGAGTCGTTGCTCCCCGGCGCCATCGAGGAGATGCTGCGCTGGACCTCACCGGTGAAGAACATGTGCCGCACGGTCACGGCGGACACCGAGTTCCACGGCGCCGAGCTCAAAGCCGGCGAGAAGATCATGCTCATGTTCGAGTCCGCCAACTTCGACGAATCGGCGTTCGAGAACGCGCACGAGTTCCACATCGACCGAAACCCGAACAGCCACCTGGCCTTCGGCTTCGGCAGCCACTTCTGCCTGGGCAATCAGCTGGCCCGTCTCGAGCTCAAGCTGATGACCGAGCGGGTGCTGCGCCGGCTGCCGGATCTGCGGCTGGCCGACGGCGCCGAGGTTCCGCTGCGGCCGGCCAACTTCGTCAGCGGTCCTGAGGCCATGCCGGTGGTGTTCACCCCGACCCCGCGGCTCCTGGACTAGATACCGGAGCGAAGGTAAGAATTCGGCGGCAAATCCGGTAGAGCCCGCACTGCGGGCACGTGTGACCGCTAAAGATGGGGCATGACCACATCGAGGGCGGACACCCGCCGCGCCATCTGGAACACCATCAGGGGATCGTCGGGCAACCTGGTCGAGTGGTACGACGTCTACGTCTACACCGTCTTCGCGACGTACTTCGAGAAGCAGTTCTTCGATCCGGCAGACCAGAATTCGACGATCTACGTCTACGCGATCTTCGCGGTCACGTTCCTGACCAGGCCGCTGGGCTCGTGGTTCTTCGGCAGGTTCGCCGACCGGCGGGGTCGGCGCGCCGCGCTGACCATCAGCGTCTCGCTGATGGCCCTGTGCTCACTGGTGATCGCGGTGGTGCCCGGCCGGGAGACCATCGGTGTCGCCGCTCCCATCGTGCTGATCCTGTGCCGGTTGGTGCAGGGTTTCGCCACCGGTGGCGAGTACGGCACCTCGGCGACCTACATGTCGGAGGCCGCGACGCGGGAGCGGCGCGGGTTCTTCTCGTCCTTCCAGTACGTCACGCTGGTGGGCGGTCATGTGCTCGCTCAGTTCACCCTGCTGATCATCCTGACCACGTTGAGCACCGAGCAGGTGCACGAATTCGGTTGGCGCATCGGGTTCGCCGTCGGCGGTGCGGCCGCGATCGTGGTGTTCTGGCTGCGGCGCACCATGGATGAATCCCTGTCCGCCGAGCAATTGGAGGCGATCAGGGAGGGCAAGGACACGGGCGCCGGGTCCATCCGGGTGCTGCTCACGCGTTACTGGCGACCGCTGCTGCTGTGCTTCCTGATCACCCTCGGCGGCACCGTGGCGTTCTACGCCTACAGCGTGAATGCCCCGGCCATCGTCAAGGCCACCTACAAGAACGAGGCGATGACGGCTACCTGGATCAACCTGATCAGTCTGATCTTCCTGATGCTGCTGCAGCCGGTCGGCGGCATCATCAGCGACAGGGTGGGACGCAAGCCGCTGCTGCTGTTCTTCGGCTTCGGCGGTGTGGTGTACACCTACGTGCTGTACACCTATCTGCCGCAGACGCATTCACCGCTGCTGTCGTTCCTGCTGGTCGCCGTCGGCTACGTGATCCTCACCGGCTACACGTCGATCAACGCCCTGGTGAAATCCGAACTGTTCCCCGCCCGCGTGCGGGCACTCGGCGTGGGAGTCGGATATGCACTGGCGAATTCGGCTTTCGGCGGCACCGCGCCGCTGATCTATCAGGCGCTCAAGGCCCGCGACCAGGTGCCCCTGTTCATCGGCTACGTCACGGTCTGCATCGCGTTGTCGCTGGCGGTGTACCTGTTCGTCCTCAAGAACAAGGCCACCACCTACCTCGACCGGGAGCAGGGGGACGCGTTCCTGCCGACAACCGAGGACCGGGTCAGCGCATCTTGAACTGAGGTGCCCGCTTCTCCTTGAACGCCAGTGGACCTTCCTTGGCGTCCTCGGAGAGGAACACCGGGATGCCGTTGGCGGTATCGGGTTTGAAGGCGTCCAGCTCGTGCATGCCCTCGGTGTCGCGGATGGTCTTGAGGATGGCCTGCACCGCCAGTGGCCCGTTGTTGTTGATCACCTCGGCGATCTCCAGGGCCTTGTCGAGTGCGGTGCCGTCGGGCACCACGTAACCGATCAGTCCGTAGTCCAGCGCCTGTTGGGCGGTGATGTGCCGTCCGGTCAACAGCATGTCGCACGCGATGGTGTACGGGATCTGGCGTACCAGGCGCACCGCCGAACCGCCCATCGGGTAGAGGCTCCACTTGGCCTCCGAGATCCCGAACTTGGCGCTCTCGCCGGCGACGCGGATATCGGTGCCCTGCAGAATCTCGGTCCCGCCCGCGATGGCCGGTCCTTCGACGGCGGCGATCAGCGGCTTGGTGAGCCGGCGGCCCTTGAGCAGACCGTCGATACGCGAGGGGTCGTAGCTGCCGTCCTTGAACGAGTCGCCCGGCGGCTTCTTGGTGGCGCCTTTGAGGTCCATACCCGCGCAGAAGTAACCGCCCGCGCCGGTCAGGATGCACGTGCGGATCTCCGGATCGCTGTCGACGCGGTCCCACGCCTCAACCATGATCGAGAGCATCTCGCCAGAAAGGGCATTGCGCGCCTCCGGGCGGTTGAGCGTCACGATCAACGTGTGTCCGCGCTGCTCAATGAGGGCGTCAGGCCCCTTTTCGCTCTCCGTCACCCGTCCCAGCCTCTCTGCTCGACAACCCCAGACTTGTCACGAAATGTAACACGTTCTAGTTTAGGTTCCGTGGCCCTGAATATCGCCGATCTTGCCGAGCACGCCATCGACGCTGTGCCGGACCGTGTCGCCCTCATCAGTGCGGACGATCAACTCACCTACGCCCAGCTGGAGGAGAAGGCGAACCGCTTCGCCCACTACCTCCAGTCGCAGGGCATCCAGAAGGACGACAAGGTCGGCCTGTACTGCCGCAATCGCATCGAGATCGTCATCGCGATGCTGGGCATCGTCAAGGCCGGCGCGATCCTGGTGAACGTGAACTTCCGCTATGTCGAGGGTGAGCTGAAGTATCTGTTCGACAACTCTGACATGGTCGCGCTGGTGCATGAGCGGCGCTACGCCGACCGGGTCGCCAACGTGCTGCCGGAGACCCCGAATATCAAGACCGTGCTCGTCGTAGAAGACGGGACGGACGACGACTTCTCGCGTTACGGCGGTGTCGAGTTCTACTCCGCCCTGGCCGACCAGTCGGCCGAACGCGACTTCGGACCGCGCAGCGCGGACGATATCTACCTGCTCTACACCGGTGGCACCACCGGATTCCCCAAGGGCGTGATGTGGCGCCACGAGGACATCTACCGAGTGCTGCTGGGCGGCACTGACTTCGCCACCGGTGAGCCCCTGGCCGACGAATACGACCTGTCCAAGCAGGCCGCCACCAGCGGTCCCATGGTGCGTTACCCGATTCCGCCGATGATCCACGGCGCCACCCAGTCGGCCACGTGGATGGCGCTGTTCTCCGGCGGCACGGTACTGCTGGTGCCGGAGTTCGACGCCGACGAGGTGTGGCGGGCCATCCACGAGCACAAGGTGAACCTGCTGTTCTTCACCGGTGACGCGATGGCGCGGCCGCTGCTGGATTCGCTGCTGGCGCACCAGGAGCAAGGTGAAACGTTCGACCTGTCGAGTCTGTTCCTGTTGGCCAGCACCGCGGCCCTGTTCTCCACCAGCCTCAAGGAGAAGTTCCTGGAGTTGCTGCCCAACCGCGTCATCACCGACTCGATCGGCTCTTCGGAGACCGGGTTCGGCGGCACCAGCGTGGTGGCCAAGGGGCAGTCACACACCGGTGGACCGCGGGTCACCATCGACAAGAACACCGCGGTGCTCGACGAGGACGGCAACCCGGTGGTCCCAGGATCCGGGGTGCGCGGCATCCTCGCCAAGCGCGGTCACATCCCGGTCGGCTACTTCAAGGACGAGAAGAAGACCGCCGAGACGTTCCGGACCATCAACGGTGTGCGGTACGCGATCCCGGGTGACTACGCCACCGTCGAGGCCGACGGCAGCGTGACCATGCTGGGTCGCGGCTCGGTGTCGATCAACAGTGGCGGCGAGAAGATCTACCCCGAAGAGGTGGAGGCCGCGCTCAAGGGCCACCCGGATGTGTTCGACGCGCTGGTGGTCGGGGTGCCCGACGAACGCTTCGGCAATCACGTGGCGGCCGTGGTGCAGCCGCGTGAAGGGACCCGGCCGACGCTCGCGTCGCTAGATGAGTTCGTCCGCAGCGAGATCGCGGGATACAAAGTGCCGCGCAGTCTTTGGCTGGTCGACGAGGTGAAGCGGTCCCCGGCGGGTAAGCCCGACTACCGGTGGGCCAAGGACACCACCGAAGAGCGTCCGGCCGATGAGGTGCACGCCAAACATGTAGGGGCCAAGTGATGCCAGGGCGAGCGAAGCGACGGGAAGTGTAGATGCGTACCGAACTCTGCGAACGATTTGGGATCGAATACCCGATCTTCGTGTTCACTCCGTCGGAGAAGGTGGCCGCGGCGGTCAGCAAGGCCGGCGGCCTGGGCGTGCTGGGCTGCGTGCGGTTCAACGACGCCGACGATCTGGAAGAAGTCCTGCAGTGGATGGACGCCAATACCGACGGCAAGCCGTACGGCGTGGACATCGTGATGCCGGCCAAGATCCCCACCGAGGGCACAGCCGTTGACATCAACAAGCTGATCCCGCAGAGCCACCGCGACTTCGTCGCGAAAACCCTTGCCGATCTGGGTGTTCCGCCGCTGCCCGAGGACGAGGAGAAAAACGAGGGCGTGCTGGGCTGGCTGCATTCGGTGGCGCGTAGCCATGTCGACGTGGCGCTCAAGCATCCGATCAAGCTGATCGCCAATGCGCTGGGCTCGCCACCTGTCGACGTCATCGAGCAGGCGCACGCGGCCGGCGTGCCGGTGGCCGCACTGGCCGGCAGCGCCAAGCACGCGTTGCGCCATGTCGAGAACGGTGTCGACATCGTCGTCGCGCAGGGGCATGAGGCCGGCGGGCATACCGGTGAGATCGGTTCCGTCGTGCTCTGGCCGGAAATCGTGGACGCACTCGACGGCAGGGCGCCGGTCCTGGCCGCCGGCGGTATCGGCACCGGCCGCCAGGTGGCGGCCGCGCTGGCGCTCGGCGCCCAGGGCGTGTGGATGGGCTCGGCCTTCCTGACTGCGGCCGAATACGATCTGGGTCACCGGTTGCCCGGCGGCACGTCGACCATTCAGGACGCGCTGCTGCGCGCGACCACCGCTGACACGGTGCGCCGCAAGATCTACACGGGCAAGCCGGCCCGGTTGCTGAAGACCAAGTGGACCGATGCCTGGGATGCGCCGGACGCTCCGGAGCCGCTGCCGATGCCGCTGCAGAACATCCTGGTCAGCGAGGCACACCAGCGGATGAACGAGTCGGACAATCCGGACACGGTGTCCATGCCGGTGGGTCAGATCGTGGGCCGGATGAACGAGATCCGCCCCGCCGCCGACATCATCGCCGAGTTGGTGGCGGGATTCGAGCAGGCCACGAAGCGGTTGGACGGTATCGCCGGGTCCTGACCGCCGAGATCGACGCAATGGCGTGATCTCCCCGCATTTCCGCGCCCAAACGTGCGTTTGGGCGCGGAAGGGATCACCGGCCGGGCAGCTTCTGCACCGCCTGGATCATCGGGGTGAGCGCCCGCTGCCACCAGGCCGACGGAATGCCCAGCGGGGGATCGAGATTGATCACCCGGGCGGTGGACACCGTTTGGGACTCGGTGTATTTGAGAATGCCGTCGGCGCCGTGCCTGCGCCCCACCCCGGAGGCCTTCATCCCGCCCATCGGCGCAGCGGTGCTGCCGAAGGCCAGGGCGTAGCCCTCGTCGACGTTCACGGTGCCGGCCTGCAGCCGGGCCGCGATCGCCTCACCCTCGGCCTTGCTGCCTGCCCACACACTGGCATTCAGCCCGTACTCGGTGTCGTTGGCCTTGGCGATCGCCTCATCCACCGAGTCGACGGGGTAGATGGACACCAAGGGCCCGAAGGTCTCGTTGCGGCCGCACTCCATCTCGTCGTTGACATCGGTGAGCACGGTCGGTTCGAAGAACAGCGGGCCGATGTCGGGGCGGGCGTTGCCGCCGGCGATCACCTTGGCGCCCTTGGCCTTCGCGTCATCGACGTGTCCGGACACCGTCTTGATCTGGTCCTCGGAGATCAGGCTGCCCATATCTGCGCTGAAATCGTAGGCGGTGGAGAGCTTCATCGCCTTGACCTGCTTGGCGAACTTGGCGGCGAACTCGTCGGCGACGGAACGTTCGACATAGATCCGTTCGATCGAGATGCACAGCTGCCCGGCGTTGGAGAAACACGCCCGGGTGGCGGCCTTGGCGGCGACGTCGAGGTTGGCGCCCTTGGTCACGATCATCGGGTTCTTGCCGCCGAGCTCGGCGGAGAAGCCGATGAGCCGGCTGCCACACTGTTCGGCCAGCGTCCGGCCGGTGGAGGTGGAACCGGTGAACATCAGGTAGTCGCAGTGGGCCACGATCGCGGTGCCGACCACCGACCCGGGCCCGGGCACCACGGCGAACAGGTCGCGCGGTAGCCCGGCCTGGTACAGCAGTTCGGCGTTGGCCAGTGTGCAGTAGGGAGTCTGGCTGTCGGGTTTGACCACCACGGCGTTGCCCGCCAGCAACGCGGGGATCGAGTCGGAGATGGACAGCGCCATCGGGTAGTTCCACGGCGAGATGACGCCGATGACGCCCTTGGGGTGGTGGTTGACCACAGTTTTGACGAGACCGGGCAACAGGCCCTGCACCCGCTTGGTGCCCAGCAGCTTGACCGCCTCCCGCGCGTAGTAACGCGCGTTGAGGATCATGTCGACGATCTCTTCCTGGGCGGCCGAGCGGGCCTTTCCGGTTTCGGCCTGCGCGACATCCATCAGGAAATCGCGGTTGGCGATCACCAGATCGCGGAACCGTTCGATGACCGCGGACCGCTCAGCAACCGGGCGCTGGGCCCATTTGGCCTGCGCGGCACGGGCTTTGGCGAACGCTGCGGCGACGTCGTCGGCGTTGCCGACCGGGATGGTGGTGAGTTCCCTGCCGGTGAACACCTCGTCGATCGGCTTGGACGGGCGCGCGTCAACATCGTCGATGGCGACCAGCGTGCGCAGACGAGCGAAGTCCGCGGCGGATGGAGCGGGCATGGTCGACTCTCCCTTACTGGTGAGTAACTAAACGGCTAGGGCAAACCTACCCGGTACCTGCGGTATCGACCAGGGTGCCCGTCCGATTTGTTCACGAAGCCGCCGCGGGTCATCCTGACCTGCGGTGATGAACATGACAACGCCTCCACGGGCGTACCCGTGGAGGCGTTGTCGTCGTTCAGGTCAGGGCGTGATGGTGGTTCCCGAGTCGATGGCGTCGGTCGCCGCGCCCACGATGTCCACCTGGTCCTCGAGACCGTCGGCATTGAGCTGCAGCACATAGAGGCCGTCGCTGCCGGGGATGACGACCGTCTTCTGCGCGACGATCTTCTTCTGGCCGTCCTGGACCCAGGTGCCGCCCAGCTGGAAGGCGGGGTACTCGCCGAGGGTGCTGGCCGCGCCCTCGTTGAGTGGCTCGTAACCGGAGAGGTTCTGCAGTTCGCCCGGAGCCAGATCGAGGATCTTCTGCGGATCGACGTTGCCCGTCAGCTTCGACACGATCGCGACGACGCTCGGGGTGTACTCGGAGGCCTCGGGGCCGGTGTAGACGATCGCTCCGTAGGCCCAGTCCGGGGTGTCGGTGCCGGCGGATTCCCAGCCCTCGGGCAGCGGCAGGTCGATGGTCGGCGAGCCGGGATCGCCCCGGTGCACGGGAGTCTCCTGGATGTTGTTCGCCTTGATATAGCCGGCGATGGTCTCGTTCGGCCCGGCCGCATCCTCGTCGCGCGGCGCCACCTTCGGTTTCTTGGTGGGGGACTCGGACTTACTGGTCGACGTCTTCTCCGACGACGACGCGGTGGTCTTCTCGCTACTGCTCGCGGCGGTCTTGGTGTCCGAGCCGCAGCCGGAAAGGACCACGGCCAGGGCGGTGGCCGCGGCCGCCAAACCGGTGAGCGCAGATGCTCTCATGACATAACTCCTCGGAGGTCGAAGTCTTCCGGTGCAATTACGGCAAAGGTCACCGCCATGCATTTCCGATCGGAAGCGTAGCTCAGCGCGGCGTTCGCCGTGCTGAGTAGAACTACTCGAATTCGAGGTGAAGAAAGTCTTACCGCGGCCAGCAAATCCTCATACGATGATTGCCCGCGGTCAGGCCGGTCCCAGCGTGTACGAACCGGTTTCAGGGTGCCGATACCAGCCACCGGCGGCGTGGGTGCCCCCGTCGACATGAATGGTCTGCCCCGTCACGTAGCTCGACAGATCAGACGCCAGGAATACCGCGGCTCCCGCCATTTCATCGACATTGCCGGGGCGCCCCAAAGGGACCATCTGTCCGGCATTTTCCAGGCGTTCCGGCGAAGCCATTCGGGCCAATCCTTCGGTCATGGTGAAATCAGGGGCCAAGGCATTGATCCGTATCCCGTGTTCGGCCAATTCCAGTGCCGCGGTCTGGGTGTAGTTGATGACCCCTGCCTTCGCCGCGGCGTACGCCGCGTAGCCCGGAGCTGCGCGCACCCCCTCGATGGAGGTGATGTTGATGATGCTGCCGCCTCGGCCCGCCGCAGCCATCACCCGGGCGACGCGTTGCGTACACAACAACACATGGCGCAAATTGGCCCGGTACAGCGCATCCCAGCCGTTCTCGGAGGTCTCCAGCAGCGGCGACGAGAAGGTACCCCCCGCGTTGTTCACCAGGATTCGGACCGGGCCGAGTTCATCGGTCGTGCGGCGCAACGCCTCGTCGACGGCATCGCTGTCCCGCACGTCGACGGCCAGACCCAGTGCCCCGATAGCGGCGGCGGTGTCCGCGCACGTCTGCGGGTTGCGTTCCCAGATCGCCACCTTGGCGCCGAAGGCGCTCAGTCCCGCCGCGATGCCGCGGCCGATGCCTTCGCCGGCGCCGGTGACCACGGCGACCCGATCGTGCAGCGACACGGCGGACGGGTCGATGGCCATGGCTGCACCCTAGCCGCGCAGCGCCGGCCGTTCGACGGTGTGCACCGGATCGGCGCAGTCGGTGGCCTCGGCCGAGAGTTCGCGCTTGAGCACCTTGAACGTCTCGGTACGTGGCAGTGCGGTGCTGACCCTGACGAAAGACGGCCATTGTTTGGTGCCGAGATCGGGTTGTTCGGCCAGGAACGTCGCGAACCGTTCGACATCGAACGCGGCGCCTGGGACCGGCACCACCGCGGCCATCACCCGGTCGCCCACCGCGGGGTCCGGGATCGGATAGACGGCCGCCTCGGCGATATCGGGGTGGCGCAGCAGAATCTGTTCGATCGGCGCGGTGCCCAGGTTCTCACCGTCCACTCGCATCCAATCGCCCAGGCGCCCCGCGAAGTACACGAAGTTCGCCTCGTCCCGGTAGGCGAGGTCCCCGGAGTGGTAGACCCCGCCCGCCATCCGTTCGGTCTGGGCCTCGGGTGAGTTGTAGTAGCCGCGGAACCAACCAGCACCAGTCGGATTCACGATCTCCCCGACCACTCCGGGCGGGCACGGTTGCCCGGTCTCCACGTCGACGATGGCCACCTCATCGGTGAGCGGGCCCAGGGATCCTTCGGGGGTCTCCGGGGTGCGCGCGATCGCCACACCGCCTTCGGTGGAGCCGAATCCGTCGACCACCCGCACGCCGAACCGATCGGCGAAGCGCACCAGATCCCGGGGCGCACCCTCATTGCCGTACAGGAACTTCAGCGGATTGTCGGCATCGTCGGGCTGCGGTGGGGTGGCGAGAATATAGGACAGGGGCTTGCCGACGTAGTTCGCGTAGGTGGCACCGTACCGGCGGACATCCGGGAGGAACTGAGAGGCGGAGAACTTGCGCCGCAACGCGATCGAAGCCCCCGCCGCCACGGCGACCGACCAGCCGGCCATGATCGCGTTGGAATGGAACAACGGCATGGACAGGTAGCACGTGTCCGCGGGTCCCAGCCCGAACCGCTGTGCCAGCATCCTTCCGGGGAAAGCCACCTTGTCCTGGGTGACTCGAACGGCCTTGGGGTCACCGCTGGTCCCCGAGGTGAAGATCAGCATGAAGAGGTCGTCCGGGGACAGCTCGGCGAAGGTCACCGCGGCGCCGGCGTGGGCGGCGAGTTCGGCGGCCCACAGGGCGGATTCGACGTCGATGAACTCGACCCCGTCCGGCACTTCGGCGCCCGAGTCGGCGAGCACCAGCTGACAGTCCGCGCGGGCGATGTCGCCGGCCAGTGCCGCCCCGCGCCGGGTCGGGTTGAGCCCGACCGGCACCAGACCGGACAGCGCCGCCGCCACCAGCACACTGGAGAAGAACGGCGTATTGCCCAGCAGCACACCGATATGCGGCGGCCGGTCCGGGTCCAGTCGGGCCCGCAACGCGGCCGCCAGCGCAGCCCCGGCGGCGATGTGGTCCTGCCAGCTGGTGAACTCGTCGCCGTAGTGCACGCCGCGGTCGGTGACGCCGACCAATGGTGCCAATAAGGCGCCAACGGTGTCGGCCATCTAGACCGGGGTGTCGGCCAGTTCGCGGCCGATCCGCAGCAGCTGCCCGGTCGCGCCGCCCAGCGCGAACTCGGTCTGCTTGGCGGCCAGGAAGTAGCGGTGGATCGGGTGATCCATGTCGATGCCGACACCACCGTGCACGTGCACCGTGGTGTGTGCGACCCGGTGTCCCGCGTCGGCGGCCCAGAATGCGGCGCTGGCCACATCGATATCTGCGGGGAGGTCCTCGGAGAGCCGCCACGCGGCCTGGGTCAGGGTGGACCGCAGCGCCTTGACGTCGATGTAGCCGTCGGCCAACCGCGAGGACACGGCCTGGAAGCTGCCGATCGGCCGGTCGAACTGCTCACGTTCGCGCGCATAGACAGCGGTGAGTTCCAGTGCGCGCTCCAGCACCCCGAGCTGGAACGCGGTGCGGCCCAGCGCAGTGTGCACGGTCAGCCAGTCGAGGACCTCTCGGCCGCCGATGACACGGGAGGCATCCGCAACCGTTCCGTCGAGTTCCAGATGGCCCACGGCGCCGTGACCGGTGGTGTCCAATGTGCTCACCGTGACGCCGGGATCGGTGGCGGTGATCAGGAAAACCTCTACGCCGGAAGGCGTTTCAGCGGGCACCAGGAAGGCGTCGGCCACCGGGCCGTAGCTCACCTGGGTGCGCGTTCCGGTCAGCCGGAATCCGGGTCCGTCAGAGGTGGCCTGCACCGGGCCCTGGCCCATCTCACCATCGAGGGCGACGGTGACGATCTTGGCGCCGTTGATGGCGGGCACCGCCCAATCCTGTTGCAGCGTCTCGGACCCGAATCTGGCCAACGCACCCCCGGCGAGCACCGAGGATTCCAGATAGGGCACCGCTGCCAGTTGGCGGCCGAGCGCGGTCAGCACGGCGGTCTGTTCCAGCACACCGAATCCGCCGCCGCCCACCGACTCCGGCGCGGCGGTGGAGAGGATGTCGGCGTCGATCAGCTTGGCCCACAGGTCGCGGTCGAACCGCTGGTCGAGTCCGTCGAGGACACGCTGGTGTTCGGGCGTGCACACCGATTCGGTGATGGTGCGGACCAGGCCACCCAGGTCGAGTGACGCCTCAGTAGGTGTGAAATCCATGTTCTTCCTTATCGATTCACTCGTGGGAGGCCGAGTGCGACCATGCCGATGATGTCGCGCTGGATCTCGTTGGTGCCACCGCCGAAGGTCAGGATGAGGCAGGAGCGGTGCAGCCGCTCCACCCGCCCGCGCAGTAGCGCCCCCGATGATCCGGTCCGCAGCGT
Source organism: Mycobacterium hackensackense (assembly GCF_025822555.1). Taxonomy (NCBI): domain Bacteria; kingdom Bacillati; phylum Actinomycetota; class Actinomycetes; order Mycobacteriales; family Mycobacteriaceae; genus Mycobacterium; species Mycobacterium hackensackense. The sequence continues at coordinate 1,770,687 of NZ_JACKUC010000030.1, forward strand.
CGCCGAGGTGCCGAGCACCTCCATGAGCAGGCGGTAGGCCTCGGTGGCCAGCTCGGTGCCGTACACCTTGGCCGCCGAGGCGTCGGCGGGGGAGGGGGCGACGTCATCGGCGGAGGCGAGCTCCCAGTTGATCAGCTTGAGCACCTCGGCCTTGGCGTGCACGCGGGCCAGGTTCAGCTGCACCCACTCCGAGTCGATCAGCCGCTTGCCGTGCACATCTTTGGTGTTCTGCGCCCACTCGCGAACGCCGTTGAGCGCCACAAAGATCGGCTGCGCCGATACCAGGGCGACGCGTTCGTGGTTGAGCTGGTTGGTGACGAGCTTCCAGCCGGCGTTCTCCTCGCCGACGAGCGCTGTCTTGGGAACGCGGACGTCCTGGTAGTAGGTGGCGCTGGTGTCGACACCGGACATCGTGTGTACCGGTGTCCAGGAGAAGCCCTCGGCGGTGGTGGGGACGATCAGCATCGAGATCCCGCGGTGCTTCTTCGCCTCGGGGTTGGTACGCACGGCCAGCCACACATAGTCGGCGTAGGCGATGAGGCTGGTCCACATCTTCTGGCCGTTGATGACGTAGTCGTCGCCGTCGTGCACGGCCGTGGTGCGCAGGGACGCCAGGTCGGTGCCCGCGCCTGGCTCGGAGTAGCCGATGGAGAAGTGCAGATCACCGGCGGCGATCTTGGGCAGGAAGAACTTCTTCTGCTCCTCGGTACCGAAGTGCATGATCGTCGGTGCGACGCTGTTGATGGTGAGGAACGGGACCGGGACATTGGCGATGGCGGCCTCGTCGTTGAAGATCAGGCTCTCCATCGGCGTCCGGGCCTGGCCGCCGTACTCCTTGGGCCAGTTCAGCGTGAGCCAGCCGTCCTTGCCCATCTGGGACACGGTTTCGCGATAGACGTTGCCGCGGCCCATCTCGCCGTCGCTGGCGGCCAGCGCCTCGGCTCGCTCGGGTGTCATCAGTTTGGTGAAGTACGACCGCAGCTCGCGGCGCAACTCCTCCTGCTCGGCGGTGTAACCGATCCGCATCTTGACATCCTCACTATCGGGCGGCGTTGGCATGCCGTGTCGTATCGAAGGTGCTCAACGGCACCTTTTTCCCAACCGGTTGTAACACGTTCTAGTCTCGAGGTCCAGGGCGGTATGGTTAGCCGGCACATTGGCGAAGTTGAGCCGAGCATGGATATGAAGAGCCCGAGGAGGTTGTCATGCGTGTGGAAGTCGACCGCGATCGTTGTGAAGGCAACGCGGTTTGCGTCGGTATCGCCCCCGACCTGTTTGATCTGGATGACGACGACTATGCGGTGATCAAGGCCGACCCGGTGCCGGCCGACCAGGAGGACCTGGCCGAACAAGCCGTCGCCGAGTGCCCGCGCGCAGCCCTGATCCGAAAAGACTAGAGGTATTCATAAATTGGCCGAAACATCTTCGATATCCGCTGACAACACCGCCGCGCTCGACCTGTCCGGAAAGGTCGCCGTCGTGACCGGTGCCGCGGCCGGTCTGGGCCGCGCGGAAGCCGTGGGTCTGGCCCGTGCGGGCGCCACCGTCGTGGTCAACGACATCGCCGCCGCTCTGGACAAATCGGATGTGCTCGACGAGATCGCCGCGGCCGGCGCCAAGGGCGTGGCCGTTGCCGGTGACATCAGCGCCCGCAGCACCGCCGACGAACTGGTGTCGACCGCGGACGGCCTCGGCGGCTTGAGCATCGTCGTGAACAACGCCGGTATCACCCGGGACAAGATGCTGTTCAACATGTCCGACGAGGACTGGGACGCGGTGATCGCCGTGCACCTGCGCGGACACTTCCTGCTGACCCGGAACGCGGCCACCTACTGGCGGGCCAAGGCCAAGGACTCGGCGGACGGCCGGGTGTACGGGCGGATCATCAACACCTCGTCAGAGGCCGGGCTGGCGGGCCCGGTGGGACAGGCCAACTACGGGGCCGCCAAGGCCGGCATCACGGCGCTGACGCTCACCGCTGCGCGCGGCCTGGGTCGCTACGGTGTGCGGGCCAACGCCATCGCGCCGCGGGCCCGCACGGCGATGACCGCCGATGTGTTCGGCGATGCTCCCGAGCTGTCCGACGGTCAGGTCGACGCGCTGTCGCCCGAGCACGTGGTGACGCTGGTGACCTATCTGTCCTCACCGGCGTCCGATGCGGTGAACGGACAGCTGTTCATCGTCTACGGCCCGACGGTCACGTTGGTGGCCGCGCCGACGGTCGCGCAGCGCTTCCAGGCCGACGGTGATGCCTGGGACCCGGCCGCGCTGAGCTCGGCGCTCGGTGGTTTCTTTGCTGAGAGGGATCCGGAAACGGGATTCTCGGCAACTGCGCTAATGGGTTCTTGAATTTGAGAACACCATACTCGTGGGGCCTGTGAGGATTAGAACACGTTCTAAAATGATCTCGGTCACACCGTGCTTGACCTGCGTAAATAAGAAGTTTTGGTGAAGATTGCGGTTCTTTGACACTGTGAACGTGTTCTAGTTACTATGAGCCCGCTCGCTAAGCCAAGCGTGTAGACCAGGGGTGGAAAGGCCGCCGGAGCGAACAGATTCCCGTTATATTCGGGCTCTTCGCCAACGCGGGTGTTTCTCGCCCCCCACCGAGAACGGAGCCGAGGTTGATCGAACAGCTTGCGGCTCCGGCGCGGGCCGTGGGTGGATTCTTCGAGATGACCATCGACACCTTCGTCAAGATGTGGCAGCGGCCGTTTCAGTTCCGCGAGTTCCTCGACCAGACCTGGATGATCGCTCGCGTCTCGCTCGTCCCGACGTTGTTGGTATCCATCCCGTTCACCGTGCTGGTGGCCTTCACGCTTAACATCCTGCTGCGTGAGATCGGCGCGGCCGATCTGTCCGGAGCCGGCACGGCGTTCGGCACCATCACGCAGCTCGGCCCGGTGGTGACGGTGCTTGTCGTCGCCGGTGCCGGCGCGACCGCGATCTGCGCAGACCTGGGTGCGCGCACCATCCGTGAAGAGATCGACGCGATGCGAGTGCTCGGTATCGATCCGATCCAGCGGCTGGTGGTCCCGCGGGTGCTGGCCTCCACCTTCGTGGCCTTGCTGCTCAACGGTCTGGTCTGCGCGATCGGCCTCGCGGGTGGATACGTCTTCTCGGTATTCCTGCAGGGCGTGAATCCCGGAGCCTTCATCAACGGCCTGACAATTCTGACCGGATTGGGTGAGTTGGTGCTCGCCATGTTCAAGGCCGTCCTGTTCGGTCTGATGGCCGGTCTGGTCGGCTGCTATCGCGGGCTCACCGTGCAGGGCGGACCCAAGGGCGTGGGCATCGCCGTCAACGAGACGGTCGTCTACGCCTTCATCTGCCTCTTCGTCATCAATGTCATCCTGACCGCTGTCGGCGTGCGGGTCCTGGAGCGGTGAGGGCCCACTGATGAGCGCTTGCGCGAAGAAGAGACAACGCCGATGAGTTATGACGTGACCTTGCGCGTGCGCCGGTTCTTCCGCGGCGTGCCCAGAGCGGTCGACAACATCGGCGAGCAGGCGTTGTTCTACGGCGAGACGATGCGTTACATCCCCAACGCACTGACCCGCTACCGCAAAGAGACCATCCGGCTGGTCGCCGAGATGACCATGGGCGCAGGCGCTCTGGTGATGATCGGCGGCACCGTCGGCGTCGCGGCGTTCCTGACCCTGGCCTCCGGCGGCGTCATCGCCGTGCAGGGTTACTCGTCGCTGGGCAATATCGGTATCGAGGCCCTCACCGGCTTCCTGTCGGCCTTCCTGAATGTGCGCATCGTGGCGCCGGTGATCGCCGGTATCGCCTTGGCCGCCACGATCGGCGCCGGAACCACCGCGCAACTCGGCGCGATGCGTGTCGCCGAGGAGATCGACGCGGTGGAAGCCATGGCGGTGCATGCCGTCTCGTATCTGGTGTCCACCCGGTTGATCGCCGGACTCATCGCCATCATCCCGTTGTACTCACTGTCGGTGCTGGCCGCGTTCTTCGCCGCACGGTTCACCACGGTGTTCATCAACGGTCAGTCCGCGGGTCTGTACGACCACTACTTCAACACGTTCCTGATTCCCACTGACCTGCTGTGGTCGTTCCTGCAGGCGATCGTCATGTCGATCGCCGTGATGCTGGTGCACACGTACTACGGGTACAACGCCTCCGGTGGTCCGGTGGGTGTGGGTATCGCGGTGGGCCAAGCCGTGCGCACGTCACTGATCGTCGTCGTGACCATCACCCTGTTCATCTCACTCGCCGTCTACGGCGCGTCCGGCAACTTCAACCTCTCCGGGTAGGCCGCCAGTGTCCTCCGGAAGTGCCAAGCGCAGTCATGTCAGGATCGCCGCTGCGATCCTCGCCGCGATCGTGGTCGCCGCGGTGGTGTTCACCTATCTCTCCTACACCGCCGCCTTCACCAAGACCGACACCGTCACCGTGACGTCACAGCGGGCCGGCCTGGTGATGGAGACCGACGCGAAGGTCAAGTACCGCGGCATTCAGATCGGCAAGGTCACCAATATCGCCTTCACCGGCGAGCAGGCCAAGCTGACCCTGGACATCGACCGCAACCAGATGCGTTTCATCCCGTCCAACGCGTTGGTGAAGATCGGCGGGACAACGGTTTTCGGTGCCAAGTCGGTCGAATTCCTGCCCCCGCAGGATCCGAAGAAGACGACATTGCAGCCGGGTGCGAACATCGAGGCCAGCAGTGTGCAGCTGGAAGTCAACACACTGTTCCAGACCCTGACCGACCTGCTGCACAAGATCGACCCGATCAACCTGAACGCCACGCTGACCGCCCTGGGCGAAGGTCTACGCGGTCACGGTGATGACCTGGGCGCCACCATGGCCGGGCTCAACTCGTATCTGGCGCAGCTCAATCCGAAGTTGCCGACCCTGCAGTCCGATATCGCCAAGGCCGGCGTGGTCGCCAATATCTACGGCGACGCCGGCGCCGACCTGGCCACCGTCCTGGACAACGCGCCCAAGCTGTCCAAGACCATCGTCGACGAGCAGGACAACCTCAACGCCGCACTGTTGGCCGCCACCGGATTCGCCGAGAACGGCACCGCGACACTGGCGCCGGCTGCCGACGACTACATCGCAGCGATCAAGCGATTGCGGGCGCTGGCCAAGGTGTCTGCCGACTACTCACCCGAATTCGGCTGCCTGTTCAAGGGCGTCAAGAAGGCGCTTGACACCTTCGCTCCGGTCATCGGCGGTATCCGCCCCGGTCTGTTTGTGGCGTCGAACTTCCTGCCCGGCGCCCCGGCCTACACCTTCCCGGAGAGCCTGCCGCTGGTGAATGCCTCCGGTGGTCCGAACTGCCGCGGATTGCCCGATGTGCCCAGCAAGCAGTTCGGTGGCAGCTGGTACCACTCGCCGTTCCTGGTGACCGACAACGCCTACGTGCCGTTCCAGCCGAACACCGAAGTGCAGTTCAATGCGCCGTCGACGTTGCAGTTCCTGTTCAACGGCGCGTACGCCGAACGGGATGATTTCTGATGATCAGGTTGCGCCGCGATGAGCGCCTGCGCGAAGAGCCGATGCTTAAGAACATGGGCTGCTGATGGGTAGCCAGAGACGCACGCTGATCAACGTCGTGGTGTTCACCGTGGCGATGGTCCTGGTCGCCGCGGGGCTGGTGGTGGTGTTCGGTCAGTTCCGGTTCGCCTCCAGCACCTCCTACCACGCGAACTTCTCCGAGGCCTCCCGGCTCAAGGCGGGCCAGGACGTGCGTATCTCCGGTGTGCCGGTGGGCACCGTCAACGCGGTGAAGCTCAATCCGGACAACAGCGTCGACGTGGCGTTCGACGTCAACAAGCGCTACCAGCTGTACACCTCGACCAGGGCAGTGGTGCGCTACGAAAACCTGGTCGGTGACCGCTATCTGGAGATCACCTCGGGTCCGGGCGAACTGCGCAAGCTCCCGCCCGGAAGCACGATTGCGCGCGAGAACACCCAGCCGGCCCTGGATCTGGACGCGCTGCTGGGCGGGCTCAAGCCGGTGCTCAAGGGTCTCGACGGGACGAAGGTCAACGAGATCAGCAGTGCCGTCCTGGAACTGCTGCAGGGCCAGGGCGGTGCCATCCAGAGTCTGCTGGCCAACACCAGTTCGTTCAGCCAGAACCTGGCCAACCGGGACCAGCTCATCGGCGACGTGATCAACAATCTCAACACCGTGCTGGGAACCGTCGATGCGAAGGGCACCCAGTTCAACGCCAGCGTCGACGAACTTCAGAAGCTCATCTCCGGACTCGCCGACGGCCGCGATCCGATCGCCGGGGCGATCGGGCCGTTGGCCTCGGCCGAGAACGACTTGACCGAGATGCTGCAGGCGTCACGGCGTCCCCTGCAGGGTGTCATCGAGAACGCCAGGCCGTTCCTGCAGCGTGCAGACGAGCGGAAGGCCGATATCAACAAGGTCATCGAGCCGCTCGCCGAGAACTACCTACGCCTCAACGCACTGGGCGCGTACGGCTCGTTCTTCAACATCTACTACTGCTCCATCCGGATGAAGATCAACGGGCCGGCCGGCAGCGACATCCTGATCCCGTTCGGTGGCCCACCGGACCCGACCAAGGGGAGGTGCTCACCGAATGGCTAGCCCCAAGGGTGACAACCCCTTACGGACCGGCATCCTCGGTATTTTCGTGGTGGCGTGCCTGGTGCTGATCTCCTTCGGGTACACCGGCCTGCCGTGGTGGCCGCAGGGCCGCAATTACGAGGCCTATTTCACCGATGCCGGTGGAATCTCGCCCGGCAACGACGTGGCGGTGTCCGGTATCAAGGTCGGCAAGGTCACCTCGGTGGCGCTGGCCGGTGACCAGGCCAAGGTCGGGTTCACCGTGGACCGGAACATCAAGGTCGGCAACCAGACTCTGGTGGCGATCAAGACCGATACCGTGCTCGGCCAGAAGTCGCTGTCGGTGACGCCCAAAGGCGGCGGTGATTCGACGGTGATCCCGGTGGGGCGCACCACGACTCCCTACACGTTGAACACTGCGCTGCAGGATCTCGGTGGCAATGTCAGCGCTCTCGACAAGCCGAAGTTCGAACAGGCGCTGCAGACGTTGACCGACACGCTGCACGACGCGACTCCGCAATTGCGCGGTGCCCTGGACGGGGTGGCGAGCCTGAGCCGGAGCCTGAACAAACGCGATGAGGCTCTCGAAGAGCTGCTGCGGCATGCCAAGAACGTGTCCGACACGTTGGCGCAGCGCGCGGACCAGGTGAACAAGCTGGTCACCGATGGCAACCTGTTGTTCGCGGCCCTGGACGAGCGGCGCCAGGCCCTGAACACCCTGATCGCCGGTATCGACGATGTCTCCCATCAACTTTCGGGGTTCGTCGCGGACAACAAGCGCGAGTTTGAGCCGTTGCTGCAGCGGCTCAACGCGGTGATGGCCAACCTGCTGGAGCGGCGGGAGCATATCGGCGAGGCGCTCAAGCGACTGCCCGGTTTTGCCACCGCACTCGGCGAGGTGGTCGGCAACGGTCCCGGCTTCAACATCAACCTCTATGGCCTGCCCCCGGCCACCATGTCCGAGGTCCTGCTGGACACCTACTTCCAGCCCGGCAAGCTGCCTGACAGCCTCGCCGACATGTTGCGTGGGTACATCTCCGAACGCCTGATCGTGAGGCCCAAGTCACCATGACCGCGCCTGAATCGACATCGACCCGTGCAAAGTGGCTGCGCGGCGGCTTGGCAGTACTGCTGGTGGCTCTGCTCGCCGTCGGTGTGTACGTGGTCTGGCCCAACCGCGGTGGGCAGAAGGTCGTCGCGTACTTCACCACGGCGGTCGGGCTGTATCCCGGTGACGAAGTCCGGGTGGTGGGGGTGCCGATCGGCCGCATCGACTCGATCGAGCCGCGCGCCACCGATGTGAAGATCACCATGACGCTGGATGACGGCATCAAGGTGCCGGCCGATGCGCGTGCCCTGATCATCGCGCCGAACCTGGTGTCCGCCAGGTTCATTCAGCTCACCCCCGCCTACACCGGCGGCGATGCGCTCGCCGACAACGCCCAGATCGGGCTCGATCGCACCGGCGTCCCCGTCGAGTGGGACGAGGTCAAAGAGCAGCTCACTCAGCTGTCCGCCCAGTTGGGTCCCAAACAGGGCGGTGTGCAGGGACCGCTGGTGGCCGCGGTCAACCAGGCCGCCGACACCTTCGACGGCAACGGCGATTCGTTCCGTCAGGCCCTGCGTGAACTGTCGCAGACCGCCGGCCGGCTCGGCGACTCGCGGACCGACCTGTTCGGCACCATCCGCAACCTGCAGGTGCTGGTGAACGCGTTGTCCAACAGCAACGAGCAGATCGTGCAGTTCACCAGCCATGTCGCTTCGGTGTCGCAGGTGCTGGCCGCCAGTTCGGCAGATCTGGATACCACGCTCGGCGCGCTGAACCAGGCCCTCGGGGATGTCAAAGGGCTGCTGCATGATTCGAACAAATCGCTGATCGACTCGGTGAGCAAACTGGCCGACTTCACCCAGATCCTCAACGACCACAGCGATGACATCGAGCAGATCCTGCACATCACGCCCAATGGTCTGGCCAACTTCTACAACATCTACAACCCCGCCCAGGGCACCGTCGGCGGCCTGTTGTCCCTGCCCAACTTCGCCAACCCGGTGCAGTTCATCTGTGGCGGCACCTTCGACGTGGGTGCCTCCCCGGACAACTACAAGCGCGCCGAGCTGTGCCGTCAGCGGATGGGGCCGGTATTCAAGCGCATCGCGATGAACTACCCGCCGGTGCTGTTCCACCCGATCGACAGCATCACCGCGTACAAGGGCCAGATCATCTATGACACGCCCGCGACCGAGGCCAAGGCCCAGACGCCGGTGTCGTATCTGCAGTGGCAGCCTGCGCCCGGCGTCACCCCGCCTACGGTCGGTCGGGACGGCAACCTCAGCGATCTGATCCTGCCGCCGCCGGCGGTCACCGGTCAGATCTCACCGGCCGGCCCGGTTCCGCCGGCACCGCCGATGGGTGCGGGTCCGCTTCCCGGTCCCGCCGCACCGGCTGCGGCACCGGCAATACCGCTCCCAGCGGAAGGAGCAGGGGGATGACGCCGATGATTGTGCGGGGTATCGCACTCGGGTCCGGTGCGCTGTTGCTGGCCGGTTGCCAGTTCGGCGGGCTGAACTCGCTGGACATGCCGGGCACCGCGGGGCACGGTTCCGGGTCTTACACGATCACCGTCGAGCTGCCCGATGTCGCGACGTTGCCGCAGAACTCACCGGTGATGGTGGATGACGTCACCGTCGGCAGCGTGTCCGGTATCGAGGCCGTGCAGCGCCCGGACGGCACCTTTTTCGCCGCGGTGAAGCTCTCGCTGGACGGCGATGTCAACCTGCCGGCCAACTCGACGGCCACGGTGGCACAGACCTCCCTGTTGGGCTCGCAGCATGTGCAGCTGACCGCCCCGGAGGGCAAGGGTGTCGGCGAGCTGAAACAGGGGTCGAACATCCCGCTCGGCAGCATCGGCCGGTACCCAACCACCGAGGAAGTGCTGTCCTCGCTGGGCGTGGTGGTCAACAAGGGCAATCTCGGTGCGCTGCAGGACATCACCGACGAGGCCTATGCGGCGGTGGCGGGCCGCGCGGGCAGCTTCGCGGACCTGTTCCCGCGGCTGGCCGAGCTGACCGCATCACTGGACCAGCAGACCAATGACATCATCTCGGCAGCCGAGGGGCTTAACCGGTTCGCCTCGATGCTGGCGCGCAGCAAGGACAACCTGGGCCGCACGCTGGACAGCTTGCCCAATGCGCTGAAGGTGCTCAACGACAACCGGTCCAATATCGTCGATGCCTTCACCGCTTTGCGGAAGTTCGCCGATGTGGGTGCCCGCGTGCTGTCCGAGACCAAGACCGATTTCGCCGCTGATTTCAAGGATCTTTTTCCGGTCATCAAGGGGTTGAATGACAGTGCCGACGATGTGATCACGGATCTGGAGCTGCTGCCGACCTTCCCGTTCCACTACAAGTACCTGCGTAACGCGGTCCGCGGTGACTATCTGAACGTGTTCGTGACGTTCGACCTCACCGTGCGGCGGTTCGGCGAATCGATGTTCACCACGTCGTTCTTCGACCCGAACATGAAGCATCTGAACGAGGTGATCAACCCGCCGGACTTCCTGACCGGGGCGCTGGCCAATCTGTCCGGCCAGGCGGCGGATCCGTTCAAGATCCCGCCGGGTACCGCCACGCAGCACGGAGGTACGCCGTAATGCTGGACCGGCTGACTCGACTCCAACTGTCGATCTTCGCGATCGTCACCGTGCTCACCGTCACCGCGATCTCGGCGTTCTATCTGCATGTGCCTGCCGCACTGGGTATCGGCACCTACAACATCACCGCGAACTTCGTGGCCGGCGGTGGTCTGTACGAGAACGCCAACGTCACCTACCGCGGCGTCACGATCGGCCGGGTGGAGTCGGTCGGGTTGACCAATGACGGCGTCATCGCCCACATGCGGCTCAACACCGACACCAGCGTCCCGGAGAACGTGACCGCGACGGTCAAGAGCGTGTCGGCGGTCGGCGAGCAGTACATCGACCTGGTTCCGCCCGGCAACGGCGAGGCGCCCGCCAAGGCGCTGTTGCGGGATGGTTCCAATATCGGCGTCGCGCACACGGCGATCGGTCAGGACATCGCCGGTCTGCTCAAGCAGGCCGACGACCTGGTCAGCAGCGTCGGTGACAGCCGCATCCAGGATCTGCTCAAAGAGACCTTCAAGGCGTTCAATGGATCCGGGCCCGAGCTGTCCCGGCTCATCCAGTCCTCTCGTCAGTTGGTGGACGAGGCCAATGCCAACTACGGGCAAACCACCCAGCTGATCGACCAAGCCGGGCCGTTCCTGGACGCCCAGATCCGCGCCGGCGACGACATCAAATCGAGTGTCGACGGTCTGGCCCGGTTCACCACCGAGCTGAACAAGGCAGACCCGCAGCTGCGTTCGGTGCTGCAGACGGTCCCCGGTGCCGTCGCCGAAGCCAACACCACCTTCGCCGGCATTCGGCCGACCTTCCCGGTGCTGGCGGCCAATCTCGCCGCCTTCGGCCGGATCGGGGTGATCTACCACAAGTCCGTGGAGCAGGCTCTGGTGATCTTCCCGGCCCTGATCGCGGCGCTCAACACCGTCGGCGGCGGGCTGCCCTTCGACGAGGGCGGCAAGCTCGACTTCAAGGTCGATCTGGGTGACGCGCCGCCGTGTCTGACCGGCTTCCTGCCGCCTACCGCGATCCGTTCGCCCGCCGATACGACCCTGCGTGAGCTGCCCAACGATCTGTACTGCAAGACCGCGCAGAACGATCCGTCGGTGGTCCGCGGCGCGCGTAACTATCCCTGCCAGGAGTTCCCGGGCAAGCGCGCACCGACCATCCAGCTGTGCCGCGACCCGCGCGGATATGTGCCGATCGGAAGCAATCCGTGGCGCGGGCCCCCGGTGCCGTACGGGACTCCGGTGGAGGACGGCCGCAATATCTTGCCGCCCAACAAGTTCCCGAACATTCCCCCTGGTGCGGACTACGACCCGGGACCGCCGGCGGTGCAATTGCCGCCGGGCGTGCAGCCGGGCCCAGGTCCGGCGCCGAACGCGCCGTTCCCGCTCCCGGTGCCGCCCAATGACAACCCGCCGGCGCCGCCCGGGACGTTCTACGCGCCGCCGGATCAGGTGGTGCCGCCGTATGGGCGCATACCGCCCGCACCGGCGGGTGCGCCCGCGCCCGACGCACCTCCGGCACCGTTGCCGGCCGAGGCGCCCCAACCCCAGGCCAGTGCTCCCACGAGCACCACCTACGATCCGAAGACAGGTGTGTTCGCGGATCCGTCCGGCGGCACCGGAGTGTTCGCCTCCGGGAGCGACAAGTTCGCACCCGCGGAGAACTGGGTGGATTTGATGATGGCGCCAAAGCAGGTATAGGCAGGTCTAGATGGTTGAGGAACAGGCTTCGGCGGACAAGCCGAAGCCGGTCCGCCGGCGCGCGTCCCGTGCGGCAGGCCCCGCGGGTGGCGAACCCGGGCACACGCCGAATGCGGTGGTGAGCGCTCCCGCGCCGATGCGCGCCGGGAAGCCGATCGGGACGGTGGTGCTGCCGCGCCGGCAGCCCAACCGGGGCCGGGTCCTGCTCATCTCGGCGGTGGCCGCGGTACTGGCCGCTGTCGCGCTCGTCTCGGTGGTGTTGGTGCTGCTGACCCAGTACCGGCATGCCGAGGCGACGACTGCTCGACAGCAGCGGTTCGTCGACACGGCCGAGCAGACCGTACTGAACATGTTCAGCTACAACCAGAACACCATCGACGAGAGCGTCAACCGGTTCGTCGACGGCACCAGTGGCCCGTTACGGGACATGCTGAGCCAGGGCAAGAACGTCGATAACCTCAAGGCCATCTTCCGTGACACCCAGGCCAGCTCCGAGGCCGTGGTCAGCGGCGCAGCGTTGGAGAAGATTGACGACGTCGGGAGTAATGCCGCGGTACTGGTCGCGGTGCGCGTCACCGTCACCGATATCGACGGCGTCAACAAACCGTCACAGGCCTATCGGATGCGGGTCATCGTGCACGAGGATGACAACGGCCACATGACCGGATACGACCTGAAGTACCCCGAGGGTGGAAACTGATGCGCGGCAAGCTCATTACCCTGGTGGTTCTGGTATTCGCGATCGGCCTGGTCGGGCTGTCCGCGGTGGGCGGAGCTCTCTACTGGGACCGGGTGCAGACCCGCGCCGTGCAGGAGGCCAGCGCAGACCTGCCGTCGCAGGCGACCGACGAGATCCCCAAGATCTTCGGTTACGACTATCAGACGGTGGAGCGCAGCCTGACCGACGCGGCGACGTTGCTGACCCCCGACTACCGCCGCGAGTTCGAGGATCGGGCCGCAAAGGACATCATCCCCCAGGCGCGCGACCGCCAGGTGGTCAGCCAGGCGCATGTCGTCGGCGCGGGAATGCTGAGCGCGCAACGGGATTCCGCCTCGGTGCTGGTGTTCATGAACCGCACCGTCACCGACAAGTCCAAGCAGCCCGTCTACGACGGCAGCCGGCTTCGCGTCGATTACCAGAAAATCGACGGCAGGTGGCTGATCAAGTACATCCAGCCGGTGTAGAACGGGTCAGCTGTCGCGCGCCCCGGCCAGCGCGTCCAGGAACGAACGGGCCCAGCGGTCCACGTCATGGGCGAGCACCTGGCGGCGCATGGCCCGCATCCGTCGCTTGCCCTCTTCCGGTGACTGGGTCAGCGCTTGCTCGATGGCTTCCTTCACCCCGTCGGTGTGGTGCGGATTGCACAGGTAGGCCTGGCGGAGTTCCGCTGCGGCGCCGGTGAATTCGGACAGCACCAGCGCTCCACCCAGGTCGCTGCGGCAGGCCACGTACTCCTTGGCGACGAGGTTCATGCCGTCACGCAACGGGGTGACGAGCATGATGTCGGCGGCGACGAAGAAGGCGATGAGGTCATCGCGGGGGATCGGGCGGTGCAGGTAGTGCACCACGGGCCGGCCGACCTCGCCGTACTCGCCGTTGATGTGGCCGACCTGGCGTTCGATGTCCTCGCGCATCTCGATGTAGCTCTCCACGCGTTCCCGGCTGGGGGTGGCCAGCTGCACCAGCACGGTGTCGGTGCGGTCGGCACGCTTCTCGGCGAGCAACGCGGAGAACGCCTTGAGCCGGACGTCGATGCCCTTGGTGTAATCCAATCGGTCGACGCCGAGCATGATCTTGCGCGGATTGCCGAGTTCGGCGCGAATTTCCTTGGCGCGCTGCCTGATCGACCGTTCGCGCGCTTTGCTGTCCAGCTCGGCCGAGTCGATGGAGATCGGGAACGCACCGACCTTCACGGTGCGGAAACCGACCTGGACCTCACCGAACCGGGACCGTACGCCCACCGTCGCGCGCGAGGTGTTCGCCCCCACCAGCCGGCGGGCCAGGATGAGGAAGTTCTGTGCCCCGCCGGGAAGGTGGAAGCCCACCAAGTCGGCGCCCAGGAGGCCGTCGATGATCTCGGTGCGCCAGGGCATCTGCATGAACAGCTCGACCGGCGGGAAGGGGATGTGCAGGAAGAACCCGATGGTGAGGTCGGGCCGCAGCATGCGCAGCATCTTCGGCACCAGCTGCAGCTGGTAGTCCTGCACCCAGACGGTCGCTCCCGGTGCCGCGGCTTTGGATGTGGCTTCGGCGAAGCGCCGGTTCACATCGACATACCGCTCCCACCATTCGCGCCGATAGATGGGTTTGACGATGACGTCGTGATAGAGCGGCCACAACGTGGCGTTGGAGAAACCCTCGTAGTACTCGGCGACATCCTCGGCGGACAGCCGCACCGGGAAGAGCTTCAGGCCCTCCTGGACGATGGGCTCCTGGTCGCTGTCGGGTACGCCCGGCCACCCGATCCAGGCGCCGCGCTGTTTGCGGAGCAGCGGCTCCAGTGCGGTCACCAGACCGCCTGGGCTGCGCTTCCACGTGGTGGTGCCGTCGGGCAGGCGTACCTGGTCGATCGGCAGCCGATTGGCGACCACGACGAAGTCGGAGGCGCCCTCGGCGGGGACGGAGTCGGTCAATTTCCCGTCTCCGGGCGCCACCTAGGCCTCTTGCTTCGCCGGACCGATACCAAGCATGGAAAGGAAGGTCCGACATTCGTCGGCGTCGGTCGCGTAAGCGGCCACCACTCGACGGGCCTGGCTGGCGGTGTCGTCGGCGACCGGCTCGACTTCGCCGATTTCGGCGGTCTCAGATTTTGCAGGCATCTACCCACTCTAGGCGACCCCGCGAAACGCGAGGTCACCAGGCGCTACTTCGGATGGTTACGGGCTTGAGCTGACGCTGGTCTGCGGCTGTTGGAACTGCGTCGCGTCCTCGGACAGGCCGATGCACTGCCCCGAGTTGTGGCCGGTGCAGGGGATGCCGTTGATGGCGGGCAGGTCGGGGTTGCCGGGAATGGAACTGAACGGCGACGCCGGCGAATTGGGCACGGTGTGCGGCAGGCACTCGCTGGTGTAGAGGTCTTCTTCTTCGCCGGATGGGCAGGCCGAGACCGTGGTGCCGGCGGGGCCGACCGTGGTGAGGAGGGCGACCACCGGGGCGGCGGCCGCTGCGACCACGAATCCGCCGGCAAGGGCCAGTCGTGGAACGAATAACTCAAAGCTCGCCATCGTCACGCTTTCTGTAGTTATTGACCGACACGTCGGACCGAGTCTAAGGAAGCTGAGAGGAATCTGCATGAGTTCCATGAGTTGTCTGGGAGCCGGAATCTGCGCAGGTCCTCGCGGGGTGGACCGCGCGGGCGCAAGAAAACAGCCGGGACGCCCGCAGGGCGCCCCGGCTGTCGCGACACGATCGCGCTAGGGGCTGGAGCTCACGCTGGTGTGCGGCTCGACGAACTGCGGCTGGTCCTCGGACAGGCCGATGCACTGACCGGAGTTGCCGCCGGTGCAGGGGATGCCGTCCACGGACGGGAGGCCACCGCCACCCGTCGAGGTGCTACCGAACTCGGGGGAGTTGGGCACCAGTTCCGGAGTGCACGCGCCGGTGAACGTGTCCTCGGATTCACCCGACGGGCACGACGCAAGGGCGGGGCCCGGTGCGGGTGCCTCGACGGCGAACGCCGCGAGGGCAGGGGCCGCGATGACCGCTGCGGCGAATCCGCCGGCAAGGATCATTCGTCGGGCAGGGAACGCGAAGGTCGCCATGAGCGTCACGCTTTCTGTGATGTGCCGGCCGGATCTATCGGGCTGATCCAGTCCGGAGGGATGTGACTCCTGGGGGCCAGAATACGCTGACGGAGGCGAAAAACCCTGGCGAGAGCGTGAATACTGGTGCGCCAGTGCCAATTCTGGGAAAGGTCTGGACGATCGCTGCGTGAGTGCTGGACGGCGAATTCCTGTGCGCCGGTGGTGCGGCGTGGTTCTATGGCGAGAACGTGTTGCAGTTTTGGTGTCGAAGGGATCGCGGTGCAGCTCTCCTTGGCGGGTCGGACGGTACTGGTGACCGGCGGTGGCAGTGGTATCGGCAAGGGCGTCGCGGCGGCGGTGGTCGCCAGCGGTGGTAACGCAATGCTGGTGGGCCGCAACGCGGATCGCCTCTCGGCGGCGGTCGACGAGATCGAGGCCGCCGGTGCATCCGGGCGCGTCCGTTACGAGCCTGCCGATGTCACCGACGAGGACGAGGTGGCCGGCGTCGTCGACGCCGCCGAGGCCTGGAACGGACACCTGCACGGTGTCGTGCACTGTGCGGGCGGATCGTTGACGATCGGCCCACTGACTCAGGTGGATTCCGAGCTGTGGCGCCAAACCGTCGACCTCAACGTCAACGGCACCATGTACGTGCTCAAGCACAGCGCCCGCGCGATGGTGCGCGGCGGCGGCGGATCGTTCGTCGGTATCTCGTCCATCGCGTCGAGCAACACCCACCGATGGTTCGCCGCCTACGGACCGAGCAAGGCCGCGCTCGACCATCTGCTCCAACTGGCCGCCGACGAGCTCGGCCCGTCGTGGGTGCGGGTGAACGGCATTCGCCCCGGGTTGATCAAGACCGAGATGGTGGCGCCGATCCTGGAGTCACCGGAGATCAGCGCCGACTACGCCAGTTGCACGCCACTGCCGCGGCCCGGCGAGGTCTCCGACGTCGCCAACGCGGCGATCTTCCTGCTCAGCGACGCCGCCGCGTGGATCACCGGTCAGCTGATCAATGTCGACGGCGGTCACTGCCTGCGCCGTGGGCCGGACATGTCCTCGATGCTGGGCCCGGTGTTCGGCGAGGCTGCGTTACGCGGCGTCGTCGACTGATCATCCCGCGCCGTCGGCGCTGGTGACCGAGGGGCGTTCGACCAGCTCGTGATGGATTCGCCCGTCGACGGCGGCCAGCGGGCGGCCGCCCCCGCCCCAGCGTCGGGCGATGATCTCGGCGACGATCGACACCGCCGTCTCCTCGGGCGTGCGGGCGCCCAGATCCAGGCCGATGGGGCTGGACAACCGGACCAGATCCGTGTCGGTGAGTCCGGCGGCGGTCAACCGGTCGAGACGGTCGAGATGAGTGCGCCGCGAGCCCATGGCCCCGACGTAGCCGACCGCAGGCAGGCGAAGGGCGACCTCGAGTGCGGGCACATCGAACTTGGGATCGTGGGTCAGCACGCAGATAGCGGTGCGGCCGTCGATCGCACCGAGATCCTGCTGGCCACGCAGATAGCGATCGGGCCAATCGACGACCACCTCGTCGGCGGACGGGAACCTCGCCGGTGTGGCGAACACCGGCCGGGCATCGCAGACGGTCACTCGGTAGCCGAGGAAGGTTGCCTGCTGAGACAGCGCGGCAGCGAAGTCGATGGCACCGATGATCAGCATGCGGGGCCGCGGCGCGTAACTGGCGACGAACACCTCCATGCCGGTATCGGTCTCGCCGGAGCTTTCGTCCACGCGTTGCCCGTCGGGCCCGTACGACAGCACCGAGGTGCTCCCGGCCAGCAGCAGACCGCGGGCGTCGTCGGCGACGGCGGCATCGGCGCGTGCGGATCCCAGTGATCCGGTGCAGCGCTCGGAGTCGACGATGAGCCTGCGGCCCAGCCAGGACGGGTCCGGGTGGGCGATCACCGTGGCCACCGCGATCGGATGGTGTGCACCGATGGCGTCGGCCACCTCGTCCAGTTGCGGAAAAGTCTTCTGTGACACCGGCTCCACGAAGACATCGAGAATTCCGCCGCATGTCAGGCCGACGGCGAAGGCGTCGTCATCGCTGATTCCGTAGCGCTGCAGCTCGGGCCTGCCGGTGGTGACCACATCGGTCGCCAGCTCGTAGACCGCACCCTCGACGCAGCCGCCGGAGACCGAGCCCGCCACGGCGCCGTCGGGATCGACCACCAGGGCGGCCCCGGCCGGCCGGGGTGCCGACCTGATCGTGCGCACGACGGTGGCCAGACCGGCGGTGCCGCCCGCCCGCCATATCGTCATCAGCTCGTCGAGAACCTCGCGCACCAGGCCGAGTCTAGGTGCGCGACGGCGGGCAAGCGCTCGTGACGGGTGAGGCGCAGATCGCGACGTCGGCGTCTGTCGCTAGCCGGTACGCGTCCACAGGCAGTACCCGGCCATCGAGATGTCGAACAGGCTGGGCAGCACCTGAAGTGAAAGCGGCTGTCCGGGTGAGCCTTGCGCGGTCACCGGGGGGCCGACCACGCCCGCGCTCACGACGGCGTGCTGGGTGGCGGCGCACCGGGCATCGGGATCCAGTGGTGTCGCCGTCCAGGCGCCGGAGGCCAGGTTCGGGTTGCGCAGGCCTTCGCCATGCAGCGCCATGGCGGGACCGAAGCTGACCCAGCGATCGCTGGGATCTCCGGGTGCGGTGACGGCCTGCCACCGTTGCCCCTGGCATACCAGCGGCAGGGATTGTCCGGGCGGCATCGTGGTGGCGCCGGTGAACTCGGCCGGACACGGCGAATCCGGTTGCGGTGCGGCGGGATCGGCCGAGGCGGCCGGCGGGACAGCCAGCGCGGCGGCGAGCAGGGCGCAGAGCACGACGAGTCGGGGCATCGCTACAGCTTGGTGAGGTCGGTCTTCATCAGCATGACGTTGTACTGGCTCCACAGCGACAGGTTCCAGTACAGGTCGGTGCCGGTGCCGACGGTGGACGGCGACCAGGGGTGCAGCATGGGGGCGTAGATGCCGCCGTTCTGCTGGGTCATCAGCACCGTCGGCGCCGACCAGGTGCCCTCCGGGCTGTCCGACGTGCGCAGGATGATGTTGTTGAACTGGTCGGCGTGCAGCACCACGTACTTGCCGAGGGTCTGGTTGTACTGCACCGACATCTCACTGACCTGGTTGCCCGGCTTGCCGATTCCGCAGGCGCCCTTCTCCTGACCGAAGACCGGGGTGGCCTTGGACGGATCGTTCTTGTACCAGCCGGCCTTGTAGGCGCCGATACCGAAGATCCCGCCCTTGCTGCCCTTGCTGTAGAACTCGTACTTGCTGGCGTCGAGGATGTCCTTCTCCGCCACCCGTGACACGTAGGCCGAACCCTGTCTGCTGTTCGGGGTGCCGTACGAGTAGACGTACCCGTCGCCGGGTCGGATCAGCGCGGCCTGCTGGAATTTCGCGTTGCCACCGAAGTTGGTCCGCACGCTCTTGGGTGAGATGTACCAGTTCTCGCCGTTGTCTTCGGAGTAGGCGATCGCCGAGTAGTTGGTGGTCCACTGCCCGGCTGCGCCCCACTGCTTGACCGACATGAAGCTCAGATATTGCGTGGCACCGTATTTCGTGCCGGGGGTGGGTACCGAGATGCCCGCGGTGGGGATCAGTGTCACGCCGGTGGGCAGGCCGGACGGCAGCCGCTCGGGCAGGATGATCTGCCGCGCGTAGGTCTCACCCCACAGTGGCGAGCCGCCGAACATGTTGCCGTTGAGCCACTGTCCGGCCGGAATGGTCATCCCGTCGGACAGGTTGGTGTCGAAGCTGCGGAACAGGGTGTTGAGCCGCCACGTGCCCGTCATGTTGGGGCCGCCGAAGGTGTCGCCGAAGGCGATGAGAACCTGGTGTTCGTTGATCGGGGTGGTCGGATCGTCGGGGATCCCGTTGTCCCACATGGTGCCGACATCGGTGCCCCAGATGCCGAACCGGTTGTAGGTGTCGTTCGGGGCGAAATTGCCGGTGACCCAATCGACGAAGCTGGTCGACGGACTCAACTGCTGTCCCGGATAAGGGAAGCCGGGTCGCGGGTTCAGAGTGGTCGCGGCCAGCGCGAGGCTGGTGGTGTCGGTGGCGACACCGCCGGTGGCCGCTGCGCTGCGCGGGTTGATGGCCGTCAGAAGGTGGTCGACCTCGCGGCGGGCGAACGCGAGCAGTGTCCAGCTCAGTACTGGCTGGACCGGGGAATTCGCGGTGTTGTTCAGCGCCCAGTCGAGTGCACCCGCGACCGCCTTCAGGACGGCGGTGACGGGCTTGCGCAGTACGGCCGGGACCGGCACCGGGGCGGTCGTGGTCGGGGCTGCCGTCTGCGAGGCGATGGTCAGGGCATTGGCGA
Organism: Mycobacterium hackensackense; assembly: GCF_025822555.1. Classification (NCBI taxonomy): domain Bacteria; kingdom Bacillati; phylum Actinomycetota; class Actinomycetes; order Mycobacteriales; family Mycobacteriaceae; genus Mycobacterium; species Mycobacterium hackensackense. The sequence goes on from NZ_JACKUC010000030.1 coordinate 1,790,673, forward strand.
AGACCGCGACCGAGGCCGCGGGTTGCACCGTCGAGGACACGGCCGAGGCGGTGGTGGCTGCGGACTTCGTGTCGGCAGGAGCCGGATCGGCAGCGGTGGTCGCGGTGGTGGCTTTCGCCGTCTTGGTGGTTGTGGTCGCGGCGGTGCGCGCGGTTTTCTTCGGCTTGGCCGGCTTCTCGGGCTCGGGCGTCTTCTCGGGTGTCTTGGTGGCCGTGCTTGAGCCGGTGTTGGTCTGGGCGCTGACCACCACGCCGTCGGCGGGCTGGGTGGTGGTGCCGGTCTTGGGTTCGGTGTCCTTGGAACCCGCGGGTTCGGTGTCGGTCGGCTCCTGGGCCTTGGTCTCGGCAGTCTTGGGGTCGGTACCGGTCTTGGGGTCGGTGTTGTCGGCGGTCTTCGTGTCCGAGGTGGCGTTCTGGGTGCCTGCGGTGCTCGTGTCGTCGGCCGCCGCGATGCCGTGACCTGTGGCGATCGCCGTGCCCACACCCAAGGCCATGGCCAGGCCGCCGATCCGGCCGATATATGCCGCTGCGCCCATGCCTGCGTCCTCCGTCAATCGCGCGGGGCACTCGTCAGTGCAACCCGCTCCATTTTCGCAGCGGAGACCACATTTGTTACACGAATCCCATCAGTCACTCAGGCCGGCTTCGCGCAGTGCGTCCTCGTACAGGCTGATCGCCTCGTCGATGCCGGTGTCCACCCAGGCGTCCACGGCCGCGACCCGGTCGGCGACCAGCTGGACCTGGTTGACCCACGTTTCGAAGCCCGGATCACGGCGCAGCGCGTCGAGCTGCGCCGTGCTGCCCTGGATCAGGAAGAAGCCCCCGAGTTCCACACTCTGTGGGCGCAGGATCACCGTGTCGAACCGCTCGATCCGCCCGTCACGGGCCGCCGCCTGCAGGTAGTCGCGGGACTTCCGCAGCACATCCAACGCGTTGGTCTCGCGACCCCGCGATGGCAGCCCCCATGCCACCCAGAATCCGGCCTCGGCCATGACGGTTCCTCTCTGTCGGATGTCGACGAAGCTACACACGATCGATGCGCAGCGAGGTTCGGCAGCGACCTTAGACTCGAGTGCATGACCGCTCCGTTGTCCGTCGATCCTGCGGCAGTGCGGGCCGCGTCGGCGGCGCAGGCACACCTGGCGACGACGGTCGCCGGGCTCGATGTCGGCGGTGCTATGGCCGCTGCCGCCGAAGGTGTGGCGAATCTGGCGTCCGGTGCGGCCTGTCGGTTCGCAGGGGAGTCGTTCGCGGCGCAGGCACAGCACATGACCGATGAGATGTCCGGCTACGCCACCAACTTGGCGGCCGCCGCGTCGACCTACGAGCGGGCGGACGAGCAGCTCGGCGACCGACTGGGTGAGACCTTCCGCTGAATCATTCGGCGTCGTCCGCTCGTCGCGGAAGGCCTTCGGGTTCTTCGGTCAAGGTCCAAAGACCCTACGCACCGGGACCGTTCCGGGCTGGAATCACTACATGACCAGAACACTGAGCAGTCCTGCGACCGGTGCAGCCACCGACTTGATGCGCGCCGCCGTCGTCACCGCATTCGGTGAGCCGCTGGAGGTGCAGAATCTCGACCTGCCCACACCGGGTCCCGGGGAGGTGCTGGTCAAACTCGAAACCTCCGGCGTCTGTCACACGGATTTGCATGCTGCACATGGTGATTGGCCCGTCAAGCCGCAGCCCCCGTTCGTTCCCGGGCATGAGGGGTGTGGCACCGTCGTGGCGATCGGCGACGGCGTCGAGGATCTGAAAGTCGGCGACAAGGTCGGAAATGCCTGGCTTTGGTCGGCATGCGGACACTGCGACTACTGCCGCACCGGGTGGGAAACACTGTGCGAAGGCCAGCGCAACGGTGGCTACAGCGTCAACGGCAGCTTCGGCTCCTACATGCTGGTCAACGCCGCCTACGCGGCACGACTCCCGGAGGGTGCGGACCCGCTGGAATTGGCGCCGATCCTGTGTGCGGGCGTCACCGTGTACAAGGGTTTGAAAGTCACCGACACCCGGCCCGGTCAGTGGGTGGCCATCTCGGGGATCGGCGGGCTCGGCCACATCGCCGTGCAGTACGCCCGCGCGATGGGTCTGCGGGTGGTGGCGGTGGACATCGACGACACCAAACTCGACTTGGCCACCCGCCTCGGTGCCGAGGTCGCCGTCAATGCCCGCACCTGCGATGTGGTGGCCGAAGTCCAGAAGGCCACCGGCGGGGTCCACGGGGTGCTGGTCACCGCGGTGCACCCGCAAGCGTTCGGCCAGGCGATCGGTCTGGCGCGCCGTGGGGGCACCATCGTGTTCAACGGGTTGCCTCCGGGCGAGTTCCCGGCCCCGATATTCGACATCGTGCTCAAGGGTCTGACCATCCGCGGATCCATCGTGGGAACCCGCCAGGACATGGTGGAGGCGTTGGACTTCTACGCGCGCGGGCTCATTCATCCGACCGTGCACAGCGCGCGCCTGGAGGACATCAACGAGATCTTCGCCCGGATGGAGTCCGGTCAGATCGACGGCCGGGTTGTCATCGACTACCGCTAGTACGACAGGCCGTCGGCGTAGCGCTGCCTGCGGTAACTGCGGCCATTGCCGCGATTTCGACTCTTGTACGTCGGCAGCTGCGAGTCGCAGTTCGGGCAGATGAGTCGCAGGTTCTCGCGGCGATTGTTGGTGGGGTTCCCGTCGATATGGTCCAGGATCAAGACCAGCGGGAGGTCTTGCCACGTGCTTGCCCCGCCGCAGATTGCGCACCGGCCCGATTGTTCAGCAGCCACGTGTGCGCGGATGTAATGACCCGGAAGAGAACCGGCGCGGCCCTCGCCGGACTCCAGCCACAGATCTGTGCGCGTCCTGCGGCGGGACGCGATCTGACATGGATTGCTGCAGTAGAGCTTTTGGCTGCGCCGTGTGAGTTCGGCTCCGCAGCCCCGACACTGTCTCATGAACGCACGCTACGACGTGGGCCCGACAAGGCAGCTCGGTGGAGTTTGAGCCCCCTGTCAGGATTGAACTGACGACCTTTCGCTTACAAGGCGAGTGCTCTACCACTGAGCTAAGGAGGCGTTGTTACGCGCGATAGCTTAGCGGTCCTCGTCGATGACCCGCTCGGAGACCACCGCCCGCGGCCCGGTGTTGCCACGCCGGTTGCGCTGTCGCGGCAACGGGATGCGGCCGGCGATATTGCTGAGCGGATTGACCACCTGGCTCAGCGTGATGACCGCCTCGTGCAGCGCATCGATGGTGGGTGCGAGGGCTTCCAGTCCGGGGGTCAACCGGTTCAGGGTGTCGGCGACATCGGCCAGTTTGAGCAGCGGGCCGTCCGGGTCGGTGAGGGTGTCCAGAAGGCCGCCTTCGGCGAGCAGTCGGTCGGCAACCCCTTCTTCGCGCAGTACCCGTTCGATCAGCCCGTCGTCGGCCAGCAGCTGATCGGCCAGGCCGCCGGGTGCGATCAGCCGTGACAACGCACCGCTGTCGGTGGTGAGCCGGTCGATCAGGCCGCCCTCGGCGGTCACCTGTTCGACCAGGCCGCCCGGGGCCAGCGCCCGTCCGACCGGGCCGTTCTCGGACAGCAGCTGATCGGCGACGCCGTCCTGGCGCAGGGCCCGCTCGACCACACCGTCCTGCGCGAGCAACCGGTCCGCCAGACCGCCGGGCTCGATGACCCGGGACACCACGCCACCGCTGGCGGTGAGCCGGTCCATCAGGCCGCCCTCCGCGGTGAGCTGATCGATCAGCCCGTCCTTGGCCAGCGCGCGCGCCACCGGCCCGTTCTCGGCGGTCAGCCGGTCCATGAGCCCGCCCGGGGCGGTGAGCTGATCGACCAGTCCGCCCTGGCGCAGCAGCTGATTGATCGGGCCCTCGGGGGCCAGCGCACGACCGAGCGGGGCGTCGTCATCCATCAGTCTGGCCAGCCGGTTGGCCCGGTTGACGGCTTCGTCGAGGCCGAGCATGCCGGCGAACGAGGTGGCGCCGCTCATCTGATTCGGGTCGTTCAGCGAACGCTGGACGGTCTTGAGTGTCCCGCCGGCAATGCTCAATCCCAGGTCGGCAATAGCGAGTCCGAGCCGGACCGGAGCCGTGGCAAACTGCACGACGGTGTTGCCGAGGTTCATGGCGCCAGTCTAGGTGCGTGCGCACGGACCGCGCGGCCGGTCGAGGGGGTTATCCTCACATGGGACTCCCAGGTTCACAGGAATCTCACAGTGGGTATGCAGGATGAGTCCAAACGGCGGGTGGACAGTAGTTGTATGGCTATGGCGGCGGTACCTGAAAGCATTCCCGAAGCGCGGATCCTCGTGGTGGACGACGAGGTGAACATCGTCGAGCTGCTCTCGGTGAGCCTGAAGTTCCAAGGCTTCGAGGTGCACACCGCATCCAACGGACCGGCCGCGCTGGACAAGGCGCGCGAGGTCAAGCCCGACGCGGTGATCCTCGACGTGATGATGCCCGGTATGGACGGCTTCGGCGTGCTGCGCCGGCTGCGCGCCGACGGTATCGACGCCCCGGCCCTGTTCCTCACCGCCCGCGACACCTTGCAGGACAAGATCGCCGGACTCACGCTCGGCGGCGACGACTACGTCACCAAGCCGTTCAGCCTGGAAGAGGTGGTGGCCCGGCTGCGGGTCATCCTGCGCCGCACCGGCCGCGGTATCGAGGAACCCCGCAATGCCCGGCTGACGTTCGCCGATATCGAACTCGACGAGGACACCCACGAGGTGTGGAAGGCTGGTGAGCCCGTCTCGCTGTCGCCGACGGAATTCACGCTGCTCCGCTACTTCATCATCAACGCCGGCACGGTGCTGTCCAAGCCCAAGATCCTCGACCATGTGTGGCGTTACGACTTCGGCGGCGACGTCAACGTCGTCGAGTCCTATGTGTCCTACCTGCGCCGCAAGATCGACACCGGTGAGAAGCGCCTGCTGCACACCCTGCGCGGTGTGGGTTACGTGCTGCGCGAGCCCCGCTGATTCTCCAACGCCCGGACGGCCGGGCCATCCCGGCCAACAATGAGTACATGACCGAACAACGCCGCCGCGGTGTGCCGCTGCGGGTGGGCCTGGTCGCCGCCACCCTGGTGCTGGTGGCGTTCGGCCTGCTCGCCTCGGGGATCGCGGTCACCTCGATCATGTCGCACACCGAGGTCGACCGGATCGACCAGACCCTGTTGGATGCCTCGCGCAGCTGGGCGCAGGCGCCCCGGCGGATGCCCAGCCAGCCGACGCTGACACCCGAGGATCCGAATCCGGGCCGGCCGCCGTCGAACTTCTATGTTCGGGGCATCGGCCCGGACGGGCGCACCTGGATGGCGGTCAACGACCGCGACGCCGAACCGGATCTGCCCGATGACAACAACGTCGGCCCGGTGCCGGTCACGGTCGGCTCGGTCGACGGATCCAGGGTGGAATGGCGCGCCATGACGGTGCGCGGTCCGCACGGCGAGCTGACCACCGTCGCCATCGACCTCTCCGAGGTGCAGTCGACCGTTCGCGCGCTGATCTACGCCCAGGTGGGCATCGGCCTGGCGGTGCTGCTGGTGCTGGGTGTAGCCGGTTTCGCGGTGGTGCATCGCAGCCTGCGGCCCCTGGTCGAGGTTGAGCAGACCGCCGCGGCCATCGCCGCGGGTGAGTTGGAACGGCGTGTGCCGCAACGTGATCCGCGTACCGAGGTGGGCCGGCTCTCGCTCGCGCTCAATGGCATGCTCGCGCAGATCCAGCGTGCGGTGGCTTCGTCGGACTCCTCCGCGGAAGCTGCCCGCGGCTCCGAGGAACGGATGCGGCGCTTCATCACCGATGCCAGCCACGAGTTACGGACGCCGCTGACCACCATTCGCGGCTACGCCGAGCTGTACCGGCAGGGCGCCGCACGAGATGTGGACATGCTGATGGGCCGTATCGAGAGCGAGGCCCGACGGATGGGTCTGCTCGTCGAGGACCTGCTGCTGCTGGCCCGTCTGGATGTGCAGCGGCCGCTCGAACAGAACCGGGTCGATCTGTTGGCCCTGGCCAGCGACGCCGTGCACGACGCCCAATCGGTGGCGCCCGCTCGCCATATCCGGATGGAGGTGTTCGACGGACCGGGCACACCCGAGGTGCTCGGCGACGAAGCCCGGCTGCGGCAGGTGCTGAGCAATCTGGTGGCCAACGCCCTGCAGCACACCCCGGAATCCGCCGGCATCACGGTGCGGGTGGGCACCGACGAGCAACACGCGGTGCTCGAGGTCTGCGACGAAGGGCCGGGGATGAGCAGCGAGGACGCCCAACGGGTGTTCGAGCGGTTCTACCGCGCCGACTCGTCGCGCACACGCGCCAGCGGCGGCACCGGGCTGGGCCTGTCGATCGTCGACTCGCTGGTGCACGCCCACGGCGGCACGGTGTCGGTGCGCACCGCACCGGGCCACGGCTGCCAGTTCCGGGTGAACCTGCCGCGCATCGCGGAGGCGGCCGGAGCCGCGCCGGCGGTGACCGCCACGACCGGCGCGGATAGCGTTCAGGCCAGCTGAGCCAGGGCGGCCTTGATCTTGGCCTGGGCCTCGTCGAGCGACTCGGCCGACGGATTGCGGTCGACGCCGGCGAAGCCGAAATCGCTGAGATTGCGGGCGGGGAACACGTGCACGTGCAGGTGCGGCACCTCAAGCCCGGCGATGATGAGGCCGGCACGTTCGGCGTCGAACGCCTTGGTGACCGCCTTACCGATGAGCTGCGCCACCGACATCACCTTGTTGAACACCGCGGGATCCAGTTCCTGCCAGTTGTCCACCTCGGCCCGCGGCACCACCAGTGTGTGCCCCTGCGTCATCGGTTCGATGGTCAGGAACGCGACCACCTCGTCGTCCTCGTAGACGAAACGGCCGGGCAGATCCCCGTTGATGATCATGGTGAAGACGGTCGCCATGAGTACCGAGCATAGTCAGGGCGCAGCAAGCTCCCAGGCCGACGGCAGTGCCGTGGCAGCTCGTTACGGGAGTGTGAACGATATGACCGAGCTGGCTCGCGCCCAGGCGGACGGGGGCTTGTTCCAGCCTGCGCGGGAAACCCCCGTTCTGGACATCGTCATCCCGGTGTACAACGAGGAACACGATCTGCCCGGGTGTGTGACCCGGTTGCATCGCTACCTCGCCGAGCAGGTTCCTTACCCCACCCGGATCACCGTCGCGGACAACGCAAGTACCGATTCCACGCTTGAGGTCGCGCGCCGGTTGGCGGCCGAACTGCCCGGTGTCGAAGTGATCCATCTGGACCGCAAGGGCCGGGGCGGCGCCCTGTACACCGCGTGGATGGCCTCACCGGCCACCGTGGTGGCCTATATGGACGTCGATCTCTCGACCGACCTCTCGGCGCTGATGCCGTTGGTCGCGCCGTTGATCTCAGGGCATTCGGATGTGGCGATCGGATCCAGATTGGCCGCGTCGGCGCGGGTGGTGCGCGGCCCGAAGCGCGAATTCATCTCGCGCTCCTACAACTTCATCCTGCGCGGCGCGCTCGGTGCACGGTTCTCGGATGCGCAGTGCGGGTTCAAGGCGGTGCGCGCCGACGTGGCCCGTCAGCTGCTGCCCTTGGTGGCCGACACCGGATGGTTCTTCGACACCGAGATGTTGGTGATCGCCGAGCGGGCCGGGCTGCGCATCCACGAGGTCCCGGTCGACTGGGTCGACGATCCCGACTCCCGCGTCGACATCGTCGCGACCGCGATCGACGATCTCAAGGGCTGCTGGCGGGTGGGACGGGCGCTGGCCACCGGTGCCCTGCCGCTGCGCGAACTGCAGGCCAGTCTCGGGCGCGAGCCCCTGGTACCCGGCGTGCCGCCCGGCATGGTCGGCCAACTGGCCAGGTTCTGCATCGTCGGCGTGATCAGCACGGTCGCCTACGCCCTGCTGTTCATGGCGCTGCACGCGGCGATGGGCGCTCAAGCCGCAAACCTGACGGCCTTGCTGCTCACCGCGATCGGGAACACGACGGCCAACCGGGCGTTCACCTTCGGCATCCGTGGTCGCGCCGGGGTGGCCCGCCACCAGGCCGGCGGCCTGCTGGTCTTCCTCTTCGGGTTGGCGATCACCAGTGGGTCACTGCTGGTGTTGCACCACTTCGGTCTCACCAAGGACAAGGCAGTCGAACTGTCCGTGTTGGTGGTGGCGAACCTGGTGGCCACCCTGGTGCGCTTTGTCGCGCTGCGCCGGGCGTTCGGGGTGCATCGGCGCTAGCCGGGCTAGAGGATCGCGTCGGCGAGACGGTCGAGCTGCTCGACCCCGGCGGTCGTCGGATGGAACAGCAGTCGGTCGAACCCGAGATCCCGATACCGTCGGACCGTGTCACGGGCCTCATCGGGCGAGCTGACCATATCGTCGACGTTCACCTGCGCGTACTCCGGGCTGAACCCGTAATACCTTGCCAGGTGGTCCTTTCCGGCGGCGATCGCCTGCTCGGGTCCGAGCCCGAAGTTCACCGATGCCTGCAGATACGGGTGGCCCCCACGGCCGGCGGCCGCCCAGCCGGAGCGAATGCGCTGGACCAGTTCGGCCTGGACGTCATAGTGGCGGACAGCGCCGGCGGCCCAGCCGTCGCCGACGGTCGTCACCCGCCGGACCGTGGCCGCCGACCGTCCGCCGAACAACAAAGGAACCGATACGGGTGCGCACAACGGCGCATCGCCGGCGCCGGTCCAGAGCCGGCGCATCCGCTCGACCTGCTCGTCGAGGATCTTCCCTCGGCGGTCGAAGTCCGTTCCGGTGCTTGCGTAGTCGTCGGGTCTGTTGCCCACACCCAGACCGACGACAAGTCGTCCGCCGGATATCTGCGCCACGCCGGCGATCTGCTTGGCCAGCGGCACCACCGGATACACCGGGGCGAGAAGGACATTCGTCACCAGCGTCACGTCGGTGGTGGCGCCGGCCGCGGCGGCCAGTGCGATGAGCGAGTCGAGACCCGGGTAGCGCAGCCGGTCGATCGTGGTGACGGATTCGAATCCGCGTTCTTCGGCGCGGCGCGCCCACTCCGTGATGGCCGTACCCGCCACCCCGGCAATGTGGTTGGGCAACCCGATTCCCAGTTTCACAGCACGTCCTTCGTTTCGATCGTGTTGAGCGCGGCATTGCCGGTCAGATTCATGGTGTTCAGCATTGGCCGGTTGAGCGAGTCCAGCCAGGGATGCGCATCGAAGCGGCAAAAATAGGCAGCAAAGACGTCACATGCGTAGTGTTACTGACACTATGGAGCGTCTCGACGGTCATATTCTGCACGCGTTGCAGATCGCTCCGCGGGCGCCCTTCCGGCGGATCGCCGAGGTCATCGGCGCCGGCGAGCAGACGGTCGCCCGGCGCTATCGGGCGCTGCGCCGTGACGGCGTACTCAGGGTGATCGGAGTGGTGAACCCGAGGGTCTACGGCGAGTGCCAGTGGATCGTGCGGGTGCACGCCAAACCGGACAACGTACCCAAGCTGGCGGAGGCCTTGGTTCGTTGGCCGGAGGTGACGCACGCCAATGTGCTGTCCGGCGGTACCGAGCTGATCTGCGTTGTCCGTGCGCCGATCGGTGATACCGGCGACGGCTTGCTGCACCGCTTGCCCCGCACGTCTGCGGTCCTCGATGTCCGAGTGAACTTGGTGCTCAAGGTGTTCGGCCAGGCATCCAGTGGTCACTGGACCGGCCACGGCCGCCCGCTCAGTGCGGAACAGATCGCCGCGTTGCAACCGGCGGAGACCGCACACCCGAATCGACCTGGCCCACCGTCGCCCGATGACCAGCGGCTGATCGACGCTTTGGCCGATGACGGGCGTATCTCCGACAGTGCGTTGGCCGCACTCACCGGATGGTCACCGGCGCGGGTCAAACGCCGGTTGGCGGCACTACAGGACTCCGACACCCTGTATTACGACGTCGATGTGCTACCCGAACTGCTCGGATACACGCTCAACGCGACCATCTGGATCTCGACCCCACCCCGGCATCTCACCGCGACGGCCGAACAGATCGTGGTGCACGACGAGGTGGCCTCGGTCGTCGCGATCAGTGGCTCGGCCAACCTGATGGTCGTGGTGATATGTCGCGACGTCGAGCACTTGTATCGCTACCTGGCCGAGCGACTGGCCACCGTCGACCACATCCTGGCCTATGACGTCAGTATCCGCAGCAAGCGGCTCAAACAGGTGGGTTCGCTTATCGCGCACGGCCGGTTGATCCGTGCGAACTAACCGCCGATCAACGCGTGCACATCCTCGATCGCATACGGCGGCGTGTCCTTGTGATCCCGGTAGCCGATGAATCCTGTTTCGGGCCGGGCGAACTCACCGACGAATCCGCCGGCGGCGATGAAGATCCGGCCGGTGATGTGCGCGGCGAGGTCACTGACCAGATAGCCGTAGGTGGGCGCGACATACTCGGGCGGGGCGGCGTCCAGCGCACCCTGGGCGCTGACGTCGTCGAGCAGTCCCCGCCGGTTCAGCTCGGCGATGTGTTGCTCGTAGTCCGAGCCTTCGGACAGCCGGGTGCGCGCACCCGGGCAGACCGCATTCGCCCGCACTCCATGTTCTTTCAGTTCGGCTGCGATGGCCAGCGTCAGGCTGTTGACCCCGCCCTTGCCGGCCGGATATCCCGTACCGCCGTAGTCGCCGAGGAAAGCGAACGAACTGGTGTTCACGATGGCGCCGGAGCCCTGCCGGACCATATGCGGTGCGGCGGCCCGGCAGGTCTCGAATGCGGTCAACAGGTGTGCGTCGAGTAGTTCGCGGAACTGCGCCGAGGTGACGTTGAGGATGGATGATCCGGTGGGCTCTGCGGTGCCGGCGCAGTTGACCAGGATGTCGATGCGTCCGTGGGCAGCCACGCACGCGTCGATCAGGTCGTCGGCGACGTCCGGGTCGGCCGGCGATCCGGCGATGCCGAGGCCCGAGACCCGCTGTGCCGCTTCGTCGGTGGCTTCCCGGTCGCGGCCGTTGACCACGACCGACGCACCCTGGGATGCCAGTAGTTCGGCGACGGCCAGGCCGATCCCGCGGGTCCCGCCGACCACGACGGCAGCGCGGCCGGCCAGCGGCGCGCTAATCGGCCTTCGCCTCGGTGAACTCCATGGCGTCCATGTTCCAGTAGCCGCGCAGATTGGTGATCAGGCCGGCGTCATTCACCCGGTAGGTGAATACGCCTCGCACACTGGCGACGAAGCCGTTCGGGAATTCGGTGCGCAGCAACAGGATGTAGGCGATCTCGGCCGGCGAGCTGGACGGGAACGTCGCCTCGCGGGTGACGGTCAGCTTGTTGGGCCCGATGTTGGTGTCGTAGAACGCTGCCAGTGCTTCCTTGCCGCGCACCCCGGTACCGCTCGGATTGGTGACCGCCTCGCCGATCGGGTCCTCGACCAGGATGTCGTCGGCCATCAGCGCCAGCCAGCCTTCGCGGTCGCCGGACTGCACGCAACGCCAGGAAGCCTCGGATGCGATGACGACGGGTGACTCGGTCATGGTGTCCTTTCAGCGATTCGGCGCGCTTACCCGCGGTACTCGCAGGTAAGCGCGCCGAAATCACGATTAACGATCGGCGTCCGTGTACCGGATGACGCCGCGGATGTTGCGGCCTTCCAACATGTCCTTGTAGCCGTCGTTGATCTGTTCCAGCTTGTACTGCCTGGTGACCATGTCATCGAGGTTGAGCCGGCCGGCCTTGTACATCGACAGCAGCTGAGGGATGTCGTGATGCGGGTTGCCGCCACCGAAGATGGTGCCCTGCAGGCGCTTCTGCAGCAGGGTCAACATCGACAGGTTCAACTTCACATCGTTGCTGGCCATGTTCGCGACCGCGGTGGCCACGACGGTGCCGCCCTTGGCGGTGATGTTCATGTAGTGGTCGATGTCCTCGCCCTTGAGCTCGCCCACTGTCACGATCGTCTTGTGCGCCATCCGGCCGTTGGTGACCTCGGCGACTCCGGCCATCGCGGTGAAGATATCGGGATAGGCGTGCGTCGCGCCGAACTTGAGTGCGTTGTCGCGTTTGAACTCCACCGGGTCGACCGCGAAGACGTTGCGCGCGCCGGCGTTGAGCGCACCCTGCAGGGCGCCGGTGCCGACACCACCCACACCGACGATGACGACATCGTCACCGGGGCGCACGTCACCGCTGCGAACCGCGGACCCGTAGCCGGTGGTCACACCGCAGCCGACCAGGCAGGCCACCTCGAAGGGGATGGACGGGTCGATCTTCACCACCGAGCTCTTGTGCACCACCATGTAGGGGCTGAAGGTGCCCAGCAGGGTCATCGGGATGACCGGCTGGCCGTTCTTGGCGGCGTGGATGCGATACGTGCCGTCGGACACCGCGGTGCCGGCGAGTAGTCCCGCGCCCAGGTCGCACAGGTTGCGCAGGCCTTCCTGACACGCGGGACATTCACCGCAGGAGGGGATGAACGACAGCACGACGTGGTCACCGGGTGCGATGTGGTCGACTCCGGGGCCGACCTCGGTGACGATGCCGGCGCCCTCGTGCCCGCCGAGCACCGGGAATCCCGCCATCGGTATATCGCCGGTGACCAGGTGATGGTCCGAATGGCACATGCCCGAGGCTTCCATCTGGATCTTGACCTCGTCCTTGACGGGATCACCGATCTCGATTTCCTCGATCGACCACGGCTGGTTGAATTCCCAGATCAGAGCGCCTTTGGTCTTCATATCTCCTGCTTTCGACGAGAGCCTCGAACTCCAGACTAGAGCCTCTAGTTAGCCACATCACACTGCCCCCAAGCAACTGCTTGGTGGTGATTCACCAGAGCGGAACGGGCGCCTCGCCGAGGGGGTAGTAGCCGGGCAACTTCTCGCCGGCCAGTGAGCGCTCGATGCGCTTCTGCATGGTCGGGGTGAGGTCGCCCGAGGTGATCAGGTCCATGAACGCCTTCTGCACGTGCCCGAAGTCGAAGAAGTCGCGCTGCCACTCGATCTGCAGCTGATCGTTGAGCCGGAACCAGCTGCCTCCGATGCCGTAGATCTCGGAGGTGGTGCCGTCGGACTTCTTGGCGATCTGCTTCCAGAACCCGACGATCTCGTTCTGCTTCTCGTCGATGAGCACCTTCTGGTACTCGTAGACCCAGTTCTCCAGGCCTTCCATCTCCAGTCCGAGCGCGACATCGCGGATCTCGTCCCGGCCGATGCACATGACGTCTTCTTTGGGGCCGATGTTCCAGCCGTAAGTGGCGTCCTCGGTATAGAAGTCCGCCAACGGTTTCCAGTCGCCGGCCGCTTCCGCGTCCTGGTTGGCCTTGAGCCAGCGCTGGGTCCAGTCCTCAAGTGCCTCGCGTGTTGACGATGACGCCATTGTCGTTGCCTTTCAGTCTTTTTCGATGAGGGAAAGAGCTCGGGTGGGACACATGTCGATGGCCCGTTCGACATCCTCGCGGAGCTCGTCGGGCGGTTCCGGGTCGAGGATCTCGACGACTCCGCGTTTGGGTACCTTGAAGACGTCGGGGGCCTCCAGCTCGCACATGGCGTGGCCCTGGCACAGGTCCTCGTCGAGTTCGATTCGGTAGCAGCCCACCGAACTAGTCCTTCACACGCTTGCGGTAGCGGACCTTAGCCGGCCGGGCCAGCTGCACCACCATCTTGGAGTGGTCGTTCTGATAGCTCTCGGGAGGCTGCGCCATCTCGAACTCATACTCGCGCAACAGCACCGAGAAGATCGCCTTGATCTGCATCTGCGCGAACGCCGCACCCACGCACCGGTGCCGGCCGGCACCGAACGGGATCCAGGTCCACCGGTTGATCAGGTCCTCCTGGCGCGGCTTGTTGTAGCGGTCCGGGTCGAAGGCATCCGGGTTGGGGAAGTCCTCGGGGATGCGATTGGAGATCGCCGGCGAGGCGGCAACCATCTGGCCCTTGTGGATCGGGTGTCCGGCGACCTCGAACTCGTCCTGGGCGACCCGCATCAGGATGATCAGCGGCGGATGCAGGCGCAGGGTCTCCTTGAGCGCGTTATCGATGTTCGGAATCTGGCGCAGCGCATGGAAACTCACCTCCTGGCCGTCGGCATACAGCTCGTCGAGCTCGTTCTGGACCTTGGTGTAGAAGTCGGGGTTGCGCAGCAGCTCGATCAGCGTCCAGCTCGACGTGCCCGAGCTGGTGTGGTGCCCCGCGAACATCAACGAGATGAACATCCCGGTGACCTCATTGGCGGTGAAGCGCGGATTGCCGTCCTCATCCTTGATCGAGACCAGCACGTCCAACAGATCACGATCGCTCTTGTCGGTGGGCGGGTTCGCGATTCGGCCGTTCATGACCTCCTGCACCAACTCCACCAGGTTGGCCCGGGCCTCGTCGCGAATGCGGAAGCTCTCGATGGGCAGGTAGGGGTCGACGTAGCAGAGCGGATCGGTACCGCGCTCGAGCAGGTGGTAGTAGTTCGCGAACCGCGAGTCCAGCTGGTTGCGGAACTTCTGGCCGATCAGGCAGGCCGTCGAGGTGTAGATGGTCAGTTCGGCGAAGAACTCCAGGAGATCTATCTCGCCACTGTCGCCCCAGTCGGCGATCATCTTGCGGACTTCGTTCTCGATGGTGGCCGCGTGGCCCTTCATCTGCTCACCGCGCAGGGCGGTGTTGTGCAGCATCTCGGCCCGGCGCTCGGGGTCGGCATCGAACACCACTCCCTCGCCGAAGATCGGCGTCATGAACGGGTAGGCCTCGGCCTGATTGAGCTCGCTGTCGGTGGACCGGAAGAAGAACTCGTTGGCCTCCGCGCCGGACAACAGCACCACCTGCTTGTCGGCAAGCTGGAACCAGCCGGCGTCACCGCATTCCTGGCGGATCCGCCACATCAGGCCGATGGGGTCGGTGCGGAACTCCTCCAGGTGGCCGTGTTCCTCCTCGCCACCGGAAACGCGTTCCACCTCTTTGAGATCGCTCACAGTGCTGAACCCCCTGTCGCTTCGCTCCCGCCCGCAGAAGCAGGCATCCCTTCTTCACCGAGAGCCAGCTTCTGGCGGTCCTTGACGTCGGCCAGCGGAGCCTCGGGCTGGAGTTCCATGTTCGCGATGAAGCCGCCGCGCGGCGTCTCGGCGACGAACGTGATGGCCCGCGCGAGATCGTCTGCGCGCAGGAAGTAGTCGTGACGCGCCTGACCCCACTTGGCCCAGTCCTCCAGCGCGGGGCCGATCAACTCGGCGGGCAGGCTCCAGCCCATCGACGTCTTGGTCGGTCCGGGATGCACGATCGAGGCGCGCACGCCCGTGCCTTCCAGCTCCATCTGGTAGTTGGTCACCATCGCGACCAGGGCGGCCTTGGCGGCTCCGTAGGCGCCCATGTGCGGCCGCTGACGCAGTGCCACATCGGATCCGACGAAGATGAGGTCACCGCGCCGGCGTTCGATCATGCCGGGCAGCACCGCGGTGGCGAGCCGGTTGGCGCCGACCAGGTGAATCTGGATCTGGGACTCGAACTGTTCGGTGCTGATCGAGTCGAGCTTGCCGAAGTAGGTGTCGCCGGCGCCGGCCACCAGAACCTCGATCTCGCCGAGGTCGGAGGTGGTCTGCTCGACGGCGGCCTTCACCGAATCGGGGTCGGTGACGTCGAGGTGCACGGCGATGGCCTCGCCGCCGTCGGCGCGGATCCTGCCGACGATCTCATCGAGCTTCTCCACTCGGCGGGCACCGAGTGCCACCGGAAAACCGTTGCGGGCGAGTCTGATCGCGGTCGCCTCGCCGATACCGGAGGAGGCGCCGGCGACCAGTGCCGGACGGCGGGCGGGCAGGGGATCGAAACGAGGCATTCAGCGGGCCTTTCAGCGGGGCTGGACGGTGATGGGTAGGTGAGCGAATCCGCGGACGCTGCTGGAGTGGACGCGGACGGCGTTGGCCTCGTCCACCTCGTACCCACGGATTCGCTTGAACAACTCGGTCAGTGCCACCCGGGCCTCCATGCGCGCGAGGTGTGCGCCGAGGCAGAAGTGGGCGCCGCTGCCGAAACTCACCAGCTTCGGACCGATCTCACGGTCGATGCGGTATTCGTCGGGGTTCTCGAAGACGCGTTCGTCGCGGTTGGCGGAGCCGATCAGCAGGACCAGCACATCGCCCGCCGGAACGGTGGTGTCGTAGAAGGTGAGGTCCTCGCTGACCAGCCGGGCCAGGATCTGGCTGGAGGCGTCATAACGCAGTGTCTCCTCGACCCACGGGGTGACCAGGTCGTGGTCGTCGAACACCGGGGCCAGTTGGTCGGGGTTCTTGGCACCCCAATATGCGGCGTTGGCAAGCAATTTGGTGGTCGTCTCGTTACCGGCCACCACCATGAGGAACAGGAACGCCATGATCTCGTCATCGGTGAGCCGGTCGCCGTCGATCTCGGCCTCGACCAATGCCGAGGTCAGATCGTCGGAGATGTTCTTGCGGCGCTGTTTGACCATGTCGGCGTAGTAGACCAGTAGTTCACCGGAGGCCTCGATGGCCGAAGCGGGTACATCGGGCACGCCGTCCTCCCGGTGCATCACGCCGTCCGCGAGCGCGCGGATCCGCACCCGGTCCTCGTCCGGCACCCCCATCAGCTCGGAGATGACGTCCATCGGCAACTTGCCCGCGAAGTCGTCGACATAGTCGAACGTGGTGCTCTGCAGCGCAGCGTCCAGATGCTGGTGGGCGATCTCGGTGACCCGGCCCTCCAGTTCGCGGATGCGCCGTGGCGTGAAGCCTTTGGACACCAGCGTGCGCAGCCGGAGATGCCCGGGATCATCAAGTGCCAGAAAGGACATCACGCGGTGGGCTTCGTCATTGCGTGAGATCGGATCCAGGGACACGCCATGGCGGTTGGACAGGGTGACGCTGTTGCGAAAACCCGCCAGCACGTCGCTGTGGCGCGACAGCGCCCAGAACTTGCGCTGTTCGTTGTGGTACAGCGGGGCTTCATCGCGCAGCCGCTTGTAATACGGGTACGGGTCCTCGTGGAAGTCGTAATCGTAGGGGTCGAGGATCGGCTCGACGGTGTTGAGGCTCATGTGTCATCTCCGAGGAGAAGGCCGACCACATAGCTCAGGCGATCGGCGATCTGGTGGTAGGTGAAGGCGCCGCTGCCGGCATTGACCAACGCGCCGAAGTACGTCATCTCGAGGGCGGAGACGACACGGGGGTCTGCGTCCGGTCCGACGGCCGACCGGATACGCCGGTGGATCTCGGAACCGATCCGATCACGCACTTTGCGTACCGTGGGGTCGCCACCGGTCAGCAGGGCCGCGGTGCACGCCGCGGCGACCTCGGGTTCGTCGGCGACCACCAGGGCCAGGCTGCGCAGCGCCTGTTGTACCCGGCTGATCAGGCTGTCGTTGACGTCGGTGAAGTAGGGCACCTGCTTGACCAGGTCCAGGTAGACCTCGGCGATCAGATGGTTCTTCGACGAGAAGTAGGTGTAGGCCGTGGCCGGGGCGACCTTGGCGCGGGCGGCGACGGCGCGCACCGTCAGATCCGAGTAGGACGACTCGCGCAACATCTCCATACCGGCAGTCAGGACCTTGCGGAAGGTCTCCTCCTGGCGGCGGTTACGCGGCGTCTCCGCCGTCTGGCTTGTGGCGGCTACCACGGCATCGCTGGACACATGTCCAAGTTATCCGATATGGCCCGTTCGGGGCAAGTTCCATGTGCAAAGTTGCAGGAAAATAGCGCTATTCGCGATGCGGAAGTAATCCGGTCTTGCCACTGCGACGCGGCTGAGGTTATGGTTCGAAGGAGTGTCACCGGACAGTTGTCCAGGAACGGACCGGCTGGGATGGCCGGATGGATGTAACAGGAGAGTGCGGATGTCGCTGATCGCCGACCGCGAGAGCCGATTGCTCATCGACGGCAAGCTGGTCACCGGAAGTGCGGGCACGTTCGAGACCGTCAACCCCGCCACCGAGGAAGTTCTCGGGGTGGCGGCGAACGCCGATCAAGCGGATATGTCGGCTGCGATCGGGGCGGCCCGCGCGGCCTTCGACGACAGCGATTGGTCGACCAACACCGAGCTGCGGGTACGTTGCCTGCGCCAGTTGCGCGAGGCTCTGCAGGCGAACGTGGAAGAACTGCGGGAGCTGACGATCTCCGAGGTGGGTGCGCCACGCATGCTGACCTCGGGTGCCCAGCTGGAGGGGCCGATCGATGATCTGGCGTTCTGCGCCGACACCGCGGAGACCTACCAGTGGCGCACCGAGCTCGGATACGCGACACCACAGGGAATTCCGACCAACCGCACCGTCGCCAGGGAGGCTGTCGGCGTCGTCGGTGCGATCACTCCCTGGAACTTCCCGCACCAGATCAATCTCGCCAAGGTGGGACCGGCGCTGGCGGCCGGCAACACCCTGATCCTCAAGCCGGCCCCGGATACCCCGTGGGCGGCCGCGGTGCTCGGCGAGATCGTCACCGAGCACACCGATTTCCCGCCCGGCGTGTTCAACATCGTCACCTCCGATGACCACGGTGTCGGCGCGCTGCTGTCCAAAGACCCACGGGTCGACATGGTTTCGTTCACCGGATCGACCAACACCGGACGCGCCGTGATGGCCGATGCCGCGGTCACCATCAAGAAGGTGTTCCTCGAACTCGGCGGCAAGTCGGCGTTTCTGGTGCTCGACGACGCGGACCTGGGTGGCGCCTGCGCGATGGCGGCCTTCACCGTTGCCATGCACGCCGGACAGGGCTGCGCGATCACCACCCGGCTGGTCGTGCCGAGGGCCCAGTACGACGCCGCCGTCGAGGCGGCGGCGGCGACCCTCGGCGGTATCAAGCCGGGCGATCCCCACAGCAAGCGCACCGTCTGCGGCCCGGTGATCTCGGCCCGGCAGCGTGATCGTATCCAGGGCTATCTGGACTCGGCGATCGCCGAGGGTGGCCGGTTCGCCTGTGGTGGCGGACGGCCTGCGGACCTGGACACCGGTTACTTCATCGAGCCGACCGTCATTGCCGGCCTGGATAATTCGGCCCGGGTATCTCGCGAAGAGATCTTCGGTCCGGTACTGACGGTCATCGCTCACGACGGTGACGACGATGCGGTACGCATCGCCAACGATTCGCCCTACGGCCTGTCGGGCACGGTGTTCTCCGGTGACGACGCCCGTGCGCAGGCGGTCGCCTCGCGGCTGCGCGTCGGCACGGTCAATGTCAACGGTGGCGTCTGGTACTCGGCCGACGCGCCGTTCGGCGGCTACAAGCAGTCCGGAATCGGCCGTGAGATGGGCGTGGCCGGCTTCGAGGAATATCTGGAAACCAAGCTCATCGCGACCATCGCGACCTAGAGCGAATACACACACCAACATTGCCGGCCCCGCCGGCGTGGCGAGAGGAAATCATGGGGCAGTTCGACAACAAGGTGTCCATCGTCACCGGTGCCGGCGGCGGTATCGGCCAGGCCTACGCCGAGGCGTTGGCCCGGGAAGGCGCGGCGGTCGTCGTCGCCGATATCAACCTCGAGGGCGCCCAGAAGGTCGCCGACGGTATCAAAGGGGAGGGCGGGACCGCGCTCGCGCTGCCCGTCGACGTGTCGGATCCGGTGTCGGCCAAGGCGATGGCGGACCAGACGCTCGCCGAATTCGGTGGTATCGACCACCTGGTGAACAACGCCGCCATCTTCGGCGGAATGAAGCTGGACTTCCTGCTCACCGTCGACCCCGAGTACTACAAGAAGTTCATGAGCGTCAACCTCGACGGTGCGTTGTGGTGTACCCGGGCGGTCTACAAGAAGATGGCCAAGCGCGGTGGCGGGGCGATCGTCAACCAGTCCTCCACGGCGGCATGGCTTTACTCGAACTTCTACGGTTTGGCCAAGGTCGGTATCAACGGTCTCACCCAGCAGCTCTCCCGCGAGCTCGGCGGCCAGAACATCCGGATCAACGCCATCGCCCCGGGCCCGATCGACACCGAAGCCAACCGCAGCACCACTCCGCAGGAGATGGTCGCGGATATCGTCAAGGCCATCCCGCTGTCGCGGATGGGGCAGCCCGAGGACCTGGTCGGCATGCTCCTGTTCCTGCTCTCCGATCAAGCCAACTGGATCACCGGCCAGATCTTCAACGTCGATGGCGGACAGATCTTCCGGGCATGAGCGAGCTGAGACTGGGGTACATCGGCCTGGGCAACCAGGGCGCACCGATGGCCAGAAGGCTGGTCGACTGGCCAGGCGGACTCACGGTGTTCGATGTGCGCCGCGACGCGATGACACCGTTCGCCGAATCAGGCGCGACGGCGGCGGACGATATCGCCGAGGTGGCCAAGGCCGATGTCATCAGTGTCACCGTGCTCACCGACGCGCAGGTGCGTGACGTCGTCGGCCGGCTGGCCGAGCACGCCACGCCGGGCACGGTGATCGCGATCCACTCCACGATCGAGCCGAACACCGCGGCTGAGCTCGCCGAGCAGTTGCAGCCCAAGGGCATCCATGTGGTCGACGCGCCGGTCAGTGGTGGCGCGGGTGCCGCCGACAAGGGCGAACTGGCTGTCATGGTGGGCGCGAGCGACGAAGCTTACGAATTGGTCAAGCCGGTGTTCAAGAAATGGGCGTCGATGGTGGTGCGTGCCGGCGAGCCCGGCGCGGGTACCAGGATGAAGCTGGCTCGCAACATGCTCACCTTCATCGGGTTCGCGGCCGCATGTGAGGCGCAGCAACTGGCCGAGGCGTCCGGTATCGATCTGCAGAAGCTGGGCCGGGTGGTGCGCCACAGCGACGCACAGAGCGGCGGGCCCGGGGCCATCATGGTGCGCGATGACACCAAGCAGCTGACTCCCGACCACTGGATATATGACATGTTCATCCACACCCGCGGTCTGGCGGAGAAGGACCTCACGCTCGCCCTCGGGCTGGGCGAGGTTGTGGGAGTGGATCTTCCGCTGGCCAGGGTGGCGCTGGACCGCTTGGCCGACGGCCTCGGCGTACCGCACACGAAGGAGTGACGCAGTGAGTTCTGACGATCGTCGCCAGCAGGGCCTGCAGAAGATGAACGAGGTCTACGGCTGGGAGATGCCCGATATCCAGGGCGACCCGTACTTCGACCTGACCGTCGAACACCTCTTCGGCACCATCTGGACCCGGCCGGGGTTGTCGATGCGGGACAAGCGCCTGCTGACGCTCGCCGCGGTGACGGCGGTGGGAAATTCGGATCTGGCCGAGATCCAGATCAACGCCGCGCTGCACAACGGGGAGATCACCGCGGAGGAACTCAAAGAGGTGTCGGTGTTCCTGACCCACTACCTCGGGTTCCCGTTGGGTTCCAAGCTGGACGGCGCGGTGAGCAAGGTGGTGCGGCAGCGTAAGAAGGCGGCCGAGCGCGGTGCCGGCGAGGACAAGAAGGGCAATGTCAACGCCGCGGTGAAGATGCATTCCGGGGGCAGCGTCGATGAACAGTAGATATGCGGCGCTGACACGCGAGGAGCTGGCAACACTGGTCCCGGAGTTGCTGCTGATCGGTCAGTTGATCGACCGGTCCGGAATGGCGTGGTGCATATCGTCGTTCGGCCGTGAGGAAATGCTGCAGATCGCCATCGAGGAGTGGGCGGCCTCCAGTCCGCTGTACACCAAGCGGATGCAGAAGGCGCTCAAGTACGAGGGCGTGGACATCTTCACCCTGTTCAAGGGCCTGCAGCTGGACATCGGTGCGCCGCCGCAGTTCATGGACTTCCGCTATGTCGTGCACGACCGATGGCACGGCGAGTTCTATCTGGATCACTGCGGTGCGCTGCTCGACGTCGAACCGATGGGCGAGGAATACGTCAAGGGCATGTGCCACGACATCGAGGACCCCACCTTCGATGCCACCGCGTTGGCCACCAACCGCAGGGCGCAGGTCCGGCCCATCCACCGGCCGCCCCGTACACCCTCTGATCAGCACCCGCATTGCCGGTGGACCGTCATCATCGACGAGTCCTACCCCGAGGTGCCGTTCATCCCGGCGATGGACATCGTCGGTGCGACCCATGCCTACGCGTGTGAGTTGGATCCGATCGACCCGAACGACGAAGGTATGGCCGACTATTCGGGTGAGTTGCTCGCAGATGTCGATTTCGGCGCGTTCTCCCACTCGGCACTGGTCCGGATCGCGGATGAGGTCTGCATCCAGATGCACCTGCTGGTCAAGTCGTTCACGATTGCGGTGGACAAGCGCGCCAAGGACGATGTGGCCCTCGCGCGGTCGATCCGCACGAAGCAGTTGATCGGCATCGCCGGTGTCGCCGCCTCGCGAATTCACAAGGCGCTCAAGCTCAGCACGGACGTACGCGGCGCGTTGCGGGTGCTCGAACTGCACCCGCTGCTCAACCCGGCCGCCTATGTGTCCGCCGATATCGACCCGGATTTCGTGCACGTGCGCCGCTCGTCGGCCTATGAGGACGGCTCGTGGATCTCGCTGGTCTCACCGGTGGCGGATGCCCCGCTGCAGGCGATCGTGGCGGCGGTCGATCCTCATCTGCGCGCCGAGGTGTCCGGTACCGAGTCGGACTGGACCGTGCGCGTCATCGAGACCGACACCGCGGCCAAGAAACATCCCGAGGTCGAGGTGTGCGAGTTCAGTGGCGGTGCGTCCTGGGTGTTCGAGGAGCGCAAGTCGCTGCCGCTGACCGTCGTGTGATCACCCGATCACAGAGTCACCGTCGCCACGCCGTCCGTGAGGAAAGCCGGCAGCGCCACTTTGCCGATGCCGATCCAGGTATTCGCGTCCATCACGCCGGCCTCAGTGCCGGAGCGACCCAGCGTCGCAGGTAGGCGCGCAACTCGGCCCCGGTGCGTGGGGGGCGCCCCGGGTCGACGACGAACGACTGGATGATGCGCAGCAGGTACTCGGCGAGCTCGTCGAGATCGGCGTCGTCGAACCCGGCGGCCGCCCAATCCACGTCGAAACGTCGCACCACCGACTGTGCGAACTGCAGGGCGATATCCGAGGTCATCGATTCGGTGAGGGCAGGGGAGCGGCCGGGCGCCAGCAGCAACCCGATGTGCTTGTCCTTGGGCAGCCACTCCAATGCGGTCGCGATCGCCTCCACGGCGGCGTCCATCGGATTGGTCATGCCCTGGATGTGGGACGCCAGACGCTCCAGGAAATCGGAGGCCGCGACCACACCGGCCTGCATCAGCAGCGCATCGGTGCTGGGGAAGTACCGGTAGACGGTCTGGCGGGTGACACCCAGCGTGCGCGCGACATCGGCGATCGAGAAGTCTGCGCCGCGTTCGTCGATGGCCTTGCCGGCGGCGGCCAGAATGCGCGCGACCGCCTCCTCATCGCTTGCCGGGGCGGCGCCGGACCAGCCGTGGGTTCGCACTCGGGAATCTTAAAGGACTATTTGTAGGAAACCTGCAGGTCCTTCACTCCGTTGATCCAGCCGGAGCGCAGGCGAAGTGGCTCGGCGAGTTTGGAGATATCGGGGATCTGGTCGGCGATCTCGTTGAACATCAGCTTGATCTCCATGCGGGCGAGGTTGGCGCCGATGCAGAAATGGGCACCGTTGCCGCCGAAGGCCAGGTGTGGGTTGGGGTTGCGCAGGATGTCGAAGGTGAACGGGTTCTCGAACACCTCTTCGTCATAGTTGGCCGAGCTGTAGAACAGCCCGGCGCGCTGGCCCTTGCGGATGGTCACCCCGCCGATCTCGGTGTCGACGAGTGCGGTGCGCTGGAAACAGTGCACCGGTGTGGCCCAGCGGATGATCTCCTCGATGGCGGTGTCGGGCCGCTCGCGCTTGAAAAGCTCCCACTGGTCCGGGTTTTCGAAGAAGGCGTTCATCCCGTGGGTCATGGCGTTGCGGGTGGTCTCGTTGCCGGCCACGGCCAGCAGGATCACGAAGAACGCGAATTCGACGTCCGTGATGCCTCCGCCGGCTTCATCTCCCAAATCGGCCTGCACCAGCCGGGTGACGATATCGTCGGCCGGGCATTTCCGGCGGGCCTCGGCCATGGTGTAGGCGTAGCCCATCAGCTCGGCGTTGGCCGTGGTGGGATCGGCGTCGAAATCCGGGTCGTCGGTGTTCATGATGCAGTTGGACCAGTGGAAGATCTTCTCCCGGTCTTCTTCCGGGACGCCGATCAGATCCGCGATGGCCAGCAGGGGCAGCGGCATCGCCACTTCGTCAACAAAGTTGCCGGAGTTTCGTTCCTTGGCGGCGGCCACGATCTCGCGCGCGGCCACCGCGAGCTTGTGCTCGAGCGCGGCCACCGAGCGCGGGGTGAACAACCGGGACACCAGCTTGCGCAACCGGGTGTGCTCGGGGGCGTCATGGTTGATCAGCAGGGCCTTGGTGAGGTCGAGCTGATCGGCGGTGATGCCGTCGGGTAGGCGCATGACCGCGCCCTTGGCGTTGGTGGACCACACATCGCCGCCGTTGCGGGAGATGGCCTTGATGTCTTCGTGGCGGCTGATCACCCAGTAGCCGCCGTCGTCGAAGATCGACTCACCCTGCTCGTTCCACCACACCGGCGCCGTCTTGCGCAGCGCGGCGAACTCGGTGACCGGGATGCCCTGTAGCAGCACGTCGGGATCGGTGAAGTCGTAACCCTTACCGAACGGGCAGGCGCTTTCCAGCGTCGTCATTGTGGCCTCCTGGTGTGACATACCGCACTCGTTGCATCGACCATACACTGCAATGTCAACTGTATGGCCGTGGCTTTCGGGCCGGGCCCCGCGGTGGGCCGATAAGGTGATCACTCGTGCGCGTCCTCGTAATCGGATCCGGTGCCCGTGAGCACGCCCTGCTACTGGCGCTCAGCCGCGATCCCGGCGTCGACTATCTGGCCGTGGCGCCCGGTAACGCCGGGACGGCCGCGGTCGCCGAGCAGTACGACGTCGATGCGACGTCCGGCGAGTCGGTCGTCGCCCTGGCGCGGCGTCTGGACGCCGACCTGGTGGTCATCGGCCCGGAGGTGCCCCTGGTGCTGGGGGTCGCCGACGCCCTGCGCAAGGCCGGCATCGCCACGTTCGGCCCGTCCAAGGACGCCGCCCGTATCGAAGGATCCAAGGCGTTCGCCAAGGACGTGATGACCGTCGCCGGAGTGCGGACGGCCACCAGCGAGATCGTCGACAACCCCGCCCGCCTGGACGCGGCCCTGGACCGCTTCGGGCCGCCCGCCGGTCAGCAGGCCTGGGTGGTCAAGGACGACGGTCTGGCTGCGGGCAAAGGTGTGGTGGTCAGCGCCGACCGTGAGGCCGCTCGTGCGCACGCGGCGGCACTGCTCGACTCCGGGCACCCGGTGCTGCTGGAGTCGTTCCTGGACGGCCCCGAGGTGTCGCTGTTCTGTGTCGTCGACGGCGAGACGGTGGTGCCGCTCTTGCCGGCGCAGGACTTCAAGCGTGTCGGTGACAACGACACCGGCCCCAACACCGGTGGGATGGGCGCCTACACCCCGCTGCCGTGGCTGCCGGACGAGGTTCTCGCGCAGATTGTCGACGAGGTTGTCAAACCCGTTGCTGCCGAACTTGTTTCGCGCGGGAACTCATTCTCCGGCCTGCTGTACGCGGGCCTGGCCATCACCTCGAACGGGCCCGCTGTGGTCGAGTTCAACTGCCGCTTCGGCGATCCCGAGACCCAGGCCGTGCTCGCCCTGCTGGAATCACCGCTGGGCACGCTGCTGCACGCCGCCGCCACGGGGACCCTGGCGGACCATCCGCCGCTGCAGTGGCGGGACGGTTCGGCCGCCACCGTGGTGATCGCCGCCGAGAACTATCCGGGCCGGCCGCGCGTCGGTGACGTGATCACCGGTTCGGAAGCCGACGGTGTCCTGCACGCCGGTACCACCCGGCGTGACGACGGTGCCATCGTCTCCTCCGGCGGGCGGGTGCTGTCGGTGGTGGGCACCGGCGCCGACCTTTCCGCTGCGCGCGCCGATGCTTACCGGCGGATCGAATCAATCCGCTTGCCGGGCAGTCATTTCCGTACCGACATCGGATTGGCCGCGGCGCAGGGCCGGATCTCGCTTCCGGCCGACCCCGGGGAGTGATTACGCGACCAGCAGGGGGCCCATCCAGGCCGCCTCGGCCGGCAGTTGCGAGCTCCAGAACCCGGCGTCATGGCCACCGGGGGAGAAGCCGCCCGACGGCGGTGTCGGCAGCTGCGCGATGAACTGCCGGGTCGCCGAGGCGAACGGATCGCTGTTGCCGATGTCGATGCGGATCGGGATGGACCCCAGCGCGGGCAGGCCCCACACGCTGTTGGCCGCGTAGTCGTCGGCGCCGTCGAATGCGCCCGGTGCGGTGGCCCCCGAGGACGTCCACAGCGCCGGGCTGACCGCGCAGATCGCCGCGGTGCGGGCCGGCCCCAGCCGCGCGCCCAGCAGCAGTGCGCCGTACCCACCCATCGACCAACCCAGGAAACCCACCCGCGAGGTATCCAGGTCCTGGCCGGCCAGCATCGGGATCAGCTCGTCGAGGACCATCGCGCCGGCGTCGTCACCGTCGGCACGCTTGTGCCAGTACCCGCCGCCGCCGTCGACCGCGACCACCGCGAACGGCGGGATTCCGGTGGCCACGGCCTGCGCCAGGCCGTCCTCGACACCGCCGGCCATCACCGTCGCCGCGTCACTGCCCTTCCCATGGAGCGCGATCACCGCACGCAGCGGCGCCGTCTGGCCGGGCGGGCGGGCGATGGCCCAGTTGGTGGTGATCCCGCCGCGGGCCGCCGAGACGAATGATCCGGTGACGTAGGTCGGGGCCGGTGCGCTCGGGGGAGGCGGCGCGAGTGGCGCGCCCACGCTCGTCATCGCCACCGGTGGAGTGGTGGCCTGCGGAGCGGAGGGCAGCGAGCCCAGTGCGTAGGCGCCCGCCGCTCCGACGGCGGCGCCGACGCCCAGCCGTAGAACAGTCCGGCGAGTGACGTCTGGCATGCGGGCCATCATGCCATCGGCCCGGTGACATTCTTGTGCGGTGCCTTGGCGATTGCCGCAAAACCCCCATACAGCAGGCCATTTGCTGGCAGCATGCAAGGCGTGACGGCGGCAGTGACCCCCAAGGGAGAGCGGCGGCGGGGCGCTCTCGTCAGCGCCGCCGCCGATCTGCTGTGCGAGGGCGGGTTCGACGCGGTGCGCCACCGCGCGGTGGCGCGACGAGCCGGTCTGCCGCTGGCGTCGACGACGTACTACTTCTCCTCCCTGGACGACCTCATCGCCAAAGCCGTCGAACACGTCGGCACCCGCGAGGCCGAACATCTCAAGACACAGGTCGCGACGCTGTCCCGGCGGCGCCGCGGCGCGGAGTCCACCGCCGACCTGCTGGTGGACCTTCTGGTCGGTGACGACCCGGGGTCCCGGGTCCCCGAACTCATCTCCCGCTACGAGCGCTATATCGCGTGCGCGCGGCAACCGGAACTGCGCACCATCCAGCGCCGGATCCTGCGCGAACGCACCGACGCCGTCGTCGAGGTGGTCGAGCGCTCAGGGCGCACGGTGCACACCGAACTGCTCACCGCGCTGGTCCGCGCCGTCGACGGTGCGGTGGTCGCCGCGCTCGTCGACGACGGCGATACGCCGCGTGAGACCGCCCGCGCGACCCTGATGGATGTGATCGACGTTCTCGCGCCGTTCGACTGACTCGTAAGCTGTGTGCTCGTGAGCATCCCGAATGTCCTGGCCAGCCGCTACGCAAGCGATGACATGGTGGCCATCTGGTCACCCGAAGCCAAGATCGTCGCCGAACGCCGGTTGTGGCTGGCTGTCCTGCGCGCGCAGGCCGAACTCGGGGTGGCGGTGCCCGACGGCGTGGTGGCCGACTACGAGCGCGTGCTGGAGCAGGTGGACCTGGCGTCCATCGCCGCGCGCGAACGCGTCACCCGGCACGACGTGAAGGCCCGCATCGAGGAGTTCAACGCACTGGCCGGCCACGAGCACGTGCACAAGGGCATGACGAGCCGCGACCTGACCGAGAACGTCGAGCAGCTGCAGATCCGGCGGTCGCTGGAGTTGGTGTTCTCCCACGGGGTGGCCGTCGTCGCGCGGCTGGCCGAGCGGGCGGCGCTGTACCGCGAGCTGGTGATGGCGGGGCGTTCGCACAACGTCGCGGCGCAGGCCACCACGCTGGGCAAGCGGTTCGCCTCGGCGGCCGAGGAGACGCTGGTGGCGTTGCAGCGGCTGCGCGAGCTGATCGACCGGTACCCGCTGCGCGGGATCAAGGGGCCGATGGGCACCGCCCAGGACATGCTCGACCTGTTCGACGGGGACACCGATCGGCTCGCCGAACTGGAACGCCGGGTCGCCCAATTCCTCGGATTCACAGACGTTTTCACCAGCGTCGGCCAGGTGTATCCGCGGTCGCTGGACCACGACGTGCTCTCGGCGCTGGTGCAGTTGGGCGCGGGGCCCTCCTCGTTCGCGCACACCATCCGGCTGATGGCCGGGCATGAGCTGGTCACCGAGGGATTCGCGCCCGGGCAGGTGGGGTCCTCGGCCATGCCGCACAAGATGAACACCCGCTCCTGTGAACGGGTGAACGGTCTGCAGGTGGTGCTACGGGGCTATGCGTCAATGGCCGCCGAGTTGGCCGGCGCCCAGTGGAATGAGGGCGATGTGTTCTGTTCGGTGGTGCGCCGGGTCGCGCTGCCGGACGCGTTCTTCGCCATCGACGGGCAGATCGAGACGTTCCTGACGGTGCTCGACGAGTTCGGTGCCTACCCCGCGGTGATCCAGCGCGAACTGGACCGCTATCTGCCGTTCCTGGCGACCACCCGGATCCTCATCGCCGCGGTACGTGCCGGGGTGGGACGTGAATCCGCCCACGAGGTGATCAAGGAACACGCGGTGGCCGTCGCGCTGGCGATGCGGGAAAAGGGTGTGGAACCAGACCTGTTGGATCGGTTGGCGGCCGACCCGCGGCTGCCGCTGGACCGGGTCGCCCTCGACGCGGCGCTGGCCGACCGTGCCGCCTTCAGTGGCGCGGCGTCGGCGCAGGTGGATGCGGTGGTGAGTGCGGTCGACGAACTGGTGAGCCGCTACCCGGAGGCGGCCAAGTACACCTCGGGTGCCATCTTGTGACGTCCGCAGATCTGACAGATCTGGATAATTTCGCTCAGGGGTTCCCCCATGAGCTGTTCGCCGAGCATCGGCGTTGCGCACCCGTGTTCTGGCACGCGCCGACCGAACACACACCGGATGGCGAAGGCTTCTGGTCCGTCGCCACTCACGCGGAAACGCTTGCGGTGCTTCGTGATCCGGTGACATTCTCGTCCGTCACCGGCGGTTCCCGGCCGTACGGCGGGACGCTGCTGCAGGACCTGTCCATCGCGGGTCAGGTGCTCAACATGATGGACGATCCGCGGCATGCGCAGATCCGCAGGTTGGTGTCCTCCGGGCTGACCCCGCGGATGATCAGCCGGGTCGAAACCGACCTGCGCGGGCGAGCCCGGAGTCTGCTGGACGCGGTGCAACCAGGTGTGGCTGTGGACTTCCTGGTCGAGGTGGCCGCCGAGTTGCCGATGCAGATGATCTGCATCCTGCTGGGAATCCCGGAATCGGAACGGCATTGGTTGTTTCATGCCATCGAGCCGCAGTTCGACTTCTCCGGGCGCAGTGCCGAGGTGGGCCAGCTGACGGCCGAGGAGGCCGGGTCGCGGATGTACACCTACGGCATGGAGCTGATTGCGGCCAAACGCTCGGCGCCGACGGATGACATGCTCTCGGTGGTGGCCAACGCCGGCGTGAACGACACCGACACCGAGTTGTCCGATCTCGAGCTGTATCTGTTCTTCAGCCTGTTGTTCAGCGCCGGTGCGGAGACCACGCGCAACGCCGTCGCCGGCGGGTTGCTGTCGCTGATCGAGCACCCCGCACAGTTCCAGGCATTGCGCGCGGATATGTCGTTGCTGCCCAACGCCATCGAGGAGATGGTGCGGTGGACGACGCCCTCGCCGTCGAAGCGGCGCACCGCCACCCGAGAGGTGTCACTCGGCGGTGTGACGATCACCGCGGGACAGAAGGTCCAGGTGTGGGAAGGGTCGGCCAACCGCGACGAGTTGGTCTTCTCGGATCCGGACACGTTCGACATCACCCGTAAGCCCAATCCACACCTGGGATTCGGCTACGGCGTGCACTACTGCCTGGGTGCCAACCTGGCCCGCCTGGAATTGCGGGTGATGTTCGAGGAGCTGCTGACGCGGTTCTCCGGTGCCGAGTTGGCGGCGCCGGTGGAATGGACCCGTAGCAACCGGCATACCGGCATACGCCACCTGTTCGTCGCCCTCCAGTGATTTGTGCACGTTTACCGGCGGGTGCCGCCGCTAAACGTGCACACGTTTCACGGCGTGCCGAATCTCGGCGATGACGCGCTCGGGGTATTCGGTGAGGTCCAGCCAGGTGAACCGCAGGACCTGCCAGTTGAGCAGCGCTATCTCGTTCTGTTTGACGCGGTCCCGGTGGAAATCGTCGGCCGCGGTGTGAAACGGAAGTCCGTCGACTTCGACGACGACCCGCGCGGCGGCGAACAGAACGTCGACCTCCCAGCGCCCGATGCATTGATTGGCCTTCCATCCCGTGATGCCCGCATCGCGAAGTGCCCTGATGAGCAGCCGTTCCGCCTCGGAATGGGCGCCGCCGTCGGCGGCCTGCAACAGCCGGCGAGCTGCCGGGGAACCGTGGCGTCCCTTGTTCTGCAGATGGGCACGCCAGAGCTGTCGGAGTTCCACGAGGTGCAGTTGCATTGCGGTATCGATGATCTTCATGCCGCCACCACGCCGGGCTGCGGCCTCCACGATCGTCAAGGCAGGCGTGGTGACGCGCAGTCCTCGCCGCTCGACGATGTCAGTTGGCGCGAGGTCACGACGACGAGCCCGGACACCAGCGCGCTTCGGATGATTGCTCACCTTGGGCACTGTCACTTCGACGACAGCCGGCGCGTACTTGGTCAGCTCGAGCCACCACGCTGCGGCCAGGCCCGTCGCCGTCGCCGCGTCACCGTACGCCCAGACTGCGGCCCGTACCCGAGCCGCGTCAGTGAAAGGACGGTCGTCGGCGAAGTAGACGCCGCGCGAACAGCGGCGCCAGTGACCCGATCGGACTCTGCGGTTGACGGCGTCCTGGCTGAGGCCCGCGAGTCGAGCGTGGGCGATGGTGATGACCCCGTCGTGATCGCGCAGAAGGTCTTGGAGCACGTTCTCTTGGACGGCATGACCCCACGGTTGGTTCCGTTCCGGGCGATTTGTGCACGTTCACCGGCGATGGCCGCCGGTGAACGTGCACAAATCGCCTCAGGACGTGAGCTCAGGACTTGAGGCGGATACCGGCCGCGTGCAGTTCCAGCAGGGCCAGGCCGCGGATGGCCATCCGATCGTCGCGGCGCCACGCCCCGATCGGGTCGGGGTCGATCGCGGTGAGCTTGGCCAGCGGCCGGTTGGCCAGGGCCCGCATGGCCAGCAGTTCCTGGCCGGCGTGGCTGGAGGCCAGCGACAGCACCACCAGCTTGCGGCGGAAGAACCGCAGCCGAAGGAACAGCCAGGGCATCGTCACGGCCAGGATCGGCGTCGCGGCCACGGCAACGGCCAGCACCCACGCCAGCCAGCTCGCGGTGACATCCAGGCTGTGACCGGCGCCGGCGATCTCACCCGCCGCCTTGCTGGCCGCCTTCAGCGGCCCCGCCAGGGTGCCGCCGATGAGCGGCACGTCATCGGTGCTGTCCCCGGCCGACGCCAGATTCCCGGACACCCCGTCGGCGCCGCTCTGCACCTGACGACCCACTTCGGAGATGGTGGCGACCGCCGAGTACACCGCCCCGCCGACCATCACCCAGATGACGATCCAGATGATCACCGCGATATCGCTGAGCAGCTGGGCCAGTAATCGGCCGGGTTTGGTGGCGTAGGGGAGGTACCGCGAACTCATGGCCCTGATCCCAGCACATAGGGTGGGCGGATGCGCCCCGCTCTGACCGACTACCGGCATCTGGCCAGCGGCAAAGTTCGCGAGCTGTACCGCATCGACGACGGCCACCTGCTGTTTGTGGCCTCCGATCGCATCTCGGCCTTCGACTTCATCCTGGACACCGAGATACCCGACAAGGGCCGGATCCTTACCGCGATGAGCGTGTTCTTCTTCGACCACCTCGGCGTGCCCAACCACCTCGCGGGCCCGGCGGACGACGAACGCATCCCGGCCGAGGTGCTGGGCCGCGCCCTGGTGGTGCGCCAGCTGGAGATGCTGCCGGTCGAATGCGTGGCCCGCGGCTACCTGACCGGATCCGGGCTGATCGACTACCAGCAGACCGGTGCCGTGTGCGGGATCGAGCTACCCCCGGGTCTGGTCGAGGCCAGCAAGTTCGCCCAGCCGGTCTTCACCCCGGCCACCAAGGCGGAGCTCGGCGACCACGACGAGAACATCGCCTTCGACGCCGTCGTCAAGCTCGTCGGCGAAGATCGCGCCGCCCAACTGCGCGACCGCACCCTGGCCATCTACTCGAAAGCCGCCGACCACGCCCTGAGCAAGGGGGTGATCGTCGCCGACACCAAGTTCGAGTTCGGGGTGGATGGCGACGGCGAGCTGGTGCTGGCCGACGAGGTCCTGACGCCGGACTCGTCGCGGTACTGGCCCGCTGACAGCTACCAGCCGGGCGTGGTGCAGCCCAGCTACGACAAGCAGTTCGTCCGCAACTGGCTGACCGGTCCGGACTCCGGCTGGGACCGGCATGGGAACACCCCGCCACCGCCGCTGCCCGAGGAGATCGCCGCGGCGACCCGGGCGCGCTATATCGAAGCCTACGAACGTATTTCCGGGCTCAACTTCAACGATTGGATCGGCGCATGACAGGGGCTCCCGTCGCGAAGCGGGTGGCGAAACGCCGCGAACATCACGGCGATGTCTTCGTCGACCACTACGAGTGGTTGCGCGACAAGGAGAGCCCTGAGGTCATCGCCCACCTGGAGGCGGAGAACGAGTACGCGGAGCAGGCCACCGAACATCTGGCGCCGTTGCGGCAGAAGATCTTCGACGAGATCAAGGCCCGCACCAAGGAAACGGATCTGTCGATCCCGACCCGGCGCGGCGAATGGTGGTACTACGGCCGCAGTTTCGAGGGCAAGCAGTACGGCGTGCAGTGCCGGTGCCCGATTGCCGGTCCCGACGACTGGACGCCACCGGAACTCGACGAGAACACCGTGATCCCCGGTGAGCAGATCCTGCTCGACGAGAACGACGAGGCCCACGGGCACGACTTCTTCTCGCTCGGGGCCATCAGTGTCAGCATCGACGGGAACATCCTGGCGTACTCGGTGGATGTCAAGGGTGACGAGCGGTACACCCTGCGGTTCAAAG
Organism: Mycobacterium hackensackense; assembly: GCF_025822555.1. Taxonomy (NCBI): domain Bacteria; kingdom Bacillati; phylum Actinomycetota; class Actinomycetes; order Mycobacteriales; family Mycobacteriaceae; genus Mycobacterium; species Mycobacterium hackensackense. The sequence continues at coordinate 1,823,835 of NZ_JACKUC010000030.1, forward strand.
ACTTACGAACCGGGCAACTGTACGAGGACACCATCACCGGGATCGGCTCCGGAGTCACCTGGGCCGCCGACAACCGCACCGTCTACTACGTGACGGTCGACGACGCCTGGCGCCCGGATACCGTGTGGCGGCACCGGCTGGCTGCAGGTCTGCCGTCGCAGAAGGTGTTCCACGAACCCGACGAGCGCTTCTGGCTGGCCGTCGGGCGTACCCGCAGTAACAAATACGTGCTGATCGCGGCGGGCAGCGCGGTCACCACCGAGGTGCACTACGCCGACGCCGCGGACCCGGAGGCCGAGTTCACCGTCGTGCTGCCGCGGCGCGACCTGGTCGAGTATTCGGTCGAGCACGCCGTGGTCGGCGGCGAGGACCGCTTCCTGATCATGCACAACGACGGGGCGCTGAACTTCACCCTGGTCGATGCCCCGGTGAGTGACCCGACCGCGTTCCGCACCCTGATCGAGGCTCGCGACGATGTCCGTCTCGACGGTGTCGACGCGTTCGAGAAGCACCTGGTGGTGAGCTATCGGCGCGAAGCACTACCGCGAATCCAGTTGTGGCCCATCAGCGCCGACGGAACCTACGGCGCTCCCGAGGAGATCGCGTTCGAATCCGAGTTGATGTCGGCGGGCCTGTCCGGAAACCCGAACTGGTCGTCGCCCAAACTGCGGGTGGGGGCCACCTCGTTCGTCATCCCGGTGCGCATCTACGACCTGGACCTGACCACCGGTGAGCGCACCCTGTTGCGGGAGCAGCCGGTGCTCGGCGACTACCGGCCGCAGGACTACGTCGAGCGCCGGGACTGGGCCGTGGCCGAAGACGGTGCCCGGATCCCGATTTCGATCGTGCACCGGGCCGGGCTGGCCTTTCCCGCGCCTGCGTTGCTGTACGGCTACGGCGCGTACGAATCCTGCGAGGACCCGCGCTTCTCGATCGCGCGCCTGTCCCTGCTGGACCGTGGCATGGTGTTCGCGGTGGCGCATGTCCGCGGCGGTGGGGAGCTCGGCCGGCCGTGGTACGAGAACGGCAAGCTGTTGCAGAAGCGCAACACGTTCACAGATTTCATCGCTGTCGCTGCACATCTGGTGGACACCGACGTGACCCGGCCGCAGAATCTCGTCGCCCTCGGCGGCAGTGCGGGCGGGTTGCTGATCGGCGCGGTGACCAACCTCGCCCCGCAGGCGTTTGCGGGTGTGCTGGCCCAGGTGCCGTTCGTCGATCCCCTGACCACCATCCTGGACCCGTCCCTGCCGCTGACCGTCACCGAATGGGACGAGTGGGGAAACCCGTTGGAGGACAAGAGCGTCTACGAGTACATGAAGTCGTACTCACCATATGAGAACGTCGAGGCCAAGGACTACCCGGCCATCCTGGCCATGACCTCACTCAACGACACCCGGGTGTACTACGTCGAACCCGCGAAATGGGTTGCCGCGCTGCGTCATGTCAAGACCGATGACCACCCGGTGCTGCTGAAGACGGAGATGGCCGCCGGGCACGGCGGTATCAGCGGACGTTACGAACGCTGGAAGGAAGCGGCGTTCCAGTACGCCTGGCTACTGGCCACCGCAGACCGCGACAACTACGGCAGCGGCCAGGTACACAGCCTCTTCGGCGGACCGCAGACCTAGGTTCGCCGTCATCGACGCCGGCGGGTCGGGCATGCGGGCGGCGTAGATGTTGGCCGGGAACATGGCCAGCATCAGCACGAACAGACACCCTGCCGCGGCGACCCGCGTGGGTGGATAGACCACACCGACCGCGCCCACCAGTTCGAGCACGCCGGTGACGGTGACCAGCAGGGCCGGCGCCGGCAGCGGTGGCGGCACGATGGCGATCATGTCCCGGCGCATTCCCGGCACGAAATGCGCGATCCCGGTCAGGGTGAACATCAGGGCAAGCCCGCACGCGATGGCGGCCGGCCAGGTGTCGGCGAGTGTGGCGCGGGCCGCGAGGCTGCCGAGCATCAGCGCGAGGAAAACGGCCATCGCACCTCCCTCATCTAGGCATTGTCAAGATGAGAATATCGAGAAACTAGACGATGTCAAGATAGGATGCAGACGTGGGAAAACAGACCTATCACCACGGCGACCTGCGGGCGGCGATCCTCTCGCAGGCTGCGGCGCTGGTCGCCGAACGTGGCGCGGACGGCATCTCGCTGCGCGAATTGGCCAGAGCCGCAGGCGTTTCACACGCCGCACCCGCGCATCACTTCACCGATCGGCGTGGGCTGTTCACCGCGCTGGCGGCCGAAGGATTCGGCCTGCTGGCCGCGACCCTGGCCGACGCCCGGCCACAGTTCATCGACGCCGCCAAAGCGTATGTCCGGTTCGCCCTGGATCATCCCGGCCACTACGAGGTGATGTTCGACAAGTCGCTCTACGACGACGATGACCCCGACCTGCTACGCGCCTCGGCCGCCGCGGGTGCCGAACTGAACCGCGGCGTCGGCACCCTGGCGGATCCGCACGCCAAAGCCGATCCCGATGGTGCCGCCCTGGCGGCGTGGTCGCTGGTGCACGGGTTCGCCCAGTTGTGGCTCAACGACGCCTTCGACAAGACGCGCATGGCAGGCGATCCGATCGCCACGGTCGAGAGGCTGGCGGCGATCCTGTTCGACGGCTAGCGTCGTCCCGGTGAGCCTGAACACGATCCCGCTGACCACCCTCGCCGGGGAACCCACCACGCTGGCCGAATTATCCGACGGCGCAACGTTCGTCGTGAACGTCGCCTCCAAGTGTGGCTTGACACCGCAGTACAGCGCGCTGGAGAAGCTGGCACAGGACTACGCCGGCCGGCTCACCGTCGTCGGCGTGCCGTGCAACCAGTTCATGGGACAGGAGCCCGGCACTGCCGAGGAGATCCAGACGTTCTGCTCGACCACCTACGGGGTCAGCTTCCCGCTGCTGGCCAAGACCGACGTCAACGGCGAAGACCGGCATCCGCTGTACGCCGCGCTGACCGAGACCGTCGACGCCGACGGTGCGGCCGGCGACATCCAGTGGAACTTCGAGAAGTTCCTGCTCGCGCCCGGCGGTGCGGTGGTCAACCGGTTCCGGCCCCGCACCGAACCCGATGCACCCGAGGTGATCGCGGCGATCGAAGCCGTACTGGCCGAATAGCCGATCCAAAAGTCAACTTGCGTCCGGGTGTTCGCAACCGTCGCGACACCTGACGTTGCCACACTGTGAACGTGGCAGGAGAACTGATCGTCTCCATTTCCGGTATCAGGGATCGCACCCTGACCGAGGTCGACGCGTTCTGCGGTGAGCTGGACACCCGCGGTGTTCCGGTGTCGCTGATGGTGGCGCCCCGGCTCAAGGGCGACTACCGCCTGGAGCAGGACGGCTCCAGCGTCGAATGGCTCGGCGACCGTCGCAACCGGGGCGACGCCCTGGTCCTGCACGGTTTCGACGAGGCCGCCACCAAGACCCGTCGTGGCGAGTTCGCCGTATTGCCCGCGCACGAGGCGAATCTGCGGCTGACGGGCGCCGACCGCGTTCTGGAACATCTCGGCCTGCGCACCCGGCTGTTCGCCGCGCCGGGCTGGACGGTCTCGCAGGGCACCGTCGCGGCCTTGCCGCGGAACGGATTCCGGTTGCTCATCGGCGTCGCGGGCATCAGCGATCTGATCCGCGACACCACCGTGCGGGCCCGCGTGCTCGGCATCGGCGAGGGATTTCTGACCGAACCGTGGTGGTGCCGCACCCTGGTGCTGTCCGCCGAACGCAGCGCCCGCCGCGGCGGCATGGTGCGACTGGCCGTCTCGGCCCGCCAGCTCCGCCGTACCGGGACTCGGCAGGCCATCCTGGACGCCATCGACCTGGCCCTGATGCACCAGTGCGTGCCTGCGGTGTACCGCTGGACCCCGTATCCGGCTCTCACCGACGCGGCCTGACGCGCTGAACTGCCCGACTCCTCAACGCGGCTCGTTCCTCACCGCTTGATCGTCGTCGGGCTGACGCTGAACTGCCCGACTCCTCAACGCGGCTCGTTCCTCACCGCTTGATCGTCGTCGGGCTGGGGCTAGCCTTGGCGTCATGGACGCCGATGTCATCGTGGTGGGTGCTGGGCTGGCCGGGCTGGTCGCCGCATGCGAACTGGTCGAACGGGGCCGGACGGTCCTGATCGTCGACCAGGAGAACGCCGCCAACATCGGCGGCCAGGCCTACTGGTCGTTCGGCGGGTTGTTCTTCGTCGACAGCCCCGAGCAGCGCCGCCTCGGCATCCGCGACAGCCACGAGCTGGCGTTACAGGATTGGCTGGGCTCCGCCGGCTTCGACCGCACCGAGGACCACTGGCCCCGCCAGTGGGCGCACGCCTATGTCGACTTCGCCGCGGGGGAGAAGCGCCGCTGGCTGCGCGAGCGCGGGCTGCAGACCTTCGCACTGGTCGGCTGGGCTGAGCGCGGCGGCTATGGCGCTCGCGGACACGGGAATTCGGTCCCGCGCTTCCACATCACCTGGGGCACCGGCCCGGCCCTGGTCGACATCTTCGCCCGCCGCCTGCTCGGCCACCCGAAGGTGACCTTCGCGCACCGGCACCGGGTCGACGAGCTCATCGTCACCGACGGCGCCGTCGTCGGTGTGCGCGGCGCGGTGCTGGAACCGTCGGCCGCCGCACGTGGTGTTGCGTCCTCGCGTAACACCGTGGGGGAATTCGATTTCCGGGCCCAGGCCGTGATCGTCGCCAGCGGCGGCATCGGCGGCAACCATGATCTGGTGCGCAAGAACTGGCCGGCCCGGATGGGCACACCACCCACGACGATGCTCTCGGGGGTACCCGAGCACGTCGACGGGCGGATGATCGGGATCGCCGAATCCGCGGGCGCCCAGGTGATCAACGCCGACCGGATGTGGCATTACACCGAAGGCATCACCAACTACGACCCGGTGTGGCCCAACCACGGCATCCGAATCCTGCCCGGGCCCTCCTCGTTGTGGCTGGACGCCACCGGGAAACGCCTGCCGGTGCCGTTGTACCCGGGATTCGACACGCTCGGCACGCTGGAGTACATCGCCGCCACCGGCTACGACTACACCTGGTTTGTGCTCAACGCCCGCATCATCGCCAAGGAGTTCGGCCTGTCCGGGCAGGAGCAGAACCCGGACCTGACCGGGCGCAGCGTCCGCGCCGTGCTGTCCCGCGGCCGGGACGGCGGCCCCGCCCCGGTCCGCGCATTCGTGGACAAGGGCGTCGATTTCGTCACCGCGAACTCACTCCGAGACCTGGTGTCCGCGATGAACGGCGTCGACGGGGTGGCGTCCCTGGACTACGCGACTGTCGAGGCCGAAGTGACCGCACGCGACCGCGAGGTGGTCAACCGCTTCAGCAAGGACGGGCAGATCACCGCGATCCGGGGTGCCCGTGACTATCTGCCGGACCGGGTCGCTCGCGTCGTGGCCCCGCACCGGTTGACCGATCCCAAGGCCGGCCCGCTGATCGCCGTCAAACTGCACATCCTGACCCGCAAATCGCTGGGTGGACTGCACACCGACCTGGAATCGCGGGTTCTCACCGCCGACGGCAGCGCCTTGAGCGGCCTGTACGCCGCGGGTGAGGCCGCCGGCTTCGGCGGGGGCGGCGTGCACGGCTACCGCTCGCTGGAAGGCACTTTCTTGGGTGGCTGCGTGTTCTCCGGCCGGGCCGCGGGCAGGGCGGCAGCCCGCGACACCGCCTGAGGCCCGGCCGCCAGGACCGCCAGGCACACCAGTGCGGTGGCCCACAGCCAGCCGCCGAAGATATCGGTCAGATAGTGGTAGTCGGTCGCGGCCATCCCGATGCCACCGATCACGCTGATCACCGCGGCAAGCGCGGCTCGCCACGCCGTGTAGCCGATGGCCAGCACGAACATCGCCGTCACGGTGGTGACCACCGTGGTGTGTCCGCTGGGGTAGGCGTGGGCCCAGTAGTCGCCGTCCCCTTTGGAACGACCGAACAGCTTCTTGAGCGCCCGCGATCCGAGCAGCGCGAGGACCGGACACAAGGCCGCGGCCACCGCCACCCGCCAGCGCCGCTGCCACAGTGCCACCACCACCGCGCAGAACAGCAGGGCGACCATCGCGATACCCCAGGTGAACCAGAGCATCCAGCGGGGATCCGGGCCGAGGACCCGGTTCATCGCGTTCAGCGCGGCGGTGTCGAAGGGGGTGTTGTTCGGACCGACCAGCAGGCCCAGCACCACCATGGCGGTGATGCCGACGGGCGGCCACCAGAGCAGCAGGGTTCGCGCGTTCAGAATGTCGTTCCGTTCTCCGGGGCGAGCACCTGGAAATCGGTGTCCGTCATCTCCGACAACCGGCCGTAGTAGATACCGCGCGCTGCCGGCTCGATGATGCCCTGGTGGATGGGCACGGCCCGGGCCGGAGCGACGGCGCGCAGATAGTCGACGGCCTCGGAGATCTTCATCCACGGCGCCGCAGCCGGGGTGGCCAACACATCGACCGGCTCACCGGGGACGAACAGGGCGTCGCCCGGATGCATCAGCCGGGCCGGGTGGTCGCCGTCGCCGATCAGGTACGACGTGTTGTCGATCACCGGGATCTCCGGGTGGATCGTGGCGTGCGTGCCGCCCACGCCACGCACCGACAGATGCCCGACCGTGAAGGCGTCGCCGGCGTGTACCGCCGTCCACGCTGCTCCCAGCTGCGCCGCCGTCTGGGGATCCGCGTACAGCTTGGCCTGCGGGTTCGCGTCCAGCAGGGCGGGCAGCCGGGCGGTGTCGGCGTGATCGGGATGCTGATGGGTGATCAGGATCGCGTCCAGACCCGTGATGCCCTCGAAGCCGTGGGAGAAGTTGCCGGGATCGAACAGCACCCTGGTGCTGCCGCCGTCGGCGTTCGGGAAGTCTGCCAATAGGCAGGAGTGGCCGAAATGCACGAGTTGCATGGCTCCATTGTGGCTTGTATCTACGTCGGTAGAGTTACAGCCGATCAGGACCGATTTGTGCAAACTTTCGAAGGAGTACCCGTGGCCCGCGTCGTAGTGCACGTGATGCCCAAGGCCGAGATCCTCGACCCGCAGGGGCAGGCGATCGTCGGCGCGCTGGGCCGTCTCGGCCACTCAGGTATCTCGGACGTCCGCCAGGGCAAGCGTTTCGAGCTCGAGGTGGACGATTCGGTATCCGACGCGGCGCTGTCCGAAATCGCCGAATCGCTGTTGGCCAACACGGTCATCGAGGACTTCGTCGTGAGCCGGGAACAGTCGTGACCGGCCCCAAGGCGAGCGTAGCGACGGGGAATGAGGCCGAGGCGGGGAGCAGTGCAGCCAAGGTGGGCGTGATCACCTTCCCCGGCACGCTGGATGACGTCGACGCGGCCCGGGCGGTGCGGTTGGCCGGCGGCGAGGCCGTCGCCCTGTGGCATGCCGACGCCGACCTCAAGGGTGTGGACGCCGTGGTGGTGCCGGGCGGGTTCTCCTACGGGGACTACCTGCGCGCCGGAGCCATCGCCAGCTTCGCGCCGGTGATGCGCTCGGTGGTCGACGCTGCCCGGGGCGGGCTGCCGGTGCTCGGCATCTGCAACGGCTTCCAGGTGCTGTGTGAAGCCGGACTGCTGCCGGGTGCGCTGACCCGCAACGCCGGACTGCACTTCATCTGCCGCGACGTGTGGCTGCAGGTGGCGTCCAACTCGACGGCGTGGACCACCCGCTACGAGCAGGACGCCGATCTGCTGGTGCCGCTGAAATCCGGCGAGGGCCGGTATGTCGCCTCCGAGGCGGTGCTCGACGAACTCGAGGGTGAGGGTCGCGTGGTGTTCCGCTACCGCGACAACCTCAACGGGTCGATGCGCGGCATCGCCGGGGTCAGCTCGGCCGACGGCCGCGTGGTCGGGCTGATGCCGCACCCCGAGCACGCCACCGAACCGCTCACCGGCCCGTCCGATGACGGGCTCGGCTTGTTCTACTCCGCGTTGGACGCGGTCCTCACCGCCTGACTCAGGCGGACAGTGCGACCGACGCCTCGGCCGTGTAGTTCAGGAACGTGAACGTCTCCTGCAGGTACAGCTGCACGGTCTCGGCGTCGTGGCTCAGGTAGCCGATCGACACATCGGTGCCCAGCTGCAGATCGAAATCGCCTCCGCGCGTGGATAACACGAACGCGCCGTCGATGGCGGGGGCCCAGATGATGTCTCCGTCGACCACCCGGTTGAGGTGCTCGCGCAGCGGGTAGCCGTGTTCGGTGGTCTCGCTGACCTTGGTGTACGCGTCGGCCGACAGCAGCACCGAGTACGGCCCGTCGACACCGGCCAGCCGCAGCTCCGAGAGCGCCTGGGCGATCACATCGGGGTAGTCGCGGGGATCCTCGGGCAGGGCCAGGCCGGGGTTGGAGCTGGACGCCCGGATGCCCTGGATGTTGGCGGCCGCGTAGCCCTCGAAGATCGCCCGATCCTCGGCGAAGGCCAGCTTCTTGGCCGCGTCCTTGACCGGATCCCAGTCCGAGTCCTGCGAGCCGCGCTCCACGTCGTCGATCGCCTCGCGGGTGATCGTGAACGGCACCCGCAGCCGCACCAGCGGCCGGCTGTCCCGCAGGTGGGCGAGCACACCGTCGCCCGGCGAGGCCACGTTGAGCAGATGTCCGGTTGACACCGCGGCGGTGGTGGCGCCGCTGGGCCCGCTGCAGTCCACGACGCGGCGTCCGGCGATGTGGCGCTTGAAGGTCCGGGTGGCCTCCTGCTCGATCTCGGCCCACGCCTCGTCGGTGACCGGCGCCAGTTCGCGGTACAGGTTGTTCATTGGGGTTGTCCTTTCAAGCTGCCGATCGACAGTGAACCGGAGTATGCGGGGGCGGGGGGCGTGACGACGACCACGGTGGGTGCGGCGTTCTCGTCACCGGGTAACGGGGGTGGGTCGTCGAGGAAATCGGCGGTCGGCGTGAAGAACAGACACCCGGTGACCGCGGTGGAGAAATCCAGAATCCGGTCGGTGTTGCCGGGCGGATCCCCGATGAACATGTTGCGCAGCATGCGCTCGGTGACCGCGGCGCTGCGCGAGTACCCGATGTAGTAGGTCCCGAACTCACCCTTGCCGATCTCACCGAACGGCATGTTGTGGCGCAGGATCTTCAGTTCGTTGCCCTCGTCATCCTCGATCACATTGAGGGCCACATGCGAATTCGCGGGTTTCACGGCGTCGTCGAGTTCGATGTCGTCGAGTTTGGTGCGGCCGATCGCGCGCTCCTGCTCCTCGACCGACAGCGCGTTCCAGGCCGACATATCGTGCAGGTAGCGCTGCACGTGCACGTAGCAGCCGCCGGCGAAGTCGGGATCCTCGTCGCCGATCTGACTGGCGTGCAGTGCCACTTGGCCACCAGGGTTCTCGGTGCCGTCCACGAAGCCCAGCAGGTCGCGGTTGTCGAAGAACTTGAACCCGTGCACCTCGTCGACGATGGTGATGGCGCCGTCCATCGCCTGGGCGATCTTGCCGGCCAGCTCGAAACACACGTCCAGCGACTCGGCGCGGACGTGGAACAACAGATCCCCGGGGGTGGACGGGGCGCTGTGCCGCGGGCCCTCCAACGCGATGAACGGGTGTAGTTCGGCCGGCCGCGGTCCGCTGAACAACCGGTCCCAGGCGTCCGAGCCGATCGACGTGATGACGGACAGATGCTTGGCCGGATCGCGAAAACCTATGGCGCGAACCAGCCCCGAGATATCGCCGAGGGCATCGTGCACTGTCTGCTCACCACCGTCGTCGATGGTGGCGACCAAGAAGATGGCGGCCGGCGTCAGAGGCGCAAGCACCGCCTGCGGAACAAGATCGGGCACATCGCAGACCCTAGCGCGGCCGACGCTCGGCACACCGGTCAAGATGAAAAGATGCCAGCTAGCCCCCAGAGCCTGTGTGCGTTCATCGACGCCTCACCGTCGCCGTTCCATGTGTGCGCGACCGCCGCGCGCCTGTTGGAGGCCGCCGGATACACCGAACTGTCCGAGGCGGACGCCTGGCCCGCCTCCGGCCGCTACTTCACGGTGCGGGCGGGTTCGTTGGTCGCCTGGGATTCGACGCCCGGCGATGTGCCGTTCCGGATCGTCGGCGGCCACACCGACAGCCCCAACCTGCGCGTCAAGCAGCACCCGGACCGGGCGGTCGCGGGCTGGCAGGTGGTGGCGTTGGCGCCCTACGGCGGTGCGTGGCTGAACTCCTGGCTGGACCGCGATCTCGGGATCAGCGGCCGGCTGTCGATCGTCGGCGCGGGGGAGCGCAGCGACGCGGGCAGTGGGTCCGGCGGTGTCGCCGGGGTGGAGCACCGGCTGGTCCGCATCGACGACCCGATCCTGCGGGTGCCGCAGCTGGCCATCCACCTGTCCGATGACCGCAAGGGTGTCAGCCCCGACCCGCAGCGCCACGTCAACGCGATCTGGGGTCTGGGGGAGCAGCGCTCGTTCCTCGAGTTCGTCGCCGAACGCGCCGGGGTGCGCTCCTCTGAGGTCCTGGGCTTCGACCTGATGACCCACGACCTGGCGGCGTCGGCGGTCACCGGCGCCGGTGGCGAATTCGTCAGCGCCCCGCGGCTGGACAACCAGGTCACCTGCTACGCCGGGGTCGAGGCGCTGCTCGCGGTGCAGCCCACCGGCCACATCCCGGTGCTCGCCCTGTTCGACCACGAGGAGGTGGGCTCGCAGTCCGATCACGGCGCCCAGTCCGAGCTGTTGCCGACCGTGCTGGAGCGCATCGTGCTGGCGGCGGGTCACGGCCGGGAGCATTTCCTGCGCCGCTGCGCCGAGTCGATGGTGGCCTCCGGGGACATGGCCCACGCCACCCATCCGAACTACCCGGACCGGCACGAACCCGGTCACCTCATCGCCGTCAACGCCGGCCCGGTGCTCAAGGTGCAGCCCAACCTGCGGTACGCCACCGACGGCCGGACCGCGGCGGCGTTCGCGCTCGCGTGCCGGCAGGCCGGGGTGCCGCTGCAACGCTACGAGCACCGAGCCGACCTGCCGTGCGGGTCGACCATCGGGCCGATGACGTCCGCGCGCACCGGTATCCCGACGGTCGACGTGGGCGCGGCTCAGCTGGCCATGCATTCGGCCCGCGAGATGATGGGCGCCCTCGACGTCGCGGCGTATTCGGCGGCGCTTCAGGCGTTCCTGGCGCCCGCCGGTTCGTCCTGAGTCGTAGACGTCGGGGGTAGTCGCTAGGCTCCCGGTATGGGCCTTGGCGTGGAGATGATCACCGTCGACTCACTCGACCCCGATCGCCTCGCGGCGTGGTGGGCCACCGCCACCGGCGGTGAGTTGACCCCGGTGATGCCAGGGGAATTCGTGTTCGTCGCCTTGCCGAGCGGGTTGCGGCTGGGGTTCCAGCGGGTCGAGGATCCCACGCCCGGCAAGAACCGGGTGCACGTCGATTTCAGCGCCGCCGATATGGAGGCGGAGGTGGCTCGCCTGGTCTCGCTGGGCGCTCGTGAGACCGGCCGGCACGAATTCGGCGCGGAGTTCCGCTGGGTGGTGCTCGCGGACCCGGACGGAAACGCCTTCTGCTTGACTGCCGCTTCCTGACGCGTGTCCGCGGGCATGGTGTGGTCGGTCGTCGGTATCGGCGCGGCGCTGGCGGTGTGGGCGTTGTTCGCGCGGCAGTTGGAGCGCTGGCGCATCACGCCCGCCATGGTGCTCGTCGTGGTGGGTGCGGGGGTGGGTGTCAGTACCCATCACGCGCTGGCGGCGAGCCTCGACACCGATGTGATCCTGCCGATCATCGAGGTGATCCTGGCCATCCTGTTGTTCGGTCACGCCACCCATGTGCGCGGCGGTTTCTTCGGCGGCATGTTCGGGCCCGCGTTCCGGCTCATCGTGATCGCGCTGCCGATGAGCATGGGCCTGTCGGTGCTGCTGGGCAGTTGGCTGCTGCCCGGGCTGTCGTGGGCCGCACTGCTTGCGGTCGCCTGCGTGGTGGTACCCATCGATTTCGCGCCGGTGGCGTCCTTCCTGCACGACGACCGCATCCCGGCGCGGGTCCGCAATCTGCTCAACGTCGAGGAGGGCTACAGCGACGGTGTGGTCGCGCCGATCCTGGTCTTCGCGCTGGCGATCACCGGGGGCCAACAAGCCGGCGCCGAGAGTCTGATGCACGCCGTGCGCGACGCCGTCCCGCATCTGTTGAGCGCCGTCGTGCTGGGACTGGCCATCGGTGCGGTGGCCGCCGTCGCCGCGAACGCCGTGGACCGCCGCGGGTTCATGACCGACCGGGCCCGACGGCTGATCCTGCTGTGCACACCGGTGCTGGCCTACACCCTCAACGTGGCCTCGCACGGGAACGGGTTCGTGGCGGCCTTCGTCTGCGGTATCGCGTTCAACGGGTTGCGGCGCTACTCCGATGAGCGGCGGGAACTGGAACTGCTCGACGACGTGGCGTTCCTGCTGTCGGCCGTGCTGTGGTTCGTCTTCGGCGCGGTGGCCTGGTACGTCCTCGAAGAGGGTGTGTCGATCGGGCTGGTGGTGTTCTGTGTGCTGGTGGTCACCGTGGTCCGGTTCGTCCCGGTGGTGCTGTCGCTGACCGGGTCGGGTTTGAGCCGGTCGGAACGGCGGCTGGTGGCCGTGCTCGCGCCGCGCGGAGCAGCGACCATCGTGCTGGGCCTGCTGGCGTTCAACGTGCTGGAGGACGCCGCCGAACGCGCCGTGCTGCTGTCCACCATCCTGGTGGTGCTCGGCAGCGTGCTGCTCTGGGGAGTGCTCGGGCCGGTGCTGGTCGGCCGCTACGCGAAGAACGAATAAACTATGCCGGTGACCTCTGGTAACAGTCCCGAAGTAGACACCGTCGAGCGGGCAGCCACCACCCCCGAACATCCGCAGCCCTACCGTGAGCTCGGTCTCAAGGATGACGAGTACCAGCGCATCCGCGAGATCCTGGGCCGCCGACCCACCGATGCCGAACTGGCCATGTACTCGGTGATGTGGAGCGAGCACTGCTCCTACAAGTCCTCCAAGGTGCACCTGCGCTACTTCGGGGAGACCACCACCGACGAGATGCGGGCCGGGATGCTGGCCGGCATCGGCGAGAACGCCGGCGTCGTCGACATCGGCGACGGCTGGGCCGTCACCTTCAAGGTCGAATCGCACAACCACCCGTCGTACGTGGAGCCCTATCAGGGTGCGGCCACCGGCGTCGGCGGGATCGTCCGCGACATCATGGCGATGGGCGCCCGCCCGGTGGCCGTGATGGATCAGCTGCGGTTCGGGGCGGCCGACGCCCCCGACACCCGGCGCGTGCTCGACGGGGTGGTCCGCGGTGTCGGCGGTTACGGGAACTCACTCGGCCTGCCCAACATCGGCGGCGAAACGGTGTTCGACGCGTCGTACGCCGGCAACCCGTTGGTGAACGCGCTGTGCGTGGGCGTGCTCCGCAAGGAGGACCTGCACCTGGCGTTCGCCTCGGGCACCGGTAACAAGATCATCCTGTTCGGCGCCCGCACCGGTCTGGACGGTATCGGCGGTGTGTCGGTGCTGGCATCGGAGACCTTCGGCGGCGACGAGGGATCCGGTCCGGGCCGCAAGAAACTGCCCGCCGTGCAGGTCGGTGACCCATTCATGGAGAAGGTGCTCATCGAGTGCTGCCTGGAGCTCTACGCGGCCGACCTGGTGGTCGGTATCCAGGACCTCGGTGGTGCCGGATTGTCCTGCGCCACATCCGAACTCGCATCGGCCGGCGACGGGGGTATGCGGGTGGAGCTGGAGACGGTGCCCCAGCGCGCCGCGAACATGACCCCGGCCGAGATCCTGTCGAGCGAATCCCAGGAACGCATGTGCGCGGTCGTCACACCGGAGAACGTCGAGGCGTTCCTGGCCGTCTGCCGCAAGTGGGAGGTGCTGGCCACCGTCATCGGGGAGGTCACCGACGGCGACCGCCTCGAGATCACCTGGCACGGTGAGACCGTCGTCGACGTGCCGCCACGCACCGTCGCCCACGAAGGCCCGGTGTACCAGCGGCCCGTCGCGCGCCCCGACACCCAGGACGCGCTGATCGCCGACACCACCGCCGCGCTGCCTCGCCCGGTGACCGGCGATGAGCTGCGCGCCACGTTGCTTGCGATGGTGGGCAGTCCGCATCTGTGCAGCCGCGCGTTCATCACCGAGCAGTACGACCGCTACGTGCGGGGTAACACCGTGCTCGCCGAACACGCCGACGGTGGTGTGCTGCGCATCGACGAGGCCACCGGCCGTGGTGTCGCGGTCTCCACCGACGCCTCCGGGCGTTACACCCAGCTGGACCCGTACACCGGAGCGCAACTCGCGCTGGCGGAGGCCTACCGCAACGTCGCCGTCACCGGCGCCACCCCGGTGGCCGTGACGAACTGCCTGAACTTCGGCTCGCCGGAGGACCCGGGTGTCATGTGGCAGTTCTCGCAGGCGGTGCGGGGACTCGCCGATGGTTGTGCCGCCCTTGGCATTCCGGTGACCGGTGGCAACGTCAGCTTCTACAACCAGACCGGCAGCACCGCGATCCTGCCCACCCCGGTGGTCGGGGTGCTCGGTGTCATCGATGACGTGACCCGCCGGATCCCCACCGGTCTGGGAGCCGAGCCCGGTGAAACCCTGCTGCTGCTGGGCGACACCCATGACGAGTTCGACGGCTCGATCTGGGCGCAGGTCACCGCCGACCACCTCGGCGGCGTGCCCCCCAAGGTTGATCTGGGCCGCGAGAAACTGCTGTCGGAGGTGTTGACCTCCGCCTCGCGCGACGGACTGATCTCGGCCGCGCACGACCTCAGTGAGGGCGGTCTGATCCAGGCTGTCGTGGAGGCGTCGCTGGCCGGCGAAACCGGTTGCCGGATCATCATTCCCGACGAATTCCTGGAGGGCACGGGTCCGTTCACGTTCCTGTTCTCCGAGTCGTCGGGCCGGGTGCTGGTCGCGGTGCCGCGCACCGAGGAGAGCCGATTCCGGTCGATGTGCGAGGCGCGTGGCCTGCCGGTGCAGCGCATCGGGGTGGCCGACGAAGGCAGCGACTCGGTGGAGGTGCAGGGTCAGTTCACCGTGACGCTCGACGAACTGCGCAGGACGTCCGAGGGCGTGCTGCCCGGGTTGTTCGGGTGATCGAGCGGACCGGTTACCACCACCCCCTTCTGGTGTGGGCCTGGAGCCTGGTCCGCCTCGATTTCGTCGGCGTCGCGTTCGGCGCACTGTTCTTCTGTCTGTCGCTGACCCCGTCACTGTTGCCGCGGGACTGGCTGTTCGCCGGCCTGATCGGTGGCATCAACTCGGCGATCGGTTACGGCATCGGTGTCGGCGTCGGAAAGCTGTTGTACCGCTTCGTGCTTCGGTACCGATCCTGGTGGCCACCGCCTCCGCGGGTGACCCGGGTGCTCAAGGCCGTGATCGTCACCGCGTCCGTCGGGTCCGCGTTGCTGGTGCTCATCCCGGCCGCGGCGTGGCAGCGGCAGGTGTCGGCGGCGATGGGCATCGCGGGCCCGGGCACGGCCAGTTACCTGCGCACGCTGATCATCGCGCTGCTGGTCGGCGCGGCCTGTGTGGGGACCTGGCGAGTGCTCATCGATGCGGTCAAACTGCTGGCCCGGCTGCTGATCCGGCGCTGGCACCTGCACCATGAGGTGGCGTTCTTCATCGGTACCGCCATCGTCGTGGTGCTCATCATCACCCTCGTCAACGGTGTGCTGTACCGCGGCTTCCTGATCGGTGCGAGCAGCGTCTTCCAGCCGCAGAACTCGACGACACGGGCCGGGGTCAGCCAACCGCTGGAGCCGGAGAGGTCGGGCAGCCCCACCTCTTTCGCGTCCTGGGACGGCCTCGGTTACCAGGGGCGCAACTTCGTCGCCGGCGGCCCCGATGCCGGCGAACTCACCCGGATCAACGGCACCCCGGCTCAAGAACCCATCCGGGTGTACGCCGGTCTGGAGACCGCCGACACCGACGAAGGCCGGCTGGCGGTGCTGCTCAGCGAGCTTGAGCGCACGGATGCCTTCGACCGTAAGGTGCTGGTGATCATCCCGACCACGGGCACCGGATGGATCAATCCGATTGCGGCGCGCGCCATCGAGCTGATGTACAACGGCGACACCGCCCTGGTCGGTATGCAGTATTCGTATCTGCCGAGCTGGATTTCGTTTCTCGGTGACCGGCAGAAGTCGGTGCAGACCGGCCGGATGATGATCGACGCGATCCACGACCGCTGGTCGAAACTGCCGCCGGAGCACCGGCCCAGGCTGGCGTTGTACGGCGAGAGCCTGGGGTCGCTGGCCGGGCAGGGCGCCTTCGGTTGGTTGCCCGATGTCGCCGCGATGGACTTCTCCTCGGTGTTGTGGGTAGGGCCCCCGAACGAGAGCGCGCTGTGGAGCGGTCTGGTGCAGCGGCGCGACCCGGGCACCCGCGAGGTCGAACCGCGCTACGACAACGGCCGCACGGTGCGGTTCTCGCAGGCTCAGAATGCGGACGAGATCGCGCGGGTGGCTGCGGCACCGTGGGACGGCACCCGGGTGTTGTTCCTGCAGCACGCGTCCGACCCGATCGTCTGGTGGTCGCCGAAACTCCTGTTCTCCCGGCCGGATTGGCTGACCGAGCCGCCCGGTGCGGATCGCACGGCGTCCATGCGCTGGTATCCGATCGTGACGTTCTGGCAGGTGGGTGCCGATATGACCAACGCGTCCGGGGTGCCCGGCGGTCATGGGCACAACTACGGCGACTCGGTGTTGGACGGCTGGGTGGCCGTCGCCGCACCGCCGGGCTGGACTCCGGCGGACACCGCACGGATCCGCGGTGCCTTGCACCACGACGACGCATCCGACCAATACTGATGTCCCACAAAGTTATTGGGGCTATTGTGCTGGCGGCCACCGTGGCGGCGGGCAAATCGGCGCTGACCCGCGCGCCCGTGCGCGTCGCGGCGGGTACCGCCCTGGTGACCTGGAGCGGGGCCCGGGTCGGGCTGCGTGGCCCGGCGGTGCGCTCCGGTATACGCCTGGGCCTGGTCGTGGCCGCCCCGATCGCGGTGGGTACCGCGGTCGCGGCGGCGCTGCCACCGGTGCGGGCCGGAATGGCGGCGCGGAAACTGCCCGCCGATCCGGCGCGCTGGCTGTTGGTGCGTATCCCGGTGGCCACCGTCTGGGCCGAGGAGGCGGCGTTTCGGGGCGGGCTCGGTACCGTCACCGCGGCGGCTTTCGGCCCCCGGGCCGGCCGGCTGGTGCAGGCGATCGCGTTCGGCCTCAGCCATATCGGCGACGCCCGGCAGGAGCGCAGCGACTCGGGGGATGGGCTCGTGTGGGCCACCGTCGTGGCCACGGCTGCCGCTGGATGGGCCTTCGACTGGCTGTATCGCCGCTCGGGCAGCTTGCTGGCACCGATGCTGGCGCACCTGGCCATCAATGAGGCCGGCGCGGTGGCGGCGCTGGTGGTCCAGCGGCGTCATCGCTAGGCGTCGCGGATATCGGGCACCAGGTCGTGTGGTTCGGTGTCTTGATCGTCGATGCCGAAACTGATGATCCGCCGTGGCGTCACCCTGATGATGGCGGAATCCAACGGGTCGCCGGCCGGCCCGGTGCGGACGGGGACCGTCGCCTGTTCCGCGGTGCCCCGGATCTCCAGGCAGCGCACCCGCCACGGTTCGCGTGAGGTGATGTCATCGACGACGAAGGCGACCTTGTCGTTGCGGGCGAGGTTGCGGAACTTGCGGCTGGACGACATCCGGTAGCCGGCGATGTCGATGGTGCCCAGCTCCGCGTTGTAGGTGAAGCCGACCGGGCTGTTCTGCGGTGTTCCATCCGGCCCGATGGTCGCCAGGCGACCCAGTTCCGCGTTGTCGAGGAACGCGATTTCGTACGGTGTGAATGTCATGAACCCACGCTAGGAGCTCAATGAAGGTTGAGGTCAACCCTCACGGATTGATGGTGGGCTCGCCCACCTGGCGGCCCCACACGTAGTCGGTGAAGATCGGCGAGCCGAATTCGAAATGGTTGTACGGCGCGATGGACAGGCCGGTGTCCATCACCAGATATGGTGCGGGCCAGAGGTCTTTGGTGATCTTCTGCCAGCAGCCTGGCTTGCCCTCCGGACCGCCGTGGGCGTTCACCCGGGGCAGGTTGTCCGGGTACACGTACGGGTTGGGCAGGCCGAACCCGAACACCGTGCCCGCCGAGTCCAGCGAGTAGCCGTTGTCGCCGCCGAACGTCGATGCCATCAGCGGTGCGACGTCGTAGTAGTTCCGGATGGTGCACAGCAGTTGCGGACTGTAGACGTCGAACACCTTCGACGTCGGTATCAGATCCTGGGCGCCGCGCGACAGAAACGGTCCGCCTCGCTCCAGGATGTCGCCGGCGTTGTCGCCGAACCCGACGGCGGCGAGCAACGCCCGATCGATGGCGCCGCGTTGGTCGTTGAGCGTGGCGGCGGTGCGCACGGCGGCGGCCAGTCCGTCGAACAGGTCGGGGCCGGCGTCGGTGTATCGATCGGCCAGCGTGGCCCATGACCGGGTGTCATGCCCGAACTCGTCGGTGCGGGTGATGAAATCCGCGAGGATCGCGTTGCCGTCCTGCAGGGAGTTCCCGAACTTGGCGCCCATCCCGTCCAGCGCCTCCGCGGCCGCGGTCAGTGTCAGGTTCAGCTTCACCGGGTCGACCTGCTCGGCGATGGCCATCACCGTCTCGAACAGGGTGTTGAACTCGGTGCTGACCCACGTTGCGGTGATCTCGCCGTGGGGTGAAATGTGCTGTGGCGAGGGGATTTCCGGTGACCTCAGCGCGATGTACTTGTTGCCGAACACGGTGGTGGCGTTGATATCGGCGGTGACGTTCGACGGGATGAGCGGCAGGTAGCGCGGTTCGATCTGCACCGCCAGCCGGGCATGGGGCGTCCCGTCCACATCGGTGGGGGAGATCGTGCGCACCCGGCCGATCTCCACCCCGTTGAAGGTGACCTTCGATCCCGGATCCACTCCGAGGCCGGCTCGCGGCGACAGCACGGTCAGTTCCACGCGGTAACGGAACTCGCCCCGGAACTGCAGAGAGATGACGACGGCCAGGCCGGTCAACAGTGCCAGCGCGACCGCACCGACCGCCCGATACGGCGGTGCGAAGCGCTCGGCTGCCACATTGCGACACTAATGGGATGGTGGCGCGCCGAACAGCAGATCCGGAACAGACGCGGGCCGCGGTGCTCGCCGTCGCGGACTGGCTGCGCGATGACAGCCGTCCGGCCCCGGAGCGGCCCGTTCTCGCCGCTGCGGTCCGGCTCACCGCGCGCACCCTGGCCGCGTTGGCCCCCGGCGCCAGCGTCGAGGTCCGGGTGCCGCCGTATGTCGCCGTGCAGTGCATCGCCGGCCCCCGGCACACCCGCGGCACCCCACCGAATGTGGTCGAGGCGGATCCGCGCACCTGGCTGCTGCTCGCCACCGGGCTGCTCGATATCGACTCGGCGCCCGGGATGACGATGTCCGGTTCACGGGCCCGCGAGATCGCCGGCTGGCTGCCAGTGGTGCCGCTACCGGACTGACGAGTCAGCGGAAGTACGGGTACTCCTGTACCCAGTGAAATCCGCGGTTACGCAGCGGAAAGCTGTCCGGGTCCAACCGGTCGAGTTCGATGATCGCCGGTGCGCCCCGCAACGTGCCGGTCAGCGTCAGCCGGTCCGGGCCGTGCCGTGCGTAGGTGAACCGCGCGAACAGTGTCGGGTCCGGCGCGGGGGCGGACGTACCGTCGGGCGGGGGCAGTGGAGTTGTGAGCACCAGGGTGTGGGTGCCGGCGTCGACATCGGCGGGTGCGGTATGCAGCGAGCCGTCCATCGCCTGGAATGTCGCGGCCCCGATCTGGTCGAAGACCAGCTTTTGCCAACGCCTCGCGTCGGTGGTCAGCGGCGGTAGCGGCTGACCGTCCAGCCTGAACGAGCTGACCGACCAGATGCCGTATAGCTCCGGCTTGGGTCGCCCGCCGCCGTAGCTGCTCCAGGCCTGCCAGCCCTGCAGCAGCAACCCGGCCAGTACCCAGACGCACAGGGCCAGTTGCACTCTGGTGGTCCAGCGATTGGCCCGGGCACTGCTGAACAACGGCGTCACGGTGACCGGTCCGCAGGCCCGCTCCAGCACGACGGCGTCGAACAACCGCCGGGCCCGGGGTGCGAGCAAGACCAGACTCATCAGCAGCAGATGTCCGGACAGGATCTTGACCGGCACGTCGAAGGTCATGTTGAGGATGAACACCTGCGCCATGCTGAGCAGGGCGACCAACGCACCCAGGGTGGCGGTGCGCGGTACGAACAGCAGCAGGCCTGCGAGCATCTCGACGGCCCCGAGCAGAACCTCGTACGGCGGCGAGCTACCCACCTGTAGCCACAGCACCGAGGCTGGGCTGAACTCGCCGAACGGTTCCAGCAGGGCGGTCAGCGGCGGCTGCGGCATCTGCGTCGGAATGACCTTGGCGACACCGTAGAACAACATCTGCCCGGCCAGGCAGAGCCGCAGGAAGACGGCGAACCAGGCGGCCAGTCGCGGATAGCCGGTGGCGCGCCGATCAAGTGCGGACCACACGGCCGTGCCCGCCACGGCGACGACGAGCAGACAGAACATCGCGATCCAGATGGCGGCCTGATCGCCGCTGCCGGAGCCGGGGCGAAGGTGCGCGTCGACACCGAAGACCTGCCGGCCCACCCAGCTGGTGAGCGGATCGGTCACCAGCATCTGCCACTGCACCGAACCCTCGGGCAGCAGCATCGCCACCGGCCCGGCGAAGGCGAAGGTGATCTGGGCGAACCACAGGCAGAACAATCCGAAGTACACGACGCAGAACCGGAACGCGACCCGGGTCAGTGGGTGCCAGTCGGCGGGTTCCGCGGTGATCGGGTCGCCCGAGACGGTGTCGTGGCTCACGTCCGTCCACCGTAGTGGCGTGCGGTGCCGGCACCGGAATGTCTTCACCCGCCAAGGGCGTTGACGTTCACGAGTGGGTAATCCGCCGTTCGATTCAGCTAATGACGGGGGTTGCCCGTAAACTGTGTTACGTCACCCACAGCCCCTAGGGAGCAGACTGATCGTGACCGCCGAGCAGATCGAGCAGACCGAAGAAGACCCGAGAGAAGAGTGTGGCGTCTTCGGCGTCTGGGCTCCCGGCGAAGATGTGGCCAAACTCACCTACTACGGCCTTTATGCGCTACAACACCGTGGCCAGGAGGCGGCCGGTATCGCCGTCGCCGACGGTTCGCAGGTGCTGGTGTTCAAAGATCTGGGTCTGGTCAGTCAGGTGTTCGATGAGCAGACGCTGGCGGCCATGCCCGGCCACGTCGCCGTCGGACACTGCCGCTACTCCACCACCGGCTCCACCACCTGGGAGAACGCCCAGCCGGTGTTCCGCAACACCGCCGCCGGCACCGGTGTCGCCTTGGGACACAACGGCAACCTGGTCAACACCGCGGAGCTGGCCCGCCAGGCTCGTGAAGCCGGGCTGATCGAGACCCGTGGCGCCCCTGCTGCCACCACCGACTCCGACATCCTCGGCGCACTGCTGGCCCACGGCGCGGCCGATGCCACCCTGGAGCAAGCCGCCCTGGACCTGCTGCCGACCGTGCGCGGTGCCTTCTGCCTGACCTTCATGGACGAGAACACCTTGTACGCGGCGCGCGACCCGCACGGTGTGCGCCCGCTGTCGCTGGGCCGGCTGGACCGCGGCTGGGTGGTGGCCTCGGAGACCGCGGCACTGGACATCGTGGGTGCGTCCTTCGTGCGCGATATCGAGCCCGGCGAGCTGCTGGCCATCGACGCCGACGGGGTGCGCTCCACCCGATTCGCGAATCCGACCCCCAAGGGCTGCGTCTTCGAATACGTCTACCTGGCCCGGCCGGACAGTGTGATCGGTGGCCGGTCCGTGCATGCCACCCGCGTCGAGATCGGCCGTCGGCTGGCCGCTGAGAACCCCGTGGAGGGTGACCTGGTGATCGGGGTTCCCGAGTCGGGGATCCCCGCGGCGGTCGGCTATGCGCAGGGTTCGGGTATCCCCTACGGACAGGGCCTGATGAAGAACGCCTACGTGGGGCGCACCTTCATCCAGCCGTCGCAGACCATTCGTCAGCTCGGCATCAGACTCAAGCTGAACCCACTCAAGGAAGTCATCCGCGGCAAGCGGCTGATCGTCGTCGACGACTCGATCGTGCGCGGTAACACCCAGCGCGCCCTCATCCGGATGCTGCGGGAGGCCGGTGCCCTCGAGGTGCACGTCCGGATCGCCTCGCCGCCGGTGAAGTGGCCGTGCTTCTACGGAATCGACTTCGCCACCCCCGCTGAGCTGATCGCCAACGGTTCCAGCGGCGACGAGGACGAGATGCTGGAGGACGTGCGTCGGGCCATCGGTGCCGACACCCTCGGCTACATCAGCCAGCAGGGCATGGTCGCCGCCACCGAGCAGCCGTCATCGCGGCTGTGCTCGGCGTGTTTCGACGGGAACTACCCGATCGAACTCCCGGGCGAGAGCGCCCTGGGCAAGAACGTCATCGAGCACATGCTGGCCAACGCGGCACGCAGCGGGATCCCGCTGGAGCCGGCCAACGACAACGCCTCCGCGATCAGAAGGCCCTGACGGCTCCGCCGTCGTCCGGCACTAGAAACCGCAGCCGGGATCCGGCGCATCGGTGGCCGGTGGGGCGCCGGCCGGATCGATGTAGACCACCCACATCACCAGCGGGTCCGGACCCAGGTTGCGGCCGTTGTGCACCGGACCGCTCTCCTCGGTGATCGGCGCTCCGGTCGGATACACCCCGTCCACCGAGCAGTCCGCCCGGAAGTGGGTGAGCGTCCCGGACTCGATCAGGCCGAACACCCGGCCCTGATGCCAGTGCCAACCGGTACCGCCGCCTGGGGCGATGGTGATCTCTTTGGTGATGTAGTCGTGTCCGTCCCGGGTGGCCTGCGCCAGGATCTGCGCCTCCACGCCCACTCCGGCGGTGGCGGACGCCGTTGCGGACTGGCCCGCGGCACCCGCCACGACAGCCCCGGCGGCCAGCGCCGACCAGCGAAATCGGTTCATGAGCGCCCAGAGTGTCATACGTCACCTCATTGCGTGTGGCCCCGGCAGAACGCCCGGGCCTTACCAGCGGTGTCGGGGCCGGACCGGGAGCGGTAGCCTTTAGCCTGATGAGTCAGGGTCGCGCCGAACAACACGGCATCTCTTATGCAACGGCCGGGGTGGACATCGAGGCGGGGGATCGCGCCGTCGAGCTGTTCAAACCGTTGGCCAAGAAAGCCACCCGCCCGGAGGTCCGAGGCGGTCTGGGTGGGTTTGCCGGACTGTTCGCGCTGCGCGGCGGGTATCGAGAACCGCTGCTGGCCTCGTCGACAGACGGCGTCGGCACCAAGCTGGCCATCGCACAAGCGATGGACAAGCACGACACGGTCGGCCTCGACCTGGTGGCGATGGTCGTCGACGACCTCGTCGTCTGTGGGGCCGAGCCGCTGTTCCTGCAGGACTACATCGCCGTCGGACGTACGGTCCCCGAGCGGGTCAGCGCCATCGTGTCCGGTATCGCCGACGGCTGTGTCCTGGCCGGCTGCGCGCTGCTGGGCGGGGAGACCGCCGAGCACCCCGGACTGATGGAGCCCGACCATTACGACATCTCGGCGACCGGTGTCGGCGTCGTGGAAGCCGACGACCTGCTCGGGCCGGAACTGGTCCGGCCCGGCGATGTGATCATCGCCATGGCGTCCACCGGCCTGCACTCCAACGGCTACTCGTTGGCCCGCAAGGTGCTGCTGGAGATCGACCGGATGGATCTGGCCGGCCACGTCGAGGAGTTCGGCCGCACACTCGGCGAGGAACTGCTCGAACCCACCTACATCTACGCCAAGGACTGCCTGGCGCTGGCATCGGAGACCCAGGTCCGGACCTTCTGCCACGTCACCGGTGGCGGGCTGGCGGGCAACCTCGAACGGGTCATCCCGAACGGACTGGTCGCCGAGCTGGACCGCGGCACTTGGACGCCCGCGCCGGTCTTCGGCATGATCGCCCAGCGCGGTCGCGTGGAGCGTGCCGAAATGGAGAAGACGTTCAACATGGGCGTCGGCATGGTCGCCATCGTCGCGCCGGAGGACACCGACCGCGCACTGGCGATTCTCACCGCACGTCATCTGAACTGCTGGACGCTGGGCACCGTTGCCAAGAGCGGCAAGGGTGAGGCCCGCGCACACCTCGTCGGTCAGCATCCGCGGTTCTGACGGAAGTCAGAACCGCGGGGCTAGACCTCTGCGTGAGTCAGCGCCGCCAGTCGTCTTCATCGGCGTGTTGATCGGCGAAGCCGTCACTGCCCCCGAAGTCGTTCTCAGACTCGGCATGTGACAGCTCACGCTGCAACCTGTCGAAGTCGGTTTGTGGCGAGCTGTACTTGAGGTCGCGTGCGACCTTCGTCTGCTTCGCCTTCGCCCGGCCGCGGCCCATGGGGGACCCCCTCGCGCAATAACGGAGCGGCCCAACGTGCAGGCGGCTCCGATCTGTGTGTCGTTATTGTCCTGCGGCCACTTTACCGTGCCGCGCGGCGCCGCGCTGGTAGGCCCTGCCTGTCACAGGTCGTCGGCGCGGCCCGAGCAGTTCAACGGTCACCGCCGCGCAGCCGCTGCAGCGCGATTCGGCCCGCGCCGACGTGGTCATCGGCGGCCACCGAATCCGGATCGATCACCGCGGCCACGGCCACGTCACCACCGGTGCTCAGCTCCGTATCGGCCGGGATGCCCCGCTTGACCAGCGCCAACGCGATGGGACCGTCGTCGACATGATCCACCACGGTGCCCAGTCGCCCGACCGGCCGGCCGCCGGCGGTCAGCGGGTCCCCGGTCGAGGGCCGGTCCCCGGAGCCGTCCAGCTGCACCAGCACCAGAGCGCGGGGCGGTTTACCCAGGTTGTGGACGCGGGCGACGGTCTCCTGGCCGCGATAGCAGCCCTTGTCCAGATGCACCGCGCCTTCACCGGGACCGCCGATCCAGCCGACCTCGTGCGGGATGGTCCGCTCATCGGTGTCCAGCCCCAACCGTGGGCGCAGGGCGGCCACCCGGTGGGCCTCGTAGGCCCAGATTCCGGCCGGCCGGACGCCGGCCGCCGCGAGGGTGCGCTGCCGGTCGCCGACCGTGTCACGCGGCACCACCAGGTCGTATTCGCCGGGGTAGACGCCGCGCAGGAAGCCGCCACCGGGCAGCCCGACCGCGGTCCAGGGGGCAGGCAGAGCGTCGACGCCGAGCGCGGCCAGGACCTCGGGTGTGGTCAGGGCCGGCCCGAGCAGGGAGAGCACGGCCAGATCGGCGGGTTCGACCACCACGTCGGCCCAGAACACCATCTTGCGCAGATAAGCCAGCAGCGGTTCGCCGCGCCACGGCTCGGTGTCCAGAATGGTGACACCGTCGAGCTGGGTCTGCAGCCAGTGATCTTCCACACGGCCCTGCCCGTCGAGGCTGAGGTTCTGCACGACGGTGCCGTCGGTCAAGTCGCTGACGTGCTGGCTGGAGATGGTGTGCAGCCAGGAGCGACGTTCGCCGCCGGTGAGTGCGAGCACCGCCCGGTGCGACCGGTCGACCACCACGGCGCCGTCGGCAGCGGCGCGTTGCTCGCCGAAGGGATCGCCGTAGTGCCAGACGGCGCCGGCGTCGGGACCGTGTTCAGGGGCGGGAACTGCAGACATGCCCCAAGCCTACGGCGCAGCGGTCACTAGGCTCTGGCGTCATGCCCGCCGGTCTCGTCGTGACGCTCGACGGGGACGTGCACGGTTTCGACGAGCCGTTGGTGCGGGTCACGGACCCGGTGCTGACCCACGGTGACGGGGTGTTCGAGACCACCCTGGTGCGCGGGGGGCGGGCCTGTCTGCTGGAAGCCCATCTGAGCCGGCTGGCCGACTCCGTACGTATCGCGGCGCTGCCGCCCGTCGACCTCGCGCTGTTCCGCACGGCGGCGGCGACGGCGGTCTCGCGGTGGGCCGGGGACGCGGTGCTGCGGTTGGTGTACGGCCGTGGCGCGGCCTTCGCCGCGATATCGCCGGTGCCGGACCGGGTGGCCGCGGCCCGCCGCGACGGGGTGGCTGCGGTGACGCTGGATCGTGGACTGAACGATCCCCTGCATGCGGCGAAGTCGTTGTCCTACGCCGGTAACGCCGCGGCGCTACGGGAGGCCGCCCGCCGCGGCGCCGGCGACGCGATCTATGTCGGCGCCGACGGGCTGGTGCTGGAGGGCCCGCGTTCGTCGGTGGTGATCGCTGAGGGCGAAACCCTGATCAGCCCGCCGGCCACGCCGGCGATCCTGCCCGGCACCACCGTGCGCGCGCTGTTCCAGACCGCGCCGCGGGTCGTGTACCGTCCGCTGACCGTCGCCGATCTTTTTGCAGCGCAAGGTGTTTGGCTGCTCTCGGCGGTGACGTTGGCCGCGCGTGTGCACACCCTGGACGGTGTCGCCCTGGCGCCGGCGCCGCTCGCGGCGCAGCTGGCCGAGTGGGTGGACACCGCGGTCGACCGCGAATCCTGACGATATTCGGTTGTCGGGTCCGCGGGGCGCGAGTACTTTCGTCGGTACACAGGGAAGGAGGTGGTCCGACACATTGATTGGCATACGGACAAGTGAGGTGGCTGCTCGCTAGCAGCTGCAGGCGCGAGGAATCCACCTGCGAGCGCTGGCGAATTCCAAGCAGCCACCCGGCCCCCGAGCCCTTGGTTTTGTCCCACCAAGAACTACGGCTCGGGGGCCGCCCCATGTCTGGGCTACTTCGGGGGTGCGGGGGCGAGCGACGCGCAGGCCTGGTTGGCCTTATCCCACGTGCCCTGGTCGACGCCCGGAGGTGCCGGCGGTGTCTTACCCTCGCCCGGATGGGGTGCGCCCGAGGGCGGCGGACCGCTCGGTGGCGTCATCCCGGGCGGCGGGGTCATTCCGGCGGGCGGACCGCCCTCCGGCGGAGCGGGCACGCCGTGCTCCGTCATGCAGGCGGTGAAAGCATCGTGACCGTCGGGTGCGGACGCCGCCGACGTGGATTCCGACGTCGCGCTCGAGGAGGTGGATGCCGTCGCCGAAGTCGTTGATTCCGTTGACGTTCCACCCGACGAACAACCGACCACGCCGGCGATCAAGGCCGCACCGGTGAGGCCCAGCGCCGCGGTGCGTAGTGCTGTCAGAGCCATGAATTCTCCGTTCTCGAATTGACGGAGACGACGGTATGGGCCGTTGCTGGGCGCCCGGTATCGCTGGCCTGGGCGTAGGTTATGCGCCGGTGCGGCTATCCGACGAAGCGGCTCAGGCGCGCCGACAGGTGCGGTACCAGCCCGCCGTCGGCGTCGACCCGCTCCTCGACATAGGCCAGATCGCCGTCGTCGACGATGCCGTACAGCCGCTTGGCCCCGCCGACGAGCATGCCGGACTTGCTGCGGGCCAGGGCGTCGGTGGCCAGTTCCCAGGAGGACTGGTTGCGCGGGCGGCCGTAGAACAGCTCGACGTAGCCGGCGGAATGGGCCAGCAGCAGCTCGATGGCCTGTGTCTCGGACGGATCGGCGGGATCGTCCACGAAGCGCCAGAATCCCGACTCGCGGAACCCGGTCGACTCGAACTCGCCGTCCGTGCCGAGCCGCCAGGAGCGGCTGTCCCAGTTCAGGTAATCACCACCGTCGTGAGAGACGATGATCTGCTGGCCGAAACGGTAGTCGCCGTGGGTGTCGCGACCCTCGCCCTCGCCGCGCCACACGCCGACCAGCGGCAGGAGCGCCAACAGTGCGGGGTTGAGGTCGGCGCCTTCCCGGAGGTTCGCGGTATCCGCCGGAAGGGGCAGATCGTCGAACGTCGGGATGTTGCGGGCCGCGGTGATCCTGGCCCGCTCCGCAGCTGCGGCTACGGCCCGGTCGCCCGACCCCGGCTCGACGGCGTCGTCGTTGCTCACGCCTCGTCGGTGATCAGGCGGTACAGCGCGTAGAGCGCAAACCAGGTGATGACGACCACGGCCGCCACAAGCATGAATTCGAAGAAGAGAACCACGTCAGGAGTCTAACTGCCGGGAGCCGCTGCGCTCGAACCGGAGGCCCGAGCGCAGCGGCACTCGATCGGCGTCAGGCGACCTTGATGTCGACTTCGTGGATCCCGGCGCCGGACGGCGTCACGCTGGCGTCGCCGTTGCCCGCGGGCGACAGCGCACGCACGGTCCACGTGCCCGGTGCGGCGAAGAAGCGGAAGTCGCCGGTCGCCGAGGCCACCACCTCAGCGGTGAACTCGTCCGAGCTGTCCAGCAGCCGCACGAACGCGCCGCCGACGGTCTGGCCCGATCCGTCCACCACACGACCGGTGATGACGGTTTCCTTCTCCAGGTCGACGCCTGCCGGCAGCGTCACACCTTGTTTCGGTGCAGAGCACATATCAACTTCCCAACTCGATCGGGGCGCCCACCAGGGAGCCGTATTCCGTCCAACTGCCGTCGTAGTTCTTGACGTTCTGGTGACCCAGCAGTTCCTGCAGCACGAACCAGGTGTGCGAGGAACGCTCGCCGATGCGGCAGTAGGCGATGGTCTCCTTCTCGCCGTCCAGGCCGGCCGCCGCGTAGAGCTTGGCCAGGTCTTCATCGGACTTGAAGGTGCCGTCCTCGTTGGCCGCCTTGCTCCACGGCACGTTGATGGCGCCGGGGATGTGGCCGGGGCGCTGGCTCTGTTCCTGCGGCAGGTGCGCGGGCGCGAGGATCTTGCCGGAGAACTCGTCGGGGGAGCGCACATCGACGAGGTTCTTCTCGCCGATGGCCGCGATGACCTCGTCGCGGAAGGCGCGGATGTCGTTGTTCGGCGCCGCGGCGGTGTACGAGGTGGCGGGGCGGGTGGGTACCTCGGTCACCAGGGGGCGCCCGTCGAGCTCCCACTTCTTGCGCCCGCCGTCGAGCAGCTTGACGTCGTTGTGGCCGTACAGCTTGAAGTACCAGTAGGCGTACGCGGCGAACCAGTTGTTGTTGCCGCCGTACAGGATCACTGTGTCGTCGTTGCTGATTCCCTTGTCGGACAACAGCTTCGAGAACTGCTGCTGGTCGACGAAGTCACGCTTGACCTGGTCCTGCAGCTCGGTCTTCCAGTCCAGCCGGACGGCGCCGGCGATGTGACCGCCTTCGTAGGCCGAGGTGTCTTCGTCGACCTCGACGAAGACGGTGTTCGGCGCGTCGAGATTGCTCTCGGCCCAGTCGGTGGAGACCAGGACGTCGGAGCGTGCCATGGAGTGATTCCTTTCGGTTATCGGCTTGTGGCGGGAGTTGCACGTCGCAGGCGAGCGACGAACGGGTAGATCTGGCAGCCCAGGCAGATGCCGAAGGCTGCGTTCAGGAACGCCGCGAACAGGGCGAACGCGGTGGCGATGAGGCCGAGCAGCGGCCCGCCGAGCGCCGCCTGGAAAGCGAAGCCCGCGGCGCCGACGACGGCGAAGAGGAAGCCGACCAACTGGGCGAACTTCAGCGGCGGCACCGGTTCCTTCTCGGTGACCGGGCCCAGTCGCGGTGCGATGAGCGCGGCGAACACCCGGCCGTAAGGGTGCTGACGGGGGCCCCGTACCGCGCCGATGGCGAAGACCACGGCCTGCAGGGCGAGGATGACCGCCGCGGCGGGCACGCTGATCGCGGACACCAGCAGCGTGACGATGAGCACGCCGGTGGTGACCCAGGCGACGAAGCGGGGACCGCGGACATCGACCTGGTCGAGGGCCTGATTCGTGATGGTGCTGGTGGTGGTGGACATATCTGTGCTCCTGTTGCTGGGCTGGGGTTGGGGCTGAAGGGGCACATTCCGGCCTGGTGGCCTGGCCCCGAGCGCGGCGCAGAGAGAAGCGCGGCTACTCAGCAGCTACAACAACAACAGCAACAACCCGCGACGCGGCACAGATCGACTGCGCGGCGCTTGGTGAGCAGCAGCTCAAGGCGGGCGGACACGTCGCACACAATACCTGTTGACCCTGCGGTCAAGCCAATAGTGGCTCCAGGGCCGAGCGCAGGTCAGCGGCCTTGGGAACCCCGGTTGCGCGGAAGCGTTGCCGGCCCTGGGCATCGAAGATGAAGGTCGTCGGCAGTGACAGCACTGAAAGGCGCCGGGCGGCGGCCGGATTGGCGTCCATATCGATCTCGACGTGCGCCACCGCGGGCAGTTCGGCGCAGACCTGGCTGACCACGCGGCGCACAGCGGCGCACGGCCCGCACCACACGGCGGTGAAATGCACGATCGTGGGTCCGGTGCCGGACAGCCCGAGATCGGAGGTGTCGACATCCTCGGTGGGGGCGTCCTCGGCCGCGGCGCGCAGCATGCCGGCCCGCAGTGTCATCAGGCGCCCGACGATGTAGCCGAGACCCAGCACGGCGATCACCATGACGATGACCAGGGCCATGGAACTGTTCATGACTGTCTGAACCCGTCGAGTGTGATGGTTACTCCCTCGGTGATGCCTTCCACAATGATGTCTGATCCGCGGACTCCGGCCGAGGTGGGCGTCAGACCGAAGGGCAGCTTCTGGCCGGGCACCTGCGAGGTGAAGGCCGCCAGCACCGCGGCGGTGCGGTCCTGCGGTACGGCCTGATCGGCGGTGCCGGGTCCGGTGAGCACGTTGGTCGGGGTGAACACCAGGGTGGTCTGGTTCGGGCCGTCGAGGGTGAGATCGACCGAGACGCTGACCCGCTTGTCGAAACCGGCGGCGGCCGGGGTGCCGGTGAACACCAGCCCGTCGCCGCTGGAGATGCCCGATTCCGTGGTGTTGTCGGTCGCGTCGTTGGACTCCCGCGGCGGGGCCTCGACCTGCAGGTCCTTGATGCCCATGAAATCGCCGACGTGCCTGGAGTCGATGATGATCCGGCTTTCCAGCTTGCCCACCGGCAGGGTGGCATCCGGACCGATCAGCCAGGACGAGTCGTGCAGGTCGACGCGGTGCAGCGTGGCTTCCAGCGAAACCTTGCCCGTGATCGGGTGGTCCACCCCGGTGGCCCGGATCTCCACCTCCCGATAGCGGTGGTTGGCGGCCTGGGAGATGAACGGGAAGCTCAGGATGCTGGCCCACGGATCGAAGGGCAGGTGAGCGGCGGTGCGAACGCTGCGGGCCAACCGGTATTCGGCGTAGATCGCCGCGCCGAAATCGACAGCGACGGCTCCCAGCACCAGCGTGGTGAGAGTCGCGATGAGACCGGCGAGCAGTTTGCGCACCCGGACATTCTGGCGTACCCGGCGGGGCCCGGAGTTCGCGGCGCTCCGTTCAACTCAGCTAATCAGCAGGTAGCACGCTATCGTTAACGCATCGTCGGTCGTAACGACCACGTGTCAGCCATGAATCTGGAAGATGACCTTCGACAACGTTGTCCTGGGAATCCTCTGGGGCGCCGGAGGGCCTTTTGGAGCTTTTGCTACTCACCGTAGACCCGAATCCTGAGTCCGTGCTGCCGTCATTGTCCCTTCTGGCACACAACGTTCGCTCCGCACCGACTGAGGTTTCCTCCCTGCTGGAGGCAAGTACCGCCGACGTCGCGATCGTCGACGCGCGCACCGATCTGGCGGCGGCCCGGGGGCTGTGCCGACTGCTGGGCACCACCGGAACATCGATCCCGGTGGTGGCCGTGGTGAACGAGGGCGGCTTGGTGGCGGTCAACGTGGAGTGGGGCCTGGACGAGATTCTGCTGCCCGGCACGGGGCCCGCCGAGATCGACGCCCGACTGCGGTTGCTGGTCGGCCGGCGCGGCGGGGTATCCGACCAGGAGAGCATGGGCAAGGTCACCCTCGGTGAGCTCGTCATCGACGAAGGTACCTACACCGCGCGGTTGCGTGGCCGCCCGCTCGACCTCACCTATAAGGAGTTCGAGCTGCTCAAGTACCTCGCGCAGCACGCCGGGCGGGTGTTCACCCGGGCACAGCTGCTGCAGGAGGTGTGGGGTTACGACTTCTTCGGTGGTACCCGCACGGTGGACGTGCACGTGCGGCGGTTGCGGGCCAAGCTCGGTCCCGAATACGAATCGCTGATCGGCACCGTGCGCAATGTCGGATACAAAGCGGTGCGTCCCGCTCGAGGCCGGGCCCCGGCACCCGAAGCGGACGACGACGACGTGTTCGACGACGACGATTTCGGTTCGGCGTCCGAGGCGTTCGATCCGCTGCACAGTCAGTGATCTCGTGGCAGACCGGACTGCCGGTATCCGAACAGCAGCGCATCGCGGCGCTGATCGACGCGGCCACTGCCCACGACGGCGTCGCGCCGGTCGGTGATCAGGTGTTGCGCGAGCTTTCGCGCGACGACACCCGCCACCTGCTCGCCCTCGACGGCGGGGAACTGGTCGGCTACCTCAACCTGGCCCCCGCCATGGCCGAGCTGGTGGTGCACCCGCAGGCCCGGCGGCGCGGTATCGGGTCCGCGCTGGCGCGCACCGGTCTGGCCGAGTCCGGAGACGATATCCGGGTCTGGGCGCACGGCAACCTGGAACCGGCTCAAGCGCTGGCCGCCGCGCTGAAGCTGGTTCCCAAGCGTGAGCTGCTCCAGATGCGCCGCGGCCTGGCCGACCTGCCGGCGCTTCCGGCGGTGGACGGCTTACGGACTTACGCCGGACCGTCCGATGACGCGGAGCTGCTGCGCGTGAACAACGCCGCGTTCGCCTGGCATCCGGAGCAGGGTGGGTGGACCGAGGCCGATATCGCCGAGCGTCGCGGCGAGAGCTGGTTCGACCCGGCCGGGCTGTTCATGGTGTTCGAGGGCTCCGGCGGGCTGGAGCGCAGCGACTCGGGCGGTGGTTTCAGGCTGCTGGGTTTCCACTGGACGAAAATCCATTCCGCGCCCGGCGGGGACGTGCACGACCGAGGTTTGGGCGAGGTCTATGTGGTGGGTGTCGACCCGGCCGCGCAGGGCCGCGGGTTGGGCGCGGTGCTGACGCTGGTGGGCCTGCACCACCTGGCCCAGCGGCTGGGTCCCGGCGCCGAGGTGACCCTCTATGTGGAGGGGGACAACACCGCGGCGGTGAAGACCTACCAGCGGCTGGGTTTCACGGTGTTCAGCACCGATGTCGCCTACGGAATCTAGGCTGCGCGGGCTGCTCGAAGGCCTTTCTCAGCATCCTGTGAACCCCCTGGACCTATTCACCTTCCGTTCACTTTCCATCCGTTAAGAGTCCACTACCACCGCATACGTTGCCGGAGAGCCTGAAGCCGTCAACCGAAAGTGGGATAAGTGAAGCTCAATCGCTTTGGCAAGGTCCTTGGCACGACGCTCTCCATGACTGCCGTCGCCGCACTGTCGCTCACCGCGTGCGGTAGCGATAACAACTCCGGCAGTTCCTCTTCTTCGTCGGCCGCCTCCGGCAGCTCGGCCGCCTCCGCCGCCGACTGCGCCGGCAAGAACAGCCTGACCGCCGAGGGCTCGACCGCCCAGCAGAACGCGATCGCCGAGTTCAACAAGGTGTGGGGACAGGTCTGCTCGGGCAAGACCCTGGCGTACAACCCGACCGGCTCCGGCGCGGGTGTGGACCAGTTCATCGCCAAGCAGGTCGACTTCGCCGGCTCCGACTCGGCGCTCAAAGACGATCAGATCACCAAGGCCAAGGAGCGTTGCGGTGGCAACGACGCCTGGAACCTGCCGCTGGTGTTCGGCCCCGTCGCGCTGGCCTACAGCATCGAGGGTGTCGACAACCTCGTCGTGAACCCCGAGGTGCTCGCCAAGATCTTCCAGGGCGAGATCAAGAAGTGGAACGACCCGGCCATCGCCGCGCTGAACTCGGGCACCACGCTGCCCGACACGGACATCAAGCCGATCTACCGCTCGGATTCCTCGGGCACCACCGACAACTTCCAGAAGTACCTGGCCGCCGCCGCGCCGCAGGCGTGGACCAAGGGTGCGGGCAAGGAGTTCCAGGGTGGCGCCGGTGAGGGTGCGCAGAAGTCCTCCGGTGTCGTGCAGGCCATTCAGGCCACCCCCGGGTCGATCGGCTACGTCGAGAAGAGCCCGGCCATGGCAGCCAACCTGCACACCGCGCAGATCGACAGCGGTGCCGGTGCCGTGGCGCTGACCGATGACTCCACCGCGAAGGCCGTCGGTGCCGCCAAGTTCAAGGGCGAGGGCAAGGATCTGACCCTGGATCTGAACGCGCTGTACGCCTCCAAGGACGCCGGCGTCTACCCGCTGATGCTGGCCACCTACGAGATCGTCTGCTCGAAGGGTTACGACGCCGACACCGCTGCGGCCGTCAAGTCCTTCCTCACGGTGTCGGCCAACCAGGGCCAGGCCAGCCTGTCCCAGGCCGGCTACGTCGCCCTCCCGGACAGCTTCAAGCAGCGCCTGCTGGCCTCCGTTTCGGCGATCTCCTGACGGCTGGCGCGTAACCACAATTGCGGTGAGGATGGACTTGCGGACCGATGACCAACCAGGTCCCTGACGGGATAACAGTGACGACACCTAATCCAGCCGACGCGGGATCGGGTGAGGTAATCGCCTCACCCATCCCGGCGCCGGAGCCCATCTCCACCAACCCCTCCAAGGGTGCGAAAGTACGCTTGGGAGACCGCATTTTCCGTGGTCTCTCCGAAGGATCGGGCATCCTGATCGTCGCGCTCATCGCGGCGATCGGGGTGTTCCTCCTGTGGCGGGCCATCCCCGCGCTGGCCCGCAACAAAGAGAACTTCTTCACCTACGGCGGCAACTGGGTCACCACCGACACCTCGGCGATGCACTTCGGCATCTTCGACCTGTTGCAGGTGACGGTCTTCGTGTCGCTGTTCGCCCTCGTGCTCGGCATGCCGGTGGCACTGGGTATCGCGATCTACCTGACCCAGTACGCCCCGAAGCGACTGGCCGGCCCGCTGGCCTACATGGTCGACCTGCTCGCGGCGGTGCCGTCCATCGTCTACGGCGTATGGGGCCTGTACGTGCTGGCGCCGGTGCTCAAGCCCTTCGCGATCTGGCTCAACGAGAACCTGAACTGGCTGTTCCTGTTCAAGACCGGAACCGCGTCGGTGGCCGGCGGCGGCACCATCTTCACCGCGGGCATCGTGCTCGCGGTGATGATCCTGCCGATCATCACCGCCGTCAGCCGCGAGGTCTTCATGCAGACGCCCCGCGGCCAGATCGAGGCCGCGCTGGCGCTGGGCGCCACCCGCTGGGAGGTCGTGCGCACCACGGTGTTGCCGTTCGGTCTGTCCGGCTACATCAGCGGTGCGATGCTCGGCCTCGGCCGTGCGCTCGGTGAGACCATCGCGCTGTTGATCATCCTGCGTGGCACGCAGACCGCGTTCGGATGGTCGCTGTTCGACGGTGGCTACACCTTCGCCAGCAAGATCGCCGCCACCGCAAGCGAATTCAACGACCAGTACAAGGCCGGTGCCTATATCGCCGCCGGCCTGGTGCTGTTCATCCTGACCTTCATCGTGAACTCGCTGGCCCGCGCCGCGGTGGCCGGAAGGGGCGCAAAGTCATGACCTCCACATTGGAAAAGCCGGTCAAGGCGCCCGCCTTCCAGGGTGTCAGTGCGCGCCGCAAGGTCACCAACAACGTGGCGACGGTGCTGGTGACAGGGTCGGTGCTGGTGGCCCTGGTACCGCTGGTGTGGGTGCTTTTTTCGGTGATCGTCAAGGGTTTCAAGGCCATCAGCGCGCCGACGTGGTTCACCAACTCCCAAGCCGGGATGACGACGTTCAGCGCCGGCGGCGGCGTCTACCACGCGATCGTCGGCACGCTGTTGCAAGGCCTGGTCTGCTCGCTGATCTCGATCCCGATCGGCGTGTTCGTGGCCGTCTATCTCGTCGAGTACGGCGGCGGCACCCGGTTGGGCAAGCTCACCACCTTCATGGTGGACATCCTCACCGGTGTGCCCTCCATCGTCGCCGCGCTCTTCATCTACGCCTTGTGGGTGGCCACGCTGGGCTTCGAGCGGTCCGGCTTCGCGGTGTCGCTCGCGCTGGTGCTGCTGATGATCCCGGTCATCGTGCGAGCCACCGAGGAGATGCTGCGCATCGTCCCGATGGACCTGCGCGAGGCGAGTTACGCACTGGGCGTGCCGAAATGGAAGACGATCATGCGGATCGTCATCCCGACGGCACTGTCGGGCATCGTCACCGGTGTCATGCTGGCCCTGGCCCGCGTGATGGGGGAGACCGCACCGCTGCTGGTCCTGGTGGGCTATGCCCAGGCGATGAACTTCGACATGTTCGGCGGGTTCATGGGATCGCTGCCCGGCATGATGTACGACCAGATCTCGGCCGGCGCCGGCGCCAACCCGGTGCCCACCGACCGGCTGTGGGGAGCGGCGCTCACCCTGATCCTGCTGGTCGCCGTACTCAACATCGGCGCGCGACTCGTCGCCAAGATCTTTGCCCCCAAGAAGGTTTAGAGGAGTGAACTGCCATGGCAAAACGGCTTGATCTCAAAGACGTCAACATCTACTACGGGGCATTCCACGCGGTGTCCGACGTCTCGCTGTCGGTTCAGCCGCGCAGCGTGATGGCGTTCATCGGCCCGTCGGGCTGTGGCAAGTCGACCGTGCTGCGCACCCTCAACCGCATGCACGAGGTCATCCCCGGCGCCCGTGTCGAGGGCTCGGTGCTGCTCGACGGCGAGGACATCTACGGTGCCGGCGTCGACCCGGTGGGTGTGCGCAAGACCATCGGCATGGTGTTCCAGCGCCCGAACCCGTTCCCCACCATGTCCATTCGCGACAACGTGGTGGCCGGCCTGAAGTTGCAGGGCGTGCGCAACAAGAAGACCCTCGATGAGGTCTGCGAGCGTTCGCTCAAGGGCGCCAACCTGTGGAACGAGGTGAAGGACCGCCTGGACAAGCCGGGTGGCGGCCTCTCCGGTGGTCAGCAGCAGCGGCTGTGTATCGCCCGCGCCATCGCCGTTCAGCCCGACGTGCTGCTGATGGATGAGCCCTGCTCCGCACTGGACCCGATCTCCACACTGGCCATCGAGGACCTGATCTCGGAGCTGAAGCAGGACTTCACCATCGTGATCGTCACGCACAATATGCAGCAGGCCGCCCGGGTGAGCGACCAGACCGCGTTCTTCAATCTCGAAGCAACGGGCAAGCCCGGCAGGCTGATCGAGATCGACGACACCGAGAAGATCTTCTCCAACCCGACGCAGAAGGCCACCGAGGACTACATCTCGGGCCGCTTCGGCTAGAGCGAGCCACTCAGGGGACGAGCACGACCCGGGTACCGGACGGTTCGGCGGCGGTCCAGGCCTGCGCTACCTCGGCCAAGGGCCTTGTGGCCGTGCGTAATTCGAGGGTGCCGGTAGCGACCATGTCAAACAACCGGGGCAACGCCTCGGTGCGCACCCGCGCCAGCACCTCGGGCGGGACGCTGCCGATGCCGACACCGGACAGCACGATGCCGGTACCGCGCAGGATTCCGGCGGGCAGCGTCAAGGTCAGTCCGGCCATCGATCCGATCTGGATGAACCGGGTGGCGTGATAGTGCGCCGAGGGGTGGCTCGCGGCCAGGGCGGAAAGCACCGTCTCGGCGGGCTGTCCCCACAGGTAGTCCAACACGGCGTCGAAGGGCTGCTCGGCGTGCAGCGCGGACACCCGGGCGCTGAGGTCGTCCTCGCCCAGTGCGATCGCCTCGTCCGCCCCGACGGTGCGCAGCCAGTCCAGCCGGGCGGTGT
The DNA here is from genome assembly GCF_025822555.1 of Mycobacterium hackensackense. Taxonomy (NCBI): domain Bacteria; kingdom Bacillati; phylum Actinomycetota; class Actinomycetes; order Mycobacteriales; family Mycobacteriaceae; genus Mycobacterium; species Mycobacterium hackensackense. The sequence continues at coordinate 1,861,345 of NZ_JACKUC010000030.1, forward strand.
CGCGGCCGGCGACGACCACACGGCCCGCGCCGAACACCGTCTTGGCCAGCTGCACCGCCATCGAGCCGGTGACGCCGGTGGCACCGAGCACCAGTACGCGCTGGCCGGGGCGCAGTGCCGCCGCATGTTCCAGTGCCGTCCACGCCGAGATGCCGGGATTGGGGACGGCGGCCGCGGTGACGGAATCGACGGCGGCGGGCAACTCGACGGCGCCGTGGGTGCTGATCAGGGTGCGCTCGGCCATCATGCCGTAGGGTGCGACCGCTCCGGTGTACACCCGTCGCCCGTCCTGTAGGCGCGCCACCCCGTCGAAGCCGGGGATGGTGGGCAGGGTGAGTTCGCCACTGGCGTAGTGCTTTCCGCTGACCAATCCCCTGGTGAGATTCGTCAGTGCGGAGGCTTCGACGGTGGCGGTCACCGTCCCCTCGCCGGCCTGTGGATCGGGGAAGTCGGCGTAGGCGGGAACCTGGCCGAATGCTGTGACAACGGCTGCTTTCATGGCGCTCCTCGAGTTTCGGTAGAAATAGTTTCTATGGAAACAATGTATGCCGACGGGGCCGGGATGGCAAGATTGTTTCCATGAAAACCAAGGCCGCCCTGGTCGACGCGATCAACGCGCTGATCGGCGCTGTCGGCGACAAGTTCGACACCGATGAGGACGGTGACCCGGAGCGCGATTTCATCGCCGCCCGTTGCCCGAAGCGGTTGGAGGGTACCGTCCGCGCGCTACCGACCCTGTCGATGCACCTGCTGGCCGCGATCGCCGACGGCCCGCTCAGTCTGGTCGGGTTGGCCGCGCGGTCGGGTCAGCTGAAGGGGACGGTGTCCAAACACGTGCAGCGCCTGGTCGAGGCCGGGCTGGTGGAGCGCACACCGGTGCCCGGCAACCGCAAGGAGATCGCGCTCGGCCTCACCGCCGACGGGGAGCTGGTCACCGCCGCGCACGGCGAACTGCACGACGAGATGGACCGCGGGATGCGCGAATTCCTGCAGCGCTACAGCAATGCGGATCTGCAGGTGCTGGAGACGGTGTTGCGCGATCTGCTGGCCGCACGCAAGGAGGGGGTGCGCATCGTCCCGGGGCGAGCGTAGCGAAGGGGAATGATCGCGGGGCGAGCGTAGCGAAGGGGAATGATCCCGGCGAGCGTAGCGAAGGGGAACCGCTCAGCGCGGGGTGGCCTCGTCGTCGGCCGGCAGTTCACCGGTGACCTGGAAGATCACCCGGCGGGCCACCTCCACCGCGTGGTCGGCGAAGCGCTCATAGAACCGGCTCAGCAGTGTCACATCGACGGCGGAGGTGACACCGTGGCGCCACTCCTTGTCCATCAGGACGGAGAACAGATGGCGATGCAGATCATCCATCGCATCGTCCTCTTCGCGGATCTGGGCCGCCTTCTCCGGATCCAGGGTGCGCAGCACCTCCTGGGCGCTGTTGCCCAATTCGACTGCAACCCGGCCCATTTCGGCGAAGTAGCCGTTCACCTCTTCGGGCAGCGCATGCTGCGGGTGGCGGCGACGGGCGATCTTGGCCACATGCAGGGCCAGCGCGCCCATCCGGTCGACGTCGGCGACGATCTGGATGGAGCTGACGATCGCGCGCAGGTCGCCGGCGACCGGGGCCTGCAGTGCCAGGATGACGAACGCCTCTTCCTCGGCTTCCTTGCTGATCTCGGTGATGCGCTCGTGGTCGGTGATCACCTGCTCGGCGAGCACCAGATCGGCCTGGAGCAGGGCCTGAGTGGCGCGTTCCATCGCCTGACCTGCCAGGCCGCACATCTCGCCCAGTCGATCGTTCAGGCCTTGAAGCTGCTCGTGGTACGCGGTACGCATGGCGATAAGCCTACGGTTGCGATGCGGGATCGTCACGATGCCGCAGGTGAACTCGCGATGAATGGCCGCAGGCGGCGGTGTGCGGCTATTCGCAGGTCGTGTCGGCCGCGTTGGTGACGGTCAGGTCCTCGGGCAGGCGCGTCGGCTCGGTGGCGACGCCGTGGACCAGATGCACCTGCACCGCCGAGCCACTCGGCTGCGGTGGGGTCACCGTGCGGTAGTCCGAGCCCAGCACGACGCGCACCACACTGCCCAGGCCCGTCGTCCGTTCCATGGTGGCGTTGGAGAACGAGGACGCCACGGTCGCGGCCGCCTGCTCATTGCCCGGAGCGAAGAACACCGTCGTCGAGTTCAGCGGCCCCGGATAGTCGTCGGGAGCGTCGACGTTGAAACCGTGTTGCTGCAGGGCTGAGGCGGCGTCGGCGGCCAGGCCGTTCTCGCCGGTCGAGTTGGACACCCGGACGGTGACCAGGCTCGGGTCGGTGGCCACGGCGTCGACCACCTCGGCGGTGCCCGGTGCGGGCGCGCTCGGCGCTTCCGGGGTCTGCGGGACGGGAGTGTTGTCGGCGTTGCGTTCCTCGGGCAGCGGATCGTCGTTGATGATCGCGTCGAACAGCGCATGGACGTCGTCGGTGCGCGGCGGCTCGTTCCCGTCCGAGTCCGTCTGCCCGGTGGTGGGCACCGTGATGAAGCTGATCCGCCCGGCGTTCACACCCTGGATGGACTGGCCGAGGTCCACCAGATCCTTGGTCTTGATGTTGTCGACGTAGCTGTCCTGGATGAACATGTTGACGACGTTGTTGAGCTTGCTCAGCGAGAAGAACGTGTCCTTGGAGATCAGCGACCGCAACAACGAGGACAGGAACAGCTGCTGGCGTTTGATGCGGCCGTAGTCACCGTTGACCTCGGTGGTGACCTGGCGGGCCCGCACATACTGCAGCGCGGTGTGCCCGTCCACCATCTGCCGACCGGCGGTGGACAGCACGGTGCCCAGTTCGTAATCCTCCAGCGGGGTGGTGCTGCACACCTCGACCCCGCCGAGGGCGTCGACCATCTTCGCGAAGCCCGCGAAGTCGACGGCCATGAACCGGTTGATCGACAGGCCGGACAGCTTCTGGATGACCTTGACCAGGCATTTGGGGCCGCCGAACGCGTACGCCGAATTCAGCTTCGTCTCGGTGTAGACCTCGTCGGGACCGTATTCGCCGGTCTGTTCGTCATAGACCGGGCCGTACTTCCCGGTGGACGGATCCCACGCCTGGCATTGGATCGGCGTGATGGCGAGATCGCGCGGGAACGACACCGCCACCACCCGTTTGCGGTTGGCCGGGATGTTCACCAGCATGACGGTGTCCGAGCGTGCGCCTGCGGCGTCGTCGGTGCTGCCCGCGCCCATATCGCTGTTGGCGCCGATCCGGCTGTCGACACCGACGATGAGGAAGTTCTCGTCCCCGAACTGGGCGGTGGGGTCGACGATATCGCGCGAGTTGAGGTCCAGTGCGGACACCTTGTTGAGGCTGTTGTTCTTCATCGACTGCCACTGCCAGGCCCCACCGGTGAGTGCCAGCGCGCATACCGCGATGAGCGCCGCGGCGACCCGGCCGATGATGCGGGCCCGGCGGTGGGTGCCCCGCGGAGCCGCAGGTGCGGCGGTGATGTGGGCCGGTCGGTCCGGATGAGCCAGGGCCAGATCGGGAAGTACGGAGGTGTAATCGGAGGCGTAGGCCGACGCGATGTGGATGACCTCGGTGTCCGAATCGCCCGTAGCGCCCGTGTCCGCCGGCGCGACGGGGTCGTCTTCGAGCAGGGGGGTCGCGGCGGCCTGTTCCTCCACGGTCGGCTCGGGTGCCGTCGGTTGGGGTGCGGGGCGGCGCCGGCGACGGCCGCCGGTGCCCGACTCGTTGGCGAGCTTGGCGATCAGGTCGGCAACGGCGACGCCGTCGGTGTGGTTACCGGTGCCTTCCACGTCAGGCCGTCGATCGGGCGGCAGCACACCCTGGGCGCGCTCCCACGGCGCGGCACCTGGTCCCGGCGGGGTCGATCGGGTAAGTCGCTGAGAGCCCTGTGAAGGCTTCGTGCCGTCCTGATCGGACGGCTCCGCGGGACCCCAAAGACCGGGAGTGGCGTTGTCGCCGTCACTCATGTCGTACCGGCCTTCGACGTTCGCGGGGACGTGCGCGCCGTTGCACACGCGTGGTCGTGGGGGCTGCATTGTTGTCTAGCAGCCCGGTACCCCCTTCCGCCAGCCGGAAGGGGTGAAGTGGGCCCTCATCGTACTGAGACAACCTGAGCGTCAGCCAGCCCGAGGAAGTGACAGGGCCATCTCAATATCGTTTCAGACGCAACTATGTCAGGGGTCGGTTCAGCCGCCGGAATGCATCACATCGGCACCTTCGGGCACCGTGAGATCGTCCGGATCGTCGAGCCAGCCTTCGGGCAGCGTCACCGAGGACGGTGAGCCCTGACGGCCGCGCGGGCCGGACGCAGCGGGCGGGAACGGCACCTCGCCGTCGAGCTCGCCGAGCAGCGCGTCGAGTTCGTCCAAGGTCTTGACCAGTGCCAGCGCCCGGCGGACGTCGGCGCCGGCCGGGAAGCCGTGCAGGTACCAGGCGATGTGCTTGCGCATATCGCGCATGCCCTTGTCCTCGCCGAAGTGCGCGGCCAGGAGGGCACCGTGGCGGCGCATGATGTCGGCCACCTCGCCGAGGGTGGGCGGGGTGGCGATCGGCCGGCCGGTGAACGCCGCCGACAATTCGGCGAACAGCCAGGGCCGGCCCAGGCAGCCGCGACCGATGACTACTCCGTCACATCCGGTCTGTTCCATCATCGCCAGTGCGTCGTCGGCGTTGAAGATGTCGCCGTTGCCCAACACCGGGATGGTGGTGACGTGCTGTTTCAGCGCCGCGATCTGACTCCAGTCGGCGGCACCGGAATAGCGCTGGGCGGCGGTGCGGGCATGCAGCGCGACCGCGGCCGCGCCTTCCTGCTCGGCGATCCGGCCGGCATCGAGGTGGGTGTGGTGGGCGTCGTCGATGCCGATCCTGAACTTCACCGTCACGGGAACGCCGGAACCTTCGGCCGCGCGCACCGCGGCACCGACGATCTGGCCGAACAGCCGGCGTTTGTACGGGATGGCCGAACCGCCACCACGGCGGGTCACCTTGGGCACCGGGCAGCCGAAGTTCATGTCGATGTGGTCGGCCATGCCCTCGTCGACGATCATCTTCGCCGCGGCATAGGTGGTGTCCGGGTCGACGGTGTAGAGCTGCAGCGACCGCGGGGACTCCTCCGGCGCGAAGGTCGTCATGTGCAGGGTGACCGGATGGCGTTCGACGAGCGCGCGGGCCGTGACCATCTCGCAGACATAGAGGCCGCTGACCGTCCCGGCGCGGGCCTGCTCGAGCTCCCGGCACAAGGTGCGAAACGCCACGTTGGTGACGCCGGCCATGGGGGCCAGCACGACGGGGGAACGCAATGAGATCGGCCCGATCCGCAGGGATCGGGCCGACGTCGGACGGTGGGTGGTGAGAGTCATCCTGCCGCGGAGGTCGACACCAGCAGGTTCTTCATCGCCTTCTTCTCGGCCATCTTGCGCTCGCGTTCCAGTCGGCGTTCCTTGGCCACCTCGAACTTCACGCAGGTCTCCTCGAGTTCCTGCACCAGCAGCCCCAGGTCGTCGCGCAGCCGGGCACCCTCGCCGGTGAAGTCCTCGCGCTCGAAGATGCGCCACTTCTTCAGCACCGGCATCACGACATCGTCCAGGTGGATCCGCGGGTCGTAGACACCGCCGACGGCGATGATGACGGCCTTGCGGCGGAACTCCGGCACCGTGTATCCGGGCATCTTGAAGTTGCGCAGCACCCGGTGCAGCGATTTCATCGCCTGATTGGGGACCAGGTCCAGGCCCGCGGCGCTGATATCGCGGTAGAAGATCATGTGCAGGTTCTCATCGGCGGAGATGCGCCCCAGCAGCTGGTCGGCGACGGTCTCCTCGCAGGCCTTGCCGGTGTTGCGGTGCGAGACGCGGGTGGCCAGTTCCTGGAACGTCACGTAGACGACGGAATCGAAGAGGGTCGACGCGAACAGGTCGCCCTGCTGGTTCTGGCCGGGTGAGAAGCCGCGGGTGACCTGCTCGACGCGCAGTTCCTCCAGCTCGATCGGATCGATGGCGCGGGTGACCAGCAGGTAGTCGCGCAGGGCGATACCGTGCCGGTTCTCCTCGGCGGTCCAGCGGTTCACCCACCAGCCCCACGGGCCGTCCATGGTGAAGTTCATCGCGATCTCGCGGTGATAGGAGGGCAGGTTGTCCTCGGTCAACAGGTTCTGCACCATTGCGGTCTGGGCGACCTCGGAGAGTTTGGACTGCTCCGGATCCCATTCCTGACCACCGAGCGCATAGAAGTTCTTGCCGTCCGACCATGGGATGTAGTCGTGGGGGTTCCAGTCTTTGCGCATCGACAGATGCCGGTTGATGTTCTGTTCGACGACGGGCTCAAGTTCACGCAACAACTGCACGTCGGGTAGATCTTGCGGCACGTTCGCTCCCAGTTATCTGTACCTGTTGGTAGCAGTCAATATATCTGTGGACTCCGGTTACATCAAGTTCATGGTCCGGGCCGTCGTGTAACGGTTTTCACACGATTGCGAATCCCGTCGACGTCGACGGGAAGGATGCGGCCCACTACAAGGCACGTTACGCTCTGTCGATTACAACAAAACCCTGAGTAATGGGAGTAGGGCCACACGTGAAAAAGCTGATCGTTTTGGGGTCGGGCACAGTCGGTGCGCTGGCGGCCGCCACCGCGCTTTTCGGTACCGGTGTGGCCGCTGCCGATTCGTACGCCGGGCAGACCTATAGCGATGCAAGCTCCGCGGCAAGTGATGCGGGTCAGACGGTCGTCGTGGCGGCGCGGGTCGGGGACAAGCTCAGCGAGGGCGACTGCATCGTCACGCGCTCGCAGACCGCGCCCTTCGCCAGCGCAAACGACGGTGTGCATGTGTCCAGCCAGGTTCAGTTCTATCTGAACTGCGCAGGCTCGTACGCGACTGCCACCAACCCCGGTGCCTCGGTCGCCAGCCCGGACGGCCGGGCCGCGAAGGCTGCCGCCGACGAGGCCGCCGCCAAGGCCGAGGCCGAGCAGAAGCAGGCCGAGCTGGAGGCCGCCTCCCAGCAGGAAGCGGATCTCGCGCAGGTCAGCACCCCCGACCAGTAGGTCGGGGTCAGTGCGCCGCCGCGCGGCGTAACACCAGGTCACTGCAGTAGTCGATGAACTGCTGCCGGGTGGCCGACAGGCGGTTGTCCAGGTACGCGGTGAACAGGGCCGTCAGGGCGCCGACCAGTCCGGTGGCGATCATCTGTTGGCGGGCGGGGTCGCTCACGTGGCTCAGCCGGCTCTGCAACAGCCCGATGAACGTGGGCATCCAGTCGGCGCCGGACCTGGTGAGCACCGGTTCGCGCTCCGGGGCCAGCAGCAGCACCCGTCCCCGCGTCGGATCGTCGACCATCAGGGCCACGAATGCCTCCACGGCCTCGCGCGGCGTGCTCGACGACGCCAACGCCGTCATTGCCGTGGTGCACACGTCGTCGTACACGGCGCGCACGAATTCATCTCGGTCGCTGAAGCTTTCGTAGAAATAGCGCTCGGTGAGACCGGCTGCCCGGCACACCGCGCGCACCGTGAGGCTGGGCCCGTCCGGCCCGCCGAGCAGCGTGACGCCGGCGGCGATCAGCTCGCTGCGCCGGAGCACCTGACGGTCGCGCAGGGGAACTCCCGACCAGCGACCTCGTCGTTGACCGGACGGCTCGTTGCTCCTAAGCTCCATAGTGACAACGAGTGTAGTCAGAATATGGCTGCCCCTGACGGAAAGGGCGTCCGTGGCACAAGAGACGTCGCCGACATGCCCGGCGGCCGATGATGCTGCACTCGCCGCGGGTTGCCCGGTGTCTGCGGGTGGTTATGACGCGCCGCCGGTCCCGCTCGGCCCGGACTCGTTGACCTGGAAGTACTTCGGTCAATGGACCGGCCTGTTCCAGGGCACCTGGGCGGGTTCGATGCAGAACATGCACCCACAGCTGGGTGCGGCGGTGAAGGACCACTCGATCTTCTTCATGGAACGGATCCCGCGGCTGATGCGGTCGATCTATCCCATCGGCGGCGTGGTGTTCGACGGCTATCGGGCGCCACAGACCGGCGCCGAGGTGCGCGATTACCACATCGGCATCAAGGGCGTCGACGAGCAGGGCCGCCGCTACAGCGCGCTGAACCCGGAGGTCTTCTACTGGGCGCACGCGACGTTCTTCAAGTCGACCCTGCTGGCCGCCGAGAAGTTCGGCGGCGGAATCACCGAGGCCGACAAACGCCAGCTGTTCTCCGAGCACATCACCTGGTACCGCATGTACGGGATGAGCATGCGGCCGGTCCCCAAGAGCTGGGAGGAATTCCAGGAGTACTGGGACCACATGTGCCGCAACGTACTGGAGAACAACTATGCGGCGCGTGAGGTGATGGATCTGTCGACCATGCCCAAACATCCTTCGCTGCAATGGATTCCGGATTGGCTCTGGGCGCAGAACCTCAAGGTCATGCAACGGTTCCTGACGTTCATGACGGTGGCGCTCTACGACCCGCCGATCCGTGACCTGATGGGTTACACCTGGTCGCCCCGTCAGCAATGGCTGCACGACCGGCTGTGCGCGGGGATCACGCTGGTCACCAAGTTCGGTCCCAAGCGCAGATTGATGCATCCGCGGAAGCGTTCCGCCATGGACCGGGCGACGGGCCGGATTCCGGTGGACTCGCCGCTGGTGCAGACCCCGGCACGGAATCTGCCGCCGGTCGAGTACCGCGACAGCCCCAATTTCTACTGCCCGAAGGTCGGCTGACACCAGGGCTGAATCGTACTGCGGGGGCGTCGCAGCGGCGTGCGGACTGTCGATCGTCCGGTCGTGCGTCCTGGTTGCGCAGGCGTCAATCAATTTGCTGACCGCGGTTCGGCATCCACCCTGGCTGACGCGCCGGGCCGGGCCTGTGCGATCTGACACCTGCCGTGACCACGGTATCGCGGGTGGTGGGCCATCGGTGCGGCCGCGCCCAGGGACCGAAATGACCGTGCTGGCCAGAGCCGGGACCGTCGCGTAGCCTTTGCTTGACAGTTCCGACGGGGCCTTAGTTGTGTCAGGAGAAGGATGTCCACGTCACTGCGCGTCTGGTATTCGGCGGTCTTCGCGGTGGGCGCCGGCGCCATCGTGGCCGGAGTTGTGCTGGCTCAGCCCACGCAGATCACCGCGGCGGGGGCTCCCGTCCCGACACAGGCCGGCGTGGCGCTGATGTCGGCCAACCCCACGGTGTCGATGAAGGTGCAGGCCGGCGCCACCCAGCAGTGGGTGACGAAGTTCATGCCGGCCCTGGGTCGCGTCAACGACTCGATCAAGAGCCTGCAAGCGGCGGCCGAGGGGCAGGACTTCGGCGCCATGCAGGCCTCCTGCGACCGGTTGTCCAAGGCTGCCGGGGATATCGAGGCGATGCTGCCCGCCCCGCGGCGCGATATGACGGCCGCGCTGCAGAGTGCCGTCGACAGCTACCAACAGGCCGGGGCGAAGTGCGACACGCTGACTCCGGAGGGCGGCCAGGCGGCGGTCCAGGCGATCAGCGTCGATGTGAAGAACGGTATGACGGCGATGGATCAGGCGACGACGATCTACAAGAACGCGGCCGGGCCCGGCTAGACGCAGGCTTCGGGGCGCTGCCATCGGTTGGCCTTGGTCTGACCGTCGATTCCGCTGGGCGGCGGGCAGGTTAGCGTGGTGGGCATGCAGCGCCCGGAACTTCTCGGCGACCGGTATGAACTGCGGGGGCTGCTGGGCCGCGGCGGTATGGCGGAGGTTCACTCGGGCTGGGATGTCAGGCTGGGTCGTGCGGTCGCCATCAAACTGCTCTCTGCGCCGCTGAGTGCACAACCGGACAGCAGGCGACGGTTCGACGTGGAGGCCCGTGCGGCGGCCGGTCTGAGTCATCCGCATGTGGTGGCGGTGCACGATGTCGGTGAATACCGGACCACCCCCTACATCGTGATGGAACGGCTGTCCGGACGGACGCTGGCCGACGCGCTCGATCACGGCCCACTTCCGGATCATGCGGTGCGGGCACTGCTCGACCAGGTGCTGTCCGCGCTATCGGCGGCGCATAGGGCGGGCGTGCTGCATCGCGACATCAAACCCGCGAACATCCTGCTGACCGAAGACGGAACGGCGAAGGTGGCCGACTTCGGAATCGCCAAGCTTGCCGATTCGGCGGACACCATGACCGGCCAGATCATCGGCACCATGGCCTACCTGTCACCGGAGCGGATCGCCGCCCGGCCGGCGACGGCGGCCGATGACCTGTACGCCGTCGGGGTGGTGGGCTACCAAGCGCTGTCCGGTCGACGGCCCTTCCCACAGGAGAATCTCGCCGAACTGGTCCGCGCCATCTCCGAGGGGCTGCGTGCGCCGCTGGCTGCTCTGCGGCCCGATGCCGACCCCGCACTGGTGAACGTCATCGAGCGGGCACTCGCGCGAGACTTCGGCAGCGCCACCGAGATGCGTGCCGCGTTGCCAGGTGGGCTGCCGGTGCGCCCGCCGACCCGGGTTTTGGAGAGTCCACCGGTCGATCCGACGACGAGGGTGGTCCCGGCGCGGCGGCAGCGCCGGCGGCGTCGGCCGGTGATCGCGGTGATCGGAGCCATCGCCGTCGTGGTGATGGTGGTGTTGGCCTTCGTCGTGGATTCCGCGTCGCGGCCCAGCGTCCCTGAGCCGGCCGGCTCGACCACCTCCGAGCCTTCGCCGCCAACGACTTCCGTGGTGCCGCCGCCGTCACCGGCGCCTGTCCCCACGGACCAGCAGGGCCCGCCCAAGGATCGCGGTGGCGGTAACGGCAAGGGAAATACCAACGGGCACAAGCCGAAACACGGTCAAGGCTGAGAGTCGTCAAATATGTTCGGCGACAGGTGAAATCGCATGCATGAGGGTGTGAGGTCCTTGTAGCGTGGCAGGTACCTCGCCGAAACGGGGCGGCAACGGCGACGCGGTGTCCTTGACGTATGAGCATCTACGCACAGATCGGCGGGGCGGAGGCCATCGAGACCGTCGTCGAGGACTTCTACGTCCGTGTGCTCGCCGACGACGAGCTGGCGGGCTTCTTCACCGGAACGAACATGGCCCGGCTCAAAGGCAAACAGGCCGAGTTCTTCGGTGCCGCCCTCGGCGGGCCCGACCCCTACACCGGCGCACCCATGCGCCAGGTCCATCAGGGTCGTGGGATCACCCCGCACCACTTCGCTCTGGTCGCCGGGCATCTGTCGGACAGCCTGACCGCCGCAGGGGTACCTGAGCAGCTGGTGGCCGAGATCATCGGCGCTGTCGCGCCGTTGGCCGACGAGATCGCGACGGCGCGCAGCGCCTGAATCGGGTGGTGCCCCCACCAGGGCTCGAACCTGGGACCTGCGGAATTGTGGGTCAAAGAACTCGATGTAGCGTGACGAATCTCAAAAACCACACCTGAGCGGGCATCACATAACTGAACGCTACCGGTTGGTACTCGCTCGGATCGCCTAGATACCGGCCATTACCGATGAATAACCGATGCTGGAGTTTGGTCTCCAGCTAGTCGATCAACCGGCGAGCGCTGCGTGCCGATAACCCCGATCGAATCAAACCCCACGACTCCTCCGGAACGGGCGCCTTCTCGGAAGTCTCGGTGGCTGGCCGAATGGCTACCGCCGCGGGTCTAGCTGCCTCCAGGTAGTCGGCCAAGTCCTCATCCGTCATCCGCCAGCTCTTCCAGTAGCGGCCGATCATCCGGCCAGGGATTCGGCCGTCTTTGATGCCGGTTGCTAACCATCGAACTGACGGAGCTAAGCCGGCATCGACAAGGTGTTGTAGTGAGTAGGACTGAAGTGTCATCTGAAGAATCTGACCCGAGAGGGCTGCGGTCGGCAATCAAGATGATCTTGCATGAGGATGGGCGACTCTCGACTCGATTGGAGCGGCAATGACTGTTTGGTTGATGGCTGTTGAGGCTGCCGAGCACGCGAAGGTCTCGGCAGCAACGATCCGGGAAGCCGTGAAATCCGGTGAACTACCCGCCTACGCAGTGGGCAGGAGCGGGCGGCAGTACCGGATACGGGCAGAGGACGTTGATGCTTTGGATGATGTCCCGTTCCTGGGAACCGGAGTGGGCGCGACCCCGCAATCTATGACCGGACCTAGGGGTAGCAAATGCAACATTTGAGACGCCGGGGTTTTCGGCTCCGCGCAGCGGGGCATAGAGCGCGCGAGGGAAGCCCAACGATGTGCTTCTGTCAGACGGTCAGGGCCCCGAGGTTTTTGATGTTGAGAAGCCAGCATCGCGCCGCCATCGCGCATCGGGATCCTGACCCCTGGACAGGCTAGCCAGCACCACTGACAAGTGAGTTGGCAAGGAACCGTCAGCCTCCAATGCGCCTGTTAAGCGAGGCCGCCGACAACCCACGCCGCAGCTCGTCGGGCTGTCCCGCAACCGCTGTCGGAGGAGGCTTTGAGGCGAAAACCTCCAGTGCCGCATCGACATCAGCCTGCGTCATCCGCCACGACCGACCAATCTTCCGGGCCCGAACCCGACCCGCCCGGATCTGATTCGCCAACCACCGCACCGGATCCGACATATCTTCGGTCAAGCCCCATTCGGCAACGACCTCGTCGAGTGAGTAAGTCTTCATGGATCATGATGTCTCACCGACCTGCTATGGCGACCGTGGTCAAACCTGACCACGGTTGGACTCGTTGAGCGGTGGTTTCGGCTCCCTCTCAAACCCTGAGACCAGCCGCGCGGATCGATGAAGTGCTGTCCGCCAGGCGGACAGCAGGGCCGCGGATTTTGAGTGGGACGCGATGTCCATCTCAACGGGGGTCAAATAAGGTCCTGGCAGCCACGTTGTCGGCGCCGACAGACTGGGTTGTCACTGAGGTCCCGACCTGCGTCACGTAGAGGGTGTCGCAGCTCTTTCCCGGCGCCGGGAAGATGGTCCTCACCAGCCTTTTTGTCGGCTCCACCAAAAGATCCCATTCCAGGGTTGACCCTGACAAGGGCCTACCGGCCTCCGACCATTCCACCCGGGGGGAGAGAAATCCTGATTCGGGGGTCAGGAGCCAACCCCCCGGCCCCCCCTTCAAGAATTCTGACGGGGTCATCAAGCGATGCCGAGATCAGACTCGATGGCTGTCCGAGGATCCTGATTCCAGGCGGGTGTCGACACTTTGCGGGAAATGCGCAGCCTCGGCAGGTCGGGTGGGGAAGCATGACGAGGGTGAAGGCAGGACAGAACGAGCTTGAACATTTCCTCGACGCTGTCGAGGTGAATCCGGAGGATGCGCGTGATGCGTCGCACTTCCGTCGGATTATCGCGGCGCGGGATGCTGTGGCCGCAGCGGATGCCGAATTGGTGGCTGCGGTGGCTGCTGCGTGTGCTGCCGGGGATACGTGGGACTTGATCGGTGCTGCGTTGGGGACTTCGCGGCAGGGTGCGTATGAGCGGTTTGGGAAGGCGGCCGAGGCGTCGACCTGATTTGTTGGCTGGTTATCAGGCCGACGGCACGGCGATCTCTCTCGCGGTTAGCCACGCGTCCCAGGCGGCGATCGCGTCGTCCGCGACCTGTGATGCGTCGAGTGTGCCGTGGTCGCCGGCGTCGACATGAACTGTGTATTGGGTCCAGCCAACGCTGTCGGAGCCTGCCAGAGGGGCCATTATCGTCACGCCTACCCTCTCTGCCGTCGATGGGCCGCCTGGCGTTCGCGCCGTCTGCCTCATGATCCGGTGCTTGCCACCGATCGCCACATCGGAGCAGATCGACAGCGCCGTGTGCTGGTTGATCGCCTCGACTGCCGCCGATGCATGCTCGTGAAGGTCACTGGAAATCCAGTCGCGGAAATGCAGTGCGTCGCAACAGAAATGGTAGAACGCGTCGAGCGGCGGATAGTCCGGGTCACCGGGTTCGGTGCGCTGAGCGAGTGCGTCCTTGAGTCGTCGATGTGAGCGTTGCATTCGCGCGTACTGCTCCTGCCAACTGGCGGTCATGAGCTGAGGGTATTGCCGCCAGCCGACATCCTGTCGGCACCCCGCCCTACGCTGCCCGCATGCCCCGCCTCGGTGACCTCTACCGCAATCGCCGGGGGCGCTGGGTTGAGCAGGCGCCGACGCACTGCCCAGCGGGCCACCAGCTCGGCCCGAACCGCGTCCTCGTCGGCCACGCCGGATGCTCCTGCGATCAGCGCGGCGGCCACCGCACATGGCGGTGTCGCGAACCCGGCTGCGGTGCAACGGTGTACGGGCCACCACTTACCGACGGATGCCGGGTCGCCACCGGCCCCGACGAGCGCTGATCGCTAACGCCAAACGCCGCGTGCCCGCGTCTCCCAGCGCGTCAGCATTTAGCTTCAGTGGGCGGGTCGGGTGTCGCGGAGGTGTCTGGCTCGTCCCACCAAGGCGGAATCGCCAGCGCGCGTTTCAGAACTGGCACGGAGAACAGTGTTGAGTTGACTCTCTTCTGCTGGCCGATCGCGTCTGCTGTAGCAATCCGGTAGTAGTGTCCCTCGATTTTCGCCCTGAAGAGCACGACGTTGTCTGCCCTAGGGATCGATGCATCATCAACAACAAGATGGAACCCTGGCAAACCGCTCGGATCGATGCGGATACACAGCCCCGTAATTGGGCTGAGCACCCGGCGGCGTGAATTCGGCACCACAATTGACTGGCCGTCCACTTCGGTCAGCGCTTGAAATAGCGCGTCCTCCGCGATGATCCCCGCGCAGTGGATCAAATGTTCGCCGAGTGTGAGCTGCCTGCCGCCCATTGTGGTCGACATCAGCGACATTGCCGATAGCACGTACGGGACTTCAACGCCCATGTGCGCCCCGAATGTATTGGCGTAGTGCGTGATCAGTTGCTCCCATGTGTTCTTTCGGGGTCGTCCACCCGCGATGATGAGAGCAGTTCCACGCGCCCAAACGTCGACATCCATCCACTGTGAATACTCGGTCTCCGGTGGGCTGGCTGGTAGGCCCCCAAACTCGAAAACGACGTTGCGGCTATCGGCAGTGGGCCTGGTCACAAGAATTTGGGGTTGAGCGATTTTCGTCCGCCTACATAGTCGGCGAAGAACGTCGTCGCCTCTGCCGCGCACGAGAATTGTTCGCAACGCTGCGGCGATGTCGTCGATTGCCCCCGACTCACCATTTTCCGAGGCATCGAGGCTTCTCGCGAGTCGCGCGTGTAAGCGACGGGCGCCGGCGACTAGCTGCTCGGTAGACAACTGTTCAGGGGCATTGCCTGGCGGTTGAACCACTTGCTCAGCGGCCTTTTCCTTGCCGTGCTTCGCTTTTGCGATTATCTTTCCCCTTGACTTACGGGCAGTTCGGGTAAGCCGACGTGACGATGTTGGTGAACTGCATCGCCATCTGCATCGTCAGCTGAGGCTCGACGCCGATCAGCTTCTGGCTGATGAGCCCACGCGGCTCTCCATCCCGCATCATGGCGCATGTCTCGTGGCCACGCTGGATCATCACCGCCTCATTCCAGATCGTCCAGCCGTACACTCGCAGATTGCTGAGGAACTCGGCGTTGTAAGGCATCAGGTCTGGAAGCGGGCCTGCGAGTGGCGGCTTTGACGGAAAGACGACGGGCGGCGTCGGCCTGTCCCAAGTCGGCGGGGGAGCTACATTGGTGATGGTTTTCGGCGCCTGCTGGACCACCACAGTGGTGATGGTGACCGGCGGTGGTGCGGGCAGCGGCGGGGGCGGCAATGCAACGGTGCTGGTCGGTGTGGCGTCGGCGGCCGGCACCTGCACGGCGTCCAGGCGGTCGCGCATATACAGGAACCCGACGACCGCGGCCGTTGCGATGAGGGCGGTGCTCGCCCCGGCTGCCACCGCGGTGATCCGGCCGGGCGACCAGAACGGTGGCTTCCATTCCGGGCCGTCGTCGAGCGACCACGCGGTGTGCGCATCCGTCTCCGACGCTGACGGGGCGAGCTCGGTCTGGGCACCAGGGAGCGCCTCGTCGTAGTCGGCGGTTTCGTCGCCCGGCGGCGCGCTCATAACCGCGCACGATAGTCGCGACCGTCAATATGTGCTGCGGGTTCAAAGACAGTGTCAGCCGAAGAACGGACAACGCACGACTTCTGGAATCACCGCACCTCGGAGCGTTGTAGCGTGCGATCTCGCCACGGCAGGAACACCCACACCAGCCGACGAGGTTCGAAGAGGTATCCACGATGGTGCGTGCGCTGATCGCCGCTACTTTGATCGCAGTTGCCGGCGCAGCCGTCGCTCCCGCCGCGCAGGCCGCTGGTCCGTACAAGAACTGCACCGAAGCGCACAAGGACGGCAGGTACAACATTCCGCAGGGCGATCCTGACTATAAGGATTCTCAGGTTCGAGATGGAGACGGCGTCGCCTGCGAGGGCTGAGACCGGTCGAACACAGCGGCTGGAATCGCCACGAATTACCGGTGCCTCAGTCCAATCCGTTCGATGCCGCCCGTACTTGACCGGCGCCAGGTGATGCCATCGGCGTCTCGAAAGCGAACCCACACATGCACGGCTGTCAGATCGACAGGGGTGTGGATAACTCGGCCATCGCCGTCGCGCTCGTTGCCCGCGAGGACTGGTCTCTTGTCAGCGTCGATGAACACCACGAAGAACCTGTAAGGCTGGCGGTTACAGTCGAGAACCGTGGTCATCCGCCTCGCTTCGTCGACCTCGGCGACAGCCTTGGGATGGTCGTCGAACAGTGCTGAATCGAAAGCTAGGTCGAGCACCGCTTGTGCCCCGTAGTTGAAGACCTCGACGGTGAAGTACCCGTCGGGACCCTCTGGTTGTCTGACTTTCGAGATGACGAGGGTAGCCTGCTCCGCACTCGTTGCTGCCCGTTCACGGTGACGCTCGCGTCGATCGGTCGTGGCGATGTACAGCGCAGTGAAGGCCGCGAATACTGAGCCGGCAGCAGCCGCCCAGTCTGCCACTGATCCCCAGTTGATCGCCGATCTGCTTGCGTGCAAAAGGGCAGCGATCGCCAGAGCGGACGCGGAGCCGGATATGCCAATGGGAACGAAAGCTGGCACTCTCACTTCAGATCGCTTGGCTGATCAGTCGCCACCGTGGTCGGTGGCGATAGTCGTCAGGATCCGATCGGCTAGTTCGGGCGGCGAGTACATTCCGTTGCCGGTGTAGTTCGTCAGGTTGGTTGCCCACTGCACGTGCTGAGGCGCCCATAGGTCACGGTCCGGGCCGTCTTCCCCAACGTCACCCACGATCACACCGGCGGCCCGGGCGCCGTCGAGTCCAGGACCCCCCTCGATTTCGAATCTCCAGACGCCGCTGTCTGCCCATTCGATCGACCCGACGGAATAGTGTCGGAGCCTCAACTGTGCGTGCACGTTGCGGAGCCGACTCGGTGGCGCGACGGCCCACTGGATGGCCAATGCGATGTCAGACGTTGCCTCGCCTGTTGCTTCTGCGATGTGATCCCTCGCTACAGCGGGTGCATCGGCCAGATGTTCGAGATCGAACTCGTAGGCCTCATTGCCGAGTGAGGGGAAATCGATCTGCACGCATCCACCGGAACGGCGCACAGTCACTGGATACGTCTTCACTGGCACTCCTTTTTCGAGTCGAGCTCCCTGCTCGGCGCATCGTGACCATGAACGCAGGTTTCGCCCGACGCGAAAACCGGCGCTCATTCGGACGCAATTCTAGACAAATATGAGTGAAGTTTCTAGTATTGCCTGATGGGAGACAAACTTTATCAGACCACACATCCCTGGATAACCTTCGAATTTGCAGACGGAAGGTACGACACGCTGAGCGTACGTCTTGGCGAGGCGTTCTCCAAGTGTGCCCATATGGCTGGTACTCCGCTGCAGCCTGGCCTGGCCGCGAAGCTCGCGCAGGTCTACCTCATCAAGGGTGTCTCGGCCACGACCGCGATCGAGGGGAACACGTTGACCGAGACCGAGGTGACCGAGATTCTTGAGGACCGTCGCAATCTTCCGCCGTCCCAGGAGTACCTGCAGCGAGAGGTCGAGAACATGGAGAGGGTGTTGCGTGGCGTCGACGTCGCGGCGCAGCGCTCAGGCGGGTCGTGGCGTGTCACGCCAGATTGGCTGAAAACTCAGAACCGCGCGATCCTCGATGGGATTCCCGATGACGACCACGTTGTGCCAGGCGAGTACACAACGAAGCAATTGTTGGTCGGCAGCGTCTACCGTGCAGCTCCCCCTGAAGACGTTCCGTATCTCGTTGAGCGCCTGTGTGACTGGATCAACGAAATGCTGAACCACGTTTTCGACAAGAACCTTGACGCCGACAAGAGGTTCTTCCAGGCTTTCTACGCGGCTGTGCTCAGCCACCTATACATTGCATGGATTCACCCCTTTGGCAACGGCAATGGCCGCACCGCGGGGGCGTTGGAGTGCGCGATCCTGGCACACTCGCACTTGGTACCGTGGGTGTCGAGCAGTCTGCTTTCGGACCACTACAACCGCACCCGCAACCGCTATTACTCGAAGCTAGACGCAGCGTCTCGGAAAGGTGACGTTATTGGCCTAATCGCTTACGCCGCAGATGGATTCGTAGATCAGCTTCGCGAACAGATCGCTCTCGTTCAAATCCAGCAGCGCCAGGTTGCCTGGGTGAACTACGTGCATGAGGTCTTTCAATACGAGACCCAGGGCGAGACGTCAAAACGCCGTCGGACACTGTTGCTGTCCCTGCCGGAAAATCAACCGACGCCACGGTCGCGGCTTAGGCGCCTCACCCCCGAGCTCGCCGAGATGTACGCCCACGTCGGTGACCGTGCACTGTCGCATGACACGGGCAAGCTGAGATCACTGGGGTTGCTGGAGGGCGACGCTAAGAGCGGCTTCTATCCCGCGGTGCATCTAATGGACGCTTTTACTCCCGGCAAGCAGCCGCTTGACGGATCAGAGTGGATTGAAGACCCCGTCACGTCGGCGGCGAACGAGGAGGTCACCGTCGATGAACTGTTCAAAGAGCTGGTCGTCCTCCAGGACTCACCCTCCGGGGAGTCGGCGCCCGATTGACCATCGCCGCTCTGCAGGCGGCGCCCAGTCAGGTAGGGGGCATCTCCGCCGGCGGCTTGCCTAGTGATCTGACGGTGGGGCGGGTGGTGGTGGCGACGAACGGGTCCACAAAGGCGGCGCTGGCGGCATCCACGAGGGGCGCATGTGACGCACGGCACATTAAGGCCAGGGCGGCGAATTCTTCACTCTGACGAGTCCGCCTCGGCGCTAAAGTGCAAGATCATGCCCGAATGGACGGATCTTGACACGTGTCCAAGTCACGTTCAGGTATTGCTCAGGCGGCTGAGGGATGCTGGGTGGGCATACTCTGAGAGATCCGGGGAATACGCACTTGTTACATGCGCTTGTCCTGCACAACACCAAGCGAGAGTTATATTGTGGCCATCAATTCCGAACCTCGTCGACCAGAACGCGCGGATGATTGAGCAAACGACATGCCTAGGGAAATGAACATGGCGAAGCCCACCTACTGGGTTGAGATTGCCCTCAGCATGGCTGGAGGCCGCGGAGCTGTCGACAAGTTCATCGCCGTCCTGGACGAGCGGCATCAGGGCGACGTCATCTTCACGTACG
The DNA here is from genome assembly GCF_025822555.1 of Mycobacterium hackensackense. Classification (NCBI taxonomy): domain Bacteria; kingdom Bacillati; phylum Actinomycetota; class Actinomycetes; order Mycobacteriales; family Mycobacteriaceae; genus Mycobacterium; species Mycobacterium hackensackense. Next base: position 1,880,860 of record NZ_JACKUC010000030.1, read on the forward strand.
CGCCTACGGACAACCGCCTAACTATCGGCATGTCAACTACCAGCGATTTTCCGATTGAGGGAGTAGTCGCGGAGGCCGTTTACACCGTTCGCGCTGCCGCGGATGGGCTCGGTCTGCAGAGCCCCAGCCAGCCCGATCCGGTCGTCGTAGACAACGTCAGCATCAGAGAGCTGAGCTCGGTTGAAGCGCGACCGGAGGCACAGGGAATCCCCGCTGCGTGCTAGCTGTCGAATCTAGCTAATCACATTCTTGTAGTTCCATTTTGTTTCGGCGCAAATTAAATTGCTTGCGTCTGGCCTACTCAAGTTCGATTGAGTCAGGAGTGCTCAAGTTTGCTCGGTGGTCCGCCCCCGCTGAGGGCGGACCACCGAGCAGCAAGGTTCGTTGCGTCTGCAAACCCTGTCTTGGCGGGGCACTCATTTCAGGGGTCAGCCCCGAAATGGTGCGACGGGGTCTAGGTCACTCACCAGCCCCTCTTCGACACACTCGATCGCGTTCTCGCGAGAGCCGGTCACGAGGGTGACGAGGCCGCCGGCCATCATCAGGAACATCGACAGGAGTCGGCCGCGGCAGTCGAGGCAGTCGTGCATCTCTTCGGCGACGAGGACCGCGGCGTCACCGTCGTGGTTCAGCACGGCCAGGAGTAGTCGTTGGGCGCGGATGATGTCGGGGCCGGGACCGTGGTCAGGTTGACCACGGTTGACGTGAGCGCATGTCTCGCACTGCTGGCCGGTCATCCGCCCGACTGTCCGGGCGGCGCGAACATCGCGGCGCGTTGCTCGGCGATGACCTTGCCGGTCTGATCCTCTGACGCCTTCTCGTTCTTGATGTGGATGCTCTGGTCGTTCTGGTTGATCGTCGTGTCGCCCTTGCCCTGTCCGCCACCGACCTGATCCATTGGGCCGGGCGGCTTCTTCCCAGCCAGGTTCGGCAATGCAGGTGCGGCGCCGGCGAGACCGCCGGCGAGCTTCCCCAACCACGAGTTGCCGATACCGCCGCGCGGGTTATCACCGAGGGACAGGGTTTCGCCGATCGCGTTGGCGGCGATACCGAGATTCTGCGCGCCGTAACCGATCGTGCGGCTGGCGAGCTGGATACCGATCTTGGCTGCAGCACCGGCGCCGGGGAGCATCATGTCGGCGACGCTGGTCGCGGCCATCGCGGCGTCCAGGGGCAAGCCGCCGACTGCGTTGTCCCTATTCCCGCCGTGCGACGGATACGCCTGACCCGGTGCGACACCCGGGCCAGCCTGTCCCGCGAACGGACTCGACGGGCCGAACGAGGCAGGCGACACTGCCGGTGGCCCACCGGTGAGCGGAGCTGCCTGTGGCATGCCATTGCTGACCGGCCCGCCCGGCATATAGGGGACTCCCGCGCTGGCAATGTCGTTCGGGTCCCCGGGCTTGTACCAAGCGTGCACGTGATTCTCGTGACTGGTCCGTGGGGCTGCCGGTGCTGCCGTATGGGCGAGGTGTGAGGCCGTGGCCGTAGCCGTAGGTCTGGTTGTTCATCCAGATCTGCCTCTGTGGTGTACCGCCGCTCACGTCGTCGAGGAGGACACCGCAGTGGCCGAACTGCGCACTGATCGACAAGCAGAGGCGGTAGGAGTCGGCCGGGACCGCCCGCGTGGTGGCGGCGGATGCACCCTTGCTGCCCAACCGATCACCTGTCAGTGCCGCCTTGACTGCGGCCCGGGTGTTGTTGCCCTGCCCGGCATTGAGGGCGGTCAAATGGTCGATCTCGGACACGGTGATCAGCGCGCGGTCGATCCGGTCCTCAGGATTCTTTTGTTCCTTGAACAGCTCGGCGATCCCTTGCCCGGAGCCGAGGCCCTTCCTCGTGAATGTCGGCGGGCCACACGACGCGGCTGAGCTTGTCGGTGACGCCTTTGCCGGACGAGTACGACACCCATGTTCAGTGACGCCGGGGCCGGCGGGCCGGGGAGCATCACGTGCGGTCCGGTGGTGGCGATGACACGGTTGAGGATGGCGACGAGGAGGGCCCAGGGTGCGACGTAGCTCGCGCGTGCCGATTGATGGATCAGCTTGAGTTGTTCTGTTGCTGACCAGAATTCGGTGTCTTTCAAGATGCTGCCTTCCGGGCAATGTAGGAGGAGCCGCTGCGGCCGGTGACGCGCTTAGCCTGGGTGGCCCAGTTCTGTGAGTCGGCGATCTGGCGGCCGGCATCGGCACGATGTCCCTGTACGACATCGTGGTTGAGTGCTTCGCGGACGCCGCCCAGGATCAGGGCGAGGAGCTTGCGGGCGTCATCGTCGGGGAGGGCGCACCACTGTGGGGTGCCGGGAATCAGCGCGTGGTTGTCTACACCGTGCTGCCCGTTGGCCGCTGCCCAGCGTTCGGCGAAGCGGTACACCCACCGTCGCGGGCAAGCTCACTCGGATAGAAGGGCAAGGGCTGAAGCGGCTCGACAGCGGCAAGACCGATTCGGCGATACGAGTAGTGCCGCTGCCTGCGTTCGCGGTCGCTGCGCTGGAGGATCGACGTGGCCGCGACTTCCTCGGTGAGCAGCCGATGATCTTCCCGTCGACGGCCGGCACCTGGCGCGACCCGGACAACTTCAACAAGCAGTGGCGCAAGGTACGCGACGACCTCGGGGTGCCCGACGTCACGAGCCACTCGTTCCGCAAGAGCGTAGCGACTCTGATCGACGACGCCGGCCTGTCCGCGAGGGTCGGCGCCGATCAGCTGGGCCACTCCAAAGTGGGCATGACTCAGGATGTGTACATGCGCCGCGGGAAGGTGCATACGGAAGTGGCGGACCTTCTCGATCGCGCCATACCCGATGAATAAATGATGACCTTGTGGCCTTTTCAGTGCCCCCACCAGGGCTCGAACCTGGGACCTGCGGATTAAAAGTCCGTAGCTCTACCGACTGAGCTATAGGGGCGTGGAGCAACAGAATACTGCCTGCCGTCGGACGGTCGTCGTCAGGTGGTCCGACAGGTGGTCTGAGCTGGGCGGGGGGATCCCGTTTGGGATTTCCGGCGGTGGTGTCCTAAGCTATCGAAGCTCTCAACGGAACGTAGTTGCGAGTACCCCGGAGGAATTCGGATTAGGCCCCCATCGTCTAGTGGCCTAGGACGCCGCCCTTTCACGGCGGTAGCACGGGTTCGAATCCCGTTGGGGGTACGCAACGCGGAAACGCGGAGCACGCAGGAAAGCAAGGCCCTGTGGCGCAGTTGGTTAGCGCGCCGCCCTGTCACGGCGGAGGTCGCGGGTTCGAGTCCCGTCAGGGTCGCAGTATTGCGGCGTAAGGCTTGCTCGGTCGAAAGACCGGCGCCTTCCGGCCAGGTAGCTCAGTTGGTACGAGCGTCCGCCTGAAAAGCGGAAGGTCGCCGGTTCGATCCCGGCCCTGGCCACCAAGCTCCATCTCGGTTCATCCTCCGCTTTTTTTGGCGAGCTTTCGGGCTGCACATCCTTCGTGCCAAAGGTGTTGGCCACCAGCCACTCGCGGTGTTGACGCGAATCGTTCGGCTCGAGCTTGATATACGTTGCTTGTCGTAGACAGCCACCGGATGAGCGCCGGTCCCCGCCTGGTTTCGTACTCGGACGAATGGCGATGAGCAGCCACCGGAAGGAGGGCGTCCGCCGATGTCGGCCTGGATGTCTGCCTTACGGCCCTCCCAACCCGCGACGAGTGACGACCTCGATCCGGTGAGCCTGCCGGAGACCGTTGCCCGCGCCAGGGCGGTCCTCGGCGACGAGCCGACGGCCTGGGCGATCCAGCGATCCAAGCAGATCTGCGATACCTACGAGGCGTCCGCTCGGGCCGATCCGACGATCACCGTCGACGGGCTGGATCGGGTGGCGTGCGAGGCCGCGCTCCTGACGGTCTTGGTCAACCTTCGTACCGGGCGCGCTGAGGCCCCGGCACCGCCGGAAGGCTTCGAGAGTGTCCGGCGCGCCGTCCGCCAAGGCGCCAGAATCGAGACAATCCTGCGGGTGGTGTGGTTCAGCCACACCACCGTTCAAATGGCCCTGTTGGAGGTGCTGTCCCGCGAGGTGCCGGCCGAGCGGCTCGCCGACGAACTGCGCGCGGTCTCCGAGGGATTGTTCGAATTCGTCGACGGCCTCGTCCGCGAGCTCGCCACGGCCTACGACCAGGAACGTGCGGCGTGGCACGGCCGCCTGGCGGCATTGCGCCGCCAGACCATGGAGCACATCGTCGAGCACGGCACCGCCCGGGATGGCAGCGAACAACTCCTCGGGATCCGCCTGCGCGGTGACCATCTGGCCGCCGTGATCCGGTCGGTCGACCCGGCCCCGCCGACCGGATGGGACGGCAGCGTCACGCGCTATGTCGCAGCGGTGAGCGCGACGATCGAGGCGGTCAACAGTCTGGTCCTCGACCAGCCGGATGGCTCCACGGTGATCTGGTCGCTGTCCGCTGCGCCGCGGGACCCGGTCTCGGCCGTCACGGACCGTGTCCCGCACCCGCCCGGATCGATCGTCGCGTTCGGACCGGTCGGCCGGGACGTGGCCGGCTTGCAGAGCTCGTTGCTCGGGGCCCGGCAGGCTGCGCTCGTGGGTGGGCAGCACCAGAGCGAGGGCGCATGGACCTACGACGATGTCGGGCTGCAAGCGGTGCTGCTTGCCGACCCCGAGGCCGCCGGCAGGTACGTCCGCCACGTGCTCAAGGGTCTGACCGACGGTGACGCCAAGTCGGCGATGCTGCGCGAAACACTGTGGGCCTACCTGCGGCACGGACGCAGCAGACTCGCGGCCGCCGAAGAGCTGCACATCGCGCCGAACACGGTCGCCTACCGGGTGCGCCAAGCCGACGAACGTCTGGAACGGCCGGCCCTCGACGATCCCACGCCCATGGTCGTCGCCCTCAGCCTGGCCCGAGACTTCCCTGCCCTGCTCGGCTGAGATCCGCCCGGAAGCCGATGCGCTACAGACCGAGCTGGTGTTCGGGCATCCAGGTCCCGTGGATCGTGCTCAGCCGCACGGGCAGCTTGTACCCACCCAACGGACCCGCCCCGACGTCCTCGGCATCGAAGATCAGCAGGTCACTGTGGCGCTCGGCGACCCGGTTCACCAGCGCCAGCAGATAGCCGACCCCTTCGGGGGCGCCCCGGTATGCCGGGACGAACTCGACCTCCTGCGCGGTATCGCCCGGGGGCAGGGCGTGCACGGTGAACTGCCCGTTGTCGAAGTCGTAGTGGCCGATCCCGTTCGTGGCCGGCGACGCGGGAACCACGTCAGGTGCGCCGTCCGGGAATGCCGGGTCGCCGGGCGCCTCCAGCAGCCGGCCGGCGGGCATGCCCGCGTTCATGACCAAGAAGTAGCCATGCCGGTGCCGTGACATCTCCCACCGGGCGTCGATCTGCGGAAATTCGCAGACGACCTCATCGAGGCGCTCCACCCGGACCGGCGTCGCCGGATCGCTCGGATCGATCCGCCACCGGGTCAGGTAGGTCGCCATATCGGCCGGGTCGAACATGTTGCCCTGCACGTCGGGGAAGAAGAACGGAAACGGTCCCGTCTTGCCCTGGCAGACGTCGACGACGGTCACACCGTCCTCGTCGTAGGAATTGACGAAATGGCCCGGGGCGTGGGTCGGCACCTCGATCCACCGGATCTGCTCGCCGTGCCCGTACCGTGGTAGCACCCCGACGTAGGACGCCTTGGACGAATCCCATTGCCAGTGCGCACCACCGGCTTTGAGCCGGTCCAGGTCGGTCGCGGCCGGACTGATCGGGAACACCGCATGACTGGGGGAGACCCGGAAATCGTGGATGTAGGCGGGGTAGGGGGCCTCGAACCACGTCTCGTGTGTCACATGCCCACTCGCGTCGACGACGTAGTAGGCGATATCGCGGGTGGCCTCACCCTTGGCCTCGTAACCGAACAGGAACATCTCTCCGGTGTCGGGGTCGAAGCTCGGGTGCGCCGTGCAGGTCTTGCTGGTCATCGCCCCGTAGAAATCCCATTGGCCCACTGTCTCAAGGGTTTCCGGGTCCACCTCCCAGGGCAGGCCGTCCTCTTTGAGCATGAGCAGCTTGCCGCCGTGCCAGACGACATGGGTGTTCGCCGTCGAGCGGACGCGGCCACGAACGCTCGGGTCGGCCGTGTAGACGTTGCGGTATCGCCCGAACAGGGCGCGCCGGGCGGCGCGTTCCAGCCGGAACTTCTCGGTACGCACGAATCGCGACTTGAAGTCCACGTGGCCGTTCTGGAAATGGAACATCGCGGTCATACCGTCTCCGTTGATGAACAGTTCATCGTCTGCCATCGGCGGGAACGCCCAGTCGTACGCGGCGCGGTAGTAACGCCCGTTGAGGTCGGCCGGCACCTGGCCGTAGGACTCCAGTTCGTACACGTCGGCCTCGATGCGGCTGGGTGTGCCCCAGCCCTGGAACAGGGGGATATCCGGGTAGCCGATTCCCGGTCGCAGGTTGAGTCGAGCGTCGGTCATGGTGGCTCCTCGAAAGATCGCGATGTGCTGAATTACCAAGCCATTTCAGCCCGAGCGCGGGCGGCGCGTCTTGCGTCCGCGCGCCAACGTCACACCATGTTCTTGGTGCCACAACGCAATCGCGGTGAACCGACTAACTCACGTCTGTAGGGCCGCCGGTTCCCGTGGGGCAACAATGCGGGCGGCCGCCTCGACCGCGGCGGCGCGGCTGGTGGCGTGGGTATCGGCGTCGACGGGGCCGACCTCCGGCCAAGCCGCCCAGGCCATCCCGATGCCGAACATCATTATCAGCAGCTGGTGGGGCTCCCATCGCCGGTCGACGTGGCCGGCCGCCTGGGCGGCGATGATCGAAGCGGTGTCGCGTTCGCGGATGTTGTGGCCGTCGAGCTCGGGTTCCTCGAGCGGTACGCCTTCCAAACGTGCCCAGGTGATCATCCGGAGATGCTCCGGCTTGCTGGTGGCCAGGTCGTAGAGGTCTCCGGCGAATTCGGCGACGGCGTCCGGCCGGACAGCGATCGCACTGAAGAACTCCGCGCTGTCGGCGGCGACCACCTGTCGGAACAGGGCCTCCTTGTCGCCGAAATGCGCGTAGAGCCGCTCCTTGCTGGCGTTCGCGGATTTGGCGATCCGGTCGATCCGGGCGCCGGCCAGTCCGTATCGGGCGAACTCGGCGCGTGCCGCGTCGATGATCACGTCGCGTAGTTCGGCTGTACTTCTCACAGGAAGATCATAACCAAACGAAACAGTTCGTTTGGTACTTTCGGGACTATGACCCAGCAGAACACCGCGACGTCGTCGATTGCGTCGATGCCGCGCGGCGGCCCCGACGCCACGCGACTGGACCGGCTGATGCAGACGGACGTCCTGGAGTACACCGATCGGCAGGACGTCCCCGACGAGCTCAAGCAGCGAGTGATCGAGGGGCTCGACGCGATGGGTGAACGCACCGGCCTTCACGATCACCACGCGAGGACGGCACTTCAGGTCGTCGCCGATATCGCCAACCCGCGCATTCTCGAGATCGGCGCCGGCCATGGCCGGTTATCGGCGCGGATTCTGGAACTGCACGCCACCGCCACTGTGACCGCCAGCGATCTGGACCCGACGTCGGTGGCCAACATGGCGGCGGGCCCGCTCGGATCTCATCCCCGGGCGCGCACCCAGGTGGTCGATGCCACCGCCATCGATGCCGAGGACGCCTCCTATGACCTGGTGGTGTTCGCGTTGGCCTTCCATCACCTGCCGCCCGCGACGGCGTATCGCGCCATCGCCGAGGCCACGCGGGTGGCCTCCCGCTTCCTGGTGATCGACCTCAAGCGTGCCTCGCCGTGGGGGATGCTGCTCACCCCGATCGTGATGGTGCCGACATCACTGGCGATCATGCCGCGCGCGTCCATCCTGCCGACCATGCACGACGGCATCATCAGCTCGCTGCGCGCCTACTCGGCGCCGGCGCTGGTTGCGCTCGGCAAGGCCGCCGACCCGCAGATGAACATCGACTTTCTTCGACCGCCACGCTCGAGGTTCGGTCCGCCGTCGATGACCGCCGTCTTCTCCCGGGCGCCACGCGCCTGCGCCCCCGCCCCGGCCAAGGAAGGAACGTCCCAATGAAGAACGCCGCCGCCAGAACCGAACAGATCATCGAACAGCCCGCACGGGTCCGGGCGCTGCGAAAACTGGTGGAAGCCACCGCGGACGGCCTGTGGCCGGCGATCGAGCTGTCCCGGCCGTACATCGACGGCACTGAGAACCTCCCGCGCGACGGCCGGTTTTTCTTGGTAGGCAACCACACCCAGACCGGGATGGGCGAAGCGTGGCTGACCTGCCTGGCGGTACGGCGGGCGATCGGCACCCGGGTCCGGCCGTTGACCGAACGGGGGATGGGAAGCATGCCGGGGCCGATGGGAGACGTTCTGGCCGCGTGCGGCGGGGTCGTCGGAACGCCGGAGAATGCCACCAAGCTGATGCAGAACAACGAGACACTGCTGGTGTTTCCCGGCGGCGGTCGCGAGATCGGAAAGTTCAAAGGCGAGGAATACCAACTCAAGTGGCAAGGGCGCGCCGGCTTCGCGCGGGTGGCGATCGCCAACGACTATCCGATCGTCCCATTCGGCTATGTCGGCGGTGACGACATCTACCACAGCATCACCCCGCGGGACAGCCTGCTGGGCAGGCTCACCGAGAAGTTGGGTCTGGCCGTCACCGGAAAGCCGGACATGACGATGCCCTTGGTGCGGGGGATCGGCCCGACGCTGATTCCCAGCCCGCAGCGGAACTACCTGCGCTTCGGTCAACCGATCGACACCACACAACCGGCCGGTGTATCCGACGACGAGTGGGTGGAGACCGTCAAGAAGACCACCCAGACGGCGGTGGAGAACATCTTGCGCGAGCTGCAGGACATCCGCGCCGAAGACCCCTTCCGTCAACTGAACCCGCTGGCCTGGCGCGACGCGGTTCAGCCGCAATCCGCCGTGTCCTAGTCGTCCACCATCGGGAGGTCGGGGTCTTGCGTCGCTTGCTGTGCGTGCTGGGAGTTGCCGCTGTGGTTTCCGGGTGTTCGTACCCCGCCGATGTCGTGATCGCCGCACCACCTGTACCGCTGCCCCCGATGGGATGGAACTCGTGGAACTCGGGAATGGAGATCGACGACCAGTCGATCAGGGACACCATCGACGCGATGGTGTCCTCCGGCATGCGAGATGCGGGATACACATATGTCAATCTGGATGCGGGATGGGCTGCACCAGAACGCAATTCTGCCGGTGAGCTGGTCCCCGACCCTCAGCGCTTTCCGTTCGGGCTGACACCGCTGGTCGACTACGCACACGAACGCGGACTGCGGTTCGGTCTGTACTCGAGCCCGTTCAACGAGACCTGTGGACAAGGTGTGGGCACCGCGAGCCTCGGCCACGAAACCGTGGACGCCGCGACCTTCGCGGCGTGGGGAATCGACTTCCTCAAGTACGACTGGTGCAGCGTCGCCGCCGACCACGACGAACAGGTTCGGGTGTTCGGCGCGATGGGGTCGGCCCTGCGGGACAGCGGAAGACGCATCGTCTACAGCATCAACCCGAACAGTTCCGGGGACCCCGCCGCGGGTGCCCGCTTCGACTGGACTGGAGTCGCGGACATGGTCCGCACGTCCGGCGACCTGGTTCCGTTGTGGCGCAATGTGTTAACCATGCCGGGTGGTGTGGATCCGTTCGCTTCAGGGATGTTCGGCGGCGTCCCCGACCAGTTCGCGGATGCCGCCGCGGCAAATGACCGCCCGGCATATCGCAGCGACCCGGACATGCTGGTGGTCGGGGTGACGTGGAGCGACTTCTTTCTCCGGCACCGAGAACTGTTGCGCCACACCATCAAGTCGCAGCCCTTGACCGCCGACCAACGTGCGCTGATCGAGCCGATGTTGGCCATGCCGGCGCGGACCGCGCAGTGGATCGCCGCCACTCAACCAAGCTTGACCGAAGACGAGCAGCGCAGCCATTTCTCCCTGTGGGCGATGCTGGGCGCCCCGTTGTTGGCCGGTAACGACTTACGGGCAATGTCGCCGACCACGTTGTCGATCCTCACCAACCGCGAGGTCATCGCGGTCGATCAGGACCCGCTGATGGCCAAGGCCCGCCAGGTCGGCGGCGATGGGCGGATCTGGGCCAAGCGGCTCGCCGATTCCTCGGTGGCGGTCGCGCTGTTCAATCCCTCGAGCGTGCCGGGGGATATCGCGACCACGGCCGCCGCAGTGGGACTGCCGCCGGCGTCCTGTTACAGCGTGCGCGACCTGTGGACGGGGGACAGCGCCGAGGTCACCGGTGACCTCGGCGCCAGATCCGTGGCACCCCACGCTGTTCACCTCTTGCGAGTAAGGACAGCGGATACGTGTTCCCACTGAACTTCCTGCCCGAAATACCCGTCGGGCCGCTGACCTTCGTCGTGTTGGCAGCGGTCGTCATCGGCTCGTCGGTGCCGGTATTCAGCATCGTGATCGCCGCCGAACCGATTCTGGTCGCCGTGATACTGGCGACCGATCACGATCTGTCCGTTCCTGAGCTGCTCGCGGTCGCGATCGGCGCCGCCGTCGTCGGTGACATGGTGAGTTACTGGCTCGGCCGGACGCTCGGACCGAGGCTGCTCAAGACGAGGATCGTGCGTCGTTCCCGCAAACACGTCTACGGCGCGCACCACTCCGTGCAACGCCGAGGTGTGTTGGGCGCCATGATCGTTCAGCGCTGGGTGCCCCCGGCGCGCGGTTTCGTGCCGGCCTCACTCGGCACGGCACGACGGCCTTTCGGGCGGTTCGTCGGCTATTCGGTGATCGCCTCCGCGGTGTGGGCGCTCGTCTTGGTCCTGGGTACGCATTTCGGTGGACCGACTCTGATGCTGGTCATCCCGGCGGTGATCACGGTGTTCCTCGTGATCCAAGGCGTACGACGCCTGGTCATCTGGTGGGGCAACCGCAGGGATGCCCGAGTCGCCGCGACGGAACGATGACTTCCCGGGCTGTCCCCTTCCCTCAGGCCGGAATTCGGCGGTTCAGCGTCAGCGACGCCACCGCGGACGCCACCGTCACCAGCACCGCCAACCGCAGCCAGCCGGCGCTGGCGTCGCCGGGTACCGTCTGATACCCGATCTGCTGCTGCAGCTTGTCGTACACCCCGTTGAGCTCGTCGAGGTTCGACGCATAGAACATCTGGCCGTCGGTCAGTTCGGCGATCTTCTTCAGCGTGGCATCGTCCACCGGCACCGGCTGGCGGATCCCGTTGAGGTCGACATAACCGTCCGGGGTACCGAACGAGATCGTCGAGATGGGCACGCCCTGGTCTTTGGCGGCCCGTGCCGCGGTAAACGCGCCGCGCGGCTCGTCGGGCTGTGAGGGCACCGTCTCCTTGCCGTCGGATTCGAGCACGATGCGCGCCGGCGGTGGTCCGTCGCCGCCGCCGATCACCGCGTCCGCCGTCGAGATCGCCTGCAGCGCGGTGAAGATGGCCTCGCCGGTGGCGGTCCGCTCCTCGGCCTTGAGTCCGTCGATGGCGTTCTTCATCTTGGCGCGGTTGGTGGTCGGGGCCACCAGGACCGTTGCGGTGCCGCCGTACGCGATCAGGCCGAGGTTGATACCGGGGTTGAGTTCGTCGGCGAACTTCTTCCCGGCCGCCTGGGCGGCCGCCAGCCTGCTCGGAGACACGTCGGTGGCGCGCATCGACTCCGAGACATCGATCACCAGCATCACCACCGCCCGGTCCCGCGGGATGCGCTCGTCATGGGTCGGCCCGGCCAAGGCGCAGCTCAACAGCAGCAGAGCACCGACCAGCAGGACTGCCGGCAGGTGCCGCCAGCGATCGGTGCGTGGGCGTGCGACCTTGTCCAGGATGTGCAGATTGGCGAAGCGCAGCACCCGGATCCGGCGCTTGCGCAGCATCACGATGTAGAGCACGGCCACCGCCGCGGCGACGAGTGCGAACAGGAAGAACCATGCGTGGGCGAAGCCCGCCAGCGTGATCGGGCCCAGAAATGGCAGCGTCATTGTCGCGCCAGGCTAGGAAACGGCGCTGGGGCCTGACTCCGGCACGGATGTCAACCCGCTGTGGGCCTCAGTTCACGCACGGGGTGCGGTCGCCGCTTACCGGCAGGCCGTGGTCGGGAGTCGGGTCGCTGGACCCGGCCTCCTCGGTACCGAACCACGGCCGGTGCGCGGACGTCGTGGCGGTCCTGGCGGCGGACGAGCTGGGTGTGGTGCTGGACGTGGAAGACGTGGAATCCTGCGCGGTCAGCTTGGCCGGCACCAGATAACCGTTGCCGATCACCACCCGCACCTGACCCGCCGGCAGCTCCTTGTCCGCGACGGTCACCACGGCACCGAGCAGACCGGAGAGCTCCTGGGCGACGTCGTCGGCCCCGGCGCCGTAGCTGATGGTCGTCAGTGCAGGCTTGTCCTCGAGCTGGATATCGGGCGTCTCGACGTGAAACCCGCGTTTCTCCAGGGCGGTCGCGACGGTCGAGGCCGTCCAGTTGCTGTCGGCGTTGACCACCTGCACGGGGTTCGTCGGGACGGTGGTGGAGGTGGCGACCGGAGTGCCGTCGGAGAACGCCGCGCGCACCTGTGCCTTGATGGCGTCGGGGTCGATGATGTTGACGTCCTGGCCGTTTCGGGTGTCGTAGCGCACCACGGGCAGGGTCTTGTAGACGACATCCGGACCGCTGATCGAGCCCAGCCTGCGGAACAGATCGGAGTCCCAGCCGCTGGACAACACGATGTCCTTGTGGGCGATCGCCATCAACTCGTTGAGCTTGCCGATATCGGTGAAAGCGCCGGACTCCTGCAGCTGCCGCATGACCGCCACCAGGAAGGCCTGTTGGCGGTGGGTGCGGTCGAGGTCACCGTTCTCCAGACCGTGCCGCTGCCGGACGAAGGCCAGCGCCTGCGCGGCGTTGAGGGTCTGGAGACCCGCCGGGAAGTTCGCCCCCGAATATTCGTCGTCCACCGCGTGGTTGAGACACACCTGGATGCCACCCAGAGTGGACGCCAGATCATAGAAGCCGGCCAGATTGATCTCCGCGAAGTAATCGATGGGTACCCCGACGAGGCTGCGCACGGCGCTCAGGGTGGCGGCGCGGCCGGCCTCGCGGCCGGCCATCTCGAGCGTTTCGCGGTCGCCGATCCCCTCATCGGCCAGGTGCTGTTCGGTGTAGAACTTGGTCAGCCCGTAGGCCTCTTTGATCTTGATATTGGTGTAACCGGGCAGGCGGTGGAAGTCGACATAGTCATCCCGCGGGATGGAGAAGGCGGTCACCTTGTTGTCCGCGTCGACGTGCACCAGGATCAGGGTGTTGGTGTTGTAGCCGCCGGTCTCGGAATCCCCGGCATGCAACTGATCCAGCACTTCCTGCGGCAGGTCGTTGCCGTGCTGGTCCTTTCGGGAGTCCAGCCCGATCAGCAGGATATTGATCGGGCCGCCTTTGATGTGCGCCGAGTCGGCCAGCGCATGTGACACGGTGAATCCGGTCAGCACGCCGCGGGTGGTCCACCACGCCGCCCCGGACACCGCCACCAGTGCGGTGGACAACACAGCAAGGACGACGCGGGCCCAGCGGAGCCGGCGCCGAGGCGGTTCAGGCAATCGGTGCCGGGCGGCGTCGGGCATATCAGGCGAAGTGTACGACCGAGGCCGCGCCTGCGATAACGCAATAGACCGCGAACGGCAGCAGCGTGCGGTGCTCGAAATAGCGGGTCAGGAAGCGCACGGAGAGGTAGGCCGCCGCTGCGGCGACGGCCGAGCCCGCCAGTACCTGGCCCAGGATGCCCCGGCTGGCCGGCTCGGCCAGTTCCGGCAACTTGAGCACGCCTGCGGCCAGGATTATCGGCGTGGCCAGCAGGAACGCGAACTTGGCGGCATCCTCGTGGTCCAAGCCCCGGATCAGCCCGCCGACCATCGTGACCCCGGACCGGCTGATCCCGGCCAGCAGTGCCAGGCTCTGCGCCAGGCCGATACCACCGGCCTCCACCGCACTGAGGTCGTCGAGGGTTCGTGTGCCCGGCAGCCGCCTTCGCCACAGTTCGGCTATGGCAAGAATCACACCGTTGAGCGTCAAGAACACGGCCGCCACCAGCGGGGTGGCGAACAGCGTGCGCAGCGGATGTTCGAAGGCCAGCCCGAGCAGCCCGGTCGGGATGGTCGCGAGGACCAGCAGCCAGGCCAGCCGCTGCGCGGACGTCTCGATCCTGCGGATCCGCACCGAGGTCACGAACGCGCCGATGATGCGCACCCAGTCCCGCCGGTAGAACACCAGCAGGGCCAGTGCCGTCGCGACGTGCAGCCCGACCACAAAGGCCAGGTACGGGGTGTGGCCGTGGGAATTGCCCTGTGTCACAAGCTGACTCCAGGACCCGCCGAGCCAGGCCGGGACAAGCACCGAATGGCCCAGGCTGGAGATCGGGAACAGTTCGGTGACACCCTGGAGCGCGCCGATGACAACGGCCTGCAGATAGGTCAGCATGTACGCCTATTCGGTTGTTCGGCGGTGGAAGCGGTCACGCAGCTGCGGATCGGCCTCCCACCACAGTGCGGATGAGGTCTGTTCACCGGACGTGTCGTCGGCCGCATCGAGTTCGGCGTCGAGCACCGCGGCCTGGGCCTGCTCGTCGGAAGACAGCGCGCGCATCAGCACCATCAGGAACGGCACACCGAGCACGTCACCGAGAATCCACAGCACGCCCGCGCCGATCGACTGGTCCACCCGCATGCTGGGGCCCCAGGTGCGGTTCAGGGCCAGGTAGTAGTCGGTGGCGACCAGCGGTCCCAGCCACAACACCAGGCCCAACAGACCGTCGCCCAGTGTCTCGGCGATGCTGATCACGACCGAGATCATCTGCGGGTACCGCCGCGGCACCGGGTCGGCCTGGATGCGCGCATAGAAGTAGCAGAAACCGATGAGTACCAAGACTATTCGGGTGAGTGATTCGATGGCCGGGTTGGTCAGGGCCGCCACGTACCAGGGTGTCAGGTAGAGCAGCCACGGCGTGGCCAACATGAGCACCGAGGTGGTGGCCGGATGGGTGAGCACGCGGGCGACCTTGCCGGCGAGCACCCTGTCGACGAGTGCGGCGCCGCCCGCCGCGCGTAACGCGGTCAGCGGGGTGCCCAGCGCCAACAACATCGGCACCACGAACAGCAGCAGCAGAACTTGGAGAGCGCGCACCCAGAACAGCACCGGGGCGTACACGCCGACCATGCTCATGGTGGCCAGCGCCCAGACCGCGATTCCGCTCCAGAATCCGGCCCGTCTGGGGGCCGGCAGCGGCGCCTTGGCAGCGTGCGCGCGCCGGCAGCACCACGCGTAGGCGCTGCCTGCCAGCACAAGCAGCGCCGTCGAAGCCGCATCGACGGTCCACGATGTCGCCGCGGTGGACAGCGTCAGCGGTGCCACCGCCAAAGACATGGCGGCCAGTATGCGTGCGATTGCTGTGCACCACCTGCGCGTTCTCGGGCAGTACGATGACTGCCCGATATGAGGTGGACCTGGTGACGACCGAACCCGCTGCGCCCGACTTCCGTCAGCGACTGCTCACGGCGTTCGAAGAGTCGATCGCCGAGACTGGCTATGCCAAGACGACGATCGCCGATATCGTGCGCCGGGCCCGGACGTCGCGTCGCACGTTCTATGAGCATTTCGCCAGCAAGGAGGAGTGCTTTGTGCGGTTGTTGGCCGAGGCCAACGCCGAACAGGTGCAGCAGATCGCCGCGGCCGTCGATCCCGGGGCGCCCTGGCAGCAGCAAGCCCGCCAGGCCATCGAAGCCTGGATCGCCTCGGCCGAATCCCGGCCCGGCCTGACGTTGAGTTGGATCCGCGACGGCCCCTCGCTGGGGGTGGCGGGCCGTCAGCTCGTCCGTGACGCCATGGAGCAGTTCGTCGGCATGGTGAACCAGTTGGTGGACCGGTCCGAGTTCCGCGAGGCGGGGATCGGCCCGATCTCGCGGCAACGGCTGATCATGCTGCTGGGCGGGCTGCGCGAGCTCACCGCGGTCACGGTGGAGAACGGCGGCCGGATGAGCGATTTCACCGAGGAGGCGGTCGAGGCGACCATCGCGCTCATCACGCCGATGTCCTGACACGTTCTTGTGGAGCCCGGTACTTCCACGTACCGTAGTCGGTACATCGCAGTACCAACTTGATGGGTGTGTGGACATGGCCGAAGCGACGACCGATCCGATCCGGCTGCCTGCCGGTCCGCGGTGGCCTCCACTGGTGCAGGGCCTGGTGTTCCTCAGTGCCCGGCGGCGGGTGCTCGACACCGCCGCGCGGCGGTACGGCACGGCCTTCACCGTGAAAGTGCCGATCTTCGGCACCGCCGTCGTCATCAGCGACCGGGCGCTGATCAAGGAGCTGTTCACCACCGGACCGGACCTGATCAGCAGGCCGGCGAATCTGGGCTCGGTGCTGGGCCCCGGATCCACCTTCAGCCTCAACGGTGACGAACACCGGGAACGGCGCAAGCTGCTGGTGCCGCCGTTCCACGGCAAGCGGATGTCCTCCTATGAAGCCATCATCGAGGAAGAGGTGCGTCGGGAGACGGCGACGTGGCCCGAGGGTGTCGAGTTCGCGACGCTCGAACCGATGATGCGCATCACGTTGAGTGCCATCCTGCGCACCGTCTTCGGCGCACAGGGCCCCGCGCTGGACGAGTTGCGCGAGCTGTTGCCGCCGATGGTCCCGCTGGCATCGAAGATGGCGATCCTGCCCCGGGCGCTGCGTCGGGATCTCGGGCCGTGGAGTCCATGGGGCCGGGTGCAGCGGGCCCGGCGCCGCTACAACGAGATCATCGCCGGGCTGATCGCCGAGGCCCGCGCCGATCCCCGGTTCGAAGACCGCAGTGACGTGCTGGCGCTGCTGTTGAGCGCACGCTACGAGGACGGTTCGCCGATCGCCGACGATCATGTCGCAGACGAACTGCTCACCCTGCTCGCGGCCGGACACGAGACCACCGCGACGACACTGTCGTGGGTGATCGAACGACTGCGCCGGCATCCGTCGGTGCTGGAGCGCCTCGAGCACGACGGCGGCGAGCTACGCCAGGCCGTCATCTGGGAGGTGCAGCGCACGCGGCCGGTGGTGGAGTTCACCGCGCGCATCGTCGACACCCGAATCAGGTTGGGCGACTGGGTCCTTCCCGAAGGTACCGCCGTCATCGCGAGCTTCGGCCTGTCGCACCGCTGCGAGTCCAACTTCCGCGATGCCATGGCCTTCGACCCCGACCGGTTCCTCGGATCCAATCCCGACAACTACACCTGGATTCCCTACGGCGGTGGCATCCGGCGTTGTATCGGCGCGGCGTTCGCCAACATGGAGATGACGGTGACGCTGCGTACCTTGTTGCAGGACTTCGCTTTCGGCACCACCACCGCAGCCGGGGAACCGCAACGTTCGCGCGGCGTCGCGATGGCCCCCGGCGCGGGCGGGCGCGCCGTGGTCTTCCGGCGTCGCACGCCGGCCGAGACACCACATGAGGAGCAACGTGAGCAAGTCCACGCGTAGAACCATCAGTGGCCGCACCGCGGTCATCAGCGGTGCCGCGTCCGGGATCGGACGGGCATTGGCACAGCGGCTTTCGGCGCACAGCTGTCCGGTGGCGATCTCCGACATCGACGAGGCGGGACTCAAGGAGACCGAGGCCGCGCTGTCCGGTCCGGTGCTGCGCACGGTGCTCGACGTCGCTGACGCCCAAGCTCAGCGCGACTTCGCGGCCGAGGTCGCCGAGTGGGCGCCGGTACCGATCGGCGCGGTGTTCAACAATGCCGGCGTGGCCGTGTCGTCCAGTGTGCTCGAAGCGAACACCGGCGACGACAACTGGTCGTGGGATATCAACTTCCACGGTGTGGTCAACGGCACGCGGGCATTCCTGCCCATCCTGGTGCGGCAGGATTGCGGGGTCGTCGTCAACACCTCCAGCGTGTTCGGCCTGGCCGGCATGCCCAACCAGAGTGCTTATTGCGCTGCGAAATTCGCGGTGCGCGGCTTCACCGACGCGTTGCGCCAGGAGTTGCGCGGTACCGGTGTGTCGGCGGTCAACGTGCATCCGGGTGGGATCAACACCAATATCGTGCGCAATGCGCGGGTCCGCAAGGACCCCGACGGCCGGGGGCGCACGCACGATGAGATGGTGGCGGAGTTCGCCGCGCTCACCATGACCGAACCCGACAAGGCGGCCGCGATCATCCACCGCGGCGTGGAGGCTGGGAAGGCCCGCGTCCTGGTGGGGCCCGACGCGTACGTGTTCGACGCGCTCACGCGGATCACGCCGACGTACTACTACGACGTCATGAGCCGGGTGGAATCGGTGCTTCGCCGGCGTGCCCGCCGCTGACCCGGGCTTGATCGAGGAGCACCGGGTCGTGCGCGTTGACGATCAACAGATCGGGCTCGTGTCGGCCGGCCAGCTCGGCCAGTCGAGCATGGTTGTCCCGCAGGCATTTCCGGTCGAACGAGACGGAACTCTCCATCCGGCTCAACATCGGCGGGACCGTCGTGCCCCGGATCGTCCCGTGGTGGTAGAACGCGTCACCGGCGTGCAGGATCCAGCGCTGCCCCGCGTCGACGGCGACGCACGCGTGGCCGCGGGTGTGCCCGGGTAGCGACACCAGCACGATGCCGGGAAAAAGCTCCTTGGCGGCGGCGAATCCGCGCCAGGATTCCCCGTCGGGATTGTGCTCGACCAGCAGTGGGTCGTGCGCCCACTGTGCCTTCTGGTACCGGATGCGCTCACGCGGGGACGGGGCATGTACGGCGCCGCGTGCCTCGGCGACGGTGGTGTGGATGCGCGCGAGCGGGAAGTCGGAGATCCCGCCGATGTGGTCGGAATCGAAGTGGGTGACCACGATATGGCGCACATCGCCGGCGCGGTACCCGAGTTCCTGGATCTGGTGCAGAGCGGTCTCGGTGCGCGAGAGCGCGGGACGGGTGAGACGCCGGACGGGGCCGATGCGGCGCCGCGGGTCGGCGCAGTCGCCGGTGCCGAAACCCGAGTCGACGAGCACCAGTCCGTGTTCGGTTTCGGCCAGCAGCACGTGGCACACCAGGGGATAGGTCGGCAGTCTCATGCTGCCGCAGTTGAGGTGGTGAACCTTCACGCGATCTCCTGCGAGTCATCTTCTGTGGGCAACTTTGTGGGCAACCCCGGCAAGCATGTCAAACGGTGCACTTTGTCAGCCTCGGGGTGTGACGTGGGCGCTGCGGTACGTTGAAATAATGGTCCGGCCAGCCCAAACGGCGCGAAGTGAGCGCACCCGCGAAGCGCTGCGGCAGGCGGCCCTGGTGCGGTTTCTCGCTCAGGGGGTGGAGGAGACCTCGGCCGAGCAGATCGCCGCCGATGCCGGGGTGTCGCTGCGGACGTTCTATCGCCACTTCTCGTCCAAGCACGATCTGCTCTTCGTCGACTACGACGCCGGCCTGGAGTGGTTCCGCGCGGCCCTGGCCGAACGGAACTCGGGCGAGTCGATCGTGGAGTCGGTGCACTCGGCGATCCTGGCGTCGCCGTACGACGTGGAGGCGGTGACCAAGATCGCCGCGCTGCGCGCCGAGGAATTGGAGCCCGGCCGGATCGTGCGCCACATCCGGCAGGTCGAGGCCGATTTCGCCGAAGTCGTCGAAGAACATCTGCGTCGCGATTACCCGCCCCGGCCGGGTACCGACGCCCGATTGCGGGTGACGGTGGCGGCCCGGTGTATCGCCGCGGCGGTGTTCGGTGCCATGGAGGTATGGATGCTCGGCGAGCGGTCGCTTCCCGAACTGGCCCGGCTGACCCGCAGTGCGCTGAACTCGTTGGAGACGGGCCTCCTCCCGTCCTAGTTTTGTCAATATTGACAAAACATTCCTCGGCTGCCAGCCTCGGTTGATGCCGGATTCCACGGATTTCGATGCCATCGTGATCGGTGCGGGCCACAACGGCCTGGCCGCCGCCGTCCTGCTGCAACGCGCCGGACTGCACACCCTCTGTCTGGATTCCAAGCTCTACGCCGGTGGCATGGCCTCGACCGTCGAACTCTTCGACGGCTACAAATTCGAGATCGCGGGTTCACTGCAGTTCCCGACCTCCGCAGTGGTCAGCGCGGAACTCGGTCTCGACGAACTGCCATGTGTCGACGTCGACGTGATGTCGGTGTCACTGCGCGGAATCGGCGACGAGCCGGTGATCTACTACACCGACCCGATGAAGCTGCTCACCCACCTCAACGAGGTGCACGGCGCCGAGGCGGTCAACGGTATGGCCGGCCTGATGGCCTGGAGCCAGGCGCCCACCCGGGCGCTCGGGCGCTTTGACGCCGGGAAGCCGCCCCGCACACTCGACGAGATGTACGGCTGTGCCACAAACGAATTCGAACGTGCGGCGATCAGCGACATGTTGTTCGGCTCGGTCACCGACGTGCTGGACCGCTATCTGCCCGACGGTGAGAAGCACGGGGCACTGCGCGGCATGTTGTCCTTCCTGGCCGTCAACACCACCTACCGCGGTCCTGCCACCCCGGGCAGCGCCGCGGCGCTGGCGTTCGGGCTGGCGGTGCCCGACGAGAATGCCGTGCTGATGAAGAAGCTGCGCGGCGGTATCGGGACGCTGACCGATCACCTGGTGCGCCGGCTCACCACGGCCGGTGGCGAAGTGCGCCTGCGCGCCAAGGTCGACGAGATCTTGGTCGACGGCGGGCGGGTTACCGGAGTGCGATTGGCCGACGGGACCGTGGTGAGTGCGCCGGTCGTCGTCTCCGGCATCGCACCCGATCTCACCGTCAACGGATTGATCGACCCCGGCGCGGTCCCCGCCGATATCCGGGAACGCTTCGCCCGCATCGATCACCGCGGCAGCTACCTGCAGATGCACTTCGCGCTGGACGGCATCCCCACCTTCGCCGAACCCTACGGCATGCTCAACAACCCTGAGATGCAGGCGGCCATCGGGCTTTTCAGCACTCCCGAGGAACTGCAACAGCAGTGGGAGGACAGTCGGCGCGGTATCGTGCCCGCCGATCCCGCCGTCGCCATGCAGATGCCGTCCGTGCACGACCCCGACCTGGCGCCACCGGGCAAGCACGCGGTGTCGGCGTTCGCGCTGTGGTTTCCGATCGAAGCGGGTTCGGCGTCCTACGGGGAATCGAAGGCCGAGATGGGCCGCCGCGTCATCGAGAAGATCACCCGCATCGCACCGGATTTCGAGCAGCTCATCACCCGGCACACCACCTTCACCCCGCGGCATATGGGCACCATGTTCGGCGCCCCCGGGGGTGACTACTGTCACGGGCTGATCCACCCCGAGCAGATGGGCCCCAACCGGCCCGGCGCATGCGGCTATGTCGACCAACCGATTCCGATCGAGGGTCTGTACCTCGGCAGTGCCGGCTGCCACGGCGGGCCCGGTATCACGTTCATTCCGGGCTATAACGCCGCGCAGGCAGTGCTGGGTTAGCCCCTGGCCTGGAGCTGGGCCATCCAGTCCCTGGGCACCCGTCCGCGCGGCCCCGGAACCGTCTGATCCAGCGGGTGGCATTGCGGCTCGGCCAGTTCCGGGCCGTCGTAGTATTCGTTCGTGTCGTAGTTCCAGAACCAGTCCTCGTCCGGTTCGAAGCTGCGGATGACGGGATGCCCGGTGCTACGCCAATGCGCCTGCGCGTGGCGGGACAGCGAGTCGTCACAGCAGCCGATATGCCCGCAGGCGGCGCAGCGGCGCAGGTGTACCCACCAGCCGCCCGCCGCATCGCACTCCAGGCAACCGGTACCGCTGGGTGTCGCGTTCGGGTCGACTTCCGGCTGGGCTTCCGGATCGGCAGGTGTCATAGGACGAGCTTACTGTGCGGCAAGCGTTTGCATCGATGAGATCAGATCACGCTGAGCAAAACTATTCTCGTCATGTCCACCAGCAAAATCCGATCTTGACGTCGCCATTTCTGTGAGCACTGCTTTTGACAGCTAACTTCGGTGGCCTTAACGTCCGCGCGATGACAGCTCGACCCTTGACAGGGCAGGTCGCCCGGTCCATGGATGCCGTGGGCGAGTTCGTCGTGCTCAGCGCCGAGACCTTCGCTGCGATGTTCCGGCGGCCGTTCGCCTGGCGTGAGTTGTTCGAACAGATCTCGTTCGTCGCCAGGGTGTCCATCTTCCCGACGATCATGTTGTCCATCCCGTACACCGTGTTGATCGTCTTCACCCTCAACATCGTGCTGCTGGAGATCGGGGCCGGCGACCTCTCCGGCGCGGGGGCGGCGCTGGCCTCGGTCACCCAGGTGGGGCCCGTCGTCACCGCCATCGTCGTCTCCGGCGCCGGGGCCACGGCGATGTGCGCGGACCTCGGCGCCCGCACCATCCGCGAAGAGATCGACGCGATGAAGGTGATCGGCGTCAATCCTGTTCAGGCCCTGGTGGTTCCACGCGTCATCGCCGCCACCTTCGTGGCGTTGATGCTGTACTCCGTGGTCGCTGTCGTCGGCCTCACCGGCAGCTACCTCTTCGTCGTCTACGTTCAGCACGTCACTCCCGGCGCGTTCGTCGCGGGGCTCACCCTGCTCACCGGCCTGCCCCAGGTGATCGTGTCGTTGGTGAAGGCCTTGCTGTTCGGCCTGTCGGCCGGGCTGATCGCCTGCTACAAAGGCCTGTCGGTGGGCGGCGGCCCCACCGGTGTGGGCAACGCGGTCAACGAGACCGTGGTGTTCGCGTTCATGGCGCTGTTCCTGATCAACATCCTGGCCACTGCACTCGGTGTGAAGGTCGCGCCCTGATGAGTGACGCCACCGCCGGCAAGCGCACCCCGGCCGACCGGCTCCGGGTGATCGGCGAGCAGACCGCCTTCTACGGTCAGTCGCTGCTGCACATCGGTGATGCCATCCGGCGCTACCCCGGCGAGGTGCTCCGGCTCATCGCCGTCATGGGGCTGGGCACCGGCGCGCTGGCCGTCATCGGCGGCACCGTCGTCATCATCGGCTTCCTCACCCTGTCCACGGGTGCGCTGATCGCGGTGCAGGGCTACAACACCCTGTCCAATGTGGGCATCGAGGCGCTGACGGGCTTCCTGTCGGCGTTCCTCAACGTCCGGTTCATCGCCCCCGCCACCGCGGGGGTCGCCCTGGCGGCCACCATCGGCGCCGGCGCCACCGCACAGCTGGGCGCCATGCGGATCAACGAGGAGATCGATGCGCTGGAGGTGATGGGCATCCGGGCCATCACCTACCTGGTGTCGACGCGCATCGTCGCCGGCGTCGTCGTGGTCATCCCGCTCTATACGGTGGCCGTGCTGATGTCCTTCCTGGCCACCCAGTTCGGCACCACGGTCATCTACGGCCAGTCCAACGGTGTGTACCAGCACTACTTCTCCACCTTCCTGCGCCCGATGGACTTGGTGTGGTCGTTCATCGCCGCCCTGTCGATGGCAGCCGCGGTCATGGTGGTGCACACCTACTACGGCTTCACCGCGACCGGCGGGCCCGCCGGCGTGGGGGAGGCCGTCGGGCGGGCGGTCCGCACGTCGGTGACCGCCACGGTGTTCGTGCTGCTCACCATCACACTGTCCGTATACGGACAGTCCGGCAACTTCCACCTCTCGGGCTGACCCGGATGACCAACAGTGCCCGTCGCGAGAAGATCGACCCGATCTGGTACGCGCCCATCCTCTTCATCCTGATCGGCGCGCTGATCGCACTCACCGCCGTGCTGTTCAACGGGACGCTGCGGTCTTTCGTCGCGGTCACCCTGATCTCCGACCGTGCCGGTCTGGTCATGGAGAACGGCGCCAAGGTCAAACTGCGCGGCGTACAGGTGGGTGAGGTCGGTGGCATCGGCACACATGACGGCCTCGCGTCACTGAACCTCAAACTCGACCCCGGGCCGTTCAGGTACCTGCCCAGCAATGTCGAAGCAGAGATCAAGTCCAGCACCGCTTTCGGGGCCAAATACGTCGATCTCATCGTGCCGGACAACGCCAGTCCGCAATCGCTCAAACCGGGCGCAGTGCTGCAGTCCCGCAATGTCACCGTCGAGGTGAACACCGTCTTCGAGAACCTGCAGTCGGTGGTGCACGCCATCGACCCGGCGAAACTGAACTCCGTGCTGTCGGCCGTGGCGGAGTCCTTGCGCGGCAAGGGCGAGCGCATCGGCGAGGCCATCACGTCGGCCGACAACCTGCTGCTCACCGTGAACCCGCGGATGCCCACGGTGCAGCGGGACTGGCAACTGTTCGGTCGGACCACCGCCGCCTATTCCGATGCCGCCGACGACATCCTGTCGATCCTCGACTCGGCGGCCACCACGAGCACCACGATCACCACGCACGCTCAGGCGTTGGACGACGTGCTGTTGTCGGCGATCGGGTTCGCCCAGACCGGGGTCGACGTGATCGGCGGCAATGAGCAGAACCTGGTGCGCGCCATGAACATCCTGGACCCGACCACCAGCCTGCTGTTGAAGTACTCACCCACCTACACCTGCCTGTTCCAGGGGGCGCAGTGGTTCCTGGAACACGGCGGCCGGGATGCCATGGGCGGCAACGGGAAATCGGTCATCATGGACGCCGCGTTGCTCGCCGGCGACGACCCGTACCGCTTCCCGGACAACCTGCCCATCGTGAACGCCCAGGGTGGACCCGGCGGTAGGCCGAGCTGCGGGTCGCTGCCCGACGTCACCAAGAACTTCCCGGTCAAATACCTGGTCACCGATACCGGGTTCGGCACCGGGCCGGATATCCGCACCAACCCCGGTATCGGATTCCCGGGCTGGGCCAACTACCTACCGGTCACCCGGGCGGTCCCCGAACCGCCCAGCATCCGATACAACGGCCCGCCCGCACCCGGACCGTTCCCGCCACAGTTCGCACCGGGACTGCCCCCGCCGCCCGACCCGGCACCCGTACCTCCCCCGCCCGCGAACCCCTAGGACGACTCATGCGACGAAAGAGCCTCACCGGCACGGTGGTGCGGGTGGCGTTGTTCACCGCCATGTGCCTGGTCTTCCTCTTCGCGCTGGTGACGGTGTTCGGGCAGTTCCGGTTCGACTCGCGGGTCACCTTCCACGCGGTGTTCACCAATGTGTCGGGACTCAAGGAGGGCAACTTCGTCCGCATCGCCGGCGTCGAGGTCGGCAAGGTCGGCACGATGACGCTGCAGAAGGACGGCACCGTCCACGTCGACTTCTCCATCGACAAGAACCTCGCCCTCACCGAGGGCACCACCGCGGCGGTGCGTTACGAGAACCTGATCGGGGACCGGTATCTGGCGCTCGAAGAAGGTGCGGGGTCGGTGCACCGGCTGACGCCGGGGGAGACCATTCCGAAGGAGCGCACCTCACCCGCTCTGGACGTGGACGCGCTGATCGGCGGGTTCCGCCCGTTGTTCCGGGCGCTGGATCCCGATCAGGTGAACGCGCTGTCCGGCGAGCTGCTCAAGGTGTTCCAGGGCCAGGGCGGCACCATCTCCTCGGTGCTGGCCCAGACGTCGGCACTGACCACCACGCTGGCCGGCCGTGACCAACTCATCGGTCAGGTCATCACCAACCTGAACACCGTGCTGGGTACCTTCGGCGAACGCGATGAACAGTTCTCGGCAGGTCTGGACAAACTCTCGGAACTGGTGCAGGGATTGTCGGACCGCCGGACCGATATCGCACACGGCGTGGCGCACATCAGCGCGGCGACGGCCACCGTCGCAGACCTGCTCACCGATATGCGCCCCCCGCTGAAAGAGGCCGTGGTACAGGCGGATCGGGTGTCCGGTCAGATCGAGGCCGACCACGCCTACGTGGACGACCTGGTGAAAACGCTGCCCGACGCCTATCAGATCCTGGCGCGCAACGGGCTCTACGGTGACTACTTCGGCTTCTACCTGTGCGACGCGATTCTCAAGGTCAACGGTAAAGGCGGCCAACCCGTGTTCATCAAACTCGCCGGCCAGGACACAGGACGGTGCACACCCAAATGACATTGAAACTGAAGCGCCCCAACATCAAACCCCTTGCCGAGCGCAACCGGATCGTCGTCGGCGTGGTCGGCACCCTGATCCTGATCGTGGTGGTCATCGCCGCGTTCTCCTACGACCGGCTGCCGTTCATCAAGGGGACATCGGACTACTCCGCCTATTTCTCCGAAGCCGGCGGCATCAAACCCGGTAGTGACGTGCGGGTTTCGGGCCTGTCCGTCGGGCGGGTGTCCGATATCCACCTCGACGGCACCAAGGTCCGGGTCGACTTCACCGTCAAGGACGGTGTCGACCTGGGCGACCGCACCGAGGCCGCGATCAAGACCGAAACCGTGCTCGGCACCAAGATGCTGGAGATCACCCCGCGCGGCGACGGCCACCTCACCGGCACCATCCCGCTGGAACGCACCACCTCGCCCTATGACCTGCCGACCGCACTCGGTGACCTGACCACCGCCGTCAGCGGCCTGGACACCACCCAATTGTCCTCGGCGCTGACCACTTTGGCCGATACGTTCAAACAGACCCCGGGCGACCTCAAGCTGGCCCTCGACGGTGTCGCCCAGTTCTCCGACACCCTCAACACGCGCGACGCGCAGCTGCGCAACCTGCTCGGCAACGCCAACAAGGTCACCACCGTGCTCGCCAAGCGCAGCGACCAGATCGCCGGGCTCGTGGTCAACGCCAACGCCCTGCTCTCCGAACTGGTGGCCCAGCAAGGCGCCCTGGACAGCTTCATGGGCAACTTGACGGCGGTGTCACATCAGATCTCCGGGTTGGTGGCCGACAACCGCACCCAGCTCACACCGGCCCTGGACAAGGTGAACGGGGTGTTGTCCATCCTGGACAACCGCAGGAAGGAACTGCAGCGCACCGTCGCCCTGTTCCGCCGATACGCGATGTCGTTCGGCGAGGTGTTGGGTTCGGGACCGTACTTCAAGGCCTCCCTGGTCAACCTGTTGCCCGGGCAATTCGTCCAGCCGTTCATCGATTCGGCCTTCTCCGACCTCGGGCTCGACCCGAACGTGAAACTGCCCTCGGAACTGGTCGACCCCGCGATCGGGCAACCGGGTACCCCAGCCCTGCCGTCCCCCTTCCCGCGCACCGGCCAGGGTGGGGATCCCAAACTCTTCCTGCCCGACGCCATCACGGGTAATCCGGGCGATCCGCGCTATCCCTATCGCGAACCGCTGCCGGCCCCGCCGGCGGGTGGTCCGCCCCCTGGACCGCCGGCCCCGGCGCCGCCCGGAATCGTCGGGCCGGTGCCGTACACCGGACCCACGCCGGTCCTGGTGCCCGCACCCGGTGAGCCGGGAGGTCAGCCGTGACACACTCCAAGGCCCGCTCTCTGACGGGGGTTCTGCTGGTGGTCATTCTGGCCGCCGGTATCAGCGTGGTGGCGACGCCGGCCGGATCTGGTTGGTGGAAACACGTCGCCAAGGACACCTTCAGCGCGTACTTCGCCAACGCCAACGGGTTGTACAAGGGCGACGAGGTGCGAATCCTGGGCGTGGCCGTCGGCACGGTCGACAAGATCGAACCGCAACCGCAATCCACCAAGGTGACCTTCTCCGTCGAGTCGCAATATCCGGTGCCGGCCGACGTGAAGGCGGCCATCCTGTCCCCGTCGCTGGTCAGCGCGCGTGCCATCCAGTTGGTACCCGCCTACGACGGTGGACCGAAACTCGCTGCGGGGTCGTCGATCCCGCAGGACCGCACCGCCGTCCCGGTGGAATGGGACGACTTCCGGCAGCAACTGGAGAAGCTGACCGCCGCCCTGCAACCACAGAGCCCCGGCGGCCCCAACTCGGTCGGGGAGTTCATCAACAGCGCTGCCGACAATTTGCGCGGCGAGGGTGACACGGCTCGCGACACGGTGATCAAACTGTCGCAGGCGCTCTCGGCGCTCGGCGACCACAGCTCCGACATCTTCAGCACCGTGCGCAACATGCAATTGCTGGTGTCCGCCCTGTCGTCCAGCAGTGACCTGCTGGCCGCGTTCAATCAGAATTTCGCCCAGGTCAGTACGGTGCTGACCAACACGCCCGACGAAGTCGCCGATGCGACAAAGGGTCTCGACACCGCGGTCGGAGATCTGCGCGGCTTCGTCGCCGAGAACCGCGAGGCGCTGGGCACCACCTTCGACCACTTCAACCAGATCACCACCGCACTTAACGACAGCCGCACCGATATCAAGCAGGTGCTGCACATCGGGCCGACGGTCTTCCAGAATTTCGTCAACATCTACCAGCCCGCCCAGAGTGCGATCACCGGTATCCTCGCGCCGGTCAACTTCGCCGATACGGTCCAATTCCTCTGCAGCGCAGTCCAGGCCGCGTCACGGCTGAACTCCGAACAGTCGGCCAAGCTGTGCGTGCAGTACCTGGCACCCATCGTCAAGAACCGCCAGATGAACTTCTTCCCGATCGGCGGCAACCCCTTCGTGGGCGCCGTGGCACGCCCGAACGAGATCACCTACAGCGAGGACCGGCTGCGGCCTCCCGGAGATCCACTGCTCCCCCCGCCGCCGGCGCAGGTCGGGGCGAGCGAAGCGACGGGGTCTGGAGTCGACCCGGTGGGACTGCTCGCCGCCGAAGCGCCACCCACGGCCACACTCGACCCCGCGGCCGGGCTGCCCGGTCTCATGGTTCCCGGTGGTGGTACGCCATGAGGCGGCCCCTGCTCGCGGTACTGCTGGTGGCCTGCCTGGCGGTGATCCCCGGATGCCAATGGCGCGGCCTGAACTCGCTGAGCCTGCCCGGCACTTCAACATCGGCAGGGGACGGGCCTAGTTCCTACACCGTTCAGGCGCAGCTGCCGGATGTCGTGGTCATCCAGCAGAACACCCGGGTACGGGTGGCCGATGTGAACGTCGGCAACGTCACCAAGATCGAGGTGCAGGACTGGCACGCGCTGGTGACCATGCGGATCAACGGCGACGTGCACCTGCCCGCCAACGCCACCGCCAAGGTGGGGCAGACCAGCCTACTGGGCTCCATGCACATCGAACTCGCCCCGCCGACCGACGAAGCGCCGCAGGGGCAGCTGCACGACGGGTCACTGATCCCGCTGTCCTCGGCGGCCACCTATCCCACCACCGAGCAGACGCTGGCCTCGGTGTCGGTCCTGCTCAACGGTGGCGGGCTGGGGGAGTTGCAGGAGATCAACCAGACTTTCGCCAAGGCGCTGTCCGGTCGTGAGAACGACATGCGCAGCCTGCTCACCCAGCTGGACACCTTCATCACCCAGGTCAATGCACAGACCGACGACATCATCACCGCGACAGAGCATCTCAACTCGCTGGCCGGGAAGTTCGCCGCCAACGACGCGACCGTCGACAAGGCGCTGACCACCCTGCCGCAGGCGCTGGCTGTGCTGGCCGACACCCGCACCAAGCTGGCCGACGCGATCGACGGGCTGGGCAAGTTCAGTGCCGTCGCCAATTCGACTGTGCGGCAGAGCAAAGAGGCACTGGTGGACAACCTCCGCAATATCGGCCCGGTGCTGCGCTCGCTGGCCGACGCGGGCCCGTCGCTGACCAGGGGACTGGACTTCCTGTCCACCTACCCGTGGGTGAAGAGCAACCTGTCCAAGTGGTTCCGCGGCGACTTCGCCAACATCACCCTGGTGCTCGACCTGACGCTGAGCCGGCTGGACAGCAGCATCTTCACCGGCACCCGCTGGGAGGGCGACCTGACCGAGCTCGAGATGCAGTGGGGCCGGACCATCGGGCAGATGCCGAGCCCCTATACCGGTGGCAACCCGTTGGTCGCCCCCTACCACTTCGGGGGGTACTGACATGTTGCGCCTGCATCGCAAGGTGTGGATCCAGCTGGCGATCCTGGCCGCCGTCACGCTGATCTCGGTGGGCGTCATGGCCTTCGGCATCGTGAACGTCCCCGCGCTGCTGGGATACGGCCGGTACACGGTGTCGTTGGACCTGCCGACCTCGGGTGGCCTGTACGAGAGTTCGGTGGTGACCTATCGCGGTGACGAAATCGGCCGGGTCACGAGTGTCGACGTGACCAAGGACGGGGTGCGGGCCGAACTGACCCTGAAGTCGTCGACGTCGGTACCCGCCGATGTGTCCGCGGCGGTGCACAGCCGCTCGGCCGTCGGCGAGCAGTTCGTCGAACTCACCCCCGGCGTGGACAGATCGGGCGCGGCGGCGGTTCTGCATGACGGCGATGTGATCCCGGTCGGCAAGGTGTCGGTGCCCCCCGATATCGGCCATCTGCTGGATGCCACCAACCGTGCGCTGCAGGCGATCCCGCAGGACAACCTGAAGACCGTGGTCGACGAGGCCGCCAAGGCGGTCGGCGGGCTGGGGCCGGAATTGTCGCGCATCGTCGACGGCTCAACCTCGTTGGCCATCGAGGGCGGTATGTCGACCGAGCAGTTGGGCCGGCTCATCGATGAGGCGCCTCCGGTGCTTGATTCACAGGTGCAGACCGCGGATTCGATCCGGACCTGGGCGGCGCACACCGCGTCACTGTTCGGCCAGTTCAAAGCCCAGGACCGGGCATTCGCCGATCTGCTGGAGCAGGGGGCCCCGGCGCTGAACGAAGGTAAACAGCTCTTCGACCGGGTGGCGCCCGCCTTGCCGGTGCTGCTGGCCAATCTGGTCAGCCTGGGCGATATCGCGGTGACCTACCGCAACGACATCGAGCAGCTGCTGGTGCTGTTCCCGCAGGGCACGGCGGTGATGTCGGCGATCGCCGCCGCGGACGCCAACGTCAAACAGGCCTATAACGGGATCTATCTGGACTTCAACCTCAACCTGAACCTGCCGCCGCCCTGCAACACGGGCTTCCTGCCGGTCAAACAGCAGCGCGCACCGTCGATGCAGGACTATCCGGACCGGACCGCCGGTGAACTGTACTGCCGGGTTCCTCAGGATTCCGATCTCAATGTCCGTGGGGCGCGCAATATCCCATGTGAGGCCAAGCCGTGGAAGCGGGCGCCGACGGTCGAGATGTGTGAGAGCGACCAGGAGTACGTCCCGCTCAACGACGGCTACAACTGGAAGGGCGATCCGAACGCCACGCTGTCCGGGCAGAGCATTCCGCAGTACCCGCCCGGCACGCCACCGGCGTCCACTCCCGAAGGTGCCGCGCAGGGTGCGGCCGCAGTGTCACCACCGCCGCCCGTGGTGGCCGTCCCCTATGACCCGGCCACCGGGGACTACATCGGCCCAGACGGCCGGCGTTACACCCAGGGCGACCTCGCCAACCCGGGCAACCGGACGTGGCAGTCGATGCTGGTGCCACCGGGGCGGTAGGCGGGATTACTTCGGCTTTTCGCGCCAGGCCCGCTCGAACGGCAGCCGCCAGGCATTCGGCGCGATGAGCTGGTGGATGGCGTTCGGGCCCCACGTTCCGGGCTGGTAGACCTTGGCCGGGGGCGGGTCCTCCAGTAGCTGTGTGGAGCGCTCCCACAGCGATTCGATACCTTCGGCGGTGGTGAACAGGGTGTGGTCGCCACGCATGGCGTCCAGGATCAGCCGTTCGTAGGCCTCCAGCACGTCGCCGTTCGTCGCGATCTCCGTCGTCGAGAACTGCATCGACATCTTGTCCAGCTTCATCCCGGGCCCCGGCCGCTTGCCGTAGAACGACAGTGACACCTTGGAGTTGTCCGCCAGATCGAAGGTCAAGTGGTCCGGCCCTTGTGAGCCGACACCGGAGCCGGCCGGGAACATCGTCCGCGGGGCCTCCTTGAAGGCGATCGAGATGATGCGCATACCCTCGGCCATCTTCTTGCCGGTGCGCAGGTAGATGGGCACACCGGCCCAGCGCCAGTTGTCGATACCGACCTTCAGGGCGATGAACGTCTCGGTGTCCGAATCCCTTGCGACACCGGTGAGTTCGCGGTAGCCGGCGAACTGGCCGCGCACCACGTCGCTGCATTTGATCGGCAGCATGGAACGGAAGACCTTGTTCTTCTCCTCGCTGATCGCCCGGGGTTCCAGCGCGGTCGGAGGCTCCATCACCACGAAGGCCATCACCTGGAACAGGTGGGTGACCACCATGTCCTTGTACGCGCCGGTGCTCTCGTAGAAGTTGGCCCGCTCGTCCAGGCCGAGCATCTCCGGGATGTCGATCTGGATATGGTCGATGAAGTTGCGGTTCCAGATCGGTTCGAAGAGGCCGTTGGCGAACCGGAACGCCAGGATGTTCTGTGCCGCTTCCTTGCCCAGGAAGTGGTCGATGCGGAAGACCTGACGTTCCTTGAAGGTTTCGTGCACGAAATCGTTGAGCGCGACCGCGCTGGCCAGGTCGGTGCCGAACGGCTTTTCCATCACCACCCGCGAGCGTTCCACCAGATTGGCCTCGCGCAACATGGTGATCACCGCACGCGCGGCCTTGGGCGGTACCGAAAGATAGTGCAGCCGTTGAGCATTGCCGCCCAGCCTGGTCTCGGCGTCGGCGACCGCCGTGGCCAGTGCCTCCGGGCCCGCACCTTGGGGCACATAGCTCACGATCTTGGCGAAGTTGGCCCACTGCTCATCGGTCAGCTTGTGGGTGCCGAACTTCTCGATGGCCTCTTTTGCCAGCGCGCGGAACTCGTCGTCGGTGAGATCCTCCAGGGAGGTCCCGACCACCTGGATATTGGGCGCGAGCTCGGATTGGTCCAGGTACGCCATCCCCGGGAGCAGCTTGCGCTTGGCGAGATCGCCGGTCGCCCCGAACAGGACGATGACGTGCGGCTCGAGCGGATCGCCGTCCCGGCGATGCGGGCGGGCGCCCGGCGCGGGATAGGCGATGGTCTGCGGGTTGTCTGGCAAGGTGGCGGCCACTCGGCCGATGCTTCCATCAGATTGTGAACTCTGCACGACATCGAGGCGCTGATTTGTGACCGCGGGCCGGTAGCGGGTGGCTATGGTCACCCCATGGCAACCAGTGACTCCCGCGAAGTGGTCATCGAAGCGACACCCGACGAGATCTTCGCCGTCGTCGCCGACGTCGAGTCGACCCCCACGTGGTCACCGCAGTATCAGAAGGCGGAGGTCGTCGACACCGACGACGAGGGCCGCCCCCGCGTGGTGAAGCAGACCATCAAGACGGTCGGCATCACCGACGTACTGACCGTCGAGTACACCTGGGAGCCGGACAAGGTCAGCTGGGAGCTGGTCAAGGCGAGCCAGCTGAAATCGCAGAAATGCAGTTACACCCTGACCCCCTTGGGGGGAACTGACCCCAAGACGCGCGTGCGGTTCGACATCACCGTCGAACTCGCCATCCCGCTGCCCGGATTCATCCTCAAGAAGGTGATGAAGGGTGCCCTCGATGTCGCCACCGACGGGCTGCGCAAGGAAGTGCTGCGAAGGCAGAAGCAGCAGTAGGTGGGACCACTACACGGAGTTCGCGTCCTCGAACTCGGCGGCATCGGGCCCGGGCCGCACACCGGCATGATGCTGGCGGACCTCGGTGCGGAAGTGGTGCGGGTGCGACGGCCCGGCCAACTGGAGATGCCCGCGGAGAACGTCGACCTGATGCACCGCGGGAAGCGGGTGGTCGACCTCGACGTGAAGGCCGATCCGGGGCCGCTGCTGGCGCTGGCCGCCAAAGCCGATGTGCTGCTGGACTGTTTCCGCCCGGGCACGTGCGAGCGGCTTGGCATCGGCCCCGCCGAGTGCGCGCAGCGCAACCCGCGGCTGATCTTCGTCCGCATCACCGGCTGGGGCCAGGACGGACCGCTGGCCCACACGGCCGGCCATGACATCAACTACCTGTCCCAGACCGGGGCGCTGAGCGCCATCGGATACCGCGACCGCCCGCCGGTGGCGCCACTGAACCTGGTCGCCGACTTCGGTGGCGGGTCGATGCTGGCGCTGGTCGGCATCGTCGCCGCGCTGTATGAGCGGGAACGCTCCGGTGCGGGACAGGTGCTCGACGCCGCCATGGTCGACGGGGTCAGCTTGCTGGCCCAGATGATGTGGACGATGAAGGCGACCGGCGCGCTGCGCGACGAGCGGGAGTCGTTCCTGCTCGACGGCGGCGCCCCGTTCTATCGGGTGTACGAGACCTCCGACGCCGGTCATATGGCGGTCGGTGCGATCGAACCGCAGTTCTTCGCTCATCTGCTGACCGGTCTGGGCCTGCGCGCCGAGGAGGTGCCGGGCCAGCACGAGCGTGACCGCTACGACGAGATGCGCGCCGTGTTCACCGAACGATTCGCCCGCCGCACCCGCGCGGAGTGGACCGAGATCTTCGCCGGCACCGACGCCTGCGTGACTCCGGTTCTGACGTGGGGTGAAGCTGCCAGCAACGCACATCTGCGGGCGCGGTCCACCCTGATCGAGACGCACGGCATGATCCAGGCCGCGCCGGCTCCACGGTTCTCCCGGACACCCGCGGGACCCGTCGGCGCGCCGCCGTCATCGGCCACCCCGATCGACCAGATCGATTGGTGACGATGCGTTTACGTCTGAGACAAAATTAGCTTTCAGAATCGTTGCGCGAGGCTGAATGGGTAATTACATTTGCCCATATGGCTGTCACGGCAACGCGGGAAATCGTCTTCGACGCCCTGCCCGAGGAGATCCTGGACGCTATCGCCGATATCGACTCGGTGCCGTCGTGGTCGTCGCTGCATCGGGAGACCGAGGTGCTCGACCGTCATCCGGACGGTCGCCCGCATCACGTGCGGGCAACGCTCAAGATCATGGGATTCACCGACAGGGAACTGCTGGAATATCACTGGGGTGAGAACTGGGTGGTGTGGGACGCCGCCGATACCGGCACCCAGCGCGGCCAGCACGGTGAATACAACCTCACCCGCGAGGGCGACCGGACCCGGGTGCGTTTCGACCTCATCATCGACCTCGCCGCGCCGATCCCGGATTTCATCGTCCGGCGGGCGAAGAAGCTGGTGCTCGACACCGCCGTGGACAGCCTGCATCAACAGGTCATGGACAAGTACTCAGCCTGAGCCGAACGGAATTCCCGGTGCCGGGCGGAGGGTTGTGCTCAGCATGCCCACCGGAGTAGTGCTCGATCCCGACCGTACTTCTGCCAACCACGTCGAAGCCGCCATCGACCAGGCCCGCCGCGCCTACGACGCAGGCATCCGCCAGTTGTGGATCGCCCAGCAGTTCGACCATGACGCCATCTCGCTGGCCGGCTACGTCGGCGCCGCGGTGCCCGGCCTGGGTGTCGGGACGTTCGTGGTGCCCATCAACCCGCGGCACCCGCTCATCGTCGCCTCGCAGGCGCAGACGGCTCAGGCCGCCACCGGCGGAAACTTCAGCCTCGGACTGGGGCTCGGTGCGCACGCACCCGAGCAGGCCGCCTTCGGCACCGCCTGGCCGAACACCATCGGCCGGCTTCGCGAGCACCTTCAGGTGCTGCGGTCCATCCTCGACACCGGCACCGTCGACTTCCACGGTGCCGAGTTCACCGCGGCCCCGGAATGGCCGGTCACGGTGGCCGGCGGGTCACCACTTCCGGTGTACGTCGCCGCCATGGGACCCAAGGCCCTGCGCGTGACGGGAGAACTGGCCGACGGCACATTGCCGTACCTGGCGGGGCCGCGCACCGTGGCGGAGTTCATCGTGCCGACGATCTCCAAAGCGGCGGCCGAGGCGGGCCGGCCCGCACCGAAGGTGATCGCCGCGGTGCCCGTGCTGGTGACCGATGATGTGGACGAGGGCCGGGCCCGGGCGCAGGAGGCCCTCGAGTTCTACGCCACCATCCCGTCGTACGCGAAGGTCATCGAGCGCGAAGGCGTGGATTCGGTGATCGATCTCGCCGCCGTCGGCACGGCCGCCCAGGTGACCGCACAATTGCGGCGCTATCTCGACGCCGGAGCCACCGACGTCGTGCTGAGCCCGTTGGTCCGCACCGGTATTGCCGCGCTGGAGCCCATCTGGGAGGTGGGCGCCGCGCTGTAAGCGGTCTGAAACAGGGCCGCAACACCGGTGTCCTACCCTGCGGGCATGCGGCCCCAACGGCGATCGGCCCTGCTCGAACATCTGGTGGCCGATCATGCGGGCTCCTCGCAGCAGGCCGTGCTCGGCGAATTGCGTCGCGCCATCCTCGACGGCGGCGTGCCCCCCGGCACCCCGATCCCGCTCGCCGAGGTGGCCGAGGTGTTCGGAGTCAGTCAGATCCCGGTGCGGGAGGCGCTGAAAACGCTGGTCGGTGAGGGCCTGGTGGCGCAGCGGCGCAACGGCGGCTACAGCGTCGCGCAGTTGACCGCCGAGGAACTACGCGAGATGTACATCGTGCGTGAGACTTTGGAGTCCGCATCGCTGGCCGCCGCGGTGGCCAATGCCACCGAGGAGGACAGGCTCGCGGTGATCGCGGTCAACGATCTCCTGGAACAAGCGGTACGGGACGCCGACGGCGTCGCCTACCACCGGGGCAGCCGGGAGTTCCATGCCGCACTGACCCGGCCCTCACGCATGCACCGACTGCTGCACATGCTCGAGGCGGCGTGGAATGTCACCGAACCCGTGCAGTCGATGGTCCATGTCGGCCCCGAGGATCGTGCGCACCTGCACGCCGATCATCGCGAGATGCTGGAGGCTTTCCTGGCCGGCGACGCACCACGGCTGCTGGCCGCCTCCGACGTCCACGCGGCACGGCTCAACGCCGTGATCGCGACGCTGCCGACCGACACCGGCCTACTTGCCTAGCTGGCAATATATTTTCTTCGCAATCAATCCATAGTCGCGGTGAAACAGCAGGGAAACACCCGGTTTCTAGCGTCACCGACTATGACCGATACCGTCATCCCCAAGAACGACCTGCCTCCCGGCGCCGCCATCGGCGCCGGTGACATCGTGGAAGCGGCCGGTCACCCGGTCGGCGGTGGTGAGATCAAGCCGGGGTACGACCCGCGGCTGACCAACGAAGACCTGGCCCCGCTGCGCAACCAGACCTGGGGTTCCTACAACATCTTCGCGTTCTGGATGTCCGATGTGCACAGCGTCGGTGGCTATGTCACCGCGGGCAGCCTGTTCGCGCTCGGCCTGGCCAGCTGGCAGGTGCTGGTGGCGCTGCTGGTCGGCATCAGCATCGTCTACTTCCTGTGCAACCTGGTGGCCAAACCCAGTCAGCTGGCGGGTGTGCCGTACCCGGTCATCTGCCGCACCGTGTTCGGTGTGCTGGGCGCCAACATCCCGGCCATCATCCGTGGGTTGATCGCGGTGGCCTGGTACGGCATTCAGACCTTCCTCGCGTCGGCGGCCCTGGACATCGTGCTGGTCAAGCTCTTCCCGGGGCTGGCACCGTACGCGGTGGTCGACGACTACGGGTTCGCCGGACTGTCCCTGCTGGGCTGGGGTAGCTTCCTGCTGCTGTGGGTGTTGCAGGCATGCGTGTTCTGGCGCGGTATGGAATCGATCCGCAAGTTCATCGACTTCTGCGGGCCCGCGGTGTACGTCGTCATGTTCATCCTGTGCGGCTACCTGATCCACAAGGCCGGTTGGAGCGCCATCGATCTCAACCTCGGCGATGTCACCTACACCGGCTGGTCCTCGGTTCCGGTGATGCTCGGTGCCATTGCCCTGGTGGTGTCCTACTTCTCGGGCCCGATGCTCAACTTCGGTGACTTCTCGCGTTACGGCAAGTCGTTCGCGGCGGTGAAGAAGGGCAACTTCCTCGGCCTGCCGGTGAACTTCCTGGTGTTCTCGGTGCTGGTGGTGGTGACGGCGTCGCTGACACTTCCGGTGTTCGGCGAGTTGATCACCGATCCCGTCACCACGGTGGCCCGGATCGACAGCACCTTCGCCATCGTGCTGGGCGCGTTGACCTTCACCATCGCCACCATCGGTATCAACATCGTCGCCAACTTCATCTCGCCGGCGTTCGACTTCTCCAATGTCAGCCCCCAGAAGATCAGCTGGCGTGCCGGCGGCATGATCGCGGCGGTGGGTTCGGTGCTGATCACCCCGTGGAACCTGTACAACAACCCCGAGGTCATCCACTACACCCTGGAAACGCTGGGCGCGTTCATCGGCCCGCTGTTCGGGGTGCTGCTGGCCGACTTCTACCTGATCCGCAAGCAGAAGGTGGTGGTGGACGACCTGTTCACCATGGAGGAGTCCGGAAAGTACTGGTACACCAAGGGTTACAACAAGTGTGCGGTGATCGCCACGGTGGTCGGGGCGGTGCTGGCCATGCTTCCGGTATTGCTCGGCGGCAGCGTCTACGGTATGCACACCGCGGCCCAGTACAGCTGGTTCATCGGTTGCGGTGTGGCGCTGGGCCTCTACTACCTGCTGGCCAAGCGCGACACGCTGGTGGCAGCATCGGTGGCATGAGCCGAATCTGGGTGATCAACCCGAACACCACCCGGGCCATGACCTCGACCATCGAGGCGTGCGCCCGGGCGGTGGCCGGTCCGGACACCGAAATCATCGGGGTCACCTCAGAATTCGGCCCGCCCTCGATCGAGAGTCACTACGACGAGGCGATGAGCGTGCCCGGCTTGCTCGACGCCGTCAAGCGTGGTGAAGCCCACGGCGTCGACGGTTATGTCATCGCCTGCTTCGGCGACCCCGGCCTGGACGCGGCCCGCGAGGTGGCCCGCGGACCCGTGATCGGCATCGCCGAGGCGGCCATGCACACTGCCAGCCATCTGGGCCGCGGCTTCAGCGTGGTGACCACCCTGGCTCGCACCATGGGGCGGGCCGCCGATCTGGCCGAACACTATGGTATGCAACGGTTCTGCCGAGGAATACATGCTTGCGAGATCGCGGTGCTGGACCTGGAGACCGATCCCGATGCCCGCAAGATCATCACCGAAGCCTGCCGGGAGGCGCTGGAGACCGATGACTCCGATGCCATCGTGCTGGGTTGTGCGGGGATGGCCGATATGTGCGCCGCCATCTCGGCCGACCTCGGTGTGCCGGTGATCGACGGGGTGACGGCGGCGACGCTGACGGTGCAGTCGCTGGTCACCCTGGGGCTGCGGACGTCCAAGCGGGGCGAGTTCGCGGCACCGCCGGAGAAGCAATACACGGAACGTTCGATGTGCTGATCGCGCAGTTGTCGGACCCGCACGTGCGGCCGAACGGCGTGCTCTACCAGGGGGTTGTGGACTCCAATCGCGGATTCGCCGACGCGATCGAGCACGTTCTCACGCTGGATGCCCGTCCCGACCTGGTGCTCATCACCGGTGATCTGGTGGATGAAGGACGGCCCGACGAGTATACGATGGTGCGGGATATCCTTACCGCCCTTCCCATTCCGTATTTGGTGATCCCGGGCAACCACGACGACCGGGCCCGCTTGCGGGAGGCGTTCTCCGATCATGGCTACCTGCCGTTGCGTGGCCCGCTGCACTACTGCGTCGACGACCATCCGGTACGGATCATCGGCCTGGACTCCACCGTTCCCGGGCAGCACCACGGTCACCTCGACCAGGCCGGGTTGGACTGGCTCGCAGACACTCTCGCCCAGAAGCCGGACAAACCGACGGTGGTGATGCTGCACCACCCGCCGCTGGTCAGCGGCATACCGTACCTGGACGAATACCGGTACTTCGACGAGTCGTCACTGCGCGGCGTCGTCGCGCGGTTCGGCAACGTCGAGGCGGTGCTGTGCGGGCATGTGCACCGGCCCATGGTCAAGCGCTGGGCCGGCACGGTGTTGTGCACGAGCCCGAGCACCGCGACGCAGATCGACCTGAAGTTCGCCGCCACGGCCGGCCCGTCCAGTCACGATGGTCCTCGGGGTTACCTGCTGCACTCGTGGAGCGACCGCGACGGCCTGGTCAGCCACATGGTCCAGCTCGGTACCTTCGCGGGACCGTACCCGTTCGCGTAGGTGTCACGACCTTGCTCGGTAGGGCTCAGACCGGAACTCGGTCGCGTATCACCGACGTGACGCCGACCGCCATCAACGGTTGGGCATGCCTAGATCGGTACCCGAATGTGAATCATCTGCGGCACCAGTGGCGATTATCCGCAGACGATTCACATCCGCCGCGACTTCAGTGCCCGCAGGGTCGCGAGGTCCGCGCCCGGAGCCTGGGCCAGCACCTCGTCGACACCGAAGGCGCCGCAGTCGAGTCCGCGCAGCACCACGGCCGCCAGCGCCTCCGCGGTGGCCGGCTCGTCGACCACCGCGCCACCGCGCCGGTCCAGATAGGCCTGCAGGCGCGGGGCCGCGGCGACCAATGCGGTCCGGAAGAAGGTGAACGTCGCCAGCCAGCGCGTCACCAGATGGCCCGGGTGCATATCCCAGCCCTGGTAGAAACCGCGTTCCAGGGAGCGGGTCACCAGTCTGTGGTGTCGTCGGATCGCTTGTTCCACTTGGGTATCGGTGCCCACCGGATTCACCTGGGTGGACCCGTCGGCCACCCACACCCCGGTCTGGGCCGCCGCCGCCAGCATGACGGCCTTGGCATGATCGGCCACCGGATGCTCCAACGACTGGTTCTGCGGGGTGATACCGCACGCGGCGCTGTAGTCGTAGGTGCCGTAATGCAGGCCGGTGCAACGACCTTCGGCCAGGTGCAGGGCTCGGGCCAAGGTGGCGGTGCCGTCGGCGCCGAGTACCGCCTGCGGACTCTCGATCTGCAGTTCGAACCGTAATGACCTGGCGGGCAACCCGTGCGCATGCTCAAGCGCCTCGCACAGCCACATCGTCGCGGTGACCTGCTCGGCCGCCCGCAGTTTGGGCACGGTGAACACGAAGCCCTCCGGTAGCCCGCCGTCGAGCACCAGTTCCAGGGTGCGCACCGCACGGGGGCGATCCGCCAGGGTCAGCCCTTTGAAACGGATACCGCAGCTGCCCAAGCCGAGTGCGCGCAGGGTGTGGCCGGCGCGGACGGCATCGTCATCCTCGACGGTATCGCCGCGCCGGCCGTAGCCGTCCTCGAAATCCAGCCGCAGATCGGCGATGGGCGCGGTGGACAGCCGGTGCCGCACCAACTCCAGGACGGCGGGGTCGCCCAGCTCGAGCAATACCGAGGTGTGCCGATCCAGCAGCTCGAGCGCCGCCGCACCCCAGATCGCGGGGGTGTCCGCGGAGGCGTCGGCCGCGCTGATGTACACGGTGTGCGCCGGCTGCGTCT
This sequence comes from Mycobacterium hackensackense, assembly GCF_025822555.1. Classification (NCBI taxonomy): domain Bacteria; kingdom Bacillati; phylum Actinomycetota; class Actinomycetes; order Mycobacteriales; family Mycobacteriaceae; genus Mycobacterium; species Mycobacterium hackensackense. The sequence goes on from NZ_JACKUC010000030.1 coordinate 1,921,764, forward strand.
CGGGGCGGTCACCCGGATACTGCGCGGCCAGGTCCGCGTCGACATCGGCCAGTAGCGCGTCGATACGGGCCAGCGTGGGTTCCGGGATGGTGTTCACCGCAGCACCTCCAATCGGCGGATCGCCTCGTCGAGGGTGTCATCGCGTTTGCAGAACGCGAAGCGCACCAGATGATTCCACGTGTTGTCGGTATCCGCGCAGAACGCCGACATCGGGATGGCCGCCACGCCGGCCTTGTGCGGCAACTCGGCACAGAACTGCGTGCTGTCGTGATAGCCCAGGGGCCGCGGGTCCGCGCACAGGAAATAGGTGCCCTGGCTGTCATGCACCTCGAAACCGAGGTCGGTCAGCGCTGCGGACAGCCGATCCCGTTTGCTCTCCAGACTGTCCCGGAGCGTGCGGACCCACACGTCCTCGTGGTCCAGGGCGTACGCCACCGCCGGCTGGAACGGCGCGCCCCCGACATAGGTGAGGAATTGTTTGGCCGCTCGCACACCGGCGATGAGTTCCGGTGCACCGCAGGCCCATCCGATCTTCCAGCCGGTCACGTTGAACATCTTGGCCGCACTGGAGATGGTCACGGTGCGTTCGGCCATGCCCGGGAAGCGGGCCAGGGGCAGGTGTCTGCGGTAGTCGGAGTCGGTGTACACCAGCGCCTCATAGACCTCGTCGGTGATGACCAGCAGATCCGCGGCCACCGCGAGATCGGCGATCGCGCTCAGCTCGGCATCGCTGAGCACCATCCCGGTCGGGTTGTGCGGTGAGTTGATGATCATCGCTCGGGTCTGCGGCCCGACGGCGGCGCGCAGGGCGTCGATATCGAGGGCGAAACCGCGGCCGTCGGGCACCAGCGGCACGACCTTGCGCACACACCCGGCCATGGCGATGACGGGGGAGTAGGAATCGTAGAACGGTTCGAGCACCAGTACTTCCGAGCCGGGCTCCACCAGCCCGATCACGGCGGCGGCGATGGCCTCGGTGGCGCCGACCGTCACCAGCACCTCGGAGTCGGGGTCGTAGTCGACGTCGTAGTGCCTGGCGCGCTGGGCGGCGATGGCCTGGCGCAGCGCCGGGATACCCGCGCCGGGCGGGTACTGGTTGACGCCCTCGGCGATCGCGTCCTGGGCCACCTTGAGCATGCCGGCCGGGCCGTCCTCGTCGGGGAAGCCCTGACCGAGGTTCACCGCACCGATCCGGGCCGCCAGCGCGGACATCTCGGCGAAGATCGTCACCGCATACGGCTGGAGCCGCGAGACCGTCATGCCCTCCGAGCCTAGGCGACCGGACGGCGCGCCGAGTCGACCAGCGCCCGGAAGGCCCAGTGCCGTGTGCAACGCCGCACAGTACGGAATGAATCGACTGCCAGGTGCGCTTACCAGCACATGGCTTTCACCCTCGCGCCCGACGCCACACTGCTCAAGCCGATCCGCGTCGGCGACACCGACGCGCGGAACCGGATCTTCATGGCACCGCTGACCCGGTCCCGGGCGCAGGCCGACGGCACGCCGTCGGATCTGGCCGCGGAGTATTACTCACAGCGCGCGGGCGCGGGACTGATCATCACGGAGGCCACCGCCATCTCCGAGGTGGCCAACGGCGCCTATATGAACACCCCCGGCAACTACACCGACCGGCATCAGGAGAAGTGGGCCGAGATCGCCGGTGCCGTGCACGACGCGGGCGGCCGAATCTTCATGCAACTCTGGCACGTTGGCCGGATGGGTCATCCGGAGGTGAACGGCGGCATCGAGCCCGTCGCGCCGTCGGCGATCGCGGCGAACATGACCACCCACACCCCGTCGGGCAAGAAGGCGCTCGTGGTGCCGCGTGCGCTGCGTACCGACGAGATTCCCGGCATCATCGCCGATTTCCGGGCCGCCGCCCGGCGTGCCGTCGACGCCGGACTGGACGGTGTGGAGATCCATGGCGCCAACGGCTATCTGCTGCACCAATTCTCATCGGATGTGACCAACCAGCGCACCGACGCCTACGGGGGTTCGCCGGAGAATCGGGCCCGGCTGACCGCCGAGGTGGTCGAGGCCGTGGTGGCCGAGATCGGCGCAGGGCGGGTCGGCTTGCGTATCTCGCCCGGGAACTCCGCGGGGGATATGCGCGAGGAGAACACCGTCGCGGTGTACGAGGCGCTGCTCGACCGCATCGCCCCGCTGGGACTGGCTTATCTGCACGTGCTGATCGACCCAAGCGCCCGGGAGTTCGGCGTGCTGCGCGCGGTGTGGTCGGGCACCCTGGTGCTCAACACCGGGCGCGAGACGGGCACCGACTTCTGCCAGCTGGAGAGCTACGCCGAATGGGGCGCCGTCAGCGCGGTCGCCGTGGGCCGGACGTTCCTGGCCAACCCCGATCTGATCGACCGTCTTTTACTGGGCGCGGAACTGAACGAGCCAGATGTGGCCACCTTCTACGCCCCGGGTGCCGAAGGCTATATCGACTACCCGACCCTGGCTGAGCTGGAGGAACCGCGCACGGCATGAGTGTGTAGTGGGTGTTCGGGGCGCTGAGCATACGCCCAACCAACAGGTTGGTTTGCGGTTTTGTTAGGCTTCGCGACCAGTGGACTCGAGTCCCGACCGACGATCCCGTCACCCACCCGAAAGGGAACTACACATGTCCGAAGAAGCCTTCATCTACGAGGCCATTCGCACGCCTCGCGGCAAGCAGCGCGGCGGTGCCCTCAACGAGGTCAAGCCCGTCAACCTGGTTGTGGGTCTGATCGACGAACTGCGTACCCGCTTCCCCGACCTCGACGAATCCGTCATCAGCGACGTCATCCTGGGTGTCGTGTCCCCGGTCGGTGACCAGGGTGGCGATATCGCGCGTACCGCGGTCCTGGCCGCCGGCATGCCCGATACCACCGGTGGTTTCCAGCTCAACCGGTTCTGCGCCTCCGGCCTGGAGGCCGTCAACCTGGCCGCCCAGAAGGTGCGCTCAGGCTGGGATGACCTGGTGCTCGCCGGCGGCGTCGAGTCGATGAGCCGTGTCCCGATGGGCTCCGACGGCGGCGCCTGGGCGCTGGACCCGGAGACCAACTACCGCGTGGGCTTCGTGCCGCAGGGCATCGGCGCCGACCTGATCGCCACCATCGAGGGCTTCTCCCGCGAGGATGTCGACGCGTACGCGGCCCGCTCGCAGGAGCTCGCGGCCGCGGCTTGGTCGGGTGGCTACTTCGCCAAGTCCGTGGTGCCGGTGAAGGATCAGAACGGGCTGGTCATCCTCGATCAGGACGAGCACATGCGTCCCGGTTCCACCGTGGAAAGCCTGGGCAAGCTCAAGACCGCGTTCGACGGTATCGGCGCGATGGGCGGCTTCGACGATGTGGCGCTGCAGAAGTACCACTACGTCGAGAAGATCAATCACGTGCACACCGGCGGCAACAGCTCGGGCATCGTCGACGGTGCCGCGCTGGTCATGGTGGGCTCCGAGGCTGCGGGTGCCGCGCAGGGGCTGACCCCGCGGGCTCGCATCGTGGCCACCGCCACCAGCGGTGCCGACCCGGTCATCATGCTGACCGGCCCGACCCCGGCCACCAAGAAGGTGCTCGACCGGGCCGGCCTGACCGTCGATGACATCGACCTGTTCGAGATCAACGAGGCGTTCGCGTCGGTCGTCCTGAAGTTCCAGAAGGACCTGAACATCCCGGACGAGAAGCTCAACGTCAACGGTGGCGCCATCGCCATGGGCCACCCGCTGGGCGCCACCGGCGCCATGATCACCGGAACCATGGTCGACGAGCTGGAGCGCCGCGGCGCCCGGCGTGCCCTGCTGACGTTGTGTGTCGGCGGCGGCATGGGCGTGGCCACCATCATCGAGCGCGTCTAGGGAGAACTGAACCAATGACTGAGAACACGATTCACTGGGACAAGGACGCCGACGGCATCGTCACCCTGACCCTGGACGACCCGACCGGGTCGGCCAATGTGATGAACGAGCACTACAAGGAGTCGATGCACCTGGCCGTGGAGCGACTCTTCGCCGAGCAGGAGGAGATCACCGGTGTGGTGATCGCCAGTGCCAAGAAGACCTTCTTCGCCGGCGGTGACCTCAAGGCCATGATCAACATCGGCCCCGACAACGCCGCTGACGCGTTCAACGAGGTCGAGACCATCAAGCGCGACCTGCGCACGCTGGAGACCTTCGGCAAGCCCGTCGTCGCCGCGATCAACGGTGCAGCCCTCGGTGGCGGCCTGGAGATCGCGCTGGCCACCCACCACCGCATCGCCGCCGACGTCAAGGGCGTGCAGATCGGTCTGCCCGAGGTCACCCTGGGCCTGCTTCCCGGCGGCGGCGGCGTGGCCCGCACCGTGCGGATGTTCGGTATCCAGAAGGCCTTCATGGAGATCCTGAGCCAGGGCACCCGGTTCACCGCGGGCAAGGCCAAGGAGGTCGGCCTGGTCGACGAGCTCGTCGGTTCGGTCGAGGAACTGATCCCGGCCGCCAAGGCCTGGATCAAGGCGAACCCGGATGCCCATGTGCAGCCGTGGGACGTCAAGGGCTACAAGATCCCCGGTGGCACCCCGGCGACCCCGGCGCTCGCGGCCATCCTGCCGTCGTTCCCGGCACTGCTGCGCAAGCAGCTCAAGGGCGCCCCCATGCCCGCACCGCGGGCGATCCTGGACGCGGCCGTCGAGGGTGCGCAGGTCGACTTCGACACCGCGGCGCGGATCGAGAGCCGGTACTTCACCCAGCTGGTCACCGGTCAGGTCGCCAAGAACATGATCCAGGCGTTCTTCCTGGACCTGCAGGCCATCAACGGCGGCGCCTCGCGGCCCGAGGGCATCGCACCGGTGCCGATCACCAAGATCGGTGTGCTGGGTGCCGGCATGATGGGCGCCGGTATCGCCTACGTGTCGGCCAAGGCCGGTTTCGACGTCGTGCTCAAGGACGTCACCATCGAGGCCGCCCAGAAGGGCAAGGCGTACTCGGAGGGTCTGGAAGCCAAGGCGCTCAAGCGCGGCAAGACCACCGAAGAGAAGTCTGCGGCACTGCTCGCCAAGATCACCCCGACCGCCGATCCGGCGGATCTGGCGGGCGTCGATTTCGTGATCGAGGCCGTGTTCGAGAACCAGGAACTCAAGCACAAGGTGTTCCAGGAGATCGAGGACATCGTCGAGCCCAACGCGCTGCTGGGCTCCAACACCTCCACGCTGCCGATCACCGGTCTGGCGACCGGCGTGAAGCGCCAGGAGGACTTCGTCGGCATCCACTTCTTCTCGCCGGTCGACAAGATGCCGCTGGTGGAGATCATCCGCGGGGAGAAGACCTCCGACGAGGCGCTGGCCCGGGTGTTCGACTACACGCTGGCCATCAAGAAGACCCCGATCGTCGTCAACGACAGCCGCGGCTTCTTCACCTCGCGCGTGATCGGCACCTTCGTCAACGAGGCGCTGGCCATGCTGGGCGAGGGTGTCGAGCCCGCGTCGATCGAGCAGGCCGGATCGCAGGCCGGTTACCCGGCGGCGCCGCTGCAGCTCTCCGATGAGCTGAACCTGGAGCTCATGCACAAGATCGCGGTCGCCTCCCGCAAGGGCATCGAAGACGCCGGTGGCACCTACGAGCCGCACCCGGCCGAGGCGGTCGTGGAGAAGATGATCGAGATCGGCCGTCCCTCGCGGCTGGCCGGTGCCGGCTTCTACGAATACGCCGACGGCAAGCGCACCCAGCTGTGGCCGGGGCTGCGTGAGACGTTCACCGCCGCGGTTGATGGGCAGGGGTCGGCGCAGATCCCGCTGCAGGACGCCATCGACCGCATGCTGTTCGCCGAGGCGCTGGAAACCCAGAAGTGCATCGACGAGGGCGTGCTGACCTCGACCGCGGACGCGAACATCGGCTCCATCATGGGTATCGGCTTCCCGCCGTACACCGGTGGCTCGGCCCAGTTCATCGTCGGGTACGAGGGACCGCTCGGCGTCGGCAAGGAAGCCTTCGTGGCCCGCGCCAAGGAACTGGCCGCCAAGTACGGCGACCGGTTCCTGCCCCCGGCGTCGCTGGAGAGCTAGTCATCTCACGCGAATCCCCCGGAACCACTGCGGTTCCGGGGGATTTGTGTGTTCAGGCGGGCAGCGGCATGGTGTCGTAGAGCCGCACACCCCTGCGGTTGAGCCGGGCCACGGACTGTGTCACCCCCAGCGGCAGCACGGTGATCAACTCCGCCAGACCGATCAACGCGCGCACCCCCAGCCGGGATCCCGGCACCACGGTCTTGGCGTTGACCCGGGCCAGCTTGCGGGCGCCCACCACGGGTGCGGCCATATTGCGTTCATAAGCGGCGAATGCCGCCACATGATCACCACCGGCTTTCGCCAGCGCGTCGGCCAGCATGTAGGCGCCGTACACCGCCAGGCTGGTGCTGCCGCCGACCGCCGGCCCGGGGCAATACCCGGCGTCGCCGACCAGGGTCACCCGACCGCGCGACCACGTCGGCATCTCCAGTTGGGTGATGGCGTCGAAGTAGAAGGTCGGCGTGTGCTCGACCTCGGTCAGCCACCTGTCCACCTCCGCCGACGTGCCCGCGAAGGCTTGCCGCAGTTGGCTTTTCTGCGCCGGTACGTCCCGGTGGTCGTAGTGGAACGCCGGCGTGTGCAGCGTGCGGAAGATGAACACCGCCCGCGCGTCGTCGAGATGGTCGGCGGTGTAGAGCAGTGCGACCCGACCGGGCGCGTAGTAGCCGGCCATCACCCCGTCGGCGGCAAGGGATTTCGGCACCGAGACGACGGCCAGGTAGCCGCCGAGGAAATGTTCGGTCACCTTCCCGAACACCAGTTGCCTTACCCCCGAATGCAATCCGTCGGCACCGACGATCAGGTCGAAGTGCCGTGCCGGGCCGTGCTGGAACTCGACGTCGCCGTCGTCGGTGATGGCCGTGATCTGATCGCCGAAGAGATATTCGACGTCATCGCGCCCGGCGGTGTAGAAGATCTCGCTGAGGTCGTCCCGCATGATCTCCACGTGCCGGTCGGACATGGCGCCGACCAATTTGACGTAGTCGACCGATGCCGGCCGCGGTGTCCACGGCTGGTACAGGTTCAGTCGGGTGGTCCCGGTGGCATGCGCCATGACCTCGGGCAGCACACCCATGCGTTCGGCGATCGCCATTGCGGGCCGGAACAGGTCGATGGCGTGGCCACCGGTCTTACGCAGTGCGGGCGCGCGTTCCACCACGGTGACGTCGATGCCTTGCCGGGCCAGCCAATAGGCGAGCACCGGGCCCGCGATACTGGCACCGGAGATGAGAGCCTTCATGTCGGCCTCCTTACTTAACGATCGGTAAGTGTACGCCGAGCAGCTTACCGCCCGTTAAGTCAGCTAGGGTGGCTACGTGACAAAGCCCCCGTCGGAGACCCGTCAGCGCATCCAGGAGGCGGCGCGCGAGCTGTTCGGCCAGAAGGGGGTGCAGCGCACCAGCCTGCAGGACATCGCCGACCGGCTGGGTATCACCAAACCGGCGCTGTACTACCACTTCCGGTCACGGGAAGACCTGGTCCGCAGCATCCTGACGCCGCTCATCGAGGAGGGTGAGGCGTTCGTGGCCGGGCACGAACGGCTGCGCGGATCGGCGCGGACCGGGCCCCGCGAACTACTGGAGGGCTACTTCGACTTCCACTACCGGCACCGCGCCGACCTGTTCCTGATCGTCGCCGAGCTGACCACGCTGGCCGACCTGGGGCTGATCGACGTGATGCTGGCGTGGCGGGAGCGGCTGGGCAAGCTGGTGTTCGGCAGCCGGCCCACGCTGGCGCAGTCGGCTCGAGCGGTCATCGCCTTCGGCGGCGTGCAGGATTGTTGCCTGCAGTTCCCCGACACCCCGTACGAACCGCTGCGCCGCGCGAGCATCGACGGCGCGATGGCCGCCCTCGGTCTCTAACTCGCGACGTCGAAACCGGCGTGCACCTTCGTCGGCCGTACCCGCACCACCAATTCGCCGGGGACGCCGTTGCGCTCACCGAACTCCCGCGCCCGGTCAGCGCCCATGTACCGGCCGCCGAGGCGGGTCGCCGTGTTGAGCAGTTCGGCGGGGTCCTCGCTGAGGGTGGCCACTCCTTGAACCTGGACGAAGGAGTACGGAGGCTGCGAATCGTCAATGCACAGCACGACTCTCGGATCGCGAAGCAACGCCTTTCCCTTGGCGGTGTCCTTGCCGGTGTTGAAGACCAACTCGTCGCCGTCGACAAAGAACCACACGGGTGCCGCCAGCGGCCGGCCGTCGGAGGCCACCCATCCGAATACGGCGGTGCGGGTGCCCTCCGAAAGGAATGCGACGACCTTGTCGGAAAGCGCGGTCACAGTGCACCCAGGTCCGAAGAGATCCAGTGCTGGGGCTTGAGGAACACCGCGACACTCTCCCCGTGCTCGCGGCGGGCGAACTCCAGGTACGGATCCACCTTCTCCGGTGCCAGATAGCGCTTGGTCATCTCGACCAGCTGATCGTCGGTACCCGGTTCGATGCGGTCGACCGCACCGTCCACCGCGACGTACCGCACGGATGGTTCGAGGCGTTCGACCATGAGCGAGAGGTGACCGGCGGACTCGATCAGCGTGTGCTTGCGGGAGCCTTTCCCGGTGAGCAGCCAGGGCTGTCCGCCGGGGGAGTACTGGTACCAGATCGGCAAGGTGAGGGGTCCGCGGTTGTCACCCGCATAGACCGACAGTGCGGCGATATGCGGCTCGGCGAGAAACTGTTCGCGTTCTTCCTTGGAAAGGGCCATGCCACCAGCCTAGCCACTGCTCTGAACTTATTGGTGGGCAGTCGTTTTCAGGCGGCGATGGTCTGATCCTGCGGTGCCCGATTGGCCGCCGGGTTGGCCGCCAGCGCGCCGAGCACTGTGTCCCAGGTCGGCTTCGCGAACACGATGCCCAGGTGTCCGGCGTTGAAGTTGGGGTAGCGGTCTTGCAGGATGATGTTGGTGACGTTCGGCCCGTCCAGCGCCTGATTGGTGTAGGGCGTGACGATCCAGTCGTCCTTCGTGGTGATGGTCGTGTACAGGACGCCGGGGCGGGTGTCGCCGTTGCCGTAGATCTCGTCGATCAGGGGCGACCCGATGGCCTGCTGCAGCCAGGCCGGGCCCAGCAGGTTCACCAGGTTGAAGATCGGTTTTCCGATCACCGGGATGTTCTGGATGTAGGCGAGCCCGCTCAGATCGGCGCCGTGATTGCCCGGCGCGATCCCGATGAACTGCGACACCTTGGCCGCCCCGTCGAGATTGTTCAGGTAGTACTCCGGCGTCATTCCGCCGCCCTGGGAGTGGCCGATCAGGATGACCTTCGGCGCGCCGGTCTCGGCGAGCACCCGGTCGACCTCGTCGGCGAGTTCCTGCGCGGATTCGCGGATATCGCCAGTGCCGCGCACCGGCCAGTTCGGATTGTTCGTGACGTTGCCGTAGTTGAAGGTGAACACCTTGTAGCCGGCGTTGGCCAGCACCGGTGCACCGACGCTCCAGTTGAAGGGCGCGTTGGCGGCGGTCCCGGCGACCAGGATGATCGGCAGCGGATGCTGCGCGGTGAGCTTGATCGACGGATCGTTGGCGCCGGCCGGCGGTTTGTCCGCATTGAAGTAGTTCAGCAGGTCACCCACCCCGTAGGTGACCTTGAACGGCCCCTTGACGGTGGAATCGGCGTTCAGCGGTGTCCCGGTGAGCAGCTTGCCCGCGGTGGCCGCCGTTCCGGCGATGGCACTGGCCACGTGGTAGGGCACCCCGAAGAACGGTTTCGGGCCGATGGTGGCGGCCGCCGCGGCGGCGAGGTTGTTCACCACGGTGACGGCGAGCAGGCCGATGTCGTTGGCCAGTCCCGTCATCTGCCGGACGAACTGGACCGCGTGCGCGATCGGGTTGGGCGCCTTGGCGGTGGTCGACGGCAGGACCGCGGGGGAGGCCAGCTTCAGGGCCGCTGCGGCAGCGGCGCCGTTGGCCTGCGTGGCCGTGGCGGTGGTGCCCGACTTCTTCGCGGTGGTGGTGAGCGGCTTGGTATCCGGTTCCGGCGCGGCCTTGGTTTTCGGCTTGATCCCGGCCTTCGTGTCGGAATCAGGACCGCGTTTGGCGTCCGGCTTGGTATCCGGTGTGGTCTCGGTGGCCTGTTTGGCGGTGCCGTGCTTACGCGCGCCGCGCGGCTTGCCGACGCGGGTGGGGGTGTCGGTCTTCTCCTCCGACGCGGTCGGCTTGTCTGCAGACGTGGCGCTCTTGTCACCCGATTGGGAGGTGCCCGGCGTCGAATCGTGCGAGGTGGCGTCATCGGCATACGCCACGCCGCCGGCCAGCCAGAGCGCGGCGAACAACCAGGCGATCACCAAGAGCGCGGCCGGAAAACGGCAGGTGCGCATGCGGACACGACTCATCGACACTGTGGCCTCCCCGACCCCCCTGGGCAATACCCTTGGGTATGGGTATAGCCGATGGTCCGGTGTACGCGAGCGACTTTCGGCCATCTCGTGGCCGATGATGTCAATTTTTCGGCCGTCGGGTCAGGCCGCGAGCGCCGTTGTGGGTGCGACGTTCGCCGCCGGGTTCGCCGCCAGTGCACCCAACACGGCGGTCCACGTCGGGGCGGAGAACACGATGCCCAGGTGCCCGGCGTTGTAGTTGGGGTACAGATCCTGAAGCACGATGTTGGTGACGTTCGGGCCGGCGGCCAGCGCCTGCTGCGTATACGGCGTCACCACCCAGTCGAACTTCGACGCGATCGTCGTGTACAGCACGCCCGGCCGGGTGTCACCGGCGCCGTAGGTCTCCTGCTGCAGCGGCGAACCGACGGCCTGCTGGGTCCAGGCGGCGCCGAACAGATCGACGATGCGGTAGATCAGCGGCGCGAGTGCCGGGCCCAGGATGGGGATGTTCTTCAGATCGACCAGCCCGTCCACGTTGGTGCCGTGATTGCTCGGCGCGATTCCGATGAACTGCGAGACCTTCTCGTCCCCGTGCAGATTGTTGATGTAATACGACGGCATGATGCCGCCGCCCTGTGAGTGACCGATCAGGATGACCTTGTCCGCACCGGTCTCGTTGAGTACCCGGTCCACCTCGTCGGAGAGTTCCTGCGCGGACTTGCGGATATCGGCGGTGGCCTGCACCGGGAAGTACGGATTCGTCGTGGTGTTGCCGTAGTTGAAGGTGTAGACCGTGTAGCCGGCGTTGGCCAGCACCGGGGCGCCCACGCTCCAGTTCACACCCTGGGTGGCGCTGGTGCCGTTGAGCAGGATGATCGGCAGCGGGTGGTCGGCCGACATTCCGGTGAACGGAAGATTGGCTCCCGCAGGCGATTTCACCGGATTGAGCCAGGACAGCAGATCGGGCACACCGTAGTTCACCGTGTACGGTCCCTCGCTGACGGCATCCAAAGGCGTGCCGTCCAGCAGTTTGGCCGCGATCGCGGTGGTGCCGGCGACGGTCTTGGCGATGTTGTACGGCAGGCCGAAGAACGGTTTGGGGCCGATGGTGGTGGCCGCCGCCGCGGCCAGATTGTTCACCAGCGACACCGCGATCAAGGCCAGGTCATTGGCCAGCCCGGTCATCTGGCGGGCGAACTGGGTGATCTGCTTGATCGGGTTGGGCACCGATGCCGTGGCCGACGGGGTGACCGCCGCGGTGGCGACCTTCGCGGCCGTGGGTGCCGCCGCAAGAGTGGCGGCCGCCGCACTGACCGTGACGGTCTTGGCCTTCGTCGTCCTCGGCGCCGCGTCGGCATCGGCCGGCGTCGTCGCGGCCGGTTTGGCATCGGCCTTGGTGTCGGACTTGGAACTTGACGTGGTGTCCGTCGCGGCCGGCGATGCGGTCTTGGGTTTGGCCGCCGGGCGGGAGGTGCCGTGCTTGTGGGTGCCGCGGGTCCTGGGCGGATCGGTGGCGGTGGATTTCTCGGTGCCGGATTTCTGGGTGTCGGCCTTCTGGGTGTTCGATTCCCCGGTGGCGGCGCCCTCCCCGGCGGCCGGGGAATCGGCCGTCGGCTTGTCGTGGGTGGCCGGCTCCGACGTGGACGCACCACCCTCCGATGCGCTGCTCTGTGTGGAGTCCTTCGTCGATGTCCCGTCGGCGTGGGCGACGCCGCCCGCCATCCACATGGTCGCCAACGCCCACAACACCGCACACAACATCGCGACCGACCGCCGCACCCGTGTGCCGCCATGGTTCATCGACATCAGACCCCCCAACCCGATAGGTGATACCAGCGGTCCTGTGTATACCGAACGTGTCGGTGTCGGCGTGGGGTTTTCGCGGGACCGCTACCGTGGCCATGTGACCGAAAGCTTTACCGAAACCCTTGCGGCAAGGGTGACCGGCTACGCTGACCGGCCCTGTATCGAATTCGACGGGCACTGGTACACCGGCACCGAAGTCACCGCCATGGCCGCCGCGGTCGAGGCCGCGCTGGGCTCCGCCGGCGTGCCGGCCGGCGCACCGATCGGGCTGGTGGTGCGCAACCGCTGGCCGCATGCCGCCGCGATCATCGGTCTGCTGGCTGCGCACCGCTGGGTGTCGATGATCTATTCATTCCAATCCCCAACCGCCATCGCCGCCGATATCGAGAAACTCCGGTTGCCCGCGGTGCTTGCCGACGACGAGGACTGGACCGAGCCGGTGGTGGCCGCCGCGGCGGCGGCGGGCAGTGCCGGCGTGCGGATCTCGGTGAGCGGCGCGCACCTCGTGGATGGCTTGGCGCGCAGTCACGTCGACACCGCTGCGGGCCGCTGCGGTGTGCACGTCCTCACCAGCGGCACCACCGGGCCACCCAAACGGCAGGCCATTGCGGCCCGTGTGCTGGAACGCGCGGTGTACAGCGTGACCGGCGGGCAGGCCAGAGCCGACGATCCGCCTGAGCTGGTGTACTGGCCACTGGGTGGGATCGGCGGGGTGTGCCAATTGATCACCGGTGCCTATATCGGCAAGCGCATGGTGCTGCTGGAGAAGTTCAGCGTCCAGGAGTGGGTGCGGGTGGTGAAAACCTATCGGCTGCAACGGGCCGGGGTGCAACCCACCGTGGTGCGGATGCTGCTGGACGCCGACCTCGACCCCGTCGATCTGGCCTCGTTGCGGTTCATCGTCAGTGCTTCCGGTCCGCTGGATCCGGAGGTGCGCGACGCGTTCGAGCGGCGCTACCGGATTCCGGTGCTGTTGGCCTACGGTGCAACGGAGTTCGCTGGATCGGTGTGCGCGTGGACGCCCGAGCTGTATCGCGAGTTCGGTGCCGCCAAACGGTTAAGCTCAGGAAAAGCGTTGCCCGACACCGAAGTACGGATCATCGACGCGGATACCGGAGAACAACTGGAGGCGGGGCGGCAGGGCCTGCTGGAAGCGCGGATCGCGTCGATCAACCCGGACTGGATCCGCACCACCGATATCGCGTCCATCGACTCCGACGGTTTCATCACCCTGCACGGCCGCGCCGACGGTGCGATCAACCGCGGGGGATTCAAGATCCTGCCCGAGACGGTGCGCCGGGTGCTGCTCGACCATCCCGGTGTGCGCGACGCCTGCGTGGTCGGGGTGCCCGACGCCCGGCTGGGCCAGGTGCCGTTCGCCGCCGTGGAACTCATCCCGGATGCTCCCGCACCGGATCCGGCGGCGCTGCTGGACCTCGTGCGTGAGACGCTGCCGCACCACAGCGTCCCGGTGCGGGTGGTGGTCGTCGACGCGCTGCCCCGCAATCCGGCGCTCAAGGTCAGTCTGCGCGATGTCGCCGCCCTGTACCGACCGTGAAAAGACGACTGGCCGGAAACCCTGAGGTTTCCGGCCAGTCGAACGAGCGTGGGATCAGATGCAGGGCCGGAAGAAGACGAACTTCACCGGCAGGCAGGTCGAGAACAGCTTCGGCATCCCGATCTTCGGCAGCCCCACCTTGGGCAGGCCGACCTTGGGCAGCCCGATCTTCGGGGACGGCAGCGCCTGCGCGGCGTCGGCGATGGCGCCCATCGCGCTGACCGGGGCGGACGCGGCGGAGAAACCTGCGGCGCCCCCGCCGGCGATGCGGCTGAACAGCAAACCGGTGTAGGCGAGGTCGTTCACCCCGCCGATGAGGCTGGTCGGCACGTCGATCGCGGAGTTCACCACGCTGAACACGTCCTTGGTGGCCTTCACGCCGGACGGCACGACACCGGACTGCTGCGCCACGTGATAGGCGTTGTTCCACTGCTCGGGGCTGACCTCCGCGACCTGGCGCGGCTGGGCCTTACCGAATGCCGCCGAGAGTGCGCTGCGGCACTCACCGGTGCCGGAGTCGCGGACCTCGGTCTTCTTGCAGTTCGACGAGACACAGTTGCCGTTGAACTCGGACTGGTCGGCCCCGCACTCGGCGGAGCTCGGTGCAGCAGTGATCACGGAAACGACAGCCAGTGGTGCGAAGGCCGCCGCCACGGCCGCCGCGTAGCGGCGCGTCGAGTTGGTCATGGCCAGTCCTCACCCATTGATGTAGCGAACAATTTCCTTAGAGTGTAGACGAGATAACAAAGCGGTGGGCCTACAGTTTCTATGCATGCGCTTCGGACTCTTCATTCCGCAAGGTTGGCGACTCGATCTCGTCGACATCCCCACCGAACAACACTGGCCGCTGATGAGCGAATTGGCTGCTCATGCCGATGCGAGCTGCTGGGATTCGGTGTGGGTGTATGACCATTTCCACACTGTCCCGGTGCCCACCGACGAGGCCACCCATGAGGCGTGGTCGTTGATGGCCGCGCTGGCCGCGACCACCAGCAGGGTCAAGCTCGGCCAGATGTGCACCGCCATGAGCTACCGCAACCCCGCCTACCTGGCAAAAATTGCGTCCACCGTCGATGTGATCTCCGGCGGGCGCACCCAGATGGGTATCGGCGGCGGCTGGTACGAGCATGAGTGGCGGGCCTACGGCTACGGTTTCCCGTCCGCAGGCGAACGGTTGGGCCGCCTCGACGAGGGCGTGCAGATCATGCGGGACGCCTGGCGCGACGGTCGCGCCACCCTGGACGGCAAGTACTACCAGGTGAACGACGCCATCGTGGCGCCGAAGCCGCTGCAGGACGGCGGGCCGCCATTGTGGATCGCCGGCGGCGGCGAGAAGGTCACGTTGAAGATCGCGGCCAAGTACGCGCAGTACACCAACTTCAGCGCGGCCCCCGAGGAGTTCGCCCGCAAATCCCAGATCCTGGCGGACCACTGCCGCGATGTCGGCACCGACTACGGCGCCATCGTGCGCTCGGCCAATTTCAACGCCGTGGTCGGTCGGTCCGAAGCTGAGGTCAAGGACCGGCTGGCCCGGATCCGGGCCCGTCAGGTCAGCAAGGCCGATGCGACTGCCGTCGACGCGATGCTGGCCAATGTCGCCTCGCCCGACTCGGCCACCGGCACCCCCGAACAGGTCATCGAGCGGCTCACACGGCTACGCGACCTCGGGTGCGAGTACGCCATCCTCTACTTCCCCGAGGCCGCGTACGACCGGTCCGGTATCGAGTTGTTCGAGCGCGAGGTCATCCCGGCCCTCGGCTAACCGGGCACCGCGCTGACCTGATACTGCGCGATCCGCCAGTCGTCCCCATCGCGAGTGACTGCCACGCCGAGCATCAGGGCCAGCACGGTGCCGTCGGGGCGGGTGAAATCGGCGTGCCCGTAGCCGAGCAGAACCTGCTCGGCGGGCCGGCGGATCTCGTACATCCGGTAGTCCACCGTCAGTCCGTGCGGCTGTCCCTCGTAGTAGGCGAACACGCCGTCGCGTCCCACCGTGTAGGGGTGCAGCCCCTGGAACACGGCATCCTCGGTGAACACCGCAGCCACCCGCGCCGGGTCGTGCGTGTCGATCCCGGCCTTCCACTCGTCGAGGACGGTACGCACGATGTCCTCGCTAGTGCCCGGCACTTTGGCCTCCGTCGACGTGCAGGATCTCGCCGGTGACGAACTTCGCCTGCTCCAGGTACAGCACCGCGTCCACGACGTCGTCGATCTCACCCAGGTGACCCATCGGGTGCAGGGATGCCAGGAAGTCATGGGTCTCGGGTGCGTGCATCGGGGTGTCGATGATGCCCAGCGCCACCGCGTTGGACCGGATCCCGCGCCCGGCGTACTCGACGGCCAGCGCCTTGGTGGCCGCGTTCAGCCCGCCCTTGGTGAGTGACGCCATCGCCGAGGGCACCTGGGAGTTGGCGTGGTCGACCAGGCTGGTCGAGATGGTGACGATGTTGCCGCCCCCGTCCCGGGTGAGCATGGTGGCCAGTGCGGCACGGGTGACCTCGAAGAAGCCGCGCAGGTTCACGCCCGTGACGGCGTCGTAGTCGGCGTCGGTGTATTCGGTGAACGGCTTGGCGACGAAGATGCCGGCGTTGTTGACGACGGTGTCCACGCGGCCGAACCGCTCCATGGCGGCGTCGACGATCCGCTGGCCGACACCCGGTGCGCCGATGTCACCGGCGACGGTCAGCACCATCGGGTCGTCGCTTTCGGCGATGCTGCGGGAATTGGCGACGACCGCGTAGCCGAGCTTGCGGTAGCCGGCGACCAGTGCCTCTCCGATGCCCTGGGAGGCGCCGGTGATGATCGCGACGCGGGTGGTGGGAGTGTTCATGATCCTGCCTTTCTGAGCGGGTCTGTCACCGAGCTCAACGCGAGGATCGCGCCCATGATGCCGTCGCGGCAGGACGGTAATCCTCCCTGGTGCAAGTGTGTGCCTACTAGGCTTTCTCCGGTGGAGCTGCGCCAATTGCGGTACTTCGTCACCGTGGCCGAGGAGTTGAATTTCGGCCGCGCCGCCGAACGGCTGCGCATCGCGGGTCCGTCGTTGTCGCAGCAGATCAAGGTGCTCGAACGTGAGCTCAAGATTCAGTTGTTCGACCGGGATCGGCGTTCGGTCGCGCTCACCGCGGCAGGGGCCGCGCTGTTGCCCGGTGCGCGGGCACTGATCGAGCAGGCTGACGAATTACGCAGGAGTGCAGCGGGATTGGTGGTCTCCGACCCGGTGCGCATCGGCTACGTCAACTGGTGCCCGGTCGACTGGGCCGAACGGGCCGCGGGGGTGGCGCAGCTTCGGGTGGACACCTGGGTGATGCCGTCGCACACCCAGGCCGCCCGGGTGGCCGAAGGCAGCCTGGATCTGGCGATCTGCTGGGTGCAGGGCGCCGACCTCGATGCGCTGTCGCTGGAGGCCAGCCTGGTGGGCGTCGATCGGCTCTACGCCCTGTGTCCGGGCAGCGATGAATCGCCGGTATCGGCCAAGGACACCGTCGTGCTGGTCGATACGGACACCGCGAGCTGGTCGTCCTGGAACCGCTACGCCGAGCAGTTCGCCGCCGATACCGGGGCCCGGGTGATGCGCACCGATGACGGCGGAGTCACCGGGCCGACGTTCTTCGAGCACGTGCGCAACCTGGGCAGGCCCGTGCTGAACAATCCCAAAGGGCAGAACGACGCGCAGCCGCGCGATCTGGTGCGCCGGCCGGTGGTGGGACCCACCCCGGTGTGGACGTGGTCACTGGTGTGGCGCCGGGGTGAATCCAATCCGATCGTCCATGCCGTCATCGACGAATTCACACGTGATACAGGCGGTTTGGGAGTGCTCGACGCCGATGCGTGGCTTCCGGCCGATGACCCATACCGCAGCGGTCGCCAGCGCGGCCAGTGACACGATGAGTGCCGACGCGACCAGCGCGGGCCGGTAGCCGCCGTCGAGCAGCGGGGCCACCAGCAGCGGCCCCAGGATCTGGCCGACGGAGTAGCCGACGGTCAGCACGGCCACCGCGCCGCGGACACCGAGCAACCTGCCTTCGGCCATCGCCAGTGTGCTCACCCCGATGAAGGTGCCCCCGAACAGCAGGGCGCCGGTCAGGCTGGCGGAGACGCTGCCCCGACAGGCCAGCGCGATCCCGGCGGCCTGCAGCGCCAGTGCCACGGTGAGCATGGTCGGCTGCCCGTGCCGCTTGCCGAGCCGCGCCCACAGGGCGGCCGACGGGATGACAGCCAGACCCACCACCAGCCAGACACTGTTGCCCAGAGCGCCGGGGGAGTGTTGTGCCACCGCCGCCACCAGGAAGGTGCCGGCGATGATGTAGCCGATGCCCTCCAGGGTGTAGCCGGTGAACAGGAGCACGAAGCGAGTACTGCCCGCCCTGCCGGCGGGCAGGAGCGAAGCGACCGGGGAATCCGCGGAGCCCCGATGCGTCCGCGCCCGCGCGGTGGCGGCCGTCGCGGTCACTGGTTGCGGGTGCACCAGCACGCCGAGCGCACCGAGTACCGCGGCCAGCGCGGCCGCCGACCACCACGCCGTACGCCAGCCCGTGTGCGCGGGTAGTGCGAGCACCAGCACCGCCGACAATGCGATCCCCGCGCCCACCCCGCCGGCCTTCTCCGGGAGCCGTTCCAGCAGGGTGTTGACCGCGATGACGAACACCACCGCACTGGCGAAGCCGGCCAGGGTACGCAGGGTCAGCCATGCAAAAAGGTTGAGCGTCAACGGCATTGCCGCCATACTCGCGACGATCGCCACCAGTGCGGCCCGGCACGCCGGCCCGGAACGGGCCAGCCGCGGGGACAGCATCGTCGCGACGGCCCCACCCAGGTAGCCGAGGTAGTTGGCGGTCGCCAGATGCCCGCCGGAGTGTGCGGTCAGCCCGGTCTGGGCGGTCATCATCGGCAGGATCGGGGTGTAGACGAACCGGCCGACCCCCATGGCCGCCGCCAGGGCCGCGGCGGTGGGCAGTACCGACGTGTGCAGATGTCGTCGCATCGTTTCATCGTCGGCACGGTGCACACCCCCGGCCAGGATCGGTGCGCTCGCAGCTGGAAGGAGATTCCTCACAACGGTCAGGTACCGAACCCGGCGGTGCGGGCGTTGTGCGCGCTATGACTGAGAAAATCACGGCGCTGGTCACCGGCGCCAACCGCGGGCTCGGCAAACAGCTCGCCATCGAATTGGTCGCACGCGGTGCGAAGGTGTACGCCGCGGCGCGGCGGCCCGAGACCGTCGACCTGCCCGGCGTCATCCCGATCCAGCTGGATATCACCGACCCGGCATCGGTAGGCCGAGCCGCCCGGATAGCCGCCGATGTCACGGTGCTGGTGAACAACGCCGGGGTGTCCACCCGGGCCAATCTGCTCACCGGGCCGATCGAGGATGTGCGGCTGGAAATGGAGACCCACTACTTCGGCACACTCAACGTGATCCGGGCGTTCGCTCCGATCATCGAAGGCAACGGCGGTGGCGCCATCTTGAATGTGTTGTCGGTGCTGTCCTGGCTGCACCCGCACACCTCGGGTGCCTACGCCTCGGCGAAGGCGGCGGCCTGGGCGCTCACCGACGCGGTACGCGAAGAGCTGGCCCCGCGCGGGGTGAGCGTGTCGGCCCTGCACGTCGGCTATATGGACACCGATATGGTCACCTACATCCCGGCCGATCAGAAGACCGATCCCGCGGTGGTCGCCCGGCTGGCCGTGGACGGATTGCTCGACGGTGCGCCGGAGATCATCGCCGACGACATCTCGCGCAACGCCAAAGCGGCGCTGTCCGATGCGAGAGGCGGCGAAGGCGCGGCACCGTCATCTCGCGCCTGAGTTCGGTCCAACTGCGACTTCTCGGATTGCGGACGGCCCGGAAGTGGAAGCATCGGGTCCATGGAGAAGATCTCATTGACGGCCCTTGCCCGCCAAGAACTGGCCTCAGCCCGCGCCGCCGGCAGCGGTCGCAGTGCACACACGGTGTACGGCGGCCACGAGCACGCCCTGCGGCAGACCCTCATCGCGCTGACCGAGGGGCACGGTCTCGATGAGCACGAGAGCCCGGGGGAGGCCACCCTGCACGTGATCGAAGGCCGGGTCCGGCTCAGTAATGTCGAGGCGAGCTGGGAGGGATCGCCCGGCGATCACCTCGTCATCCCGCGGACCCGGCACCGCCTGGACGCGCTGGCGGACTCGGCGGTGCTGCTGACCGTCGTCAAGCCCGTCGGGCCGCACGTCTGAGAATCAGAACGGACTCGAGTTGGACTGCCACTTCGCCGATTCGGGGCGGGGGCCGAAGCGGCGGGCGTAGTCCTCGTGCAGGCGGGCGTTGCGCTCGCGGTTGGCCGAGTCGACCAGGTTGGGGTCGAGGCCGTGCTGAGCGAGGCGGTGTCTGCGCCAGATCTTGTTGAGTACGAACGCCATCACCACGGCCCAGAAATAGATGGGCACCGTCATCTCGAGGTGCACGTACAGCGAGGCCGGCAGCAGCCACAGGGGGGCCAGGATGAACAGCGGCGGAATCGAGTACCGGATCATGTGCCGCCGGATCGCGCCCGGGCCGGCCAGGTCGTTGGCCACCCATTCCCGCATCGAGTCGGGCAGGCGCCGTCCATAGGCGTACGCGAGGTACTGCAACGTGGTGGGCTGGGACGCAGTCATCGTGGCTCCTACGGTCGGTGCCGGGTGGTACTTAGATAGTACACTAATGATTAGTGGGCTAATCAAGTAGTACACTGTGGCCATGCCCACCATGACCGAAGATGTCGATCCCCTCGCCCTGGAGCGTCAGGTGTGCTTCGCGCTGGCGGTGACCAACCGTGCCGTGCTCGCGGTCTACCGTCCACTGCTGGAACCGCTCGGCCTCACCCATCCTCAGTACCTGGTGATGCTGGCGCTCTGGGACAACGCCAACGCCGAGGGAATTCCCTTGTCGGTCAAGCAGATCGCCGCGCTTCTGCAACTGGAACCGGCCACCATCTCGCCCATGCTCAAACGGCTCGAGGCGCTGGGACTGATCAGCCGCACCCGCAGCAGTGCCGATGAGCGCACCACCCACGTCGAGCTCACGGCGGACGGCCGTGCATTACGGCGCCGGGCGCTGGACATCCCGCCCGCCGTGGTCGCCCGCCTCGGCGTCGATCTCGCCGAACTGGAGCACCTGCACAAGGTGCTCACTCGGATCAACGCGGCAGCGCTGGCCGCGGGCGCACTGGACGCCTAGATCGCCGGTCCCAACATGTCGTCGGCGTCCTTGATGATGTAGCCGTAGCCCTGCTCGGCCAGGAAGCGCTGCCGGTGCGCGGCGTACTCGGCATCCAGGCTGTCGCGGGAGACCACCGAGTAGAACACCGCCCCACCGCCGTCGGCCTTGGGCCGCAGCAACCGGCCCAGTCGCTGCGCCTCCTCCTGCCGGGACCCGAAGGTGCCCGAAACCTGAACGGCCACAGATGCTTCCGGTAGGTCGATGGAGAAGTTCGCCACCTTGCTGACCACCAGTGTCCGTATCTCACCCCGGCGGAACTGGTCGAACAGTGCCTCGCGCTCGGCGTTCTTGGTCGAACCCTGGATCACCGGGGCGTTCAGTTCCGCACCGAGCTCGTCGAGCTGGTCCAGGTAGGCGCCGATGACCAGGGTGGGTTCCTTCGGGTGCCGTTCCAGGATCGACTTCACCACGGCGATCTTGGTGTGTGCCGTGGAACAGAGTTTGTACCGCTCCTCGGGTTCGGCCGTCGCGTAGAGCATCCGCTCGTTGTCGGTCATGGTGACCCGCACCTCGATGCATTCGGCGGGTGCGATCCAGCCCTGGGCCTCGATGTCCTTCCACGGTGCGTCATAGCGTTTCGGGCCGATCAGGCTGAACACATCGCCCTCGCGGCCGTCCTCGCGAATCAGCGTGGCGGTCAGTCCCAGTCGGCGGCGCGACTGCAGGTCCGCGGTCATCCGGAAGACCGGCGCGGGCAGCAGGTGCACCTCGTCGTAGATGATCAGACCCCAGTCACGGCTGTCGAACAGCTCGAGGTGCTTGTACTCGCCCTTGGTGCGGCGGGTGATCACCTGATACGTCGCGATGGTGACCGGCCGGATCTCCTTGCGTTCGCCCGAGTACTCGCCGATCTCGTTCTCGGTCAAGGAGGTTCGTGCGATCAGCTCGCGCTTCCACTGCCGCCCGGCCACGGTGTTGGTGACCAGGATCAACGTCGTCGCCCCGGCCTTGGCCATCGCCGCGGCGCCCACCAGCGTCTTACCGGCACCGCACGGCAGCACCACCACACCGGAGCCGCCGGCCCAGAACGAGTCCGCGGCCATCTCCTGGTAGTCGCGCAGCTCCCAGCCGTCCTGCTCCAGGGTGATGGGATGCGCCTCGCCGTCGACGTAACCGGCGAGATCCTCGGCCGGCCAACCGATCTTGAGCAGCATCTGCTTGACCCGGCCGCGTTCGCTGCCGTGCACGACGACGGTGTCGTCGTCGAGGCGTGCGCCCAGCATCGGGGCGATCTTCTTGTGCCGCAGTACCTCTTCGAGCACCGCGCGGTCGAAGCTGACCAGGGTCAGGCCGTGCGCCGGATGCTTGACCAACTGCAGCCGGCCATACCGGGCCATGGTGTCGACGATGTCCACCAACAGCGGTTGCGGTACCGCGTACCGGGAGAAGCTCACCAGCGCGTCGACCACCTGCTCGGCGTCATGTCCGGCCGCGCGCGCATTCCACAGCGCGAGCGGGGTGATGCGGTAGGTGTGGATGTGTTCAGGGGCACGTTCGAGCTCGGCGAACGGCGCGATGGCCGCCCGGGCGGCGCCGGCGAGCTCGTGGTCGACTTCGAGCAGCACCGTTTTGTCGGACTGCACGATCAAGGGGCCGTCAGTCATGAGCGGCCTTCATGCGCGGAGATCATCCCGTCCATTATCCAGGGTCTGCCGACACCACGGACGTCACGCGATGGATCGCGAACTCGCGGACCCGTCCGGCGGCCGGATCGAAGGCGGTCAGCTGGCCGCCGCGGATGTTGATCGGCTCGACCACCCGCTGGGTCGCCACCCCGGCCGGGTCGACATAACCCATCACCACCGGCTGCTGGTTGAGCGCGGCCTGCTGCAGCTGCGCGATCAACCCGGCGGGGTCCAGACGCTGCCCCGCGGCAGGCGCGGTGGACACCTTGCGCAGCACGGCGACGATCGCGGCGAGCGTCTGCGCCGCGGGTGCGCTCAGCGGTCGATACGTCCGGCGCCGCCCCTGCACGGGCACCCTGGCGCCGCGGACGCTGATATCGACGACGGCACCGGAGGAATCCTCGGCCGCCGGAACGAAGCCGGCGGTGCGCAGGACCGCCAGCACATCGCCGATCTGTGCCTGCGAGACCGCCACCGTCGGCGCCAGCACGCGCATTTCCAGTGACTCGGTGGCCGGGCTGGCCACCGCCTGGGCCAGCAGCGCGGGGTCCTCACACCGCACGAAGGATGCGGCCATCCCGACCCGAAGCTGCCCGTGCCGGCGGGCCACATCGTCGATCAGGTAGGTCAAACCTTGGGGCACAGGAGTTTTCGAATGCCGTTCGAAGAACGCGTGCAGCTCGCTGGCGGTACGCCCGGAGTCCAGGGCGTGCCGGATGGACGCCTCGCTGATCCGGTACACCATCGCCGCGCCCGCCGATTCGACGGTGGCCACCGCGCCCAGTTGCTCGGCCAGGTCCCGTTGCAGCGGGCCGGGCACCACCACCGTGAGATCGGCCTGCAGCAGGAAGTGGTCGAGCGGTGCGGGCAGCGCCTTGTCCATCGCGGCGACGACCTCGTCGTCGGTGCCGCCGGCGAGCAGCACCCGCGCCGGGGTGGCGATGGCACCGCGCCCCACCACGCCCACCGCATGCGCCTCGCGCAGCAGGTCGGTGACCGGCTCGAGCTGCAGCCGGGCACCCCAGCGCGGACGGTGCCAGATCATGGCGCCGGCCGCCGAGGCGGCGTCCACCCCGGCACCCGGCTTCAGCTCGGCCAGGGTGGCCAGGAGCAGCCGTCGATCCAGTGGTGCCGCGGTGGAGTACAACGCATCGGAGAGCGCACCGTAGGGTTTGCCGTCCGGACCGCGGGTGCCCACCAGCCCCGGCCTCGACGGTAGGTCCAGCCAGGTGGCGGCGATCAACTGCCAGCGGGTGGCGGTGGTGGCTTCCACGAAACGGTCGGCGGCCACCGTCGGGGCCCAGTACGGGGCGCTGCCGTCCGGCGGAAGTGGATCGGGTACTCCGGAGGCGATCAGGCCCGCCCCGGCCGCGATGTCGAGGATCAGCCCCAGTCGCTGTTCGTCGATACCCGTCAGCTTGGTCAGCCGTTTGACGTCGCGTACCCCGAGACCGCCGGCCCGCAGCTCGGAAATCGGTGTGGCCGAGAGTGTTTCGAGCACCAGGTCGATCTCGCGGAGCAGATCGATCGCCGCGCCGGCGGCCACCGAGTCGGCGTCGGCCTGCTTGGTCTTGTGCACGGTGGGATCCGGGCGGTGCAGCCCGACCGGACCTGGCAGTTCGCCGCGCAGCACCTGGGCGACCAGCCGGGGCAGGATCACCGTGTCGGTGTCGATGCGGTGCAGCAGCCCGGCGGCGAGGAGGCGTTGCACCGGCCGGTCGGCGGGCGTGCCGGGCGCCGCGTCGCGGGTGCGCCCCACCGGCGAGCCCTCCGACAACCGGACCAGCAGCTCGCGCTGGGGTTCGTCGACACCGGCCAGCAGTGCCGTGATCGTCGCCGGATCCAGATCGGGCTCGGCCTGGCTGGCCTGTCCGGGAAACCACGGCAGACCGGAGGCCACCTCGGGCGTCACGCGCAGGGCGTCCGTGCCCCACACCAGCGCGCGGTCCGTGAGGTCGGTCAGCGCGGCCTGCACCTCGTTGGCGTTGGCCCGGGAGCCGAGGAACTCCACGACCGCCTCGGGTCGGACCGGTCCGGCGTCGGCCTGCAGTGCGAGCATCGCGTCGAGCACCGCCAGATGCAGGAAATCCAGCGCGTCGGTGGCGGCTTTGACCGACTGGCGGGCCTGGGCGCGGGCCGCGAGCGCCGCGATCGTGCCCGGTGGCGGCTGGGTGAGGTCGGGTCGCAACTCCAGCAGACGAATCAGACGGTCGTCGGGAAGGTCGGCCAACCAGACACCCAGGGGCACGGTCGGCATCGATCCCCCGGTCCCTCCGTGTTGGCTCATCGCTGACCAGCGTAAAGCAGCTTCCTACGGGGCCGAGCGGTGAGACGGCCACCGGTCTCGCTCCGGCGCGCAGTACCTGCCACAATGGCAGTCGTGGCTGACAAGAAGAACCAGTACGTCGACAATGGCTGGCCCGAGGTTGCCGACGGTGAGCACGCCGTCAGTGAGCTCGCCACCGACCGCGTGGGCGCCCTCTCGCCGTTCGGCGATGTGACCTTCCCGCTGCCGGCCGAGGATCTGCCGTTTTTGCACTCGGTCACCGTCATCAACAAGTAGTCAGGTGAGCGGGCTCTCGCACCTCGACGAGTCGGGCGCCGCCCACATGGTCGACGTCACGGCCAAGGATGCGACGAAGCGCACCGCCGTGGCCATCGGCACGGTGCAGACCCGTGCCGATGTCATCGAGCTCATCGCCGGCGGCGGACTGCCCAAGGGTGACGCCCTGGCCACGGCCCGGGTCGCCGGCATTCTCGCCGCCAAACGCACCAGTGACCTGATCCCGCTGTGCCACCAGCTGGCCCTCACCGGTGTGGACGTCGACTTCACCATCGGCAGCACCGAGGTGACCATCACCGCCACCGTCCGCACCACCGACCGCACCGGCGTCGAGATGGAAGCGCTGACCGCGGTGAGCGTGGCCGCGCTGACCCTGTACGACATGATCAAGGCCGTCGACCGGGTCGCCCGCATCGACGGGATTCAGGTGGTGCACAAAGAGGGCGGCAAGACGGGTACGTGGACTCGATGACGACGGCGACACGATGAGAACGGCCCAGGTCATCGTCGCGTCCACCCGCGCGTCCGCCGGCGTCTACGAGGACCGCAGCGGACCGGTGATCGTGGACTGGCTCACCGCCCGTGGATTCGAGGTTCCGCCGCCCGTGGTGGTCGCCGACGGGGTCGCGGTCAGCCGCGCCCTGTTCGCCGCGGTCGGGGCGCGCGTCGACGTGGTGCTCACCTCCGGGGGCACCGGCATCTCGCCGACCGACCGCACCGCCGATGCCACGGCGAACATCGTCGATTACGAGATCCCCGGCCTGGCCGACGCCATCCGCCGGTCCGGACTGCCGCACGTGCCGACCTCGGTGCTCTCCCGGGGTGTGTGCGGTGTGCGCGACGGGGTCCTGATCATCAACCTGCCAGGTTCCACCGGTGGCGTGAAGGACGGTCTCGGCGTGCTCGACGGCGTTCTGGAGCACGCCCTGGACCAACTGCGCGGTGGTGACCATGTCGGCTGAGGTCGTGCGCATCGCGCTGACCGAGGACCTGATCTCACTGCCTGAACACGAGGCACTGGTCGCCCATGAGGCGGCCGGGGCGGTGGTGGGCTTCTCCGGTGTGGTGCGCGATCACGACGGCGGTCGCTCGGTCACCCGGCTGGAGTATTCCGCGCACCCGTCGGCCCTGCAGACGCTGACCGAGGTGGTCGAAGAGGTGGCCGGCGCGGCCCAGGGGGTGCGGGCGGTCGCGGTGAGCCATCGCATCGGTGTGCTGCACATCGGCGATGCGGCGTTGACCGTCGCCGTCGCCGCCGACCATCGGGGCGCCGCGTTCCAGACGTGTGCGCTGCTGGTGGACCGCGTGAAGGCCCGGCTGCCGGTGTGGAAGCACCAGTTCTTCGGCGACGGGACCGACGAGTGGGTCAACTCGGCCTGAGCCCGGAACGACGAATGGCTGTATTCCTCAGCGGAATACAGCCATTGTCGTGAAAGCGTCGTCAGGGCGTCGGCAGGACCGCGGGCGCCGGATCGGCCGGGGCGGGTGCCGCCGGCGCCGGGGCGTTCGGCGGGGCCGGGATCTCGTCCGGGATCGGGCTGTTCATCGACCGCTGTGTGGTGATCGCGATCAGTGCGTCCTTACCGGTGATGTCCTGGTTCTGCACGGCGTGCCACAGCTGCCGCAGGTAGCTGACATTGGGGCTCTCGTTGCCGTCGGCGTTGGGATCCATGGTCGATCCCGGCGGCAGGTTGTCCGGGCTGATCAGGTGCGGCACCCCCTCGGCCGGCACCGGAAGCTGACCCGAGATCGCCTGGTTGGCGACGTCATAGGCCGGCTGCGGGACATTGACGGCACCGAGCGGGGCCAGCGGATCGGGCGCAGCGACCGGAGCGGGCGCGGGCGCCGGGGCGGGGGCCGGTGCCGGCAGGACCGGGTCGAGCGGCATCGGGGCGCCGTGCAGTGCCCACACCTGAGGCTGATCGGCAGGTGCCGGTGCGGCATCCCAGCTGGCGGCCTGGATCGCCGGCTGCGCGGCAGGATCGACCGGTGCCGGAGCGGGAACCACATTGTCGACGTTGACGATGTCGGCCGGGGCTGGGGCAGGTGCCGGCGGGGCCGGCGCGTCCAGCGGTGCGGCGTCGACGGGTGCAGGTGCAGGCGCATCGAGCGGTGCGGGCGGCAGATCGGCCGGCGCGGGGCTCACCGCATCGACGGGGACGGCGGGGATGACGTCGGGGGCCGGCGGCAGCGGTTCGGGCGCGGGCGGCGGAGGAGGAGCGTCGGGCAGCGGCGCGGCGAGCGCGTCGAAGGGGGCCGGCTCAGGCGCGGGCGGCGGCGGCAGCTCACCGTTGACGAGAGGGTTGTCCAGTGCCTGCGGGGGAGCGGGCTCGGCGAGCACGTTGCGCGGCGTCGAGGCGGACAGGCCGCGTCCGCAGACGGGCCAGGCACCCTTGCCCTGGGTGGCGAGCACGCGCTCGGCGACCGCGATCTGCTCGTCCTTGGTGGCCATATGGGCGGCCGGGGCGTACTCACCGCCGCCGTGGCCGGACCAGGTGCCCGGCGAGAACTGCAGGCCGCCCTGGTAGCCGTTGCCGGTGTTGATGGCCCAGTTGCCGCCGGATTCGCAGCGGGCGACCTGGTCCCATTCACCGTCTGTGGCGGCACCGGCATGGCCGGCAAGGGCGAGGCTCCCGCCACCGAGAACAGCGCCGGTGACGGCGATCTTGGCAACGCTGACTGAGGTTGACGTGGGCTTACGGTGCCGTCCACTCATACGTAAAGACAGTCCTCTCGTGAACGCCTGCGAGGTCAGCTGTCGGGTTCGGACTGGAGAGGTTGTCCGGCCTGCGTCGTTTCCGACGCCGGCTTCACCCCAAGGGCTCGGGAGCCCTGGTCTGCTTTCGGCGGACCGGTGGGTCCCCCGCCTCCATCCAAGGTTTGGTTCGTTGGTGGCAGTGCCCGGTGGATGGAGCTCGGCGTAGTGGGCACAGCGGGCCACTCGATATAGGTCAAATGGCTTGGGACAAGACGGTATCGGTTCGCCGGGCATGCGTCACTTCGATGCGTTTTCGGCGTTTTCACAGGCAGCAAATCTTATGAGGACTTTAAAGGCGCAGGCCGCTCGGGCGTTTTCGCAGGTGTTTTCGGCGCAGAACCTCGGGTTGGCCTCGTTGTGACCGTTTCGTTATGTGACGCAAATCACGACTATCCGCCCGCGAACGGGGGTAACACATCGACGGTTTGGTTTGTTCGGAGCGGCCGTTCGAGATCGCGCACGGCGACCTCGTCGCACAGGAAAGAGCAGCGTGCCAGCACTTTGGCCAACTCTGGACTCCGGGACGAGAGTTGCTGTACGAGAGCTGCGAGCGTCAATTCTTTTTGCAGCTGCAACGTTTCGGTCTCGATTCCGGCAGCGGCCCGTGCGGCGGCGAAATATCGCACGGTGACCGTCATCGGTGAGCCGTCAGCGGACGGTGTCACGGCTAGCCGCCGATCGCGCTCATCGGCCGCGACGGCTGGACGAAACTGGGGTCGTTGATGCCGTGCCCGGCCGCCTTGACCCACATCGCCTGCCGCCACGCGGTCTCGATCTCCTCGTCACCGGCACCCCCGCGGAGCAGTCCGCGCAGATCGGTCTCGGCGGTCGAGAACAGGCAGTTGCGGATCTGACCGTCGGCCGTCAGCCGGGTCCGGTCGCAGGCCCCGCAGAAAGCCTCCGAGACCGACGCGATGATCCCGACGGTGGCCGCACTGCCGTTGACGCGCCACAGAGCGGCCGGCGCCGAACCCCGCGGGGCCGGATCCGGCCGGAGGTCGAAGTACCGGCGCAACGTGTCCAGCACCGCGTCGGCGCCGATCGCCCGGTCCCGGCTCCACTCATGGCCCGCGTCCAGCGGCATCTGCTCGATGATCCGCAGCTGATATTCGTGCTCCAGGCAGAAGCGCAGCAGCGGCACCACATCGTCGAGACCGGTCCGCGGGTCCAGCACGGCATTGACCTTGACCGGGGCCAGCCCGGCTGCCGCGGCGCCGGCCAGCCCGGCCAGCACGTCATCGAGGCGGTCGCGGCGGGTGATCTGGGCGAAGTGCGTCGGGTCGACGGTGTCCAGGGAGACGTTGACCCGGTCCAGGCCGGCCCGCTTCAGCCCGGCGGCCCGGGCGGCCAGTCCGATCCCGTTCGTCGTCATCGCGATCTGGGGGCGGGGCCGCAGGGCCGCAGCCGCGGCGATGACCTCTTCCAGATTTCGTGAGACCAGCGGCTCGCCCCCGGTGAACCGGACGTTGGTGATGCCCAGCCGGGTGATGCCGATCCGCAGCAGACGGCTCAGTTCGGCGGCGCTGAGCAGCTGACTGCCCGGCAGCCAGTCCAGTCCCTCGGCCGGCATGCAGTAGGTGCAGCGCAGATTGCAGCGGTCGGTCAGCGATACGCGCAGGTCGGTGGCGACGCGGCCGAAGGTGTCGATCAGTGGGCCCGCGGTGGGTGCCGGGCGGCTGATGCGGAGGGCGGGCACGCCCAGATCGGTCAGCGTCATCCGGTCACCCGTCGTGCTTCGTCGACCGGCACGATCTCCTTGCCCAGTGGCATCAGCGACACGGGGATCATCTTGAGATTGGCCAGCGCCAGCGGGATACCGATGATGGTGATGGCCATGGCAACGGCGCTCACCAGATGCCCGATGGCCAACCAGATTCCGGCCACGATGATCCAGATGATGTTGCCGATCAGGGCGCCGGGGCGCACGCCAGGTTTGTCGACGACGGTGTACCCGAACGGCCATAGTGCGTACAGCGCGATACGCAGCGAAGCGAACCCGAACGGGATCGTGATGATGAGGACGAAACAGATGATGGCGGCCAGCAGGTAGCCGAGGGCCAGCCACAACCCACCGAAGATCAACCAGATGATATTCAGGATCAGGCGCATGTCTCCTCCAGCGGTCACATCAGACTACCCATGAGCGCGGCGACCCGAGAATTGGATAAGATCCTCCTAACATTGCGTCCTGCGCAGGCGGGACGCATTACTTATGTGATCTAGAGACGAGCGGGTGAACAGCGGTGCCGACGGGCAAGGTTAAGTGGTACGACGCCGAGAAGGGCTTCGGCTTCCTGTCCCAGGAGGACGGCGAGGACGTCTATGTCCGGTCTTCGGCGCTGCCCGCGGGTGTCGAGGGTCTCAAGGCCGGGCAGAAGGTCGAGTTCGGGCTTGCTGCCGGTCGCCGCGGCCCGCAGGCGCTGCAGGTCAAGCTGATCGACCCGCCGCCGAGCCTGGCCAAGACGCGCCGCGAGGCGGTCACCGTCGAGCACAAGCACACCCCCGACGAACTGCACGGCATGGTCGGTGACCTCATCACCCTGCTGGAGAGCACCATCCAGCCCGAGCTGCGCAAGGGTAAGTACCCCGACCGTAAGGTCGCCCGCCGGGTGTCCGAAGTCGTCAAGGCCGTCGCCCGCGAACTCGACGCGTAGTTCTCCTCCGCGAACGTCGAGTTTTCGTCGCTCTTAGCGGGTTTTTTCGACGACAAGTCCACGTTCGCGTAGCGCTGCGCTCACGCGTTGCACGATCACGTGAGGTCGGTCGCGCAGCATCTCCCCGCTGACGCGCACCACGCTCCAACCCAGTGCGGTCAGTTCGGCCATGCGATCGATATCGTGACTGCGCTGGCGCGGGTCGGTCCAGTGCTGGGCTCCGTCGAATTCGACGGCCACCCGATAGGCGGGCCAGCCCATATCGAGCCGGGCGACGAAACCGTAGGCAGCGCGCACCTCGATCTGTGTCGTCAGGGGCGGCAGTCCATGCGCCACGAGAAGCAGTCGGGTCCGCGTCTCCTGCGGAGATTCGGCGCCGCCGTCGCTGAGTTCAACGGCTCGCCGTAACCGACGCACCCACCGGGCGCCCGGATGGCGGGCGATGACGGCATTGATCTGTGCCATGTGGACGCCGGTCGCATGACGAAGGGCGTCGATGCGGATGACGGCGGTGTGGAGGTCCGTGGCCCTGCCCAGGTCGTAGACCGTCCGTGCCGGCGTGGTGACTGCGATACCGCGGATTCGCGTGACCTCGCCGGGCGCCAACGCGTCGCTGTGCAGCACGATCCCGTTGGCCTTGTCGCGCGACGGCCTGTTCAGCTCGGCGGGCAGGTGTCCGTCGATCCAGCGGGAGCCGAGCAGCGCGGCCGCCGAGAGCCCGGCCACGACGCCCCGCCGGCCCGACCACAACCATGCCGCCACAGCCTTGTCCTTGGCATCGAGTGCGACATCGCGTGGCACATAGACATTGCGGTGGACGGCGACGTAGGCGGTCCGCAGGCGGTGATCGGTCACCAGGCCGGCGGCGCGCGCCTCCGAGCCGAGGAAGGGCCACGCCAGAACGTCCACACTTATTGGACCCTCCGGGGCCCCACGCGGTTCCGTGCATCACCGAGCGTCGACTTCTTGTCGACAAATTTGTGGATGGCCGACGTGTTTTCGACGCTCGACGGGGAACACTGGGGCCATGGCCTACGTCAGCCCGCAAGGGGAGTTCAACCGCGACACCAACTACATCACCACCCGCATCACCGCGGACGGCCGCGACGGTTTCCCGGTGGAGCCGGGACGCTACCGGCTGATCGTGGCGCGGGCGTGCCCGTGGGCCAACCGCGCCATCATCGTGCGGCGCCTGCTGGGGCTGGAGGACGCCTTGTCCATCGGCTACTGCGGGCCCACCCACGATGAGCGCAGCTGGACCTTCGATCTGGATCCCGGCGGAGTCGACCCGGTACTGCAGATCCCACGCCTGCAGGACGCGTACTTCAAGCGTGACCCGAACTACCCCAAGGGCATCACGGTGCCGGCGATCGTGGACGTGCCGACCGGCGCCGTCGTGACCAACGATTTCGCCCAGATCACCCTGGACTTCTCCACCGAGTGGACCGCCTACCACCGGGCCGGGGCGCCGCAACTGTATCCGGAACCGTTGCGTGACGAGATCGACGACGTCGCGAGGCGCATCTATACCGAGATCAACAACGGCGTGTACCGGTGTGGCTTCGCCGGCTCCCAGCAGGCGTACGACGCCGCCTATGACCGGCTGTTCACCGCATTGGATTGGGTATCCGAAAGATTAAGCGCGCAAAGGTATCTGGTGGGTGACACGCTGACCGAGGCGGACGTCCGGTTGTTCACCACGCTGGCCCGCTTCGATCCCGTCTACCACGGGCATTTCAAGTGCAACAGGTCCAAGCTGACCGAGATGCCGGTGCTGTGGGCGTACGCCCGCGACCTGTTCCAGACGCCCGGTTTCGGCGACACCATCGACTTCGATCAGATCAAGAAGCACTACTACGTCGTGCACAAGGACATCAACCCCACCCAGATCGTCCCGAAGGGGCCCGAGCTGTCCGGCTGGAACACGCCGCACGGTCGGGAAGTCCTGGGCGGCAGACCTTTTGGTGACGGGACCCCGCCGGTCTAGTTCCAGACGGTGCGCACCGACCACTCGGCGTGCGGCAGCGGGAACTCGTTGCCCGCCTCATCGCGCACCAGGGTGGGCACCTGGACCGCGATCCCGGTGAGCTTGCCGAATCGCGCGTCGACGGTGGGGATGGTGACCGCCAAGGTGGTGCCCGGCCGGAATTCCGAGACGACCGGCGACGGCGCGTCTTCGTAGGCGCGGATCAGCCACCAGGGCGCCCGCGCGATCGCCGAGGGCACCGACAGCTGCAGCGGGTTGCGCGAGTTCACCGCCAAACTACCTGTGGTCTGCGGAATTTCGCAGTTGTCCAGATCGAGCACCTGGCAATACCGGTAGGGGCCGACGCGCACCGACTCGCCGTGCGAGTAGGCGCTGATCTCCGGAAGCCCGGTGCCGTCGTGCCGGCTCAGCTGCCACACCAGCAGTCCGGTGCCCGCCGACGCCAACAGCGCCACCGCCAACAGGGCAGCGAGTACGCGCTTCATCGGCGTCCCGACGAAGCGGCCACCGGGCCGCCTTCGGTTGCGGCGAGCACCGGGCGGTTGCCGCCGAAGCCGGGTATCAGGGATCCGCCGTTGTAGCTCACCAGTGTCTGGGCCAAACCGATAATCAGCACGGCGGTGATCGTAGTGAACCCGATCCACAGCTGCGGATAGATGAGCACCCCGGTCGCCCCGCCGAGCACCCAGGCCAGCTGCAACAGTGATTCCGAGCGGCCGAACGCCGATGCCCGCGACTTCTCCGGCAGATCGTCCTGAAGGGACGCATCCAGCGATGCCTTCGCGATCGCGCTGGCGCCCGAGGTCACCAGGGTGGCGAGGGCGGCCACCAGGAGATTCCCGAACACGGCGGCGGCCAGGGCCATGACGGTGACCGCGATGGCGGCCCGGGTCACCAGAAGCGAGGGCCTGCCGAGTTTGAGCCGGGCCGCGGTGAAGTTCCCGACGAAGTTACCGATTCCGGCCGCCGCGCCGATCAGCCCGAGGATGCGCAGCTGCTCCCAACCACCGTCGCCGTGCGATTTCGCCACGAACGCCGGATAGAGGAACAGGAATCCGACCATCGCCTTGATGGTGCAGTTGCCCCACAGTGAGGTGATGATGTTGCGGCCCAAGGGCTGCCGTTGCGTCGCCGGCCGGCGCAACGCCTCGGTGCCGCCACCGTGGTAGCTCAGGGTGGTCGGCACCTCACCGGCGGTCACCTCGACCCATTTGGGAATCCGCATGGACAGCACTGCGCCGGCCACGGTGACCGTGACCAGCACGTACAGCGCGCCGGGCAGTTCGGCCATGTTGAGCAGGTATTCGGCGCCGGCGGCGATCGCCCCGCCGGCCATCGTCCCGCCCAGCAGGCTGAACATGGTGAGCCGGGAGTTCACCCGCACCAGATCGATCGTCGGTGGCAGCACCCGCGGGGTCACCGCACTGCGCAGCACCGAGAAACTCTTGGACAGCACCATCATTCCCAGCGCGCACGGGTACAGCACCCAGGAGGGATAGCTGCCGGTGGCGCCGTCGTAGTTGGCGATCAACACCACCGCGAGCACGGTGCGCAGCGCGAACGACATGGCCAGTGCCACCCGGCGACCGTGCTGCAGTCGGTCCAGCGCAGGACCGATCAGCGGGGCGATCACCGCGAACGGGGCGATGGTGATGAGCAGATACAGCGCCACCTTGCCCTTGCTCTCGCCGGAGGCCGCCGCGAAGAACAGCGTGTTGGCCAGCGCCACCGCCATCGCGGCGTCCACTGCCGAGCTGGCCACCACCGGCCAGGTCAGTGCCGTCAGCCCGGACTTGTCGGCGCCGTCGGCGGTGGCGGCCCGGTGCACCAGGTCGTACATCTTGTTGCCCATTTCCCGGCTGCGCTGGGCGGCGGCGCGGGTGACGGTCACTTTCTCGCCTGCCGCCGCGCCGACGCCCGAACGGGTCCGGGGCGGTGGATCGGTGTGGCGCCGGGGGGTGTCCTCGTCCAGCGGCGGCAGCCACCTGTTGGCGCTCGGCCCGGACGGCGGGTGCTGACGCCGGCCGTTGGAACCTGCGCCACCGTCGCTCGGATAGTTCGCCATGCCGGGGTGCTCACCGTCCGACGGCGGCCGCGGTGGGTGGTATCTGGGGTCCCGGGAAGGCACGACCTCGATTGTCCCTTACCGCGACGGCTGCCGTGGGAAGGCGACCGGTGTGGCTCTGGTGGGCATGGTCAGGCAATAATTGCGATCGATGGACACAGGAACGGACACGGTCGCCGAAGTCACCGAACAGGTCGAGCCGCAGGCGGAACGGTCACCTGCGCTCGAAGCCTTGCTGCTCGGTGCGGTCGACGCCGCGCGCGCGGCGATCGAGGAGTTCAGCGGGGCCGACGCCGTCGGCGAGTATCTGGGCTCGGCATTCGAGGACCCGGCCGCCGCGACGCACCGCTTTCTCGCCGTGCTGACCGGCTATCAGGGCTGGCAGTGGGCGGTCGTGGTGGCCGGGTATCCCGGCGCCGACCACGTCACCATCAGCGAAGTGGTGCTGGTGCCCGGTCCCACCGCGCTGCTGGCGCCGCAGTGGGTGCCGTGGGAGGAGCGCGTCCGCCCGGGCGATCTGAGCCCCGGTGACCTGCTGGCCCCACCGGCCGACGATCCGCGACTGGTGCCCGGCTATCTGTCCAGCGGCGACGAGGAACTCGACGAACTGGCCGGCGAGGTCGGCCTGGGCCGCCGTCAGGTGCTCAGCCTGGAGGGCAGGCTCGATGCGGCGCAGCGCTGGCACGACGGCGAGTTCGGCCCCGATTCGGCGATGGCCCGTGCCACCCGGCGGGTGTGCCGCGAATGCGGGTTCTATCTGCCTCTGGCCGGCTCGCTGGGCATCGTGTTCGGGGTCTGTGGGAACGAGATGTCCGCCGACGGCCGGGTGGTCGACGGCGAGTACGGCTGCGGCGCGCACTCGGACACCCCGGTTCCGGCCGGCACCGGGTCGCCGCTGTTCGATCCGTACGACGACGGCGTGCTGGACGTCGCGGAACGTCCCGCGGACGGGTCCTAACGCTCCGCGGCGGTCTTGATCCGCCGCAGCGATTCGTTCATCCCGGCGACGAGTTCCTGCTCGAAGCTGGGCACCCCGCCCATCATCTTGTCGACCAGCATGGTGGGGACCGTCTTGAAGCCCTCGGGTGCCCGGCGGGTCTCCACCACCCGGGTGCCGCCCTCGATCGGTTCGAGCTCATAGCTCCACACCATGGCGTTGAAGTCGACCCGGAAGGCCAGCTTGCGCTGCGGGACGATCTCGGTGACGGTGCACGTCGTGGGCCAGAACGTCTTGTTGCGGCGGTTGAGGTTGATCGCCTTGGCGCCGACGCGGGTGCGCCCGAGCACCAACATCGCGCGGCACTGCGGGCTCCACTTCGGCATCCGGCGCAGATCCGAGATCAGCGCCCACACCTGCGACACCGGGGCCTGGATGTCGATCTGAGCCTGCAGTAGCGGGGATCCCTGTCTGGACGGCACTGTGCTCCTTCGATTCAGTTGACGAGGCCGCGCTGCGCGCCGCGGTCGCCGCGACGGGCGGAGCGCAGCTGCCACAGGAAGATCGAGGTGCCGAGCACTCCGACGCCGAGCCCGGCGAGGGTGATCGGCCGCCAGGTGTGCAGGGCGGGCACGGTGAAGGCCAGCAGCACGGCGATCAGCCAGCCGGCCGCGATCGCGATGATGACCGGCACCGGTTCGAGGAGCCTGGCCGGCAGCGCGGGCGGTTCGATCGGGTCGGCCGTGTTCTCTGCCATCGCCTCACAAGGTAGTCCCCGACGTAGCCTCCCGACTTCCCGGATGGCCTCTGGGTATTGTCTTGGCCTGTGGCGGACGTCGACTCAAGGTTGTCGAGTGATCTGTCGCTGGCCGTGATCAGGTTGGCCCGGCAGTTGCGGTTCCGCCGGCCGGACTCACCGGTGTCGCTGTCGCAGCTCTCGGCGCTGGCCACGGTGGCCAAGGAAGGGCCGATGACCCCCGGCGCGCTGGCCATCCGCGAGCGTGTCCGCCCGCCGTCGATGACCCGGGTGATCGCGTCGCTGGTCGATCTCGGCTTCGTGGACCGCACCGCGCATCCCGCCGACCGCCGGCAGGTCCTGGTATCCGTCTCGCGGGCCGGCACCGACCTGATCGAGGCCGAGCGCAAGGCCAGCCGGGAATGGCTGCAACAGCGGCTGGATGCGCTGACCCCCGAACAGCGCCAGACGCTTCTGGAGGCCGCTGACCTGATGCTGGCCATCGTCGACGAAGGTTCGGCGACCTGACCGACATCATCGACATCGTGGATCCGGCCGATCCGCGGCTGGACGATTTTCGCGATCTCAACAGTGTCGACCGCAGGCCGGATCTGCCCAGCGGCAAGGGATTGGTGATCGCCGAGGGTGTGCTGGTGGTGCAGCGCATGCTCGCCTCCCGGTTCACCCCGCGGGCGCTGCTGGGCACCGATCGCCGGCTGGGGGAACTGGCGGCCGATCTGGCGGATGTGGACGTGCCCTACTACCGGGCCGGCGCCGAGGTGATGGCCCAGGCGATCGGCTTCCACCTCAACCGTGGCGTGCTCGCGGCGGCCCCGCGCCCGCCCGAACTGTCGGTGGCCGAGGTGCTCGAGGACGCCCGCACCATCGCGGTGCTGGAAGGCGTGAACGACCACGAGAACCTGGGCTCGATCTTCCGCAACGCGGCGGGCCTGGACGTGGATGCGGTGCTGTTCGGCACCGGCTGTGCCGATCCGCTCTACCGGCGCGCGGTGCGCGTGTCGATGGGACACGCGCTGCTGGTGCCCTACGCCTGGGCGCCGTCCTGGCCTCGCGAGCTGGATACCCTGCGGGACAACGGTTTCCGGGTGCTGGCAATGACCCCGAATCCGGCCGCCGACACGCTGGCCGCGGCCATGAGCGGCTTGGTGGGCGACAAGGTGGCGATCCTGGTCGGTGCCGAAGGGCCCGGCTTGGCCGAGCACACGATGCGGGCCGCCGACGTCCGGGTGCGCATCCCGATGGCGCGCGGCACCGACTCGCTCAACGTCGCCACGGCTGCCGCGTTGGCCTTCTATGAGCGGGCTAGGCTGGCGTGATGTCGGGTGACACGACGCGATCGCATGCGCGCGGAGCGGGCGTGCCCTGGGGTACCGGTCTGACCGTCGCGGGGTTCGTGGCGGCCCTGACCGCCGCGGCCATCATCGTGCTGAGCGTGGGGTTGACGCGGGTGCACCCGCTGCTCACCGTCGGGTTGAACCTGGTGGCGGTCGGTGGTCTGGCTCCCACGGTGTGGGGCTGGCGTACCCGCCCGGTATGGCGCTGGTTCGTGCTGGGTTCCGCGGTGGGTGTGGCCGCCGGTTGGGCGACCCTGCTCGCGCTGCTCGCCAGCCGATGAGCGCGAACGCTCCTTCGCTCTGACCGGAGGGAACCGGCTCAGCGCTGCGTGCCGGAGCGCACGCCGAGCAGCACGTCCTCCCACGCCGGGACCGTGGCGCGGGCTTTGCGGTTACGCGCGGGCTTGGCTGCGGGCGCCGGGGGTGCAGGTTCGGGTGTCGGCTCCGCCATCGTCGCGGGCGCGGGTGCCGCCACCGGCTCCGGAGCAGTCACCGGGGCGGGCGCGGGAGCCGGCACCGCTTCGAATTCCAGCTGAGCCACCGGCGCGACCGTGCGCAGCTGGCGGGTGAAGTTCGGCTCGATCAGCTCGGCGGCCCGCTCGTCGAAGGCCGTCACGGTGCCGCCGTGCGAGCCCGGGGTGAACCGGAAGTGCGCGGTGTTGTCCGACAGGCCGGCCGTCCAGGCCAGCTGCACGGTCCAGCGACCGTCCTCGTTGCGCCAGGCATCCCAGGTGGTGGCATCGGGATCCAGGCCGCGCGAGATCAGGGCGGAGGTGACGGTCTCCAGCAGGGTCAGCACCGCCGGACCGTCGGCCAGGATGGGATGCGCCGCGGTCGCCAGCTCCGCCGCGCGGGCCCGCTCCAGGAGCACGGGGTGAGCGAACCGCTGCACGCGCTCGATATCGGCGCCGGTGATGGCCGCGACCTGCTCGACGGAGGCGCCCGCACGGATGCGGGACTGAATCTCCTTGGGACGCAACGTCGTCGACACCTCGACCTCGATCTGAGTTTGGTTGGAGGTGGCCTTGTCCCCACGGACGGCGGCGCGCAACCGGTTGTCGACCTTGATGACGAACTTGTCGCTCGCGTCGGCGCCCTCGCAGATCAGCCTCTTGCCGTCCACGTCGAGCCCGACGACCTTGAGTTCACGCATACTGACCTCCTCCCGCGCACCCTACAGCGTTATCTGTCCGTTACCGTGCGGACACGCAGGCCGGTCAGAGCTTTTCGACAACCCAGTCCACGCACGCGGTCAGGGCGCTGATGTCGTCGGGCTCCACGGCGGGGAACATCGCCACCCGCAGCTGGTTGCGGCCCAGTTTGCGGTAGGGCTCGGTGTCGACGATGCCGTTGGCGCGCAGCACCTTGGCCACGGCCGCGGCATCGACCGAATCCGAGAAATCGATGGTGCCCACCACCTGCGACCGCAGCGCCGGGTCGGCCACGAACGGCGTGGCGAACGCCGACGATTCGGCCCACGAGTACAGCCGCTGCGACGAATCGGCGGTGCGCTTGACCGCCCAGTCCAGCCCACCGTTACCCAACAGCCAGTCGATCTGCTCGGCGAGCAGGATCAGCGTGCCGATGGCCGGGGTGTTGTAGGTCTGGTTCTTGAGGCTGTTCTCCACCGCGATGGGCAGGGACAGGAAATCGGGCACCCAGCGGTCGGTCGCCGCGATGGCCTCGATGCGCGCCAGCGCGGCGGGCGAGAGCACCGCGATCCACAGGCCACCGTCACCGGCGAAGTTCTTCTGCGGGGCGAAGTAGTAGGCGTCGGTGTCGGCGATGTCGACGGGCAGCCCGCCGGCCGCCGAGGTGGCGTCGATGACCACCAGCGCATCGCCGGCGGGACGCTGTACCGGCACCGCGACGCCGGTCGAGGTTTCGTTGTGCGCCCAGGCGACGACGTCGACCGACGGGTCCGAGGTCGGCTCCGGGGCGGTGCCCGCCTCGGTCTTGATGATGATGGGATCGCCGACGAACGGATTCTTGGCCACGCACGAGGCGAACTTCGAGCTGAACTCGCCGTAGGTCAGGTGCAGCGACTTCTTGTCGACCAGGCCGAAGGCCGCGGCATCCCAGAATGCGGTGGATCCGCCGTTACCGAGGATGACCTCGTACCCGTCGGGTAGCGCGAACAGCTGGCGCAGGCCGTCCCGAACCCGTCCCACCAGGTTCTTGACCGGGGCCTGCCGGTGCGAGGTGCCGAACAGGTCACCCGCGGCGGCCAGTGCGGCCAATTGTTCGGGGCGCACCTTGGACGGTCCGCACCCGAAGCGTCCGTCGTTCGGCTTGATATCGGCGGGGATCGTCAGTTCGGCCATGACGTTCAGATTATCGGCCTGCGCCAGCCATGAAGACGCCGGTGCGGTTCAGGGCGCCTGGGGCACCACATAGGTGGGCTGGAACGGGTTTTGCCCGTTCTCGATGGCGATGGCCCTGAGGTAGGCGTCCACGTCCGGGTAGCCGGCGATCTCGGCCTGCTTCTGAAGTGCACGCTGACGGGCCAGTTCAGTCTGGGCCTGTGCGGCTGCCTTGTCCGCCTCGGCTTTGGCCTTGGCCGCGTTGGCGTCCGCCACCCCCTTGGCCTCGGCGGCCCGGGCATCGGCGATCGCCTTCTGCTCGGCGATGATCGCGTCCTTGAGCCCCGACTCCACCGGATCCGGTTTCATGACGGTCACCTGGAAGTTGGTGAAGAACTCCCGCCCGTCGGTGCGGGCCCGCGACGCGCCGGGCAGGGCGTCGCGCAGTGCGTTCTGGAATTCGATCCGGACCTTCTCGTCATTCCAGATCTCCCGCCAGGTGTACTTCTGGGCGACGCTGATGAGCACCTGTTCGGCGGGCTGGCCGATGACGTAGCGCAACAGGTTCACCCAACCGGGGGTGACCAGACCGTCGTTGTCCAGCCAACCCTGGTATTTGGTGCCGAAGTCACGATGGAAGTCCATCAGCATGCTGCAGTCGGTGGTCAGATCGAAGGTGATCACGACGGGAACGCGAAGCTCGGCGGGGGCGGTCGCATTGGACACCACGATGGTGGCCTCCGCCTCGGAATCGGGCCCGCCCGTCGCGTCCCAGCTGATCTGCCGGGACGGATAGCGATACGCCTTGAAACCACCGGGTGGGTTGAACTCCGAGGTCTCCGGATCGATGCAACCCTCCACCTTGGGGTCGGTGGGGATCAGGACGTAGTCGTCCACCTTGACCGCCGTCTGCCCCGGCCCCACCTGGGTGGCGCAACTCGACAGCACCGCGCCCGCGATCAGGACGCCGACGACGAGCACGGCGCCGATCACCACACCTTTGACGTTGCGATTGATGGCCATCTGCATCCTTCGTCGGTGCTGTGAGTCAGCTGGGAGTGTAGCGAGGTGACGAGAATTTGCGCGCCTTTGACGCTGGGTGCGTGGCCGCGGCATGGACGGAGGAACGCGGGTGTCCGCCGTCGTCCGTCGGATGACCCCGGTTTCGGTATCGATGTGGTGTCGCCTTCCGGGGTTGCGCAGCAAGGTTTGTGCGGTCGGCGCAGGTGGTAATTCCGAGGTGGCGAAGTCGCACGATTGCGTGGTCAGACCGTCGGGGGCGGCGCGATCCCGCACTCTCCGAGCCAGGGCTCGGGCGGCGTGTAGCAAACACACTGTCCGGCGGCGTTTAGAGTGTTTGCAGGACTTTCCCTTGACGGGTCGTGAATATCAGCAAATGTAGCGCCAGGAGTGTGGACTTTTACTCGATACCTGCGGTACCGTCTAGACAAGAGGCCGTTCGATGTAAACCTCACGGAGGGATTCAAGTGGCTAGGACCAAGATGATCCGGCGTTGGCGCAAGAACATGGACGTCAGCGAGGACACGCAGTACGTCGAGATGCTCACCACGCTGTCCGAGGGTTCGGTGCGGCGCAATTTCAATCCGTACAAAGACATCGAGTGGGATTCGCCGGAGTTTGCCGTGATCCCCAACGACCCGCGGTGGGTGCTTCCTGCCACTGATCCCATCGGCCAGCATCCCTGGTACCAGGCCCAGCCTCTGGAGCGTCAGATCGAGATCGGCATGTGGCGCCAGGCCAATGTCGCCAAGGTCGGCCTGCACTTCGAGTCGATCCTCATCCGCGGCCTGATGGAGTACGCCTTCTGGACGCCCAACGGGTCCCCGGAATACCGGTACTGCCTGCACGAGGCGGTCGAGGAGTGCAACCACACCCTGATGTTCCAGGAGATGGTCAACCGCATCGGTGCTGACGTGCCGGGCATGCCGCGGCTGCTGAAGTGGATCCAGCCCGGCATCCCGCTGGTGGCAGGCCCGCTGCCGATCCCGTTCTGGTTCGGCATTCTCGCCGGCGAGGAGCCCATCGACCACACCCAGAAGAACGTGCTGCGCGAGGGCAAGGCCCTGCACCCGATCATGGAGCGGGTGATGGCGATCCACGTCGCCGAAGAGGCCCGGCACATCTCGTTCGCGCACGAGTACCTGCGCAAGCGGGTTCCCGAATTGTCGTGGCGTAAGCGGTTCGTGCTGTCGATCTACGTCCCGATCGTGATGCGCATCCTGTGCTCGGCGATCATCGTGCCG
This sequence comes from Mycobacterium hackensackense, assembly GCF_025822555.1. Lineage (NCBI taxonomy): Bacteria > Bacillati > Actinomycetota > Actinomycetes > Mycobacteriales > Mycobacteriaceae > Mycobacterium > Mycobacterium hackensackense. The sequence goes on from NZ_JACKUC010000030.1 coordinate 1,963,943, forward strand.
CCGCGCACGTTCTGGAAGAAGTTCGACATCCCGCGCTCGGTGCGCAAGGACATCTTCTTCAGATCTCCGCAGTCACGGCTTATGCTGCGCGACATGTTCGGTGACGTGCGGATGCTGGCCCACGACAGTGGTCTGATGAACCCGCTGGCGAAGCTGGTGTGGCGCATCTGCCGGATCAACGGCAGCCCCAGCCGCTACCGCAGCGAGCCGCAGCGCCAGCACCTGGTCTCGGTCGCCTGACGGCTGCCCGATGCCTCATGTGATCACCCAGTCGTGTTGCAGCGACGGGTCCTGTGTCTACGCCTGCCCGGTGAACTGCATCCACCCGTCGCCGGACGAGCCGGGTTTCGCCACCGCCGAGATGCTCTACATCGATCCCGATGCCTGTGTGGACTGCGGCGCGTGCGTCAGCGCATGCCCGGTCGGTGCGATCGGGCCCGATACCCGGCTCACCGAGAACCAGTTGCCGTTCATCGAATTGAACGCGGCGTTCTACCCCAAGCGGGAGGGCAAGCTGCCGCCGACGTCGAAGCTGGCGCCGGTACTGGAGGCGCCAAAGGTGTATCCGCGCGCCGGTGATCCGCTCACCGTGGCGATCGTCGGTTCCGGTCCGGCGGCGATGTACGCGGCCGACGAGTTGCTCACCCAGCGAGGGGTCCGGGTGAACGTCTTCGAGAAACTGCCCACGCCATACGGATTGGTCCGCGCCGGAGTGGCGCCGGACCACCAGAGCACCAAGCGCGTCACCCGGCTGTTCGACCGGATGACGCGGCAGACCGGCTTCACCTTCTTCCTCAACGTCGAGGTGGGCAAGCACCTCAGCCATGCGGAGTTGTTGGAACACCACCACGCCGTGCTCTATGCGGTCGGCGCGCCCAACGACCGGCGTCTCGACATCGACGGGATGGACCTGACCAACACCGCCACCGCCACCGAGGTGGTGGCCTGGTTCAACGGGCACCCCGACTTCGTGGGCCTGCCGGTGGACCTCAGTCATGAGCGGGTGGTCATCGTCGGTAACGGCAATGTCGCGCTCGACGTGGCCCGCATCCTGACCACCGACCCGGATACGTTGGCGCGCACCGATATCGCCGACCATGCCCTTGCCGCACTGCGGCGCTCGAAGGTGCAGGAAGTCGTGATCGCGGCCCGGCGCGGACCCGCGCAGTCGGCCTTCACCCTGCCCGAGTTGATCGGGCTGACCTCGGTCTGCGACGTGGTGCTCGACGCCGCCGACCACGACCTGGTGATCCGCGACCTGGCCCACGAATCGGACCCGCTGACCCGCAACAAGCTGGAGATCCTGTCCAAACTCCCTACCGTGTCCGCGACGAGCGCACCCCATACCCGCCCGCGGATCCGGTTGGCCTACCAGCTCACCCCGCGGCGGATCGTGGGGCAGGACCGCGTCGCCGGCATCGAGTTCGGCGTCACCGGTACCGATGCGCACCGCACGGTGGACGCAGGCATGGTACTGACCTCGATCGGCTACCGCGGCAAGGCGATTCCCGCGCTACCGTTCGACGAGGACGCCGCCGTGGTGCCGAACGCCGGTGGCCGCGTACTCGACAACGGTGTGCCGGTGCCTGGCGCCTATGTGGCCGGTTGGATCAAGCGTGGTCCCACCGGTTTCATCGGCACCAACAAGTCGTGTGCCGCCGAGACGGTGCACAATCTGGTGGAGGACTACAACCGAGGACAGCTCGGCGACCGGGTGCACAAGCCTGGGGCGCTGGACAAGCTGGTCCGAGGCCGCCGGCCCGCGGTCGTTGACGCCGCGGGCTGGCGTGCCATCGACGCGGCGGAGATCGCGCGCGGTGGCGAGGATCGCCCGCGGGACAAGTTCACCCGAGTCGACGATATGCTGGCGGCCGCTGCGACGGCACCCAAACCGACTGTCGGACAACGACTGCTGTCCGCGCTGGGGCGCTGACTTCGGGCTCAACCGACGGTCAACGGGAGCGACGGGTCGGCGCTCCACTCCTCCAGTGATCCGTCGTAGACGCGTAGCCGCTCGATGCCGGCCGCGACCAACGCGAGTGCGTTCACCGTCGCGGAGATGCCGCCCCCGCAGTACAGCAGCACCTCCCGGTCCAGGTCGGCGCCGGCGTCCCGGTACAGCGCGGTGATCTCGGTGGGCGGTAGCAGCAGGCCCCGCTGGTCGAGCAGGGAACGGGTCGCGACGTTGCGGCTGCCCGGGATGTGTCCGCGCCGGTGGTAACGCGTGGGCTCGGCGCCGGTGAATGCTGCGGGCGACAGGGCGCAGACCAGATTGGCTGCGCTGCTGTCGATTTCACGAAGCTCGTCGAGCTCGATCCAGGCATCGCGGATGGCGCGCACGCGCCATGGCGGTACCGGCACGGGCTGCGTGGAGCCGGCGTCGGTCGGCAGTCCGGCCGCACTCCAGGCGGCCAGGCCACCGTCGAGCACGCGGACCGGCACACCGATCCAGCGCAGTAGGTACCAGACCCTGGCCGCCCAGAAACCACCGGTGCTGTCGTAGACGACCGTCGGGGTGTCGGGGCCGATGCCGAATCTGGCTGCACGCTCAGCCAATACCTGCGCCGGTGGGTGCTGGTTGTGGGTCGGGGCGGACACGGCGAAATCGGCGTCGACCTCGACGTGGATGGCGCCGGGCAGGTGGCCCGACTGCCAGAGGTGACGCCCGCTGTCGGTCCGGTAGTCGCCGTCGAACTCGGGCCGGTGCAGGATCAGGCTGGCGTCGAGGAGTACCGGCGCCTGCGGACCGGCCAGCTCGGCGGCCAGCTCCCGAGCGCCGACGACCGGGTTCTCACTCATAGCGACTGGGCCGTCTTGGCGAAGGACGAGTCGGCGAAGGCTGACTCCCAGCGATCGGGCGCGCTGAGTATTCCATGTCCGGCCAGCCAGTGTGCGTACGGTTCGACAAGTTCGGGACGCACTGTGCCCCAACTGCCTTCATGAAACCAGGTCGGGGCAATGGCTTCCAGCGAACGGGCGATGACGTGGTCCGGGAAGTACGGGGTGATGCCCCCGAGCAGTGCCACCGCCTCGTCGGGGTGTCGGGCGGCATGCCGGAACCCGCGATCGGTGACATCGCGGAAATCCCTCAGCAGCACGGGGTTCTGCTCGGCCAGGCGGGTATGCGCACCGAGTAGATAGCTGTGGTAGCCGAACGGCAGGTGATCATCGACCCGCCAGACCCGCTCCGGCCGATCCGGATGCTCGGTGAGCAGGATGTCCCACGCCCAGTACGACCCGAAGGTGGCATCGGCCACCCCGGCGGCCAGTTCCGCACTGGTCAACTCCCGCACCCCGACATCCACCAGGGTCACGGCGTCCGGGTCGCCGCCGGCATCGCGCACCAGATCGCGTACCAGCGCCACACCGCGCGGTGTCGGATTCAGGGCCAACCGCCTGCCGGTCAGGTCCGCCAGGGTCTCGATCCCGTTGTCGGCGAGCGTGCGAATGGTCTCCAGGCCGCGCTGGTTGACCGCGGCGATCACCTGCAGTGGCTCGCCGCGCTCGGCGCGCACCAACAGCCGGTTGGTGGGGAATACCGCCAGATCGACCAGCTCGCGCCGGATGTGCTCGAGGCTGTCCCCGATACCCGGATCCACCGTGCGGATCTGCAGATCGATGCCGGCCTCGGCGTACCAGCCGCGGTCTCGCGCGATATAGAACCCGGCGGAGTTCGGCCACGGATGGAAGTACTCCAGGGCCAGGGAAAGTGGGGTGGTCATGGCAGCCCTTCCGGTGTGGTGAAGCCGAATCCGAGGCCGGTCGGTACGGCGATGAGGTCGGCGCACGCTTGTGGTCGATGACGTTCGATGAACGCCAGTTCTTGTGCGGCCCAACGGTTCCAGTGCGGCCGATACAGGTCGCCGTCGCGGCTCAGTGCTCTGCGTTTGCGGTCGTCGTCCTCGGCATGCACCCAGATGCCCAGGTCGGCCAGGGCCCGCGAGGCTGGAGTCAGGGCGCCGATCCCCTCGACGACGAGCCGCTGCTGCGGCCCGACGGTGTGCCAGCCGGCCGGCGCGTCACGGGTCCAGTCCCAGCCGCGCCAACGTCCGGGCCGCCCCTCCGCGCGCGGCGCCAGAAGTTCGCGCTGCAGATGCTCGGCGGCCCAGAGTAACCCGTCCCACCCCGGGTAGATGTCATCGAGACGGACCACCAGGCTGTCCGGCCACGCGGTGTGCAGCTGAGTCGCCAGCGTCGACTTCCCGGAACCCGAACGGCCGTCGATCAGGACCGTCGTCGCCCGGTCCGTCGCCAGCCGGGCCGCGATGTCATCGATGGCCAATGAAGTTCCAGTTTCCGGTGGTCACCGCGACGGTGGTGGCGGTGGCGGCGATGGCGAATCCTGCGGCGATGAGCGCGAATTCGCGTCCGCTGAAGGGTGACGGACGGGCCCATGACCTCGTGCGGTGGGCACCGAAGCCACGGGCCTCCATGGCGGTGGCCAGTTTTGAGCCACGCCGCACGGCGAAGACAAGCAGCGCGAACGCCTGACCGGCAACCCGGCGCAGCGGCGCGTGGTCAGCGACCCCGCGGGCCCGGCGGGCGTAGCCCAGGTAACGCCAATCCTCGGCGAGCAGGTTGACCAGCCGCAGCCCGGCCAGTGCACCGAGCACGAACCGGGCCGGCAGCCGCAGCACCTGCCCGAGGCCGTCGGCCAGTTCGGTGGGTTCGACGTCGGCGAACAGGATCACCGACGGCAGTGCGATCGCGAGCACCCGCAGGAAGGTGGCCAGCGCGAGCGCGATCGAACCGTCGCTCACGGTGATCAGCAGGAAATGCCAATGGACCGCACCGCTGGACTGGCCGTACAACAGGATCGTCACCGCGGTCACCGCCGCCGCCACCACGAGCAGCGCACTGCGAATGAGCACCGGTCGCGGTCGGGCGCCGATCGCGAAGAACAGGCCGACCTCCAGGATCAGCGCGGTCAGGGCGGACACCCAGTCCAGGGACAGCACCAGCCCGGCCGCGATGATCGCGGCCGCGAGGAGCCGCGCGACGGGGTTGACCGTCCGTGCCGCGAGTGCCTCCGTCATGACACCGTCTCCCAGGCCGGCAGCTCGATGCGGGCGTCGGCGAGCAGCGCCGTGAAATCCAGATCATGCGTGACCGCGACGACGGCGGTGCCCTCGTCGGCGATCTCGGCGAGCAGCAGGATGAGCTCCTCCCACGTGCGACGGTCCTGGCCGAAGGTGGGTTCGTCCAGGACGATCACCTGCGGACCGGTGGCGAGCACGGTGGCCACCGACAGCCGGCGCTTCTCACCGCCGGAAAGGGTGTAGGGATTGGCGTCGGCGAGATGGGTCAGGTGCAGGCGCTCCAGCAGCGCGTCGACGGTGGATTCGGCGGCATTCCGGTTGAGGGCCTTGGGGCCGAGGGCCAGTTCGCCGCGGACCGTGCCGGTCAGGAATTGGTGCTCGGGGTCTTGGAAGACGCTGCCGATCCGGGTGATCAGTTCCCGGGATTTCCACTTGATGGGTTGGCGCCGTGCGGGCACGGGCGCGAAGGCGGTGTCGGCCTCGATGCGTCCCGCGGCCGGGGGGAGCAGACCGCCGAGGGTCAGTGCCAGCGTGGATTTGCCCGCCCCGTTGGGGCCGGTGATCACGGAGATCTGTCCCCGATCGATCGAGAAGTTCACACCGGTGTGCAGCCGCGCACCACCGCGATGGCCCAGCGACAGGTCCACCGCTGACAGCAGTGTGCGGGTATCGGTGTGCCGGTGCCGGGTGAGCACGGGCGGTGGCGTGTCGGGCACCCACACGCCCGCGGACATCAGATAGGCGTGTTCGCGCCGGATCGTCTGTTGCGGTGTGCCGTCGGCGATCACCGCGCCGTCGGTACCCAGCACGATCACCCGGTCGATGACCGGCAGCCACACGTCGGTGCGGTGCTCGATGACGATCAACGTGGCGCCGGTGCGCTGCGCGGATTCGGCGATCGCGTCTCGGACCTCGACCACACCCTCGGGGTCCAGGTTCGCGGTCGGTTCGTCGAGCAGGATCAGGCCGGGGTTCATCGCGATCACGCCGGCCAGCGCGAGCCGCTGTTTCTGGCCGCCGGACAGCTCCGAAGTGTTATGCGCCAGAGGCAGGTTCAGCCCCACCGCGTCGAGCGACTCGCGCACCCGGGGCCATATCTGCTCGCGCGCGACGCCGTAGTTCTCCATCCCGAACGCCACGTCGTCGCCGACCCTGGACAAGATCACCTGTGCGTCGGGATCTTGGAGCACCATGCCGATCCTGGACCGCTGGGCGGTCGGCGCGGCGCCGTCGACGAGGAGACGGCCGGCCTGCTGTCCTTCTTCTGCTCCGCCGAGCAGTCCCGCGATACCTTGTAGCACAGTCGATTTGCCGGCTCCTGACGGCCCAAGGAGCAACACCCGCTGCCCGGGTTCGATCGTGAGATCGAGATCGCGTACCGCCCACTGCGTGCGCGTTGCATGCCGCCAGCCCCAACCCTGTGCCGTGACGGCGGCACCGGTTCCTGCGGATCGGCTCATCGGGTGCGCGGATCGGGCTCCGCCCGGCCGGATGCGAAGCGGCTCAAGGCTCCGGTCTTGGCAAGGCCGCGCACCACGAACCAGGACAACAGTCCGGCGATCAGCGCTCCCGAGACGATCGCCGACACGGTGTAGATGGTGATGAACGCGCTCGCCGAACCCGGGTACCAGAGGATCAGGTCATTGATGGCGAGGGCCAGCCCCGCCACCGCGCCCGCGAGCACGGCGGTCGGCAGTCCCCAACGGCGGTAGAGGAATACGGCGAACACGAGTTCCGCGCCGAGGCCCTGGACCAGGCCGGATTCCAGGGTGAGGACACCCCACTGGTTGCCGACCAGGGCCGACACCGTGGCGGCGACGAGTTCGCCGTACAGGGCAGCGCCGGGCTTGCGGATCACCAGAGCAGTGAGCACGCCGGCGAACAGCCAGCCGCCACCCAGCAATGCCTGCAGGCCGGGTAGGGCCGCGCTCAACGGTGTGCTGATCGGGTTCGACGCGATGTTCCACAGCACGAAGACCAGGCCGGCGGCCGTCGCGAGCACGCTGGCGACGACGATATCGACGACGCGCCAGCGCAGGGCGCGGCCGGTGGCGGCCGGCGTCGTGTCGGTGGACTGGGTGCTCATGGGTCTCCTTAGGGCCGAACGCGAAGGCATCAGTATGGACGGGCAAGGTGCACTTCGTATGACTTGGCATCACCATGAGTATTTTTTGTATACATAACGGCACCAAACGTATGCTCGGTCGGGTGCAGCGAACCCCCTTTCACAGCGTTCTGCGCGCTGACCTGCTCGCCGGTCGCTTCTCGGCGGCCGAACCGCTGAGCGAGAGCACCCTCACCGCGGCATACGGAGTCTCCCGGACGCCGGTACGCGAGGCGCTGAGCCGGCTGGAACAAGAGGGGTTGATCATCCGATCGGCGCGCGGCTATCGCATCCGGTCGGGCACTCCCGACGATGTCATCGAGATCTACGACGTGCGGATCGCGCTGGAAAAGGCTGCGGCGGAGGCGGCCTCGGCCCGGCGCACCGAGTTGCAGTTGGCGCAGCTGACCCAATTGCACCAACATGCCGCGGAGGCCGAAGAACCCGAGGTGGCCCGGCAGTTCAATTCCCAGTGGCACGAAGTGTTGTGGGCGGCGTCGCACAATTCGACGCTGCACGAGACGCTGGCCAATCTGGTGGCCAGGCTGCGGGTGTACGACCAAGAGGCGGTCCACCGCGACGACCTCGCCGACGTCGTGGTGGAACACGAAGCCATCCTGGAGGCGATCAGGGCCCGCGATGCGGAGGCCGCCAGCGCCGCGGTCGCGGCACACCTGCAGCGCACCAAACAGGAACGCCTGGATACGTTTGCGCGGCCGTTCTAGCGCTGCAGCGCCTGCACCCGCCGGTCGATGAAGTCGTCCCAGGAATGCTCGCCGGTCGTTTCGGTCAGCGTGCGGGCGCGCGTCAGGATCTCGCGCGCAGAACCGGGGCGGCCCACCCGTTGTTCGATATCGGCCAGCAATGCCAGGAACAACGCGTGCATCGCCACCGAGCCGTCGCCGGCGAATTCGTCGAATGCCTCGAACGCGGCGGGCGCGTGGTCGACGCCGGTCTCCATCACCTCGGCCCAGATGCTGATGATCCGGGCGCACGCTGCCCATTGGTGTCCACCCGCGGCGCACAGCTTGCGGTCGACCTCCGCGGCCGCCGCGGCGGTGCCCGCGGTGACACCAAGGATGGCCGCACATTCCACCTGGGTCAGCTCGGAGGCCAGGATGTTGAACGTGTCACCCCGACTCTGCGCGAGTTCCCTTGCCGAATGCCGATAGTCGTCCATCGCCACGGTGTTGCCGCGCTGTGCTTCGGCGATCGCCATCCAGCAGTACACCCGCGGGTGGACGAAGTGCAGGGGATCGGTGACGGTCTCCGGCGGCGGGAAGTTCTCCATCATGTGTTGGCCGGTGGCGATCGCGGCGTCGGTATCGCCGCGGACGAAATGGACCATCACTTGGGTGAAGTCGCTGGCAAGCCCGGCGTCGGGGTCACCGGAACGCAGATACTGCTCGCGCAGGCCATGAGCGAGGACCGCCGCTTCCTCGGTGTGGCCCATGCCGATCCGGGCGAAGCACTGCAACGCGACGGCACCGTAGAAGCTGCGGCCGCGTACCTGTTCGCCGATCTCGAAGGCCCGGGCGATGGCATGCGTGACGGCGCTGCTGGTCTGGCCTTCGAGAATTCCTTTGGCACCGGCCAGGTGCATCCAGAGCGTGGCCTGCCGGGCCAGGTACTCGGGTTTGGCCGGCAGCCGGGTGGCGATCTGGAGCGCATGTTCGGCCAGCACGGCGATGTCGTCGTAGGCCGAGCGGCTCAATGCCCGCTCGATCACGGTCTCGCTGATCTCCAGTGCGGTGTCCGGGTTGAGTGCGGCGCCGGCCTGCCAGGCGTGGTCGGCGCCGGCGATCGCGTCCTCGTAGGCGTCGCTGGCGATGGCGGCGGCGCGCGTGGTGGCGATCGAGGCGTGTGCGGCAGTGCGTTCGGTGGTGGACAGGTGGGCCAGCACGGCGTCGCGCACCAATCCGTGGCTGAACCGGTAGGCGCCGGGCTGGCCGGGAACCTCGTCGAGCAGCCCGGTTTCGTACGCGGGGCGCAACCGGGCCTGCACGGCCGACACCGACAGGTCGACGACGTCGGCCAGGGCGGCGACATCGAAGACCGGACCGATCACCGCGGCGGCCCCGAGCGTGCGCCGGGTGGGCCGGTCGAGTGTGCCGAGGCGCCGACCGACCACCCCGAGAACGGCATCGGGTACCCCGTCAGTCGGCTCGTCGGCACCGAGGCCGCGAGCGATCTCCTTGATATAGAACGGATTTCCGCCGGACTGGCGCCAGACCGACTCGGTGACCTCGCTGCGGGCCGGCGCCCCGGAGACCGTGTGGATCAGCTGGTGTGCGGCGGTCCGGTCGATACCGCCGAGTGGGACCGTGGCCATGCTGCTGGAATGCAGCAGCCGGGTCAGGGCCTTCCGGTTGACCGGACGGTCGGCGCCGAAGTAGGTCCAGGTGCCGATGATATGAATGGGCACCCGGGCCAGTTGCGTGGTCAGCAGGGTGAGCGCCTGCAGTGAGGCGGTGTCGGCGTGGTGCAGGTCGTCGAGGATCAACAGCAACGGGCGCAGTGCCGACAACTCGCGCAGGGCGCCGGCGATACCCTCGGCCAGGGCGAAGCCGGTCGCCGCCACCGCGGTTCGCTGCGGGAGATCCGCCACGGCCGCACCGACATCGTCGTCGCCCCATTCCGGGACCAGTGCGTCGACGACACCGGGCGCCGCCCGGCGCACGACGTGGCGTCCCGCGGAGCCCAGATCGGTGCCCAGCTGGCGCAGCACCTGAATCCACGTCCACATCAGCGGCAGCCTGATCCCGGTGGGGTGACCGGCCCAGACCACCTGGATCTCGCCGGTGCCGGTCCGCTCCGCGACCGCCTGCGCCAGGGAGGTCTTGCCGATACCGCTCTCGCCGGTCACCAGCGTCAGTCCGCCGGTGCCGAACCGGATCCGGTTCACCGATGCCGTGACCGCGTCGGTGGCCGAGTCCCGGCCCACGTAGAGCGGCGGCAGCGGCAGCTCGGGCGCTGTCGTGGAGGTGGTGCCCAGCGGGTCGGCGGATCCGTCGCCGATCTTCTCGAACAGCGTCTGCAGGCCTTCGCCGGGGCGGACACCCAGTTCACGTTTGAGGACCGCGCCGACGCGGTCGAACGCCCGCACCGCGTCCGCGGGCCGGCCGGCCTGCGTCAGGGCCAGCATCAGATGTCCCCACAATCGTTCCTGCAGCGGATCATGCGCCACCGCCGCCTCGATCTCCGGGATGATCTGAGCGCCCCGGCCGTACTGCACGGCGGCGTCGAAGCGGGCCTCGATCGCGGTGGTCTGTAATGCGCTGTAGCGCCGCGCTTCTGGGATCGCGAAGTCGCGGTAGAGGAACTCGCCGAACGGGTCGCCGCGCCAGCGCTGCAGTGCCTGGCTCAGCGAGGCGAACGCGCCCTCGGCATCCGCGCCGACCAGCTGCGCCCGGCCCTTGAGGACCAGCGCCTCGAACTCGTGCAGGTCCACCGAATCGCCGGGCAGCAGGTTCAGCTGGTAACCGTTGGGGCGCGATGCCAGCCGGGCCGTTCCGTCATCGGTCGCCGGCGTGAGCACCTTGCGCAGGTTGGCGACATAGGACCGCAGCGACGCGAGTGCCTTCGCGGGAGCCTCGTCGGCCCAGATCGCATCGATGAGGCGATCGATGCTGACGACGGTGCCGTGGTGGGCCAGTAGCACCGCGAGCACGCAGCGCTGCTTCGGTCCGCCCAACGGCACCGTCGCGCCATCGACACGTGCCGCGACCGCCCCTGACAGGGAGTACTCGACCGTGCCCGCGGACCGTTGGCGAATGGACATATTCGGTCAGACGATACCGTCGCGGACGGGCCGTCGCGGGCTGACGAATCCCATAGGGACAGTGCCGAATTGACCCGGTCGAAAACCGGGTGTTTCCGCGCGAGGCGCGGGCCCGCTACTGTGCCTGCATCGCCTCGGCGATCTCCTCCGGGCTGACTTCGCGCACCGGCTGTCCCAGTGACCACTGGTGGCCGAACGGATCCCGCACCAGCCCGTACCGGTCACCCCAGAATTGGTCCTCCAGCGGCATCACCACCTCGGCGCCGGCCTCGACGGCCCGCGCGAACTTGGCCTCGACATCGGTCACGGTCAGATGGATGGTGACCGGCGATCCGCCGAGGGCCTTCGGTGTCTGCGATTTGCCGTCGTTGTACTCGGGGAAGTCATCGTTGAGCATCACGGTGGCACCGTTGATGGTGAGGGCGGCGTGCACCAGCCGACCGTCCGGGCCCGGCACCCGGCCCAGTTCGGTGGCGCCGAACGCCTTGACGTAGAAATCGATGGCGGCGGCCGCGTCGTCGACGACGAGGTGCGGGCTGACAGCGGGAATGATCTCGATGGCCATGGTCTCTCCTAGAAGCGGGATGGGTGGACGACGGTACAGACCGGCCGGGTCTGCGGATCTCATCGCGGATGGGGCGAGTGACAGCAATGCGTCGAGTAGGCAAAGACAAGTAGTCAACTACGCTAGGGCACCCGCGCCACCGCTACCAGGCTGAACGTATGAGCAACTTCTCGGTCGAGGGCCTGCCGCAGCCACCGCTCAATCCGTTGCCGTACCGGGAGAAGCTGCGCGCATTGCGCAGCTTCCACACGGGGTTCGAGGTGCTGCGCGACTCCGGCGGCCCGGTGACCCGATTGAAGCTGGCCCCCCGGTGGTTGATGCCCGAGGTGGTGTTGGTCACCTCGCCCCGCGGCGGGCGCGACATTCTCGGGCGCAGCAGCGAGTACGTCGAGAAGGCGACCACGCATCGCGAGATGCAGCATGTGCTGGGTGAGAACCTGTTCGACCTGATGCACGATGAGTGGTTGCCACGCCGGCGCGCGGTGCAACCGGTGTTCACCAAGAAGCAGGTGCAGACCTTCGCCGGGGATATGGCGCAGGCTGCGCAGTCGGTGGTCGACGGCTGGTCGGAAGGCTCCCGCATCGACCTGGACAAGGAGTGCCGCCGCCTGACCATGCGTGCGCTGGGCCGGGCGGTGCTGGGGCTGGACCTGGACCAGCGTGCAGACGAGATCGACGAGCCGCTGCGCACGGTTCTGGCCTATATCGCCGACCGCGCGGTGTCCCCGCTGCGGCTGCCCAGGTGGGTGCCCACCCCGGGGCGCAACCGGGCTCGGGCCGCGGCCGCGACGTTGCGCAGGCTTGCCGAGGACGTGCTGAAGGCCTGCCGCGACGATCCCGATCTCGACGCACCCCTGGTCCGCGCGTTGATGGCGGCCGTCGATCCGGAGACCGGTCAGGGATTGACCGACGCCGAGATCCGCGATGAGCTCATCGTGTTCATCGCCGCCGGCCATGACACCACCGCGACCGCGTTGACCTACGCGTTGTGGCAGCTCGGCCGTTATCCGGAGATGCAGGAGAACGTCCGCGCGGAGGCTGCCGAACTGGGTGACCGCGCGCTGGGACCCGAGGACATCGATCACCTGGGTTACACCGTGCAGGTGCTGCGGGAAGCGCTGCGCTTGTGCCCGCCCGCACCCGGGGCAGCCCGCACGGCGGTGCGCGATATCGAGGTGGACGGCTACCGCGTGCGGGCCGGCACGCTGCTGGTGTTCGGCACGTACGCCGTGCAACGTGATCCGACACTGTGGGAGTGGCCGCAGCTCTTCGATCCCCAGCGGTTCCGGCCGGAGGCGGTCAAGACCATGGACCGGTGGCAGTACCTGCCCTTCGGGGCGGGTGCGAGGTCATGCATCGGCGAACACTTCGCCATGCTGGAAGCCACGCTGGCACTGGCGACCATCGTGCGCGGTACCGAGATTCGGTCCAGTGACGACGATTTCCCGTTGGCGACGCCGTTCACCTTGGTCGCCGGGGCGCCCATCTGGGCCAGGGTGGCCTGGCGGCGCAGCTTCGCCTACGGGGGCGGCGCAGGGGTACGGGTCGGCACCTGCGAGCGGGAACCCAGTCGCTGACGCGGCGAGGCCGAAGTCGTTGTCGCCGTGTCGAAGACACTCACGACGTGCGGACGTGCTCCCAGCCTGGCACGGCTTCCGGTGACCGTGGTTCGGGTCCGACGTAGATGGCCGCCGGGCGCACCAGCTTGCCCAGGCGCTTCTGCTCGAGGATGTGTGCGCACCAGCCGGCGGTCCGTCCACAGGTGAACATGGCGGGCATCATCCGGGCCGGTACCTGCGCGAAATCCAGGATGACCGCGGCCCAGAACTCCACGTTGGTCTCGATGGCGCGGTCGGGCCGGCGCTCCCGCAGCTCGGCCAGCGCAGCCTGTTCCAGCGCCGCCGCTGCTTCGAATCGCGGTGCGTTCAGCCGCTGTGCCGTCGCCCGCAGCACCCGGGCGCGGGGGTCTTCGGCGCGGTAGACGCGGTGCCCGAAGCCCATCAGCTTGTCCTTGCGATCCAGGACGCCGCGCACCACCGCGCGCGCATCACCGGTCCGTTCGGCTTCCTCGATCATCGGCAGCACCCGTGCCGGGGCGCCGCCGTGCAACGGCCCGCTCATCGCGCCGACCGCACCCGAGAGCGCCGCCGCCGCATCGGCACCGGTGGAGGCGATCACCCTGGCCGTGAAAGTTGACGCGTTCATGCCGTGCTCGGCGGCGCTCACCCAGTACGCGTCGATGGCCTCGATATGACGGGGATCCGGATCGCCCTGCCAGCGGGTCATGAAACGTGCTGTGACGGTGTCGCATTCGTCGATGGTGCGCTGTGGCACCGCTGGCCGGCCGATACCGCGTGCGGACTGCGCGACATAGGACAACGCCATCACCGAGGCGCGGGCCAGCTGGTCGCGGGCGGTCTGGTCGTCGATGTCCAGCAGCGGCGCATAGCCCCAGATGGGCGCCAGCATGGCCAGCCCGGCCTGCACGTCGACCCGGACGTCACCGGAGTGGATGGGCAGCGGGAGCGGCTCGGCCGGGGCCAGGCCCCGCCCGAACTCTCCGTCGACCAGCAGGCCCCACACGTCGCCGAAGGTGACGTGCTTGGTCACCAGATCCTCGATGTCGACGCCGCGGTAGCGCAGTGCGCCGCCGTCTTTGTCCGGTTCGGCGATCTCGGTGGTGAAGGCCACGACGCCTTCCAGCCCGGCAACGAAGTTTTCCGGAACAGTCATGTGCGGAATTGTCGCACCCGGGTCGGCGACGGCCGTGTGCGGTGGCCATCGGCTGGCGTAGCGTTGGCGCGTGAGCACCAGCGCCGACAATCAGGACCTGGCCGCGATGCGGGTCGAGTACGGATCGGTCGAGAAGGACGGCAGTGTCGACCTCGATGCCGACTGGCTCGGTCCGGACCCCGCGACCGGCTGGCTGACGCTGTTGCGCGCATGGATCTCCGAGGCCGGGGCGGCCGGATTGGCCGAGCCCAACGCCATGGTGGTGGCCACCGTCGACCAGCGGGGAAGGCCCGTGACGCGGACGGTGTTGTGCAAGAGCGTGGACGAATCCGGGATCAGTTTCTACACGAATTACGACTCCGCCAAGGGCGAGCAGCTCGCCGCGACCGCGTACGCGTCGGCGACCTTCCCGTGGTACGGGCTGGGGCGTCAGGTGCACCTGCGCGGTCCGGTGACCAAGGTGTCCGCGGAGGCCACGGCCGACTACTGGAGCAAGCGCCCGCGCGGCTCGCAGCTCGGTGCGTGGGCCTCGCACCAGTCGCAGCCGATCGCCTCGCGTCGCGCGCTGCTGGATCAGCTGGACGAGGTGACGGCCCGGTTCGCCGACCAGGAGACCACCCCGGTGCCACCGCACTGGGGTGGGTATCTGATCGCCCCTGAGGTCGTCGAGTTCTGGCAGGGCCGGGAGAACCGGGTACACAACAGGATTCGCGTGACGCAGGGTCTGGTCGGAGCCGCTCCGGCGGCGACATTTAACGTCGAGCGGCTACAGCCCTGAGAGGGTTGTTCGCCGACACCACACCGCTGAGAACCCCGGACTTTCGGCGGTTGTGGCTGGCCGGAATCGTCACCGTCATCGGCGGGAACCTGACCATCTTCGCGGTCCCCGTCCAGCTCTACGCGCTCACCCAGAGCTCGGCCTACGTCGGGTTGTCCGGTCTTTTCGCGCTGGTCCCGCTGATCGTGTTCGGTCTGTGGGGCGGGGCCTGGGCCGACGCCATGGATCGCCGGCTGCTGCTGATCATCACCGCCGTCGGGCTCGCCGCCTCGTCGGTGCTGCTGTGGCTGCAGGCCGCGCTCGCGCTGAACAACGTCTGGGTGGTGCTGTGTCTGCTGTCGCTGCAGCAGGTCTTCTACGCCGTCAACTCGCCCACCCGGGCGGCGGCGATTCCCCGTATGCTGCCGCCTGAGCAGCTGCCCGCGGCCAACTCGCTGAACATGACGGTGATGCAGTTCGGTGCCATCGTCGGCCCGCTGCTGGCCGGGATGCTGCTGCATTTCGTCGATCTGTCGACGTTGTATCTGATCGACGCTGTCACGTGCATCACCCCCATCTGGGCGACGGTCCGGCTGGCGAAGATGCCACCCACCCGAACCGGCGACGCGGATCTTTCCTCGTCGCTTGGCTCGCCCCGGCAGGGCAAGTTCGGTTTCCGCGCGGTGTTGGAGGGCTTCCGCTACCTGGCCGGCAACCAGGTGGTGCTGATGTCCTTCGTCGTCGACCTGATCGCGATGATCTTCGGGATGCCCCGGGCGCTGTTCCCGCAGATGGCCCACGAGAGCTTCGGCGGACCGGTGGAGGGCGGCACCACGATGGCGCTGCTGGCCGCGGCCATGTCGGTGGGGGCGGTCGCCGGCGGCGTGTTCTCCGGCTGGTTGCCCAGGGTCCGAAGACAGGGCTTGACGGTGCTGGTCTCCATCGTGGTGTGGGGGCTGGCGATGTTCGGGTTCGGCGTGGCGGCCGGAGCCGCGCACGGCACGGCGGGCCTGATGTTGTGGGTGGCGCTGGCGTTCCTGGCCTTGGGCGGCGCCGCGGATATGGTGTCGGCGGCTTTCCGGTCGACCATCCTGCAGGAGGCGGCATCCGACGATCTGCGTGGTCGTCTACAGGGGGTGTTCACCGTGGTGGTGGCGGGCGGCCCGCGGATCGCCGATGTGGCTCACGGCGCCACGGCCGCGGTGGTGGGAACGACGGCGGCTGCCGCCGGCGGTGGGCTGTTGGTGGTGATCGGTGTGACGGTGGCTGCCCTGGCCGGTCCGGCGTTCGCGCGTTACCGAGTGCACGCATATAGCCGGGACGATGCGTGAGTGGGAGTTACCATCCACCAATGGCTGATGCCGGGGTGGGGACCGATCTCGGCTTGCGTGAACGCAAGAAGCAGCGAACCCGCACGACACTGATCGACGCCGCGCTGGACTTGTGTTTGCGCCAGGGTTACGAGCGCACCACGGTCGACCAGATCGCCGCGCAGGCGGATGTCTCGGCGCGCACGTTCAGTCGCTACTTCGCGACCAAAGAGGCCGTGTTCCTCACGCTCATCGAGGATCTCGCGGAGGAGATCGCCGCCGAGATCACCCGTCTGCCGCGGCACCTGGGACCACTGGAAGCGCTGCGCGCCGCGCACGTGGAGGTGCTGACCCGCGTCGACGGGCAAACCGTCGGCCGGCTCACCAAAGGCCGCATCGTGCTGATGTTGCGCATCATCAACGGCTCGGACGTGTTGCGTCAGGCCGCCTTCGAGTTCAGACACCCGAGAGTGCTTGCGGTCCTTGCCGATCGGATGGGCGTGCCGACCGATGACCGCCGGCTGCTGCTGGGGGTGACGGTGTTCTCGTCGATCATCGTCGCGGCGTGTGGGGATCTCGTCGGAGACACCGAGGGCGGCCCGCTCGGGCCGTTGCTCATGGTCGAGCGGCTGAACCAGGCGTGTGTGCAGACGGGGGAGTTCGTCGCGGACCTCGACGTGGCGGCGAATGTCTGATCAGGTCGGGGCGGGACTGCGGGAACGTAAGAAGCTCAAGACCCGCGCGACGCTGGTGGCCGCCGCGGCCGAGTTGTGCCAGCGGCAGGGATTCGACAACACCACGGTCGAGCAGATCGCGGTCGCCGCCGAGGTGTCCCCGCGCACCTTCAGCCGGTACTTCCCGACCAAGGCCGATGTCGTCGCCGCGCTGGCCGAGGACATGGACGGCTACGTCGCCGAGGCGCTGCGCCGCCAGCCCGGGGGGATCACCGCGCATGAGGCCCTGCTGCGGGCGCACCTGGAGATCTTCGCTCCGCGCCGGGGCCACGAGTCGCCGGCCTTCACCCGGATGGCGGTGCTGATCTCCATCGTGAACGGCGCCACCTCGATGTCCATCTCGCCGTTCACGTTCAAACAGCGGCATGCCGGCGCCTCGGTGGAGGTCCTGGCCGAACGGCTGGGTGTCCGGGTGTCCGACCCCGCGGTGGGACTCGTCGCCGATATCTGGACCTTGCTGTTCTCCTCGGCATTCGCCGGGCTCGGATTGCCCGGGCATCCGCCGATCAACTCGGGGATCCTGTGCGAACGCCTGTCGGCGACCTTCGAGAGGTTCCGCCGATCGTGGGAGCCGACACCGCAAGCAACGCAGCGTCCGGCACGTGACGTGGCACCCCCCGCAAGCGGGCCGCAACGTTAGCGACTACCGTCCAGTAGTGACGCTTAGCTCACGACCACAGAAGGGGTTCCCGTGGCCGAAAACTCCAGCCCTGACCAAGTAGCGACCCTGTCGTATCCGGGTGGCTCGTTGGACCTGGACATCGTGCGCGCCACCGAGGGTTCCGACGGCATCGCGCTGGGTTCGTTGCTCGCCAAGACGGGCTACACGACTTTCGACGGCGGGTTCGTCAACACCTCGTCCACCAAATCCGCGATCACCTATATCGACGGTGACGCCGGCATCTTGCGGTATCGCGGGTACCCGATCGAGCAGCTGGCCGAGAAGTCCACCTTCATCGAGGTCAGCTACCTGCTCATTTACGGTGAGCTGCCCACCACCGAGCAGCTGGAGAAGTTCACCACCCAGATCCAGCGGCACACCATGCTGCATGAGGATCTGAAGCGGTTCTTCGACGGTTTCCCGCGCAACGCGCACCCGATGCCGGTGCTGTCGTCGGCGGCCAACGCGTTGAGCGCCTACTACCAGGATTCGCTGGATCCGCTGGACAAGGAGCAGGTGGAGCTGTCCACCATCCGGCTGCTGGCCAAGCTGCCGACCATCGCGGCCTACGCCTACAAGAAGTCGGTCGGCCAGCCGTTCCTGTACCCGGACAACTCGCTGACCCTGGTCGAGAACTTCCTGCGGATGACGTTCGGCTTCCCGGCCGAGCCCTACGAGGTCGATCCCGAGATCGTCCGTGCGCTGGACATGCTGTTCATCCTGCACGCCGACCATGAGCAGAACTGCTCGACCTCGACGGTGCGCCTCGTCGGGTCGTCGCAGGCCAACCTGTTCACCTCGATTTCCGGCGGCATCAACGCGCTGTGGGGCCCGCTGCACGGCGGCGCCAACCAGGCGGTGCTGGAGATGCTGGAGAAGATCCGGTCCGGCGGCGACGATGTGCAGACCTTCGTCAAGAAGGTCAAGAACCGCGAAGAGGGTGTCAAGCTCATGGGCTTCGGGCACCGGGTCTACAAGAACTACGACCCGCGGGCGCGCATCGTCAAGGAGCAGGCCGACAAGATCCTGGGCAAGCTCGGTGTCGAGGACGAGTTGCTGGACATCGCCAAGCAGCTCGAAGAGATCGCGCTCACCGACGACTTCTTCATCGAGCGCAAGCTCTACCCGAACGTCGACTACTACACCGGCGTGATCTACCGGGCCATGGGCTTCCCGACCCGGATGTTCACCGTGCTGTTCGCCTTGGGCCGGTTGCCGGGTTGGATCGCGCACTGGCGCGAGATGCACTCCGAGCCCGGCAAGATCGGCCGGCCGCGGCAGATCTACACCGGCTACACCGAGCGCGATTACGCGGGGATCGATACCCGCAGCTGAGACTGCGCAGGAATGCCCCCGAGAGCTCCGGCTTTCGGGGGCATTCTCGTTTGTGGGCTGACAGCGTTTGCAAAGGTAATGATTGTAGTTTCACAATGGTTGTATGAATGAAACTGTGCGGGATGGTCGTCGGCGGCCCGACGCCATCAGCAACCTGACCCCGCGGCGTAAAGCCGTCGTCCTGGTGTCGTGTTGCCTCAGTCTGCTGATCGTGTCGATGGACGCCACCATCGTCAACGTCGCCATCCCGTCCATCCGCACCGACCTCGGGGCCAGCCCCGCGCAGCTGCAGTGGGTGGTCGACGTCTACACCCTGGTGCTCGCCTCGCTGCTGATGCTCTCGGGTGCGATGGGTGACCGGTTCGGCCGCCGGCGGATCTTCCAGATCGGGCTCACGGTGTTCGCCGTCGGCTCACTGCTGTGCAGCCTGGCTCCGGGTGTCGACACCTTGATCGCCGCCCGGTTGCTGCAGGGTATCGGTGGTTCGATGCTCAACCCCGTTGCGCTGTCCATCATTTCGCAGGTCTTCACCGGGAAGGTGGAACGCGCCCGCGCACTGGGCTTCTGGGGTGCGGTGGTCGGCATCTCGATGGCGCTGGGGCCGACGGTGGGTGGTCTGCTGATCGAGTACGTGGGCTGGCGCGCGGTGTTCTGGATCAACCTGCCGATCTGTGCGGCTGCGGTCCTGCTCACGGCGATCTTCGTGCCCGAGACGAAATCGGCGACCATGCGCAATGTCGACCCGATCGGGCAGGGCCTGGCCGTGGTGTTCCTGTTCGGTGTCGTGTTCGCGTTGATCGAGGGGCCCGGGATGGGCTGGACCAACCCGCGGGTCATCGCGGTGGCGGTGCTGGCCGCGGTCGCGTTCGCCGCCTTCCTGCGTTTCGAGTCGCGCCGCCACGACCCGTTCATCGACCTGCGCTTCTTCCGTAGCGTCCCGTTCGCCTCGGCGACCGTGATCGCCATCAGCGCATTCGCCACCTGGGGTGCGTTCCTGTTCATGATGTCGCTGTATCTGCAGGCCGAGCGCGGGTTCTCGGCCATGCACACCGGTTTGATCTACCTGCCGATCGCCGTCGGCGCACTGATGTTCTCACCGTTGTCGGGCCGGCTGGTCGGTCGTTACGGTGCGCGGCCGTCACTGCTGGCGGCCGGTGTGCTGATCACCACGGCCGCGTTCTTGTTGACGTTCCTGACGGCGACGACGCCGGTGTGGGCGCTGCTGGTGGTGTTCACCGTGTTCGGTATGGGCTTCTCGATGGTCAACGCCCCCATCACCAACGCGGCGGTCAGCGGGATGCCACTGGATCGGGCCGGGGCGGCATCGGCGGTGACCAGCACCAGCCGGCAGATCGGGGTGAGTATCGGTGTGGCGCTGTGTGGTTCGGTGACGGGCACGACACTGCTGGCCTCGGGGGTCGACTTCATCGCCGCCGCCCGTCCGCTGTGGTTCGTCTGTGTCGCGCTCGGAGTCGTGATCATCGTGTTGGGCTTCGTGTCCACCGCGCCGCGTGCCCTGGCCTCGGCGCAACGGCTGGTCCCGCTGATCGAAGGGAAGGCGGCGGTCCATGTCGGATGACGCGATTGCCGACGAGGTGTGGCAACGGATGTCCGCACTCGTGCACGAGAACCGCGGTGACTGGAAGCGCGCGGTGATCGACCGGTCCGGTCTGCCGTTCAGCCGGATTCGGGTGTTGCGCAGGCTGGCCCGCACCCCGATGACGGTCAAAGAGCTGGCCGAGGCGGCCACCATGGACGCCCCCGCGGCGACGGTGGCCGTCAATGATCTGGAGGAGCGCGGCCTGGTGTTGCGCCAGACGAATCCGGCGAACCGGCGCTGCAAGGTGGTGTCGCTCACCGAGGAGGGGCAGGCCGTGGCCGCCGCCGTCGAGGCGGTGCAGGACCCGGCTCCGGCCGCGCTGGCCGCCCTGGGTGACGCCGATCTGCTTGCGCTGCAGACGATTCTGCGGAAGCTAACTCTCTAGCACGGCCATCGCAGCGTTGTGCCCGCCGATCCCCGACACCGCACCGCCACGCCTGGAGCCTGATCCGCACAACAGGATTCGTGGATGCGCCGTCGCCACGCCCCAGCGCCGTGCCGGGGTGTCCAGCGGCTCATCGTCCTCGGCGAACGGCCAGCCCAAGGCGCCGTGGAAGATATTGCCCGCGGTCATGCCCAGGATGTTCTCCAGATCCGCTGTGGTCTTGGCCTCGATGCACAGCCGGCCGGCTGCGTCCTCGGCAATCACGTCCTGAATCGGTTCGGCCAGCACAGAATTCAGCGAATCCAGGGCCGCAGAGGTCAACCGAGTCCTGGCCCGGTCCGGGTCGGTGCCGGCGGACAGACTGTGCGGGGTGTGCAGTCCGAACACCGTCAGGGTCTGCGCCCCGGCGGCGCGCAAGCTCGCGGACAGGATGCTGGGGTCGGTCAGCGAATGGCAGTAGATCTCACACGGGAGAGGTTCGGGCATCTGGCCGCGGGACGCCGCGGTGTAAGCGCCCTCCAGTTGGGTCAGTGTCTCGTTGATATGGAAGGTGCCGCCGAACGCCTGCTCGGGGGTCACCGAGGTGTCGCGCAGTCGCGGCAGGCGGCGCAGCATCAGGTTGACCTTGATCTGGGCTCCCGGCGCGGACACGGGTGCGGGCTCGTCCAGCAACCCGGCCAGCACGGTGGGCGTCACACCGGCCAGCACGTGCGTGCCGGACACCGTGTGGTCCTGCCCGCCGGCCCGGTAGCGTACCTCGCCGTCCGGACTTATCGCGAAAACCTCTGCACCAGTCGTGATTTCAGCGCCGAAGCCGCTGGCCGCCGCGCTCAGGGCGCCGGTGACCGCGCCCATCCCGCCGATCGGCACATCCCAGTCACCGGTACCGCCGCCGATCAGGTGATACAGGAAGCAGACGTTCTGGAGCAGGGCGGGATCCTCGACGGAGGCGAAGGTGCCGATCAGGGCGTCGGTGGCGATCACCCCGCGCACCAGGTCGTGGCGCACCGCCGCGGTGATCGCGTGCCCGATCGGTTCTTCGACGATCTCGCGCCACGCGGTGGCCGCATCGTCCCCGCCGGCCAGTACCCGGCGCCGCGCCGCGGACCGGGTCTCCAGCGGTTGCAGCAGCGTCGGCCAGAGCGCCTTGGTGAGCAGCCCGGTGCGCCGGTAGAAGTCGGCGAAACCGGTTGCGTCGGCCCGGGCGCCGATGACGTCGAAGGTGTCGTGCGCTCCGAGCAGCAGCCCGGTGGTCCCCCCGGTGGCCGGGTCGGGCGTGTACGAGGAATGCCGCCGTCGGGCCAGCCGGATTCGCGCGCCCAGCTCGTCGATGATGCGCCGCGGCAGCAGGCTCACCAGATAGGAGTACCGCGACAGCCGGGCGTCGACACCGTCGAAGGCATGCGCGGACACGGCCGCGCCACCCACATGATCGAGCCGCTCCAACAGTCGGACCCGGCGCCCAGCACGTGCCAAATACGCGGCGGCGACCAGACCGTTGTGTCCGCCCCCGACGATGACGACGTCGTACTGCGCGTGTGCCACCCGGTGTCAGCCCAGGTAGCCCTCGACCTCTTCGGCGGGGCGGGCCGCGGCGTCGTCGGGATCGCCGCCGGACTCCCGCAGCGCCCGCCGCTGCCGCAGCAGGTCCCAGCACTGGTCGAGCTGCACCTCGATGGAGCGCAGGCGCTGGTGTTCGGTCGATTCGTCGATCTCGCGGTGCTGCAGTGCGGTGCGCAGCTCCTGCTCCTCTGCGACGAGCTTGTTGACTTCGGCGAGGATGTCCGCATCAGTGGCCATGAAGCCAGTGTGCCCGACTACGGTGGACAATCGTGGCAACAAAACCTGAAATCGAATTTCCGGACGGCCCGGCACCCACCGAGCTGGTCATCGAAGACGTCATCGTCGGCGACGGTGAGGAAGCGGTACCCGGCGGCTCCGTGGAGGTGCACTACCTCGGCGTGGAGTACGACACCGGCGAAGAGTTCGACAGCTCGTGGAACCGCGGCGAGTCGATCACCTTCCCGCTGCGCGGCCTCATCCAGGGCTGGCAGGACGGTATCCCCGGGATGCGCGTGGGCGGCCGGCGCAAGCTGACCATCCCGCCGGAGCAGGCCTACGGTCCGGCCGGTGGCGGCCACCGGCTGTCCGGCAAGACGCTCATATTCGTCATCGACCTGCTGGCCACCCGCTAGCGAGTACCAACAGAACCGCCGTCGTTCCGGTCCAATGTGGGCCGCAGCGACGGCGGTTCTTTGTCTTGTGCGGGTCCGGGCGTGGGGCAGATCACCCTCGGGCGGCGTTCGGATCGACGAATGTTTCGCGACTACACCTTGCAAGAGGCCCCGGCATGCGGGCTTTCGGTGTCCACGTGAAAAAAGGATCGACAGATATGACCAACCCGCAAACCACCGCCCAGCCCGCTCCGGCCAAGACACGGTGGTGGCGCACCAAGAAGGCCCGGTTGGCCTTCACCATCATCGGCGTCTCACTGATTCTGCTCGCCAAATTCAGCTTGGCCGAGAAGCGCGAAGTGCAGCAAGCGACCACGGCTGCGAAGCAGGAGATCACGAGTTACCTTGTCGGCGACTGTGTTGCACTCGGGGCCGACGGAAAAGACGTGCACCGCACCGACTGCGGCACCGACCCCAGCTTCACGGTGGGCGCGGTGCTCGACAGTGACCGCTCGTGCGCCAATGCCAACTACATCAGCTATGACTGGACTCTCGACCATCACGCGGTCGGCCGGCTCTGCCTCGTCGAGAACCTCACCGCCGGGCACTGCTATCACCCCACCGCCAGCGGCAAGAACCTCGAACAAACCGACTGCGCCGTCAGTGATGACAAGGCCTACAAGGTGGTACAGCGATTCGACTCCGCGGCCGCCCAGTGCCCGGCCGACACCACCACCTACAGCTACCCCGCCCCGGTGCGGGCCTACTGCTTGGCGCCGACCGCCGGCTCTGATTAGGCCGGCTCGGGCAACCGAGGTTCTCGACTGGCCGGTTGTGGCACGTGGAAGTACGAAACGCGTGTCATAACCGGCCGCTCGGCTCGGATTAGGCCGGCCCGGGCAACCGCAGCAGCAACCGCACGCCGCCGAGCGGGCTGGCCTCCAATGAGGCTGTGCCGCCGTGCAATTCGGCCTGCTGAGCCACCAGCGCCAAGCCCAGGCCCGACCCGGAATGCGATGCCGTCGACCCGCGGGAGAACCGCTCGAACACCCGGGTGCGCTCCTCTTCGGGCAGCCCGACGCCGTCATCGTCGACGGCGATCTCCACCCCGGCCCGTGAGGCCACCGCGGACAGCTGCACCCGGGTCGCGTTCCCGTGCTTGACCGCGTTGGCGATCGCGTTGTCCACCGCCAACCGCAACCCGGCGGGCAGCCCGAGGATCAGCACCGTCGGCGCGGGCACCAGCGACACATCCAGGTCGGGGTACACGCGCATGGCGTCATGTGCGGCGCGGTCGAGCAGTTCGGTGATGTCCACCGGCACATGGTCGTCGGAGGTGGTCAGCTCGCCCTGCGCCAGACGCTCGAGCGCGGTCAGGGTGGCTTCGATCCGGGTCTGGGTGCGGATCACGTCGCCGAGCACTTCCTTGCGCTGCTCGTCGGGCATCTCCAGGGTGTCGAGCACCTCGAGGTTGGTGCGCATGGCGGTCAGCGGGGTGCGCAGCTCATGCGAGGCGACGGCGGCGAAATCGCGCGCCGACTCCAGCGCCGCCTTGGTCCGCTGCTGCTCGTCGCCGATGCGGGCCAGCATGCCCTCGACCGCCTCGCCGATCTCGGTGGCCTCCCAGACGCCGCGCACCTGAACCTCTTCGGGCTTGGACTGCGAGTTGATGGCCCGGGCCTGCTGGGCGAGCCGCCGAAACGGGGTGATCATGATGGCCGAGATGATCCAGCCGACGATGGCGGTGCCGCCGATGACACCGCCGCAGATCAGCAACACCCGGCGGTGCTGGGCGTCGATCTGGTGCTCGGTCTCGGCGGTCGGCGCGCCCAGGGCGACCGAGGCCTGGCCGGCGCTGAACGTGCGCACCCGATATTTGACGCCGTTGATCGTGGTGGTCGCGAAACCGTCCGGGAATTCGGGCAGCACGATGTCATCGGGCGCGGACACGGTGGATCCGGCGATGCGGGCGGTGCGCACCAGGCCGCCGTTGGCCGCGGGTTCGTCGGTGTGATCGTTGAGGGCGCTGCTGAGCAGGGTGGTGACATCGCCGAGGCTGCTGATCGAGTCGAGGCGGCGGTCCAGCTGGCTGTACTGCTCGTTGGTGATGCCGATCCACACCCAGGTGCCGATGGTGATGACGGTGGCGATCACCGAGAACGACGCCACCAGCACGATCGAGCGCAGCGACAGCGCCCGCTTGGGTAGTCCGAGTATTCGGTACAGCCGGTCGTTGAGATCCATGCGAACCTACTGCTGCCGCAGCACGAACCCCACGCCGCGGACCGTGTGCAGCAGCCGGGGCGCACCACCGGCCTCCAGCTTGCGGCGCAGGTAGCCGATGAACACGTCCACGACGTTGGTGTCGGCGGCGAAGTCGTAGCCCCACACCAGCTCCAGCAGCTGGGCGCGGGAGAGCACCGCGGTCTTGTGCTCGGCGAGCACGGCGAGCAGGTCGAATTCGCGCTTGGTCAGGTCGACGTCGGTGCCGTTGACCCGGGCCCGCCGGCCCGGGATGTCGACTTCGAGCGGGCCGACCGAGATGGTCTCCGAGGAGAAGGTCGCGGTTGAGCCGCGACGGCGCAACAACGCCTTGACCCGGGCCACCAACTCCTGGAGCACGAACGGCTTCACCAGGTAGTCGTCGGCGCCGGCTTCCAGCCCGGCCACCCGGTCGTCCACCGAGCTGCGGGCCGACAGCACGCAGACGGGTACGTCGTTGTCCATGGCGCGCAGCGCGGTGACGACGCTGACGCCGTCGAGCACGGGCATGTTGATATCGAGCACGATCGCGTCCGGCCGGGTCTCGGTGGCGCTGCGCAGGGCTTCGGCGCCGTCGACCGCCGTGGCGACCTCGAATCCGGACAGCCGGAGGCCTCGTTCCAGGGACGCGAGGACGTCGGGATCGTCGTCGACGACGAGAACCCGGGGTGACGCTGCTCCACTGTCCATAAGGCCCATCTTGCCCGATGAATCACCGCTATTGCGGCAGGCACGTCCCGGACACCATTGGGTGCTAGCATCCGGCATTTATGCAGGCATTTACGCCGCGGGTGATCGTGCAGCCCGATGACGGCGTCGAACCTGTACGGCAATTCGTCGCGTCGGCCGAGAAATCGTTACTCCTCAAACAATTCACCTTCACCGAGGAATCGTTGCTGGAAACGGTGATCGAGCGGCATGACGCGGGTGTCGACGTGCGGGTGATGCTGAACCCGGCCCGCTCCGGCGGGGACCGTGCCAACGACGATTCGTTCACCCGGCTGCAGGCCGCCGGCGTGAACGTGGCGTGGACCAATCCGAAGTTCTATGTCACGCATGAGAAGTCGATCGTCGTCGACGGGCAGGCCGCGCTGGTGGCCACGTTCAACCTCTGCGAGAAGTACTTCACCCTCACCCGCGACTACGGCGTCGTCACCACGGTGCCGCAACACGTGGCGCAGATCGTCGACGCGTTCGACGCGGACTGGGAGCACCGCGACGATTGGCATCCGGCGGTGTTCGAGGGGCTGTTGTGGAGCAATTCGAATTCGCGATATCACATGGCGCAATTCATCGACGCCGCCCGGCACCGGCTCGATATTCAGCATCCGAAATACGTGGACGCGGTGATTCTGGACCACATTGCGGCCGCGGCCGGGCGCGGCGTGAAGGTGCGCGTGCTGTGCGGCGGGAAGCACGGCATCAGCGAGTGGGACATCCTGGACACCTTCGCCTCGCTGCGCACCCTGCGCCGGTTCGGCGTGAAGGTGCACAAGCAGAAGAACCTGCGGGTGCACGCGAAACTGCTCATCGCCGATGACGCGCACGCGCTGGTGGGCTCGATGAACATCGACCGCAGTGCCTTCGACCTGCGCCGCGAGCTCGGCGTCATCGTCGAGGATTCCGAGGCCGTCGCCCGGCTGGGCGCGATCTTCGCCTTCGACTGGGAGTCCTCGCATCAGTACGAGCCGCCGGATCCACTGCGGCCGGGGGAGCATGGCGAGGACGATTTCCCGCATGATCCGGACTTGATGCATGAGTGATGTCGGGGACCCGGGGTCAGACAGAGCGCGTGAGGTGTCCTTGGTGGAACTGGCGCTCACGTTCAACCACATCGCCCTGGCGTCGTTCGGCGGGGGGCTCTCGGCCTGGTCGCGGGAAGTGCTGGTGGTCGAGAAGGAGTGGCTGGGCGAGGCGGAGTTCCTGTCGGCGATGACGATGTGCCGGATCCTGCCCGGCGCCAATCAGGTCAACATGGCCGTCTTCGCCGGCACCAAGATGCGCGGCCTGGCCGGGGCGGTCGCGGCCGTCGTCGGCCTGTGCCTCATGCCGCTGGTGATCATCCTGGTGCTGTCGTTCGTCTACTTCCGTTTCAAGGAAGTGCCCGCCGTCAAAGGGGTGCTGCACGGCGCGTCGGCCGCGGCGGTGGCGCTGACGCTGACGATGGTGATCAAGACGGGCCAGAAATGCCTCACCGGGGTGGTGCCGGTGCTGCTGTTCGCTGGGGCATTCCTGCTCAACGGGGTGCTGCGCTGGCCGTTGCTGGGGACCTTGGCGATCATGGCGCCGCTGAGCCTGATCTGGGCCTGGCCACGGGGGCGTGCGCAGGTCAAGTCGTGAGCACCTACCTGCAGATCGCCGGCCTGTTCGGGATGCTCTCGCTGCTGTCGATCGGCGGCGGCAACGTGGTGCTGCCGGAGATGCACATGCAGGCGGTCAACCACCGGCACTGGCTGACCAACAACCAGTTCGCCGACCTGTTCTCCATCTCGCAGACCGCGCCGGGACCCAGCATCCTGATCGTGTCGATGGTGGGTTACGGCGCGGGTCTGCATGTCGGGGGTGTGCCCGCGGCAATCCTGGGTGGGTTGATCGCGATGGTGGCGATGGTGCTGCCCGCGGCGTCGTTCGTCTACGTCGTGACGCTGTTCTGGCAGCGCGCCGAGAAGTCGAAACTGCGTATCGCCGTGGAGAAGGGTTTCGCGCCGCTGACCGTCGGGCTCATCCTGGCCACCTCGCTGGTGATGAGCCGGGCCGCCGACCACGACTGGCGGGCCTACACCGTCACCGCCGTGTGCACCGGGATCTTCCTGGTCAGCAAGGTCAATCCGCTGTTCATCGTGGCCGGCGCCGGCGTGATCGGGTACCTCGGCTTCATCTGAGGTGGGGAATCGTTCTGGGGCGAGCGCAGCGACGGGGAAATCAATTGACCTCAATATTTGTTGAGGTTTTAACGTGGTGTCGTGTCGGGTTATTCGGTTGTCCGGCATGGCAGCATTGATGCCGGGGGATGGGCTTCGCGGCGCTCCGTGCGTCGGAAGATCGCGATTGGTCACGACGTAGATGTCGGTGACGTGAGTTAGACAGTCTTAGTGGGTGGGGTCATGGATACGGACGGAAGTGCGCTGCGCGGGGCACCGGCCATTGCGCCGCCGCCGCGTCGTATCCGCGCGTCCTCGGACATCCTGCGCCTGCTGCCGTACCTGAAGCCCTACCGCGTGCGCTGGGCCGTCATGGTGCTGGCCGCGTTCGTCAGCCTGGGCGCCACGGTGTCCATCCCGCTGATCACCAAGGCGGTCATCGACGGCCCGATCCGCCACCAGGACGAGCGCGGGCTGTGGATCCTGGGTTCGGCCGCCACCGCCGTCGGTGTGTCCGAAGCCGTGCTGTGGTTCATCCGCCGCTGGCTGGTGGCGCGCGCCACCATGGGCGTGGAAGCCGATATCCGCAAAGACCTCTACGCGCGGCTGCAGATCCTGCCGATGAACTTTCACGGCCGGTGGCAGTCCGGGCAGCTGCTGTCGCGGGTGATGAACGACTTGGGCACCATCCGGCAGTTCCTGTCCTTCGGGCTGCTGTTCCTGATGCTCAACTTCGTCCAGATCGTCGTCGTGACGTCGATCCTGCTGGCCATGTACTGGCCGCTCGGAGTCGTCGTGGTGCTGTCCATCGCGCCGATCACCGCGACGGTGCTGCACTTCCAGCGGCAGTTCACCCAGCTGTCCCGTCAGGCGCAGGACCAGTCCGGCAACGTCGCCACCCACGTCGAGGAGCAGGCCCTCGGGATGCGGGTGGTCAAGGCGTTCGGCCGGGAGGAGTACGCCTACGAGCGGTTCGACGAGCGGGCCTCCGACCTGTTCGACACCGAGGTCTGCAAGGTCGGGGTGTCGGCGAAATTCTGGACGCTGCTGGAGGTCATCCCGACGGTCACGCTGATCGTCGTCCTCGGTGTGGGCGCCTATGCGGCGGGCCACGGGTTGGTCACCATGGGCACCCTGGTCGCGTTCATCACCATGATGCTGTCGCTGGTGTGGCCGATCGCCTCGCTGGGCTTCCTGCTGTCGATGACACAGGAGGCGATGACGGCGGCCAACCGGGTCACCGAGATCTTCGACGCGCCAAGCGAAATCACCGACGGGCCGGACGGTGCCACTCCGCGCGGCGGTCGGCTGGAACTCGTCGACGTCGGCTTCCGGTTTGCAGACAGCTCGGACTGGGCCTTGCGGCACGTGAACCTGGCCGTCGAGCCGGGGGAGACCATCGCCCTGGTGGGTTCCACCGGATCGGGCAAAACGGTGCTCGCCGCCCTGTTGTCCCGGCTCTACGACGTCACCGAGGGCCGGATCATGTTGGACGGCAAAGATATCCGTGACCTGTCGCTGCCGGCGCTGCGTCACGCGGTGGCCACCGCGTTCGAGGATCCCACGCTGTTCTCCATGTCCGTGCGGGAGAACCTGCAGCTCGGTAACCCCGTCGCGAGTGACGAGCAGCTCGCCGAAGCGGTCCGGGTGGCGGCCGCCGAGTTCGTCTACGATCTGCCGTTCGGTCTGGACACCCGCATCGGGGAACAGGGAATGAGCCTGTCCGGTGGTCAACGGCAACGGCTTTCGCTGGCGCGGGCCATCCTCGCCCACCCGTCGGTGCTGGTGCTCGACGACACCCTGTCCGCGCTCGACGTCCACACCGAGGCTGTCGTCACCGAGGCGCTGGGCCGGGTGCTGCGCGAGGTCACCGGCATCGTGGTGGCGCACCGCGCCTCGACGGTGTTGCTCGCCGACCGGGTCGCGCTGCTGGAGAGCGGCACCATCACGCATATCGGCACGCACGGCGAACTGCTGGCCGGCGTGCCCGAATACCGCTATCTGCTGGCCGCCGACGACGAGCTCGACGACGGCGCCGAGCGTTCCTGCGACTGGGAGAACGACGAATGCCGTTCTCAGCTGGAGCATCTGCACCTGGAGGATGAAGCGCTGTCCACCTGGGAGCGTCAGCGATGAGTACCACGGACTGGCGCGGTCAGGCGGTCGAGTCCGCCGACGATTCGGTGATCGACGAAACCGTGTCGCGGCGCGGCGAAGCGCGCGCGCTGCTGTTCTCGCTACTGCGGCCCTACCGCGCGGTGATTGCGGTGCTGGCGATCATCGTCGTGGTCGAGAACGCAGCCCGGCTGTCGGTGCCCATCCTGGTGCAGCGCGGGATCGACCATGGCATCCCGCCGATCCTGGCCGGCGGTTCGGCGCGCGAATTGGTGGTCATCCTGGCGGTGCTGTGCGGTGTGGTCATCCTGCAGGCCGGCAGCCGCATGGTGTTCCTGCGGCGGTCCGGACGGATCGGCCAGCAGGTGCTGCTGGAATTGCGGCGCAGGCTGTTTCGTCATTTCCAGCGTCTCGATGTGGCCTTCCACGACCGCTACACGTCGGGGCGGGTGGTGGCCCGGTCCACCAATGACATCGAGGCCATCCAGGAGATGCTGTCGACGGGGTTCGACGGGCTGATCACCGCCGTGCTCACGATGTGCGGCACCGCCGTGCTCCTGTTGGTGCTGGACTGGCGGCTGGGCCTGATGTGCCTGTGTGCCTTCCCCATTCTGGTCGGGCTGGTGTGGTGGTTCCGTACCGAATCGTCGAAGACCTACCTGAAGGTGCGGGAGGCCGCGGCCCTGGTCATCGTGCAGTTCGTCGAGACCATGACCGGCATCAAGGCCGTGCAGGCGTATCGCCGCGAGCCGCGCAACCAGGAGATCTTCGAAGACGTTGCCGACCAGTACAAGTCGATCAACGAGCGCGCCTTCAAACTGATGGCGATCTTCATGCCCAGCGTGCGACTGGTCGGCAACATCGCCACCGGGGTGGTGCTGCTCTACGGTGGCTACCTGGTGCTCGAAGGCCGGATGACGCTCGGCACGCTCACCGCGTTCCTGCTGTACCTGCGCATCTTCTTCGAACCGATGCAGGAGATCTCGCAGTTCTTCAACACCTTCCAGTCGGCGTCGGCCGCGCTGGAGAAGATCTCCGGGGTGATGGCCACCGAGCCCGGGATCCGCGATCCCTCGGATCCGGTGCGGTTGGCAGCGGTGCGCGGCGAGGTCGACTTCCGCGATGTGCGCTTCGATTACGTGCCGGGCCGTCCGGTGCTGCCGGATCTGACGCTGCACCTGCCTGCCGGGCAGACGGTGGCGCTGGTGGGGACCACCGGCGCCGGCAAGACCACCATCGCCAAACTCATTGCGCGGTTCTACGACCCGGTCTCGGGGGTGGTCAGCCTGGACGGGGTCGACCTGCGCGATATCGAGCAGGCCGAACTGCGCCGCCACGTGGTGATGGTGACCCAGGAGAACTTCATGTTCGAGGGCACCGTCGCCGACAACATCCGCTTCGGCAGGCCCTCTGCGACCGATGCCGAGGTGCGCGCCGCCGCAGAGGCCGTCGGTGCGGACCGGTTCATCGACGCGTTGCCCGACGGGTACGCCACCGACGTCGCCAAACGCGGTGGCCGGCTCTCTGCGGGGCAGCGTCAGCTCATCGCGTTCGCACGGGCGTTCCTGGCCGATCCGGCGGTGCTGATTCTGGATGAGGCGACGTCCTCGTTGGACATCCCGAGCGAGCGTCTGGTGCAACGGGCTTTGGTGACGGTGCTGGCCGACCGCACCGCCGTGGTGATCGCGCACCGGCTGTCCACGGTGTTGAGTTCGGACCGGGTGCTGGTGTTGGAGCACGGGCGGATTGTCGAGGACGGGCCGCCCAGTGAATTGATCGATGCGGGTGGGCATTTCGCGGGGTTGTATCGGGCGTGGGAGGACTCGCTGGCCTGACGAGTGGCCCCTGCCGCGCGCGTCATTCTGTGCATCCTGTCGCTTGGGCGGTATCAACTGCCGTCAACTTTGAGGACCACCCAGCTCGGGCCGGGCCCTTCGGAGCTGTCTGCATCCTTCTGGGCGGATGACATCCGTTGACGCGCGGATACAACCCTGGCTACTATTCACATAATCAATGTATATAGTTGAATATTTGACACCCTGCTCCAGGGGGTGGTCCTGCTACACGCAGTTCCGACGGGGAGAGTGAGCAATGCGCAAAGAAGCACACAGTCGGCACCGCGTGGTCGCATCGGGGGAGCGACGCATGCTGCGCACTGCGGTCGCATTAGGCGCCGTCGCCGCAATCGGTGCCGGTGTCGGTGTCGTTCCGGTAGCGCACTCCGCGGTAGCTGTTCCGATGCGTGGAACTGCACCGGCGGTGTCATTAATGGCCACCGTCACCGACGCGGCCACCGAGACGGCAGCGATCGAGCTACTCAAGGCGACGTATTTTAACGATGTCGATACCAAGAACTGGGCGGCATTGCGCAGACTTTTTGCCTCCGACGCTGTGGTCGACACCACGGGGTCGTACGGGCCGTACTTCTCCAGCCGCGACTTGTTCATCGCTTTCACTGCACTGACACTGAGTGCAATCAATACCCGCCACCAAGGTTATGACCCGGATATCGACCTGAGCTCAGATACGACGGCCGGTGCCGTATGGACCATGCAGGACAGACTTTCCCTGGCCGGGCTTGTCACGATTCATGGTTACGGCCATTACACCGATGAGTACGAAAAGGTCGACGGCCAGTGGGTGGTCACCTACTCCAAACTCACCCGCACCGGATTCTCTTTGGAATTCACCGCATTCGACAAGTTCGTGGCCGGGATCAAAAAAGCCTATGCCGCCGGCGGCCCCGTCGCGGCACTTCTCCAGGTTGTTCCCGGCGTCGTGGAAATCCCGGTCAGCGCAGTCAGAAACCTTGTCGGCGCCCTCGCAAGCAACTTCGGCGGAGCGCCCGCAAAGGCGGACCCGATCACTGTTCCGGATGGGTCCACCGGCGTGACCACCGAGCCGCCGGGGCAGACTACCGAGACCTCCGCCGCTGTCGCCGACTCGGCATCGACTTCATCGGCGAAGACGGTCACCCTTCGAACGTCGGCGCGGACCGCGGGGTCATCGGATTCCACATCGACATCCGCGGCAGAAACGGCTGACGCTACCGAGTCGACCGAGTCTGCAGACCGAACCACGAAGTCGACGCAATCTACAGAAGCCGCCGCCGGTACCACGAAGTCTCAAGCGACTACCGCCAAGCCGGCAAAGAAGGCCTCAGCTACCAAGATTGAGACGACTGACACCGCGGGTGCGGGGGCGAATACCACGACCGAGTCAACTGGTCAGAATGACTCGAGCACTTCCGGATCGACGTCACCCGACGGTGCCGGTCACAAGAGCGCCGAAGGTGCAAAATCCGCGTCGGAATCCTCGAGCGGATCGCAGCAATAGCCCAATTGGCGTTTACCTGTGCATACGATCGTCGGTGAGTCGATCGACACGGTGGACCGTCACGGAATCAACCGCCCCCGCCGGGCCCGCGACACCGCCTCATGCCGAGTCTTCGTCCCGAGTTTCGCTGCGGCACTGCGTAAATAACTTTTCACCGTCTCCGGTTTCAACGAAAGTCGCTGAGCGGCTTCCACATTGGTGCACCCGAGGGCGACCTGGGCAAGTACGTCAATTTCGCGCTGAGTCAGCGGTGCGGCAACCGGAGCGCCGCCTGACAACGCCGCCCCCAACTGGTCGGCCAGCACCCGCAGTTGGCCCTGCATCTCGTCCGGTGCGGAGGCGGCCAGCCGGCGCAGGTCGGCGTGCACCTCCCGGATCTTCTCCGGGTCGGCCACCCGATCCGTGAAGCCGGACAGGTGCGCCTCGCGCAACCGCATCCGTCGGTCCACCTCGTCGCGCACCCGCAGCTCATGCGACAGCCGCCGCGCCGACCCCACCATCAGGTCCATCGCCCGGCCACCGATCGGGGCGGCGGAGCGGTACGCGCCGTAGAGCATCGCCCGGGCTTGCCCGTCCACCAGCACCGGCACTGCCAGCACCGAGCGGATACCTTCGCCGGACACCGGTGCGTCGTAGTCGTGGGTGATGTTGACGTCGTTGCGGTAGTCGGCCACCGCCATCGGCCGGCCGGCCACCATGCTGGCCCCGCCCAGCCCGGACCGGGAGCGCACCACCAGCCCCCGCAGCCCGCCTGTTCGCGTGCCGACGAACTCGGTGAGCAGCAGCGCGTCCCCGTGCACCTCCCCGCCGAACAGCACCGGAACCCTGGCCTCGGCGGCCACCCGCCGCAGCTCAGCGCGCACCGCATCGGTATCGCGAGGCCTTAACAGCGATTGCACAGAATTCCCCTCTTTCGGGGGTAGCGGACGGGCGAGTGTGACGTAGATCCTATCTGTATGTCGACCAACACCGACCTCTACCGCGATGCCCGCGACCATCTGGTCGAGGTCATCAGCGACTACGACAAAGCCGTCGAGACGTTCCGGTGGCCGGAGATCACCGGCTCCTTCAACTGGGCGACCGACTGGTTCGACGTCATCGCGCACAACAACGAGCGCACCGCTCTGTGGATCGTCGAGCAGGACGGCAGCGAGCGCAAGGTCACCTTCGCCGAGATGGCGCAGGCCTCTGACCAGGTGGCGACGTGGCTGCGCGGGCTGGGGGTGAGCAAGGGCGACCGGGTCATCTTGATGCTCGGCAACCAGGTCGAACTGTGGGAGGCGATGCTGGCCGTCGCCAAGCTCGGAGCCGTCATCATGCCGACCACCGGTGCGCTCGGACCGGAGGATCTGGCCGACCGGATTACCCGCGGCGGCGCCCGGTTCGTCATCGCCAACGCCGCCGACGCACCCAAGTTCGAGCAGGTACCGGGGGACTACGTGCGGATCGCGGTCGGCGACGTGGCGGGTTGGCACCGCTATGCCGACGCGTACGACGTCGCCCCCGACGCACACGAGACCGTCACGACCGTCGAGGACCCGCTGCTGGTCTACTTCACCTCCGGCACCACGAGCAAGCCGAAGCTCGTCGAGCACTCCCAGATCTCCTACCCGGTCGGGCACATGTCGACGATGGCCTGGATCGGGGTGCGCCCCGGGGATGTGCACCTAGCCATCAGCTCGCCGGGCTGGGCCAAGCACGCCTGGAGCTGCTTCTTCGCGCCGTGGATCGCCGAAGCGACCATCTTCGTCTACAACTACAGCCGGTTCGACGCGGCCGACCTACTGGCGCAGCTCCACCGGGCCGGCGTCAGCACCTTCTGTGCACCGCCCACGGTATGGCGGATGCTCATCCAGGCCGACCTCGGATCCAAACCCGAAGGGCTGCGCGAGATCCTGGGCGCGGGGGAGCCGCTGAACCCCGAAGTGATCGAAACCGTGCAGCGCGCGTGGGGCTTGACCATCCGCGACGGGTTCGGGCAGACCGAGACCACCCTGCAGGTCGGCAACACCCCGGGGCAACCGGTCAAGGCCGGCTCGATGGGCCGGCCCATGCCCGGCGTGCCGGTGGTACTCATCGACCCGCTCACCGGCGAGTTGGCCGACGAAGGCGAGATCTGCCTGGACCTGTCGAAGGCGCCGCTGAACCTGATGACGGGCTATCTCGATGACGCACAACGCAATGCGACAGTGATGCACGGCGGCTACTACCACACCGGTGATGTCGCGGCCCGCGACGCGGACGGATACATCACCTATATCGGGCGTACCGATGACGTGTTCAAGTCCAGCGATTACAAGGTCTCGCCGTTCGAGTTGGAGAGCGTGCTCATCGAGCACCCCGCCGTCGTGGAAGCCGCGGTCGTCCCGCAACCGCATGACACCCGGCTGGCCATCCCGAAAGCCTATGTGGCACTGGCCGAAGGGTGGTCGGCCGACGCCGAGACCGCGCGCGCCATCATGGAATACGCCCGCGACCACCTCGCGCCGTATCTCAAGGTGCGTCGGGTCGAGTTCTTCGAACTGCCCAAGACTATTTCCGGCAAGATCCGGCGCGTCGAACTGCGGCGGCGCGAAGACGAAGCGCACGAGTCGGGGTCGCCGATTCCGACCGAGCACCGCTACGAGGATCTGGTGCAATGATGCTGAGTTACGACGCCGGGCCGACGACCCTGCCCATCCTCGAGGAGACCATCGGCGCGAACTTCGAGCGCACCGCGGCTGCCCACCCAGACATCGAGGCGCTCGTCGATTGCGCACAAGGCACCCGGTGGACCTACCGTGAACTCAACGACGAAATCGATATGGTGGCAAGGGGACTCCTGGGCCGCAGGATCGCCAAAGGCGACCGGGTGGGCATGTGGTCGCCGAATCGGTCCGAGTGGACCATCGTGCAGTACGCGACCGCCAAGATCGGCGCGATCCTGGTCAACATCAACCCGGCCTACCGCACCCACGAACTGGGGTATGTGCTCAACCAGTCGGGTGTGCGGATGCTGATCTCGGCCACCGAGTTCAAGAGTTCGGACTACGTCGCGATGGTCGACGCCGTGCGCCCGGAAGCGCCCACGCTGACCGACGTGATCTTCCTGGGCACGGCTGACTGGGACGCCTTGCGTGCCGGCGCGGTGGCTCCGGAGGAACTGGCGGCACGGCAGAAGACGCTGAACAACACCGACCCGATCAACATCCAGTACACCTCGGGCACTACAGGTTTCCCTAAAGGGGCGACCCTGTCGCACCGCAACATCCTGAACAACGGGTTCTTCGTCACCGAGGGCATCAATCTGCGGCCGGGGGACCGGCTGTGTATCCCGGTGCCGTTCTATCACTGCTTCGGCATGGTGATGGGCAACCTGGGCTGCACCACGCATGGCGTGACGATGGTGATCCCGGCGCCCGGGTTTGATCCTGGCCTGACCTTGAAAGTCATTGAGCAGGAACGCTGCACCGGGGTGTACGGGGTGCCGACGATGTTCATCGCCATGCAGAACCATCCGTCGTTCCCGGAGGCCGATCTGTCGAGCCTGCGGACCGGCGTGATGGCCGGCGCGGTCTGCCCGATCGAGGTGATGAAGCGCTGCATCAACGAGATGAACATGGCCGAGGTCGCCATCTGCTACGGCATGACCGAAACCTCACCGGTGTCGTGTCAGACCCTGCACGACGACGACCTGGACCGCCGTACCGCGACCATCGGCCGCGCGCATCCGCATGTCGAGGTGAAGATCGTCGACCCGGAAACCGGCGATATCGTCGAACGAGGGCAGCCCGGGGAGTTCTGCACCCGGGGGTATTCGGTGATGCTGGGATATTGGGAGAACCCGGAGAAGACCGCCGAGGCGATCGACGAGGACGGTTGGATGCACACCGGCGACCTCGCGGTCATGCGGGAGGACGGTTACTGCACCGTCGTCGGCCGGATCAAGGACATGGTGATCCGCGGCGGGGAGAACGTGTACCCGCGCGAGGTCGAGGAATTCCTCTACACCCACCCCGGCATCGAGGATGCCCAGGTGATCGGCGTCCCCGATGCGAAGTACGGCGAGGAGATCTGCGTCTGGATCAAGATGAAGCCGGGCGCGGACCCGTTGGATGCCCAGGCGATCCGGGCCTTCGCCGAAGGCCGGTTGGCGCACTACAAGATTCCGCGCTACGTGCACCTGGTCGAGGAGTTCCCGATGACCGTCACCGGGAAGATCCGCAAGGTGCAGATGCGCGAGGAGAGTGTGGAGATCCTCGGCCTCAGCTGAATTCGGCGGTGCCGACGGTCCAGGCGCGGGCCTGGTCGCTGAGGGTGAAGCCGAGTCCGGGGCGGTCCGACAGGTGCATGCGGCCGGCGCTGATCTCCAGGTGCTCGTTGAAAAGTGGGTCCAGCCAGTCGAAATGCTCCACCCACACCCCGTGCGGATAGGTCGCGGCCAGATGCAGGTGGATCTCCATCGCGAAATGCGGAGCCAGTTGCAGGAATTTCTGCTCGGCCAGCGTGGACAGTTTGAGGAACTGAGTGATACCACCGATGCGCGGTGCGTCGGGTTGGATGATGTCCACCGAGTCGGCGTCGATCAGGCGCTGATGTTCACCGACGCTGGCCAGCATTTCGCCGGTGGCGATGGAGGTGTCCAGGGCGCGGGCCAGATGCGCGTGCCCCTCGGCGTCGTAGGCGTCGAGGGGTTCTTCGATCCAGACCAGGTTGAACTTCTCCAGGATGCGGCCCATGCGCATGGCGGTGGGCCGGTCCCACTGCTGATTGGCGTCGACCATCAACGGCACATCGTCACCCAGGTGCTCGCGCACTTTCTCCAGTCGGGCGATATCGGTGCGCCAATCGGGTTGTCCCACTTTGATCTTGATACCACCGATACCGGTGGACAGGGCTGCGGATGCGTTCTCCAGCACCTGTTCGATCGGGGTGTGCAGGAATCCGCCCGAGGTGTTGTAGGTGGGCACCGAGTCGCGGTGGCTGCCGATCAGTTTGGCGATGGGCAGGTTGGCACGCTTGGCCTTGAGATCCCACAGTGCGATGTCGAAGGCCGCGATCGCCTGGGTGGCCACGCCGCTGCGGCCGACGGAGGCGCCGGCCCAGACCAGCTTCGTCCAGATCTTGGCGATGTCGTTGGGGTCTTCGCCGATGAGGACGGGCGCGACCTCCTGGGCATGGGCGAACTGCGCGGGGCCGCCGGCGCGCTTGGAATAGCTGAACCCGATACCGGAGTGGCCGTCGGCGGTGTGGATCTCGGCGAACAGGAACGCCACCTCGGTCATCGGCTTCTGCCGACCGGTGAGCACCTTGGCGTCGCTGATCGGATTCTGTAGCGGCAAGGTGACCGATGACAGGGTCACGTGGGTGATCCGGTCCTGCGTGGCAGCGCCCGCCGCCAGAGCTTTGATCGCCGCGTCGGGCGCGCTGAGTGCACTCTTGATGGGTGCGCTGGTGGTCATGACATCCACGGTAGGGACGCCGTCCGATTCAGTCCAACACCGATTGTGGATTTATTGATGCATTGGCTGCATGGCAAAGTTTGATGCCCGATCGGCATCGTTATATGCCGAATCGGGCTTGGACGGGAATGTTTCCGGGTGCCTAGAGTCGGCCGGGGTCACCGATGTGACCTGAGCCACCCGGTTGTCTGCACGACCGGCCACGCAAGGAGTCCCGATGAATCCCGCAACCACGGCGCCGGCCGACAGCCCAGCTCGTACCCCGGCGGCCAAGGCCGGTCACGTGCGCTACGTGATCCTGGCGATGCTGTTCGCGGTCACCGTCATCAACTACGCCGACCGGTCCACCATCTCGATGGCCGGCGACGCGATCCAGGACGCCCTGGGCATCGATGCGGTCACGCTCGGCTACATCTTCTCCGCGTTCGGATGGTCGTACCTGGTGGCCCAGATCCCGGCCGGCTGGTTGCTGGACCGCTACGGCTCCAAAAAGGTCTACTGCGGGGCGATCCTGTCGTGGTCCATCTTCACGGTCTGCCAGGGCTTCGTCGGGAACTTCTCGATGGGCACCGCCGTCGGGCTGCTGTTCCTGCTGCGCCTGCTGGTCGGTCTGGCCGAAGGCCCGTCGTTCCCCGGCAACTCGCGCATCGTCGCTGCGTGGTTTCCCACCAAGGAGCGCGGCACCGCCGCCGCGATCTTCAACTCCGCGCAGTATTTCGCCACTGCGGCCTTCTCCCCGCTAATGGGCTGGCTGGTGGTGACCGCCGGCTGGGAGCACGTCTTCACCATCGTCGGCGGCATCGGTGTGCTGTTCGGTCTGCTGTGGATGTTCGTCATCTACGCTCCGCGCAACCATCCGCGTGTGAGCAAGGCCGAGTTGGACTACATCCGCGCCGGCGGGGCGCTGGTCGATATGGATGCCGGCGACGCCGCACCCGCGGAAGCCAAGGGCGCCAACCAACTTCACTACGTCAAGGCCCTGCTGCGTAACCGGATGATGCTCGGCGTCTACTTCGGTCAGTACTTCATCAACACCATCACCTGGTTCTTCCTGACCTGGTTCCCGGTCTACCTTGTGCAGGAGCGGCACATGTCGATCCTCAAGGCCGGCTTCGTCGCATCGTTGCCTGCGATCTGCGG
Source organism: Mycobacterium hackensackense (assembly GCF_025822555.1). NCBI lineage: Bacteria > Bacillati > Actinomycetota > Actinomycetes > Mycobacteriales > Mycobacteriaceae > Mycobacterium > Mycobacterium hackensackense. The sequence continues at coordinate 2,004,276 of NZ_JACKUC010000030.1, forward strand.
CTTCGTCGGCGGCATCCTGGGCGGCGTGCTCTCCGACGGGCTGATGCGGCACGGCTGGTCGCAGACCAAGGCGCGCAAGCTGCCCATCGTGGTCGGCCTGCTGTTGGCCACCGTCATCATCGGGTGCAACTATGTCGACGCGTCCTGGCTCGTCGTGCTGCTGATGGCGGTGTCGTTCTTCGGCAAGGGTCTCGGTGCGCTGGGCTGGGCGGTGGTCGCCGACACCGCGCCCAAGGAGATCGCCGGCCTGTCCGGTGGTGTGTTCAACACCTTCGGCAGCCTGGCCGCCATCACGACGCCGATCGTGATTGGCTATCTGGTCAAGACGCATGGCTCCTTCGAACTCGCGCTGCTCTACGTCGGCCTCAGTGCGGTCCTGGCGTTGCTGTGCTACCTGGTGATCGTCGGGCCGATCAAGCGGCTCGATATCGCCGACTTGGAGCGCTGACCTTCCGCGCCGAGTTCGACGAAAAGGCGTGATCTACTCGCACTTTCGCGCCCGTTTGATCAATTGGGCGAAACCAGTCAGGCCAGCAGGGGGCTCAGCCGCGCCGCGCACTCCCGTAAGACGGGGACCTGCCGGATCAACAGCTGCTCCTGGTCGGCGCGCGCCGACATCGCCACGGCGGCCACCAAGGCCCCGGTGGCCGATCGCACCGGCACCGCGACACAGGCGGAGTCCTCGGTGACTTCGCCCACCTGGGTGGCCATCTGCTGGTCGCGGATCTCTTGGAGCTGTTGGACCAGAACCGATCTGGAGGTGATGGTGCGGCCGGTCAGACTGTGCAGCGGGAACGTGAGCAGGGTGTCGATATCGCGCTTCTCGGCCAGCAGCAGCTTGCCGACGGCGCAGGCGTGCAGGTGGTGATTGAGCACCGATTCGTCGGCCGGTGGCGGGTATTCGTCATCGGAGTCGGCCAACCGCACCGAGGTGTTGGTGAAATAGAACAGATGCACACCGAAGCGCACCGACAGCCGCAGCTCGGCCAGCGTCTCCCGGGCCGCGGTGCACACCGTAGGTGACACCGCCGCGTCGATCAGCACCCCCATCCGCGGACCCAGCGAGAATCCGGACAGATCCGGCAGTCGCACGATATAGCCATCGGCGACAAGCAGATTCAACAACCGATAAGTCGTGGCCGACGGCATACCGAGACGGTCCGCGATCTCCTTGGCGGTGACTCCCGCCCCCGCCAGCGCGACCGCTTCGAGCACCTGCAACGCACTCTGTACCGCCTTGGGTTGGCGACCCGACAGGGCGCCGTCACCGCGCCCGATTCCCCGGTCGCTTCGCTCCAGCCCGCCGGGGCTCACCGGCGCACCTCCCACGGGTTGTAGTCGGCGAACACGTCACCGGCCACCGTCTCGTCGAACACCCCGACCCGTTCGGCCAGGTCGGGCACCCTGCGGCGGCGCAACCCGAACGCGACGAAACCCGCGGCCAGCAGCGTGGCGTAGACCGCGGTGGCGATCCAGACCGGTGAGGCCACCGTCAGCGCAGCCCAACAGATGATGGCGATCATCGCCGCGGCCGCGGCGATCCCGATCACCAACGGGCCGCGGGTCAGTTCGCCGATCCGACGCAGGAATGCCGGGGCCGCCAGGCACACCAGCAGATACGCCCCGATATAGCCGTGCGCGGACACTGCGAGCAGTCCGACCAGCACCTCGCGACTGGATCCGGCGAGGAACAGATAGCCGACCGGCACCGCCACGATGACCGGCATCACCGCGCTCAGCGCCACATGCGGGGTGCGGTACACCGGATGTGCCCGCCCGACCCGTGCCGGGAGCACGCCCTCGCGGCCCATCGCGAACAGCGTGCGGGACAGCGCGGTGGTGGATCCGATGACACAGGCGAACCACGACGCGGTGATACCCAATTCCATCACGACCGACAGCGCCGCGTTGTCGGGCAACGAGAGCACGATGGGCACGGAACCGATTCCGGCCCTGATGGTTCCGGTGGTTTGCATGGCCGCGGCGAAGGTGTACAGCACGCCGAGCGCCAGCGGCGACCACCGGATCGCCCGGGTCACCGTGACGAACGGACGCTGCGCCTCACGCGCCACGGTGCCCGCGCTCTCGAATCCCACGTACGACGTGATGGCCAGCAGCACAGCAAAACCCAACGCCGAATGACTGTCGGGAACATCCACTTTGGGTGGGTCGTGGCCGCCGGAGACCGATCGGGTGAAGGCGATCACCAACACCGCGGCGGCCACCGCGATGGCGAACACCTCCACCGTCAGGGAGATGCGGGCCGACAACCGGATACCGCGGACCATCAACGCCCACGCGACGACGCCGACGAGCACCGCCAGCACCGCGATCACCGGCCGACCGTCGGGCACCCCCAGGCGGCCCAATAGTGCGGTGAGATAGCTTGCCGCGCCCAGGGTGCTCGCCATCGCTGCCGCCGCGTAACCGATGACCACCGACCAGCCGGCGGCGATACCGGGCACCGGCCCCAGTCCTTTGACCGTGTAGCTGTACAGCCCGCTGACCGCGACCATCCGGGTGGAGAACTGGGTGACGCAGTAACCCACCGCGGCCATCAAAAGCGCGGTCGCCACGAACACCGGCAGCGTCGCGCGCCCGGCCGCGGGAATGACCAGGGCGGGCAAGGTCACCATCACCGCCGAGGGCGCCACCGCCGACACTGACTGCCCCAGCACCTGGGCGAACGACAGCTGTGCCCGTCGCAACCCGGACACCGGTGAGCTGCTCCGCATCGCCCGTCTGCCACTCACTTCGGCAACGTAGCCGATCACCCACCCCGGCACAGCGTTGTCAGGTAAATCTTCGAAAACTTCAAATGAGAATCGAACCGGCCCCGTGCGTCACTTGTCCACCGCTGCATCCGTACGCTGCGAATTCCCGACGTCCAAATGAGAATGGCAACGACGTTCCAAATGAGAATGCAAAAGTGCGGAAAACCCATTAGGAATTAGTGGTGACGCAGACCACATCGGGGCGTAATCATGACCTACATGACAACCATGCTCAGCCCGGATCTGGACCCGCGGACCGCGGCCTTCGTGTCGGCACCCCGGCAGATGTACATCGACGGCCAATGGGCCGACGCGCTCTCGGGACGGCGGTTCGACACCGTCGACCCGGCCACCGAGCAGGTGATCACCACCGTCCCGCACAGCGGCGTCGAGGACGTCGAACGCGCGGTCGCCGCCGCCCGGCGCGCCTTCGAGGACGGCCCCTGGCCGGCGATGACACCGGCGCAGCGGCAGCGGATGATCTGGCGGATCGCCGAGGGCATCACCGCCCGCGCCGACCAGTTCGCCGAGCTGGAGAGCATCGACAACGGCAAGTCGGTGGCCGTCGCCAAGGCCGTCGACGTCACCTGGGCCGCGGAGATCTTCTACTACTACGCCGGCTGGGCCACCAAGATCGAGGGCCGCACCGTCCCGGTGTCGGTGCCGTGGGCGCCCGGCAGCCGCTTCCACGCCTTCACGCTGCGCGAACCGATCGGGGTCTGCGCCCAGATCATCCCCTGGAACTTCCCACTGGTGATGGCGGCCTTCAAAGTCGCGCCCGCGCTGGCCTGCGGTAACACCGTCATCCTCAAGCCGGCCGAGCAGACCCCGCTGACCGCGGTGCTGCTGGCCGAGGTGATCGCCGAGGCCGGTGTGCCCGACGGAGTGTTCAACCTGCTCACCGGCTTCGGTGATATCGGGGCCGCGCTGTCGGCGCATCCGGACGTCGACAAGGTCGCCTTCACCGGCTCCACCGAGGTCGGGAAGAAGATCGTCAACGCCGCCTCGGGCAACCTGAAGAAGGTCTCCCTGGAGCTCGGGGGCAAGAGCCCGCAGGTGGTGTTCGCCGACGCCGACCTGGCCGCCGCCATCCCCGGCGTGGCCGGCGGATTCCTGTTCAACCACGGCCAGACCTGCACCGCGGGCACTCGCCTGCTGGTCGAGGACACCATCTTCGACGAGTTCACGGCCGGTGTCGCCGAGCATGCGGCGGGCCTGCGCATCGGCCCCGGACTGGATCCCACCAATGACATCGGCCCGCTGGTGTCGCGGGAACAGCTCACCAAGGTGACCGGATACCTCGACGCCGGCATCGAGCAGGGCGCCCGCGCGCTGGCCGGCGGCGGACGGCACGGCGACACCGGTTTCTACGTACAGCCGACGCTGCTGGTCGACGTGCGCGACGACTTCAGCGTCTACCGCGAGGAGATCTTCGGGCCGGTGGCGGTCGCGGTGCCGTTCAACCGGGAACGTGGGGTCCGCGCCGCAGCGAACGACACCCCGTACGGGCTGGCGGCCAGCGTCTGGACCCGCGATGTGTCCACCGCCCACGAGGTGGCTGCGCAGATCAAGGCCGGCACGGTCTGGGTGAACTGCCATAACGCGTTCGACAGCGCGCTGCCGTTCGGTGGCTACAAACAATCCGGCTGGGGCCGCGAACTGGGCGAGGGCGCCATCGCCGAATACACCCAGACGAAGGCCGTCAATATCGCTCTCTGAATTTCCTCCGTCAAATGGGAATTGCCACATACAGCCATTCTCATTTGAACTCACCGAAGCCTTACCGCACGGCAACCAATTCACATTCAATTCCATCGAAGGTAGACCCATGACAACTGACGCAGTCCTGGATGCCGGCCGCGCGGCCGGTGGCCAGGCTCACCGATTGGCCGGCAAACTCGGCCCCACCGCCATCGTCTTCATGGTCGTCGCCGCGGCCGCACCCCTGACCGTCGTGGCGGGCACCTTCCCGATCGGCATCGCCGCGGGCAACGGCGCGGCCTTCCCGGCCTCCTACGGTGTGTGCACCGCGGTGCTGCTGCTGTTCGCCGTCGGCTTCACCGCGATGACCCGCCACATCCGCGGCGCCGGGGCTTTCTACACCTACATCGCCCACGGCTTCGGGCGTCACATCGGATTGGGTGCGGCGTTCCTGGCGCTGCTGTCGTACACGGCGGTGCAGGGCGGCGTGTACGGCTACGTCGGGGCGGCGCTGAACGAACTGGTCACCAGCCACGGCGGCCCGGCGGTGCCGTGGTACCTGTACGCGCTGGCGATGCTCGCCGTCGTCGGCACCCTCGGGTATCGGCACATCGAACTGTCCGGCAAGGTGCTCGGCGTCCTGCTGATCTGCGAAGTCGGGATCGTCCTGGTCATCAACGCCGCGGTCATCACCAAGGGCGGCGCCGAAGGCCTGTCGACCGCCGTCCTGCACCCCGGCAATTTCTTCAGCGGCGCACCGGGTATCGCGCTGATCTTCGCCCTGGCCGGCTACATCGGTTTCGAGGCGACCGCGGTCTTCCGCGACGAAGCCCGCGACCCGGCCCGCACCATCCCGCGGGCCACCTACGTGGCGCTGCTGCTCATCGGCGGCTTCTACGCGCTCTCCAGCTGGGTCATGGTCAGCGCCTGGGGCGACACCGGTGCGGTGGCCGCGGCCACCGATACACCGGCCACCATGCTCACCGACACCGCCAACCGCTACCTCGGTTCGGTGGCCGGCGACCTGGTCCAGATCTTCCTCATCACAAGCCTTTTCGCGGCCCTGCTGTCCTTCCACAACGTGCTGGCCCGCTACATCTTCTCGCTCGGCAACACCCGCGCGCTGCCAGAACGCTGCGGCCGTTCACACCTGCGCCACGATTCCCCGCATATCGCCTCGGTGGTCCAGACCGTCTCGGCACTGGTGTTGATCGTGGTGGCGGTGCTGGCCAATCTCGACCCGGTCACCCAGGTGTTCACCTGGTTCGTCGGCGCCGCCTCGGTCGGTATCGCCGTGTTGATGACCCTCACCTCGGCGGCGGTCGTCGTCTACTTCCGCCGCACCCGATTCGACACCCGGTTGTGGCACACCGTGATCGCGCCCGGGCTGGGCTTCATCGGCCTGGCCGTGCTCTCGGTGATGACGGCGGTCAACCTGCCGTTGCTCGTCGGTGGGTCAGCCACCCTGGCCGGTGTCATCGGGGTGCTGCTCGCCGGAGCCTTCCTCGGCGGCGCCGCGGTCGCAGTGCTGCGGCCGCACGCCGGCCACCAAGAGATCGAAACCGTTAAGGAGATTGCACGATGAGCACCGCGTTCCTCGAAACAACCACCACCACCGGCAGTTCCGAGCACCCGCTGAACCCGCTGAGCGCGGAGGAGATCCGCGCGGCCCGGCGCATCGTCGACGAGAACGGCCTGCTGTCGGCCTCCGTGCGCTTCGTCTTCGTCGCACTGGAGGAGCCGCACAAGTCGGTCGTGCAGGCCTACGCCCCCGGTGACCCGATCGACCGGCAGGCCCGGGTGCTGTTGCTCGACCGCGCCACCGGCCAGGGTAGTGACCTGGTGGTCTCCGTGACCCAGCAGAAGGTGGTGTCGCTGGAGCACGTCGACGCCGGCGTCGACGGCCACGTGCCGATCCTGGACCAGGAATTCGAGGACATCGAGGCCTTCCTGCTGGACTGCCCGGAATGGCTGGCCGCGATGGACAAGCGCGGGCTCACCCACGCCGATGTGCGCGCGGTGCCGTTGTCGGCGGGCGTCTTCGGGCATGAGGACGAGGTGGGCAAGCGCATCGTCCGGGTGCTGGCCTTCTATCAGTACGACGCCGCCGACCTGCCGTGGGCGCACCCCATCGACGGGGTGGTGGCCTACGTGGACCTCACCGAGCGCCGGGTCACCAAGGTGATCGACGAGATCGAACTGCCGCTACCCGCCGAGCGTGGCCAGTGGGATGCCGAACCGCACGCGGTGCCGCCGCGCACCGACCTCAAACCCATCGAGATCACCCAGCCCGAGGGGGCCAGCTTCACCGTCGACGGCAACCAGATCAGCTGGGCGGACTGGAAGTTCCGGTTCGGGTTCGACGTCCGCGAGGGCCTGACCCTGCACCAGCTGTCCATCGCGGGCCGGCCTGTGGTGTACCGCGCGTCGATCGCCGAGATGGTGGTGCCCTACGCCGACCCGTCGCCGGTGCGGTACTGGCAGAACTACTTCGACCAGGGTGAGTACCTGTTCGGCCGATACACCAATTCCCTTGAGCTGGGCTGCGATTGCCTGGGCGAGATCAAGTACTTCGACGTCACCATCGCCGACGAGGACGGTAACCCGAAGGTGATGAAGAACGCGATCTGCCTGCACGAGGAGGACTACGGCGTGCTGTGGAAGCACACCGACATGTTCAACGGGATGGCCGAGGTGCGGCGGTCGCGGCGACTCGTCATCTCGTTCTTCCTGACCATCGGCAATTACGACTACGGGTTCTACTGGTACCTCTACCTGGACGGCACCATCCAGCTGGAGGCCAAGGCCACCGGCATCGTGTTCGCCTCGGCCTACCGCGGGCCCGACGGGTTCTCCACCGAGATGGCGCCCGGGCTGGGCGCACCGTTCCACCAGCACCTGTTCTCGGCACGGCTGGACATGGAGGTGGACGGCCAGTGCAACGTCGTCGAAGAGGTCGACGCCGTGGCCGTCCCGATGGGCCCGGAGAACCCGTGGGGTAACGCCTTCCGGCCGCAACGCACCCGGCTGACCCGGGAGTCGGAGGCCATGCGCACCGCCGACAACCTCAAGGCACGGGTGTGGCACATCACCAACCCGGAGAAGACCAACCGGCTGGGCCAGCACGTCGGCTACGCGCTGCATCCCGAAGGTCAGCCGGCGCTGCTGGCCCACCCGACCAGCTCGATCGCCCAGCGCGCGGCGTTCGCCACCAAGCACCTGTGGGTGACGAAATACGACCCCGCCGAACGGTATCCGGCCGGGCGGTTCGTCAACCAGAACCCGGGCAATGCCGGGCTGCCGGCCTACGTGGCCCAGGACCGCGATATCGACGGTCAGGACATCGTGGTGTGGCACACCTTCGGGCTGACGCACTTCCCGCGCCCGGAGGACTGGCCGGTCATGCCGGTGGACTACGCGGGCTTCAAGCTCAAGCCGGTGTCGTTCTTCGACCGCAACCCCGCGTTGAACGTTCCCGCTGCGCCGAAGTCGCACTGCTGCGAGAGTTAGTACATGTCCACCGTCAGCAGCACGTCCGCCGTTCTCGGACGGCGGACGTGTGCTGTGGTGGCGGCCGGGTCGGCCGCGCTGCACGCCACGATGATCGGCCATGCCCGCACCCCGGTGGTCGCGGTGCTCATCGTGGCCATGGCCGCAGCCTGCCTGATGTGCGCCTACGAACTGTGGCGTGGCTGCGGCTTGCGGACCTGGTGTGTGGTCGCGGTGATGAACCTCGCGATGATCGCCGTGCACTGGTCGATGCCCACCCACCACCACGGTGCCGCGGCGCCCGAGCAGGTCAACGGACTGATGACGGTCGCGACCACGGTGTCGCTGATCGAGGCCGGTGTCGCCACCGCGGTGCTCTATGTCCTGACGAGGCGCCGCGCGCCATCGGCCATCATGTAGGGCATGACCTACCCACCGTCGCAGATGCCACCGCCACCGCAGGCCACCACCTGCTACCGGCATCCCGGCCGGCCGGCGTTCGTACAGTGCACCCGCTGCCAGCGTTTCATCTGCGGTGACTGCATGCGCGACGCCGCCGTGGGGCACCAATGCCCGGATTGTGTGACGGCGGGCGCGGCCACCGTGCGCCGGGTCGAAGGCCACTTCGGGGGGACGCCCGCGGGCGAGACCCCGTACGTCACCTACACGCTGATCGCGATCAACGTCCTGATGTTCGTGCTGCAGATGACCTCGCGCGAACTGGAGAGCCACCTGACGCTGTGGCCGCCCGCCGTCGCCGACGGCCAGTACTACCGCCTGGTCACCTCGGCGTTCCTGCACTACGGCATCGCACACATCCTGTTCAACATGTGGGCGCTGTACGTCATCGGCCCACCGCTGGAGCGGCTGCTGGGCCGAGTCCGGTTCGGGGCGCTCTACGGGTTGTCCGCGCTCGGTGGGTCGGTGCTGGTATTCCTGGTCGCCCCGCTGAACACCGCGACCGCCGGTGCCTCGGGCGCGGTGTTCGGGTTGTTCGGCGCCACGTTCGTGGTGGCGCGAAAGCTGCGCCTCGACGTCAAATGGGTCGTCGGGCTCATCGGGCTGAACCTCGCGTTCACCTTCATCGGCCCGTTGCTCGGGTCGGGCGCCATCAGCTGGCAGGGCCACGTCGGCGGGCTGGTGACCGGATGCGTGGTGGCCGCCGGCCTGGTGTATCCGCCACGCGCACAACGTAACCTGGTCCAGACCTCGTTGGTGGTGGGGCTGCTGGTGTTGTTCCTGGCGTTGATCTGGTGGCGCAGTGTGCAGCTGCTCAGCATGTTCGGTGGCTATCTGAATCTCGACTAGCGCTCGCCCGGTCAGCCCGATGTGTTGAGATGACTCAGTGGCAGAACCAGAGCCGGCAATCACGGCCCGCGGCATCAGAATGACCGGGCCCTGGGGCCCGGTCTACGGCCCCATCGATCTGGACGTGGAGGCCGGCGGGGTGAGCGTGCTGGTCTATCCGACCGGTACCGGCCGCACCGCCCTGCTGATGACACTGGCCGGCCGGATGAAACCCGTCGAAGGACAGATCACGGTGTTCGGTCACAGCCGGGCCCGCGATATCTTCGCCCACTCCGCGCTGGCCTGCATCGACGAACTGGACAAGATCGCCGAATCGGTGACGGTCCGCGATCTGATCACCGAGCAGAAGCGCTGGGATGCAGCCTGGTATCGCTTCATCGGCGCGGCCGACCAGGACGACCTGACCAGGGTGTGCGCACCCGTGTTCGGTGAGGTGGCGCTGCCGTCGCTCACGGCGTACTTCGACGAACTGTCCGAACTCGAGCAGACGCTGCTGCGCATCGCGCTGGCCAATACCGCGACACCACCCCTGCTGGTGGTCGCCAACCTCGATCACCTCACCGACGACCGAAACCGCGACATCGTGCTGAAGCGGCTCATCGCGCTCGGCGAGCAGCAGACCGTCATCACCGCGACCGTGAACGGTGTCACCGACACGGGTGTGCGCGCCCAGCTGAACGTGGGGAGTGAGTAGCCATGCTTGCCGGAATGTCGCTGGGTACCGATCTGAAGCGCTTCTCCCGGGGCGCGCTGCCCCGCATCGCGCTGGTCACCGTCATCCTGATGCCGCTGCTGTACGGCGCCATGTATCTGTGGGCGTTCTGGAATCCGTTCGCCGAGGTGAACAAGATCCCGGTGGCACTGGTCAACGAGGACACCGGCACCGTCGTGGACGGTCAGCAGGTCCGCGCCGGGGCGGAAGTGGCTGACGCACTGGTCGATTCGGGCCAGCTGCAATTGCACCGGGTGTCGTCGACCGAGGCCGCGGCGGGGGTGTCCAGCGGCAAGTACTACTTCTCGGTGACGCTGCCTGAGAACTTCAGCGCCGATGTCGCCTCCCCGTCGGGCGGCTCGCCCGAGCAGGCGCAGATCCAGTTCAAGTTCAACGACGCCAACAACTATCTGGGTTCGATCATCGGGCAGAACGCCGCCCGGGAAGTCATCAACCAGGTCAACGCAAGCATCGGGCAGCGCACCTTGGGCACCGTGCTGACCGGACTGACCGACGCCGGTGCCGGATTGGTCCAGGCCGCCGACGGGGCGGGCCAGTTGGCCACGGGCACCGCGGCCGCCGACGACGGCGCGCACAAACTCGCCGACGGTGCCGGTGCGTTGACGGCCGGATTGGTGACCGCACGCGACGGCTCGGCGCAGCTGGCCGCCGGGACACGTCAGCTGTCCGCGTCCGTGGATACCGCGACGGGTCCGTTGGTCACCATGCTGGACCGAGTCGGTGATCTGGGATTGGATCCCGACGAGGTCGGATTCGTCGCGTCCCGGTTGTCCGGGGCGGTGCGCTCGACCACCGATCGGATCGCCGCGCTCAACATCGACCAGGCCCAGGCGGCGACGCTGGTGGATCAGGCCGTGGGCATGTTGCAGGCCAACCCCGATCCGGCGGTGCGCGATGCCGGTGACGTGTTGTCCGGCGCGCAGCGACTACTGCGGGCCAAGGGAATCGATCCCACCACCGACGACGGACTGAACAGATTGCGCGACAGCGCGACACAGCTGGAGAACGAACTCGGCGACCCCAACAGCAAGCTGCGGGTGTTTCTCACCCGCGCACTCAACGGCGGGCTGCGCGCCGATGTGGTGAAGCTGCGCGACGGTGTGCACCAACTCGACAGCGGTGCGCGCAAGCTCAACAGCGGACTGATGCAGCTGGCCGCCGGGGGAGGCCAACTCTCCTCGGGAGCAACACAACTCGCGGCCGGTACCAGCAAGCTGCGCGCGGGTAGCCAGGAGCTGGCCGCCAAGCTCAAGGAGGGTTCCACCCGAGTCCCGTCCTGGACGCCGGAGCAGCGCACTGCGGTCGCCAAGACCCTGGCCGCGCCGGTGACTCTGGACATCCAGACCGACAACGCCGCCGCCACCTTCGGCACGGGGTTCGCGCCGTTCTTCCTGCCGCTGGCGCTCTTCATCGGTGCGCTGATCATCTGGATGCTGCTCAAACCGGTGCAGTCCCGGCCCATCATCAACGGGCTCGGCGCGCTGCGGGTGGTGCTGGCGTCGTACTGGCCCGCGCTGCTCATCACGGTCTGCCAGGTCGGGGTGATGTATCTGGTGGTGCACTTCGGCGTCGGCCTGCAGGCCCGTCATCCGATCGCCACGGTGGGTTTCCTGCTGCTGATCGTGGCGACCTTCCTGGCCTTGATTCAGGCGTTCAACGCCCTGTTCGGGGTGTCGGTCGGGCGGGTCGTGACGCTGGCTTTCCTGATGCTGCAATTGGTTTCGGCCGGCGGTATCTATCCGGTGGAGACCACGGCCAAACCGTTCCAGATCCTGCACCCGGTGGACCCGATGACGTACGCGGTCAACGGCTTGCGCCAGTTGATCGCCGGCGGAATCGATTCGCGGTTGTGGATCGCGATCGCCGTCCTGACCGGGGTGCTGCTGGTGTCATTGGCCGCCAGTTCGTTCGCGGCCAGGCGGGACAGGCAGTACACGATGGAACGGCTCAAACCGCCTATCGAGGTGTGAGCCCGATCCGGCGATATCGGTGCAGCCGCAGGCCGAGCCGTTCGGTGTCGGGCATGGTGCGTAGCTCGTACAGCGCGGCGGCAATGGTCATCGACAGCCGCGTGGTGAACTCCAGCGGTTCGTCGGCGGCGTCCGGACGCTCGTCGACGATGGTGTCCACGATCCCGTTGAGTAACAGGTCGGCCGACCGGATACCTTGTGCGGCAGATAGTTCCGGCGCGTGATCGGTGTCACGGAAGACGATGGCACTGGCACCCTCCGGGGGGAGCGGGGCCAGCCAGCCGTGCTGGGCGGCCAGTACGCGGTCGGCGGGCACCATCGCCAGGGCCGGGCCGCCACTGCCCTGACCCAGCAGCACCGACACCGTCGGGGTGTCCAGGGTCACCAATTCGGCCAGACAGCGGGCGATCTCGCCGGCCAGCCCACCCTGTTCGGCCTCCACCGAGAGCGCCGGGCCGCGGGTGTCGATGAGCGAGACGAGCGGTAGCCGCAGGCTCACCGCCAGCGCCATGCCGCGGCGGGCTTCACGCAGCGCGGCCGGGCCCAGCGTGCCGATGCGCTGCTGCCCCAGGACGACGGCCGGCTGGTCACCGAAGCGGGCCAGTGCCAGCAGCATCTGGCTGGTGTCCCCACCGGTACCCGACAGCGGCACCGGTTTCGTGGTCCCGTGCGCCAGCACGTACTCCGCACCCGGGCGTTCGGCGCGACGGGATGCCGTCACCGAATCCCAGGCGGGGATGTCGGGGATCGGCTGGGCCGGTGGCGCCGGTGGTGGGGTCCCAGGCGGGTCGACCAGCACCGCCAGCGTGCGGTCCAGGACGGACCGCAGCGCCTCGACCGGGACCACGCCGTCGATGACGCCGTGCCGGAACAGGTTCTCCGCGGTCTGGACACCTTCCGGGAACTGCTCGCCGTAGAGGTGTTCGTAGACCCGGGGACCGAGGAAACCGATCAGCGCGCCCGGTTCGGCGGCCGTGACATGTCCAAGTGAGCCCCACGACGCGAAGACACCGCCGGTGGTGGGGTGCCGCAGATAGACGATGTAGGGCAGATGCGCCCGTTTGTGCAGTTCGACCGCGGCGGCGATCTTCACCATCTGCAGGAAGGCGACGGTGCCCTCCTGCATCCGGGTGCCCCCCGAGCTGGGGGAGGCCAGCAAGGGCAGCCGCTCGGCGGTGGCGCGCTGGATCGCTTCGGTGATGCGTTCCGCCGCGGCCACCCCGATGGATCCGGCCAGAAAGTCGAACTCGCAGGCCAGCACGGCCACCCGGCGGCCGAACACGGTGCCCTCGCCGGTGATCACCGACTCATCCAGCCCGGATTTGGCTTGCGCCGCGTCGAGTTCTCTGCGGTAAGCCTCCGAGGTGGGCACCTGCACCGGCGGACTGTCCCAGCTGAGGAACGATCCCGGGTCGAGGACGGCATCTCGGACGGCGAGGGCTGGGGTCCGGCTCACGGGATGAGGTTATGCGACGGGCTCCCAGGCGGGTCTCTTCTGAACTGTGTCAGCGATTGTTGACACAGTTCAGAAGAGAACCACCCGAGAGCGGCGATGTTGTCGGTGCGCAGCGGCACCCTCAAGCGATGGACGACGTGTGGGGCGACGATGAGGACGACGATGACCACGCCGACTGGCGGGACGATCCGACCCTGACCGACACGGCTCGCCAGGCGCTGGAAGCTCTCGAGCGGGCCGGACAAGGACCCCCGCCGCCCGATCACGACCCCGTCTTCCAGGAGTTCTGCAGCGGGGCGATCGCGCGAAAGCTCGCGATGGTGCGCGACGAGAGGGAGCGAATCCTCGCCGACTACGACGCCACTGTGTTCAAGGCCCGACAGGCCGGGATGTCCTGGGGAGAGATCGGCAGGCGGCTGGGAGTATCCCGGCAGCAACTGCACCGCAGCTACGCCGGAAGGTGCATGCCCGAGGAACCTATATAGGCTGGCGACCATGATTGGAGTGACCCGGGACGGGAATGTCCTGACTCTGGAAATGCAGCGGGCCGAGCGGCGCAATGCGCTCAACGGCGCACTTGTCGATGGATTGCGTGAAGAGATCGAGAAGGCGTCGGGATCTGACGTGCGGGCCATCGTGCTGACGGGCCAGGGCACGGTGTTCAGCGCCGGTGCCGACTTGTCCGACGCCGAGGGCGTGGCCAAGGAACTCCCGGACAAGGCGTTGGCCCTGAACCTGGCGATCGACGCCAGCCCGGTGCCGATCATCGCCGCACTCAACGGCCCGGCGATCGGCGCCGGTGTCATCTTGGCGATGATCTGCGATCTGCGGGTGGCCGCCCCCAGCACCTACTTCCAGTTCCCCATCGCCAAATACGGTTTGGCCCTGGATAACTGGAGCATCCGCCGGCTGACGTCGCTGGTCGGCCATGGCCGTGCCCGGGGCATGCTGATCGCCGCCGAACGCCTCGACCTGGACACCGCGCTGCTGACCGGGATGGTCAACCGCACCGGCACGCTGGCCGACGCGCAGACCTGGGCCGCCGAGATCGCCGGTTACGCGCCCCTGTCGGTCGCACATTCCAAGCGGGTGCTCAACGACGACGGTGCCTATGACACCGTCCGCGGGGACCACACCCGGATGTTCAACAAGGCGTGGGCCAGCCCGGATGTCATCGAAGCGCAGGTGGCGCGCATCGAGAAGCGGCCGCCGAACTTCACGGGGGCCTGAGCAGCGATGATCGCGGAAGCGGCCCGGGTGGTCGGTGGCACCGCAGCACTGGTGGCCGGCGGCTGGGCGTTGCGTGCCCTGCGCGGCGCCCCCGAGTCGCTGGGCGCCGCCGATATCGGTGCCGCGGCGAAGACCTCCCAGAACTACCGCGACGGGGTGTTCGTCAACCGCGAGCCCGCCTCCGAGGTGCAACTGACCAGGCAGCAGCAGTGGTCGCTGATCCGCGAGTTGTTCACCGGCGACCAACAGCGGCCGGGCGGTGAGATTCCGCTGGTACGCCCGACGGCGACCGCCCCGGCCGCCGACCTGGCGGTCACCTGGTTCGGCCACTCGTCGGCGGTCATCGAGGTCGACGGTTATCGCGTGCTGGCCGATCCGGTGTGGAGCGAGCGCTGCTCCCCGTCGCGTGCCGTGGGGCCCCAGCGGCTGCATCCCGTGCCGGTCGAACTCGACGCCTTACCCGCGATCGATGCGGTGATCATCAGCCACGACCACTACGACCACCTCGATATCGACACCATCAAGGGGCTGGCCAGGTCGCAGCGGGCCAAGTTCTACGTTCCGCTGGGCATCGGGTCCCACCTGCGTATCTGGGGTGTCCCGCCGGACCGGATCGTCGAGCTCGACTGGGACGAGAGCGCCACGCTGGGCGAGCTCAGGCTGGTGTGCACGCCGGCGCGGCACTTCTCCGGCCGGTTCCTCACCCGGAACACCACCCTGTGGTCGTCGTGGACGGTGATCGGTCCCCGGCACCGCGCCTTCTTCGGCGGCGACACCGGGTACACCAACGGCTTCGGCCGGATCGGGTCCGAGTACGGCCCGTTCGACCTGACCTTGATGCCGATCGGCGCCTATCACCCGGGCTGGCCCGACATTCACATGAACCCCGAGGACGCTGTCCGCGCCCACCGCGATGTCACCGACGCCGGTCTGCTGGTACCGATCCACTGGGCCACCTTCCGGCTGGCGCCGCACCCGTGGTCCGAACCCGTCGAGCGACTGCTGACCGCCGCCTCGGCGGAAGGGGTGACCGTGGCGACGCCCAAACCCGGGCAGCGGGTCGACGGCGCAGCCACGGCACGGCCGATAGACGCATGGTGGCGGCTCTGAGCGGCTAGCGTTCTTCCCTGTGAGACGGATATTGTGCATCGCGGCTGTCGCGCTGCTCGCTGGCTGCACGACGCCGGAGACCGGCCCGGCGAGGATCCTGTCCGATCAACCGCCCCCGCTCGTCCCGGCAATGCCGTTGCCCGACAACGCGGTCGAGAACGCAGTCGGCAAACTCGACGGAATCGCCGAAGAACTCATGCGCAAATCGGGGATCCCCGGTCTGGCGGTCGCGGTGGTGCACGGTGGAAAAACCGTTTATGCCAAAGGGTTCGGTGTCAAGGACAACCGAGCCGGAACCGGCGATGCCAACAAGGTCGGCCCGGACACCGTCTTCCAGCTGGCCTCGGTGTCCAAACCGCTGAGTGCCACCGTGGTCGCACACCAGGTCGGTGAAAAGGCGATCGGCTGGGACACCCCGGTCATCAGCAAGCTGCCGTGGTTCGCGCTGTCAGATCCCGCCGTCACCCGGATGGTCACCATCGGTGACCTGTTCTCCCATCGCTCCGGCCTGCCCGACCACGCCGGCGATCTACTGGAGGATATCGGCTACGACCGCCGGCAGGTGCTGGAACGGCTGCGCCAACTCCCACTGGACCCGTTCCGGATCTCCTACGCCTACACCAACTACGGATTGACCGCCGGTGCCGAGGCGGTCGCCGCGGCAGCGGGTAAGTCGTGGGACCAGCTGGGCCGCGACGTGCTGTTCGGTCCGCTTGGAATGTCCTCCACCAGTTACCGTTTCGCCGACTACGAAGGCCGCAAAGACCGCGCGGTGGGCCATATCCGCATCGACGGCGGATACCAGCCCGAGTTCGTCCGCGACGCCGACCAGCAGGCTCCGGCCGGTGGGGTCAGTTCGTCGGTCAACGATATGACGCACTGGCTGGAAATGGTGCTGGCCAACGGCAGCTACCAGGGCCGCCAGCTCATCGACCCGAAGGCCCTGCTGCCCGCGCTCACTCCCCAGGTGGTGTCCAGCCCGCCGTCGGAACCTGCGATGCGTACGGGCTCCTACGGTTTCGGGTTCAACGTGGGCACCACCTCGGCGGCCCGCACCCAGCTGAGCCACTCCGGCGCGTTCGAGCTCGGCGCCGGCACCAATGTCCTGTTCCTGCCGTCGGCCGACGTGGCGATCGTCGCGCTGACCAACGCCACCCCGTCCGGTGTGCCCGAGGCGCTCACTGCCGAATTCGCCGACCTTGTCCAATTCGGTTCGGTGCGGGAGGACTGGTACAAGCTGTACACCGGGGCGATGCTCCCGATGAGCGAACCGGTCGGCTCGCTGGTCGGCGCGGAGCGGACGGCCAATCCCGCACCGGCACAACCATTGTCGAGCTATGTCGGCACCTACCGCAATGACTACTGGGGACCGGCCGTCATCGCGGAGAAGAACGGCACACTGGCGCTCACCCTCGGTCCACGCGGGGACACCGTCGAACTCACCCATTGGGACGGCAATATCTTCACGTTTTCGTTCATCAGCGAAAACTCCCCACCCGGAAGCATTTCCAAGGCCACCTTCGACGGCGGCAAGCTCACCCTGGAGTACTACGACGAGGCGGTATTCACCAAGTGACGACGATCATTTCGGGACTCAGCGATACCGAGGTCGCCCAGCGGGTTGCCGACGGGCAGACCAACGACGTCCCGACCAGGGCCGCACGCAGCGTGTCCGAGATCGTGCGGGCCAATGTGTTCACCCGCATCAACGCGATTCTCGGCGTGCTGTTCGCGATCGTGCTGGCCACCGGGTCGGTGATCAACGGCCTGTTCGGCCTGCTGATCGTCGCGAACTCCGCGATCGGCATCATCCAGGAGTTGCGGGCCAAACAGACCCTGGACCGGCTGGCCATCGTCGGGCAGGCGAAACCGTTGGTGCGCAGGCAGTCCGGGACCGTGGCGTTGTCACCCAACGAGGTGGTGCTCGATGACATCATCGAACTCGGGCCCGGTGACCAGATCATCGTCGACGGCGAGGTACTGGAGGGCGCCAACCTCGAGATCGACGAATCGTTGCTGACCGGTGAGGCCGACCCGATCCAGAAAGACGCCGGCGATCCGGTGATGTCGGGCAGTTTCGTGGTGTCGGGCAGCGGTGCCTACCGCGCCACCAAGGTGGGCCGTGAGGCGTACGCCGCCAAGCTGGCCGAGGAGGCCAGCAAGTTCACCCTGGTGAAATCCGAACTGCGCAGCGGGATCAACAAGATCCTGCAGTTCATCACCTACCTGCTGTGGCCTGCCGGCGCGCTGATCATCTACACCCAGCTGTTCACCACCGACGTCGGCTGGCGCGAGTCGGTGCTGCGGATGGTCGGGGCGTTGGTGCCGATGGTGCCCGAAGGTCTGGTGCTGATGACCTCGATCGCCTTCGCCGTCGGCGTGGTCCGGTTGGGCCGGCGGCAGTGCCTGGTGCAGGAGCTGCCCGCCATCGAGGGCCTGGCCCGGGTCGACGTGGTGTGCGCGGACAAGACGGGCACGCTGACCGAAAACGGGATGCGAGTCAGCGATCTCAAGAAGCTGGGTAGCGACCGCGGGGTTGGCACCGAAGATGTGACCGACGTACTGGCCCAACTGGCCGCCGACGACGCCCGCCCCAACGCCAGCATCGCCGCCATCGCCGAGGCCTACAAGATGCCGCCCGGCTGGACCCAGACCGCCTCGGCACCGTTCAAATCGGCCACCAAGTGGAGCGGCGCCTCCTACGGCGACCACGGCAACTGGGTGATCGGGGCGCCCGATGTGCTGCTGGACCCGGCCTCCCCTGAGGCCGAAGAGGCCGAGCAGATCGGGGCGCACGGGCTGCGGGTGCTGCTGCTCGGATCATCCGACACCGCCGTGGATGCCCCGGACGCCCCCGGCACCATCACCCCCGCCGCGCTGGTGGTGCTGGAGCAGCGGGTGCGCCCGGATGCCCGCGACACCCTGGATTACTTTGCCTCGCAGAAGGTCGCGGTCAAGGTCATCTCCGGTGACAACGCCGTCTCCGTCGGTGCGGTGGCCGGCACACTGGGCCTGCACGGCGAAACCCTCGATGCGCGCCGGCTACCGGATGAGCCCGAAGAGCTGGCGTCCACGCTGGATGAGTACACCACCTTCGGCCGGGTTCGCCCCGACCAGAAGCGGGCCATGGTGCACGCCCTGCAGTCCCGCGGGCACACCGTGGCGATGACTGGCGACGGCGTCAACGACGTCTTGGCGCTCAAGGATGCCGATATCGGTGTCGCCATGGGATCGGGCAGCTCGGCGTCCCGTGCCGTGGCCCAGATTGTGCTGCTGGACAACAAGTTCGCCACCCTGCCGTATGTCGTCGGCGAAGGCCGCCGGGTGATCGGCAACATCGAGCGGGTCTCCAACCTGTTCCTCACCAAGACCGTCTACTCGGTGCTGCTCGCCGCGCTGGTGGGTCTCGGCGGCCTGGCGTCGAAACTGTTCGGATCCGATGCCCTGCTGTACCCGTTCCAGCCGATCCACGTCACCATCGCCGCCTGGTTCACCATCGGCATCCCGGCGTTCATCCTGTCGCTGGCGCCCAACAACGAGCGAGCCCATCCGGGCTTCGTGCGCCGGGTGATGACCTCGGCGGTGCCCAACGGTGTGGTGGTCGGCCTGGCCACGCTGATCTCCTATCTGCTCGCCTACCAGGGTTCGCATGCGACCAAGGTCGAGCAGACCCAGGCGTCCACGGCGGCGCTGATCACCTTGCTGGTGGGTGCGGTGTGGGTGCTGGCCGTGGTGGCCCGGCCCTACCAGTGGTGGCGGGTGGCACTCGTGGCGGTGTCCGCGCTGGCCTACGTGGTGATCTTCTCGATCCCGCTGGCCCAGGAGAAGTTCATGCTCGATCCCAGCAATGTCGCGCAGACATCGTTGGCGCTGGGCATCGGGTTGGTGGCCGCCGCGGTCATCGAGGTGTTGTGGTGGATCGAGGGCCGAGTGTCTGGCGAACCCCGCAAACTGTGGCGATAAGGTAGGCCCCATGAGTTTTCTGGATAAGGCGAAGAACCTGATCGCCGAGAACACCGACAAGGTGGAAGCCGCGATCGACAAGGTCGGCGACATCGTGGACGAGAAGACCGGGGACAAGTACCAGGGCATCGTCGACAAGGCGCAGGACGCGGCCAAGAACGCGGCCCGCAACATCGACCCCACCCACCCGGCGTAAATGGCCAAGCTATCGGTCTCCGTCGACGTGCCGTTGTCGCCGGAGAAGGCATGGGAAGCCGCGTCGGATCTGTCCCGGTTCTCCGAGTGGCTCAGCATCCACCGGGTGTGGCGCTCGACGCTGCCGCAGACGCTGGACAAGGGCACCAAGATCGACTCCATCGTCGAGGTCAAGGGCATGGCCAACCGGGTCAACTGGACCATCGTGAACTACAAGCCGCCGGAGTCGATGACCCTCAACGGGGACGGCAAGGGTGGCGTGAAGGTCAAGCTGATCGCCAAGGTGAAGTCCGTGGATGAGGGATCGGCGGTGCAGCTGGACATCCACCTGGGTGGTCCGGCGCTGTTCGGGCCGATCGGCATGGTGGTGGCCGCCGCGCTGCGCACCGATATCCAGCAGTCGTTGTACAAGTTCAGGACCGTCTTCTCCTGACGCGTTTGTGCGGTTTCGTGGGCGACGTGCCGTAGCGGCCCGCCGAAACCGCACAAACGCGACGGCCAGCCTGTGGATAACCGGCTGAGTAGGGCCCTGAATCGTCGGGTGCGACTGCGATGGTCGGCGCATGCAAGCCATCGACTGGCCGTTTCGCGCGGGCGAGATGCTCGACGCCGGCGCGCTGACATCGTGGGAGCTTCGGCGGTTCTACCAAGCCGTCTACCCCGGGGTGTGGATTCCACGCGGTGCTGAGCTGACACCCCAACTGCGTGCGTGCGCTGCCTGGCTGTGGTCCGGCCGTGAGGGCGTGGTGGCCGGGTTGTCGGCGTCGGCGATGCTGGGCGCCAAGTGGATTGAACCTGGCGAACCCGCGCAGTTGTTACATGGCAACCGGCGTCCGCCCGCGTTACTGACGGTGCATACGGAGCGCCTGCACCCCGATGAGGTGACAGGCACGCCGATACCGACGACGACGCCTACCCGGACCGCTTTCGACCTCGGTAGGTGGCTGCCCGTCACGGAAGCGGTGCAGCGGATCGACGCGTTGATTGCCGCCACGAACGTCAAGGTCATCGAGATCGAAGAGGTGGCGCAGCGGCATGCGAGAGCGCGCGGGTTGAAGCAGCTGCGCAAGGTCTTGCCACTCGTCGACGGGGGAGCGGAGTCACCGTACGAGTCGTTGACCCGGCTTGCTCTGATATCGGCGGGTTTTCCGATCCCGCACACCCAGATCGAGGTGTTCGACGAATACGGACGCGCGTTTGCGCGCCTCGACATGGGGTGGCCCGAATTCCATGTTGCGGTCGAATACGACGGCGCCCAGCACTGGACGGATGCCCAGCAGCGCAGTTGGGACATCGACCGGGCGGCGCTGCTCGAGGAGAAGGGGTGGACCGTCATCCGGGTGAGTGCAGGACTGCTGCGTGATCGGCGATTCCTGGGGCGCGTGGCATCTGCATTGCGTGCGCGCGGCTGCCGCGACGCATTTGTGCCGATTCCGTGGGCACATCCGGCGCGTTGCCCATGAAACCGCACAACCGCGATGAGTTTCGGAGCCGGCGCGGGTCGGTACCGGCATGACGACACCACTCGGCGCACCCTGTTGGATCGACCTGGCCACCTCTGATCTCGAGGTCGCCCGACGCTTCTACGGCACCGTCTTCGGCTGGACCTTCGAAGATGCCGGCCCCGAATACGGCGGGTACGTGACCGCCCACGTCGACGGAAAGCCGGTGGCCGGCCTGATGACCCATCCCATCGACCGGTGGAACACCTACCTGCACACCGCGGATGTGGATGCCACCCTCGCCCGGGTGACGGCGGCGGGTGGGGCCTGCTGCGGCGGCGCCATGGACATCCCCGCCCAGGGCCGGATGGCCATGGTCTCCGATCCCAGCGGGGGCGTGGTCGGGCTGTGGCAGCCCACCGGTCACCCCGGCACGGAGATCACCGGCGTGGCCGGCACCCCGGTGTGGCATCAGCTGACCACCCTCGACTTCGCCGAGGTGCTCGACTTCTACGTGCAGGTCTTCGGCTGGCAGACCGAGGTGGCCGGGGATACCGACGAATTCCGCTACAGCACCGCGGTATTCGATGGCGAACCGCTGATCGGCGTGATGGACGGCACCGCGTTCATGAGCGCGGGTGAACCGTCGAACTGGTTCTTCTTCCTCGGTGCCGACGACGTGGACAAGACCCAGCAGCTGATCGTCGACAACGGCGGCGCCGTCGTCCGCGCCGCGGAGGACACCCCGTACGGCCGGCTGGCGTCGGTCACCGACCCCACCGGCGCGGGATTCAACCTGTCGTCGTTGACCTGACGGCCTGCCCTTTCCCCAAGGTGGCCAGCAGTTCGCGGTAGGGCCCCACCAGATAGGCGGTGTCACCCGCGGTGAGTTGGGTGTCGCGACGTGGATGCAGCCGCGTCGCCACACCCGGTCGGGTGATCGCGATGACCCGGGTCTGCGTGGACATATCCGCCATCCGCGCCCCGTCCAATTCGCTGCCCGGTTCCACGCGCACCCCACCCACCATGAACGAATGCTGGCCGACGGAGAAGGTGCCGAACACCTGAAGACCGAGTGCGGCGCCGATGAACCACGGCGCGGCCAGCTCCACCGTCGAGCGCACGTTCTCGAAACCGAACCGCTGCGCGACGGCGGCGCCGAGCACCCGGTCGTACACCCGCATCACGACGGGTTGGTCTGCGGTGAGCTCGCGTAGCACGATGCCGGTCTCGATGTTGACCACATCGTTGGGCGTCAGGACGGCGATCGCCCGGCACTGCGCCACTCGGGCGGATTCGAGGGTCTCGCGCAGTGTCGCGTCGCCGAAGATGACCGGGACGTCCAGGCGGCGTGCGGTGGGCAGGAATCGGTTGTCCTCATCGCTGTCGATGACGGCGACGTCGTATCCGGCGTGCACCAGGTCGCTGACCACCCGGATTCCGAACGAGCCCAGGCCCACCACGACGATGTGGTCATGCAGATGCTGGGCCCGCCGCAGGCCCGCGGACTGGGCCAGCCGCCGCGACAGCAGCACGTCGGCGACGAAGGCCACCAGGATCGCGGTGGTGGTGACACCGGCGAACATCAGCCCGATACCCCAGAGGCGCAGCCAGGACGGCTGGTCGATGAAGCTGAAGTCGCCATAACCGACGGTGGCGATGGTTTCGGTGCTGAAGTACAGGGCGTCGATCCAGCTCATCCCGGGCGGCCGTTGATACGTGAAGCGCAACAGCACGGTCGACCCGATCAGCAGGGTCATCGACGCCGCCAGCGCCCGGTAGAACATCGGGTTGATGTCATCGCGCAGTACCCGGACCGCATCGAAGAACCTGCGCAGCGGCGGCCGCCGGACCCGGTTGTGGCTCAAAGGTTTCGACACCTCGATACCTTGTCCGGCCAGTTCGGCGGCGGTACCGATGATGGCGGTCCGGTCGCCCTCGTGGACGGTGATGTCACGACCCGGACACGCGGTCACCGAAGAGTCGCCGTGGATCACCGCGACCGGGGCCAGGTCGCCGTAGATCTCGCGCAGGGTGGCGTCGCGCGGCACGTCGGCACCGGACACGACGAAGTCGATACCTGCCACCGCGATGGTGTGGGTGGTGCGATCCAGGCAGGCCTCGACCACCGAGGGGGCGGCCAGGTCGGCGACGTCGAGGATGGCGCCGGGCCCGTTGCCGAACGCGACCGCCTCGCGGAGCACGCCATTGGCCAGTCGGGCCACCACCCGCACCTGCGGGCTCAGTTGGCGTGCCAGCAAGGCGATTTCGAGGTTGACGGCGTCATCGTCGCCGACGCAGACCACCGCGGTGGCCGACGGGACATCGGCGGTGGACAGGGCCCGCGGATCCTGTAGCGGGACCACCGTCGCGCCGGCGCCGCGCAGCTCGTCGGCAATGCGCTCGGCCAACGCGTCGGTGCCGCACACGATGATGTGCCCCTGCATAGGGCGCCACCTTTCCTGTCGCTTCGCTCGCCCCAGGAAAGGCTAAGGGCTCGGCGCCCCCAGTGCGAAGTCTGCGAAGTCGAAACCGGGCACGACCACACAGCTGACCAGTGTGGGTTCGTCCGGTGCTTCTCCCCGTCGCTGCGCTCGCCCCAGATGCCGGGCCCGCTGCCAGTGTCCGGGCGGCACCACCACCTGCGGCTGCTCGCCGGCGGCGATATCGGCGCCCAACAGCAGTTCGGAGGCCTCCGCTTGGCGCGGCCCGACTTCCAGCACCAGCGGGCTGCCGCGGTGATAGAGCCATAACTCGGCACTGCGGACGGTATGCCAGGCCGACTGCTGACCGGGCATCAACAAGAACAGGATTGCGGTGCCCGCGCTGCGCGGCCCGGTGTACTCCGGGGGCAGCGCCGACTGCGGAGTGGTCAGCGCGCTACGCCAGGTCTCCGCGTACCAGCCGCCCTCCGGATGCGGGGACAAGTCCAGTTCCCGTGCCCAATCGGGGAGATCCGTCATGGCAACCCAGACTACGGTGGCCAACCGGATAACCTGAGCCGTATGGCACGTCTGCGTCCCGGCTGGCTGGTGGCACTGTGTGCGCTCGTGCTGATCGTGAGCGCATGGCTGCCCTGGCTCACCACCCACGGCGGCCGGGCCAATGCCATCGGGGCGAGGACGGGCGCCATCGAGGTGCCACCGCCCGGTTTCGGTGTCGGGCAGTTGATCGTGCTGCTGGCCTCGACGTTGATCGTGGCGGCCGCGATGGCCGCACAACGCCTGTCACCTCGGCTGGCTTCTGCTGCCGCCCTGTCACTTTCGATGATCATCGCCGCGCTGATCGGCTGGTACTTCCGGCTGTACGTGCATGCGCCCATTGCCGCGGGTTACGGGCTGTTCGTGGGCGCGGGTGCGGTGGCCGTCGGGATCGTGCTGTCGGTGCTGACCATGGTGGTGGCCTGGGGTGACTAGCTTCGTCGAACCCGTGACGCTGACGGGGCAACACTGGGTGACGCTGGAACCGCTGAGCACCGATCACACCGACGAGATCGCCGAAGCCGCCGCCGATGGCGATCTCGGGCGGCTGTGGTTCACCGGTGCCCCGTCACCGGATACCGCGGGCCGTTGGGTGCAGACCTGGCTGGGCAACCCGGCCGCGTTCTCCTTCGTGGTGCGGGCCCTGGACGGAACTCTGGTCGGGTCGTCGAGCTACCTCAACATCGACGGGCCGAACCGGCGACTGGAGATCGGGGCCACCTGGTACCGCGCCTCGGTGCGCCGCACCGGGGTGAACACCGAGGCCAAACTTCTGTTGCTCGGCCATGCCTTCGACGAGTTGAACTGTGTGGCAGTCGAATTCCGCACCCATTTCTTCAACACCACCAGCCGCGCGGCAATCGAGCGGCTGGGGGCCAAACTGGACGGGGTGCTGCGCAGTCACCAGCTGCTGCCCGACGGATCGCGCCGGGACACCGTCGTCTACTCGATTCTGGATATCGAGTGGCCGGCGGTGCGCAACAACCTGCGGTTCCGGCTACAGCGCGCGTGAAGCCGCCGGGGGTGGGCTGTGACGCCACCCCCGGCGGTTGCGACTCACTGTGAGTCGACGGTATTCGGTTCGATGGATCGCTGGCCGCCGCCGTGCGCGATATCGATCTTGCGCGGCTTGGCCCGTTCGGCCAGCGGGATCGTGACGGTGAGGACACCGTTCTCGTACGTCGCTGAAATGGCTGAGGTGTCAATGCCTTCGCCGAGGGAGAGCTGCCGGCGGTAACTGCCGAAAAACCGCTCGTTGGCGAACCATTGGACCGAGTCATCGGTGCGGGCCGTGCGGTGGGCCGAGATGGTCAGCGTGCCGTTGTCCACATCGACGTCCACCGAGCCGGGATCGACGCCGGGAAGATCCGCGGTCAGAACGTAGTGGTCATCGATCTTGCACAGGTCCATGGGCATGAACCTGGGGGTGCGCGATGATCCGGATTGGCTGGTGAGCAGCCCGCGGGTCAGGGCGTCAAGGTCACTGAACGGATCGAAACGGAGCACAGTAATCCACCTCCTCATTCGCTCAAGAGCCCACCACCCTGGCGGGCAGCCAAATCACTGTGCAGTTCTATTTTTAGCACTCTCGATGCGAGAGTGCCAGTCCTGAGTTCGAGAATTTTTTCACCAGGTGACCACCGATACCCGGTGTGGCGCAGCATGTGTGGTGGTCCGGCTACGCGGTGGGGACGATGCCGACCGACCTTCCGTGCAGGACCTCCCCGCATTGATCGCAGGCCAGTACGGCATGGAAGGCGGCGCCACAGGTGGTGTGGGTGAGCTCGACGGCCGGGCCCTCGGGTGTGGCGAGCCAGCGCTGGGCCCAGTCCAGGGCGGTCACCAGGATGGGCAGCACCGCGCGGCCCTTCTCGGTCAATCGGTAGCGGCCGTCGGTGGTGGTCAGGACGTCGTTGGCCACCAGGATCTGCAGCCGGTCGGACAGGGAGCCGGGCGGGGCGCCGAGTTGGGCGGCGAAATCGGTGAACCGGCTGGTGCCGACAAAGGCGGCGACCATGACGGCGAAGGACCACCGGTTGCCCAGGATGGTCATGGTCTGCGGGAACAGGCCCGCTCGGTCGCCCTGGGATCGCCGCCTGGTGGCGACGGTGGGCATGGACCGCGCCCAGGATCCGCTCGGACCCCACCGGGCATCCAGGGTTTTCTCGGTCGTGGCCGCGCCGCAGCCGCCACAGGTCAGCGACGGCGCACACTGCGCACCGCAGCCGGAGTGCCACATCGCAGGCAGCGCATGCTCGGGCACCCAGCGGCGCTCCCATTCCCAGATGGACACCAGCATCGGCCACAGTGACCGGCCGCTGCTGGTCAGCCGATAGTCTCGGCCCGCCCGGTCCAGCAGCCCTTCGGACGTCATGCTCGCCAGCCGCGATGTCAGCGCCGCATTCGAGATCGGCAGCCGCGCGGCGAATTCCCCGTACCGGGTGGCGCCCAACAGCGCCTGCTGGGCGATCAGCAGCGTCCACTCGTCACCGAGCAGGCCGAGCATCCTGCCGACGGCGTTCACGGTCGGGCCGGGCTCCATCACTCCCGCCAGCGCCGCAGCTCCGAACCCGGCGCCCAGGTCGAGTGGGTTCCACTGGAAACCCGTTCCGGCAGTTGCAGTTTGCACACCGGGCCGTCGGCGAGTCCGGCAGCGTCGAACACCAGACAATACGACGCATCGGCGGTCATATCGGTCGTGATGGTGATGAGGTAGCCATCGTCTTCGGCGCTGCTCCCGAGGCGGGGCGCCATGGCGGTCTCGCTGCCGTACACCCCGTCGGCGAACGCGTAGCGCTGCTCGGAACCGGTGTGCAGATCGTGGCGCACCAGTCCGTCGAACAGGAACCAGCCCGGTTTGCCCGTCGCGGCATAGGTGTAGCGGTAGTCCTTGGCCGCATAGGACGGGTTGATCATGCCGAACTCGGTCAAGCTGTCGGACAATTGCTCCTCGCGCGTCTGCCCGGTGCGCAGGTTGAACCGCCAGCGGTGCAGCCGGGTCTGCATCCCGTCCAGGGACAGATACCGGAAGAACCGCTGCCACCGCGGATCCATCCCGTCGGCGGTTCCGGCGTCGGTCGGTTCGGGGGTGCCCTGGAAGAACCCGTCGAGCACGATCTCGTCGCCGTCCTCGAAGGCGTTGGTGAAGTGCAGGACATACGTCGTCGCGGCCTCGAACCAGCGAATCTCGCCGGACCCGCCGCGCCGTGGCAAGATCCCGAACCGGGACGGCAGATCCCGGTGCAGCCGGGGAATGTGCGCGTTGTGTTTGAGCATTTCGGCATCCCAGAACAGCGGGAAATCGTTGAGGATCACATAGTTCTCGGTGAACGCCATATCGTGCGGCAGTCGCGGGCCGGGGAGTTCGACGTCGACGTAGTGCACCAGGGCATCGCGCTCGTCGACCACGCCGTAGTGCATGTACGGGGCCTGCTTGCCGTAGTTGAAGAACAGCAGTTCGCCGGTGGTGCCGTCGACCTTGGGGTGCGCCGAGACACCCAGGTCGGTGGGAAAGCCGCCGGAGAAGTCCGCCTTGCCCAGCGCGTCCCCGGTGTACGGGTCGATCCGGTACAGGTCTCCGCACTGGTAGAAGCTGGTGAGCGCGACCCCGCGGTGCACGGTCACATCGGTCGACGACGCGTCCTTCATCAAGGTCCGTGCACCCCAGCCGTGATCGCGCTGGGCGAGTTCGACCGGCTCGGCGATGCCCGGCCACAGCGGGCCACCTGCTTCCTGCTCGGCGAGGAAGCCGTCGGTCGGGATGAAGCGGTTGCGGTAGAAGGCTTTTCCGTCCCGGAATCCGACGATGTGCAACATGCCGTCGCCGTCGAAAGGGTGATAGGTCTTGAACGCGGGATGCAGCGGATTCTCGGTGTTGCGCAGGTACACCCCGTCCAGATCGCCGGGGATCTCGCCCTCGACGACGCGCAGGTCCACGGCATCCCATTCGGTGGTCTGTGGGCGCCACGGGCCGGTGCGGTACGGGTGGTCGTCCTCCTCGGGGAGGGTGGACAGATACTTGGCGACCACTTCTACGTTCATCAGAACCCCTGGGAGACGACGAAACTGACGGTGGTGGCGGTGCTGCCACCGAAGTTCAAGGTGCCGAACGTTTTCGCGCCGTCGACCTGGTAGTCCCCGGCGGTTCCGGCGACCTGTTTGGCCGCGTCGAGCAGCATCCGGACCCCGGTGGCGCCGACCGGATGACCGCCGCCGATCAAGCCGCCGCTCGGGTTCATCGGCAGCCTGCCGCCGATCTCGATCTCGCCGTTCTCGATGGCCTTCCACGATTCGCCGGGCCCCGTGAGACCGATATGGTCGATCGCCAGGTACTCACTCGGGGTGAAGCAGTCGTGCACTTCGAAACCGTCCAGATCCTCCAGGGTCACCTGGGCGCGGGTGAAGGCGTCGACGACGGCGCGCCGGACATGGGGCAGCACATACGGATCCGCCTCGGCGCGGTCCAGTTTCTGCTGCAGTCCCAGGCCGACGGTGCGGTGCCCCCAACCGTCGATACGGGCGATCGGTCGGGCCTCGGGATGGTCGCGCAGATAGCTGTCGGAAACCAGCACCACGCCGGCGCCCCCGTCGGTCATCTGGCTGCAATCCAGTCGCCGGATCCGGCCCTCCACGACCGGGTTGTCGGTGGTTGCCGCCCACTCCCGGGTCTGTGCGTTCGGGTTGGCCTTGGCGTTGGCGTGATTCAGTGCCGAGAGGGCGTCGAGGTGAACGTCTGCGAGGCCGTAACGCCGGTCGTATTCGTCGGCCACCCGGGAGAACATGTGGGGCCACATGAATTTCGCGTCCGCACCCTCGTGCCCGGTCCATGCGGCCGCGCCGAGATTCTGCGCGGCGAGGTCGCCGGGCACCGTCTTCTCCAATTCGATGCCGACCACCAGGGCGCTGTCGTAGTTGCCGGCCCGCAGGTCGGCCAGCGCGGCCAAGATCGCCACCCCGCCCGACGCGCACGCCGCCTCATGCCGGGACGCGGGGACATCCCACAGCGCGTCCTCGACGGTGGCGGGCATGGCACCCAGGTGGCCCTGGGCCGCGAACATCTCGCCGAACGCATTGCCGACGTGTACCACGCCGATATCGGCCGGCCGTGTCTTCGCGGCGGTCAACGTCTCACGGACCACCTCGGCGGTCAGTGCCGCGAAATCGGCACCCTCGCGGTGCAGGTTGCGGGCGAAATCGCTCTGATAACCACCGAGGATCCACGCCATGACCGCGACGTTACTGCAACTAACAGAGTAATCGGCGGGAATTCGCCGGCTCCGCGCCGGGAAAGGGTGCGAGAGCACGTGTCCTTCAACGGCGCTGGTTTGCGGGCATGCCACCTGGGGGAATCCCCGGACATGGTTGAGCATCCGACGGTCGGGGTCGAAGAGGAGTTCCTCCTCGTCGATCCCCGCACCGGAGAACCCGTGCCCCGCAATCGTGACGTGGCGAAATACGCCGAACAGCGCGGCCTCGATCTGCAGTTGGAGCTGACCAGTTGCCAAGTGGAGACGACCTCGCCGGTGGTCCACGGTGCCCGAGAGCTCCGCGATGCACTGTCGACACTGCGCGCGGGCGCGGCCCAGGCCGCCGCGGATGCCGGCACCCGACTGCTGGCGGTAGGACTGCCGCCGACCGTGCCGCAGCACTTTCCGATCACCGACACCCCGCGGTACCGAAAGATCGCCGAGCGGTTCGGGATGATCGCGCACGAGCAGGGCATCTGCGGATGCCATGTGCATGTCGCCGTCCCGGATCGGGACACCGGTATCGAGGTGAGCAATCGGCTCCGGCCGTGGCTGCCGACGCTGCTGGCATTGTCCGCGAACTCGGCGGTCTATCGCGGCGCCGACACCGGGTATGCGAGCTGGCGCAGCGTGCTGTGGGCGCGCTGGCCCAGTGCGGGCCCGCCACCGCATTTCGCCTCTGCCGCGGAGTACGACGCACTGGTCGACATCATGCTCACCTCCGGCGCCGCGCTGGACGACGGGATGGTCTATTGGGACGTGCGTCCGTCGGTGAAGTTTCCGACCGTCGAGGTGCGCGTCGCGGATGTGCCCGCGACGGTCGGTGACACCGTGCTGCTGGCCGCGCTGGTCCGCGCGTTGGTGATGACCGCCCTCGACGATATCGAGCGCGGCCGGTCACAGGAGCCCGTCTCGGGACACGCGTTGGCCACGGCGTACTGGCGTGCGTCACGAGATGGCTTGGGCGGCTTCGCCGTTGACTTGATCGATAGTCACGCATTGGTGCCCGCGCCGCGCATGCTGGAAGCGCTGCTGGCTCGGGTGACAGAGGCGCTGCAGACCGTGGGGGACTATGACACCGTGACTGCGGAATTACAGCGCGTGCTCGCCGAGGGCAACGGGGCCGGCCGGCAGCTGGCGGCGTGGCGGCGTCGCGGCGAAGTCTCCGACGTCATCGATGAGGTGGCCCGGGCAACGCTGACCGGCCTCGGCTGACACCCGATCTCCGCGACGGCATGGCCGGGCGATGCCTGTGCGGAAACGCCCAGGCCACCGTGCATGGCTACTATCGACCCAGGGACGGGTGTATCGGGGGATCATGATGGCGTTGCGGTCACGGCTGCAGCAACGCGAAATTCTCGACGGCCTGCTGTTGCGCGAGTCGGTTTTCAGGTACGCGATAGCGGCGTTCGTGCTGCTGTTCGGTGTCATCGCGATGTTCTCCCTGGCCTCGTCGGACGGGCCGCAGGCACCCGTGGCCAGAGGTGTCGTGCTGGTGGTCTCCCTCACCACGCTCCCGGTCGCCATTGCCACCACCCGACTGCACCTCGGGTCGGTGTGGTGGTCGCAGCGCGCGCGTTGGCAACCCGCTCCGACGTTGTTCGTCGGCTATGCCGACACCGGGCTGACGGTGATCCTGGCGGCGTTCCAGAACGCCGCCGCCGCGCTGCTCGGCACCGCATTGTTTGCGGTGGTGGGTGCCTACGCTGCGCATTTTCTCACCGCCATACCCCGTCTGGTCCACATCGCGGTGTCCAGCGTCGTCATCATCGTGTTCGGCGTCCGGACGGTTGCCGCCGGCGACACCGACCCGCTCGGTGGCGTCGGGCAGACCATGGTGCTGTTGCTGGCCGTCAACGGCACGGTGCTCCTGCACGGGCTGTACACCAGTGAGATCCGTCAGGCGATCGCTCGCAGTCACATGGTCGCCACCACGGATCCGTTGACGCTGCTGGCGAATCGGCGCGCCTTTGATCTGCGCGCGCGGCGACTGATCGAAACCTCGCCGGACGGTGTCGATGTGCTACTCGTCGACGTCGACGACCTCAAAGTGATCAATGACAGCTATGGGCATGACCACGGTGACCAGGTGCTGCGGCGCGTGGCCGCCGGCATCACCAGCACGGTGGGACTGCACGCGGTGTCGGCCAGGTTGGGCGGTGACGAGTTCGGGATCGCGGTGGCGGTTCAGCCGGATCGCACCAAGGAACAAGTGGCCGACGCCCTGCGGCAGCTCCTGTCGCGCGAGGGCATCAGCGTCAGCATCGGTAGCGCCCGAGCCGAAGGCCCGACGCCGACCGGTGATTCGGAAGCCGTGCTGAGCCACCTGCTCAAGACCGCAGACGAGCGGATGTACTCGGGTAAGAGACGGCAAACGCGCCCCTGACGGATCGCGGCCGGAGTCAGGTCCGGCGCAGCGGCGGCGCCGTATTCGGTGTGCTTTCTCGATGCGAGGCCCTGCTCGACGCGCCCTCGATGGTGCGGTAACAAGTTCTTAACTCCCAGGTCTTGCGAGGTCGGGCGGTAGGCGTTAGCTTTCTTCCATTAATACGGACACTGTCCGATCTAATTAGGGAGACATGAATGGCACAACCGGCGCCTCCGGCGCAATCTCTGAACAGCAACTCGATCGGTTTGGTGCCGGGAGTCTTCCAGGCTCTGACGCATATGGGGCCTGCCGCCGGGGTCGCGTCCTCGCTCTTGGTGGCAGTGGCGTTCGCCGGCCCCGCGACGCCGCTGGCGGTTCTTCTCGCACTGATCGTCATTCTCCTGGTGGGCGTGGCAATCGGGTCATTGGCCCGGGTGTTCAGCTCGGCCGGCGGCCTCGCCGACTACGTCGAACAATGCCTCGGCAAGAGGGCGGGAGCCTTCGTCGGATGGCTGTACGCGCCGCTCGAATTACTCATCGCGCCAATCGTTCTCGTGTTCTTCGGCCAGTTCCTCTCCGGCACCATCAACGCGGCGGCCGGAGTCGACATCCCCTGGTGGGTGTTCGTGATACCCGCGGCTCTGTTGGTCTGTCTGCTCAACATTCGCGGCGTCCAGCAGTCCACGGCCACCGGTGTGGTGATGGGCGCGGCGGAGATCGGCACCTTCCTCGTCCTGGCGGTGTGGATGATCGTCGCCGGCGGCCACCACAACACCCTGGCCGTCTTCAATCCCGCGAACGCGCTCGAGCCGGGGTGGACGGGCATCTTCAAGGCCGTCGTCTTCTCGATCCTCGCGTTTCAGGGCTTCGAAACCGCCGCGCCACTGGCCGAAGAGGTCAAGGACCCGCGCCGCACGATCCCGCGGACCATCATGTACTCGGCAGTGGCATGCGGCGCCTTCTACGTGCTGTGTTCCTATGCGTCGGTGATCGGATGGGGCTTCGACGATATGGCCAACTTCGCGACCGCGGACAGTCCGTGGATCGACCTGGCGCACAAGTTCTGGGGCCCCGCCTGGGTACTCGTCCTGCTCGCCCTGTTCAACAGCTTCCTCGGAAACATCAACGCCGGCACGATCGCCGCGTCCCGAATCGTCTTCGCCTTCGGACGGATGGGTCGGCTACCGGCCCGCTTCGGCAGTACCCATCCCACCCACGCGACTCCGACCTTCGCCATCTACTTCCAGACGGGAGTGTCGATCATCGTCGCTCTCGGCCTGGGACTCATCCTGGGGCCGGTCACCACGTTCTCGGTGCTCGGAGCGCTCATCACCGTGTTCGCCATCATCATCTACATCATGACCTGCCTCGCCTGCATCAAATACCACCTCACCGACCGCGCCGAACGCGGGACGAATATCGTGCTCCATGTGGTGTTCCCCGGGCTCGCAATCGCAATTCTGTTGGCGCCGCTGTACTTCCAGTTCATCCCGTGGCCGGAGTATCCGGGCAACCTCGGTAACATCGCCGCGATCGTCGTCATCGGATGTGCGGCCGCCGCCGCGCTCCTGGCGAACTTCCGCGGCGAGCCGGCGTCGGTGCTCGCCGCCCCGGACCTCTCACCCATTGACATCACCGACGAGAAAGGCTGACTTCCATGGTGGTCTTCGACAGTCCGCAACGGGCCCGGGCGCGCAATCGCCGGCTGGTCCTGGACGTGGTGCACAGCCGGCGAGGTGTCACCCGAGCACAGCTCGGTGCCATCATCAAGCTGTCGAAGACCTCCATCAAGGAAATCTGTGACGACCTCATCGCTGAAGGGCTGCTCGAGGAGTATCAGTCGGAGCCGTCCAAGCGCCAACAAGGCCGTCCCGCACTGAGTCTGAGAATATCGACCACGCACGGATGCGTACTCGGTATCGATGTGGGCGCCGACAAGGTCAGCGCCCGAACCGCCACCCTGGACGGCGACGTTCTGGCCGCCAAGGAGGTTCGCACTCGCCGGGAGAAGCCCGACAAGGACTACCTTCTCGGTCTGGTCGGGGAGGCGGTGACGTCGGTTCGCCAGAGTGGTCCTGAGGACAGTTCGGAGTTCCACACCATCGTGGTCAGCACCCCTGGGGTCGTCGACCCGCGCACGCACGTGGTCAGCCTCGCCCCACAGATACTCGACTGGGACGGCACGGATTTGCGTGCTGCCTTCGCCGAGTGCCTCGACGTCGAACCGGAGCGGGTGTTCGTCGAACGCCAAACCGACCTGTCGGTGCTCGCCGAGGCCGTGGCCGGG
Organism: Mycobacterium hackensackense; assembly: GCF_025822555.1. Lineage (NCBI taxonomy): Bacteria > Bacillati > Actinomycetota > Actinomycetes > Mycobacteriales > Mycobacteriaceae > Mycobacterium > Mycobacterium hackensackense. The sequence continues at coordinate 2,038,529 of NZ_JACKUC010000030.1, forward strand.
GCGGCGGAGGGTATCGGAACGGTCCTCTACGTGCAGCTCGGCATCGGCATCGGCGGTGGCATCATCGCCAATGGCAGCCCGGTCACGGGAGCCGTCGGTGCCGCCGGAGAACTCGGCTACCTACCGCTGAGCTTCGGTGATGACCCGCCCGCCGGAAGCGGCATCGGCGCATGGGAGTGGGCCGCCGGCGGACGGGCCTGGGCCCGACATGGGCGGGCCGCTGCCACCGAGCCAGGCGGTTCTCGACTGCGGGAGCTCGCGGGTGGCAACCCGGATGAGGTCGACGCCGAGGTCGTGTTCCGGGGCATCCGCGAAGGTGACCAGGCCTCACTTGCGGTGTTCCGCTGCATGACTCATCGAATCGCGGCGGGCATCGCAGCCGCGGTGTGCGTCATCAACCCCGAATGCGTGCTGATCGCCGGTGGTCTGTCCAAGGGTGGCGAGATGCTCTTGGACGCACTGCGCGACGAACTCGATCAACTCGTGCCGATCATGCCCGACGTGCGGTTGGCCGCGTTCGGCGGCGATGGCGGCGTCACCGGTGCGCTCTACAAGGCGACCGAACGCGCCTTCGATGCACTCAATCCCATGCCCTGACGGTCTCGACCCGACGACCGTCCCCATGACAAAGGAGTACTTTCATGCAAACTCTGTCCAAGCGCGCGCTGCTGGAATGGTGCGCGATTCCCGCGGACGAGCTGACGACCCATCCCGCCCGCCGGATCCCGTTCCGGATGGTCGAGGACAGGACCGAGATGGGCCGCGTCATGGCCCGGGAGTTCGTCGACGCGGTCGTGCAGGCGCAGCACGAAGGACGCAATTTTCGGATGATCCTGCCGTGCGGACCGATGGCGTGGATGGAGCCGTTCGCACGGATCGTCAACGCCGACAAGGTGAGTCTGCGCAATCTCGAGGTGTTCCACATGGACGAATGTCTGGATTGGCAGGGTCTGGAGATCTCGCGCGATCATCCGTACAGCTTCCGCGGAACCATGGAGCGCGAGTTCTACGGTGCGATCGACGCTGCCCTGCTGCCGGCAGTGGAGCAGCGTCACTGGCTGACACCGGACACTTGTGCCGCCATGTCGGCCGAACTGATCGAGAATCCCGCCGACCTCGCCTACGGCGGTTGGGGACAGGACGGTCACGTGGCCTACAACCAGGCGCGGCGCAACCCGTTCAGTGAGATCTCGGTGGACGACCTGCGGAATTCGACAGCGCGAATCCAGGACAACAATGTCGACACGATCATCGCGCTCTCGCAGCGAACCCTGGGCGGCGCTTACCAATTCGTCCCGCCGATGTCGGTGACACTGGGCATGCGCGAGATTCTGGCGGCCCGCCGGGTGCGTCTGTTCAGCGATACCGGTGCCTGGAAGCAGACCGCGCTGCGGGTGGCGCTGTTCGGTGACCCCACCGCCGAGTATCCCGTCACCCTGCTGCAGGGCCACCCCGATGCGATGCTCACGGCAACCAAAGAGACGGCACAGCACCCGATCTCGCTGAATCCAGGCTGGGTGACCGCACTGTGACCGGTATCCACCGACGCCGATGCGACATCGTGATCGGCACCGGCGGACTGGGAGTCGGCACGGCCTTGGTGCTGGAGGGCGACCACACGCTCGGACGCGAAGAGAGCAGGGCTGCCCGATTAGTCGACACACAGGACCGCTGCAAGCTGCACATCATCCTGCATTACGTCGCCCGGCTTGCGGACCGGCGGCTGCGGGTCGTTCCGGTGGGCAGTGTGGGCGATGATGCCGCCGGCAGGACCGTGCTGACAGAACTTGCCGCCGAAGGAATGGACGTTTCATACGTCGCCACGGATCACACACGACCGACACTGAGCTCTGTCTGCTTCAGCTATCCCAACGGCGACGGCGGCAACCTGACCCTCACCGATACCGCCAGTTCGGTCGTCGGGCCGGCGGACATCGACGCCACCACGGCGTTGTTCGTGGAGCACGCCGACCACGGGATCGTGCTTGCCGCACCCGAGGTACCCATGGCTGCGCGCATCGCGTTGCTGGAGTTGGCGACCCGGCACGGCTTCGGCCGCTTCGCCTCGTTCCTCTCCGGCGAGATCCGCCAGGCGTACACCGACGGCGTGCTGGGCTTGGTGGATGTGCTCTCCATCAACATCGACGAAGCGGCCGCGCTCGTCGGGGTGAAATTCGCTGTACTGAAAGAGAATACGAGCACGGTGGTGGACCAGGCAGTCGGTCTGCTGGTCGGCAGGTATCCGGGGTTGAGCTTCTGCATCACGGCGGGCCGGTCGGGCAGCTGGGTATGGGACGGTACGGTGCTACACCACCAGGCGCCTCGCACCGTCGCGGCGAAGAACACCGCCGGGGCCGGTGACGCGCATCTCGCGGGATTGATCCTCGGCACGGTGGCCGGGCAGGGCCTGATCCCCGCCAACGCGCGGGCGACCGCGTTGTCGGCGCTGAGTGTGACGAGTCCGGACACCATCAACACCGACATCGACAGGCAGAACTGCGTGATCTTCGAACAGCCGGCGCCGGCCGGCACCGACCAGGTGACAGCCACATGAGGTCCAGCAGCGCGATACAGGAGTTCGGGGTCACCGCGGACGGCACCCAGGTCCATCGGGGAATCCTGGAGAACGAGACCGGGATGCGGGTCGTGATCCTGTCCTTCGGGGGGATCATCCAGCGCCTCGAAGTTCCGGGCAACGACGGGGACACGGCGAATGTCGTGCTGGGCTACGACGAACTGAGCTCCTACGAAGCCGATGAGTACTATCTGGGCGCCATCGTGGGGCGTTGCGCCAACCGGATTCTCGATGGCAGCTTCACCCTGGGCGGGGTGACGTACCAGCTGGACCGTAACGATCCCTTCGGCACCATGCACGGCGGCAGCGCCAGTGTGGACAAGCGTGTGTGGACGATGGAAGCCGTGGACACCCCGCACGCGTGCGGCCTCGAATTGACCATCACCAGCTGCGACGGCGACAACGGCTTCCCCGGCAACGTCACGATCACGGCGCGCTACGAATTGCTGCGTGACGCCAATGTGCTGCGGCTCGGGTTCGAAGCGACCACCGATGCGCCCACCATCGTGAACATGACCGGGCACAGTTACTTCAACCTCGCCGGTGAGGGTTCGGGAAGCGCGGGGGAGCACCTGTTGACGGTGGATGCCGACGCCTACCTGCCCGTCACGGCCGAGTTGGTTCCGACCGGGCAGTTCGAGCAGGTCGACGGTACCCCCTTCGACTTTCGCGCACCCCGACGGATCTCCGAACGGATCCGGACCGGGCATGAGCAGTTGCGTCTGGGACGTGGCTACGACCACAACTTCGTCCTCCGTAAACCGTTGGACGGCAGCCGATTCGCCAGGGCGGCGCACCTCGTCGAACCCGAGTCGGGGCGGGCGCTCGAGGTGTGGACCACCGAACCCGGACTCGACGTCTACACCGGCAACTTCCTGGATGCCAGCGTCGTCGGAGCGGGCGGTCGTATCTACCGTCAGGGCGATGCCATCGCCCTGGAACCGGAGCACTTCGCCGATTCCCCCAATCGCCCGGAGTTCCCGTCGGTGGAACTGCACCCGGGTGAGGTGTACCGCAGCCGGACCGAGTACCGGTTCGGCACCGTGGGGGCCGGCGCGGCAGGGGTGCCGGCATGAGCACCGAAACGGCCATCGCCGAGGCTCGCCATGAACTGGCGCTCCTGCACCAGGATTTGGTGCGCAACGGTCTGGTGGTGTGGACCGCAGGCAATGTGTCGAGCCGAGTACCGGGCGCCGACCTGATGGTCATCAAGCCGAGCGGGGTGTCCTATGACCACCTCGGTCCCGAGGATATGGTCGTGTGCACGCTGGATGGCCGGGTCGTTCCCGGTTCGGTGGGATCGCACCGCTCCCCGTCGAGCGATACCGCGGCACACGCCTATGTCTACCGGCATATGCCCGAGGTGGGCGGGATCGTGCACACCCATTCGACCTATGCCGTCGCCTGGGCCGCACGTGGTGAGCCCATCCCGTGCGTCATCACCGCGATGGCCGACGAGTTCGGTGGTCCGATCCCGGTCGGCCCGTTCGCGGTGATCGGCGACGATTCCATCGGACGCGGCATCGTCGAGACCCTCACCGGACACCGCAGCCGGGCAGTGTTGATGCGCAACCACGGACCGTTCACCGTCGGGACCAACGCGCAGGACGCCGTCAAAGCCGCGGTGATGCTCGAGGATGTGGCCAGGACCGTGCATATCGCGCGTCAGTTCGGTGAACCGGTTCCCCTTCCCGACACTGCGATCGACCGGCTCTTCGACCGATATCAGCACGTCTACGGACAACAGCCTTGAGTCCCCGGCGTCGACGGGTGGCTACCTAGTAGGCCGCCAGGATCGGCTCCAACTCGGCAGGGGTGGCGCCGTGAAGTATCACGCCATCGGCGCCGAGGGCCAGTTGTTCCCGGATGGTGGCGACACAGGATGGCGCACTACCCGTGGCTGCCGGTGCCGTCCAGTCCGGGGGGAGAAGGGTCGCGATGTGTTCGAGTTTGTCGATGGGCGTGGTCGGACTGTCGATCGCCTGTAGCCCACCCTCGTAGAAGCTCTTGACCACCGCGTCGTCGCGGAAGCGTTGCAGGACTGCGGGATCCCAGCGGTTCGTGCGAACCATCAGGTCGCCGTAGCCCTGTAGATAGGTGGCCAGCCGCCCGACGAGCTTTCGCAGCCGCATCTCCTCGGGGATGTGGTCACCGATGGTGGCCAGACACGACCACACCTTGACGTCGTCCGGATTGCGGCCGGCGCGTTCGGCGCTGGACTTCACCGTCTGGACGCATCGAGCCAGGGTCTCGTCGGTGAAGAAGGTGTGCAGGATGACCTGGTCCATCACCCGGCCGGCCAACTCCAGTGAGTTCGGTGCGAAGGCCACCATGCCCATCGGGATGTCGACGTCGTAGTCCTGGCCCAGTCGCAGGAGGGGGTAGCGCCCCATCGGGCCGTCGTGGCCGACGACGGTTTCCCCGCGGAAGAGCCTGCGCATGACGCCGACGAAGTCCTCCATCTGCGCGGTCGTGATGCGGGGCATGCCGAAGGCATCCTGAAGCGGTGGTACTCCGCGTCCGATACCCAAGGTGAAGCGGCCGTTGCTCATCCCGTGCATCGTGAGCGCGTATGCCGCGGTGACCATGGGGTGGCGGGTGTTGTGGTTGGTCGCGCCGGTGGCGATGCCGATGTGCTCAGAGGCCGCGGCGGCCGCGCCGGACAGTGTGCACGCTTCTTTGGTGTTGAAGCGTTCGGAGATGAACACGTGCCCAAGGCCCATGGCTTCGGCCTGCCGAACCTCGTCGATCAGCACCCGCGGCGATTCGGGTTGTCCGCCAAGGGTATAGAAGCCCAGTTCCGGTGTGATGGACGTGCTCATGCGTTCCTCTCCGGGGCGGTTTCAGGCCACCGATCATGGTCATAGGTGCAGGGGTTCCAGACTTCGACGATTCGACCCTCGGCCACCCGGAAGACCTCGATGGCCGCGATGACGTCGGGCGTGCCGTCGTGGTTGACGATGTCCGCCTGGTACACGATCGAGCAGAGTTCGGCGTCGGCGACGATCTGCAACAGCGTGAAGTGCACGTTCTGCACCGTGGCCCACAGGTCCCGGACGCGTGTCACCGCCTGCTCGTGCGTCAGTACGGTCTGACTGCCCGGCGTGTTGCGGATGATCTCCGCACCGATGATCTGTTCGGCCACCGCGTAGTTCTGGTCGTTCCAGAGCTCGTAGTTGTAGCGTTCGACGACCGTCCGCGGACTCGCCGCCCGGTCGCTCACCGGTCGGCCATCGAGGGCTGCTTACGACGAAGATCGCGCGCCAGCAGACTGGTCAGCGCACGCGGGGCGTCGACGAGGTGCGAGCTGAGACCGATGCGCCGGGGCAGTCGTACGGACAGGCGCCCGTTCTCGATGGCTGCCAGCGTGGCACTGGTGATCTCTGCCGGCGTGATCAATCTGCTCAGGTGCAGCCGGTACATCCGCTGCACCAGCGCGGTGAAGACCGCGTCGGTGCGCCCCTTCTCCATCAGGCCGGTGTCGGCCACCTCACCGATCTCGACCTTGGTGAAACCGACCGGGCTGTCATGGAACTCGGCGGCCAGATTGGCCGTGAGATGGGTGATGAACGCCTTGGTGGCCGCGTAGACGGCCAGATTGGGTGGGCAGATCAGGCCGCCGATGGACGACACGTTGACCACGTGGCCGCGCCCCCGGGCGACCATGCGCGGGACAGCCTGGCGCTGTAGTTCGACCACCGCCCGGACGTTCAGATCCAGAATGAAATCCAGTGTTTCGGCGGTCATCTCGTCGAAGCGGCCGATTTTCTCGTCGCCGGCGTTGTTGACCAGGATGTCGATGGGACCATCGGCCTCGACGCGATCGAGCAGGCCCCGAACGGCCTCGTGATCGGTGAGGTCGGTGGGGTAGGCCCTCGCGCCGAGTTCTTCGGCCAACGCGAACAGTTCCTCGGAGGGGCGGGCGACCAGGGCCAGGGTGGCGCCGGAGCGTCGCAGTCCGCGCGCCAGATCGGCACCGATTCCCCGGCTGGCGCCGGTGACGAGTGCGCGGCTGCCCACGATCTTCAAGCGGTGTGTAACCATGACCACATTCATACTTGCTTGTGCGCAAGTTAACAACTACTTTTCTAACATGACTTCAATAATTTCGCGTTTCCCCCGTTCGGCGGGCGAACTCACCGCCGAGTGGCTGACCGACGTCCTCGTCACGGCGCAGGCCATCGCGCCCGGATCGCGCATCCGAGACGTTCGCGTGGAGCGAATCGCCGAAGGAGTCGGCTTCGCATCCTTCCTGTACCGAGCCCATCTGGACGTCGACGGTGCCGGCCCGGCCACGGTCATCATCAAATGGCCGACCGACTACCCCGCCTATCTCGAACTGGCCAAGTCGATTCACCTCTATGACCGTGAGGTCGCCTTCTACAGCGAGGTGGCACCCGTGGCCCCGATCAGCGCGCCGCGCAACTACTTCGCCGCAATCGAGAACGACAGCACCGACTTCGTCATCGTCATGGAAGACCTTGCGGGACTGGAGAATGCCGACCACCTCGCGGGGTTGAGCATCGACCGCGCCCAGGCGGTACTGGACGAGCTCGCGTATTTCCATGCCTGGGGCTGGAGCATGAAACCCGCAGCCACCAAGAATCCGGCCTTCCTACAGATCGACGACGCTCGCATGGCGGGCCTGTTCGGCGTTGGCGCCGCCGCCGGCTGGCCGATCTACGTCGAGCATGGACGGGCCGGTGCTCCAGTGGGATTGGCCGAGCTGATTCAGGAGTACGCCACCCTGGCACCCGATCTGCTCGGCGCGCTCACCGAGCCGGCCACGCTGGTCAACGGCGATCTGCGGGCCGACAACCTCTTCTTCAGTGACACGGGCCCGCACGTCACCGTCGACTATCAGTTCGCCGGCCGCGGCTGCGGTATGTGGGACGTGGCCTATCTCGTCGGCCAGGGGCTCACCCCCGAGGAGCGGGACGGGCGCGAGCGTGAGTTGGTCGCCCGATACGTCGACACTCTCGCCGGGTTGGGCGTCGACTACCCGTTCGACCGGGCGTGGCAACAGTTCCAGATCGCCGTCGTGGCGCAGATCGCCCTGCCGCTGCTCGCCATGATCTCCTGGGAGACACTCAATCCCAGAGGTCAAGAGCTGCTTCAGGTTCTGATGGAACGCAGCTTTGCGATCATCGCCGACACCGACGCGGTGCGGGCCGTGCGAGCATTGCGGACCGCTCTGTGAGGGGCGGGCGAGGAACTCTCCTCCGACAAGCCTGCCGTCCGGTGAGTTGCATGATGCAACCTTGACAGTTGCATCATGCAACTCTAGATTGACGTTGTGGCACTCGACTCCGACATCGACCAGATCCACCAAGCCGTAATCACATTCGCTCGCAACATCAGAAACCAGGGCTGGGATGTCTATGACGGTCTCAGTTTTGTCGGCTACACGCTCTTGGAGTTCATTGCGCAGGCCGAGTGTGCGCATGCTGTGGATCTCGCGGGTGCCTACGGTCTCGACAAGTCCACCGTGAGTAGGCAACTGGCCGAACTCGAAAACGATGGTCTGCTCACGCGCAGTGCCGACCCGTCCCATCCCCGCCATCAGCGTCTGGAGCTGACCAGCGACGGAAATCGACGACTGCGCCGCACCCGCGCCGCCCAACGAGCTGCGATCAAAGCGGAACTCACCTCATGGGAGCCCCGGGACGTAACGACCTTCGCCACATTGTTCGCGCGCTTCTCCGATGCACCTGGTCCTCCACGCACCGCCACACCGAACAGATAGGGAGTGCAACCACATGGACACCGCTGAAGTTGTTCCTGCCCCTGCGCGGGGCCAGAGCCTGTTCGATGCCCGCGACGATGCCATCGAAGCTGCGCTGAATGTCGCCGAGTACAACCGATCCAGTGTCTACAACGTCGCGGGCTACCGACCGGTCCGGGCAGAACTCAGCCACGCTCCGATCACGGTAACCGGCGACCTGCCAACTGATCTCGAAGGTGTCTACCTTCGCAACGGGACGAATATCCAATTCGATCCGACTCATATTCGGCTGCACGCGTTCGCGGGTGCGGGGATGCTGCATCAGATTCAGGTTCGCGATGGAACGGCCACCTACTCGAACGCCTACGTCCGCACGCCCCGCTTCGAGGTCGAGCATCAGGCCGGCCGCGAGGTGTACCCGGAGTTCTCCGACATCGCCGGCGGCGGCTCGGCCGCAATCGAAAAGAACGCCTTGGTGGCCGAGCGGGTGAAAAATGGGCTATTGCCCGACTTGACGACGTTCGAGCTCACCCCAGGATCAACATCGATACGCCATCACCACGGCAAGCTCTACTGCCTGCAGGAAACCGGTCACGCCTTCGTCCTCAACACCGATATCAGCGACGGACGGCTCACGATCGATGGCACCGGCCGCATCGAAACCTGGCAGGGCGAATGGGAAGGGCCGTTCTCGGCCCATCCCCGCATCCAGCCAGCGACGGGTGACGTCTACAACCTGAGCATTCAACCGTCAGGCGAGATCATCGCCGGGTTGATAAGCCAAGGTCGGCTCGTCCGCCAATCCGCCGTTCATGGCGCGTCAGCCGACCGCATGGGCTGGCTACACGACTTCTTCCTGACGGAGAACTACCTGATCTTTCCGGACATCTCGGTCCGACTGAATCCGGAAGGGTTGACGCAACCGAACGGTAGCGTTTTCCGGTTCGACGATGACTACCGCATGCGCTGGGGGGTGCTACCGCGCCAGTTCGACGAGAGCACCGTGGTGCAGTGGTTCGAAACCGACCGTCCCGCCACCGTCTGGCACGTCATCAACGCCTGGGAGCGTTGCGGTGAAGATGGCGCAGCGGAGATCGTGCTCTATTCACCTGCTTTCCCTTCCTATCCTGCCGATGTCCCCATCCACACCCCTGAGGAGCCCCCGGCCCAGGTGTGGTCCTGGGTGCTGAACCTCGACACGAACGAGATCTCGTCACAGACCCTGCTCATCGACCACGGCTACGAGCGGCCGAGTCTCAATCTGGACTACGTCGGCAAACCAAGCCGCTACTGCTATCTGCTCGACGAGCATGGCGACGGCTACATGGGTAGGGGCGTGTTGAAATACGACCTCATCGACGAAGTTGAGACCGGTTACCTCGACTACGGCGAAATGTACGGCGGCGAGGCCCTTTTCATTCCCAAGCCCAACGCTTCCGGCGAAGACGATGGATACCTGGTCGACCTGCTCATGGACGATCACAGCGCCGAACTGATCGTCATCGACGCACGCACGATGACCGAGCTCGCCCGCCTCCACCTACCCCAACGCGTGCCGTTCGGTGTCCACGCCTGCTGGCTCACCCCCCAAGAGATCGAAGGACTCACCTCATGAGCACTCAGTACTCACCATCAGCCGCACAGGACGAAATGCTGGCCACCTTCATGTCGATCGGTCCCAACCAGGCCTTCGGACTCCAACTCGACCACGCCGACCCCGACCGCGTCGACATCAGCTGGACCATCGATGACCGCCACCTACAGACCTACGGGAACGTCCACGGGGGCGTCTACTGTGCCGTGGTGGAAACCGCCGGAAGCATCGGTGCCGGACTCTGGTACGGCGAACAGGGAAAGGTCGTCGGGCTGGCCAACCAGACCGACTTCCTTCGCCCCGTCACCCGCGGTGCCAACCTCACGGCGACCGCCCTGCCGGTACACCGTGGTCGTACGCAACAGCTTTGGGAGATCCGCATCCAGGACGAATCGGCCCGGCTGATGGCTCACGGTCAGCTCCGTCTCCAGAACGTCCCGCACTCTTCGGAATAGCCGGCCAACGTAATCCGAGTCCGGCGACTGCGCCCGCTGCTACACGTGGGCGGCCAGTCGGGCGGCGACCCGGTCGTGCCAGCGTGTCAACACCGCTTCGAAGTCAACGGTGCGCGGGTCCAGAATCCACGCGTAGGCGTAGCCGATACCGGTGGCCATCAGCTCCGAACCGACCTCGTCGGCATCGCGATGATCGGAGATGGAGCCATCGGCCTGACCCTCGACGACCGCCTTGCGGATACCGTCCGCCAGCTGTACGAGCCAGGCCCGAATCCGGCCGCGAAGGACGTCGTGGTCATGCAGCGCTTCGAAATTCAGACTCAACACCGCGCGCAGCAGACGCGGATCCTCGGCCGCGAAATCGCGCAGGGCCAGGATCGGGGCCAGCGCGCGTTGTAGACCTGAGGTGTCGGGCTCGCGCGGCACATCGATGCGGCCCTCGTAGTCGCGCAGGATCACTTCGAGCAGCGCCTCTTTCGACCCGAACCGCTCTCGCACCATCGCACGGCTGTACCCGGCCCGGATCCCGATCTCCTGGGCGGTGGTATTGCTGTAGCCCTTCTCCGCGATCAGCTCGATGGCGGCTTCTGCCAACCGCCGCGAGGACTCTTCGACGCGTTCGCGCTGCGACCGCCGCGAGGGCGTACTCACCGCGCCACCGGTGAAGCTGCGCCGGCACCACGCCCCTGGCGTCTCGAGCGTCGACCTGGCGCGACCTGCGGGCCACCTCGGATGTGCACGTTCCCGAGTTTAGAGCGCAACGAACTCACTGTGCGGGAGGGAACGTCCGCGGGTGGGCGGAACGCCACCCGCTGCCGACCGTGCGGTCACGGTCAGGAATTGACCCACTCGACGACCTCGTCGAGCGGGGCGCGCGTGGTGCGGTAGCTGTCGGACGGGTGGTCGAGGTCGGGGTAGCCGAAGGAAATGCCACAGACGACGGTACGGTTCGGCGTGAGGCCGAGTTCCGTGCGGAGAACGTCGGGGTACATCGCCAGGGCGGCTTGGGCGATGCTGCCGACTCCGCGTGCGGCCGCAGCCAGCAGGAAGTTGTTGACGTAGCCGCCGCAGTCGACCGCACCATATGGCCCCAGTGCTTCATCGGTGTGGATGATCGCCACGTGCGGTGCACCGAAGAAGGTGAAGTTCTGCAGCGTCTGCTCCCTCTGACGCTGGTGATCGCCGCGTTCGATACCCAGCGCGTTGTACAGCTGGTACCCGCTCTCGCGGCGGCGATCGCGATGGACGCCGCGGTACTCGCGAGGAAACGCGATATCGGGCGTTGCGGTGTCACCGCTCGACGCTGCGGTGTACAGCGCAGCGCGGAGGCGATCGGTTCCTGCGCCGCCGGCGACCGCCACCTGCCAGGATTGGCTGTTGCACCAGGATGCCGTCAACTGTGCAGTGGACAGAATCTCGCGGATCGTCTGCTCGGCAACGGGTTCCGGTCGAAACGCACGACAACTCACGCGGACGGCCAACAGGTGGGTGAGTGTCGTCGCCGCATCGGCTGGTAGCCGCTCGGACCGGCGGGCTGCGACGATGGAGTCGATGTCGTTGGTCAATGTGCTTGTCCTTCAACGCGTGGGGAGCACGTTGACAATAGCGACTTCGGCCTGGGGTGCCGGTGGTGGTGCGCGCAGTCGCCGATAACCGATCGGCAAGTTTCGAATGCATGTTAAATTATGCTGTTGGCCGGATGGCGGGTTGACCCGGCATTCACGCGTTGAGAGGAGCTCGGCATGAGCGAGCACGATCTAGCGGACTACGTCGTGGTCGGGGCGGGGTCCGCCGGATCCATCCTCGCAAGTCGGCTCTGCGCGGCCGGGGCCAGTGTGATCCTCCTTGAGGCGGGCGGCACCGATCGACGCCCAGACGTGGCGCTGCCCCTGGGTATCGTCACGCTCTACGCCACGGCCAACTGGAAATACCCCACCGCACCCGAACCGAGCAGGGACGGGAAGGCGGGTGCCTTCGCCGGCGGGCGAATCGTCGGGGGCAGCGGATCAATCAATGCCATGGTCTACGCCCGGGGGCGGCGAGCCGACTACGACGGCTGGGCGCGAGCCGGCGCGACCGGCTGGTCCTACCCCGAGGTGCTCCCACACTTCAAGGCGCTGGAGAACTGGGTCGAGGGTCCCGACGACTATCGAGGCGGTTGCGGTCCCATCGCGGTTTCGTGGTGCGGCCATCACCACGAGATCGATGACGCGTTCATTCAGGCAGCGGTAGATGCCGGGCATCGGCGCAACCCCGATCCGAACGGCGCGGACCAAGCCGGAGTGGCGCGCAGCCAGGTCAACCAACGGCGCGGCTACCGCAGCTCCTCGGGTCGGGAATTCCTGCACGGCCTGCCCCGCGAACAGCGCCCACGCGTCCTGACACGCACCACCGTGACGCGAGTGATCGTCGAGAACGGGCGCGCGGTCGGGGTGCAGGTCGGCGATCGTGTCATTCGGGCGCGCCAAGAGGTCGTGCTGTGCGCCGGCGCGATCGGCTCTGCCGCGCTTCTGATGAACTCCGGCATCGCCGCGGGCGGCGGCGTGGCCGACCTGCCGGGGGTGGGGGAGAACTTCCACGACCATCTCGTCGTCACGCAACGCTGGGCCTCGAAGGTGCCGACGATCAACACCATGGGCCCGGTGCGTCTTGCCAAGGCGGTTCGCGCTTTCCGTGCTCGTGGCGAGGGTCCGTTGACGACCACACCCTTTGAGGCCCAGCTGTTCACCGAGGATTTCCAGATTGCGGTGACCCCGGCCAGTTACGAGCTCAATCCGGTGAGCGGCCGAGCCAAGTTGAAGCGCTCCGATGCGTTCACGGCCTACACGGTGCTGATGCATCCCCAGGGCCGGGGGAGGGTGCGCGTCCGGGGCGGCAAACCCTATATCGAGTTCGACCGGTTGGGCCGGGCCGAAGATGTGCGAAAGCTGTTGGAGGGTGCGGAACTCACCCGTGACCTCGTCGAGTCTCAGCGGGCGATGCGCGGGGTCACCGGCGCCCCGCTCAACCCGTTCGGCGGCGATGCGCGGCGTTGGCTCGCCACCGCCGAGAGCAGCATCTACCACGCGGTCGGCACGTGTCGGATGGGAACTGACGACGGCGCGGTCGTCGGTCCCGATCTGCGTGTGCGCGGAGTCGACGGGCTGCGCGTCGCGGATGCGTCGGTGATCCCGGCCATCACCTCGGGCAACACCAACGCGCCCACCATGATGATCGCCCTGCGCGCAGCCGATCTCATTCTCGACCGCCCGGATCTCACCCGCTGACCGATCGATCGCGGACGGTCTCGGCAGGTACCGCGCTCACTAGACTGCGAACATGATCACCCCAGGCGGTGCCGGAGAATCCCTTCAGCGCCGGATGAAGGACCGGATGCTGTCTGAGGTCGCCGAGATGGCAACGCAGTTGTTCCTCGCCAAGGGTTTCGATGAGACGACGGTCGACGAGATATGCGCGGCGGCGGGGTTGTCCCGGCGCAGCTTCTTTCGGTATTTCAAGACCAAGGAAGACATCGTGATCTCGCAGCTGCCGGTGTTGTCCGATATCGGCTGTGAGGTTTTTCTGTCCCGGCCGCCCGACGAGGATGTCTGGACCGCACTTCGACACAGCCTGACCCCGTTCGTGGAGTGGGTCGACGAAGATCACGCGCGCGCGTTGGCGTTTCTGGCGCTGATCGAGAAGTCGCCGACCCTGCGTTTTCGCTACCTTGATCGCGTCGATCGATGGCAGGCCGGCCTCGTCGCCGCGGCTCGTACCCGACTCGCCCATTCCGGAAACGACCTGTATCTGCCGGTGATCGTCGCCGCGGCCACTGGTGCGTATCGGGCTGCCGGAAAGATCTGGGCGCAATCGGGGGGCGGCGATTCGATTTCGGCGTTGTTCGATGAAGCGTTCGCGGCCCTTGCGCCTGCGCCGTACTTAGATCGGGGTCGCTGAGTCGGCCCGGCGCTGCGATGCGGTCGTGACGACTCACGCTGGCATTCGCTGCCGCCACGGACTAACCTGGCACTCAGTGCCAACCTGGCATCGGGAGGCGCGTAGCTGCCGGCGACGAGAAAGAGGACCACGGGGAATGCTCACCGCACAGGAGCGGGCCGTTCGGATTCGAGGCCAACGCGAGGCGCAGCCCGAGATCTACGGTTCGATCGACTTCGACACGATGCCGCTGCGCTTCACCACCGATCCGAACGTTCCGGCTCAGATGCGAGATGAACTGGCCGATCAGCGTCCACGGCTACTCGCCAACGCCGAGTTGGTGTCGGTGGTCGCCGACTACACGCTGCTCGGGGATCGCGTCGGCGATGCGTATGCCGGGTTGATGTTCGAGTACGGATTCAAGCGTCTGGTCGACATGCTGGTCGAGGCCTGCGATAAGGGTGTTGATCAAGTCGACGGTGCCCCAACGGAATTGGTCGATTTCATCGAGGACATGGAAAGTGTCCCGGAGTGGATCGACCTGGATCTGGTGGAGCGCGGCGCGCGTCTGGAACGTAATGCCACCGCCCACGTATTGCCCTACGTCATCCGCGGCGGTCTGCTCGGAACGTTCGTCAACAAGTATGCGGCGCTGCCGATGGCCGTGACGGGTGCGTTCAGCGAACGAACCTCGGGCAAACGGGTCAAGGAGACGGCGGCGTTCTTCGTCTCGTCGGTTCTGCCCGGCGCTCTCGCGCGCGACGGGTACAGCTTCAAGAGTGCGGCGATGGTGCGGTTGATGCATTCGATGGTCCGGATCAATGTCATGCGTAAGGGCCGTTGGGACAGTGGCGAATACGGTGTGCCGATCCCACAGGCCGATCAGATGCCGGCGGGTAACGCGGCGATGTTCGCACTGGCGTTGAAGATCGTCGGTACGGGGCGTCGCGAATTCACCGCGGACGAACGGGCCCGCGTGGAGTTCTATCGGTACCGATGCTTCCTGCTCGGCCTACCCGAGGAGTTGTTGCCCACCACCCCACAGGAAATCGTGGATGTGATGGCCACCCGCCACGCGACGCTGCGGGCCGGGTGGGACGACGACACCTGCGGCCGTCTGGTGGCCGGCACCATGGGTGCCCGATTCGAGCCGGAGGACTCACTGAGCACCCGTATCCGGGAACCGTTCGAGCGCAGCCTCAGCAAGCTGTTCTTCATCCGCACCTTTATCAGCGGCGACACCGCCAGGGCTGCCAAGATGGGCGTGATCATCACCCGCGCGGATCGTGTCCGTGCGGCCGCCGCGCTCCTGTATGTCGTGGCGCGGATGCTGCCCTACGCGATCGCCGAGCGCGTGCCCTATCTCAGTGACCTTGCCGACCGCCGCCTCACCCGGAAGGTGTCCAGCTTGCTCGAGCGCTACAGCGGCGCCGAGTTCCGTACCGATGCGACCACGTACCAGCCCACGCCGGGGGCGCACCAGATCCGCACCGAAGGCGCGTAGTGGCCTGATTCGGCGGTCGCGGGGACCCCGGCGGGCGCGGTCCCCATCGCATAGCTTTCGCACATGTTTGTCCCATATCCCGCTCATGCCCGGGCCCCATGATCATGGTCATGACCAAGATGCTGATTGATTCCGCGGCCCTCGAAAGTGGCGTGTCCACGCCTTCGCGGTCGAGCGCGCTGGCCGATGCCGCCCGCCGCGGCGTCCCGGTTCTCGACGTCGTGGTGCCCGTCTACAACGAGCAGGCGGCCCTGTCGGGCTCGGTGCGTCGGTTGCACCGCTACCTGGCCGAGACCCTGCCCTACCCGGTGCGCATCACCATCGCCGACAACGCCAGTATCGACGACACCCCTCGCATCGCCGCTGAGCTCGCCGAAGAACTCGATGGAGTCCGGGTGGTCCGGTTGGAGCAGAAGGGGCGCGGCCGCGCGCTGAACGCGGTCTGGTCGAATTCGGATGCCCCCGTGCTGGCGTACATGGATGTCGACCTGTCCACCGACCTCGCTGCCCTGGGTCCCCTGGTGGCTCCGCTGATCTCCGGTCATTCCGACCTGGCGATCGGTACCCGGCTGGCCCGCACATCACGGGTGGTGCGCGGCCCCAAGCGCGAGGTGATCTCGCGCTGCTACAACATGATCCTCAAGACGACGATGTCGGCGAAGTTCTCCGATGCCCAGTGCGGCTTCAAGGCGATCCGCGCGGACGTGGCGCACCGGCTGCTGCCCCTGGTGGCGGACACGGGATGGTTCTTCGACACCGAATTGCTGGTGCTGGCCGAGCGGGCCGGCCTGCGCATCCACGAGGTGCCGGTGGACTGGGTGGACGACCCCGACAGCCGGGTCGACATCGTCGCCACCGCCACCGCCGACCTCAAGGGGATTGCCCGGATGCGCAAGGGCTTCGCCCTGGGCCGCATCCCGGTCGACGAGGTCGCTGCGGACCTGCGGGTCGGCCGGGAGCACGTCGCCCCGGCACGGGGAACGATCTATCAACTGGCGGCCTTCGGGGCGATCGGCGTCATCAGCACCCTGGCGTATCTGCTCATCTTCAGCGGGCTGCACACCGCGCTGGGATCGCAAACGGCCAACTTCGTGGCGCTGCTGGTGACGGCGATCGCCAACACCGCAGCCAACCGTCGGTTCACCTTCGGTATCCGCGGGCAGCAGGGCCGCGCCCGTCATCACGGTGAGGGCCTGCTGGTCTTCGGGATGGCGCTGCTGATCACCGGCGGATCGCTGGCCAGTGTTCATGCGCTGGTCCACCCCACCCCGCACTGGCTCGAGTTGGGTGTGCTCGTCACGGCCAACCTGGTCGCCACCGTGCTGCGCTTCATCGTGTTGCGCTCGTGGGTCTTTCACCCGAACCGCTGATTCCAGCCCCTACGTGACCGGAGAGAAACTATGACTGCTGCAGCAGACACGACCGATTGCACCGGCGACGCTGCACAACTCGGTGACACGGCGGACCCGCGTTGGGCCCGGCCCGGCCTCATCGCGCTGCTCCTGGCCACCGCCGTGTGCTGGACCATCGGGCTCAGCCGCAACGGCTGGGGCAACTCCTTCTACGCTGCCGCCGTGCAGGCAGGCACCGAGAGCTGGAAGGCATTCCTGTTCGGTTCCTCGGACGCGGGCAACTCGATCACGGTCGACAAACCACCCGCGTCGTTATGGGTCATGGAGATCAGCACCCGCCTGTTCGGCATGAACTCCTGGGCCCTTCAGATACCGCAGGTGCTGCTGGGTGTGGCGTCGGTGGCATTGCTATACGCCACGGTGCGAAGGGCTTTCGGCCCAGGTGCAGGACTGATCTCCGGCGCGGTACTCGCGCTGACACCCGTGGCCACGCTGATGTTCCGCTACGACAATCCGGATGCCCTGTTGGTATTCCTGATGGTGGCTGCGACCTGGGCGCTGCTGCGCGGCATCGACAGTGGGCGCACCCGATGGGTCGTGTTGTGCGGTGTACTGATCGGCTTCGGATTCCTGACCAAGCAACTGCAGGTCATGTTGATCCTGCCGGGCCTGGCGATCGCCTATCTGGTCGCCGCTCCGCCTCGCTTGCGGACGCGAATCGTCCAACTGTTCGCCGGGCTGGCGGCCGCCATCGCGGCCGCCGGGTGGTGGGTCGCGCTCGTCGAGTTCTGGCCGAAGTCCGATCGCCCCTACATCGGCGGATCGTCGAACAACAGCTTCCTGCAGCTCACGCTCGGCTACAACGGACTCGGTCGGATCCTGGGCGGCGGTGCCGGCGGTGGCGGTGGGATGCCCGCGGGTGTGGGCCACGGCGGTCCCAGCGGTCCCGGCGCCCCGATGTTCGGGCAGGCCGGCATCACGCGGTTGTTCACCACGGAATCCGGCACCCAGATCTCCTGGCTGCTGCCGGCGGCATTGATACTGCTGGTCGCGGGTCTCGTGTTGTGTGGGCGAGCGGACAGGATCGATCCGAGGCGCGCCTCCTACCTCGCCTGGGGCGGATGGCTGGTCGTCACGGCCCTGACGTTCAGCTTCATGTCGGGGATCTTTCACGACTACTACACCGTCGCCCTGTCGCCGGCCGTCGCCGCGTTGGTGGGCATCGGCGTGACACACCTGTGGCGCAACCGTGAGAAGCGCTGGGTGACTGCAGTTTTGGCCTCGGTGGTCGCATTGACTGCGGCGTGGGCGTGGGTGCTGCTGGGCAGAGCACCCGATTTCCTGCCGTGGTTGCGGTGGGTGGTCGTGGCCACCGGCGCTCTGGCGGTCGGCATGCTGCTCGCCTCGCTGATCCGGCCCGGCCTGACCGTCGCCGCCCGCGACCTCAAGGTGTTCGCGGCCGGGCTGGCCGTGGTCGCCGCCACGGCAGGACCGGTGGCGTACAGCGTCCAGACCCTGACCACCGCGCACAGTGGTCCGGTGATCACCGCGGGACCGTCGTCGAAGAACGGTGGGATGCCGGGATTCCCGGGGGGCGGTCCCGGTGCTCCCGGTGACAAGTCGGGTACGCCCGCGTGGGGCCCCGGCGGGGGCAAGGTCTCCGCAGACGTGTCGTGGCTGTTGATGGCCAATGCCGGCGATTACAGATGGGTCGCCGCGACCACCGGATCTTTGGACGCCTCGGATTACCAACTGGCCACCGGCCACCCGGTGATGCCGATCGGCGGATTCGGTGGTGGGGATCCGGCGCCGACCTTGGAGCAGTTCCAGGGTTACGTCCGCGATGGGCTCGTGCATTACTACTACTTGTCGGAACGGCCGGGAATGCCGTCCTTCGGTGGTGGATCCGGATCGAAGTCGGAGTCCGACAAGATCTCGGATTGGGTCAAACAGCACTACACCGCGAAGACGGTGGACGGCATCACGCTGTACGACCTGTCGGCACCCGCGCACTGACGTACACACGACTGCGGCGCACGGATCGAACGATCCGTGCGCCGCAGTTCCCGATGGCGCGATCGGCCACCACGGAATCTCGAACCGTTCGAGCGACGGCTATCCAAGTGCGGCAGCGCCATTGATCAGGACCACAGCGCCCAGAGCGGCGATGAGTAGCGAAGCGATGACACCGATGACGCGAGTAGCGCTCAGGCTCACCGACGCACCGACCCTCGAACCGACCCCGGCGAGAAGGAGCTGCCAAGCGAGCGAGGAACCGCCGACCGCGGCGACGAAAATGATTGACCTGACCCATGAGCCACCGGAAGTGGTCACTGCGCCGGACAAGGCGACGAAGTACACCAAAGTGATCGGGTTGATCGCGGTGAGACCGACGAACCGGCCAAACGCCCTGCGCGCCGAGGCCCGTTCGACTTCCTGCGCTACTCGGGGACCTTGCTTCAGGCCCTGACACAGCTGCCTCACGCCGATGGCGACGATCAACAGTCCCGAGGCGAGCAGGAAGGCTCCGCGGTGATCATCGATCACCCAAGCGAAGGTCGCGCCGGTCAGCGTCGCGATCGTGCAGTAGACCAGGTCTACCGTCGCTACCCCGGCAGCTGCGCCAGCGGCCACCCGGAACCCATTCACCAGTCCCTCGCGCAACAACAGCGCCGCGATTGCGCCAAGTGGCATCGCCGCGCCGAGTCCGGCGACGACCCCCGCGGCGGCCGGGGTCCAGATCTCATCCAGCATTGGTCCAGTGTGAGAAAGTGTCGGCCGGCGGCACCGACAAATTCGCCGCGTAGCAGCTAATCTACCAAGCATGGATCGGATAGACGAGCAGATTCTCGGTCTTCTCCGGGAGAATGCCCGTCGTTCGTTCAGCGAGATCGGCCGTCAGGTCGGGCTCAGCACGAACGCCACGGCGGCGCGGGTGCGACGGCTGGAAACCGAAGGGGTCATCCTCGGCTACACCATCCTCGCCGGCCAGGACGTACCCGGTCCTCGCGGCGGCCTTGAGGTCTTCATCGACGTCCGCCTCGATACCGAGACCGACTACGACACCTTCACCACGCTGATCGAGACCGACCGCCAGATCGTCGACGCAATCCACATGACCGGCCCCTACGACTACCTGCTGCGGGCATACGTCCCGGACACCCGCGCGCTCGATCTGTTGCTACGCCGACTGAAAAAGGAGTGCGGGGCGGCACAGACGCAGACGCGCGTGGCCCTGCGCGCCCTCTGACACTTCTTGCCACGAACAGAGCGCTTCGCAATACCACCACACCCTCGATTGCGACGAGCCCGTAACCCGCCCGCCAACCGTCGTCAACAGAACTACAGCTCAGCCGGCCGCAACCGTATCGAGTGCCGTGACCCGCTGGTCGATCCAGGTGTGCATGGAATCGACAGCGGCGTCCCGTGTTTCCGCCCCGAGCCCATCGGTGACGGGTATCGCGGCGCCAATCTGGTCGAGGACCCGATGCGCGTGACCGGCACCGTACATCCGGTCGTAGAGCTCCCAGTAGGCGTCGTCATAGATATGTGTGAACGCCGTCGACTTCAGAAACCGGGTCTTGAGTTGATTCTCGAAATTCGGCATCCCCTGTCCCCCGGGGACACCTTCGGGGGGTGCTTTGTCACCGGCTGCCCCGCCGGGCATGGATATCTTCACCTCATCGTGCGGGCCGGTGGCCGCATCACCTTGCATGGCAAGGTTGAGGTCCCATGACACGACGCTGAGTTTCTCGGTATGGAGGTCATACCAAAGGTAGTAATTCTGGCCCGGACCGCCCATATCGTCGGCGTTGACGAGCAGGTTCTGGGTGGCCAGGTAGCGGGCGAAGGACTCGACGTCGACCCAGTCGGACAGATGGGCGTCGAATTCCGCATCATCAGCACCATCGAGCCATCGCAGGAAGTTGATCAGCGGCTGAAGGTTCCCGCTGTCGGCAGCGTTGATCTGCTTGAACTGACCGGCGTAGTCGGACTGGTCGGTGCCGACAAACTCAAGCCGCGAGTTGGCGTCAGCTTTGTACAGGTACCCGTCGGATGCGAATAGGGCGTCGGCGTAGAGGTCATCGGGGTGCTCCAGTACGAGACGCGTCGTGGTGTGTCCATTGATCGTGTACGTCGTGTAGGTATAGCGCTGGGTGGGTTGGCCGGAAGCGGCGGTCAAGGACAAGGCAAGTGCCTCGTTGAGCACCGGTGTGCCCGGGCGCACCGAGAGTTCGGTCATACCTTGGTATCCGCGGCCCTCGGCGTTCTGGTCGAAACTGATGAGCAACGGCAGCGACGCCGGGTCCTCGGCCGTCGCGCTGACCATGTTCATCGCATCGCCCTGTAGTGCGCCGCCACCGGCACCGTCCGGTGGCCGGATGTCACTGTTCTTGCGCAACCCCATCAGCGTCGAGTTGCCCTTCAACCGGACCGCGACATCGGTGATCAACAGGCCGTCGATCGTGATGTCGGCGTTCACCCACTTCTTCTCTCCGTCCTTGGCGTAGGCGTTGATCATGTCGCTGTACTCGGCATCGGTCAGATCGATGGCCAGGTTGTGCGGCACGCTGCTGTCGAACAGATCCACTGTGCCGGTGATGTTCTCGGTGATGTCCGAGGTCATCACCGCGATATCGCTGGTGATGTAGGGGCGGATGACCGTATCGCCGAGCGTGGCGACCAACCCGAGGATGGCCGCCACGATCGCCGCCAGCAGCTTCCAGTACTGGCGTAGCCGGACCGGGATGCGGTGGACGAGCGGCCGTCTGGATGCAGAGGCGGCCGCCCGATGCTCGGCCTCGGACATCAGAGGTCGGTCTGGTCGTAGCCGGTCAGGACGGTGACGCGTTGCCCGCTGTTGACCGCGCTCAGGGCCGCGATCAACTCGCCGGCCTTGCGGTTCTTCTTCAACTGGGCGGTGTAGTACAGCTCGTTGAGAGCGCCCGAGCGAGCGGATTCAGTTGAGACGAGTTCGAATTCGGTGCAGTACTCGATCAGGACGTCCTCCACGCGAGCGGTGTACTCCGGCTCCGGCGGAACCTGTACCTTGACGACCTGGCGTTGCACATCCAGCTTGAACCAGTTGAATCGGTACATGATCAGCAGCACCAGGCAGATCACCACGGTCGCCACGACGGCCAGCAGGTAGAAGCGGGTTCCGGTGGTCATCCCGACCGCCATGGCCAGGAAGATGAAGCCGACGTCGCGGGTCTCCTTGATGGCGTTGCGGAAGCGGATCACCGACAGCGCCCCGACCAGGGCGAAAGCGCGGGCGATATTGGATCCGACGACGAGCATGATGACCGAGATGACCATGCACACCATCACCAGGGTCTGGACGTAGGACTGGCTGTAGGAGACGTTCTTGTGGGTGAAGCGATAGACCCAGCCGATGATCGCCGCCAGCACGAAGGACAACGCCAGGGATGCGGCGACATCGAACACGGTGAACGTGCCGCTGAGATCTTGTAGATCGATGGTCACAATAGCCTTTCCGGATCAGTTTGTTGCGGGTTGGAATTCGCCGAAGGCGTCCACGGGTGTCGAGGGATCGGGGGTGATGAGTTCGGGGGCGCCCATCATCGACCGCGGCGCGAGTCCGAAGGCCTGCACCGACTGGCAGTACTTGGATACCCGGATGACGGACATGTCGATGCGGGCGGCGAGGTCGGTGACCCAGTACGGCACCCGCTCGTTGGCCTTGATCTCCACGATCGCGAGTTTGGGTGGGATGATGTGGCGGTTTTGGGCGCCGGACGCGAAATGGAAATCGCGATCGCGTCCGTGCACCTTGTGGTCGATGGTGACGCGCAGCCCGAGGTCGGCGTCGCGTCCGACGAATGCTTCGCGCAGATAGCCGGTGGTGACGATGGGCCGGAGATCGAGATTGCCGATGAGCGTGGTCACTTCGTTGACGAACGGACCGTGCGCAATGTCGCTCGGCAGGGATTCACGGTCATCGAGCCATCGTCGGGCGACACCGTAGGGTAACTCGATACGACGTTTCTGGGTGACGCGGTTGACCCGCTGTTTGATCTCCACCTGCACGGGCGTGGTCTCGGTGCATTCCGACGGCGCACCGTAGAGCCGCATCCGTAGCTTGCGCCGAAAATGCAGGCCTTCGATCTTCTCCCAGTAGAACCGGAGGTCGGCGGTGTCGTAGTACAGCGAGGTCACCGGATAGCCGCCGTGCGGTGAGAAGGGGTCGGAACCCATGTGCGCGTCCAACTCTTCTCGCAGCGCCGGAACCTTGAACTCGTCGAGGAGATACTTGATCTCGTAGCGATTGAAGGAATGCAGTCGGCTCGCTGTCTGCTGGTAACCGGTGGGTTGGGTGGTGACGTCGGAGTTCCGTTGGTTCCCTTTGTCTTTCCTGGTCAACCACTTCTCGAAGCCCAAGGGTGCCCCTTTCGTTCCGTCGTTGTTCATGCGGTGTTCGCCGAGACAAGCAGGCCAGGTTATGCGCCACCTATGAATCGGGTAACCGGCCGCTATCAACCCGGGTCGGTTACCGAATTGTCATCTGCGGGTTCCGATTCGCGTGGAGCGGAGAAGGGTGGCCACGCCACCGATGTCGGTGGCCACGTTTCGATGCTGCTGCCGGAACGGCTCGAGTCGTCGTCGTCATCATCATCGGAGTCATCGGCGGCGGCGTAGCCACATGAGAGCACTGCGATCATCGCCGTGGCCCCGGCACTCACGATGAGCCTGCGGGCGCGGTTCACAACGGCACGATCTCGCTGTAGACGTTGACGCTGTCGTCGGAGGAGTCGGTCTTCGTCTGCGCGGAGGCGAAAAGCCGCAGGGTCACCGCGCCGCCGCACTTGTCGACTTGGACATGCGCGTCCAGGACCGAGACGGTGGCGCTCTGCCCTTTCAACGATTTGGCGCCAAGAGCCACGACGCTGATACCGCCTGGATAGATCGTCGACCCGATATCGGGTCCGATGCCGACCACCGAGTCGTCGTCGAACAGATCGGTGTCCAATCCGACCCCGAGATCGAGGCCGTCGCTCAGATCGACCTGACAACCGAGTTGGGCACCGAACACCACTTGCCCGTCGCGTATCGGGGCAGTCCCGGAGCCGTCGATGGTCAGCGACACTCTGGCGGACAAGAACGCCTCTCTGGCAAAGGGCGCGGACGCCATGTTCGGCACCCCATTGATCTGCGCGTCGGTCAGGGCGAGAGTCATACGCCAGCCGTCGACTGTATCGGTGGTGCGTACCAGGCTGGGCACGTTGAGTTGTTCTGCTTGCGCCACACCAGCGGTGGCGCAGAGCAGGACGACGCTCGCCGCGGATGTACCGGCGGCAGTTCGGAAGACACGTGAGAGCAGGGGCATTCGTTACGGATGCCCACCCTGGAACGCCACGGGGCCACCCGGTCGCGAGCACACCAGGTGTGCGCGCAGGAGTGATGATTTCATCATCGGCCCTTCTGTCACTGGAGCATTACCTCGGGTGACGCTAGGTGAGCGATATTGGTGCCGGCTATCGCGTTGCTGGGTGCGCCGTGTGCCAGGGCCGGTGAATTGCTCTGTCAAGGCCGTGATCTGGGTCCCGGTGTCATTCCTAGCCGCGCGCTATGTCAAGCACAGGTGGCGCTCATCTCGATCGACGACAATGGCCCGGTGAGTGCACCAGAAGGTGGGAACACGTTGTCGGGGTGGGTGACCGGGGGCAAACAGGTGGCCATGTGCAGCCCCGACGGATCACCGCTGCGGGCGCTGGTGGTCGACGACGAGCTGGCGCTGACGGAGGTGATCGCCATGGCGCTGCGCTATGAGGGTTGGCAGGTGTCGACGGCGGCCGACGGGACTTCAGCTCTCGTCGAGGCACGCCGGAATCCGCCCGATGTCGTGGTTCTGGACGGAATGCTGCCCGATATGGACGGTTTGGACGTCCTGCGGCATCTTCGCGGCCAGCAACCGGCTCTGCCCGTCCTCCTGCTCACGGCACGCGATTCCGTCGAGGAACGACTGGCCGGTTTGAGCGCGGGAAGTGATGACTACGTCACGAAGCCGTTCAGTCTGGAAGAGCTGATTCTTCGCCTCCGGTCTCTGGTCCGGCGCGTTGGTGCGGCGGTCGTCGAGGGCAGCGCAAGAATCGTCGTGGGAGACCTGATTCTCGACGAGGACAGTTTCGAGGTCACCCGTGCCGGGCAACCGATAAGCTTGACGTCAAGGGAGTTCGAGGTACTCCGTATCCTCATGCACAACGCCCGCCGGGTCGTCAGCAAGAGCGAGATTCTCGACCGGGTCTGGGATCACGACTTCGGTGGGCGCGTGGGCGTGGTGGAGTTGTACATCTCCTATCTGCGGAAGAAGATCGATTCCGGCCACCCGCCGATGATCCACACGCTGCGCGGCGTCGGATACATCCTCAAACCGGCGACTCGGTAGTAGTCACCTCGGTGCGTTCCCGGTCTCGATCTGCTTGTCGGACGAAGTTCGGCACGTGGCCTCGCCGAGGGCGGGTTTGAGGATGTAACCGCTCAGCCGCAGCGTGTGGATCATCGGCGCCGCATCCTGATTGATCTTCTTACGCAGACTGGATACATAGAGTTCGACGATGTTGGGGCGGCCCGAGTATCCGTACGGCCACACCCTGGCCAGTATCTGCTGCTTGGTCAGCAGGCGGTGCGGATTGCGCATGAAGTAGCGCAACAGCTCGAACTCGGTGTACGTGAGAGCGAGAGCACGCCCGGCACGCGTCACCTCGCGACCTTCCTCGTTGAGCACGAGGTCGCCGACGACGATGTCCGGCAGGCCGCCATTCACTCCTGAAGCCGCGCGCGACAACAAGATCCGCAACCTCAGTGAAAGCTCCTCCACCGAGAACGGCTTGGCCAGGTACTCGTATCCGGCGGCGAACCGGGCGAGGCGCTCATTGGTTGATCCCGCCGGCAGCAACATGAGTACCAACAGTGCCGGTTGATCGTGACGCAATGTGCGCAGCAGTGACAACGCATCCGCGTCGGGCAGGCGCGGGTCCAGAATCGCCACGTCGAAGCGGTGCCTGCGTGCCAGGGACAGTGCTTCGGCCGCGTCGTGCGCGGTGATGACGTCGGCACCCTCCCAACTCAGCATGATCGACACGATCTCCGCGGCCACGCGGTCATCGTCGACGACGAGCACGGTCATCGGAGACCTGCCGACGCCCAACGGACGTTCCCGCGCCTGCGGCCCGAACGAGGTCGGAGTGCTGTCGAAAAGGCGTGGCATCATGGCGTGAGTGTCGGGCGCGCAAATCTGCGAACGCCTTTGGAAACCTATGAGGAAGTTAGGAATTGACGTCCGACAGAGAATTCAAAGCTGAGACCTAAGTCCGGCACAGTTTTGTGCTAGCTGGGCGAGTGACGATCTGCGGGTGAGAAAGTCATGAGTTCCGCGTCTCACACAAGAATGGCCGACCTCGACCATGGCCTGTTCTGGCGCGTGGCGCACCCGAGCAGCTGGTCACTCCGAGTACGTCTGCTGGCGGCACAAACAGTGGTGCTGGCGTTGGCCTGCTCGGCGATCGGCGCCGGCGTGCTGCTGGCACTGGACCGCTTCCTGATCGACCAGCTGGACGATCAGGTGGTCGAAGCGGGCTGGCGATCCTCGATGTTGTATTCCCTGGGCCCACCACCGATGATGCCGGACGAACATCGGCCATCGGGGCCCGGCCCGTTCTTCCTCAATGCTCCGGGACAGGCCAGCGGCACGCTTGGCGCGGTTTACCACAACGGACGGTTGCTCGATGCTGCGGTGATCACCGACCGCGGGAGCCTGCGAGAGGTGACCCCGACCGCGCGCGAAGAACTCGCCGGGATGATCACAGCGGGCCCCGAGTCGCAGGTCATCGACGGATTGGGTCGATATCGCCTCATCACCACTCCAGGCCTCGGCGGTGAGGCGATCATGACCGGGCTGCCGACACGGCCGGTGGACGACACGCTCTTCGCGGTGGTCGGCATGCTGATCGTGATCGGTGTGGTCACGCTGACGGCCGCGATTGCTGCCGGGGTGCTGATCTTGCGACGTCAGCTGGCACCACTGTCGGCGGTGGCGACGACGGCGCAGCGGATCGCTGACTCCGAACTGGATCGTGGCGAGGTGACACTGCCGAAGGCGCCGAACGCGGGCACAGCAGGCTCGCGATATACCGAGGTCGGCAGGCTGAGCGCAGCCTTCGATCGAATGCTGCACCGGATCGGTGAGGCGATGACCGCCCGGCATGCCAGTGAGACCCGGGTGCGGCAGTTCGTCGCGGACGCCAGCCACGAGCTACGCACGCCCTTGGCGGCAATTCGGGGCTACACCGAACTTGTTCAACGTCAGCATGATCCGTCACCGGATCGATTGGCACACGCGATGAGCCGAATCGACTCCGAGGCCAAGCGAATGTCGAGGCTGGTGGAAGATTTGCTGCTACTGGCCCGCCTGGATGCCGGCCGGCCGCTCGAGCATGAACCTGTCGACCTTTCCGCCCTGGCCATCGATGCGATCAGTGATGCCCACGCCGCGGGACCGGGCCACCAGTGGGATCTGGAACTGCCGGAAGAACCGG
This sequence comes from Mycobacterium hackensackense, assembly GCF_025822555.1. Classification (NCBI taxonomy): domain Bacteria; kingdom Bacillati; phylum Actinomycetota; class Actinomycetes; order Mycobacteriales; family Mycobacteriaceae; genus Mycobacterium; species Mycobacterium hackensackense. The sequence goes on from NZ_JACKUC010000030.1 coordinate 2,066,205, forward strand.
TCGTCGTGGCGGGCGATGTGGGACGGTTGCATCAAGTGCTCGCCAACCTCCTGTCGAACGCCCGCGTGCACACCCCCGCCGGCACGACGATCACCACCGTGCTGGCCCAGGGATCCGATGCCGTGACCATCAACGTGATCGACGACGGACCGGGGATTCCGGCAGAACAGCAGTCGGAGATCTTCGGCCGATTCGTTCGGGGCGACAGCTCGCGTTCACGGCGCGGCGGCAGCACGGGTTTGGGGCTGGCCATCGTCTCGGCGGTCGTGTCTGCTCACGGCGGATCGATAGCCGTCGACAGCGTTCCGTCCGCCACGACGTTCACCGTCACCCTGCCGCTCGGCAATGACCTGTCACCGCAGCAGCAGAAGGCGGAATCCGCTTCCAGCTGAGGGGTCTCCCGAAGGCGGGTTTGGTGCAGCCCGGATGGCACCAAACCCGCCTCACTCGGTCACAGGAAGGGAATGGGCAAACCGAACGGCCCCGGCGCGGGGCCAGGCCCGCCCAGCATCGGAGGCGGCGGTGGGCCAGCGCACGGCAGTAGCGGGATGCACAGCCCGGGTCCGGGTGGTCCGGGCGGCCCGGGCGGTCCGGGGAACGCCGAGGCGGTGGCGGATCCGAATCCGACCGCGCCCATCGTCACAACCCCGAATATCCCTGCGGTGGCGGCAATCCGCCGAGCACGTGTCTTTGCGCTGCTCATGGAGTGCTCCTTGTTGTCGATTTGGTGTGGACATGGGAAACGCTATGGGGTCAGTGTGGGTGGCCGCCCGTCCCGGGCTAAGAATCTGATGTGCCCCGAAACATGCTGTGTGCTAGCTACTTCCGAGCTTGCCGCGAGCTCACGCACAGGCGGGGCATAGTGCGCATTTCGTGATGCTGTCGTGGTGCTGATGTGACGAAATGATACGAAAGTCGCTGCTGTGCAAACGGTGTCGAATTTTGCACAACTACCTGAAAGGAAATGTGATGCGCGATCGAAGAAGTAGTCTGCGCGGTGCCGTAGCAGTCTGTGGCGGCCTGGTGCTGGCCGGACTGGGGTTCGGGGCTGGGGTGGCCAGTGCCGCTCCGCCGCCTCCGCCGGGACCGGGTGGCCCACCCGCGCCCGTGCGCTGCGTGCCTCTGCTGCCTTGTCCGCCGGCTCCCAACCCGCCGCCGCCGGGACCTGGCGGCCTCGGCTGGCGCTAGTTCGGCTGGTGTGGTGTACGCCGATTTCTCGGCGTACACCACACCATTCGGCTGTCGATCTGCCGGGGAGGGCAGGTCGAGCGAGTGCTGAACACACATGGAAATCACAGCGCACCATGGCATGCGCCAAACTCGTGTCGCTAGTTTGGTTGTCGTCCAGATGATTTGACGAAAGGGTGAGATCTTGACTGTAAAGCGCAACGTACGTCACGTCTTTGGTTCTGCCGTGCTGATCGCGGGGTTGAGCACGGCGGCACTGGGTATCGGAGCGGGAGTTTCGAACGCAGCTCCGCCACCCCCTCCGCCGTGCGGATCGCCGGTCAATCCGTGCCCTCCGCCGCCGCGCTGAGCGCGGTCACTTCGTCGCCAGTCCGCTGCGCGGACTGGCGATTCGCGCACAGCTTCTCGGATATTCGTTCGCCGAATTCGTTGGGTTAGGAGTGAACCATGGCCAACTCGTCGGGCCGCTATGTGGCGGCTGCGCTGGCCGCCTTTACACCGTTGACGGCAGTCGGGGTGATCACAGCTGCTCCCAGTTCGGCGGACTGTGTGACCGGGCAGTCGGAATTCAACGGCAACTGTGTTTCGTCGACGTGTAAAAGGAGTGAGGTGCGCGACGCGGGTACCGGCGAGTGCCGCAGCGCGCTGTCCGCGGCGCTCGGTAAGGCGCAGGCTCCGGCCGTTGCGAGCGTGACCACGCAGCAATGGAGTGATGCCGCTCAGGTGGCGCAGCAGAGTGGCCGGATACCGTCCGGGATCGGAGCCACCAAGGACGTATTCAGTGTGGTCAACTCGGCCATCGATATCCCGACCAGCATCGTCGGCGGGATCAGTGACGCCGCCGACGCCGTGTACTACGTGAGCAAGGCCTTGGGTTCGGTGGGCGGGAGCAGCGGGAGCAGCGGAACCAGTTCCGCCAAGTCAAGTGTGAGCGCACTGTCGACGGTTGCCGACGCCGCGCAGGCGGTGTCATCCCCGAAGCTCGTCAAGGTGGGACTGCCGAAGATCGGCGTACCGAAGCTGTTCCAGAACTGCCTACCGGTCAAGTTCGCATTCTTCAGGCCCTGTATTTGATGGCGGATATCTGAGCGTGCTTGTCGCTGACTTGATATCGATAAGTCGGGTATTTTGCGATAAGCCCGATACTGGGGGAATTTTGTAAATTCTGTTCACGCTCTGGTCCTGAATATCGGGTTAGTTCAGACATGTCGACGTGACACGCTTCATTGTGTGATCACTGACGTCCGCCATCGGGGCGTGTGGATGCCTGCCCACGCATTGCACGACCCCGAATCGACCATGCGGATGGCTGAGTGGCTTCGTCATAGTGTGGCGAATATGAATAGGCGTGTGCTCGTCACGCCTCAGCGCCGAGAGTCCCTCGACGATATGCCGCTGCTTCGTGCGCTCTCGCAAGGGACTGCGCGTCGCAGAGTGTGCCGGCTCACGGATTGGGAGTGGGGCAGCGGCCCGGTAGTTCTTGTGTGGCCTGACGACCGCTGGCTGGAACGTGCCGTTCCGATGGCCGTCCACCAGACACTCGTCGTGCTCGAGAGAGCCGGCTGCGTCGATTTTCGAGGGTGGGCGACCGCAGCGAGGGCGTACAACCCGTCCACCGGGCGGACGATGTCGCCGTTGTGTGACCCGTTGCGTCGCCAATTCGCACGACTGTTGTCCTATGACTTCGAACTCGCCGGAAGCGCGGTCCGCGGCTGTGATCGGGAGCGCCCGCAGCGGCATCTGCGTGATCTGATCGAGGCGGGTCTCGATGAGAATTTTGTCGTGACCTATGCACTTGCCCTCGATCGCAAGGTGCCGGCCAAGCAGATCCGCGAACATTACCGGGCCGCCGCGGCCGGTCGATCCTGACGGTGGGCTTCCCACACTGCGATTAGTCGACCGCGTCGGGGTCCTTCCGCGACGTGGGGAGGCGTTCTCAGACGGGGCTCCGAAGACTCGGGGCGTTGCCTCGGTACAGAGGTGCCCATGCGTCGCGGACGAACCGTTGCAACTGCTCGGCTGCATCGACTCCGGTGCGGCTGCGCCACACGACGTGGCCGTCGGGGCGAACGAGCACCGCGCCGTGTTCGCCGATTTCGAGGAGGTCCAGCATCGCGTCCCGGGTATCCGGGCTGGGCGGGGTCAGTGCGGTGACCGTGACGGGCACGCCCACCGGCCGGTGCCGCGTGCTCGCGGTCCACGCGTGGGGGTCGCCGGTGAACAGTGTCAACCCGGTCGGGCCGATCAGGTGGTGCAGGGGTCGGATGCTTCCGGTTTCGTCGAGTACGAGGGTGTGCGGCAGTCGGGCGCCGGGGTGTGTGCTCGGGTGATAGCGAGACACGTCGCCGGCCGGGCAGGGGCCCTCGGTAGCGGTGTCGATCAGCGGACTGTCGTAGGCGTAACCGAATTCCAAACCGCTGGCCACGAAATGTTCCAACTGTCCGGGGATCTGCTCGGCCATGCGCCGGCGCAATCGCTGGCTTCGGTTGCCCTGCTGCAGGAGTCGCTTGGTCCGTGACGTCTGAGCGGTGGTCAGTGTATCGGCGATCGTGGCTATGGCGCGGTCGGGAATCCAGGACAGCCACGGCTTTGTCATCAGCTCGGTGGCCAGATGCAGAGATCGGTTGGTGATGCCCAGGGGTGCTGTGACCTCGTCAAGCTTGAAATGGTTGGACGTGCTCTGCTCGGCGAATCGGGTCACCACCGGCCGGCGTTCGGTTTCGTAGGTGTCCAACAGCGAGTCGGGGGCCCCGTCGGCGAGTACCGCGGCAAGCTTCCAGGCCAGGTTGTGGGCGTCCTGGACGCCGCTGTTGAGGCCGAAGCCACCGGTGTGCGGAAAGCGATGTGCCGCATCGCCGATCAGGAGCAGTGGTCCACGGCGAAAGCTCTGCGCCATCTGCGAGGTCATGGTCCACGTGCCGGTGGATCGGATCCCGTAATTGCTCGTGCCGAGGACGTGGGGCAGTTGCCGGTCCCAATAGTCGCGACTGCTGCGTGCGATGAGCTGAGCGGGGTGAAGGTACGGCGTCATCAACACGTAGTCGTCGTCGGCGTGGGCGATCATGACTCCGCTGAAGCGGGGGTGATAGATCCAACTCAGCAACGGGCGGTCGGCGCCGTCGGGATAGAGCTCCGGTGCGTGGAAGAAGACGCTGCCCATGTTGGCCAGGACGGGCCCGGTCATGGCGATGCCCGCCGCCTCGCGCAGGGAGCTGTTCGCGCCGTCGGCGGCGATGATGTAGCGCGGTGTTTCGCTCTGCGGCATCGCATCGGGTGTCTGCAGCGACAGCTGACCCGCGGTCATGACGGCGTGCCAGCCGCGGCGGAAGTCGATCAATGCCTCGCCCTCGAGAGCTTTCCACAACGTCGGCATCAGCAGATGCTGACCGATGTGGGAGATCAGAAACGGGCTGTGCGAGCGGACTTCGGCGAGTTGCTCGGGTTCGGAGAGCAGATCGATGTCACCCAACGGTGCGGCGTGGACGTCGGTGCACCACCGGATGATGTTGACCGTGTCGATCGGCGGTGTGATCACCTCCAGGTCGTGTACCAGCCTCGGTGAGGCCTCGTTCCAGATCTCCAACGTGCGGGCGTTGACCACGTGCGCGGCGGGGTGCAGGCGCGTGTCGGTGCGCTGTTCCACGACGGTGCTGGCTATCCCACGGCGTGCCAGTAGTAGGGCGAGGGTGCAACCGGCTGCCCCGGCGCCGACGATCACGATCTGTTCAGTGGCCATGGCTCACAACGTCTTCCACGTGAGGGTGCGCTTGTTGGCGCGCGGCTTGGTTCCTGGGCGGGTGCCGGCGCCGGGCTTGAGCAGATCGGTCTCCGAGGTACCTGCGCGCAGACGTTCGAGCAGATAATCGGGATCGACGTTGACGCCGATGGGGTTGTCGGCGAACTCCTTGCTGTTGAAGTAGTCCGCGGTCAGCTGGGCGCTGGGAAAGTTCTCGGTTTGGAACTCCAGCCGAATACCCTCCGGGTCCTCGTAGTACAGGCTGGTGGTCGGTCCGTGGTTGATCGACCAAACCGGTTTGATTCCGGCATGTTTGAGGCGTTCATAGGTCAACAGCAGACGGGTCACGGAGGTGAAGGTGAACGCGAGGTGGTCGATGCCGTAGGTCTTGCGGCGGAACCGGGCAAGCGGGAAAGCGTGCCGCAGGGGTGCCGGTAGTTTGATCAGAGCGAGACGGTGACTCTCGCTGTCCCAGGTGAGAAACGCGATCTGCGAATCCTCGTGGACCACTCGGGCGTCGAATACGGTGCCGTACCAGGCGATCATCTCGGCGCCGCGAGCGGTTTTCACCACCCAGTGCGCAATGAAGTCGGGCACCAGACGATCCGGGTGTTCTTCGAGATCCGTTGGTGCAGTGGACATGTCTGATCGAATTGGGGTCGATGGTTGCGGCTGGCTCGGCGGGGTGCTCACAGGGCTTCGTCCTTTCTAGGCCGACGGGGCAACGATGGTGGTCCGTTGGGTGCCAAGGTCCACAGAACCGCTGGGATTGCGGATCGAGGCGCTGATGACATCGCCGGGTTTCAGATAGGGCTTGCGCTTGTTCATCTTGATGAACGAAGCCCAGAGCTTGTCCTCGGGCAGTAGCGCAGTGGCCAGCCGGCGCACCAGTGGCGGCGGTGAGGTCGCCACACAGCCGTGCGGGGTGCCGGTGAGCAGCACATCGCCCGGGCTGATGTTGCAGAATTCGGTGAGCTCGGTCAACGTCTCCGCCGGGCGGTAGAGCATATTGGAGGTGTTGTCGCGTTGCCGCGGTGTGCCGTTGACGTCCAACCGCAGTTCCAGATCGCCGAGCAAGGAGAAATCCTGAGGTTCGAGCACTGCCAGCACAGGTCCCAGGGGGCAGAAGCCGCGGTAACTCTTGCCCTTGAGGAACTGGCCCTGGGGCAGCTGTACGTCGCGGGCGGACAGGTCGTTGCCGATGGTGATACCGAAGACGTACTCGTGCAGGTTGTCGACACTGATCGTCGTCGGTGCACTGACGGTTTGGCGCATCACCAGGGCCAGCTCGATCTCGTAGTCCAGGAGTGCGACATGGGCCGGGCGGGTGACCGCGGCGTGTGGGCCGGTGACGGAAGCGTCGGTCTTGTCGAAGAACAAGTTGAACGCTCGTTCGTCAGGGTCCATACCGGACTCGATCGCATGTTGGCGATAGTTGGCTCCCTGGCACATCACTCGACACGGGGTGGTGACGGGGGAGAGCGGCTCGACATCGCTGAACGCGAGGGATCCCGGCTTCGTGCCGGCCGCGCGCCAGTCGGCTTCGCCGCGCTCGATCAGGCCGGCGGTGTGTTCGTAGTCCCCGTCGAGCGGGGAGATGGTGGCACCGTCTAACACGCCCCAGGCGGCGCGGTGCTCGTCGTGAAAGCGGACGAGGTGGACGACCACGTGTTCTCCTCGATGTCGTGAAGTTGGGCAGGGGCTGCGTCGAGTCAAGGCGGAGAAGCGCCGATCAGCTCGGTGTTCCGTCCCAAATTCGAGAAGGAATATTGGACTTCGATCCACATGGTCATGCCGTCGACGCTGATCACTCAGCCCGATGGGTTTCGTGGCAGAACGGCGATGCCGATCTCCTCGGCGAGGGTGAGGGCAGCGTGCAGCTGCAGGCGGCGTTCGGTGGCGGGACGCCCGCGCAACTGCTCAGCTCGCTGCACACGATAAGCCACCGTGTTGCGGGCGACGTGGAGGTGTTCGGCGGTCCGGGCGAGGCTACGGTCTCGATCCAGGTAGCACTTGAGCGTGTGGCGCATCACGGCCACGGATTCCTGGTGTCCGGCCAGCTCGCCGAGCTCGCGGACCACGAATTCGCCGGCCGCTTGTAGGTCGGCGCTGAGCATGGCGACGATATCGAGGTCGTCGTAGCGAAGGAGCCACTCGTCGCGTGTCGACATCGTGCCGATATGCGCGGCATCGCCGGCCTGCTGGTGGCTGCGACGAAACCCGTCAACGCCGATGCCGGGCAGGCCGGTCGCCACCCGCACGCCCGGCGCGGGCGGCGCCGGCACCGCATCGGCTGGAGTCGGTGGTCGGGCGGTACGCGATCCCCACGCCCAGACGCGATGGCCGCCGACCGGTAGCAGCAGAGTGGACACACAGCCCGCAGCGGCCAGCACGTCGGCAGCAGCGGAGGTCAGGTGGACCGGATCATGAGGCGCCGCATCGTCTGTCCAGACGATCAGCGCGAGATGCCACCGACTCAGGTCATATCCCAGGATTCGGGTCGCGCGATCCGGTGACGCGCCGCCATCGCCAGTGAGGATGTCCTCGACGATCTCCATGCGCAGAGCTGCCGAGCTGGTCAACCAAGCCTGATGAGCGCGGGTGTACTCGGCAGCCATGCGCTCGGTCAGGAATCCGACCACGCCGAACAGGAGTTCACTGACTCGCCGCATCTCGGCAAAGCGTCGGCTTTCAGGAAGCACTCGATCTGCGGCGTCGAGGATGACTTCTGTTGCGGTTGCGTGGGCGACCTGGATGCTGCGCAACATGTGCTCGATGCCAATTCCGCGTGCCACCACCTCCATCGGACCGGACAGGACCTCGGGCGTCACCATCGCCGTCACGTCCGCATCCTGTGCGAGCGCAGCCAGGGTGCCGATCGCCGCCGCCTCGCATCCTTTGCGCACCTCCGTGGCGATCACGTCGACCGCCAGTTCCGGGATCGCTGCGGTGATGTGGCCGGCCATGGTCGCGCCGAGTTCCACTGCCCAGCCCGCGGGGCCGGGACCCAGCAGGGCGGTGAGTTCGTCGGCACGTGCGGCCAAGACCGCCGACGCCACACTCTGTGCAGCAACCGGTTCGAGCTTGGTGAGCCACGATCGCCGCATGTGGTGACCAGCCTTTCAGGGCCGAAGGAGTACCCGAAGCTCGTCGTTCAGAGCATTGCCGCGATATTGTCCAGGGACGCAACGAGTTCGGCCACCAGGGTCTTCTCTACACGTTTGCCCATGGGGCCGAACAGCAATGCGCCGGCCACGTCGACCGTGATGGTGGCGACGGACTTGCTGTCGCCGTCTGGCGCCACGGAGAAGGTGAGCGCCACGTTCATCCCGCCAGTTCCCTTGCCTGCCAGGCTGACCTGATTCGGAGGTTCGAACGCCACAGCGGTGAAGGTGACGGTGTTGGGTATCTTCATGATCGATACCACCTCGGTGACCTGCGACCCCAGCGCCAATTCGCGCGGAGGTTCACCCTCCCACCGGGTGTGCAACGTGTTCCACTGCTCGAACTTGCGGGGGTCTGCCACGACATCCCACACGTTCTTCTGCGATGCGTCGATGATTCTCGATGTCTCGATACTGGCCATGTTTGATCAATCTCCACACACGTATGGACAACGGGTTTCGTCGATGTGCCGACACTCGATCTGCTGACGCTTCTCGCGTCAGAGGATCTGGGTGATGTGATCCTCTACGCCGAGCAGTGCTTTCCCGTACGTCTCCATCGAGACGTGCGGCAGAATGACCGCGTGTCGAGCAGCAACGTTGGAGTCGCGCCAAATTCGTTGAAGCACATTGACTTCTGCGAAACTCCCGGATCCATTGGCATCGAGCAAGATGTTGAGTGCCTCATTGACGTTGCGCAGCGCGACCGCAGCGTCTGCACGGATTCTGGCGCGGATAGCGGTGTCGGGGAAGACCCCTTCTTCCGCGTGGCGCTGTACGTCACCTGCGGCGCGGTGGGCATGCAGGTGCGCGGTGTCGATCTTCGTGGCGGCTTCGGCGATGAGGAGTTGAAATGCCACTGAATCGGCCTGTCGTTCGAACGTCGTGTATGCCAATGCCTTTCCCGGGGCCTTGGTGGTGACGAGATTCAATGCCGCACGCGCCAAGCCGAGTTGTGGTCCGACGAGCACCATCACCAGCATCGGTCCGATTGCCGATCGATAGAACGCGGAGTCGGGATGATCGGCGAGGTAGGACCCCATCATGACGGGGAGCAGGGATCCGAACCGGTGCTCGGGCACGAAGACATCCTCGGCGATGACGGTGTTGCTTCCCGAAGACCGCATCCCTGCGACGTACCAGGTGTCCTCGATTCGGAAGTCGCCGCGCGGTAGGGACACCATGCCCTGGTCGACGACCTCTCCGGCTTCGTCGAGGACATACACACCGCCGCCGGCCCAGTCCGCATGCAGACTTGCCGACGAGTACGCCCAACTACCGCTGACCTGATAGCCACCTGGGACCGCACGAGCCGTACCCGAGGGCGCGACAACCCCACCGATGATCGAGTCCGGGCCCTGTGCCCACACCTCGTCTGCTGCCTGACCTCCATTGAGGCCACCTACCCAGGCGTTGATGTTGGACAATGTGACGACCCAGGATGCGCCCCCGTCGGACTCGGCGATGAGAGCCGAGACGTCCATCATGTCGCGCAGGCTCGTTTCGAGTCCGCCGTAACGGCGCGGCGTGGCAATCCGGAATGCGCCTGCGCTCTTGAGTGCGTCGATCGTCTCCTGCGAGACACGCCGTTGGGCTTCCGAGGTGCCGGCGTTCGCCTTGATCAGGTCCGCGATATCACGGATACCTGCCTTGACGTCTTCGGCGCTCTGGATGTCGCTCTTGCTGACGGTGCTCACATTCGCGACCCTATCCCGACGTTGACTTACAGTCAATGACTGTAAGTCAACTTAGGTGTCGACTCCATGGCGCAGGCCTGCGGACAGTCCACGGGGAAGCGAGGCGAGTGACGGAGATCTCGTCGAAGCCGATCTGCTGCAGAAGTTTTCGGTAAGCGGGGGTATGCACACCGTGTTATTTTTGCTGCGTCAATATCGGTACTGGCGTGCCAAAAAGGACGGGTCGCATGTCGATGCTTCGGTGCGCCGGTACGGGCCTGTGTTGACAGCGCGATTGATCCGCCTCCCGCCCGCGACCTCTGGGTTTCGTGAGTGTGCGAATCCTGCCGTGGCACCGGTGGGGACCACCGGAGCGGGCGCTTACCGCCACTGTGACAACGGAAGGCTTCTTCGTGGACTCCAAGTCGCGCATCGTCGCTGCGGGTTTCGCCGCCATGCTCTCTTTCGCTCAGGGTGCCGCGCCGGTGGCCCGGGCCGCGGTCGCCGGCAGCCCCGACATCGCCGCGTTCTATCTGCAGGGCACCTGCCTGTGTAATACCGTCCCCGTTGCCCAACAGGCGTTGGGACTTGCGGACGGATACCTCGCCGAAGCCGGCCCCATCACCGGAATCGGTTATCCCGCAGGCCTATTGTTTGCGCTCGACTCGGCGATCGGTGCCACCGGCGTGAACGCACACCTGGATGCAGTCCCCGCCGGCACCAAGATCACTCTTGCCGGTGTCAGTCAGGGCGCCATCGTGCTGGACTACGTCAAGCAGTCATTTGCCCTGCGGGTCGCCGCGGAGCGGCCCCCGACGGAACTGACCTTCGTGACGTTCGGTGATCCGATGAACACCACCGGCGGCATCGTGGCCAAGAATCCGCTGCTGTGGTTGTCGGTGCCGCCGGGACTACTGCCCACACCGTACGACACCACGGAAATCGTCCGTGAGTATGACGGTATCGCCGACTGGCCGGACAGGTTCAATCCGTTGGCGGTCACGAATGCGGTGATGGGTGTGGCATTCGTGCACCCGGACTACGGTGCCGCCGCCGACCCGAGCACACCGGGCACGCTGAAGACCGTGACCGTCAACGCGGCCGGTGGCACCACCACGCACTACGTCGTCCCCACCGCAGACTTGCCGATCACCGCGCCGTTGCGCATCGCCGGCATCGACACCACCGCCGCCGACAAGTGGCTACGCCCGTACATCGACAGCGCCTATATCCGTCGTCCCCACGTGCTTGCAGACACCAGTACCGCCGAGGAACCTGCCCCCGCATCTGCATCGTCGCAACAGGTGGCAAGCGCTGCGGTGTCGGCCGCCGACACGACAGCCCCGACACCCGCAGTATCCGTTGCCCAACGGATTTCGCCGGCCGGCGTTGATTCCGACAACGGGACCGGTGCGACCGATGTCGCTGCACGGGCGGGCGTCCACGGATCCGCCGCGGTGGCCGAAGAAAGTGGCGGCAGCGCGCGCCGATCACCGAAACGCCTGTGGACGAAGGCTTTCGGTCAGATCACCGGCTGGCGCATGCCCAGCGTCACCGGTCGGGGCCGATTGGATGCGGCCCGCGGGGTGACGGGAACTGACAGCACACCCACCGCGGCGTCGTCGCGATCGGCATCGACGATTTCGTCCGAAGTCCAGGAGCACCACCGCGGTGGTTCACACATCACCGCCGTAGACAAGACCGCCGGAACGGCCGAGAAGCCGGTGCACGACACGAATGAGCCCGGCGCCGACCGGTGAAATCTCTCATAGCTGCCCGGTGGGAGGGGCAGGGGAGACAGCGGACGCGGCCAGGCACGCGAGGGCATCGCGGGTTGGTGACTTCCGATCATCGACTGCAGACCGGATAGGGTGGGGCACTAAAGTCCCCGCGGACAGACTGCAGCGAGATCTTCCCGGAAGGGCGCGATGCCGACCCAGCGAACTGGCACCACGACGCGTGCCGCGCAAGCCGCCGAGACGCGACAGCGGCTCGTTCATACCGCCATCGAGCTGTTCTCCGACCGTCACTATGACGACGTGGCGGTGACCGATATCGCCAAGGGCGCCGGAGTCGCACACGGGTTGCTGTTTCACCACTTCGGAAACAAGCGAGGAATCTATCTCGCAGCGATGCGCGAGGTTGCCGCGCAAATGGATGCGGCATTTGTCGTCGACCCCACGCTCGCTCCGGCAGAGTTGTTGCGACAGGCGTTCGCGGCGCATCTGCGTTACCTGGCGGGTCACCGCGGTCTGGCGTTGCGCTGCGTACTCAGAAGTGGGGGTGCGGATCCCGAGGCGTGGGAGGTGTTTCAGTCTGCCCGATCGAGGGCTCTCGGCGCTGCCGCCGGCGTCCTGGGCATCGACCCTGCCAATCCGGCTTGGACGATGATGGGACGTGCCGTGGTCGCGGCCATCGACGAGGCCAGCGTGTATTGGCTGGACAACGAGGATCGATTCGACGTGGATGTCATGGTCGAGTGCTTCGTGACGATCGTGATCTCTGCGCTCCGGGGTGCGCATGCGCTGGATGCCAGCGTGAATATCGATGCCGCCATCGAGGCTCTCACTGCACGTTGAGTGCGCGCCCTGGTGGGACGGCGTCGGTCAATCCCCGGCGCGCAACAGCGCAACGTCGGACACCATCCGAATGTGTTCTGCCATAGCCTGACTGGCTGCGACTGGATCTTGGCGGCGCACCGCATCGGCGATTTTGCGATGGCCCTCCAGGGAGGCGCGCGGCCGGTCGGATTGGGACAGGGACTCGATGCGCGTCTCGCGAACCAACTCGGCGATCTCGCCCATCAGGCGGGCGAGCAGCGGGGAGTGCGCGGCAGCGGTGATGGCGGCGTGGAAGTGCTCGTCGCCCGCGACTCCGCGTTCGCCGCTGGTGATCTCCATCTCCATGATCGCCAGGGCGTCATCGATGGCGGCCATCTCCGCCTCGCTGCGACGCTCTGCGGCGAGCTCGGCGAGCTTCACCTCCAGGGCCTCGCGCGCCTCGATGACCTCGGGGAGACGGTCGGCGTGCTCGCGTAGTGCGCGGATCGCGGCATCCCCGACGGGGCGACGGATGAGGACTGCGCCATCGCCGTGACGGACCGTCAGGATGCCCTGGACCTCCAGCGCCACCAAAGCCTGACTCAGGGAGGCCCGGCTCACGCCGAGTTGAGCGGCCAATTCGCGTTCTGGCGGCAGGCGGTCACCGGTCTGCATGTCGCGGTCGGCCATGTGCTTGCACAGCTGTTCGACGATGACTTCATAGAGCCGCGGTCGGGCTACCGGGCGAATTTGCTCAGCCACTGAGTCACTCACTCTCCGTTCCTTCAAGCCAAGGATAACCATCATGGGAACATGACCTTCGACACATGACGGCTTGACAGTGATCTGCTTCACTGATTCACTGCCTAGTGACTCAGTGGCTAGGCCAATTAGCCACACCGGAGACTGGAGTTCCCGATGCCCATAGAAGTGATCCCCATCCTGGCGTTGGTCGTCATGTTCGTCGCTGCCACGGTGCTCCCGGTCAATATGGGTGCGCTCGGCTTCGTCGCGGCGTTCATCGTCGGGACCATCTGGGTGGGAATGGACGCCGACCAGATCATCGGGGGCTTTCCCAGCAGCCTCTTCCTGACCCTGGTCGGTATCACCTACCTGTTCGCCATCGCACAGAACAATGGCACCGTCGATCTGCTGGTTCGTGGGGCGGTCCGGCTCGTCCGCGGCCGCGTCGCACTGATTCCGTGGGTCATGTTCGGTGTCACTGGTCTGTTGACGTCGATCGGGGCGCTCGGCCCCGCGGCGGTGGCGATCGTCGCCCCGATCGCGCTCGGCTTCGCGTCGCGGTACCGGATCAAACCCCTGCTCATGGGCATGATGGTCGTGCATGGCGCGCAAGCCGGCGGATTCTCGCCGATCAGCATCTACGGCGTCACGGTCAACAACATCGCGTCCAAGGCGGGCTTGGTGAACAGTCCGCTCACGCTGTTTCTGGGGAGTCTGTTCTTCAACGCCGCGATCGGTGTGGCGCTCTTCGTCTTCCTCGGCGGGCGCGAGCTGATCGGGCGCAGCGTGCACGACGATGACGAGCTGCGTCCCGAAGGTGACACGGGAGCCGTTGGTGGCGGACGATCTCCTGCCACCGTGATGCGCGGCTTCGGCACCACGACGACCAAGGCCCGCTCGCAGGCGGTGACGGTCGAGAACGCCCCGCCGCTGGCGACCGCGGTCAAGGCGATCACCATCGAGCAGGTCCTCACGCTCGTCGGCCTCGCCTCGCTGGCGGTGTTCTCCCTGATCCTCGATTTGGACGTCGGCTTCGTGTCGATGACGGTCGCCGTGATCCTCGCGCTGGTCTCGCCCAAGGCGCAGAAGGGGGCGATCAATCAGATCAGCTGGTCGACGGTGCTCTTGATCGGCGGCGTCCTCACCTTCGTCGGCGTCCTTCAAGAAGCGGGCACCGTGGAATGGGTGGGCCACGGCGTGGCCACGCTGGGCGCCCCGCTGTTGGTGGCCCTGCTGCTCTGCTACATCGGTGCCATCGTGTCGGCCTTCGCGTCCTCGACCGCGATCCTCGGGGCCACCATTCCGCTGGCGGTGCCCTTCCTCATGGCCGGTCAGGTGGGCGCGGTAGGGGTGATCGTCGCGCTGTCGATCGCGTCGACGATCGTCGATGTCAGCCCGTTCTCGACGAACGGAGCGCTCGTGCTGGCCAATGCGCAAGGCATCGACCGGGACGTCTTCTACAAGCAGATCCTCAAGTACAGCGCGATCGTCGTCGCGGTGGGGCCGCTCATCGCCTGGGCCGTCCTCGTTCTTCCTGGTTGGTTCTGACCGAATTGTTCTCACAGGAGCGGCGACACGCATGGGTGCGTGTCGCCGCTCCTGCTGCGCTCTGACCCCTTCTGAACTGCGCAAACTCACGTTGACACCGCGCGATCCGGATGGTGCAATAAATTGGATAGGCCACTAGGTCACCAATCCAAAAGGAGTAGCGCCGATGACGGTCACACTGAACTCGACAGGCCGAACCGGTCCCCTGAACGGGACCGTGGTGGTCGATCTGACCCGCGCCCTCGCGGGACCACACGCGGCGATGATGCTCGGCGACCTCGGTGCCGACGTCATCAAAGTCGAGTCGCCGAAGGGCGGTGATGACACACGTGGGTGGGGCCCGCCGTTCGTCGAGCCCAGCGGCGCCGACCGGGAATCCACCTATTTCCTGTCCGCGAACCGCAACAAGCGCTCGATCACCCTGGACCTCAAGACCGACGACGGCCGCCAGGCGCTGGAAGAGATGGTCAAGAAGTCCGATGTGCTGCTGGAGAATTTCCGCACCGGGGTGCTGGACCGCCTGGGCTTCCCGCCGCAGCGGTTGGCGGAGCTGAATCCGCGATTGGTGGTCCTGTCGATCAGCGGCTTCGGCCACGACGGTCCGGAGGGGGGCCGCTCGGGATACGACCAGATCGCGCAGGGCGAGGCAGGACTGATGTCGTTCACCGGATCAAGCCCGCAGGATGTGCAGCGCGTCGGCGTGCCGATCGCCGATCTGCTCGCCGGCATGTACGGCGCCTTCGGCGTGCTGGCCGCCCTGCGCGATCGCGACCGCACCGGAAAGGGCACGGTGGTGAGAACCTCCTTGCTGGCCAGCGTCGTCGGCGTGCACGCGTTCCAAGGCACGAAATGGACCGTCGCCGGTGAGATCGGCGAAGCCCAGGGCAACCACCACCCATCCATCTGCCCGTACGGGCTCTTCCCCACCGCTGACGGCGCTGTCCAGATCTCGGTGGGCAGCGAAGGGCTGTGGCACCGATTCTGTGCGGGCTTCGGCGTCGATCCCGACACCGAGGGCATGGCCACCAACCCGCAACGGGTCGCCAACCAGGAAGCCGTCATCGCCCTGGTCTCGAACCTGTTCTCCACCTACGACACCGCCCGGCTTCTCGCGCTGCTCGACGAAATCGGCGTTCCCGCAGGCAAAGTGCGCAACGTCAAAGAGGTCTACGAGTGGGAGCAGACGCGGTCACAGGGACTGCTGGTCGACGTCGAGCACGCCACGCTGGGGACGGTCACCCTGCCCGGGCCGCCGTTGCGTTTCTTCGAACCCGACGGCACCGAGGTCACCGAGACCCAGCACCTCGCGCCACCGGTCCTAGGCGCCGACGAAGACCTGGTGCGCGCTTGGCTGAAGGAAGCGGTCTGATGCGCCGGCTGTCCGCGCGGGAGGTGCTCGACGTCATCGCCGATGCCGACAGTTTCGAGTGTTGGGACTCGCCGTTGGCCGAGTTCGCCGTCGACGCCGGGTATGCCGAGGAACTCGCGGCGGCCAGGGAAAAGACGGGCCTCGACGAATCGGTCACGACGGGCGCCATCACCATTCGTGGTCGCCGGGTGGCAGTCCTGGTGAGTGACTTCGCATTTCTCGCTGGCTCTATCGGCGTCGCGGCGGGGGAGCGGTTGGTCACGGCCGTGCACCGCGCCACCGCGGAGGGGCTGCCGCTGCTGGCCTTGCCGACCTCCGGGGGTACCCGGATGCAGGAGGGAACCGTGGCCTTCCTGCAGATGGTCAAGATCACGGCGGCGATCACCGCACACAAAGCCGCCCACCTGCCCTACCTGGTGTACCTGCGGCACCCGACGACCGGCGGGGTATTCGCTTCCTGGGGTTCGTTGGGGCATCTGACCGTCGCCGAACCGGGGGCCCTCGTCGGCTTCCTGGGCCCGCGCGTTTACGAGGCGCTCTACGGGAACCGGTTTCCGGCGGATGTGCAGACGTCGGAGAACCTGCAAGCGCATGGTCTGATCGACGCCATCCGGCCACCCGAACAACTCGGTGAAATCGTGGACCGGGCCCTGCGCATCATGACCGACACCCCCCGCAGTTGCACCCACGTGGTCGACCCGCCGGATTGGGTGGTCGGCGATGTGCCCGCGTGGACCTCGGTGCTGGCGTCACGCCGGCGGGATCGCCCCGGTGTCCGCGAGCTGTTGTTCCACGCCGCCGCAGACATCCTGCCGCTCAACGGCACTGGGCAGGGCGAGTCGGAACCCGGCCTCATTCTTGCACTGGTCCGCTTCGGCGATATGCCGTGCGTACTGCTCGGGCAGGACCGCAGCGGCCAGACCCCGCTCACCCCGCTGGGGCCCGGTGCGCTGCGCGAAGCCCGGCGCGGTATGCGCCTGGCCAAGGATCTTCGTCTGCCGCTGGTCACCGTCATCGACACGGCCGGCGCCGCGCTGTCGAAGGACGCCGAGGAAGGGGGATTGGCCGGGGAGATCGCGCGCTGTATCGCGGATATGGTCGACCTCGACACCCCGACGGTATCCCTGCTGTTGGGACAGGGCACCGGCGGCGGTGCGCTCGCCCTTGTTCCGGCAGACCGGGTCCTGGCCGCTCAGCACGGGTGGCTATCGCCCCTGCCGCCCGAGGGCGCCAGCGCGATCGTGCACCGCGACGTCGAGCACGCCCCGGAGATGGCTGTGCGACAAGGCATCCGATCTCTGGACCTCTGCCGCGCCGGGATCGTCGATCTCGTCATCCCCGAGTTGCCCGACGCCGCCGAGGAGCCGCGGCAGTTCTGCGAGCGCACCGGTGCCGCTCTTCATCGGGCGCTGAGCGAGCTCATCGGGCAGGACGCCGACATGCGGAGAATCGCCCGTGGTAAGCGGTTCAACCGGGTCGGACACAGTATGCCGATGGCCCAGGGAATCTAAGGAATCGGGAGGTGACGGTGCAGGCATTTCTCGTGACGCTGGAAGCCCGGCCCGGGCGAGAAGCCGACGTCGCCGCCGTGCTTCGGGAGGCCCACAGGCGCATCGGCGCCGAGTCCGGCTCGGAACTGTGGGTCGGATTCCATTCCGGAGGAACGACATTCGGAATCCTCGATGCGTATGACACCAAGTCCAACCGGCAGGTACAGCTGCATTGCCAGGTCCGCAAGGCGATCGAAGCGCACGGTGAACTCTTCAGCGCGCCGCCCGTCATCACGCCGGTAGATGTACTCGACGAAGTGGGCACCCTGTCGGGATAGTGAAGCCGAGCCAGACGCTACGCGGCCGACCCCGCGTCGTTGCCGGGTGTGAGGTCGGGAAGTGCCTGTGTCGTGAGGCGTTCGGCACGCTTGGCGGTGACACCGAACATGCGCAGGATGTCACGCGTGACGTCATCGGCGGTTTGGGCGTCGTCGCGGTCGGGTTGATCGAGGAGGAGTTGTCCAAGTCCCAACAGCGCGCCGCCGGCAATGGCGAGGGCGATGTCGGGATCATCCACCTGGAAGCGGCCCGCCTCGGACGCGGCGACGATATCGCGTTTGGCACGGGGTGCCAGCCCACGGTCCGAGGACAGGAGGGAGACTCCGATGGACAGCATGATGCGACTCTCTTGGGGCTGGAGCCGGAAGAGTCGTCCACACAGGCGATACCGACAGGCAAATCGCTCCGCCGGATCGCTCAACGACTCGGTGAGTCGATCCAGCAGCTCGCCTTGAGCGTCGAGCACATCGGCGACCGCGGCCGCGAACAGCTCCTCCTTGGACCCGAAGTGGTTGTAGAACGACCCCATTCCGATATCGGCGGCCTGGGTGATCTCCAAGATCGGGGCATTGAGCTTGCCCGCGGCGATGAACTCCTGCGCCGCTCGAAGCAGGGCTGCCCGGGTGCGCTGCTTTTGTCGCTCCAGCCGATTCGGTACCGGGATCTGCCCGTCGCTCACTACTCCCACCTCCACGTCGCGGCAAGTCTATGCGATGACAGTCAGTTATGACACTTTCGTCAGACGAGGAGGTGTCGCAGTACCGGGCCGATACTTCGCCGGGCTGCTTCCTGGACCCGGGAAATCACACCGCGCACTGTCTGAGGCATCAGGCTCCTTCGCTCAGCGCGGCCACGGGGCACGCGTCGATGGCCGAGCGAACGTCGCCTTCCATATCGGTGGGGATGTCCTGTCCCCGGAACCGGTAGTTCAGCTCGCCGTCGTCGTCGAGGTGAAAGGCATCGGGAGCCTGCATCGTGCACAGGCCGTGGCCCTCGCAGCGCGCGTACTCGATGTCGACCTTCATGATCATTCCTCTCCAGCGGGAATCAGTTCGATCGGAAGACGTTCGAAGCGGTGAATGATGTTGTTGAGAGCCCATTTTGGTTCACCCGCGCAGCGAATCGTCTCCACCCGGTCAGCCAGGGCGGTGAGGATCGCCTGTGTTTCCATCCTGGCCAGGCCTTGGCCGGCACAACCATGCGTTCCGTGACCGAAGCCGATCTGGGCGGTGGCATCGCGGTGGACGTCGAAGGTGTCCGGGTCATCCCACTGGCGGGCGTCGCGGTTGGCCGAGGCGTAGATGATCAATACGCGGGCCCCCTCGGGAATGACGGTGCCGGCGATGTCGACATCGCGGGCGACGCTGCGGGAGAAGGCGCGTAGCGGGGATTCGATGCGCACCACTTCGTTCACTGCGTTCGGGATCAGGGTGGGATCGGCGCGGATCGCCTTCCACTGATCGGGGTGGGTGGCGAACAGGTACAGCGCGCTGGCGATTGCGCCGATAGTGGTGTCCAGCGAGGGAGCCAGATAGTCGATCATCAGAGGGGGGACTTCGGACGTGTCGAGGGTGCCTGCGTCGACGGCGGTCATGACGTCGTGGCCCATGCTCCCCTCCAGGACTGAGCGCTCCCGCACCACCTGTCGGGTGAACCGGAGCATCCTGAAACTGGCGGGCAGGGCGGCGATGCTGCGCTTGTTGAGCGGGCCCAGGAAGTCGAATGTCGCTCCCGCCCAATCGATGAGCTGGTCGCGACCGTCGCGAGGCCATCCGACGAAGTCGGGCACGATCGACAGAGGTAGGGCGCTGGCCAGATCACGGACTCCGTCGACAGTGCGCCTGGTGACGGCGGCGTCCACCACCTGCTCGGCCCGGTCGGTGACCGCGTCGGACATTGTTCGCAGTGCTTTGGGGGTCAGCCGGTGGGCGACGAGCTTGCGTCGTCTGTCGTGGTCCTCACTGTCACTGTTGAGCGTCGTGCCGCGGGACATCCGGTTGGTGAAAGCGTTGAGGGCCACGCCGCGACCGGAAACGAACGTCTCGTCGTCACGCAGTGCTGCCTTGCACTCGGCGTAGCGAGGCAGCGCGTACACCCGTTGTTTGGACAGCCAGACGACG
Source organism: Mycobacterium hackensackense (assembly GCF_025822555.1). Taxonomy (NCBI): domain Bacteria; kingdom Bacillati; phylum Actinomycetota; class Actinomycetes; order Mycobacteriales; family Mycobacteriaceae; genus Mycobacterium; species Mycobacterium hackensackense. The sequence goes on from NZ_JACKUC010000030.1 coordinate 2,086,119, forward strand.
GGGCCGAGGTCCCGCAGACGCGCGTAATGCGGATAGGGGTCCACGATGGCCGCCGTCGAATAGATATCGTGGCGATAGGTGGGAACGTTGCGCGGCTTGGGCATTGGCTGGCACTCCTTGGCGCGGTGCTGGTGACAGGGTGGATCAGTGCCGGGTGCATGGCGGAGCAGCAGGTGTGGCGGTGTCATCCATGACGTGCTTCTATCCGCCACGCCGTCGTGAACTGGTCGAGAACCGTGGCGACAGCGTCGCGGTCCGCTGACGAGTCGACGGTGACGGTCACCACTGGGGCGCTGCCATCCATCGCGGCGGTAACGTCGGCGATGCCGGGTAGTTCGGCCAGTGCGTCGAGCGCGGCTCTGCGGGCGGCATCGGCGCGGAGCGGAAGTTTGTACGGTTTGCCGATCGCGGTGAGCGGCAGGTCCGGAACGACGGTCACGAGTTTGGGTGCGGCGGCGCGCTCGGGCACCCTGGCCGTGGCCCAGCTGCACAGGTCCTCGGCGGATACCGCATCCGGAGATGTCAGCGTGACGTATGCGACAGGCACTTCGCCGGCGTGGATGTCGGGACGTCCCACGGCGGCGGCTCCGGTGACGTCGGGATGGGTCAACAAAGCGTCTTCGATCGTGACAGGGTCGATATTGTGGCCGCCGCGGATGATGAGATCCTTTGCACGGCCGCGGAGATGGACGAAACCCTCCGCGTCGACCATCGCCAGGTCCCCGGTGTCCAGCCAGCCGTCGACGAGGGCGCCGAGGCCGTCGAGCCGGAATTCGTCGCCGTCGCGTCCCACCACGTAGCCGAGGAACACGCAGGGCCCGGAGATGACGAGGTGTCCGACCTGGCCTGCGGGCAGGTCGTGTCGGGTGCCGTCGTCGTCGATGTCGACGGCTTTGAGGTGTTGGTAGGGCAGCCGCTGGCCGACGGCGCCGTCGCGGGGCAGTTCGGTGAAGCTGCGGACGCTGGCGCAGGTGGCCTCGGTCAGTCCGTACCCTTCGAGCAGCTGCAGTCCGGTGTGCTCGGCGAATTTGGTGCGCACCGACGGGGGCAGCGCCGAGGCACCCACCAACGGGTACTGCAAGCTTGAGATGTCCGCATCGACGGGGCACTGCGCAAGCACCGCGTAGACCGTGGGCACCGCACTCATCGCGCTGATCTGGTATCGCTCAACGATTTTCCAGAAGTTGCCATAGAGCATCGGATCGCGGTAGCCCAGCGGGCCGGCCCACACCGCGGACTGGCCGCGAAACAACGGTGCCAACAGGGTGACCACGAGCGCGTTGACGTGAAAAAGAGGCAGCGCGGCGAAGACCACCGAATCCTCGTCGAGCGCGGTGTTGGCGGCGATCATCCAGGCGTCGGCGACCTCATTGGTGTGGGTGTGGGCGGCCAGTTTCGGTGCACCGGTGGTGCCACCGGTGTGAAAGACCGCGGCCAGGTCGGTGCCGGAGGGCGGGATTCCGGTGAACTCGGTGCCGTCGAAGTCCATGGCGAGCGCGTGCAGCGGTCCGATGGTGAGCCCGTCCACCCCGAGGGGCTCGGGGCTGCTCACCGTTTCCCCGGTCGGCGCGAGCAGGAGCACGGTGTCCACGACCCGCGCGGTGGCCAGTTGTCGAGCGGTGGCCCAGGTCGCGGGGTCGAGTTCGGGGCCGGCCGTGATGAGGACGCGTGCGCCGGAGCGGCGTAGGAGTTCGGTGATGTGATCGAGCGACAGGGCGGCGTTGATGGGCGCCGCGACGCCGGCGAGCTGGGCAGCCAAGGTGGCAGTGACCAGTTCCGCGCAGTTGGGAGCGATCAGAGCGACCGTGCTGTGACGATCAACTCCCAAGTGGTGCAGTAGGTTTGCCGTCCGGTGCACGTCGGTCAGCAGCTGTCCGAAGCTGACGACCGTCGGCTCTTGCCACCGGTCGCCGTCGGGAAGTACCCGTAGAGCGGTCCGGTCCGGCCACAACGTGGCGGCCCGGCGTAGCAGGGCATAGGTGGAGACTGGCAGTCCGCGTTCAGCAAGCGGAACCGCCTCGATGTCGGCGATATCGGCGGGCTCGGCGTAGCGCGGCCACAACACGTCCTCGGTATGCGTTTGGTTCACGCGGCTCTGACCTCCATGCGTTGCCGTCTCGGAGCGGGGTGTATGTCACTGTGGGCACCCGCGTGCGCCGTGATCGCGCTTGCTCCTTCGGTATGAATGACGAAATCGTCACATGCGAGTCGATAGTCAGTCAAGCCATCGTGCGGTTACTCGGGACGTGGACAGGTGACCGGTGGCCTGCCCGCCCTGGGCGCCTGAGCTCATTGACTGACGCTATAGTCGTATGTGACGATTTCATCACTTAAGGTGCATCGTGGTCCGGGTCACGCGCGGTCGCATGGGATGAAGGGTTCTGTCATGACGGATGAAATGTCCGGGGACGACGCCGGGTACGACCTGGTGATTGTCGGCCTCGGTCCGTCCGGGGCGGCCGCAGCGAATGCCGCGGGAGCGTTCGGGCTGCGCACCCTGGTCGTCGAGCGTGACTTGGCAATCTTTGAGCGGCAGCGTGCCATCGCGCTCGATGATGAGGCCCTGCGCGTCATTCGTGGGCTCGGGCTCTACGACGAGGTGACCGCGCACATGCACCTCGGCGTCACCGCCAGATTCATCGGGCTTGACGGCAAACCGTTCCTGGCCACGCCTGCCGAACCGACCGCGTACACCGGCCACTCGCTGGCCAACTTTTTTCACCAACCGGCACTGGAGCATGCACTGCGCGACGGCCTGAAACGGTTCGCCTCGGTCGAGGTGAACGCCGGCTGGACGGCAGAGTTCGTCGGCCAGGATGCCGACGAGGTGACCCTTCGGTTGAGCGATGTCGACGGTGACCGACGAGTGGTGCGCGCGCGGTATGTCTTGGCGTGCGACGGCGGAAGCAGCTCTATGCGAAAGCAACTCGACATTCCTTTTGCCGGGACGTCGTACTCCGAGCAGTGGATGGACGTTCAGGCTCTCGTCAAGCGTCCTCTGCACCGCGATCCACACTTCGACTTCGTGTGTTCCCCCGACCGGCCGGGTGTGCGGTGTCCGTGCCCAGGTGGTTACTACCGCTGGGAGTGGCGAGTCAATCCAGGCGAGGACGCCGAAACGATGCTGGCGGAGGACAACGTATGGAGAATGCTCGCCGCGGAGGGCGTGACTCCTGACGATATCGATATTGCTCGTACCTGGTCCTATACGTTCCACGTCCGCAAGGCCAAGCAATGGCGCCGGGGGCGGGTACTCCTGCTCGGCGACGCCGCCCACGTCATGCCTCCCTTTGCCGGACAGGGAATCTCGGGAGCCTTCCGCGACACTGCCAACGTCGTTTGGAAACTCGAAGCGGTGATCCGCGGTCGGGCCGGCGACCGATTATTGGACACTTATCAGAGCGAACGAGAACCCCATCACGACGCCATGACCAACCGCGCGGTGACCTTCGGCCGTCTCGTCATGACCTCCAACAGAACCGTGGCGAAGCTGCGCGACAACGTGTTTCGTGCCGCGTCGAAGATCCCGGGCGTCATGACGGCAGTCGTTCGCCACATCGCCAAGCCGACACCCCTGGGCCCGGGATGCCTGCCCACAGGCAAACAGAACGCATTGGTCGGATACCTGATCGCACCGGCGCGCGTGGCGTTGCCCGGAATTCGGATGTCCGACATCGACGAAGCGCTGGGGCCCGGGTGGGTGATCCTGGGACTGGACGAAGACCCGCGGACGGCTATGCCGAAAGCCACCGTCGCAGATTGGGAACGTTTCGGCGCACGATTCCTCACGATCAGACCCGGTACCTCGGTCGTCGAGGGTGAGGAAATCGGCGACCCTACCGGTCAGCTCTGGAACACCATGACGACCAACGGCGCGCGGTTCGTCGTCGTGCGACCCGACCGCTACGTGTTCGCGGCCGTCGCCGACGCACGTTCGGTCGCGGCGCCGATGTATGCGGCCTGCGCCGCTCCGTGCGCCGAGACTTCGGGGCTGCCGGATTGATGACGGAACCCACTCGACGCTGATTGGTAATCGGTTGTGAGGGGCCACTTCGTGCGAGTATGGCGCCATGTCGAGGTGGGGGAACCGTGGGATGGTCGTGGTGTCCGGGATCGTCTGCGCGGTGACGTTGGCGCTGACCGATACCGTCCCACCCGCCGTGGCATCCCCCGGCGAGGTCGCGGAGCCCGGTCACGCGTTGGCGTGGAGCAGTTGTGACGACTGGGTTGACACCAGTCGCGTGCCCACCGCCCAATGCGCCACGTTGTCGGTGCCTGTCGATTGGACTGATGCCGCGAATCCGCAAGCAGCACAGGTGCGGTTGGCGGTGATGCGGGTCCCGGCCAGTGGCAAGCGCCTCGGCACGATCATCTCAAACCCGGGCGGGCCGGGCGTGTCGGCCATCGACGTCATGTCCCGATTCGTGCCGAAACTCGCGAAAACCGAGATCGGGCGCCAATTCGACCTGGTGGCCTTCGACCCGCGTGGTGTCGGATTCTCCACCCCCGAAGTGCGGTGCGAGACGGACGCGCAGCTCGACGAAGACCGCACCGACCCTCAAGTCGACTTCAGCCCGCCCGGCGTCGCGCACATCGAAGACACCGAGCGCCAACACGCGCAGAAATGTCTGGACCGGGTGGGTGCGCCGTTTTTGGCGGGCATGAGCACCGAGAACACCGCGCGCGATATGGACGCCGTGCGGGCAGCTCTGGGTGAGGAGAAGCTCAACTTCTTCGGCTACTCCTACGGCACTCGCTTGGGAACCGCCTACGCCGAACAGTTCCCGGATCGGGTGCGGGCCATGATGCTCGACGGTGTGGTGGATCAGTTCACTGATCCATTGGCCAAAGAGATCGTGTCTGCGGCGGGATTTCAGCAGGCCTTCGACGCCTACGCCAGCGACTGCGCCTCCCAACCGGACTGTCCTCTCGGGGTCGATCCGACACAGTCCGTCGTCCGCTTCCGGGAACTCGTCGACCCACTGGCCGACGAGCCTGCCCGTACCGCCGACCCGCGCGGGCTGAGCTATCAAGACGCCATGACCGGTGTCGACGCAGCGCTCTACGACTCCGAGGACTGGCCGCGGCTCACCGATGGGCTTACCGCCCTGGCACGTGGCCGCGATGCCGACGATCTCCTCGAGCTCGCCGACGAGTACTCCGAACGGGACGAGGAGGGCCATTACGCCAACCTGGAGGACGCGTTCGATGCGGTGCACTGCGCCGACGACCTTTATCCGAGCGATCCAGCTGTCTGGGCGGAGAACGATCGCGACGTCCGCCGCGCCGCGCCCTACAAGAGCTATGGCGAGTTCACCGGCTTCGCTCCCCGCCCCCTGTGCGTGTTCTGGCCGGTGCAGCCGACCGCGGTGCCACACCCGGTGACCAGCCCCGGGCCTGGCAAGGTCGTCGTCGTGTCCACCACCGGCGATCCCGCGACGCCGTACCAGGTCGGTGTCGACGTGGCCGCCCAACTCGGGGCCCCGCTGATCACCTTCAACGGCGATCAGCACACCGTCGCATTCAGCGGAAACCGCTGCATCGACAAGCCGCTGGAGGCTTTCTTCATCGATCTCACACAGCCACCGGCGGACCTGCACTGCTGAAGCCCGGGACGGTGCGGGTCCCGGAGCACTCTGTGTGTCACCTGCCGGCTTCCTGTCTTTCGCAGATGAGCTGTTTGTGATGGCACTTTTCTGGGGACAAAGGTGCGGTGAGTTCAGCCAGTGTGCCCGCGGCGTCGTCCGGCGAGTTGAGACGGTCTTTGCGCGCGCTGGATTGGGTCAACTTCTTCCTCGCCGATGTCCAGGCAGGCCTGGGACCGTTTCTGGGCATCTATCTGATCAACAAGGAGGGGTGGAACCCGGCGAGTATCGGGCTGGTGCTGACGCTGGGCGGTGCGGTCGGATTGTTGTTGAACGCGCCGGCCGGAGCCCTGATCGACAGGACCACCCACAAACGCGGTCTTCTGATGGGGGCGGCCGCGCTGACTGCTCTGGGTACCTTCGTGGTCACGTTGACCCCGAGTCTCGCCGTGGTGACCGCCGCGCAGTTGATGACCGGAATCGCGGCTGTGGTGCTCGCCCCGGTGATCGGGGCGATCGCACTCGGCCTGGTCGGTCCGCAGGCTTTTGCGAGTCGCACCGGACGGATGCAGGCGTTCAACCACGCCGGAAACGTGGTCGGCTCCACGGTCTACGGCTTGGCCGGCTATCTGATCAGCTTGCGTGCCGGCTTCTGGATCGCCGGCGTGTGCGGGATCTTCGTGGTCATCGCCACGCTGATGATCAAGGCCACGCTGATCGACGACAAACTTGCGCGCGGGCTGGCCCCGGAACTGCGTGGTGACGATCAACCGTCGGGCTTGGCGGTGCTGTTGCGGAACCGGTCCCTGCTGATGTTGGCGTTGGTGACGATGTTGTGGCAGCTTGCCAACGGAGCGATGCTGCCCATCACCGGACAGAAGCTCGCGCTGGCCAATGCCCACGAAGGGGCGCTGTTTCAGGCGGCGTTGATCGTTGTCGCGCAGCTGGTGATGATCCCGATGGCGATTCTGGTGGGCCGCAACGCAGATCGCTGGGGCCGCAAACCGTTGTTCGTCGCGGCATTCGTGGTGTTGCCGCTGCGGGGATTGTTGTTCGTCCTGGCTGGTGACACGACGTCCATCATCGCCATCCAGGCCCTCGACGGAGTGGGGGCGGGTCTGCAGGGCGCCTTGTTCCCGGTCATGGTGGCTGATCTGACCCGTGGCAGCGGGCGCTTCAACGTCGCGTTGGGAGCGGCGACCATGGTTCAGGGAATCGGCGCCGCAGTGTCCACGACGCTTGCCGGAGCGATCATCGTTCTCGGCGGCTACACCACTGCCATGGGTGTGCTGACGGGGATCGCGGTTCTTGCATTGGTATTGCTGGTGATCGGGGTGCCGGAGACCGCGCATCGAGCCGACCGGCCACCGGGACGCAGTCTGGATCCGCCCGGGGATTCGCTCGACGAACCGGTGATGGCATGAGTCCGCAATTCGGGGACCTGGTCACTACGGCGAGAGGACATCGATCTTGAAGGAGCTATCGGGGGGCGGGGATGCCCACCGTCGGCCGGTGAAGAAGGCCGCACCCAAGAAGGCCGCACCCAAGAAAGCCGCAGCCAAGAAGGCTGCGGCAAAAGCGCCGGCGAAAAAAGCGGCCGCGAAGAAGGTGGCCAAGAAGGCCGCGCCCGCGAAGAAGGTGCCGGGTAAGAAGGCTGCGCCCGCGAAGAAGGTGCCGGGTAAGAAGGCAGCCTCGGGACAGTCCGGCATGTCGGTGGGCAGGCGTGCGCTGCCTGCGGCGCCCACCGATCCGCTTGTCATTCTCGGTGTGCAGGAACCGTTTTCGATTGCACAGCTGCGTCGGGCCTGGCGACTCTATGCTGCCAGGCATCACCCCGACAGTGGAGGGGACAGCGTCATGTTCAGCCGTGGCCGGGAGGCCTACCTGACGCTGCGGCTGCGCGCGCAGTGAGCCGCGACGCATCCGCGGGGCGGTGCAGATAGCTCCGGTCTTCGACGTGCACTTCGAGTGGATCGGTCCGATGCGCTGTGGTGTCCGCATAACGTCTCTTTCGTATATCGAGAACAAGTCGACCTCGGTCCGTTAGCATTCGAGAAATTGCTCGTCCGGTAGTGCGTCGATGGGTGGACCGCTTTGTCGCGAATATCGATAGTGGGCCGAGTTTCGCGCGGGAGAGCCCTGGGGTTCCAGTCCAAACTGCTGGTGATGCTGCTTACGGTGAGCGTGATATCGGTGTTGATCGCGGGCGCCATCGGGTATATCTCGGGCACCAATTCTCTTCGGGCCACGGAATTTCAGCGGCTGACTCAATTGCGTGAGTCGCGGGCGCGCGAAATCACCGCTTACTATCGATCCATCACCGATGGCGCGTCGATCGTCACGCATGGCGCGACCGCAGTGGGTGCGTCACGGGATTTCAATGCGGCGTTCGCAGAACTTCAAGCAACACCCCCACCCGCGGGTGCGCGCGCAGCGGTGGCGAACTACTACGCGTCGGTTTTCGGCCCGGGGTTGGCGAAGGCAACCGGCAAAGCCGTGGACGGGACGTTGTTCGAGCCGACCTCGAACGCGGCGGTCTATCTGCAGAACGCCTACACGGTGCCCGCCCATGGTGATTTCGATGTCGCGCTCAAGGTGAACACGGCCGGTGATGCCAGCGCGTGGTCGGCGGCGAATGCGCGCTATCAGCCCTTTTTCGCCGACCTCACCACGCGGTTCGGTTTCGAGGACGCGTTGATCCTCAATACCTCGGGTGACGTCGTCTACAGCGCATACAAGGGTGTCGACCTCGGGACGAACCTGCTCACCGGACCGTACAAGACCACCGAGGTGGCGGATGCGTATCGCCAAACTGTGCAGGCGTCCTCGGTCGACGAGACGTTCGTCTCCGATTTCGAGCGCTATGCCCCGTCATACGGCAAACCCACTCCTTGGGTCCTGACCCCCATCGGTACCGGCAGCGCGATCACCGGGGTGCTCGCTCTGCAGTTGTCGCTCGACCGGATCAACGATGTGATGACCGGTGACAATGATTGGGAGACAGATGGACTCGGTAAGTCAGGGGAGACCTACCTGGCGGGGTCCGACAGGCTCATGCGCTCGGTGTCGCGGGAACTGCTGACCAATCCGGCCGAATACGCCAAGGAAGTCATCGCCAGCGGCACCCCCGAGGACATTGCGGCCAGGGAGGTTGAAGTCAAGGGCAGCGTGCTGCTGCAACGGGTGGACACCCTGGCCGTCAACCGCGCCCTCGCAGGTGAATCCGGTGTGACGACCGCGCCGGACTACGTCGGTCCGGAGGCTTTGGTCGCGTACATGCCGTTGGATATTCGAGGCTTGGACTGGGTGTTGGTCGCGAAGGTCGACGTCTCCGAGGCGCTCGCACCGGTCAACCAGTTCGCTCGCAACATCGCGCTGTCCATCGCGGCGATCGTGTTGGCGGTATGCCTGATCGGCCTGGTGTTCAGTCGGATCCTCACCCGGCCACTGACCAGGCTCGCCGCCGCAGTACGTCGGGTGAGCGGAGGTGAACGAGATGTCGCGGTGCCGGTCACCACGAAGGATGAAATCGGTGATCTCGGAGCAGCTTTCAATGAGATGAGCAATACGCTCCAGGTCAAACAGGAACTGATCGATCAGCAGCGCCGAGAATACGACGAACTGCTGTCCAGCCTGATGCCCGAGACGCTGGCGCGACGGTACCGCGATGGCGAGGAGAACATCAGCAACGACTATCGGGATGTTTCCGTGATCTACGCCGAGCTGGTCGGGTTCGACGCATTCTCGCGTTCGACATCGTCCGACAATTCGGTGGGACTACTCAACTCCATCATCGAAGGCATCGACGAGGCTGCCGAACGGCACGGTATCGAGCGAGTCAGGCACCTGCACAACGGATTTCTGGCCAGCTGCGGGCTGGTGGTGCCCCGAGTCGACCACGCCAGCCGGACGGTGGCCTTCGCCAGTGAGCTGACGGAGATCATCGAGAGGTCCAACGCGGCGCACGAGGCCACGCTGTCGATCCGCGCCGCAATCGACAGCGGCGCGGTCTCCAGTGGCCTGATCGGCCAGCGCGCGAAGGTGTACGACCTGTGGGGTGAAGCGGTCGACCTGGCCCACAGCGTGCACGCGGCCACCAGTGAACCGGGGGTGTTCGTCAGCGCCAGGGTTCATGATGCGCTGAAAGGCATCTACACGTTCACTCCTGCCGGTACCGTGCCCGGCGGTCGAAGTGGTGAGGCGATCTGGTCGCTCGATCTGACGTCGCGGCGGGTGTCATGAGCAACATCACCGGCCAGTCGTGGTTCTGGCCGGCACTGGCCATCGTGATCGGCCTGCCGATCATGCTGCTTGTGCTGACCGAGTTGTACAACTACCTGACCCGACGCAACAGCAGTTACGCGAAACCTGTTCTGCTGCTGCGTAACTACGTACTTCCTGCCTGTGCCTTATTCGTCCTGGTCGACCAGGTCCAGCGCAGTGACATCGAGGCCACCTGGTCGCGGATCGCGGCCACGGTCTTCGGCTTCTTGGTCATGTTGTTCCTGCTCTCCGGCGCCAACGCCGTGCTCTTCGGGCAAGCGCGTACGGGGAGTTGGCGCGAACGCCTGCCGACCATTTTCATCGACCTGGGTCGTTTGGTCCTCATCATCGTCGGCATCGGCGTGCTGTTGTCCTGGGTGTGGGGTGCCGACATCGGGGGATTGGTCACCGCAGTCGGGGTGACCTCCATCGTGATCGGCCTGGCGGTGCAGACTGCCGTCGGGCCCGTCATCGCCGGCCTGCTGATGCTCTTCGAGCAGCCTTTCCGCATCGGTGACTGGCTCGACACCGATGACGCCAAAGGGCGTGTGGTCGAGGTGAATTGGCGCTCGGTGCATATCGACACCGGCAACGGCATCCAGATCATTCCGAATGCCACGCTGGCGACCGGCTCGTTCACCAACCTCAGCAGGGTCACCGGAGCGGCCTTCTGCGCCACCGTGACATTGAGCTTCAGCCCCGACGATCCGCCGGGAGTCGTCTCCCGAAACCTGCTGGGGATCGCCGAGGCACTGCCATCGAAGGTGCCCCATATGCCCGCGCGGGTGACCACACTGGGCGACGCCAAATACAAGGTGTCGGTTCCGGTTTTCTCACCCGCCGATGCGTCCACGGTGCGCAACCTCTTGCTGCATCGTGCGTGGTATGCCGCGCAACGGGCACGCCTGCATCTCGACGGTGCCGACTGCACACCGCAAACCGACTATGTCGCCGAAAAGCTCCGGACCGTTGGTCAGTCACTGGGCCTCGTGGACTACGCGATCACGACGATGATCGGGGCCGGCCGACGGCTGGTGTACGCCGAGGGGGAGACCATCCAACGCGTGGACACAGTGCCAGATGCCGTCGGATTCATCACCGAGGGCGCCGCGGCGATGGTCGTCTGCACCGACGACGGCGTGGAATTGACCCTCGGACAACTGGAGCCCGGTGACTACATCGGCACGACCGCGCTGACTCGTCAACGGGTGGTCAGTGGGGTGGTGGCGACCAGCGACACCACCATTGTCGAGGTTCCCCGCGATGCGATGAATGTCGTGGTGCGCGCCGACCCACGGCTGGCCCGCATCTTGGGGGAAGCCATCGAGATGCGCCGGGCTGCCGTGGCCACCGCGCTCACCGAAGCCGCTCAGGTCTCTCACTCCCTGGCGGACTAGTCGGGTCGTTGCGGCTGCGTCCATGACTTATCTCGTCGCGTGAAGTCGGGTGCCTCAAGGTGCAGTGAGGCCGTGTGCTGATGCGATGCGGCGCGCGAACTGCTCATAGTTGGTGGCCGGCCGCGCCAGTACCTTCGGTAGGTCATCGAAGTTGCCGGCGGGTAGTCCGTGCACGTCGTAGTACTTCATCATCTGTACGTAGGTGTCCTGGGCATCCGCGGGCCAACTACGGAAGCCACGGGCATTGGGCGCGGCGCGGAGTCCACGAATGATGTGCGGGACCGAACGAAGCTTGGTCGAAACCAGTGACCGCGCAATCGCAGCACCGAACGGTCCAACGGCCAGCAGAGGATTGGTCAAGGATTCTGGGGGCAGTCGGACGGCGGTCATCGGATGGCCGAGCACTCGGCTCCAGATCCGTGCCATCTCGTGGCGATCGAGTTCGACGGCAGACAGGTCATACGTCTTGCCGATGTGCCCCTCGGGGTGGGTCAACACGTTGGCGGCCGCGGCAGCGATGTCCTCGACGTCGACCACACCCATCCGGCTCTCCGGGGAGGTGGGATACGGGAGTAGGCCCGCACCGAAGAAGTCCCAGAAGTCCAGCACGTTCTGCATGTAGTGCGAGGGACGAAGGATCGTCACGGGCAGACCGGACTCCCGTAGTACCCCTTCGGCCAGCAGCTTCTGTCGATGATGAGGAAGCTCGGCGATGTCGGGATGGATGACCGAGTGGAAGACGACGTGATCCAACCGTTCGGCCCGAGCCGTTGCGATCAGCCGTTCGGTCACGGGAAGCTCGTTCACGAGCTGGGTCGGGGCGGCGTGATAGATCTGGCTCACTCCGCGTAGCGCCGTCTCGAGGTCGCCTGGTTGTCGGAGGTCTCCGATCACGATGTCGGTGGCGCCGTCGGCCTTCGATCGCTGCGCTTGCTCCTCGTTCTTGACGAAGGCCCGCACGTCGCGTTCGTTCGCCGCGAGACCTCGAACCAGCGGACGTCCGACACCGCCTGCTGCGCTGGTAACCAGGATCATGATCCGCTCCTCATAGGTGATCGTGAATGACGTTGTACTAGGGGTTGTTCAGGCTGCCCCGGCCCCGATGCGAGCTCATGCTCGACTCTTTGAGTGGGCGCATCGACCGCGCAAGAGCCGGGAGCAACAGGCGTCGCGGGACAAGCCTCGCCAGTGCAGCGGATAGCGAATTGCCCAGCCCCGAGACCACGGAGGGTGGCGGCTGGCGGCGATCGAGTGTCCTCAGACCGGCCGCGGCGACCTGATCGGCGGTTTGCAGTCGGCCTACCACTGTCGCGGTTTCGCCGATCACATCGAAGAACTCGGTGTGGGTGGGGCCTGGGGCGAATGAAAAGACCTTGACTCCGTGCTGTTTTGCTTCGTACCACAAGGATTGGCTGAAGCTGAGCACGAAGGACTTCGACGCCGCGTACACGCCCAGGGTTGGCACCGGTTGATAAGCAGTGGTGCTGCAGATGTTCATGATGGCCCCGTGACGGCGCCGAACCATTTCGGGCAGGAACGCATGACAGAGATCGACTACCGCTCCGATGTCGACCGCCAGCACCCGCGCAAAATCCTTCGCATCCCCATCGAGGAATGGCCCTTGAGTGGCGAAGCCGGCGTTGTTGATGAGGAGGTCGATATCCCCTTCGACGAGATCGCGCAGCCGGCTGCCCGCTCCATCCACTGATAGGTCGAAAGTGACACGGGTACAGGAGATTCCATACTTCGCCTCAAGCTGGTCGGCGAGTGCGTCGAGCCGATCCTGTCGGCGGGCCACCAACACGAGGTCGCAACCGCGCTTCGCGAGCGCTCGGGCGAAGGCCTCGCCAATTCCCGAGCTGGCACCGGTAACCAGCGCTCGCGAAGCGCGGAACGGCTTGCTCATCGATAACCCCCTCATTGGCGCCTGACGTGGTCTGGGTGATCTGCCGCGCGTTCAATATTGCGACAATTGCATGTGCAATGCAAATGACGCAACTCCGAGTACGATCGGCGGATGAGTAAGAGGGCGCACCGGAGCGACCCCGAGCGGCGCGCCGCGGTCGAGCGCGTCCTCGGTGGCCAGCGCGCATCGGCCGTTGCGCGGGAGCTGGGGGTGCACCCGGCCACGTTGTACCGGTGGGTCCACGACGCGTCCGACGGTGTTGCCGAATCCGCCCCGACGGATGCCCGCTTGATGCACGCCACGCAAGCATTGCTGCGAGATCACGACTACAGCCAGATCACGGTCGAAGAAGTGGCCCGGTTTTCCGGTGTCGCGCTGCGTACCGCTTTTCATCATTTCGAGAGCAAGCGTGACCTCTTCCGAGCGGCGATCGACGATGCGGCCACGGTGTTGATCGATGCCATGGGTCAGCGGTATCAAGGGGCCCAATGGCCATCCGAGCCGTTGCTGCAGTTGAGCTTGTTCCTGCGGCTGTCAGCCGAAGCCATCTATGCCACGCCGTCCGCGCACGTCCTCTTCCGCGATCTCGGGGTTCCTCGGTCGGACAGCTTCGCCCTGCGCTGGCACGACACCTTCGAGCAGGCGGTCGCGCAACTGCTCGCTACGTCGGCGCGCGCCGAGGCGATCGACCCGGATACCGACATCGCGGCAGCCGCTCAAGCGATCACCGGGGCGATGCGCGGAGTACACGCCGCAGTGTTCGATGGCTGCGACCCGGCTCAGGCCCTGCGAATCATCGCTCGGCTCCATCTCACGGTGTTACCGGGCTGAGTCGACCGGCGGTTCCGAGGTCCAGGTTCCCCGGCGGTCGATATCGAAGCCCTGCAACAACTATGGACTGTGCAGGCGCGCGCAAGGGCGAACCTCAAGGTGCTGCGCTCCGGGTGTGCAGTCACCATCGCAACTCCCTCATCCAGGGGGTGCCAAGGATCAACCGAAGCAACTGACAAGCATCAGCCGAAACAACGTCAACCATCAGCCGGAGTAGAAACGTCACCCATTACCCGAGGTCGTACACATAAAAGTGCCCCCGGCAGGATTCGAACCTGCGACACCGGCTTTAGGAGAGCCGTGCTCTATCCCCTGAGCTACGGGGGCCAGGGACGCTCGAAGCTTACCCAAGCCGGGCCGACCGGCCTAAGTCAGCGGTAGCTCGGCGAAGATCGGTGCGGTCGGTGCGGTCGAGCCCTTGCCCGGCTCCACAGTGAATGCCAGGGCGGTCGCATCCCCGAGATCGGGCAGCACAGCGGTGGTGGACGGTGCCACGGCTGCCTGATCCATGGTGCCCGCCGACTGCGGACCGGTATCGCGCAGCAGCCACATCTGGTAGACGGTGCCGGTGGCCGGCGGGGCGACATTGTTCATGACCAGCACGCCGGCGTTGCGTTCCCGGGAGAACACCACGGTGGCGGTACCGCCGGTGGGGATCGGGCCGGACACGGTGCGCACGTCGGGTGCGGCGAACACCTGCTGCGCGGTCGAGGGAGTCAGTGCAGGTGTCGTCGGCCGCAGTGCGATCCCCACCCCTACACCGGCAGCAGCCACGACGACGGCCGCCGCCGCGGCCAGCACGGCCGTCCGCCACCGGTTGGGCCGAAGCTCATGCACCTGACCTGGTGACTCGACGGCGGCCAGGATCCGGTCCCGCAGGTAGGCCGGCGGCTCCAATGCGGTCGCGGCCGAAACCCGTGCCATCGACTCGCGCACCGCGGCGACCTCGGCGGTGAACTCCTGGGCGACCGCGGGCGGCGCGTCGGCCAGATGGCGTTCGACCTCACCGTCATCGACGGCGTGCAACGCGTACGGCGTCGCCAGCGTCATCACCTCATGCTCGACGGGCCCGGTCATGCGGCACCCAGACAGTTACGCAGCGCGCGCAGGCCGTCGCGCATCCGCGATTTGACGGTGGCGAGATTCGCCGAAAGGCGTTCCGAGACTTGCCGGTACGTGAGTCCGCCGTAGTAGGCCAGATCGATGCACTCACGCTGCACGTCGGTCAACGAACCGAGGCACTCGACGACGCGGCGATGCTCGTCGAGGGTGATCACCGAATCCGCGACGTGGTCGGTGGGGGTGTCCACGCTGGCCGCGCCGTAGCGGGACTCGCGCTGGCTCGCCGACTGCTCGGAACGCACCCGGTCCACCGCGCGGCGATGCGCCAGCGTCATCAGCCAGGCCAGCGGTGACCCCGCTGCCGGGTCGTAGCCTCCGGCGTTGTGCCAGACCTGCAGGTAGATCTCCTGCGTGGTCTCCTCGCTGTAGCCGGGATCGCGCAGCACCCGGGTGACCAGGCCGAACACCCTGGCTCTGGTGTGGTCGTAGAACTGGGCGAAGGCCTCGGCGTCACGGCGCGCGACCCGGCGCAACAGGACGTCGAGGTCGGTGGTCACGAGCCGTAGCCTAGCGGCCGGCCGGACCTGTGTGGTCATGTCGGCCGCGATGTCGGTGCGAATGTCCACTGCAGCACGTCGAGGTAGCCCGAGCGGAAGCCGGCCTCGGAGTACGCCAGGTACAGCTCCCACATCCGCACGAACACCTCGTCGAACCCCAAGGCGTGCACTGCCTCGCCGCGGTGCAGGAACCGCTCCCGCCACAGCCGCAGCGTCTCGGCGTAGTGCGACCCCATCCACGACACGTCCACGGTCCGCAACCCGGTATGTCGCGCGGTGATATCGGCGATCGCGTCTTCCGAGGGCAGCAGTCCACCGGGGAAGATGTACTTCTGGATCCAGGTGTAGGTGTCGCGGCTGGCCAGCATGCGGTCATGCGGCATGGTGATCGCCTGGATGGTGACGCGGCCGTGCGGACGCACCAGCCGCTCCAGCGTCTGGAAATAGGTCGGCCAGAACTGATAGCCGACGGCCTCGATCATCTCCACCGAGACCACCGCGTCGTACTGTCCCTGCACCGAGCGGTAGTCCAGCAGTTCGATACTCACCCGGTCGGAGAACCCTGCCGCGGCCACCCGCTGTTGTGCGAGGCGCTGCTGTTCGACCGACAGCGTGACCGAACGGACGTGGGCGCCGCGGCGGGCGGCCCGGATGCACAGCTCGCCCCATCCGGTACCGATCTCGAGCACCTCGCTGCCCACGTGTACGCCCGACGCGTCGAGAAGCCGGTCGATCTTGTTGTGCTGCGCCGCAGGCAGTTCCGCCCAGGTGGCCGGCAGGTGATCGAACAGTGCGCTGGAGTAGGTCATCGTCTTGTCGAGGAACTCGGCGAACAGTTCGTTGGACAGGTCGTAGTGCGCGGACACGTTCTCCCGCGCCTGGGTGGGGTGGTTGCGTTGCGAGCGCGGCGCCCGGACCACCGCGAACCGCCGAAACCGCTGCAGGGCAGGAGGTATGAGCTCAGCCAGGGATCGTCCGAACTCGGTGAGCACTCCGGCGAGGTCAGCGGATTCCCAGTCCCCGGCCATGTAGGCTTCGCCGAAGCCGATCAATCCGTACCGGCCGATCCGGCGGGCCAGTGCCTCCGGCCGGTGAATCACCATGGTGGGCAGGGTCGGATCCGCGGCGCCCACCACCGAACCGTCGGGGTAGACCAGCCGGACCGGCAGCCGGGTGACCGCCCGTCGCAGCAGCCGGTCGGCGATCGCCGCCGAGACGGTGTTGAGTGGACCGGACGGCACGGTCGCCACGTCGGGCCAGCGAACCGAATCAACGACGTGGTCGGCTTCGAAACCTTCGACATCAATGCTCACGGGCGGGTATTCCTTCGCGGGTGACGGTGTGGGGTCGGGGAGTCAGCGGAACGCGGCGTAGCCACAGGTAGATGCCATGCATGCGGATGGCCAGCGCCCCGGTCAGCGGTGCCAGCGGCGCGGCGAACTGCAGGCGCACCACCTCGGCGACCCTCACCGGTCGCCGCATGCCGTGCAAGGTGGCCACGAATGTCGGATGGACGTCGCGGTGCAAGGAGATCGCCACGTCCAGGAGTGGTCCCGGCAGGGGCGCCCGCACGCGATAGTGGCCATCCATCCCGTTGAACGGGGATACGTACATCTGCTTGTCGACCGGCTCCGAGGTGTCCGGATCCAGCAGGTAGGCGTGCCGCTCGCCGTAGGTGTTATGCACTTCGGCGATGACGCAGCGTAGGGTGCCGTCCCGATCGTGGCACCAGAACAGGCTCAGCGGATTGAACACGTAGCCCAGTACCCTGGCCTGTAACAGCGCGGTGATCGTGCCGCCCTGCAGGTCGATGCCCTGCGCATCCAGAAAGGCGTCGACCCGTTGCCGCAGTGAATCTTTCGGCCCGCCCTGCAGGTGGTCGCGCGCGTCGAACCGGGCGAACGGCGCCAGCCAGCGCGGCAGCCGCGGCGGCTGATCGATATCGATGTACCAGCTGTAGCCGCGGTGTTCGAAGAAGTGGCGCACGGGCGCCCGGCGCACATGGGTCACCTTGGTGCGGTACAGCGCGGGCGTCAGCATGTGAGTGTCTTCTCGGTGGCTCCGGTCGGCCAGCGGGCACCGAGTCGCTGCGCGGCCCGTAGCCCTGCGGCTGCGCCGTCCTCGTGGAATCCCCAGCCGTGGTAGGCCCCGGCGAATACCACGCGGTCGTCATCGATGGTCGGTAGAAGTGCCTGGGCAGCAACGGATTCCGTGGTGTAGGCCGGATGGCTGTACATCATCTCGGCCAGCACGCAAGACGGGTCGACTCGGTCGTTTCCGCCGAGGGTGACCAGGTAGCGCTTCTGGCCGCCCAGGCGCATCAGCCGGGTGATGTCGTAGGTCACCGTGACGGCGTCGTTGTCGGGCCCGGTCAGATAGTTCCAGGACGCCCGGGCCCGCGGATGCTTGGGCAGGATCGACGTATCGGTGTGCAGCTGTGCCTGATTCAGGCTGTACGGGATCGCACCCAGCACGGCCCGCTCCGCTGCGGTGGGTGCGGCCAACATCAGCAGGGCCTGGTCGGGATGGGTGGCGATGACGACGGCGTCGAACAGGCGGGCCGGGCCGTCTGCTGCGGTGAGGAGTACCCCGTCGTCCCTGCGGAGCACCGACACGATCGGCGCATTGGTCAGCGGCTCGTAGATGCGCGCCACGATCGCCTCGACGTAGGTGGCCGAACCGCCGGTGACGGTCCGCCACACCGGGGAACCGAACACCGACAGCATGCCGTGGTGCTGCAGGAAGACGAACAGGTAGCGGGCCGGGTATCGCAGTGCGTCACCTGGCGGGCAGGACCAGACCGCCGCAATGAGTGGCTTCATGAAGTGCTCGGTGAAGTAACGGGAAAAGCGGTGCCGCTCGAGGAACGCGCCGACGGTCTCGCCGGTGTCGTCGGCGTCCAGCAGCTCGGTGGCCGATCGGTGAAACCGCCTGACCTCGGTCAACATCCGCAGGTATTGCGGCCGGGTCAGGTTGGACCACGACGGGAACAGTCCGCCGAGACCGCGCGCCCCGGCGTACTCCAGCCCGCTGGCGTCATCGCGCACCGACATCGACATATCGGTGTCCTGGACCGCGATACCGAGCTCGCCGAACAGCCGGCACAGCGTGGGGTAGGTGCGGTCGTTGTGCACCAGGAAGGCGGTGTCGACTGCGATGGTGCCGCCCGCACCGTCGTCGACGTACTGCGTGTGGGCGTGCCCGCCGAAGCGGGCATCGGCCTCGAACAGTGTGACGTTGTCCCGGTCGGACAGTACGTAGGCGGCGGTGAGTCCGGCCACGCCGCTGCCGATCACCGCGATGGACCGGCCACCTGGATGTATGTGTGTCACATCCGGTATTCGGATCCGGACTCTGCGTGGATGGGACGCTGCTCGGCGCATTGCGGATATCACATGCGGATCGGCCCCGGGGTCGCGGCGGCGCCAGAAGTGTCGCGATGTTAATGATCACATCGTCGTTCGAACGGTAGGGCCGCCGCCCCGGTGGTTTGACCCCAAAATAATCGCGCTCACCTGGGTAATCGGTGCGGCAGTGCAGCATCCCATTGACATCGAGTGAACTGGCTCACATACTTTCCGTGGAGTGTTAACGTTCACATTTGGAGAGAACGCGGGAAAGGCTGGGTCTCGGAACCCCCGCCCGCGTGTCGGCAGGAGGAAAGATGCGGTTGCTGAGATGGTGTGTCGCTCTGTTGGTGATGGCCACCGTGGTGTTGGTCGGCTGCGGCCGGTCCACCGAGGCCGCCAAGGGTGGCAGCCCCGAGAAAGGCACGATCGGTATCGCGATGCCGACCAAGTCCTCGGAGCGATGGGTCGGCGACGGCCAGAACATGGTGGACCAGTTCCAGGCGTTGGGATACAAGACCGACCTGCAGTATGGCGATGATGTCGTGCAGAACCAGGTCTCGCAGATCGAGAACATGATCACCAAGGGCGTCCAGCTCCTGGTGATCGCACCGATCGACGGTTCCTCGCTGACCAATACACTGCAGCGCGCCGCCGATGCCAAGATCCCGGTCATCAGCTACGACCGGTTGATCAAGGGCACCCCGAACGTGAACTACTACGCCACCTTCGACAACTTCAAAGTTGGAGTGCTCCAGGCCAATTACATCGTCGACAAGCTCAAACTCGCCAGTGGCGCGGGACCGTTCAACATCGAACTGTTCGCCGGATCGCCCGACGACAACAACGCCACCTTCTTCTACGACGGCGCGATGAGTGTGCTGAAGCCCTACATCGACAGCGGGAAGCTGGTGGTGCGCAGCGGGCAGACCACCTTCGACCAGGTCGCCACGCTGCGCTGGGACGGCGGACTGGCTCAGTCCCGGACCGACAACCTGCTCAGCCAGGCCTACACCACGGCCCGCCTGGACGCCGTGCTCTCACCGTATGACGGCATCTCCCGCGGTGTGCTCTCGGCGCTCAAGAGCGCCGGCTACGGCAATGCGGCCAAACCGCTGCCCATCGTCACCGGCCAAGACGCCGAACTCGCCTCGGTGCAGTCGATCGTCTCCGGTGAGCAGACCCAGACCGTCTTCAAGGACACCCGCGAACTCGCCAAGGCAGCAGTGCAGGAGTCCGACGCCGTGCTGACCGGTGGTACCCCGATGGTCAACGACACCAAGACCTACAACAACGGGGACAAGATCGTGCCGTCCTATCTGCTGGATCCGGTGAGCGTCGACAAGTCCAATTACCAGAAGGTCCTGATCGATTCGGGCTACTACACGCCGGACCAGGTGAAGTGACCGCGACACCGCTGTTGGAGATGCGGGGAATCACCAAGGAGTTTCCCGGTGTCAAAGCGCTGTCCGGAGTGGACCTCACGGTGCAGGCCGGTGCCATCCACGCCATCTGTGGCGAGAACGGGGCCGGCAAGTCGACCCTGATGAAGATCCTCAGCGGCGTGTACCCGCATGGCAGCTACGACGGGGAGATCCGATTCGGCGGGGAGCTGTGCGCATTTCGGGATATCCGCTCCAGCGAGCGGTGCGGTATCGCGATCATCCACCAAGAGCTCGCCCTGGTGCCCTACCTGTCGATCGCCGAGAACATGTTCCTCGGCAACGAGATCTCACGCCGCGGGGTGATCTCGTGGGACCGGACGCTGCAGAAGGCGCAGACGCTGCTGGATCGAGTGGGTCTGCGCGAAAGCCCGCAGGCCCGGGTCTCCGATATCGGCGTCGGTAAACAGCAACTCGTCGAGATCGCCAAGGCGCTGTCCAAGGATGTCCGCTTGCTCATCCTCGACGAACCGACCGCGGCCCTCAACGATTCGGACAGCAAACACCTGCTCGAGCTGATCGTCGGTCTGCGCGAGCACGGCATCACCTCGATCATCATCTCGCACAAGCTCAATGAGGTGCTGCAGGTCGCCGACACCGTCACCACCTTGCGGGATGGCCGCACCATCGACACCGTGCCGGTCGACGAGAACCTCACCGAGGACGCCATCGTGCGGGCGATGGTCGGCCGTGATCTGTCCGACCGGTTCCCGTCCCGGCAGGGCTGCGAGATCGGCGATGTGGTGTTCTCGGTGGCCAACTGGACCGTGCTGCACCCAATCGACCAACACCGCAAGGTTGTCGACGATGTCACGCTGAACGTCCGAGCCGGGGAGATCGTCGGAATCGCCGGGCTGATGGGCGCCGGTCGCACCGAGCTCGCGATGAGTGTGTTCGGGCGATCGTACGGGCGCTACGAGAACGGCAAGGTGTTCAAGGCCGGCCGCGAGATCGACACCAGTACGGTGCCACGCGCCATCGGCAACGGAATTGCCTATGCCACCGAGGATCGCAAGAGCCTGGGGCTCAACCTGATGGACAGCATCGCCACCAGTATCAGCCTGGCCTCCCTGGACAAGGTCAGCCACCACTCGGTCATCGACCACCACGAGGAGACCCGGATCGGGGAACAATTCCGGTCCTCGATGCGAATCAAGACCGCGTCGGTGCAGACCGCCACCGGGAAACTGTCCGGTGGCAACCAGCAGAAGGTGGTGCTCAGCAAGTGGCTGTTCACCGACCCCGACGTGCTGATCCTCGACGAACCGACCCGCGGTATCGACGTCGGCGCCAAGCACGAGATCTACGTCCTCATCAATGAACTCGCCGCCCGTGGCAAGGCCGTCCTCGTCATCTCCTCCGAACTGCCTGAGCTGCTCGGGCTTTGCGATCGCATCTACACCCTCAGTCAGGGCCGGTTGACCGGAGAGGTGCCGCGTGCCGACGCGACACAAGAGACCCTGATGCACCACATGATGAAAGGATCCGCGTGACCATCACCGCGAAACAGCCGGCGCCCGATATCGACAAGGGCGGAACGCCGCCGTCCGGACGCGGCGGTAACGCGGTGACTCGGTTCCTGATGTCGCATGTGCGTCAGTCCGGAATGGTGGTCGCGCTGATCGCGATCTTGCTGCTGTTCCAGGTGTGGACCGGCGGAATCGTCCTCAAACCACTCAACGTCACCAACATCATCCAGCAGAACGGCTACATCCTGGTCCTGGCGATCGGGATGGTCATCGTGATCATCAACGGTCACATCGACCTGTCGGTCGGCTCGGTGGCGGCCTTCACCGGGGCGATGGCCGGCGTCCTGATGGTGCGCAACGATATGCCGTGGCTGCTGGCCGTGCTGCTGTGCATCGGGATGGGCGCACTCATCGGCGCATGGCAGGGCTTCTGGATCGCCTATGTGGGTATTCCGTCGTTCATCGTGACACTCGGCGGCATGCTGGTGTTCCGCGGCGCCACCCAGTACGTGCTCGAAGGACAATCGATCGCGCCGATGCCCCGCGGGCTGGAGCAGGTCAGCAGTGGCTTCCTGCCCGAACTCGGCAATGCCGCGCTCTACCACTGGCCGACGGTGATCCTCGGCGGCATTGCCGTGGTCGCCACCGTGATCATGCAGATCCGGCGCAGACGCGCACAACTGCAGTATGGCCAGGAGGTCTCCAGCCGAGCCCTGTTCGTCGCCAAGTGCGCAGGGATCGTGGTGGCGCTGGGCGCGGTGACCCTCTTGCTGGCCAGCTACCGTGGCGTGCCGATCGTCGGCATCATCCTCGTCGTGCTCACCCTGGTCTACGCATTCCTGATGCGTAACACCGTGTTCGGGCGCCAGGTGTATGCCGTCGGCGGCAACGCCGCAGCCGCCAGCCTGTCCGGTGTCCGCAACAAACGGGTCACCCTGCTGGTGTTCGTCAACATGGGGATGCTGGCCGCGGTCGCCGGGCTGCTGTTCGCCGCGCGGCTGAATTCGGCCACCCCGCAGGCCGGTATCAACTTCGAGCTGGAGGCGATCGCCGCGGCCTTCATCGGCGGAGCATCCTCCAGCGGAGGCGTGGGCACCGTGTTCGGCGCCATCATCGGCGGTCTGGTGCTCGGTGTGCTGAACAACGGGATGTCGATCGTCGGCATCGGCAGCGACGTGCAACAGGTCATCAAAGGTCTCGTGTTGCTCGCGGCCGTCGGCTTCGACATCTACAACAAGCGCAGGGGCGGTCGCTGACCCGTGCCCACACCGCCTACCGTCACGACCGCAACCGTCCGCAAGACCGTCACCACCCTGGCAGACGGCCGCCGGCTCATCTACTTCGACGAACTCGACAGCGGAGGGCGGATGCGGCGGACCGGAGGGCTCACCGACACCAGGCCGCTGGAACCCGCGGTGTCGGAATCGCAGCTGCGCTACGACGTGCTCACCGGCGAATGGGTGACCATCGCCGCGCATCGGATGGACCGGACATTCCTGCCGGGCCCGGACGAATCGCCACTGGCACCCACCCGGCCGGGCCGGCCGGCCACCGAGATACCCGCCGCCGACTACGACGTTGTCGTCTTCGAAAACCGTTTCCCCGCATTGTCCTCCCGTGCAGCGGCAACCGACACCCATGTCGACGGTGAGCCGCTGTGGCCGCAGGTACCGGGTACGGGCAGCTGCGAGGTGGTGTGCTTCACCAGCGATCCCGATGCCAGCTTCGCCACCCTGGGGCATCGGCGGGCGCGCACCGTCATCGAGGCGTGGGCGGACCGCACCGCCGAACTGTCGGCGGTACCCGGTGTGCAACAGGTGTTCTGCTTCGAGAATCGCGGTCGCGAGATCGGGGTGACGCTCACCCATCCGCACGGCCAGATCTACGCCTATCCGTTCCTGCCGCAGCGGACCCAGGCAATGGTTCGGCAGGCGCGCCGCCACGCCGCCAGCACCGGTCGCAACCTGTACGACGATATCCTTGGCGCCGAACGCGATTCGGGACGCCGGCTGCTTGTGACCGCTGAGCACTGGACCGCGTTCGTCCCCGCCGCCGCGCGCTGGCCGCTGGAGATACACCTTGTGCCGCATCGTGATGTGCCGGATTTCCCCGCGCTGACCGATGCCGAACGGGACGAGCTGGCCACGATCTACCTGCAGTTGCTCGGCAGGGTCGACCGCTTCTTCGACGGGGTCGACCAGACTCCGTACATCGCGGCATGGCACCAGGCACCGGTCGGACCCGACCGTGCCCACGGACGGCTGCACCTTCAGTTGTTCTCCCTCATGCGTGCGCCCGGCCGGATGAAGTACCTGGCCGGTTCGGAATCCGCGATGGGGGCATGGGTCAACGACACCACTCCGGAACACATCGCCGACCGGCTTCGGGAGATCGCATGAGGGCACCGACGATGAACAACCTTGATCTGGTGGCTCCTGCTGCGCCCGACGAACTCTGTGGTCGGGCCGACGACCTGTTCCGGGAGCGCTTCGGCGGGGCGCCGGACGGGGTGTGGATGGCGCCGGGCCGGGTCAACCTGATCGGCGAGCATATCGACTACATCGGCGCCTCGGTGATGCCCTTCGCGTTGCCCTACGCCACCGCCGTCGCGGTCCGGGTGCACAACGAGGACCGGGTCCGGCTGGCGTCGACCGGTCACCAGGACCACTGGGAGGGCGGCGGTGCGGATATCGGGCCACACCGGCCGAACGGGTGGGCCGGGTACGTCGCCGGGGTGCCGTGGGCGATGACCTACCACGACACCATCGCCCGGATACCGGGTCTGGACATCGCCGTGCATTCGTCGGTGCCGCAGGGCGCCGGCTTGTCGAGCTCGGCCGCGCTGGAAACGGCGACCGCGCTGGCGATCGCCGAGTTGTTCGGCGCGGCGACCGACGATTCCGGGCGCCGCACGCTGGCCCGCGATTGCATCACCGCCGAGAACGTCGTGGTCGGTGCCGCCACCGGTGGCATGGATCAGTCCGCCGCTCTGCGTGCCCGCGCCGGTCATGTGATGCTCTTGGACTGCAACACCTTTGGTGTGGAACACCTGAAACTCGACTGCCGGCCTGCGGGAGTGGTCCTTCTGGTGATCAACACCAACGCGCCGCACCGGCTGGTCGAAGGGTCCTACGGGCTGCGGCGGTCTCGGGTGGAGCGGGTGTGCGCGCGCATCGGCCGCTCGGCACTGCTGCACACCGATGATGTCGACGCGGTGTTGAACTGCGCCGGAACCGACGACCCGCCGCTGCGGCGCGCGTTGCGGCATGTCCTGACCGAGATCCGCCGGGTCAGCGCGGTCACCGATCTGCTGCGCGCGGATGAGATCGCCGCCATCGGACCACATCTGAGCGCCTCGCATGCGTCGCTGCGCGACGATCTGGTGGTCAGTTCGCCGGAGCTGGACACTGCGGTGGACGCCGCCCTGGATGCGGGCGCACTGGGGGCGCGGATGATCGGTGGCGGGTTCGGCGGTTCGGCGCTGGCGTTGGTCAGGACCGAACGATTGCGGGACGTCATCGAAGCCGTCGGCCGGGCCGCCCAGGACCACCGGCTACCGAAACCGGATTTCCTGTGCGGTATCCCGAGCGGGGCGGCGCGCCGCGTCTACTGAGCGGTGCCGCGGTAGCGGATCGACCAAGATGCCGACCAGTCCTGGCCGGGCTCAAGCCACCGCAGGCCGGCCCCACTGTTGAGGGCGTCGGCGGGGGCGGTCATCGGTTCCACCGCAATCGCGGTGCTGAACCCGTCACCGACCGGATAGCGGCGGGTGGTGAACACCTGGAGATAGCCGAATTGTTCATCGGCCCACAGGGATACCGTCCGACCGTCGGGTGCGCTCAAGGTGTGTGTGCTACCGCCGTCGCTTATGTGCAGACCAGTCCAGGCATCGTCCAGGTCGAGATCGGCAACCAGACGCCCGGCGCGGAGATCCCAGTAACCGCCGTGCACCGGGCTGACCCCGACGGGGTTGAGGCGGTCGTCCACATCGATGTGGTCATCGGCGGCGACGGTCAATGTCAGTGCGGCCGTGGGCACATCGCCGATGCACAGGAACGGGTGGGTGCCGATGCCGACGGGCGCGGTCTCCGGTCCGGTGTTCGCGACGGTGTGCGTGACGTGCAGACCGTCGTCGACCAGGGCATAGCGGACCCGGGTGTCCAGCTGAAACGGGTACCCGTGTTGCGGAAAGACCTGCGCCCCGAGGACTGCACAGGAATCTGTGTGCTCCAGGAGCCGATACTCGGTGAAGCACAGGAGTCCGTGCAGGGCGTTGGCGCGCCGCGGTTCGGTGATATCGAGATACTGCGTGACGCCACCGTGCGTCCAGCGGCCGTCGCGTACCCGGTTGGGCCATGGCATCAGCACCGTGCCCGAGTAGAACGGCCGCAGCACGTCGGGTCGGTAGCCCGGGGTGAGATCGACACCGTCCACCGACAGCTGCCGGATCGCCGCGCCCACTCCGGTGAGCACGGCGCGCACCCCGCCGGCCGACAGCTCGTATTCGAGGCCGTGGGCGGTGACCTCGGCGGTACGCATCTAAGCCGTCCCCGGCGGGGGCGCCGTGCTGTCCCGCACCACGAGATCCGCGCCCAGCAGCGCCGTCTCGCATTCGGTATCGGACAGTTGAGCTTTCACCAGGGCAATGGCGCGATGGCCGACCGCGGCGAAGTCCTGGCGGATGGTGGTCAGCGCGGGGATGAGATAGGGCGCTTCGGGGATGTCGTCGAAGCCCACCACACTGACCTCGTCGGGCACCCGGCGGCCGGCCTCGGCCAGCGCGTGCAGCACCCCGATGGCCATGTGGTCGTTGGCGACGAAGATCCCGGTGATATCGGGATCGGCCGCGATCTGTTGGCCGAGTTCGTACCCACGCCCCGCGCTCCAGTCACCGCGCCACTGTGGGCGCGGCGCCAATCGCGCGGCGAGCATCGCGTCGAGGTATCCCTTGGTGCGCGCCGTCGCCTCCGGCCAGCCATCGGGACCACTGACATGGGCTATCTCGGTGTGGCCGAGGTCGATCAGATGCTGCGTGGCCGTGCGGGCGGCACCGATCTGGTCGACCCCGACCGACAACCCGGACCCGGACAGATCACCTTCCACCACGATCACCGGCACCCCGAAATCCTCGGAGCTCACCACGTTGAGGGCGTCCTGCTGTGCCACGATCATCACGATGGCTTCCACCGCCAGCCGCGACAGATGATCCAGCGCGCTGCGAATCTCCTGTCGGGTCAACGACGCCAATGTCACCGAGCTCGAGAAGAAACCCGCCTCCCGGGCCGACTCCTCCACCGAGCGTTGGGTGCTCGCCGGGCCATACTGGGCGGTGCTGCTGCCGATGATCCCGATGATGCCCGACCTGCTCGTGACCAGCGCGCGGGCCACGCTGTTGGGGCGGTAGCCGAGTTGGGCGATGGCGTGCTCCACCCGTTCCCGGGTGGCGGGCCGGATACTGGGGGAGCCGTTGATCACCCGCGACACCGTCTGATGGGACACCCCGGCGAGCCGGGCAACGTCGGACATGACTGGCTTGCGGCTCATCGACCTATTATTGCCGGGGCTCATGACGTCGGCCGCACCAAGACACGCTGGACCAGAACGAATATCAGCAACAGTGCGCCGGTCATGATGCGGGTCCAGTAGGAATCGAGATTGGCCGCGGTGACGAACGTCTCGATGGTGCCCAGTACCAGCACCCCGATCAGGGCGCCCGCGACGTAGCCCACGCCTCCGGCCAGGATGACACCGCCGATCACGGCCGCGGCGATAGCATCCAACTCCAGCCCGATTCCGTTGTTGCTGTAGCCCGAGAGCTTTTGCACGGCCAGCAGGACGCCCGCCAGCGATGCGCAGAATCCGCTGATGACGTACACCGATATCCGGGTCGCCGCCGCGTCCAAACCCATCAGCTGTGCCGACTGCCGGTTACCGCCGACCGCGTACACCGTTCTGCCGAACCGGGTCAGGTGCAGGACGTACAGCGCGACCACCACCACGACGAGCGCGATGACCACCGGCCAACGGATGAATTTGTCGTCGTAGAGGTACAGGTAGTGCAGACCCAGGGTGCGCACCGCCGGGTCCTTGATGGGCAGTGAATCGACGCTGACGACGTAACACATCCCGCGCGCCAGGAACATGCCGGCCAATGTCGCGACGAACGGCTGGACATCGAAGCGTTCGATCATCACGCCCATCACCAGTCCCAGTGCGGGACCGACGAGCATGACGGTGATGATGGCGACGGAGGTGGGCCAGCCCTGTTGCAGGGTCTTGGCCAGGATGACCGTCGACAGCGCGACTACCGACCCGACGCTCAGATCGATACCGCCGGTGAGGATCACGAAGGTCATCCCGACGGCCAGCACGATGAGATAGGAGTTGTCGACGAACAGATTGAGGAAAACCTGTGTGGGGCTGGAGAAATCGTAACGATTGAGGACGCCGCCGAACATCACGGCGAACAATGCCAGGGTGGCCAGCGGTCCGGTGTACTTTCCGGTCGCCAGCTTACGGATCCGGGGTGGGGCGAGGGTGGTCGTCATGCGGGCACCTTCGGCTCGGTCCGGCGGGCACGTGTCGGTGCGGTCGGAGGTCCGGACGTGGGACGTCGGCGGCCGCGGGTGAACGACGCGCGGAACTTCGCCGACTGCATGAGACAGACCGCGACCACCACAACGGATTTGAACACCAGCGTGACCTCAGGTCGGATACCCAGCGTGTAGACGGTGGTGGTCAGCGCCTGAATGATCAACGCGCCCAGCAGGGTCCCGGTGAGGCTGTAGCGGCCGCCGAGCAGTGAGGTGCCCCCGATCACGACCGCCAGGATGGCATCCATCTCGATCCACAGCCCGGCGTTGTTGGCGTCGGCGGCGGAGATGTTCGAGGCGATCATCAGGCCGGCGATGCCGGCGCACAGCGCGCAGAACAGATACACCGCGAAAACGATGGTCCGGCTGCGTACCCCGGCCAGCCGGCCTGCCTCGGGATTGATCCCGACGGCCTCCAGCAGCATGCCCAGCGCCGTGCGGCGGGTGAGCAGGCCGATCAGCACGAATATCGACAGACTCACCAGGATCGCGACCGGCAGGCCCAGAAAGTAGCCCGCCCCCAGCATCTTGAACGGGGCGCTGGTGACGGTGACGATCTGGCCTTCGGTGACGAACAGCGCGATACCGCGTCCCGCGGTCATCAGGACCAGCGTGGCGATGATGGGTTGGATACCCAGCACCGCCACCAGGGTGGCGTTCCACAGACCCAGCACGGCGGCCGCCAGTACGGCCAAGGCCATCGCCGTCAGCACCGTGGCCACGCTGTCGGGCTGGGATGAGCCGGCGATGTGGGCGCACGCCACGGCGCCGGCGATCGCCACCACCGCGCCGACGGACAGATCGATGCCGCGGGAGGCGATCACCAGCGTCATGCCCAGCGCGACGAGGAGTGTCGGCGCACCGTTGCGCAGGATGTCGATGAGACTGCCGTACAAGTGCCCGTTCTGGACGCGCACACTGAGAAAACCGGGGGACAGCACGGCGTTCGCGGCGAGCAGCGCGATGAGCGCCAATGCGGGCCAGAACAATTGGTGTGCGGCGATCCTTCTGGTCATGACGGGCTCGCCGCGATCAGTTCGTGCAGGTCGGGCTGTTGGTCGGTATCGACCTGGGCGACGTTGCGACGGTCCCGCATCACCGCGATGCGATGGGACACCCGGGTCACCTCCTCAAGCTCGGCGGAGATGAACAGCACGGCCATCCCGCCGGCGGCCAACTCCGTGACAAGTTGCTGGATCTGGGTTTTCGCGCCGATGTCGATACCCCGGGTGGGCTCGTCGAGGATGAACAGCTGCGGTTCGGTGATGAGCCAGCGGGCCAGCAGCACCTTCTGCTGATTGCCGCCGCTCAGGTTCTTCATCAGGGCATCGGGCCGGCGCGGCCGGATGTCGAAGGCCTCCATGTACTTGTCGACCAGTTCGTCCTTGGCTCGCGCCGACAACGGCCGGGCGAAGCCGCGGCGGGCCTGCAGCGCGAGCACCAGGTTGTCCCGAACGGTGAGTTCCCCGAAAACTCCGTCTTCCTTGCGGTTCTCGGAGGTGAATGCGAACCGGTGATCGATGGCGGTGCGCGGCGTCCGCATGATCACCCGTTTGCCGTCGACACACAGTTGACCGGCGGTGGCGCGGTCGGCCCCGAAGATCAGCCGGGCCAGTTCGGTGCGGCCCGATCCCAGCAGCCCGGCCAGCCCGATGATCTCGCCGCGGCGGATATCGAGGGTGACCGGTTCCACCGCGGGCACCCGGCCCAAACCCTGGAGTGACACCACCGGCGTGCCGGTCACCTCGATTGCCGCCGTGGTGTCGGCGACCTCGTCGAGAGCGTCGACAGCGCGGCCCAGCATGGCGGTGACCAGGCCGACTCGGGGTAGCTCGGTGGTCAGGTACTCTCCGACCAGTTTTCCGTTGCGTAGCACCGTGATCCGGTCGGAGATCGCATAGATTTGATCGAGGAAGTGCGAGACGAACAGGATCGCCGTCCCGGCGTCGCGCAGCCGGCGGATGACACCGAACAGTTCGCTGACCTCACCGGCGTCCAGGCTGGAGGTGGGTTCGTCGAGGATGAGTACCGCCGACCGCATGGCGGTGGCCCGCGTGATCGCCACCAACTGTTGCACCGCGATGGGATGGGCGCCCAGCCGTGACCGGGAGTCGATGTCGAGTTCGAGCTGGGCGAGGAGTTCGCCGGCCCGGCGGTGCAGGGCGCGGTAGTCGATATGCCCCCACCGTCGCGGTTCTCTGCCGAGCAGGATGTTCTCGCCGACCGAGAGGTTCGGGCACAGGTTCACCTCCTGGTAGACGGTGCTGATACCGGCTTCCTGGGATTGGCGCGGCCCCGTGAAGGACCGTGGCGTGCCGTCGACGATGATCTGCCCGGAGTCGATGGGATACACCCCGGTCAACGCCTTGATCAGGGTGGACTTGCCGGCGCCGTTCTCACCCATCAGGGCGTGCACCTCGCCGGGCAGTAACCGGAAGTCCACGGCATCAAGCGCTTTGACTCCGGGGAACTCGACACAGATGTCCCGCATCTCGACGACGGGTACGGGCTCCTTCGCGGGCATATCCCCGCCGCTCAGTACTGACGTCCGGGCAGCGCTTTGATCGCCTGCTGCTGGTCGAAGGCCTCGTCGGGAACGACGACACGGGCCGGTACCTGCTCACCCGCGGCCACCTGCTTCACCAGGTCCATGAGTTTCGGCCCGAGCAGTGGGTTGCATTCGACGATGTAGTTGAACTTCCCGTCGGCCAGTGCCTGCATCCCGTCGTGGGTGGCGTCGACCGCGACGATCTTGATGTCCTTGCCGGGGACCTTGCCCGCGGCCTCGATGGCCTCCATGGCACCCAGACCCATATCGTCGTTCTGCGCGAACACCACATCGATCTTCGGGGTCGATTTCAGCAGGGCTTCCATCACCTGCTTGCCGCCGGAGCGGGTGAAATCACCGGTCTGCGAGGCCACGATCCGCAGGTTCGGGTTCGACGAAATGCCTTGCTTGAAACCGGTGTCGCGGTCGATGGCCGGGTCGGCGCCGGTGGTGCCCTCCAGTTGAACGATGTCGACCTGCCCCGGTGCGCCGGCGTACTGATCGGCCACCCACGTGCCGGCGCGCTTGCCTTCCTCGACGAAATCGGCGCCGATGAACGTCTTGTAGACGTCCTTCTCCTGGGTGTCGATCGCCCGATCGGTGAGAATCACCGGGATCTTGGAGTTCTTGGCCTCCAGAAGCACTGCGTCCCAACCGGTGCGAACCACCGGGCTGAAGGCGATGACATCGACGCCCTGCTGGATGAATGAGCGGATGGCCGAGATCTGCTTCTCCTGTTCGCCGTTGGCATCGGCGAACTTCAGGTCGATGCCGGCGGCCTGCGCGGCGGTCTTGATGGACTGGGTGTTGGCGGTACGCCAACCGCTTTCGGCGCCGACCTGGGCGAAGCCCAGGGTGGTCGCGCCGCCGGCACCACCGCCACCGCCTTCGGGGGCCTTCCCGCTCCCGCAGGCCGCCACGGCGGCGGTGACGGCGGCGATGCCGATGACGGCCGCAAAGGTTCTCTTCACACCTGACTCCTGTTCGTTCCCGGGATCTGCCGCTCGGCCGCGCGCCGATGGCCGGCATCGCCGGCAGGGGAGAAAGTGGCCGGCATCACATTTTGGATGTTAACGATCACCTAGCGGCGGGTCAACCCCGGTCCGGCATTGGTTCTGGTGGTCCGAATCGCTGGTACCGGCCTACGTGAACGGGGTGCACGACCGCACCGGTGGGGTGTGGTGACGACACAAATCGTGCGTTGACCGATCGTGAATGTTCACGTTAACATTCGCAGTGTGATGCAGCGCACAAGCTCGGTAGGGGTGGTCGTGATGGTCCGTTTCCGCACCACGGCGGAGAGGGCGGATCGATGACCAGGGGCAGGTATGTCGTCGGTATCGACTTCGGGACGTTGTCCGGGCGTGCCTTGGTGGTGCGCGTCTCCGACGGGCAGGAACTGGCGTTCGCCGACCACGTGTACCGCCACGGTGTGATCACCGAGGCGCTACCGGGCGTTGCCGACGTCCGGCTCCCACCGGACTATGCGCTGCAGGTGCCCGAGGACTATGTCGACGTGCTGCGGTTTGCGGTGCCGGAGGCGGTCGCCGCGGCGGGTATCGACCCCGCCGACGTCATCGGGGTGGGCACCGATTTCACCGCCTGCACCATGGTGCCCACCCGCGCCGACGGCACTCCGCTGTGTCAGCTGGCCGAATTCGCCGACCGCCCACACGCTTACGCGAAACTGTGGCGTCACCACGCCGCGCAACCGCAGGCCGACCGCATCAACACCCTGGCCGCCGTGCGGGGGGAGGCATGGCTGCCGCGGTACGGCGGATTCATCTCCAGCGAATGGGAATTCGCGAAAGGCCTGCAGATCCTGGAGGAGGACCCACAGGTCTATGCCGCCATCGACCGGTGGGTGGAGGGCGCCGACTGGATCGTCTGGCAGCTCACCGGAACCTATGTGCGCAATGTCAGCACCGCGGGCTACAAGGCGATCCGCCAGGACGGCGCCTATCCGTCCAGGGATTTCCTGGCCGCGCTCAATCCGGCCTTCGTCGATTTCGTCGCCGACAAGATCGAACAACCGATCGCCGCGCTCGGTGCTTCGGCCGGTCACCTGACCGCGCAGGCTTCGGCATGGACCGGGTTGCCCGCCGGAATCCCGGTGGCCGTGGGCAATATCGACGCCCATGTCACCGTGGCCGCTGCAGATGCCGCCGAGCCGGGGCGCCTGGTCGCGATCATGGGCACCTCCACATGCCACGTGATGAACGCCCGTGAGGTCCGCGACGTACCGGGCATGTGCGGCGTGGTCGACGGCGGCATCACCATGGGACTCTGGGGCTACGAAGCGGGGCAGTCCGGCGTCGGCGACATCTTCGCCTGGTTCACCAAATCCAGTGTGCCCGAGCAGTACACGCGGGAAGCGCAGCAGCGCGGTATATCGGTACATGAGCACCTGTCGGAGTTGGCCGCCCAGCAGGAGATCGGTCAACACGGACTGGTCGCCTTGGACTGGCACAGCGGTAACCGCTCGGTGCTGGTCGACCATCACCTGTCGGGGGTGATCGTCGGGCAGAGCCTGGACACCACCTGTGTCGACCAGTACCGCGCACTGCTGGAGGCGACCGCATACGGCACCCGGATGATCGTCGAGACCTTCAACCGCGCGGGAGTCCCGGTCGAGGAGCTCGTGGTCGCCGGCGGGTTGATCAAAAACCGTCTGCTGATGCAGATCTACGCCGATATCACCGGATTACCGCTGTCCTGCGTGACCTCGGCGCAAGGGCCCGCTCTCGGCGCCGCCATCCATGCGGCAACCGCGGCCGGTATCTACCCCGATGTGCCCACCGCGTCGGCCCAGATGGGCGGACGCACCCGAAATGCGTTCCTGCCGATCCCGGAGAACGTCGAACGCTACAACGCCCTGTACGCCGAGTACGTGGCGCTGCACGACTGGTTCGGTCGGGGAAACCCGATGATGCGCAGGCTGCGGGCGATCCGCGCGGCGGCCGGCCAACCCGATATGGCGAGGATTACCCAGTGACCGTGACATCAGAAGTGTCCCAAGCGATTACCCAGCTTCGGCGACAGGTGTGCGATCTGCACGCCGAGCTGACCCGCTACCAGCTGGTGATCTGGACCGCGGGCAACGTCTCGGCCCGCGTTCCCGACCGGGAACTCATGGTCATCAAACCGTCCGGTGTCTCCTATGATTCGATGACGCCCGAGCAGATGGTGGTCTGCGACCTGCACGGTGAACTGGTCGACGGGGAACTCGCGCCCTCCTCGGACACCGCGGCGCACGCCTACGTCTACCGTCATATGCCGGAGGTCGGGGGCGTGGTGCACACCCACTCGACATATGCCACGGCCTGGGCGGCGGTCGGGGAGCCCATCCCGTGCATCCTGACGATGATCGCCGACGAGTTCGGCGGTGAGATACCCGTCGGCCCGTTCGCTCCCATCGGGGACGACTCGATCGGGCGCGGGATCGTGGAGACGCTGCGCGGCAGCCGTTCTGCGGCCGTGCTGATGGCAAATCACGGCCCCTTCACCATCGGACCGGATGCCCGGTCGGCCGTCAAGGCCGCGGTCATGCTCGAAGACGTCGCGCGCACCGCCTACCTCAGTCGCCAGCTCGGCCGCCCTGCGGAACTCTCGGCCGGCGATGTCACCGCGCTCTACGAGCGCTACCAGAATGTCTACGGACAGAAAGAGGGCTGATGTCCAAGATCATGGAAAGTCCTGCCAGAAAAGAGATCTGGTTCGTCACCGGCAGCCAGTCGCTGTACGGTCAGGAGATCCTGGACCAGGTTGCCGAGCAATCACGGGTCATCGCCGACCGGCTGGACGCCAGCGCGGACCTGCCGGTCCCGGTGGTGTGGAAGCCTGTCGTCACCACCGGTGATTCCATCTACCGATTGCTCAGCGAGGCGGGTACCAGCGATGAGTGCGTGGGTGTGATCGCCTGGATGCACACCTTCTCGCCGGCCAAGATGTGGATCCGGGGGCTGAACGCGCTGCGCCAGCCGCTGCTGCACTTCCACACCCAGTTCGGCGTCGAGATCCCCTGGGACACCATCGACATGGACTTCATGAACCTCAACCAGGCGGCGCATGGGGATCGCGAGTTCGGCTACATCCAGACGCGGCTGTCGGTGCCGCGCACCACGATCGCCGGCCACGTCGGTAATCCCGATACCACCGCGCGGATCGGTTCGTGGGCGCGGTCCGCGCTGGCCGCCGCGGACCTGCGCGGCATGCGGCTTGCCCGGTTCGGCGACAACATGCGCGATGTCGCGGTGACCGAAGGTGACAAGGTGGAAGCCGAATCCCGGTTCGGTATCTCGGTGAACTCGTACTCGGTCAACGATCTCGTGGCCTCGGTCAACAGCGCCGCCGATACCGATATCGACAAGCTGGTGCAGGAGTACCAGGACCGATACGTCGTCGCCGTGGAGTTGCGCCCCGGCAACGAGCGACACGACACCCTGCGCGAGGCCGCACGCATCGAGATCGGTCTGCGGCAGTTCCTCGAAGAGGGTGGATTCAGCGCGTTCACCACCAACTTCGAGGACCTCGGTGGCCTGCGCCAGCTGCCGGGCATCGCCGTGCAACGGTTGATGGCCGACGGCTACGGCTTCGGTGCGGAGGGCGACTGGAAGACCGCCGCCATGGTGCGTGCCGTCAAGACCATGGCTACCGGGCTGCCCGGTGGTACGTCGTTCATGGAGGACTACACCTACGACCTCACCCCCGGTGCGGAGTCGATCCTCGGAGCCCACATGCTCGAGGTGTGCCCCAGCATCGCCGCGCACACCCCGACCGTGGAAGCGCATCCACTCGGCATCGGTGGCCGGGAGGACCCGGTCCGGCTGCGTTTCACCGCCGCGCCCGGTGACGCCGTGGTGCTGGGTATCTGCGATGTCGGTGGACGGTTCCGGTTGGTGGCCAACGAAGTTCAGGTCATTGAGCCTCCTGCCGCCCTGCCGAGGCTGCCGGTCGCATGTGCGGTGTGGGAACCCCTGCCGTCATGGTCCACCTCGACCGAGACCTGGCTGATGGCCGGCGGGCCGCACCACACCGTGCTCACCACCGCGGTATCGGTGTCCGCGATTCGGGACCTGGCGCTGATCACCGGCACCGAACTCGTGACCATCGACGCCGACACCGTCACCCATGACTTCCAGCGCGAACTGCGGTGGAATTCGGTGTACTACCACCTTGCCGACGGGCTGTGAGGCCTACCTGAGTTCGGCGATCACCTTCCCGAACGCCTCGGCGTGCGCGGACTGCACCACGAAATAGGTGACGCCGTGCTCGTCGCGCAGCCGGCGCAGCTTGTCGGCCTGGTCTGCGGGCGTCCCGGACAGCACGCCCGGGTTGTCGAGCAGTTCCTCGTCGGTCGCGTCCGGTGCGAACCGGCGCGTCATCTTGAGGTCCGGAATCCCGGACCCGTCGGTCGGCACCGCGGTGATGGCCACGTTGAGTTCCAGCGCGTCGAAACGGTCGCCGGCGACGGTGCGCAGGAACGCGAGGCGATCGGCCAGATCGCCGGTGACACCGATGGTGGTGGCCCACCTGGCTGCCACGGTGAGCAGCCGGTCGCCCCCGCCGGCGATCACGATCGGTGCGTCCGGGACGTGCTCGGCCAGATAGGCGGTGACGTGTGCCAGGTAGTCGACGCGCTTCCCGGCGCTGGGGAACGGCAGCTCGGCGGCGTCGAACTCCTCCTTGACGTACCCCGCGCCCAGGCCGACCTCGAACCGGCCGCCGGAGATGTCGTGCAGGGTCTGCACATCGCGGGCCAACAGGGCCGGCTTGTAGAAACAGGCATTGAGTACGAACGTCCCGAGGTGCAGCCGCTCAGTGGCGGTGGCCGCGGCGGTCAGCGCGGGAAACGGAGCGGCGATCCCCAGATGGTCGGGAACGAGCAGGACGTCGTAGCCGAGATGCTCGGCGCGCCGGGCCTCTTCCTGGACGAACCCTGCGGAGGTGGCGTCGCGCATGCTGAAGCCGAACCGGAAGTCATGGGTCATGGGGTGATATTAGGCCGACTAGCTGTTGGAAACTGCCAGTGCGGCAACTTCTTTGGTGCGCGCCCCGGCTGGAGCGCGGTTCGCCGGGCCGATCTGTCAAACTGGTGATCAGAAGATCAGATCAGCGGACAAGGACGGGCGATGGCCGGGATGCGTCAGGTGGACCGCCGGCCGCTCTATGAGCAGGTCAGCGAACGGCTCAGGGAGTTCATCGACACCAGCGGTATGCAACCCGGCGACAAGCTGTCCAACGTGCGCGACCTCGCCGCGCAATTGCAGGTCGGCAGGTCATCGGTGCGGGAGGCGATCAATGCCCTGCGCGCGCAGGGCATTGTCGACGTACGCCACGGTGACGGCATCTACCTCCAGCAGCGTCCGGAAGACGTGATCTCGTCGCTGGCCACCGAACTGGTCGAGACCCATGTGGATCACCCCTACATCTGGGAGACGCGACAGGCGCTGGAAACGCAATGTGCCCGGCTGGCCGCGGTACGTGCCGACGAGAGTGACCTGGCCGAACTGGACGCAGCGCTCGAACAGATGCAAGCCGAGATCGACGCGGGGGAGCCCGGCCTGGACGGTGACCGCCGCTTCCACCTCGGAGTGGCCGCTGCGTCGCACAATCCGGTGCTGATCAAGCTGCTCAAGGGCTTGCGCAAACCGCTCGACCGCACGTCGGAGACCTCGCTCACCCGCCCGGGGCAGCCCAGCCGTTCCCTGGCCGACCACCAGGGCATCCGCGATGCGATCCGGCGCGGTGAGCCGGCCGATGCGGCCGAGAAGATGCTGACGCACCTGGTCAGTACGACCGATCATCTGATCAACAGAGGCTGACGCTTCGAGTCGTGGAGATGGCAGAACGCTGATATAACAAGTCAGGTGATCTGATCACCTGAACTCAGGTCGGTCGGCCGGACGATAAGGATCAGCGATGGGCTCTTCATTCATTGCCACCCACGACCTGTGGTCGCCAGAGCAGAAAGACGCGGGTGAACGACTGATCGCCCGCATCGCAGAGCTCGATCTGCGGCAGGTGCGCATCAGCTGGGGAGATCAACACGGCATCCTGCGCGGCAAGACGCTGGAGGTGAAGCACTTCCTCTCGGCGATGGCCGAGGGTAAGGACTTCCAGACCGCCACCCTGATCTTCGACACCACCAACAATCCCGCGGTGCCGCCGTTCGAGGCCGGCGGCTTCGGCGACGAGCGGCTGACCGGACTGCCCGACGGCGTGCTGGTGCCGGACCCCACCACCTTCCGGGTGCTGCCCTGGGTAGACGGCACCGGCTGGGTGCTCGCCGAGTTCTACTACCGCAACGGCGAGCGGGTGCCGTTCGACACCCGCGGGGTGCTCCAGCGCCAGCTCACCGCACTCGAACGTGACGGCTACACCTACACCACCGGTGCCGAACTCGAGTTCTACCTCACCCGGCTCGTCGACCCGAAGCTCTCGTTCGCCGACTCGGGCTGGCCACCGGCGCCGCCCGAGGTGACGGCGCTGTCCCACGGCTACCAATACCTGACCGAGAATCGCGGCGACGAAGCCGACGGGATCCTGAGCGTCCTGCGCGACCAGATCGTCGCCCTCGGCATGCCGTTGGCCACCATCGAAGACGAATGGGGGCCGGGCCAGGTCGAGATGACCTTCGATCCGCTCCTCGGTATCGCCTCGGCCGACAACGTCCTGCTGATCCGAAGCGCCATCAAGCAGATCTGTCGCAGGCACGGCTACCACGCCACGTTCATGTCCCGGCCCGCGTTTCCCAACATCGTCTCCAGCGGCTGGCATCTGCACCAATCCCTCGGGGATGCCGGCTCGCCCAACATCTTTCCCGGCCAGAACGGCGAGCTGCTCTCGGAGGTGGCGCGGCACTTCATGGCGGGTCTGCTGGAACACGCCAGAGCCAGTTCGGTACTGACCACGCCGACGATCAACGGCTACAAGCGTTACATAGCCAATTCTTTTGCCCCGGACCGGATTGCGTGGGCGGAGGAGAACCGCGGGGCGATGATCCGCGTCTCCGGCGCGCGCGGTGACGGTTCGACGCACCTGGAGAACCGGATCGGCGAGCCCGCTGCCAACCCATACCTGTACCTGGCGTCGCAGTTGATCAGCGGACGTGACGGCATCGCGCGCAAGCTCGATCCGGGGCCGTCGGCCGATGAGGCATACCTGGCCGACGTGCCCCTGGTGCCCGCCACGCTGGAAGAGGCGCTGCGCTGCTTCGACAGCAGCGAGCTGATGCGACGCGAACTCGGCGACGTGTTCGTGAACTACCTGACCACGGTGAAGAAGAAAGAGGTCGCCCGGTTCAACGCCGCCGTCACCGACTGGGAACAGCGCGAATACTTCGAAGTATTCTGACGATGACACTCAAAGTCGTTGCCGAGCATCGCGAATCGACACCCGGACCGCACACGATCACGGTAGCCGCCGCACAACTGGGCGGGCCCTGGCTCAAACCGGCCGCCCGGCTGGCGCGGATCGCGGAGGCGGCGTGGGTCGCCTCCGCCGCCGGCGCCACGCTGATCGCGTATCCGGAAACCTATCTGTCCGGGTACCCGTTCTGGCCGCCGCGCACTGGCGGCGCCCTGTTCGACAGTGCCGACCAAAAAGACTGCTATGCCTACTATCTCGACTCTGCCGTGGAGATCGGCGGCCCCGAACAGCGGGAGATCGAGACCATCGCCGC
This sequence comes from Mycobacterium hackensackense, assembly GCF_025822555.1. Taxonomy (NCBI): domain Bacteria; kingdom Bacillati; phylum Actinomycetota; class Actinomycetes; order Mycobacteriales; family Mycobacteriaceae; genus Mycobacterium; species Mycobacterium hackensackense. The sequence continues at coordinate 2,125,802 of NZ_JACKUC010000030.1, forward strand.
GGACCTGGGCATCGGCATCATCGTGGGCGTCTCCGAACGGGGGCGTGATGTGGGGACCGGCAGTGTGTGGTGCACCTTGCTGACCATCGACCCGGCCCGGGGCTTGGTGGGGCATCACCGCAAGCTGATTCCCACCTACGACGAGCGACTGGTCTGGGCTCAGGGCGACGGCGCCGGCCTGCGGACACACCGCTTCGGTTCCGCCACGGTGGGCAGCCTGAACTGTTGGGAGAACTGGATGCCGCAGGCGCGCTCGGCGCTGTACGCCCAGGGCGAGACGGTGCATATCGGGTCGTGGCCCGGATCGAGCACCCTGACCGGTGACATCACCCGGTTCGTCGCCGCCGAGGGACGGGTGTTCAGCATCGCGGCCTCTGGCCTGGTCACCGCGGATTCCATCCCCGATGACTTCCCGCTGGCGCAACGCCTTCGCCAAGCCTGCGAACAGACGGTGTTCGACGGGGGCAGCGCAGTGGCGGGGCCGAACGGAAAGTGGCTGATATCCCCGGTGGTCGGGGTGGAGGGGGTGTTGGTCGCCGAACTCGACCTGTCTCGGGTGGCGCAGGAGCGGCTGAACTTCGATGTCACCGGGCACTACGCCCGACCGGATGTGTTCAACACCGAAGTCGACCGAACCCGAAGGGCAGCAGTGTATTTCACCGAAGCTTCGGCCGCTGACGAGGCGAGGTCGTTCCAGTGAACGCGTCAGACCTCGTTCTGGTCCTGCAGCATCAGCATGACGACAGTCCCGGCAACCTCGCGCAGTGGCTCGCCGACCAGGACTGGGACTACCGCGTCGTCGACGTCGAGACCGAGGAGTTCCCGGCCGCGGGCCGGTATCGGGCCATCGCCGTGCTCGGTAGCAAGGAGTCGGCCTACGATCTCGACATCGACTGGATACGAGCCGAACACGACTTCGTCGGAGCCTGTATGGCTGCCGGTACCCCGGTGCTGGGCATCTGTTTCGGCGCACAGTTGTTGGCCTTGCGGCTCGGGGGCCGGGTGAGCCCGATGGGCGGCTCGGAGATCGGCTGGTGTGAGGTGTCCGGGCCGGCGCCATACGGTGGTACGTGGTTCGTCTGGCACGGCGACCACATCACCGCGCCGCCCGGCAGCACGGTACTGGCCGAGACGCCACGCTGTCTGCACGCGTACACCCATGGCGCGCACGTCGGTGTCCAGTTCCACCCGGAAGTCACCGCAGCGTTGGTCGAGGATTGGATGGCCACGCCGTCGAGGAAGGCGGCCCTCGTGGATGCCGGCGGTGACGCAGACGAGATCGCCAGGCGCACAGAGGAACTTGCCTCAAAGGCGACCGCCGCGGCGTGGCGGCTCTACGAGTCGTTCTTCATCAGTGCCAGGAGCGAGCGGCCGCGACCAGTCCGCGGACCAGGGCCGCGGTGGCAGGGGTGAGTCCGTCGGGTCCCACCATTCCGCTGCGCGGACTGAGTCCGCGCACGCGCGGCGGTAATTCGAGTTGAGTGCCGCCCTGCCGGGCGAGGTTCACCGGGTTCTGCGGATGCAGACCGCGCAGTTCACGGGGTATCGCCTCGAGATCGGTCACCAGGTGATGGCCCGGTATCGACAGATGCCGGGCCAGGTGTGCGGCCAGCGCCCGGTTGCCGCCCCCGGCGAGCAGTTGGTTGCTCCGGCCGATGCGGCCGTAGCCGTGCAGGGACACCACGATGTCGACGTGGTCGAGAAATGCCGCAAGGTGTTCGGACTGCTCGGGCAGATACCGGGCGGAGGCCAGGTGGTGCGGATACTCGGCGGGATGACGCACGACATAGGACGACGCCCCGCTGGCCTGGGCGGCGCGTTCGGCGATGACGTCGGTCATCCGTTCCAGCCCGCCGCCGTGGATGGCCAGGAAGCCGAACCGCGATCGCAGGGTCACCGCCTCGGACACCTCGGGGTGGGCCAGGAGTGCGGTGAGTGATTGCGGCGCCGACGCGTGCGCGCCGCGGTCGCGGCGGGGCCAGCCGGCGGGGTCCCATCGGTGCAGGAAGTCGATCCACGCCTGAGGCAGCCCGTGGTGGACGGCGCCGGTGATGATCCGTTCCAGGTAGCCGGGCCGCGGCGGTCCGGGCTCGACGCGCGGATCGATGTAGACCCAGGCGTCGCGCGGGCCGTCCTCGGTGAACACCACCCGGCGGTCGCGCCGGTACCGCACCGGGACTCCTTCGGCGCTGTCCAGGGTGGACAGATCACGGGGGCTGACCCGCCACAGCACACCGTGCACCAGTGTGCCGTCCAGCGGTTCGATCGTGGCCACGCCCCGTTCGTTGATCAACCAGTCGTGATCGGGCAGCGTCGCGGGCCGGGGGTCGGTGGCATCGGGGCAGCGCCGCGCCATCTGGTCCACGCACAGGTTGGACCCGTACGCGAAATAGATGTGCGACAACTTCATTCAGCCTCGCACAGTCAGGTAAATGAGCACGATATTGAGCACGGTGATGACGGCCGCCACCAGCCAGCCCAGTCCGGTGGTGATGCGATGGTTCACGTCGGGGCCCATCAGCGTGCGGTTGCTGGTCAGCCGGACCAGTGGGATGAGCGCGAACGGGATCCCGAACGACAGCACCACCTGGGAGATCACCAGGGCGCGGCTCGGGTCGACACCGATGCCCAGGATGACCAATGCCGGGATGAGCGTCACCAGCCGGCGCAGCAACAGCGGGTAGGTGCGGCGCAGCAGACCCGACATGATCATCGCCCCGGCGTAGGCGCCGACCGAGGTCGAGGCCAGGCCCGAGGCCAGCAGCCCGATCGCGAAGAACAAGGCCACCACCGGGCCAAGGGTGTCGGCCACCGCGGCGTGCGCGCCTTCGATCGAGTCGGTGTTCTCCATACCCTGCAGGTTGGTGGCCGCCACGAGCAGCATGGCGAGGTTCACGGCGCCGGCGATCAGCATCGCGATGCCGACGTCGACGCGGGTGATGCGGAGCAGGCGCCGCCGGGCCGGGCCGGCGTCCGGCTGGCCGTGCCGGTCGCGGGCCAGCCCGGAATGCAGATACACCGCGTGCGGCATGACGGTGGCGCCCAGCATGGCGGCGGCCAGCAGCACGCTCTCCGGGCCGTCGAATCGGGGGATCAGACCCGAGGCGATGTCCGCGGGTGCGGGTGGCTCGACGAACAGGCTGGTGAGAAATCCGATGGCGATGACCAGCAGCAGTCCGGTGATCACCCGCTCGAAGACCTGCTGTCCGCGGCGGTTCTGCACGGCCAGCAGCAGCATGGAGACCACGCCGGTGATGATTCCGCCGACCAGCAGGGGTAGGTCGAAGAGCAGATGCAGGGCGATGGCGCCGCCGACGACCTCGGCCAGGTCGGTGGCCATCGCGACCGTCTCGGCCTGCAACCAGAAGGCGATCCGGGTGGGAGTGCGGGTGTTGTCGGCGATCGCTTCCGGCAGCGAGCGGCCGGTGACCAGCCCGAGTTTGGCTGACAGGTACTGCACCAGCCCGGCCATGACGTTGGCCACCAGGATTACCCAGACCAGCAGGTAACCGAACTGGGCTCCGGCACTCACATTGGCCGCGACGTTGCCGGGATCGACGTAGGCGATGGAGGCGACGAAGGCGGGCCCGAGCAGATACCAGCCCGGCCGTACCCGTGTCTGCGTGTCCTGCAACAACTGACCCTCTCTTCTATCCGGGGCTACGAATAGAAAAGTTAGGGTAGCCGAAACCTTGCGATCGTCACCAGTCGGGTCGGCTCAGCCGAGGCCGATGACGATCCCGCCGCCCCCGTAGGGCCAACCGTAGAACGGGCCGTTGTTGGTGGCGGGAGGCGACGTGACGATCTGGGTGTGCCCGGGCGATGCGCATTGCGTCGTCATCGGGCCGGTGTGCACGCATTGGGGTGCAGCCGCCGCGAGCGGCGCAGAAAGCACTGCCGCCACCGGCACGCCGAGCATCGCGGCGGCGAGCAGGGCCGGTATCACGACGATGCGCATGTGGCCTCCTAGCGGTGACCGCCTCCGCCGCCGTGGTAGCCACCTCCGCCGTCGCCACCGATGATCAGGGCGGGTCCATAGAACTCGTCGTCCCAGGGGTACGGGTAGGTGGGCTCCGGCGGGGAGGCGTTGAGCTGAACGTTGCCGGGCGTGGCGCATTCGGTTGCGGCGCCGCCCATTTCGTTTCCGCCGACGCTGGTACACGAAGGCAGGTTGGAATCGGACGTGGAGTCCGGGTCGGCTGCGGCGGTCGGTGCGAGCACCACGGCGGCCGCAGCAAGGAGTGAAGGCAGAACGAACATTGACCGCATCCGCGGGCCCCTCTCATTGAACTCCGGCGTCAAGCGCCAGCGTACAGCCCTTTCCCTGTGATGAGGGGCAGGTCCAACGTGGTGACGATGCCCGCCGGCGCGGCCACCACAGCGGGTATGGCGTTGACGACGCGGGCGGCCGTGGCCACCAGTCCGGCGTGGTTGTGGTCGCCCTTGCGGCTGCTCAGGCAGAGATCGAGGGCGTAAGACGGCTCGCCGGTCACTTCGACGCGGTAAGACCCACCCTCCTGTGCGGGCTGGGGCCATTCCGGGCACAGATCGTCGCGCAGCCGGGTGACATGTTCAAGGACGACCGCGGGATGACCTTTGACCATGCCGCGTACCTCGAACCGCATGGCCGCTGTGCTGCCCTGGGGGATGCGCCCGGAGGCGATGTCGAAGTCCTCCGGCGCGGGTACCCGCACGTGGGTCTCGGTGACCTCGTCGAGTTCGATGCCCAGGCCGGCGGCGAGCTGGCGCACCACCGACCCCCAGGCCAGGCTCAGGACCCCTGGCTGCAACAGCATCGGCAGCTCGTCGAGGGACTTGCCGAATCCCATCACGTCGAACATCACCGTGGGGCTGTCGTAGGTGGCGTAGTCGACGATCTCCATGCATCGGATCTGTTCGATGCTCTGGCACGTACCGGCAAGAGCAAGGGGCAGAAGGTCGTTGGCGAATCCGGGGTCGATCCCATTGATGAAAATGGACGAAGATCCCGCCCGTGCCGCCTCCTCGATGGGGCTGATCAGTTCGACGGGCAACACCTGCCAGGGGTACTGCAGGAACACGGCCGCGCTGCCCACCACGTTGACGCCGGCGGCCAGGATGCGGCGGTAGTCCTCCAGGGCCTCGGGCAGCCGGTTGTCGGCCATCGCGGTGTAGACGACACATTCGGGTTCGGTGGCCAGCACGTCGCCGAGGTCGTTGGTGGCGATGACGCCGGTGGTGACATCAAGACCGGCAAGCGTGCCCGCGTCCTGGCCGGCCTTGGCGGCCGAGGATACCCACACGCCGGTGAGCTCGTAGGCAGGGTCGGTGATGAGCTGACTCAGGGCGTGCCTGCCGACGTTTCCGGTGCCGATCGCGGCGACTTTGATGGCCATTCTTGCGTGCTCCTCAGAGATCCGGGATGGGCAGGTCGAGGTTCGGGAAGGTGAGGCCGCCGTCGACCTCGAGGGTCTTGCCCGTCAGGTAGGAACCGGCCGGCGATGCCAAATAGACTGCCGCAGCGGCAATATCGACGGGATCACCGAGTCGGCGCATCGGGGTGGCCTTCTCCATCGGGTCGCGCAACGCCTCGTTCGAGGCCACGATGTCCAGCGCCGAGGTGAGGATCGATCCCGGTGCGATGGCGTTGACCCGGATCCGCGGGCACAGGTCGAGCGCGGCCAGCCTGGTGTAGTGGGCAAGGGCGGCCTTGGCGGTGCCGTAGGCGACGAACGCGCGTCCGGCGAGCCGGCCCATCGTCGAGGTGATGTTGATGATCGAGCCGCCGCCGGAGTGCTCCAGCATGAGCGGCACGGCCGCCTGGGTGAGCGCGTGTGCGGTCCCGACGTTGAACGTGAACGCATCCTTGAGGTCTTGGGTGGAGGTGTTCAACAGTGGGCCGGGCATGGTGCCGCCGACGTTGTTCACGACGATGTCTAGTTTCCCGAACGCGCCGACCGCCTGTTCCGCGAGCGCGGCGGTGGCCTCGGGATGAGCGAGGTCGGCCACGACGATATGGGCCCTGCGGCCGGTGGCGGCGATCTGCGCCGCGACCTCCTCGAGCTGAGCCTGCGTACGCGACGCGATCAGCACGTCCGCACCGGCTTCCGCGAAGGCAACTGCGATCGCCGCGCCCAGTCCGCGGCCCGCGCCGGTGACCACCGCGACCTGATCGTCGAGCCGGAATCTGTCCAGAATCATGCCTGCCTCGTTTCTCTCTCCGGCGCCACGGTAGCAAGGCTGACTAAGCTTCGGAACCACTTTCTGAAACACGTTCTAATTTGTCGGGGACTGTCACGTCTGGGCGGGTTTCGGCTCAGGCGCGAGCCGGCGGTCCCGGGGTGAGGAACGGAATGCCCGCCGCTACTTCTTGGCGGCGGCCTTCTTGGCCGGGGCTTTTTTGGCCGGGGCTTTCTTGGCGGCAGCCTTCTTCGCGGGTGGCTTCTCGCCATCGCCTTGTCGGGCCTTCACACTGGCCTCGAGCTTGGCCAGCAGGTCCGAGACATCCTCTGCCTCATCGAGGTTGGCCGGCTGCTCCTCGGTGGTGAAGGCCTCGCCACCCTCGAGTTTGGCCGTCACCAGCTCGCGGAGCTCATCCTGATAGGTGTCGTGGAACTGTTCGGGGTGGAAATCGTCGGTCATCGACTCCACGACCTGCCCGGCCATCTTCAGTTCGGCGGGTTTGATCTCGACTTCCTTGTCCAGCACCGGAAAGTCCGGGTCGCGGATCTCGTCGGGCCACAGCAGGGTGTGTACCACCATCACCTGCCGCTTGCTGAAATCCTTGACCCGCAGCGCCGCCAGCCGCGTCTTGTTGCGCAGTGCAAAGTGGACGATGGCGACCCGGTCCGTCGATGCCAGCGTCTGTGCCAGCAGCACATAGGATTTCGACGATTTGGAATCGGGTTCCAGGTAGTAGCTCTTGTCGTACATCAGCGGGTCGAGCTGCTCGGCGGGAACGAACTCGACCACCTCGATCTCGCGGCTGCGTTCCTCCGGCAGGGTGGCGATGTCCTCGTCGGTGATCACCACCGTCTGCCCGTCGTCAGATTCGTAAGCGCGCGCGATATCCCGGTACTCGACCACCTCGCCGCACACCTCACAGGTGCGCTTGTAGCGGATGCGCCCGTTGTCCTCCGCATGTACCTGATGGAACTTGATGTCGTGGTCCTCGGTGGCGCTGTACACCTTCACCGGGACGTTCACCAGACCGAAGGCGACCGAACCTTTCCAGATCGACCGCATCGGCTACACCGCCGGTACTTCGTCGGGCGTGAGACCCAGCGGTGTCTCGGGATTGGCGCCGGAGTGGTCATGGGTGAAGACCTGCGACGGCGCCACCCGGCAATTGCTGTCCATCGGCGTCTGATCACCCGAGCAGTACGGCACCAGGTCAGCTGGATCCGCGCCGGCGGCCGGGGCCCCGGCGACCGCCGCCACGACCATCAGGCACGCCACGCAGAATCGCCTCACCATCCCAAGGTAACAGCGAGTAATGCTGTCAGGAGGCATGCGGGAATAACCTGATGAGGTGGAGCGCTACGGCCGCGTCAAACTGACCAACCCCGACAAGGTGCTCTATCCGGCGACCGGCACCAGCAAAGCCGAGGTCTTCGAGTACTACCTGGCCGTCGCCGACGCGATGGTGCCGCATATCGCCCGCCGACCGGTGACCCGGAAACGGTGGCCCAACGGGGTCGACGAGGCGTCCTTCTTCGAGAAGCAACTGGCCTCTTCGGCGCCGGACTGGCTTGGCCGCGGCGCCATCGCACACAAGTCGGCGACCACCGTGTACCCGATCATCGATACCCGGGAAGGCCTGGCGTGGATAGCCCAACAGGCGGCGCTGGAGGTACACGTCCCGCAGTGGAAGTTCGTCGCCCAGACGGTGGGGCCGGCCACCCGCATCGTGTTCGATCTCGACCCCGGAGACGGGGTGCAGATGGGCCAGTTGTGCGCGGTGGCCCGCGAGGTGCGCGATCTGATGGCCGATATCGGGTTGCCGACATTCCCGGTCACCAGCGGAAGCAAGGGTGTGCACCTGTATGTGCCGTTGACCGAACCGGTCAGCTCGCACGGCGCGTCGGTCCTGGCGCGCCGGGTGGCCCAGCAACTGGAGCAGGCGATGCCAGAGCAGGTGACCGCCACCATGACCCGCAGCCTGCGCGCGGGGAAAGTGTTCCTGGACTGGAGCCAGAACAGTGCCGCCAAGACCACGGTGGCCCCGTACTCGCTGCGTGGCCGCGAGCACCCGACCGTCGCGGCGCCGCGGACCTGGGCGGAGCTCGACGATCCGGCGTTGCGGCAGTTGAGTTTCGACGAGGTGCTGGCCCGCCTCGACCGCGACGGCGACCTGCTGGCCGGACTCGACGACACCGTGGTGCTGCCGGACAAACTCACCACATACCGCAGCATGCGGGACCCGGGTAAGACACCAGAGCCGGTGCCCAGCGCCCCGCCGGTGGTGGGGACCACCGCAGAGGGCCGCCGCCTGGGTGGCTCCGGCGACCGGTTCGTCATCCAGGAGCACCACGCCCGGCGCCTGCACTACGACTTCCGGCTGGAACGCGATGGCGTACTGGTCAGCTGGGCGGTGCCGAAGAACCTGCCCGGCGAGTCCTCGGTGAACCACCTCGCGGTGCACACCGAGGACCACCCACTGGAGTACGCCACCTTCGAAGGTTCGATTCCCAAGGGCGAATACGGTGGCGGCGAGGTCCGGATCTGGGACTCCGGACGCTATGACACCGAGAAGTTCCGCGATGACGGCGACCCGAGCGGCAAGAAGGGTGAGGTGATCGTCAACCTGCGCGGCTCGCGGATCTCCGGCCGCTACGTGCTGATCCAGACCGAGGGCAAGAACTGGATCGTGCAGCGCATGAAGGACCAGCCCGGCGAGATCGCGCCGATGCTGACCACACACGGCTCCGTCGCCGAACTCGATCCGTCGCTATGGGCGTTCGAAGGTAAGTGGGACGGCTACCGGCTGCTCGTCGACGCTGATCACGGTGTGGCGCAACTACGTTCGCGCAGCGGACGCGATGTCACGGCCGAGTTCCCGCAGTTGCAGGCCGTGGCCGCCGATCTGGCCGACCACCACGTGACCCTCGATGGCGAGGTCGTCGCGCTCGAGGGTGGGGTGCCCAGCTTCCAGGCCATGCAGAACCGCGGACCCGACACCCACGTCGAGTTCTGGGCGTTCGACCTGCTGGCACTCGACGGCCGGATGCTGCTACGCGCCACCTACCGGGACCGGCGGAAGTTGTTGGAAACTCTGGCCGCCGGCGGCGGGCTGATCGTTCCCGACCTGCTCCCGGGTACCGGTGCGCTGGACGAGGCGCGCCGGCGCGGGCTGGAAGGGGTGGTGGCCAAGAAATGGGACTCGACCTATCAGCCCGGCCGGCGGTCCACGGCCTGGATCAAGGACAAGTTCTGGAACACCCAGGAAGTGGTGATCGGCGGTTGGCGCGCGGGGGAGGGCGGGCGCACCAGCGGCATCGGGGCACTGTTGGTCGGCATTCCCGCCCAGGGCGGATTGCACTTCGCAGGGCGGGTCGGCACCGGCTTCACCGACAAGATGCTCAGCGATCTGCGGGAGACGCTGAAGCCGCTGGAAACCCGCGAATCACCCTTCAATGCAAAGCTTTCCACACTCGACGGGCGCGGCGTGACATTCGTTCGGCCAGAACTGGTGGGTGAGGTGCGCTACAGCGAACGCACATCGGACGGTCGATTGCGTCAGCCCAGCTGGCGGGGGCTGCGGCCGGATAAGACGCCTGCCGAGGTGGTCTGGGAGTAGGTCACCTCTGCTCGACGGTGTTGTGCCCGACTGATCCGGAACAACCTGCCAATTCGCTGTGAAGTTAGTCCAGCTGTGCAAAATCACAGACATTTGCTGGACGTCGTGATCTGCTCACCAGGCGGCAAACGCATGGTTGCTGACAATGTTGAATCCGACCGACGGGGGAAGAGTGGACGCTCTGATCGATATCCGTGAACGTATGACGCCGACGCTGGCGCTGACCGGTGCCATGGCCATAGCGACCGCGGCGGTGGTGAGCGCACCGTCGGTGCAACACGCCGCAGAACGCGTGGTACCGCTGGCGGTGCACGAGGTGAAATCGCTGCCGTTGCAGCTGACCAGCGGCGTGGACTTCTTCGCGCCGTACTACTACCAACCGGCCGGCCCGTTGGGGACGGCGGTCACCGTTCCGCTCTACGTCGTGACCTACGCGGCGGACACTTTGGTGAAGGGCGTGACGCAGGTACTCGCCGGCCTTCACGTGGATAACCGGCTGGCTCAGCAGCCGAGCCTGTTGACCCAGGGACTACTGTTTCCGATCGCCGCCGGTGTGCAAGGTGCCTTGGCCAGCGCGCTGGACGGCACGTTCGTCCTGGGCAAATTCACTCCGGCCCAGGCCATCAACTTCGCCCTCAACGCCATCAAGACGGCCATCGAAGGGTTCATCGCCGCGGAGAAGGCATTGTTCACCCCGTCGCCGACGCTGGCGGTGACGACCAAGACCGATGCCAAGACCCAAGATGTGGCGTCCACGGCGATCGCCGACTCGACTCCGACCGTGACGCTGTCGACGGCGAAGGTGGACACGGCCCCGAAGACGGTTCCCAAGCAGAAGGTGGCGGCTGCCGCCGCGGACGGTGCCCCGGAGGCGTCGACGGACACCGCCGGCGATACCAAGAAGGCAGACACTGCCGACACCGTCACGGCAGCGAAGCCCGCGTGGAAGAAGCCGACGCTCAAGCTTCCCACGTTCAAGCTGCCGACCCTGAAGTTCTCCATCCCGAAGAAGGCCACGGCGGGCGCCACAAAGCCGGATAGTGCATCGAGTTCCGATACCCCCAAGACGTCACACGAGTCGAACGACGGTGGCTCACAGGGTACTTCGAAGTAGCGTGCGACCATCGGCTCGGGCGGCGGCGTCGACCGCTGCCCGAGCCGGGCTGACGACTCAGCCGGCGACGCCCATCGCTTCCTGCATCCCGCGGGTGGCCAGCACGTCGGCCAGCTCGTTGTCGGCGACTCCGGCATGGCCCTTCACCCAGAACCACTCGACCTCGTGCCGAGCGCACGCGGCCTGCAGGCGTTGCCACAGGTCGACGTTCTTCACCGGCTGCTTCGCGGCGGTCAGCCAGCCGTTGCGTTCCCAGCCCAGCACCCACTTGGTGATGCCGTTGCGCACATACGTGCTGTCGGTGTAGAGGTGCACCAGCACGGGCCGGGTGAGCGCCTCCAGCGCCATGATCGGCGCGGTCAGTTCCATCCGGTTGTTGCTCGTCTCGCCGGGCTCGCCGCCGCACATCTCCCGGACGTGCTCGCGGTGGCGCAGTACCGCACCCCAGCCGCCGGGGCCGGGGTTGGGGCGACACCCGCCGTCGGTATGGATGATCACAGGGTCGGTCATGCGCTGAGGATAGGCGGCGAGATCAAGGCCGTCCGGACCGACATTCCGAGGGCCCGGTGATCGAGTGTCGTGATCCGGCGCCCGGGCTGCACCGCGTCCTTCACGGGCGTGCAGTAGTCAGCGAAGAACGCGGCGCTGGTATCGATGTCGGCGACGGCGTACGTGATCCCCCACAGCGACGACGGACCCGCACCGGCAACCCCGGGTGAACCGACCACCTCGATGATCACGTCCGCGAACCGGAAGAAGATCTGCCGGATCGCCCTCCCGCCGAGTTCGCCGTCGCGTTCCCGCCGCGGCTGCACCCCGGCTGAGGCCAGCGCCGCGACCGTGCGGTTCAGATCGGGTGACAGGAGCACGATGTGGTCGATCGCGGTGACGCCGTTGGCGTGCGTGCCCGGCGCCGCAGCCACGACGTCTGAGATCTTGGTCGGGATGCCGTCGAGTGCACCGTCGACCCGCATGCCGTGCAACGACCACCCGAGGATGCCGGTACCGCCGTCCCGCCCGACCAGACGGATGCCGACACCGCCGACGCGACACACACCGTCGGAATCGACACCGAACCCGGCCCGGGTCCAGGCGTCCGCCGGATCGGCGACCTCAAGCTCGTCGACGGTCACGGTCATGGACGCGAGACTACTTCGATGTCGGGCCTCCTAAACTGACGCGGTGGATGTACGCACGCGCAACAACGTCACCGTCCTCGGTGTCGAGCGTGGGCCGGTGTTGTTCCTGGCGCATGGCTTCGGTTGCGACCAGAACCTGTGGCGCTCTGTTGTGCAACGACTGCAGTCCACGTTCCGGATCGTGTTGATCGACCACGTCGGCTCCGGAGCATCGGACCCGGCGGCGTGGGACGAGACCAAGTATTCCGCGCTGAGCGGGTACGCCGAGGATGTCGTGGAGGTCGTGCGCGCTCTCGACCTGCGCGAGGTGGTGTTCGTCGGGCACTCGGTGTCGGCCATGATCGGCGTCCTGGCCACCCTCGCCGACCCCACGCGGTTCGCCAAGCTGGTGATGCTGACCCCGTCGCCGCGGTACCTCGATGACGAGGATTACCGCGGTGGCTTCTCCCGAGCCGATATCGACGAGCTGCTGGAGTCGATGGAACTGAACTACCTGGGCTGGTCGGCAGCGATGGCGCCACAGATCATGGGTAACGCCGAGCGTCCCGAACTGGCCGAGGAACTCGAAGCGTCGTTCTGCCGCACCGACCCGGCGCACGCCCGCGTCTTCGCCCGGACCACCTTCCTGTCCGACAACCGCGCAGACCTGGCTCACGTCACGGTGCCCACCCTGGTCATCGAATGCGCGCATGACGCCATCGCGCCGACCGGGGTGGGCGCCTACGTGCACAGCCAGATCGCGGGCAGCCGATTGGTCACCCTCGACGCCACCGGGCACTGCCCCCACGTCAGCCACCCCGAAGCCACCGCCGCCGCGATCACGACATTCGCCACAGCGCCGTGAGCCCCCTCGACGTCGACGACCTCTGGGAGCACGCGCCGTGCGGGCACCTCATCACCGACGGCGCGGGCCGAATCCTGCGCGTGAACGCCACCGTCCTGGCGTGGCTGGGCTATGAGCACGACGCGCTGCGCGGCACCCTGATCACCGACCTGTTGAGCGTCGGTGGGCGTATTCACTACGAGACGCACTTCGCGCCCCTGTTGGCGATGACCGGTGACCTGCAGGGTGTCACGGTCGACATGGTCGGTGTGGACGGAACACGGCGGCCGATGTTCTTGACCGCCAACGTGAAAACGGATGCGGAGGGGAATTTCGAGCTGCTGCGCATCACGGCGGTCGACGCCACGGACCGGCGGGCTTACGAGCGCGAACTGCTGGCTGAGCGCACCCGGGCCGAGGCCGAAAGTGCGCGGGCCCGAGCGTTCGCCGAGACGCTGCGCCGTTCACTGCTGCCGCCGGTGTTGTCACCGCCACCGGGGCTGGATGCCGCCGACTACTACTACGCCGCGTCCACCGATGACATCGGCGGCGACTTCTACGACCTGTTCCCGGTGAACCGGTCGACATGGGGCTTCTTTCTGGGCGATGTCATCGGCAAGGGTGTCGACGCGGCGGTGGTCACCGGGTTGACCCGCTACGTGCTGAGGTCGGCGGCCGTCTCGAACGAGGACCCGGTGGCGGTGCTCGGGAATCTGAACTCCGTTCTCGCCCAGCACCTCGGCCTGGCGCCCAAGCGGACGCTGAGCACCCTGATCTACGGCAACATGGTCAGAGCCGGAGACGGGTTCGACATCGAATTGGCAAGCGGCGGCCACCTGCCGCCGCTGCTGCTCGGCGCCGACGGGAGCGCCTTCTACGCCGACACCCTCGGGGGTCAGGCGGTCGGGATGGTGGAACAACCGCGGTTCGTGGCGCACACCCTGCACCTGAACCCGGGCGACACGATGGTGCTCTACACCGACGGGCTCACCGAGGCCCTGACCGGAATCGGTCGGGAGCGCTTCGACGATGACGGCGCCCTGTTGGCCAGCGCGAAGGAGTGGGCACCGGCGAGCGCACAGCAGGCCGTGCGCGAGATCCGCGCACTGCTCGACAGTCTGGGGACCGGCGTCCAAGACGACGCCGCGGTGCTGGCGTTCGGCGTGCCCTTGACGTGAACTGTGGACAGTTCGTCAGGCCGCCACAGCCGCCGGTTGCCGCGGCGTGGACGAGCGCGAACCCAGCAGATCGTTGGGCAGCGAGAGCCGAATGACCTTGCCCCAGGCCGAGGCAACCTGCTTGATCAACGGACCGCTGGTGTAGGTCAGCCCGTAGCGCTCGAAGATGTCGCGCACCTGCGGGGCGACCTCGGCGTACCGGTTGCTCGGCAGGTCGGGGAACAGATGATGCTCGATCTGGAAGGACAGGTTGCCGCTCATCAGGTGCATGAGCCGGCTGCCGGTGATGTTCGCCGAGCCGAGCATCTGGCGCAGGTACCACTGGCCGCGGGTCTCGCCGTCGATGCTGTCGTAGGTGAAAGTCTGTACGCCCTCGGGAAAGTGGCCGCACATGATGACCGAGTGCGTCCACACGTTGCGCACGAGATTGGCGGTGAGGTTGGCGGTCAGGGTGGTGACCGCGCTGGGCCCCGACAGCAGCGGGTGCACGACGTAGTCGCGTAGACCCTGCGTGCCGACCTTGCGCAGCGTGGCCTTCACCCGGGCCCGGAAATCGGGGTTGTTGCGGCGTTCCGCGGTCTTCAGGTTCTTGCCGAGCTTGAGGTCATACGCGGCGATACCGTACTGAAAGATCAACGCGTTGATCGCATTCCATACCGGCTGGCCCAGGTGGAACGGGCTCCAGCGCTGTTCTTCGTCGACCCGCATGATCCCGTAGCCGAGGTCGCCGTCCTTGCCGAGCACGTTGGTGTAGGTGTGATGTTCCTCGTTGTGTGCGTGCTTCCACTGCTCGGCGGTGGAGGCGTGATCCCACTCCCAGGTGGTGGAGTGAATCTTGGGATCGCGCATCCAGTCCCATTGACCGTGCATGACGTTGTGCCCGATCTCCATGTTCTCCAGGATCTTGGCGGCCGACAGCCCGGCGGTGCCCAGCCACCAGGCGGGCGGGAACAGCGAGAAGAGCAGTACCGCGCGGCTTCCCGCCTCCAGGCCGCGTTGGGTCTTGATGACAGTGCGGATGTAGCGGGCGTCGTCCGCGCCGCGGGCGTCCAGGACGCTCTGGCGGATGGCATCCAAGTCGCGGCCGAGGTTCTCGATATCGTCGGCGGTCAAGTGGGCGACCGGGCTGGTGGGCTGGTTCTGGATGGCGGTCATGATGTCTTCCCGTCGATGTGGGTGGTCAGATGTCGAGTTCGCAGGAGCCGGCGACGGTGGAGACGCAGGTCTGCACGAGGACGCCGGCATCCGGCGCGCCGATGGTGACGGCGCCGTTGCGCACGTCACGGACCGCGCCGCCGCGCAGGGGCAGGACGCAGCCGAAGCACACACCCATCCGGCAGCCCGACGGCATGAGCACGCCGGCGTTCTCACCGGCCTCCAAAAGCGTTGTCGCGGGCGCGGTGTCGGCGGTGATGCCGGTCTTGGTGAAGCTGACCTGCCCGCCGTCTCCGCCGTCGACCGACGGCATCGTGAAGCGTTCGGTGCGCAGTGCATCGGCGAGGTCATGGCGTCCCCAGTGCGCCTCGAGGTCGTCCAGCAGGCCTGCGGGCCCGCAGGCCCAGGTCTGCCGTTCGGCCCAGTCCGGCACCAGGGCGCCGAGATCGGCGGCGGTCAGGCGCACCGATGTGCCGGTGTGGTGTTCGACGAGACGGATGGCACCGGATTGGGCGAGTCGGCGCAGTTCGGTGCCGAACACCACGTCCTCGGGGGTGCGGGCGCTGTGCACCACGACGACGTCGGAGAGGTCGGCCAGATGGCTGCGCAGCATCCCCATCACCGGGGTGATGCCGCTGCCGGCGGTGACGAACAGCGTCTTGGCCGGGTGCGACCGCGGCAGGGTGAAATCACCGGTGGCCTGGTCGAGATGCACGACGGTGCCACGCTGGGCCTGGGACACAAAGTAATTCGAGACGATCCCGCCGTCGATCGCCTTGACCGTGATCGCGAGGCGGCGGGTCTGGGTGACCGGTGAGGTCAGGGAATAGGTACGCCACTGCCGGACGCCGTCGATATCGACGCCGAGGCGGACGTACTGGCCGGCGAGGTGTCCCCGCCAGCCGCGGCCCACCCGGATGTGCACCGTCACCGTGTCGTCGGTCTCGGAGGTGACGGCATCGACGCGGCCGCGCAGGTCACGCGAACTGCCGAGCGGGTCGACGAGGTCGAGAAAGTCCCGCGGCACCAGGGGAGTGGTCACCATGTGGGCGACAGCGCGCAGTGGTCCACGTCGGACCTTGGCGATGGCTGAAGTCATGCCTCCATCATCGTTGTAAAAATGCGCGGGTTCTCGACAGAATTGTGTGAAACTAGATGGTGATATTGTTCGAAAAGTACAAATAGAGCGGCGGGCGTGTGGGCAGGGATGACCGGGTGGTGTGGGCACCGCTACCTGAGGCGGTGTCGGCCGCCATGCGGTCGGTACTGCCTGTCGTTGCCGAGCGGACCGTCGCCGCCGTGGTCAGCGACGTTCCGAGCTACGCCGACGCCTTCAGCGGACGGACCGGGCAGAACATCGAACGCGCCGTCCAGCAATCCCTGGCTGCCTTCTTGCAGCTGGTGTCCAAGGGGGACGACCCGGACACCTCGCCGTCGATCCAGCCGGCGCTCGACGGTGCCTTCGCCCTGGGCCAGGGTGAAGCTCGCCAGAACCGGTCCACCGATGTGCTGCTCGCCGCGTTCCGCAGCGGCGCCCGGACCGCGTGGCGCGAATGGAGCGCCGTCGCCGTCGCACACGAGGTACCGGGGGACCAACTCGCGGTGTTCGCCGAGAAGGTGTTCGCGTATATCGATCGCCTCTCGGCCGCCAGCGTCGCCGGCCACGCCCACGAACTCGCCAAGTCCGGACTGGCCAGGCAGCGCCACCGGGAAACCCTTGCCCGCCAACTACTCCGAGGCGCACCCCTGGAAGATCTGCTGGCCTGCGCCGAACGCGCCGAGTGGCGTGCGCCCGCCACCTTGACGGCCGTCGCCGTACCTCGCGGGTCCGAACGCCGGGTGGCCGGTGTGCTCGCCGCCGCCAGCCTGGAAGTGCCCGAGGATGCGCTGCCCGCGCTCACCCGGCCGGTGACGGTGCTGTTGTGCACCGACGGCTCCGCGCTGCGCCGGCAGCTGGACATCCCCGGTGTGGTCATCGGGCCGGACCGGCCGTGGGCGCGGGTGGCCCAATCCGTGGCCCGGGTACTGCGCGCGGTCGATCTCTGCGCTGAGGACGCGGATCCGTTCGACACCGAGGAGAACCTCAAAGTCCTTGTCTTGCAGGCAGATCCGGATGCACTCGCCGACCTACGGGCCGCGGTGCTCACACCGCTGGACTCGCAACGCCCCGCGGTGCGGGACAAACTGGTCGAAACCTTGCGGGCGTGGTTGCTCCATCAGGGCCGCCGCGACGACGTCGCCGCCGCGCTCTTCGTGCACCCGCAGACGGTCCGTTACCGCCTCGGACAACTGCGCGAGCTGTACGGCGAGACGCTCACCGACCCCGACGTCGTCGAACAACTGGTCATCGCGCTGGCCGGTGATACCGCGCGGGCCCGCCGGCCGATTGCTAATCTCCGCACGTGATTCGCCTGCTGGCACTGCCCGCCGCCGCCCTGGCTGTATTCGGGGCGAGTGCGCTCGCCACCGCCGAACCGCAGGCCGGCACCCCCGTGTTCGCGATCGGGAAGTGCTACGACCCGGACAAGACCGTGCTGACTCAGCCTGCCACCTTCGACTACAACTGCGACGGCACCGGCGTGCTGCAGGACATGGTGTGGGCGACGTGGGGTCCCGACGGCGCCCGCGGGACAGGCACCGACAGTTCGGTGGAGTGCCAACCCAATTGCGCGCAGGGCACCCGACTGGTGAACCCCGTTGTCGTGCACGCCTGGAATCCCCAGCCCGCGAAGGACGCCGCCTGCCCGGCCGATGTCCGGTACTTCGGCGATCTCACGATCGCGTATCCGCAGGGTGTGCCGCCGTGGATCACCCCGGGTGCCCAGTGGTCGCCCGGCACCGATTTCGTCACCATCGACGGCCTGCCCGCCGTGCACTTCTCCGGGTTGTCGCCGATGTGCGGGTGAAGGGTGGCAGTCGGGCGCGGTCAGTGCCATCGTGGTGTCCATGAGTAGTCCAGATAGCCCCGAAGAGACCGCAGGCCTGTACAGCGTCGACGACGACGACCAGCTGACGCAGGAGGACACCCTGCTCGACCGCGGTGTCAACGATCTCCTGGACGAGGGCTACTCGCCGCCGGAGAAATGGCAGGAACCGCGCGATCACGACACACTCGACGAGTTCCTGGCCGCGGAGGTCCCGGACCCGGCGATGCAACTGGACGAGGCCTACGTCCCGGACGAACAGGCCGGAGACGACGAGGTGGGCGGTGTCCGGTCGGGCCGGCTGGTCGCACCCAACGGGGGCTCCGGCGAGGACGACGAATCGGATCTGATCGGTACCGACGTCGGCATCGACGGCGGGGCGGCCTCCGCGGAAGAAGCCGCCGTGCACGTCATCGACGAGTGATCCTGCGGGCAGGAGCGGAAGCGACCGGGGGTCAGCGGCGGCGCTGCAGCAGGACCGACAGCGTCAGCACCACCAGACCTGCCACCGCCAGCAGTGCACCGGCCGCCGCCGGGGCGGTGTAGCCGTACCCTGCGGCGATCACCACCCCGCCGATCCAGGCTCCGGCGGCGTTGGCGATGTTCAGCGCGGAGTGGTTCAGCGCCGCGGCCAGCGTCTGGGCATCGTGCGCGACGTCCATCAGCCGGGTCTGTAGTGCCGGACCGATGGCCGCTCCCGCGGCCCCGATGAGGAACAGCCCCGGCAGCGCGGTCCACGGATTGTGGGCGGCCAGCACGAAAAGGGCGAGCACCACACCGAGCGTGCTGATCGACAGGTACAGCCCACGGATCACCGAGATGTCGGCCATCCGGCCGCCGGCCAGATTGCCGATCACCATGCCGAGGCCGAAGGCCATCAGCGCCAGCGGTATGAGGGCGCGCGGCAAGCCGGCGACGTCGGTCATCGTGGTGGCCACGTAGGTGTAGACGGCGAACATGCCGCCGAAGCCGACCATTCCGACCAGTAGGGCCAGCCACACCTGCACCCGGCGCAGCGCACCGAGTTCGGTGAGCGGGCTGGTGATGTGCATGCTGCGCAGGGTCGGCACCCAGAACCAGATGGCGGTCAGGGTGACCAGCCCGATGCCCACCACGAGGCCGAAAGCGCTGCGCCAGCCGAAATGCTGACCCAGTGCCGACGCGGCCGGGACGCCCACGACGGTGGCCACGGTGAGACCGGTGAGCACGTGTGCGACGGCCTTCGCGCGGTTCTGCGGGCCCATCAGGTGCGCGGCGATCAACGCGGCGATGCCGAAGAAGGCGCCGTGCGGGATGCCCGCGACGAACCGAGCGGCCATCAGGGTGCCGTAGGTCGGGGCGAACACGCTGGCCAGATTGCCCAGCGTGAACAGCACCATGAGGGCGAGCACCAGGGTCTTGCGGTTCATCCGCGCGGTCAGCGCCGCAATCAGCGGGGCGCCGATCACCACACCGAGGGCGTAGGCGGAGATGACATGTCCCGCGGTCGGCTCGGAGATGTGCAGGCTCGCGGCGATATCGGGCAGCAGTCCCATCGCCACGAACTCGGTGGTACCGATCGCGAAACCACCCAGGGCCAGCGCGAACACCGCCAGCCAGCGCACGGTCGGGTCGGGCGCGACGACGGAGTGGGGCCGGTGCGGCCGGGCGAGGGTGGGAGTCACCTGATCAGCCTAGAACCACTTACGCCTACCAGCCAACTAACTTTTGTCTAAATCGGGTCAAAGTGGCGGAACTTACGTTTTCGGTGTTCAATCGGGGCATGGCCACCGCCGGCGATGTGTTCACCCTGATCAGGGAGCGTGGGGAAACCACGCGCGCCGACATCGCCACCGCGACGGGGCTGTCCCGGACCGCCGTGGCGGCGCGCATCGCGGCGCTCACGGCAGCCGGCCTGGTACTCGAAGGTGAGCAGGTGCCCTCGACCGGCGGGCGACCGGCGACCCCGGTGAGCTTCAATGCCGACGCGGGCGTCGTGCTGTCGGTCTCCGTCGGCATCAGCCGGACTCGGCTGGCGGTCTGTGACCTGGCGGGCACCGTCCTGCGGCTGTCGGATATCGACCAAGAGGTGGCCCTGGGGCCCGACGACCTGATGCCCGATGTCGCCAAGCGCCTCGACGTTCTGCTCGAGGAGTACCCCGGTGTCGAGGTGTTCGGTATCGGACTGAGCCTGCCCGGTCCGGTGGATCGCGAACGGGGTTGCAGCCGGGATTCGCCGATCCTGCGCGGCTGGGATGGGGTGGCGCTGCGCCCGTATTTCGCCGACGTGATCCGACTGGGCAACGTCCCGGTGATCCTGGACAACGACGCCAACGCGATCGCCCTCGCCGAGCGCGGCGGAGAGCTCGAGGGGCACAGCGACCTGTTGGTGCTCAAGGCCTCGACCGGTCTGGGCGCGGGCATCATCGCCGGTGGTGCGCTGCAGCGGGGGGTCTCCGGTGCCGCGGGCGAGTTCGGCCACAACAAGATCGCCGTCGCGGCGGGTCGCGCTTGTCGGTGCGGGGACACCGGATGCCTGGAGACCGTCGCCGGCGGCTGGGCGATCGTGCACGAATTGCAGCAGCAGGGCTACGCCGTGCGGCATCTGCGCGATGTCGTCGAATTGGCCAACGGCGGCGACCCCGAGACCCGCCGGATGATCCGCGACAGCGGGCGCTACGTCGGTGAGGGCATCTCGCCCGCGGTGAATCTGCTGAACCCGAAGGTGCTCGTCATCACCGGCGATATGGCCGGTGCCTATGACATCTTCGTCGCGGGGTTGCGAGAAGCGTTGTACGGCAACGCGACCGCGATGGCGACTCGCGAGCTGGAGGTGGTGGCCTCGGTGCACCGTGGTGCGGCGGCACCGGTGGGCGGTGCCGTCATGGCGCTGGACGAGGTGCTCAACGCGCGCGCCGTCGACGCGCTACTGGCTACGTAGCCTTGGCGATGACGTTCTCGGCGAACCACTCGAGGTTGCGGATCTTGGCGTCCAGCGGCTCGGTATCGTCGCCCATGATGTAGGGGACCCGGAAGCCGACGATCACATCGGTGACCCCCTTGTCCTCCAGGCGTTTCACCCCGTCCAGGGAGAACCCGTCGATCGAGATGACGTGGACCTGGAATTCGTCGGCCAGCCCGATCCGCTCCTCGGTCTCGCGGTACTGCTGGAGCTTCTTCAACAGCGGGTCGAGTTCATCGGGATCTCCGCCGCCGTGCATCCAGCCGTCATTGCGCGCCGCGCGTTTGAGCGCGGCGTCGGCGTGCCCACCGACCAGGATGGGCACCGGCTTGGTCGGCGCGGGTGTCATCTTGATGCTCGGGATGTCGTAGAACTCGCCGTGATACTCGAAGTAGTCGCCCGAGGTGAGGCCGCGAATGACGTCGATGCACTCGTCGATCCGCTTGCCGCGCCGGGCGAACGGCACGCCCATGATCTCGTAGTCCTCGGGCCACGGGCTGGTGCCGACGCCCAGGCCCAGCCGGTTGCCGAACAGTGCGGCCAGCGACCCGGCCTGTTTGGCGACCAGTGCCGGCGGCCGGATGGGCAGCTTGAGCACGAAGATGTTGAAGTGCAGCTTGGTGGTGACGGCCGATAGTGCGCCGATGAGCGAGAAGGACTCGATGAAGGATTTGCCGTCGAGGAATTCGCGGTTGCCGTCGGCGGTGTACAGATACTTGGAGTCCGACACCTCCGGGTACGCGATGCTGTCAGGAATGGTCATGGCGTGATAGCCGGCCTCATCGGCCGCTTTGGCGAGCGGGATGTAGTAGCTCGGGTCTGTCATCGCTTCCGCATAGGTGAACCGCATGCACCGATACTAGAACGTGTTCTAGTTCTGTGTGCCGGAATGGTTCGGAGGAAGATGTCCGGATGGGCACCTGGCTGACGCGCAATGTCCGGGTGCTGTCCGCGGTGTCGTTTCTTCAGGACACCGCCAGCGAGCTGCTCTACCCGCTGTTACCCATCTACCTGACCGCCGTGTTGGGCGCCCCACCCGCTGTCGTCGGCGCGATCGAGGGTGCCGCCGAGGGGGCGGCGTCGCTGACCAAACTCGCCTCGGGGCCGCTGGGTGACCGGTTTGCGCGACGCCCGCTCATCGCCACCGGGTACGGGATGGCCGCCCTCGGCAAGGTGATCGTCGCCGCCGCGGGCGCCTGGCAGGGAGTCCTCGCAGGTCGGGTCGTCGACCGACTGGGAAAGGGCTTGCGCGGCGCCCCGCGTGACGCCCTCCTGGTCGCCGATATCGACGAGCGTCACCGCGGCCGGGTGTTCGGCTTTCATCGCGCCATGGACACCTTCGGTGCGGTCGTCGGACCGCTGATCGGGCTGGCCGGCTACGAGCTGCTGGACCATCAGATCGCGCCGCTGCTGTGGGTGGCCGTCGTACCCGCCGTGCTCAGTGTCGCGCTGGTGTTCCTGTCCAAGGAACGCAAACGTCCCGCACCCACGACGCGGCCACCGCTCTTCGCGCGCGTCAAGGACCTCCCGCGCCGGTTCTGGCGCACCACGGGCATCCTCGTTGCATTCGGAATCATCAACTTTCCCGACGCGCTGCTGCTGTTGCGGCTCAACGAGATCGGCTTCTCGGTCGTCGAGGTGATCCTGGCCTATGTCGGTTACAACGCGGTCTACGCGCTGAGCAGCTATCCGGCCGGGCTGCTGGCAGACCGGATCGGCCGGGTGCAGGTGTTCGGTATCGGGCTGGTGTTCTTTGCCATCGGCTACACCGGGCTGGGGCTGACCACCGATCCGCTGGCCGCCTGGCTGCTGATCGGTGCGTACGGACTGTTCACCGGCTGCACCGATGGCGTCGGCAAGGCATGGATCTCCACCCTGGTCGGCGCCGATCTCCAGGCCAGCGCGCAGGGTGTCTTCCAAGGCGCAAGCGGGTTTGCGATCCTGATCGCCGGCGTATGGGCCGGGCTGGCCTGGGGGCAGGATGGCACCGTGCCGCTGCTGATCTCCGGCAGTGTCGGCGCGGTGTTCGCGATCGCGATGCTGACAGTCGGCTACACCAGGCGGAACGGCGGAGCCCCCGCACCGGCGATCTGATAACCGCCCTGCTGGGTGCGTTCGGTGCACCGGCCCGTCACGGTATTGCCGTCGATGACGACCGGCACCGCGCCGCGCGGGGTCTCGGCCGGCGCGTCGAACACGGTGCCCTGCCAGTGATACCTACCGTCGATCGGATCGAGATGCCCCGTGAGCCGGACCCGTACCGCGTGGCCGTCCACGGTCGCGGGACCGTCGTAGACGTCCTCTACGAAGGTTCCGCAGTCGTCATCCTCGGCTTGCGCGACGGCGGGACCCTTCGCGGGCAGAAACCCGGTGCGCCGCCAGACCCGCCTCGCGATCGGGCCCATCAGGCCGACCTCCTCGAGGAATGCGGCCAACGGGGCGAACCCGGCGATCTGCACCTCGCGCCGGTGCGCGGACGCGCGAGCCATCCTGCGCGCCGCCCGCGCCTCCAGGCCGACCCGGCTGTACTGCACCTTGTTGGTGAACAGGAATCGGAAGAACAGGCCGCCCGCGCCGTTGAGATTGCCGATCCAGAAGCGCTTCCAGCGCGACATGGACGGGGTGCGCTTGCGCAGGCCGTCACGCGCGAACTGGATGTGGCGAGCCTCCTCGGTGACGTGAATCCGCATCAGCCGCTGCGCCATTGGCTGCAGCTCGGGATCGTCCATCATCTGCCGTTGCAGCGAATCGAAGATCTCCTCGCCGATCAGGGCGGCCACCCACAGCACCGATCCGCGGAAGATGAACGGCAGCCCGTTGATGATGACGCGCTGATACAGCCGGGGCCGGATCGGGTCCGCGCCGACCTTCGCGATGGCCTTGCCGAACATCACCATGTGCCGGGTCTCGTCGCCCAGTTCGGTCAGCTCATAGTGCGTGGTGGCCGCGGTCGGGTCTTGATGCATCATCTTGCGCAGCAGCGACTGATTCAGGATGTTCTCGAACCAGATGCCGGCGGACAGCGTGTTCACCAGCTCCTGACGGGACAGCTCGATCTGCTCGGCCCGGCTCATCGCCTCCCACAACGGGGTGCCGTAGAGCGAGACCACCTTGGGGGGCAAGAAGAACTTGTCCGCCTCCAGCGGGGCGTCCCAGTCGATATCGACGATCGGGGCGTAGGACTTGCGTACCGAGCCCTTCAGCAGCCGCTCGGCGAATTCCGCACGCGTGGTCTGGGATTTCAGCGAAGCCGTCATCGTTGCCACCTTTCGGGTCGGTGACTTCGAAGCTACGTCCGCGTCACACTTTTAGTCAATACCTGCGGTACCGGATAAATCGTTTCCGCTAGCCTTCTGCGGGTGCGCACCCTTCATGTCATCGGTATCGGCGCGGGCGACCCCGACTACGTGACGACGCAGGCGATCTCGGCGCTCAACGACACCGATGTCTTCTTCGCTATGGACAAGGGTGAGACGAAAGACGACCTGGTCGCGCTGCGCCGGCTGATCTGCGACCGGTTCATCACCGAACCCGGCTACCGGTTCGTCGAACTACCGGACCCCAAAAGGGCCGCCGCCGCCGACAGCGCGGCCTACCGGGACAACGTGAACGAATGGCACGCCGCCCGAGCCCGGCTATGGGCCCAGGCCATCCAGGATGAACTCGGACCCGACGGTGTCGGCGCGTTTCTGGCCTGGGGTGACCCGTCGCTCTACGACAGCACGCTGCGCATCCTGGAGCGAGTGGCCGAGCACGTCGAGTTCGACTTCGACGTCGTCCCCGGGATCACCGCCATCCAGGCGCTGACCGCACGACATCGCATCGCGCTCAACGACATCGGTGCGCCCGTGCTGATCACCACTGGCCGTCAGCTGCGGGAGAACGGCCTGGACACCGACGCCGTGGTGATGCTGGACGGCGAGTGCTCGTTCTTGAGTTGTCCGCCCGACACCCGGATCTGGTGGGGCGCCTATCTGGGGACGCCGGACGAACTGCTGGAGTCCGGCAGGGTGGGCGACGTCGGTGACCGGATCGTGGCGCGCCGGGCCGAAGCCCGGCAGCGGCACGGCTGGATCATGGACATCTATCTGCTTCGCGCCTGACCTGGCAGGATCACAGCATGGGATCATTTCTGCTGCGCGCCACCCTGACCGGCCTGGCGCTGTGGGTGGTGACGCTCTTCGTGCCGGGCATGACGTTCGTCGGCGGTGCCACGACCCTTCAGAAGGTCGGCATCATCTTCGTCGTCGCGGTCATCTTCGGACTCGTCAACGCCGTCATCAAACCGATCGTGCAGATCATCTCGATACCGCTCTACGTCCTGACCCTCGGCCTGTTCCACGTCGTGGTCAACGCACTCATGTTGTGGATCACGTCGTGGATCACCGAACACACCACGCACTGGGGGCTGTTCATCGACCACTTCTGGTGGACCGCGATCTGGGCGGCCATCATGCTGTCGATCGTCAGCTGGCTGCTCTCCCTGGTCGTTCGCTCCTGACGCCGAAGGCGTTGGGCAGGATCGGTTCTCGCAAGGTCTGTCGGCACAGAAGGTTCGTCGGTAGGTTCGTCTAGGTTCGTCGACGCGTACAGAGGGAGGTCCCATCCGATGGGTGCAGACGAGGAGCGTCCACCGCTACCACCGTTCGATCTGCAGTCGGCACTCCAGAAAGTCCAGGCCGCGGAGGACGCGTGGAACACCTGTGACCCCGAGCGGGTGAGTAAGGCGTACACGCGGGACAGCGTGTGGCGTAACCGGAACGTCTTCGTCACCGGCCGCGACGAGATCGTCGCATTCCTGACCGCCAAATGGCAGCGAGAACGGGACTACGCGCTGCGCAAGAGTCTCTGGGATTTCCATGGGAACCGCATCGCGGTGCGATTCCAGTACGAGTGTCGCGATTCCGCGGGCCAGTGGTGGCGCAGCTACGGCAATGAACTGTGGGAATTCGACGAGCACGGGTTGATGCGTCGACGGGAGGCGAGCATCAACGACCTCGCGATCGACGAATCCGAACGCCGCTACTTCGGGCCCCGGACCGAGGCCGAACGCGGCCTGGACATACCACTGCAGTGACCTCGATCTGCCCTTCAGTTGAGACTGGGCGTCACTGCGTTTCGGTGCCCGTGATCTGTTCCAGCACCGCGTCCATATCGGTGATATCCCATACGTGGGTGAACTTGTCGCCTTCGACGCGATAAAGCGTGAATTCAGAGGTGACCACGCGGCGGCCAGTCGCTGCGATTCCGCGAAAGGTGCCGAGGTGGGTGCCTGCCACCGAGAAGTGCAGCGCGACAAGGTCTCCCTCGACGAGTTCGTGCCGCACCTCCCACTGCCAGTCGGGGAAGGCCGACACCAGGGGGACGAACTGCTCGGTGACCCTCGTGGGATCCGTGGGGGTGTCGTTGATGCTGATGGGCGATGCGTAAAACGTGCTCATCCGCGTGAAGTCGTGCTTGTTGCATGCGTCCAGATACGACTCATACAACGAGCGAAGCCGCTCCTGCTCATCACCCACCGAAGGGTCCCCCTTCACACGACGCCACGGTCGACTCTAGCAACGGGGGCGCCGCCGTGGCGTGTCGCGAAAGATATTGGCAGCACGCGTGCTGGCTATTCGTGATCCGGTCGTCGGTGCTCGGTCTGCCAGCAGGCGGTCAACGTGCGGTACGCGTCGTGCTCGGTGGCGGCCACTGTCGGCCACAGCCGTTCAGCGGCCTCGCGTTGGGAGGCTGATCCGCCGACGGCACCCTGGTACACGTCGAGCATCGCCATCGCGCGCAGCTGCAGATCGCGGCGGTCGGCGCGGGCCTGCGCGGTGGTGACGGAGCCGGCCTCCAGATGTGTGGTGGTGGCTGCCATCGCCGCCAGGGTGGCATCGATGGCCTCGGTCACCGGTGCGGGACCGCGCGTGCGGATCGCCGCCCGGTACACCAGAAGAGCTGCGGCGCATCCGATCACGGTGTCCAATCCACGGGCCAGCAGCAGTCGGCCCAGATCGTCCACCGGATGGCCGGCGGTGGCAATGGTCAGTGCGATCGGGGTGATGAACACGACGGCGATCGCATAGTTGCGCATCACAAACATCTCAATGATGAACTGCAGCAAGGCGATCACCGCGACCAGCCACAGTCCCTGGGGGTGCCAGGCCAGGATGGCCCCGGCCAGCCCGAGCCCCAGCCACGTGCCCACCAGGCGCTCGACCCCACGCTGTACGGTGCGCGTCCAATCAAAACCCTGATACAGCACGAGCACCGCGGCCGCCATTGCCCAGTAGGCGTGATCGATGGACAACACCGAGGCGACTGTGCCCGCCAAGGCGACCGCGATACCGACCCGCACTGCCAGCCGCAGGGAGTCCGAGCCCGGTGTCAGGGCGCGCCGCAGCAACGTGAGATTCCCCGGACGGCCCAGTGGGAGATCGGGGGTGGTGTCGGCGAACGACGGGTCGTCGATATCGGGTAGCGGCTCGCCGCGATCGACGGCAGCCATCGCCGCGGCGAAAACGCGATGCAGGCGGTGGTTTTCGGCCCGCAGACGTTGCAACGTGCCGTCCCGACGGGGCCGAGCCGGCTCGAAATTGACCAGCGTCACCCACGCCTGGTGTAACGCTCGGGCCGCCTGGTGGCGGTCGGCGCCCTCGCCGGATTCGAGGTAGCGCATAACCGCGGCGCGTGCGGCGCCCACCGCCGCATACTCCGGTGCGCGGGGCCGCCACAGCACCGCCACCATGTGCGCCAGCCACGCGAACACCCCGCCGGACAACACCAGGGCGCCGATATGCCACGGCGTCAGGTGGGTGGCCGCCGTCGCGGTCCCCGCCGCGCAGCCCAGCATGAACATGTAGGCCCCGGGCGGCCCGACGCTCAGCGCGTGGCACACCAGCACCGCGACCATCGCGATCAGCGTGATGGTCACCAGACCCAGCAGCGGGATCCGTGCCGCCCAATCGCCGAGGGCCACCGCGGCGGCGAAGCTCAGCGCGATGATCGCCAGATAGCCCGCACGGTTGAGGTAAGGGCGGCCGCTGCCATACAGGGCGGTGAATCCGCCGATGGTCGCGATGAGCCAGGCCCCGGTATCGCCCGACAGCCAGCCCGCCAGCACCGGCACCGCCATGCAGATCCCGGCCCGCAGCGCGAACGGCCAGCGCCTCGGAGCCGGATTGAGGATGAGCAGGCGGCGCAGGAACGGCGGCACATACCGACGATATCGGTGTGGCACTTGCCTCCGTCTTCTCCGGTCGCTGCGCTCGCCCTGAATACTTTCCCCCGTCGCTGCGCTCGCCCTGGATGTCACACTGGACACATGCCCGAACTGCCCGAGATCGAGGCACTCGCCGATCACCTGCGTCGGCATGCCGTCGGACGGCCGGTCACGCGAGTGGACGTGGCGGCCCTGTCGGTCCTCAAGACCTTCGATCCGCCCGTCACCGCCCTGCACGGGCAGACCGTGACCGGGGCGTCGCGGTGGGGCAAGTACCTCGGTCTGCAGGTCGGTGAGCTGTTCTTGATCATGCATCTGTCCCGCGCCGGCTGGCTGCGTTGGTCCGACAAGCTGGCACCGACGCCGCTCAAACCCGGCAAAGGGCCGATCGCCCTGCGCGTGCACCTGGGAGCCGCCCCGGCGGCGATATCGGACGGGGGCGGCGTGGGTTTCGACCTCACCGAGGCCGGCACGCAGAAGCGGCTCGCGGTGTGGGTGGTGGCTGATCCGCTGGCCGTCCCGCAGATCGCCGCGCTCGGGCCGGATGCGTTGTCACTCGGGCCTGCCGAACTCGCGGAGGTGCTCGCCAGCCAGACCGGCCGGATCAAGACCGTCCTCACCGACCAGAAGATCATCGCCGGTATCGGCAACGCGTACAGCGATGAAATCCTGCATGTGGCAAAGCTTTCCCCGTTCGCCACCGCCGCCAAGTTGACGCCCGATCAGCTGGGCGCACTACACGACGCGATGGTGTCGGTGCTCACCGATGCCGTGACACGGTCGGTGGGGCAGGGGGCTGCCACCTTGAAGGGCGAGAAGCGTTCCGGTTTGCGAGTGCACGCGCGCACCGGACTGCCGTGCCCGGTGTGCGGGGACACCGTGGCCGAGGTGTCCTTCGCCGACAAGTCGTTCCAGTACTGCCCGACATGCCAGACCGGTGGCAAGAAACTGGCGGACCGCAGGTTGTCCCGCCTGCTCAAGTAGCAACCTCAGGTTTCCGGTCAGTTATCTAACTGGGTTATTCTGCTCGGCATGACTCGCCAGAAGATCCTGATCACCGGCGCCAGTTCCGGACTGGGCGCCGGCATGGCCCGCGCTTTCGCCGCCAAGGGCCGTGACCTGGCCCTTTGTGCCCGCCGCACCGACCGGCTGGATGAGCTGAAGGCGGAGATCGCCGCGAAGCACCCGCATGTGAAGGTGGCCGTGGCCGCGCTGGACGTCAACGACCACGAGGCCGTCCCCCGGGTGTTCGGTGAGCTGTCCGACGAGCTGGGCGGTATCGACCGGGTCATCGTCAACGCCGGTATCGGCAAGGGCTGGCCGCTGGGCGAGGGCAAGCCGTGGGCCAACAAGGCCACCATCGAGACCAACCTGGTCGCCGGGCTGGTCCAGATCGAGACGGCACTGGAGATGTTCAAGAAATCCGGGGGAGGGCACCTGGTGCTCATCTCGTCGGTGCTGGGCAACACCGGTGTTCCCGGTACGAAGGCCGCGTACTGCGCCAGCAAGGCGGGGATGACCTCACTCGGTGAGTCGCTGCGCGCCGAGTACGACAAGGGACCGATCCGGGTCACCGTCATCGAACCCGGGTACATCGAATCCGAGATGACGGCCAAGTCCGGGTCGACCCTGCTCATGGTCGACAACGAGACCGGGGTCCGCGCGATGGTCAACGCCATCGAGAAGGAGAAAGGCCGCGCCGTGGTGCCCGGGTGGCCGTGGGCGCCGTTGACGCAGATCATGCGGCTGCTGCCGCCGAAGTACACCAAGCGTTTTGCGTGATTTTTCGGATTGGCTGGTTTAACCCTGCGCAGTAGTCGGGTAGTCGAACCACATGATGGTGAAACTGATGAAGATGACGCCCCTACTGTTCACAGGTGCTGCGGCTGCTGGAGCCATCGCACTTGCCCCGGCCGCCATGGCCGAGCCGATGCCGCCGGCACCGCCGGCCCCCGGCTGCTACAACCCGGACGGCACGCCGTGTACGCCGTCGGCGGGTCCGCAGGGCGCAGGTGCCGAGGTTCCCGGTGGTCCCGGTGCCCAGGCCAGCCCGGACGGCCACGTGTCGGCGCAGGTCCCCGGCGGTCCGTGGGCCGAAGCCGGTCCCGGCGGCGGGATCGCGTGCGTCCCGGGCGGTCCGTGCCGCACGATCCAGCTCCCGGGCTGATCCACCTCGGTGATTTCGGCGCGCTCACATTCGCTCAGCGAGCGTGAACGCGCCGAAATCGCTGTGGCTCAGGCTGATCGACCGCGCTCGGTGCGATAGCGACGCACCAGGGCGTCGGTGGAGGTATCGGTCTGCTCGGCGGGCGACGCGTCGCTGGTGAGCACCGGCAGCAGGGCCTTGGCCTGAGTCTTGCCGAGTTCCACGCCCCACTGGTCGAACGAGTCGATACCCCAGATGACGCCCTCGGTGAAGACCTGGTGCTCGTAGAGCGCGATGAGCTGACCGACCACCGACGGTGTGAGCTTGGTGGCCAGGATCGACGTGGTGGGCCGGTTACCCGGCATCACCTTGTGCGGCACCACGTCGGCGGGCGTGCCTTCGGCCGCGATCTCCTGGGCGGTCTTACCGAACGCCAGCACCTGGGTCTGGGCGAAGAAGTTGCTCATCAGCAGGTCATGCATGCTGCCCGTGCCGTCGGCGGTCGGCAGATCGTCGGTGGGCTGGCTGAACCCGATGAAATCGGCGGGGATCAGCCGGGTGCCCTGATGCAGCAGTTGGTAGAAGGCGTGCTGGCCGTTGGTTCCCGGTTCGCCCCAATAGATTTCACCGGTACTCGTGGTCACGGGTGAGCCGTCGGCCTGCACCGACTTGCCGTTGGACTCCATGGTGAGCTGCTGCAGATACGCGGCGAACCGGGACAGATCGTTGGAGTACGGAAGCACGGCACGCGACTGGGCGCCGAAGAAGTTGTTGTACCAGAGGCCGATCAGGCCGAGCAGTGCCGGGGCGTTCTCGGCCAGGGGTGCGGTGCGGAAATGCTCGTCGACGAGGTGGAAGCCGGCCAGGAACTCCGCGAAGCGTTCCTTGCCGATGACGGCCATCACCGACAGCCCGATGGCCGAGTCGACCGAGTAACGGCCCCCGACCCAGTCCCAGAACCCGAACATGTTCGCGGTGTCGATGCCGAACTCGTCGACCAGCCGCTTGTTGGTCGAGACCGCCACGAAATGCTTGGAGACCGCGGCGTCGCCGAGCACATCGGTGAGCCAGCGTCGGGCGGCGGTGGCGTTCGTCAGCGTCTCCAGGGTGGAGAAGGTCTTGCTGGCAACAATGAAAAGCGTTGTGGCGGGATCGAGTCCGTCCAGCTTGGCCACCAGGTCGGCCGGATCGACATTCGAGACGAACCGCGCGGAGATGCCCGCGTCGGCGTAGTGGCGCAGCGCGTCGTAGACCATCACCGGCCCCAGGTCCGAACCGCCGATGCCGATGTTGACCACCGTGGTGATCCGCTGGCCGGTCGCGCCGGTCCACTCGCCGGAGCGCAACCGGTCGGTGAACGCACCCATCGCGTCGAGCACCTCGTGCACATCGGTGACGACGTTCTGGCCGTCGACGGTCAGCGCCGCCCCTCGCGGCAGCCGCAGCGCGGTGTGCAGGACCGCGCGGTTCTCGGAGGTGTTGATGTGCTCGCCGGAGAACATGGCGTTCCGGCGGCCTTCCAGGTCAGCGGCTTTGGCGAGATCGACCAGCAAATCCAGGGTTTCGCGGGTGACGCGGTGCTTGCTGTAGTCGATGTAGAGGTCGCCGACGGTCAGCGTCAGTTCCGTGCCGCGGGCCGGATCCTCGGCGAAGATCTCCCGAAGATTCTTCGACGCGAGGGCGTCATGGTGGCGCGCCAGCGAATGCCATGCGGCCGTAGCGGTGATGTCAGCACTCATTCTTCAGACCTTAGTGCGGTATGCGTGTCGAGGGTGTACATGATGGATGTATGCGCACCGAACACTTGGCAGAGCTGATTTCATCCGTGCCCACCGGACTGTGGATCGGCGGCGAAGAGCGCGCCGGCTCGTCCACCTTCGAGGTACACAATCCCGCGACCGACGAGGTGATCACCTCCGTCGCCGACGCGACGCCCGAAGACGGTATCGCCGCGCTGGACGCCGCGGTGGCCGTGCAGGCCGAGTGGGCTGCCACCGCGCCCCGGGAGCGCGGCGAGATTCTGCGGTCGGTCTTCGAAACCCTCACGGCGCGTGCCGAAGACGTCGCCACGTTGATGACGCTGGAGATGGGCAAGGTCATCGCCGAGAGCCGCGGCGAGGTCAAGTACGGCGCCGAGTTCTTCCGCTGGTTCTCCGAGGAGGCCGTGCGCATCGGCGGCCGCTACACCCACAGCCCGGCCGGTACCGGCCGCATCGTCGTCACCAAGATGCCGGTCGGCCCGTGCTACGCCATCACGCCGTGGAACTTCCCGCTGGCGATGGGCACCCGCAAGATCGGCCCGGCGCTGGCCGCCGGCTGCACCATGCTGGTCAAGCCCGCGCAGGAGACCCCACTGACCATGTTGCTGCTGGCCAAGCTGATCGACGAGGCGGGCCTGCCCAAGGGTGTGCTCTCGGTGCTGCCCACCTCGAACCCCGGTGCGCTGACCACCGCGCTGATCGACGACGGCCGGCTGCGCAAGCTGACGTTCACTGGTTCCACCGGCGTGGGCAAGGCGCTGGTGAAGCAGTCCTCGGACAAACTGCTGCGCACGTCGATGGAACTCGGCGGCAACGCCCCCTTCGTGGTGTTCGACGACGCCGATGTCGATGCCGCCGTCGAGGGCGCCCTGTTGGCCAAGATGCGCAACGGCGGCGAGGCCTGCACGGCGGCCAACCGGTTCCACGTCGCCAACGCGGTGCGCGCGGAATTCACCGAGAAGCTCGTCAAACGGATGAGCGAGTACCAGCTGGGCAACGGGCTCGATGACGCGTCCACGCTGGGGCCGCTGATCTCACCGAAGCAGCTGGGCATCGTCAACGAGCTGGTGTCGGATGCGGTGGACCGCGGCGCGGAGGTCGCCGTCGGTGGGGAGGCCCCGGCCGGCCCCGGCAACTTCTTCCCGGCCACGGTGCTGGCCGGGGTGCCCGCCGATGCCCGCATCCTCAAGGAGGAGGTGTTCGGGCCCGTCGCGCCGATCGCCGGGTTCGACACCGAGGAAGAGGGCATCGCCGCGGCCAACGACACCGAATACGGCTTGGCGTCCTACATCTACACCCAGTCCCTGGACCGTGCCCTACGGGTGGCCGAGGCGATCGAGTCGGGGATGGTCGGGGTGAACCGCGGGGTGATCTCGGATCCCGCCGCGCCGTTCGGCGGTGTGAAGGAATCCGGGTTCGGCCGCGAGGGCGGCACCGAGGGCATCGAGGAGTATCTGGAGACGAAGTACATCGCCTTCACCCCCTAGCCGCATCTTCGGTGCTATCTGTGTGAATTATCCGCAGATGCGGATACGATTCTGCCGTGCCGACACTCCGTATCCGCGAGGCCGCCGAGTTGCTCGGGGTCAGCGATGACACCGTCCGGCGCTGGATCGACGACGGCAGCATCGCGGCGAGTACGGACGAGTCGGGCCGCAAGGTGCTCGACGGCGCGCAGCTGGCCGGCTTCGTCCGCGAGCATGCCGGCCGGGTGCCGCAGGATCCGGTCGCGATCGGCAGTTCCGCGCGCAACCGATTCGCCGGGCTGGTCACCAAGGTCGTCTCGGACACGGTGATGTCCCAGGTCGAGATGCAGTGCGGACCGTTCACCGTCGTCTCGCTGATGAGCACCGACGCCGTGCGCGATCTTCAGCTCGAGCCCGGCAGTGTCGCCGTGGCCGTCGTCAAGGCCACCACCGTCATCGTCGAGACCCCGGGAGACACGTAGATGAAACGCATGAGGGCGTGGGCGGCTGCCGGACTGGCCGCGGCGGCAGTGCTCAGCGGCTGCGGCTCCGACACGTCGCCCGGCAGCGCGGCGCCCGCGCAGCACCTCGTGGTGTTCGCCGCGGCCTCGCTCAAGCAGACCTTCACCCAGATCGGTGATCAGTTCAACACCGACAATCCGGGGGCCACGGTGGAGTTCTCCTTCGCCGGATCCTCGGACCTGGTGACGCAGCTGACGCAGGGCGCCAAGGCCGATGTGTTCGCCTCGGCGGACGCCAAGAACATGGACAAGGCGGCTGCGGCCGGGCTGCTGGCCGGGGACCCGGTGAACTTCGCGACGAACGTGCTGACCATTGCGGTGGCCCCCGGTAACCCCAAGGGCATCAAGACTTTCGGCGATCTGGCCAAGCCCGGTCTGAACGTGGTGGTGTGCGCGCCGCAGGTGCCGTGCGGGTCGGCGACGAAGAAGCTCGAGGACGCCACCAAGGTGACGCTGGCACCGGTCAGTGAGGAAACGTCGGTGACCGATGTGCTGGGCAAGGTGTCCACCGGTCAGGCCGACGCGGGGCTGGTGTACGTCACCGATGTCGCGGGATCGGGCGGCAAGGTCGACGGCGTCGGGTTCCCGGAGTCCTCCGGTGCGGTGAACACCTACCCGATCGCCACCCTGAAGAGTGCCGCGAATGCGGACCTGGCCCACAAGTTCATCGACCTCGTGACCGGTGCGGCGGGTCAGAAGGTGCTGGAGCAGGCGGGCTTCGGTAAAACGCGTTAGTGGCCGAGCCGGCCGCGGCCCATGCGCAGCAGCAGCATCGCGAGGTCCTTGCCCTCGGGACCCAGCTCGCTGTAGCGCTCGATCACCTTCATCTCGCGGCTGTGCACCAGGCGGGTGCCGCCGGAGGCCATCCGGATCTTGCCGATGGTCTGGGAGACCTCTTTGCGGCGTGCGATGGCGGCCAGGATCTCGGCGTCAAGGCGGTCGATCTCCAGGCGCAGATCGTCGATGTTCGGCAGCTCGCTGGTTTCGATGGTCATGGGTTCCTCGCTGTTGGTGGGTTTTGGTTTCATCCGGTTTCGGGCCTCACACAACAGACGAGCCCCGGATCCGGATGCGGACCGCGGGGCTCTGGGGAAGCAGCTAGACCACGGGCACCGCGGATCGGTACCCGTAAAAAAATCGTCGCTGCTGATGGAGCACAAATCGAGTGTGCCACTAACGGCCGGGCCAGCGCAAAGTGTCTGCCCGCGGTTGTAGGTTTGACTGCGATATGACTCTTGCTGCTGACACCGACAACTTGCTGGACGGCCTCAACCCGCAGCAGCGCCAGGCCGTGCTGCACGAAGGTTCGCCACTGCTCATCGTGGCGGGCGCCGGTTCGGGTAAGACGGCGGTGCTCACCCGGCGGGTCGCCTACCTGCTGGCCGCCCGCGACGTCGGCGTCGGCCAGATCTTGGCCATCACCTTCACCAACAAGGCCGCCGCGGAGATGCGCGAACGGGTGGTGCAACTGGTCGGGCCCCGCGCGCGCAACATGTGGGTCTCGACGTTCCACTCCACATGTGTGCGCATCCTGCGCAACCAGGCCTCCCTGATGCCCGGGCTGAACTCGAACTTCTCCATCTACGACGCCGACGATTCGCGGCGGTTGCTGATGATGATCGCCAAGGACATGGGGCTGGACACCAAGCGGTATTCACCGCGGGTGCTGTCCAACGGCATCTCCAATCTGAAGAACGAGCTCATCGACCCGGAGCGCGCGGTCGCCGAGCTGACCGATTCCTCCGATGACATGTCGCGCACCGTGGCCTCGGTGTTCGGCGAATACCAGCGCCGGCTCCGCGCGGCCAACGCCCTGGACTTCGACGACCTCATCGGTGAGACGGTCTATGTGCTGCAGGCGTTTCCACAGGTGGCGCAGTACTACCGCAGGCGTTTCCGGCACATCCTGGTCGACGAGTACCAGGACACCAACCACGCCCAGTACATGTTGGTCCGCGAACTGGTCGGCCACGACCCCGCCGGTGACGTACCGCCCGGCGAGCTGTGCGTCGTCGGTGACGCCGACCAGTCGATCTACGCGTTCCGCGGGGCCACCATCCGCAACATCGAGGATTTCGAGCGGGACTACCCGGACGCGACCACCATTCTGCTGGAACAGAACTACCGCTCCACCCAGACCATTCTGAACGCCGCCAACGCGGTCATCTCCCGGAATGCGGGACGGCGCGAGAAGCGGCTGTGGACCGATTCCGGGGAGGGCGAACTCATCGTCGGCTATGTCGCCGACAACGAGCACGATGAGGCGCGGTTCGTCGCCGGTGAGATCGACGCCCTGGCCGACCAGAACCAGATCAGTTACAACGACGTCGCGGTGTTCTACCGCACCAACAACTCCTCACGTGCCCTGGAGGAGGTGTTCATCCGCTCCGGCATCCCGTACAAGGTCGTCGGCGGCGTGCGCTTCTACGAGCGCAAGGAGATTCGCGATATCGTCGCCTACCTGCGGGTGCTGGACAACCCCGGCGACTCGGTGAGCATGCGGCGCATCCTCAACACCCCGCGCCGGGGCATCGGCGACCGGGCCGAGGCGTGCGTGGCGGTGTACGCGGAGAACACCGGCACCAACTTCAACGACGCGCTGCAGGTGGCCGCCGAGGGCAAGGTCCCGATGCTCAACACCCGCTCGGAGAAGGCCATCGCCTCCTTCGTGGAGCTGCTGGACTCGTTGCGGGCCGGGCTCGACGGTGAACTCGGCGATCTGGTCGAGGCGGTGCTCGACCGCACCGGCTACCGCCGCGAACTCGAATCGTCGAACGACCCGCAGGATCTCGCACGGCTGGACAACCTCAACGAATTGGTCAGCGTCGCACACGAATTCAGCATCGACCTGGCGAATGCGCAGGCGCTGCGCGAAGAAGAGGACCTGGTCGACGAAGACATTCCGGACACCGGGGTGCTGGCCCAGTTCCTGGAACGGGTATCGCTGGTGGCCGACGCCGACGGTATCCCCGAAGAGGGTTCGGGTGTGGTGACCATGATGACCCTGCACACCGCCAAGGGCCTGGAATTCCCCGTGGTGTTCGTCACGGGCTGGGAGGACGGCATGTTCCCGCACATGCGCGCCCTCGGCGACCCGACGGAGCTGTCCGAGGAACGCCGGCTGGCTTATGTCGGTATCACCCGGGCCCGGCAGCGGCTGTATCTGAGCCGCGCCAAGGTGCGGTCGTCCTGGGGGCAGCCGATGCTGAACCCGGAGTCCCGCTTCCTGCGCGAGATCCCGGAAGACCTCATCAACTGGCGCCGCGTCGAGACGCCGGCATCAGTGCTGAGCGCCCCGCGCAGTGTGGGGCGATTCGCCGACAGCGCACGCCCGGCGCCGGCGAAGGTGCGCAACCGCACGGTGATCACCCTGGAGCCCGGCGACCGGGTGACCCATGACAAGTACGGGCTGGGTCGGGTCGAAGAGGTGTCCGGCGTGGGCGAATCGGCGATGTCGCTCATCGACTTCGGTAGCGCCGGCCGGGTCAAGCTGATGCACAACCACGCGCCGGTGAGCAAGCTCTGACCGTGACGGCCTAACCCTTCGCCCACCGTGCCGTCGCGGGCAGCAACGCCAGCACGATCGCGGCGACCGGTAACGCCGGCATCGCGTAGACGACGGGGTGCAGCCGCGCCCCGGCGAGGAACAAGCAGCCGAAGATCAACAGGCCGATGGTGGCGCCGACGACGATCAGCAGCCGTCCCATCCGGCGCTGAAGCAGCAGCACGATCAAACCCCCGATCCCGGCGGCCGCCGAGATCGCGGTGAGAAAGCCGATCGCGACGCAGAACAACCGGTCGGTGCGCCACCACCCGGCGATCAGATCGGTGGCGATGACGGCGGTGGCCCAGCCGGTCAAGATGCTCAGCACTGCGGCGGCGATGGCCGCGGCCGGCCCGGCCTCACGGCGCGGTGCCACGGCCTGCGGGGTGGGCCGGGGGATGTAACTGGTTTGGTCCTGCTCGGCAGGGGTACGCACGAACATGGTGGGGTCGGTGCCGAGGGCAGGCGAAAGCGCCGGGAACGAACCGGTGGGGTTCCGGCGGATGATGCTGGTGCGGGGATCCTCAGGGACGTGCTCGGGACTCACGTCATCCAACGTAGGTGCCGGGGCTAAGCCCCCGCTGAGCGAGCCACGGCACCGGGTCGATGCGGTTGCTGCCGTTGAGCAAGACTTCGAAGTGGCAGTGCGGGCCGGTGGAGTTGCCGCGGTTCCCGATGGTGGCGATCTGGTCACCGGCCATCACGCGCTGCCCGACGGACACCAGCCAGGTGTTCACGTGGCCGTAGAGCGTGACGGTGCCGTCGTTGTGGCGGATCTTGACCCATGCGCCGTAACCCGCGGTCGGGCCGGCGTCGACGACGGTGCCGTCGGCGACGGCCACGATGGGCGTGCCGATCGGCCCGGCGATGTCGATACCGGCATGCAGCACGCCCCAGCGGTAGCCGAAGCCCGATGTCCACACGCCCTTGGTGGGCATGACGAACAGCGGCCTGTTCAGTCGCGCTTCACGCTCCGCGCGTTCCTGGGCGAACGCGGCGGCCTTGGTGATCTCCTCGGCGTGCACGGCCGAGCTGGCGGCCGGCTCGACGGTCACGATCTGCATCCCGTCGGCCGACCCGGTGATGACCCCGCCACTGATCCCGGCCTGGGCGCCGGTCAGCACGGTGTCCGAGGTGGCCGTGGACGAATCGGCGGTGCTCAGCGTGTAAGCACCCGAGGCGGTGGCGCCGGCGGCCATGGCGGCGATCAGGAGCCGGCTCTTGACCGCACCCACGGTCTGCTTGCGGTGCGCGCCACCGGTGCGCTGGCCGCGGATGTCGATGACGTCGGTCTGGGCCAGGCCGTCGCTCAGGTCGGTGTGGCTGTCGCGATAGCCGCGGGCGGAGGGCCGGGGCTCGTGAGATTCGAACTCGGTCGGCACGGCGAGCCGCAGCGGGACCAGGTCGTCGGTGTCGTGCAGATCATCGAGTTCCGGAGCGGCGATGACGCGCTGCTCCTTGTCGAAGGCGGAGCTGTCGCGGAACTCGAGTTCGTGCAGGTCACCGAACTCGTTGAACGGGATGATGTCGGTGATTTCGGCGGCCGACAGCGGACTCTTCGCGGTGCGAGCGTTCGTCGGTGTTCCCTTGGGGAAGCGGGACGAACTGTGCTCAGGCAACCTGCGATGTCCTTCTTTTCGTGACCTTGCCGTGATCTGGACCAGTAGGCACGTTAACCAAACCCCAATGTTGGTGGCAACCTAAGCGCGTATTCCGGGCGGGAATGTGACTTGTCTCACTGGGCCACCTCGGTGAGATTTAGCACAAGTCAGGTGGGCGATGGGGGAGCCCGCGCCAAGGGTCGATAAAGTGCCCAGCGAGCCGGTCAGGCCCACACGCTGAAGTGAAACCAAACGTCAACGCAGACAGACAGGGATTTCTCAGAGCTCATGGATCTCTTCGAATATCAGGCGAAAGAGCTGTTCGCCAAGCACAACGTCCCCACCACTCCCGGCCGGGTCACCGACTCGCCCGAGGACGCCAAGGCGATCGCCGAGGAGATCGGTAAGCCGGTCATGGTGAAGGCTCAGGTCAAGGTCGGCGGCCGCGGCAAGGCCGGCGGCGTGAAGTACGCGGCCACCCCCGAGGACGCCTTCACCCACGCCCAGAACATTCTCGGCCTCGACATCAAGGGCCACGTCGTCAAGAAGCTGCTCGTTGCCGAGGCCAGCGATATCGCCGAGGAGTACTACATCTCCTTCCTGCTGGACCGCTCCAACCGCACGTACCTGGCCATGTGCTCGGTCGAGGGCGGTATGGAGATCGAAGAGGTCGCCGCGACCAAGCCCGAACGTCTGGCCAAGGTGCCCGTCAACGCCGTCAAGGGCGTCGACCTGGCCTTCGCGCGCGAGATCGCCGAGAAGGGCCACCTGCCCGCCGAGGTGCTCGACGCCGCGGCCGTCACCATCCAGAAGCTGTGGGAGGTGTTCGTCGGCGAGGATGCCACCCTGGTGGAGGTCAACCCGCTGGTCCGCACTCCCGACGACCAGATCCTGGCCCTGGACGGCAAGGTCACCCTGGACGCCAACGCCGACTTCCGGCAGCCCGGCCACGCCGAGTTCGAGGACAAGGACGCCACCGATCCCCTGGAGCTCAAGGCCAAGGAGAACGACCTCAACTACGTCAAGCTCGACGGCGAGGTCGGCATCATCGGTAACGGCGCCGGCCTGGTCATGTCGACCCTGGACGTCGTCGCCTACGCCGGTGAGAAGCACGGCAACGTCAAGCCCGCCAACTTCCTCGACATCGGTGGTGGCGCCTCAGCCGAGGTGATGGCCGCCGGCCTGGACGTCATCCTCAATGACTCTCAGGTCAAGAGCGTGTTCGTGAACGTGTTCGGCGGCATCACCGCCTGTGACGCGGTGGCCAACGGCATCGTCAAGGCACTGGAGATCCTCGGCGACGAGGCCAACAAGCCGCTCGTGGTGCGCCTGGACGGCAACAACGTCGAAGAGGGCCGCCGCATCCTGGCCGAGGCCAACCACCCCCTGGTCATCCAGGCCGAAACCATGGACGCCGGCGCCGACAAGGCCGCCGAGCTGGCCAACAAGTAAGGGAGCCAACAAAGATGTCTATCTTCCTGAACAAGGATTCCAAGGTCATCGTCCAGGGCATCACCGGCGGCGAGGGCACCAAGCACACCAAGCTGATGCTCAAGGCCGGCACCCAGGTGGTCGGCGGCGTCAACGCCCGCAAGGCCGGCACCACCGTCTCTCACGAGGACAAGGACGGTAACCCCGTCGAGCTGCCGGTCTTCGGCAGCGTGGCCGAGGCCATCAAGGAGACCGGCGCCGACGTGTCGATCGCCTTCGTGCCGCCGGCCTTCTCCAAGGACGCCATCATCGAGGCCATCGACGCCGAGATCCCGCTGCTGGTGGTCATCACCGAGGGCATCCCGGTGCAGGACAGCGCCTACGCGTGGGCCTACAACGTCGACAAGGGTGAGAAGACCCGCATCATCGGGCCCAACTGCCCCGGCATCATCACCCCGGGTGAGTCGCTGGTCGGCATCACGCCCAACAACATCACCGGCAAGGGCCCGATCGGCTTGGTGTCCAAGTCCGGCACCCTGACCTACCAGATGATGTACGAGCTGCGCGATCTCGGCTTCTCCACCGCCATCGGTATCGGCGGCGACCCGGTCATCGGCACCACCCACATCGACGCGCTCGAGGCGTTCGAGAAGGATCCCGAGACCAAGCTGATCGTGATGATCGGTGAGATCGGTGGCGACGCTGAAGAGAAGGCGGGGGCCTACATCCAAGCCAACGTCACCAAGCCGGTCGTCGGCTACGTCGCGGGCTTCACCGCCCCGGAGGGCAAGACCATGGGCCACGCCGGCGCCATCGTCTCCGACGGTGCGGGCACCGCGCAGGGCAAGAAGGAAGCTCTGGAGGCCGCGGGCGTGAAGGTCGGCAAGACGCCGTCCGAGACCGCCAAGCTGGCCCGGGAGATCTTCGAGACCCTGTAGGTTTCACCGCCAAAAGACGCAAACCCTCCCTTTTCTCACCGGAAAAGGGAGGGTTTGCGTCTTTTCGCGTGTCAGAGGTGAGCCGCCAAAAACCGTTCCACCGCGTGGTACATGTCGATCTGGTTGTCCGGGTTGAGGAATCCATGCCCCTCGTCGTCCTTGACCATGTACTCGACCTGCACCCCGCGGGCCCGCAGGGCGGCCACCATGTTGTCGGACTCGGCCTGTACCACCCGAGAATCGTTGGCGCCCTGGACGATCAGCAGTGGGGTGCGGATGGCATCCACCTTGGTGATCGGCGAGCGGGCCAGCATATCGGCCTCCTGCGCCGGATCCGACGGGTCGCCGACATAGCGGTGCCAGTTGTTCGCCAGGAAGGGCCGGGCGACATTCGGCAGGGTCCGCATGAAGTTGGGCAGGCTGGAGATGCCGACATAGTCGATGGCCGCGGCGAAGACGTCCGGGGTGAAGGTCACGCCGACCAGCGCCGCGTATCCGCCGTAGGAACCGCCGAAGATCGCCACCCGGTCCCGGTCGGCGATACCCTGCGCCACGGCCCAGTCGACGGCGTCGATCAGGTCGTCGTGCATCTTGCCGGCGAACTCGCCGATTGCGGCCTGGACGAACGCCTTGCCGTAGCCCGTCGACCCGCGAAAGTTGACCTGCAGCACCGCATATCCGCGGTTGGCCAGCAGTTGCACGTCGGGTTGATAACCCCAGCAATCCCGCGCCCACGGCCCGCCGTGCACCAGCAACACCAGCGGCAGGTTCGTCTGTTCCGTTTCGACCGGCAGGGTGAGGTAGCCGTGCAGCGTCAGCCCGTCCCGGGCGGGGATGGTGACCGCCCTCATCGGGGCCAGCGCATCGGGGTCCAGGTGCGGGTACGGCCGGAACAGCAGCCGGTGCTCGCCGGTGGAGTGGTCGTAAAGGTAAGTGGCCCAGGGGTCGCGGTCGTGGGTGAAGCTCACCACCCAGCGCCGTCCGCTGTCGTCGGACGAGATGGCGGCCAGGTCACCATCGGAGAGCTCGGTCAAAGCGCCCAATATGTCGGCGAACTCCGGGTCCAGCGCGTGGGTCACCTGACGTTCCCCGTAGTAGCGGGCTCCGATCAGCTCACCCGTGCGGGCACTGCGGATGAGCGGTGAGGGCAGCACCATCTGCGCGGCCAGGTCGAGGGTGGGGTGACTGTCGACCTCGGTCTCGGCGCCGGTGGCGACATCGACGCGGACCAGCCGGGTGTGGTCGGAGCCTTCGTTGGAACCGAGCCACAGTCCGGTCCCGTCCGGCGTGACGGCGACGGGATGGATACCGAGCGGATGGTCCATGCCGTCATAGGTCTTGATGGGGCGCAACGCTTTTGCCGTCGGATCCCAGCGTGACAGTTCGACGTCGCCGTCGGCCGTCAGCGTATTGGTGAACAGGTCGCCGGTCTGGCTGCTGAGCCAACCGACAACGGTGCCGGGGTTTTCGGCCAGCAGCGTCAGCTCACCAGTGGCGATATCGATTTCGTAGGCGTCGAACAGTTCGGGATTGCGTTTGTTGAGCTGGACAACCGCCTTGCCGGGCCGCCCCTTGAGCACCTCGAAATCAGCGCGGGTGCCGGGAAACGGGGTGAGGTCGACCGCAGGGGCAGACGGGTCGTCGAGATCGATGCGGTGCAGGTGCCAGTTTTCGTCACCACCGGTGTCCTGCATGTACAGCAGCCAGCGCGGGTCGTGGGTCCATCGGTAGATGTACACGCTGCGGGTGTCGTCGGCGGTGACACAGCGCGCGGGCTCGTCGGTGTCCAGGCTCTGCACCCAGACGTTGAGGCGGTTGCGCCACGGTGCCAGATAGGCCAGGCGGGTGCCGTCGGGGGAGATGGTCGCCGCGGTGCGCTCGGGCGGGCGGAAGAACTCCTCGACGGTGATGTGGAAGGGCACGGTTGTCCTTTCTCGGGGCGCGCTGGGTCGACGGGCCCACCGTGATGTGGGCTCGTAATGAATTGGGGCAGAGTGGGTCAGCGCCGCACGGGTCCGCCGATGCGGCCGTCGGTGGCTTCCTTGATGGCTCGGTCGATCAGTGCGTAGGCCTCGTCCTGGCTGACCGGCTTGCCTTCGACGATGACGGTGTGGCCGACGTCCTCGTCGATGACGCGGAACGCGCCGGTGACCGTGGCGGCGTAGAGCCGTGCGGAGAGATGGTCGTCCGGCACGCCGAGCCGGTCGGCGATCACCGGGATCAGACCGCGTTCCATCTCGTCATGCACCATGAGATAGGCGGTCCGCAGCGCGGGATCGGTACCCGATAGCGTGGCGATCCGCAGCGCCGCGATCTCGTCCTCGATGTCTTGTGGTGACAGGGGATACGCGATGGCCTCGGCCGCGAGGTGTTCGATGAGGGACAGCTCGTGCGGCCAGCGGCGCGCCGAATCGAGGAATCGTTCCGCCGATTTGGCGAGCAAGGGCTCGACGCAGCTCTCCTTGGAGCGGAAGTAGCGCCAGATGGTTCTGGTGGAAAGGCCTGCGGCAGCGGCGATATCGTCACCGCTGGTGGCGGCGACCCCGTGTTCCCAGAAGAGCGC
The DNA here is from genome assembly GCF_025822555.1 of Mycobacterium hackensackense. Lineage (NCBI taxonomy): Bacteria > Bacillati > Actinomycetota > Actinomycetes > Mycobacteriales > Mycobacteriaceae > Mycobacterium > Mycobacterium hackensackense. The sequence goes on from NZ_JACKUC010000030.1 coordinate 2,170,031, forward strand.
GGCGGCCCGCCTCGACACGTCCAGGCGGGCCTGAGCCTGTTTGTCGACGATCTGCACCACCCCATCCCTGTCACTTAGTGACAACTCCACTTTGTCACTAAGTGACAGCCTCGTCAAGGCGTTGGGGGTCGGTGCTGCACCTCAGGATCTTTCGGCCTGCTGTTCCTCAATGAGCTGATCGACGGCCCGAAGGAGCGGTTCGTCGACGTAACGTCGCGGGTCATATCCGTCACCTACCGCCCGAGATTGGACGAGCATCGTGGTGGCAGCGACGATGGCCTGGCTGTCTTCGGTGAAGATCCCCATAGCCCTGGCGAAATCGCTCGGGCGAATATCTCCGTCCTGTAGGGAGAATCCCAGCGCGAAGCCCGCTGCTGTGTCACCGTGTCGCCGCGGTGGCGGTGCTTTGGCCTCCAAGGCCGTGGTGACCCACATTCGCCACATAAAGATCTTCTCGGCGTCCGGTACCTCGTTCGACGCATGGATGTCATCGAGAATGTCGCTGAATACCGCAAGTGCGAGATCGGTGTTGCCATCACGCTTGAGCGCCATGCCCAACAATCCTCGGAGCATGAGTGCCGGTGGTGAGATATGCCGCTCCCGGACAGCCGGACACTCCGAATCGAGCGTATGGGCAAGATCGTCGCTTGCCTTTGCGCTGCAGAGGAATTCGAACACCGAAATGGCATCGCTTGCGTCATCGCTCCAGGCTCTGGTGCGAAGATTCCGCAGCGCGGCGTTGATCTTGTCGTGCGGAGTTGTATAGCCGGATTGGGCATTCACGGCGTCGGAGATGATGCCAGTGAGTCGGCCGGGGGCAACTCGCGGAGAGGAGTCCCCCAAGGCGGCCAGTAGGACAGCCTCGAGAATCACCGCAATATCGTTGAGGGACGCATGCTCGTCGACCATCCAGGTTCTCAAGCTGCCGAGAAGCCGGGTGGGATCGTGCAGTGCCCCGAGAACGAACCATCGACTTTCCTCATTGATCGCCTTCTGGAGGTGTCTCTCCATGCGCGAGCCGGGCGCGGCATTGCCTAGCTCCTCGATGAGGTGATGTTGGGAGAAGAATCCTCGCAGAAATTCGACGATGAGCCGCAACGGCTTTCCGCGATCTTCACGGTACTGGAGGTGATACCGCAACAATGGCTCGGTGAGGTCGTACCACGACGCGCGTCGATCGCCGGACGAAGCCTTGCTGGACGTCACCCAGCGAGAGGAGGTCAGCCTGCCCAGCGCAGTCGCCGCCGACTGATTCGTAATGCCCACTGCGGTAGCCAAATCACTCACAGTCTGTGGCCGCCAGCCGCGGCCCAGCTCCACTACTAGGCGTTGCTCACTGGGAGGCAGTTGCCACAGCAGTTCCTGGTAGTACGGCGCCAGCCGGTCCAGCAGTGATTCCACTGCCGGTATCAAGGCATCGAGTGATTCGATGTCGATGGCATCGGACAAGATGTGCCACAGTCGTGGCGACCCGCCGGCCAAACGGTGAATGACCTGGAGACGTTCACGGCCCATGGGGGACTCGATGAACGCCCCAAGTGCGGCGTCTCCGCGGCCGCGGGCTGCCCGGCTCAGCATCGTCACGCCCTCGTCGACCGTCAACTCCGGCAGCGTTTGGATGCTGAACGATCCGTACCAGGGATACGAACGAGATGAAATGCCCGAGAACAACATCGGGGCCGTCGCGAAGATGGTCACAGCGGTTGATGTCTCGACCCAGGCGCGGAGTGCTCCTTGCCCGCCTTGCCCCAGGTTGTGGAATACCCTGTCGAGGTTCTCTACGGCCAGCAGGATCATGCGGTCACCAGCAGCATCGATGATCGCAGCCTCGATGCCGATGGTGTCTTTGTGTCTACGCAACTCCACGGCAGCCTTGGCCAGATCGGCATCGATGGCTCGGGCGATCTCCACCAGAAGGTCACCATACGATCCGATGGCCAACGAATCTTCCGGAATGAACACGGGCAGGAGCGATTGTGCCGTCTTTGTATCTGCGAGGCTGCGGTGTACGGCAACGCGGATGGTGTGCGTCTTGCCGGCGCCGCGAGGAGCGACAATCAACGTGTGGGGACGCGAACCGTCGTTGACGGCGCTTGTGATCCGCTGCACCAAAGTGTCGAAAATTGCCTCTCTGCCGACTGTTGACGCGTCGAGTTCCTCCGCGGTCAGGGCTGATGGTGTGAAACTGGGGTGCATCGTCATCGCCTCATCGCGCGCCAAGCCCGCTGCACCAGCGCCGAGGCGAACTTGTCGGCGTCTCCGATGCGCTCCAAATAGTGGTCCAGCTCCAGACGTTCGACGAAGGTCACCAATTGGACGCGGTCGGTGATGTCGATTCCTTCACCTTGTGTTCGGGTGAGTGCGTCATCGATCGTGAGCCGGCCAGGTGCATGGGCATAGACGTCGAGCAGTCTCCCGACCGCTGTCGCGTCGGTGCCGTAGTAGTCGCTCAGTCGGTTGCGGTAGTGCTTCAGGTCCCACGGATCTGCGCGGTCCTCGATGGCAGTGTCGACGAAACGCGGAATATCCTCCGCCCGTGGCAGTTTCCCGGTGGCACGCCATGCGATGACGGTGGCCGCCACCAGGTGCTGGATGTAGTAGGGGATGTTCTCCGCCGCTGCGGCCACAGCCTCGGCCACGTCCCTGCGATGCTCGGATTGGACACCTTCGCCCAATAAGAGGCACTCGGCCAGATAGGCGGCGTGATCAGAGCGGATAGGCCCGACCGTGATCTTGCGAATGTCATTCACCGTGCTCGGGGCGTCAGGCGAAACATGATGGAAGCCAATCGAACCCGATAACACGGTTGCCACCGCGGAGCCGTGCTTCTGGCGGAAACGTCGTAACATGTGAAGAAAGTTGTCGCCTGCTCCGCGCTCATGGCGTTCGAGATTGCGGGCCAGGATGGTGACTTCGTCGACGAAGAGCACAACCTGTCGCCCCGCGGCCCGACTGACTGCTCGGTCCAGGAGATCGTCCAGCACACTGGCGGCGTTGCGACCGCGCTCGATCTTGATGGGCCCCGCGGACAGCGACAGCCGGAGCCGCGCCATCTCCTGTGCCCAGGCGGGTTCCAGTCGACCCAGTTCGGTGGCAAGTGACCCGACGAAGTCGGCGTAGGTTTCCCGTTCAGCGCTGGCTGCGATGACCACCGCGCCGGCATTGGCGGCTTCAAATTGGGCGACGCGCGCCAAAGATGTCTTGCCGTGCCGACGGTCACCCACAAGTACTGAGCCGCCACCGCTCAGCGAGGCCATGACGTCGGCGACATCACGGACTCTGCCGACCACGTTCTGCGGCGGAACGATGCCGCCGACCACGAGGGACATCGGCCGTAGCTCCCAGGGCATGCCAACACTGTACGCCAATTTCGATGTACAACTGATTTGTTGTACACCAAATCGGTCGTACGTCAAATCGAGCCATTGGTGCGGCATGAGCGGCCCGGAAAGTGGAACACCCTCCTGATATCCATTAGCCTGGCGAATTAACACGTGTCAGGAGAATCGTCATGGTCGATCCACGCACCCCCGTCATCGTCGGCGTAGGGCAGTTCACCGAACGCCTCGGCGATTCCGGATACCGCGGGATGTCCTCGGTCGACCTGGCCGCCGCGGCCGCGCAGGCTGCGTTGCAGAACACCGATGCCGACCCCGCGACCGTCGCCGCGGCCATCGACGTCATCGCCGGAACCCGCCAGTTCGAGATCTCCGGGCGCACACCGGCGCCGCTGGGCAAGTCGGACAACTACCCACGCTCGGTCGCGGCCCGGATCGGCGCCGGCCCGGCCCGCGCCGTCCTTGAGGTCATCGGCGGCCAGAGCCCGCAGCACCTGATCACCGAGTTCGCCGCCGCCATCGCCGCCGGCGAGGCAGATGTGGTCCTGGTGATGGGATCCGAGAACACCTCCAGTCTCCGGTATTTCGCCGACCGCGAGGACAAGCCCGACCATTCCGAGGTCATCGGCGGGCAACTGGAAGATCGCGGCTATGGCTATGACGGCATCTTCGACGAGTACACGGTCACACACGGCCTGATCGGTGCCCCGGTGCAGTACGGGCTGCTGGAGAACGCGCGGCGGGCCCGGCTGGGTCTGTCGGTCGCGGACTACCGGCAGGCGATGGCCGAACTGTTCGCGCCGTTCTCCAAAGTCGCCGCCAAGAACCCGTATTCGTCGGCGCCGACGGAACGTTCGGTGGACGAACTGGCCACTGTCACGGCCGCCAACCGGATGATCTGCGACCCTTATCCGCGGCTGATGGTGGCGCGCGACCAGGTGAACCAGGGGGCTGCGGCACTGCTCATGTCGGTCGGCTCGGCACGCGAACTCGGTGTGCCCGAAGACAAATGGGTGTACTTGCGCGGGCACGCCGATATGAAAGAGCAGAAGCTGCTCGAGCGGGCCGACCTGGGCGCCAGCCCTGCCTCGATTCTCGCGGTGCACGAGGCGCTGCGGGTGGCCGGTATCGGTATCGACGACATCGCGGCCTTCGACCTCTACAGCTGCTTCGCGTTCCCCGTGTTCAACATCTGCGACGGCGTGGGCCTGTCCACCGAAGACGAGCGTGGCCTGACGCTGACGGGCGGGCTGCCCTTCTTCGGCGGCCCCGGCAACAACTACTCACTGCACGGTATCGCCGAGGCGGTCAATGAAATGCGGGATACACCAGGGCGGTTCGCGCTGGTGGGCGCCAACGGCGGCATCGCGAGCAAGTACTCGGTCGGGATCTACTCCACCGAACCGGCCGACTGGGTGGCCGATCGCAGCGCCGACCTGCAGGCCGAGGTCGCCGCGTTCCCGGCCGTCGCCGTCACCGAACAGGCCGACGGGGCCGCGAGCATCGAGACCTATACGGTGCGCTACGACTGGACGCCGCACACCGGCATCATCGTCGGTCGCCTGGACGCCGACGGCTCTCGATTCCTGGCCACCACCACGGATGAGGCGCTGGTGGCGCTGCTGTCCGAGGGTGAGCCCCTCGGCGCCCGGATCTCGGTGCGACCGACCGAGAAGGGCAACCGCGCAACGCTGGCTTGAGGCCGCACGGGTGCCAGCAAACTCGAGCCGGGGGGCAGGCTGTTACCGCCGGCGCACAGCTGGTGGGTGGCGGCCGAATTCCATTCCCGCTGATCCGAATTCGCTCAGCTGAGCAGGAAACGCTCAGTCAACGCGGCCAGCAGTCGTCGAGCCTCGTCGACGCGAGCGTGCTGGCGGGACAAGCCATCCGGGCGTTTGGCGTCTGTCGGGTGGCTGCGCATCCACTTCTCCTCGGCGGCGATGGCATAAGCGCTGAGTTCGGCGATCTCGGCCTCCAGCAGCGCCGCGAACAGGCGCGCCTGGGCGGCATCGGCCGTGCCGGGATGCGACCTCCGGGCGGCCACGAGCACCGGCCGGGTGGGGACACTGACCTTGTACCCGTACTCGTATTCGTCCGGGAGCGGGGCGACTGACATGCGAGCATCGTTGGGCCTCAACCAGTGAACATCCTGTGAGTCCGGCCATGCCCCGGTCGATTGATGTTCACTCGGAGGCCACCGAAAAGTCGGCGCAGGGTTACCTTCCGGCCGCCTCCAGCAACCTCTAGACGAGGGCGGCGAGCTTGCCTGCGAGGCGCTCGACGTAGGCGCCGACTTCGGCCTCGGGCTTGTCGGGCAGGCCGAACAGCACCTCGGTGACGCCGAGGTCGCGCCAGCGCGCCAGTTTCTCGGCGTCCGGCTTGAAGTCGAGCGCGACGATCTGGGGTGCCCCGTCGCGTCCGGCGGCGGCCCAGGTGTCCTGCAGCAGCTTCACCGGCGCGTCGATGTCGAAGTCGCGCGGCGTGGTGATCCAGCCGTCGGCCGACTTCGCGATCCACCTGAAGTTCTTCTCGTTGCCCGCGGCGCCGACCAGCACCGGGATGTGTGACTGCATCGGCTTGGGCCACGCCCAGCTAGGTCCGAAGTTGACGAACTCGCCGTCGTACTCGGCTTCTTCCTGCGTCCACAGCGCACGCATCGCCTCCAGGTACTCACGCAGCATCGTCCGACGCCGGCCCGGCGGCACCTTGTGGTCGGCGAGTTCATCTGTGTTCCAGCCGAATCCGACGCCCAGGCTGACGCGTCCGCCGGACAGGTGGTCCAGCGTGGCGATCGACTTGGCCAGCGTGATCGGATCGTGTTCGACCGGCAGGGCCACCGCGGTGGACAGGCGCACCCGCTCGGTCACCGCCGCCACCCCGCCGAGGGAGACCCATGGATCCAGGGTGCGCATGTAGCGGTCGTCGGGCAGGGACTCGTCGCCGGTGGTCGGGTGCGCGGCTTCCCGCTTGATCGGGATATGGGTGTGTTCGGGCACGTAGAAGGTGGTGAAACCGTGATCATCGGCGAGTTTGCCCGCAGCCGCCGGGGTGATGCCGCGGTCACTGGTGAAGAGTACGAGCCCATAGTCCATGGCAAGAATTAGAACGTGTTCTAGTCTGCCAGCGCAAGCGTGGGGTGGATTCTTAGGTTCACGCAGATCGTTACCCGTGACGTCCTGGTCGCAGCGGGATGGAATCACACGCCATGACCACTGAACGGATTGCCGATCACATCAAGTTCGCCTATTGGGTGCCCAATGTCAGCGGTGGTTTGGTGACCAGCGATATCGAGCAGCGCACCGACTGGAACTACGAGTACAACAAGAAGCTGGCTCAGACCGCGGAGAACAACGGGTTCGAGTACGCGCTGTCGCAGGTGCGCTACGAGGCCAGCTATGGCGCGGAGTACCAGCACGAGTCGACGAGTTTCAGCCTGGCGTTGTTGTTGGCCACCGAGCGGTTGAAAGTGATCGCGGCGGTGCATCCGGGGCTGTGGCAGCCGGCGGTGCTGGCCAAGCTGGGTGCCACGGCCGATCACCTCTCGAACGGGCGGTTCGCCGTCAACGTCGTCTCCGGCTGGTTCAAGGACGAGTTCACCCATCTGGGTGAGCCGTGGCTGGAGCACGATGAGCGCTACCGGCGCAGCGCGGAGTTCCTGCAGGTGCTGCGCAAGATCTGGACCGAGGATGATGTCGATTTCCGTGGCGACTTCTACCGCATCCACGACTTCACCCTGAAGCCCAAACCGCTCAACACCCCCGAGCGTCCGAATCCGGAACTGTTCCAGGGCGGCAACTCCACTGCCGCGCGGCGCAACGGCGGCTACTACGCGGACTGGTACTTCTCCAACGGTAAGGACTACCAGGGCCTCACCGAGCAGGTGGTCGAGGTGCGCGATCATGCCCGCGAGGCTGGGCGGGAGGTGAAGTTCGGCCTGAACGGGTTCATCATCGCCCGCGATACCGAGAAGGAGGCGCGCGAGACGCTGCGCGAGATCATCGCCAAGGCCAACAAGCCGGCGGTGGAAGGGTTCCGCGGGGCGGTGCAGCAGGCCGGCAACTCGACCGGCGACAAGAAGGGTATGTGGGCCGATTCGTCGTTCGAGGATCTCGTTCAGTACAACGACGGGTTCCGCACCCAGCTGATCGGAACGCCCGAGCAGATCGCCGAGCGGATCGCCGAGTACCGCAAACGCGGTGCCGATCTGATTCTCGGCGGTTTCCTCCACTTCCAGGAGGAGATCGAGTACTTCGGCAAGCACGTGCTGCCCCTGGTCCGCGAAATCGAGGCATCCGAACAGGGCGCAATCGATGCTCCGGTGCTCGTATCGGCTTAGGGTCGCTCACACCTGGGTGCGCTAGCGTGGGTGGTCGAGATCGCTGACACAGGAGAGTCATGACTTACCCACCCGGTAGTCCCGGATATCCGCCCGCCCAGCAGAGCAGCCAGTACGGTGCTCCGACCCAGCAGTACGGAAGGGTCGCCGAGCCGGCCGGGCCGTCCAAGCTGCCGGTTTACCTGTTCGCCGCGGTCACCGTGCTCGGACTGGCGACCTACGCGTTCAACTTCGGGCCGCTGCTGACCATCAAGAGTTCGGACTTCCCGCAGTTCGGCAGCGCCAGCGGAAGCACCATCGGCATCGGCCTGGCCGTCGCCGCCTCGGTGCTCGCCGGCCTGATCGCCGCCGTGGGTCTGCTGCCCAAACAGAAGGTGTCCACCGGAGTGGTGGCGGCCATCGCGCTGCTGTCGTTCCTGCTGGTGCTCGGCGAGGTGATCAATGCGCCGCAGGGCGTGTCGATCGGCTGGGCGTTGTACCTGGTGATCATCAGCACCGTGCTGCAGGCCGGCGCCGCCATCGCGGCGCTGCTGCTGGAGTCCGGGGTCATCGCCGCGCCGGAACCGCGCCCGCGTTACGAGCAGTCCTACGGCCAGTACGGCGCGCCGTACTACGGTCAGCCGGGTCAGCCCGGTCAGCCTTATGGTGCGCCTCAGGCGCCGCCGCAGCAGGGCCGGCCCGGCTACGCGCCGCCGGCGCAGTACGGCGGTTACCAGCAGGGGTCGAACACCGGTGGCTTCTCCGCCGTCCCCGCACCCGGCCCGCAGAGCGGACCGCCGACCCCGCCCACCGGGTTTCCTGCGTTCGGCCAGCCCCAGCCCGCCGGCTCGTCCGAACCGACCACCGCGGTCCCGACGCAGCAGCAACCCCCGGCCGCGTCCTCACAGCAAGCCGGGCCGCCGCCGTCGTAGTCTGGGCGTCGCGCGCCCGAGCAATGTGGACACGGCGTGCGTAGGCCCAGTGCACGAGGAGCGACCCAGCTAGTGGAGAACCGATCAGTCGGCACCCGGCAGGCGCGTGACCTGCTCCGGGTCGCCTTCGGTCCGTCGGTCGTCGCCCTCGGGATCATCGCCGCGGTGACGCTGCTGCAGTTGCTCATCGCCAACAGCGATATGACGGGCGCCTTCGGTGCCATCGCCAGCATGTGGCTGGGGGTGCACCAGGTGCCGGTGTCCATCGGCGGCCGCGAGCTCGGTGTCATGCCGTTGCTGCCGGTGTTGCTGATGGTCTGGGGTACCGCGCGCACCACCGCGGCCGCCTCGGCCCGGGCGTCGTGGTTCGTCATCCGCTGGGTGGTGGCCTCCGCGCTGGGCGGTCCGCTGCTGATCGCGGCGCTGTCCCTGGCAGTGATCCACGACGCGTCCTCGGTGCTGACCGAACTGCAGACGCCGAGTGCGGGGCGTGCCTTCGCCGGTGTGCTCGTGGTGCATGCCATCGGTGCGGCCATCGGCGTCCTGCTCACCGGGAAGGTGCAGACCGTTCCCTGGATCCCGCGTTGGGTGTCCGATGCGCTGCGCGCCGCCGGCGCCGGGGTCCTGGCGCTGCTCGGGTTGTCCGGTGTGGTCGCGGTCGGATCGCTGGTGGTGCACTGGGGCACCATGCACGACCTGTTCGGGATCACCGACTCGATGTTCGGCCAGTTCAGTCTGGCTCTGCTCTCGATGCTCTATATCCCCAATGTCATCGTCGGTACCGCGGCGGTGGCGGTCGGGTCGACCGCACATGTCGGGCTGGCCAGCTTCAGCTCGTTCGTCGTGCTGGGGGGTGACATTCCGGCGGTGCCCGTACTGGCGGCCGTCCCGACGCCACCGCTGGGACCGATCTGGGTCGCCCTGCTGATCGTCGCCGCGGTCTCGGCGGTGGCACTCGGCCAACAGTGTGCGCGGCGTCCGTTGCCGTTGCCGACGGCCGCCGCGAAGCTGGTGGTGGCGGCCGGACTCGCCGCAGCGGTGATGGCGCTGCTCGGCTACGCCGGCGGCGGCCGGCTGGGCAACTTCGGCGAGGTCGGGGTGGACCAGGTCACCTTCGGGCCCGCGGTGTTCCTGTGGTTCTTCTCGATCGGCGGTCTGACCGTCGCGATGGCCGGCGGTCTGGCGCGTCGGCCGAAACCGGTCACACCCGTCGCGGTGCCCGAACCGGAACCTGAACTCGACGCCGATGACGACGCCATCACCGATGTGGTCGTGCTCGGCGAGCCGATCGACGCCGAGGTGGTCGGGGCCGTCGAGTCGGTCGAGGTGGCGGACGAGCCGCCGCTGGATGCGCCACTGCTGGATCCTGAAGAGCACTTCCTCACCGACGGGGATCCGGTCGAAAAGCCCCGCGAGCAGGCCGACTAGGCTGCTGGGCGTGCAGCCCACGCTTCGAGTGCCCCCGACTGCACCGTCGCGGCTGGTGGTACTGGCCTCGGGGACGGGTTCCCTGTTGGAATCGCTGCTGGCCGCCGCAGCCACTGACTTTCCGGGTGCGGTGGTCGCGGTGGGCACCGACCGGCAGTGCCACGCCCTGGAGATCGCCGCCGGTGCCGGGGTGCCGTCGTTCACCGTGCGGTTGGGTGACCATGCCGACCGGGCCGACTGGGACGCTGCGCTGACCGAAGCGGTCGCCGGCCACGAGCCGGACCTCGTCGTCAGCGCGGGATTCATGAAAATTCTTGGGCCCGAGTTTATTTCGCGATTCTCTGGCCGTGTGGTCAACACCCATCCGGCCCTGCTGCCGTCTTTTCCCGGCGCGCAGGGCGTGGCCGAGGCACTGGCCTACGGCGTGCGGGTGACGGGCGCCACGGTGCACCTCGTGGATGCCGGAATGGACACCGGGCCGATTCTGGCGCAGGAAGCGGTGCCCGTGCTCGATGATGACAACGTAGAGACTTTGCACGAACGCATCAAGGTGGTCGAACGTCGACTGCTGGTGGACGTGCTCGCCGCGGTGGCTACCCGCGGCCTCACCTGGAACGGGCGAAAGGCGACCTTCGGATGTTGAGGAGACTGTGGTGACCGATGAAGGACGCAGGCCGATCCGGCGCGCGTTGATCAGCGTGTACGACAAGACCGGTCTGGGGGCGCTGGCCCGCGGCCTGCACGAGGCGGGTGTGAGCATCGTCTCCACCGGCTCGACCGCGAAAACGATTGCCGAGGCCGGGGTTCCGGTGACACCGGTCGAGGACATCACCGGGTTTCCCGAGGTGCTCGACGGCCGGGTGAAGACCCTGCACCCGAGGGTGCACGCCGGGCTGCTCGCGGATCTGCGCAAGTCCGAACACGAGACGGCGCTGGCGGACCTGGGCATCGCCCCGTTCGAACTCGTCGTGGTCAACCTGTACCCGTTCAGCGAGACGGTGTCCTCCGGCGCCGGACCGGATGAGTGCGTGGAACAGATCGACATCGGCGGCCCGTCCATGGTGCGTGCGGCCGCCAAGAACCACCCCAGCGTGGCCGTGGTCGTCGACCCGCTCGGCTACGAGGGCCTGCTGGTTGCGGTGCGTGGCGGCGGATTCACTCTCGCCGAGCGAAAGCGGCTGGCGTCGTTGGCGTTCCGGCACACCGCCGAGTACGACGTGGCGGTGGCCAGCTGGATGGGTTCGGTGCTCTCACCGGAAGCGGGCGCAGCGCCGGATGCTCCGCCGCAATGGGTCGGTGCGACCTGGCGGCGTGCCGCGGTACTGCGCTATGGCGAGAACCCGCACCAGGGTGCGGCGCTGTACCGCAACGACGCGGGCTGGCCGGGCCTGGCGCAGGCCGAGCAACTGCACGGCAAGGAGATGTCGTACAACAACTACACCGATGCCGATGCCGCGTGGCGGGCCGCGTTCGACCACGAGCAGACCTGTGTGGCCATCATCAAGCACGCCAATCCGTGCGGGATCGCGGTCTCGTCGGTCTCGGTGGCCGACGCGCACCGCAAAGCCCATGAGTGCGACCCGCTTTCGGCCTTCGGTGGCGTGATCGCGACCAACACCACCGTCAGCGTGGAGATGGCGCAGACGGTGGCCGACATCTTCACCGAGGTGATCGTCGCCCCGGCCTATGAGCCCGGTGCGGTGGAAGTGCTGTCGGGCAAGAAGAACATCCGCATCCTGGTGGCGTCCGAACCGCAGGAGTCCAGCGTCGAATTCCGTCAGATCAGCGGCGGGCTGCTGCTGCAGGAACGCGACGTGCTGGACGCCGAAGGTGACAACCCGGCCAACTGGACGCTGGCGACCGGCACGCCCGCCGATCCCGCGACACTGGCAGATCTGGTGTTCGCATGGCGCGCCTGCCGTGCGGTGAAATCGAACGCCATCGTGGTCGCATCCAACGGCGCCACCGTGGGCGTCGGTATGGGACAGGTCAACCGAGTGGACGCCGCCCGGCTGGCGGTCGAGCGGGGCGGTGACCGGGTCAAGGGCGCCGTCGCCGCGTCCGACGCCTTCTTCCCGTTCCCAGACGGGCTGGAGACGCTGACCAACGCGGGCGTGAAAGCGATTGTGCATCCCGGTGGTTCGGTGCGTGACGACGTCGTGACCGAGGCCGCGGCCAAGGCCGGCATCACCTTGTACCTGACCGGGGCACGGCACTTCGCGCACTAGTACTACGGCCGATTGGCCAGTTATTGCACACCAGATCCGAGAATGCGTGCAATAACTGGCCAGTCGGCGCCCGCTTCCGCGAGCGCTGCGCACGTTCGCGCCAGGATGACGCGCTGGCGGTAGCGCAGGATCTGTGCGCTGACGCGAATAATCCGCCACCCGAGAGCCGCCAGATCGGCCAACCGGTCGATGTCACGGGCATGCTGTGCCGGGTCCTTCCAGTGCTGCTCGCCGTCGTACTCGACGCCGACTTTCACTTCCTCCCACCCCATGTCGATTCGGTAGCGCGCAACCACGATCTGTGTCGTGGGTCGCGGCAACCCAGCGTCGGTGAGTACCAGGCGAGTTCTGGTTTCCTGCGGGGATTCGGCACCGCCATCGACGAGGTCGAGCACTTTGCGTAGCTGGACCATGCCGCGTAGCCCAGGGTGGCACCCGAGGAGAGGCTGTATGTCGCTGACTCGCAGCCCGGTCGATTGGGCGAGCGCGTCGATGCGTATCACGGCGCGGGTGCGGCCAGGTCGACGTCCGAGATCGAATGCCGTACGAGCAGGCGTGGTCGCCGGGATGCCCGATGCGGAGCCGATCTCCCACGGCAGAAGTGTGTCGCGGTGGATGAGGATTCCACTTACGGGTTTTCCGTTGGTCCGGTACAACTCGGCGGGCTCGGTGGCGTCGACCCATCGCGTGCCATAAAGTGCCGCCGCCGACAGTCCTGCGGCGATTGCCTTTCGGCCGGACCACAGCCAGGCGGCCTCAGCGCGGGTTGCGGCAGTCAGCTCGGTTTGTACAGGCAGATAGACATTTCGGTACACCGGACGATATTTCCCGCGAAGCCCTCGCCGGGTAGCGGTGCCGGCTGTCAATGCCTCAGTGCCGAGAATGGGACGTGTCGTCATGACGCCACGGTGTCGGTGCGGGCAGACAAATCTCCGGCGTCGGCCCGCCACAACGTCCGGGCTGTGGATGGATCCTCAGGTGTGGATAACCCGTTGGCCAGTTATGACCCGCGAAAGTCGAGAACGCGTGTCACAACTGGCCATTCGACGCTAGGACACCGCCTCGTCGCGAGCCGGCATCGTCACGTACTCCACGAACGACGCAATCTCCTCGACCGCCCGTCGCGCGTCCGGGTTCACGTCGAACGACAACTGGAACATGTGCATGGCCTTGTCCCACACCTGAACCCAGACCGGGACACCGTCGGCGCGCAGCCGGTCGGCGAGCGTGAAGGTGTCATTGCGCAGCATCTCGTTGGTGCCGATCTGCAACAGGAAGGGGCCCAGGCCGCTCATGTTCGCCTCCGACGGCATGACCGGCACCGGCCGCGTGCCGTTCACGGTGGCGAATACGTCGTAGATGAACTTGACGGTCATGAACGGGAACAGCACGTCCATGTGTTCCTTGAGGGCCTCGTACTTCAGCTGCATATCGGCCGATGTCAGGGCTGACAGCAGCACCTGACCTGCGGGTACCGGCAGACCGGCGTCCCGCACCGCGAGCGCGGTGTCGGCCGCCATCAAACCGCCGGCCGAATCACCGGCGAACACCACCTGATCGGGGGAAAAACCCAGCGCGAGTACATGCCGGTAGGCGTCCAACCCGTCTTCGACGGCCTCGTCGATGCTGGCCTGTGGGGCAAGCCGGTAGCCGACGTTGAACACCTGCGCGCCGGTGGCCTCCGACAGCTTGGAGGCGAACCGCCGGTGCGAGTTGAGCCCCAGGGTGACCAGGGCCGACCCGTGGAAGTAGACGATGACACGATCGGAGTCCCGCGCGTTCGGGGCGACGAGCCACTCGGCAGTGCAGTGCGGCAGGGCCTCTTTGGTCACCGCCGTACCGGGCAGGGGCCGAATGACGCGCAGCGGCCGGTCGATGACATCGAGGTGCGCCCGTTGCAGCCCGGCCGGCCATACCTTGTTGAAGATCAGGCCGATGATGGTGAGTGCCCCGAGCACCGGGCGGACGAAGATTGCGGTCAGCAAACCGAGGAGCTTGGATTGCCTGGATGCCGGGCCGAACTGCACGGTATCCGGCCGATCACGCCATTCGAGCAAATTCACGGTACCCATGGTACCGGGTACCTCGTCGGTGGAAATCACAGGTGGCCATGCCGCTGCCCGGCAGCAGTCGTAGCGTGGAGTGGTGACGTCACCTAACAATCTGCCCCGTACCGTCGGCGAGCTGCGCGCAACGGGTCACGAAGAGCGTGGAATCAAGCAGGAGATCCGGGAGAATCTGCTGACTCGCCTCGCTGACGGCGACGATATCTGGCCGGGTCTGTTCGGTTTCGAGGACACCGTGCTGCCGCAGGTCGAGCGGGCCCTGATCGCCGGGCACGATTTCGTGCTGCTCGGCGAACGCGGGCAGGGCAAGACCCGCCTCCTGCGTTCACTGGCCGGGCTGCTCGACGAGTGGACGCCCGTCATCACCGGCTCCGAACTCGGTGAGCATCCGTACAGCCCCATCACCCCGGAGTCGATCCGGCGGGCCGCCGAGGTCGGCGACGACCTCCCGATCTCCTGGCGTCACCGCAGCGAGCGCTACACCGAGAAGCTGGCCACCCCCGACACCAGCGTCGCCGACCTGGTCGGCGATATCGACCCCATCAAGGTGGCCGAGGGCCGCAGCCTCGGTGACCCGGAGACCATCGCCTACGGCCTCATCCCGCGCGCACACCGCGGCATCGTCGCCGTCAACGAACTGCCTGACCTCGCCGAGCGCATCCAGGTGTCGATGCTCAATGTGATGGAGGAGCGCGATATC
Source organism: Mycobacterium hackensackense (assembly GCF_025822555.1). Lineage (NCBI taxonomy): Bacteria > Bacillati > Actinomycetota > Actinomycetes > Mycobacteriales > Mycobacteriaceae > Mycobacterium > Mycobacterium hackensackense. Next base: position 2,185,038 of record NZ_JACKUC010000030.1, read on the forward strand.
CAGGTCCGCGGCTACACGCTGCGGTTGCCGCTGGACGTCCTCGTCGTGGCCAGCGCCAATCCCGAGGACTACACCAACCGCGGCCGCATCATCACCCCGCTCAAGGACCGGTTCGGCGCCGAGATCCGCACCCACTATCCGCTGGAGCTGGAAGCGGAGGTGGCCGTCATCAAGCAAGAGGCGCACCTGAGTGCTCCGGTGCCGGATTACCTGCTGCAGATCGTCGCGCGCTTCGCCCGCTCACTTCGCGAATCCACCGCCATCGACCAGCGTTCGGGCGTGTCAGCCCGATTTGCGATCGCCGCGGCTGAAACCGTCGCCGCCTCCGCACGGCACCGTGGCGCGATCCTCGGCGAGCAGGAGCCGGTGGCCCGCGTGGTCGACCTCGGCACGGTGATCGACGTGCTGCGCGGCAAACTGGAATTCGAATCCGGTGAAGAGGGCCGGGAGCAGGTGGTGCTGGAGCACCTGTTGCGTCGGGCGACGGCCGACACCGCGTCGCGCGCGCTCGGCGGTATCGACGTCGGCCCGTTGGTCTCCGCGATCGAGGGGGGCTCCCCGGTCACCACCGGTGAACGGGTCAGTGCCAAGGATGTGCTGGCGGCTCTGCCGGATCTCCCCGTACTGGATGCGATCACCGAACGGCTCGGGGCGAGCACCGACGGGGAACGCGCCGCCGCGGTGGAACTGGCCCTGGAAGCGCTGTACCTGGCGAAGCGGATAGACAAGACCTCAGGTGAGGGCGAAACCGTATATGGCTAAACACCTCTCGCGCTATTCGCGATACACCGGCGGCCCGGACCCGCTGGCGCCACCGGTCGACCTTCGGGAGGCACTCGAACAGATCGGCCAGGACGTCATGGAGGGCAGCTCGCCGCGGCGGGCCCTGTCCGAACTGCTGCGCCGAGGTACCGGCAATATGACGGGCGCGGACAAGCTTGCCGCCGAAGCCAACCGCAAGCGCCGGGAATTGTTGCAGCGCAACAATCTCGACGGCACCCTGCAGGACATCAAGAAGCTGCTCGACGAGGCGGTGCTGGCCGAACGCAAGGAACTGGCCCGTGCCCTCGACGACGACGCCCGCTTCGGCGAGATGCAGATGGAGGCCCTGTCACCGTCGCCGGCCAAGGCGGTGCGGGAACTCGCAGACTACGACTGGCGCTCACCGGAGGCGCGGCAGAAGTACGAGCAGATCCGGGATCTGCTCGGCCGCGAGATGCTCGACCAGCGTTTCGCCGGGATGAAGCAAGCGCTGGAGAACGCCACCGACGAGGACCGCCAGGCCGTCAACGAGATGCTCGACGACCTCAACAACCTGCTCGACAAACACGCCAAAGGACAAGATTCCGAGCAGGATTTTCAGGACTTCATGGCCAAGCACGGTCAGCACTTCCCCGAGAACCCGCGCAACGTGGAAGAGCTGATCGACTCGCTGGCCAAGCGCGCCGCGGCAGCCCAGCGCTTCCGCAACAGTCTGTCCGCGGAGCAGCGTGCAGAGCTGGATGCCCTGGCGCAGCAGGCTTTCGGATCGCCGTCGCTGATGAATGCGCTGGACCGGTTGGACTCGCACCTGCAGGCAGCCCGGCCCGGCGAGGATTGGACGGGCTCGCAGGAGTTCTCCGGCGGCGACCCGCTGGGCATGGGGGAGGGTGCCCAGGCGCTGGCCGATATCGCCGAGCTGGAGCAACTGGCCGAGCAGCTCTCGCAGAGCTACGCGGGCGCGACGATGGAAGATGTCGACCTGGACGCCCTGGCCCGTCAGCTCGGCGAGGACGCGGCGGTCAATGCCCGCACGCTCGCCGATCTGGAGCGCGCCTTGATGAATCAGGGCTTCCTGGACCGTGGGTCGGACGGAAAGTGGCGGCTCTCACCGAAGGCCATGCGCCAGCTGGGCCAGACCGCCCTTCGCGATGTGGCGCGCCAGCTGTCCGGGCGCAGTGGGGAACGCCAGACCCAGCGTGCCGGCGCGGCGGGGGAGTTGACCGGGGCGACGCGGCCGTGGGAGTTCGGCGATACCGAACCCTGGAATGTGACAAGGACGTTGACCAATGCCGTGCTGCGCACGGCCGGAACCACAGCCGAAGGTCCACTGCGCATCACGGTCGACGATGTCGAGGTGTCCGAAACCGAGACCCGCACGCAGGCCTGCGTGGCGCTGTTGGTGGACACCAGCTTCTCGATGGTGATGGAGAATCGGTGGTTACCGATGAAGCGCACCGCGCTGGCGCTGAATCATCTGGTGAGCACCCGGTTCCGGTCCGACGATCTGCAGATCATCGCGTTCGGTCGGTATGCCCGCACGGTGAGTGCGGCCGAACTCACCGGGCTGGAAGGTGTCTACGAGCAGGGCACCAACCTGCACCACGCGCTGGCGCTGGCGACCCGGCACCTGCGCCGCCATCCGAACGCGCAGCCGGTCATCATGATCGTCACCGACGGCGAACCCACCGCGCACTTGGAGGACTACGGGGACCCTGAAAATGGTACTTCGGTGTTCTTCGATTACCCGCCGCACCGGCGCACCATCGCGTTCACGGTCAAGGGTTTCGACGAGGTGGCCCGGCTCGGTGCGCAGGTGACCATCTTCCGGCTCGGCAACGATCCCGGACTGGCGAAGTTCATCGATCAGGTCGCGCGCCGGGTGCAGGGCCGGGTGGTCGTCCCCGATCTGGATGGACTCGGTGCCGCGGTGGTCGGCGACTACCTGACCTCACGGCGTCGGTGACGCCAATCCGGCCGGAGCGTCGGTGACGTCAGCCGTCGGACTCGGAGCTCGGGCTGCGCCGCTTCTTGCGTTTCACACCGACGGAACCCCACAGCGAGAAACCACGGACTCGCACCCGGGGACCGCCGGGTGTCCCGCTGCCCGCGATGCTGTGGTCGAAGCTGCCCATCACGCCGACGCCGCCGATATCGACATTGACCTCCGGTGGCACCAGGATGGTCTGCCCACCGAAGATCGAGTAACTGCGGATCTCCACGTCGGCGGTGGTGAAGTCGGCGTAGCGCAGGTCGACCACGCCGCCGCCGAACAGGGCGAAGGTGGTCAGCTTCTTGGGCACGTTCCAGCGACCGCGGCGTTCGTAGCCGCTCATGATGGCCAGCAACAGCGTCGACGGCGCCGGTCGACAGATACCCTTGCCGGTCGCGCCGCCCCCGGGGAGGTCGGCGCTGAGGCGGTCGAGTTCGGCACATGTCTGCGCGGCATAGGCCTTCGCCAGCCGGGTCTCGTACTCCTCCAGCGACAGGCGGCCCTGGGCGGCGGCATCCGTCAGCAACTGCGCAACCTGGATCCGGTCGGTGTCGGCAGCCCGCATCGATCCGCTCCGCGGCGCTGAAGTGCTCATCAGAGATGAGCCTACGGCCAATGGCGGTACATGCAATACCGTCAGCCAAATATTGTCCGGCGCAGGGATGTTTGCTGTATCGCCGTCGTCCGGTTCATTTCGGCCAGTTCGGGGTGCGCTTCTGCAGAAAGGCGAGCATGCCTTCGCGGGCCTCGTCGGAGACGAAGAGCCGTGCCGACTGCACCGCGAGGTCGTCGGCGTGCAGGTCGAAGTCGGCCAGGATGCCGGCCGTGGTCAGCGCTTTTGAGGCTGCCAGCCCCTGCGGCGAACCCTTGGCGATCTCGTCGGTGAGGGCTGCCACGGCGGCGCCGACATCGTCGGCGGCGATGCTGACGAGCCCGATGGCGGCGGCCTCGGTGGAACCGAACTTCTCACCCGTGACGAAGTAGCGGGCCGCCGCGCGGGCGGTCAACTTCGGCAACAGGGTCAACGAGATGATCGACGGCGCCACCCCGATCCGGGCTTCGGTCAGGGCGAACGTGCTGGCCGGCCCCGCCACCGCGATATCGCACGCACCGATCAGGCCCATACCGCCGGCGCGTACATGCCCGTCGACCGCCGCGACGACCGGGATCGGCAACTCCAGGATCGCGCGGAGCACCACCGTCATCTCGCGGGCCCGATCCACGGCGAGGTCACCCGGGTCCCGGCCGGTGGCCTCACTCAGGTCGGCGCCCGCACAGAACGTCTTACCGGTGTGCCCGAGCACCACGGCGCGGATCCCCGGCGCGTCCGCCGCGCGGTCGAGCCCGTCGCGCAACTGGCTCACCAGTGCGGTGGACAGCGCATTGTGGTTGTGCGGGGAGTCCAGCGTGAGCCTCGCGACGGCGTCGTCGACGTCGTAGTGGACGAGTGTGTCGGACATCAGTACGACCGCGGCAGGCCGAGCGAGGTCTGGGCGACGAAGTTCAGGATCATCTCCCGGCTGACCGGGGCGATGCGGGCCAGCCGCGAGGCGGTCAGTACCGAGGCGATGCCGTACTCCTTGGTCAACCCGTTGCCGCCGAGGGATTGCACGGCCTGGTCGACCGCCCGCACCGACGCCTCACCCGCGGCGTACTTGGCCATGTTCGCCGCCTCGGCGGCCCCGAAATCGTCACCGCTGTCATACAGCGAGGCGGCCTTCTGCATCATCAGCTTGGCGAGTTCGATTTCGATGTGGTTCTGCGCCAAGGGATGTGAGATGCCCTGATGCGCACCGATCGGCGTCTTCCAGACCTGGCGGGTCTTGACGTACTCGGTGGCCTTGTTGATGGCGAAGCGCCCCATGCCGATCGCGCTGGCCGCACCCATGATGCGTTCGGGGTTGAGCCCGGCGAACAGCTGGGCGATGGCCGCGTCCTCGGAGCCGACCAGCGCATCGGCGGGCAACCGGACGTCGTCGAGGAACACCTGGAACTGGAACTCAGGGCTGACGATCTCCATCTCGATCTTGGTCCAGTGCAGCCCGGGGGTGTCGATCGGCACCACGAACAGGGCCGGCTTGAGGTTGCCGGTCTTGTAGTCTTCGGTGCGTCCCACCACCAGCACGGCCTGCGCCTGGTCGACACCCGAGATGTAGACCTTCTGTCCCGACAGGATCCAGTCGCTGCCGTCGCGGCGCGCCGTGGTGGTGATGCGGTGGCTGTTGGACCCGGCGTCGGGTTCGGTGATCGCGAAGGCCATGGTGATGGAGCCGTCGGCGATGCCCGGGATCCAGCGTTTCTTCTGTTCCTCGGTGCCGAACTTGGAGATGATGGTGCCGTTGATGGCGGGGGAGACCACCATCATCAGCAGCGCCGACCCGGCCGCCGACATCTCCTCCATGACCAGGCTCAGCTCGTACATGCCCGCGCCGCCGCCGCCGTACTCCTCGGGGAGGTTCACCCCGATGAAGCCGAGTTTTCCTGCCTCACTCCACAATTCGGTGGTGTGCTGGCCCGCGCGGGCCTTCTCCAGGTAGTAGTCCTGGCCGTAGTTGGCGGCCATCGCCTTGACGGCGTCGCGCAGCGCCCGCTGTTCCTCGGTTTCGATGAAGCTCACGGTTGTTCTCCTTCGGGGGTGTCTACACGGGCGAGTACGGCGCCGACGTCGACCTGCTGGCCGGTCGCGACGTGGAGTTCGGCGAGCACGCCGGCATGCGGGCTGGCGATGGTGTGTTCCATCTTCATGGCCTCCAGCCAGATCAGGGGTTGGCCCGCCGTGACGGTGTCGCCGACGGCGGCGCCGACGCGCACCACCGACCCGGGCATGGGGGCCAGGAGGGAGCCGTGCGCGACCGCGGCGTCCGGGTCCGGGAAACGCGGCAGGACAGTCAGTCGCGCGGCGCCCAGCGGGGAGTCGACGAAGACCTCGTCTCCGTGGCGGGCCACGTCGAACGGCAGCTCCACCCCGTCGACGGCCAGCACCATCCGGTCCGGTGTCGCGGTGACGACGGACAGCCCGGCATGGTCGGGAAGCTCGGCCCCGGCCCGGGTGAACCGGTAGCGAACCAGGTGCTCGGTGCCACCGGCATCCCGGTACCCGCGGCTCTGGTGGCCCGACGCGATATTGCGCCAGCCGCTCGGCGCGGGCGCGAAAACCGTTGCCGTGGAGCGGTTGTATGCGGCGTCGGCCAGTGCGGCGGCCACCGTGGACGGGACGGTCGCCGCGGCGGGCGCAGTCGCCAACTCGGAAAGGCCGTGCGTATCGAAGAATGCGGTGTCGGTGTCGCCGTCGCGGAATGCTGGGTGCCGCAGCACATTGACCAGCAGATCGCGGTTGGTCCTGATGCCGTGCAGCTGGGTGCGGGCCAGGGCGTCGGCCAGGATGGCTGCGGCGCGGTCGCGGGTCGGTGCGTACGAGATGACCTTGGCCAGCATCGGGTCATAGAACACCGAGACCACCGAGCCGTCGACGATGCCGGAGTCCACCCGCACCCCGCTGCGCCCGCCCAGCGTGCTGAACTGCGTGCGGGCGGCCGGGACGCCGAACCGGTACACCGGGCCGGCCTGTGGCTGCCAGTTCTCGGCCGGATCCTCGGCGTAGAGCCGGGCCTCGATCGAATGGCCATGGGCGGCAGGTGGATCCGGGTCGAGGCGGCGCCCGTCTGCCACATCGATCTGGAGTTCGACCAGGTCCAGGCCGGTGGTCTCCTCGGTCACCGGATGCTCGACCTGCAGTCGGGTGTTCATCTCCAGGAAGAAGAAGTCGCCCCGGTGGTCGGCCATGAACTCCACGGTGCCGGCGCCGGTGTAACCGATCGCGCCGGCGGCCAGCCGGGCCGCTTCGTAGAGCTTGTCGCGCATCCCGGGCGTGCGTTCCACCAGCGGTGACGGCGCCTCCTCGATGACCTTCTGGTGGCGGCGCTGGATGGAGCATTCACGTTCCCCGACCGCCCACACGGTGCCGTGTGCATCGGCCATCACCTGCACCTCGATATGGTGCCCGCCGGCCAGGTAGCGCTCGCAGAACACCGTCGGGTCGCCGAACGCCGATTGCGCCTCCCGCTGGGCCGCGGCAACCTCGGCGGGTAACGCCGACAACTCGCGGACCACCCGCATGCCGCGGCCACCACCACCGGCGGAGGCCTTGATCAGCACCGGTAGCTGGTCGGCGGTGACGGTGTCCGGGTGCAGTTCGGTCAGCACCGGCACGCCGGCGGCGGACATCAGCTTCTTGGCCTCGATCTTGGAGCCCATGGCCTGCACCGCGGGCACCGGCGGGCCGATCCAGATCAGCCCGGCCTGCTCGACGGCGTCCGCGAAGTCGGGGTTCTCCGAGAGGAATCCGTAGCCGGGGTGGATCGCGTCGGCGCCGGATGCCTGTGCTGCGGCAATCAACTGGGCGCTGTCCAGGTAGCCGTTGCGGCCGTCCAGACGTACCCGGGTGTCGGCTTCGGCGACATGCGGTGAGCCGGCGTCGGGGTCGGTGTACACCGCGACGGTGCCGATACCGAGCCGACGGCAGGTGGTGAAGACACGGCGGGCGATTTCACCGCGGTTGGCAACCAGAACTTTGTTGATCACTGGTCTTTCCTCTTCGCGCAAGCGCTCATCTGCGTCACATCCTGAAGACGCCGAAGTTCGACGTCCCCTCGATCGGGCCACTGGCGATGGCGGACAGGCACATTCCCAACACGGTCCGGGTGTCGCGGGGATCGATCACGCCGTCGTCGTAGAGCCGGCCGGACAGGAAGGCCGGCAGTGATTCGGCCTCGATCTGTGCCTCCACCGCGGCCCGCAGGGCCGTATCGGCGTCCTCGTCGACCGTCTGTCCGCGGGCCTCGGCGGCGGCCCGGCTGACGATGGAGAGCACACCGGCCAGCTGGGTGCCGCCCATCACCGCGGATTTCGCGCTGGGCCAGGCGAACAGGAACCGCGGATCATAGGCCCGCCCGCACATGCCGTAATGCCCGGCGCCGTAGGACGCGCCGATCAGCAACGAGATATGCGGCACGGTCGAGTTGGAGACCGCGTTGATCATCATCGAACCGTGTTTGATCATGCCGCCCTCTTCGTACTGCTTGCCCACCATGTAACCGGTGGTGTTGTGCAGGAACAACAACGGGGTGTCGGCGCGGTTGGCGAGCTGGATGAACTGGGTGGCCTTCTGGGATTCCTCGCTGAACAGCACGCCCCGCGCATTGGCCAGGATGCCGACCGGGTAGCCGTACAGCCGTGCCCACCCCGTCACCAGCGAGGAACCGTACAGCGGTTTGAACTCGTCGAAATCGGAGTCGTCCACGATCCGGGCGATCACATCGCGCGGATCGAACGGGATGCGCAGGTCGGCGCCGACCAGGCCGATCAGTTCCTCCGCGTCGAAGCGTGGTTCGACCACCGGGGCGGGTGCGGGGCCTTGTTTGCGCCAGTTCAGGCGCGCCACGATGCGCCGCCCGATCCGGATGGCGTCGAGTTCGTCGATGGCCAGGTAATCACCCAGACCGGAAGTGCGGGCGTGCATCTCGGCGCCGCCGAGGGATTCGTCGTCGGACTCCTCGCCGGTGGCCATCTTCACCAGCGGCGGACCGGCCAGGAACACCTTGGAGCGCTCCTTGATCATCACGACATGGTCGGACATGCCCGGGATGTAGGCGCCGCCGGCGGTGGAGTTGCCGAAGACCAGTGCGATGGTGGGAATGCCGGCGGCGGACAACCTGGTCAAATCCCGGAAACCCCGGCCGCCGGGGATGAAGATCTCCTTCTGGGTGGGCAGGTCGGCCCCGCCGGATTCGACCAGGGAGATCAGGGGGAGCCGGTTCTCCAGCGCGATCTGGTTGGCCCGCAGCATCTTCTTCAACGTCCACGGATTGGTGGTGCCGCCCTTGACCGTCGGGTCGTTGGCGACGATCAGGCATTCGACGCCTTCCACCGCGCCGATCCCGGTCACCACGCTGGCGCCGACGGCGAAATCGCTGCCCCACGCCGCGAGCGGGCTCAGTTCCAGGAACGGCGAATCCGGATCCACCAACAGTTCGACCCGTTCGCGTGCGGTCAGCTTGCCCCGGGCATGATGGCGGTCGACGTATTTCTCCCCGCCGCCGGCGAGCGCCTTGGCGTGCTCGGTTTCGAGCTCGGCGAGCTTGGCCGTCATCGCCTCGGCCGCCTCGGCGTACGCGGGCGAGCGAGGATCCAGGGTGGATTTCAGTGCGGTCATGCCTGATACCCCAACGTCTTTGCGGCCAGTGAGGTGAGGATCTCCGTGGTACCCCCACCGATGCCGAGGATCCGCATATCGCGGTATTGTCGTTCCACCTCGGACTCGGCCATATAGCCCATGCCGCCGAACAATTGGACGGCCTGGTTGGCCACCCACTCGCCGGCCTCCACGGCGGTGTTCTTGGCGAAGCACACCTCGGTGATCAAGTTGTCATCCCCGTTCAGTTGCCGCTCCACCAGCCGCCGCGTGTACACCCGAGCCACATCGATCCGGCGCGCCATCTCGGCGAGCGTGTTCTGCACGGCCTGGCGCGTGATGAGTGGCCTACCGAACGTCTCCCGGTTGCGGCACCAGTCGACGGTGAGGTCGAGGCAACGCTGAGCGCTCGAATAGGCCTGGGCGGCAAGACCGACCCGTTCGGATACGAATGCGCCCGCGATCTGCAGGAAGCCGGTGTTCTCCACGCCGACCAGATTGGTGACGGGGACCCGCACATCGGTGTAGGACAGCTCGGCGGTATCGCTGGAGCGCCAGCCCATCTTGTCCAGCTTGCGGCTGACCTCGAATCCCGGTGTGCCCTTGTCGACCACGATCAGGGACACCCCGGCCGCGCCCGGGCCGCCGGTGCGCACGGCGGTCACCACGTAGTCGGCCCGCACGCCCGAGGTGATGTAGGTCTTGGCGCCGTTGACGACGTAATGGTCGCCGTCGCGGACAGCTTTGGTGGTGAGGTGCCCGACGTCGGAGCCACCACCGGGCTCGGTGATGGCCAGTGAGCCGATCAGGTTGCCCTGCAAGGTGGGTCGCACGTAAGTGTCGATCAGCCGCTGGTCGCCCGAGGCGATCATGTGCGGCACCGCGATCCCGCAGGTGAACAGGGAGGCGAACACGCCGCCGGGGGCGCCGGCCTGGTGCATCTCCTCGCAGATGACGACGGCGTCGGCGCCGTCGCCACCCCCACCGCCCACCGATTCGGGCATCCCGGCGCCGAGCAGTCCCGCGGCGCCGGCCTTGAGGTGCAGATCGCGCGGCAGCTCACCGTCGCGTTCCCACGCCGTGGCGTTGGGCAGGATCTCGCGTTCGGCGAAGGTGCGCACCGTCTTTCGGAGCTCGTCGCGTTCTGGGGTGTGCCAGATGTCGGTCACAGCAGCCTTTCCGGGATGTCGAGACAGCGGGATCGCAACCATTCGCCGAGGCCCTTGGCCTGCGGGTCGAACCGGGCTTGATAAGCGACACCCTTGCCCAGGATGCCGTCGATGACGAAGTTGAGCGCGCGCAGATTGGGCAGCACGTACCGAGTGACCTCCAGTTCGGCAGTCTCCGGCAGCAATTCGCGCAGCCGGTCCACCGTCAGCGTGTGCACCAGCCATTGCCACTGCGGGTCGGTGCGCACCCACACACCGACGTTCGCCGATCCGCCCTTGTCGCCGCTGCGGGCACCCGCGACGCGGCCCAGGGGAGCCCGGACCGTCGGCCCGTCGGCAGGTGGTGGCGGCAGGGGAGGTTCGTCGGCGGGGGCAAGCGCCAGCGTCTCGGTGGCGGCGGGGATCTCGACCCGGTTGCCGTCGGCGTGCACCGCGATATGCGGCACCAACCCGGCGTCGACATAGCCAGGGGTGAACACGCCGTACACCTGACCTTCCCCGGGTGGCGCGGTCGAGGTGAAGCCGGGATAGCTGGCCAGCGCGAGTTCAACTGCGGCCGAAGAGAACTGGCGCCCCACCTTGGCGGGATCAGGGTCGCGGACCACGCAGTGCAGCAAGGCGCTGGCGGCTTCTTCGGTGTCGGCATCGGGATGGTCGGTACGGGCCAGGGTCCATTCCAGCTCGGCCGGTCGCGTCGTGAGGCTGCTCTCCAGCTGGCGCTGCAGCAATTCGGCCTTGGCCTCGATGTCCAGGCCGGTGAGCACGAACGACGTCGCGTTGCGGAACCCGCCGATGCTGTTGAGCGACACCTTCAGCGTCGGTGGCGGCGCCTCGCCGCGCACGCCGTCCACCCGCACCCGGTCCGGCCCGTCGGGGGACAGCGATATCGAATCCATCCGCAGCGTCACGTCCGGGTTCGCATACCGCGCGCCGGTGATCTCGTAGAGTAGTTGCGCGGTGACGGTATCCGGGCTGACCAGACCGCCGGTCCCGGCGTGTTTGGTGATGACCGAGGATCCGTCGCCGGCGATCTCGGCCAGCGGGAAGCCGGGCCGGAACACCCCGGCAGTCGCGGGGATCTCCGTGAAGAAGGAGAAGTTGCCGCCGGTGGCCTGCGTGCCGCATTCGATGATGTGCCCCGCGGCGACGGCACCGGCCAGCGCGTCGTAATCGGTCCGGCTCCAGCCGTGATGTGCTGCGGCCGGCCCGACGATCACCGAGGCATCGGTGACGCGGCCGGTCACCACGATGTCGGCGCCGGCGTTCAGGCAGTCGACGATGCCCCACGCGCCGAGGTAGGCGTTGGCGGCGAGCACGTTCCCGAACCCCAGTTCCTCGCCGCGCCCGACGAGGTCGTCCCCTTCTACATGGGCGACGTTGACGGTCAGGCCCAGGCGGTCGGCGAGTTCGCGCACCGCGGCGGCCAGAGCCGCGGGGTTCAGGCCACCCGCGTTGGCCACGATCTTCACGCCCCGGTCGAGCGCGATGCCCAGGCACTCTTCGAGCTGACGCAGGAAGGTCTTCGCGTAGCCCAGCCCGGGGTTCTTCGCGCGGTCGCGCGCCAGGATGAGCATGGTGAGTTCGGCGAGATAGTCGCCGGTCAGAAAGTCCAGCTCACCACCGCTGAGCATCTCCCGCATCGCCGCGAGGCGATCGCCGTAGAAGCCCGAACAGTTGCCGATCCGGACCGCACCAGCTGCAGGCGTCACGCATTCTCCCTCGAACTGGACGCGATCTGACCGCGACCAACCAACCGGTAGGTTATCGGGTACCGCCGGTCTCGAGTCAAGGGGTCGGGTGGGCCCGAGCCTGAGCGAGGCATCGATCCGCAAGCCGGCGTCGCCCTGGGTTCAGTCTCGGTGACGAGGTGTCGGGTGGTGGGCCGATTGGATGAGGAAACGGCGTCGGGTTACCGCCGACCGTTCAGCGGTTTGGAGGCAACCGGCAGCCCGGGCTATCCTGGATGCCAATTGCCGCCGCTGTGCTCTGCGCGTCGGTGCCCCCTCAGGAGGAGATCTCGATCATGGCTGTGCCCAAGCGCCGGATGTCGCGCTCGAACACCCGTAGCCGCCGCGCGCAGTGGAAGACCGAGGCCACCGGCCTGGTCAACGTCAACGTGGCCGGTCAGCAGCACAAGGTGCCGCGTCGCCTGCTCAAGGCTGCCCGTCTCGGCCTCGTTGACCTCGACCGCAAGTAAGCGTCCGACCGACACCTCTCCGGCGCGCCTCTCAGGTCGCTCTCAGACGCGCGGGTGACACTGTGGCAGTGCGCATTCTTGTCGTTGACGATGATCGCGCGGTGCGCGAATCACTGCGCCGGTCGCTCTCTTTCAACGGGTACTCGGTCGAGTTGGCCCAGGATGGTGTCGAGGCACTGGATCTGATTTCCAGTGACCGTCCGGACGCCTTGGTCCTGGATGTCATGATGCCGAGGCTCGATGGTCTGGAGGTCTGCCGGCATCTTCGGAGCACCGGTGACGATCTGCCGATCCTGGTGTTGACCGCCCGTGATTCGGTATCCGAACGGGTGGCCGGCCTCGATGCGGGCGCCGACGACTACCTGCCCAAGCCGTTCGCGCTCGAGGAACTGCTGGCCCGGATGCGGGCGCTGCTCCGGCGCCGGGTGCCCGACGACAGCAGCGAATCCCGCGCACTGACCTTCTCGGATCTGAGCCTGGATCCCGTCACGCGCGAGGTCACCCGCGGTGAGAGGTCCATCAGCCTCACCCGCACCGAGTTCTCCCTGCTGGAGATGCTGATCGCCAATCCGCGCCGGGTGCTCACCCGCAGCCGCATTCTCGAAGAGGTGTGGGGATTCGATTTCCCGACATCGGGCAATGCCCTCGAGGTGTATGTCGGATACCTACGGCGCAAGACCGAGGCCGAAGGAGAACCGCGGCTGATCCACACCGTGCGCGGGGTGGGTTATGTGCTGCGTGAAACGCCGCCCTGATGCCCGGTCGGATGAACGCCGTGAAACCGCCTCATCGTCGTTACAGCACGGTTCGCAATGTCAGTTCGGTCTCGCTGCGCTGGCGGGTGATGCTGCTGGCGATGTCGATGGTGGCCATGGTCGTGGTCCTGATGGCCGTCGCCGTGTATGTGGTGGTGTCGCGTTCGGTGTTCGCCGATATCGACAATCAGCTGCACAGCCGGGCCCAGCTGCTCATCGAGAGCGGGTCGCTGGCCGCGGATCCGGGTAAGGCCATCGAGGGCACCGCCTATTCGGATGTGAACGCCATGCTGGTCAGCCCCGGCCGCTATATCTACACGGCGAATCAGCAGGGCCAGACGCTGCCGCTGGGCGCGCCCGAGAAGGCGGTGGTCCAAGGCGAACTGCTCATGTCGCTGCGCACCGTCAACAATCAGCGGGTGCTGGCTGTGCATCTCGCAGACGGTAATTCGCTGCTGATCTCCAAGAGTCTTGCGCCGACGCTGGCACTGCTCAAACGGTTGGGCACGGTGCTGGCCATCGTGGGCGGCGCGGGGATGGCGGTCGCCGCCATCGCCGGTGGGATGGTGGCCCGCGCCGGCCTGCGTCCGGTGGGCCGGCTGACCCAGGCCGCCGAACGGGTGGCCCGCACCGACGACCTGCGGCCGATCCCGGTGGTGGGCACCGACGAACTCGCCCGGCTCACCGAGGCTTTCAACATGATGCTGCGCGCACTGGCCGAATCCAGGGAACGCCAGGCCAGGCTCGTCACCGATGCCGGACACGAACTGCGCACGCCGCTGACCTCGCTGCGTACCAACGTCGAGCTGCTGATCGCCTCGATGGCGCCGGGTGCGCCGCGGCTACCCGACGACGAGATGGCCGGGCTGCAAGCCGACGTGGTCGCTCAGATCGGCGAATTGTCCACCCTGGTGGGCGATTTGGTGGACCTCAGCCGGGACGATGCCGGTGTCGTCATCCATGAGGCGGTGGACATCTCCGAGGTGGTGGAACGGTCGCTGGAGCGGGTGCGCCGTCGCCGCGGCGATATCGAGTTCGACGCCGACGTGATCTCGTGGCAGGTCTACGGCGATGCCGCGGGGCTGTCCAGGGCCGTGCTCAATTTGCTGGACAACGCGGCGAAATGGAGCCCGCCCGGCAGTCGGGTGTCGGTACGACTCCAGCAGCGCGACGCCGTGCACGCGGAACTGGTGGTGGCCGATCGCGGGCCGGGCATCCCGCCCGAGGAGCGTGACCTGGTCTTCGAACGGTTCTACCGGTCGACGTCGGCCCGGGCCATGCCCGGATCCGGTCTCGGCCTGGCGATCGTCAAACAGGTGGTGCTCAAACACGGTGGGACTCTTCGGGTCGAGGACACCGTGCCGGGTGGCGACCCGCCGGGCACCTCGATCCGGGTACTGCTGCCGGGTCGGCGGGCGATCCCCGAAAGCACTGCCGACATGCCCGCCGCGACACGCACCGTCAATTCAGTGGACGGTGCGGTGGCCGGCGCGGAGAATAATTGACGCTCGGCCTGAGGGTACTGCGGCGCATCGGGGTGTGATCTGGGACGCGAGGGGGATCTCTTCGTGTTGTCCTGGACGTTCTCTAAGTGGATTCTCAGCCCAAGTGGGCACTGTGTACGTGACGGATGCGTTGACCAGGTAACAGGATCTCGACAGAAAGAGCGCGGAGCCACATGACGAACCACCCCAGGTACACGCCCCCGCAGCGCCCCGGCGGGTATGAACCGGGGTCCGGGTACTCCCCGCCGCACGGCGTTCCGCAGACCGGCCCGCAGAGCGGCTACCAGCAGTCCTACGACTGGCGATACGCGCAGCAACCCCGTCAACAGCACCCGCCGCAGCCCCAGTACGACCCGTATCGACCAGCCGGAGGGCCCGGTCCGGTGCCCGGACATCGTCCGGAAAAGCGTTCGCGCACAGGGGCTTTGGTCGCGGGAGCGATCGCCGTCGCGGTCGTGTCGGCCGGCGTCGGCGGCGGGGTGGCCGTCTTGGCCCAGCCAGACCGGACCACGGCCACCACCTCTTTCGGTGGCGCGACCCCAGGTGTCCCGGCCGCCAACCTGCCGGTGGGCTCCGTCGAGCAGGTCGCCGCCAAGGTGGTGCCCAGCGTCGTCAAGCTGGAGACCGATATGGGCCGGGCGTCCGAGGAGGGCTCGGGCATCATCTTGAGCACCGACGGGCTGATCCTCACCAACAACCACGTGGTGGCCGGCGCGGGTCCCGGAGGCCCGTCCGCACCCGGGGCGCCCTCCGCCGGTGGTGCCGCACAGACCAAGGTGACCTTCGCCGACGGCCGGACCGCGACGTACAGCGTCGTCGGGACCGATCCGAGCAGCGATATCGCGGTGGTGCGCGCGCAGGGCGTGTCCGGTCTGACCCCGATCACGGTGGGCTCCTCGGAGAACCTGCGGGTGGGCCAGGACGTGGTGGCGGTCGGCTCGCCACTCGGACTTGAGGGCACCGTCACCACCGGCATCGTCAGTGCACTGAACCGGCCGGTGGCCGCCGGTGGCGATGCCAAGAACCAGAACACCGTGCTCGACGCCATCCAGACCGATGCCGCGATCAATCCCGGTAACTCCGGCGGCGCGCTGGTCAACATGAACGGTGAGCTGGTGGGCGTGAACTCGGCCATCGCCACCCTCGGTGGCGATTCAGGCCAGTCCCAGAGCGGTTCGATCGGGCTCGGCTTCGCGATCCCGGTGGACCAGGCGAAGCGGATCGCCGACGAGCTGGTCCAGAACGGGACCGCCACACACGCCTCGCTGGGCGTGCAGGTCGGTAACGACGCGGGTGTCGACGGTGCCAAGATCGTCGAGGTGACCGCGGGTGGCGCGGCCGCGTCGGCGGGCCTGCCCAGCGGTGTGGTGGTCACCAAGGTCGACGACCGGGTGATCGGCAGCGCTGACGCGTTGGTGGCCGCGGTGCGATCCAAAGCGCCCGGCACCAAGATCACCCTGACCTACCTGGATCAGTCCGGGAAGCCGGCCACGGTGGACGTCACCCTGGGCAAGGCCGCGCAATGACCCGCACACGTGGCGACGCGCGGCTGTCGGCTGCTCCGTTGTCCGTGGCCGGATATACGGTGGCACTCATGGAACAACCTGGGTCGGTGGTAGGGCGTGCACTCGTCGTCGTGGTCGACGACCGGACTGCACATGGGGAAGAAGATCACAGCGGGCCGTTGGTGACCGAGCTGCTCGGGGAGGCCGGATTCCTGGTCGACGGAGTCGTGGTGGTGTCCGCCGATGAGGTGGAGATCCGCAACGCGCTCAACACCGCGGTGATCGGCGGGGTGGATCTGGTCATCTCCGTCGGCGGCACGGGCGTGAGTCCGCGCGATGTCACCCCGGAGGCCACCGTCGACATCCTGGACCGCGAGCTGCTCGGTATCTCCGAGGCGCTGCGGGCGTCGGGACTGTCCGCCGGCATCATCGACGCCGGTGTCTCGCGGGGTCTGGCCGGTATCTCGGGCAGCACCCTCGTGGTCAACATCGCGGGTTCGCGGGCGGCAGTGCGCGACGGAATGGCCACTCTGGGCCCCCTGGCGGGCCAGATCATCGGCCAGCTCTCGAGCCTGGACATTTAGCAGCGTTTGTCAGATCAGAAATATGCTCGTTCGCGCACGTGAAGGAAGAAATCGCAGGCCCGTTGCGTTACACGCGTGTGAACTGCACCGGGCCTGCGATTGTGATCTTAGTCACACCTGGAGAGTGATGTGAGCGGTCCCCCGAAGCCTTCGCGAGATGTAGTTAACGCCATCTTCGGCGACGAGCTGCCGAGCACGACCAGCGATGAGCGCGGTGACAATTTGCCGGCGGAGGCATCTGATCGCGATCGGTGGCTGCGGGACAACGTGCCGCCGCACCACGGCTGAGCTGTGTTTTCGTTCTGATCGGCTGGAATCTCTTTGATTTCGGCGCAAATCTCTGTGCGCCTTGACGCGTGAGGCAAATGTGTACCCGCTGTGGTGCGCTGCCGCTGGTGCGCCCGATCGTTGCTGCATCTGCATGACCCAGCAAACTCCCGTCGCGGTGTAGGGGGGTGCCGGATGTCGCCATGTACGCGTTGCCGGGTGGATGCCTCCCCGTTATGTTCCTCGTGTCAACGATGAGCAAAGAGTAAGAGCAACATGTGGGCTTTCTAATTTGGTTCACATGGAGGTCTTGCAAGGTGTGAGGTTGCGTGAGGGCCGGGCCACACATCGACAGATACGGTGTTCCACGCCAGAACACCGTCGGCACAGCTAGGGAGAACATGAAGGCATTCAGTCGGGTGCTGCTTGCGATGGTCACTGTCGTGGCTGGAGCGTTTGCATCGCTCTTTATCAGCACGGGCACTTCTCACGCAGGTCTGGACAACGAGTTGAGTCTCGTTGACGGCAAGGACCGGACCCTCACCATCCAGCAGTGGGACACGTTCCTCAATGGTGTGTTCCCGTTGGACCGCAACCGNACGGGCACTTCTCACGCAGGTCTGGACAACGAGTTGAGTCTCGTTGACGGCAAGGACCGGACCCTCACCATCCAGCAGTGGGACACGTTCCTCAATGGTGTGTTCCCGTTGGACCGCAACCGGCTGACCCGTGAGTGGTTCCACTCGGGTAAGGCCAAGTACATCGTCTCGGGCCCGGGCGCGGATGAGTTCGAGGGCACGTTGGAGCTGGGTTACCAGATCGGCTTCCCGTGGTCGCTCGGTGTGGGTATCAACTTCAGCTACACCACGCCGAACATCCTGCTCGACGATGCGACGCCGTCGAACCCGCTGCAGGTGATCACGCCGAACCTGTTCCCGGGTGCGTCGATCAGCGCGGATCTGGGTAACGGCCCGGGTATCCAGGAAGTGGCGACCTTCTCCACCGATGTTTCGGGCGCCAATGGTGCGGTGGCGGTGTCGAATGCGCATGGCACGGTGACCGGTGCTGCCGGTGGTGTGCTGCTGCGTCCGTTCGCTCGGCTGATCGCCAAGGAGGGTGACTCGGTCACCACCTACGGCGAGCCCTGGAACATGAACT